>NZ_JAXQPP010000001.1:0-2565090 GCF_034427575.1 Enterobacter sp. D2
AGGTCGGGTGTGTAAGCGCAGCGATGCGTTGAGCTAACCGATACTAATGAACCGTGAGGCTTAACCTTACAACGCCGAAGCTGTTTCGGCGAAGAGACGACACAATCAAATTTCAGCTTTGATACAGATTAACAGAATTTGCCTGGCGGCTTTAGCGCGGTGGTCCCACCTGACCCCATGCCGAACTCAGAAGTGAAACGCCGTAGCGCCGATGGTAGTGTGGGGTCTCCCCATGTGAGAGTAGGGAACTGCCAGGCATCAANCCTGACCCCATGCCGAACTCAGAAGTGAAACGCCGTAGCGCCGATGGTAGTGTGGGGTCTCCCCATGTGAGAGTAGGGAACTGCCAGGCATCAAATTAAGTAGTAAGCCGGTGCATAAATCCGGCGGTTACAGCAGTCTTCGGTGGAGCGGTAGTTCAGTCGGTTAGAATACCTGCCTGTCACGCAGGGGGTCGCGGGTTCGAGTCCCGTCCGTTCCGCCACTTATTAAAAGCCCTGAGCTCACGCTCAGGGCTTTTTTCTTGTCTGACGTTTAATTATTGCGAAATTAGCAAAAATCCTCTGCGTTTTGCGCTCTTTTTCTCTATAACAACGCCAGCGATAATCTTCCTCAGTTTACGAACATAATGATTGAGGAATAGTATGACTCTCCCTGCATTTGGTCTTGGCACTTTCCGCCTGAAAGACGACGTTGTTATCGCATCGGTTAAAACCGCACTCGAACTGGGTTATCGTGCAGTTGATACGGCACAGATCTATGAAAATGAAGCTGCCGTTGGACAAGCTCTCGAAGAGAGTGGTGTGCCGCGTAATGAACTGTATATCACCACGAAAATCTGGATTGAGAATCTCAGCAAAGATAAGCTGATCCCTAGCCTGAAAGAGAGCCTGAAAAAACTGCGTACTGACTACGTAGATCTGACGCTGATCCACTGGCCATCACCGAATGATGCCGTCTCAGTAGAAGAATTCATGCAGGCGCTGCTGGAAGCGAAAAAACAGGGCTTAACCCGCGAAATTGGGATCTCCAACTTCACCATTCCGCTGATGGAAAAAGCCATTGCCGCTGTTGGCGCAGAAAATATTGCGACCAACCAGATTGAGCTGTCTCCATACCTGCAAAACCGCAAAGTCGTGGACTGGGCAAAACAGCACGGGATCCACATCACTTCATACATGACGCTGGCCTACGGTAAAGCGCTGAAAGATGAAGTGATTAGACGTATCGCAGAGAAACATAACGCCACTGCTGCGCAGGTGATTCTGGCATGGGCAATGGGTGAAGGTTATACAGTGATCCCATCATCAACTAAGCGTGAAAACCTGGCCAGCAACCTGTTAGCAGCGAATCTTCATCTGGATGCTGACGATAAAAAAGCGATCGCAGCACTGGAGTGTAACGATCGCCTGGTAAGCCCGGAAGGTTTAGCTCCTGACTGGGATTAAGTTCGACCCACCCTCTGTAACCTGAACCCTCACACAGCTCCTCCTGGAGCTGTTTTTATATGTTCACTCAGGAAGTCAATAAAGGCGCGAATGCGCGTGCTTACCGCTCTGTCACTGTAATACACTGCGCTAAAGGGCATTTCGACCGGCAGACGTTTGTCGGCCATCAGCTCCACCAGTTCACCCCGCGCTATCTCCTTATCAATCATATAGTCTGATAAACAGGCGATCCCGTTCCCTTCCAGGCACAGCTGTTTGAGCGTCTCTCCGCTGTTAGACGATAATCCGCAGGTAATTTCATAAAGTTGACCATCATGGCAGGCAACAGGCCAGGTGTTCAGCGACACCGGCTCCGTAAAGCCCAGGCACAGGTGCTGCTTCAGTTCTTCAACCGTCTCCGGTTTACCATGTTCGGCAATATACTCTGGTGATGCGATAATTTTGCGGTAGCTGGCAAACAAAGGGCGGGCGCGCAAGCTTGAATCTGTCAGTGTTCCCGCCCGGATAGCCACATCCACTTTCCGCTCGATGAGGTTGATAAACGTCTCTGAGGAGACCAGAGAAAGCGTCATCTCCGGATAGCGTTCGCGGAAAGGTTTGATCAGCGGCATCAGAAAGTGAAGCACCACCGGCGTGGCCGCATCAATGCGCAGCAATCCACGCGGCGTGCTGCGGGTCTCCATAATCTCCGTCTCCGCTGCAGCCATCTCCTGCAACACCGACTGCACGCGGCGGAAGTAACGCTCTCCTTCTTCCGTCAGGCTCAGCTGCCGCGTCGTTCGGTTGAGCAGACTCACTCCAAGCTTCATCTCCAGTTTTTTTACCGAACGGCTGATGGCCGAATTAGCCTGTCCCAGCTGTTCGGCCGCGCGGCTAAAGCTGCCGCTTTCAACGACGGCGACAAAGATTGTCAGCTCTTCCGAAGTTGCTTTCATTTTTGCACCACCTGCAAAATTCTATTGAGATTTTGACCATTTTTGTTATTTAAGCACTGGCGCATACTGCCTGTCATCTTAATCCTGATGATACGGAGTATTTTATGCCACTGGCGCTACTTGCCCTGACGATCAGTGCCTTTGCAATTGGCACGACCGAATTTGTTATCGTGGGCCTGGTTCCCACTATTGCTAACCAGCTTGCGATCTCGTTGCCCTCTGCGGGGTTGCTGGTATCAATCTACGCCCTGGGCGTCGCCGTCGGTGCGCCAGTGCTGACGGCCCTGACCGGACGTTTTCCGCGTAAGCAGCTGCTAGTCGCGCTGATGGTGCTGTTCACCGCCGGCAACGTTCTGGCCTGGCAGGCGCCGGACTACACCACGCTGGTGATTGCCCGTCTGTTGACCGGCCTTGCACACGGCGTTTTCTTCTCGATTGGTTCCACCATAGCAACAAGCCTGGTGCCCAAAGAGAAAGCGGCTTCAGCTATTGCGATCATGTTTGGTGGGTTGACCGTCGCACTCGTTACGGGCGTACCTCTGGGAACGTTTATCGGACAACACTTCGGCTGGCGTGAAACGTTTCTGGCCGTCTCCTTGCTGGGCGTCATCGCCCTGGTGGCCAGCCTGCTGCTGGTACCGTCGAATATTCCAGGCCGGGCAAGCGCCAGCCTGCGCGATCAGCTGAAGGTGCTCACGCATCCGCGTTTGCTGATTATCTACGCGGTAACTGCGCTGGGCTATGGTGGCGTATTCACCGCCTTTACCTTCCTGGCGCCGATGATGCAGGACCTGGCGGGCTTCTCACCCAATGCCGTGAGCTGGATTTTGCTGGGATACGGTATTTCCGTTGCCATTGGCAATATCTGGGGCGGCAAGCTTGCGGATAAGCATGGTGCGGTACCGGCACTGAAATTCATCTTCGCCGCCCTGGTTGTTCTGCTGATGATTTTCCAGTTCACGGCTTCGCTACACTACGCCGCGCTGGTCACCGTGCTGGTCATGGGGATCTTTGCCTTTGGTAATGTCCCCGGGCTTCAGGTTTACGTGGTCCAGAAAGCCGAGCTCTATACGCCAAATGCGGTGGATGTGGCATCGGGTCTAAACATTGCCGCATTTAATATTGGCATTGCGCTGGGCTCCATCATTGGCGGACAAACCGTAGCGCATGTTGGGTTAACCCAGACTCCGTGGATTGGCGCGGTGATTGTCCTGGTGGCCTTCCTGCTGATTGGCCTGAGTGGGCGCCTTGATAAACCTGCTCGCGTCGCGCTGGGTTAACATCAGTAAGTGCTTGCTTACAAAACTGGAAAGCGGTTTCTCAGAAATTGCGTTGAAAGTATGACCTAAAGTCCCTATAACATTAGAACCAGTCCGTTTTCCGGGCTGGTTCATGTTACAGAGGCTGTTTCCAAAAGTGCGAAAAAATACCTATGCCATGCGTTATGTTGCCGGAATGCCCGCGGAGAGGATCTTGCCTCCGGGGTCATTTGCGAGCATAAGCCAGGCATTACCCGCCGGCACGCCGTTAAGCAGCGATGAAAAAATCCGTGTACTGGTGTGGAATATCTTTAAGCAGCAGCGTGCCGAATGGTTATCGGTACTCAAGAACTTTGGAAAAGATGCCCATCTGGTTCTGCTTCAGGAGGCACAAACCACCCCTGAACTGGTACGCTTTGCCACCACGAACTATCTTGCCGCCGACCAGGTGCCTGCGTTTGTCCTGCCGCAACACCCCTCAGGTGTGATGACGCTTTCAGCAGCACATCCGGTTTATTGCTGTCCACTGCGCGAACGTGAACCTATCCTGCGTCTGGCAAAATCGGCGCTGGTGACGGTCTATCCGCTGCCGGATACCCGAATGCTGATGGTCGTAAATATCCATGCGGTAAATTTCAGTCTGGGCGTGGATGTCTACAGTAAGCAGCTACTTCCGATCGGCGATCAGATTGCCCATCACAGCGGGCCCATCATTATGGCCGGCGATTTCAATGCCTGGAGCCGTCCGCGCATGAATGCGCTGTATCGCTTTGCGCGCGAAATGTCGCTGCGTGAAGTTCGTTTTAGCGATGACCAGCGCAAAAAAGCCTTTGGTCGCCCTCTCGATTTTGTCTTCTATCGTGGTTTGAGCGTGCACGATGCCTCGGTTCTGGTGACGCGCGCCTCGGATCATAACCCTCTACTAGTCGAATTCAGTCCCGGCAAACCTGATAAATAATGGTGTGTCAGGTCTGCCGTGGGGCAGGCCTGCGCGGGTGCTGCCCTTTATTTTTCACTCACAAAGGACAGTACGATGACAACAACACGCTCCCATCATGACAATGTAGAAAAACAGTTTGGTTCTCAGGCAAGTGCCTATCTGAGCAGCGCCGTGCATGCTTCTGGCCGCGATCTGGTGCGTCTCGGTGAACGTCTGGCGGCGTTCCCACAGGCGCACGTGCTGGATTTAGGCTGCGGGGCAGGGCATGCCAGCTTTACGGCTGCGCAGCAGGTCGCTCACGTGACCGCGTATGACTTATCCAGCCAGATGCTGGACGTTGTTGCCGGTGCGGCGAAAGCGAAGGGACTGGACAACATCGATACGCAACAGGGCTATGCCGAATCCTTACCGTTCGATGATGAGTCGTTTGAGGTGGTTATCAGCCGTTACTCCGCGCACCACTGGCACGATGTCGGCCAGGCATTGCGCGAGGTCAAACGTGTTCTGAAGCCGGGCGGCACCTTCATCATTATGGATGTGATGTCTCCCGGACACCCGGTGCGCAATATCTGGCTGCAGACGGTCGAAGCGCTGCGCGATACCTCGCATGTGCAAAACTACGCCAGCGGAGAGTGGTTGTCGCTTATCACTGAAGCGGGGCTGATCGCGCGCGCGTTGATTACAGACCGCTTACCGCTGGAGTTCAGCTCCTGGATCGCGCGTATGCGCACCCCGGAAGCATTAAGCCTGGCGATCAGGCTCTATCAGGAGAGTGCGTCCGCGGAGGTAAAAGCGTACTTTGAACTGCAGGAAGATGGATCGTTTACCAGCGATACCATCATGGCCGAAGCGCAAAAAGCGGGATAAACAAAAAAGGCACCGAGGGGAATCGGTGCCTTTTTATCTTTCGATCGTGTTATCAGGAGTCTGGCGTAGCGCTGTTCTTCACAAACAGCGTCAACTGGTCGCCTGGTTTCAGATTGTCAGTATCATTGTTCCAGCGCATCACATCCTTGATGTTTACGCCGTGTCGTTTTGCGATACTGGACAGTGAATCGCCCTTGCGCACGCGATAGGTAATGCTATCGCTGTTGCTGGCGAGACGCTGTGCGCTGCTACCTGCACCCACCGTCAGTGTCTGACCCACCTTCAGCCCAGAGCTGCGCAGATTATTCCACTGCTGCAGATCTTTCGCCGTCACGCCAAGACGTGAGGCAATGCCTGAAAGGGTATCCCCTGAACGCACCTTATAGCTGCGGCTGCTAACGGATGAAGCATCGGCGATCAGCGTTGACTGAACGGCGGCAATTTCACCCGATGCTAAAGACTCACGTAACTGCGCCGCATGTTTCTGCGGAACCATCACATACTGCGGGCCGCTTGCCCCCAGCGTCGAGCCTTTAACGCCTGCATTAAAGGTTTTCAATTTACTTACCGACATACCCGTCATATCAGCAACTTGTTGAATATCAACCGGATTGCTGAGGCGAACACGCGCCAGTGCACGACTTTCGTCTGGTGTTGGCAGTTGTACACCGTAACGCTTGCTGTTCTTGAGAATATCGCTCAATGCCAGCATTTTCGGTACGTAAATCTTTGTTTCCTGTGGCAGTGAGAGCGACCAAAAATCGGTGGATTTACCCCGTGCTTTATTCGCTTTCATTGCCTTCAGTACACGACCTTCGCCACTATTATACGCTGCGACCGTTAACAGCCAGTCGCCATCAAACATCTTGTTCAGACGTTGCATCATGTCGAGAGCGGCTGTCGTTGAAGCGACAACATCGCGACGCGCATCATAGTTGCGGGTCTGTTTCAGACCATAGTTTCGCCCGGTGCTCGGAATGATCTGCCAAATGCCTGCGGCATTGGCGCCAGACGTCGCGTGTGGGTCAAAAGCGCTCTCCACTATGGGTAGGAGTACCAGCTCCATAGGCATGTTACGTTTCTTAACTTGCCCGGCTATCCAGTACATATACGGCTCTGCCCGTAACGTTACATCGTGGAGATAGCTCTTATTACTTAAATACTTCTGTTTCTGTTCGCGAATCCGGGGATTTTCCGGAATTCCCATCTTTAGCTCGTCGCCAATAGAGGTCCACAAGTCTTGATCCTGCGCGTAAGATGTTCCATCGTCCATCCAGCGCGCCGAACTTGCAAACTTCCCTGCTTCCCCTTGACCAGCCGCAGAAAGGCTCTGTGCGTGCTGTTGTACGTTGCTGCCGTTTTGCGACTGGCAACCTACAAGCAGGACAGAGGCGAGTAATATCGCTTTTGCCTTCATGTGTGTGTCAATAGTTGCTTAAAAGACGAGCGATGATAACGGCGAAATTTTGAAAAGGCAACCCGCAATTATCTGAAGTTATCTTTCTTTGACCTTAACCATGCAAATCGTTGTTCTGGTTGTTGCAAATTTGTTTCTTGGTTAATTTTATTAATTAAATCAATATCATCTGTTCGTAAAAATAAATTAATTTGGCGCTCGTTTTTCAGAATTACGGGGAGTGTTTTTTGGTTTTTTGCACGTAACCCCTTCACTTTGTGATAATAATCCTGAATCGCTCGATCCTCGGGTAAGAGGCTCACGGCAAACTTCATATTTCCTAATGTATACTCATGGGCGCAACAAACGAACGTCTCATCGGGTAGCGCGTTAATCTTTTGTAAAGACTGATACATTTGAGCTGGCGTACCTTCAAATAGTCTTCCGCAGCCTCCGGAGAACAGCGTATCGCCGCAAAAAAGATAAGGCTTACTGTAGAAACACAGATGTCCCAAAGTGTGACCCGGTGTAGCAAATACGGAAAACTCCCACTCGCGTATGAGGATATTTTCGCCTTCTTCGACTACATGCGTGATTCCCTTATCTTGTGCTTCTGCCGGTCCGTAAACCACAAGATGCGGAAAATGGGCGCGCAGTTCAGGCACGCCGCCAGTGTGATCGTTATGATGATGCGTCAACAAAACGGCTTCTGGCTTCCAGCCGTTCTCTTTTATGGCGTGCAGTACAGGGGCGGATTCTCCGGGATCGACAATGACGCATCGGCGATCGTCGTCAACCAAAACCCAGATGTAATTGTCCTGAAACGCTGGAATACTGATAAGATTCATACATTACCTCTTAGAGCGTGGCGGGTGTTTTGATGAAACCGGCAAGGATACCTCAGACTGTCGCAGCACCGGAACGTTGGGCGGAATTGCCCTGGGGTGAATACTATCGCGAAGCGTTAGAACAGCAGCTGAAGCCCTGGCTCGCGAAAATGTATGGCTTTCACCTGCTTAAGATTGGCAATCTCAGCGCGGAAATCAATACCGAAAGCTGCGCTATCTCGCATCAGGTTAACGTCTCTCTCGGCGGATCGCCGGTTCAGGTGAAGGCAGACCCGCTGCATCTGCCGTTTGCGGAAAAATCCGTCGATGCGTGTTTGCTCGCACATACGCTACCCTGGTGCAGCGATCCGCATCGTCTGCTTCGCGAAGCCGATCGCGTGTTGATTGATGACGGCTGGCTGGTACTTAGCGGATTCAATCCGCTAAGCCTGATGGGCCTGCGTAAGCTAGTACCGGTGCTGCGCCGGACTCCACCTTACAACAGCCGGATGTTCACCATGATGCGCCAGCTCGACTGGCTTTCGCTGCTGAACTTTGAGGTGCTCTGCTACGGAGGTTTTCAGGTGCTGCCCTGGGCGCGGCAGGGGGGCGTGGTACTGAGCACCCATCTCCCCGCATTGGGCTGTTTGCAGTTTATCGTTGCGCGTAAGCGAACTATTCCCCTTACGCTTAACCCTATGAAGCAGAGCAAGTCGAAAACGCCCATTCGCCAGACCGTCGGCGCCACGCGGCAGTACAAAAAAACCGATTAGGCGTCGGGCTGATAGCCCGCATCTTCATGTGCGGGATTGGATGCCGCAGCACGCGCCAGTTCGTCGCAGCGTTCGTTTTCCGGGTGGCCAGCGTGGCCTTTAACCCACTCCCACTTAATCTGGTGCTGGCCCAGCGCAGCATCAAGACGTTTCCAGAGATCGACGTTCTTGACCGGCTTCTTATCGGCGGTTTTCCAGCCGCGTTTTTTCCAGTTATGGATCCACTGGGTGATCCCCTGACGCACGTACTGACTGTCGGTGCTTAACACCACGTCACAATGTTCTTTTAACGCCTCCAGCGCCACGATGGCCGCCATCAACTCCATCCGGTTGTTGGTGGTCAGAAAATAGCCTTCGCTAAAGGTTTTTTCGTGCTGGCGATAGCGCATAATCGCGCCGTAGCCGCCGGGCCCTGGGTTACCGAGACAAGATCCATCGGTGAAAATTTCTACCTGTTTACGCATCTCTGGTAGACTTCCTGTATTCGAAACGTTCAGTTAAACGATAAGTCTGACATAAATGACCGCTATGAGCACTGCAATTACTCGCCAGATTGTCCTCGATACCGAAACCACCGGTATGAACCAGATCGGCGCGCACTACGAAGGGCATAAGATCATCGAGATCGGCGCCGTTGAAGTGGTGAACCGTCGTCTTACGGGGAACAACTTCCACGTCTACCTCAAACCCGATCGGCTGGTGGATCCTGAAGCGTTCGGCGTTCACGGTATTGCCGATGAGTTCTTGCTGGATAAGCCGACTTTTGCGGATGTCGCTGACGAGTTCCTGGAATATATCAAGGGCGCCGAGCTTGTCATCCATAACGCATCGTTCGATATCGGCTTTATGGATTATGAATTCAGCAAGCTTAATCGTGATATTCCGAAGACGAACACCTTCTGTAAGGTGACGGACAGCCTGGCGCTGGCAAGGAAGATGTTCCCTGGCAAGCGTAACAGCCTGGATGCACTCTGCTCGCGCTACGAGATAGACAACACCAAGCGAACGCTCCACGGGGCGTTGCTCGATGCCCAGATCCTGGCCGATGTTTATCTGACGATGACCGGCGGGCAGACGTCAATGAAGTTCAGTATGGAAAATGAATCCCAGCAGACGCAAGGCGAAGCCGGCATCCAGCGTGTTGTTCGTCAGGCCAGTCGCTTGCGGGTTGTTTTAGCCAGTGATGAAGAGCTTCTTAACCACGAATCCCGGCTTGATCTGGTACAGAAGAAGGGCGGCAGCTGTATGTGGCGCGCCTGAAAAAACGCCTGAATGCCTGTAAAATCATCGTTTGGGCGATTTTTGCAGCAAACGATTCAAAACGTGAGAAAAAGCGTTGACGAGATCGGAGGCGCACCGTAATATGCGCCTCGTTCCCCAAACGGGAACAGTGGAGCGGTAGTTCAGTCGGTTAGAATACCTGCCTGTCACGCAGGGGGTCGCGGGTTCGAGTCCCGTCCGTTCCGCCACTATTCAGAAGGCCTGAATCAGAAATGATTCAGGCCTTCGTCGTTTCAGCCTTCTGTAATCTCATCCTCTCACTTATTGTTAACATAAAGTTAATATGAATGGTGCAATTTATTAACAATTGCACAGGTGTAGTGCATTATTTGCACTATGGTTGTGCGTTTCTCCATCGATCCTCTCCTCGCACCTCGTTCAGAATGTTTCTTTCTGTAAAAATAATTCACGCAGAATCATTTGGTTAACTCCTGCTTTCCAAAAATATGCCGAACCAATTAAGTATTGGTTTGGTTATTGCTTAATCATTAGCACGATAAGCTTCATTCCATATCAATAACTTATCGTTAATAAAAATAAAGCAATGATGAAAGCGAGCGAACCAATATGGAAAAACCGTCACGGTTTCTGGCAAATTCCAGCACCGCGCTTGAGCAGCTGCGCGGGCTTATCAACCAGCATGAGTCAACACCAGGCATACCGCTGCCCACGGAACGTGAGCTGTCGGACACTCTCGGCGTAGGACGACGCGAAGTGCGTCGTGCGCTGGACGTGCTGGAAGAAGAGGGGCGCATCTGGCGTAAGCAGGGCAAAGGGACCTTTATTGGCCCGGCGGCACCTGTTGAACCGCTGGCCCTTCAGGGATTGGTTCAGCAGACCAACCTTCTGGAAGTGATGGAAGCTCGTCTACAGCTCGAACCCGGCTTAGCCCGGCTTGCGGCACTGCGTGCCACCAGGGAAAACCTCGCGCTCATGCAGCGCATGCTGGAACGCATCGACAAGGTCAGCCCGGATGACCGCGATCTCAACGAACTCTGGGACAGCGCCTTTCACCGGGCAATTGCCGAGGCGGCGGGCAACCGTCTGATGCTCGGCCTGTTTGATGCCATTGATGCCGTTCGGCGCGAACCGGGCTGGCAGCATCTGCGCGAATTAGCCCGCACGCCCGAACGTGTCGACAGCTATAACGACCACCACCATAAGATCATGTCTGCGATTATCCATCGCCAGCCTAATGAAGCCGCGGCCGCCATGCGCGAACACCTGCTCAGCCTGCAAACCGCCCTGATTCAGGCGATCCACCTTGAGGACGACTTCACGCCATGACGACAATACCCTTTAAGGACGCCACGCCCGTATTGCGGGTGCAAAACCTCAACGTTACGTTTGCTGGCTCGCCGGCTAGCGTGCTTGATGGTATCTCGCTGACCGTCAGGGCGGGCGAAACGCTGGCGCTGGTGGGAGAGTCCGGCTGCGGGAAAAGTATCACCTCACTGGCGCTGATGGGGTTACTGCCCGCCAGCGCGCAGATTGTCAGCGGCGAGATGCAGTTTCGCCGCCACGATCTGCGAAAGCTCTCACCGCGGGAATATGCCGACCTGCGCGGCAGCGAGCTGGCGATGATTTTCCAGGAGCCGATGACCTCGCTCAATCCGGCGTTTACGCTGGGGGATCAGCTTAGCGAAGCGGTTATGCGGCACCAGAACGTCTCGCGCGCAGAGGCGATGAAGGTCGCGCTGCAGATCCTCGAGAAGGTACAGATCCCGGCGGCAGAGATGCGCCTGAAAGCATATCCCCACCAGCTTTCCGGCGGCATGCGCCAGCGGGTGATGATTGCGATGGCGCTGATTAACCATCCCAAACTGCTGATTGCCGACGAGCCCACCACTGCGCTCGACGTCACCATCCAGGCGCAAATCCTCGCCTTGCTCAACGCCTTAAAAGAGGAAACCGGCACGGCGGTGCTGATGATCACCCACGATTTAGGCGTCGTAGCAGAAGTCGCCCAGCAGGTAGCGGTGATGTATGCCGGACAGGTGGTGGAGCAGGGGAGCGTGGAGGCCATCTTTGCCGACCCGCAGCATCCGTACACCATCGGCCTGATGGGCTCGATTCCTTCACTTGGGGCACGCAAGGGCCAGCTCTCCACCATTCCCGGATCGGTCCCGCTCCCGGAATCCATGCCGAAAGGCTGCCGTTTTGCTACCCGCTGTCCGTTTGCGCAGTCGCGCTGCCATGCTGAAAAACCGCAGCTCACCGCGCTCGGCGCGGGCCATCAGGTCGCCTGCTTCCGCGTGCCGCTCGAACAGCACATTGCCCTGGGAGAAATCGCATGACCACGCCCATTCTTGAAGCCCGTGACCTCAGCAAGCTTTTCCCCGGCCCCAAAAAACTCTTTACCCCGGCACGGTTTGTCACCGCGGTCGATCGCGTTTCGCTTGCCGTGATGCCGGGCGAAACGCTGGCGATCGTCGGCGAGTCCGGCTCCGGGAAATCTACCCTCGGTCGTCTGCTGTTGCGCCTGCTGGCCGCCAGCGAAGGGCGCGTGTTTTACCAGGGGGAAGAGATCACCGACGCCTCCGGTGCCCGCCTGAACCAGCTCCGGCGCGAGCTGCAGATTATCTTCCAGGATCCCTTCGCCTCGCTCAACCCGCGCATGACGGTGGAGCAGATCGTCGGGGAGCCGCTGTGGCTGCATCAGAACATGAAAAAAGCGGATCGCCAGTACCGCGTTGCCGAGCTGCTCAAAACCGTTGGCCTGCCTGCCGCCTGGGCCGGGCGCTATCCGCACGAGTTTTCCGGCGGGCAGCGCCAGCGTATCGGCATTGCGCGCGCGCTGGCCTCGGGACCGAAGCTGCTGCTGGGCGATGAGCCGGTGTCCGCGCTGGACGTCTCCGTTCAGGCACAGGTGGTCAACCTGCTGGAAAGCCTGAAGCACCAGCTGGGGCTGACGATGGTGATTGTCGCCCACGGCCTGGCGGTGATCCGCCATATGAGCGACCGCGTGGCGGTCATGTATCTCGGGCAAATCGTCGAGCTTGCCACCGTCGACGAGATTTTTGACGCGCCGCTGCACCCCTATACGCAGGCATTGATCGCCTCGGCACCGCAGATGCAACCGGGCGTTGAACGCGACGCGCCGCTGCTGCAGGGGGATCTGCCCAACCCGGCCAGCCCGCCGTCCGGCTGCCGTTTCCACACCCGCTGCCCGTACGTTACCGATGAATGCCGCCAGGTTGAGCCGATCAATCAGGTGCTCGACGGTGGACGTCAGGTTGCCTGTCATCGCTGGCAGGAGATCAACCGCGATCGCAGCATTATTCAGATCGCACCGCCATCCGCCGCCTTTCTGCGCCGCCGCGCGCTGTTTGAACACGCGGCCACCCACTCGTCCCTTCCTTCAAGGAACTCATGATAATGACAATGCGTAATTCTCTTTTGACCGTACTGGGAAGTGTTATGTTGCTTGGCGCGGCGCTGCCCGCCCATTCTGAAAGCGTGCTGCGGATCGGCCTGGGCGCTGACCCGGACATGCTCGACCCGCATCTGGCGCGCACCTACTATGGCCGCTTCGTCTTTGCCTCCCTGTGCGACAGGCTGGTGGACGTGGATGAAAATCTGAAGGTCGTCCCCGGCCTGGCTAAAGACTGGGCGTGGAGTGACGACGGTAAAACCCTGACGCTCAATCTGCGCGAAGGCGTCACCTTCCACGACGGTGAGAAATTCGATGCCGCCGCCGCAAAATACAACCTCGACCGCGCCCTGACCTTAAAAGGCTCTCTGCGTAAAAGCGAGCTCTCTTCCGTTGAATCGGTCGAGGTCACCGGCCCGATGCAGATTGCGCTGCACCTGAAGACCCCCGATGCCGCGCTGCTGATGCAGCTCACCGACCGCGCGGGCGCGATGATGGCCCCCGAGGCGGCCAAAAAGCCTGATTTTGCCGCCCACCCGGTCTGCTCCGGCCCGTATAAATTCGACAGCCGCGTGTCCCAGGACCGCATCGTGCTGACCCGCTTCGACAACTACTGGAACAAAGGCGCCTACCACTTCGACAAAATCATCTATCTGCCGATCCCGGATGCCTCCGTGCGCCTCGCGAACCTGCGCGCGGGCGATCTTGACCTGACCGAAGGCATCGCCGCAAGCGACGTTAAAACCGTCGAAGCCGACAGCAAGCTGGCGCTGGCGAAGGTGACGGGCCTGGGCTATCAGGGCATCACCTTCAACATCAACAACGGCAAGGTGCCGGCCAACGATCCGTTCAAGGACGCCCGCGTGCGCGAGGCGTTTTCACAGGCCATCGACCGCGATGCGTTGAACCAGGTGGTCTTCGAAGGGCTTTACACCCCGGCAAACCAGGCGTTTTCCCCGGTCAGCCCGTATCACGTCAATCTGCCAGTCCCGCCGCGTGACGTCGACAAGGCTAAAGCGCTGCTGAAAGCGGCAGGCGTCACCGCGCCGCTCACCGTCAACCTGCTGGTGCCGAACAACCCAACCTCACAGCAGGTGGGCCAGGTGCTGCAGGCGATGGTCGCCGAGGCCGGATTTAACCTGAACCTGCAGATGACCGAATTCGCCACGCTGCTGGATCGACAGCAGAGCGGCGACTATCAGCTGAGCTTCTCCGGCTGGTCGGGACGCCCGGATCCGGACGGCAGCATCTACGGCTTTATCCACAGCAAAGGCACCCTTAACGACGGCCGCTACAGCAACGCGCAGGTCGATGAGTGGCTGACCCAGGCGCGCCAGAGCACCGATCAGGCCGCACGCCAGCCGCTGTACGACAAGGTGGTGAAGCAGCTGCAAACCGACATGCCGATTGCCTACCTCTACTTCGAGCCGCGCATTTTCGGTCTGAACAAAAGCGTGCAGGGCTTTAAGCCGTACCCGGACGGCATCGTGCGTCTAGCGGGTTTGACGCTGGCGAAATAAAGGTCCTGAGGAGAACCCATGCTGGAACTGATTTGCAAACGTCTGCTGCTGGCTATACCAACCCTGCTGCTGGTGAGCATGATGGTGTTCGGACTGCAAAAGCTGCTGCCCGGCGACCCGCTGATCGCCATGGCCGGGGAGGAGCGCGACCCGGCGGTCATCGCCCAGTTGCGTGCGGAGCTGAACCTCGATGCGCCGATCCCCGTGCAGTATTTCCACTGGCTGACGCGGGCGCTGCAGGGCGATCTGGGCGTCTCCTTACGCACGCACGAACCGGTGACGCAGCTGATCGCCAGCAAGCTGCCGGTCACGCTGGAGTTGTCCCTGCTGGCGATGATTATCGCGCTGGTGTTTGGCATCAGCATGGGGATCCTCGCGGCGGTGAACAAAAACAGCTGGGTCGATCACGGGGCGAACTTCGTGGCGATCTCGGGGATCTCGATCCCGCACTTCTGGCTGGGGATCCTGCTGATACTGGTCTTTTCGGTGAACCTGCAGTGGCTGCCCGCATCCGGCTACGTGCCGTTCAGTGAAGATCCGCTTCAGAACCTGCGAACGCTGCTGCTGCCCGCGTCCGTGCTCGGAACCGGCCTCGCGGCGACGCTGATGCGCCACACCCGCGCCTCGATGATTGCCGTGCTGAAAGCGGATTACATCCGCACCGCGCGGGCGAAAGGGCTGCTGCCGAAGGCGGTGATCCTAAAGCACGCGTTTCGCAACGCGCTGGTGCCGGTCATCACCCTCACTACGCTGCTGTTCGGCGAGCTGCTGGGCGGCGCGGTGCTGACCGAGCAGGTCTTCACCATTCCGGGCTTCGGCAAGATGATCGTCGACTCGGTATTTAACCGTGACTACGCGGTGGTGCAGGGCGTGGTGCTGATCGTGGCGATCGGCTTCCTGATGCTGAACCTGCTGGCCGACGTGCTTTACGTCCTTATCAACCCGAAAATGCGAGGTTAACCATGGCGGAACTGACGACGCAAACCGTTACGCCCGCGCTGCCGCGCGCGCAAAACCGGGCGCTGAAGAAATTCCTCGCCAACAAAAGCGCGGTGATTGGCGCGGTGGTGGTGGGATTCTTTGTGCTGGTGGCGCTGCTGGCGCCGTGGATCGCCCCGTTCGACCCGGTCAAAGCCAACTTCCTGGCAGTGCGCAAAGCGCCGTCGGCGATGTACTGGTTCGGCACCGACGAGCTGGGGCGCGACATTTTATCCCGCATAATCTGGGGTGCTCGCACCTCGCTGATGGCGGGCTGTATGTCGGTCGTTATCGCGGTGGTCATCGGCGTGCCGCTGGGTCTGGTGGCGGGTTACTTCCAGAAGATGTGGGACGGAGTGATCTCGCGGTTTATCGAGGCGCTGCTGGCCTGTCCATTCCTGATCATGGCGATCGCGCTGGGGGCATTTTTGGGCCCGAGCCTGACCAACGCGATGATTGCCATCGGTCTTTCGGCGATGCCGATCTTCGCCCGCCTGACGCGCGGTCAGGTGATCGCTATTCGCAACGAAGAGTATATCGACGGCGCGCGGGCGATTGGTCTGCCGGATCGCTGGATTATCGTCAAATACGTCCTGCCGAACGTGATGTCGCCGATCCTCGTGCAGGCCACGCTGGCGATTGCCTCAGCGATTATCGCCGAAGCCAGCCTGTCGTTTTTAGGGCTGGGGCAGCAGCCGCCCAATCCGTCATGGGGCTCCATGCTCAACACCGCGAAAGGGTTTCTGGAGCAGGCGCCGTGGATGTCCGTTTTCCCCGGCGTGGCGATTTTCCTCGCCGTGCAGGGCTTTAATTTACTCGGCGACGGGCTGCGCGATGCGCTCGATCCGCGCCACGACTAAGGAGTCATGATGACCAAAGCGCTTGATTTTACGTCCGGTTACGCTTCACGCCGCCCGCCAATGATGGGCCGTAACGCCGTCGCCACGTCGCAGCCGCTGGCGGCACAGGCGGGAATGAAAATGCTGCAGCTGGGCGGCAACGCCGTTGATGCGGCCATTGCCGCCGCGATGGCGCTGACGGTGGTTGAGCCGACCGGCAACGGGATCGGCAGCGACGCCTTTGCCATCGTCTGGGACGGTGAAAAGCTGCACGGCCTGAACGCGTCCGGTCGTTCGCCTGCGAGCTGGCATGCGGATCTGTTTGCCGGAAAAACCGCGGTGCCGGAAATTGGCTGGGACGCGGTGACCGTGCCGGGCGCGGTATCCGGCTGGGTGGCGCTGGCGGAACGCTTCGGCACGCTGCCGCTGACCACGCTGGCGCAGCCTGCTATTGACTACGCGCGCAACGGTTTCCCTGTCTCCCCGCTGATTGGCCATCTCTGGCAGCGCGGCTATAGCAAGCTGAAAGATCAGCCGGGTTTTAGCGCCTGTTTCGCGCCGGAAGGCCGCGCCCCGCGCGTGGGGGAAATCTTCCGTAACCCGGCGCAGGCGAACTCGCTGGAGCTGATTGCCCGCACCAGCGGTGAAGCCTTTTACCGCGGCGAGCTGGCGCAGAAAATTGCCGCTTTCGCCAAAGAACACGGCGCACACCTGACGGCTGAAGATCTGGCAAACCATCGCGTGGACTGGGTAGAGCTGCTGTCGCGCGACTTCGCGGGCGGTTCGGTGCAGGAATTGCCGCCAAATGGCCAGGGGATCGCCACGCTGATTGCGCTCGGCATTCTGGAGCAGTGCGGCATTGAGCAGCATCATCCGGATTCCGTGCAGTCCCTGCACCTGTCCATTGAGGCGATGAAGCTGGCGCTGGCGGATCTCGACCGCTACGTGGCGGATGAAGACCATATGGCGTTCGCGGCGAAAGAGCTGCTGAGCGACCATTATCTGAAGTCGCGCGCGGCGCTTATCAATCACGAGCACGCCTCTGATTTTGTCTATGGTTCCCCGACCCAGAGCGGCACGGTCTACATCAGCACCGCCGACGCCAGCGGGATGATGGTGTCGTTTATTCAGTCCAACTACATGGGCTTCGGTTCAGGCATTGTGGTGCCGGATACCGGGATCAGCCTGCAAAACCGGGGATGCGGGTTTGTGCTGGATCCCAATCACCCGAACGCGCTGGCGGGCAGCAAGCGACCGTTCCACACCATCATTCCGGGCTTTGCGATGGACGGCAACGGCCAGCCGCTGATGTCCTTCGGCGTGATGGGCGGGCCGATGCAGGCGCAGGGGCACATGCAGATGGCGCTGCGCATTATGCTGCACGGGCAAAACCCACAGGCGGCAATTGATGCCCCGCGCTGGCGCGTGGTGCAGGGCAGGGAGGTGATCGTTGAATCGACCTTCGATCGCAATACCATCGCCGCGCTGCGCGAGCGGGGGCATCAGATCGTGGTGGAAGATCCGCTTCAGGATTACAACTTCGGCGGTGCGCAGGTGATTTACCGCCTGCCGGAAGGCCACTACGTGGCCGCGACGGAAAGCCGCAAAGACGGGCAGGCGCTGGTGAGTTAAAAGAAGCGAGCAACATTGGTAGGCCGGGTAAGGCGTAGCCGCCACCCGGCTTTTTTTTCACTCAATGCTAAACGGATCCGCATCCTGCCACGCCGGAAACTTCTCGCGATACTCCTGCAGCGCCGTCAGCGACAGCTCCGCATCAATGCGCGTCGCCTGATGCGGCTCGGCGGTGGCAATGATCTCGCCCTGCGGATTCACCACCCGGCTGTCGCCGCGGTAGTGATGCCCGTTGCCGTCGGTTCCCACGCGGTTACAGCCCACCACGTACGCCTGGTTCTCAATCGCGCGCGCCACCAGCAGTGACTGCCAGTGCAGGGAGCGCGGTGCGGGCCAGTTGGCAACATAAAGTGCCAGGTCGTAATCATTGCGGTTGCGCGACCACACCGGGAAGCGCAGGTCGTAGCAGACCAGCGGCAGAATACGCCAGCCGCGCCACTCGAACACCACGCGCTCGTGACCCGCTTCATAGTGATGATGCTCATCCGCCATGCGGAACAGGTGGCGTTTATCGTAAAAATGCACTTTCCCTTCCGGCTCCACCAACAGGAAGCGGTTCACCGGCCCGCGATCCGTTTGCAGGGCGGCGCTCCCGGCGATCAGCGCGTTGGTCTGCTGCGCTTTGGCGTGCATCCAGGCGACCACCTCATCCTGCGGCATTGACTGCTGTGCCGCTTCCATGGCGAAGCCGGTTGTGAACATCTCCGGCAGGACAATCACATCACGCCCGGTAATGTCTTCCAGTTGACGATCGAAGTGGCGCAGGTTGGCGGGGCCATCCATCCACACTAAAGGTTGCTGCAAAATCGAAATCTTCAAACCAGGCACGATACAGACTCCTCAAAAGACCGCTTTTTGACACTGTAGCACGTCATTACGAGAAAATGTGGCAATAAAAAACCCCGCGCGGGGCGGGGTTTGTATAAGCGAAACGCGTTACGCCGCTTCAGGCTTGCGGTGCTTCTCCGGCAGCTTTACCGGCTGCGTCGCCAGCTCGTCCGGTTCGAAATCATCCACGTTAATGCTGCGCAGACGGCTCTCTTCGGCTTTCACCAGCAGAGCGGCTTCATCTTTATTGATAATGCCGCCGGCCAGCGCCTGTTTTGCCAGTTCGTCCAGACGGGTAAACGGCAGGTTTTTGCCCAGCTGTTTACAGATTTTCTGGTGAATCGGATCGGCAGCCATCACGTCCAGCAGCGCCTCTTCCAGCAGACCCACCGGGTTATGCGGCGTCGGCGTCAGATACTGACCACGACCGATACGGGAGCGGGTTGCGCTCGGTACCTGCAGGATCTTCGCCACCTTGTGGTCCAGCTTGTCGGACGGCGCCAGATGGTGACGACCGGTCGGGAAGATCACCGCGCGCAGAGCGCCCGCCACGAAGCGGTTCGGGAAGTTCGCCAGCAGGTCGTCAATCGCCTGTTCAGCCTGATACATCGCATCCTGAACGCCCCAGTGTACCAGCGGCAGATCCGCTTCCTGACGGCCTTCATCGTCGTAACGCTTCAGGACCGCAGAGGCCAGGAAGATCTGGCTCAGCACATCCCCCAGACGGGCAGAAATACGCTCGCGACGCTTCAGGCTACCGCCCAGCACCGCCATGGAGACGTCAGACAGCAGAGCCAGGTTGGCGCTAAGACGGTTCAGATGCTGGTAGTAACGTTTGGTCGCATCGCCGGTCGGCGTCGCGCTGGTAAGACCGCGCGTCAGGCCCAGCCAGAAGCTGCGCACCTTGTTGCTGCCCACGTGACCGATATGTTTGAAGAGCAGCTTATCGAAGGCATCCACGTCGTTGTTCTGCGCGGCAGCCATCTCTTCCAGCACGTACGGATGGCAGCGGATTGCGCCCTGACCGAAGATCATCATGCTGCGGGTCAGGATGTTTGCCCCTTCCACGGTGATGGCAATCGGTGCGCCCTGATAGCCGCGCGCCAGGAAGTTGCCTTCGCCGAGCATAATGCCTTTACCGCCCGCGATATCCATCGCGTCAATGATCGACTGCTGCGCGCGGTGGGTACAGTGATACTTCACAATCGCGGACAGCACGGCCGGTTTTTCGCCCAGCATAATACCATAGGTAATCAGAGAAGCCGCGGCATCCATCACGTAGGCGTTGCCCGCGATACGCGCCAGCGGCTCTTCGATACCTTCCATCTTGCCGATGGAGATTTTGAACTGACGGCGGATATGAGCGTAAGCGCCAATCCCCATCGCGACCGACTTCAGACCGCCGGTTGAGTTCGACGGCAGGGTAATGCCGCGGCCCACGGACAGACATTCCACCAGCATACGCCAGCCCTGACCGGCCATTTTCGGACCGCCGATGATGTAGTCAATCGGCACAAAGATGTCCTGACCGCGGGTCGGACCGTTCTGGAACGGCACGTTCAGCGGGAAGTGACGACGACCAATTTCAACGCCTGGGGTAGAAGTTGGGATCAGCGCGCAGGTAATGCCCAGATCTTCTTCACCGCCCAGCAGTTTTTCCGGGTCAGAGAGCTTAAAGGCCAGACCCAGCACGGTGGCGATTGGCGCCAGGGTGATATAACGCTTGTTCCAGGTCAGGCGCATGCCCAGCACCTGCTCGCCCTGCCACTCGCCCATGCAGACCACGCCGGTGTCCGGGATCGCGCCTGCATCGGAGCCCGCTTCCGGGCTGGTCAGCGCGAAGCATGGGATTTCCTGACCGCGTGCCAGACGCGGCAGGTAGTGATCTTTCTGCTCTTCGGTACCGTAATGCTGCAGCAGTTCGCCCGGGCCTAAGGAGTTAGGCACGCCAACGGTAATCGCCAGGATCCCGGAGACGCCTGCCAGCTTTTGCAGGACGCGAGCCTGAGCGTAAGCGGAGAATTCCAGACCGCCGTACTCTTTCTTGATGATCATCGCGAAGAAGCGATGTTCTTTCAGATACGCCCACAGCTCTGGCGGCAGATCGGCCATTTCATGGGTGATGGCAAAGTCGTTGGCCATACGGCACGCTTCTTCCACCGGGCCGTCAATAAAGGCCTGTTCTTCAGCGGTCAGGCGCGGCTGCGGATAGTTATGCAGCTTTTTCCAGTCCGGGTTGCCCTGGAACAGATCGCCTTCCCACCAGGTGGTGCCCGCATCAATCGCTTCTTTCTCGGTGCGCGACATTGGCGGCATCACTTTGCGGAAGCCTTTGAACACCGGCGCAGAGATCATTGATTTACGCATCGGGGCCAGGTTAAACGGCAGAAGAATGATGGCAAGAGGGACTAAAAGCCAGATATTCCAGAGGCCTGCGACGCCAAGCGCAGCCGTCCAGGCCAGAAGAATCAGGCTGCTCAGGAATAAACTCACGCGGTGATAGAACAACACACCGAGCAGAACAACGGTTGCGAGAATGCTCAAAATCATCATAAAGAAAAGCTCCCTTGCTTGTAGGAGGTCTGACCACTTGTGATGATATGGTTGTAGTTGATGTTATTTCCTTTAGCAATGTGTTTACAAAATAATTACAACCTGGTTCACATTGTTCGCGTTTTAGCCGGCACAAAAAATCAAAACGCCGGACGTTTCGCATGGCTTTAGCTTCTCGCTTTTCCCGCTATCCGGTACACTCCACTGTGTTATTTCATCAATACTGAAGGATTATCCTCATGTACCAGGATCTTATTCGTAACGAACTGAACGAAGCGGCGGAAACGCTGGCGAACTTTCTGAAAGATGATGCCAATATTCACGCTATTCAGCGCGCAGCGGTCCTGCTTGCCGACAGCTTCAAAGCCGGTGGCAAAGTGCTCTCCTGCGGTAACGGCGGTTCCCACTGTGACGCTATGCACTTCGCAGAAGAGCTGACCGGACGCTATCGCGAAAACCGTCCGGGCTACCCGGCGATTGCGATTTCCGACGTGAGCCACATCTCCTGCGTAGGCAACGACTTCGGTTACGACCACATCTTCTCCCGCTACGTTGAAGCCGTAGGCCGTGAAGGCGACGTGCTGCTGGGGATCTCTACTTCTGGCAACTCCGGCAACGTGATCAAAGCGATCGCCGCCGCGCGTGAAAAAGGGATGAAGGTCATCACCCTGACCGGTAAAGATGGCGGTAAGATGGACGGTACGGCGGATGTCGAAATTCGCGTTCCGCACTTCGGTTATGCTGACCGTATTCAGGAAATTCACATCAAAGTGATCCACATCCTGATTCAGCTGATCGAAAAAGAGATGGTTAAGTAAGAAGGCTATTTTATTTGCCATTTTGAATCCGGGCAGTGCTCGAAATCCTCACGTACTACGTGTACGCTCCGGTTTCTGCGCGCTGTCCGAATCCAAACTGGCTGCAACAATTACGCCTTCCCGCGTTAAGGCGTTTTGTGGAGGTGCTGTATGTGCGAACTGCTCGGGATGAGCGCCAATGTGCCAACCGATATCTGCTTTAGCTTCACCGGGCTGGTTCAGCGCGGTGGAGGAACCGGGCCGCATAAAGACGGCTGGGGCATCACCTTCTACGAAGGCAAAGGGTGTCGCACGTTCAAAGATCCACAGCCCAGCTTTAACTCACCGATTGCCAAACTGGTGCAGGACTACCCGATCAAGTCCCGCTCGGTAATCGCCCACATCCGTCAGGCTAACCGTGGCGAAGTAGCGCTGGAAAATACCCATCCGTTTACCCGCGAGCTGTGGGGCCGAAACTGGACCTACGCGCACAACGGGCAGCTCACGGGCTATAAGTCGCTGGAGACGGGCAATTTCCGCCCGGTCGGCGAAACGGACAGCGAAAAAGCCTTCTGCTGGCTGCTGCACAAGCTGACGGAGCGCTATCCCCGCACGCCCGGCAACATGACTGCCGTATTCAAATACATCGCGACGCTGGCGTCTGAACTGCGTGAAAAAGGCGTGTTCAACATGCTGCTCTCTGACGGCCGCTATGTGATGGCGTTCTGCTCGACGAATCTGTTCTGGATCACCCGCCGTGCGCCGTTTGGCGTTGCGACGCTGCTCGATCAGGATGTGGAGATAGACTTTCAGAAGGAGACCACACCGAACGATGTGGTCACTGTTATCGCAACGCAGCCGCTGACGGGCAACGAAACCTGGCAAAAGATTATGCCAGGCGAGTGGGTACTATTTTGTCTCGGTGACCGTGTAATTTGACGCCAGCTGCGGGTGGACGACTTCGTGGCTCAGCGGTTTGCTGACCACGTAACGGCCATCGACGATAGAGACCACCGGTGGCTTGTGGGTCTGCTCAAAGTAGTCGTAACCCGGCTTCAGCTGTTTCCAGAAATCCGCGTAGTATGAGTACTTGTGACGCGCCATGTTGGCGTCCGTCATGCGGAACGGATAGATGCTGACCTGTACGTTAGGCTGCCCAAAGACCAGCGCGCCCGTCACGAACTGGAAAATCTCATCAATGCCGGAGTCGGTCATCGCATAACAGCCGATAGACACGCAGGCACCGTGGATCATCAAATATTTACCTTCATAACCGTGTGCACGGTCATAGGCATTCGGGAAGCCGATGTTAATGGCTTTATAGAAGCGGCTGTCAGGCTTGAGCTGGCTGCGCTGAACGTTGTAGAACCCTTCCGGACTTTTGAAATCGCCCTGACGCTGTTTTGGCCCCAGTCCGCCGGAGTAGTTACAAATTTTGTAACTATCAAGCAGCTGATATGTCTCGCCCATTTTGACAAACAGATCGAGAGTGCGCTCTTCCTTGAAGATCTGAATATAAACCGGCGATCCCATTAACTGCTGTTTATATTCCTTGCTGACCGGCGTCGTTGAGCTATTACTGCTGAGCAGTCCGGCAAACGACATGCACGGCATCAGAAGCATCGCAATGAACAATGCGATTTTACGCATACTACTAGTTCCTTGATAAAACCATGACCAACTTGCCAGGACGGCAAAAGAGACCCGAAATCAGATTATTCTGTTAGGAGCGCTCACATTAGCACCGCTATAGATTTTCGCAAGAGCCGGGCGGTGAGTTTACAAATTAGTTTTACTTTATAAACCATCAAAATTGCGATGGCTCCAGGAACTTTGCGCATTAGCTCGCAATTTGGCGCGCGCGACGGCGGATTCCCTGCCCGCGGGAAGGGGAAAATGTTACACTTTGCGCCCACTGGATTGTTGTTCATGGAAACCTGCTAACCACATGTTTAAAATTAAAAAAGGACTTGATCTGCCGATTGCAGGCGTGCCAGCGCAGCACGTTTCGACAGGCGCAAGTGTCCGTCATGTCGCCATTTTGGGCGAAGACTACCTGGGTATGCGTCCTTCAATGCTGGTACAGGAGGGCGATCGCGTTATCAAAGGACAGGCGCTCTTTGAGGACAAAAAAAATCCCGGCGTGATGTTCACAGCCCCCGCGAGCGGCACCGTTGTGGCCATCAACCGTGGCGAGCGGCGCGTTCTGCAGTCGGTGGTTATCCGCATTGAGGGCGATGACAAGCGTGAATTTGCCCATTACGACGCCGCAGAGCTCGCGTCGCTGAACCGTAACGCCGTTCAGGATCAGCTCCTGGCGTCCGGTTTATGGACCGCGCTTCGTACGCGCCCCTTCAGCAAATCCCCTGTTCCGGGCACGGAGCCGGCCGCGATTTTCGTCACGGCCATCGACACCAACCCGCTCAGCGTGGACCCGGAACCGGTTATCCTGGCGCAGCGAAAAGCTTTTGATGCAGGACTCACAATTCTAACCCGCCTCACGCCCGGAAAAGTGCACGTTTGCCAGGCCGGCGGCGGCAAGCTTGGCGGCCATCCTCTGGGGCTGGTCACGTTTAATGAATTTTCTGGCCCGCATCCGGCGGGGCTGGCCGGGACGCACATCCATTTCCTTGAGCCAGTCAGCCTGACGAAACAGGTCTGGCACCTTAACTATCAGGACGTCATCGCCATCGGTAAGCTCTTTACTACGGGTGAACTCTGCGCTGAACGGATAATCGCCATCGGCGGACCGCAGGCTGCAAATCCGCGCCTGGTGAAGACGCTGCTGGGCGCTGACATCAACGAACTGCTGGTGGGGGAAACGAAAGAGGGCGAAAATCGCCTGATTTCCGGATCGGTCCTCAGCGGTCGCCATGCTGCCAATGCGCACGCGTACCTGGGACGTTTCCATTTGCAGGTCAGCATTGTGCAGGAAGGGCGGGAGAAAGAGCTGTTTGGCTGGGTTCTGCCAGGCGCAGAAAAATACTCCGTCACCCGAACCACGCTGGGCCACTTCCTGCGTAATAAGCTGTTTAACTTCTCAACCAGCACGCACGGTGGCGAGCGCGCCATGGTCCCGATTGGCAACTACGAGCGCGTCATGCCGCTGGATATTCTTCCCACCGTGCTGCTGCGCGATCTTCTGGCCGGCGATACCGACGGCGCGCAGGCGCTGGGCTGTCTGGAGCTGGACGAAGAAGATCTGGCGCTCTGTACCTATGTCTGTCCGGGCAAATACGAATATGGACCGGTATTGCGCGAGGTGTTAACCCGCATTGAGCAGGAAGGATAACCGATGGGCTTAAAACACCTCTTTGAAAAAATTGAGCCGCACTTTACCGAAGGGAAGCTCAAAAAGTACTACCCGTTATATGAAGCAACGACGACCATTTTCTACACGCCGGGCCTGGTGACGAAAGGGGCGGCGCACGTTCGCGATGCCATCGACCTGAAACGCATGATGATTCTGGTGTGGTTTGCCGTCTTCCCGGCGATGTTCTGGGGCATGTACAACGTTGGCCTGCAGACCATTCCGGCGCTGCACCACATGTACGATGCACAGCAGCTGGCGCAGGTGATCCAGTCCGACTGGCACTACCGTCTGGCCCAGTCGTTAGGGGTGAACTTTGCGCCAGACGCGGGCTGGATCAGCATGATGACGCTGGGCGCGGTGTTCTTCCTGCCGATTTACATCACGGTATTCGTCGTGGGCGGCTTTTGGGAAGTGCTGTTTGCCATTATCCGTAAACATGAGATCAACGAAGGCTTCTTCGTTACCTCTATCCTGTTTGCCCTGATTGTTCCCCCGACGCTTCCGCTCTGGCAGGCGGCGCTTGGCATCAGCTTCGGCGTGGTGATAGCCAAAGAGATCTTCGGCGGCACCGGGCGGAACTTCCTCAACCCGGCGCTGGCGGGACGCGCGTTTCTGTTCTTTGCTTATCCGGCGCAAATCTCGGGCGACCTCGTGTGGACGGCGGCAGACGGTTTTTCCGGCGCGACGCCGCTTTCACAGTGGGCGGCACACGGCGGCGAAACGCTGGTTAACAACGCAACGGGTCAGCCAGTCACCTGGTTTGATGCCTTTATTGGCAATATTCCGGGCTCTATCGGAGAAGTCTCTACGCTGATGATTTTGCTTGGCGGCGCGATCATTCTTTTTGGTCGCGTGGCCTCCTGGCGGATCGTTGCGGGCGTGATGATCGGCATGGTGCTGACCGCCACCCTGTTCAACGTTATCGGTTCGACCACCAATCCGATGTTCTCCATGCCGTGGTACTGGCATCTGGTGCTGGGTGGCTTCGCGTTCGGCATGATGTTCATGGCGACGGACCCCGTCTCTGCCTCGTTTACTGACAAAGGTAAATGGAGCTATGGCGTGCTCATTGGCGCGATGTGCGTTCTGATCCGCGTGGTCAACCCGGCGTATCCGGAAGGGATGATGCTGGCCATTCTGTTTGCCAACCTGTTTGCGCCGCTCTTCGATTACCTGGTGGTGCGGGCCAACATTAAGCGGAGGAAGGCGCGTGGCTGAGGTTAAAAATAACGACAGCATCAGCAAAACGCTGCTGGTGGTGCTGGTGCTCTGTCTGGTCTGTTCTATTGTCGTGGCCGGTTCCGCCGTGGGGTTAAAACCCCTGCAGCAGGAGCAACGTGCGCTGGATAAACAGCGCAACATTCTTGCCGTTGCCGGGCTGATGCAGGAAGGAATGAGCGCAGATGACGTTTCGGCCGTCTTTGCTGAACGTATTTCGGCGCGTCTGGTGGATTTAAAAACGGGTGAACTGCTGGATAAAGACCCGGCAAAATTCAACCAGGCGCTGGCGCTTAAAGATCCGCAGATGAGCCTGACGCTGGAGGCATCGCAAGATCCCGCCGGGATTAAGCGTCGCAGCAACCTGGCCGAAATCTATCTGGTTCGCGACCCCCAAAAACGTATTCAGGAAGTGGTACTGCCTATTTACGGTAACGGTCTGTGGTCAATGATGTACGCGTTTGTGGCCCTTGATACCGATGGGCGCACCGTAAAAGGCATTACGTATTACGACCAGGGCGAAACGCCGGGGCTGGGTGGCGAAGTTGAGAACCCTAACTGGCGGGCACAGTTTGTCGGCAAGAAAGTGCTCGACGATAACGGTCTGCCTGCGCTGAAGGTGATGAAAGGGGCGGCACGTCCCGGTGACGACTACGCCGTTGACGGGCTTTCCGGCGCTACGCTCACATCAAAAGGCGTGCAGCACAGTTTTGATTTCTGGATGGGCGAGCTGGGCTTTGGTCCTTTCCTGAAAAACGTTCGTGAAGGAGCGCTGAACAATGGCTGATACCGGTGAACTGAAAGAAGTTAAAAAGGTGCTCATTGGCCCACTGTTAGCCAATAACCCGATCACGCTCCAGGTGCTGGGCGTCTGTTCCGCTCTGGCGGTAACGACCAAGCTGGAAACGGCGGTGGTGATGACGCTGGCGGTCACACTGGTCACGGCATTCTCCAGCATGTTTATCTCAATGATCCGCCACCACATTCCCAACAGCGTGAGGATCATCGTACAGATGGCGATCATCGCCTCGCTGGTGATCGTGGTCGATCAGCTGCTGCGCGCCTTCGCCTATGAAACCTCAAAGCAGCTCTCGGTGTTTGTCGGGCTGATCATTACCAACTGTATCGTCATGGGGCGTGCGGAAGCCTACGCCATGAAAATGCCGCCGCTGGCGAGCTTTATGGACGGCATCGGCAACGGCCTTGGCTACGGCGTGATCCTCCTGACCGTTGGGTTCCTGCGCGAGCTGATTGGCAGCGGCAAGCTGTTTGGCATCACGGTGCTGGACACGGTGCAGAACGGCGGCTGGTATCTGCCAAACGGCCTGTTCCTGCTGGCTCCTAGCGCATTTTTCATTATCGGTTTGTTGATCTGGCTGATTCGTACGCTGAAGCCAGAACAGCAGGAAAAGGAGTAACCGACAATGGCTCATTACCTGAGTTTGTTTGTGCGGGCGGTGTTTGTTGAAAACATGGCGCTCGCGTTTTTCCTCGGCATGTGTACATTCCTTGCGGTTTCCAAAAAAGTGTCGACGGCATTTGGTCTCGGTATCGCGGTCACCGTGGTGCTCGGCTTATCTGTACCGATCAACAATCTGGTGTACAACTTTGTGCTGCGGGACGGCGCGCTGGTGGAAGGAGTTGATCTCAGCTTCCTGAACTTCATCACCTTTATCGGAGTGATCGCGGCGCTGGTGCAAATCCTCGAGATGATCCTCGATAAGTATTTCCCGTCGCTCTACAACGCGCTGGGGATCTTCCTGCCACTGATCGCGGTGAACTGCGCCATCTTTGGCGGCGTCTCGTTTATGGTGCAGCGTGATTACAACTTCAGCGAATCCGTAGTGTACGGTTTTGGTTCCGGCATCGGCTGGATGCTGGCGATTGTCACCATGGCGGGGATCCGCGAGAAAATGAAGTATGCCAACGTGCCTGCGGGTCTGCGTGGCTTGGGGATCACCTTTATCACCACCGGGCTGATGGCGCTGGGCTTTATGTCCTTCTCCGGTGTGCAGCTATAAGGGCAAACAGATGGAAATTATCCTTGGCGTGGTGATGTTCACGCTGATTGTACTGGTGCTGTCAGGGCTTATTCTGGCGGCGCGCGCGAAGCTGGTGAATTCCGGCGACGTGGTCATTGATATTAACGACGAGCCGCAGAATCAGATCCGCACGCCGGCGGGAGACAAGCTGCTCAACACGCTCTCCGGTAACGGCATTTTTGTCTCCTCAGCCTGCGGCGGCGGCGGTTCCTGCGGGCAGTGCCGCGTGACGGTAAAAGAGGGCGGTGGCGATATTCTGCCAACCGAGCTGGCGCATATCACAAAGCGTGAGGCAAAAGAGGGCTGTCGTCTGGCCTGCCAGGTCGCGGTGCGTCAGAACATGAAGATAGAGCTGCCGGAAGAGATCTTCGGCGTCAAAAAATGGGAGTGCGAGGTTATCTCTAATGATAACAAAGCCACCTTTATTAAAGAGCTGAAGCTGCGGGTGCCGGAAGGCGAGCATGTCCCGTTCCGCGCCGGAGGATACATTCAGATTGAGTGCCCGGAGCACGCTGTGGCCTATGCGGACTTTGACGTGCCGCATGAGTACCGCGCCGACTGGGACAAATTCAATCTCTTCCGCTTTGTATCTGAGGTGAAAGAGCCGACGCTGCGCGCCTACTCGATGGCCAACTACCCGGAAGAGAAGGGCATCATCATGCTCAACGTGCGTATCGCCACGCCGCCACCGAATGTGCCGGATGCACCGCCGGGCGTCATGTCGTCATACATCTGGTCCCTGAAGCCTGGCGATAAGGTGACGATCTCCGGCCCGTTCGGGGAGTTCTTCGCGAAAGATACCGACGCGGAAATGGTGTTTATCGGCGGCGGTGCCGGTATGGCCCCGATGCGCTCGCACATCTTTGACCAGCTCAAGCGGTTGGGTAGCCAGCGTAAGATCAGCTTCTGGTACGGAGCGCGCTCGCTGCGCGAGATGTTCTATGAAGATGAGTTTGAACAGCTGTCGCGTGAAAACCCGAACTTTACCTTCCACGTGGCGCTTTCCGATCCGCAGCCGGAAGATAACTGGACGGGCTATACGGGGTTCATCCACAACGTGCTGTATGAAAACTACCTCAAACAGCACCCGGCGCCTGAGGACTGCGAGTTCTATATGTGTGGTCCGCCGATGATGAACGCCGCCGTGATTAAGATGCTGAAAGATCTCGGTGTCGAAGATGAGAACATCTTGCTCGATGACTTTGGAGGCTGATGATGCTGACGTTTCTGGCAACCTTTGTGGTGTTTGTGCTTGTCATCTTCGGCATGTCGTTAGGCTGGATCGTTAAGCGGAAAAGCATTCAGGGCAGCTGCGGCGGTATTTCCTCTATTGGGATGGAAAAGGTTTGCGACTGCCCGGAACCGTGCGATGCGCGGAAGAAAAGGATGGCCCGCGAACAGCAGCGCATTATTTAATTTTTTTGTAGGCCGGGTAAGGCAAAGCCGCCACCCGGCGTTCTCACATCTGCTTCTCAACCCTCATTTGTTTACTGTATACTTATCCAGTGATGAGTGAGGGCTTACTATGCGCAAAATAATCCATGTCGATATGGACTGCTTTTTTGCCGCAGTGGAGATGCGTGACAACCCGGCGCTGCGGGATATTCCCATCGCCATTGGCGGCAGCCGCGTTCAGCGTGGTGTCATCAGCACCGCCAACTATCCTGCGCGCAAATTTGGCGTGCGCAGCGCGATGCCGACAGCGATGGCCTTAAAGCTTTGCCCTCATCTCACGCTTCTGCCCGGCCGTTTTGAAGCCTATAAAGAGGCTTCCCTCCATATTCGGGAAATCTTCTCCCGCTATACTTCTTTGATCGAGCCGCTGTCGCTGGACGAAGCCTATCTGGATGTGACCGACAGCTTGCACTGCCACGGCTCCGCCACGCTGATGGCGCAGGAGATCCGCCAGACGATTTTCAACGAGCTGAATCTGACGGCTTCGGCGGGCGTCGCGCCCGTGAAATTTCTCGCCAAAATTGCCTCCGATTTAAATAAGCCCAACGGTCAATACGTCATTACGCCTGACGAGGTGCCGGCGTTTTTGAAAACGCTGCCGCTTGGCAAAATACCTGGGGTAGGAAAAGTCTCCGCCGCAAAGCTGGAAAGCATGGGGCTACGGACCTGCGAAGATGTGCAGCGAAGCGATCTCGCCATGCTGCTCAAGCGCTTTGGAAAGTTTGGCCGCGTGCTGTGGGAGCGCAGCCAGGGGATTGACGATCGCGATGTGAACAGCGAACGGCTACGAAAATCCGTCGGCGTTGAGCGCACCCTCAGTGAAGATATTCATGACTGGTCCGAATGCGAAACCATTATCACGGAACAGCTTTACCCGGAGCTGGAACGACGCTTAAGCAAGGTGAAGCCGGACCTGCTGATTGCCCGTCAGGGTATCAAATTAAAATTCAACGACTTCCAGCAGACCACGCAGGAACACGTCTGGCCGCGTCTGAATAAGGACGATCTCATTGCGACGGCGAAAAAGGCATGGGAAGAGCGCCGGGGCGGGCGAGGGGTGAGGCTGGTGGGATTGCACGTCACGCTGCTGGATCCGCAGTTAGAGCGACAGCTGGTTTTGGGATTGTAAAAAAGCCCGGTGCGCTAAGCTTACCGGGCCTACGTTTTTCACCCTCTCCCTTTGGGAGAGGGCTGGGGTGAGGATATTACTTAACAGGGATCGCTTTCAGCAGCTCAGTCAGCAGCGTCCAGTAGTGACCAACGCTTTCGATATGAACCTGCTCATCCGGCGAGTGCGGGCCGGTAATGGTTGGCCCGATGGACACCATGTCCATGTCCGGATACGGTTTCTTGAACAGGCCACATTCCAGACCGGCGTGGATCACCTGAATGTTCGGCGTGCTGTTGAACAGACGCTGATAGGTTTCACGCACCAGCGCCATCACCGGAGAACTTGCATCCGGCTGCCAGCCCGGGTAGCTGCCTTTTGCAGACGTTTTCGCGCCCGCCAGCGTGCCCAGAGATTCCAGCATGCTCACCACATACTCTTTACCGCTGTCGATCAGAGAGCGGATCAGGCAGATGATTTCCGCGCTGTCGTTGCTCATGGTCACCACGCCCACGTTCAGTGAGGTTTCCACCACGCCTTTCGCCACGTCAGAGTTGCGGATCACGCCGTTTGGCGTCGCGTTCAGCAGCTGAACGAAGGTGTCACGAGACTGCGCGGTCAGCGCGGCTTTATCTGTAGATACAGATTCCAGCACTACGGTCAGGTTTTTCTCTTTCGCCGACAGTTCGTTTTTCAGAATATCCAGGTATACGCTGGAGAGTTTTTTCAGCTCGTCCGCTTTTGCCGCGGGAACCGCCACGGTGGCAAACGCTTCGCGCGGAATCGCGTTACGCAGGGTACCGCCGTTGAAGTCCACCAGACGCAAATCCAGCTCGGCCGCATGGCCTGCCAGGAAGCGCGCCAGCAGCTTGTTGGCGTTACCCAGCCCCAGGTGAATATCACCGCCGGAGTGGCCGCCCTTCAGCCCTTTCAGCGTCAGCTTGAAAGTCTGGAAGCCCGCAGGAATCGCTTCGCGCGACAGCGGCAGGGTAGAGATGAAATCAATCCCGCCCGCGCAGCCCATGTAGATCTCACCTTCTTCTTCAGAGTCGGTGTTGATCAGGATGTCCGCCTGCAGCCAGTTCGCCTGCAGACCGAACGCGCCGTCCATGCCCGCTTCTTCGGTCATGGTCAGCAGCACTTCCAGCGGACCGTGCTCAACGCTGTCGTCGGCCAGCACGGCCAGCGCAGAGGCCATACCGATGCCGTTATCCGCGCCCAGCGTGGTGCCGCGTGCTTTCACCCAGTCGCCGTCGATGTACGGTTGAATCGGGTCTTTGGTGAAGTCGTGAACGGTGTCGTTGTTCTTCTGTGGCACCATGTCCAGGTGCGCCTGCAGCACAACCGGTTTACGGTTTTCCATCCCTGCGGTAGCAGGTTTGCGGATCAGAATGTTGCCAACCTGGTCACGTTCAGCATGCAGACCTTTTTCCTTCGCCCAGCCCATAATATGTTCGGCAAGCTGTTCTTCATGGTAAGAAGGGTGTGGAATGGAGCAGATTTTCGCAAAAATATCCCACAGCGGCTGCGGAGATAATTGAGACAGTTCAGACACGATAAGTCTCCTTGTCGAGGCGCTGCAAACAGGGTTGCAGGTCACAGGGTTAGCAGGTTAATAGTTACCACAAGTCAGGCTTGCGAGATGAAACTGAGAATACCACTTTCTCTGCTGGCTGGTAGCATAAAGCATGTAAAAACTCAGGCAGAGGGCGCTAAACACTGGTTTTTAGTGCGTCAGATCTCTATAATCTCGCGCAACCTATTTCCCCCTCGAACACTTTTTAAGCCGTATAAAAACAGGCTGGGACACTTCACATGAGCGAAAAATACGTCGTCACCTGGGACATGTTGCAGATTCACGCACGCAAACTGGCTGCGCGTCTGATGCCTTCCGAACAGTGGAAAGGCATTATTGCCGTCAGCCGTGGCGGTCTGGTACCGGGGGCGCTGCTGGCACGTGAGCTGGGTATTCGTCATGTCGATACCGTTTGCATCTCCAGCTATGACCATGACAACCAGCGCGAGCTGACTGTGCTGAAACGTGCGGAAGGCGACGGTGAAGGCTTCATCGTTATTGATGACCTGGTAGATACCGGTGGTACTGCGGTTGCTATCCGCGAAATGTATCCGAAAGCACATTTCGTCACTATCTTCGCGAAGCCTGCTGGCCGCCCGCTGGTTGACGATTACGTGATTGACATCCCGCAGGACACCTGGATTGAACAGCCATGGGATATGGGCGTGGTCTTCGTACCGCCTATTTCAGGCCGTTAATACCAGTACGTAACTTTACACGCCCGGCTATGTCGGGCGTTGTTCTTTTTGGCCTGCCACGCGTTACAATAGTCTCTATACGACGTATTCATGGAGGCAACGCAATGACGCAGGCGAATCTCACCGAGACTCTCTTCAAACCCCGTTTCAAACACCCTGAAACGTCGACGCTGGTGCGTCGCTTCAATCCGGGTACCCAGCCTGCCGTCCAGTCCGCGTTAGACGGTAAAAATGTGCCTCACTGGTATCGCATGATTAACCGCCTTATGTGGATCTGGCGCGGTATTGACCCCCGTGAAATCCTTGATGTGCAGGCACGTATCGTGATGAGTGAAGCCGAACGTACCGACAGCGAACTCTACGACACCGTGGTGGGCTACCGTGGCGGAAACTGGATCTACGAGTGGTCTAAGCAGGCGATGCTTTGGCAGCAAAAAGCCAGCCAGGAAGAGGACGCCACGCGTAGCGGCAAGCACTGGCTGCATGCGGCCAATCTCTACGCCATCGCCGCGTATCCGCATCTAAAAGGTGATGAGCTGGCAGAGCAGGCCCAGGCGCTGGCGAACCGTGCTTATGAAGAGGCGGCGCAGCGTTTGCCGGGCCAAATGCGCGAGCTTGAGTTCAGCATTCCAGGTGGCGCACCCGTCACCGGGTTCCTGCATATGCCGGAAGGCGACGGCCCGTTCCCGACCGTCCTCATGTGCGGCGGGCTGGATTCGCTGCAAATTGATTATTACAGCCTGTATGAGCGCTACTTCGCACCAAAGGGGATCGCGATGCTGACGCTTGATATGCCTTCAATTGGTTTCTCATCTAAATGGAAACTGACTCAGGATTCCAGCCTGCTGCACCAGCATGCGCTCAAAGCGCTGGAAAACATTCCGTGGGTTGACCACACCCGCGTGGCGGCTTTCGGCTTCCGTTTCGGCGCGAACGTCGCGGTGCGTCTGGCTTACCTTGAATCTTCTCGTCTGAAAGCCGTCGCCTGCCTCGGCCCGGTCGTACACGCTCTGCTCAGCGATCCTGCACGCCAGGGGAGCGTACCTGAAATGTACCTTGATGTGCTGGCCAGCCGCCTTGGCATGCATGATGCATCAGACGAAGCGCTGCGCGTTGAGCTCAATCGTTACTCGTTAAAAACGCAGGGGCTGCTGGGACGTCGCTGCCCAACGCCGATGCTGTCTGGGTTCTGGAAAAACGACCCGTTCAGCCCGGAAGAAGAGTCGCGATTAATCACTTCGTCATCTGCGGATGGCAAATTGCTTGAAGTACCGTTCAGCCCGGTCTATCAGAATTTCGACAAATCACTGAAAGAGATTACGCGCTGGATCGCTCAGAGATTGTGTTAATAGATTGCTAAATTTCGCTGGTTTGGTAAAACAGTGGCTTCACAAAAGGAGATCGCAATGACGTTACCGAGTGGACACCCGAAAAGTAGACTGATTAAGAAGTTTATGGCTCTCGGCCCGTATATTCGAGAAGAGCAGTGTGAAGAGAATCGCTTTTTTTTCGACTGCCTGGCTGTATGCGTCAACGTGAAGCCTGCACCCGAAAAACGTGAATTCTGGGGCTGGTGGATGGAAATGGAAGCAGAGGAAAAACGCTTTACGTATAGCTACCAGTTTGGCCTGTTTAATAAAGACGGCAACTGGCAGGCGACCACGATTAAAGATCAGGAAGTGATTGACCGCCTGGAATATACGCTAAAAGAGTTTCACGATAAGGCACGCGCGCTGCTGGCTACCCTGGATCTCAAGTTCGAACCCGCGGATGACTTTTCCAGCGAAGCGGTGAAGCTGACTGCCTGATGGTGTCACAGCGCCGGGTGGCGGCTTCGCCTTACCCGGCCTACAAATTCTCCCTCTCCCGTTGGTAGAGGGCCGGGGTGAGGGCACCAGACAGCATGAATCCCCGACAATAAAAAAACCGGCATCAAGCCGGTTTTTTTATTTCACATCATCAGAACTGGTAGGTCATACCCAGGGCAACGATGTCATCGCTGCTCACGCCCAGTTTATTTTTGTCGTCAATCTGGTTGATTTTATAATCAACAAACGCGGACATATTTTTGTTGAAGTAATAGGTCGCGCCAACGTCAATATATTTCACCAGATCTTCGTCGCCAATACCTTCAATATCTTTGCCTTTAGACTGGACATAGCCCAGGGACGGGCGCAGACCAAAGTCGAACTGATATTGTGCGACCACTTCAAAGTTCTGCGCCTTATTAGCAAACCCACCGGAAATTGGCGTCATATTGCGGGTTTCAGAATACATCGCAGCCAGATAAATATCGTTCGCATCATATTTCAGACCGGTTGCCCAGGCTTCTGCTTTCTGGCCCTGGCCACGTGCCAGCAGGTTCTGAGCGTTGGTGCGGTCAGAGTTGGTGTAGGCGCCGCTGACGGCGAAATCGCTGCCACCGAAGTCATAGGTCAGAGAGGTACCAAAACCGTCGCCGTTCTGTTTCCTGGCGTCACGGTTTTCGTTTTTGCCCTGGTACTGCAGCGTCATATCCAGACCGTCAACCGCGCCGAAGAAGTCGGTATTGCGGTAGGTCGCCAGGCCGGTAGCACGCTTGGTCATGAAGTTATCGGTTTGTGCGGAAGAGTCACCGCCGAATTCAGGGAACATATCGGTCCATGCTTCGACGTCATACAGGGCACCCAGGTTACGACCGTAATCCAGTGAACCAAAGTTTTTCAGCTTAAGACCAGCAAACGCCAGACGCGTCTTCTGAGAGGAGTCGCTCTCAGCTTTGTTACCTGCAAATTCAGATTCCCAACGGCCATAGCCCGTCAGCTGATCGTTAATCTGCGTTTCGCCTTTAAAACCGAAACGAACGTAAGTCTGATCGCCATCTTTGGTGGCATCATCGCTGATGTAGTGCATGGCTTTCACTTTGCCGTACACGTCCAGCTTATTACCATTTTTATTATAAACTTCAGCTGCGTGAACGGATGCAGAAGCCACTACGCCCATAACCATTAATGCCAGAGTGCTCTTTTTCATTTTCGATCCTGTCTTATAAACGCGCTAAAAAATTCGCTGGACGATAAGCTCATGCCTAAGTCCCGTGAAAAAACAGGAAGGGTTTTATCGTTCTGGAATGAAACTTTTATGACAAACTAAGAATAATTTTAAAAAACTGTGATTTATTATTTCGGTAATAAAAGTGTCAAATTCCCCCGCTACGCTTCCTGATCCCGCGCAACAAAGTGTTTCGCGATGTGCTAAGGCAGTTGGCAACGGGGCTGACTCCTGCTAAAACGTTCGTTCGACATTACTTTCCCTTATCGTTGAACGGCAGAGAATCATGAGTGACAGCCAGACGCTGGTGGTAAAACTCGGTACCAGTGTTTTAACAGGCGGATCGCGCCGCCTAAATCGCGCCCACATTGTTGAGCTTGTACGTCAGTGCGCTCAGCTACATGCCGCAGGGCATCGTATTGTGATTGTGACCTCCGGGGCGATTGCCGCCGGGCGTGAACACCTGGGTTACCCCGAGCTCCCCGCGACGATCGCCTCCAAACAGCTGCTGGCCGCCGTGGGGCAAAGCCGACTCATTCAACTCTGGGAACAGCTGTTCTCTATCTATGGCATCCACGTCGGGCAGATGCTGCTGACGCGTGCGGATATGGAAGACAGAGAGCGCTTCCTGAACGCCCGCGATACCCTGCGTGCGCTGCTGGACAACAATATTGTTCCGGTCATTAACGAGAACGATGCCGTTGCTACCGCTGAAATCAAAGTGGGTGATAACGATAACCTCTCGGCGCTGGCCGCGATTCTGGCCGGTGCCGATAAATTACTGCTTCTGACCGATCAGCAGGGGCTGTTCACCGCCGACCCGCGCTCGAATCCGGAAGCCGAGCTGATTACCGACGTTCAAGGCATCGACGATGCGCTGCGCGCCATCGCCGGTGACAGCGTTTCAGGCCTCGGAACGGGCGGTATGGGGACCAAGCTGCAGGCCGCTGACGTCGCGTGCCGCGCCGGTATCGACACCATCATTGCAGCGGGCAGCCGCCCCGGCGTGATTGGCGACGTAATGGAAGGTATCTCCGTCGGCACCCGCTTCCACGCCCAGGAGTCCCCGCTGGAAAACCGCAAGCGCTGGATATTTGGCGCGCCTCCTGCTGGCGAACTCGTCGTCGATGAAGGGGCAACCGCCGCGATTCTGGAACGAGGAAGTTCATTACTTCCTAAAGGAATTAAAAGCGTGACAGGCAACTTCTCCCGTGGTGAAGTGATCCGTATCCGTAACCTCGAAGGCCGCGACATCGCCCACGGCGTAAGCCGTTACAACAGCGATGCTCTGCGCCGCATCGCGGGTCACCACTCGCAGCAGATCGACGCCATTCTGGGCTATGAATATGGTCCGGTTGCCGTGCATCGCGATGACATGATTATTCGTTAAGGAGCCAGAACATGCTGGAACAAATGGGCGCTGCCGCGAAGGCTGCCTCTTATAAACTGGCGCTCCTTTCCAGCCGCGAGAAAAACCGCGTGCTGGAAAAAATCGCTGATTATCTGGAATCACAGTCCCAAGAGATTTTGCTCGCCAACGAGCAGGATTTACTGGAAGCGCGTCGTAACGGTTTGAGCGAAGCGATGCTCGACCGTCTGGCGCTGACGCCGGCACGCCTGAAAGGCATCGCCGACGATGTGCGTCAGGTCTGCAATCTGGCCGATCCGGTAGGGCAGGTGATCGACGGTGGGCTGCTCGACAGCGGTTTACGCCTGGAGCGCCGCCGCGTGCCGCTCGGCGTTATCGGCGTTATTTATGAAGCTCGTCCAAACGTGACGGTGGATGTTGCGTCCCTGTGCCTGAAAACCGGTAACGCCGCTATTCTGCGCGGTGGGAAAGAGACATGGCGCACCAACGCCGCGACGGTGAAAGTCATTCAGCAGGCGCTGGAAGAGTGTGGCTTACCGGCGGGGGCCGTACAGGCGATCGAGAGCCCGGACCGCGCTCTGGTCAACGAAATGCTGCGCATGGACAAATACATCGACATGCTGATCCCACGCGGCGGCGCGGGCCTGCACAAGCTGTGCCGCGAGCAGTCGACGATTCCGGTGATCACCGGCGGTATCGGCGTGTGTCATATCGTTGTCGACGACAGCGCTGAGATTGAACCGGCGCTGAAGATTATCGTGAATGCGAAAACCCAGCGTCCAAGCACCTGTAACACCGTAGAAACGCTGCTGGTGCATCAGGATATTGCGAACACCTTCCTGCCGGCTCTGAGCAAACAGATGGCAGAGAGCGGCGTGACGCTGCACGCTGACGCCAGCACGCTCGCGCTGCTTCAGGATGGCCCGGCTAACGTTGTTCCCGTAAATGCGGAGCAGTACGACGATGAGTTTCTGTCACTGGATCTGAACGTGAAAATCGTTGCCGATCTCGACGACGCCATTGCGCACATCCGTGAACACGGCACGCAGCATTCTGACGCGATCCTGACGCGCACCCTGCGCAATGCCGATCGCTTCGTGAACGAAGTGGATTCTTCAGCGGTATATGTGAATGCCTCCACCCGCTTCACCGACGGCGGCCAGTTCGGCCTCGGCGCAGAGGTGGCGGTCAGCACGCAGAAACTGCACGCGCGCGGCCCGATGGGGCTGGAAGCGCTGACCACGTACAAGTGGATCGGCTTCGGCGACGATACGATTCGTGCGTAAATAATCACGGGTGATGCAAAAATAGCCGTTTGATTCAAAAGGGCATTGACGCATCACCCGGATAGATCTAACCTTTTGCCCCGTGGTTACGCTCGTAACCGGCCTCTCAGGGCCGATATAGCTCAGTTGGTAGAGCAGCGCATTCGTAATGCGAAGGTCGTAGGTTCGACTCCTATTATCGGCACCATTTCAAACTCTTCGAAAACCTACCGAAATCAACTTTGTGCTTTAGCTTCCGACAGGAAGGACTCTCCGTCGTCATTAGTGTTCACTGTTTCTGCCGAGTATAAATGAGGCCCCTCCTTGTTCTATGTCTCAAGCCTTTGTAAGAAAAGAGGAAAGGTTTACGCTGGCGACAAGGGAACTTTAATAATGTTGTTTCGTTCGGCTCCGTCTTAGCACCAGGGAAGTACAAAATGATCTAAGTTGTTTTAATAATTCTCCGGAAGGTGATGAACTTCTTTTAGGATTCCTTTAACAATAACGATATATCCGCCATCCTTTAAATCAGAGAGGATGCGCATAATACCGCTGCGGGAGAGGCGGGTTTTACTGCGAATGTAATTTTCCGCAAGAATGGTTTCTCGAACGTCCTCCGGAAGGTTGATCAGTTCATAGAGTTGATGGCGGACAACATTATAGGTCGTCGGGGATATTAATTTAAACATCCTCTCGACAACCATGCTGCTTGCTTCCAGTAGATGGTCAGCCAAAAGTTCCCAAAGATTGTGCTCGGTAAGAAGCGCGAACAGTTTTTCACGATCGATAATCGCTATTTCAGAGGGTACGATAGTTTTGATGACGTATACCGAAAGAGTTTCCGGCGGTAAGGCAATCACGCCGCGCAGTGTGGGGGCATCAAACAGATCGATGAGAATGTCATCCGGCTGCCGGTACATGGAAACTGCACCCGTGCGGATAAAATAGCAGGGGGACTGCCGCTGAGCCGTTATGGTGTAACGGGTGTTTACTTCGACGCGCTTATACTGTAGATAAGGCGCCAGCTTGTCCATCAACGCCATCAAATATTTCGGATTTGTGCGTGTTGACTTGAGATTAACAGTTACCATAGATTCTAAGTTATTAGGTATTATGTAATAAAAATATAGACGCAACCGTCAAATTAGTCAAATTTGAAATATATGCAATAAAATTTTTTTAATTTTTATTGGTTCAATTCTGATTTTAAATAAACGATATGAATAGTGATGCTTTCTATGTTTAAGTAAAAAATACCGTGGTACGCATCAATTATTAATGGTGAGTACGGGTAATATTCTTGTCTTTCCTCATAAAGCAGGGTATTGACATTTTCTTCGGTAAACATGCTGAAATCGTGAAGGCGCAGATACCACTCACAAAATTACTCAAAGCAGATAATAATGACTGACTTGTTATCTTCCATTACTAGTTACATGTTTTTACGTGTTAATTCTTCCATGTGAAGTGAACACTTCTTCCAGGAAAAAACATAAGTCTAGCACCCATGGTTATCAGCTCTGAATTTTAATTGATCCAAATTTAGAATGGCATTTTAATAATGGAAGCTCTAATTTTGGTAATATGGCTTAATAAGTGTCCCTGTCTAAATTGGGATCGGTTTTGAATTGTAAGAAGATACATCTGTCGCAATAATTGAAAGCGAACAAACGAACGCCACATTGGAATGTAGCGTTAATTATTTGTTAAGGATGGGTCGATTAAATCAGCCCGAAAAATATATCGTAGTGGAATATAAGTTATGAATACGAAAAAGATTGCTTTTATTGCTGCAATGCTCAGTGGTGCTTTGATGGCGAATGCAAATGCGGCTGACCAGGGGCACGGCAAAGTAACATTCACTGGCTCTATTATTGATGCTCCATGTTCAATTAGCCCAGACAGTATCGATCAGACTGTAAGTCTTGGACAAATTTCAAATGCTGCGCTGGCAAACAGTGGCACATCCACACCGCGTAACTTTGAAATCAAGCTGGAAAACTGCACCGATGTAACCGCTAAAACTGTTACTACAACCTTCACCGGTGCGGAAGGTGCGACTGCGGGCTCTCTGGGCATCACCGGTACCGCTAAAGGTGCGAGCATCATCCTGACTAACGGGGATGGTAAACAGATTGAGCTGGGTAAAGCTTCTGACGGTCATTCTCTGCAGGATGGTAACAACACCCTGCTGTTCTCCGCTTATCTGCAGGGTGATAGTGGTGTGACTGCAACCACGGGTGATTTCACCGCGATTGCTGATTTTACTCTCGCTTACCAGTAAACCCAGCGGCTGAGCTGGAAACGCCTGTACCCCGCAGGCGTTTTTTTAATATCAGAACCGGAAACTATGAGTAAATTAATGTACGCCGTACTGACGTTTTTACTTACCGCAATGGCTTTCGCGGCGCAGGCCTCGCACCGGGACGTTAACCCTCCTTCAGAGTTTGATCCGGCGTTATCCGGACGCGTCAGTATGAATGGTGCAATTATTTCCAGTGCTTGTGATATTGATATGGGAGACGGTTATCAGGAAATTACTATGCCCGGAGAAACCCGTGGGCATATTAAACGCACCGGTGAGGGTGTACCTGAAGACTTTTCCATCCATTTAACCAAGTGCGCAATTGACTCTTCATCGGAGCCCTCCGCCTGGCAGTATTTGAACATAATTTTTGACGGTGATGAAGAGGATGGCCTTTTCCGGGTCAGCGGTAATACGGGCGGTGTAGCGCTACAGCTGCAGGACAGCCATGGTGCAGTTATCCACCCAGGTCGGCCTGTATCCTTACAGCAGATAACAGTGTCAGATAACCGGCTGGATTATCAGTTTAGACTCAGAAATACAATGCGCGATATAGTTGTTGGTGATTATAGTGCCATTATTCGGTACCGAATTGAATATTTCTAAATTCAGTTCTGCAAGCTTTTTTCTTTTTATTTGACTGTCAGGTTACTGGTGTGGCGGATATGATTTACAGAAAGATAAATAATAATCTTGTTAAAAGGTCGGCAAAGTGGACAGTATTGACCGCATGTGTCTTTATAAATTTTCACGGGAACGTAAAAGCTGCGGGTGATATTCAGTTTAATACTGATGTGCTAGATATTAAAGATAAAGAAAATATCGATCTAAGCCACTTCGCAAAACGTGGTTATATCATGCCTGGGGATTATATATTTAAAATTAAAATTAATGAGAACGAACTGGAAGAGCAGTCGATATCGGTTTATCCCGATGGCGAGGATGGCAAGGATTCGAAAGCGTGTTTTAAACCTGAAGTGGTAAAGAAACTTGGCTTTAAAGAAGACAGCGCAAAAGCATTTACCTCCTGGCACAACAGTCAGTGCGTGGACATTACGGCCCTGAAAGGTGTGGAGGTGAACCCAGATCTGAGTTCCGGGGTACTGACCATCAGCGTCCCGCAGGCTTATCTGGAATACACCGATGATAACTGGGTGCCGAGCAGCATGTGGGATGAGGGGGTACCCGGCCTGTTGGCCGACTATAACCTCAATGCTCAGACCCGTCAGAACTCGCACGGCAGTGACGAGAACAGTGTCTCCGGTAACGGTACCTTCGGTGCCAATATGGGAGCATGGCGTGCGCGTGCGGACTGGCAAACTAATTATGACGATCACTCCGGTGAAGATAACGGTTCTGGTCAGAAACAGTGGACTTGGAGTCGGGTATATCTCTACCGAGCACTGACCGCCTTGAAAGCAAAGCTGACGTTGGGTGAGGACTACCTCAATTCGGATCTGTTCGATAGCTTCCGCTTTACCGGGGCCAGCGTGATTTCTGATGACAACATGCTGCCACCAAACCTGCGTGGTTATGCGCCAGAGGTGACCGGCGTCGCGAAAACCAATGCCAAAGTGACTATTTCCCAGCAGGGACGAGTGATTTATGAAACTCAGGTGGCGGCTGGGCCGTTTGCCATACAGGATCTGAATAATGCGGTTTCTGGCATGCTTGACGTGCGGGTACAGGAGCAGGATGGTTCAGTGCAGGAATTTAAGGTTAGCACAGCCAGCATTCCCTATCTGACCCGTCCGGGCAGCGTGCGCTACAAGGTGTTTGCCGGAAAACCGACGAGTTACGATCACAGCACTGAAGGCGAAACCTTTGGTTCGGGCGAATTCTCTTGGGGGGTCAGCAACGGCTGGTCCTTATATGGAGGGATGGTAAGCAGCAGCGATTACCTTTCCGTGGCGGCGGGTATTGGCCGTGATTTGCTGATACTGGGTGCTCTCTCATTTGATGTAACGCGCTCAGACACAAAGCTGGAAGACCAAGATCGACATGGACAGTCATACCGGGTCAGTTATTCGAAACGCTTTGATGATACCGGTAGCCAGGTGACTTTCGCGGGTTATCGCTTCTCCGAGAAAGATTACATGAGCTTCAATGACTATCTGAATTACACGACGAGTCACGATGACTTTATGCAGAGTCGAGAGATGTACACAATGACCTTCAGCCAGCAGTTTAAGTCATTGGGGCTTTCCGCATACCTGAACTATTCGCATCAGACTTACTGGAATAACCCAGCAGAAGATCGCTATAACCTATCGCTCTCGCGTTACTTCGACATCGGTAAATGGAAAAACATTAACGGTTCACTGACGGCTTATCGCAATAAATTTAACGGTGAAAATGATGATGGTATGTACCTGTCTCTTTCCGTGCCATGGGGAGACTCCGGTTCGATCAGTTATAACGGCTCAGTAAACGGCGACAGCAATACCCATAATCTGGCGTATTTTGACCACCTTAAAAATGGTGATAACTACCGTATTGCCGCAGGTGGCAGTAATGATGGCGGCACGCTTAGTGGTTACTACGATCATTCTGGGGATGTGGCCGATGTTACCGCCAACGTCGATTACCAGCAGAACCAGTACACTTCTGCCGGTCTATCTCTGCGTGGAGGGGTGACGGCAACATCGCATGGTGCGGCACTGCACCGAGCGAACAACCTGGGGGGGACTCGCGTGATGGTGGATACCGGTGACGCCACAGACATTCCGGTACAGGGTTACAGTGACAGCACTCGTACTAACCGCTTCGGCAAGGCGGTAATCACTGAAGTCAGCGATTATAACAAAAATAACCTGAGCATCGATATTAATGACTTGCCGGATAACGCCGAAGTTTCTTCCTCGGTGGTGCAGGCCACGCTGACCGAGGGGGCGATTGGCTACCGTAAATTCAACGTGATCTCCGGAGAAAAGGCAATGGGAGTTATTCGTCTGGCCGATGGCAGTTTCCCGCCGTTTGGTGCCAGCGTACAGAACTCTGATAAACAGGAAATTGGGATCGTCAACGACGAAGGTCAGACGTATCTCTCCGGCCTTAAGCCGGGCGCAAAACTGGATGTGAGCTGGGATGGAAAAGTACAGTGCACCGTTACCGTCCCGGAGAAATTAACAGGACTGAACCAGAACGGAAATCTGTTACTGCCGTGCCAATGAGTGACGGCGCTGAAATCATTAAATGAGTGAACAAAATGAAAATGTTAAACCGTAAAAATGCACTTTCCGTTCTTGCTATCACCCTGACTGGCCTGATGACCGCACAACAGGCCAGTGCTGCTATCGCGCTTGACCGCACCCGCGTAATTGTAAACGGCGGCGAGAAATCGGTCAGTCTCAACATCAGCAACGAGAACAAAAATCTGCCATACCTTGCTCAGGGTTGGATTGAGGATTCTAAGGGTAACAAGGTCACCTCACCGCTGACCGTACTGCCACCTGTGCAGCGCGTGGAAGCGGGCGAAAAAAGTCAGGTTAAAGTGCAAACCACTCCTGCGCTAAGCTCGTTGCCGCAGGACAGGGAATCCCTGTTTTATTTCAACCTGCGAGAAATCCCTCCGCGCAGCAACAAGCCGAACACTCTGCAGATTGCACTGCAGACCCGCATCAAGTTGTTCTATCGCCCGTCGGGCATTGCGCTGGATAAAACTCAGGCCGCAAAGGGGGACTGGGTAGAGAAAGTGACCCTGACCCGCAAGGGGGATCGGTATGTGCTGAACAACCCCACCCCGTACTACCTGACGATTGTTGAAGGGCGCCCGTCTGCAAAAGGAAATCCGGTCAGTTTCCAGCCGGTCATGGTAGCTCCAAAAACAGAGAGCGCTATTGAGGCAGCTGCCAGTGCGCTGGGTAACACGCCAGTGCTGACCTATGTGAATGACTACGGTGGACGACCGCAAATTCAGTTTACCTGCAATGGTGCTAGTTGCACTGCTAGTCTGCTGAAAGACAAGTAACCACCGGCTAAAGGAAGAACATAATGAATGGAATGACTAAAACTATGCTGCTCACTAGCCTGTTACTGGCCGTAGCCTGTACTGCAAGTGCAGAAAACGAAAAACCTCTGGTGGATACGGGAACGTTGTTTGTCCATGGTGACCTACTGGAGAACACCTGCAGGATGGTGATGGACTCGGCCTGGCAGGATGTGGATCTCGGCAGCATCAGTCACGCGGACGTAAACCAGGTCGGTAAAGCTGCTGCGCCGGTAAAAGTGAACATCTATCTGCATGATTGCCCTGAATTGGCGAACTGGAGCACCAATATAACGCCTATGACAACCACCATCAGCGCTTTACAGCCACCTTATAAGGCGCGTTTTATGGCGGTGCAGGATGATGACAATCCGGCGCTGATTAAAGTAATGGGGGCATCCGGTATCGGCCTCCGCCTGCGCGATAGCCAGGGGAAATCGGTAATGCTATCACGCAATAGTGACAGCATACTTTTGAACCCGGGCCAGAACCAGGTGACCTTCACCCTGCAGCCTGAACGCACCGCAGCTCCGTTCGTTGCCGGTCCGTATCATGCGCTGGTTAATTTCAGCATGATTTATCAGTAGGGAGGGGCTATGAAACTGCATAGACTGGCAATAGCTATTCTGGTGGGGGGGGTGATATGCAATACCGCACTTGCTGATGATACTTCCATCAATGTCACTGTAAAAGTTACTGTTATGGCGGGACCTTGCACGATCAATGATAACCAGACTATCGATGTAGACTTCGGCGATGGAATTATTACCACCGATGTGTCGAGAGGAGTGATAGAAAAGGATGTTAACTATACATTGAATTGTGCGAATGCTGATGAGAGCAAAACTCTTGTGATGCGAATCAATGGTTCTGGCACAACTTTCGACGATAAGTTGCTTAAAACAAGTATTCCGGAACTGGGCATAAAAATAAAAGCTGACGGGATTGACTATCCAGTAAACACGGACCTGGTGATGACAACCTCTTCCACTAAACCAGCACTAAAAGCGCTGCTCGTGCAGCAATCTGGCACGCATCTGCCGACTGGCGACTTCACTGCGGCTGCAACCATGACGGTAGATTATCAGTGAAACAATTAATGAAAATACTTTCCCTGGCTGCAGTGCTGCCAATCGTGGCCCAAGCCACTGACAACATGACATTCCACGGGACCCTGGTAGCACCACCATGCACTATTAACAACGGTCAGACGATTGAGGTTGCGTTTGGTAATAATCTTGGTATTACCAAGATTGATGGCAACAACTATAAGCAGCCGATTAATTACAGCGTGGATTGCGATGCTGATTACAGCATCAACAATCTTGCGATTATAGTCGATACTACAGCTCCTGCAGCCTTTGATACTGCTGCTGTGATGACAAACAAAACTGGTCTGGGGCTCCGTATTCTGATTGATGGTAATGCGGTAACTTTCGCAGAGCGAATCGCAGTTAGTACTCCTGCATCTCTGCCGAAAATAGAGGCAGTACCGGTTCGCGATCCTGCGGTGACTTTAACCGAAGGGGCCTTTGAGGCAACGATGACGCTTAAAGCTGACTATTTATGAGGAGCTGTAAGATGAAGCGAGTAAGGATTATTCACTTTATGATAGCAGCTATGCTGTTAGTTAACACAGCTCAGGCGGCGGACAATGTACACTTCTCTGGAGCATTAGTGTCCGAACCCTGTTCTATCCCAGACTCCGACACCGATATACATGTCGATTTTGGTTCGGTAATTATCAAATACCTTTATCAATATCAACATACTAAGAGTGAGTTGTTTACTATTCATCTTGAGAATTGCGACCCTTCAGTTATGAAAACAGTAAGTGTGACATTTGAAGGTATAGCTGATGATGAGCTAACAGATATGCTGGCGTTAGACGCTTCCGCAAGTGCACGGGGCGTTGCGATTGGTTTAGAAACAAGTAACGGGACGTCACTTGTCATTAATAAATCTAGCCCATTTACACAGTTAACTAATGGAAATAATGAATTAACATTTTCTGCATATATACAAGCAAAACCTACGGAGATTGCTAATAGTAGTCTAACACCTGGTAATATTTCAGCAGTTAGTACATTTATGCTAAACTATCAATAAATCTCAGAGATGTTTTTAATGAAACGAGCACTATATTTATTAATCAATCTGATTGTTTTTTCAGTAAGCGCAAGTGAGTATCCTGTAGTTATTCCGACTAAGTCCGTTGATGAACCTTATGGGGTTAAGGATATCTATTTCAAAACTATTACAACAAATATTGGTCCTGCTTCTGAACAAATAGTTCCTTCCGGATACATGGTGACGTTATGGGCTCGCGAAGAAGTAAATTATAAAGATGTAGTAAGTTTTTTGGCTAATGGTATTATTGCTGACGGCTCACATACAATTGGAGAATTGGCTATGCAGGCATATAATGATGCCCCGGCTGAATATCGTTCTGGAAATAAAACAGTGCATACGTCTCCTAATAACTGTATGGCATGGGGGGCAGCCCCCCGTGAGGATCATGTAGATTATAAATTACTAATTGCTCCCGGTGGATGTATAACAGCTCCGCCGTCAAATGCAAATTGTAAGTTTATCACGCAAGAAGTACTATTGGATCATGGTTCGCTGAGACTTACGGACGGAAATATTAGTAGCAAACAAATTTCTATTGAATGTAGCGAAACTACTGATGTGCAATTTAGTCTGCCTGGAAGTGATGAAAAATATATTTATTTAGAAGGGCAGAAAGCAGAAATAAGTATAAATGAACAACCATTAGGTTCTAAAATCACATTACCTGCTGGTGTTTCGTCTGTTAAAATACAAGATAAGTTAATTGGAAACTTTCCTGTGGGAGCATACTCGGGATCTAATGTCATAATAATGAATTTTGTATAGATAAAGCCGGGAGGCTCGCTTCCCGATTACATCAAAGGATCCGAACCATGAAGTAAATTTGTCAGTATAGTGAAATATATCTAAATATTCCTGATTATTTTATGAGTTTGGGGCGAAAGAATGCCTAAAGGAACTTCTTGTAAAATAGAAGTTCCAGTATCATTTTTTTCATGAAAATACAGTGGGCGTTGGTTAGTGTTTGATTTTTATATACGTTGCCTTTCTAAAGGCGAGATTCATTACTGTCCGTATGCTAATAAATTTCACAATATCAGCATCATTTTAGGGAGGGCAGGCATTTGATGAGAGGAATCCACTTGGTTGTTTAAGATAATGGTTATTATAGGCTATGGTCCAACTTTAAAGAGATTACACAATAAAATGAGAGGTGTTTTTTTTTGAAATAAATCATGAGGTAATAATAAACATCATTTTATTAACCAGGCTAGATGCTCTCGCTGTGAGCATGTTAAGCTCTAAGTTCAATAGGGGAATATTATAAAGAATGTCTTATAACAGTAAGCATCGGCATGGTTCGAGCGATTAGATGTCTTCGAAATAATATTAAAATTAATACGTTCAACGAGTTGGTATTGTCGGGATTATTCGTGGTGATTCACACATCTCCTGCAACTCATTGAATATTCTTGCTACATGGAAACCATCGCACACGGAGTGATGAACCTGAACGGCGAGAGGTAACAAAACTTTTCCATCCTGTTCGTAGTATTTTCCAAACGTGAACATAGGGGCAAAGAAGTTCTTCATGTGAGCAATATTAATATTAAAGTTAGTAAACGTTACCCAGGGAATCGACGATACGAAAAAGATATTTTCCCGGGATTCTTCCTTAGGCCAGTATGAAAGGTTATTGCCATAGCGTGCAATATCTTCTGCGTACGTTTCCTGGAAGTTATTTATATTGCCGTCGAAGTGGCTCCATAATGACGAAAAGGTCTCCGTTTCAGGATGGAAAATGGTATAGCTTGGATGAATTTCATTCCATATGACAAGCTCATTATCCTTCATAGCCATACGGAATTCCGGATGTCGGTTCATGATTTTAGAAAGGAGAAATATAATCGTCGGGTAAAACTTCCAGCCGACCTCTTTGATATGTTTTCGCAGTGCGGTAATGTCGATCAAAACCGTTTGGTTAATAGTACACTCAGCAAATGACTGGAAGACTTCAAAATGCTCCTTTCTGGCCCAACGAGATAAATCAACAGGCGTATATTTTGGGGCTGTTTTTTTCATTTTTTAACCTTTTATTATCAATCACCTGAAGGGTTTTGGGCCAGAAACAACCGGAGAACCATTTCAACCGTATCTAATCTTCCTGTCAATCTCAGCCTGTGGTTTTCCGAACAGGTATCCCTGCACGAGATCGCAGCCAAGAGCCTGAAGACGCTCAAGCTGCGCTTCGGTTTCAACACCTTCCGCAATGACCCGCATATTGAGGCTCTTTGCCATGCCGGTTATCAATTTAACGATATTAAGGGCGTCATCCTGCGTGGATATCGGGTTCACAAAGGATTTGTCGATTTTAATTTTATCAAAATTCAGTTCACTCAGCCGTGAGAGCGACGAATAACCCGTCCCGAAATCATCGATTGAAATTTTTACACCCAGCGTTCTTAGCTTTTTGAGAATAGTGATCGGCGTATTGCTGTCACTGAAGAGCGAAGACTCCGTAACCTCTAATTCAAGACGGTTTGCCGGAAGTCCTGTCTCCTTCAGGATGGACTGTACCATCGCCGTAAAGGATTTCGTGCCCAGCTGAACGGGTGAGACGTTAACAGAGATCCTTGCCGGAACCGTCCAGGAGACCGCTTCCCGGCAGGCAAGCTCAAGCACATTTTTGCCAATCTGATTGATCATCCCCGTTTTTTCAGCGACAGAGATAAAGTAATCAGGTGAAAGTATCCCCTTAACCGGGTGTATCCAGCGAATAAGCGCTTCGTAGCCGTAAATTTCATTGCTGAATGAATCGACAATAGGCTGGTAATAAACAACGAATTCATGGTTATCGATCGCCAGTGCCATATCATGTTCAAGGGTTCTGCTTTCCTGTAACTTTTGCAGCATCCACTGACGGAAAACTTTTATCTGCTGTGAACCCTCTTTTTTGGCTTCGTAGAGCGCCAGATCGGCAAATTTATAAAGATAATCAGAGCGCCGTTCATTATCAGATAAAACAATACCCACACAGGTGGCGATTTTTATCAGCTGGTTATTAATCGTATAGGGCTGGCTGATATGTTCGCTGATTTCTTTGGCACGCGAAACGGCTGCTGCTTCAGTGAGGCCGCTGGAAAGCAGTGCAAACTCGTCTCCGCCCAAACGGTAAAACGTATCAGTGGCGCTGCTCATTGAGGTGAGGCGTCTGGATACCTGATTCAACAGCAAATCTCCGGCATCATGGCCATAGGTATCGTTGACCTCCTTGAACCGGTCTAAATCAAATAGCATTACCGTGACAGGGGTGTGGTTTTTATCGGCCTGAAGATTAATTTTGTTAAGATCGTCCCAGAAGAAAAGACGGTTTTTCATGCCGGTGAGGGAGTCATGATAAACATCATACTCCAGCTTTGAGTTCTGAATTTGCAGCGTTTCTTTTGATATCTGAAGCTCGTCAGCAAGGCTTTTAACCTGCATGTGCGCTTTGAGAATGTTTTTATTCTGGTAGATCATTAAGAAACCCAGAATAAAGCTTAATATCACTAGTAATAATGAAAGTACCGAATAAATATAGTAAAGGATCTGTATTTTATGGTTGGATTCATTAACCGTGTTAATATCTTTCGTAAGTGCCGTTGCAGAAAGTTGGCTCAGCGGCGCGTCGAGATCGTGCATATTTGTCAGGTATGCCTGTAACTCTGGATGGCTCATTTTTTCAAGATGACTATCCAGATAGCTCAGTATTTTCTCTAAGCGAAAAGCGAGTTCCTGATGCGCTTTATCGCTGTCAATATAGCGACCTAAATCTCCCCCTTTCATTAAATCGCTCTGGCTTAGCATAATTTCAAGACGCATGCGGACCTGGTCTATCGTAACGTCATCGGTATCGGTTGCGTATAGACCAAGCCATGATTCAAAACGGTAATACTCTGATACCAGTTGTGCCACGGACCAGGACTCAGTGTATTGAGTCAGTTTTTGCAATTCCTGCTGTCGATCGTAAACAAGAAATGCAATATATCCTGTCGTGATAAAAAGAGAAAAAATGATACCAACCAGTATCCTGTTCATTATGTTCTCCTGAACGACTACTCAATCTTCATTTTGCTAACCTGCCATGCTGAACGCGAGTAATAAATTTGATTATTCAACTCAGGAAGACTGTCATAGGGGTATACAATGAATGATGGGCCTTTATCGCGAATGCGCATATATTCGCCATTGATCTTTAAGGCAAGTATGGCATTGTATTTTTTAAAGTCGCTGAGAGGGATCACGGTAGAGTAATCATTGAGCGCAATAACATTAACATTAGTTCCCTTCGCACCCACATAATCCATGAGTTTATTCATGGGAACACCCTCAAACTTCGTGCGACCGTTATACCAGGGAGATGTCGTCTCAAAACTCACCACACCCAGTTTTTCAAGGCTGGCGAGATCAAACACTGCTTTTCCATTTTCATTGGTATTTTCTATATTACCGTAAATCGTTAAAATGGGTTTACCAACTGGTTTTGGCAGTTCGCCAGCCCAGGTTACACTTTGTACGAGACAGCATAACAGCAGTAGGGTTAATCGCATTTTGACCTCCACCTTTTTAACATAAGTATAAGAATTATAATTTAGATATCACACGAGTTGATATATTTTGTTGGGGAGTAAGGGGTTTTATCGTTTTTGTTGAGGTAAACTCATTTTAATCAATGAGTTAGGCGTTGCGGATGACAGAGAGTTTGATACTCGAGCGACGCTTAACTTTTTGATAAAAGCTAAAATTATGGGCACAAATGCTCTTCTGTTTAAAAAATAATCGCTTTAATTGATTGATATTAACTTCCACGACAATTTTTGGATGTCCGTGGCTTTTTGGGGCGCGAATCTGGAGACTAAATACGCGTCCCGGTTGTGTCTGTAGCTTCAGGATGACGATGATATGTGAGGACTCGAACATTCCGATTGTGCTTGTCCCGCATCGCTTTACTTACTTCAGGTCATCCTGGATGGTTGACGCCGACTTACCCCCTCTCGCCATGCTGGAAAACACTTCGTCCCGGTAGATCCACGCATGAACGAGTGCGGCAGAGAGATGGACCAGCACCACAGCAAAAAGCAACTTTGCCAGAAGGCTATGGGCGTCGTGACACCAGGCATACAGCGCTGGGCTGGTCGGGACAATCGCCGGCAGGTTGACGCCATCAAACATCACAATCGGCAGGCCCGCTGCCGACAGTTGCGCCCAGCCCAGCAGTGGCATTGCCAGCATTAACCCATACAACATCCAATGTGATGCCTTTGCGGCAAGCACCTGCCAGACGGGCAAATCGGGAGGTAGTGGAGGCGTCCGGCTAAGGAGCCGGTTGACCAGACGCACCACTGCCAGCAGTAAAATGGCGATACCCAGCGGCCGGTGCAGGTCGATTAACCAAATCCGGTGATGTAACGACGTCATCATCGCGGCACCGATGAAAAGCATCGCCAGGATCATCCCCGCCATCAGCCAGTGCAGGCTTCGCGCCAGGATATTGAAATGCTGCGGCGCGTGCTCTCGTATATTTTTATTCGGGCTCATTTTACCTCCTGCTTTTGCACGGCTTCAGTGGCCTTGCCGTAGCCGATTTCCCGCTCGCGGCGACTGAAAGAGTGGGAGTAGGCTGCGGAGCGGGCGTTTAAGATGGGATCATCAGACACCGCAACGCCTGCAGGAACGACAGAAGGATCAAAGTTAACGTCGCGGCACGCGCCTGTGGATTGTGCTTCGACCCGCGTCACTTCCAGCGTGCCGGCCACCACCTGCTTGCGATCCTCCGGCCATGGCTGGGAAGGATCATCCACCGGATCGCCCGGCTGTGCGAGCTGCAAAACGTAATCCCAGTAGAGTGGCTTCTGCGCCAGACGCTGACGCAGGTTTTCAAACAGGAAGTTGTCATCGGCTTTCTGTCGTTGTTCAGCGCTCATCGAAAGGAAAGGCTCGTGCGGACGCATCATCCAGCGAACGGCTTGACGATCCCCCTGCGCGTTCACAAGGTAAAAGGCGTTAATGCTGTAAAACGTCGCGCCCGCGAAGCTGCCGGGCGCGGGTTTTTGTGTCGCCCATTTAAGGTATTTCTCCGCCTCCGGGTACGCTTTTAAAAAGTCTTTGAGACGCTGCGGGTCCGGTTTTCCGGTGGCCGCATCAACAGCCGTGGCTTTTCGCAAGGCCAGAAAACCTTCCGGGCTGTGGGTGGCGAAGAAAGGCTCGTTGTTCATCGCCATTCGCCATTGTTGCTTGTCATCTGTCTTCAGCAGCAGCGCCATACTCAGGGTTTTGGTCGTACTATCCGGGGCATGCGGATCGCCGGTACCAATAGAGAATCGGCCCACCACGGGCACTTCCTGCTGTGAGAAGAGGCGGGAGGTTGAAAGAGAATCCGCCGAGCCGTTTGGCGTAAAGGTGCCGGTAAAGCAGATGCCTTTTCCATGCGCGCGACGAAAACCTGGCGGGAAGGGTTTCGGTGTTTCACCCACCAGTGCCTGGCTGACCGTGCGTGACCCAAACCAGCCCGCCGTCCATGCAAAAGCAGAAGCCAGCGTACTGGCGACAACGGCGATAGCTGCCAGCGCCCCCCAGGTTTTTTTGGACCTCAAATCCAGTTTCGACATAGACGTTTTTCCGGAACAAAATATCTTCACCTGTCATGCGCAACGTATTGCGCGTGACAGGTGTTAATACAGTGGCGAATATGGATCGAGTATAAGAACTAAGGGGCGTAAAGAAAGAATATCACGAAAAGTTTAAACCTTTCCGCAGTCAAAAAGACCGGGTTACTCATCGTGTCGGAAATTTTGACCGAGTCGATTACCCAGCGTGAAATAGTGGCGAAACAGGTAATAGAGGGGACTCCATTTCTCCACGTTAAATTTCACCCCTCTCTGAGTACGAATTAATAATGCCTCAGAAACGTGGACGCAGGTTATCGCGGCATCAACGGACACCAGGTTCCCCTGTGAACCTGTCAGGGGCGCTATACCGCAAACCCGAGCCTCTATTTGTACAGGACACTCTTTAATTCTCAATGAGTTAATCGTTACTGCCTTTTCTTTATGGAAATTTCCGCAGCTAAACTTATCCGGTTCAAAAACATATCCCATCTTTTTCTTCCATTCCGGTGGGGATGCTTTTCCCGTTTTATTTGCGATAGCTTCAATATTCGGCCAGAGCCTGCTGTCCGGAATGTTCAGAACAATATCGGGGTTGCCCGTGATATTTTCATAACACTTTCCGGAGGCGCCAAGCCCGAATACGATATTCCGGTCAAGGATCCACCACGAGGAGACCGGGCTCAGGTTGGTTGAACCGTCAGGATTTTGGCTGGAGATAATGGCGACCGGTGTACCAAAATATAAAGAAGCAAAATCGACCTGCTGGGTTTTCATTTTATCATCCTCTGATTAACGAAGGCCCAGTCTACGTTGTGCAAACGTGCGTTACTTCGGTGAAGCGTGAAGTAAAATGCGGCTCACGGAATATCCAGGAGCGCAATGTTAACCGCTTCTTCCTGAGCAGGGGGAAGACACCACGTTCAGCCTTTAAGGAAATAAGATCGTGTAAAATCAGGAGCCCCATATGCTGGGCTCCTGGTTTATTTGCCCTTATTTTTGTAAAGCATCGAGACGCAAGCGCCACAAATCATAGCGTTCCTCTCCCGGTTTAACGGCTCCCGCGAAGTGGTCACTGAGGCGACTCGAGGTAAATACAAGGTCTCCGTTCGGACGGATTGCCGGCGTGTCTGGCCAGCGCACCTCTTCGCTTGCCGCAATCAGCGGCATGGAAAGGGTCTTAGGGTCGTATCTGACGATACCATTGCGTGTGACATCGGTAATGTAGAGGTTACCTTTTTCATCTGTCACCATACCGTCGGTGTTGCCTCCCACTCTGCCCAGATCGCGGATCTGTTCGGCGATTTGCACATCGGTTGAAGCTGGCTGTCTGAGTATTGCGGTCGGTACCGCATACGCACGCGTGCCGGTTGTCACTGTCCAGTACAGCGTGTTCGCATCGGGAGAAAGTGCAATGCCATTGATGCCAATCAGCAATGGTTTACCCGGCCATACTTCAGCCCCGTGCGAGACAACGTTAACGCCAGGTTCAATCTGCAGCGCAGGGTGACGATCGAGTACGCGTCGTGCCCTACCGGTGGCGAAGTCCACGACAATCACGCCCACACGGTTTTCCGGCGCACTCCGCGAGCCGCTGTCGGAGATATAGGCGACACGGCGGTTCTCATCGACCACCACATCATTAAGGAAGCTGGCCTTGCGGTCCGCTACGCCATCCAGGGCGATACGTTTGATGGTGCGGCCAGAGTGGAGATCCAGTACAAGCAGTTTCTGCGCCCCCACGGGGGATTCTGTTTCGCCTGCAACAAACCCCATGTCCAGCGCCCATAGCCAGCCGTTTTTACGGTCAACATAAAAACCGAGCACGTTGCGCAGGCTCTTAGCAGGATCGGTGTTTACCGCATTCCCCTCGCGGGAGGGAAACGCCGTCAGGCGGGCAGGGCCAGACTGCGCAGTGGTATCAAGAATGCTTAATGTCGCGGGAGCCGCAGCTGAAACCAGCCGGGGCGTGCTGACAAAGGCCCGGTCCATTGCATCAAAGTGGATACCCGCAATAGGGGCATTGACCGAACCGGAAAACGTCGCCGGTATCTTTCCGTCTTGAGCGGAATCCCAGCTCACGCCGGCGTAGCTTCGCCAGCGCTCCAGAGGCGGGTTATTCGCCGCGTTGACTACACTCGGGAAAGTAAACAATGCCGCCAATGCGATGGCGGGCAGAATAAGGGGGCGGTTGAACATTGAAAGTCTCCAGTGGCACGTTCAGGTGATGAATGTAGGCCACTTTACTCATCGCCCAACGGGAGATAAATTAGCCAAATTGAAAAAGATTTGTTCCTGAGAGAGCAAAATGAGCCGAAAATTCGATTACCTCGGAGACGTTGAAGTCTTCATTGCTGTTGTTGAACATGGCTCTTTTACTGCCGCAGCGGTTGCCCTTTCAACCACTCCTTCGGTACTGAGTCGCGCGGTCACCCGCCTGGAAGCGCGTCTTGGAAGGCAGCTGTTACAGCGCACGACCCGCCGGGTGGGGCCGACTGAAGCAGGGCGCGTCTATCTTGAGCAGGCGCGCTCCGCGTTTTCTCTGCTTGATGACGCCGAACGCGATGGACGCGGTCAGGAGGGGGATCTGACCGGTCGCGTGAAAATGAGTGTCCCGACGACCTATGCCCACTACCGCCTGCCGCCGCTGCTGGCACGCTTTACCCAACACTACCCGCGCGTTCAGGTTGAATTGAACATCACCAATCGCAACGTTGACCTGATCGCGGAGGGGTTCGATCTGACGATCCGTCTGGGACAGTTGCCTGACAGCGGGCTTGTGGGGCGAAAGCTGGAAGACGCGGCATTGCTTCTGGTCGCCTCCCCGGACTACCTGCATCGAAGAGGGAAACCTCAGACGCTGGAGGAGTTGCAGCGCCATCAGTGCCTGCCGTTTATCATGCCGCGTACCGGTCGCATTGCCCCCTGGGTATTTCGGGATGAAGGGCGCGATATTGACTGGTTGCCGGGGTCAACCATCGAAATATCAGACGATGTACTCGGCGTGGTTTCGCTCGCGGAGCAGGGGATGGGGATCTGCCAGAGCTATGAATTTATCGTCCAGGACAGAATACAGCGTGGCCAGTTAGTTGAGGTGTTGCCACAACTCCGGGGACGGTCGCGACCTTTCTCCGTGCTGTTCGCACCGCACCGACGTCAGTCGGCAGCCACCCGGGCAATGATTGACCTTCTGACCCGGCAAGAATGAGAAGGACGAGTCCCCCATGAAAAAAGCGCATTTTTCCTTTTGGATCCCTCTTATCGCGGGCGGGATAGCACTGATATCGGGTTTTGTGGTCTGGTCAGTCAACATTTACCGCGTGACATACCTTTCGATCCGCGGGGAGCAGTACCTTGTCTGTGGGGCGTTGCTGCTGGCGCTGGTGCCGATGGTCTATTTCATCAGAAAGGGGAGACTGAAAGGTAAGCGCCTTGCTGACGCGGTGAAAATCTACCTCGGCTTCATTATTTGCAGCCTGCCGGGTGCCATGTTCGTGGTCTTTACAGCGGCCTGGCTGCTGGAGGGGGACTATTCGGCCTGGAGCAAACCTTACCGGTATGAGTCCAGTACCCGCCACAGCTGCTCGGGTGCGGAAGTCTACGAGCCGGAATTAAAGAAGGAGATCCGCATCTGTAACCCGCAGGGTAACGTTTATTCCGATACCATCCTGTATGTGGAAAAGCGGAGCAATGCCCTGGGGATTGTGGTGCTCTGGGCTATCACGCGCGCCTGAACCGGGGAAAGTCAGGGCGCGAGAATAAGCGTCAGCCCGCCTCCAGCATCCCAAAGCTCACAATCCGCGCGCGGCCCAGCTCTTTCGCCCGGTACAAGGCCACATCCGCGGCGCGCAGCAGGTTGTCAGTCTGGGCATGTTGCGGGTAGCTGGCAATGCCAATCGACACGTCCACCGGCCCAATCTCGGTCAGCCCGTAGCGAATCGACAGCTCATGTACGCCGGTGTAAATCTTCTGCGCGCAGGCGTGCGCCTCTGGTTCATCGGCACCGGGAAGCAGCACCAGAAACTCCTCGCCCCCGTAGCGGAATGCGAGTCCGTTGTCATGGGCAGCCCGCTGGACAATTGACGCCACGCTTTTAATCACCTGATCGCCCGCTTCATGGCCGAAGCGGTCGTTGATGCTCTTGAAGTGATCGATGTCGATCATCATGCAGCTTAACGGCTCGCCGGTGCGCAACGCCTGTGCCGTTTGGGTTTGCAGGGTATCTTCCAGATGATGACGATTACGCAGGCCGGTGAGCGGGTCGAACAAGGCTTTTTCCAGCAACGCGTCGCGCAGACGCTGGTTGGCCAGCGCCAGACCGAGCGCTTCGGCCATAAGTTCCAGATAGGCGCGGGAAGGGGCGTTATCCGCCGTAATATTCTGGAAGGAGAGCAGGCCAATGGCCTCGCCCTGGGCGATAAGCGGCACGCACAGCGAACTATCCGCCTGGGGGGCCGGAAGATGATAGCAGGCGATATCCGGCTCACCGTTTACCGGCGGGTGGCTCTGCCCGCGACGCACGGCCCAGCACTCGTCAGGGTGGAAGCTCGTCTCTTCCCCAACCGGTGAAAGCCATTGCGCGACGCAGCGCATCTGCCACGGCTCCCGGTCAAGGACGTAAAGTCGGCCCGCGATCCCCGGTGCGATATTAGGCGCAAACAGCTCCGCCACGTTAATCACATCGTTAAAGTTCTCACACCCCTGCAGCCGCTGGGTCATGCGCGCCAGCAGCTCGCGGATGGCCCAGTCGGCATCGCGTTCTCTTTCCAGACGCTGTCGCGCCAGGCCGTTTTCGCGGAAGATGCGGATGGCCTGGGCCATATCGCCAATCTCATCAATCTGGTTGAAATTGGGCGTTTCAACCGCGTAATCCTGGGACGCCAGGCGGTGCACCACGTCGCTCAGGCGCACCACGGGACGCAGCACGCGGCGCTTCAATATAAAGCCGAGAACAAACAAGAACAGCAGGGCGGTCAGGCCGACCATCAGCTCAGACGCGGTACGCAGCGCTTTCGATTTTTTTGTCGCGTCCTGAACGGAGGCGATGACGCGTTTGTCGAGTATCTGGCGGAAGTGATCGATCTGGTTCTGCGCGCGCTCCAGCTCCTGCTCATAGGGCGCACCGTAGAGCAGCGCAACGGCCTGCGCGTCTTCTCCCTGCGCCGCGCTCGTTAGTGCCGTCTGCTGTTCGTCCTGCAGTTCATCGATTATTTTTATGCCTTCGCGCAGCAGGGACAGCTCATCATCCGATGCGCCGTTGTCCCGCAGCTTTTCAATCCCGAGTTCAACGCTCTTCAGGTTGTTTTCTGACTGGCCATATTCCTTTAGCGTTTGCGGATCTTTTTTGATGACGTAGAGGCGCGCTAAATCGGACTGTGCCCAGACATCGGTTTCGATATCTTCCGTAAGCTCATCAAAACGCTGGCGTTGTTCAACGGCCTGACGCTCGAGGGTATCAGCACTGGACGCCATCAGCATGATAATGCCGGAGGCGATGGTCAGGCAGACCGTGGCCCCATAGGCCCAGTTTGTTATCGTCGCGATTCGCACCTGATGATCCTTTTACGACATGAGTAGGATGGCGTTCTTCAAATTATAGAAATCGTCTGATTTAAGGCGAAAAAAAAGGCGGCACAGCGCCGCCTGGTGTGGTCTATATCGTCACATCCTCACAATTCTGGAGGATTTTTTCCTTCTTCGATGAAGTCGGGGTCCAGCTCTTCGGCGTTACCTTCGTGATCGCGCCCTGAGAAGAGGTTCCAGCAGGCGATAAACAGCGCGGCAATGAGCGGCCCAATCACAAAGCCGTTAATGCCGTACAGCTCCATGCCGCCGAGGGTGGAGATCAGAATCAGGTAGTCCGGCATTTTGGTGTCTTTCCCCACCAGCAGCGGGCGCAGAATATTGTCCACCAACCCGACGATAATCACGAAAAAGCCGACAATAAACAGCCCTTGCCAAAGCTGATGGGTGGCGAACAGGAAGATGGCGGCGGGAACCCAGACAATCGCCGAGCCGATGGCGGGCACCAGCGAGAGGAAGGCCATCAGCGCGCCCCAGAGCACGCTGCCGTCAATACCGGCAATCGCAAACGCAATCCCACCGAGGATGCCCTGAACCACCGCCACCGCCGCCGTACCTTTTACCGTGGCACGCGACACGCCGACGAATTTGGCGAACAGGTGTTGCTTGGCGAAATCAGACAGCGGCAGGGAGTCGAGGATCTGGCGTACCAGATACGGGCCGTCTTTCAGCAGGAAGAACAGCAGATAAAGCATGATGCCGAAGCTAATCGCAAAGCCAAACGTCCCCTTGCCAATCAGGAACGCGCTGCCGGCAAGATATTGCCCGCCCTGCAGGGCGACATCGGAGAGTTTTTTCTGGATCTGCGCGGCGTTGGTCAGGTTGTGATCCGCCAGGAAGCCGCTGGCCCAGTCAGGCAGATGGTTGAAGATGCTTGCCACCACTTCCGGGAACTGGGTGTTGTTCTCCTGAAGCTTCGTATAAACCACGTTCAGCTCAATGGCGAGCGAGGAGAGGATCACCATCAGCGGTATAAAGACGATCAGGCAGATAATACCGAGGGTCAACAGCGAGGCAAGCCCGTTGCGATCCCCCAGCGCGGTGCGCAGCCTGTTTTTTACCGGGTTGAAGATGACGGTCAGAATGGCGGCCCAGAGTATCGCGGAGAAGTAGGGCGACAGCACGTCGAAGAAGGCCCAGGTCACAAGGGCAAGAATAAAGATAAAGAAACCTTTGGTCAGTCCGTTAAAGCGCATCAGTCAGTCCTGGTTACTAAGAAACTGTGTCGACTATAGAACTGATTGTGAGAATTACCAACCTTGCGCCGGGTAGCGACTGCGCCTTAACCGTCCTGCGGGCAGTGTTGCGGTATGAATCCGCTCTTCGCGGATACCACTTTCGACTGACCGAAGATCGCCTTTTCCCGCACCATGCTGTAAGTATCTGCTTGCGGAGGTGCTTATGGCCTGGCGTCCGATTCTCTATGTGATCCTCACGACCCACCCCAGACTCAGCGCGAGGCGTGCCCGTTTGCGTCTGGTCATCTAGCTTTTTATTAACAATCGCGGTATAACACACCTTCTTTGGATGTTTAGATGTCCATACGTATAGAAGGTAATATGCAAACACAACAAGAAAATGGGCAGCTTAAACGCACCATGAAAACACGCCACCTGATTATGCTCTCGCTGGGTGGCGTGATTGGGACAGGGTTATTCTTCAATACCGGATACATCATTTCAACCACCGGGGCGGCGGGCACGCTGCTGGCGTACCTGATAGGCGCGCTGGTGGTCTGGCTGGTGATGCAGTGTCTGGGCGAGCTTTCCGTGGCGATGCCGGAAACCGGCGCGTTCCACGTCTATGCCGCCCGCTATCTTGGCCCGGCGACGGGCTACACCGTGGCGTGGCTCTACTGGCTCACCTGGACGGTGGCGCTCGGCTCCAGCTTTACCGCCGCCGGGTTCTGCATGCAGTACTGGTTCCCGCAGGTGCCCGTCTGGGCCTGGTGCGTGGTCTTCTGCGTGGTGATTTTTGGCCTGAACGTCATCTCTACGCGCTTCTTTGCGGAAGGCGAATTCTGGTTCTCTCTGGTCAAAGTCATCACCATTATCGCCTTTATTATTCTTGGCGGCGCGGCGGTCTTTGGCTTTATCCCTATGCAGGACGGTTCACCCGCGCCGGGCTTAAGCAACATCACCGCCGAGGGCTGGTTCCCGCATGGCGGCCTGCCGATCCTGATGACCATGGTGGCGGTGAACTTTGCCTTCTCCGGTACCGAGCTCATCGGCATCGCGGCGGGGGAAACGGAAAATCCGCACAAGGTGATTCCGGTTGCGATCCGCACCACCATTGCGCGCCTGATTATCTTCTTTATCGGCACCGTGTTTGTGCTGGCGGCGCTGATCCCGATGCAGCAGGCGGGCGTGGAAAAGAGCCCGTTCGTGCTGGTGTTTGAAAAGGTCGGTATTCCTTACGCGGCGGATATTTTTAACTTTGTGATCCTGACGGCGATCCTCTCGGCGGCGAACTCGGGCCTGTACGCTTCCGGGCGCATGCTGTGGTCGCTGTCGAATGAGAAAACGCTGCCGCGCTGCTTTGCCCGCGTGAACAAAAACGGCGTGCCGCTGACGGCGCTCTCGGTCTCTATGCTCGGCGGCGTGCTGGCGCTGTTCTCCAGCGTCGTGGCCCCGGACACGGTGTTTGTCGCGCTCTCGGCGATTTCTGGCTTTGCGGTGGTGGCGGTGTGGATCAGCATCTGCGCGTCGCACTTCGTTTTCCGCCGCCGTCATCTGCAGTCCGGTCAGCCGCTCTCTGCGCTGCAGTATCGTGCGCCGTGGTATCCGCTGGTGCCGGTGCTTGGTTTTATCCTCTGCGTGGTGGCCTGTGTCGGCCTGTGGTTTGACCCGAGCCAGCGCATTGCCCTTTATTGCGGGCTTCCGTTTGTCGCCCTGTGTTATGGTGCGTACTACCTGACCCGAAATATGACATCGCAGGAGCCTGAACATGTCGCAGAATAACCCGCTTACCGCCATCCTTGAAAAACAGCCGTTTGTGGTGCTGGATGGCGCGATGGCGACGGAGCTGGAAGCGCGCGGCTGTAACCTGGCAGACAGCCTCTGGTCAGCCAAAGTGCTGGTGGAAAACCCGGAACTCATTCGCGAAGTGCATCTCGATTACTACCGCGCGGGCGCGCAGGTGGCGATCACCGCCAGCTATCAGGCCACGCCTGCGGGGTTTGCGGCGCGCGGCCTGGACGAAGCGCAGTCCCGCGCGCTAATCGGTAAAAGCGTGGAGCTGGCGCGCAAGGCGCGCGAAGCGTATCTGGCTGAAAATCCGCACGCGGGCACGCTGCTGGTGGCGGGCTCCGTTGGGCCGTACGGCGCCTATCTGGCGGATGGCTCAGAGTATCGCGGCGACTACGTGCGTAGCGCCGGGGAGTTTACGGCCTTCCATCGCCCGCGCGTGGAAGCGCTGCTGGATGCGGGCGCTGACCTGCTGGCCTGCGAAACGCTTCCCTCGTTTACCGAGATTAAGGCGCTGGCGGCGCTTCTGGCCGAGTACCCCCGCGCCCGGGCGTGGTTCTCCTTTACCCTGCGGGACAGTGAACACCTGAGCGACGGTACGCCGCTGCGTGAGGTGGTCAGCGCGCTGGCAAACTCTCCGCAGATTGTCGCGCTGGGCATTAACTGCATCGCACTGGAAAACACTACGGCGGCGCTGAAGCATCTGCAAAGCCTGACGTCGCTGCCGCTGGTGGTCTATCCGAACTCGGGCGAGCATTATGATGCGGTCACCAAAACCTGGCACCACCACGGCGAAGCGTGCGAGACGCTGGCGGGGTATCTACCGCAGTGGCTGGAGGCTGGGGCCAAATTAATCGGTGGATGCTGTCGCACCACGCCGAAAGATATTGCTGAGCTGAACGCGCAGCGCTGAGTGCTTTGCCGGGTGGCGGCTACGCCTTACCCGGCCTACATCTAAGGTTTCGTGCGCCTGATGCCCTCACCCTGACCCTCTCCCACGGGGCTGAGGGACCCCCACATAATAATACCTCCACGGACGGCTCCCTCTCCCTCAAGGGAGAGGGAGAGGGGGAACATACGGCTGTGGTGGTCATTCCGTTCACTTCATGTTCCTTGCTACTTTGTAACGACATTGCCTGTGAACGTGCCAGGGTGGCTCAGTCGCCACCACCCTGGCGACCCGGGCTCCCGGCGGTAAATCGCCGCTTCGCGGTGCCCTCAGCTTATTCCTTCAGGCTATCGGGTCGGGCATGAGCCTGCATTCATGCAGGCCACGCCCTCTCGGCGCATCCCTGCGCCTCGCCCCGGCCTTACGGAAACGCTTCGGCGATTTACAGCCGGACCAGGGCATCGCTGTAAGCCATTCACTTTCCTGAAACCACATGCATCACTTCAGGTGAAAAAATTACTGGGTAACCCCCCGCCCACGGGGAGAGGGAAAAAACGAACCGCACAAAATTCGCTATCCTTTCCCGCTTTTTATCTAAAAACGAATCGTTATGAGCGATTCATTTTTATTCCTTTATCAAAATTCCCGCGCCGGAAATACTGCCCTCATAACAACAAGGGGAGCAGGCACTATGGCAATTTCATCGCGAATCACACTTCTCGGCGCACTGGCGCTGTGGGCATTTCAGGCGCAGGCGGTGGACGTCACCGTCGCGTATCAAACCTCTGCGGAACCGGCGAAAGTCGCGCAGTCGGACAACACCTTTGCGAAAGAGAGCGGCGCGAAAGTCGACTGGCGCAAGTTCGACAGCGGCGCATCCGTGGTGCGTGCGTTAGCCTCCGGCGACGTGCAGATCGGCAATATCGGATCCAGCCCGCTGGCGGTGGCGGCCAGCCAGCAGGTGCCGATCGAGGTTTTCCTGCTCGCCTCGCAGCTCGGTAACTCAGAAGCGCTGGTAGTGAAGAAAAACATCACTAAACCGGAAGATCTGATCGGCAAACGCATCGCCGTGCCGTTTATCTCCACAACCCACTACAGCCTGCTGGCGGCGCTCAAACACTGGGGCATCAAGCCGGGTCAGGTACAAATCATCAACCTGCAGCCGCCGGCGATTATCGCGGCCTGGCAGCGCGGGGATATTGACGGGGCTTACGTCTGGGCACCGGCAGTGAACGAACTCGAAAAAGACGGCACCGTGCTGACCGACTCAGAAAAAGTGGGCCAGTGGGGCGCGCCAACCCTCGACGTGTGGGTCGTGCGCAAAGACTTCGCCGAGAAACATCCTGAGGTGGTGAAAGCCTTCGCCAAAAGCGCGATTGATGCCCAGCAGCCGTACATCTCTAACCCGGATGAATGGCTGAAGCAGCCCGCCAACCTGGAAAAACTTTCCCGCCTGAGCGGCGTGCCGGAAGCGGACGTGCCGGGGCTGGTGAAAGGCAATACCTATCTGACCCCCGCGCAGCAGGTGCAGCAGCTGAACGGGCCGGTGAGCAAAGCGATTGTGGATACCGCCACCTTCCTGAAAGAGCAGGGCAAAGTGCCTGCGGTGGCGGCGGATTACAGCCAGTACGTGACCGATCGTTTTGTGAAATAAGGAGTCCGCCATGCTGAATATTACGAACCTGTACGCCGATTACGGCGGGAAACCCGCGCTGGAAGATATCAACCTGACGCTGGACAGCGGTGAGCTGCTGGTGGTGCTGGGCCCGTCCGGGTGCGGAAAAACCACGCTGCTGAATCTGATCGCCGGGTTTGTCCCTTATCAGCATGGCTGCATCCAACTGGAAGGCAAAAAGGTGGAAGGCCCGGGCGCCGAGCGCGGCGTGGTCTTCCAGAACGAAGGATTGCTTCCCTGGCGCAACGTGCAGGAAAACGTGGCGTTTGGGCTACAGCTTGCGGGCGTCAATCGCGAACAGCGGCTGGAAACGGCACGGACGATGCTGAAAAAAGTGGGGCTGGAAGGGGCGGAAAAACGCTTTATCTGGCAGCTTTCCGGCGGCCAGCGGCAGCGCGTGGGTATTGCCCGCGCGCTGGCCGCGAATCCGCAGCTGTTGCTGCTGGACGAGCCGTTCGGAGCGCTCGACGCCTTCACCCGCGAGCAGATGCAAACCCTGCTGCTGCGCCTGTGGCACGATACAGGCAAGCAGGTGCTGTTGATTACCCACGATATCGAAGAGGCGGTGTTTATGGCGACGGAGCTGGTGCTGCTCTCGCCGGGGCCGGGCCGCGTGCTGGAGCGTTTGCCGCTGGATTTCGCCCGCCGCTTCGTCGCGGGAGAACCCGTGCGCAGCATCAAATCCGATCCGCTGTTTATCGAACAGCGTGAATACGTCTTAAGCCGCGTGTTTGAACAACGGGAGGCTTTCTCATGAGTATCGTCTTCAGTGAAAAAACGCGCCGCACGCGTCAGGCGCTGCGCTGGCCTTTCTCGCGCCAAATCACGTTGAGCGTCGGTACTCTGCTGGTGCTGCTGGCGGTGTGGTGGGCGGTTGCTGCCCAGCAGTGGGTCAGCCCGCTGTTTCTGCCGCCGCCGGGCCAGGTGCTGGCCAAACTCATTACCATCGCCGGGCCGCAGGGCTTTATGGATGCCACGCTCTGGCAGCATATCTTGGAGCCAGTCTGGCGCGTATTCTGGTGGCGCTGCTGGCAGCGGTAATTATCGGGATACCGGTCGGGATCGCGATGGGCTTAAGCCCGACGGTGCGCGGTATTCTCGATCCGCTGATTGAGCTTTACCGTCCGGTGCCGCCGCTGGCCTGGCTGCCGCTGGTGGTTATCTGGTTCGGCATAGGTGAAACGCCCAAAGTTTTACTCATCTATCTGGCGATCTTTGCGCCGGTTGCAATGTCAACGCTGGAAGGCGTGAAGAGCGCCCAGCAGGTGCGGATCCGCGCGGCGCAGTCGCTGGGAGCCAGCCGCACGCAGGTGCTGCTGTTCGTGATTTTACCGGGCGCGCTGCCGGAAATTTTAACCGGGCTGCGCATCGGCCTCGGCGTGGGCTGGTCCACGCTGGTGGCGGCAGAGCTGATTGCGGCCACGCGCGGCCTTGGGTTTATGGTGCAGTCGGCGGGAGAGTTCCTGGCGACTGACGTGGTGCTGGCAGGGATCGCGGCGATCGCCGCGATCGCCTTCGGATTAGAACTGGGGCTGCGCGCGTTACAGCGCCGCCTGACGCCCTGGCATGGAGAAATACAATGAGTGAACGTCTGACCATTACCCCGCTGGGGCCGTACATTGGCGCGCAGGTGTCGGGCCTGGATGTGACCCGTCCGCTGAGCGATAACCAGTTCGAGCAGCTGTACCACGCGGTGCTGCGTCATCAGGTCGTTTTCCTGCGCGAACAGGCGATCACCCCGCAGCAGCAGCGCGCGCTGGCCCTGCGCTTTGGCGATCTGCATATCCACCCCGTCTATCCGCATGCGGAAGGCGTGGAGGAGATTATCGTTCTGGACACCCACAACGATAACCCGCCGGACAACGACAACTGGCACACCGACGTGACCTTTATCGAGACGCCGCCCGCCGGGGCGATTCTGGCGGCGAAGCTGCTGCCGGAAACCGGCGGCGATACGCTGTGGACCAGCGGGATTGCGGCGTATGAGGCGCTCTCTGCGCCGTTCCGGACGCTGCTGAGCGGGTTGCGGGCGGAGCACGACTTCAAAAAATCGTTCCAGGAGTACAAGTACCGTAAAACGGAAGAGGAACATCAGCGCTGGCAGGAGGCGGTTGCGAAGCATCCTCCGCTGCTGCACCCGGTGGTGCGGACCCATCCTGTCACGGGCAAGCAGGCGCTGTTCGTGAATGAAGGGTTCACGACGCGCATCGTGGACGTGTCCGAGAAAGAGAGTGAGGCGCTGCTGGGATTCCTGTTCGCGCATATCACCAGGCCGGAGTTTCAGGTCCGCTGGCGCTGGCAGGAGAACGACCTGGCGATCTGGGATAACCGCGTAACGCAGCACTATGCCAATGCGGACTATCTGCCGCAGCGCCGGATTATGCAGCGGGCGACGATTTTGGGGGATAAGCCGTTTTATCGTGCGCCTTGATCCCCTCACCCTAACCCTCTCCCCAAAGGGGCGAGGGGACTGCCCGGTGCGGTTTTCACCCTCTCCCTTTTAGGGAGAGGGCTGGGGTGAGGGTATTAAATGCGCCTCAATATACCGCTGATAGCGGTTCGCCTTCAGGTAACACAAATCCACCAGCACCAGTCCGTCGACGCAGTCGTTAAACGCCGGGTCGCTGCCAAAATCAATAAACTGCACGCCGCCGGGTTCACACAGCTCGGAATACTGCTTGTAGAGCGGCGGAATGCCGCAGCCCAGATTGCCGAGCAGGGATTTCAGCTTTGTCAGGTCATCCACGTAATCCACGCCGCCAAACTGCGCGAGCACGTCCGGCAGCGATGCGGGATACGGCTGACGTGACGCGGCCAGCGGATGCGTTGCCGGGAACCACAGGCGGTAAAAGGCCACCAGCAGATCCCGTGCGGCAGGCGGTAAGCCACCGGAAATCGAGACCGGGCCAAACAGGTAGCGGTAGTTCGGATAACGCGCCAGGTAGGCTCCAATGCCGGACCATAAATAGTCCAGGCCGCGGCGTCCCCAGTAGCGCGGCTGAATAAAGCTGCGCCCCAGCTCAATGCCGTGCTCCAGCACGTCCTGCATTTTGTCGTCGTAGTGGAACAGGCTATAGCTGTACAACCCCTCAACGCCGCGCTTTTCGATCTGCATGGCCGTCGGCATAAAGCGATACGCCCCGACGATCTCCAGATCGTCCTCATCCCACAGGATCAGGTGCAGATAATCATCGTCGTAGCTGTCGGTGTCCCGACGTTTGCCGCTCCCTTCCTCGACCGCGCGAAAGGCAATCTCGCGCAGGCGGCCCAGCTCGCGCAGCAGCGGGGCGTCTTCCTGCCCGTTGCGCTGCCAAAGATAGATGGTTTTACCGTCGCTGGTATTGCCCAGACATTCGGCCTGCGCCAGCGCGCGTTTCAGGGTGGCGCGGTCTTCCGGGCGGGCAATGGCGCACTGGGTTTTAAAGACGCCAGGCAATCCCTTGCCAAGACGCATCACGTGCTGACGGCACTGTTCGGCCATCTCACGCGACGAAAGGGTGGCGCTGTGCCAGTGATGCCAGGCAATCTGCTGGCCGATCTTAATCGGCAGCTGGCTGTGGCGGCGGCGGAACATCTGCTGCATGAGTAACAGCATTGACAGCGTCGGGGAGACCAGCGTGCTGGCATAGAAGAGCAGGCTGTTATGCGCCTGAATATGCACCGGCAGCAGCGGGGCGCGCAGCTTGCTGGCGAGTTTGATAAAGCCAGAGTGCCACTTTTTGTCGCGAATGCCTTTGCGCGTGGGGCGGGAAACTTCTCCGGCCGGGAAGAAGATCAGCACGCCCGCGTTTTGCAGATGCTGTTCCATCTGCACCAGGGACGATTTCGCTGTCCTGCCGCCCATATTATCCACCGGAATAAACAGCGAGCTGAGGGGCTCAAGGTGGGTCAGCATCCGGTTGGTCACGACTTTAACATCGCGTCGCACGCGAGAAACGGCGTACATCAGCGCCAGACCGTCCAGCGTACCCGTCGGGTGGTTGGCAATAATGACCAGAGGGCCATGTTCGGGGATTTGTTCAAGATCGCGGGCGGAAACGGTGCAGAGAATATCAAGGTGTTCCAGAACTTGCTCCACCATATCCAGTCCTTTCAGGTGGCGGTGTGCTGCGGCAAATTGCTGAAATTCGTCTTCGTAAAACAGTCTTTTTAACAGACTTTTTTGCCAGGGGGTGGGCCTCGCCTGAGGCCAAAGATCGTCGAGAACGCTATCGAGGCTAAACATGGTTACTCCTCCTGCCGTCTTGCGAAGACAGTAGAAGGCGCAGATGTCGGTTGTATTGCAGTTTGGTGAAGATTAGCGCAGAGAGCAGGCCGGGTAAGGCGAAGCCGCCACCCGGCGCTAAAGCGGATTAACGCAGAATTTTCTTCTCGGCCAGATCCAGCGCGAAGTAGCTGAAGATCAGATCCGCGCCTGCGCGTTTGATGGCGCCGAGGCTTTCGAGGACCACTTTCTCTTCGTCAATCGCACCGGCCAGCGCGGCGAATTTGATCATCGCGTACTCGCCGCTGACCTGGTAAGCGCCCAGCGGCAACTCGGTGCGCTCGCGGATGTCGCGCAGGATATCAAGGTACGCGCCCGCAGGTTTCACCATCAGGCAGTCTGCGCCCTGGGCTTCATCAAGCAGGGATTCGCGAATCGCTTCCCGACGGTTAAGCGGGTTCATCTGATAGGTTTTACGATCTCCCTTCAGCGCCGTGCCCGCAGCTTCACGGAACGGGCCGTAGAAGGAGGAGGCAAATTTGGTGGAGTAAGACATGATGGCGGTGTCGGTAAAGCCCGCCGCGTCCAGCGCCTGACGGATCGCCTGAACCTGTCCGTCCATTGCGGCAGAGGGCGCGATGAAGTCCGCACCCGCAGCGGCAGCCACGACCGCCTGTTTGCCGAGGTTCAGCAGGGTGGCATCGTTATCGACACCGTGATCGCACAGCACGCCGCAGTGGCCGTGAGAGGTATATTCGCAGAAGCAGGTGTCTGACATAACCACCATTTCCGGCACGGTCTCTTTGCAGATGCGAGACATGCGGGCGACGAGGCCATCTTCCTTCCACGCGTCGCTGCCGGTGGCATCGGTATGGTGAGAGATGCCGAAGGTCATCACCGAGCGGATCCCCGCGTTGGCGATGCGTTCAATCTCACGTGCCAGATATTTCTCCGGAATGCGCATTACGCCCGGCATGGCTTCGATGGCTTTGTAGTCATCGATCTCTTCTTCGACAAAAATCGGCAACACCAGATCGTTTAAGGTCAGGGTTGTCTCTTCAAACATAGCGCGCAGTGCAGGTGACTTGCGCAGGCGGCGGGGACGTGCAATTAAATCGGTCATGGTATGCCTGATGTTTGTGGAACAAAGAAGGCTAGTGTACCTCAAAGTGAAGACAGGTGTTTTGGTAAAAGTGGGCATTTTATTTTGTAAAATGCGATGAGACTGGTTTTTTGGCATCAATATATAATGCAGGACAGTATAACGCCGAAATGGAGATGAGTTATTCATATTGTTTTTATATTAAATGGAAAACATCATTGAAAATGATTCATTATTTATTTTTATATGTACATTATTGTTTCGTCTCTATTTTAATGCTTTGTTTTTATAATATTTATCTGTAGTGACAGAGGCTTTCTCGGTTTTGATGTGTTATTAGTCTGGATACGGACTTAATGGAAACATTCATTGAACCTTTTCGAAATGAAAATGCATAATTCCCTCCGCAATTAAACTAAACATTGCAAAATCATTGATGGACAAACTTGCTTACGTCCCTGAGGAGGGATGACCCAATGCAAACATGGAAAAAGAAACTCGTTGTATCTCAACTTGCATTAGCCTGCACCCTGGCTATCGCTTCTCAGGCCAATGCGAAGAATATTTCCGGTACGACATATAATACATTCGGATACGATAATACCGCTTCCGCTCCCTGGTATTATGGCTATGCCGACTGGGATTACTCAGACGCGACCCACGACGGCGATATTTATCCGGTGATTAATAAAAGCACCGTGAATGGTGTTATTTCAACATACTATCTGGATGATGGCATCAATGGGCGGGCGAATGCGTTAAGCATTTCCAACAGCACCATTAATGGCATGATTACCTCTAGGTGTATGACCTCCTCGTGTGCTGACGGCCTGGATACTGATGGCACCAACCATTCTCAATACGATCGTTTTAGCCTGACCGTAGATAATTCCACCATTAACGATACCTATGAGCATTATGCGTATGACGTCGTGAACGGGGAAAATACGGAAAGACACAATCTGGACACGTATAATCTGGGTAATGCGATTACCCTGGATGTGGAGTCCGATATTGTTATCCAGAATAATTCCCACATTGCCGGTATTACCCTGACACAGGGTTATCAGGAGCCGGATAATACCCCTTACGACGGTGTGGAAGGCGTAGCCAACAGCAGCAAAGTATTTACCGACACGCTGGTGGTGAAAGACTCTGTTCTGACCTCAGGCGCGTACCGCGATCTGGGGACCAACGGGTTCTACGGTCAAACCGCGAAGCCGAGCGACTATGGTGAAACGAATGCCACGGCGGCGGATGATGCGGCGCTGATCGTTGCCGCTAGCGCGTCTGATAACGCGATGCAGACCACTGCCAAGTTCGATCACTCCACCGTTACTGGCGATATTCTGTTCTCCAGCACCTTCGACAACAACTTCTATCCGAACGGCGATCCGGCTACGGATACCACTGCAGACGGTGTCTATAACCCAACCACTAACGGCTGGGATGGTACCGATAAGCTGGATGTCACCCTGACCAACGGCAGCAAATGGGTCGGTGCAGCACAGTCCAGCGTCGAGGCTATCGGCCCAGCGCAGATGTATGGCCTGGGCTACAGCAACGTAGACTGGAGTAGCTTATCCCCTAACAGCATTTGGCCGGATTCCGTTTATGACAGTAACGGACACGTTGCGGGTGAAGCGGTGTATCAGAGCGGGCTGTTTAATATCGCGCTGGATAACGGCTCTGAGTGGGATACCCGCAAGCTTTCTAATATCGACACGCTGACGGTAAAAAACCAGTCTCAGGTTAACGTCGAAGACTCTGGTCTGCTGGCGGACTCCATCACCCTGACCAATGCTTCATCAATGAATATTGGAGACAGCGGTGCCGTGGCGACCGACCGTCTGTATCTGGACAGCTATAGCCGTGCGGCACTGACGGAAGAAACGGCCCAACTGTATGCCAACACCATCACCGTGGATAACGGTGCTGAGCTGGCGCTGGGGCTAGGTCAGGTTGATACGCACAATATGGAACTGACCGATGGCGGGGTGCTTAACGTTGCCAGCCGAGATTACGTCCTGAACAGCGATTTGAACAACACACGCTATATCACTAACGATAAGTACAATGCCGATTACGACTACGGTGTTGTGGCGATTAACTCTAATGGCCATCTGTCAGTAAACGGTGACGTTGCAGGTAACTACCAGGTGCGCATCGACGATGCGACCGGTGCCGGTTCCGTTGCTGATTACAAAAACAAAGAGATTATTCGCGTCTATGACAATAATGCGGATACCACAGCCAGCTTTACTGCCGCAAACAAAGCCGATTTAGGCGCTTACACCTATCAGGCGCAGCAGCAGGGTGACGCCGTTGTCCTTCAGCAGAAAGAGCTGACCGACTCTGCCAATATGGCGCTGAGCATCCCATCTGCCAATACCAATATCTGGAATCTGCAGCAGGATACCGTTGGCACGCGTCTGACCAACAGCCGTCACGGCCTGGCGGATAACGGCGGGGCGTGGGTGAGCTACTTCGGTGGCAACTTCGACGGTGACAATGGCGTTATCAGCTACGATCAGGACGTGAGCGGCATTATGGTGGGTGTGGACACCCAGATTGACGGTAATAACGCGAAGTGGATCGTCGGTGGTGCGGCAGGTTTCGCGAAGGGTGATACCAGCGATCGTACCGGTCAGGTCGATCAGGATAGCCAGACTGCGATGATCTATGCGTCAGCGAAGTTCATGAACGATCTGTTCCTCGACAGCTCCCTGAGCTACACCCGCTTCAACAGCGATCTCTCCGCCAACATGAGCAACGGTCAGTACGTTGACGGCAATACCACGAATGATGCTGTTGGTTTTGGGCTGAAGCTGGGCTATGACTGGAAGCCAAACCTCTCTGGCTACTTTACGCCATATGCCGCCGTCTCTGGCCTGTTCCAGTCTGGCGATGATTATCGTCTGAGTAATGACATGCGCGCTGATGGACAATCTTACGATAGCCTGCGTTATGAACTCGGCGTTGATACGGGTTATACCTTCAACTACGGCGGCGAACAGGCTCTGACGCCTTACTTCAAACTGGCCTACGTCTATGACGACGCCGATAACAATGCCGATATTAACGGTGACAGCATTGATAACGGCGTGAAAGGCTCCGCTGTGCGGGTAGGGCTGGGCACCCAGTTCAGCTTCACGAAGAACTTCAGTGCGTACACCGATGCTACTTATCTGGGCGGCGGCGACGTTGATCAGAACTGGGGCGCAAATCTGGGCGTGAAATATACCTGGAAATGAATAAAAGCGGGGGGAGTGGTTATCTCCCCCGCTTTTTATACAAGTAATAAAAATAATATTGGACCGACAAATACGGATGACTTGAGGTCTGCATGAACGTTAATGCGAAACCGCTTTCTGAATTACGCCGGCTCGAACAGTATTTAACAGCGGCCAGTACTCCTTTTACATGTGCGCCCCAGCAATTAATTACGTCAGACGAATGGAATGAGCCTTGTACGATCGTATTACAAACCGGCGTTATTGAGGTTTATCGAACTTCTGATGAACTGCTGGTGGGGATTGCGACTGCCCCTTTTATATTCGGGCTGTCTACGGTGGTGATTAATCACTCTCACGAATACAGGGTAATTGCTAAAACGGCCTGTACCGGTTTTTATTTGCCCACGGAAACCACCCGTCAACTTATCCAGCAGTATTCACTCTGGAAAGAGGCCTTCTGCTGGTTATCCTGGATAACTTACATTCTTGAGAAACGCGATAAGCAGCTGGTGGGAAATAACTCCTATCACCAGATCCGCTCAATGCTGCTGAATATGGCGGAATGGGATGAAACGCTGCGTTCAAAAATCGGTGTGATGAATCATATTCAACAGAGCACAAGAATTTCACGCTCCGTTGTTGCCGAGGTGCTTGCCGCCCTGAGGCAGGGAAACTATATCAATATGAGCCGGGGCAAGCTGGTCAGCATCAACCGCTTGCCCACGGAATATTAAGATCAGTTTGACGCGGTGAGCACCTGGGCCTTATTGGCGCTCAGTTCTGCCACCAGGTTATTAATCCCGTCACTCATATTGACGAAACGCGTATGCGGGGAGCGGGTGACCACCACAAATGCGCCCACGTTTGACTGCGGGATCATGGCCATATAGGTGATGAATCCGCCGCCGCCGCCGGTTTTCTGAATAATACCCGGACGGCCATTTTTCGGTGCCATATAGACCCAGCCCATGCCGAGCGCATCGGCTTTACCCGGCACGTCCATACCGATGACGCGTTGCAGCTGAGTGCGCTGATAAATCAGGGTCTGCATGCGATCGGCCTGGCTGCTGCGGGCGTAGAAATCTGAGGAAAGGAACTGCTGCATCCAGCGCATCATGTCGCCAGGCGTGGAATAGACCCCGCCGCTGCCCACGGCCGCGAGCGTGTTATTACAGGGGCTAGCGCCTTTCTCCGCCACCATCAGGCGACGGCACTGATCCGGGGACGGGGTAAAGGTGGTGTCTTTCATACCCAGCGGACGGGTTATCTGCTCTTCAAACAGCTGCGTGTAGGGTTTGCCAGCCGCCGTTGAAAGGGCGTCCGCCAGCAGGTCAAAGGCCAGGTTTGAATAAGAGGCCTGCGAACCCGGCGCCGCCTTCAGCGTGGCGGTGCTCAGGTAGCTCCAGCGCTGGTCGCGCGTTGGCCAGACAAATACGTCACGGTGCGCCGCCCCGCCTGGCTGCTCGCGCGGCAGGGCGCTGGTGTGGGTGGCAAGGTTCACAAGCCGGATTGGCGTCCCCTGATACGTGGGTACCCGGGCGCCTGGCGGCGCGTATTTGCTGAGCGGGTCGTCGAGCTTCACCACGCCCTGGTCGAGCAGTTTCACCAGCATTTCGCTGGTCATCAGCTTGGTTAAGGACGCGATGCGGATAACGGAATCCAGCTGCGGGTGAACGTTATTTCCTGGGCGCGTTTCGCCAAAGCTGCGGAACACACGCTGGTTGCCGTCGATGACGACCATCGCCATCCCGGTCGCGCCGCTGCCGTAATAGATAAGGTTCGCGTAGCGATCGGCAATATCTGAAGCTAAAACGGGCGCCGTCAGCGGTTGGGCTGCCTGGGCGGTAGAAAAGCTCACCGCACACAGCGCGGCAAAAGAGAGCAGACAACGTTTCAACGAAAAGCATCCATGAAGTGAATGAGGAAAGTAATGGGTATTTATACTACTAAACGGTACCGCGCAATGCCCCGAATTGCATAACGATAGCGAGAAAAACGTAACCATGGGTAAATATGAACAATTTACTGACGAGCCATCTCCCATTTTGTGACATCGGGCTTATGATAGGCACCAGTGTCCCTCAATCTTACGGAGAACGGTATGTCTGAGAAGCGTGTGGTTATGGTTGTCGATATGCAGAACGGGGTATTTGAAACCCCTCGTCATCAGCGCGAAAAGTGTGTCTCTCTGATCAACCAGCTTACGCAGGCAGCCGACAAGGTGATTTTTATTCAGCATATCGAGGCCGGGGGCCTGGAAGAGGGAAGCGAAGGGTTTGCGCTACTGCCTGAACTCCATCAGCCTGCTGACGCGCTTTACGTCACTAAAACCGCCTGTGATGCCTTCTATAACACCGCGCTAGAGACGCTGCTGCGTGAGCAGGGCATTCGCGAGTTTGTCATCTGCGGCTGCGCCACCGACTACTGCGTCGATGCGACGATTAAGAACGGCGTCAGCCGGGGTTATCACATTATCGTGGCGGAAGATGCCCACACTACCGCCAATCGCCCGGCGGCAGATGCGCAGATCCTGATTAACCACCACAACGACGTCTGGCGTAACTTCATCGCGCCGGCGAATCCTCTCGCGGTGAAACGCACCGAAACAATTCTTGAAAACTGGAAAGCGAACTAATAATTAACGCTCGGGTCTGACCTTTTTGCCGGAGCCGGGAGGCTGGCTCGGGCAGGTTTTTCGTGTGGTAACGTGTTGTGCGCAGCAACAGCCATAACAACAAGAAGGAAGCATTATGTTTAAGTCTTTTTTCCCAAAGCCGGGGCCTTTTTTCCTGTCGGCATTTATTTGGGCACTCATCGCTGTCATTTTCTGGCAGGCGGGCGGCGGCGCATGGCTGACGCGTATCACGGGAGCAACGGGCGAGGTGCCGATTAGCGCGGCGCGCTTCTGGTCGCTGAGCTATCTGCTGTTTTACGCCTACTATATGGTGTGCGTTGGGCTGTTTGCGCTGTTCTGGTTTATGTATTCTCCGCACCGCTGGCAGTACTGGTCGATCCTCGGCACATCGCTGATTATCTTTGTCACCTGGTTTCTTGTCGAAGTGGGCGTGGCGGTTAACGCCTGGTATGCGCCGTTCTACGATTTGATCCAGACCGCGCTGAGCTCGCCGCACAAGGTGACTATCAACCAGTTCTACCATGAAGTCGGGATCTTCCTCGGTATCGCCCTGATTGCGGTTATCATCGGCGTGATGAACAACTTCTTCGTCAGCCACTACGTTTTCCGCTGGCGTACCGCGATGAATGAACATTACATGGCGCACTGGCAGCACCTGCGCCATATCGAAGGCGCCGCGCAGCGCGTGCAGGAAGACACCATGCGTTTTGCCTCCACCCTTGAAGACATGGGCGTCAGCTTTATCAACGCCATCATGACGCTGATCGCCTTCCTGCCCGTGCTGGTAACGCTCTCTGCGCACGTGCCGGATCTGCCTATTGTCGGTCATATTCCGTATGGTCTGGTGATTGCCGCGATCGTCTGGTCGCTGATGGGGACGGGCCTGCTGGCGGTAGTGGGGATCAAGCTGCCGGGTCTGGAGTTTAAAAATCAACGCGTGGAAGCCGCTTACCGTAAAGAGCTGGTTTACGGTGAAGATGATCCCAACCGCGCCTCGCCGCCGACCGTCCGCGAGCTGTTTGGCGCCGTGCGTCGTAACTACTTCCGACTCTACTTCCACTATATGTATTTCAACATCGCGCGTATTTTGTATCTGCAGGTGGATAACGTTTTCGGTTTGTTCCTGCTGTTCCCGTCGATTGTTGCGGGTACGATTACGCTCGGTCTGATGACGCAGATTACCAACGTTTTCGGTCAGGTTCGAGGCTCGTTCCAGTACCTGATCAGCTCCTGGACCACCCTGGTAGAACTGATGTCCATCTACAAACGTCTGCGCAGTTTTGAACGTGAGCTGGACGATCGTGACCTGCAGGAAGTCACCAACACATTTAGCTAATACAGGAAGTTGCTATGTCTTTTGCCGTACCGCGCGCGTTACCGTTGTCCTTGCTGGCCGCTCTTGTGCTGGCAGGCTGTGCCGAAAAAGGGGCCGCTCCGCTCAAAAAGGGGGAGAAGCCCGTCGATGTGGCGAGCGTTGTGCGGCAGAAAATGCCCGCCAGCGTGAAGGATCGCAATGCGTGGGCAGATGCGCTGGCAAAAACCTTTGAAAGCCAAAAGATTGCGCCGACCGAGGAGAATATCTGCTCTGTGCTAGCGGTGGCGCAGCAGGAGTCAATGTACCAGTCAGACCCGGTGGTGCCGGGCCTAAACAAAATTGCCTGGAAAGAGATCGACCGCCGCGCGGAGTCCATGCATATCCCGGTTTTCCTGGTGCATACCGCGCTTAAAATCACCTCGCCGAATGGCAAAAGCTACAGCGAACGGCTGGATGCGGTGAAAACCGAAAAACAGCTTAGCGCCATCTTTGATGATTTCATCAGTATGGTCCCGATGGGGCAGAAGCTGTTCGGCTCGCTGAACCCGGTACATACCGGTGGCCCGATGCAGGTGAGCATTGCGTTCGCGGAGAAGCATACCGACGGCTACCCGTGGAAAATCGACGGTACGGTGCGTCAGGAGGTCTTTTCCCTGCGCGGTGGGCTGTGGTTCGGCACGTATCATCTGCTGAACTATCCGGCGAACTACAATGAGCCGCTGTACCGCTTTGCCGACTTTAACGCGGGCTGGTATGCCAGCCGTAATGCGGCATTCCAGAGTGCGGTCAGCCGCGCAAGCGGCGTCAAGCTGGCGCTGGACGGCGATCTCATCGCTTACGGCAGCAGCGAGGCGGGAAGCACCGAGCTGGCAGTACGGAAATTATCGACAACGCTTGGCTTGAGCAACAGCGACATTCGCCGTCAGCTTGAGAAAGGCGATAGCCTGGCCTTTGAGAAAACGGATCTGTACAAGAAGGTGTTTGCGCTTGCGGAGCAGAAAAGTGGGAAAACGTTACCGAGGGCGATCCTGCCGGGGATCCAGCTGGAAAGCCCGAAGATCACGCGTAACCTGACAACCGCATGGTTCGCAAAACGCGTGGACGATCGCCGGGCGCGCTGTATGGGGCTTTAACGGCGACGGCGAAAGCGCAGAACTAACGCTACAACGCCCAGAATCATACATCCCGCGAGGAAGGGGATCAGGCCGAACAGGGTGCTTACGCCAAACCCAATCTCAACTCGCGGGCGTCCGTTATCCTGCACCTGCATCAGGTGTTCATAAACGCCGGGGGCATGGACCAGCATGTTGAGCAGCTGTGAGCCGGCCCAGAAGCAGAACAGGACAAACAGGGCATAAGCAATATTACCCGCCGTGGAGGTTTTTGGTTTGCCGCCAAAAATCGGTTTCGACAATGTAAAGTCAGCCATGTTGACCTCCCGTGGTATCACTCTGTTTTAATACGCGTCTTACGGGGTGAGTTTGACAGGTCATCGCATTTGTCAATATCAGAATCGTGGTAATTTGCGCTCAGGAATTCTCCTGGATTGTCGATTTCTGCAGCACATCACAATTTCATCACTTAAGTGAAATTGCGTCGCGTTTCAGAATTTCCGTATTTGCCACAGACCTGGCCGTAAAACTGTGAGAGGATGTCTTTTTTTCCTGCCGGAGTTGTTATGAAGCTCACGTCCAAACTACGCCGTGACTGGCACTACTACGCCTTTGCCATCGGGCTGATCTTTATTCTTAACGGTGTCGTGGGCCTGTTGGGGTTTGAAGCAAAAGGGTGGCAAACCTATGCCGTCGGGCTGGTGACCTGGGTGATAAGTTTCTGGCTGGCGGGGCTGATTATCCGCCGTCGTCCTGAAGAGACGACAGCGGATGAGGCGAAGAGCGCCGATTAACCGTTTACGGAACTTTTAAGCGCGCTGTCGGCGGCGTGACGCTCCAGCGCCAGTTCGATCAGGCGGGTGATCAGTTCCGGGTAGCTCAGGCCGCTGGCCTGCCACAGTTTTGGATACATGCTGATGTTAGTGAACCCCGGCAGCGTGTTAATTTCATTGATCACCACTTCGTTTTCCGGCGTCAGGAACACATCCACGCGCGCCATGCCGCAGCAGCCGAGCGTCTGATAAGCGCGAATGGCGATCGCCCGGATCTTATCGTTAATCGCCGGATCGATATCCGCAGGAACGACAACCTGCGCGCCTTTGTCATCAATGTATTTGGTGTCGTACGAGTAGAAGTCGCTGTTTAACACCACTTCGCCGCAGGTGCTCGCCTGTGGAAAATCGTTGCCCAGCACGGCGCACTCAATTTCACGGCCTTTGATGCTCTGCTCAACCACCACTTTATGGTCGAACTCAAACGCCAGACGGACAGCCTGCGTGAACTCTGCTTCGCTGGTGACTTTGCTGACGCCCACGGAGGAGCCCTGGTTTGCCGGCTTCACAAACAGCGGCAGACCCAGCTCTCCGCTGATTTGCGCGAAGCTGTGTTTGTCGCGGTTTGCGCGGGTGAGGGTCACGAATGGCGCAATATTCAGCCCGGCATCGCGCAGCAGGCGTTTGGTGACGTCTTTGTCCATGCACGCTGCAGAGCCGAGGACGTCCGAGCCGACGAACGGCAGGTTGGCCATGCGCAGCATCCCCTGCAGGGAACCATCTTCGCCCAGGGTGCCGTGAACAATAGGGAAGACAACGTCGATCTGGGCGAGAGCCTGAGCGTTGCCGGCGTCGATGAGCTGCCCCTTCACGACGCCGGGTACGGTGGCGACGCTTACTTCCGAAGGATTAAGGGCGATATGGGCCGGATCGTGAGCATTCAGCAGATACTGGCTGGCATCGTTCACGTGCCACTGGCCCTGTTTATCAATGCCCAGCAGCACCACGTCGAAACGGCTTTTATCGATCGCATCAACGATATTTTTAGCCGATTGCAATGACACTTCGTGCTCCGCTGATTTTCCCCCAAAGACAATACCTACGCGCTGCTTAGCCATCTCACTCTCTTCCAGTCTGACGAAAAGCCAATAACATACCACGATGCCCGGCGGGTTTCGCGGCCTTCTGCCATAATGTTTTGGGGAATGTTGAGGGGGGAGAGTGAAAGGAAAAACGCTGCTGACCGTATTCATCATTGTGGCCGTTGCAACGGTGGGTTACCGCTGGTTGCCGTCTTACTACAACCCTTTCATGCCGATGACGCTGGACGACCCGCCGGGCCGAATCACCCAGTATAAGCTTCGGCGTTTAAACCCCGAGGAGTGCGAGAGCCTGCTCGCGCAGGCTAACCAAAGAGATCTCATCCACACCCAGCCGGTGGCGGGCAGCGGCGGCGCGTGTCCGCTTAACAACGTCGTGCGCGTGCGTGACTTCGGTCCGGTCGGCCTGAACAGCAGTTTTCTTGCTAGCTGTCCGCTGGCGCTCAGCTCTGCGCTGTTTATCAGCCAGCAGGCCCGACCGCTGACAAAGCGCTATACGGGCAGCGACCTTGCGCGTATCGACCACCTCGGCAGTTTTGCCTGCCGCAATATCTATCACCGCCCTGACGCGCGACGCAGTGAGCATGCCACGGCGGAGGCGCTGGATATCGCCGCCTTTCGGCTGGCGAACGGGGAGCGCGTCACGGTGCTGAACGGCTGGAAGGCGGCAACAACGCAGCCATGGCTAAAGGCCATGCTGGCGGCAAGCTGCGGCTACTACGGAAACGGCCTCGGGCCGGAGTATAACGCGGCGCATGCCAACCATTTTCATCTGGGAATGCACGGTTTCGGACTCTGCCGGTGAAGCATAATATTCCGCCAGAAAATGGATGAATTGTGACTTGTTTCACAAATATGATGACTGGGAAGATAAAACACCAAAGTCAGTCGGGCCGCATCTCTGGTGCGACGTCAAAACGCGTAACTTGCTAATCTGTCGGCGAATTCGCCTAAAAATGAAGACTATTTCGTTATGGAATCCTGGAAAGTTAATCTTATCTCGGTCTGGTTTGGCTGCTTCTTTACCGGGCTGGCCATTAGCCAGATCCTGCCATTCCTGCCGCTGTACGTCTCGCAGCTGGGGGTGACCTCGCATGAAGCGCTCTCCATGTGGTCCGGCCTGACGTTCAGCGTCACGTTTCTGGTGTCCGCCATTGTGTCACCGATGTGGGGCAGCCTGGCGGATCGGAAAGGCCGTAAACTGATGCTGCTGCGCGCCTCGCTCGGGATGGCGATCGCCATTCTGCTCCAGGCCTTCGCCACCAACGTCTGGCAGCTGTTTTTCCTGCGCGCGGTGATGGGGCTGACGTCCGGGTACATTCCAAACGCCATGGCGCTGGTCGCCTCTCAGGTGCCGCGCGAGCGTAGCGGCTGGGCGCTGAGCACGCTCTCCACGGCGCAGATCAGCGGCGTCATCGGCGGTCCGCTGCTGGGGGGCTTTCTGGCGGACCACGTCGGGCTGCGCGCGGTATTTATCATCACCGCGATCCTGCTGGTGGTCAGTTTTCTGGTCACGCTCTTTCTTATCAAAGAGGGAGGACGCCCGGTTATCAGTAAATCTGAACGCCTGAGCGGCAAGGCCGTCTTCGCCTCGCTGCCCTATCCGGGACTGATGATCAGCCTGTTTGTGACCACTATGGTTATCCAGCTCTGTAACGGTTCGGTCGGTCCGATTCTGGCGCTGTTTATCAAGTCGATGGAGCCGGATAGCACAAATATCGCTTTTCTGAGCGGCATGATTGCGGCCGTGCCGGGCGTATCCGCCCTGATTTCCGCGCCGCGTCTGGGAAAACTGGGTGACAGGATCGGCACCGCGCGCATCCTGATGGCGACGCTGATCTTTGCGGTTGTGCTCTTCTTCGCGATGTCTTTTGTCACCTCTCCGCTTCAGCTAGGCGTATTGCGATTCCTGCTCGGGTTTGCTGATGGTGCAATGTTGCCTGCGGTACAGACCCTGCTGGTTAAATATTCCAGCGACCAGGTGACGGGGCGTATCTTTGGATATAACCAGTCATTTATGTATCTGGGGAATGTTGCCGGTCCGCTTATTGGCGCATCCGTTTCCGCGATGGCCGGTTTTCGTTGGGTATTTGCCGCCACGGCGATTGTCGTTTTAATCAATATTATCCAGCTGGCTATTGCACTGCGTCGCCGCAGACAAATGGCGGAAGCGAAATCGTCGAGATAATCGTTTCGTTGATGTATTATATATTCTTATGGTAGTCGCATTTTTATATAACAAAATGCGGCGTTTTTTTATAGAAAAACGTTTCGCTCACCGCGCGGTTCTTTATTTTTATTCCTGCATCACTTTTGCATACCATAATAAATTTCTTCTCTTTGCATTATGGATTCAGAATGCTAACTTCAGACAAAACTGAAAAAGGAACTGGCACGATGAAAAATCTCATTGCTGAATTGCTGGTCAAACTGGCACAAAAGGAAGAGGAGTCAAAAGAGCTGGTTGCTCAGGTCGAAGCACTGGAAATTGTGGTCACCGCGCTGCTGCGACAAATGGCGAAAACCGATCAACAGGCGTTGATTGAGAGCGTGGAAGGCGCACTGGACAGCGTCAGGCCTGAATCGCAGGTTCCGGTTGAGGATGCCGAGATGCTCCACCAGTACGTAAAGAAGCTGTTAAGGCATCCTCGCACCTAAACCGTCACAGGACGTAACGACGTGTCATAGAATTGTCATGCAGGATGCCTATAGTCGCTCTGTTTTTATTTTTATGTATTTGTACATGGAGAAAATAAATTGAAACAGAGCGCACTTTTCATCGCATTACTTCCCCTGTTAATTACCCCTGCCATTTATGCCGATACTGCCCAAACCCGCGTGCTGGATAATCGCGCGGCAAAAGGGGATATCACCCAGCCTGGCGGCGCACGCCGTTTATCAGAAGATCAAACTGCCGCTATTCGGGCTTCGCTGAATGATAAGCCGGCGAAAAATATTATTCTGCTTATTGGCGATGGAATGGGGGATTCCGAAATTACGGCGGCGCGAAATTATGCCGAGGGTGCGGGCGGCTTTTTTAAAGGTATCGACGCATTACCGTTGACCGGACAATATACCCATTACGCCCTGGATAAAAAAACCGGTAAACCGGATTACGTCACGGACTCGGCGGCCTCTGCTACGGCGTGGTCCACCGGCGTGAAAACCTATAATGGCGCGCTGGGTGTGGATATTCACGAAAAAGATCACCAAACCCTTCTGGAGATGGCAAAAGCGGCGGGCCTTGCGACCGGCAACGTCTCCACCGCTGAACTTCAGGATGCAACGCCCGCGGCGCTGGTGGCGCATGTAACCTCGCGTAAATGCTACGGTCCGTCAGTGACCAGCGAAAAATGTCCGACGAACGCGCTGGAAAAAGGCGGCAAAGGCTCGATTACGGAACAGCTGCTGAACGCGCGTCCTGACGTGACCCTGGGCGGCGGCGCGAAAACCTTCGCAGAAACCGCGACGGCGGGCGAGTGGCAGGGCAAAACGCTGCGCGAGCAGGCGCAGGCCCGCGGCTATCAGCTGGTGAGTGACGCCAGTTCGCTGGCAGCCATCACCGAGGCGAACCAGGACAAGCCGCTGCTGGGGCTATTCTCTGACGGCAACATGCCCGTGCGCTGGGAAGGACCAAAAGCCTCTTATCACGGCAATATCGATAAACCTGCCGTAACCTGTACGCCTAACCCGAAACGCACGGACAGCGTACCGACGCTGGCGGCGATGACTGATAAAGCCATCTCTCTGCTGAGCAAGGGCGAAAAAGGGTTCTTCCTGCAGGTGGAAGGCGCGTCGATTGATAAGCAGGATCATGCGGCGAACCCGTGCGGCCAGATTGGCGAAACCGTCGATCTGGACGAAGCGGTGCAGAAGGCGCTTGAGTTCGCGAAAAAAGACGGTAACACCCTGGTGGTGGTCACCGCGGACCATGCGCACGCCAGCCAGATTATTCCGGCAGATACCAAGGCCCCGGGCCTGACGCAGGCGCTGAATACCGAAGATGGCGCCGTTATGGTGTTGAGCTACGGCAACTCTGAAGAAGAGTCCATGGAGCACACCGGCACCCAGCTGCGCATTGCAGCCTATGGGCCGCACGCGGCAAACGTGGTAGGCCTGACCGATCAAACGGATCTGTTCTACACCATGAAGGCGGCGCTGGGTCTTAAATGATAAAATCCCGGCGGAAATCACATCTGCCGGGTGGTTTTTTTCCTGTCACGAACCAGACTTACAGGGAATGTTCACAAAAGGATGGTGCAATGAAAACAACATTACTGATTACTCTGCTCTCTGGCCTGTTCCTGATCGCATCGGCGAACGCGGAAGAGAAAACGTTAACGCCGCAACAGCAGCGTATGACCACCTGTAATCAACAGGCGACGTCTCAGAGTCTGAAGGGAGATGCTCGCAAGACATACATGAGCGACTGCCTTAAAAACGGCGCCGCGAAGCCGGCTGAAAAAAGTCTGACGCCGCAGCAGCAAAAAATGCGCGAGTGTAATGCGAAAGCAACCGAACAGTCCCTTAAAGGGGACGACCGCAGCAAGTTCATGAGCGCGTGCCTGAAGAAAAAAGTGTAGTTCAAACGGGTGAGCGGCTCTGGCGGCTCACCCGAAATTTCATACTTTCCCCGCAGACCCCCTCTCTATAATTTGGGAAAATGTTTCAGAATATTCCCAAAAATGATGAATGATGAAACGTATTACAACAAAAAGCGCATTCGTGAAGAGTGGAGTTTAACCCTTTCTCAGGATGACCCTCACCGCGCCGGCATTCAGTTTGCCCGGCGAGTCAGGCTGGCGCGCGCCGTCGGCCTGGCGGCAATGTTTTTCCCCGTTGCGGGGATGCTGGTCACCCATTTTTTACCCGGCGGCTGGTGGCTTTTACTGGTGGGGTGGTCGTTCGTCTGGCCCCATTTTGCCTGGCAGCTGTCCTGCCGCGCCGCTTCACCCCATCAGCAGGAAATTTTCAATCTTAAAATCGATGCCATTATTGCCGGGCTCTGGATCGGCGTGATGGGGATGAATGCGTTACCCACGGCAGCGCTGGTGATGATGGTAGGGATGAATATGATGGGCTCCGGGGGCTGTCGTCTGTTTCTCCCGGGGATCGCGTTGACCCTGCTCTCCGCGCTGGTGACCCTGCCACTCGTCGGGAAGGTTGTCGTCTTCAACCCCGACCTTGTGGAGTGGGGCTTAACGTTACCCGTACTCGTTCTTTATCCCATGCTGTTTGCCTGGCTCAGCCACCGAACCGCCGTCAGGCTTGCGGAACATAAGCAGCGGCTGGAAATGATGAGCACACGAGACGGGATGACCGGGGTCTTCAACCGCCGACACTGGGAAATGCTGCTGCGAAATGAATTTGAGCATTGTCGGCGCGACCACAGCACCGCCACGATATTGCTGATTGATATCGACCACTTTAAAAATATCAACGACACATGGGGGCACGACGTGGGCGACGAGGCGATCGTTGCCATTACGCGTCAGCTCCAGCGGTCGGTACGGTCAGGCGATGCGATCGGCCGGTTTGGCGGGGATGAGTTTGCGGTGATCATGTCGCAGACAGCGGCGGAGAGCGCCATCGCCGTGATGTCGCGACTGCATGAGCGGCTGGAAAAGCTGACGTTACCGTGCGCGCCAAAAGAAGCGCTGCGCATCAGCGTCGGCGTTGCCCCCTGGGGACCGCAGTTTGGACACTATCGGGAATGGCTAAAGGCGGCTGACGTGGCGCTCTATAAGGCGAAAAATGCCGGGCGCGGCCGCACCGAAGTGGCCGCCTGACGCCCGGTCAGAAATCAGGATTTACTCAGCTTCTCTGATTTTTCCATGCATTTTGCCATCGCTTCAATGACGGCCGAGCGGAACCCGCGCTCTTCCAGCACCCGCACCGCTTCGATGGTGGTACCGCCCGGAGAGCAGACCATATCTTTCAGTTCACCCGGATGTTTGCCGGTTTCCAGCACCATTTTGGCGGAGCCCATGACGGCCTGCGCGGCGAACTTATACGCCTGCGCGCGCGGCATTCCGCCAAGCACGGCGGCGTCGGCCATCGCTTCTAAAAACATGAACACATAGGCAGGGGCTGAGCCACTCACGCCGACCACCGGATGGATCATCGATTCGGCAATCACTTCTGCTTCACCGAAGCAGCGGAAAATATTCAGCACGTCGGCTACTTCTTCCGTGGTCACCAGCGCGTTAGGCGTGACGGAGGTCATGCCGGCATTGACCAGCGAGGGGGTATTGGGCATCGCGCGGACGATTTTACGATCGTGACCCAGCGCGCGCGCCAGCTGATCGAGCGTGACGCCCGCGGCAATCGACACGACCAGCGTCTCTTTATTCAGGCTGGAGGTGATATCGCTTAGCACTTTGATCATGATGTTTGGCTTGACGGCGCCAAAGACGATATCGGCGACCTGGGCGACTTCCTGCGCGCTTTCGGCGGCGTTGATCCCGTATTGATCGCGCAACTCGGCGACTTTGTCCGGTGACGGGGTATAGACCCAAATCTGACCCGGCAGCACCTGCCCGCTGGCGATCAGACCGCCCAGGATGGCTTTGCCCATGTTACCGCAGCCGATAAACCCGATTTTCTTGTCCATCACGATTCTCCGTCATTATGCGTTGTTATCTCTGATTGATAGCTTAACAACGAAATGCAGGCGACAATAGTCGGCAGACTCATTATGGGGAGACAATATGGCGATTTGGGTTGATGCGGACGCGTGTCCGAATGTGATTAAAGAGATTTTATTTCGTGCCGCCGAGCGCGTTCAGATGCCGCTGACGCTGGTGGCTAACCAGAATATTCGCGTACCGCCTTCGCGGTTCATCCGCTCTTTGCGCGTGCCGGCCGGATTCGACGTGGCGGATAACGAAATTGTTCGCCTGTGCAGCGCGGAGGATCTGGTGATCACGGCGGATATTCCGCTGGCTGCCGAAGTGCTGGAGAAAGGGGCGGCGGCGCTCAATCCGCGCGGGGAGCGTTACTCGCCTTCGACCATTCGTGAAAAGCTTACCATGCGCGATTTTATGGATACGATGCGGGCCAGCGGCGTGCAGACCGGTGGACCGGACAGCCTGTCCCAGCGCGACCGTCAGCTGTTCGCTGCCGAGCTGGATAAATGGCTGCTGGAAGTGAAGCGCCGCACAGCGTAATGATAATTATTGTCAATTTGTGGTACAGTGTGGCCTCCACAGGGTTGTCATCCCGTACCGCTTTGCAGTAAAGTAATCGCAACATCTTCTGCAATTATTTCTTTACACTCTTCAGCCATTCGGCATCAAGGGGAACACCTGGCATGACCCAACCCATCTTTTTAGTTGGCCCCCGCGGCTGTGGGAAAACCACCGTTGGCCTGGAGCTGGCACGCGTGTGTCATCGCCAGTTTGTTGATACCGACCACTGGCTTCAAACTGAGGCCGGAAAAACCATCGCTGAGATCGTTGAGCAAGAGGGATGGGAGAGCTTTCGCGCGCGCGAAACGGCCGCGCTGAAAGCGGTCACTACCCCGTCTGCCGTGATCGCGACCGGCGGCGGCATCGTTCTGGCGGAGTGCAATCGTCACTTTATGCGCGAAAAGGGGATTGTGATTTATCTCAGCGCGCCGGTGTCGGCTCTGGTAGGGCGGCTGGAAGCCTTTCCGGAAGAGGGGCAACGCCCCGCGCTGACCTCCAGGCCGCTCAGCGAAGAGGTGAGCGAAGTGCTGGCCGAACGCGATGCGCTATACCGCGAAGCGGCTCACCACGTGGTGGATGCGTCAGCCTCTCCCGAAGAGGTTGTGATTCAGATTATTACCGCCCTGCGTTTGGCTTGTGCCAGCTAACCGGCGTCTATACTTATAGCTCAGACATAAAAAAAGGATGAGCTATGCCAACCAGACCTCCCTATCCGCGTGAAGCGCGCATTGTTACCGTTGAAAAAGGCCAGACGGGTCATACCGTGACCTGGTACCAACTGCGTGCCGATCACCCCAAGCCGGACTCGCTGATCAGTGAACACGAGACTGAACAGGAAGCGCTGGATGCGAAACGGCGCTATGAAGATCCCGACATAACCTGAATGTTTTCCTAAACGTTCCAGTATCGTGCCTGAATCACACTTTTTACTCATCGGGAAAGTTAAGCAGGAGTTAATATTTAGTTATTACAAGTAACTCCGGTATCGGCAGGCGATCTTTACATTTCGATGTCGGGATCACCTGCTACGCTTGGTGCTGTTTTGTTGAAAAAATGAACTGTGCAGCGTAGTGAGCCTGTACCTGTGTGCACGATGTTGAAGTAATGGAAGGCGATCAAGATGAAGGCAACGTTGGCGATCCTCACCATTGGTGTGGTCCCTGTAAGCGAAGTGTTACCGCTCTTAACCGAGCATGTATCTGAACAACAGATAACGCATCTTAGCCTGCTGGGGAAGATGAGTCGGGAAGAGGTCATGGAAGACTACGCTGTCGAGGCGGGGGAGGATCCCTTGGCGACGTTATTAAGCGACGGTAAACTGGCGAATGTTTCACGCCAGAAAATCGAGCGCTCGCTGCAGGGCGTAATAGAAGTGCTCGATAATCAAGGTTATGACGTTATTTTACTGATGAGTACCGCGCCCATTAAGGGCCTCACGGCGCGTAATGCGATTTTGCTGGAGCCGATGCGGATCATTCCACCGCTGGTGGCCTCCATCGTGGATGGTCATCAGGTGGGGGTGATTGTGCCCATTGAGGAGCTTATGGATAACCAGGAAGCAAAGTGGCACGTGCTGGAAAAAGTGCCCTTGTATGCGCTGGCAAATCCGTTCTGGGACAGTGAGGCCAAGCTCATTGCTGCCGGGAAGGAACTGCTTGAGAGAGGGGCAGATGTCCTGATTCTGGACTGCCTCGGTTTCCATCAGCATCATCGTGATCTGCTGCAAAAAGCGCTGGATGTTCCCGTGCTGTTATCCAACGTTCTGATGGCTCGCCTGGCCTCGGAACTCCTTATGTAATGATTTTGCGTGACAGGTGATGAGCGTGGCCCCTATAGTGAATTTTTATCTAAAAATATAAGGGCCAGTTCATGCTTCAAAGTAACGAATACTTTTCCGGTAAAGTGAAATCCATTGGTTTTACCAGCAGCAGCACTGGCCGCGCCAGTGTCGGCGTTATGGCGGAAGGGGAATACACCTTTGGCACGGCGGAAGCTGAAGAAATGACGGTCGTCAGCGGGGCGCTGAACGTCTTACTGCCGGGTGAAACGGAATGGAAAGTTTACGCTGCCGGGCAAGTTTTCAACGTCCCTGGCCACAGCGAGTTCCATTTGCAGGTCGCTGAACCTACCTCTTATCTGTGCCGCTACCTGAAATAAAAAATAAGCCGGGTGGCGCTAACGCTTACCCGGCCTGCGTTTTGCCTGTTATCTCTGCGCTTCGCCGCCGAGACCTTCCACCAGATTCTGAATCAACGCGGCCAGCTCGCCGGTCATCAGGATAAAGTCCGCGTCAAAGCGCTGGGCGTAATCTTCCCTGTCGATATCTTCGTTCTGATCGCGCAACTCGTCGCAGAACTTAAGACGCTTCACGGAGCCGTCGTCGCACATCACGAACTGGATGCGCTGCTGCCAGTCGAGCGCCAGTTTAGTGACCACTTTACCCGCTTCGATGTGTACAGCGATCTCGTCGCTCACCAGATCCTGCTTCTTCGCGCGGATCACGCCGCCATCTTCCAGCAGGGCTTTCAGCTCGGCTTCATCAAGGATCTGGAAACCCTGAGCCGCAGCGCCACTGCGTACCCATTCGGTCAACGTCAGCTCGATCGGCGTTTCCAGCGCCAGCGGAACGACCGGTAAAGATCCGATGCTTTTACGCAGCAGGGCCAGAGTATCTTCTGCTTTCTTGGCGCTGGCGCAGTCCACCATGATCAGCCCGTTGACGGTGTCGATCCACATCATGGTCTGGCTAAAGCGGCTGAAGGCGCGCGGCAGCAGGGAGTGCAGCACTTCGTCTTTCAGCGAATCTTTTTCGGTCTTTTTCAGCTTGCGGCCCTGTTCGGCTTCCAGCTTGAAAATTTTCGCTTCGAGCGCCTGCTTAACCACCGGCGTCGGCAGGATTTTCTCTTCTTTACGGGCGCAGACGATGATTTGACCCGTGCTGCTGGCGTGGGTCAGTGCATCGCTTTGTGAACCCATTGGCGGAACCCAGCCGGTTTTTGCCATATCCTGGCTACCGCAAGGGGAAAAGGTATAAGCGGCTAACTGTTTTTCCATCTCTTCTGCACGCAGCGAAACGTCGCGGCTGAGACGGTAAACCATCAAATTTTTGAACCACAGCATGATAATTTCCACGGCCTTGTCGTTAAATCAGCGGGCATGATAACGAATTGTCGCATCGCTTGCATTGCTAATCGGGATGCGTGCTTCTACTCTGTTGATAATCAAAATAATGAGGAGAATCTTGTGCGTATTGGCATTGATTTGGGCGGCACCAAAACAGAAGTTATCGCACTGAGCGAGCAGGGGGAACAGCTGTTCCGCCACCGTCTGCCTACGCCGCGCGATGATTATCACCAGACTATCGAGACCATTGCCAGGCTGGTTGAGATGGCCGAGCAGGCCACAGGACAAACCGGCAGCGTCGGGATGGGGATCCCGGGGTCGATCTCGCCGTATACCGGGGTGGTTAAAAATGCCAACTCCACCTGGCTCAACGGTCAGCCGTTTGACAAAGATTTGAGCCAACGTCTGAACCGGGAAGTGCGTCTGGCCAACGACGCCAACTGTCTGGCGGTCTCTGAGGCCATCGACGGCGCGGCGGCCGGTGCCCAGACCGTGTTTGCCGTGATCGTCGGTACCGGCTGCGGCGCGGGCGTGGCGTTCGGCGGACGCGTCCATATCGGCGGTAACGGCACCGCGGGCGAGTGGGGACACAACCCGCTGCCGTGGATGGATGAAGACGAGCTTAAATACCGCGCTGAAGTGCCGTGCTACTGCGGAAAGCAGGGCTGTATTGAGACGTTTATCTCCGGCACCGGTTTTGCTACCGACTACCACCGCTTAAGCGGCCAGCCGTTAAAGGGCAACGAAATCATGCGTCTGGTCGAAGAACAGGATCCGGTCGCCGAGCTGGCCCTTAGCCGCTACGAAATGCGGCTGGCGAAATCCCTGGCGCACGTGGTGAATATTCTCGATCCGGACGTGATTGTGCTCGGCGGCGGCATGAGCAACGTTGACCGGCTGTACGCCACGGTTCCGAACCTTGTCAAACAGTGGGTCTTCGGCGGCGAGTGTGAAACCCCGATCCGCAAAGCTGTCCACGGTGACTCCAGCGGCGTGCGCGGCGCGGCGTGGCTGTGGCCGGAATAAAAGCAAATAATGTTTATTCCCTCTCCCTGTGGGAGAGGGCCAGGGTGAGGCAAGGTAAAAGCAAAACAGCAACGAAAGTTGCTGTTTTTGATGTTTGTACCCTCTCCCCGTGGGAGAGGGCCAGGGTGAGGGCACCAGACCGCACCGATCCCCATTTATTCCACCGCAAACACCTTATCCAGCCTGCTGTATCCCAGCCCGTTGATCTTCTTCACCTTGATCTGCACCGGAATGCGCTCTTTCATCGCCTCAACGTGGCTGATCACGCCGATGGTTTTCCCGGTGGCGTTCAGCGCGTCGAGCGCATCCAGCGCGGTATCCAGCGTTTCACTGTCGAGCGTGCCGAACCCTTCATCCAGGAAAAGGGAATCGATCCGCGTTTTATGACTCACCAGATCGGAAAGGGCCAGCGCCAGCGCCAGGCTGACCAGGAAGCTCTCACCGCCGGAGAGCGTGCGGGTATCGCGAACCGCATCCGCCTGCCAGGTATCGACCACTTCCAGCTCCAGCGCGTCGCTGGCCTTGCGCTGCAGCAGATAACGCCCGTGCAGGCGGTTAAGCTGCTGGTTAGCAAGCCAGACGAGATTGTCCAGCGTCAGCCCCTGCGCGAACTTACGGAACTTGTCGCCGGTGCTGGAGCCGATCAGCGCGTTCAGATAACCCCAGTCGTCCGCCTCGCGCGCGGCCTCTTCAATTTGCTGCATCAACGCCAGCTGGTGCTGACGGTTATCGCTGTCCTGCTTAAGCTGCTGGCGGATCTCGCCCTGATGCGTGGTGTTCTCGCGAAGCCGTTGCGCCAGCTGCTGCAGCTGGCTTTGCAGCGTGGGGGCATCGGCATTGAGCCCTTCCGGCCGCAGCGCCAGATGAGCCTGCAGCTGCTGGTTAGCCTGGCCGGAAAGGGCCGCGGCCTGCTGTATCTGGCTTTCCAGCGACTGCTTCAGCTGTTCGAGGCGACGAATAGCGTCGTCATCCAGCAGGGCGGCAAGGAACGCGTCCCGATCGGCAAAGCAGCTCGCTGAGAGCGCCGCGGTGAACTGTGCCTGCGACTGAAGCAGGCGCTCTTGCTCCAGCTTTTCCTGCTGCTGATGTGCGGTGAGCTGGCTTTGTAGCGACACGCATTCGTCGTGAACGTCTCGCCAGCCGTCCGGAATGGCCGGTTCGGCCTCTTCGCCGTTCGTTTCCGGAAGCGTGTCGAGCAGCTGCTTCAGCGCGTTTATGCGTTCCAGAAGTGCGCCGTGCTGCGTTTGTTTCTCCTGCCACTGCGCGAATTCCGCTTCGCGGGCGTGCAGCCAGGCGGCTTCATTCCCGTCTTCAGGTACGTTAAGCGATAGCGAAAGCAGGGTGTTTTCCAGCGCCTGGCGCGCGGCCGTCAGCTGCTGCTGATACTGTCGCTCCTGCACTTCCTGCTCGTTTAACTGGTTTTGCAGGGTCAGACGCTGGCTGAGCTGATAGAGCTGGCGCTCGTACTGTTCCTGCTCGTTCATCCATGGCGAGATATCTTCCTGAATATTTAACGCTATGTTCAGGGAAGTGCAGGCTTCCATCCACTCTTTAGTGAGTGCTTGCTCTTCCTGAGAGAGCATCTGCGCTTCGTCTGTCTCGCGCTGAATCTGCTGCGTCAGGGCATTAACCTGTCCCAGCACCAGCAGGCCTTCCTCTTTAAGGGCGGCGACCTCTTTTTCCAGGTCATCACGGCGGCGCTGGTTATCCGTCAGCTCAAGCGACTGGTATTGCGCAACGGCGGGATGCTCGCTGGAGCCGCACAGCGGACAGGGTTTGCCGGCCTCAAGCTGCGAACGATAATGTTCCAGCTTTTTGATCGTCGCTTCGGTTTCGCACAGGGCCTTGAGGTCCAGATAGTGCTGGTGTTTCTCTTTGTACTGCTGGCGACGCAGCGTCAGCGTTTCATTGAGTTTGTTTTGTTCGGCCTGGGCCTTCAGCACGCTTTCACCGCTCTGGCGCAGGCGCTTTTGCAGCGGCTGATAGCGGGCATGCAGCGACGTCAGCCACTGACGCAGCGTGCGTGACCGGGACTGCTGCTCCATAGCCGCACTGACCTCATCTGCCGTCAGCGTCAGCGAATTTTCCGGCATCTCAGCCAGCCTGTTGCGTAATTCCCCCATCCGCGCAGCAAGCGAGGCTAACTGCGTTTTGTCGCGGTTAAGCTGAGAGAACTGGGCACGCCAGCCGGCAATCTCCTGCCCCAGCAGGCGATAGCGTTCGTGCTCCGCCAGCCACTGCGCCAGCGCCGTCTGCTCGGTTTGAAGCTGCTCATGATTACGTTGGGCGGTATGACGGATCCGCGCGCGCAGCGCGGTTTTGGCTTGTAAGCGAGTATTTACTTCAATAATTCGCTGCTGGGTTTGCCTCAGGCGCGCGGTTTGCTCCTGCTGGTGCTCCCAAAGCGGTCGAAGCTGGGCGGCGGGCAGAGCAAGCTGGAGCTTTGCCAGTTCTGGCGCAGCGTTCGTCAGCGCCTGTTGCGCCTGCTGCTGCATCGCGGTGACGCGCTGTTGCTCAAGCACGAGCTCATCATGGCGCGTAAGCCACTGAAAATCTTTCTGTTGGCTTTGCTGCTGAACCAGCAGGGTTTTCTCTTCGTCAGTAAGCGCCTGCAAACTTTGCTGCAACTGCTGCTGTTGCTCTTCGCTCAACAGCACGACGCCCGCCGCCTGCGCCTCGCACTTTTCAAGCACGCTGCGGGCGGCTTTGTGTTTCTCAAACACCATGGCGGAAATCTGGCCGTAGATCTCGGTGCCGGTCAGTTCTTCCAGCAGCTCGGCGCGATCGCTCGGCCTGGCATTAAGGAAGGCGGCAAACTGCCCCTGTGAGAGCAGCATGGAGCGGGTGAAGCGGCCATAGTCCAGCCCGGTGAGCGCGGCGGTTTGCTCCAGTTTATCCGTCACTTTGTCGGCCAGGATTTTGCCATCTTCGCAGCGCGCCAGCTCCACGCGCGGCGCCTGCAGGTTTCCGTCCGGCTGGTTGCGCGCGCGGTTCTGGCTCCAGAATGCGCGATAGGCGGTGCCTTTTACCTCGAACTCCACTTCCGCCAGGCACTCGGCGGTGTCGCGCGTCATCAGGTCGTTTTGCGCCTGAGAAACCTTCTGCAGGCGTGGCGTTTCGTGATAAAGCGCCAGACAGATGGCGTCAAGCAGGGTGGTTTTACCTGCCCCGGTTGCGCCGGTGATGGCAAACAGACCGTTGCTGGCAAACGGTTCCGCGGTAAAGTCAATTTTCCACTCGCCCTTGAGGGAGTTGAGATTTTTCAGACGCAGGCTCAAAATTTTCATGCGTTTTCTTCCTCATCATTGAGCGCATGCAGGGTATGGCTGAACAGTTCGCTGAGTCTTGCGCGCTTCGCGTCGTCAATTTCCTCCTGCGAGAGCCTGCGTTCAAACACCTCTTCAACCCGCAGTTCACTGAGCGTTTCGCGTTGAGCGCTTAACAGAATTTTCTCGCGCTGCTCGCGGCTGCGGCGTACCAGTAAGACTTCGACGGGTAAATCTTCCGTCAGCGCCTGAATTTTTCGCTGCATATCGTGCAGGTAGTCGTCGGTGGTGATTTCGATATCCAGCCAGATGGGCGGGTTAAGCGCTGTTCCGCGCCACTGCTCAAGCTGGGCGGTAATGGCGTCAAGATCGCCCTTCAGCACCGCCAGAGGCTGGGTGACGGGCACCTCCAGCGTCTCGACGGCGTGAAGTTTTCCTTCGGAGAAGCTCACCATATGGACGGATTTGGCCTTGCCCGTTTCGTCAAAGCTGAGCGAAATTGGCGAGCCGCAGTAGCGGATGTGCTCGCTGCCGCCGACGATCTGAGCCCGGTGTATGTGCCCGAGCGCAATGTAGTCGGCTGGCGGGAAGTTCTGCGCCGGAAAGGCATCCAGCGTGCCGATATAGATGTCACGTACCGCGTCACTTTTACTGGCCCCGACGGTGGTTAGATGCCCCGTCGCAATCACCGGAATCGGCTGGTCGCCGCGCAGGGCGCAGGCATCGGCGTGCTGCTGGTGATAATAGTCGGTGATGGCCTGTAATAGATGCTGCTGCTTTTCCGCACCCGACAGCCCCGCCTGGCTTTGCACGATGTCGCGCGGCCGTAAAAAGGGAATGGGGCACAGCACCGCCCCCGACGTGCCGTCGCGTTTTTTCAGGATCTGCGGGGCGTGCCCGGCGCTGGCGACGACAGTGGTATTGAGAAATGCCAGGATGTCGCGGGATTCATTGAGCGTCGCGACGGAATCATGGTTGCCGGCGACAATCACCAGATGACAGCCGGTTTGCTGCAAATTCACCACGAAGCGGTTGTACAGTTCACGCGCATAGCTGGGGGGCGAGCCGGTATCAAAGATGTCACCCGCCACAATAATCGCGTCCACCTCGTGCGTCCGGGCCGTTTCCAGCAGCCAGTTCAGGAAGGCTTCATGTTCAGCCGCACGGCTTTTGCTGTAAAAATTTTGACCCAGATGCCAGTCCGAGGTGTGAAGTATGCGCATAGCTGATCCGTGGCAAAAAAGAGAAAGCAGGATTATAAACGTTCAGAGACGGGAAAATAACCGCTGTAATAAAACAACGGTTTGCCCCTTATCGTGGTACTGTTTTTCATAAATCTGTCATAAATCTGACGCATAATGGCGCCGAATTACAAACTTGTAACTTAAATAAGATAAGACAGGGCAAAGTATGGCGAGACGTATTCTGGTCGTAGAAGATGAAGCTCCAATTCGTGAAATGGTGTGCTTCGTGCTCGAGCAAAACGGCTTCCAGCCGGTTGAAGCGGAAGATTATGACAGCGCAGTGAACCAGCTGAATGAACCCTGGCCCGATCTGATTCTGCTGGACTGGATGTTGCCCGGCGGCTCCGGACTGCAGTTTATCAAACACCTGAAGCGTGAAGCGCTGACCCGCGACATCCCGGTTGTGATGCTCACGGCGCGCGGAGAAGAAGAGGATCGCGTGCGCGGTCTGGAGACCGGCGCGGACGATTACATTACAAAACCGTTCTCCCCAAAAGAGCTGGTTGCCCGCATTAAAGCCGTGATGCGCCGTATTTCGCCGATGGCGGTGGAAGAGGTGATCGAAATGCAGGGGCTGAGCCTTGATCCCACCTCACACCGCGTAATGACCGGTGAAAATCCCCTCGACATGGGGCCTACCGAATTTAAACTCCTGCACTTCTTTATGACCCATCCGGAACGCGTTTACAGCCGCGAGCAGTTGCTGAATAACGTCTGGGGAACTAACGTGTATGTCGAAGACCGGACGGTTGACGTACATATTCGCCGCCTGCGAAAAGCACTGGAACTGAGCGGCCACGATCGCATGGTGCAGACGGTCCGCGGCACGGGTTATCGTTTTTCTACCCGTTTCTGAACAATGACAGGAGTGTGACGCGTGCTGGAACGTCTGTCATGGAAAAGGCTCGTCTTTGAACTGATCTTATGCTGTATTCCGGCCTTCATTCTGGGGGCCTTTCTTGGACACCTGCCGTGGTTTCTGCTGGCGTCGGTCACCGGGCTGCTCATCTGGCATTTCTGGAACCTGCTGCGCCTCTCCTGGTGGCTGTGGGTTGACCGAAGTATGACGCCGCCGCCGGGAAGCGGCAGCTGGGAGCCGCTGCTGTACGGTCTGCATCAGATGCAGATGCGTAATAAAAAGCGTCGCCGCGAGCTGGGAAGCCTGATTAAGCGTTTTCGCAGCGGTGCAGAGTCGCTGCCGGATGCCGTTATTCTGACGACCGAAGAAGGGACAATCTTCTGGTGTAACGGCCTTGCGCAACAGCTGCTGGGCCTGCGCTGGCCCGACGACAATGGCCAGAATATCCTCAACCTTCTGCGTTATCCCGAGTTCACGCTGTATCTGAAAAAGCGTGATTTTACCCGCCCGCACAATCTGAAGCTCAATAATGGTCGCCATCTGGAAATCCGCGTGATGCCCTACAGCGATAAGCAGTGGCTAATGGTGGCGCGCGATGTCACCCAGATGCACCAGCTGGAAGGGGCGCGTCGCAACTTCTTCGCCAACGTCAGTCACGAACTGCGTACCCCGCTGACCGTGCTTCAGGGATACCTGGAGATGATGCAGGAGCAAACGCTTGAAGGCGCGCCGCGTGAAAAAGCGCTGCACACCATGCGCGAGCAAACGCACCGGATGGAAGGGCTGGTGAAGCAGCTGCTGACGCTCTCGAAGATTGAAGCGGCGCCGACGCTCGCGCTAAATGACACCATTGATGTGCCGATGATGCTGCGGGTCGTTGAGCGTGAAGCGCAGACGCTAAGCCACAAAAAGCATCACCTGACCTTTGAGGTCGACAATACGCTGAAGGTGCTGGGCAGCGAAGATGAACTGCGTAGCGCCATTTCCAACCTGGTGTATAACGCGGTGAATCATACGCCGGAGGGGACGAATATCGTGGTGCGCTGGCATCATGCCCCAACGGGGGCTGAGTTTAGCGTGGAAGACAACGGGCCGGGAATTGCGCCTGAGCATATTCCGCGCCTGACCGAGCGCTTTTACCGTGTGGATAAAGCGCGATCCCGGCAGACTGGCGGAAGCGGTCTGGGGCTGGCAATTGTGAAACACGCGGTGAATCACCATGAAAGCCGTCTCGATATTCAGAGTACGCTGGGTAAAGGAACCCGCTTCAGTTTCGTTATTCCGGAACGATTAATTGCCAAAAAGATCGCCTGACGGCAGGCGTGTCATTTTACCTTTCCACGGGTCAGCGTCTGCTGGCCCGTTTGCTTTGCAGTCAAGCGAAACGCGGATGAATTTTATACGGCTGACTGTTTTTTGTTCGCATGATTAGCCATGGGTTTTTCTTATAAATAGCGTATTGTTCTGAGGTGTGTCTCCATGCTGGCATATTGTTCTGGTTTTGCGATCCCACCTTGCCTTTAAACGTTATAAGCGTTTAAATTGCGCCCCAGATACTGTCAGACCGACTGTATTTGCGTGGTAAATCGAAAAACTATTCTTCTCCACGCCAGGACGGGAGCATTTCCCGCTGAAATTGAGCAAATTTTCGGCTGCATCGTCCCGTCAGGGATATCGAAAATCTCAATGTTTTCAACACCACATCCACAGGCAGTAAGGTTTTATGACCCATCACTTAAAATCGCGTGACATCATCGCGCTGGGCTTTATGACATTTGCGCTGTTCGTTGGCGCAGGCAACATCATTTTCCCTCCAATGGTTGGCTTACAGGCGGGTGAACACGTCTGGACCGCCGCGTTTGGTTTCCTGATTACTGCCGTGGGTCTGCCGGTTCTGACCGTCGTTGCGCTGGCGAAAGTCGGCGGCGGTGTGGATAGCCTCAGCACCCCGATTGGCAAAGTGGCGGGCGTTCTGCTGGCAACCGTCTGCTATCTCGCCGTTGGCCCGCTGTTTGCGACCCCGCGTACGGCAACCGTTTCCTTCGAAGTGGGTATTGCTCCCCTGACCGGTGACGGTGCGATGCCGCTGTTTATCTACAGCCTGATCTACTTCGCGATCGTGATTCTGGTTTCCCTCTATCCGGGAAAACTGCTGGATACCGTGGGTAACTTCCTGGCTCCGCTGAAAATTGTTGCCCTGATCGTGCTGGCGGTAGCCGCTATCGTCTGGCCTGCAGGCCCAATTAGCGATGCGATGGACGCCTATAAAAACGCCGCGTTCTCTAACGGCTTTGTGAACGGCTACCTGACGATGGATACGCTGGGCGCCATGGTGTTTGGTATCGTTATCGTTAACGCCGCGCGTTCCCGCGGTGTGACCGAAGCGCGCCTGCTGACCCGCTATACCATCTGGGCTGGCCTGATGGCCGGTGTGGGTCTGACGCTGCTGTATCTGGCACTGTTCCGTCTGGGTTCCGACAGCGCCATGCTGGTCGATCAGAACGCCAACGGTGCGGCTATCCTGCACGCCTACGTTCAGCACACCTTCGGCGGTGCGGGCAGTATGCTGCTGGCGGCGCTCATCTTCCTGGCCTGTCTGGTCACCGCGGTTGGCCTGACCTGCGCCTGCGCAGAGTTCTTTGCACAGTATCTGCCGCTCTCTTACCGCACCCTGGTGTTTATCCTCGGCATCTTCTCTATGGCGGTGTCCAACCTCGGTCTGAGCCACCTGATTCAGGTCTCGATTCCGGTGCTGACGGCGATTTATCCGCCGTGCATCGTGCTGGTGGTGTTGAGCTTTACTCGCCCGTGGTGGAACAACTCTTCACGAATTATTGCGCCAGCCATGTTTATCAGCCTGATTTTTGGTATCCTTGACGGGATTAAAGCATCAGCTTTCGCGCACATACTGCCGGCATGGACACAGCGTCTGCCGCTGTCCGAGCAGGGTCTGGCCTGGCTGATGCCTACCGTTGTTGCACTGGTTCTGGCCATTATCTGGGACCGTGCTGCAGGGCGTCAGGTCGCATCGAACGCCCATTAATCAACGGCAACAAACTGTTTAACCACGGGGCTTAAGGCCCCGTGGTTTTTTGTTTTTTTCGTGTTGAATGGCAAGATTTAAATGGAAAGCACTAACAAACTTAAACGTGGATTGAGCACGCGCCACATCCGCTTTATGGCGCTGGGCTCTGCTATCGGCACCGGTCTTTTTTATGGCTCGGCAGATGCCATCAAAATGGCCGGTCCCAGCGTTCTGCTGGCGTACATCATCGGCGGCGTGGCGGCGTATATCATCATGCGCGCCCTCGGCGAAATGTCGGTTCACAACCCGTCCGCCAGCTCCTTCTCCCGCTACGCGCAGGAAAACCTCGGCCCGCTGGCCGGGTTTATCACCGGCTGGACCTACTGTTTTGAAATCCTGATTGTGGCAATTGCCGACGTGACGGCATTTGGCATCTATATGGGCGTCTGGTTCCCGGCGGTGCCGCACTGGATTTGGGTGCTGAGCGTGGTGCTGATCATTTGCGCCGTTAACCTGATGAGCGTGAAGGTGTTCGGCGAGCTGGAGTTCTGGTTCTCCTTCTTCAAGGTCGCCACCATTATCATCATGATCGTGGCCGGTTTCGGCATCATCATCTGGGGAATCGGCAACGGCGGGCAGCCGACCGGCATCCATAACCTCTGGAGCAACGGGGGCTTCTTCAGCAACGGCTGGCTCGGCATGGTGATGTCGCTGCAGATGGTGATGTTTGCCTACGGCGGTATCGAGATTATCGGTATTACCGCCGGGGAAGCGAAAGATCCGGAGAAGTCCATTCCGCGCGCCATCAACTCGGTGCCGATGCGTATTCTGGTGTTCTACGTGGGTACGCTGTTCGTGATTATGTCCATCTACCCTTGGAATCAGGTAGGCACCAACGGTAGCCCGTTTGTTCTGACCTTCCAGCATATGGGGATTGCCTTTGCGGCCAGCATTCTGAACTTTGTGGTGCTCACCGCGTCGCTCTCCGCGATTAACAGTGACGTCTTTGGCGTGGGCCGTATGCTGCACGGCATGGCGGAGCAGGGTAGTGCGCCGAAGGTGTTCGCCAAAACCTCACGCCGCGGCACGCCGTGGGTGACCGTCGTGGTGATGACCGTGGCGCTGCTGTTCTCGGTTTACCTGAACTACATCATGCCGGAGAACGTCTTCCTGGTGATCGCATCGCTGGCGACCTTCGCGACGGTGTGGGTGTGGATTATGATCCTGCTGTCGCAGATCGCATTCCGTCGTCGTCTGTCGCCGGATGAGGCGAAAGCGCTGAAGTTCAAAGTTCCTGGCGGCGTTGCGACGACCGTGGTCGGGCTGATCTTCCTGGTGTTTATCATTGCCCTGATTGGCTACCATCCGGATACCCGCATTTCCCTGTACGTGGGCTGCGCGTGGATCGTCCTGCTGCTGGTGGGCTGGGTGTTTAAATGCCGCCGCGACCGTCAGCTGGCGGAAGCGCAGTAATATTTGTATTACTTGTTCCGTGGAAGGGGATTGCCAGGCAATTTTTAACCTGAAGCGATGCATGTGGTTTCAGGAAAGTGAATGGCTTACAGCGATGCCCTGGTCCGGCTGTAAATCGCCGAAGCGTTTCCGTTAGGCCGGGGCGAGGCGCAGGGATGCGCCGAGAGGGCGGGGCCTGCATGGATGCAGGCTCATGCCCGACCCGATAGCCTGAAGGAATAAGCTGAGGGCACCGCGAAGCGGCGATTTACCGCCGGGAGCCCGGGTCGCCAGGGTGGTGGCGACTGAGCCGCCCTGGCACGTTCACAGGCCATGGCATTACAGAGTAGCAAGGAACATGAAGTGAACGGAATTACCCCAATAGCCGCATGTTTCCCCCTCACCCCAGCCCTCTCCCTCAAGGGAGAGGGAGCCGTCCGTGCGGGCATTATTACCTCCTCCCCCGTCCTCCTCCCCCAATAAATCACGTCATGGTGAGCTATCCTTAACCACCCTGTGGCAAGGTGACGTCAATTTCATCAAAGGGGATTCGTGATGTTAAACGCCTGGCACCTTCCGGTTGCCCCATTTGTTAAGCAAAACAAAGACAACCTTGTGATTACGCTCTGGCTGGCGGGGGAAAATCAGCCTGAACGCGTGACGCTCCGCGCCGAAATAGATAACGAAGAGACCGGGTTGAAAATGCACAAGCTGCGCAGCCAGCCGCAGCCGGGGATAACGGCGTGGCGAGCAAATATCGACCTGAGCAGCGGGCAGCCGCGTCGCCGCTACAGCTTCAAACTGCTGTGGAATAACCGCCAGCTGTGGTTTACCCCGCAGGGGTTTAGCCGTTTCCCGCCCGCACGGCTGGAGCAGTTCGCGGTCGATTACCCGGATAACGGCCCGCAGTGGGTTAACGATCAGGTGTTTTACCAGATTTTCCCGGACCGTTTTGCGCGCAGCGAAAAACGCACTGCCGACCAGGATAAGATCTATCACCACCATGCGGCGGGCCACGACATTATCCTGAAAGCGTGGAATGAGCCCTTAACCGCGCAGGCGGGCGGATCCACTTTTTACGGCGGCGATCTCGACGGCATCAGCGAAAAGCTGCCGTACCTGAAAAAGCTCGGCGTGACGGCGCTGTATCTCAACCCGGTGTTTAAAGCCCCGAGCGTGCACAAATACGATACCGAAGATTATCGCCACGTTGACGCGCAGTTTGGCGGTGACGAGGCGCTGCTGCGCCTGCGTAAGAACACCCAAAACGAAGGCATGCGCCTGATTCTGGACGGCGTGTTCAACCACAGCGGAGATTCGCACGCCTGGTTTGACCGTCATAACCAGTCGATGGGCGGGGCATGTCATAACCCGGAGTCGCCGCAGCGCGACTGGTACAGCTTTAACGAGGAGGGCCGCGCGCTGGACTGGCTGGGTTACGCCAGCCTGCCGAAGCTGGATTTCCAGTCGCCAACGCTCGTGAATGAAATCTACGGCGGTGAAGACAGCATCGTCCGTCACTGGCTGAAGGCGCCGTGGAATATGGACGGCTGGCGTCTGGACGTAGTGCATATGCTCGGCGAAGCGGGCGGGGCGCGGAATAACCTTCAGCACGTCGCCGGGATTACGCGCTCGGCAAAAGCGGCCCAGCCAGAGGCGTTCGTCTTTGGCGAGCACTTTGGCGACGCGCGCCAGTGGCTGCAGAACGATGCGGAAGATGCGGCGATGAACTATCGCGGCTTTACCTTCCCGCTGTGGGGATTCCTCGCTAACACCGACATCTCCTACGATCCGAATCATATCGACGCTGAAACCTGCATGGCGTGGATGGAGAACTATCGCGCCGGTCTGTCTCATCAGCAGCAGCTGCGGATGTTCAACCAGCTCGATAGCCACGATACCGCCCGCTTTAAATCCCTGCTCGGCAAGGATGTGGCGCGTCTGCCGCTGGCGGTGACCTGGCTCTTCACCTGGCCGGGCGTGCCGTGCATCTATTATGGAGATGAAGTGGGGCTGGACGGCAACAACGATCCGTTCTGCCGGAAAACCTTCCCGTGGGAGCCAGAGAAGCAGGACAAGGTGCTGTTCAGCCTGTATCAGCGGCTGGCGAAGCTGCGTAAGCAGAGTCTCGCCCTTCGCTACGGCGGCTGTCAGGTGGTGTATGCCCACGATAACGTGGTGGTGTTTGCTCGCGTCTACAATCAGCAGCGCGTGCTGGTGGCCATTAACCGGGGCGAAGCCTGCGAAGTGGTGCTGGATGATTCACCGCTGCTGAAGGTGGCGGCGTGGAAGAATAAAGAGGGCAAGGCAACGATACAGGACGGCGTGCTGGCGCTGCCTGCGGTATCCGCGACGATCTGGTTTGGCAGCTAAGACCTGCTAATGTTTCCACCTTTTAAGATGGCGCAAATGCAACTATTTGTGTCAATCTTAACGGATCGTTTACGGTGAAGGTGGAAACATGGACGAGCTTTACATCCTTGGCTGTTTGTTCCTGGTATTTGCGCTGGTGGTGGCACCCGTGCTTGCGGTTATCGGCTTTAACCGAAGTACGGCGGCTCGACAGGAGATCGCCCGGCTACGCCAGCGCATTGAGGCGCTTGAGCAGCGCGGCGCGAATGAGATAGCGCCAGAGCCGGTGCAGTCTGCCACTCCGGCGGTCGTGACCGCGCCGGTGGTTGAAGATGCTCCCGCGCCTGTCGACCCCTGGCGTTCCGATACTCCCGCTGCCGTGGCAGAACCCGCTCCGGCCCCGACGCCTGCGGCAAAACAGCCTTCTGCCTTTGGCGGTATACTGACGTCGCTGGTGCGCTGGTTTATGCAGGGTAATCCGCTGGCGAAGCTTGGGATCCTGCTGCTCTTCCTCGGTCTTTCATTCCTGCTGCGCTATACCGTGGAACATTCCCTGTTCCCGCTTGAGCTGCGCCTCGTGGCAACGGCGCTGTTTGCCATCGTTCTGCTGGCGGTCGGGTGGCGGCTGCGGCACAGGCAGCGCGTCTATGCGCTGATCCTCCAGGGCGGGGCGACCGGCGTGCTCTACCTGACGGTGTTTGGTGCCTTTCGGCTCTGGCAAATGCTGCCGATGACGCTGGCCTTTGCGCTGCTGGTGGTGATTTGCGCGGCGAGCGTCGGGCTGGCGGTGCTGCAGAAGGCGCTGAGCCTGGCCATGCTGGCGAGCCTCGGCGGGTATCTTGCGCCGCTGCTCTTATCTACCGGGGGCGGCAGCTTTGTGGCGCTGTTCTCTTTCTATCTCCTGCTTTCCATCGGCATTCTCGCTATCAGTATCTGGCAGCACTGGCGCGAGCTGAATCTGCTCGGGCTACTGTTTACGTTCGGCGTGGGCGGCCTGTGGGGGCTGAATGACTACCAGCCTGAAGACTATTGGGTCTGCCAGCTGTTCCTGATTGCCAATACGCTGATATTCGGCGTCCTGAGCGTGGCGCTGTCGCTGCGGGCGCAGGAGAAAGGGAAGCAAATTATTGACGGCGTGCTGCTGTTTGCTCCGCCGCTGATCGGTTTCGGGATGCAGTACGGCATGACCCGGCACTGGGAATATGGACCGGCCCTGAGCGCGCTGGGCTACGGCGCATTTTATCTTACCCTCGCGTTCCTTGCGCTGCGGCGCTATCCCTCTATCGGGCGACCTCTGGTCATGGCGGCGCTGGCAATCGGCGGCGGATTTGCCACGCTCGCCATTCCGCTGGCGCTGTCGGCGCGCTGGACGGCGATGGCCTGGGCGCTGGAAGGGCTGGGTATCCTATGGCTGGGCGTACAGCAGAACCAGCGTCGCATGAGCTATAGCGGGACGGCGCTGCTGGTGCTGGCGCTCGGCAGCGCGCTGTGGGCGCAAACGAACGGCGTTACGTCCCTGAGCCTGCTGCTGATCTTCACCATCCTCAGTCTTTGCTGGCTGGCTGCGGCCTGGCTGTGGCGGACTCTCTTTCTGCCGGTCAGCTGGGCGCTGCTGGCAGGCGGGCTGCTGTTCTGGCTCGTGGCGCTATTGGGTGCATCGCGGCTGGCACTGACGAAGGAATTACCGATTCTGGCGGGCGTGCTGGCGCTGACGGCGGCATCGGTCTGGGGCTGGCGGCAGGCGGCTGCTCGCCTGGCGTGGCGGGAGCTGGATGCCAGCAAATGGCTGCTGTGGCCGGTTATGCTGCTGATGGTGGGTTATCAGCTCTGGCACCAGCAGATCGTTGCCGCCGGCTGGTCAAATCTCGCCTGGTGCGTTGCGCTTCCTGCCGCGCTGATGCTGCTGCGGCGCGACGGTGAAAGACTCCTGCCGCGCATCGCGATGGGGCTGCATCTGTCGCTGTTCTGGATGATTTTGCTGGCGCTGGCCGCGGAGCTTTACTGGTTTGCCCGGTCGTTGCCGTGGGGCATGGCGGCATGGTGCAGCGGATTAGCGATGGCCGCAGGCGGCGGGGTGATTATGGCGCTTTCTGCAGCCGTACGGCGTCGCGTGTGGCCGTTCCGGGAGTGGCCTGCGCTCTACGCCTGCCTGGCGCCGATCCCTGCCGTCGTGGCGCTGCTGGTACTGCTGGTGGTGACCAATTTCCAGGACGGCGTGGTCTATCGTCAGACCTGGCTGCCGCTGGTAAACCCGCTTGAGGAAGGCGCGGCGTTCGCGCTGCTGGGGCTGGTCGTCTTTTATCGGGCGGTAGAACGCTACTATCCGGCATGGCTTGCGCAAGCGCGTCCGTGGCCCGCCGTCGCGATTATGGCGTTTGGCTTCTGGTGGCTAAACGGTGCGTTGATGCGCGCCCTGGCCTGGTACGGCGACGTGGCCTGGAATATGGCATCGCTGTGGGATTCGCGGCTTATCCAGACCAGTTTTGCCCTGTTCTGGATGCTGAGCGCGCTGGTGGTCATGATCCATGCCACCCGTCGGGCTTCCCGGCAGGAGTGGCTCTGCGGTGCCGCACTGCTGGGCGTGGTGATGGTTAAACTGATGCTGGTGGACAGCGCGGGCGGAGGCGGTTTGTCGCGCGCGGTGGCGTTTATCGGCGTGGCGATACTGGTTCTGATCGTGGGGTATTTCTCACCGCTACCGCCCAAAACAGGAGATGAAAAATGAAATGGATGAAAGCGGTAGCCTGTACCGCGCTGCTGGCGCTTTCCGGCCCGGCGTTCTGCGACGAGGGACAAACGGAATCGCCCCGGGACTATGCCTTTGGTCTTTCACTGGATACGTCGGTTCCCTCCCAGTGGTATCGGGTGCTGCTGCCGCTCGCCGTCTATGAGCAAAGTACGTCGCCGGATCTGCATGATGTCCGCGTCTTTAACCAGTCGGGCGAGCCGGTTCCCTTCAGCCTGGTCAGCGCGACGCGTCCGCAGACGCCAGCGCAATCCACTTCGCTGCGCCTCTTCCCGCTGGACGCCTCGCCGCTTGCGGCTTCGCAAGGATCCGGTGACAGCGATAAGATCCTGCTTCGTTCGGGAAACGGCGTTGAAATTGTGCTGGAGGGGCAAAAAGCCGCCGCAGCCGGGCAACATTATCTGCTGACCCTGCCGGAAAAGGCGACGGGCGAGATCGCCATATCCCAGCTGCAGCTGCTCTGGAATACTCCGCAGACGCCGTGGCAGGGAACGGCGTCGGTCTATTACAGCGAGGATCTTAAGCGCTGGTATACCCTGCGCGAGGATATGCCCTTGCTGGACGTCGTCAGCGGCCAGGATCGTCTTAAGCTCGATCGGATCGATACCGATGCGGTTTTATCTCCCGATGCGAATCGCTATCTCATGGTGGTGCTGAACGCGCAGAGCCAGGGGATAACCCTGACCGGCGTAAACGCAATCAGCGCACCTGCCCAGGCGGCCCCGGAAGCGGTCGACCTTGAGGGCGAAGGGGAACAGCTATCGACAAGCGAAGCGCAGTGGCACTGGGCGCGACCGCAGCCGCTGAGTGCTGTCAGCATTTCACTGAACGGCGATGGCGTCCTTCCCGTGGAGATAGCGTGGCGGAGTACGGAGAAAGACGCATGGCACCCCCTGAAGAAAGAGGTCCTTTACCGTCTTGAGGGAAAAACGTCGCCACCGGTTTCGCTTCACGGGGGGCTGGTGCAGGCCGTGAAAATCACGACGCTGAATGCGCGTCTGCCGGAATACCTGCCGAGCGTCACGGGACATCGCGACCGCTATGACCTGGTGTTCAACACGCAGGGGAAAGCGCCGTACGTGCTCGCCTGGGGCAACGGCGCCGCGAAGCCTGCCAGCCTGGAGCCCGATATGCTGATCCCGGCCGACCTGCGCAAGACCTATGATATGGCGAACCTGCCGCAGGCCGATATTCAGGATAATGTCGCATTAGGCGGCGAGGGGCGTCTGACCGCTACCTCCGCGGCCGAGCGGGAGAGCAGGATGAACACGCTGCTGGTATGGGGCGTGCTGATTGCGGGGGTGATTCTGCTGGCGGGCATGGCCTGGCGCATCTGGCGAGAGACGCAGCGTAAGGCATAAAAAAAGGCCCGCATAAGCGGGCCTTTTTCGTAAACCGTGCCGATTACAGGCTGGATACGTTCTCAGACAGGTATTTAGCAACGCCGTCTGGAGACGCGTTCATGCCTTCTTTACCTTTCTCCCACTGAGCCGGGCACACTTCACCGTGCTCTTCGTGGAACTGCAGCGCGTCAACCATGCGCAGCATTTCGTCGATGTTACGACCCAGCGGCAGATCGTTCACAACCTGGTGACGAACGATGCCGTTAGCGTCGATCAGGAAGGAACCACGCAGCGCAACGCCAGCGTCCGGATGTTCGATACCGTAAGCCTGCTGGATTTCGCGTTTGATGTCCGCAACCATTGCGTATTTCACCGCACCGATGCCGCCTTTGTCGACAGGGGTGTTACGCCATGCGTTGTGTACAAATTCAGAGTCGAAGGAGACGCCAACAACTTCCACGCCACGCTTCTGGAATTCTTCATAACGTTTGTCGAAGGCAATCAGCTCAGACGGGCAAACGAAAGTGAAGTCCATTGGCCAGAAGAACAGAACGGTCGCTTTACCGTTGGTGTGCTGTTTGAAGTTGAAGTTTTCAACGATTTCACCGTTGCCCAGAACTGCTGCAGCTGTAAAATCCGGAGCCGGACGAGTTACCAGAACCATATGATTCTCCTGTAGATACTAAGGTTATTTGGAACGCAACGCGAGCCAGTATAGAGAGTGTTCATGGATAAGACAAAGAGGTGGTGACAATCGTTCCGCCAGCTTTTACCTATCAATACGAATTCTGTCAGAGCTGTTTGTTTTTCGCCTGCGCCATCATGCGCGGGTAAAACTGCCAGAAACGCGCTTCCAGCGCATCGTAATGTTCATCCAGGTCATACCAGGAGTCCCGCAGCGCATCCAGTCGCGGTCGGCGGCTCGCCATCCCGTTCAGCACATTCTGGATGAAATCCATCTCGCGATAGCGCTCCAGCCAGCGTTCCGACCATAAATAGTTATTCAGATTCACAAAGCGCGGCGGCGAGTCGGGCAGAATGATCGACACCTGCTGGTGGGCATAGCGCACAAACGCCGGCAAGGGCATCTCCGGCGACAGCTGTTCCCAGTGGCGCGACAGAAAGTGGTCCCACATCACGTCGAGCGTGATCGGCGCAACGCGGCGCGTTTCAGGGCGAAACCACGCTTTGGCTTCCGTCACTTCCGGCAGCTTATCTGTCAGCACGTCGATGCGGCGGTGCATAAAAATCCCGTCGACAACCTCAGGGGAATAGTCCTCAGCGGGGTTGCCGCGTACGAAATCGGCCAGCAAATTGCCGGAAAGGGAGCTGTCAGCGAGGTGTGCGAGATGCAGGTGAGCGAGAAAATTCATGCGTTTTTTTGTCCGGGGGCGGCTAGTTGTTGCAGCAAAAGGGTGTGAGCACTAGACTATGCCGCCTGTTTTTAAGTCACGAGTATACGTCATGCGCGTCGCCGATTTCTCCTTTGAACTACCTGAATCCCTGATTGCTCACTATCCCATGCCTGAGCGCAGCAGCTGTCGCTTACTGTCACTGGATGGGCCAACGGGCGAGCTGACGCACGGTACTTTCACCGATTTGCTCGACAAGCTCAACCCTGGCGATCTGCTGGTCTTTAACAATACCCGCGTGATCCCGGCGCGCCTGTTCGGCCGTAAAGCCAGCGGCGGCAAGATTGAAGTGCTGGTCGAACGTATGCTCGATGATAAACGTATTCTGGCACATATTCGCGCATCTAAGGCGCCAAAGCCGGGCGCGGAGCTGCTGCTGGGCGATGATGAGAGCATCAAAGCGACCATGACCGCGCGCCACGACGCGCTGTTCGAGGTGGAGTTCAATGACGAACGCACGGTGCTCGATATCCTGAACGCCATCGGCCACATGCCGCTGCCGCCGTATATTGAGCGTCCGGACGAAGAGGCCGACCGCGAGCTGTACCAGACCGTCTACAGCCAGAAGCCAGGCGCCGTCGCTGCGCCGACCGCGGGCCTGCATTTTGATGAGCCGCTGCTGGAGAAACTGCGCGCGAAGGGCGTGGAGATGGCGTTCGTGACGCTGCACGTCGGGGCGGGAACCTTCCAGCCGGTGCGCGTGGACAGCATTGAAGATCACATCATGCACTCTGAGTATGCTGAAGTGCCTCAGGATGTGGTGGACGCGGTCCTGGCGGCGAAAGCGCGCGGCAGCCGCGTCGTGGCGGTCGGTACAACGTCCGTGCGCTCACTCGAGAGCGCCGCGCAGGCCGCAAAGAGCGATCTTATCGAGCCGTTCTTTGGCGATACGCAGATCTTTATCTACCCGGGCTATCAGTACAAAGTGATTGACGCGCTGGTGACCAACTTCCATCTGCCTGAATCGACGCTGATTATGCTGGTTTCCGCGTTTGCCGGTTATCAGCATACGATGGCGGCCTACAAGTCTGCGGTAGAACAAAAATATCGCTTTTTTAGCTACGGGGACGCGATGTTTATCACGTACAATCCGCTGGCTTTGAATGAGCGTGTCGGGGAATAAGTCCGCGGCACCGTTTTACAACGTTGGACTGTTTTTCTGACGTCGGAGAAAAAATGAAATTTGAACTCGATACCACCGATGGCCGCGCGCGTCGCGGTCGCCTGGTGTTTGATCGCGGCGTGGTGGAAACCCCCGCGTTTATGCCTGTGGGCACCTACGGCACCGTAAAAGGGATGACGCCGGAAGAAGTTGAAGCCACGGGCGCACAGATTATCCTCGGCAACACCTTCCACCTGTGGCTGCGTCCGGGTCAGGAGATCATGAAGCTCCACGGCGACCTGCACGATTTCATGCAGTGGAAAGGCCCAATCCTGACCGACTCCGGCGGCTTCCAGGTCTTCAGCCTGGGCGATATCCGCAAGATCACCGAGCAGGGCGTACACTTCCGTAACCCGATCAACGGCGATCCGATTTTCCTCGATCCCGAAAAATCGATGGAGATTCAGTACGATCTCGGCTCTGACATCGTGATGATCTTCGACGAATGTACGCCGTATCCTGCTGACTGGGACTACGCAAAACGCTCCATGGAGATGTCTCTGCGCTGGGCGAAGCGTAGCCGTGATCGTTTTGACTCCCTGCAGAACAAAAATGCGCTGTTCGGCATTATCCAGGGCAGCGTTTACGAAGATTTACGCGATATCTCTGTTAAAGGTCTGGTAGAGATAGGTTTTGATGGCTACGCTGTCGGCGGTTTGGCTGTGGGTGAGCCGAAGGAAGACATGCACCGCATTCTGGAGCATGTCTGCCCGCAAATCCCGGCGGATAAGCCACGATACCTGATGGGCGTGGGTAAACCAGAAGATCTGGTTGAAGGCGTACGCCGCGGCATTGATATGTTCGACTGCGTCATGCCAACCCGCAACGCGCGTAACGGCCATTTGTTCGTTACCGATGGCGTGGTGAAAATCCGTAACGCGAAGCATAAGAGTGACACCAGCCCGCTCGATTCCGAGTGCGATTGCTATACCTGTCGCAATTATTCTCGCGCGTATCTGCATCATCTCGATCGTTGCAACGAGATTTTGGGCGCGCGTCTCAATACCATTCATAATCTTCGTTATTATCAGCGCTTAATGGCTGGTTTACGTAAGGCTATCGAAGAGGGTAAATTAGAGAGCTTCGTGACCGATTTCTACCAACGTCAGGGGCGGGATGTTCCACCGTTGAACGTTGATTAATTTTAATAATGAGGGAATTTGAATGAGCTTTTTTATTTCTGATGCGGTAGCGGCAACAGGTGCTCCAGCGCAGGGCAGCCCGATGTCTCTGATTCTGATGCTGGTTGTGTTCGGTCTGATCTTCTACTTCATGATCCTGCGTCCACAGCAGAAGCGCACCAAAGAGCACAAAAACCTGATGAACTCCATTGCGAAAGGCGATGAAGTACTGACTAACGGTGGTCTGGTGGGTCGCGTAACCAAAGTGGCTGAAAATGGCTACATTGCTATCGCCCTGAACGACACCACTGAAGTGGTCATCAAACGTGACTTCGTAGCTGCCGTTCTGCCGAAAGGCACCATGAAGGCGCTGTAATCCCAACTTTTCCCAAAGGGAACTGCCGTGTTAAACCGTTATCCTTTGTGGAAGTACATCATGCTGGTCGTCGTGATTCTCGTCGGCCTGCTGTACGCGCTTCCCAACCTGTATGGTGAGGATCCGGCTGTTCAAATCACTGGCGCGCGCGGTGTCGCCGCCAGTGAGCAAACGCTGATCCAGGTCCAGAAAACGTTACAAGAAGAAAAAATTACCGCTAAGTCTGTGGCTCTGGAAGAGGGTGCAATTCTTGCTCGCTTCGACACCACCGACACGCAGCTCCGCGCTCGCGAAGCGCTGATGGGCGTGCTGGGTGACAAATACGTCGTGGCGCTTAACCTTGCCCCTGCAACCCCGCGTTGGCTGGCTGCGATGAAAGCAGAGCCAATGAAACTAGGCCTTGACCTGCGTGGCGGCGTTCACTTCCTGATGGAAGTGGATATGGATACCGCGCTTGGCAAGCTGCAGGAACAGAATATCGACAGCCTGCGCAGCGATCTGCGTGATAAAGGCATCGCTTACACCACCGTGCGTAAAGAAGATAACTACGGCATGAGCATCACGTTCCGCGACAGCGCGGCGCGCGATCAGGCTGTAGATTATCTGACTCAACGTCACCGTGACCTGGTGATCTCCTCGCAGGGCAGCAACCAGCTGCGTGCGGTGATGACCGATGCGCGCCTGAAAGAAGCGCGTGAATATGCCGTTCAGCAGAACATCAACATTCTGCGTAACCGTGTAAACCAGCTGGGTGTGGCCGAGCCGCTGGTACAGCGTCAGGGTGCTGACCGTATCGTGGTTGAACTGCCGGGTATTCAGGACACCGCGCGTGCGAAAGAGATTCTGGGTGCGACAGCAACCCTGGAATTCCGTCTGGTGAATACCAATGTTGACCAGTCTGCTGCCGCTTCTGGCCGTATTCCGGGTGACTCCGAAGTGAAACAGACCCGCGAAGGTCAGCCAGTTGTGCTGTACAAACGCGTGATTCTGACCGGTGATCATATCACCGACTCCACGTCGAGCCAGGACGAATACAACCAGCCGCAGGTTAACATCTCGCTCGATAGCGCGGGTGGTAACATCATGTCTAACTTCACCAAGGACAACATCGGTAAACCGATGGCAACCCTGTTCGTGGAGTACAAAGACAGCGGTAAGAAAGATGCAAACGGTCGTGCTGTGCTGGTGAAAGAGGAAGAGGTGATTAACATCGCCAATATCCAGTCTCGTCTGGGTAACAGCTTCCGTATTACCGGCATCAACAACCCGAACGAAGCGCGTCAGCTCTCCCTGCTGCTGCGTGCCGGTGCGCTGATTGCGCCAATTCAGATTGTTGAAGAACGTACCATTGGTCCAACTCTGGGTATGCAAAACATCCAGCAGGGCCTGGAAGCGTGTCTGGCCGGTCTGGTGGTCTCTATTCTGTTCATGATCTTCTTCTATAAGAAGTTTGGTCTGATTGCGACCTCTGCGCTGATTGCGAACCTGGTGCTGATTATCGGCATCATGTCCCTGCTGCCGGGGGCGACGCTGACCATGCCGGGTATTGCGGGTATCGTTCTGACCCTTGCGGTGGCGGTCGACGCCAACGTACTGATTAACGAACGTATCAAAGAAGAGTTGAGCAACGGTCGTTCTGTTCAGCAGGCGATTGACGAAGGTTATAAAGGCGCGTTCAGCTCTATCTTCGATGCGAACGTAACAACACTGATCAAGGTTCTTATCCTGTATGCAGTGGGTACCGGCGCTATCAAAGGCTTTGCGATTACAACCGGTATCGGTGTCGCAACGTCAATGTTTACCGCTATTGTCGGCACCCGTGCCATCGTGAACCTGCTGTACGGCGGCAAGCGCGTCAAAAAGCTGTCTATCTGAGGAGTGCGTTGTGGCACAGGAATATACTGTTGAACAATTGAACCACGGCCGTAAAGTCTGGGACTTTATGCGCTGGGACTACTGGGCCTTCGGCATTTCAGGTTTCCTGCTGATTCTGTCCATCGTCATTATGGGCGTGAAAGGCTTTAACTGGGGACTCGATTTTACCGGTGGTACGGTAATTGAAATCTCCCTGGAAAAACCGGTCGATATGGACCAGATGCGCGAATCGCTGCAGAAAGCGGGCTTTGAAGAGCCGCTGCTGCAGAACTTCGGCAGCAGCCGCGACATCATGGTACGTATGCCTCCGGTGCACGATGCCAACGGCAGCCAGGAGCTGGGCAGTAAGGTTGTTAGCGTGATTAACGAAACAACCAGCCAGAACGCGGCGGTTAAGCGTATTGAGTTCGTCGGCCCAAGCGTAGGTGCTGACCTGGCGCAGACCGGCGCGATGGCGCTGCTGGTGGCGCTGATCTCCATTTTGGTGTACGTCGGTTTCCGCTTTGAGTGGCGACTGGCGGCCGGTGTGGTTATCGCTCTGGCGCACGACGTGGTGATCACCATGGGCATACTGTCGCTGTTCCACATTGAGATTGACCTGACGATTGTGGCATCCCTGATGTCCGTTATCGGTTACTCACTGAACGACAGTATCGTGGTATCTGACCGTATCCGTGAAAACTTCCGTAAGATCCGTCGCGGTACGCCGTACGAGATCTTTAACGTGTCGTTGACCCAGACGCTGCACCGTACCCTGATCACATCCGGTACCACCCTGATGGTGATCCTGATGCTGTTCCTCTTCGGTGGTCCGGTACTGGAAGGCTTCTCGCTGACCATGTTGATTGGTGTCACCATCGGTACGGCGTCATCTATCTACGTCGCATCCGCTCTGGCACTGAAACTCGGCATGAAGCGCGAGCACCTGCTCCAGCAGAAAGTCGAGAAAGAAGGGGCGGATCAGCCGTCCATTCTGCCGTAAGGCGACGTTTTGCGCGTTATCGAAATCCCGGTCGGTTGACCGGGATTTTTTTTTATCTGCTCCTGACAAACACTCCTGACAGTATGCTGTCAGGAGCCCTGTCGTAGACTCCTTATGAACCCAAACAACAGGCAGGAGAATGTATGAAAAGCGTCATTAACTGGTTTGAAATTCCGGTCTCGAATATGGATCGCGCTATCAAATTTTATGAGCCCGTGATGCAGCTTGCGCTGCGCCGCGAGAAAATGGACTGTGCGGAGCTGGCCGTTTTCCCGCATGAGGATCCGGGTACAGGCGGGGCACTGGCAAAATTTGACGGCGTTACACCGTCTTTGCAGGGCGCTATTATTTACCTGCATACTGACAATCTGGCGGCCACGCTCGATCGCATCGCCTCTGCGGGCGGCGAGTGCGTGTTTGGCCCGCTGGAACTGCCGCATGGCATTGGCACTATCGCCTTGTTTACCGACAGCGAGGGCAACCGCGTCGGGCTCCATCAACCTGCCTGAGAGCGGAATAAGATATGACCCGACGCGCTGACCGTTTGTTTCAGATTGTGCAGATCCTGCGGGGCAGGCGTCTGACAACGGCAGCGCATCTCGCGGACCGGCTTGGCGTGTCCGAGCGCACGGTCTACCGCGATATCCGCGACCTGTCGCTTTCCGGCGTGCCGGTGGAAGGTGAGGCGGGGAGCGGATATCGGCTGATGTCGGGATTTGACCTGCCGCCGCTGATGCTGACAAATAAGGAGTCAGAGGCGCTGATCGTCGCGATTCGCCTGCTCAAAACCTGGGGAGGGGAATCGCTGTCGCGCGAGCTGGAGTCGGCTCAGGAGAAGGTGCTGGCTATCCTGCCCGAGGAGAGTCGTCGAAAGGCGGAGCAGACGCGGATCTACGCCCCGGATTTTTGCATGCAAAGCCACTCCCGTAGCGATTTTGACATGATTCATAAGGCAATTTCCGCTCAGCGTGTGCTGGCGTTGCATTACCGCGACGAAGTTGGGCAACTCTCACAGCGTGAGGTTCAGCCGTTAGGATTGTTCTTCTGGGGGGAGCGTTGGCTGCTGGCGGCGTGGTGCGAACGGCGCGATGACTATCGCTGTTTCCGGCTCGACCGATGTCTCAATATTGTGCAGACGGAGAGGCGGTTTAGCGAGAGTGCGGACAGGTCTCTGGCAGATTTTTTGCGGAAGGTTAAGCAGTAAAAAGCCTGGCGGCGAGGTAAAAGCAAAACGGCAACGTATGTTGCCGTTCTTAGTATTTGTTCCCTCTCCCTGTGGGAGAGGGTCAGGGTGAGGGCAGCAGCCCGCACAGTCCCGCACAGGTTAGAAGTTATAACCCACAACCAGGTAACCACCCCAGCCGGTAGAGCGAACGCTGAAGTCGCCGTTGCCGAAGTTCAGGCTCGCGTCGTCGTTCCACTGACCACCGTTGTGCCAGTAACGCGCAACAACAGAGTAGTGCCAGTGATCGTAGTTCAGCGCCAGGATGTGGCTGGAGGCGATGGAGTCGTTGGTGCGCGCTTTCTTACCGTTCAGGTCGCGGAAGTCGTTGTCGCCCAGATCTGAACCCCAGTCAAAGTTGGTGAAGCCGATATAGCTCAGGTTACCGCCCCACAGCTGGGTAATTGGCACAAAGTATTTCACTTTGAAACGGTAGCCATCCCACTCGTTTTCGTTCGCGGCGCCGTAGTTCTGCCACTGGTACTTAGCATACACGTTCAGAGACAGGCTCATTGGCAGGCCGGTATCGATGTCCGTACCCAGACCCATGTACCAGGTGCTCTGGCGACCAGACTTATTGCGGCCCATGTCGTAGATGTAGTTGTTCGCGAAGTACCACTCTTTGAACGGACCAAACGCCAGGCTGGTACCGGTCAGTTTATCAATAGAGAAGCGTGGTTCAATTTCCATGAACAGTGGGGAACCGTGGTTCCAGATACCTTTCGCGTCGGTGTTACCGCCGAAGAATACCGGTGCATCCATATAGCCGTAGAAATCAAACCAGTCTTTCTTGGCGAACGCTTCGTACTCCAGGTAGGTATCGTTGCGGATCTGTGGTCCGAAACGGGTGTGGTAGCTGCCCACGACGTTAACGCTCTGGTGCCACCAGTCGGAGAGATATTGTGGTTTATCGTTTTCCGCTGCGTTAACAGTGAAAGAGGAGGAAAGTGCCAGCACGGCGCCGGCTGCAAGTAATGTTTTTTTCATAATCATGCCACTGATTGAAATTCCCTTCCGGGAGTGAAAAATGCGCGAATTGCGTTTCTAAATATTTCGTGTTTCTGCGGTGCCTATTATAGGAATCCCTGCTCACAAAAATATGTGTTGTTTCACATATCTCTCACACGCGTAATCGATTGCGTTCACGTTTGCGTACTTTAAACGGGCGGGATTGTAGCGGCAATCATTTATGTTGCCAATCCATACGAAATGTAAATGTTAGCGGAGTGACATTGCACTCCGTTGAAGGAGGGGGTTACTGCGCGGCGGGCTGGATATCGTGGATGCGGATAAAACCTAACTGATCTGGCGTGAGTCCACTCAGCTGAAGCGGGATATCAACATCGCTGGGCGCCAGTATACTCGCGGGAGCAGTGAACAACTGGTTCTTCACATTCACTTCCTGATAGCTCTCGGTTGTGCCCTGGATCTGGCCCCACTCGACGGTGCCACTGAAGGCCGGAAGCGGATCGTTGGATTCTCCCTGGATGCGTAATGTTGCGCGAGTACCATCTGCATTCGCCGCAACGTTCACCAGTGACATTTTAAGCGTGCCAATCTGGCTGTTGAGCCGCGCAGGCGTATTGGCACCAGGCAGCAGATACACCCCGCTGCTGGATTTTGCGTTCAGCGCGTTTTGTTGGGTGATCTTCACCGTTTCTTTATTCAGTTTGTCCATCGCCGTATTGAGCGTGTTGACGCTTTGTTTCATCTGGCGAACTTCGGTTTGCTGTGCACAGGCGCTAAGGGTGAAGAGGCTCCCCACCAGCAAAATCTTCAGGTAACGTCTTGTCATTGCGTTTATTTCCTTGAAATAACGGATCGCCTTAATGGTAGCCAGCCTCAACGTGTCAGACATAGATCCTTTGTCTCAAAAAGCTCTTCCTTTGTTGTCAGGCCAGATCAGGGTAAAATGAAAATTAGTTAACCACATAACAGGGATACCGTATGCATTGCCCATTCTGCTCCGCTGTGGATACCAAAGTCATCGACTCTCGTCTTGTGGGCGAAGGGTCATCCGTACGCCGTCGTCGGCAGTGTCTGGTGTGCAACGAGCGTTTCACGACCTTTGAGGTTGCAGAGCTGGTAATGCCGCGCGTGGTAAAAAGCAACGACGTGCGCGAGCCGTTTAACGAAGAGAAACTGCGCAGCGGGATGCTGAAGGCCCTGGAAAAACGCCCTGTCAGCGCGGATGACGTTGAGATGGCGTTAAACCACATAAAATCTTACCTTCGTGGTTTGGGTGAGCGTGAAGTGCCGAGCAAAATGATCGGCAACCTTGTGATGGAGCAGCTGAAAAAGCTCGATAAGGTCGCCTATATCCGCTTCGCCTCGGTCTACCGCAGCTTCGAAGACATCAAAGAGTTTGGCGAAGAGATCGCCCGCTTACAGGATTAAGCTCATGCAGGATGAGATTTACATGGCGAGAGCCATGAAGCTGGCGCAGCGCGGTCGTTTTACCACCCATCCCAACCCGAACGTCGGGTGCGTTATCGTTAAAGATGGCGAGATCGTAGGGGAAGGATTTCACTATCGTGCCGGCGAGCCGCATGCCGAGGTCCATGCGTTGCGCATGGCCGGTGAGAAGGCGCGCGGTGCCACAGCCTACGTTACGCTGGAGCCCTGCAGCCATCACGGACGCACGCCGCCGTGCTGTGAAGCGCTGATTGCGGCGGGCGTGTCGCGCGTGGTCGCTGCGATGCAGGACCCGAATCCACAGGTTGCCGGGCGCGGCCTGTATCGCCTGCAGCAGGAAGGCATTGACGTCAGCCATGGGCTGATGATGCAGGACGCGGAAGCGATCAACAAAGGCTTTCTGAAGCGCATGCGCACGGGGTTCCCGTATATTCAGCTTAAGCTGGGCGCCTCGCTGGACGGTCGTACGGCGATGGCAAACGGCGAAAGCCAGTGGATCACGTCACCACAGGCAAGGCGCGATGTGCAACGTCTTCGCGCGCAAAGCCATGCTATTCTCACCAGCAGTGAAACCGTTCTGGCTGACGATCCGGCCATGACCGTGCGCTGGGACGAGCTGAATGCGGATACTCAGACGCTTTACCCGCAGGAGAACCTGCGTCAGCCGCTGCGTATTATCATTGATAGCCAGAACCGCGTGACGCCGGAGCACCGTATTGTCCAGCAGCCGGGTGAAACCTGGATTGCCCGCACTAAAGAAGATACACGCGAATGGCCGGAAGGCGTGCGCAGTATTATGGTGCCGGAGCATAACGGTCATCTGGATCTGGTGGTGCTGATGATGCTGCTCGGCAAGCAGCAGGTGAACAGCATCTGGGTTGAAGCGGGGCCAACGCTCGCCGGTGCGCTTTTACAGGCCGGGCTAGTGGATGAGCTGATTGTTTACGTTGCGCCTAAACTGTTAGGTCACGACGCGCGCGGCCTGTTTGTGCTGCCCGGCCTTGAAAAACTGGCCGACGCACCGCAACTCAAATTTAGCGAGATTCGTCCGGTAGGCCCGGATGTCTGCCTCCACCTAACGACAGCGTAATTGCTCCTGAAATAGGGAAGCAGTGCGCAAAGTATTATGATAAAATCCGCCCCCCTGCGGGGCCAAATGAACCCGTAAAGGAAGAGTATGAACATTATTGAAGCTGCTGTAGCTACCCCGGACGCTCGCGTCGCCATCACCATTGCGCGTTTCAACAACTTCATCAACGACAGCCTGCTGGAAGGTGCGATTGACGCCCTGAAACGTATCGGCCAGGTTAAAGATGACAATATTACCGTTGTTTGGGTTCCAGGCGCTTACGAACTGCCGCTGGCGGCGGGCGCGCTGGCGAAAACCGGTAAATACGACGCGGTGATTGCGCTGGGTACCGTTATTCGTGGCGGCACTGCGCACTTCGAATACGTTGCGGGCGGTGCAAGCAACGGTCTGGCACACGTTGCGCAGGATGCTGAAATTCCTGTCGCGTTCGGCGTGCTGACCACCGAAAGTATTGAACAAGCCATCGAACGTGCTGGCACCAAAGCCGGTAACAAAGGTGCAGAAGCTGCACTGACCGCGCTTGAAATGATCAATGTATTGAAAGCCATCAAGGCCTGATTTTTTTGTAAGGGGAATTCCGTGAAACCTGCTGCTCGTCGCCGCGCCCGTGAATGTGCCGTCCAGGCACTTTACTCCTGGCAGTTGTCCCAGAACGACATCTCTGATGTTGAATACCAGTTCCTGTCAGAACAGGACGTGAAAGACGTTGACGTTCTGTACTTCCGTGAACTGCTGTCGGGAGTGGCGACTAATAGCGCGTATCTCGATGGCCTGATGAAGCCATACCTGTCCCGTCTGCTCGAAGAGCTGGGTCAGGTGGAAAAAGCAGTGTTGCGTATCGCGCTGTTTGAGCTGTCTAAACGTGATGATGTGCCGTATAAAGTGGCCATCAACGAAGCGATCGAGCTGGCGAAAACCTTCGGCGCTGAAGACAGCCACAAGTTTGTAAACGGCGTACTTGATAAAGCAGCACCTGCGATCCGTCCCCACAAAAAGTGATCCGCAAACCGGAGTCCTGCATTGCCTGACGGGCAGTGCGGCTCCGGTTTTTTCTTTTATTTGCTGAGGCATAACGTATGGCATGCGGCGAATTCTCCCTGATTGCCCGTTATTTCGACCGTGTCAGAACCTCTCGTCTTGATGTTGAAACCGGCATTGGCGATGACTGTGCACTTCTCAATATTCCCGAAAAACAGACGCTGGCAATCAGCACCGACACTCTGGTGTGCGGCCGTCATTTCTTACCGGATATCGATCCTGCCGATCTGGCGTATAAAGCCCTGGCGGTTAACGTCAGCGATCTGGCGGCGATGGGGGCCGATCCCGCGTGGCTAACGCTGGCTCTGACGCTGCCAGAGGTAGATGAAGCCTGGCTGGAAGCCTTTAGCGATGCGCTTTTTGAGCAGCTTAGCTATTACGATATGCAGCTGATTGGCGGCGACACGACTGCCGGGCCGCTGTCGATGACGCTGGCGATCCACGGCTACGTGCCGCTTGGCCGCGCGCTGAAGCGTTCAGGCGCAAAACCCGGCGACTGGATCTACGTGACCGGTACGCCGGGCGATAGCGCGGCAGGGCTGGCGATCCTTCAAAATCGTTTAACGGTTGAAGATGCTGACGATGCGGCGTATCTGGTGAAACGCCATCTGCGGCCAACGCCGCGTATTTTGCACGGCCAGGCGCTGCGCGAACGGGCAAGCTCGGCTATCGATCTCTCTGACGGGCTGATCTCCGATCTCGGCCATATCCTGAAGGCCAGCGGCGTAGGTGCGCGCGTTGACCTGGATCTCTTCCCGCTGTCTGAGCAGCTGCTTCGCCATGTGGAGCCTGAGCAGGCCCTGCGCTGGGCGCTCTCCGGTGGTGAAGACTATGAGTTGTGCTTCACGGTGCCTGAGCTCAACCGTGGAACGCTGGACGTGGCGTTAGCGCATCTCGGCGCGAAATTCACCTGCATCGGTCAGATCATGCCGGAGAGCGAAGGGCTGAAGTTTGTGAAAGACGGCGCGCCCGTCACGCTGGACTGGAAAGGGTACGATCACTTCGCGTAAGCTTTTGCCGGGTGGCAACTTCGCCTTACCCGGCCTATGTGTTTTGTTCCCTTTCTCTGTGGCAGGGCTTACTTAAACCCCACCACCGGATGCGGCTGATACGGCGTCTCCAGCTCGGCAATCTGCTCTGGCGTCAGCGTGATATCCACCGCATTCAGCAGCTCATCCAGCTGTTCTTCCCGCGACGTTCCAATAATCGGTGCCGCGACCCCGCGCTTGCCCAGCAGCCAAGCCAGCGCTACCTGGGCGCGAGTGGCACCGGTATCGTCGGCAATTCCGGCTAACCGTTCGGCAATTAGCGCATCGCTGGCTTCTGTACCGGAATAAAGATTTTTTCCCACTTCATCCGATACCAGGCGAGCCGTGGTTTCCCCCCATGGACGGGTCAGGCGGCCGCGCGCCAGCGGACTCCACGGGATCACCGCCACGCCCTCCTGATGGCACAGCGGCAGCATCTCGCGTTCTTCTTCACGATAGATCAGATTGTAGTGATCCTGCATGGTGACAAATCGCGCCCAGCCGTGCTGCGCCTGGAGAGCCAGCGCCTGGGCAAACTGCGACGCGTGCATAGACGACGCGCCGATGTAGCGAGCTTTCCCGGCTTTGACCACGTCGTTGAGCGCCTCAAGCGTCTCCTCGACTGGCGTGCTGTAATCCCAGCGGTGAATTTGCAGCAGATCGACGTAATCCATGTTCAGACGTCTGAGGCTGTCATCAATGGAGCGAAGGATCTGGGCGCGAGAAAGTCCCTGAGACAGGTCGCCTGACGGATAGAAGACCTTGGTGGCGACGACGATGTCATCCCGACGGGCAAAATCGCGCAGGGCGCGGCCGACAATCTCCTCGCTGCTGCCGTCGGAGTAGCTGTTGGCGGTGTCAAAGAAGTTAATGCCGCCCTCGATGGCGCGTTTGATAATCGGACGGCTGCTCTCTTCCGGCAGCGTCCAGGCGTGGTTTCCCCGATCGGGCTCGCCAAAGGTCATGCATCCCAGACAAAGTCGGGAAACCTTAAGGTCCGTTTTTCCTAATGTTGTGTATTGCACGGTTCCGCTCCTGCTGTTTAAACACCAGGTTTAAGCATAGCAGGAGCGGAAAAGGGGGAGGGGTCAGTCCAGCCAGGTACGGATTTTGGCTTCGATACCGGCGGCGTCCAGGCCAATAGCCGCACGGGCTTCGTCCTGAGTACCTTGCGGAATGAAGTGATCCGGCAGGCCGAGGTTCAGCACCGGCACGGCTTTACGGTTCGCCATCAGTACCTCGTTCACGCCGCTGCCCGCGCCGCCCATGATGGCGTTTTCTTCCAGCGTGACCAGCACGTCATGCGTCTCAGCCATACTCAGGATCAGAGAGTCGTCGAGCGGCTTCACAAAGCGCATGTCCACCAGGGTGGCATTCAACGCTTCAGCCGCTTTAGCCGCCTCTGGCATCAGCGTGCCGAAGTTCAGGATCGCCACTTTTTCACCGCGACGCTTCACCAGACCTTTACCGATCGGCAGTTTTTCCAGCGGCTGAAGCTCAACGCCCACCGCATTGCCGCGCGGGTAGCGAACGGCGCTTGGGCCATCCTGATAGTGGTAGCCGGTAAACAGCATCTGACGACATTCGTTCTCGTCGCTTGGCGTCATGACAACCATATCCGGAATACAGCGCAGGAACGACAGATCAAACGCGCCCTGGTGCGTCTGGCCGTCGGCACCGACGATGCCCGCACGATCGATAGCAAACAGTACCGGCAGCTTCTGAATCGCCACGTCGTGGATCACCTGATCGTAGGCGCGCTGCAGGAAGGTGGAATAGATAGCGACAACCGGCTTGTAGCCGCCAATGGCCAGGCCCGCTGCAAACGTCACCGCATGCTGCTCGGCAATGGCAACGTCAAAATACTGGTCAGGGTATTTTCTGGAGAACTCCACCATGCCGGAGCCTTCACGCATGGCAGGCGTCACAGCCATCAGCTTGTTGTCTTTGGCTGCGGTTTCGCATAGCCAGTCGCCGAAGATTTTTGAATAGCTCGGCATGCCGCCGCTGCTTTTTGGCAGACAGCCGCTGGACGGGTCGAATTTCGGCACCGCGTGGAAGGTGATCGGATCTTTTTCCGCCGGTTCGTAACCGCGCCCTTTTTTAGTCATGATATGCAGGAACTGCGGGCCTTTCAGGTCGCGCATGTTCTTGAGCGTGGTCACCAGGCCCAGCACGTCGTGACCGTCAACCGGGCCAATATAGTTAAAGCCCAGCTCTTCAAACAGGGTGCCCGGCACGACCATGCCTTTGATGTGTTCTTCGGTACGCTTGAGCAGCTCTTTAATCGGCGGTACGCCGGAGAAGACTTTCTTGCCGCCTTCGCGCAGCGAGGAGTAAAGCTTGCCGGAGAGCAGCTGCGCCAGATGGTTGTTCAGCGCGCCGACGTTCTCGGAAATCGACATTTCGTTATCGTTAAGGATAACCAGCATGTCCGGCTTGATGTCGCCCGCGTGGTTCATGGCTTCGAAGGCCATCCCTGCGGTGATGGCGCCGTCGCCAATCACGCAGACGGTGCGGCGCTGCTTGTTCTCTTTCTCGGCGGCAACGGCAATCCCGATGCCCGCAGAAATGGAGGTGGAAGAGTGGCCGACGCTCAGCACGTCATACTCGCTCTCACCGCGCCACGGGAACGGGTGCAGGCCGCCTTTCTGACGAATGGTGCCAATTTTATCGCGACGTCCGGTCAGAATTTTGTGCGGATAAGCCTGGTGCCCCACGTCCCAGATCAGCTGATCGAACGGCGTGTTATAGACGTAGTGCAGCGCCACGGTCAGCTCTACCGTGCCAAGCCCGGAGGCGAAATGGCCGCTGGAGCGGCTTACGCTGTCGAGCAGGTAGCGACGCAGCTCGTCGCACAGCTTCGGCAGGCTCTCTTTCGGCAACAGACGTAACTCCTGGGTGGAGTCAACTAACGCCAGTGTCGGGTATTTGGCAATATCAAAACTCATCAAAGGCTCATCGAGATATATAGTTTATTTATTACGCTGGATTATATAGTCCGCTAGCGCTTCCAGTGCCGAGATATCCAGCGATTGCGCGGCCAGTTCATTTAGCGACTGGCGGGCGTCGTCAATCAGATCCCGGGCTTTACGTTGGGCTTGCTCAAGGCCCAGCAGGGCGGGGTAGGTACTTTTGCCAAGCTGCTGGTCCGCACCCTGACGTTTACCCAATGTTGCAGTATCGCCCACCACATCCAGAATGTCATCCTGAACCTGGAATGCCAGACCGATACTTTCTGCGTATCTGTCCAGAATCGGCAGGGCTTTGCGCCCTTGTTCACCCGCGCTCAGCGCGCCCAGGCGAACGGCGGAACGAATCAACGCCCCTGTTTTATGGCGATGAATACGCTCCAGCTGTTCCAGATTAACCTGACGACCTTCCGCTTCAAGATCCAGCGCCTGTCCGCCGCACATGCCGGCCACGCCGCTGGCCATTGCCAGCTCGGAGATCATCGCCAGGCGGTCGCGGTCGGCCACTTCCGCCATCGGTGCATCGCTCAAAATCGAGAATGCCAGCGTTTGCAGGGCATCACCCGCCAGAATGGCATTCGCCTCGCCAAACTTGATATGGCAGGTGGGTTGACCCCGACGCAAATCGTCGTCGTCCATGGCCGGGAGATCGTCGTGGATCAGCGAGTAGGCGTGGATGCACTCCACGGCGGCTGCCGGGGCGTCCAGCGTGTTGTCGCTGATGCCAAACATATTGCCTGTGGCGTACACCAGGAACGGGCGCAGGCGCTTTCCACCCAAGAGTGCGCCATAGTGCATGGCTTCAACCAGTGGAGTGTTCTGAAAAGGCTGTGGCGCAATAAAACGGCGCAGGGCGTCGTTGGCGCGTACGACACGCGCCTGAAGCTCGATGGCAAAATCCATTTACTCGGCGTCCGGTGTGAAAGGCGTGGTTTTCGCGTCTTCGCTGTCGGAAAGCAGGATCTGCACGCGCTGCTCGGCCTGCTGCAGTTTGACCTGCCCCTGGCGCGCCAGCTGCACGCCACGCTCGAATTCATTGAGCGCCTCTTCCAGCGGGAGATCGCCGCTCTCAAGACGGGTAACGATTTGCTCCAGTTCACTCAGCGCAGTTTCGAAACTGGCCGGTGCGTCGTTCTTCTTCGGCATAGTGAATTGACTCTTATATTCTCAGCCCCGACATGGTAACGGACTCAGGGCAATTATCAAATAACGCGCAATGTGCACAGGAGCGGCGCGATGGTGGTATACTTGCGCGCCTGGATGCAGCCACGGGTGTGGGCTGCTGTACTCTTTTCCATTACAAGCCTTAATACGCTTGCCTAAGAAACATTGCCGCCATGAAGTTTATCATTAAATTGTTCCCTGAAATCACCATCAAAAGCCAATCTGTGCGTTTGCGCTTTATTAAAATTCTCACCGGGAACATTCGTAACGTATTAAAGCACTACGACGAAACCCTCGCCGTGGTGCGCCACTGGGACCACGTTGAAGTACGCGCCAAAGACGAAAATAAACGTCAGGATATTCGCGACGCGCTGACCCGTATTCCGGGGATCCACCATATCCTGGAAGTGGAAGATGTTCCGTTCAGCGATATGCACGACATCTTCGAGAAAGCGCTGGTCCAGTACCGCGATCAGATCGAAGGCAAAACCTTCTGCGTGCGCGTGAAGCGTCGCGGCAAGCACGAGTTCAGCTCTATTGAAGTGGAACGTTACGTTGGCGGCGGTTTGAACCAGCACGTTGAAACGGCGCGCGTTCGTCTGACCAACCCGGACGTGACCGTGAACCTGGAGATCGAAAACGATCGCCTGCTGCTGGTGAAAGGGCGCTATGAAGGTATCGGCGGCTTCCCGATCGGCACCCAGGAAGACGTCCTGTCCCTCATCTCCGGCGGCTTCGACTCCGGCGTCTCCAGCTATATGCTGATGCGTCGCGGCTGCCGCGTGCACTACTGCTTCTTCAACCTGGGCGGCGCGGCGCACGAAATCGGCGTTCGTCAGGTCGCGCATTATCTGTGGAACCGCTTCGGCAGTTCCCACCGCGTGCGTTTCGTGGCGATCAACTTTGAGCCGGTCGTGGGTGAAATCCTCGAGAAAGTCGACGACGGCCAGATGGGCGTGGTGCTGAAGCGTATGATGGTGCGTGCGGCGTCCAAAGTTGCCGAGCGCTACGGCGTGCAGGCGCTGGTCACCGGTGAAGCGCTGGGCCAGGTATCCAGCCAGACGCTGACCAACCTGCGTCTTATCGACAACGTGTCTGATACGCTGATCCTGCGTCCGCTGATCTCCCACGACAAAGAGCACATCATCGACCTGGCGCGCGAAATCGGCACCGAAGATTTTGCCCGCACCATGCCGGAATACTGCGGCGTGATCTCAAAAAGCCCAACGGTGAAGGCGGTGAAGGCGAAGATCGAAGCGGAAGAAGAGAACTTCGATTTCAGCATTCTGGAAAAAGTGGTGGAGGAAGCCTCCAACATCGACATCCGCGAGATTGCCCAGCAGACCGAGCAGGAAGTCGTTGAAGTTGAAACCGTGAGCGGTTTCGGCGCTAACGATGCAATTCTGGATATTCGCTCCATTGATGAGCAGGATGACAAGCCGCTGCAGGTTGAAGGCGTCGAAGTGGTTTCTCTGCCGTTCTACAAGCTGAGCACCAAATTTGGCGACCTCGACCAGAGCAAAACCTATCTGCTGTGGTGTGAGCGTGGGGTGATGAGCCGACTGCAGGCGCTGTATCTGCGCGAGCAGGGCTTTGCGAATGTGAAGGTGTATCGCCCGTAGTTTATTGCAGGGCGGGGGCGACCTGTTGCCTCCGCCCCTCTCCCACAGGGTGAGGGAGAACACCTATTCGTAATAATTATAAATCCCCGCAGGCATCACCAGCGATGACGCTACTTCGTACGCTTTCTCGCGCCCGACCAGCAGGTCAATAATCTTTAAGCCAAAATCAATCGCGGTGCCTGGCCCCTGGCTGGTCAGCAGGTTGACGCGCGGATCCCAGACGACGCGTTTATCAACCCAGTGCTCTTCCGGGATCGTATCCTTGAGCCCTGGGAAACCGGTCATGTTGCCGATGGGGAAGATATCGTGCGGAATCAGAACCGTTCCGGCGGCGGCACAGATTGCCGCGACGATGCGGCCGGATAAATGAAACTGACGCACGGTCTCGACCAGCAGCGGACTGTCGCGAAAACATTCCGCGCCTTTTAAGCCGCCGGGCAGAACGATGATGTCGTAATCGCCGTCAGCCACCTGAACAAGGGGGGCATCCGCAAGGATTTTCACCCCGCGCGAGCAGGTGATTGCCAGATTACCGTCGCTGGCGACGCTGGCGGTGGTGACCTTAATGCCGCCGCGCACCATCAAATCAATGGTGGTGACCGCTTCCATCTCTTCGCTACCAGGGGCGAGGCAGATCAGTGCTGACGCGCTCATATTCACTCTCCTTACGTTTAACCAGGTCATACAGACGGGCGTTTTCCGGCACGGCTATACCGTGCGCGCGGGCGCGTTTTAACAGATAGCCGGTGATGTAGTCGATCTCCGTGTGGCGTAATGCCCGAACATCCTGCAGCATCGAGGAGATGTTTTCTGCCGTGCTCTCAATGACCTGCTCGACATAGCAGCGCAAATCGTCGGCCGAGGTATGCAGGCCTTCCCGCCCAACGACCGCCGCGACTTCCGCACACAGCATGGCAACGTCCTGCGGATGATTTTTCAGCTCTCCGTTCGGGCAGTTCCACAGCGCCGTCAGCGGATTGATTACGCAGTTTACCGCCAGCTTGCGCCACAGCTGAGGGCGGATGTTGTTGTGCCAGGCGACGTCCGGCAGCACCTTCTGCAGCACATCGGCAAGATAGCTGTAATCTCCATCCTGAGTTCTGGCGGGCCCGATGTGCGTCACGCCGCTGGCGACATGCACGATGATGTTGCCGTCGCGACGCGCAGCGTGCGTGGTCGTCGCCATCAGCAGGGGCTGCGGGACGTTTTTCAGCTCATCAAGCGTCCCCATGCCGTTATGCAGCAGCAGAATGGGGGAAGTGGAGGGGAGCTGCGCGGCCAGCGTTTTTACCGCGTCTGAGACCTGCCACGCTTTGAGCGTCACCAGTAAAAGGTCGCTTTGCGCCAGGAAGTCAGGATCGTTCGCGGTGAGGGATTCGTTAAAGATGCTTCCGTCTTCACCAATCAGGTTTACACTGCAATAGGGCTGGGGCACGCGCAGCCAGCCCTGAACCTCATGTCCGTGCTTGCACAGCGCGGTCAGCCACAGCTGACCAAGCGCTCCGCATCCGAGCACCGTAATTTTCATTGTTCCTCCTCACCTGCAACTGCGCCAGGTGTTACAGCTTAATTATACAGCTAAGCTTCTGTTGAGTTATGCCTCGTAGCGGGTATTATGCAACGCAACAAAAGTGAAGGGAGAAGAAAAGATGCCATCTTTCGATATTGTTTCCGAAGTTGATATCCAGGAAGTTCGCAACGGCGTTGAGAACGCAACCCGCGAAGTTGAGTCACGTTTCGATTTTCGCGGCGTTGAGGCGTCGTTTGAGCTGAACGACGCAAATAAGACCATTAAGGTGCTGAGCGAGTCTGACTTCCAGGTGAATCAGCTGCTCGACATTCTGCGCGCCAAGCTGTTAAAACGCGGTATCGAAGGGACGTCTCTGGACGTGCCGGAAGAGTTTGTGCACAGCGGTAAAAACTGGTTTGTGGAAGCCAGGCTGAAGCAGGGCATCGAGAGCGCGGTGCAGAAGAAGATCGTTAAGCTCATTAAAGACAGCAAGCTGAAGGTGCAGGCGCAGATCCAGGGCGAAGAAATTCGCGTGACCGGTAAGTCCCGCGATGATCTCCAGTCCGTAATGGCACTGGTGCGCGGCGGCGATCTGGGGCAACCGTTCCAGTTTAAAAACTTCCGCGATTAATATAAAAAAGCCCGGTTTAACCGGGCTTTTTTTCACGCTTTGAGCGCCTGCTCGACTTCGAAGCGGTTGGTCATTTTACTGTCTATTTTGACGTAAGCGCTGCGCTCTTCCGGGACAATGAGCACCTCTGTTACACCCTCTTTTGCTTCAAGACGCTGCTTAAGCGAATCGCTGATTTCCACATTATCCGGGATTTCTACACGCAGGCTGCTCACGTAGCGCGGCTCTTTCATGGTGCTGGCGACCAGCAGCCAGACCGTCGCCAGTAGCGCACCGGCGAGAAACACGGTTTGTGAATCAAACAGGCCGTCCACCCAGCCGCCGAGCGAGCCGCCGATCGCCACGCCGAGAAACTGGCTGGTGGAGTAGATGCCCATCGCGGTGCCTTTATATCCGGCGGGGGACTCTTTGCTGATCAGCGACGGCAGCAGCGCTTCCATCAGGTTAAAGGCCAGGAAAAACAGCTGTACGCCGGCAATCAGTTCCCAGAAGTGCGGACCGGCACCCCAGAGCACAATTTCGGCAATCAGCAGGACCGCCACGCAGCCCACGAAGACGCGCTTCATTTTGCGCTTCACTTCGGCGTAGATGATGAACGGCACGACGGAGACAAACGAAATCAGCATCGTGACCAGATAGATTTTCCAGTGCTCAGCCGCCGGGAAACCCGCTGCGGCAAGCTGGCCGGGCAGAGCGACAAAGGTCGACATCAGCAGGATGTGCAGGCACATAATGCCAAAATTCAGCTTAAGCAGGCGCGGCTCAACAATCACTTTGCTGAAGCAGCCTTTTACCATGCCGGATTCACGGTTCAGAACGTGGTTCTTGCTGTCCGGCACGACCCACAGGGTTAAGGCAATACCGATGGTTGCCAGCACGGCAATCATCCAGAACAGGGCGTGCAGACCCAACGTGTGCGTAATGATGGGGCCCAGCACCATGGCAATCGCAAACGTCACGCCAAAGCTCACGCCGATGAACGCCATCGCTTTGGTGCGGTTTTGCTCGCGGGTTAAGTCTGAGAGTAGCGCCATCACCGCGGCGGCAATCGCGCCGGACCCTTGCAGGGCGCGGCCAAGAATAATCCCCCAGATGGAGTGGGAGAGGGCGGCAATCACGCTTCCGAGCACAAAGACCAGCAGCCCGCCGACGATCAGCGGCTTTCTGCCCACCCGGTCAGAGAGCAGGCCAAAGGGGATCTGGAAGACCGCCTGCGCCAGGCCGTAGATGCCGATCGCGAGCCCAATCAGCGCCTCGCTGGCCCCCTGCAGCGCCATACCGTACGTGGTCAGAACAGGCAGGACCATAAACATGCCAAGCATCCGTAGCGAGAAGACAGTCCCTAAGCCCCAGGTCGCGCGTAGCTCGCCTGGCGTCATTTTATAATCGTTCATTACCACCTCAGTTCAAAAGCAGGCCATAGTGTAGTGCGGGGAAGGGGCGGGGTAAATAAAGGGTTATTTAACAAATATTACATGCGTTATTAGTAGATTCAGTGAATAAAAAAGGGTGCCGAAGCACCCTTTTATTGACCTGTTTGGCTTACCAGACGTAAGTCAGCAGGTTGTGCGAATCCGGCACCATGAAGTCCACGGACATCATCACCGATAGCGAGGTGATGGCCACAATCGAGAACACAAACAGCTTGCGCGCCCAGACTTTGTCATCTTCCACTTTGTAACCGCGCAGCGCCATACCGAGCCACCAGACGCTCACCGCGGCCGCTACCGCCAGATATTTATATCCGGCGTAACCGCCCAGAGAGAGCATCAGCGTTGCCACGGCAAAGGCGATGATGTACAGCGTGATGTGGTTCTTGGCAACTGAAATGCCCTTCACGACCGGCAGAACCGGGATGTTCGCTGCCTGATAATCCTTAAAGCGGAAAATCGCGATGGCATAGGAGTGCGGCATCTGCCACAGGCTAAAGATAGCCAGCAGGATCAGCGCACCGCTGTCGAACTCGTTCGTGACCGCGCAGTAGCCAATCACCGGCGGCGCAGCGCCGGAGAGAGAACCAATCAGCGTGCCGTAGACGGAGTGGCGTTTCATATACAGGCTGTAGACGCCCACATACACCACGAACCCCATCACCCCCAGCCAGCAGGCCAGCGGGTTAGCACCAAACCACAGCAGCATAAAGCCAGCAATACCCAGCAAGGTGGCGTACACCAGCGAGACGGAAGGGGCGATCAGGCCTTTCACCAGCACCCGATTTTTGGTCCTTTCCATCTTCTTGTCGATATCCATGTCGATGTAGTTGTTAAATACACAACCGGACGCAACAACCAGTGACACACCGACCAGCGTGTAGATAAAGAGGGTGTAATCAATGCTGCCCTTAGAGGCCAGCAGGAACCCTCCGATCACGGAGATCAGGTTGCCAAAGATGATGCCTGGTTTCGTTACTTGCAGGTATTGCTTAAACATACTCGCCGCTCTTAGTGAACCATCATGTTGTAGTTGAGGTTCCACATAATCCAGATGGAACCGACTACCAGGATAGCGATGATAATCACGGTAAAGATAAAGGCGGTCATATTCCAGCCTTCATCGGACTTGGTGTTCATGTGCAGGAAGCAAACCAGATGCACCAGAATCTGAATCACCGCGGTCACCAGGATTGCACCCAGAATAACCGGCTTAGACGCAGAACCGCTCATCACCATCCAGAACGGGATCACCGTCAGGATGATCGACAGGATGAAACCTGTCATGTAGGTTTTTACGCTACCGTGGGAAGCGCCATGATCGTTTGAATGACTCATTACATCGCCCCCATCAGATATACAACAGAGAACACACAGATCCACACCACGTCCAGGAAGTGCCAGAACAGGCTCAGGCACAGGATACGGGTACGGTTAGTACTGGTCAGGCCGCGACGGGAAATCTGGAACATCAGTACTGCCATCCAGATCAGACCGGAGGTGACGTGCAGACCGTGGGTACCGACCAGCGCGAAGAACGCTGACAGGAAGCCACTGCGATCCGGGCCGAAGCCTTCCATGATCAGGTGATGGAATTCATAGATTTCCATCCCGATAAATCCAGCACCAAACAGCCAGGTCAACGCCAGCCAGGACACAACCTGGCTCTTGTTGTTTTTGTACATGGCGATAGCCGCCATGCCGTAGGTGATGGAGCTGAATAACAGCAGTGCGGTTTCAACCAGAACGAACGGCAGTTCAAAGATGTCCTTGCCAGCCGGGCCGCCCGCCGTGCCGTTCACCAGAACGGCATAGGTCGCGAACAGACAGCAGAACAGAATGCAGTCGCTCATCAGGTAGATCCAGAAACCGAAGACTTTGGTCGGTCCTGTATCGTGGTGCGCATGCTCATGCGCGTGGGCAGTTGAGTGCGCCAGAGTATCAGTTGCCATTTTTCAGCCCCGCTTTAGAAATCTCGTCGAAATGCTGGTTTTCCAGCTTCTCAACTTCACGGACTGGTACGTAGTAGTCCACGTCCTCGTCAAAGCTCTTCACAATCCAGCTGATTACGATGCCGGCGAAGCCAACAATCGCCATCCACCAGATGTGCCAGATCATTGCGAAACCAAATACCGTTGCGAAGGCGGCAATCACAATGCCCGCACCGCTGTTTTTCGGCATGTGGATCTCTTCGTAATGAGCAGGTTGCTTGTACGCTTCACCTTTTTCTTTCATTTCCCAGAATGCGTCGCGTTCATGAACCTGCGGCACGATGGCAAAGTTATAGAAAGGAGGTGGAGAAGAGGTTGCCCACTCCAGCGTACGGCCACCCCATGGGTCACCGGTCAGGTCACGATTCTGGTCGCGGTCGCGAATAGACACGTAGAACTGAATCAGCTGAGACGCGATACCACAAGCAATCAGCACGGCACCGCCCGCTGCAACCATCAGCATTGGGTGGAACTGCGGATCGATCTGCTGGCTCAGACGACGGGTCATACCCATGAAGCCCAGCACGTACAGCGGCATAAATGCTACGAAGAAGCCGATGATCCAGAACCAGAACGCGCGTTTACCCCATTTTTCGTTCAGCGTGAAGCCGAACGCTTTTGGCCACCAGTAGGTTACGCCAGCGAAGCAGCCGAAGACCACGCCACCGATGATAACGTTATGGAAGTGCGCAATCAGGAACAGGCTGTTGTGCAGAACGAAGTCAGCGCCTGGTACCGCCAGCAGTACGCCGGTCATCCCACCTACGGAGAAGGTCACGATGAAGCCGATAGTCCACAGCATTGCTGAGTGGAACACGATGCGGCCCTGGTACATGGTGAACAGCCAGTTGAAGATCTTCACCCCGGTAGGGATGGCGATAATCATGGTGGTAATACCGAAGAAGGCGTTTACGTTCGCGCCCGCACCCATGGTGAAGAAGTGGTGCAGCCAAACGATGAACGACAGAACGGTAATACACACGGTTGCCCACACCAGAGAGGTGTAACCAAACAGACGTTTACGCGAGAAGGTTGCCGCGATTTCGGAGAACACACCGAACACAGGCAGAACCAGAATGTACACTTCCGGGTGACCCCAGGCCCAAATCAGGTTGATGTACATCATCATGTTGCCACCCATATCATTCGTGAAGAAATGGGTGCCCAGGTAGCGGTCCAGGGTCAGCAGCGCGATGGTGACGGTCAGAATTGGGAAGGAGGCAATAATCAGGATGTTGGCGCACAGAGATGCCCAGGTAAATACCGGCATCTTGAACATGGTCATGCCAGGGGCACGCATCTTGATAATGGTCACGAAGAAGTTGATACCGGTCAGGGTAGTACCGACACCGGAGAGCTGAAGCGCCCAAATCCAGTAGTCGACGCCAACGCCTGGACTGTACTCAATTCCTGACAGCGGCGGGTAAGCCAGCCAGCCGGTCTGCGCGAATTCGCCCACACCCAGTGACAGGTTAACCAGGATAACGCCGACAACCGTGAACCAGAAGCTCAGGTTGTTCAGGAACGGGAACGCCACGTCGCGCGCGCCGATTTGCAGCGGAACGACAACGTTCATCAGACCGATAACCAGCGGCATCGCCACGAAGAAGATCATGATAACGCCGTGGGCGGTAAAGATCTGATCGTAGTGGTGCGGTGGCAGGAAGCCGGCTTCACCCGCAGAAGCGAGTGCCTGCTGGCTACGCATCATGATCGCATCCGCAAAGCCACGAATTAACATGACGATACCGACGATGCAGTACATGATACCGAGTTTTTTGTGGTCAACCGAAGTCAGCCACTCGTTCCACAGGTAGCTCCACTTACCGAAGTAAGTGATCAGGGCCAGTAAGGCCGCGCCACCAATGATAATTGCAGCCACCGTAACCACGATAATCGGTTCATGGTAGGGCACTGCATCCAGTGTCAATTTTCCGAACATTTTCTTCCTCGGCCCCTTAGTGAGCGGTTTCCGCGTGGCTCATGTCCATGCCTTCCATACCTTCGTGCGCGCTGTGCTCGCCTTCAGGCTGGGTCATGTCCATGCTCTTGCCGTGATCCATAAATTTGCCAATAACGTCTTTGAACAAATCTGGTTTCACATTAGAGAAGTACTCCACCTTGTTGTATTCGCTTGGTGCAGCCACTTTTTCGAACGCCGCCATGTCAGACATGGTGTTTGGAGACTGCTTCGCTTTTTCAACCCACTGGTCGAAAGCGGCACGGTCTGGCGTCGCAATAGCTTTGAACTTCATACCTGAGAAGCCCGGGCCGCTATAGCTGGCGGAGATACCATCATAGGTGCCTGCTTCATTCGCGATCAGGTGCAGGTTGGTCTGCATACCGGCCATCGCGTAAATCTGGCTACCCAGACGTGGGATGAAGAAGGAGTTCATTACGGAGTTGGAGGTCACTTTGAACTGAACCGGAGTGTTCGCCGGGAAGGCGATTTCATTCACGGTAGCAATACCCTGCTCTGGATAGATGAAGAACCATTTCCAGTCCATGGAGACCACTTCAATGGTAATAGGTTTCTCATCGTGAACCAGCGGTTTGCTTGGCTCAAGTGCGTGAGTGGTTTTCCAGGTCAGTACGGCAAGGAACAGGATGATCAGAATAGGAACCGTCCAGACCACAGCTTCCACTTTATTGGAGTGTGACCAGTTAGGGCTATACTTCGCATCTTTATTGCTCGCACGATACTTCCAGGCGAAACCAACAGCCATCAAAATGGCAGGAATAACCACAATCAACATCAGGCCAAAAGCCGTCAATATCAGTGAACGTTGTTCCAGTCCAATCTGTCCTTTGGGGTCTAGTAGTGCAGAATCGCAGCCACTGAGTAATACAGTGCCCGCGAATAATGACAACCATCCCAAACTTTTATTGTATTTCCCGAGTCTCATTTAACGACCTCAATTCCACGGAGTCTGGTGGCGTTTAAAGTGTGCGGGCATTTTACGGGAAGGTTACATTACTGTAAACATCATTAGGCCTGTGTCAGGAAGGTGTTACCGGGTTCTGCCGCACGTGTCACAAGTGTTGCAAATTATGTCGGTTTTTATGACCGAAGCCGCACGGCATGGGCTTTATAACGAAAGGACCCCCAAGCATACCCTAAAAGGGGCAATTGGTATAACCATTGTTAAAAATAAACAAAAAATTAACAATTAATTATCAATAAAAAGACATCTAAAAAACGAAAAATCAAACTCTCGTATGCTGAATCGTTTAATGAAAAATAGCGTTTTGGAGTGGGAGCCAATAATTTCCAAATCCTATCCCGCACAAATCAACAAATATTTTTTTTGCGGTTGGCGGCTATTTCACCGTTATAATTTCAGTTAGTGATTACAACGGGAAATAACCTTTCGCATTTTTCTTCAGGTCATCTGCGTTTTACGCAACGCCATGAAATCGAGCAGACCTCCGATCAGGATCCCGGCGATAGCCAGCAGGGCGCCTGCGTCCAGCAGAAGGGCTTCGAAAGGGAGTACCAGAGAGGTGCTGGCATTGATAATAAGCACCACAAGCCAGAGCGCCAGAGCGATACAGCCCGCCATTAACAGACGTAGCGCAAAACGGTAAGCGCGGCGATATTCGGTGCGCGGCATAAAATGTTCTGTCCGCTGGGTATATTCAAGCGTCTGACGGCAGACCAGCAGCAATAAAATTCCCGGCACGGCAGCCACGACCGAGAAGAGATAAAATGTTGGCCAGCCATGGGCTTCCACAAACCAGCCGGCAATCGGGCCAACGTAAACACGCCCAACGGCGGAGAGCGCCGAGAGCAGCGCGAACTGGGTAGCGGAAAACGACTTGTTGCACAGGGTCATCAGCAGGGCGACAAACGCCGCGGTTCCCATGCCGCCGCAGAGGTTTTCGAAGAACACCGCCGCGGCCATGCTGATCGTATGTTTGTCGGTAATCGACAGCAGCCAGTAGCCTGCGTTAGAGGCACCCTGAAGGATGCCGAAAATCAGCAGCGCGCGAAACAGCGTCAGGCGCTGCATCAATACGCCACCATAAAGCGCGCCGACGATGGTCGCAAACAGCCCCAGCGTTTTATTCACCACGCCGACTTCACCGGCGTCAAAGCCGACGCCCCGGATCAGGAAGGTGGTGGTGAGGCTCATGGCAAAGGCATCGCCCAGCTTATAAAGGACGATAAGCAGCAGGATCAGCCAGGCGTTGTTGCGGCCAAAGAAGTCACGGAGCGGTTCGGCGACGGCCTGCTCCAGCGAGCGGGGAACCGGGATGACGTCACTCGGTTCGGGCGCGAACAGCGTCGCGATAATGCAGGGGATCAGCAGGGCGGCCATCAGCCAGTACATGCCCTGCCAGCCGAGGTAACGATCGGCGAGCCACAGCGCCAGCCCGCCGGAGACCAGCATCCCGAGGCGATAGCCCAGCACGCTGATTGCCGCACCGGCGCCGCGCTCTTCCGCAGGTAACACGTCCGTCTTCCAGGCGTCGAACACGATATCCTGAGAGGCGGAACAGAAGGCAATCACCACCGCAAGCGCGGCCATCCAGCGAAGCTGGGTGGTGGGTTCAAGAAATCCCATCGCCGCAATAGCCAGCAGCAGCAGGATCTGCGTCATCACTAACCAGCCGCGTCGACGCCCGAGGAAAGGCGGCGTATAGCGATCCATGACCGGAGACCACAGGAACTTAAAGACATAGGCCTGGCCGACAAGCGAGAAGAAACCGATGGTTTTAAGATCTATGTTATCAACCGTCATCCACGCCTGAAGCGTGCCGGAAGTGAGTGCGAGGGGTAAACCCGAGGCGAAGCCGAGGATCAGCAGGATAGCTGATTTCGGTTGCTGGAAAATGCGTAAGTAGTGGCTGGACATGTTCTTATAAAACTGACCCGGTGATACACCGGGTCAGAGAGCGGGATTAACGCGCGTTCTGCTTGATAAAGTCGTGAATACTGGTGTCCTGCGCCATATCGGCAATGGTGTCGGTCAGCACGCTGTTCACGGCGTTAGCAATGTTCTGGTTAGAAGCCTGGAAGGCACCTTCAACAGAATAGCTGGCGCGGTAGTTTTTGGTCATCTTGTTGCCATTCTTCGCGGTGGCAATGATGGCGATATCCGCTTTGGTCGCGATGTTGTAGCGCACGTTGCCCTGTGACACGTCAGCGTACAGGTTGTTCACGATGATCTGCAGATCGACCGCGCCGCTTGGGCCAATCATGTAGCCGCGAGCGGTCATCTGTTTCTCCAGCACTTCCTGGAGCAGGAAGCGCAGGTCGCGGGACGCGGTGAGGGTAACCTGCTGGTTATCGCGGGTCACTTTTGCCAGCGCCTGATCCTGACGCTGATCGGCACCGTTAATGCTCACGGTGACGCCCATCAAGCTTGGGTCCTGCTGAGGCAGGGTGATTTTTGGTGAGACATCAATAGTGGTTGGCGGAGTAGCGCAGCCTGCCAGCATAAAAAGGGCTACCAACGGAAAGAAGAGTTTTTTTAACATTTTCGGGTTCTCAACGAATCGTAAGCATATAAAGAGAAAAATTGCCGCCATCATAACATCGCCAACGGCGAGGGGAAGTGGTCAACGCATGTAAATTCATCGCCTTGTCCGAAAACTGACCAGTTCACCGTTTTTCCCAATCCGTGTATGACAAAACGTATGAGTCTCACAGTGAACTTCATTCGTTTGAATGAGAAAATCAGACGAAAGCTAAATATTTGTTGTCAAGGTGTAATGGAAACGGTAAAAGCGGCTAACATTTAAAGGGATGGGTGACATCCTGGCGTTGTCGGAGGAGTAATTTCATGATGATACGTGAGCATATAGAAGATAAATTAAGGGCAGCGTTCAACCCTGTGTTCCTCGAAGTCGTCGACGAAAGCTATCGTCATAACGTGCCGGCAGGTTCTGAAAGCCACTTTAAAGTGGTTCTGGTTAGCGATCGCTTCACGGGAGAACGTTTCCTGAATCGACACCGCTTGATCTACAGCACCTTGACGGAAGAACTCTCCACGACCGTGCATGCGCTGGCACTGCATACCTACACCATTAAGGAATGGGAAGGCCTGCAGGATACGGTTTTCGCATCGCCTCCCTGTCGCGGTGCAGGCACTATCGCCTGATAAATCGGATTTGCAACGGCTGGAGCTTTTCCAGTATGTTGCTTACAGATTTCCTCAAAACGGCCTCCGGGCCGTTTTGTTTTGTTTGAGTTTTGAGCGGATGGTGCGATTTTAAGGCTAAAAATAGCCTTAAAGTGTGAAAAAAGCCGCAGCAACATGCCCCAACCGTTCTCGACTCACCTAAGTGATGCCGCTATAATGCCGCGTCTTATTGAATGTCTTCGGGATGATTCTGGCGACAGGGAATGTGGATCTGCACTAAGAGAGCATCCCGGTATAACAGACAGATTCAGAGTTGACCGAGCACTGTGATTTTTTTGAGGTAACAAGATGCAAGTTTCAGTTGAAACCACTCAAGGCCTTGGCCGCCGTGTAACGATTACTATCGCTGCTGACAGCATCGAAACTGCTGTGAAAAGCGAGCTGGTCAACGTAGCAAAAAAAGTACGTATTGACGGCTTCCGCAAGGGCAAAGTACCAATGAATGTTGTTGCTCAGCGTTATGGCGCTTCCGTGCGTCAGGATGTGCTGGGTGAACTGATGAGCCGTAACTTTATCGATGCGATCATCAAAGAAAAAATCAATCCGGCCGGTGCGCCGAACTACGTTCCTGGCGAATACAAACTGGGCGAAGACTTCACCTACTCCGTAGAGTTCGAAGTGTACCCGGAAGTTGAGCTGAAAGGTCTGGAATCTATCGAAGTTGAAAAACCAGTTGTTTCCGTGACTGACGAAGACGTTGACGCCATGCTGGATACCCTGCGCAAGCAGCAGGCGAACTGGAAAGAGAAAGAAGGCGCTGTTGACGCTGAAGACCGTGTCACCATCGACTTCACCGGTTCTGTAGACGGCGAAGAGTTCGAAGGCGGTAAAGCGTCTGACTTCGTACTGGCAATGGGCCAAGGGCGTATGATCCCAGGCTTCGAAGACGGTATCAAAGGCCACAAGGCTGGCGAAGAGTTCACTATCGACGTGACCTTCCCGGAAGAATACCACGCTGAAAACCTGAAAGGGAAAGCAGCGAAGTTCGTTATCAACCTGAAGAAAGTTGAAGAGCGCGAACTGCCAGAACTGACTGAAGAATTCATCAAGCGTTTCGGCGTGGAAGATGGTTCCGTAGCGGGTCTGCGTACCGAAGTGCGTAAGAACATGGAACGCGAACTGAACGGCGCGGTGCGTAACCGTGTGAAATCTCAGGCGATCGAAGGTCTGGTTAAAGCCAACGAAATCGACGTTCCAACTGCCCTGATCGACAGCGAAATCGACGTTCTGCGCCGTCAGGCTGCACAGCGTTTCGGTGGCAACCAGCAGCAAGCGATGGAACTGCCGCGCGAGCTGTTCGAAGAGCAAGCGAAACGCCGCGTTGTTGTTGGCCTGCTGCTGGGCGAAGTGATTCGTACCCACGAGCTGAAAGCTGACGAAGAGCGTGTGAAAGGCCTGATCGAAGAGATGGCTTCTGCATACGAAGATCCATCAGAAGTGATCGAGTTCTACGGTAAGAACAAAGAGCTGATGGACAACATGCGCAATGTTGCCCTGGAAGAGCAGGCTGTTGAAGCGGTACTGGCGAAAGCGAAAGTGACCGAAAAAGCGACCTCTTTCAACGAACTGATGAACCAGCAGGCGTAATTTCGCCCCAACGGTTTAAAGTTTGAACAGAAAACCCGTTGCCTTGCGGCAGCGGGTTTTTTTTATCGCAGCGATAGCCCAGGAAGAGTGCTAAAACGCCCTTTCGGTGTTAGCGTAACAACAAAAGGTTGTTATGCTTGAAATAGGGCACTGTGAACCCCATAAGTACGTAATCATGATGAATGAGACTGGCTGATAATCCGTCCGTAAGGTTACAATCAGTACAGCAGGTGTTTTCAATTTTGATCCAGGAGACGGAAATGTCATACAGTGGCGAACGAGATAACTTTGCACCCCATATGGCTCTGGTGCCAATGGTTATTGAACAGACCTCACGTGGTGAGCGTTCTTTTGATATCTATTCCCGTCTGCTCAAGGAACGCGTTATCTTTCTGACCGGCCAGGTGGAAGACCACATGGCTAACCTGATCGTGGCGCAGATGCTGTTTCTGGAAGCGGAAAACCCGGAAAAAGACATTTACCTGTACATTAACTCCCCGGGTGGCGTGATTACAGCAGGTATGTCCATTTATGACACCATGCAATTCATCAAGCCTGATGTAAGCACTATCTGTATGGGTCAGGCTGCATCTATGGGCGCGTTCCTGTTAACAGCAGGGGCGAAAGGTAAGCGTTTCTGCTTGCCAAATTCCCGCGTGATGATTCACCAGCCGCTGGGCGGTTACCAGGGGCAGGCGACGGATATCGAAATCCACGCCCGCGAAATTCTGAAAGTAAAAGCGCGCATGAATGAACTTATGGCGCAGCATACGGGTCAACCACTCGAGCAGATCGAGCGTGATACCGAGCGCGATCGCTTCCTCTCTGCTCCAGAGGCAGTTGAGTACGGCTTAGTCGACTCCGTGTTGACCCATCGTAATTGATGCCCGCGACGCGAGTGTGCCGCTATACTAAGGTAGGGCGGCACGCTGCTGATTGCAGCTTGCGTCTTAGAATGGCATTTGCGTCGTCATGTGCGGCACAAAGAACTTAAAAAGAGGTTTGGACTCATGACAGATAAACGCAAAGATGGTTCGGGCAAACTGCTGTACTGCTCTTTTTGCGGCAAAAGCCAGCATGAAGTGCGTAAACTGATTGCCGGGCCGTCCGTGTATATCTGCGACGAATGTGTCGATTTATGTAACGACATCATTCGCGAAGAGATTAAAGAAGTCGCACCGCACCGTGAGCGCAGCGCGCTGCCAACGCCGCATGAAATTCGTCATCACCTTGACGACTACGTCATCGGACAGGAGCAGGCCAAGAAAGTGCTGGCAGTAGCGGTCTACAACCACTACAAACGTCTGCGTAACGGCGACACCAGCAATGGCGTAGAACTGGGTAAAAGTAACATTCTGCTGATCGGCCCAACCGGTTCCGGTAAAACGCTGCTGGCTGAAACTCTGGCGCGCCTGCTTGATGTTCCGTTCACGATGGCGGATGCCACCACCCTGACCGAGGCCGGTTATGTGGGTGAGGACGTCGAAAACATCATCCAGAAACTGCTGCAGAAGTGCGATTACGACGTACAGAAAGCGCAGCGCGGGATTGTTTACATCGATGAGATCGACAAGATCTCCCGTAAATCAGACAACCCGTCCATTACCCGTGACGTATCGGGTGAAGGCGTACAGCAGGCACTGCTGAAACTGATTGAAGGTACGGTTGCCGCCGTTCCGCCACAGGGTGGTCGTAAACATCCGCAGCAGGAGTTCCTGCAGGTTGATACCTCCAAGATCCTGTTCATCTGTGGCGGTGCGTTTGCTGGTCTGGACAAAGTCATCTCCCACCGTGTTGAAACCGGCTCCGGCATTGGTTTTGGCGCAACGGTGAAATCGACGTCCGAAAAACCAAACGAAGGCGAACTGCTGTCTCAGGTTGAACCGGAAGATCTGATCAAATTCGGTCTGATCCCTGAATTCATCGGCCGTCTGCCGGTCGTGGCAACGCTGAATGAACTGAGCGAAGACGCGCTGATCCAGATCCTGAAAGAGCCGAAAAATGCGCTGACCAAGCAGTATCAGGCGCTGTTCAATCTGGAAGGCGTTGATCTGGAATTCCGCGACGAAGCGCTGGATGCGATTGCCAAGAAAGCGATGGTTCGTAAAACCGGTGCCCGTGGTCTGCGTTCAATTGTTGAAGCGGCACTGCTCGACACCATGTACGATCTCCCATCAATGGAAGACGTTGAGAAAGTGGTGATTGACGAGTCCGTCATTAGCGGTCAAACCAAGCCGCTGTTGATTTACGGCAAACCGGAAGCGCAGCAGGCATCTGGCGAATAATTAGCCAAATCATACAAGCAGTTAATCAAAAAGGGGGGATTTTATCTCCCCTTTTTCTTTTTCCGTATTCATAGCGTTGAATGTGTGGGAAACATCCCCATATACTGGATACATGTTAATGGTTATGTGAAGCACTGTGACATGACCAGCTTACCTGGCGGACACTAACTAAGAGAGAGCTCTATGAATCCTGAGCGTTCTGAACGCATTGAAATCCCCGTATTGCCGTTGCGCGATGTGGTGGTTTATCCGCACATGGTCATACCCTTATTTGTAGGGCGGGAAAAATCTATCCGTTGCCTTGAAGCCGCCATGGATCATGATAAAAAAATCATGCTGGTGGCGCAGAAAGAAGCATCAACGGATGAGCCGGGTGTAAACGATCTTTTCACCGTCGGGACCGTGGCCTCTATTTTGCAGATGCTGAAGCTGCCTGACGGCACCGTGAAGGTGCTGGTAGAAGGCCTGCAGCGTGCGCGTATTACCACTCTCTCAGACGACGGCGAACACTTCTCTGCCAAGGCAGAGTACCTTGATTCGCCTGAGCTTGATGAGCGCGAACAGGAAGTGCTGGTTCGCACCGCGATTAGCCAGTTTGAAGGCTATATCAAGCTGAACAAGAAAATTCCACCAGAAGTGCTGACGTCGCTGAACAGCATCGACGATCCTGCGCGTCTGGCGGACACCATCGCTGCACATATGCCGCTGAAGCTGGCTGACAAGCAGTCCGTGCTGGAAATGTCAGACGTTAACGAACGTCTGGAATACCTGATGGCGATGATGGAGTCTGAAATCGATCTGCTGCAGGTTGAGAAGCGCATTCGCAACCGCGTGAAAAAGCAGATGGAGAAATCTCAGCGCGAGTACTATCTGAATGAGCAAATGAAGGCCATTCAGAAAGAACTGGGCGAGATGGACGACGCGCCGGACGAAAACGAAGCGCTGAAGCGTAAGATTGACGCGGCCAAGATGCCGAAAGAGGCGAAAGAGAAGGCCGAAGCAGAACTGCAGAAGCTGAAAATGATGTCTCCAATGTCGGCTGAAGCGACCGTTGTTCGCGGCTACATTGAGTGGATGGTGCAGGTTCCGTGGAACGCCCGCAGCAAGGTCAAAAAAGACCTGCGTCAGGCGCAGGAAATCCTGGATACCGACCACTACGGCCTGGAGCGCGTGAAAGACCGCATTCTTGAGTACCTCGCGGTACAAAGCCGTGTAAACAAAATCAAAGGCCCAATTCTGTGCCTGGTAGGACCGCCGGGGGTGGGTAAAACCTCTCTGGGTCAGTCCATCGCCAAAGCGACCGGACGCAAGTATATCCGTATGGCGCTGGGTGGCGTACGCGATGAAGCGGAAATCCGCGGTCACCGCCGTACCTACATCGGTTCTATGCCGGGTAAACTGATCCAGAAGATGGCGAAAGTGGGGGTTAAAAACCCGCTGTTCCTGCTCGATGAGATCGACAAGATGTCGTCGGACATGCGCGGTGACCCTGCATCTGCACTGCTGGAAGTGCTTGATCCAGAACAGAACGTGGCGTTCAGCGATCACTACCTGGAAGTGGACTACGACCTGAGCGATGTGATGTTCGTGGCGACCTCCAACTCCATGAACATTCCGGCCCCGCTGCTGGACCGTATGGAAGTGATTCGTCTCTCTGGCTATACCGAAGACGAGAAGCTGAACATCGCTAAGCAGCACCTGCTGCCGAAACAGATTGAGCGTAACGCGCTGAAATCCAACGAGCTGACCGTCGAGGACAGCGCGATTATTGGCATCATTCGCTACTACACTCGCGAAGCGGGCGTGCGTAGCCTTGAGCGTGAAATCTCTAAACTGTGTCGTAAAGCGGTGAAACAGCTGCTGCTGGATAAGAGCCTGAAACACATTGTGATTAACGGCGACAATCTGCATGCGTACCTGGGCGTTCAGCGCTTTGACTACGGTCGCGCGGACAACGAAAACCGCGTTGGTCAGGTAACTGGCCTGGCATGGACGGAAGTGGGCGGCGATCTGCTGACCATCGAAACCGCCTGCGTGCCGGGCAAAGGCAAGCTGACCTACACCGGCTCGCTGGGTGAAGTGATGCAGGAATCCATCCAGGCGGCGCTGACCGTGGTGCGCGCGCGCGCGGAGAAACTGGGTATCAACCCGGATTTCTACGAAAAACGCGACATCCACGTGCACGTTCCTGAAGGGGCGACGCCGAAAGATGGCCCAAGCGCGGGTATTGCCATGTGTACCGCTCTGGTTTCCTGCCTGACTGGGAACCCGGTGCGTGCCGATGTGGCAATGACTGGTGAAATTACGCTGCGTGGCCAGGTTCTGCCGATTGGTGGTTTAAAAGAAAAACTGCTGGCGGCACACCGCGGTGGGATCAAAACCGTATTGATCCCTTACGAAAACAAACGCGATCTGGAAGAGATTCCGGACAACGTGATTGCCGACCTGCAGATCCATCCTGTGAAGCGAATTGAGGAAGTTCTCAGTCTCGCATTGCAGAATGAACCCTCCGGAATGCAGGTTGTAACCGCAAAATAGTGACCTCGCGCAAAGAGCGTCAATAAAAACAAGGCTGGTAAGTCATTTCGCACTTGCCAGCCTTTTTTTGTATAGCTAATTTAGATTGCTGATTAGGTCAGCCATCAACAACGGGTGTTGTAAGGTCATGGCAGGCCTGATATAACTGCTGCGCGGTCGCGTTGTGAAGGATTCAGGCGCGATATAAATTATAAAGAGAGGAAGAGAACAGTGAATAAATCTCAACTGATTGACAAAATTGCTGCGGGTGCTGATATTTCTAAAGCTGCAGCTGGACGTGCGTTAGATGCTTTAATTGCTTCTGTTACTGAATCTCTGCAGGCTGGGGACGACGTTGCACTGGTAGGTTTCGGTACTTTTGCTGTTAAAGAGCGTGCTGCCCGTACTGGCCGCAACCCTCAGACCGGTAAAGAGATCACCATTGCTGCTGCTAAAGTGCCGGGTTTCCGTGCAGGTAAAGCGCTGAAAGACGCAGTAAACTGATTGCTTTCCCGATTCAGGGAAGCCGGAAAGTACAAGGGCGCATCATTTGATGTGCCTTTTTTGTTTGTCCAGACCTGATTTGTGCGAGTTTATGCGAGTTGTGGGCTGACAATCGCCCCGTTTTCTTGTCACAATACGCCTTCACGCGCGACGGGCAGGATTTTCCGTCAGCGTCAGGTAACCAGTCACCTACAGCGGAGTGTTGTTACACCATGATGGACAGCTTACGCACGGCTGCTAACAGTCTCGTGCTCAAGATTATTTTCGGTATCATTATCGTGTCGTTCATATTGACCGGCGTGAGCAGTTACCTTATTGGCGGTGGCGCAAACTATGCCGCAAAAGTGAATGGCCAGGAAATCAGCCGTGGTCAGTTCGAGAATGCTTTTGCCGGTGAACGTAACCGTATGCAGCAACAGCTGGGCGACCAATTCTCTGAACTGGCAGCGAACGAAGGGTACATGAAGACCCTGCGCCAACAGACGCTGAACCGTCTTATCGACGAAGCGCTGCTTGATCAGTATGCCAAAAAACTGGGCCTTGGCATCAGTGATGAGCAGGTGAAAAAAGCCATCTTCTCCACTCAAGCCTTCCAGTCTAACGGTAAATTCGACAACGCGCGTTACAACAGCATCGTCAATCAGATGGGGATGACGGCCGACCAGTACGCTCAGGCGCTGCGTAACCAGCTGACCACCCAGCAGCTTATCAATGCCGTTGTGGGCACCGATTTCATGCTCAAAGGTGAAACGGACGAACTGGCCGCGCTGGTGGCGCAGCAGCGTGTTGTACGCGAAGCGACCATTGATGTGAACGCCCTGGCGGCGAAACAGCAGGTGAGCGATGCTGACGTTAACGCTTACTACGAGCAGAATAAGAACTCCTTTGTTTCTCCAGAGCAGTTCCGCGTGAGCTATATCAAGCTGGATGCGGCCGCGCTGCAGGAAACCGCGTCTGATGCTGAAATCCAGTCTTACTACGATCAGCATCAGGATCAGTTCACTCAGCCGCAGCGTAACCGCTACAGCGTGATTCAGACGAAAACTGAGGCCGATGCTAAAGCGGCGCTGGATGAGCTGAACAAAGGCGCTGATTTCGCGACCGTTGCGAAAGCGAAATCCACCGACATTATCTCTGCGAAAAACGGCGGTGATATGGGCTGGCTAGAAGACGCGACCACCCCTGACGAGCTGAAAAATGCCGGTCTGAAAGAGAAAGGTCAGCTTTCAGGCGTTATTAAGTCTTCCGTTGGTTTCCTGGTCGTGCGTCTGGACGACATCACTGCGGCGAAAACCAAGCCGCTGGCTGACATTCGCGATGATATCGCGGCGAAAGTGAAACAGGAAAAAGCGCTGGATGCCTATTACGCGCTGCAGCAGAAGGTGAGCGATGCTGCCAGCAACGACAACGAATCTCTGGCAGGTGCAGAGCAGGCGGCGGGCGTGAAGGCGGTTGAAACGGGCTGGTTTGGTCGTGACAACCTTCCGGAAGAGCTGAACTTTAAACCGGTTTCTGATGCTATCTTCAACGGTGGTCTGGTGGGTGAGAACGGCACGCCGGGCAGTAACTCTGACATCATTACCGTCGACGGCGATCGTGCGTTTGTGTTGCGCGTCAGCGAACACAAGCCAGAAGCGGTCAAACCGCTGGCGGAAGTGAAGGATCAGGTTATCGCTCAGGTTAAGCACAACAAAGCGGAACAGCAGGCGAAACTGGATGCTGAGAAGATTTTGTCCGATCTGAAAGCGGGTAAAGAAGACGCGCTGAAAGCGGCTGGCCTGAGCTTCGGTGAAGCGAAAACGCTGAGCCGTACCGGCCAGGACCCAATCAGCCAGGCCGCGTTTGGTCTGACGCTGCCTGCCAAGGACAAGCCAAGCTTCGGCACCACCACCGATGCACAGGGTAACGTCGTTCTGCTGGCGCTGGATGAAGTGAAAGCCGGTACCCTGCCAGAAGCGCAGAAGAAAGCGATGGTTCAGGGAATTACCCAGAACAATGCCCAGATTGCCTTCGAAGCCATGATGAGTAACCTGCGTAAAGAAGCCAAAATCAAGCTGGGTGATGTAATGACTCAGCAGCAGTAATTACGTGTCTGCTCGCAGATTTTCGTAACGCTCTGCAAAAACTAAAGGCCGCTTTCGCGGCCTTTTCCATTTCTGCAATCTGCTGTTTGTGCCGGTTTTAACTCGCGGCTATCGTGACGTGGCTGTCAACAAACAAGGAGATAACAGCATGAAATGTGGAATCAAAGCACTGTTAATTACGCTGGCTATTGCCACCACCGGGATGAGTGCGGGTGCGATGGCGTCGGCCCCCGCCGCCAAAACACAAGCTACCCAGAGCAAGTCCGACGCGGCAGCGCCGGTGCAAGGGCAAACCAAAGCGACAGACGCTGGTAAAAATGCGGATGATGACGGTACGCGGGTCAGTATCAATTCAGCCTCAGCGGAAGATCTCGCCCGCGCGATGAATGGCGTGGGCCTGAAAAAAGCGCAGGCCATCGTCAGCTACCGCGAAGAGTATGGTCCTTTCAAAACTGTCGACGATCTCAAGCAGGTGCCGGGCATGGGCAGCGCGCTGGTTGAGCGCAACCTCTCACACCTGACGTTGTAATTACGCAATTTCTTGCACTGCGGCAAAATTTTGCCAGGATAAAGAGGTCATACCAGTTATGACCTCTCTTCCTACAATAACAGTAAAGGCTATTGCGCTATGCAGACAAAAATCAAAGTACGCGGTTTTCATCTCGACGTTTATCAGCATGTGAACAATGCTCGCTATCTTGAGTTTCTTGAAGAAGCGCGCTGGGACGGGCTGGAAAATAGCGAAAGCTTTCAGTGGCTGACCGCGCACAACATCGCGTTTGTGGTCGTCAATATCAACATCAACTACCGCCGTCCGGCCGTGCTGGGTGATGTGCTCACGGTCACCAGCCAGGTGCAGCAAATCAATGGCAAAAGCGGGGTGTTAAGCCAGGTGGTGACGCTCGATCCAGAAGGGCAGGTGGTGGCTGATGCGTTGATCACTTTTGTCTGTATCGATCTGAAAACGCAGAAAGCGCTGCCGCTGGAAGGGGAGTTGCGTGAAAAGCTGGAGTTGATGATCGCGTAAGACTTGTTAAGGCGTACTCGTGCTGTCGACACCCGTTTTGTGACAGCACGGTCAAGTAGCCCTATTTTAGGCCGGTCTTTTTCTGCATCGCGGCCATCACGCCGGATTTATCGGCAAGATAGTGGTTCAGCCCGTTAGCGCGCAGATTACAGGCCGCACACTGGCCGCAACCGTCGCCTTTGATACCGTTATAGCAGGTGAGCGTTTCGCTGCGAACAAGGTCCAGCTTGCCCCAGTAGTCCGCCAGCGCCCAGGTTTCGGCTTTATCCAGCCACATGAGCGGAGTTTCAAAGCGCGTCTCTTTCGCCATCCCCAGATTAACGGCGTGGTTTAACGCTTTCACGAACTCATCACGGCAGTCCGGGTAGCCGGAGAAGTCGGTCTCGCACACGCCTGTGATCACCGCTTCGGCCTTTACCTGATAGGCGTAGATCGCCGTCAGGGTCAGGAAGAGGATATTACGGCCCGGCACGAAGGTATTCGGAATGCCGCTGGCATCGGGTTCATAGTCTGGCACAGGAATACTGTCGCGAGTGAGGCTGCTCACGGCCAGTTCATTTAACAGCGTAACGTCCAGCACCTTGTGCGCGCGTGCGCCCAGTTTCAGGGCTAGTTCACGAGCAACGTCGATTTCAGCGCGATGACGCTGACCATAATCGAAAGTGACACAGTGAACTTCATCGTACTGATGAAGGGCCTGGACCAGGCAGGTAGTAGAGTCTTGTCCTCCGCTGAACACGACGACGGCACGTTTCATAAATCATCTCGACTGTTACGGTAAAAACGTTATGTTACCGTCTGACCACGACGGCGACCAGCTTCTTCACGAGTTGGGAGCGGCAGCCAGGCTTCGGTAAAGTCAAACCAGCCGCGGGTGTTGAGGCGTATACCATTCACGCCAGGCGGAGCACTGATTTGGTATTGATAATTAAAGAGTGGCGTAAGCACCGCACTCTCCATTAGCCGGTTAAAGATGGCTTGCAGCCCCGCGTGTCTATCCTGAGCCTCGGCCTGTGTCTGTACCGCATCCAGCGTGGCTTGCAGATGAGCGTAAGCCGGAGCGCTAAGAACGTGCGGCCAGAGGGCATCGCAGCGCAGCCACTGTTCAAGCGTATATTCCGGCGCTTCGCCAATCAGCCTGTCCCCCATCATGATGTCTGCATCGGCAAGCTCCAGGCATCCGTCCCACGTCTTGGCGTCGTGAAAGATGACGGTCAGTTCACACCCCTGTAGCGCCAGGTATGCCTTCAACTGGCTGGCCATGGTGTGAAGCTCAACAGGGAGATGGTAAACCAGCGTCAACGCTTCAGGGAGGGGTACGTCCGATAAATCAGGCCATTCGGGGATGGTCCACCCGGGAAGCAGCTCCTGGGTGGGCGTGATGAGCCCTTCGTTTAGCGGAAGTGTGTGAAGAAGCCTGGAGAGATGAATGATATTGATAAGCCGCTTCGCCTGGATCTCACTCAGGCGCGCGCTCTGTTTAAGCGTGAGGTAGCAGAACCCCAGGCTGGTGCTGCTGCTTACCAGCCGCAGACTTTCCAGCTCGTCGGCCTCGCCGATCGCGATTTGCACCGGGTGACGACAGCTGGTGCCCAGGCTGTAATCAAAAAGCTGGGGAGTGATCCAGTATTCGATGGCTTTGAGCAGCGAATGGCTCAGGTGATACTGCTCATGGCTTTCCAGACGAACCAGGTCGGGCTCAAAAGCGGCCAGCCGAAAGGGGCCACTGCCAACCGCAGGATGGTCGGGATGCGCCAGACGGCTACAGTAGGTTGCCAGCCTGTGCGGCAGCCAGTAGTCCGGTTGATGCAGCGTAAACGTCAGACACTGAGGATGCGTTGTTTCGATACATAAGACGCTCTGAAACAGAGTGCGCAGGGCAGGAAGCGTCAACAGCGCTGTCAGACTTCGCTGGAGTTGTGCCGTTTCTATTTTATCGCCGTTATGCCAGTGCAGGGTGGAGCGAATGTAGAAATGCCAGCGCAGGCCGTCATCAGAGACATCCCAGTGATGCGCCAGATCGCCCGTGGGTTCACTGCTGTTACCGTTAAAACGCGTAAGGCCTGAGAACACCTGTCCCGCCAGATGCTGCTCTGCCCGGCCCGGTAAAAACCCCGGCTGAAGCGGCTCCAGAGAGCGATAGTAGGGGATGCGCAGCGTCGGCGTGTCGTTTTGCCACTGCCCGCCCAAAAAAGGATGCAGTAATGACCGCAGCGCTTCAGGGGCAAGCTGGGCCAATTCCAGCGCGTTATGCTGCTGCCCGCTTTTCAGCGCCTCTTCCATCATCGCATTGCGCAGTGACTCCGGGGCGACATGGAACGTTAGCTCACCGCGCTTACCGCGGCCAGACTGCGCTCGCCAGCTGAGCCAGCCCGCCTCCTGGGCCTGGCGCAGCAGGGTTCGGACATGCCGCTCGCTACAAAAACAGCGGGCGGCCAGCTCGCTGATGGTGACCTGTTGCGTTGCACCCTGAGAAGGCTGCCAGAGGCGGTGATACTGGTTGAGTCGATTGAGCTGGCGCATAAAAAACCCGGAACAATAATTTTCATCTATTCACTATTACTTCCGTATATCTCACACGATACTGTTGCACAAGTTAACCGCATCACATTTCGGGAGTAATCATGGCTCGGCTCGCTGTATTTGATATGGACGGTACGCTGTTAATGCCGGATCACCGTTTAGGGGAAAAAACCCTGAACACGCTGAAGCGCCTGCGCGAGCGTGATGTCACCCTGACGTTTGCCACCGGGCGTCATGTGCTGGAGATGCGCCATTTGCTGGGGGCGTTCTCCCTCGACGCTTTTCTGATCACCGGCAACGGGACGCGAATTCACTCCGTAGAAGGGGATGTGCTGCACCGGCAGGATCTCAACCCGGAAGTCGCGGATATCGTGCTGCACAGTACCTGGGACACGCAGGCCAGCGTCCACGTCTTTAACGATCGCGGCTGGTTCACCGGAAGCGAAATCCCGGAATTATTGCATGCGCATGTTTACAGCGGTTTCAAATACCAGCTTATCGATCTGCGTCGGATCCCCGCCCATGCGGTAACCAAGATCTGCTTCTGCGGCGATCATGACGATCTGTGCCGCTTAAGGATTCAGCTGAATGAGGCGCTGGGCGACCGGGCGCATCTGACCTTCTCGGCGGTAGATTGTCTGGAAGTGCTGCCGGTGGGCTGTAACAAAGGCTCCGCTCTGGCGGTGCTGAGCGACCACCTTGGCTTAACGCTGCAGGAGTGTATGGCGTTTGGTGACGCCATGAACGACCGCGAAATGCTCGGTAGCGTAGGTCGCGGTCTGATCATGGGGAATGCGATGGCGCAGCTGAAAGCAGAACTTCCCCATCTGCCGGTTATTGGCCACTGCCGCAATGAAGCAGTGTCCCATTTTTTGACGCATTGGCTGGACAACAACAATCTCCCGTATTCCCCCGAATAGTGAGACCCTTCCAGCAAGCCAGACTTCGGTCTGGCTTTTTTTATTTCACCAGGTCTGCAATCTGCGCTTTCCACGGGGCGATATCGCCGATGTTGGCCTGCACCCACTCTGCGTTGTAGTAGGTATCGAGATAACGCTCGCCGCTGTCGCACAGCAGCGTGACGATGGAACCGGTGCGGCCCTCTTCGCGCATACGGGCGGCAAGCTGCAGTGCGCCCCACATATTTGTGCCCGTCGATGCGCCCACCTTGCGGCCCAGCTGCGTCTCCAGCCAGTGAGCAGTGGCCACGCTGACGGCATCCGGCACGCGCATCATCTCGTCCACCACATCGGGGATGAAAGACGGCTCGACGCGCGGACGGCCAATGCCTTCAATTTTGCTGCCTACCGGGCTGCGCAGGCCAGCATCGCGGTTTTGCCAGTAGTCGAGGAACACGGAGTTCTGCGGGTCAACCACCATCAGCTGGGTATCGTAGCCCTGACAGCGGATGTAGCGTCCGATCGTGGCTGACGTGCCGCCGGTACCGGCGCTCATGACAATGTAGGACGGAACCGGATGCGGTTCGTGGGTCATCTGGCGGAAGATACTGTCGGCAATGTTGTTATTCCCGCGCCAGTCCGTCGCGCGCTCGGCGAAGGTGAACTGGTCCATATAGTGGCCGTTCAGCTCGCGGGCCAGCATTTCGGAGGCGGCGTAGATTTCGCAGGCGCTTTCCACAAAGTGGCAGCGTCCGCCGTAAAATTCGATCTGTTCGATTTTGCGTTTTGCGGTGCAGGACGGCATCACCGCGATAAACGGCAGACCCAGCAGGCGGGCGAAATAGGCTTCTGACACCGCCGTTGAACCGGACGAAGATTCAATAATAGTGGTGCCTTCTTTAATCCAGCCGTTACATAAACCGTATAAAAACAGCGAACGCGCCAGGCGATGCTTCAGGCTGCCGGTGGGATGAGTGCTTTCATCTTTCAGATAGAGCTGAATGCCGTCAAATCCCGGCAGGGAAAGGCGAATCAGATGCGTATCCGCCGAGCGCTGATAGTCGGCATTGATTTCGCTGATCGCATGTTTAACCCAGGTGCTATTCATCATCGTTATCCGTTTGTCATTTTGTGCCTAGGATAGCGAAAAGCACAGAAAAAATTGTTGCTATCTGGCCTTTAAAATAGAATGAAGAGAGAAAAATTTTCTCTGTGAGGTGGGTATGCTAGATAAAATTGACCGCAAGCTCCTTTCATTGCTGCAAAATGACTGTACCCTCTCTTTGCAGGCGCTGGCAGATGCCGTTAATCTGACCACCACTCCGTGCTGGAAGCGCCTTAAGAAGCTGGAAGATGACGGCATTCTTCTGGGGCGCGTCGCGTTGTTAGATCCCGAAAAGCTGGGGCTTGGGCTGACGGCATTTGTGCTGATAAAAACCCAGCATCACAGCAGCGAGTGGTATTGCCGCTTCGTTACTCAGGTGTCTGAGATGCCCGAGGTGCTCGGTTTCTGGCGTATGGCCGGAGAGTATGATTACCTGATGCGCGTCCAGGTGGCCGACATGAAGCGCTATGATGATTTCTACAAGCGGCTGGTGAACAGCGTACCGGGTTTGTCGGACGTCACCTCAAGCTTTGCCATGGAACAGATTAAATACACCACAGCATTACCCATTGAATAACTTCGTAAAATACCTTCAGGAACAAACCGCGTGCGATTATTTGCCCAATTAAGCTGGTACTTTCGTCGGGAGTGGCAACGCTACCTCGGTGCAGTCGCCCTGCTTATTATTATTGCCATCCTGCAGCTGATCCCGCCGAAAGTGGTGGGATACGTCGTGGATGGCGTCACCGAACAGCATTACACCACCGCACGGGTGTTGATGTGGGTCGGCACGCTGGTGCTGACGGCGGTCATTGTTTATCTGCTGCGCTACGTCTGGCGCGTGCTGCTGTTTGGTGCGTCCTATCAGCTGGCCGTTGAGCTACGTGAAGATTTTTACCGCCAGCTGAGCCGACAGCATCCCGAATTTTATCTGCGTCATCGCACCGGGGATCTCATCGCCCGTGCGACGAACGACGTCGATCGCGTGGTCTTTGCCGCCGGGGAAGGGGTGCTGACGCTGGTGGACTCGCTGGTGATGGGCTGCGCGGTGCTGATCGTGATGTCCACACAGATCAGCTGGCAGCTGACCCTGCTTGCCCTGCTGCCGATGCCGATCATGGCGCTGGCGATCAATCGCTATGGCGAACAGCTGCACGAGCGCTTTAAGCTGGCCCAGGCGGCGTTTTCATCTCTGAACGATCGCACCCAGGAGAGCATGACCAGCATCCGCATGATCAAAGCGTTTGGTCTGGAAGACCGTCAGTCTGCGCTGTTTGCCGCCGATGCGGCAGACACGGGGGCGAAAAACATGCGCGTCGCGCGTATCGACGCCCGTTTTGACCCGACGATTTATATCGCAATCGGCATGGCAAATATGCTGGCCATTGGCGGCGGAAGCTGGATGGTGGTGCAGGGCACGCTTACCCTGGGGCAATTGACCAGCTTTGCGATGTATCTGGGTCTCATGATCTGGCCGATGCTGGCGCTGGCCTGGATGTTTAACATCGTGGAGCGCGGCAGCGCCGCCTACAGCCGAATTCGCGCCATGCTGGCCGAAGCGCCGGTGGTCATCGACGGCAGTGAAGCCGTACCGGAAGGGCGCGGCGTCATGACCGTCGACGTCCGCAAGTTTGTCTATCCGCATACGGAGCATCCGGTGCTGGAGAACGTCAGCTTTACCCTGCAGCCAGGGCAAATGTTGGGCATCTGCGGCCCGACGGGATCCGGCAAAAGTACCGTGCTCTCTCTGCTTCAGCGCCACTTTGACGTCACCGAAGGCGATATCCGCTTCCACGATATTCCCCTGACCAGACTGCTGCTGGACGAGTGGCGCGGTCGCCTGGCGGTCGTCAGCCAGACGCCGTTTTTATTTTCGGACACCGTGGCGAACAACATCGCCCTGGGACGCCCTGGGGCGACGCAGGACGAGATTGAACATGTGGCGCGTCTGGCCAGCGTACATGATGATATTTTGCGTCTGCCGCAGGGGTACGAAACGGAAGTCGGGGAACGCGGCGTTATGCTGTCCGGCGGGCAAAAGCAGCGTATCTCCATTGCCCGCGCGCTGCTGCTGAATGCTGAAATCCTGATCCTGGATGATGCCCTTTCTGCCGTGGACGGCCGTACCGAGCATCAGATCCTGCATAACCTGCGCCAGTGGGGTGACGGACGCACGGTGATTATCAGCGCCCACCGTTTGTCGGCGCTCACTGAAGCCAGCGAAATTGTGGTCTTACAGCACGGGCACATTGCCCAGCGCGGGCAGCATGAAACGCTTGCCGAGCAGCCGGGCTGGTATCGCGATATGTACCGCTATCAACAGCTTGAGGCGGCGCTGGACGATGCGCCGGAGCAGGATGAGGAGGCCGCCAATGCGTAAGCTCGGAACGATGTGGCCGACGCTCAAACGTCTGCTGGCCTACGGCTCGCCGTGGCGTAAACCGCTCTCCGTGGCCGTGCTTTTACTCTGGATTGCGGCGATTGCTGAGGTGAGCGGTCCGCTGCTCATCAGCTATTTTATCGACAACATGGTCGCCAAAAGCTACCTTCCGCTGGGGCTGGTGGCGGGCTTAGGCGTGGCCTACGTTGGCCTGCAGCTGGCGGCGGCAGGGCTGCACTATGCTCAGTCGCTGCTGTTTAACCGCGCAGCCGTGGGCGTTGTTCAGCAGCTGCGTACGGATGTGATGGACGCGGCGCTTCGCCAGCCGCTCAGCGAGTTTGATATCCAGCCGGTCGGGCAGGTGATTTCGCGCGTGACCAACGATACCGAGGTGATCCGCGATCTGTACGTTACCGTGGTCGCGACGGTGTTACGCAGCGCGGCGCTGATTGGCGCGATGCTGGTGGCGATGTTCAGCCTCGACTGGCGCATGGCGCTGGTGGCGATCACCATCTTCCCGGCGGTGCTGATTGTCATGGTCATTTACCAGCGCTACAGCACGCCGATCGTGCGTCGGGTGCGCGCGTATCTGGCCGACATCAACGATGGCTTCAACGAAGTGATCAACGGCATGAGCGTCATCCAGCAGTTCCGCCAGCAGGCGCGCTTTGGCGAACGCATGGGTGAAGCCAGCCGTTCGCACTACATGGCGCGTATGCAGACGCTGCGGCTTGATGGTTTCCTGCTGCGTCCGCTGCTGAGCCTTTTCTCGGCGCTGGTGCTTTGCGGGCTGCTGATGCTCTTCGGGCTGAGCTCAAACGGTACGATTGAAGTGGGCGTGCTGTACGCCTTTATCAGCTATCTCGGACGCCTTAACGAGCCGCTGATAGAGCTCACCACCCAGCAATCGATGCTGCAGCAGGCGGTGGTCGCCGGTGAGCGCGTGTTTGAGCTGATGGACAGGCCGCGCCAGGCCTACGGCAATGACGAGCGTCCTCTGCAAAGCGGGACTATCGCCTTTGATAACGTCTCGTTTGCCTATCGCGAAGACCGGCTGGTGCTGCAGGACATCACGCTTGACGTTCCGTCGCGCGGTTTCGTGGCGCTGGTGGGGCATACCGGCAGCGGTAAGAGCACGCTCGCCAGCCTGTTGATGGGCTATTACCCGGTCACGCACGGCGAAATCCGCCTCGACGGGCGCCCGCTCGCGTCTCTCAGCCACACCGTGTTGCGTAAAGGCGTCGCGATGGTGCAGCAGGATCCGGTCGTGCTGGCCGATACTTTCTACGCGAACGTGACCCTTGGCCGAGACTACTCCCAGGAGCAAGTCTGGGACGTGCTGGAAAAAGTGCAGCTGGCAGAGCTGGCGCGCGGGTTTAGCGATGGGATCAATACCAAACTGGGCGAGCAAGGGAACAATCTCTCCGTCGGTCAAAAGCAGCTTCTGGCGCTGGCGCGGGTGCTGATTGAAACCCCGCAGATCCTGATTCTGGATGAAGCCACTGCCAGTATTGACTCCGGCACCGAGCAGGCCATCCAGCAGGCGCTGGCCGCCGTACGCGACCATACGACGCTGGTGGTGATTGCCCACCGTCTTTCCACCATCGTCGATGCCGATACCATTCTGGTGCTGCATCGCGGACAGGCCGTTGAACGCGGTACCCACCGTGAACTGCTGGAAGCAAAAGGGCGCTACTGGCAGATGTACCAGCTGCAGCTGGCGGGCGAAGAGCTGGCGGCCAGCGTGCGCGATGAAGAGTCGCTTAGCGCCTGATGCACCAAAATGAGGCGACGCGCTAACAGTCATTCCTGTTGGTGCAAAACGGAAACGCACCCTGCACCGGCATGGTGCGTTTTTTTTTCACCGGTTCGTTAACCAGAACCGTGCAACGCTCGTTATGCCGCTTTTCCCCCTGGTTTTCATTTCTGGCACACCCCTTGCAATACCTTCTGCGTAAGCTGCGGCCATTACCGAATTCTGACTGGAGGGGATCTATGAAGCTGGTTACGGTTGTAATCAAACCATTCAAACTCGAAGACGTGCGTGAAGCGTTGTCTTCAATGGGTATTCAGGGACTGACTGTCACCGAAGTGAAAGGCTTTGGTCGTCAGAAGGGTCATGCCGAGCTTTATCGCGGGGCGGAATACAGCGTTAACTTTCTGCCAAAAGTAAAAATTGATGTCGCGATTGCTGACGATCAGCTTGATGAAGTCATTGATGTCATTAGCAAAGCGGCCTATACCGGCAAAATTGGCGACGGCAAAATTTTCGTTGCCGAACTGCAGCGCGTCATTCGCATCCGTACCGGCGAATCTGACGAAGCGGCTCTGTAAGTAACTCCTGGCACACAGTGATAGGGATCGAGAAAATGAAGATAGCAACACTCAAAACGGGTCTGGGTTCGCTGGCGCTGCTGCCGGGCCTGGCGCTGGCTGCTACCCCTGCGGTGGTCGACAAAGCCGATAACGCCTTTATGATGATCAGCACCGCGCTGGTGCTGTTCATGTCAATTCCGGGCATTGCGCTGTTCTACGGCGGCCTGATCCGTGGCAAAAACGTTCTCTCCATGCTGACGCAGGTAGCCGTGACGTTCGCACTGGTCTGCGTGCTGTGGGTGGTTTACGGTTACTCGCTGGCGTTCGGCACGGGCAACGCGTTCTTTGGTAACTTCGACTGGGTGATGCTGAAAAATATTGAGCTGACCGCGCTGATGGGCAGCTTCTATCAGTATATCCACGTTGCGTTCCAGGGCTCCTTCGCCTGCATTACCGTCGGGCTGATTGTGGGCGCGCTCGCCGAGCGTATTCGTTTCTCTGCCGTGCTGATCTTCGTGGTGGTCTGGATGACGCTCTCCTATGTGCCGATTGCGCACATGGTCTGGGGTGGCGGTCTGCTGGCAACGCACGGCGCGCTGGACTTCGCGGGCGGTACGGTTGTTCACATCAACGCCGCGGTAGCGGGCCTGGTGGGCGCCTACCTGATTGGCAAACGCGTGGGCTTCGGTAAAGAAGCGTTCAAACCGCACAACCTGCCGATGGTGTTTACCGGTACGGCTATCCTCTACTTTGGCTGGTTTGGCTTCAACGCCGGCTCGGCAAGTGCAGCAAACGAAATCGCCGCGCTGGCCTTCGTGAACACCGTTGTGGCCACGGCGGGTGCAATCCTCTCCTGGGTGTTTGGCGAGTGGGCTGTACGCGGTAAACCGTCTCTGCTGGGTGCCTGTTCGGGTGCCATTGCCGGTTTGGTTGGCATTACGCCAGCGTGTGGTTATGTCGGCGTGGGTGGCGCGCTGCTGGTCGGCCTGGTGTCCGGTCTGGCGGGTCTGTGGGGCGTGACCGCACTGAAACGTGTGCTGCGCGTTGACGACCCATGCGATGTGTTTGGTGTTCACGGCGTGTGCGGTATCGTGGGTTGTATCATGACCGGTATCTTCGCCGCGAAATCGCTCGGTGGCGTGGGCTACGCAGAAGGCGTGACCATGGTTCATCAGGTGCTGGTGCAGCTGGAAAGTATTGCAATCACCGTTGTCTGGTCTGCCGTTGTCGCTTTCATTGGCTATAAGCTGGCGGATATGACGGTGGGTCTGCGCGTACCGGAAGAGCAGGAGCGCGAAGGTCTGGACGTCAACAGCCACGGCGAGAATGCGTATAACGCCTGATAAACAGCAAAACGGCAACTTCGGTTGCCGTTTTTAATGTCTATTCCCTCTCCCGGTGGGAGAGGGTCAGGGTGAGGGCATCAGGCTGTACACAATCACCCGCGATTACGCATTACCCCTTCCTGCACCGTAGACGCGACCAGCACGCCGTCCTGAGTATAAAACTCCCCACGCACAAACCCACGCGCGCTCGACGCTGACGTACTCTCCACGCTGTAAAGCAGCCACTCATTCATGTTGAACGGACGGTGGAACCACATGGAGTGATCGATCGTCGCAACCTGCATCCCTTTTTCCAGGAAACCAACGCCGTGCGGCTGCAGCGCCACCGGCAGGAAGTTGAAATCTGACGCATAGCCCAGCAGATACTGATGCACGCGGAAATCTTCCGGCACGGTCCCGTTAGCCCGGATCCAGACCTGGCGCTTCGGCTCGGCGGTATGGCCTTTCATCGGGTTGTGGAACTCAACCGGGCGGATCTCCAGCGGCTTATCGCAGAGAAACTTCTCTTTGACCTGCGGCGGAAGCAGATGCGCCAGCGCGCGGGCGATATCCGTCTCTGACTTTAAAGAGTCGGGTGACGGAGCCGGGGGCATCACTTTTTGATGCTCGTAGCCGGATTCCGGCGCCTGGAAAGAGGCGGTCATGTAAAAGATCGGCTTGCCGCTCTGAATGGCCGCTACGCGGCGTGCGCTGAAGCTGTTGCCGTCTCGCAGGACTTCAACGTCATACACAATCGGTTTTGCGCTATCGCCAGGGCGTAAGAAGTAGCTGTGGAATGAATGCACCAGACGGTCTGCCGGGACAGTCTCCTTTGCTGCGTACAGTGCCTGTCCGACGACTTGCCCCCCGAAGACCTGGCGTAAGCCGAGATCTTCGCTCTGTCCGCGAAAGAGTCCTTCCTCAATTTTTTCCAGATTCAGTAATGTCAGCAGATTGTTCAGTGCCTGACTCATAGTTGTCCTCAATAAACGCCGTAGCGAAAGATAGGCAGAGTATAACGCAGAAATGAAAGTGGTCCGATGGGTAGAATAATCTGAATATCGGCACGTTTTCAGGCATAAATCGGTGATCTGTGCCACACTTAGATACGTTATGTGATTGAAACGACATCGGATGGGATCGATCCCGCTGGTGCATTGATAAGGAGACTTCAATGAAACTCGTGCCCATGCTAAGTGGTGTAGCTATTGCGGTGGCGTTGTCCGCCTGTGCCGGTAAGAGTGCCCAGGTGCCGGTACCAGCAGCCGACCCGAACGGGATTAATACCCTTTCACAGCAATCCATTCAGCAGCCTAATGTTTCCGGTACCATCTGGATTAAACAGAAAGTTGCGCTGCCGCCGGATGCGGTATTAACCGTAACGCTGTCTGATGCTTCTCTGGCCGACGCACCGTCGAAAGTTGTGGCCCAGCGTGCCGTTCGTACTGAAGGCAAGCAGGCGCCGTTTAGCTTCGTGTTGCCGTATAACCCGTCGGACGTGCAGCCTAACGCCCGTATCCTGCTGAGCGCAGCGGTAACCATCAACGGCAAGCTGGTGTTTATCACCGATACGGTCCAGGAAGCGATCAACAACGGTGGGACAAAAATCGACCTGAACCTGGTGCCGGTACAGCAGACCGAAGTGCCGGTCGCACCGCAGACCAATCAGCCGTCCCTGCCAACCCCACCGACTCAGATGTAATTTCTGCATTTCCCCTCTCCTCCGGGAGAGGGGTCAATACACCCAGCGAAACTTCTGCAAATCGATCTGACCCGACCCTGACACCTGCACCCCTTCTGAAAGTAACGCCTGACGCTGACGCTGAAGATCCGGCCCGGTGAGCGAAATGGCGCCATGACGATTCACCACCCGATGCCAGGGCAGCGTACTGCCTTCCGGCAGCCGTTTCAGGACGCCGCCAACCTGTCGCGCCGCGCGCGGGGAACCGGCCAGACGCGCGACATCACCATAGGTGGTGACGTAGCCTTCCGGGATTGAGGCCACGATTTGCCATACGCGCTGTGGAAAGGAGTCGTGTTCGTCCATACCTTTACCTCTAGGGAGTGTCTGGAAAGCTATGGTAAACGAAGATCTTCATGATTGCTGCGCCTGTTTGTGCAAGAAACCAGCATCCGGTTTCTGGTCGCTTGCAATTGGGTCTTAGCACAGGGATAATGCGCCAGCGCGTTGGTTATCAACGCTCTCAATGGGGGCTCTGTTGGTTCTCCCGCAACGCTACTCTGTTCACCAGGTCAGGTCCGGAAGGAAGCAGCCAGGGCAGACGACGTGTGTGCCGGGATGTAGCTGGCAGGGCCCCCACCCATTTGTGGCCTCATAAGATTCTTCTGCTTCACCTCTCCCTTACATCATTTCTCCACAATAAAACTACGTCTATATTGTGTAATATATATTTCATTGAAATGAAATATTATTGTCATAAACCTGTAATAATAGACTGTCATTTTATAATCGGACGGTTATTTTCTTCCATAACTCAAAAAAATATATATCTGGATAACATTGTTAAGTTCGTGTATTAAATAAAGTACTTATTCCGAAGGGAAGTGACAAACATGGCTACAGCGGTATTAAACGTTAAGATTGATGACGCGCTAAAAGAAAGACTTCGCCACTATGCGGAAGTCAATAACGAGAATTTAAGCGTGACGACAGAGAAACTGCTGCTGCTGGCGTTCGAAGCAGTAGAAGAGGCGGGAGTATCGGAAGAGGATATTGATAATCAGCATACGGAAGAAGAGAGTGTTTCTCCTTTTACTCCTAAAGAAATCAAGGCTCTACGTAAACTTCTGAAGAAGAGAAAATGAAACAACAACTGTCAACCGCCAGTGACTACAACGAGGCCTGCGATCTGTTGCGTTCAGGCTACGTGAAGCATGTACGTCTTGGCTGGAATGTTGGAAGCGATGAGTTCTTTCGTATTGCGTCTGACTGGTGTGATACGGGTGCAAAAATAAAGAAAGACGGTGATAACTTCGTTATTTCACTAAAAGGCTTTCCTATTCCACCTCAGCATTAAACCCTGACCAGTGAAAACTGCTGACTGCATATGTTACAGTCAGCAGTTTTTATTTTATGATCTGCTTCAAATATTTTAATATTAGATCACGCTGCGTTTTAACGATGGCACGTTTTTATTCAGGGCGAGCCATAACGGTTTGATCCTCAGTAACGCCTGCTCAAGCTCTGTCGATTCCAGCGAGAAGGGCATACGTAAATAGCGGTCAAACGCCCCTGATAAACCAAATCGCGTCCCGGTTCCCAGGTTAATCCCGATTATTTCTGCCCGTGCGGCAAGCTGTGTCGCCAGCATGCCCGGGAGCTCTATCCAGTAAGAGAGCCCGCCTTCCGCCTCGTGGAATTTCCACTCCGGGAAATGTTCACGCAGCAGTTCACCACAGCGATCGCGCCGTTCTGCCAGCATCTTCCGACGGGCGGGCAGAAACGTCTCGCTGTTATTAATGAGCCATTGCATTGCCAGCTGTTCCAGCAGCGGCGAGCCTAAATCCAGGGTATCCCGCGTCTGGGCAAGCGTGGCGATGATGCGCGATGAGGCACGGATCCAGCCGAGACGCAGCCCGCCCCAGAAGCTTTTACCGGCAGAGCCTAAGGTGATGACGGTGGCCTGCGGGTTAAAGGCGGCCAGCGGTGGCGGGGGAGGCGCATCAAACCAGAGATCCACCATCGTTTCATCCACCACCAGCGCCGTGCGGGTTTGGGCTGCAATATCCGTGATGGCCTGACGGGTGGCGATATCCATACAGCGCCCGGTCGGATTATGAAAATCTGGCATCAGGTAGGCCAGGCGCGGCGCCGTCTGGGCAAGCGTTGCGGCAAAGCCATCCGTATCCCAGCCGGTTTCCGGCAGCGACACCCCGACTGGCCGACATTGCGCCCCCTGAATGGCGGCAATCGCCAGCGGATAGGTGGGATGATCGACCACGACGCGGTCCCCCGGCCCGGTCATCATCCGCAGTACCAGCGCAAAGCCGCTGACGGCACCATTGACCACCATCACTTCATCTGCGCGGGTGGGAAGACCCCGCGCGGTGTAGCGCGCAGCGATGGCCTCCCGCAGCGTCGGCAGCCCAAGCTGATCGTAGCCCGTCAGCGAGAGATGCGGGGTAATGGCCGTGAGCGCATGGGTATAAGCCTGATGGATCTCCGGCCCGGCATTCAGGGCGGCAGTGGAGAGATCCAGTGCGGCGCTCGCCGCTGAAAGGGTAGGAACGGCGCGCGTGTCAGGGAGAATGACCCGTGACCCGCTGCCGTGGCGGCTTTCAAGGTACCCTTCTTCACGCAGGTGGGCGAGGGCGCTGCTGACGGTGGTTCGGCTCACGTCCAGCGCGGAGGCCAGCTCACGCTCGCCCGGTAGACGCGTATTCAAAGCCAGACGTCCATCGAGGATTAACAAACGCAGCGCGTCGGCCAGCTGTCGCCAGAGCGGGGTGCGGGATGAGGCTTGCTGCCAGTGGCCTAAAAGGCGTACCAGAGACTGACTTCCGAAACGACGTGATGACATATGCAGTCCACTATTTGAAAACTGGATATTAATCATAGTGCCATTTTAGGTCAGGATGAAAGCCTGGTTCACTGGAGAAGATAAAAATGGTACGTCGTCTGCTACAACTCTATGTCGGTTTAGGACTGTATGGCCTTTCCACCGCGATGTTTATTCGTTCCGATTTGGGTGTCGATCCCTGGGATGTGTTTCACCTCGGGGTGGGGATGCAGCTGGGGATGACTATCGGGACGGTAATCATTGTGACCGGCGCTGCGGTGCTGCTGCTGTGGATCCCGCTGCGCCAGATGCCGGGCCTTGGCACGATCAGCAACGTGATTTGTATCGGTCTGGCGGCGGACGCCAGCATGGCGCTTATCCCGGAACTGGATTCGCTAGCCGTTCGAATCGCTTTCCTGGTGTCGGGCATCGTGATGAACGCGATTGCGACCAGCATGTACATCGGGGCCGGTTTCGGGCCTGGCCCGCGCGACGGCCTGATGACAGGCATTCACGCCCGGCTGGGGTGGTCCATTCGCAGCGTGCGTACCTCAATTGAAGTGTCCGTTCTGCTGATTGGGTGCGTGCTTGGCGGCACGTTTGGGGTGGGAACCGTACTGTATGCTCTGACCATTGGCCCGCTTATCCAGCTCTGTCTGCCCTGGTTCCGCCAGAAGCCACGCATTGCGGAAATACCCCAGCCGGAGCGGGTTGTTTAATTTTGCGAAGCGCTCACATGTTTTAACGGCGTCGCTGTGCCAGAATAGACGCTTCGAAAATCGCGATGCCAGAAAGCATGAAAGCAATCACTCTCTATGATGTCGCCCTCCTTGCAGGGGTTTCTTATCAGACCGTTTCCCGCGTCATTAACGACGCGGAACATGTGTCTGCCCGCACGCGAGAAAAGGTGCAGCAGGCGATGGCGGAGCTGCACTACGTTCCTAACCTTCGGGCGCAGCAGCTGGCGGGGAAACGCACCCGTACGCTGGGCCTCATCACCACCGACCTGGCCCTGCACGCGCCTTCGCAAATTGTGTCGGCGGTCAAATCGCGTGCGGCGGAACAGGGGGCGAGCGTCCTGATTTCCATGGTGGAGCAACCCCGGCAGTGTCAGGCCGCGCTTCAGACGCTGCTGGCACAGCGGGTAGACGCGCTGCTGGTGAATGTGCCGCTTGACGATCCACTCGCCGAAGAGCTCGGGGCGCTGGCGTCACCCGTCCCGGTGCTGTTCCTCGATGTGGCGCCCTCAGCGCGGGTAAACAGCCTCGTGTTTAACGCGGAGCAGGGGGCGCGTCTGGGCGTTGAGCATCTGCTTTCGCTGGGGCACCAGCGCATTGCCCTGCTGAGCGGGCCGGAAAGCTCGGTCTCTGCGCGGGCGCGCCTGGCGGGCTGGAAAGCGACGCTGGCGCAGGCGGGTCTTAACGCGGCGGCTGTGGCCTACGGTGACTGGAGCGCGGCCAGCGGTTATGAGAAGGGACACGTGCTGCTGTCGGGGGCGGCATTACCGGACGCGATTCTGGTGGCGAACGATCAGATGGCGCTCGGGGTGATGCGCGCCTGCGCGGAAAAAGGTATCGCAATCCCTGGCCAGCTTTCGGTGGTTGGGTTTGACGATACGGCCGACAGCGCCTGGTTCTCCCCGCCGCTGACGACCATTCGTCAGGCGTTTCGCGAGGCGGGCGAACGCAGCGTGGAGTGGCTGCTGGCGTCTTCCGGGGGCGAAGCGTGCCGGCAGGTTCAGCTGCCGGTGACGCTGGTTACTCGTCATTCCAGCGCGCGGCGCAACCCTAAGCAGGCCGAACGCGAGGATCTGGCGCAGCAGCTCAGAAGCCTGGCACTGCTTGCCGAGCAGATTGCCCGCAAATAAAACTTTGTGATCGGACTCGCTACCCCGCGATTGAACGCTTTACCGTTGCCCGGTGCCAGGGCATGTTAACCAAAATTGTGAGCGCTTCGCAAAGAGGTTACTATGTCCACCACTTCACCGCTGACCCTCAGCGCCATTCTGGCCCGTCGGGACTGGGAAAATCCTGGCGTCACCCAGTGGAATCGTCTGGCCGCACACGCGCCGTTGCACAGCTGGCGCAATGAGCCCTCTGCCAGAGAGGACGCTGGATCCGCCAGCAGGCACTCTCTCAACGGGCTATGGCGGTTTAGCTATTTTTCTGCGCCGGAGCGGGTTCCTCAGGCATGGGTAACCGAAGATTGCGCAGATGCCGTTGCGATGCCCGTGCCGTCTAACTGGCAGATGCAGGGGTTCGACACGCCCATCTATACCAATGTCACCTATCCCATCCCCGTTAACCCGCCTTTCGTGCCGCAGGAAAACCCGACCGGTTGTTACTCGCTCACATTTGAGGTGGATGATGCCTGGCTCCGGAGCGGGCAGACCCGCATCATCTTCGAAGGCGTGAACTCGGCGTTCCATCTCTGGTGCAACGGTCAGTGGATGGGCTATTCCCAGGACAGCCGATTGCCCGCTGAGTTTGACCTCTCGGCGGCATTACGCCCCGGGCAGAACCGCCTGGCGGTCATGGTATTGCGCTGGTGCGACGGCAGCTATCTGGAAGATCAGGACATGTGGCGCATGAGCGGCATCTTCCGCGATGTGACCTTGCTGCATAAACCCGATACGCAGATTGCCGATTATCACGTGGTGACGGACCTGAATGCGGAGCTGGACCGCGCGGTGCTGAAGGTGGATGTCACGCTGGCAGGCGCTGGCTTTGCGGACGGCGAGGTGGTCATGACCCTGTGGCGCACGGGTGAAAAATGCGCCAGCGTTTCCCGGCGTCCAGGATCGGCCATCGTCGACGAGCGCGGCAGCTGGGCAGAGCGCTTAACGGCGGCGATCCCCGTTGACCAGCCCGCGCTCTGGAGCGCTGAAACGCCAGAACTGTATCGCCTGACGATTGCGCTTCTTAACCCGCAGGGTGAGGTGCTGGAGGTTGAGGCGTGCGACGTGGGCTTCCGCCGCGTTGAGATTAGCAATGGCCTGCTGAAGCTTAACGGTAAACCGCTGCTGATCCGCGGGGTTAACCGGCACGAGCATCACCCGGAAAACGGCCAGGTGATGGACGAAGCGACCATGCGCCGCGATATCGAAATCATGAAGCAGCACAACTTCAACGCCGTGCGCTGCTCGCACTACCCGAACCATCCCATGTGGTACCGGCTTTGCGACCGCTACGGGCTGTACGTCGTTGACGAAGCCAATATCGAAACGCACGGCATGGTGCCGATGAGCCGCCTTGCTGACGATCCGCGCTGGCTGCCCGCCATGAGCGAGCGCGTGACCCGCATGGTGCAGCGCGATCGTAATCATCCTTCGGTTATCATCTGGTCTCTGGGCAATGAGTCGGGCCACGGCGCGAATCACGATGCGCTGTACCGCTGGCTGAAAACCACCGATCCTACGCGCCCGGTGCAGTATGAAGGCGGCGGCGCGAACACGGCGGCGACCGATATTGTCTGTCCGATGTACGCCCGGGTCGATCGGGATCAGCCCTTCCCGGCTGTGCCTAAATGGTCAATCAAGAAATGGATCGGCATGCCGGACGAAACGCGCCCGCTGATCCTCTGTGAATACGCCCACGCGATGGGAAATAGCTTCGGCGGGTTTGCGAAATACTGGGAAGCGTTTCGTAGCCATCCTCGCCTGCAGGGCGGGTTTGTCTGGGACTGGGTCGATCAGGCCCTGACGAAACGGGACGAAAAGGGCAACGCGTTCTGGGCCTACGGCGGAGACTTCGGCGATAAGCCGAACGATCGGCAGTTCTGTCTAAACGGGCTGGTGTTCCCCGATCGCTCGCCGCATCCGGCGCTGTACGAGGCGCAGCGCGCCCAGCAGTTCTTTACCTTTACGCGGGTCAGCACCTCTCCGCTGGTGATTGAGGTGCAAAGCGGCTACCTGTTCCGCCACACCGATAACGAAGTGCTGAACTGGACGGTTGCCCGGGACGGGGACGTGCTGGCCGCGGGCGAGGTGACGCTCTCGATGGCGCCTGAAGGCATCCAGCGTCTGGAGATTGACCTGCCGGCGCTGAACGCCGGGCCGGGTGAGGTCTGGCTGAACGTTGAAGTCCGCCAGCCGCGGGCAACGCCGTGGGCGCCGGCAGACCATCGCTGCGCGTGGGAGCAGTGGCCGCTTCCGGCTCCGCTCTTTCTTGCTCCGCCGCTCCCGGCGGGCGAGCCTCCAGTGTTAACGCAAACCGATCGCATCCTGGAGATCGCCCATCGTCAACAGCGCTGGCAGTTCGATTGCGCAACCGGAAACCTGTCCCAGTGGTGGCGAAACGGCGTTGAAACGCTCCTTTCACCTCTGACGGACAACGTCAGCCGCGCGCCGCTGGATAATGACATTGGCGTGAGTGAAGCGACGCAAATCGATCCGAACGCCTGGGTTGAACGCTGGAAAGCGGCGGGCATGTACGATCTCACCTCGCGCGTGCTGCACTGTGAGGCTGAGCAGCACGCAGGCGAGGTGGTGGTCACAACCCAGCACGCGCTTGAGTATCGCGGCAAAGCCCTGTTCATGAGCCGTAAAGTCTGGCGGGTGGACGATCGGGGCGTTCTGCATGGCGATATTCAGATTGATGTTGCGTCTGATATTCCTGAACCCGCGCGCGTTGGCCTGAGCGTTCATCTTGCCGAAACGCCGGAAAACGTTCACTGGCTGGGTCTGGGGCCGCATGAAAACTACCCGGACAGAAAGCTGGCGGCGCAGCAGGGGCGCTGGACATTACCTCTCGAGGCCATGCACACGCCGTATATCTTCCCGACGGAAAATGGTTTGCGCTGCGATACCCGGGAGCTTGTTGTGGGAACGCATCAGCTGAACGGCCGGTTCCATTTCTCGGTGAGCCGCTACGGCCAGCAGCAGCTGCGTGAGACCACCCATCATCACCTGCTGCGGGAAGAGCCGGGATGCTGGCTCAATCTCGATGCGTTCCATATGGGCGTGGGCGGCGACGACTCCTGGAGCCCCAGCGTCTCGCCGGAATTCCTCCTGCAGACACGCCAGCTTCGCTATACCTTCAGCTGGCAGCAGAACCCTTAACTGCCCATGAAGATGCGGCCACAGAGCGTGGCCGCAGTTTTACGCCAGAATGCCGCTCAGGCCATGCAGGCTCATGTAAATCCCTACTATGGTAATCAGCGCAGCGGAGATCCAAGGCGCTTTACGGGAGAATTCGCTAAACCCGGGCCAGCGTTTGGTCGCGTGCTTGAGGCTTAAGGCGGCAATCGCGCCGGAAGCGACCAGCGTTAACGCCAGACCAATACTGAAGCTGAACACCAGCGTCGCGCCGAGGGCGAAATGCTTCAGCTGCAGGCAGATCAGCAGCACGGTGATGGACGCCGGGCAGGGGATAAGCCCGCCGGTCAGGCCAAACATCACGATCTGTCCTGTGGTGACATTTTGACCGCTGAAGCGCCGGTTAATATCCTGCGCGTGAGCGCGCTGGTGGGCGTCCTGCCACTCTTCTTCAACCAGCGAGTGTTCATGGTGATGATGATGATCATGATGGTGGTCATGGTCATGGTCATGGTGGTGGTCATGGTCATGGTGGTGGTAATCATGATCGTGATGATGATGATCGTGCGGCTGGCTCTCTTTCCAGGTTCGCCACGCCATCCACAGGGCGATCGCAACGATCAGCACTCCGGAGATCAGCTGGAACCAGGGTTCGGACGTGTGCGCATCCCAGCCCCGACCAAACCATAATCCCGCCATCGCAACGAGCCAGACCACCGCCGTATGGGAGAGCGTGGCCGCCAGGCCGAGCAACACCGCCTGTTTCAGCGTGCCGCGGATGGCCACAATAAAGGCGGCCATCATTGTTTTTGAATGGCCCGGTTCCAGGCCATGTAGCGCACCGAGCAGGATAGCGCTGGGAACAAACAGCCAGGCATTGCCCTGCGGAAGAAGTGAAGCAAAATCGGTCATGGGAAATTCCGGAGTGGAAAGCGTGCGGAGATACTACTCCCCCCCAGTAGCTCAATACTACCCCCCAGTAGAAAAATACTCAGGGGGAGTAGAGCGTGATATGCTTTAAAAGCCAAAAAATAAGGAATACAGAGATGTCACATACCGTTCGCGACAAGAAGATGTTACTGACTCGCCTGAAGAAAATTCAGGGGCAGAGCACCGCGCTGGAAAAAATGCTCAACAGCGATCACGAATGCGCCGAGGTGTTACAGCAGCTGGCGGCGATCCGCGGGGCGGTCAATGGCATGATGATGCAGGTGATCGAAGGGCATTTAACCGATCATGTGGTGAAAGAGCCTGAAGAAGCGCAGCGTGAAGCCGATCTTGGCGTGGTGTTGCGGGTGATGAAATCCTATCTTAAGTAGAGTGCATGCCGAGGTTATTTTCTGCCCAAAGAATAAATTCCGTCTTTGGCAGCGCTTTACTGTAAAACCATCCCTGACCGTACTGCACGCCGTGGCGGTGTAGCCAGGCGAGCTGTCCTGCGGTTTCGACGCCCTCCGCTACCATCGCCAGCTTCAGCGACTTCGCTATTTCAATGATGTGCGGCGTCACGTTTTTATACTCCAGCGCATCCACGAAAGATTTATCAATTTTTAGCGTGTCGACGTCCAGATCCTGCAGATAGCTCAGGCTGGAATAGCCCGTGCCAAAATCATCAATATAGACAGGGTGGCCCGAACGACGGAATGCGGCGATAGCCGGTGCGCTAATTTTGGGATCGGCAAAGCCGCGCTCGGTGAGCTCCAGGGCGATTTGCCGGGGGTGGATCTGCCACTTGTTCAGGAGCTGACTCAGCAGAGGCGGCAGGATGCCGGAGGTTAAATCGGCAGGGGCGAGGTTTATGGAGATATGCTGATCCGGATGACGCTGCAGCCAGTGTCCCATATCTTCAAACACCTTTTCGATGACGAGCTGCGTCAGCTGCGAGATGAGCCCCGTTTGCTCGGCAAGGGGGACAAAAATATCCGGCGAGAGGCTACTTCCGTCCGGCTGGGGCCAGCGCGTCAGCGCTTCTGCGCCCACGATTTTTCCGCTACAGAGTGCCACGATGGGCTGATAGTGAACCACAAAATCCCGGCTGTGAATGGCATCCAGCAGGCGATTGCGCGGCGACTGGATACGCCGCAGGATCCGCAGGACAAACAGTGCGGCGAGCAGGCTTATCAACATGCCGAACGGTAACCAGAAAAGAAGCTGCCGGTGCCAGGTTTCAGCCAGCGGTTTGAGCGTTGCCCATGCGACGACGGTAAATCCAAGCTCAGGTACAGACTTCATAACGTACATTGAACCGTTGTACTGCACGCTTTTCACACCCCGCTCCTGAACCATGTCGCGGATGTGAGAATCAAGCTTGCTGCTGCTGGCGAATATGCGGTGCGTTGTGCTTCCTACCAGGGCGGCATCAATCGCTATCTCGCCGAAAGGGATCACGTCCACCAGCGAGGCAGGATCGATCATGACAAGGTAGTGGCCTTTTCCCAGCACCGTCATGTAGCGGTTAAACCCAAGATCGTTTTGCGTGGTCAGCCACGCGCTGTAACCATCTTCGGTAATGCGCATTGGAGGGGGAAAAGGGGGCGCATGACTGGTCTGCTCCAGGGAGGAGCAGAGCGGTCGAAGGTTGTCGATATAAATTACTTCCTGGACATATCGCCACGAGAAAGCGACCCGGCGCATTTCCCTCAATTGCAAGGGGCTACATGGCACTCCCTCAAAAGCCTGCAGGTGATCGAGTGCTTCCTTTGCCTGGTCTACAACCCTGTCGGTGCGTACCAGCACGCGGGAGGCATAGTTATCCAGCGCATCGGCGAATTTATCTTCCGCCTGGCGGTGGGCCAGCCAGATGCTCAGGCAAATGGGGACCAGCACTGAAAAGATAAGTACGCCAGTCACCAGACTGACCAGATGTCGGGTTTTCATGCTGTCGTGTCCTTCCTCGTACACCCGTTCCTGGGCATTGAGTTCCCTGCCTGAAGAGAAAGATTTTACCGCGAAATGATATAGTTATAGCACGTGGTTGGCATGGTTTTCATTTTATCTCAGGCAAATGAGAAAATATCGCCAGGCGAGAGGGGGTTGTTTTTTCAAACTGGCCTGGATATTATTTTGTAATGTTATAACAAAACATAAAGGATTTACGATGAAACCCGATATCCACCCAGCCTATCGCACCGTGGTATTCCACGACACCAGTGCCAATGAATACTTTAAAGTAGGCTCAACCATTAAAACCGACCGCGAAATTGAACTCGACGGTGAAACGTATCCGTACATCACCATCGAGGTTTCTTCAAAATCGCACCCGTTTTATACCGGTAAGCAGAAAACGTTCTCCACGGACGGCAGCGCAGCGCGCTTCCGCAAGCGTTTTGGCGGTTTTCTCAATGCGAAGCGGGGCTAACCATGCAGGTACTTAACTCATTACGCAGTGCAAAGCAGCGTCACCCGGATTGCCAGATAGTCAAACGCAAGGGACGCTTATATGTGATTTGCAAATCCAATCCGCGCTTTAAGGCGGTTCAGGGACGTAAAAAAAGACGTTAAACGCGCGTTTCTCGCCAGCTTTCCAGGGATCTTTTCTGTTTGCCATCGGCAGTAAAATTGTCGGTGGCAAGCCAGCTTTCAAAGGCGTTAGCCAGCGCCGGCCACTCTTTGTCGAGAATCGAAAACCAGTCGGTATCCCGGTTACGGCCTTTTATGACCAGTGCCTGACGAAAGCGTCCCTCAAACTGAAAGCCCAGACGCAGCGCCGCTTTGCGGGAAGGCTCGTTCAGGCTATTGCACTTCCACTCATAGCGCCGGTACCCCAGGGTATCGAACACGTACCGCATCAGCAGATACTGCGCTTCTGTCGACCCTGGCGTGCGGCTTAACAGAGGAGAGAAGTGAACGTGCCCCACTTCCACGACCCCGTTTTTAGGATCGATCCGCATCAGGGAAAGCGTACCGACAGGAGACTGGGTCCGGTTATCCATAACGGTAAAGTGGATGGGATCGGATAACTCACTTACGCTCGCCACCCATTCGGCAAACTCCTCTGCGGTGGCATCGGGTTCACGCAGCAGCCACGTCCAGCTGCGGGTATCTTCGGCCAGGGAATAGGCGGAGAACAACGCGTGGGCATGCTCCACGCGCAGCGGCTCAAGCCGACAATAGTGACCCTGAAGGACCACTCGGGACGGGTGCTGACGAGGCTGCCAGTCGATAAGGGCTTCACCTACGGGCTGCCCAAACGCATTGAATGTATTCATCTTTATTTCCGTGACGTTGAAAAGATCTCCAGATTAGTGAATTGCTGGTTCCTTAAAAAGAACCACCAGGCTATGTTTTTCTGGTACCACAAGGAGGGAAGATGAATATACCGGGTGATGAGCTTTACGCTTTGCTCCATGCTGCGCTGAAAAAGCGTGGGCAAGAGACGCTCCAGCGCGCGCTCTATCTCGCTTTGCGGGAGGCCATACTGGGCGGAAGGCTTCGGTCCGGCAGCCAGCTGCCCGGTTCGCGAACGCTGGCGCAGCAGATCTCGGTTTCCCGAAACACCGTCAATGCGGCGCTGGATCAGCTCGCGCTCGAAGGCTATTTGCTGCGTAACCGTCAGGGTACGCGGGTGGGGCAATTCGCTCATCGTACGATTGCCCGGGCATTGCCGGATCCTGACGTCAGGCTGACAAAACGGGTTGCCCTGCTGTCCGCGCCCGTGCCGCGCGACACCCCGGTGATGGCGTTTACGCCGGGAACGCCTGCTATTAACTATTTCCCCTTGCCGCTGTGGCGGCGATTGTACGATCGCGTCCTGCGCGAGGAGGGGAGTGCCCTGTTAGGCTATGGCGACCCGACCGGCGAGCCGTCGCTGCGGGCCGCGATTGCCCGGCATCTCGCCCTGTCTCGCGGTATCGACTGCGACGCCAGCCAGATAGTGATAACCGAAGGAGCGCTTGAGGGCGTCAATCTCTGCACAATTCTGTTAAGCGAGTCTGGCGATGTCGCCTGGGTAGAAAACCCCGGCTATAGCGGGGCAAAGAGTGCGTTTGTTAAAACCGGCCTGTCAATGACGGGAATACCGGTAGATGACGAGGGAATGTGCTGGGAAGGGCTGGATGCGCCTGCTCCTTCACTGATTTTTACCTCACCTTCGCATCAGTTCCCTTACGGGAGCGTGCTCAGCGCGCGGCGGCGGCTGGCGCTGCTGGAGCTGGCCCGGCAGCACAACGCGTGGATCATTGAAGACGATTACGACAGCGAGTTCCGCTATGCCGGTGAGCCCGTACCGGCGATGCTGGGAATGGTCAATAATGCGCCCGTTGTATATCTGGGTACGTTCAGTAAAACGCTTTTTCCCTCGCTCAGAATGGGGTTCATGGTGTTACCGCCAGCGCTGGCGAAAGCGGCTCGCCCGGCCATCGGCTCGCTGCTGCGCGGGGGACATCGTGCGGAGCAGCGTACCCTGGCGCTGTTTATTGAAGAAGGTCATTACGCCCGTCATCTTGCCGCCATGCGTAGGCTCTACCGTAAGCGCTACCGCCAGCTGCGTGAGGTGCTGTGCGCAGAGCTTTATTCTCCGCACCGCATTCTGGCAGGCGAAGGGGGAATGCATCTGACGCTGGCGATAGACGGTATTGACGACCAGAGGCTGGTAGAGCAGGCGAGGGCGTTTCAGCTGGCACCCGCTGCGCTGAGCGGGTACTACCTGGAGGCGAAGCAGGGGCAAACCGGTCTGGTTTTAGGTTACGGCAATACCTCTGCTTCTCAGTTTGCGCCGGGGATCCGACGCCTGCAGACGTTAATTACGCAGCAGCAGGGCGGGAAAGGGTAAAGACATCATAGAAAGAGAGCTGACCTTTGGTGGAGACCATTTTCTGCAGTTTCTCTTTTTGCCCGGCTTCTACCGCCGGAGAGTGCATAATGTTTTCGATCAGCTCCTCTGGCACGTAACGCGTGTTGTACCATTCGCCGTTATAGCAGACCCGGAAATCGAGCACGTCGATATCTTCGTAACGGTAGCGCGGATTCACGTCGAAAAAGAAAAAGGCGTTAAAGACGACAAACAGTACAACCAGCAGCCAGACGGAGTCCACCAGCGTTTCGGACTTCAGCATCACAACAAGCGTCGCCAGCCAGGCGGCATACATGGCGACAAACAGTCCAGGATGTTTGCGAATAAAGCTAATGCTAAAGCGCGGGCGATTGTCGCGCTTTTCGCGGAGGTTAAGATCGTCGATGGTGGCGGTAAGCAGGCGCTGTATCTCGGTCATTTTTTGCCTTCATGAGAGTTGACAATACAGGGTATCTGCCAATTTTAGGGGAGCCATCAGGCTGAAAAAAGTAACAGTCTGGCGCTAAAAGACTATAACAGTTGACTCCCCGTAACCTCACAGCGTTTTGATGATTTTTGCCGGGTTGCCGCCAACGACGACGTTAGCCGGGACGTCTTTCGTCACGACGGCGCCGGAGGCCACGACCACATTATCACCAATGGTGACGCCAGGGTTAATGACCGCCCGGCCACCAATCCAGACGTTATTGCCAATATTGACAGGTTTTCCAAATTCCACGCCGCTGTTTCGTTCTTCCGCGTCCAGGGGATGGGTAGCCGTATAAATATGAACACCCGGCGCGAGCATGCAGTTATCGCCAATATGAACAGGGCAGACATCCAGCATCACGCAGTCGAAGTTTGCATAAAAGTTTTTGCCCAGATAAATGTTATATCCGTAGTCGCAGCGGAAGCTAGGCTCAATATAAGCTCCTGCGCTTTGTCCCAGAAGTTCCGCCAGAGTGTTCTGTCGTTCTGTTTTTTCATCAGGCGCGGTGTGGTTATAGCGGTAAACCAGATGGCGGGCCCGCAGTCGGTCAGCCCGTAACGTCTCATCGCCGGGGCGGTAATGTTCACCGGCAATCATTTTCTGTTTTTCTAAGCTCATTGGAAACCTCTCTGGATGTTATTACCGCAGGGTAATCGGAACCGGCCAGAAGGGGAACGTTCCCGAAAAGCCGTTGTGACTGTCGTCACAACATTGCTGCTGATGAACACGTTTTATACGGAGACCTGGCTTACGCACAGGGAGCATAACGGGACAGGTAAATACTCAGAACGAGGCGTAGAACTCTACAGACACCCTTCAAAGATTAACGGACAAATTTCCACACAGAAGTAGGGATTTTGTCATACAGCTTATTCATTGTCAGTTCAGCAAGACGATGGTCAGCGGCTGAATAAAATACCGCCAGTTCATTATCAGAAAGCTCGTATTTATTCTTTTCAATGACGCGCTCGAGCGTGTCAATTGACTGACAACGTCGTAAGCGCATCAAATAATCGATTTTTGTGAGTGGTTTATCAGACATAAATTCACCTTAGTAATTGTAATAATTTTAACAGGAAAGACTCACCGGGTTAGCTCTGCTCACGTTGACGAAACAGCGGAATAGCCGATTTCCCGATTTACGCCATTTTTGCAAATCCTGAGCGTTAATGCCGTAACTGCTGAACAACATAAAGGTGTCGTCCAGGTATTCATCAATTTGCTCAATGAGCTTATTATCTTCATTGTACTTAATTTTATAATTAAGTGCGAAGGTTGCGATATGCTCTATCAGCTCATTCAACTGTAAATTGATGGCAGACGTTGGGTCGTTTACCCAGCCATGGTTGCTTTCATCAAGATTGGCAAGGCAGTCATGGTACAAGGATTCGCAGAGAAATTTCAACTGCGCGATATCATGCCTTTTTGGCGAGTACTCGTCCATAGCGCATCCCCTTCTGAGTGATTTCTTACTCACCGAACATCATTGTCGGGATGGATACAACTGACTTAGCTACATGAGTGCTGTGTTCCTGATAACCTAACTATAAGCCACTCCTTCCTGGATTTCACCGCGCTATTACGAAAAATTACAAATAAAAACCGCAGGCTGGGAGCGTGTACGCAAATGGTCACCCTGGACTCAACGTTTTTATCCAAATTAACGACGGGGTTTTATCGCTTCCTTACGTTTCATCAGCTTAGCAAAAATGATAAGAAAAGTTCAGATTCAGACTTATCTTTGTAAGAACTTCTTATTAGGAATATTCCTAATACCTTAAGCGGGGAAATGAAATTAAAAAAATCCTGAATTCACCGATTAAGGTATCAGTTAATTATGATATGTCTATTTAAGATGGCAGAAAATAAATAGAGCCACAATAAGCGTAATTTATGATTTTTTCTGAAAATGAAAAAGGCCGCTAATGCGGCCTTTTTATCATGTGGAACCGGTATCAGTTAGGTTCTACCGAATGACTGTGCTCAATATCTTCATTTTTACGGCTGAAGCGGCGGCGAACCACCACGAAGAACACCGGTACGAAGAAGATAGCCAGTACGGTCGCGGTGATCATCCCACCCATAACGCCTGTACCTACCGCATTCTGCGCGCCGGAACCCGCACCGGAGCTGATAACCAGCGGCAGTACGCCGAGGATAAACGCCAGCGACGTCATCAGGATTGGGCGCAGACGCATACGAACCGCCTCAAGCGTCGCCTCAATAAGGCCTTTGCCTTCTTTCTCCATCAGATCTTTGGCGAATTCAACGATAAGTATCGCGTTCTTCGCCGACAAGCCAATGGTTGTCAGCAGGCCTACCTGGAAGTAAACGTCGTTGGTCAGTCCACGGAACGTTGCTGCAAGCAGCGCACCGATAACCCCGAGTGGAACCACCAGCATAACGGAGAACGGAATCGACCAGCTCTCGTACAGTGCCGCCAGACACAGGAAGACCACAATCAGTGAAATGGCGTACAGGGCAGGGGCCTGGTTACCGGACAGACGTTCCTGATAGGACATACCGGTCCAGTCGTAGCCGATACCCGCAGGCAGCTTGCTTGCCAGTTCTTCCATGAGGTTCATGGCTTCCCCGGTGCTTCGGCCCGGCGCTGCCTGACCCAGGATCTCCATTGATGGCAGACCGTTATAGCGTTCCAGACGCGGTGAACCGTATTCCCAGCGTGAGGTTGAGAACGCCGAGAATGGTACCATCTGACCATTGCTGCCGCGCACGAACCAGCTGTTGATATCGTTCGGCAACATACGGTACTGCGCCTCGGACATCACGTACACTTTCTTCACACGACCGCGGTCGATGAAGTCGTTAACGTAGCTACCGCCCCAGGCTGCGCCCAGCGTGGTGTTGATGTCACTGATGGATACGCCCAGCGCCTGGGCTTTCTCCTGGTCGATATCGATCTTGTACTGTGGCGTATCTTCCAGGCCGTTTGGACGCACGCCGACCAGCAGGTCAGGGTGTTTAGCGACTTCACCAAACAGCTGGTTACGCGCCTGCGTCAGTTTTTCGTGACCCAGACCGCCCTGGTCGATCAGCTGGAAGTCGAAGCCGGTTGCGGTACCCAGTTCAACAATCGCTGGCAGGTTAAAGGCGAATACCATCGCATCTTTAATCTGCGAGAAGGTGCCCATTGCACGGCCGGTGATGGCTTCAACCTTGTTCTCTTTGCCCGGACGTTCAGACCAGTCCTTCAGAGAGACGAAGGCAATACCGGTGTTCTGACCGCGACCCGCAAAGCCAAAGCCGTTAACCGCAAACACGGATTCAACGTTGGCTTTCTCTTTGGTGAGGTAGTAATCGGTCATCTCATCCAGCACTTTCTGGGTACGCTCTTGCGACGCACCCGCCGGAAGCTGAGCCATACTCAGGAACACGCCCTGATCTTCGTCCGGCAGGAAGGAGCTTGGCAGACGAACAAACAGGTAGGCCATGCCCACCACGATGATGATATAGAGCAGCAGGTAACGACCGGTGCTGCGCAGGATGTTGCCCACGCTGTCGGTGTAGTGGTGCGTGCTCTTGTCAAACATGCGGTTAAACCAGCCGAAGAAGCCTTTATGCTCGCCGTGACCGCCTTTCTGAATCGGCTTCAGCATGGTGGCACACAGGGCTGGCGTCAGGATCAACGCCACCAGTACCGACAGGGCCATCGCGGAAACGATGGTAATGGAGAACTGACGGTAAATCGCACCGGTAGAGCCTCCGAAGAAGGCCATCGGGATAAATACCGCAGACAGCACCATCGCGATACCGACCAGCGCGCCCTGGATCTGACCCATGGATTTACGGGTAGCTTCCTTCGGCGGCAGACCTTCCTCCGCCATCACACGCTCGACGTTCTCGACCACGACGATGGCGTCATCCACCAGCAGGCCGATGGCGAGCACCATCCCGAACATCGTCAGGGTGTTTATCGAGTAGCCAAATATCGACAGGATCGCAAAGGTCCCGAGCAGAACAACCGGCACGGCAATCGTTGGGATAAGCGTCGCGCGGAAGTTTTGCAGGAACAGGTACATCACCAGGAATACCAGGATGATGGCTTCGATCAGCGTCTTAACCACTTCATGAATCGAGATTTTGACGAACGGCGTGGTGTCGTACGGGTAAACGATTTTCAGACCTGACGGGAAGAACGGTTCCATTCTCTTCAGCTCTGCGCGGATCGCCGTGGCGGTGTCCAGGGCGTTAGCGCCTGTCGCCAGTTTGATACCCAGACCGGAAGCCGGCTTGCCGTTGTACTTCGCGATGATGTCGTAGTTCTCACCGCCCAGCTCAACTTTTGCCACGTCACGCAGGCGAACCTGCGAACCGTCCTGATTCACTTTCAGCAGAATTTTGCTGAACTCATCGGCTGAGGTCAGACGGGTCTGCGCGATGATCGAGGCGTTAAGCTGCTGGCCTTTCACCGGCGGTGTACCGCCTAACTGACCGGCCGCCACCTGGGCGTTCTGCGCTTTAATCGCACTGATCACGTCAACCGGTGTAAGCTGGAAGTTGTTCAGCTTGTTCGGATCCATCCAGATACGCATCGCGTACTGGGAACCGAACAGCTGCACGTCACCCACACCGGAAGTACGGCTAATAGCGTCCTTCATGTTGGCGCCCACGTAGTCAGAAATATCTTCCTGCGTCATGGTGCCGTTGGTGTTGATAACGCCGACAACCATCAGGAAGCTACTGGACGATTTCTCGACGCTCACACCCTGCTGTTGTACTTCCTGCGGCAGCAAAGGCATTGCCAGCTGCAGTTTGTTCTGCACCTGAACCTGCGCAATGTCAGCATCCGTACCTGACTGGAAGGTCAGGGTGATCTGAACCGTACCGGTGGAGTCACTGTTTGAGGACATGTACATCAGGTTATCGATACCGTTCATGTTCTGTTCGATAACCTGGGTAACGGTGTCCTGCACCGTTTTCGCATCAGCCCCCGGGTAGGTTGCGGAAATTGTCACCGCCGGTGGCGCAATCGTTGGATATTGCGCGACAGGCAGCTTCAGGATCGCAAGTCCCCCGGCCAGCATGATGATAATGGCGATCACCCACGCAAATATGGGGCGATCGATAAAGAAATTAGGCATGTCTTAACGGCTCCTGTTTAAGTTAAGACTTGGTTTGTTCTGACTGGCCAGCGGCCGAAGCTTGTTGTTTATCGTCAGATTTCACTTCCTGTGCTTTAACCTGCGCGCCAGGACGAACTTTTTGCAAACCAGTAACAATCACGCGATCGCCATCTTTCAGACCTTCCGTCACCAGCCATTTATCGCCAATCGCCTGGGTGGCGGTGATATTGCGCGTTTCGACTTTGTCGTCAGCCCCAACAACCAGCGCGCTCGCATCGCCGCGTGGCGTACGGGTGACACCCTGCTGTGGAACCAGAAGTGCGGTTGGATTCGTTCCTTCTTCCAGACGCGCGCGAACGAACATACCTGGCAGCAGATTTTTGTCAGGGTTCGGGAAAATCGCACGTAAGGTGATGGAACCGGTAGTCTGGTCGACCGTCACGTCAGAGAATTCCAGGGTACCTTCCTGCGGGAACTTGATACCGTCGTTGGTAATCAGCTCCACTTTGGCTTTGCCGTTTTCCTGTTTCAGGGTGCCGTTAGCCAGCTCCTGTTTCAGGCGCAGGAAATCGTTGCTGGACTGCGTCACGTCAACGTAGATCGGATCGAGCTGCTGCACGGTCGCCAGCGCAGTAGTTTGCCCGTTTTGCACCAGTGCCCCTTCCGTGACGGAAGATTTACCAATACGACCACTAATAGGGGAGGTCACTTTGGTATAGGCCAGGTTAATGCGCGCGGTTTCGACGGCCGCTTTGGCTGCCACCACGGCCGCGTTAGCCTGCTGTGCATCCGCCAGGGCAGTATCGTAATCCTGTTGGCTGATGTACTTCGTACCGAGCAGTTTTTGGTAACGGTTCAACGTCAGCTGAGCAATTTTGGCCGCTGCCTGTGCTTTCGCCAGGTCGCCTTTCGCACTTTCATAAGAGGCCTGATAGGTTGCTGGATCAATCTGATACAGAGACTCACCGGCCTTCACATCACCGCCTTCGGTGAAGTTACGCTTCAGGATAATGCCGCTAACCTGAGGACGCACTTCCGCAATGCGGTAAGCATTGGTACGGCCTGGTAATTCGGTGGTGATTTGTAGAGGTTCAGATTTGAGCGTCACGACGCCTACTTCTGGCGCCTGCTGAGCTCCTTGTTGAGCTGGTTTGTCGTCACATCCTGTTAGCGCTAAGCTGCCTGAGAGCATCAGAACGACCGCCAGAGGCGTTAACCCTCTGTTTTTGTTCATATGTAAACCTCGAGTGTCCGATTTCAAATTGATCAAGGGTCCTGAGTCTAAAAACCCATTGCTGCGTTTATATTATCGTCATGCTATGGTACATACATTCACAAATGTATGTAAATCTGACTCCTGTAAATTCACCCACCTATGGCACGAAAAACTAAACAACAAGCGCTGGAAACCCGACAACACATTCTGGATGTGGCAATACGTTTGTTCTCGCAGCAGGGTGTTTCATCCACCTCGCTGGCGCAGATTGCTCAGGCTGCCGGTGTGACGCGAGGAGCGATTTACTGGCATTTTAAAGATAAGTCAGATCTGTTCAGTGAAATCTGGGAGCTTTCAGAGTCCAGCATTAGCGATCTCGAGAGTGAGTATCGGGCAAAATTCCCTGACGATCCACTCTCAGTATTGAGAGAAATATTAGTATATATCCTTGAAGCAACGGTAGTTGAAGAACGTCGCAGATTAATGATGGAGATTATTTTTCATAAATGCGAGTTTGTGGGCGAGATGGCGGTGGTGCAGCAGGCGCAACGCAGCCTTAGCCTGGAGAGCTATGATCGTATTGAACAGAATCTTAACCTCTGTATGCAGGCAAAACTGTTACCGGCCAATCTCTTGACCCGACGGGCGGCAATCCTGATGCGCAGCTACATTTCAGGTCTGATGGAAAACTGGCTTTTCGCGCCGCAATCCTTTGATCTCAAAGAGGAAGCCCGCAGCTACGTGGCGATTTTACTGGAAATGCTACAGCTCTGCCCCACGCTGCGCAGCGACGCGCCTTCGCTAACGGCCTGATCCCTTTCCAGGATTTATCTCAGAGGATAATGTTCGCGCTATTCTGCTTTCAGCGAGCGTGATATTCTTCACGCCGGACTATTTTCGGTCATCTTCTGACATCATTCACAACTATGCTGCCCATCAATCGCTCGCAACATCCTGTTTTTGCATTGCTCTTTGCGATGCTGTTTTTCTTCGCTACGGCGCCGCTGACCTGGGCCCGCGCCGATAACAGCAACGATATTCCCTCGCGCGGCGATGTTCAGTCGCAGCTCGACACGCTGAACAAACAAAAAGATCTCTCCCCTCAGGAGAAACTCGTCCAGCAGGATCTGACGGAAACGCTGGAAACGCTGGATAAAATTGAACGCATCAAAGCGGAAACCGTCCAGCTTCGCCAGAAGGTGGCGCAGGCCCCTGAAAATATGCGTAAGGCCACCGACGCGCTGAATGCTCTCAGCGATGTGGATAACGACGACGAGACGCGTAAGACGCTCTCGACGCTCTCCTTACGTCAGCTGGAGTCCCGCGTCGCACAACTGCTCGACGACCTGCAAACCGCGCAGTCGGATCTTGCAACGTATAACAGCCAGCTTGTTTCTTTGCAGACCCAGCCCGAGCGCGTGCAAAACGCGATGTACGCCGCGTCTCAGCAGCTGCAGCAGATCCGCAACCGTCTGAACGGCACGACGGTAGGCGAGGGTACGCTGCGCCCGACGCAGCAAACGCTGCTGCTGGTTCAGCAGACCTTGCTCAATGCGCAAATCGAACAGCAGCGTAAAAGCCTGGAAGGGAATACGGTGCTGCAGGACACGCTTCAGAAACAGCGTGATTACGTCACCGCGAATATTAATCGCCTGGAACACCAGCTTCAGCTGTTGCAGGAGGCGGTAAACAGCAAACGCCTGACCCTGACGGAAAAAACCGCCCAGGAGGCCGTATCGCCTGACGAAACCGCCCGCATTCAGGCAAATCCTCTGGTGAAACAGGAGCTCGAGGCCAACCACCAGCTTAGCCAGCGCCTGATACTGGCGACGGAAAACGGCAACTCGCTGGTTCAGCAAAATATCAAAGTGAAGAACTGGCTGGATCGCGCGCTGCAGGCTGAGCGCAACATCAAAGAGCAGATTGCGGTCCTGAAGGGCAGCCTCCTGCTGTCGCGTATTCTCTACCAGCAGCAGCAGACGCTCCCTTCCGCCGATGAGCTGGAAGACATGACCAACCGCATTGCGGATTTACGTCTGGAACAGTTTGACGTCAACCAGCAGCGCGATGCCCTTTTCCAGAGCGATGCCTTTGTCGCCAAAATTGAAGAGGGGCATTCCAGCGACGTGAACCCTGAAGTGCACGACGCGCTGCTCCAGGTCGTCGATATGCGTCGCGAGCTGCTGGACCAGCTCAACAAACAGCTGGGCAACCAGCTGATGATGGCCATTAACCTGCAAATCAACCAGCAGCAGCTGGTGAGCGTCTCGAAAAGTCTGCAGGAGATCCTGACCCAGCAGATTTTCTGGGTAAACAGCAACAAGCCGATGGACTGGGACTGGGTCAAATCCTTCCCGGAGACGCTGAAAACGCAGATTAAGAGCATGAAGATCACCGTAAACTGGGAGAAAGCCTGGCCTGCGGTCATGATTGCTTTCCTGGCCGGTTTACCGCTGCTGCTGATTGCCGGTCTGATCCGCTGGCGTCTGGGCTGGCTGAAAAAATACCAGGCGAAGCTGGCCTCCGAAGTGGGGCAGCTGCGCAACGATAGCCAGCTCCATACGCCAAAAGCGATTCTCATCGATCTCATCCGCGCCCTGCCGGTGTGCCTGATTATTCTGGCTGTGGGCCTGATTCTGCTCACCATGCAGCTCAACGTCAGCGATCTGCTGTGGGCGTTCAGTAAAAAGCTGGCGCTGTTCTGGCTGGTGTTTGGCGTGTGCTGGAAGGTGCTGGAAAAAGACGGCGTGGCGGTGCGTCATTTCAACATGCCAGCGCAGCTGACCAGCCACTGGCGTCGTCAGATTGTGCGCATTAGCCTGGCGCTCCTGCCGCTGCACTTCTGGTCGGTTGTCTCTGAGCTTTCTCCGCTGCATCTGATGGATGACGTGTTGGGCCAGCTGGTCATCCTGCTGAACCTGCTGCTGATTGCGATCCTGATGTGGCCGATGTGCCGCGATAGCTGGCGTGATAAAGAGTCCCACAATATTCGTCTGGCCACCGTGACGGTGCTGGCGATCATTCCGCTGGCGCTGATGGTGCTGACGGCAACGGGCTACTTCTATACCACGCTGCGCCTGTCCGGGCGCTGGATTGAAACGGTCTATCTGGTGATCGTCTGGAACCTGCTCTATCAGACCGTGCTGCGCGGCCTGAGCGTGGCGGCTCGCCGCATTGCCTATCGCCGTGCCATCGCGCGTCGTCAGCATCAGGTGAAAGAAGGAGCCGAGGGCGCGGAGCCGCAGGAAGAGCCGACCATCGCGCTGGAGCAGGTTAACCAGCAGACGCTGCGCATCACCATGCTGGTGATGATCGCCCTGTTTGCGGTGATGTTCTGGGCTATCTGGTCCGATCTTATTACCGTTTTCGCCTATCTCGACAGTATTACCCTCTGGCAATACAACGGTACCGAAGCGGGCGCTGCGGTCATGAAAAGCGTGACCATGGGCAGCCTGCTGTTTGCGCTGGTGTCGTCGGTGGTTGCCTGGGCGCTGATTCGCAACCTGCCAGGCCTGCTTGAAGTGCTGCTCCTGTCACGTCTGAATCTCCGCCAGGGGGCGTCCTACGCCATTACTACGATCCTCAACTACGTGATCATTATTGTCGGGGCGATGACGGTCTTTGGCTCGCTTGGCGTCTCGTGGGATAAACTGCAGTGGCTGGCGGCCGCCCTCTCGGTCGGTCTTGGTTTTGGCCTGCAGGAGATCTTCGGTAACTTTGTGTCCGGCCTGATCATCCTGTTCGAACGTCCGGTACGAATCGGCGATACGGTTACCATCGGCACCTTCTCCGGTACGGTCAGTAAGATCCGTATCCGTGCCACCACCATCACCGACTTCGATCGCAAAGAGGTGATCATCCCGAACAAAGCGTTCGTGACCGAGCGCCTGATCAACTGGTCGCTCTCCGATACGGTGACGCGCGTGGTGATCCGCCTGGGCGTAGCCTATGGATCGGATCTGGAGAAGGTGAAAGAGGTGCTGCTGAAGGCGGCGTCAGAACATCCGAAAGTGATGCACGATCCGGCTCCGGCAGTCTTCTTCACCACCTTTGGGCCGAGCACGCTGGATCACGAGCTGCGTTTATACGTGCGCGAGCTGCGCGACCGCAGCTATACGGTGGATGAACTTAACCGCTCTATCGATCGTCTGTGTCGTGAAAACGATATTAATATCGCCTTCAACCAGCTTGAGGTTCACCTGCGCAACGAGAAGGGTGATGAGCATACGGAAGTGAAGCGCGACATTAAGGGTGACGATCCTACGCCTGCATAATCTATTTTCCCTCTGCCCTCAGGGGCGAGGGAACGATTTTCCCCCTCTCCCTCAGGGAGAGGGCCGGGGTGAGGGTAATTTACCTTCAAAATCCCGCCGTACAATCTCCAGCGCCTTAAGCACCGTTTCGGCGGGGATCTCATGATTCTCCAGCAGCATAATCAAATCGACGGCCAGCTTGACCTCATCGGGTGCATTTTCCAGCGACATGGGTGTGGCTCCTGTTAACGGGTCAAACGTTCAATGACGCGCTCAATCTCATCCAGCGCCTGACGGCAGCGGACGATGCGTCCTTCCAGCGCGCTAATCTCGCGCATCAATAGCTGCTGCTCTTCCAGCGTTTCGCTGTTGTTCAGCCGCGTCTCGCGCTCGCGCTTCATCTCAAACAGCCGGCGCTCAAACTCCTGATTCTCCAGCCGCTTGCGCTGCCATTTACCGAGCCCCGGCGAGGCGCTGTCCCAGGCGCGCAGCGGCCAGGCGGCGATTTCGCGATGCAGAGCGGTGATCTGCTCTGTGAGATGCTCCGCAAGCCACGCCACCTGTTCCTGCTGTTCACTCTCAACCGCATGGCGAAGCTCGTCGAGGTTGGTCTGCGCTTCTGCCAGATAATCCTGAATGACGGTGCTGCGGGTACGAAAAAGCTGCCGGTCAAAGCGCGGTTTCAGCGTGGCGTGGCCCATCAGCGGTGTAGCCTGCTCCCGCAGAGCAATGAGCTGATTTTGCAGCCTCTCAAGAAGCAGTGCTGTTTTCAAGGCGCTCTCCAGTGGTAAAGTAGCCGTTCAGTTTGATAACGATTCGCATTATGAAGCGTACTATTTTAATCATCATTGGCTGGCTCGCGGTAGTGCTTGGCACGCTGGGCGTGTTTTTACCCTTGCTGCCGACCACGCCGTTTATCCTGCTGGCGGCCTGGTGCTTCGCCCGCTCGTCGCCGCGTTTTCACCACTGGCTGCTCTATCGCTCATGGTTTGGCGGCTATCTGCGGCACTGGCAAAAACACCGGGCCATGCCGCCCGGCGCGAAGCCGCGCGCGATCGCTGCGATCCTCATTACCTTCGCTATTTCATTATGGCTGGTGAAAATGATGTGGGTACGTATTCTTCTGCTGGCGATCCTCTCCTGCCTGCTTATCTTCATGTGGCGGATCCCCGTGGTTGATGAAAAGCAACAAAAGCACTGAAGCCTTATCATGACTGTTGCAATTATTGCGCACAGCCAGTAAATTCGACCGTTTTCGAGCACAGGTGCGCCTGGTCAAAGGTTAAACAATTGTTGCCTTGGCCGACTCGTTGCGCGCTGTGAGTAACACTGTTTCATTTAGGCAAAACCGATGACCGCAACTGCACAGCAGCTTGAATATCTGAAAAACAGCATCAAAAGCATCCAGGACTATCCAAAGCCTGGCATTCTTTTCCGTGATGTCACCAGCTTGCTGGAAGACCCGAAAGCGTACGCGCTCAGCATTGAACTGCTGGTCGAGCGTTATAAAAACGCCGGGATCACCAAAGTAGTAGGTACCGAAGCCCGTGGCTTCCTGTTTGGCGCACCGGTTGCGCTGGCGATGGGCGTGGGTTTTGTGCCGGTGCGTAAGCCGCGCAAACTGCCGCGTGAAACCATTGCTGAGAGCTATGAACTGGAGTACGGCACCGATCAGCTGGAGATCCACGTTGATGCGATCAAGCCTGGCGACAAGGTGCTGGTGGTCGACGATCTGCTGGCAACCGGTGGTACCATCGAAGCGACCGTGAAGCTGATCCGTCGTCTGGGTGGTGAAGTGACCGACGCGGCATTCATCATCAACCTGTTCGATCTCGGCGGTGAACAGCGCCTGGAAAAACAGGGCATCACCAGCTACAGCCTGGTGCCTTTCCCGGGTCATTAATCCCGGTTTTCACAACCTCGCTCAATGGGTGAGGTTGTGATAGCATTCCCCTCCATAAATTCACCTTCCAGCGTTGCAGAGCCTGCCCATGAGTTATCAGGTGTTAGCCCGTAAATGGCGACCACAAACCTTTGCTGACGTTGTCGGTCAGGAACATGTGCTGACGGCCCTGGCGAACGGCTTGTCGCTAGGTCGCATCCATCACGCCTATCTTTTTTCCGGCACCCGCGGCGTCGGTAAGACCTCTATTGCCCGTTTGCTGGCAAAAGGTCTCAACTGCGAAACCGGGATCACCGCCACGCCGTGCGGCGTGTGTGATAACTGCCGGGAGATCGAGCAGGGGCGTTTTGTCGATCTGATCGAGATCGACGCCGCCTCGCGCACCAAAGTGGAAGATACCCGCGATCTGCTCGATAACGTACAGTACGCCCCGGCGCGCGGCCGCTTCAAGGTCTACCTGATCGATGAAGTGCACATGCTGTCACGCCACAGCTTCAACGCCCTGCTGAAAACGCTGGAAGAGCCGCCCGCGCACGTGAAGTTCCTGCTGGCGACCACCGATCCGCAAAAGCTGCCGGTCACGATCCTGTCGCGCTGCCTGCAGTTCCACCTTAAGGCGCTGGACGTTGAGCAGATCCGCGCGCAGCTTGAGCACATTCTTGATGAAGAGAAAATTGTCCACGAACCGCGCGCCCTGCAGCTGCTGGCCCGCGCGGCGGACGGCAGCCTGCGTGATGCGCTCAGCCTGACCGACCAGGCGATTGCCAGCGGTGACGGCAAGCTCTCCACCGAGGCGGTCAGCACCATGCTCGGCACGCTGGATGACGATCAGGCGCTGTCGCTTATCGAAGCGATGATCGCCGCCAACGGCGAACGCGTGATGTCGCAGGTGAACGCGGCCGCTGCCCGGGGTATCGAATGGGAAGGACTGCTGGTTGAGATGCTCAGCCTGCTGCACCGCGTGGCGATGCTGCAGCTTTCTCCGTCCGCCATCGGTGCGGATATGGCCGCTATTGAACAGCGGATGCGTGAGCTTGCCCGCACCGTGCCGCCTGCCGACGTGCAGCTGTATTACCAGACGCTGCTGATTGGCCGCAAAGAATTACCGTTCGCGCCGGATCCACGGATGGGCGTTGAAATGACGCTGCTGCGCGCGCTGGCATTCCATCCGCGCATGCCATTGCCGGAGCCGGAAGCGCCGCGGCAGTCTTTCGCGCCGGTCGCCCCTACGGCGGTGATGTCGCCGCAGCAGGTGCCGCCGCAGCCGACGCCGCCGCCACAGCAGAACGTTCCGCTGTCGGATGCCACCAGTTCGGTGCTTGCCGCACGCAGCCAGCTGCAGCGTGCGCAGGGAGTAACCAAACCAAAAAAGAGTGAACCGGCAGCGCCAGGAAGAGCGCGGCCGGTGAACAACGCCGCGCTTGAACGTCTGGCCTCGGTAACGGAGCGCGTACAGTCGCGTCCTGCACCGTCCGCGCTCGAGCAGAAAGCCCCGGTGAAAGAAGAGGCTTACCGCTGGAAGGCAACCACCATCACCGAAGCGGTGAAGGAAGAGGTCGCCACGCCGAAAGCGCTGAAAAAGGCGCTGGAGCATGAGAAAACGCCGGAGCTTTCCGCGAAGCTTGCCGAAGAGTCCATTGCGCGCGACGCCTGGGCCGCCGAGGTCAGCAAACTCCAGCTGCCGAAGCTGGTCGAGCAGGTCGCGCTGAATGCCTGGAAAGAGCAGGACGGCAATCAGGTGCGTTTGCACCTGCGTCCGGGTCAGCGGCACCTCAATTCCCCTGGCGCGCAAAAGGCGCTGGCGGAGGCGCTCACCGCATTACAGGGCGCACCGGTTGAATTGACTATCATTGAAGATGATAATCCGGCAGTGAAAACGCCGCTCGAGTGGCGCCAGGCCATTTATGAAGAAAAGCTCGCGCAGGCGCGCGAGGCGATTATTGCGGATAACAACATTCAGACCCTGCGCCGGTTCTTCGACGCCGATCTGGATGAAGAGAGTATTCGCCCCATTTGATCGTGAGTCTGACTTACGGTTGTAATCCTTAAACGTGAAAAAGAGAGAAGCCTATGTTTGGTGGAAAAGGCGGTCTGGGTGGCCTGATGAAGCAGGCTCAGCAGATGCAGGAAAAAATGCAGAAGATGCAGGAAGAGATCGCTCAGCTGGAAGTCACGGGTGAGTCCGGTGCCGGGCTGGTCAAAGTGACCATCAACGGTGCGCACAACTGCCGTCGCGTGGAAATCGACCCGAGCCTGCTCGAAGACGACAAAGAGATGCTGGAAGATCTGGTTGCAGCCGCGTTTAACGATGCCGCTCGCCGTATCGACGAAACTCAGAAAGAGAAAATGGCCTCTGTTTCCAGCGGTATGCAGCTGCCGCCTGGCTTCAAGATGCCATTCTGATGCAAACCAGTCCGCTGCTCACGCAGTTAATGGAAGCACTGCGCTGCCTGCCGGGCGTTGGCCCGAAGTCGGCGCAGCGCATGGCGTTTACGCTATTGCAGCGCGACCGCAGCGGCGGGATGCGCCTGGCGCAGGCTTTAACCCGCGCCATGTCAGAAATTGGTCACTGTGCGGATTGCCGCACTTTTACCGAGCAGGAGGTGTGTAACATCTGTACGAACCCGCGTCGTCAGGAAAACGGTCAGATTTGCGTGGTGGAGAGTCCGGCGGACATCTACGCCATCGAACAAACCGGGCAGTTTTCCGGCCGCTACTTCGTGCTGATGGGGCATCTTTCCCCGCTGGACGGTATTGGCCCGGATGATATCGGTCTTGACCGCCTTGAACAGCGTCTTGAGTCCGAAACCATCAAAGAGGTGATCCTCGCCACCAACCCAACGGTGGAAGGGGAGGCAACCGCCAACTACATCGCTGAACTGTGCTCGCAGTACGGCGTTGACGCCAGCCGCATTGCCCACGGCGTGCCGGTGGGCGGCGAGCTGGAAATGGTCGACGGCACCACGCTGTCGCACTCTCTGGCCGGGCGTCACAAGATTATTTTCTGACCAAACGGAGGCTGCGCGCGCGGCCTCCGCTTGAAAATTCCCCCCCTTATCCCCATCTCTCACTCAACGTTTTAAAACCCCATTAAATGGCATTGTTGAGGTCGACATAGATGAAAGGACAAGAAACCCGTGGTTTCCAGTCAGAAGTAAAACAGCTTCTGCACCTGATGATCCATTCCCTGTATTCCAACAAAGAAATTTTCCTGCGTGAGCTGATTTCCAACGCCTCGGACGCGGCGGACAAGCTGCGCTTCCGCGCGCTGTCTAACCCGGACCTGTACGAAGGCGACGGCGAGCTGCGCGTGCGCGTCTCGTTCAATAAAGAGAACCGCACCCTGACCATCGCCGATAACGGCATCGGGATGAACCGCGACGAGGTGATCGACCACCTCGGCACCATCGCCAAATCCGGCACCAAAGCGTTCCTCGAGTCCATGGGCTCTGACCAGGCGAAAGACAGCCAGCTCATCGGCCAGTTCGGCGTGGGCTTCTACTCGGCGTTTATCGTGGCCGACAAAGTCACCGTGCGCACCCGTGCGGCAGGCGACAGCGCCGAGAACGGCGTGCTGTGGGAATCCAAAGGGGAAGGCGAGTACACCGTTGATGACATCACCAAGGCGGATCGCGGGACCGAAATCACCCTGCACCTGCGCGAAGGGGAAGACGATTTCCTGAACGACTGGCGCGTGCGCTCCATCATCAGCAAATATTCCGATCACATCGCCCTGCCGGTAGAGATTGAAAAACAGGAAGAGAAAGACGGTGAAACCGTGGTCTCCTGGGAGAAGATCAACAAGGCGCAGGCGCTGTGGACGCGCAATAAGTCTGAAATTAAAGACGACGAATACAACGAGTTCTACAAGCACATCGCCCACGACTTTACCGACCCGCTGACATGGAGCCACAACCGCGTGGAAGGTAAGCAGGAGTACACCAGCCTGCTGTACATTCCGGCACAGGCGCCGTGGGACATGTGGAACCGCGATCACAAGCACGGCCTGAAGCTGTACGTGCAGCGCGTATTCATCATGGACGACGCCGAGCAGTTCATGCCGAACTACCTGCGCTTCGTGCGCGGTCTGATAGATTCCAACGATCTGCCGCTGAACGTCTCCCGTGAAATTCTGCAGGACAGCACCGTCACCCGTAACCTGCGCAACGCCCTGACCAAACGTGCGCTGCAGATGCTGGAAAAACTGGCGAAAGACGATGCGGAAAAATATCAGACCTTCTGGAAACAGTTCGGCCTGGTGCTGAAAGAAGGCCCGGCAGAAGACACCGCGAACGTTGAAACGATCGCCAAACTGCTGCGCTTCGCCTCTACGCATACCGACTCCTCCGCGCAGACCGTGTCGCTGGAAGAGTACATCTCCCGCATGAAAGAAGGGCAGGAAAAGATCTACTACATCACCGCCGACAGCTACGCGGCGGCGAAGAGCAGCCCGCACCTGGAGCTGCTGCGTAAGAAAGGCATCGAAGTGCTGCTGCTCTCTGACCGCATCGACGAGTGGATGATGAACTACCTGACCGAGTTCGACGGTAAGGCGTTCCAGTCCGTAGCCAAAGCCGACGAGTCCATCGACAAGCTGGCGGATGAAGTGGACGAAAGCGCGAAAGAAGCCGAGAAGGCGCTGGAGCCGTTCGTTGAGCGCGTGAAAACCCTGCTGGGCGAGCGCGTGAAAGAGGTGCGCTTCACGCACCGTCTGACCGACACTCCGGCCATTGTCACCACCGATGCGGACGAAATGAGCACCCAGATGGCGAAGCTGTTCGCTGCGGCGGGCCAGGCGGTACCGGAAGTGAAATATATCTTTGAGCTTAATCCGGATCATCCTCTGGTGAAACGCGCGGCGGATACCCAGGACGACGCCCGCTTTGCCGAGTGGGTTGAGCTGCTGCTGGATCAGTCCCTGCTGGCCGAGCGCGGCACGCTGGAAGATCCTAACCTCTTCATTAAACGTGTGAATGCGCTGCTGCTGGCGTAATTGACCACGCCTCCCCTGGTCTTCTCCCTCTCCCGTGGGAGAGGGCCGGGGTGAGGGCTCCAGACCGCACTAACCCAAATAATCTCCCTCCGTTAACCGTTTCAGCCTTCCCGCCTTCCTTGAGCGATGTCCGTTCTGGTGGTATTGTTTAGCGCTTTTGAAAAATTGAAACGACTTTTGAGGGGATTTTCGCAATGCGTATTATTCTGCTTGGCGCTCCGGGCGCGGGTAAAGGAACTCAGGCTCAGTTCATCATGGAGAAATACGGTATTCCGCAAATCTCCACCGGTGACATGCTGCGCGCCGCTGTAAAATCTGGCTCCGAGCTGGGTAAACAAGCGAAAGACATCATGGACGCAGGCAAGCTGGTGACCGACGAGCTGGTGATTGCTCTGGTCAAAGAGCGCATTGCTCAGGAAGACTGCCGTAACGGTTTCCTGCTGGACGGCTTCCCACGCACCATTCCTCAGGCTGACGCCATGAAAGAAGCGGGCATCAACGTGGACTACGTTCTGGAGTTCGACGTACCGGACGAGCTGATCGTTGACCGTATCGTTGGCCGTCGCGTACACGCTGCTTCTGGCCGCGTTTACCACATCAAATTCAACCCACCTAAGGTTGAAGGCAAAGACGATGTGACCGGCGAAGAGCTGACCACCCGTAAAGACGATCAGGAAGAGACCGTGCGTAAACGCCTGGTGGAATACCATCAGATGACCGCGCCGCTGATCGGCTACTACACCAAAGAAGCGCAGGCGGGTAACACCAAATACGCCAAAGTTGACGGCACCAAAGCCGTGGCTGACGTACGTGCAGAGCTGGAAAAAATCCTCGGCTAATCGCGCGCCTCTCACCCGGGCTCCCGGGTGAGAAATATTCTCATCTTACCTATTACAGCAATGGGTTTCGTTTAAACGCATTTCCGCTACAATTGACAACCTATCAAATGGTTAAGAGGCGTGAATGAGTCAGGCGAAAACCGGCATCCTGCTTGCCAATCTGGGCACTCCAGAAGCACCTACATCAGACGCGGTAAAACGCTACCTGCGACAATTTTTAAGCGACACGCGCGTCGTGGATTTCCCGAGACTGCTGTGGTGGCCGCTGCTGCGTGGCGTCATTCTGCCGATTCGTTCTCCGCGCGTCGCCAAACTCTATCAGTCCGTCTGGATGGAAGAGGGCTCGCCGCTGATGGTTTACAGCCGTCGCCAGGAAAAAGCGCTGGCCGCCCGCCTGCCGGATATGCCCGTCGCGCTCGGCATGAGCTACGGAAAACCGTCCCTGCAAAGCGCGGTGGAATCACTGCTGGCGCAGGGCGTGGACCATATCGTCGTGCTGGCGCTCTACCCGCAATACTCCTGCTCGACGGTGGCCGCCGTCTGGGACGAGCTGGCCCGCATTCTGGCGACCCGCCGCCGCATTCCGGGCGTGACCTTTATTCGCGACTATGCGGATAACGATCTCTACATCAAGGCGCTTGCCAACAGCGCGCGCGCGTCGTTTGAAAAGCACGGCGAGCCGGATCTGCTGCTCCTTTCCTATCACGGGATCCCGCAGCGTTTCGCCAATGAAGGGGATGATTATCCGCAGCGCTGCCGCGATACCACGCGCGAGCTGGTCTCCGCCCTTGGCCTGCCGCCGGAGAAGGTGATGATGACCTTCCAGTCGCGTTTCGGCCGCGAGCCGTGGCTGACGCCTTATACCGATGAAACCCTCAAAATGCTGGGTGAGAAGGGCGTGAAGCACATTCAGGTGATGTCGCCGGGCTTCTCGGCCGACTGTCTGGAAACGCTGGAGGAGATCGCGGTGCAAAACCGGGAATTTTTCCTTGAGGCTGGCGGCGAAAAGTACGAGTACATTCCGGCGCTTAACGACTCGCCTGAGCATATCGACATGATGGTCTCGCTGGTAACGAACAGCCGCTGATCGCACTCCGGGCCGGGTTTGTGCTACCATTCCCGGCCCATATTCTTCGTACAGTTCAGACCATGAAATTTCCCGGTAAACGCAAATCCAAACACTACTTCCCCGTCGATGCCCGCGATCCGCTCCTGCAGCAAATCCAGCCTGAAAACGAAACCAGCGCGGCATGGGTCGTCGGTATCGATCAGACGCTGGTGGACATTGAAGCGAAAGTGGATGATGCGTTTGTCGCCCGTTACGGTCTGAGCGCCGGTCACTCGCTGGTGATTGAGGACGACGTTGCCGAAGCGCTGTACCAGGAGCTGGTGCGCGAAAACCTGATTACCCATCAGTTCGCCGGTGGCACCATCGGCAATACCATGCATAACTACTCCGTGCTGGCCGACGACCGCTCGGTGCTGCTCGGCGTGATGTGCAGCAATATTGAAATCGGTGGCTATGCCTACCGCTATCTCTGCAACACCTCCAGCCGTACCGATCTGAACTACCTTCAGGGCGTCGACGGGCCTATTGGCCGTTGCTTTACGCTGATTAGCGATTCCGGCGAGCGTACTTTTGCCATCAGCCCGGGTCATATGAATAAGCTGCGCGCCGAGAGTATTCCGGAAGAGGTGATCGCGGGCGCCTCGGCGCTGGTGCTGACCTCCTACCTGGTGCGCTGTAAGCCGGGCGAGCCGATGCCGGAAGCGACCATGAAAGCGATTGAGTACGCGAAGAAATACAACGTGCCTGTCGTTCTGACGCTGGGCACGAAATTTGTTATCGCCGATAACCCGGAGTGGTGGCAGGCGTTTCTGAAAGAGCACGTCTCGATTCTGGCGATGAACGAAGAAGAGGCCGAAGCGTTGACCGGCGAAAGCGATCCGCTGCTGGCGTCTGACAAAGCGCTGGACTGGGTGGATCTGGTGCTCTGCACCGCGGGTCCAGTTGGGCTGTACATGGCGGGCTTCACGGAAGAAGAGAGCAAGCGCAAAACCCAGCACCCGCTGCTGCCCGGTGCGATTGCCGAGTTCAACCAGTACGAGTTCAGCCGCGGCATGCGCTACAAAGATTGTGTGAATCCGCTGCGTATCTACTCCCATATCGCGCCATACATGGGCGGACCGGAGAAGATCATGAACACCAACGGTGCGGGCGACGGCGCGCTGGCCGCACTGCTGCACGACATCACCGCTAACGCCTACCACAAAACCAACGTGCCGAACTCCAGCAAGCACAAGTTCAGCTGGCTGACCTATTCCTCACTGGCGCAGGTGTGTAAATATGCCAACCGCGTGAGCTATCAGGTGCTGAACCAGCACTCCCCACGCTTAACACGTGGCCTGCCGGAACGGGAAGACAGCCTCGAAGAGGCCTACTGGGACAGATAAAAGCAAAACGGTAACCCTGGTTGCCGTTTTTAGTGTTTGTTCCCTCTCCCCGAGGGAGAGTGCCTGGGTGAGGGCATCAGGCCGCACAAGGTAAAAGCAAAACGGCAACCTGTGGTTGCCGTTTTTAGTGTTTGTTCCCTCTCCCCGAGGGAGAGTGCCAGGGTGAGGGCATCAGGCCGCACAAGATAAAAGCAAAACGGCAACCTGTGGTTGCCGTTTTTAGTGTTTGTTCCCTCTCCCCGTGGGAGAGGGTCAGGGTGAGGGCATCAGGCCGCACCAACTTACCCCGTCACAGCCTCTTCAACCGGCGGTTTCTCCAGCAGCGTCAGCATGGTGTTGGCAATCTCGCGCTCGCCCATCACCACCTTATCTGCCCCGCGCTCGGTAATGTACTCCACCTCGTCGTCATAGTGCGCCCGGGCGATAATCTCAATCGTTGGGCACTTCGCGCGCGCGGAAGCCACAATCTCGCCCGCTTCATAGCCGTTAGGTATGGTCAGCAGCAGCCAGCGCGCGCAGTCCAGATGCGCCAGATTCATTATCTCTTCGTTTGCCGCATTGCCCAGCACCGCACGAATCCCGCGCTCGCGCAGCTCGTCGACGCGGGTGCGTGAGGTTTCAATCACCACCAGCGGAATGCCCTGCGCCATTAGTTTCTCACCGAGCAGGCTGCCCACGCGGCCAAAGCCGACCAGCAGGGCGTGATTGCAAATATCCACCGGGATCTGCTTCTCTTCTTCGATGGCCTCTTCGAGCGTCTGTTCTTCCAGCGTTTCGGTTTTATCGAGGTATTTTTCCAGCAGGGCAAACAGCACCGGGTTCAGCATAATCGACAGGATTGCCCCCGCCAGCACCAGGTTTTGTCCCGCCTGCGGCAGCAGGTTCAGGGCCATGCCCAGACCGGCCAGAATAAAGGCGAACTCACCGATCTGCGCCAGGCTGGCGGCGATGGTCAACGCCGTACGAGGGGAGTGGCCGAACATTCTCACCAGGAAGAAGGCGGCGAGCGACTTACCAAAGATGATGATCGCCAGCGTACCCAGCACGGCCAGCGGCTGGTGAATCAGGACCATCGGGTCAAACAGCATCCCGACGGAGACGAAGAACAGCACGGCGAAGGCATCGCGCAGCGGCAGCGTGTCGTGCGCCGCACGGTGGCTCAGCTCGGACTCGTTCAGCACCATCCCGGCGAAGAACGCGCCCAGGGCAAAGGAGACATCAAACAGCTCTACGGCACCAAAAGCGATACCCAGCGCCAGCGCCAGCACGGAGAGGGTAAACAGCTCGCGTGAGCCGGTTGCCGCGCTGCGGGACATGATCCACGGCACCAGACGGCGTCCCACCAGCATCATGATGGCGATAAACGCCACTACCTTACCGATGGTGATACTCATATCCAGCGCCAGCGAGGCCAGGCCGACGTTGTCTTTTTCCATCATCCCGGCGACGGCTGGCAGCAGCACCAGCGTCAGGACCATGACCAGGTCTTCCACAATCAGCCAGCCTATCGCGATTTGCCCGCGCTGGCTGTCTATCAGCTGTCTCTCTTCAAGCGCGCGCAGCAGCACCACGGTGCTGGCGGTTGAGAGACACAGCCCAAATACGATACCGGTCATTAACGACCAGCCCAGCACCGCCGAAAGCGCCATCCCCAGCAGCGTCGCCACCCCAATCTGGGCGATCGCTCCCGGTATGGCGATCGACTTTACCGCCATCAGATCCTTCAGGGAGAAGTGCAGGCCGACGCCAAACATCAGCAGAATCACGCCCAATTCCGCCAGCTCAGGGGCCAGCTTGGTATCCGCCACGAAGCCTGGCGTAAACGGTCCCGCCAGTACACCCGCTAACAGATAGCCGACAAGAGGAGAAATACGCAGCTTATTGGCAATCATGCCGAGGATAAAAGCGAGCACAAGTCCACCAACAATGGTGGTGATAAGCGGTGTGGCGTGGTGCATTCCGTCTCCTTTCGTTGTGGGTGTTCCTTTTTGGCGAAAACCAAAAAACCGAGTAATAGTTTATGACAATTTTTACCCTTATGTTTATGAATTATTGTTGAAGTTTGAATAAAACAGCAATATGTACGTAAAAAAGCGCGTTTTGATAAATTCAGCGAGGGGATGAAGAAGAAACCCTTATGGCATCAGGGTATCAGGTAGCCAAAGTTAAACTTTGGCTACCCGTAATTTACGCTTTGTGACGGTTATCAGGCAGGAATATGGTCAACATCCCAAGAAGCGGCAGGAAAGCGCAGATTTTATAAACCAGGAAGATGCTGGTGTGATCCGCCACCATCCCCAACACCGCCGCGCCCAGCCCGCCCATGCCGAAGGCGAAACCGAAAAAGAGCCCGGAAACCATACCGATACGGCCAGGCAGCAGCTCCTGGGCATAGACCAGAATGGCGGAAAAGGCGGATGCGAGGATAAAACCAATGATCACGGTTAAAATCCCCGTCCATTCAAGGCTGGCGTACGGCAAAATAAGGGTAAACGGCGCCACGCCGAGGATAGAGCCCCAAATGACATATTTACGCCCAATCTTATCACCCACAGGCCCGCCAATAAACGTACCGGCCGCGACGGCGAACAGGAAGGCAAACAGGTGGATCTGCGCATTCTGTACCGATAATCCGAATTTTTGCATCAGATAAAAGGTGTAATAGCTGCTGATGCTCGCCATATAGAAGTATTTCGAGAAAATCAGTACCAGCAGCACGGAAACCGCCAGGATAACCTTGTTGCGCGGCAGGGGATTGATAACCTTCGCTTTAGGTTTACCTTTATTCACGCGATGCTGAGCGGCATACCAGCGGCTTATCTGCGCCAGCACGATGATCGCCAGCAGCGCGGCCAGTACAAACCAGGCCACGTTGCCTTTACCATAAGGGGCAATAATCACCGCGGCCAGCAGCGGGCCGAGAGAGCTACCAAAGTTGCCGCCTACCTGGAAGAGAGACTGCGCCAGCCCGTGACGTCCCCCGGAGGCCATGCGCGCCACGCGGGAAGACTCCGGATGGAAAACGGACGAGCCGGTACCCACCAGCGCGGCGGCAATCAGCACGGCTTCAAAGCTCCCCGCCATGGCCAGCAGCACCAGCCCGCTTAGGGTGAAGCACATGCCTATCGGCAGCGACCACGGCATCGGGTATTTATCCGTCCAGTAGCCGACCACCGGCTGCAGCAGTGAGGAAGCCAGCTGAAAGGTCAGGGTGATCATCCCGATCTGCACGAAGGTGAGTGAGAACTCGGACTGCAGCAGCGGATAAATGGCCAGAATCAACGACTGGATCATGTCGTTGAGCAGGTGCGAGAGACTGATTGCGCCTAAGACTTTAAAGGAGGTGCGCGACGCCGGCGCGCCCGAAATGGGCTGGGTTGATTCACTGATTGCCATAGAGAGAAGTACCACGTTTTTCGTTATTAGAGATGCAGGGTGTAATTATTATCCGACTAACATACCCGCCCGGGACATTTGAAGAAAGTCGCAATTCTGAAAACTTATTTGTCTATTCTTGTTAGTCACTGTAATTTTTGCCTTTGTCTATTGGTCAGGGAGAGAGAAGATGAAGTTAATGAAGCGGGGCGTCGCGCTGGCGCTCATCGCCGCATGGGGCCTGGTAAGCCTGCCCGCGCAGGCGTATGAAAAAGACAAAACCTATAAAATCACCATTCTGCATACCAACGATCACCACGGTCATTTCTGGCGCAGCGAATACGGCGAATATGGCCTGTCGGCACAAAAAACGCTGGTGGACGGCATTCGTAAAGAGGTGGCGGCCCAGGGCGGCAGCGTGCTGCTGCTGTCGGGGGGGGATATCAATACCGGCGTGCCGGAATCCGATTTACAGGACGCGGAACCTGATTTTCGCGGCATGAACCTGATTGGCTACGACGCGATGGCCGTGGGTAACCACGAGTTCGATAATCCGCTGACCGTGCTGCGTCAGCAGGAAAAATGGGCCAAATTTCCCTTCCTCTCCGCCAATATTTACCAGAAAAGCACCGGCGAACGTCTGTTTAAGCCGTGGGCGCTGTTTAAGCGCCAGGATCTGAAAATTGCGGTCATCGGCTTAACCACTGACGATACGGCGAAAATTGGCAACCCCGAGTTCTTTACCGATATCGAATTCCGCAAACCGGCAGACGAAGCGAAGCTGGTAATTCAGGAGCTGCAGCAAAACGAGAAGCCGGACGTGATTATCGCCACCACGCACATGGGGCACTACGACAACGGCGAGCACGGCTCTAACGCGCCCGGCGACGTGGAAATGGCGCGCAGCCTGCCCGCGGGCTCGCTGGCAATGATTGTGGGCGGTCACTCACAGGATCCGGTGTGCATGGCCTCGGAGAACAAAAAGCAGGTGGACTACGTGCCGGGCACGCCGTGCGCGCCGGACCGTCAGAACGGTATCTGGATTGTTCAGGCGCACGAGTGGGGCAAATACGTCGGCCGGGCGGATTTCGAGTTCCGTAACGGCGAAATGAAGCTGGTTCATTATCAGCTCATCCCGGTCAACCTGAAGAAGAAAGTCACCTACCCGGACGGGAAAAGTGAGCGCGTACTCTTCACGCCAGAGATCGCTGAAAACCAGCAGATGCTCTCCCTGCTGACGCCGTTCCAGAACAAAGGCAAGGCGCAGCTGGACGTGAAAATCGGCACGCTGAACGGTCGTCTGGAGGGGGACCGCAGTAAAGTTCGCTTCGTGCAGACCAACATGGGGCACCTGGTGCTGGCGGCGCAAATGGCGCGTACCGGCGCTGACTTCGGCGTGATGAGCGGCGGCGGTATTCGTGATTCCATCGAGGGCGGAAACATTACCTATAAAGACGTCCTGAAGGTGCAGCCGTTCGGCAACGTGGTGGTCTATGCGGACATGAGCGGGAAAGAGGTGATTGACTACCTGACCGCCGTGGCGCAGATGAAGCCGGATTCCGGGGCCTATCCGCAGTTTGCTAACGTCAGCTTCGTCGCGAAAGACGGCAAGCTTAATGACCTGAAGATCAAAGGCGAACCGGTTGACCCGGCCAAGACTTACCGTCTGGCGACGTTAAGCTTTAACGCCACCGGCGGCGACGGCTATCCGCACATTGATAACAAACCGGGCTACGTAAATACCGGCTTTATTGATGCGGAAGTGCTGAAGCAGTTCATCGAGCAGAATTCGCCGATTGACGTGAATGCCTACGAGCCGAAAGGTGAGGTGAGCTGGCAGTAGTGGTGTGCGGCCTGATGCCCTCACCCCAACCCTCTCCCACCGGGAGAGGGTGCGAACACAAAAAACGGTAACGCCTGTTACCGTTTTGCTTTTACCTCGCAGCCGCTACCGGGCAATTTTCTCAATCCCGCCGCGCAATATCCGCAAACTTCGCGTCCAGCATTTTCGCCAGGTCGCCCGCCGCCAGCTCGATATCCAGCCCGCGTTTGCCGCCGGATATAAAGATGGTTTCAAACTCTTGTGAAGGGGCATCAATCAGCGTCGGCAGGCGTTTTTTCTGCCCGAGCGGACTGATCCCGCCCACCAGATAGCCCGTAGTGCGCTGCGCCACCATCGGATCCGCCATATCCACCTTCTTCGCCCCCAGCGCTTTGGCGACTTTCTTCAGATCCAGCTGCCCCGCCACCGGAGTAACCGCGACGGCGAGGTGTTTCATATCGCCATTCACCGCCACCAGCAGCGTTTTATAAACCTGGTCAGCATTCAGCCCCAGCTTGCGCACCACTTCATCACCAAAGTTAGTTTCATTCGGATCGTGATCGTAAGTGTGGATCCGGAAAGAAATGTTGTTTTTTTCGAGTAATTTAACGGCGGGAGTCATAGCTATCCTTCTTACGACAGACAAATCATGCCCACAGCATACGCCTGACGTTTGTCTAAAAAATAGCACCATCTTGCGCAATAGTATTGGCAGTGATGGTCACTTTGAGCGACAATCGGCTCAACCGAAGGTCTCCTTCGGCATAATAAAAACGATGAAATTCCTCTTTGACGGGCCAATAGAAATATTGGCCATTTTTTTATTTCAACAGTGACGGCAAATTCCCTTCCCCGTACAAATGTAACGCCCCAACCGCCACCACGTAATGCCCCGCGGGCAAAGCATGCAGCGTCTGCCGCCAGGCTTTGTTGCGCGCGTTCATCAGCACATCATACAGCGATTCGCTGAACGTCGACGGTAACGCCAGCTTGCCGTCCGCAGGCGGCGCGTCCAGCCACCAGCCAATCATGGTCTGCAGCAGGCGCGCGTTGGTGTGCCAGTGGGTCAACGTATCATCCAGCAGCATCAGGCCGTCGTCGGGAAGCTGTCGCAGAAGCGCAATCTGGCTGTCCGTCCCTTCCAGCTCGATGACGGGCAGGCTGCGCGCCCTTGCCGCGTTCAGCAGCTGATAATCAATGCCGTAGTCACCGCGCAGTCCCAGACGCTGCGCCTGCGTGGCCTGCAGCACCATCGCAATTTGCCAGAGCGGCAGGGTGTCAATCATGGAGAGCGACACGCCCGTCTCATCGGCGACGCGCGTAAGTTCCGCAAGCTGGGTTTCATTCAGGCGTTCCGCCAGACTGAGATCGCTTTCCAGCCCGGCAAACGGCGACTCCTGACCCGAAATGTCCGCCTCAACGACCAGCGCGTCGGCGCGTTTCAGCAGTTTAATCAGCCCGGGTGGCAGGGGAGACATATCCTGTGTACCCATATGGATGCTGCCGACCAGATGCAGGTGCTGCCCGCCGGGGAGAGAGATATCCAGACCGGGCCAGGCGTAACGGCGAGGAAAGAGGGCGCGAAACGATGCTTTTATACGATTAAACAGACCCATACGCGCTCCATGAATGGAAAGGTTCATGCTAGCGCGTACGGGTACAAGGTTCAATCCTTCGGTTTAAAGCGCAGCAGACGGTTGGCGTTGCTCACCACGGTAATGGAGGAGAGCGCCATCGCCGCGCCCGCGACCACCGGATTAAGCAGCGTGCCGGTCAGCGGCCATAAAATCCCGGCCGCGATTGGGATACCGAGGGTGTTATAGACGAACGCTCCCAGTAAGTTCTGCTTCATGTTGCGCAGCGTGGCTTTTGAAATGGCCAGCGCGTCGGCAACGCCCATCAGGCTATGGCGCATCAGCGTAATCGCAGCGGTTTCGATGGCGACATCGCTCCCGCCACCCATGGCAATCCCCACGTCCGCCTGGGCCAGCGCCGGGGCATCGTTGATGCCGTCGCCGACCATCGCCACCTGACGACCCTGACTTTGCAGCTTCTTGATGGCGTCCGCTTTACCGTCCGGCAGCACGCCTGCAATGACCTCATCAATTCCGGCTTCTTTCGCGATGGCGTTGGCCGTTGTCGGATTGTCCCCGGTCAGCATCACCAGACGATAGCCCGCACGGTGCAGACGCTGCAGGGCGTCCACGCTGTCCTGGCGAAGCGGATCGCGCACGGCCAGCAGCGCGGCGGCTTTGCCATCTATCGCCAGCAGAACCGGCGTGGCGCCCTGAGACGCCTGCGCCTTCAGCTCGCTTTCCAGCTCGGCGGTATCAATACCGTTTTCATTGAGCAATGCCTGGTTACCCAGCAGCAGCGCGTGGCCTTCTGCTTCACCGCTGACGCCGAGCCCGCGCAGGGTGCGGAAATTGCTCACCTGCGGCAGGGCAGATGCATTGGCTTTATCGAGAATGGCGCGCGCCAGAGGATGGCTGGAGCCTTGCTCCAGCGCGGCGGCGAGGCGCAGCGCCTCCTCTTTCGTAATGCCTGCGGTAGTGACGGCCACCACCTGCGGTTTGCCTTCGGTCAGCGTGCCGGTTTTATCAAACACCAGCGTGTCCAGGGTGCTGGCCCGCTGCAGCGCGTCCGCGTCCCGCACCAGTACGCCAAATTCGGCCGCGCGGCCTACGCCGGAGATAATTGACATCGGCGTCGCCAGGCCAAGGGCGCAAGGACAGGCGATGATCAGCACCGTGGTGGCGATCACCAGGGTGTAAACAATCTGCGGTGCCGGGCCGAAGAAATACCAGATCGCCGCGCTCAGCAGGGCAATGCCGACCACCACCGGCACAAAAATGGCCGAGATTTTGTCTGCAAGCTGGCCAATTTCCGGCTTGCTGCTCTGGGCCTGACGCACCATGCGGATAATACGCGACAGCGTCGTGTGGCTGCCGACGGCGCTGGCGGTAAACAGCACGCTGCCGTCCTGCACCACCGTACCCGCATGAACGGCGTCGCCGTCTGATTTCTGCTGGGGGATGGGCTCGCCGGTCAGCATCGCTTCATCCAGCCAGGCTTCGCCCTGGGTTATCTTGCCGTCAACGGGAACCCGGTCGCCGGTGGTCAGGCGCAGCGTCATGCCGGGCTGAACTTCCGCCAGCGGGACGCTTTTCTCCCCCTCGTCCGTGACCACGCGAGCCGTCGGCGGGGTTAAATCAAGCAATCTTTCCAGCGCTTTCGAGGAGCGCTGACGGGCGCGGGCTTCCAGCATATGGCCCAGGTTAATCAGGCCGATAATCATCGCGCTCGCTTCATAGTAGAGATGGCGCGCCTCCATTGGGAACCACTGGGGCCAGACGTTCACGCTCATCGAATAGAGCCACGCCGCGCCGGTACCGAGCGCCACCAGCGTATCCATCGTCGCGGTGCGGTTTTTCAGGCTCTTCCAGGCGCTAGTGTAAAAATGCCAGCCTGCAAACACCATCACCGCAAGGGTAATCAGGCCAATCACCAGCCACAGCGTGCGGTTGTCGTCGGTGACCATCATGTTGTCACCCATCATGCCCCACACCATCACCGGAATACCCACCAGCAGGGCGACAATCGCCTGCCAGCGGAAGCGCTTCATGGTGGCGATAGCCGTTTCCTGCTGGCGCTCGCGGCGTTCGGCATCATCTTCGATGGCCTCTGCGCCATAGCCCGCTTTCTCAACGGCCTGCACTAAATCTGCGGCGGAGGCGCTGCCCATCACCAGCGCAGTGCGCTCCGCGAGGTTTACCCGTGCCTGCGCGACGCCCGGTACCGCCTGCAAGGCGTTTTGTACCCGGGAGACGCAGCTGGCGCAGCTCATGCCGTTGATTAGCAGCTGTTGGCTGTCATCAATATCATCAGCTGCCGGAAGCTCAGGAGTGGCCGCTGTCAGCGCTTCCGACGGGGATGATGACTCTGCCAGCGGTTTAGCCTTTGGGTGGCTTAACTCCGCCCCGTAACCGGCCTGCTTGATGGTATCAATCAGCGCATCCGCGCTGGCGCTGCCGGTGACGGCTGCATGATCGATAGTCACGTCAGCGCTTTCAACGTCAGGGCGCTGTTCCAGGCTTTCTTTAACGCGTTTGACGCAGTGGCCGCATGAGAGGCCGTCCAGTGTCAGGTCGATAGTGTGAGACATAACAAAACTCCCGTATAATGATCTGGTCAGTTGTTGACCGATACAGTGCTTTTCACTGACTGTTATAAAGGTTAAACCTTCCATCAAGGGGAAGGTCAAGGGGGAAATGTGAATATCAGTGACGTGGCAAAAAAAACCGGCTTAACCAGCAAGGCAATCCGCTTTTATGAAGAGAAGGGGCTGGTGACGCCACCGCTGCGCAGCGAAAACGGCTACCGCAGCTACACGCAGCTGCATCTGGATGAACTGACGCTGCTGCGCCAGGCAAGACAGGTCGGTTTTAATCTGGAAGAGTGCGGCGAGCTGGTAAACCTGTTCAACGATCCGAAGCGTCACAGCGCCGACGTGAAAAAACGCACGCTGGAAAAAGTGGCCGAGATTGAACGCCACATCATTGAGCTGCAGGCGATGCGCGAACAGCTGCTGCAGCTCGCGGAATCCTGTCCGGGGGATGACAGCGCCGACTGCCCGATTATCGACAATCTTGCCGGCTGCTGTCATCGTAAGGCTTCTGCTTAGCAGGCTTTCACCCGCAGGGTAATGCCTTCCACAGCAATGACCTCAACCCGCGTGCCGGCGCTGAGGTCGTCGTCGGCGACCACCGGCCACGAGCTGTCGCCCACGCGCATATGCCCGCGCCCGTTTACCAGCGCGGTGTCGAGCGTAAAACGCTTGCCGACAATCTGCTGTCCGCGCTGGTTGAGGTGCGCGTCCAGCGGTTTTTGCTCGTTAACCCGCCGGTTTAGCCAGCGCCACCACAGCCACGCGGCCACCAGCGTGAGCACGGCAAACAGTGCGCCCTGCCACGCCCAGTCCAGGGGAAGGATCCAGACCAGAAGGCCCGTAATGACGGCGGCAACACCGCTCCAGAGCAGGTAGCCGTTGCCGCCCAGCATCTCCGCCGCCAGCAATAAGCCACCGAGGCTTAGCCAGAAGGCGTGAGGATGTGCAACAATCAGCTCAATCATTTTTTACGCTCGTTTCCGCTGTCTTTAATCAGCTCGGCAATACCGGCGATAGAGCCCATCAGGCTGCTGGCTTCCAGCGGCATCATCACCACTTTGCTGTTGTTCGCGGAGCCTATCTCTTTCAGCGCATCGGTATATTTTTGCGCGACAAAGTAGTTCACGGCCTGGATGTCACCTGCGGCAATCGCCTCAGACACCATCTGAGTGGCGCGGGCTTCCGCTTCGGCTGAACGTTCACGCGCTTCTGCCTGTAAGAACGCGGACTGACGATCGCCTTCCGCTTTCAGGATCTGCGACTGCTTTTCCCCTTCCGCTTTGAGGATCTCCGCCTGACGCACCCCTTCGGCTTCCAGAATATAGGCGCGCTTGGTTCGCTCGGCCTTCATCTGGGCGTTCATGGAGGCGATCAGCTCAGCCGGCGGACGCACGTCGCGGATCTCGATACGGGTGACTTTGATCCCCCACGGGTTGGTTGCCTCATCGACAATGTGCAGCAGGCGGGTATTGATGCTGTCGCGCTGGGAAAGCATCTCGTCCAGCTCCATCGAGCCGAGCACGGTACGGATGTTGGTCATCGTCAGGTTGACGATCGCCAGCTCAAGGTTGCTGACCTCATAGGCCGCTTTCGGCGCATCAATCACCTGAATAAAGCAGACGGCGTCGATGGTGACGTTGGCGTTATCCTTGGAGATGATCTCCTGAGACGGAATGTCCAGTACCTGTTCCATCATGTTGATCTTGCGACCAATCCGGTCCATGAACGGAACAATCAGGCTTAAGCCCGGCTGGAGGGTATTGGTGTAGCGACCGAAACGCTCGACGGTCCACTGATAACCCTGAGGGACAATTTTGACGCCTGCGCCCACGATAACCAGCGCAACGAAAATAAGGACAGGAACAACGATAAGCATAAAAACCTCCTGTTTTGCATGCTGTGACGAGTGAAAGTGTGTATTTATTGCTCGTAAGTATAGGTAAAGTCAGAGATGAATCCATCACCCGCTTCGGCAATGGCTTTCGATAATCCCTGGTAGTACTTCTCCAGCCCCAGCGCTTCGATACGCTGGATCTGTTCGCGGATAGGGGCGCAGAACAGAACGGCATTCCCCGCTTCTACGCGTTTGTTATTCGGTGGAAGATCGCCCGCGATGGCCTTGAACCACGTCCTGATACCCTGCTTTAAATTATGCGGCGCTTTAGTCAGGTTATCCATGCCCGTCAGGACCTGCAGAGTAGGAAACTCATCGGCCAGCACGGCGGTTTTCATGCGCGCAAAGAACTGGCTGAACAATTCAAACGATCCCAGATCGGTCACGCGCGGTTTGGTCGTTTTGCCGTTTTTATTGCCGATTTTCCCTGCGGCTGATGCTGCGGCCGGAACCGCATTCACCTTTTCCAGCTCCAGTCCGAATAACAAATTACAGTGCGCGCGGCGCTCTTTCAGCGGGTAGGACATCAGCACGTCAATGAATTGGGTGGCCTTTACATCCGCAAGATCGTGGTTGATAAGCCACTGGGTACGAGAAAATTCAGCCGGAGAGACGAACCAGTCGGGTACTTCATTGAAACGTTTTGATTTTCCCTTGCCGTCAAATTCCAGGAAGTGTGTCCCGTTGCCGAAGGCGAAATAGCAATTTTTGAAACTGCCAATCGTGGTGTTCACGATGAGCGCCTTCTTAACAAAATCCACCACCTCTGCACCAATGACAAAACGCGTGAGTTCCGAAGATTTGATGACTTCCATTAATGTTTCGACATCAGGAACACCAGGCTTCAGGGAAGGAAACTCATAAAAGATATGTGCCATGCTGCTTACTTCCTGTAGTGATGGTGGAGACAAATGACAAACAAAAAGTTTAACACTTGCTTTAGCGTGAGGCTATTCGCTCTGTGCGCACGAAAGGATTATGCTACAGGCGGTTATTACACGAAGCGGTTAACGGAAGCGTAATGAACGATAAAAAAGAACTATTACATCTCAGGGATATTGGATTTCGTGCCGGAGAAAACATTATTCTTCAGCACGTCGGGTTTAGCCTGTCGCCGGGCGAGTTTAAATTAATCACGGGCCCTTCAGGCTGCGGTAAAAGCACGCTGCTGAAAATTGTGGCCTCACTCCTCAGCCCGACGGAGGGCACCCTTCTGTTTGAAGGACAGGATATCGCAACACTGTCCCCGGAAAACTATCGCCAGCAGGTCTCCTACTGCGTGCAAACCCCCGCGCTTTTTGGCGATACGGTTTATGACAACCTGATTTTCCCGTGGCAAATCCGCAATAAAACGCCGGAGCCGGAAAAGTTTATCAGCGATCTTGCCCGCTTTGGTCTGGCGCAGGAGACGTTAACCAAATCCATCTCTGCGCTGTCGGGCGGAGAAAAGCAGCGCGTCTCGCTGATCCGCAACCTGCAGTTTTTACCGAAGGTGCTTTTGCTGGACGAAATTACCAGCGCGCTCGATGACGTCAACAAACGCAACGTTAACGAGATTATTCATCGCTACGCCCGGGAGCAGAATATTGCCGTGCTGTGGGTGACGCACGACGCTAATGAAATAACCCATGCGGATGATGTGATTACGCTTCAGCCGCACGGCGGGAAAATGCAGGAGGCTAACCGTGGGTGAGCATAACATTACCAATGAATCACTGGCGTTTTCGATGGTGCTGGTGCTGATTGCGATTGTAGTCAGCTACCGGGAAAAGCTGGGGCTGGAAAAAGATATTGTGTGGAGTATCTGCCGCGCGGTGGTTCAGCTCATCATCGTCGGCTATGTGCTGAAGTATATTTTCAACGTCAACCACGCTGTGCTGACGCTGCTGATGGTGCTCTTTATCTGTTTCAACGCGGCGTGGAATGCGAAAAAACGCAGTAAATATATAGATAAGGCGTTTATCTCTTCGTTTATCGCTATTACCACCGGGACGGCGCTCACGCTGGCGGTGCTGGTGCTCTCCGGCTCGATTGCCTTTACGCCGATGCAGGTTATCCCTATCTCAGGGATGATCGCGGGGAACGCCATGGTGGCCGTTGGGCTGTGTTATAACAATCTCGGCCAGCGCTTCAGCAGTGAACAGCAGCAGCTTCAGGAGAAGTTAAGCCTGGGAGCGACGCCTAAAGTGGCCTCGGCGCGGCTGATTCGTGAGAGCATTCGCTCATCGCTGATCCCAACGGTCGATTCAGCCAAAACGGTGGGGCTGGTGAGCCTGCCGGGCATGATGTCGGGGCTGATTTTTGCAGGTATCGATCCGGTAAAAGCGATTAAGTATCAGATCATGGTGACGTTTATGCTGCTTTCCACGGCAAGCCTGTCAACCATCATTGCCTGCTACCTGACCTATCGGAAGTTCTACAACGCGCGTCACCAGCTGGTGGTGACGCAATTAAAGAAAACGGATTAAGCCTGTTTTGTAGGCCCGGTAAGCGTTAGCGCCACCGGGCATTTTTTTGTTAGTACAGCAGCGCGTAAAGCTGACGGCGATACTTCGACGCCAGCGCGTCTCCGGTGCCCAGCGCGGCCAGAATTTCCTGGAACATCTTACGCACCTGACCGTCTGCGGCTGCCAGGTCTTTTTGCAGGTGGCTGAACAGCAGCTCCAGCGCCTCTTCGTTACGCCCGACCTGGTGCAGCTGCAGCGCCAGCTGGCTTGCCAGCGCAGCGTCGGCCGGGTTGTCGGCAACCTGCTGCTGCAGCTGCTGAATTTCCGGGGTGTCCGCGGCCTGTTTCAGCAGCTCAATCTGCGCGACCAGACCCTGATAGCGGGTGTCCTGATCCTGCAGCGGAACCGTCTTGAGTACGGCTTCCGCGTCTTCTGAACGGTGCAGGGCGATCTGCGTTTCCGCAAGCAGCAGGCCGATCTGGCTATTCTGATTCGACAGCTGCCACGCCTCTTTGAGCAGCGGCAGCGCTTCGTCGTATTTACCTTCCTGCATCAGCGCCATGCCTTCCTGCGCTTTCAGCTCTTCTTCGCGCGGCAGCACTTTATCCAGCAGGGCGCGAATCGCCTCTTCCGGCTGCGGCCCCTGGAAGCCATCAACGGGCTGACCGTTCTGGAACAGATAGACGGTAGGAATGGCGCGCAGACCAAACTGAGACGCCACCATCGGCTCGGCGTCACAGTCCAGCTTGGCGAGAATGAACTGACCGTTGTACTGGGCAGCAAGGCTTTCCAGCACCGGCGTCAGCTGCAGGCAGTGTTGGCTGCGTTCAGACCAGAAGTAGAACAGGATCGGTTTGGTCATCGACTGTTCAAGGGTCTGTTGCAGGTTAGCTTCTGTAATATTGACGATATTCTGTACGGACATGCGGCTTTCTCTTTTGTCGGTTTGTTCTTTACATGGGGATGAGCGTCGTCGCTTCAACTCAACCGTGCAAAATTTTGTCCATCATCCGGCCCGGCAGCAGGCGCTTTAACCAGCCTACGGCGTGGGTGACCAGCGTTACCGGATAGCGCATTTTGGGATGTTCGCTCTCAAAAGCATGGCGCACTTTGGCCACCACCGCCTCTGGCCCGAGGGTAAAACGTGCGGCGATGCCGGGGTTTTCGACCGGCTTATCTGCCTGCGTCTGGTTCACGTTTTCGGTAAAGCGGGTGCGGATCGGGCCGGGTTCAATCAGGCTGACCTTGATGCCGCTGTGGCGCAGCTCCATGCGCAGGGCGTCGGACCAGGCCTCCAGCGCATATTTGCTGGCGGCGTAGGCGCCGCGGCCGGGGGTGGAAATCAGCCCCATCACTGACGATGTCATCACGATGCGCCCTTCACCGTGCGGCAGCATCGCGGGGAGCAGACGCATGGTGAGCTGATGCACGCCGAAGAAGTTGGTCGAAAACTGTTTCTCCAGCGTTTCGCGGGAGAGCGTATCCAGCGGGCCATACACGCCGTAGCCGGCATTGTTAAAGAGCCCGTACAGACGATTGTCGGTCAGCGCGATCACTTCATCGGCGGCGCGTTCAACGCTCTCCGGCGAGTCCATATCCAGCAGCACGCCGGTAAAGCCCAGCCCGTTCATGCGTTCGACATCGTCGGGTTTGCGACAGGCCGCCAGCACCCGAAACCCCTGGCGCTTCAGTTCGAGCGCGCTTTCCAGGCCGATTCCACTGGAACATCCTGTAATTAAGACCGATTTTTGCATAACTTTACCTGTCAGGATCTCCGCTTAATCAGGAGTCATGTTTAACTAAAGGAGCCAGCCGCGTTGCCATCCAGTCGGCAATAAACGGCTGAGCATCGCGATTGGGGTGGATCCCGTCGTCTTGCATCCACTGGGGTTTGAGATACACCTCTTCCATGAAAAATGGCAGCAGCGGAATATCAAACTCTTTGGCAAGCTTAGGGTAGATCGCGCTAAAGGCTTCATTATACCGACGACCGTAGTTGGCCGGCAGGCGAATTTGCATCAGCAGCGGCTGGGCGTTTGCCGCCTTAATGTCCTGTAAAATGGTGCGCAGCGTTTGCTCGGTTTGCTGAGGCTGAAAACCGCGCAATCCATCGTTACCGCCAAGCTCCACCAGCACCCAGCGAGGCTGATGCTGTTTGAGCAGCGCAGGCAGGCGCGACAGGCCCTGCTGCGAGGTATCGCCGCTGATGCTGGCGTTGATTACCGACGTCTTGCTCTGCCATTTGTCGTTGAGCAGCGCGGGCCAGGCCGCGCTGGCCGCCATGCGATAGCCTGCGCTCAGGCTGTCGCCGAGAACCAGTAACGTGTCCGCTGCCGCCGCGCGGAAGGTCATCAGAATCAAAAACAGGAAGGGCAAATGCCAGCGGAAAACAGTGTTGAAGTTCATCATCTTAAGAAGTCCGTCGGTCAGGGGGAACACGAGCTTTCCATCCTTACTGGAGTTGAACTCGTTGTCAAACGCGCTGAAACCATCGCGCTGATTGGCGAATCCGGCTCCGGTAAGTCCACGCTGCTGGCGATTTTGGCCGGTCTGGACGACGGCAGCAGCGGCGAGGTCCATCTTGTCGGGCAACCGCTGCATCAGCTTGATGAAGAGGCGCGGGCCGCGCTGCGCGCGCGTCACGTTGGTTTTGTCTTCCAGTCCTTCATGCTGATCCCGACCCTGAACGCGCTGGAAAACGTCGAACTCCCGGCGCTGCTTCGCGGTGAAAACAGCCGTGAAAGCCGGGCGCACGCGAAGGCGCTGCTGGAGCAGCTCGGTCTGGGCAAGCGTCTCGACCATCTTCCCGCACAGCTTTCCGGCGGCGAGCAGCAGCGCGTGGCGCTGGCGCGGGCGTTTAACGGTCGTCCCGAAGTCCTGTTTGCCGATGAGCCCACCGGTAACCTTGACCGTAAAACCGGAGACCGGATTGCCGACCTGCTGTTTTCGCTCAACCGCGAGCACGGCACCACGCTGATCCTCGTGACCCACGATCCTCAGCTCGCCGCCCGCTGCGATCGCCGCCTGCGGCTGGTGAACGGTATTCTTCAGGAGGAGGCATGATTACCCGCTGGTTCTGGCGCGAGTGGCGTTCCCCCTCGCTGCTGATTGTCTGGCTGGCGCTAAGCCTGGCGGTGGCCTGCGTGCTGGCGCTCGGCAGCGTCAGCGACCGCATGGAAAAAGGGCTCAGCCAGCAGAGCCGGGAGTTTATGGCGGGGGACCGGGCGCTGCAAAGCTCCCGCCCGGTGCCGTCGGGCTGGATTGCAGAGGCGCGTAAAGAAGGGCTGAAGGTGGGGGAGCAGATAAGCTTCCAGACCATGACCTTTGCGGGCGACACGCCGCAGCTCGCCAGCGTTAAAGCCGTCGATGATATCTACCCGATGTACGGCGAACTGCAGACCAGCCCGCCCGGGCTGAAGCCCAAGCCCGGCACGGTGCTGCTGGCATCACGTCTGATGGCGCTTCTGAACCTGAAACCCGGCGACAGTATCGACGTCGGTGACGCCACGCTGAAAATCGCCGGGGAAGTGGTGCAGGAGCCTGACTCCGGCTTTAACCCCTTCCAGCTTGCGCCGCGCCTGCTGATGAACACCGCGGATGTTGCGGCAACCCATGCTGTTCAGCCGGGCAGCCGCGTCACCTGGCGCTATAAGTTTGGCGGCACGCCTGCCCAGCTTGACGCGTACGAAAAATGGCTTCTGCCGCAGCTCAAACCAGAGCACCGCTGGTACGGGCTGGAGCAGGACGAAGGGGCGCTCGGTAAATCTCTTGAGCGTTCTCAGCAGTTCCTGCTGCTTTCGGCACTGTTGACCCTGCTGCTGGCGGTGGCGGCGGTTGCCGTGGCGATGGGGCATTACTGCCGCAGCCGTTACGACCTGGTGGCGATCCTCAAAACCCTGGGGGCGGGCAGGGCGCAGCTGCGCAAGCTGATTGTCGGCCAGTGGCTGATGCTGCTGATTCTGTCCGCGCTGACCGGCGGAATAATGGGGCTGCTGTTTGAAAAACTGCTGATGGTGATGCTGAAGCCGGTGCTCCCGGCCGCCTTGCCGCCGGCCAGCCTCTGGCCGTGGCTGTGGGCAATGGGTGCAATGACGGTGATTTCTCTGCTGGTGGGGCTACGCCCCTACCGCCTGCTGCTCGCGACGCAGCCGCTACGCGTGCTTCGCAACGATGTTGTGGCGAACGTCTGGCCGCTGAAGTTCTACCTTCCGGTAATTATTGCCGTGGCGGTGGGGCTGCTGGCGTGGCTGATGGGGGGCAGCACGCTGCTGTGGGCGGTACTGGCCGGGGCGGTTGTGCTGGCGCTGCTGTGCGGCGTGCTGGGCTGGATACTGCTCAACGTCCTGAAGCGGCTCACGGTAAAATCGCTGCCCGTGCGCCTGGCGGTCAACCGCCTGCTGCATCAGCCGTGGTCAACGCTCAGCCAGCTGTCGGCGTTTTCGCTGTCGTTTATGCTGCTGGCGCTGCTGTTAGTGCTGCGCGGCGATCTGCTGGATCGCTGGCAGCAGCAGCTTCCCCCGGAAAGCCCGAACTATTTCCTGATCAACATTGCCCCTGAGCAGGTCACGCCGCTGAAGGGCTTCCTGTCGGAGCATCACATTATCCCTGAGTCGTTCTATCCCATCGTGCGCGCGCGTCTGACGCAGATCAACGGTCAGCCAACGGAGGGGAATAAGGACGAGTCGCTGAACCGCGAGCTGAACCTGACCTGGCAGGAGAAACGCCCTGACCATAACCCGATAACCGCCGGCACCTGGCCGCCGAAAGCGGGAGAAGTCTCGATGGAAGAGGGGCTGGCGACGCGGCTGAACGTGAAGCTCGGGGACAGCGTCACCTTTACCGGCGATACCCAGGATTTTACCGCGAAAGTCACCAGCCTGCGTAAAGTGGACTGGGAAAGCCTGCGGCCAAACTTCTTCTTTATCTTCCCGCCGGGCGCGCTGGACGGGCAGCCGCAGAGCTGGCTGACCAGCTTCCGCTGGGAAAACGGCAACGGCATGCTGACCCAGCTCAACCGGGAGTTTCCAACGGTCAGCCTGCTGGATATCGGGGCGATCCTGAAGCAGGTAGGGCAGGTGCTGGAGCAGGTGAGCCGCGCGCTGGAGGTCATGGTGGTGCTGGTGACGATCTGCGGCGTGCTGTTGCTGCTGGCTCAGGTACAGGTGGGCATGCGCCAGCGCCATCAGGAGCTGGTTGTCTACCGCACGCTAGGGGCCGGTAAGCGGCTGCTGCGAATGACGCTCTGGAGCGAGTTTGCGCTGCTGGGGCTGGTGGCGGGTCTGGTAGCGGCCATTGGCGCGGAAACGGCGCAGGCGGTGCTGCAGACAAAGGTCTTCGACTTCCCGTGGGAGCCTGACTGGCGTCTCTGGTTGACCCTGCCTCTGTGCGGCGCTGCGCTGCTTTCCCTCTGCGGCGGCTGGCTCGGCACGCGGCTGCTAAAGGGCAAAGCCCTGTTCCGTCAGTTTGCGAGTTGATTTAGAACTGTGATAGTTGCGCACCGGGTTTTAATGCCGGTGCGCAATGTTTAAATAGCACAAAGTGATAATACCCACTCATTTAGTAGCACAAAACATTAAAAACCCGACCCCACAGCCCGATTATTTCCAGTTAATATTCACCCGCTAAATATTTAGCAGCGTGTCTATTAAGGAAAAATAATGACTATAAAAAAATCAGCGCTGGCGGCAACGATCGGCGCGGCAGTGGCATTGACTACCTTCGCTTCTCAGGCGGAAATCACCGTTCTTAAGCAGGATCCTCAGGCGGGTAACCCGCTGAGCCGCCTGAACTTTACCGTTGGCGGCAGTATTCGTCCTCAGTTCCAGAACATGACCGGCGACGATGGTAAAAACAGCTACAAGCGTAACGGCTTTGACGGCGGCACCCGTTTCCGTTTCGCGGCTGATTACTATCTGTTTGATGACATCAGCTGGATCAGCTACTACGAGCTGGGTGTCAATATTCCTGCGCAGTTTAACTGGGATCATCACTACGCCGACGGCGCACACGACACCACGCGTCGTATGCTCTATACCGGTCTGAAGAGCGACACCTGGGGTACGCTGACCTTCGGTCAACAGAACAGCGTTTACTATGATGTGGTGGGCGCGAAAACCGATATCTGGGACTACGACATGATCGGCCAGGCTCCGGGTAACGGGATCAACGGCGATTACGACGGTTCTTACCGTTCACGCCAGATGCTGAAATATAAGAAAACCGTGGGTGATGCCGATATTTATGCATCCTACCTGTTTGAAGACAGCGAATACCTGCCGGGCAACGGCCTGCGCTACAAGCGTAAAGGCGGCGGCTCGCTGGGTCTGGATTACCACCTGACCACCGACCTGACCTGGGGCGCGGCGTGGAACTACACCCGCGCGGACATGCGTAACCCGGACAACGGCGACAGCAAAACCTACGACCAGAACATCCTCGGTACCGCGCTGAGCTGGACGCCGGACAACTGGACCTTCTCCGCTGGCGGCGGCTGGTACCAGAACTTCCTGACCACCAAAAAAGTGTCTGTTAACGACTACTTCGCCGGTGATGCATGGGGTATTGAATACTTTGCGGGCTACAAGTTCCCAATCGGTCAGTACGCGGTCAAATCCATCCAGCCTTACTTCATGGGTGACCGTATTGAGTACGTGAACGGCCGTAACTACCAGCGCATCGACAACGGCGTGGGTATCAGCTTCCAGCTGGATTACGGCTTCCGCGTGGATTACGAACACGTGTTCACATCCAGCACCGACAACCTGGGCGATATGAACCTGGTGCGTCTGCGTTACGACTTCTAAGTCGTTTTGTAGGGGGCGGCCTGATGCCCTCACCCTGACCCTCTCCCACGGGGAGAGGGAACAAACATTAAAAACGGCAACCCTGGTTGCCGTTTTGCTTTTACCTCGCCATCCGACTTTATTTTAGCGATCAAGCCATTCGGCAACGTCTTCAAACGTCCCGCGATACACAATCTTCTCCGCCTTTTTCTCCAGCTGATAGCCGTACATCGGGTCGTAATAGTCCTTCAGCAGCGGCGCAAGCCAGCTGAAGTGCGCCTCTGTGCTGCCGGAGCGTTGCTGTTCCAGCAGCGCGGAATCTAACAGCGCGGTGAATTCTGCATACCGCTGCAGCCCCAGACGGCGGCGAATGGCGAACAGGCCATGGTGCAAATACTCGCTGTATTCTTTCCAGCCCGCGTCTTCACCGTAGGCAGCCGAAAAATCCGCCCACATGTGATCGAAATACTCTTCGCGCAGGCGCTCAAGACGGACGTCAAACGGGTCTTCGACGACAACGATAGGGGCTTCAACCATGCGGTCGCGCAGGCACTCCGGCAGATGGTTGGAGCCAATCATCCGGCCTTCATCTTCCAGCACCCAGCGCGCGGCGTCTTTTTTCAGGAGCTCAGCCGCAAGGTGATTTTCAAAGCTCGCCTGGGAAAGCTGCGGCGTGAGCGTGCGGCCAAACGACGAACCGCGATGGTGCGCCAGCCCTTCCAGATCGATCCCCTGCGCGTGCTGCTTCACCAGCAGGGTTTTACCGTTTCCGGTACAGCCGCCAATAAGCACCATCGGCTTTTGTGACTGCTCGATGGTCACCTGAATCGCCGTCTGACGCAGGGCCTTATAGCCGCCGCGGATCAGCGGGTAGTCGATGCCCGCCTCTTTCAGCCAGGCCTGAGAGATATGCGAGCGCTGGCCGCCGCGCGCGCAGCAGAGAAAGCCCTCAGGATGGGCAAGGCTGGCCTCGCGCCAGGCGTTGATGCGTGCCTCACGCGTCTCGCCGCTCACCAGCTGATGGCCGAGCGCCAGCGCGGCTTCGGGGCCCTGGCGCTTATAGCAGGTGCCGACGGCGGCGCGCTCGTCGTCGTTCATTAAGGGCAGGTTGATCGCCGCAGGCATCGCGCCCTGGGCAAATTCGATCGGCGCGCGAACGTCGATTAAAGGGGTATCAGACGCGAGGATCGCGCGATAGTCCGTTCCATCGTTCATGGTTATTCCAGAAGAAAACTCAGCAGCAATGGGCGGGGATTGTACGCCGGGGAAGGGGAAGGTCAACTCCCCGGCGCAGATGTCTTACTTGAGCTTTGACTGTGCCCAGACAATACCGCTCGCATATTCCGGCGGCAGGAGCGGGATCATGGCTTCCAGGGTGGCGCTCAGGCGACCCGTGTCGCTGTCGTTCAGGTTCAGGTGACCGACCTTACGACCCGCGCGGACCTCTTTGTCATACCAGTGCAGATGCACGAGCGGCAGCTTCAGCCAGTCGTAGTTCAGATCGGTGCCGATCAGGTTGATCATCACCGACGGGCTGTTCACCACCGGCTGCGGCAGCGGCAGGTCGACGATCGCGCGCAGGTGCAGCTCGAACTGGCTGATGGACGCGCCGTTTTGCGTCCAGTGCCCGCTGTTGTGCACGCGCGGCGCAAGTTCGTTGATCAGCAGACCGGACGGGGTGATAAAGCACTCCATCGCCATGACGCCTACATACCCGAGTTCGTGCATGATGGCAGAGAGCATATCTTCCGCCTGCGCCTGCTGGTCAGCATTGGCGTGCGGGAAGGCGACGCTGGTGCGCAGAATGCCGTCCTGATGCAGGTTATGCGTCAGCGGATAAAAGACGGTATGCCCGTCTTGCCCGCGCGCGCCAACCAGCGACACTTCACCGCTGAAGTTAATGCCCTGCTCAACGATGCACTCGCCGTAGCAGTCGTCCGGCAGTTCTGCCGTTTCATCTGCACGCAGGCGCCACTGGCCGCGGCCGTCGTAACCGCCCACGCGGCGCTTCACGATTGCCAGCTCGCCCAGCATCGCGAAAACGTCATTCCACTCGCTTTTATCGGACAGGAGCTGCCACGGCGCGGTCGGCAGACCGAGCTTGTCGAACAGCTGCTTTTGCGTCAGACGGTCGGCGATGATCGGGAACACGTCGCGGTTAACGAAGGCGTTATGACGCGCCAGCTCGCGGGTCAGAGCCGTTTCCGGCCAGCGTTCGATCTCGGCGGTGATCACGCTCTGGTGGAACGGTACGGCTTCCGGTTCGGCGTCCAGCCCGACGGGCCAGACGGCAATACCCAGCGGCTCACCGGCCTGACGCAGCATGCGGCCTAGCTGGCCGTTACCGAGGACGCAAACCTGCTTCATGCCGCACCCCGCGGGTCCGGATTGTCCAGCACCTCGTCGGTCTGGGCTTTACGCCACTCCGCCAGACGCTGGTGTAATGCTTTATCGTGCGTCGCAAGAATTTGCGCCGCCAGCAGGGCGGCATTGGCAGCACCCGCTTTACCAATCGCCAGCGTGCCGACAGGAATACCGCGCGGCATCTGGACGATGGAGTAGAGGCTATCCACACCGCTTAACGCGGCGCTTTGGACCGGAACGCCCAGTACCGGCACCAGGGTTTTGGCGGCAATCATGCCTGGCAGATGTGCTGCGCCGCCCGCACCGGCAACGATCACCTCATAACCGTTCTCTTCGGCGCTTTCGGCGAAGCTGAACAGTTTGTCCGGTGTACGGTGCGCGGAGACCACTTCAACGTGGTGCGGAACATTCAGGATTTCAAAGATTTCGGCGGCGAACTGCATGGTAGCCCAGTCGCTTTTGGACCCCATCACGATGGCGACACGCGCCGGATTATTGCGGGAAGACATGCGTCTTAAAACTCCTGTGGTGCGAAACACACTGCTTTCGAGGGCACAGAGAATAGCATGTTATACGGGCAAGGAAAACGGTTGCGCGGTTAAAAGGTGAGCAGTTATGGCGAGAAAGCGATAACAAAAAAGACCGCACGATGGCGGTCTTTTGTGTGATGTTACTGAAGATCCCCTGCGGACAGGTTCTCGTTGTCGAACGCGCGGCTGACATCGATATGATTTACCATGCTGGTGTCGGCATTCGAGCCTGATTTTGGCACGGAGAAGCGATTCTCCGCGGCCTGTGCGCCTGTGGACACCACGACTGCCAGCAGCAGGGTACTTACGATGCTGATGTTTTTCATTCTCTGTTCCTTCCTCATCGTATTGTCGCTGTCGCACGTCGTAGCTGGCGGCACGGCAATCAGGGTTTTTATTTAGTCAGTTCTGCGGTCATGTACACGCGGTTGTTGACCTTCGCGCTCGTGATTTTATAAGAGGCATTCTGCTCGGCGGCCTGCGCGGCAATTTTCGCTTCTGCGCGGTCAAGGGTAGAGGCGGTTGCGCTCACGCTTTGAGCGAAAGAACCGAAAGAAACCAGGGAAAGAGCGGCAACTGCAACGAAAGTTTTGATGGATTTCATGGTCGTATTCCTTAAGTATTTTATCTGGGATAGGGCGTGTTGCCCTGATGTGATAAATAATAAGCCGACCACGGGCTGATTAAAATCGAAACAATTTGCCGATATTGTTCAAAAAAATAGAATGATAGTGTGAGGGGTTAGAACGGAAACGCGATCAGCTCCACGCCCTCTGGCGTGACTTTGACCATGGAGCCTTCGGTGTGCCAGGCACCCAACACCACGCGATGGGCCGCTTCGCCGTTGGCGATAAGGGAATGGACGTCAGGACGGTGCGTATGACCGTGGATCAACCACTGAACGCCATGCTTTTCCATCACGCTCACCACGGCCTGCGGGTTCACGTCCATGATGGTCATGGATTTGCTGCTGTTGGCGGCTTTACTGCCCGCGCGCATTCTGGCTGCGATGCGGTTGCGGATAAACAGCGGCAGCGCAAGGAACACCTTTTGGATCCACGGGGTGTGGACTTTGGCGCGAAACGCCAGGTAGCCGGTATCGTCGGTGCAGAGCGTGTCGCCGTGCATGATCAGGACCCTGCGGCCATAGAGATCGAGCACCTGCTCTTCCGGCAGCAGCGTCATGCCGCTTTCGCGGGCGTAGCGCTTGCCGATCAGGAAATCACGGTTGCCGTGAATGAAGTAGCAGGGAACGCCGGAATCCACGAGGGCGTGAATGGCGGCTGCCATTTCACGGTGCAGCGGGTTAGGGTCGTCGTCGCCAATCCAGGCTTCAAAGAGGTCGCCCAGGATGTACAGCGCATCGGCGCTTTTCGCTTCACCGCGTAAAAAACGCAGAAAACCGGCGGTTATCGCCGGTTCTTCTGTTTGCAGATGCAGATCCGCAATAAAGAGTGTCGCCACGAATTACTCGCTGACGGTCACGCTTGTAATCACAACGTCTTCTTTAGGAACGTCCTGGTGCATACCGCTGCGGCCAGTAGCGACGGCTTTGATCTTGTCAACCACGTCCATACCTTCAACCACTTCTGCGAATACGCAGTAGCCCCAACCCTGCAGGCTTTCGCCCGAGAAGTTCAGGAAGTCGTTATCAGCCACGTTGATGAAGAACTGCGCGGTGGCAGAGTGCGGAGCCTGAGTACGGGCCATTGCCAGCGTACCGCGGGTGTTTTTCAGACCGTTGTTCGCTTCGTTTTTGATCGCTTCTTTGGTCTCTTTCTGGTTCATGCCAGGTTCAAAACCGCCGCCCTGGATCATAAAGCCGTTGATCACGCGGTGGAAAATGGTGTTGTTGTAGAAACCTTCGCGGCAGTAGTCCAGGAAGTTTTTAACTGTTTCAGGCGCTTTGTCATCAAAGGTTTTGATTACGATATCGCCATGATTAGTGTGGAAAGTAACCATTTTTGCATCCTGTTCCGTTATTGTGGTACGTCGACCCGCGTTCGGGTCATCTATAGGGGCTTGTTATAGCATAACCACAGGATGCGATCACCTTGCATTGTGTGCTGCTTCGGGTTTGAATTACGGGTAGAATAGCCGGTTTTCAACCACACACGTGTTTACATGGAATCTTCGATGTTAAAAATCTTTAATACAATGACGCGCCAGAAAGAGGAATTTAAACCTATCCATGCCGGGGAAGTCGGCATGTACGTGTGTGGTATTACGGTTTACGATCTCTGTCACATTGGCCATGGCCGTACCTTTGTCGCTTTTGACGTGGTGTCACGCTACCTGCGTTTTCTGGGCTATACCCTTAAATACGTGCGTAACATCACCGACATCGACGACAAAATCATCAAGCGCGCAAATGAAAACGGCGAAAGCTTCGTTGCGCTGGTCGATCGCATGATCGTCGAGATGCATAAAGATTTTGACGCCCTGAATATTCAGCGCCCGGACAGCGAGCCGCGCGCGACCCACCACATTCACGAAATTATTGAGATCACCGAAAAGCTGATCGCACGCGGCCACGCGTACGTTGCGGACAACGGTGACGTGATGTTCTCCGTGCCGACGGACCCAACCTACGGTGCGCTTTCCCGTCAGGATCTGGATCAGCTGCAGGCCGGGGCGCGCGTTGACGTAGTTGACGTGAAGCGTAACCCGATGGACTTCGTACTGTGGAAAATGTCCAAAGAGGGCGAGCCAAGCTGGCCATCCCCGTGGGGCGAAGGCCGTCCGGGCTGGCACATTGAATGTTCCGCGATGAACTGCAAGCAGCTGGGCAAGCACTTCGATATTCACGGCGGCGGTTCGGACCTGATGTTCCCGCACCATGAAAATGAAATCGCGCAGTCCACCTGCGCCCACGGCGGCGAGTACGTTAACTACTGGATGCACTCCGGGATGGTAATGGTTGACCGCGAGAAAATGTCTAAATCGCTGGGTAACTTCTTCACCGTGCGCGACGTGCTGAAGTATTACGATGCGGAAACCGTGCGCTACTTCCTGATGTCCGGCCACTATCGCAGCCAGCTGAACTACAGCGAAGAGAACCTGAAACAGGCACGCTCGGCGCTGGAGCGTCTGTATACCGCGCTGCGCGGTACCGACAGGTCTGTTCCTGCTGCTGGCGGCGAAGCGTTCGAAGCCCGCTTTGTTGAGGTGATGAACGACGACTTCAACACCCCGGAAGCGTACTCCGTGCTGTTCGACATGGCGCGCGAAGTAAACCGCCTGAAGTCAGAAGATATGGCCGCGGCGAATGCGCTGGCATCCCATCTGCGTAAGCTCTCCTCCGTGCTCGGCCTGCTGGAGCAGGATCCGGACGCGTTCCTGCAGAGCGGTGCGCAGGCGGACGACGGTGAAGTGGCGGAAATTGAAGCGTTGATCAAAGCGCGTCTGGAAGCGCGTCAGGCAAAAGACTGGGCGGCGGCAGATGCGGCGCGCAACCGTCTGACCGAGATGGGCATCATTCTGGAAGATGGCCCGCAGGGCACCACCTGGCGCCGTAAGTAATTTTCCCCTCACCCTAACCCTCTCCCGCAGGGAGAGGGAATTGTTAGGTTTTCTCCCTCTCCCCGTGGGAGAGGGCCGGGGTGAGGGCATCAGCGCGCACGTTTCCTCCACCACAGCAACCCCATCAGCACGACTCCCGGCAGCCACACCCACAGCAGTTCTGACACGATCACCTGATGCCCGTACGGCGTGGTATAGCGCGACAGCGCAAACGGCGCGACCTTAATGACCTGCCACGGCGCAAAGAAGCGTTCATCTGACCACGGCCACAGCCAGCCGACGCCTTTCCCGCCCGTGGTAATCGAATCCAGCAGGCTGTGCGACAGCAAAGACACGGTTAAAAACAGCCAGCACCGCGCCAGGCTGGCCCGGAACCATCGTCGGCCAATCAGCACGCAGAGTATCGGCACCACAAAGGCGAACAGCAGGGAGTGGGTAAAGCCGCGATGGCCGAAAACATTGCCGTACGCGACGCCGAACTTGAACGCCAGCACGTCGGCATCCGGCAGCATGGCGAGGACAATCCCGGCAAACAGCAGGCGGGGAGGAATCACTTTGGTTCCGAGGCCTAAGCCCAGACAAAGCGGAACAGCAGCGTGCGTAATAACGGTAGGCATTGCGATTATCCATGGCAAATCATGGAAATATAGCAGCAATCCCGCGCCGGCAGATCCGCGTCAAATTCTTATTTTTACGCCGACTCGCGTGCGATAAGCTGCCCGGAAAGCGTAATGCGCTGGGTTTGCAGCGTCGGCTCCTTCAGCGTACGAATAATCAGCCCGGCAGCCTGACGCCCGGTCTCTTCGCTGGCGGACGACACGTAGGTGAATGACGGCGAGGTGAGGTTAACGTGGAGCATATCTTCGAAACCGACCAGCGCGACCTGCTGCGTCAGAAACACATCTTTACCCACCGTTCGTCCCACCTGATGAATACCGGAGATGGAGCCGATCATGGCATCCGGAGAGTGGCAGAGCAGGGCGGTGATGGTGTTGTTTTTTTCCAGCAGCTGGCGGGTGGCGAAACCCGCAGCCAGGGTGTCATCGCTGCAGGACGGAGAATATTCATCGCGCCAGACCAGCCCGTTCTGCGTCATCGCGCTGCGAAAACCGAGCAGGCGCTGTTCGCGAATAAGGCAGCCTTCACGTCCGCCTATGTAGGCGATATTGCGATGGCCGCGCTCGATAAGATAACGCACCGCCAGATTTGCCGCCTGACGGTTATCGCGCATCACCAGATTGCATTTTTCATCCAGCAGCGACTGCGAGACCACCACCAGCGGCAGCGGGCAGCGGCGAATCTGCTCCGGCAGGGTAGACGTGCGGGTATCGGAGGCCAGATAGATAACCCCGGCGACGCCCTGCTGCTTAAACGACAGCAGGCAGCGCTCAAGATGGTCATGGTCGTTCTGGGGCTGGCCGAGAAAAACCATATACCCCTGTTTTTCAAGATCCTGGACGATGCTCGCCATCACCTTGATGGAGAAACTGTCGCTAAAGTCACGGAGGATCAGGCCAATCAGATTGGACGTATTGGCGCGGAGATTGGCAGCGGCAACGTTATGAACATAGCCCAGGGTATTGATGGCAGCGTTGACCTTCTCGATCGTTGCCTCTGAGATTTTCCCTTTCTGGCGCAAAACCAGCGAGACGGTTGAGACCGACACGCCCGCGTGCTTTGCGACATCAATAATGCTGACTTTCTTCAAAACCGCTCCCTGAAATTCACCGATTATCAGTCAGATACGACAATGCGTCTCCCAGACTACAGGAGACGCGTCGTTCAGGCATCTTATTATTTGCCGATCATGGTGGACATGGTCTGGGCGATAAACTGTGCTCTGGCACCGAAAATCACCTGAATACCGTTGTCGCCGACGAAGACCACGCCGCGCGCGCCGAGTCCGTTCAGGCCGTCTCTGTCTACCACCTCGCTTTTTGCGACTTCCAGGCGCAGGCGGGTGATACACGAGCCGACGGAGTCGATGTTATGCGCCCCGCCCAGCAGGGTAATGATCTCGGTCGCGAGTTCTGAATCAGACTTATCATCCGCGTTGGCGGTCACTTCAGTGCGGCCCGGCGTTTTCACGTCGAAACGACGGATCACAAAGCGGAACGTGAAGTAATAAATCAGGCCCATTGGAATGCCGATGATAATCGCATTCAGGAAGTTGGTCTGATAACCGTTAAAGGACGGCAGGATCCCGAATGACAGATAGTCGATAAAGCCCGCGGAGAAGGACTTGGCGATATGCGCATGCAGCAGATACATGGTCATGTAGGCCAGGCCCGCCATGATGGCGTTAAAGACGTACAGAATCGGCGCCACGAAGATAAAGGTAAACTCGACCGGTTCGGTGATCCCCGTCAGGAAGCAGGTCAGCGCCGCAGAGAACAGAATACCGGCGGCGATTTTCTTATTCTTCGTATGGGCTTCGTGATACATCGCCAGGCACGCGGCGGGCAGCGCGAACAGCATCAGCGGGAATTCGCCCTGCATGAATTTACCGGCATTCTGGTAGGTGTCGCTGCTGAAGGATTTCACTCCTTCTTCCAGCATCTTGAACCAGATGGTCTGGTCGCCGTGGATCACCTGTCCTGCCTGGGTGGTGTAATCCCCGAACGAATACCAGAAGGACGGATACCAGATGTGGTGCAGGCCGAGCGGGATCAGCGCGCGCTCAACCAGACCGAAGATAAAGGTCGATGCCGCCTGATTATCGCCGTTAACCACCACGGAGAGCGCGTCGATACCGGCCTGGATATGCTGCCACACGTATGGTAGCAGCAGCCCCATCAGGAACGACAGAAACGCCGTTGCAATGGCCACGAAGCGCTTGCCGGAGAAAAAGCCCAGGAACTCCGGCAGCTGCATGGTGTGGAAACGGTTATAGCACCAGGCCGCGAGAATACCGCAGATCAGGCCGCCGAAGACGCCCATCTGCAGCGTCGGGATGCCGACGACCATGGCGTATTTCCCTCCCTGGGAGGCCATTTCCGGCGTGATGCTCAGCACGGTGCTGATGGTGATATTCGTGACAAACACCGACACCGCCGCAGACAGCGCGGCGATACCGGATTCTGACGCCAGACCCACGGCGGAGCCAATGGCAAACAGCATCGGCAGGTTATCAAAGATAACCCCGCCCGCGTTCATCATCAGCGGCAGATGGAACTTATCGCCGAAGGCCAGCAGCAGGCCCGCAGCGGGAAGCAGTGAAATTGGCAGCATTAAGGCGCGACCAATCATCGATAACTTAGACAGCGATTTAACAAACCCTGATATCAGACTCATGCTGATTTCCCCCGAGTAGCGCTTTTTTGGCGCTGTTATTGTAAGTATAACGTTTTAGTAGAACGTTATACTTATCGTGGGCAAAGAGTGAAAAACGCGCAACAGAATTTTCATATTTCAACAGATGAAATAGTGATTATTTGAAGTTGATCGATAAATAACCGTGATGGGTGTGAGGGGATTTAATATTCCCTCTCCCTGTGGGAGAGGGTTGGGATGAGGGCATCAGACGGCTCAGGCCGTAACGGTTACGCTCTGTCCTTCAAAGCTCACGGTCTGACCCGCGACAATCTTGCAGCGCTTGCGCGTTTCTACCACGCCGTCGACTAAAACCCGCCCGTCGGCGATAACGATTTTCGCCTGCGCGCCGCTTTCGCTCCAGCCTTCCAGCTTCAGCAGATCGCACAGCTCAACGTGCGGGTGTTTACCTAATGAAAATGTGGTCATCTTATGCTTCCTCTACGTCGTGGTACTCTTCGCACGCCTGCAGCGTGTTCTGAATCAGCGTTGCTACGGTCATCGGGCCCACGCCGCCCGGGACTGGCGTAATGTATGAGGCGCGCGCCGCGGCATCTTCGTACACCACGTCGCCGACCACTTTTCCGTTTTCCAGACGGTTAATCCCGACGTCCACGACAATCGCGCCCTCTTTGATCCACTCGCCCGGAATAAAGCCCGGCTTGCCGACCGCGACGATCAGCAGATCGGCGTTCTCGACGTGGTGACGCAGGTTTTTGGTGAAGCGGTGGGTCACGGTGGTGGTGCAGCCCGCCAGCAGCAGCTCCATGCTCATCGGGCGGCCCACGATGTTGGACGCACCGATAACCACGGCGTTCAGACCGTAGGTGTCGATGTTATAGCGCTCCAGCAGCGTCACAATGCCGCGCGGCGTGCACGGGCGCAGACGCGGCGCGCGCTGGCACAGACGGCCAACGTTGTACGGATGGAAACCGTCCACGTCTTTATCCGGTGCGATACGCTCCAGCACCTTCACGTTGTCGATACCCGCCGGCAGCGGCAGCTGAACCAGAATACCGTCGATCTCTTTGTCGGCATTCAGGGTGTCAATAAGTTCCAGCAGCTCTGCTTCGCTGGTGGTTTCCGGCAAATCGTAAGAGCGGGAGACGAAGCCCACCTCTTCACACGCTTTGCGCTTGCTGCCGACATAAATCTGCGATGCCGGGTTGCTGCCAACCAGCACAACGGCCAGCCCGGGGGCGCGTTTTCCGGCAGCTTTACGCGCCTTCACTTTTTCCGCGACCTCAGAGCGCACCTGCTGCGCAATCGTTTTACCGTCAATAATCTTTGCTGCCATCAGAGAGAAGATTCCGTCTGTAACGTTTGAAAGGGGGGATGGCGTGTATTTTGTCAGAAGCGAGCGTCGCTGTCAGTCACCCTTTACGCGTTTTTATCAGGGAGACGCAAAAACCCTTCTTAGGGGATGGTCAATTTCTTAGGCGGTATTAGGATGTGACCTGGCGAAATGGCAGCGTTTTGACATATTTAAAAAACGCGTCCTGAGCTACTTTGTCTCCTCCGAAATAAGCTTTCAATTAATCAATTGAACGTATTTCTTATTCCCGATTATTCGCGGGAAGGGTTATTTACATTTTAAAGGAATAGACATGAAACTCAGCAACATTGCTTCTACTGTTATTGCTACTTTGGCCCTGGTTGCAGGTGCCGCAAATGCAGCAGATCCTGCTGCGCCGGTTTCCGTTAATGGCGGTACCGTACATTTTAAAGGTGAGCTGGTTAATGCGGCTTGTTCAGTAAATACTGATTCTTCCGAGCAGACCGTTAATCTGGGCCAGTATCGTACCGCGAAATTTACCAAAGTGGGCGACACCACCTCTAATATTCCATTCAACATTGAACTGAATGATTGCGATCCGCTGGTTGCCAAAACTGCCGCTGTTGCGTTCACCGGTCAGATCGACCCAACCGACAAAACCCTGCTGGCCGTGACCTCCGGTAACAACGACAACACCGCGAAAGGCGTGGGTATCGAGATCCTCGACAGCAAATCCAGCGTTCTGACCCCAGACGGCGCGACCTTCTCTGCTGCGCAGACGCTGATCGAAGGGACCAACACCCTGAAGTTCACCGCGCGTTACAAATCAACGGCTGCCACCACTGAGCCAGGCCAGGCGAACGCTGACGCCACCTTCGTAATGAAATACGAGTAATTCCTCCGCACAGGGATGTTCAGGCCTCAGGGACGAGGCCCGTCATACGCAAATGCCAGGAACGAAGGATGACAAGGACTGGAACACTACTGCTGTTAACCCTTGCGATGGCTTGCCCGGCATCGGCGCATACCGTGGTGATCGAAGGTGGCAAGGTTCATCTCCGGGGTGAACTGGTGAACGGCGGCTGTGCCGTGGCGCCCGACAGCCAGAATATGCGCATCGACATGGGGCAGTACCGAACCAATTCATTTTCCGGTGTGGGCAGTTTTTCCACGGTTAACGTGCCTTTTACCGTGCGGCTGCTGGACTGCAGCGTTGATGTTTCGCGCACCGTGGGGATCCAGTTTCAGGGCGTGACGCCCGCAGAAGATCCGCAGGTCTTTCTGGCGACATCGCGGCCGGGGGAAACGCCTGTCAGCAGCGGCGTGGGGCTGGCGCTCTTTGACGAACAGCAGCGTCAGATTATCCCAAACGCCACGGCCGTCAGCTGGCTGCCGATCGATACCCGCGAGCTCGCGTTCCATTTTAGCGCCCGCTATCGGGCTATTTCCGAACACCTCGAGCCAGGCAAAATTCAGTCGGATGTCTGGTTTACGTTGATTTATCCATAACACCTGCGAACACATTATTAAAGGTACGGTTGTGATGAATACCCTAATTAAACCAGGACTTTTTTTATCGTTTATTTTGATGATGGTTTCTGCCTGCGCAAATGCTTCCGGCGGTATTGCGCTGGGGGCCACGCGCGTTATTTATCCCGCAGAGGCGAAGCAAACGTCGCTGGCGATCACCAACAGCAACAAACAGGAACGCTATTTAATTAACGCGTGGATCGAAAATGCGAGCGGGCAAAAAGAAAAAACCTTTGCCGTCACTCCCCCCCTGTTTGTCAGCGAGCCGAACAGTGAAAACACGCTGCGTATTATTTACGCCGGGCCAGCGCTGCCAGCCGATCGTGAATCGCTCTTTTACATGAACGTGAAGGCGATCCCGTCGGTGAACAAAGCGAAAACGGAAAACAATAACGTGCTGCAGCTGGCGATCCTCTCACGCATCAAGCTGTTTGTGCGCCCGAACAACCTGGCGATGCAGCCGGAAGAGGCGCTTTCCCAGCTGCGGTTTGAGCGCGCGGGCAGCCATCTCAAGGTCAGCAACGCATCCCCGTATTACATCACCCTCGTCAATCTGAAGATGGGCGGGCAGACGCTGGAAAACCTGATGGTTGCGCCGAAAAGCTCGGCACAGCAGGTGCTGCCAGCCGGTGCCAGCGGCACGCTTTCCTGGCAGAGCGTGAATGACTACGGTGCCATCACTCCGGCGCGTAGCGTTAACCTGTGAGCAGAGTCAGGGCGATGAAAAACCACCAGGGACGTTACTGCCCGGTTGCGCTGGCGTTGATGGCTGCGCTCTGGCCGCAGGCTGGCTGGAGCGAAAGTTATTTCAACCCGGCCTTCTTGTCCGACGACACCGCCAGCGTGGCGGATTTGTCGCGTTTTGAACAAGGACACCAGCAGGCACCCGGCGTTTATCGCGTGGATATCTGGCGTAACGATGAGTTTATCGGTACCCAGGACGTGCGTTTTGAGCAGGCCGAGAACACGCCGCCGGTGGCGGGCGGTTTGTCGGCCTGCATTACGCGCGCGATGCTCGATCGCTTTGGCGTCAACGTCGCGGCGTTTCCCGAGCTGGCTAAGGTACAGGGCGACACCTGCGTTCCGTTGACCACGGCCATACCCGGCAGCGAAACGGTATTCAACTTTGCCTCCCAGCGTCTGGACGTCAGCCTGCCGCAGGTGGCGTTGCAAAACAGCGCCCGGGGCTACATTCCGCCTGAACAGTGGGATGAAGGCATTCCCGCCGCGCTGGTGAACTACAGCTTCACCGGTAACCGGGGAAGCGAAGACGACAGCTATTATCTGAACCTGCAGAGCGGGTTGAACTATGGCGCCTGGCGTTTACGTAACAACGGCGCATGGCGGTACACGCAGAATAACGGGCAGCGGCACAGCGAGTGGCAGAATATCGGCACCTGGGCGCAGCGCACCGTCATCCCGCTTAAAAGCGAACTGGTGCTGGGCGACAGCAATACCGGGAATGACGTCTTCGACAGCATGGGTTTTCGCGGCGGGCGGCTCTTCTCGTCTGACAGCATGTACCCGGACAGCCTGCAGGGCTACGCGCCGACCGTGCGCGGGATTGCCCGTACGCCAGCAAAAGTGGTAGTTCGCCAGAACGGCTACGTTATCTATCAAAGCTATGTGCAGCCGGGCGCATTTGCGATTACCGATCTTAACCCGACCTCCTCAAGCGGTGACCTGGAAGTCACGGTCGAAGAGAAAGACGGTACCCAGCAGCGCTATACCGTGCCGTACTCCACCGTCCCGCTTCTGCAGCGTGAAGGGCGCTGGAAGTATGATCTCGTTGCCGGGGATTACCGCAGCGGTAACAGCGAGCAGGATACGCCGTTCTTCACTCAGGGCACCCTGATTACCGGTCTTGCCAACGGTTACACGCTCTACGGCGGTACGCAGCTGGCGTCACGCTATACCGCGGTGGCCGTAGGGGCCGGAAAAAACCTGGGCGACTGGGGCGCGGTCTCGCTCGATATCACCCACGCCCGCAGCCAGCTCGCGGACGACAGCAAGCATGAAGGCCAGTCTCTGCGCTTCCTCTACGCGAAATCCCTTAACGGCTTCGGCACCAACTTCCAGCTGCTGGGCTACCGCTACTCCACAAAAGGGTTTTACACCCTCGACGATGTCGCCTGGCGCTCAATGGAGGGCTATCAGTATGCCGATAGCCAGAACGATAACGATGTGCCGGACGTGCAGAGCTATCACAACCTGACGTGGAATAAAAAAGGCCGTTTCCAGCTCAACGTTTCTCAGTCTCTCGGGGACTACGGCTCGGTCTATATCTCCGGCAGCGAGCAGACCTACTGGGGAACAGACGAGACGAACCTCTGGTACCAGCTGGGCTACGCGGGCGGCGTGAAGGGGATCAACTACTCCGTCTCGTGGTCGTGGAACAAATCCGTGGGGATAGACGGTACCGATCGGATCGCGTCGTTTAACGTCTCCGTGCCGTTCAGCCTCTTTACCCGCCAGGGCTATCGCCGGGACAGCGCGATTGACCGCGCCTACGCTACGGCATCCGCCAGTCGAAACAGCGATGGCGACACAAGTTGGCAAACCGGCGTCAGCGGAACGCTGCTGGAGGACCGCAACCTGAACTACAGCGTGACCCAGGGACACGCCAGCACCAACGGCGCAAGCGGAAGCGCCAGCGCCAACTGGCAGGCGACCTACGGCACGCTGGGCGTGGGCTACAACTATTCCCGCGACCAGCACGATCTCAACTGGCAGCTCTCCGGCGGGGTGGTCGGCCACGCCGACGGCGTGACCTTCAGCCAGCCGCTGGGCGACACCAACGTGCTGATCAAAGCGCCGGGGGCATCGGGCGTCAGTATTGAAAACCAGACCGGCGTGAAAACCGACTGGCGAGGCTACGCGGTGATGCCGTATGCCACCGTCTATCGCTACAACCGCGTGGCGCTGGATACCAACACCATGAGCAACAACACCGATATCGAAAACAACGTGAGCAGCGTGGTGCCGACTAAAGGCGCGCTGGTACGCGCCAGCTTTGATACCCGCATTGGCGTGCGCGCCCTGCTGACGGTAACGCGCGGCAACCAGCCCGTGCCGTTCGGCGCGGTGGTGCGTGAGACCAAAAGCGGCGTCACCAGCATGGTGGGGGATGACGGGCAAATTTACCTGAGTGGGCTGCCGCTGGAAGGTGAACTGCTGATCCAGTGGGGCGACGGGGCGCAGTCCCAGTGTCGCGCACCTTACAGCTTGTCTGAACAGAGCCTGCAACAGGCAATCACACTGAAGGGGATTCGCTGTGAATAAAACCCAACTCTTTGCCTTGTCGCTTCTGGCGTTACTGCCCGCGACAAACGCGTTAGCCACCGTGTGCGTCAATGAAAAAGGCGTACCGACGGAGGTGCATTACGACCTGACGGATAAATTCAACAGCTCGAACAATCACATTGGGCAAGTGGTGACGCTCAACGAGAAGACGCAGTGGGTCGGGGTGAATGCCGTCTGCCCGAAGGGGACGACCGGAAATACCACCAAGCGCAGCTATGTCACCGATTATCCGGTAACGGGAACGAGCGATGGCTATCAATATCTGAAGCTTAACGACTATCTGGACGGGGCGATGAAAATCACCGACAGCTATGCTGGCGCGTTTTATCCGCCCAAAAGCTATATCCAGATGGGGAGCCATCCTAACGTTTCAAAAAACAAACCGTTTGGCGTTCAGGACTCCAGCCTGGTCTTCCGTCTTAAGGTTACCCGGCGTTTTATCAACATGGTGGTGATCCCGCGTGCCACCATGTTCCGCGTTTACGTCACCACGACTTCTTCCGATCCGCTCACCACGCCGGTCTATACCATTAGCTACAGCGGAACCATTCAGGTGCCGCAAAGCTGCGCCATTAATGCCGGTAACGTGGTGGAGTTTGATTTCGGCGACATCGGCGCCTCTTTGTTCAGCAAGGCGGGCGTGGGTAACAAGCCGGAAGGCGTCTCATCGCAAAGCAAAACCATCGCCATCAAATGCACCAACGTGGAGGCGAACGCCATGCTGACGATGCGCGTCGAGGCGGAAAAAGTCTCTGATAATGTGCTGGTGTCGGATAACCCGGACGTGGGGTTCATCATTGCCAACGAGAGCGGGGTGCCGCTGACGCCCAACAACCTGACGAGCAAAATTCCGTTCCGCCTTGACGACAGCGCGCAGGCGCAGGTGGGGATCCGGGTATGGCCGGTGAGCGTGACGGGCAATAAGCCAGCGGAAGGGCGCTTCACCTCGCGCGGGTATTTGCGCGTGGATTACGACTAAGGAGCCGATATGCGAAACGGGATCCGTTTTATCACCGTGGCGCTCTTTGCGCTTTGCACACAGGCTCAGGCGGACACCGCCCTGGGCGAGATTAACATTCGGCTTTACGGCAATATCGTCGATTTTACCTGCGTTGCCGAGGGCAGCGACAGCGACAAGGCCGTCCCGCTGGGCACCTGGCCCACGAAACAGCTCAGCACCACCGGGAGCCGCACGCAGCCTATGCCGTTTACGCTGAAGCTGACCGGCTGCCCGCCGGGCGCGGCGTCCATTACGTTTTCGGGTAAAGCAGACGGGAGCAATAGCGGCCTGCTGGCGCTGAATGACGCCAGTACAGCAAGCCATGTCGCCGTTGAGATCAGGGATGCGGATAAAACTCGCCTGGCGCTTCAGCAGGCCAGCCAGCCGGTCTCGGTTGATGCGCAGGGAAATGCGATTCTGTCATTTTATGCCAATTATATTGCCACTGCCGATAACCCTCAGCCCGGACGGGCCGATGCGGATGCCACCTTCATGATTAATTATAATTAGCACTGACCGCACTCCCTGCAGCTCAGATAAGCTGCGGGGAGTGAATTCAGGTTATAGCAGCTCGTGGGCTTTAGCGTAATCAATTAATTCCACGATGCTTTGTACACCCAGCTTGGAATAAATATTGGATTTATGTGCGCTAATGGTCTTGTTGCTTAATAGCAGCTGTTCAGCAATTTCCTTGTTGGATAATCCATTCGCCAGATACCGTAATACCGTGACCTCGCGATTCGATAATGGCATATCTACTGCCATCCCTTTCCCGGAACCCAGGTGGTTTATAAAGTTCAGGGTTTCTGACGGGAAAAAGGAATAGCCCATCAGGATCATTTCTACGGCGTTGTAGATCTCACCCAAATCTTTTCGTTTACTGACGAAGCCATTTGCCCCGGCGCGAATGGCGCGACCCGCGTAAAATAACTCTGATTTAGACGAGAGGAACAAAACCTTAATGTTCTTGTTTAAGTTTCTGATTCTCTTAAGTAAAGCGAAAGCATCCGTGCCCGTGAGTTCAATGTCAAGGATCACCAGATCGATAGGGTGATTGCGGATACAGTCAAGGACTTCATGGCTATCGCCAGACTTGAGCTTGACTGTGATATTCTTATTTTTCTGTAGCAGGACTTCTATCGACATTCTGACGATAGGATGTTCGTCCATAATGATAACGGATGCCGGTTTCATTTTTAATGCCTCAGATTGTTAAAAGCGTTATGCAGAGTTTGTTAAAACTCTCGAAATGCCGGAAGGATATAATGTGCAGATCCCTATACCGTAGTATTTCCCTGGAAAGAGCGAAAGCATCCTTGTTTACGTAATGAAAAGAACTATGCCTCAGCGCGGTCATCTCATTAGGCTGGTGTTGGCAAAAAGGTTTTTCTTATTCATATTTGATACGCATCTTATTATACAGGGTAAGTTTTTTCCGAAAACCCTGTAAATTAATATGAGGGTATTGGTTTGTATTATCTTCTGGATCTGAATCGCTATTTTTTTAAAATTAGCGGAAATGTCCTGTTATCTCATTTACCGCATATTTTCATCTTTATGTAATAACAAAAAATAACAGATATCTCTGTATGTTGATTAATTGTTAACAAAAATACACCTCTTTTAAAGGGACAAACCCGCAAAGGTGAGGTTAAAAATTGCCCTCGCAGGCCGTCAGACCTTCATCTGAAAGCGCCCAGGTTTACCCGAAGGCCCGCATCTCCTGTACAGGAGAACATGCTATCCGCTTCGCTTTTTACTCCTGGCAGTTGTCGTTAAGCTGCTTGTTTTTACATCATTATCATCTTGTTAACGCCTTCTGCATTCGCTTAACGGATGGAGGAAAGTGCTGCCGTTCCGCTAATTTGTGGCATTTCACAAGGTTCGCGCCCATAAATTAGGAATAGTTATAAATTCGATTTTATTGTTAAAAATTAACATTTTCGCAACGCAAGTGGTAAGTAAATTCTTAAACCGCTTTAGGAAATAAGGGGTTAGGTGGTGAGTGAAAACGTGCAGTCTGAGAGGTTATTAAGAAGATGGAGCAATTCCTGGCGATGGCTTAGCCCCAGCTTTAAGAGGATGCAGCTGAGACGATAGATAATGCGGCTATAGGGGCGATTCTGCATAAGGGCAATTTGACGCAATGTCTTGCCCCGGGAAAGCTCCTGCAGGATGGGCCATTCGTTGCGCGAGAACCAGTCTTTCTCGGTACCCAGCTGAGGTAGGGTATCCAACAGGCTGTGCTGGAGCGCAGCGGCGCTCAGCTGACGTTCGAGCACATGAAAGGGACCCGCCGCTTTGCAGAAGAGGCGGGTATCGTAATTATCGGCCCGGACCAGCAGCCAGGGCGTCAGGAACGGAGGAAACAGGCTATGCCGTCTCAACTGATCCAGTTTCTCCAGAAGCCCCGTGGACCGGCTTTCAATATCCACGACCAGGCGAGCTGAAGGCCACTGCGTTTGAGCGATAAGGGCGTCGTCCAGCGTGGCGTAGTCGCAGCAGCTGCTCAGGGGAAACTGGGCGTTGAGAAAACCGGTGCGCAGGTAGTGATCCTCCGTCACCAGAAGGATAAACGGGGCGTCGGTTTTGCGGGGCTGGCTGATAGACTGGCTCAAAAATTCGAGCCGGTCGAAAAAGGGGGGGGCAAAAGGTGAGCGCGTAAATCCCAGTGCATCACTTCCTGTACGCCGCCGCCGGTAACGGCGCACTGTCATTCGCATGGTCTCCCTCCTGGAAATGGCTTTTTAATCCTCCGGCCATGTCCAGGACGGCCAGTAATATCCCTGGCCGAGGTCTGCGCCTGCCTGCAGTGCCCAGGTACGATCGCGTTCAGTCTCAATACCTTCAATAAGCACTTTCCCGGCAAGCTGAAAGCAAAGGGAAACCAGTTGCCTCAACTCAGGGGTGTCGCGTAAACGCCAGAATGCTTCCTTATCTATTTTGATGCCGCTTAACGGGAGTCGAAAGGATAAAAACGACTGCACTAAGACGTCATCGATGTCGTCCAGCCAGATTGCGTGCCCTCGTCTGCTCAACTGATGGAGATTCTGAACCACGAACTGCTTCTGTGCGACGGAAAGCGCCAAAATGGACGCGGGGTCGACAAACTCAATATTGAGCGGCACGCAGGATAATCTTATAAGTCGCTGAAAAGACGTGGGCTCTGTCAGAACGGTTATCGGCAGATTAATAAAAAGGTTATGACCGTGCGGCGTATTTTTTAACGTGGCAAGCTGCGCTTCAAGCAGCGTTATCGACCAGTCTGCGGGCCGATCGCAAAAAAAGTCCTCACTGTGCCGCGTGTCGGCCAGAACGCTAAGTACCTCGACGCCAACCTGACGCAATGAGGTAAGGGCGACGATGGGCTCAAGCTTAATGCCGACGATGTCCTGAGATATGTACTGTAACCGGGGGGGCGTATCGATCAGGTTTTGCTCTGTCACTCCATTGTCCTGTTGTCTGTCAGCCTCCAGGCGGCCGGGATACCTGACTCTAGTGTGACGAGCTGACGTTCGGGAAAACAGCAGGCGTTACTTAAATGCAACTAAGCCTTTTCGCAGCGCTAAATTTTACGGTGAAACAGGACAAAATGTTGAGAAAATAGCCGTATTTACAATCGACTAGCGGTAATTGACTCTGAAAACGGAAAAGGCATTGACTCACCTGCCATTGACCGTATAATTCTTCGCGTTTCACCACCGCGAAGTACACACTTCTCAGTGCGCCCTTAGCTCAGTTGGATAGAGCAACGGCCTTCTAAGCCGTAGGTCGTAGGTTCGAATCCTACAGGGCGTGCCATTTAATTTCATAGAGTTATGCCTCCTTCACATCCTCCTGATTTCCATTGTGGGACATATTTGGGACATCACCCCTAAAATTTACCGGTCATGAAGGACATTTATGTGGTATCTACTCGCAACTTCGCTTGCCGCACTCTCTCTTAATAAAAGCCTGGCTTACCTGATGCTGGGATTAACGGCATTTCTCGGCTGGAAACAGAGTATTCTTGACGCCCCGGCGCTGCTGGTTATTGCAACCATCGTTGTTGGCTGGTCTGCTGTTGAATGGCTACGGAATAAAAATAATAAATATACATATTTGGTCGAAGGCCTGTGCGTGGCCATCGCCGTTGCGCTGGTTTTACATGTGATCCCGGGTTTTCATAACCCCAGGGTGCTGGATGCTGTCGTCGTTGGTCCGCAAAGCATACCGTTCAGTATGTACTTTAATATGGACAAGGCAGTGGTGCCGTTCTTTTTAATCACGTGCATGCCAACGTTATTCGTAGCAAAACCCCTCTATAAAGCGGGCAAGGTTGGATGGGGAATATTGATTCTTGCGATACCCGCGCTGTTACTTCTGGCTGTTGCATTAGGTGGGCTGAGAATTGAGCCGCATGCGCCAGAATGGTTCGCTCAATTTGCCCTTGCGAATATTTTTTTCGTCTCTTTGGCCGAGGAAGCCTTGTTCAGAGGCTACCTGCAGCAACGCTTGTCCCGGATCGTTCATCCTGTTGTAGCGCTGTTGATTGCCTCAGTCATCTTTGGGCTGATGCATTATAGCGGCGGTTTACTACTGATTATTTTTGCCAGCCTCTCCGGCATTATTTACGGCCTGGCGTGGATGTGGAGCGGCAGGCTCTGGGTTGCAACGTTATTCCATTTTGGGCTGAACTGCGTGCATTTATTGTTCTTCACCTATCCGATGTATGCCTCTCACGCAGCGATGTGATGCGTTTTAAAATAGTAGCCTTATAAATTGGGCTACTTCCGGATAAGCATAAAAAGCCCCGAAATACTGGGGCTTTTTATATATAACGGGCGCATGAATAACTGATTTACCTTCGCGTCATAATGAATAGAAGGCTAATGAATTTCATTACAGGCAGGCTTAAGGTTTTCTTAATCTAAAAATTATCTCTCATTAAAATTTGGATTTTTATCATTCTAAAATCTTCTAAAAAGAAATTTTACACTTTTACGCCTAAACTGGATTGATACTAATTATCATTAGCGTTGTTGTATGCTTTAATCCTGTCCCACAAAGCTATGAGTCGTTAATCCCGTTGGTCTATTAAGGATGTGTTCATGAATTCTCGCCTGCTGTCCTGCTTCTCGCTTGCCTTGTTGTCTTCATCCCTTTTCCTTTCCACACAAGCGGTTGCCGCCGATAACAACGAAGGTATCGTTGTTTATAACGCGCAGCACGAAAACCTGGTGAAGTCGTGGGTGGACGGTTTTACTAAAGAAACCGGCATTAAAGTCACTCTGCGTAATGGCGATGACAGCGAGCTGGGTAACCAGCTGGTTCAGGAAGGCAGCGCGTCACCGGCAGACGTGTTCCTGACGGAGAACTCGCCTTCAATGGTGCTGGTGGATAATGCCAACCTGTTTGCGCCGCTGGATGCAGACACCCTGAAGCAGGTACCGGCAGAATATCGTCCGGCGCACGGCCGCTGGATTGGCATCGCGGCCCGCAGCACGGTGTTTGTGTATAACCCGGAAAAACTGAACGAACAGCAGCTGCCTGAATCGTTGATGGATCTGGCAAAGCCCGAGTGGAAAGGCCGCTGGGCGGCATCACCGTCAGGCGCGGATTTCCAGGCCATCGTGAGCGCGATGCTGGCGCTGAAAGGCGAGAAGGCCACGCTGGAATGGCTCAAGGCGATGAAAGCCAATTTCGTTGCCTATAAAGGCAACAGCACCGTGATGAAAGCGGTCAATGCCGGTCAGATTGATGGCGGCGTGATTTATCACTACTACCGTTTTGTCGATCAGTCCAAAACCGGTGAAAACAGCAAAAACACCCAGCTCTACTACTTCAAACACCAGGATCCGGGCGCGTTTGTGAGCCTCTCCGGCGGCGGCGTGCTGGCATCCAGCAAGCATAAAGCGCAGGCGCAGGCCTTCATCAAATACATTACCGGTAAAGAAGGTCAGGAAAGCCTGCGTACCAACAACGCCTTTGAGTATGCGGTGGGCGTGAACGCGGCCTCAAACCCAAAACTGGTCCCGCTAAAAGATCTTGATGCACCGAAAGTTGAACCTTCGACGCTTAACAGTAAAAAAGTTATCGAGCTGATGACGCAAGCCGGCCTGCTGTGATCCTGAGAGTAAAGTGAACGTCTTATGTCTGGTCTGAGTCTCGACATCGGAAAAAACAGAGTGCAGGAGCCTGCCCGCAGGCGTCCTGCACTGCCGATGGTGGCGTTAGCTGTGTTGTTTTCATTAATGGCGCTTCTGCCTCTGGGTTTTATCATTGCCATTGGCATTGAGACCGGCTGGGAAACCATTAAGGCGCTGGTGTTTCGCCAGCATGTTGCTGAGCTGCTCAGCAACACGCTGTGGCTGACGGCTTTAGCGGTTCCGCTGTGTATCGTGACGGGCGTGGCAATCGCCTGGCTCACGGAGCGCACGCAGCTTGCCGGGCGAGGGATCTGGTCCGCACTGGCGGTCGCCCCGCTGGCGATCCCCGCGTTTGTGCAAAGCTATGCCTGGGTGAGCGCTGTCCCGTCCATGCACGGGCTCTCCGCGGGCGTGTTCCTCTCCGTACTTGCCTACTATCCGTTTATCTATATGCCGGTTGCGGCGGTGCTGCGTCGCCTTGACCCGACGCTTGAAGATGTCGCCGCTTCGCTGGGTACGCCGCCGTGGCGGGTCTTTTTCCGCGTGGTGCTGCCCCAGCTCAAGCTGGCTATCTGCGGCGGCGCGCTGCTGGTGGCGCTGCACCTGCTGGCGGAATATGGCCTGTACGTGATGATCCGCTTTGATACCTTCACCACGGCAATTTATGACCAGTTCCAGTCTACCTTCAGCGGCCCGGCGGCGAACATGCTGGCGGGCGTGCTGGCCTTGTGCTGTCTGGCTATATTAATGCTGGAGGGCGTGACGCGCGGAAAAGCACGCTACGCGCGCATTGGCGCCGGGGCAGCGCGTGAACAGAAACGCTGGCCGCTTACGCCTGCGGCTGCCGCGCTGGGCCAGCTGTTCTTCATCGTGCTAATCGTTCTGGCGCTGGGCGTGCCGCTAGTTGTCCTGTGTCGCTGGATTTGGCTCGGCGGCGTACAAAACTGGATGAGTGCCGATCTCTGGCATTCGCTGCGCCAGACGCTGATGCTCGGCGTGGGCGGTGCGCTTCTGACGACCGCGTGCGTGATCCCCATCGCTTGGCTGGGTATCCGCTATCCGCACCGCATCTTCCGGATGCTGGAAGGGTGCATCTATATCACCAGCTCGCTGCCGGGTATCGTCACGGCGCTGGCGCTGGTCACCGTCACCATTCATTACGCTCGTCCCATTTACCAGACGGAAATTACCCTGTTCCTTGCCTACCTGCTGATGTTTATGCCCCGCGCGCTCATCAACCTGCGGGCGGGGATTGCGCAGGCGCCGGTTGAGCTGGAAAACGTGGCGCGCAGCCTGGGCAGCACGCCCGCGAAGGCGCTCTGGAGCGTGACGATGCGGCTGGCCGCGCCGGGCGCGGCGGCGGGTGCCGCGCTGGTTTTCCTCGGCGTCAGCAACGAGTTGACCGCCACGCTGCTGCTCTCTCCGCTGGGCACGCGCACGCTCTCCACTGGATTCTGGGCGCTGACCAGTGAAATTGACTATGTTGCCGCCGCGCCTTACGCGATGCTGATGATCCTAATTTCACTCCCGCTGACCGCCATTCTCTATATGCAGTCGAAAAAAATTGCAGGGCTATGACATGCTTGAATTAACCGCCATTTCTAAATCGTTTTCTGATGTGCAGGTGCTCGACAGCTTAAACCTGAGCGTGGCGCCGGGGAGCAGGACGGCGATTGTCGGGCCGTCCGGGTCGGGGAAAACCACGCTGCTGCGTATTCTTGCCGGGTTCGAAACGCCTGACACCGGGCGCATTGTCATGCAGGGGAGAACGCTGTTCGATGAAAACAGTTTTGTTCCCGCCCACCTGCGCCGGATTGGTTTTGTGCCTCAGGAGGGTGCGCTGTTCCCGCACCTCAATGTGGCAGACAACATCGCCTGGGGGCTGGACGGCACCCGGCACGAGAAACGCCAGCGCGTTGAGGCGCTGATGGAGATGGTTTCTCTGGACAGGCAGCTCGCAACGCACTGGCCCCACGAGATTTCCGGCGGACAGCAGCAGCGCGTGTCCCTTGCCCGTGCGCTGGCCCAGCGGCCTTCACTGATGCTGCTGGATGAACCGTTCTCGGCTCTGGATACCGGCCTGCGCGCCACGACGCGTAAGGCAACGGCCGATCTGCTGGCCGAAGCGGGCGTGGCCTCGATTCTGGTCACCCACGATCAGAACGAAGCGTTGTCCTTTGCCACGCAGGTTGCCGTCATGCGCTCCGGGCGCTTCACGCAGGTCGGTACGCCTTATGACGTTTACACCCGTCCCGTTGACGAAGAGACGGCGCTGTTTCTTGGCGATGCCGTGATCCTGCCTGCTCAGCTCGCTGCCGGGTATGCCGTGTGCGCGCTGGGTGAAGTGCCGACGGACAACGCGCATGCGACAGGAAAGGGCAGGGTAATGATGCGCCCTGAACAATTACGCGTGACGGCATGTGCAGCGCATGAAAGTCCGATCTCGATTCTCGACGTGGACTTCACCGGCCAGCTGTCGACGCTCACCCTGGGATTGGCCGGACAGCAGCAGCCGGTGATTCTGAAGACCGTAAGCCAGCCAGGATGGAACCCGGGCACGGCGGTACGCGTTGATATTGCTGGCACCGCGCGGGTATTCGAATATTCTTAATATTCGTTAGTAATTTCATGCAACGGGTTGTTATAAAAGATTTTTCCCGAACGTATGGCAATTCCTGAGATTCTCTACCATGCTCATAAAACCTCACCACACTGCGTGAGGTTTTTCGTAATTGCTGATTAATCTCAAGGAAAAAGGTTATGAAAAAGACGACTGCTATTTTGTTGGGAACGGCGTTACTGTTTACGACCAATGCTTTTGCTGCACAGCTACTTACTAAAAGCGAGTTCAAAAAAGTTGCATCTCAATATAAAAAAATCGGTACGGTAAACACCTCGAATGAAGTTTCGGTGGATGATGCGAAAAAAGAACTGATTGAGAAAGCCGATAAGAAAGGCGCGGATGTTCTGGTGCTCACGTCAGGGAACACCAACAATAAAATTCACGGCACGGCCAATATCTACAAGAAAAAATAACGTCATTGCAGCCACCCCCGAAGCGGGGTGGCCGTTCCCCCTCTTATCTCGCCAATTCTCCTCATGAACGCGGTTACACTTGCTAATGCATGGATAATGCGTATAGTTCTCATTTGCATTGCATTCAACATATTCTAAGGCCCGACAACGGGTCATTTTTGCGCGCACTTTAAAATGAGTTAACGATGAACAACACCATCATGCACAAAACGCTGCTGGCGCTCGCCGTTGGCGCGGCGACACATTCCGCCATTGCGGCGGACGATCAAAAAGAGGACACCCTCGTTGTCCAGGCTGCACCAGCCAGCGATTTCAAACCCGGCGGCGACCAGCTGGTACCGGCCTTCCTTGACGGACAGGTGGCGAACGGCGGGCGCATGGGGATGCTGGGCCAGCAGAACGCCATGGACGTGCCGTTCAACATCATCAGCTACACCTCGAAGCTGGTGGAAGATCAGCAGGCGAAAACCATTGCGGATGTCGTCGCGAACGACGCGGGCGTGCAGTTCGTTCAGGGATACGGCAACAGCGCGGAGACCTACCGCATCCGCGGCCTGAAGTTCGACGGCGACGACATGACATTTGGCGGTCTGTCCGGCGTGCTGCCGCGCCAGGTGGTGGATACCCAGATGGTTGACCGCATCGAGATCTTCAAAGGGGCCAACTCGCTGATGAACGGCGCGGCAAGCTCCGGCGTGGGCGGGATGATCAACCTTGAGCCAAAACACGCGGGCGAACTCCCGCAGGCCAAAGTCGGCATGGACTACACCTCGGATTCCCAGATTGGAACTACGCTTGATGCGGGCCGTCGCTACGGCGACAGCGACCAGTTCGGCGCGCGGGTGAACCTGGTTCATCGCGAAGGGGAAACCGGCATACCGAATGACCGCCGCCGCACCACGCTGCTCTCTACGGGCCTGGATTACGCTGGCGACCGCTTCCGCACCTCGCTGGATCTGGGCTATCAGAAGAAAACCTTCCACGGCAGCCCGACCAGCGTCAATATTTCCGCGGTGGATTTCGTTCCCGAGCCGCCGAAAAACGATCGTAACTTCTCGCAGAAGTGGGCCTACAGCAATATCGAAAACGAATTTGGGATGTGGCGCAGCGAGTACGACATCACCGACGGCTGGACGGCCTATACCGGTCTTGGCGCGCAGCACGCGCACGAGGAAGGCATCTACAGCGCGCCGAAGCTGGTGGATAAAAGCGGCAAGGCAACGGTCAGCCGTCTTGATACCAACCGCATCAGCGATTCCGTCAGCGGCATGGCGGGCGTTCGCGGTAACTTCACTACGGGCTTCGTCTCGCACAAGGTCAACGTTGGCTATTCGGCGATGACCAAAAACGAAAAAATCGCGTGGAAAATGTCGGCGGCGAAGGATAATCCGACCACCAACATCTACCACAACACCGGCGTCGATATGCCGGACAGCACCAACCTGAACGGCTCTGGCGGGAAGTACAGCGATCCGCTGACCAGCGGACGCACGCGTACCCAGGGCTGGCTGCTTAGCGATACGCTGGGCGTGCTGGACGACAAGCTGCTGTTCACCGCAGGCGCCCGCCATCAGAAAGTGGTCGTTCGCGGATATAACAAAGTTACCGGTGCGGAAAACGCGGCGGACGGCTTCGACGGCAGCCGCTGGATGCCCACCTACGGCGTGGTCTACAAGCCGTGGGAGGAGATTTCCCTCTATGCAAACCACACCGAAGCGCTGCAGCCGGGCAAAACTGCACCTAACACCGCCACCAACTACGGCCAGAGCACCGGTATCATTCACTCTAAGCAGAACGAAGTGGGCGTGAAGGCGGACTTCGGCCGCGTGGGCGGATCGCTTGCGCTGTTTGAGATCAAAATGCCGTCGGCGATCCTCGACGACAGCGGCCATTACGGCCTGGATGCCGAGCAGCGAAACCGTGGCGTGGAGCTGAACGTCTTCGGCGAGCCCGCGCTGGGGATGCGCCTGAACGCCAGCGCCACCTGGCTGCAGGCCGAGCTGACCAAAACCAAAAATGGCGTGAATCAGGGTAACGATGCGATCGGGATTCCGAACTTTTACGCCGTGCTGGGTGCAGAGTACGATATCAAGCCGGTTGACGGCCTGACCGCCACCGCCCGCGTGAACCATTCCGGCGCGCAGTACGCTGACCTGGCAAACACCAAAAAGCTGGACAGCTACACCACGCTGGATCTGGGAGTGCGCTATCGCTTCGCGGTGAACCGCAATGAAAACCAGATGACGGTTCGCGCGGGCATCGACAACGTCACCAATGAAAACTACTGGGCCAGCGTGGACGATTCCGGTACCTATATTACGCAGGGCGAACCGCGCACCTTTAAGGTCTCGGTTGGCTACGCGTTTTAAGCGTTCCATCTCGTTATCCGGGGCAGGGATGCCCCAATCCCTTGCTACCTCCAGCATGAAGTGTTAAAACGTGCCCCTTCTAAAAAAGAGACAGGGGTAGGACGTGAAAGACGCGTCATCCGCTTCAGGCCATGGTAGCGCTGAAGCCTCGTCGGATCAGAATCCGACGCTGCAACGTGGTTTGCAAAATCGACATATTCAGTTAATTGCCCTTGGCGGCGCGATCGGTACCGGGCTGTTTCTCGGCATCGGCCCCGCTATTCAGATGGCTGGCCCGGCGGTGCTGCTGGGTTACGGTATCGCCGGGGTTATCGCCTTCCTGATCATGCGCCAGCTTGGCGAGATGGTTGTTGAAGAGCCGGTTTCAGGCTCCTTCGCGCACTTTGCTTATAAATACTGGGGCCCGTTTGCAGGATTCCTCTCCGGCTGGAACTACTGGGTGATGTTCGTGCTGGTGGGGATGGCAGAGCTGACCGCCGCAGGCATTTACATGCAGTACTGGCTGCCGGACGTCCCGACGTGGATCTGGGCGGCGGCCTTCTTCATCATTATTAACGCCGTTAACCTCGTCAACGTGCGCCTGTATGGCGAAACCGAGTTCTGGTTTGCGCTGATCAAGGTGCTGGCGATTATCGGGATGATCGGCTTTGGCCTGTGGCTGCTGTTCTCCGGCCACGGCGGCGAGCGCGCCACGATCGACAACCTGTGGCAGCACGGCGGCTTCCTCGCCACCGGCTGGAAAGGGCTGATTCTCTCCCTGGCGGTGATCATGTTCTCCTTCGGAGGATTAGAGCTGATTGGCATTACCGCCGCGGAAGCGCGCGACCCGCATAAAAGCATTCCAAAAGCGGTCAACCAGGTGGTATACCGTATTCTGCTGTTCTACATCGGCTCGCTGGTGGTGCTGCTGGCGCTCTATCCGTGGGTGGAAGTGAAGTCCGACAGCAGCCCGTTCGTGATGATTTTCCACGATCTGAACAGCAACGTGGTGGCCTCGGCGCTGAACTTCGTCATTCTGGTGGCGTCTCTGTCGGTCTATAACAGCGGCGTTTACTCCAACAGCCGCATGCTGTTCGGCCTCTCCGTGCAGGGCAACGCGCCGAAGTTCCTCACCCGCGTCAGCCGTCGCGGCGTACCGGTGAATTCCTTGTTCCTTTCTGGTGCTATCACCTCGCTGGTGGTGCTGATTAACTATCTGCTGCCGAAAGAGGCCTTTGGCCTGCTGATGGCGCTGGTTGTCGCTACGCTGCTGCTGAACTGGATCATGATTTGCCTGGCGCACCTGCGCTTTCGCGCCGCGATGCGCCGCAAGGGACGCGATACGCAGTTCAAAGCGCTGCTCTATCCGGCGGGGAACTATATCTGTATCGCTTTCCTGGGGCTGATTCTGGTGCTGATGTGCACCATGGATGAGATGCGCCTTTCGGCGATGCTGCTGCCGGTGTGGGTTATCTTCCTCTTTGTGGCGTTTAAGCTTTCCCGCAAAAAGTAGCGCGGTTTTCTCCCTCTCCCTGTGGGAGAGGACCGGGGTGAGGGCACCAGACTGCACCTGCCTTCACGCCCGGCAACCCACCTTACCGATGCTGTAGGGTCAACGAGCGAATATCGTTCCCGGTCGGGGACTGGTGAATACGCAGCCCAAATTCATCCACCACCGCGAAAATATGGTCGAAGATGTCGGCCTGAATCTCCTCATATTCTGCCCAGACCACCGTGTTGGTGAAGGCGTATATTTCAATCGGCAAACCATTCGCATCAGGCGCTAGCTGGCGCACCATCAGCGTCATATCTTTGCGAATACGCGGATGGTTGCGCAGATATTCATTCAGGTAGGCGCGGAAGGTACCAATATTGGTCATCTTACGCAGGTTTAATACCGACTCCCCTTCACCGTTCTTCTGATTCCACAGACTAATTTCCTCATGTCGCGCGGCCAGATAGGGCTTCAGCAGCTTCGCCTGAATGAGTTTCTGCTGTTCCTGCTCGTCGAGAAAATGAATGCTGGTGGTATCAATATTCAGGCTGCGCTTAATGCGTCGCCCGCCGGAGGCCGACATGCCGCTCCAGTTGATAAAGGCGTCGGAGACCAGGGCCCACGTCGGAATGGTTGTAATCGTATTATCGAAATTGCGTACTTTAACGGTGGTCAGACCGATGTCCGTCACCGTGCCGTTGGCACCGTATTTCGGCATCTCCAGCCAGTCGCCGAGCTTGAGCATATCGTTGGCGGAAAGCTGAATCCCTGCCACAAGACCGAGTATCGGGTCTTTAAACACCAGCATCAGAACGGCGGCCATGGCGCCCAGACCGCTGATCAGAATCGCCGGGGACTGGCCGATCAGCAGAGAGATAATCAGTATTCCCACCAGGATGGCGCTCACCAGCTTGATGCCCTGGAAGATCCCCTTCAGCGGCAGCTGTGATGCGGTGGCCATTTTCTGCGACAGATTAAAAATCACGTCCAGCAGCGAGAAGAAGGAGAGCAGGGCATACACCATGACCCACAGCTTTGCGCAAGTTGTGAGAATTTCCGCCGCTTCGCTGCCTTTTTGCAGCCACAGTACCGCCTGGACGTTGACGATTATCCCCTGAAGGGTGAAGGCCAGACGGTGAAATAATTTATTCTGGGTAATGATCTGCAGCCACAAATGGCTGCTGGCCTGCGCGCGTTTTTCGAAAGCGCGAAGCACCACTTTGTGCAGAATAAAATGAACGATGATGGCGGTAAGAAAAATAATACCAAAGATAATCACTAAAGAGGTGGTGTGATTAATTTCAATGCCTAACTCTTCAACCTGAGCAATTAATTCCTGCATAACGTCTCCTGTATTGATGCAGCCCCATAATGGCGGCTGCGGATCTATTATGCAAATTCACTGGCTTATTTGGTGGCCTGGCAGACCTTTACCACCGGCAGGCACAGGCGGTGGCGGATGCACAGCGTCGCCAGGGCGAGCACCACCATCATCGCCGTTTCCACCATCAGGAAGACGTTCACCGCCTGGGTGTAATCCCCGTGATGGTTCTGCAGCGCGTGGAGCAAAATCGCGCCGAAAATGGCCGGGCCAAGCCCCAGCGCGGCCTGCTGCAGCGTGCTGAGAATGGCGCTCGCGGCCCCCGCGTCGTCAGGCTGAATATCGCGCATCCCGATGCGGTAGAAGCTGTTCACAATCAGCGCCTGCCCGTAGCCGACCAGCCCGGTCGCGGGCGCCAGCGTCAGGGCGGTATTCTCCATTCCCCAGACGCGGAACGTGGCGATCAGCGCCAGCAGGCCGGCAATCTGGATCGCCAGACCCGTCAGCAGAATGGTACTGGTGCTGTAGCGAGCAATCAGCCTCGGCGCGAACCACGCCGAAATAAAGTAGGTAACGCCCAGCGCGATAAAACTGTTTCCGGACTGCCATGGGGCCATCCCCAGACCGGTTTGCATGGTGAGCGCCATACAGAACATAAACCCGGACCAGACGCTGAAAAAGAGCATCGCAATCAGAATGCCAAAGCGAACGCTGCGAAGCTGCAGCAGGCGCGGCGGGATCAGCGGATGGGCATTCTCACGCTCCTTTTTGCGCGCATTCAGCGCCGTCAGCCAGCCCAGCGGAATAATGGCGAGAAGCATAACCTTCAGCGGCCACGACCAGTCCCACTGTGGGCCGAGCGCCATCGGGAACAGCAGGCAGCAAAGAATGATCGCCAGCAGCACGGTTCCGGTCCAGTCGATGCGTGACGGCGTCTCGCGACGGGTTTCGGGTACGAAATGGCGACTTAGCGCCAGCACCACCAGACAGATCGGCACGTTGATAAAGAAGGCGTTACGCCAGCCCAGCCCGGCGATATCCGCCGACACCAGCCAGCCGCCGCCCATCTGGCCGACGATAAACGCAATCCCGCCGATGCCGCCAAACAGGCTGATGGCCTTAGCGTGCGCCGTACCTTTCAGCGTCACGTGCAGGGTGGCAAGAATCTGCGGCACGATCAGTGCGGCTCCCGCCCCCTGAACGATGCGCGCGGCCAGCAGTTGTTCAATGTTCCCCGCCATCCCGCAGAGCAGCGAGGCCAGGCCAAAGCTCGCGACGCCCCACATGAACAAACGCCGGCGGCCAAAGTTGTCCCCCAGCTTGCTGCCGAGCGCGAGGCAGACGGCGAAGGCCACGCCATAAAGCGCGACGATGAGCTCCAGTTCGGTAGCGGTAGCGTGCAGCGAATGGGTGATGGCGTCCAGCGCGACGTTGGTGATTGAGGTATCAATCATCGGCAGCATCTGGCCGGTTAGCAGCAATATCAGGCCAGCGCGGCCCGGTGAAACAACTGACGTATTCATGGTAACTCCATTGCGTCATTCAACAGATGGTCGTAGCATCAACCATCTGATAAACGGGTACCAGTTCTTGCTTATACTGGTACTGGCACTACCATGCAGGGGGATTTATGGCCTTGATGTCTGAACCCGTCGTCTCACTTCAGGATGACACCCGAAAACAGCTGGGGGCATTTTTGCGCGCACGACGTGAAAGCCTCGATCCGCAGCGTCTCGGCCTGCCGCGCAGCGGTCGCCGCCGCACGCCGGGTCTGCGCCGGGAAGAGGTGGCGATGCTCGCGGACGTGGGCGTGACCTGGTACACCTGGCTGGAGCAGGGCAGGGACGTCAATCCGTCCAGCGCGGTGATGGCCGCTGTGGCAAAAGCGCTGCAGTGCACCCCTACCGAGGCCCGACACCTGTTTCTGCTAGCGGGGTTACCGCCGGGCGAAGCGCCGCAGGCGGTCTGCTGCGAGGGCATCAGCGAAGGCACGCGCCGCCTGCTGGATACGCTGATGCCGAAACCCGCCAGCATTCAGAAACCGAACTTCGATATCGTGGCCTGGAACGACAGCTTCGGGCATCTGATGGGCGTCGATTTCAATGACATTCCTCCCGAAGACCGCAACTGTATTTATTTGTTCCTCACGCATCCTGCGTGGCGCGCGCGCCTCGGCAGGCGCGACGACGTGCTGCCCATCTTTGTCTCCTATTTCCGGGCGGCGATGGCCGAACACCGGGGCGACCCGCTGTGGGAGGCCAAACTGGCGCGCTTCTTTGCGGTATCCGAAGAGTTTAAAACCCTGTGGCACCAGCGCAACGACGTGCGCGGCGTGGAGAACCAGCTCAAGCTGTTTACCCATCCCGAGCTGGGGGATTTTACGCTGCAGCAGATGTACTGGTATTCCGCGCCGCGAAACGGCTCGCGGCTGCTGGTGTATCTCCCGGTGGATGAAGCGGGGGAGCGGGCGATGGCGTGGCTGGCAGAGAAAAGTCGGTCATAATACTCATCGCCCGAGGGGGACTATTTCACTGTGCTCTTAGTACTGCCATTGTACCGAAAACCCAAGCGTGACGGGACTGGTATGCATCTCATCCGGTTTTACCAATGGCACACCTGCAAAAAGGTCATATCCCACGTGTCCTTTCACCCCGCGCACGCCTGCGGCCGCACCGAGAATGTGGGCCCCGCTCCAGTAATCATTTTCTGAGCCGCTGACTTCGCCGTAGTCTGCGCCAATATACGGCTGCATTCCCCATACCGGCAGATTCAGATTGATATCATTACGTAGATACCAGCCTTTGTCGGCATACAATGAGGACTCTCCGTCAAAGCCGCGTACCGTCCAGCGGTTGCCGATGGTGAACTTATCGGGCTGGGTAAGCCTGTCCGGAGTGGTCTGTTGTTTGAAATGCGGTTCATAGCTGAGGGCGAACTTGCCCAGTTTGAAAGGGAAACTACCGTCTGCGCTCAGCGTAATGATGCGCGCCTGCGCGTCGGCATTGCCCACTACCTCTTCAGCATCGGCTTCTTCACCAAACCACGGTGCGGCATGTTGATAACCTAAGCTTGCCGTAAGTTGACCAAATGGAAGATAGGCTAAGTGTTCCAGGCTAAGCAGCCAACTGCTGGTGTCCCGGTGCTGAACCTCCACTTCCATGTCGTTAAGATCGTAGCGGGTATCACGCTTGATCCCTTTAAAGCCCAGCGTGGTTTTCTGGCTCGCGCTGCGGTAAACCACGCGGTTAAGCGCGGCGGTCATTAACTTTTGATCGCTACTGTACCGGTAATCAAAATCACCGCTATGGATAGTCTGCGTCGTTCTGTACTGGCTGGCATAAAGTTCCAGCGCCCAGTATCCCCAGGGAACGGAGTAAAACGCCGAGGTATTATCGTTACGCTTGCCGTTTTCATTTTTGAAACCGCCGCCATACGCTACATAAAACATATCGTTGAGCGAGGTGGGGTTATCCAAATACAGTACCAGTCCGCCCTGATACCGTCCGGTATATTTACTACCAGAATCATCAAACCAGCTGCCCAGTCGCCAGACTTTACGCTGGTCGCGCTTGATCTCTACGCGGCTATCGCCGGGATTTTCCCCCGGCACCAGACGAATACTCGCCTGCGAACCGGGAATACGCTGCAGGTTTTCCAGCCCCTGTTCCAGACCGCGTAAATCGAGGAGGTCGCCCGCCCCTTGCGGGATGTTATTCCAGCGATGAACGGGGAGCCCACTTTGATCCTGAATAATGACATCACTGACACGTCCAGGCAGAATTCGCAGGGTTAACGTTCCCTTAAGCAAATTTTGCTCCGGTATTAATACACGGGTAGTAATAAATCCGTGGGATATTAATCGATTCTGCACGGCTGTATATATGGCTTTAATTCCTTTCACGCCGATACAGTTATTCTCAGCCTGACGAATAAAATCGCGAAAGGTGAGCCAGTTTGGAAGCGACTCCGTATTGTCGATCCTCACATGGAGAATGTCGTAGCAAACAGACTCTTTCGGAAGAACAAGAGCGTCGCCATGAGATGTACTTTCAGCTGTAAGCAGCAGCTTACCCGGAGGGGCGAGTTGTTCGTGTCGGGCTTGGTCCTGCTGCTGTATTGTTGCTGGTTCGGCATGAAGTAGAGAGGATTGCATTAAGCATAAGGACAAAAAAAGGAAGCTGAGAGCCGCTTGATAAATTTTCATTATAATTTAAAATTTCCGGAAATACCCATCACAGAAACATAGTTTGGGAATAAAGCCTCACGAAGGTGTGAGGCTTTATTATTTAAATGGAATTACGCTGCGATAGTGATGAAATAGCCGCCAGGATAATAAATAATGTCCTGAACAACATGGCCGTAATACTTATCACCAGGTTGATAGACAACTCCGTTTTCCCAAACACCATTACCTTCAGGGGTACCATTTGGCTTAATTGTGGTATTTCCACTATTATTCGCAGTGGCATTCGAACCTGGGTTGGTATTGATGTCATCAGCAGTGTTATTATCTGTACCTTGATTTGCTGCACCGGTCTCGTTAATAACGCCCATATTATTGACGTAGCCTGTGGTGTACACGCGATTGCCGGTAATATTACCGCTGGCTTCGTTGTTAACGCCGTTGGCTGTATTCAACGTAATATCACTTGTGCTAGTGATGTTACCACTGTTAGTCAGGTAGTTACTGATCAGAGTAATACCGTTATCGGCGGACAGCGTTCCCCCGTTGATGAGTGTTACCCGCTCCATCTGTGCGTTCAGTTTATTACCCGCCTTCATCGTTCCGAAGTTATACGCGGTACCTTGAGACCAGCCGTAGCTGCCCATTACGTTGAGATTAATGTCATGTGCCGCACGGATATCACCATTGTTGTCCAGGTTGTTCATCACGAACAGCGTGGCATCAGAACCAGCGTTGATCTGGCTACCTGCATCAGTCATTAGATAAGAGGTGGTGACGCTGATGTTATGGTCGGCGCTCATCACGCCCTTACCCCGGTTTTCCAGGCTCGTGGTGTTCAGATTGATATCATTCTTGCTGGCGATCGAACCGCTGTTAGACAGGTCTGCCAGTTGAAGATCCATCTGATTAGCGGTAATGTCGCCGCTGTTGTCGAACAGACTGCTGTTCATCTGCAGCGCCAGGCGACCCTCAGCCGAGATGGAACCGCTGTTCTGCGCGGGACCGCCATAGCTATACCAGCCAGTAGAACCGATGTTTAACATCATATTCTGACCCGCCTTAACGGTTCCGGCGTTCTGGAACGTGCCGGTCACGGTCATGTCGATATTGCCGGCAGCTTCCATCTTACTGGCAAGGTCAGAATAGTAGGACGTGCCGTACATAAAGAGGTCTTTATCGGCAGTGATGGTTCCGGACATATTATCCAGCGCACCATTAATTGAAACATAGCCGTTGCTGTGGATTAATCCATTGCGGTTAGAGAGCATGTTGTTGCCGCTCACCTGAATCTGGCTGTCAGATCCCACAGCCTGAATCACGCCGTTATCGTTATTCAGCATGGAGGCGCTGATCATGTTCCAGCCGTCCCCTGCTGAGATAAGACCATTATCGTTCGTCAGCGTGTCGACATTGATTGTCATCGCACCATCGGTTTCTACGCGGCCAGTGGAGTTGTTAAGGCTGGCAGCGTCAATATTGAGGGCCCCCTTAGCATTAATGCGGCCATGGGTATTATTCACGCCCTGCGCGTTGTAATTCCAGGAGGCGCGGCTGATAGTCAAATCACCATTGCTGATAATTTCACCGTCGCTATTGTCCAGCGAGTCAGCGATAATAAAGGTATTCTGGCTGCCCTGGATGGAGCCATGGTTGTTAACGGTATCTTTGCCGGATAGATTGACCTTTGCAGCTTTAATGACACCGGTAGTGTTGTCCAGCGTGTGGTCTGCGGCAACGGACACCATACCCTCTGAGGTAATTTGACCATTATGGTTCAGGACATCACCACCCATTACGGTAGCTGCATTTTTACCGCTGATATGTCCACCGTTGTTTTCGACCACACCATCAACGTTAATTGACAACGCGTCGGATGCCGTCAGGTCAGCATGATCGATATGTACGCCAACGCCGGTATCTGTGCCTTCCATAAAAATTTTATTCGCATACATGGAGCCCAGAGCAGAGACATCCAGCGCTACGTCAGGGGTATTGCTGCTGTCATACTTCTTCTGCACATGACCATTTTTATCGATGCGGTTGTTACCCGTTATGATGTTCAGTTCGTTAGCCTGAAGTTTCGCATTGACTTTCACTGAACGGGCAATAATGTCGGTGTACTGCGTAGAGCGGGTATCCATCCCTTTACCGGTGATGGTCACCTGACCTTTGCTTACATCAAGACCGTTAACATTACCCTTGTTATCGTATGTGGCAGTACCGGTAGTCAGTGTAGCGTGGTTGGTATTGATAAATCCGCAACCGTCACAGGTGATGCCTGATGGGTTGGCGATAATCACCTGGGCGGATTGGCCTGCCACTTCGACCATGCCGTTCAGCTGGCTCGGATCGGATGAGCGCACTTCGTTTAGGATCACCTTAGCGCTGCCGCTGGCCATATTAGCGTTGCCATCGATCTGACCAGCTAATTGGGTGTTGGTTACTGTGCCGCTGTTGTTAAGGATCACGCCTTTGCTGTCGACGTTAAATTCGGAATAAACGTTATGGGAAACCCCACCAGCGCTCGCCTTGTTGATATCTACGATGGTTGCGCCGCTTGCATCCGTATGGATAAGCGGTTTATCGGTATTACCTGCCACGATGGCTGCCTGAGCAGGCATGATCATGCCAAGTGCAAACATAGTCGCAAAGCAGGTTGGTGCCAGTTTGGCGTGCAATACCTTTGAATTAGAATGAGTGCTCACTGCATCTTTTTTTTTCATATATCTATCCTTGTAATTCCTTGAAAAATTTTTCCCATTCCCTTTCATGCGAAATGGGCACACATAAAAACATGCAGAATCTCGCTTCCAGAAATAGACATGTAACAATTCATGTAAAGTGCGTATTACTTAATGATGTTTAAGAGTGAAATAATTAGCGTAAGCACGAGGGAAAATAAGCGGGTATATTTATGAGGCTTATAAATTAGGATAGTGTGAGTTAATAACTGATTGATCTGAACTGGAAGGAAACATTTTATGATTATAAAATTATATGAAAAAATTCTGATGTAAGTATTTCTGTAGTGTTACAAATTATTTGACTTGTAACGGGGTGAATCTATACATAAAGACTAACTTAGGTAGCGGACATTGATGTTCCACGCTGAGTGATACGCTTCAAAGAGAGGCGGCGTTATGGCAATAGCATGATGGTCTGACGCGTGCTCAAACTCAAAGCGAAAAGGGTTCAGAATCCTGAGAGTATGCTGTATTGAAAGCAGGCACGCCGAAGCCCAGCGTGCCAGAGGAGATCAGCACTCGGTCAGAATCGTGCTCAGCGGCAGGCGAGACTTCGGCAGCGTTGCGTTGAAATCTTCAACGCTGTGATGCCCAACCGGCACCACCACCAGGCTGGTGAAGCCTTTCTCTTTCAGACCAAACTCTTCGTCGAGGATCGCGGCGTCGAAACCTTCAATCGGTACTGCGTCCAGGCCAAGCGCAGCAACGCCCAGCAGGAAATTGCCGACGTTCAGGTAAACCTGCTTCGCCATCCACTGGTCGTCATCTTTCAGATCCACGCGGTGCATGTCGGCGAAATAGGTGCGGCCCTTATGGTTTGCGGCTTTGGCTTCCGGCGTGTTGAAACGGCCATCGGCCTCTTCCTGATCCACGACGCGCTCCAGCCAGGCGTCATCCATCGCGGTTTTCGCGCAGAACACCACCACGTGAGAAGCATCCAGCATTTTGCGTTCGTTGAACACGTAGGTACCCGCGGCAGATTTCGCCACGCGCGCTTTACCTTCCTCGGTGCTGGCCACAATGAAGTGCCACGGCTGGGAGTTGGTGCTGGACGGGCTGTACTGCAGCAGGGTTTTGATTTTTTCCGCTTCTTCTGCGGTCAGTTTTTTGGCTGGGTCGAACGCCTTGGTAGAGTGGCGTTTCAGGGCGACAGAAATGATATCCATAACAACTCCTGGTGATGAAATTCGCCCGCTCTCGGGCGCGAAAGGAATGCAGATTACAGCGGGACGCGGAAAAAGATAAGTGCAATTCGAGCGCTTAATCTGTTCGTCTCAGACGAACAATCAGACCGGCCGGATCCACTTCTGGTCTTTTTTCGGCAGCTTATCGACCACCAGATTCCACGAATCCGCTATCAGGTCGGCGACCAGTTCAGGTGTGATGTCGTCAGTGCCGTAAAGCGAAATCCAGTGTTTTTTATTGAGGTGATAGCCCGGCTCAACGCCGCGGTAAATTTGCTGATTTAACAGGGATTTTTCTGGGTCTGACTTCAGGCTGACGTGCGGTCGTCCGCGTACGGTGGCCATCAGCATAAAAATTTTCCCGCTTACCTTAAAAACGTCGTACTCGGGGCCGAACGGCCAGCAGTGTTCGGTGAACGGCAGCTCCAGCGCCACGCGTTTTGCATGCTCCTGCAATGCTTTACTGTCCATCGTTCTCTTCCTGGGCAAGCCCGCGCCACATCACCTCAAAGCCGAGCGCTTTAAAATCAACGGCGCGGGAAGGGTCGCGAGTGGCAAATTCCATCGTAGATTCGGCCAGCGATAAGAAAAGCGCATCGCCAAACGTTTTAAATTCATCTGACATAAACACCTGACGCACCGAGCGGCGGCAGAGCTCATGCAGCTCCGGGAACATCTCTTTCACCGCCTGTTCCGTTTCGGCGCTCAGCTTTTCACTGACGCCAATCTGGCGGATAGCAGCATGGGCCACGGGGTTACGAATACCCCAGTCCACATAGCTGTTCCAGATATTGCGGGTATGTTCTTTTGGCAGCGTAATGGTGCGATCGAGGTTTGCCAGCATGGCCTGGCAGAGATCCTGCTTCAGGTGCAGATAGAGGGCATTCAGCAGATCGTCTTTGGTAGCAAAGTAGCGGAACAGGGTGCCTTCGGCGACACCCGCCTTGCGGGCAATTAACGCCGTTGAGGCGGCAATACCTGACTGTGCAAACGCCACCGTTGCGGCTTCCAGTAAGGCCTGTTTTTTATCTTCACTCTTCGGACGTGCCACTAAATTTTTCCCCCTGTCAATTATAAAAACCCTGATTGAAACACGTGCTTTGACACGCTGCAACGCGGAATGTCAAAGATCGAAAACGTCTTGACGACTTTATCATCATATCTATAATGAGTGCTTACTCACTCATAATCAAGTTTACCCCGCGCAAACTATCGGATGGGGCGCGTTTTCGGGTCTGGATATGAAAAAACCTCTCTTCATCTGCGTGGTGTTAATCATGATCATAGCTTCAGCTGCGAGTTTACCGTTTGTTCTGAATGCCGGATTCGGCCAGCCACCGCAGGGTGAGCAGCTCACTGAAGTGGAGGCCTCTCCCCAGTATCGCGACGGGAAATTCCACAATACGCTGCCGACGCCGGGCTATAACGGCGACAAAAATATGCTGGTCGCGACGTGGGATTTTCTGACCAAAAAAACCGAAAACGCGCGACCGGCCCAGCCGCTGCCGCTGGTGAAAACCGATCTTGCGAGCCTGCCGCTGGAGCAGGACACCCTGGTGTGGCTCGGCCACTCCTCGTGGTACCTGCAGCTCGCGGGCAAACGCATCCTGATTGACCCGGTGCTCAGCAACTATGCCGCGCCGTTCTCGTTTCTGAATAAAGCCTTTGCCGGGGAGTATCCGTGGCGCGCTGAAAGCATGCCGGAAATCGACCTGCTGATTATCTCGCACGATCACTACGATCATCTGGATTACGCCACCATCCGGGCGCTACTGCCGAAGGTGAAGCGCGTGGTGACGCCGCTGGGCGTGGGATCCCATCTTCGCTACTGGGGGATGAAGCCAGAGATTATTGCCGAGCGCGACTGGAACCAGTCGGTGCGCATCAGCGATGAACTGACGGTGCATGTTCTGCCGGCGCGCCACTTCTCCGGGCGCGGCATCAAGCGCGATAGAACCCTGTGGGGCAGCTTTATGTTCGTCACGCCAGAGCAGAAGGTTTATTACAGCGGGGATTCCGGCTACGGCCCGCACTTTAAGGCCATCGGCGAGCAGTTTGATGGCGTGGATGTCGCCATCATGGAAAACGGCCAGTACGACCAGGACTGGAAGTACATCCACATGCTCCCGGAGGAAACGGCGCAGGCCTCGGTGGATCTGAACGCGAAAGCCGTGGTGCCCGGGCATAACGGACGCTTCGTGCTGGCGAAACACGCCTGGAACGATCCGCTGATCCAGCTGGCGCGCGCCAGCAAGGACAAAAATTATCGGCTGCTGACGCCGGAACTGGGTGAGCCCGTGCGGGTGAGTGACACCGCGCAAACCTTTCGCGCGTGGTGGGAATAATGTTTAAGCGAGAAGCAGAGGGGGACAGCAGTATGACCATTTCCGCTCAAGTCATCGACACTATCGTCGAATGGATCGACGACAATCTGCACCAGCCATTACGTATAGAAGAGATTGCCCGCCACGCGGGCTACTCGAAGTGGCACCTGCAGCGGCTGTTTATGCAGTACAAAGGGGAGAGCCTGGGGCGCTATATCCGTGAACGCAAGCTGCTGCTGGCGGCGCGCGATCTGCGTGAATCCGACGCCCGGGTGTACGACATCTGCCTGCGTTACGGGTTTGACTCGCAGCAGACGTTTACCCGAATCTTCACCCGCACGTTCAACCAGCCGCCTGGTGCGTACCGCAAGGAGAACCACAGTCAGCCGCACTGAGCTGTTTTCCGCCCTGGCGGGTCAGGAAAATTGCCATCACAGGCCGGGTAAGGCGAAGTCGCCACCCGGCTTTTTTATTGGCTTACGACGCCAGTGAAAACCAGCGGCGCCAGACGAAACGCAGGACGAAGAATTCGATGGCCCCCAGCAGTAAAAACCACACGCAGAACAGAATGGTGTAAAGCTGGTTCAGATCGACCATGTGAAAGGTCTGAACCAGCTTCTGCGCCAGCACCAGACCCAGCGACGGCGCGGGTAACAGCAGGCAGGAGAGCAGGGCCAGCAATAAAATGCCGCCTGCCGTAAGCAGCGATTCTAACGGGTGTTTCATCGTAATGTTAATCGTCAGTTAAAAATGTCATTGTCCGGCATCCTGTAACGTAAAGCAATATCAGCGATTCAGGCGTTATTGAATAAAACGAAGATATTATTTAGCGAATAAATAACAAAATACGACCCGGCATTTATATTAATATCGCGTTATGTAAATAAACGTCTTTATCAGGAAAATAATTTTACAAATGTATAAGTGCTATAACCAATTAACGTGGCAATAACAATGGCTGCGATAATGTATAACGCCAGGCGACGCCCGCGATAAATACCAAACATGGATCCTCCTCGTTTAGATTTGGTTTAGAAATATTTTGTAAAAATTGGCTCATCAAAATAGTTTTAAGCAGTTTTGAATAACCGAGAAGTCATTATATTGCGGTAGATCAATTTTACCCGCAAGACTTTAAAATGAATTTATTTATGCCCGAAAGGAATTCAGGCTTCTTTTCACCGGATATTGAAGGAAAAATACGATGACCGAGAAAAAATTATCCCCAAACGTGCCGCCTTCCGGCGGGCTGGCATATCAGCAGACCACAGAGCAGGTGCTTGCTCACATGAAGAGCCAGGCCAGCGGTCTGGACCGTGCAGAGGCGCAGGCGCGTCTGCAAAAACATGGCCCCAATGCGCTGCCGGAGAAAAAAGGCAAGCCTGCCTGGCTGCGTTTTTTGGCCCATTTTAATGATGTCCTGATTTATGTCCTGCTGGCCGCCGCCGTATTAACGGCAATCATGGGCCACTGGGTTGATACGCTGGTTATTCTGGGCGTGGCGGTAATCAATGCTTTAATTGGTCATATCCAGGAAAGCAACGCGGAAAAATCCCTGAAGAGTATTCGCAATATGCTCTCCAGCGAGGCGCGCGTTATTCGTAACGGCAACCACGAAACGATACCTACAACTGAAATAGTCCCGGGCGATATTATTGTATTACGCGCGGGAGATCGTATTCCGGCGGATATGCGTTTAATCGAAGCGCATAATTTACGCGTGGAAGAGGCGATTCTGACCGGTGAATCCACCGTGGTGGATAAACACGTTAATCCGCTGAGCGGTGAACTGCCGCTGGGCGATCGGACCAATATGGTCTTCTCCGGGACGACCGTAAGCGCGGGCGGCGGCGTAGGCGTGGTCACCGCGACCGGTAAGGATACGGAGCTTGGCCACATCAACCAGATGATGGCGGGCATCGAAAAGCACCGCACGCCGCTGCTGGTGCAGATGGACAAGCTGGGTAAAGCGATCTTCGCCATTATCCTGGCGATGATGGCCGCGCTGTTTGTCTTCAGCCTGGCGTTCCGCGAGATCCCGATGGGCGAGCTGCTGCTCTCCCTGATTAGCCTGGCGGTGGCCTCCGTGCCGGAAGGCCTGCCGGCGATTATCTCCATCATCCTCTCCCTGGGCGTGCAGGCGATGGCGCGCAAGCGGGCAATTATCCGCAAGCTGCCGACGGTGGAAACCCTGGGCGCGATGACCGTGGTCTGCTCGGATAAAACCGGCACCCTGACCATGAACGAGATGACGGTCAAAGCCATTATCACCGCTGACGCCTGCTACCGCGTGGACGGCAACAGCTACGAGCCGGTAGGCAATATCTACCTGGAAGGCAGCGATGAGCCGATCCACATCCAGCCGGGCGCCGTGCTGGAGCAGTACCTGCGCACCATCGACCTGTGTAACGACAGCCAGCTGATCCAGGACGAGCGCGGCCTGTGGGGCATCACCGGTGGGCCGACCGAGGGCGCGCTGAAGGTGCTGGCGGCGAAGGCCAGCCTTGAGCCGGTCATGACCACGCTGGTTAACAAGATCCCGTTCGACTCGCAGTACAAGTACATGAGCACCCACTACCAGATTGGCGGTGAGGAGCAGATCCTGATCACCGGCGCGCCGGACGTGATTTTCGCCCTGTGCAACGAGCAGCAGACCCGCAACGGCGTGGAAGCCTTCAACCGCGCGTACTGGGAAAGCGAGATGGAGCGCTATGCGCGTCAGGGGCTGCGCATGGTCGCCGCGGCGTTCAAGCCGGCGAACGGTGAGCAGGAACTGACGCACGACGACCTGAGCCACGGCCTGATCTTCCTCGGTATCGCCGGGATGATGGATCCGCCGCGTCCGGAAGCCATTGATGCGATTAACGCCTGCCAGCAGGCGGGGATCCGCGTGAAGATGATCACCGGGGATCACCCGCAGACGGCGATGAGCATCGGCAAGATGCTGGGGATCACCAACAGCGAGCAGGCGGTCACCGGCTACGAGCTGGAGAAAATGGACGACGCCGCGCTGGCGGAAGCGGCGGTGAAGTATGACATCTTCGCCCGTACCAGCCCGGAGCATAAGCTGCGCCTGGTGAAAGCGCTGCAGGACAAAGGCGAAATCGTCGGCATGACCGGCGACGGCGTGAACGATGCCCCGGCGCTGCGTCAGGCTGACGTCGGCATCGCGATGGGCATCAAGGGCACGGAAGTGACCAAAGAGGCGGCGGACATGGTCCTGACGGACGATAACTTCGCCACCATCGCCAGCGCGGTGAAAGAGGGGCGTCGCGTTTACGACAACCTGAAGAAGACCATCCTGTTCATCATGCCGACCAACCTCGCGCAGGGTCTGCTGATTGTGATTGCGCTGCTGGCGGGGAACATCATTCCGCTGACGCCGGTGCTGATTCTGTGGATGAACATGGCCACCTCCGCCACGCTCTCCTTCGGCCTGGCCTTTGAGGCCGCCGAGCGCAACATCATGCGCCGTCCGCCGCGTCAGACCGGGCAGCACGTGATGGACGCCTACGCCGTGTGGCGCGTGGCCTTCGTCGGCACCATGATTGCCATTGCCGCCTTTGCGCTGGAAGCCTGGCTGGCCCCGCGCGGCCACAGCGCGGAGTTCATCCGCACCGTGCTGCTGCAGATGCTGGTCTGCGCCCAGTGGGTGTACATGATTAACTGCCGCAACACCGAAGGGTTCTCCCTGAACCGCGGCCTGCTGGCGAATAAAGGGATCTGGCTGGTGACGGGCGTGTTGTTCCTGCTCCAGGCGGCGATTATCTACCTGCCGTTGATGCAGATGTTGTTCGGCACCGAAGCGCTGCCGCTGCGCTACTGGTTTGTGACTCTGGCGGTGGCGGGCGTGATGTTCTTCGTCGTCGAAGTCGAGAAGCGACTGACCCGCAGGTTCCGTCAGGCTGCATAACCTTTTGCCCTCACCCTAACCCTCTCCCACAGGGAGAGGGGACTCTGACCTCCCTCTCCCTGTGGGAGAGGGCCGGGGTGAGGGGAGAAACAACGCTGAGGTACTCCCATGAAACGCCCACTCCTGTTCGCACTTCTCGCCTGCACCCTGCAACCCGTAGTCGCCGCCGCCATCCCCGTTCGCGTCGCCACCGTGGAGCAGACCGCCCACGCCGCCGAGCGCCAGATCCCTGGCCGCATCGAAGCCATCCACACCGTTGAGCTGCGCGCGCGTACCGAAGGCGCGATCGCCAAAATCCACTTCCGCGACGGGCAGTACGTGAAAAAAGGCGACCTGCTGTTCGAGCTGGACGACGCCGAGCCGCGCGCCGCCCTGCGCCTGGCGCAGGCCGAGGTAAGAAGCGCCGAAGCCACGCTGCGCCAGGCGCAGCAGCAGTTTTCCCGCTTTGAAAGCCTGGGCAGCAGCAACGCCATCAGCCGTCACGACGTGGACAACGCCCGCATGCAGCGGGACGTGGCGAGCGCCGCGCTGGAGCAGGCAAAAGCCCGGCTCGAAACCCGTAATGTCACTCTGAACTACACCCGCATCACCTCGCCGATCGACGGTCGCGTGGGGCACAGCCGGTTCCACGTCGGCAGCCTGGTCAACCCTGCCAGCGGCGTACTGGTGGAGGTGGTGCAGCTCGACCCCATCCGCATCGCCTTTGCGCTGGAAGAGGGGGCGTTTGCCACCAAAGCTGGACAGCATGTGGATATCAGCGCCATGAAGCAGGCCTGGCAGGCGTTAATTGACAGCAACGGCCAGCGCGTCAGCGGTGAGCTGACCTCCGTGGACAACCGCATCGATCCGCGCACCGCCAGCGTGATGCTGCGCGCCGAGTTTGCCAACCCGCGCCATCAGCTGTTGCCCGGCGGCAGCGTGAACGTGACGCTGCGCCCGGCCAGCGAGCAGCCGGTTCTGACCCTGCCCGCGGCGGCGGTCCAGCAGAACGGCGACGGGTTCTTTGCCTGGGTGGTTAACGCCGACGGAAAAGCCGAAATGCGGCCGCTGAAGATCGCCGGACAGATCGGCCAGCAGTTCCGGATTACCTCCGGCGTGAAGTCCGGTGAGCGAGCGATTACTGACGGCGTGCAGCGCGTGCAGCCAGGCGCTGCCGTCCAGATACTGAATTAAGGAGCCATCATGCTGACGTTTTTCATCAAACGCCCGCGCTTCGCGATGGTGATTGCGCTGGTCATCACCCTGCTGGGGGCCATTGCGCTGAGGATTATCCCGGTGGAGCAGTACCCGCAGATCGCGCCGCCGGTGGTGAATGTGTCTGCCAGCTGGCCGGGCGCCAGCTCGGCTGACGTGGCGGAGGCTATCGCCACGCCGCTGGAGACCCAGCTGAACGGCGTGGATCACATGCTCTACATGGAGTCCACCAGCTCGGACGAAGGCTCGTACAGCCTGAACATTACCTTTGCGGCGGGCACCGATCCGGACCTCGCCGCCATCGACGTGCAAAACCGCGTGGCGCAGGCCGTGGCGCAGCTCCCGACCGAAGCGCAGCAAAACGGCGTGCAGGTGCGCAAGCGCGCCACCAACCTGATGATGGGGGTAAGTCTTTACTCACCGAACAACACCCATACGCCGCTGTTCGTCAGCAACTACGCCAGCACCCAGGTGCGCGAGGCGCTGTCCCGCCTGCCGGGCGTCGGGCAGGTGCAGATGTTTGGCGCGCGCGACTACAGTATGCGCATCTGGCTGCGTCCGGACCGCATGAACGCCCTGAACGTCACCACCGACGACGTGGCGCAGGCGCTGCGCGAGCAGAACGTGCAGGGGGCGGCAGGCCAGGTCGGTACGCCGCCGGTGTTTAACGGCCAGCAGCAGACTCTGACCATCAACGGGCTGGGACGCTTAAGCCAGGCCGAAGACTTTGCCGATATCATCATCCGCGCGGGCGAGATGGGCCAGCTGGTGCGTCTGAAGGACGTCGCAACCATCGAGCTCGGCTCGCGAAGCTACAGCTCCGGCGCGCAGCTGAACGGGCACGACTCCGCCTATCTCGGCATCTACCCGACGCCGTCCGCCAACGCCCTGCGCGTGGCCGACGCGGTGCGCGCGGAGCTGGAACGCCTCTCGACGCGCTTCCCGGACGACCTGGTCTACGAGGTGAAATTCGACACCACCTCATTTGTGGCCGCTACCATTAAAGAGATCGGCGTCTCGCTGGCGCTCACCCTGCTGGCGGTGGTGGTCGTGGTGTCCCTGTTCCTGCAAAGCTGGCGCGCGACGCTGATTGTCGCGCTCGCCATTCCGGTATCGCTGGTGGGCACCTTCGCTGTGCTCTACACGCTCGGCTACTCCGCCAACACCCTCAGCCTGTTCGCCATTATTCTGGCGCTGACCATGGTGGTGGATGACGCCATCGTGGTGGTGGAGAGCGTCGAAACGCTGATGGCGGAAGGGCAGAGCCGCACGGCGGCGACCGCGCTGGCGCTGCGCCAGATCGCCGGGCCGGTCATCGCCACGACGCTGGTGCTGCTGGCGGTGTTTGTGCCGGTAGCGCTCCTGCCGGGGATTGTCGGCGAGCTGTACCGCCAGTTTGCGGTGACGCTTTCCACTGCGGTGACGCTCTCAAGCCTGGTGGCGCTGATCCTCACTCCTGCGCTCTGTGCCCTGCTGCTGCGCCCGCGCCCGGCGCAGCCCGCGGCAATTTTCCGTGGGTTCAACCGGGGACTGGAGGCCACGCGTGGCGTCTACACCCGCATCGTGACTATCTTCAACCTTCGCCCGTGGCTGGCGCTGCTGGCCACCGCAGGCGCGGCGGCCGTGGTGGCGTTCAGCTTTACGTCGATGCCTAAAAGCTTCCTGCCGCAGGAGGATCAGGGCTACTTCTTTGCCAGCGTTCAGCTGCCGGAGGCGGCCTCGCTGGAGCGCACCGAAGCGGTGATGAACACGGCACGCGAACTCATCGCTAAAAATCCGGCGTTTGAAGACGTGATTCAGGTCTCCGGATTTAACATTCTCAACGGCACCAGCGCCTCCAACGGCGGGTTTATCTCCATCATGCTCAAAGACTGGAGCGAGCGTCCGCCGCTGGATGAGGTGATGGGTACCCTGCAGCGCCAGCTGCTGGCCCTGCCGGAAGCGACCATCATGACCTTTGCCCCGCCGACGCTGCCGGGGCTGGGCAACGCCTCCGGCTTCGACCTGCGCATCCAGGCGCAGGCGGGGCAGAGCCCGGCAGAGCTGGAGCGCGTGACGCGTGAAGTGCTGGCGAAAGCCAACCAGCATCCGCAGCTGAGCCGCGTGTTCACCACCTGGAGCAGCAACGTGCCGCAGCTGACGCTGACCGTTGACCGCGAGCGCGCCGCGCGCCTCGACGTGCCGGTGTCGCGCATCTTCAGCAGCCTGCAAACCGCCTTTGGCGGCACGCGCGCCGGGGATTTCAGCGTCAACAACCGCGTCTACCACGTAGTGATGCAGAACGAGATGCAGTGGCGCGAGCGCGCCGAGCAGATCGGCGAGCTGTTCGTGCGCAGCAACAGCGGCGAGCGGGTGCGCCTGAGCAACCTAGTCACCATTACGCCGACCGTCGGCGCGCCGTTCCTGCAGCAGTACAACCAGTTCCCGTCCGTGTCGGTGAGCGGCTCGGCGGCGGAAGGAGTGAGCAGCAGCACCGCGATGGCGGCGATGGGCGAGATTCTGGCGGAAAACTTGCCGGCCGGGTACGACTATGCCTGGAGCGGCATGTCGTATCAGGAGCAGCAGACCGGCAATCAGGCGATATGGATTGTGCTGGCGGCGGTGGTGATGGCGTGGCTGTTCCTCGTTGCCCAGTACGAGAGCTGGACGCTCCCGGCGAGCGTGATGCTCTCGGTGCTTTTCGCCATCGGCGGGGCGCTGGTCTGGCTGTGGTTGGCGGGCTACGCCAACGACGTGTACGTGCAGATTGGTCTGGTGCTGTTGATAGCCCTTGCCGCCAAGAACGCGATCCTGATCGTGGAGTTCGCTCGCGCGCGGCGCATGGACGGAATGGCGATTGTCGATGCCGCGCGGGAAGGGGCATCGCGCCGCTTCCGCGCGGTGATGATGACCGCCGTGTCGTTCATTATCGGCGTATTGCCCATGATGCTGGCGACCGGGGCGGGTGCCCAGAGCCGCCGCATCATCGGCACCACGGTGTTCAGCGGCATGCTGGTGGCGACCGTGGTGGGGATTGTGTTTATCCCCGCGCTGTTCGTGCTGTTCCAGCGCCTGCGCGAGTGGGGCCACGGACTTACGGACTCGTCGCCCACAGCTCGCAGTGCTTCTGAACCAGAGAAATCAGCGAGCCACCGTCGGCGATAAACTCCCGCATGCGCTGCGCCTCGCTTTTGCCCTGCTTTAACAGCAGGGCAATTTCATTGATTGCGCTTGTGGCACCGAGCTTATCAGCCGACGGCGCAACCTGCTCCAGCAGCCACGCAATGTCTTCCGCCACGGTTTTGTGCTCGCCGGTGTGCACGTCCGTCAGGATCCCCTCCAGCCCGTAGCGACAGGCCTGAAAACGGTTAAAGCGGTACAGCAGAAAATCTTTTTCCTGATGCTTATACGGCCGCGCGGTCAGCAGCCAGTGCGAGGTCGCCTGGATAAGCCCGGCGATGTTAATCGCGTGGCCGAGCGTCAGCGGCGTATCCATCACCCGCACCTCCACGGTGCCAAAATGTGGGCTGGGGCGAATATCCCAGTGCAGATCTTTGATGCTGTCGATCATGCTGGTGGCGCTCAGGCGGCGGAACAGCCCTTCAAACTCCTGCCAGCTGTTGACCCACGGCATCTGTCCGTTATCCGGGAACCCGGAGAAGATATTGAGCCGCGACGAGGAGAACTTTGTGTCGGTGCCCTGCATGTAAGGCGAGGCGGCCGCCAGGGCAATAAAGTGCGGCACAAAGCGCGACAGGCCGTGCAGCAGGTAAATGGCATCATCCCCGGTCCGGCAGCCGACGTGAACGTGCTGACCGAACACCGTCGCCTGCAAAATCAGATAGCCAAAGCGCTCCAGCGTGACGTTATAGCGCTCGTCGTCGCACACCTCCTGGCGCTGCCACTTCTGGAACGGATGCGTCCCGCCGCCGCAGATCTGGATATGCTGCTCTGCCGCCGCGCGCAGGATGCTCTGCTGCATCACCGAGAACTGCGCCGCCGCCTGGTCGATGTTCTGGCATACGCCGGTGGCGATTTCGAGCATGCTTTCGGTGATGTCGTGTTTGACCTCGCCGCCTTTGATGTCGCCTTTGACGGCGGCGATAAGCGCGGAGGAGTCCTGGCTCAGATCATAGCCCGGCGGGTTAACCACCTGCAGTTCGAGTTCGATGCCGAGGGTGAAGGGTTCAGAGGACTTGAAATCGGGTAAAGGCATGGCGCACTCCGTTGTCTGTTGTGTGTTGAGTATAGACAACGACGTGGCGCTCACTTTTCAGGATGGTATAACTGTTAGCAGGCTTAGCGAAAAGGGGAGTTAACCATGTCTGACAATCCAACCATTGCGCTGATTGGGCCTGGCGCAATTGGGACCACCATCGCAGCGGTGCTGCATGACGCCGGGCGCACGCCGCTGCTGTGCGGGCGCACCGCGCATCCGGAATTACGCCTGCGCCATGACGAGGGGGAAACGGTGGTGCCCGGTCCGGTATTAACCGATCAGGCCGTCATCACGCGCCCCGTCGATCTCGTTTTTGTGGCGGTAAAAACGACGCAAAATGCCGACAGCGCCGGGTGGCTGCGGGCCCTGTGCGATGAAAACACCGTGGTCTGCGCGCTGCAAAACGGCGTGGAGCAAAAAGCCCAGCTTGAGCCGTGGGTAAACGGCGCGACGGTGCTGCCGTCGGTGGTGTGGTTCCCGGCCCAGCGCGAGCCGGATGCCTCCGTGTGGCTGCGGGCAAAGCCGCGCCTGACGCTGCCAGACGTGCCGCAGGCGCAGCGGGTGGTGCAGGTGCTTCACGGAACGCGCTGTGAAGTTGAGCTCTCGGCAGATTTCCCTACCGTCGCCTGGCGCAAGCTGCTGCAAAACGCGGTCGCCGGGCTGATGGTGCTCGCCAATCGCCGCGCCGGAATGTTCAGGCGCGAGGATATTAGCGAACTTTCGCTGGCCTACCTGCGCGAGGGGCTGGCCGTCGCCCGCGCCGAAGGGGCGAAGCTGAACGATGACGTGGCGCAGGAGATTCTGGCGAACTTTCAGCGCGCGCCCGTGGACCTGGGTACGTCGATTCTGGCTGACCGTCAGGCGGATCGCCCGATGGAGTGGGATATCCGCAACGGCGTCATCCAGCGCTACGGCCGCAAACACGGCATTGCGGTGCTCATCAGCGACGTGGTGGTACCGCTGCTGGCGGCGGGGAGCGAGGGGCCGGGTTAACGGTTACTGTTTTTCCGTTCGGCAAAGTAATGGGCGGGCGTGCTGCCCATCGCTTTTCTGAACATGGTGATAAACGCGTTCACCGATTCGTACCCGAGCGTTGTCGCCACGTTCTGGACGGGCACGCCGCTTGCCAGCTCCCGCAGGGCAATAATCAAATGCAGCTGCTGGCGCCATCGCCCGAAGCTCAGCCCGGTTTCGCGCTGCATCAGGCGGGCAAACGAGCGCTCGCTGAGGGCGAGCCGTTTCGCCCACTCCTTCAGGGTGCCTCTGTCCTCAGGGCGGCTGACCAGCGCGTCCGCCATGGCGCGAATTTTCGGATCGGTTGAGACCGGCAGGCTTAGCTTCTGCTGCGGCATGCTGGCGAGCTCGTCAAGCGTGACCCGGGTCAGCCTGGCGACGTGGCCGTCGGCGGGATAATCCACGCTTTCGCGCGTCAGACGATCGACCAGCTCCTTAATCAGCGGCGAGATCGCCAGCGTGCAACACTTCTCCGGCAGCGCCGCCGCGCCGGGCTCAATAAACAGATAGTTGAGATGCGCGTTCCAGGTTGCTTTGGCGCTGTGCGGGATCCCGCCTGGGATCCAGACGGCGCAGTCCGGCGGCACAATCCAGATATCATTCTCCGCGTAACAGCTGACCGCACCGTATCGGGCAATAATCAGCTGCCCCTTGCGGTGGGTATGCACCGGCACTTCCGCGGTGTAGTCCACGAAGTCCAGATGACGCGCCACCGCCGGGCTGGCGGTAGAGTCGGGGTCATACAGCGTAGTAGCAGGTTGAGGCTTCACGATTATGGCAATATTTAGGTATTTTTTGACAGAATAGAGTATTTAAGCGGATCTGCAAGCCGGTAATAATCCCGGCATGAAAAACATTTTCTCTCATCCCGTGCGTCTCCCCGCCGCGCTGCGAAACGATGCGGGCGCGCTGATCTATTCCGCGAAGAGTTTTGCCGCGGCGATGCTGGCTTATTACCTCGCGCTGTCGATCGGTCTTGAGCGTCCCTCGTGGGCCATTATTACGGTTTACATCGTGTCGCAGACGTCGGTCGGGGCATCGCTGAGCAGAAGCCTCTACCGGCTGGCCGGTACCGTGGCGGGTGCCAGCGCGACCGTTGTGATTGTGCCTGCCTTCGCGAATACGCCAGTCCTGTGCAGCGTGGTGCTGACGGGCTGGATCGTATTCTGCCTGTGGCTATCCCTGCTGGAACGCACGCCCCGGGCGTACGCCTTTGTGCTGGCGGGCTACACCGCGAGCCTGATTGGTTTTCCGGCGGTGTCCGATCCCGGCGGCATTTTTAACGTCGCCATCGTCCGCGTGCAGGAGATCGCGATTGGGATTTTCTGCGCCGCGCTGATCCACCGCTACGTGCTGCCCGCGCGCGTATCAGGCCAGTTCAACACTAAATTATCCCAGACGCTACAGGCCGCGCGAGGGCGGGTGGCGGACACCTTAGCGGGCAAACCCGACGCGGCTTCCGGCCCCCTGCATCTGGCTCTGGCGCTGCAGTTCCTGCAGGGCATCAGCCACCATATTCCGTATGATTTTGCCCTTTCAGCCCCGGTGCGGCAGGCCAGAAAAGCGATTCACGATCGGCTGGCGCGGCTGGTTATCGTCAACTGTGAACTGCGCGATCGCCTGCCAGCGATCGGAACCCTGCCCGCCGACGTGCAGGCATTTCTGGGCGACGTTCAGGCCTGGCTGGCCGCTGAAGGCGCTGGTGCCAGCAGCACGGCAGACGCGCTGCGGCTCCGCTGTGCGCTTCTCATCGATCGGTATGCCGCGCAGGCGCAGACGTTTGACGACGCGCTGCAGGTCAGCTTTATCCGCTACCTCTCGGAGGCGGTCGCGCTTCTGCAGCAGTGCGAACGTCTTTCCGGGGCCATCCACCATGCAAAACCCGTATTTGGGGAGATGCAAACCCGCGCGGCGAAAGGGTACGTTTTCCACCGCGATCCTCTTACCGCCGCCCGCACGGCGATGGGGGCTTTCGCCATCATCCTGAGCGGCTGTCTGGTCTGGATCTTCTCGGCGTGGCCGGATGGCGGCACGGCGGTGTCTATTCTGGGGGTCTGCTGCACGCTGTTTGGCAGCTTCGATACCCCGGCGCCGCACATCGTGAAATACATCATTGGCTCGTTCTGGGGCGTGGTCATTAGCCTGTTCTACAGCTTTGCGCTGCTCCCGCTGGTGAGCGATTTCCCGGTGCTGGTGGCGGTGCTTGCCCCGGCGTATCTGCTGGCCGGGTCGCTTCAGGCGCGCCCGCCCACCACGTTTATGGCGATGGGGATCACCCTGACGCTGCCCATTCTGTGCGAGCTGGGGGCGCACTACAGCGGAGACTTCGCCGTTGCGGTCAACACCGCCATCGCGCTCTTTGCCGCGACCGGTTTTGCCGTCATCAGCATGAGCCTGCTGCAAACCGTGCAGGCGGATGGCGCCATCACGCGTCTGCTGAACCTCTGCCAGCGCGACATTCGGCGCAGCGTGAAGGGCACGCTGCGGGTTGATGAAACGCACTGGATCAACCTGATGATGGACCGAACCGCCCTGTTGCTGCCGCGCCTGCAGCGCAGCGCGCGCGCGCCGGAGCAGGCGCTCAATCGGCTATTACACGCGCTGCGTCTGGGGCTGTCGGTCATGCATTTACGCCGCAGTAACACACCGTCCGGCAGGGAGGTTGACGCGCTTTTTCATCGGTTAAACGCCGCGGACCGCAACGCCTTGCGCGAACGCATTGCCGCCCTTATCGAGCGCCATCTGCCTGCGGCAGATGAGCATACGCGCCAGTTGGTCTTCAGGCTGGTGGATCTGCACTGTGCATTACGGGGGCCAGACCATGGTTAACGATCTCAATATCGGCGGGGTTTTTATTCCGGGGCTGCTGATGGTCGCCCTCGCGGCGCTGGTCTGCACGCTTAGCCTCGTCGCGCTTTTCTCTCTCAGCAGGCTCTACCGGCGCTTGCCGTTTCGCCCGCTGATGGATGTTTCAACCTGGATTGTCACCTTTTTCCTGCTGATGCAGGGCCTGACCGCGTTGGGGTTATTGTCATGAAATCACTGCTCTCTTTACTGGCTCGCTATGCGCTGACGTTGAGCGTCGTCGCGGCGGCCACGCTTCTGGCCTTTATGATGTGGAAACACTACGCGCAAACGCCGTGGACCCGCGACGGCCGCGTGCGGGCGGACGTGGTGCAGATTGCGCCGGACGTCTCCGGGCCGGTCATCAGCGTAGCCGTGCGGGACAACCAGTGGGTGAACCGGGGCGATGTGCTTTACACCATCGATCCGCGCTGGCTTAAGCTGGCGGTGGTCAGCGCGCAGGCTGATGTGGAATCGAAACGCCATGAGATGCTGATGCGCCAGGACGCGGCCCATCGCCGCACGCTGATTAAAAACGCCATCTCGAGCGAGGATTTGCAGCAAACCGGCAGCGCGGCGAACGTCGCGGCGGCCAATTATCACGGCGCGCTGGCCGCGCTGGATCTGGCAGAGCTGAATCTGGCGCACGCCACCGTGCGCGCGCCGGTCTCGGGGTACGTCACGCACCTGCGGCTTCGCCCCGGAGACTACGCGACGGCGGGGGAGACGAAGGTCGCCATCGTCGATGCGCACAGCTTCTGGGTGGTGGGGTACTTTGAGGAGACCAAGCTGCGCCATATTCGCGTCGGGGATGCCGCGCAGGTGGTGCTGATGGGCTACGAGCCGGTCATCACGGGTCACGTGGAGAGCATCGGGCATGGGATCGGGGACAGCAACGATGAGGCGGGCGGGCTGGGCCTGCCCGACGTCGAGCCCACCTTTAGCTGGGTGCGGCTGGCGCAGCGCGTACCGGTGCGCATTCATATCGACAGGCTGCCGGAGGGCGTTGAGCTGGTGGCGGGGCTGTCGGCGAGCGTGGCGGTGGGGCAATAATCTGGGGATAGTCAGCCTTAAACACATATGCGAAACTTACCGCTTCTGAAAAAATGTGGTGGGACCCGCTCAATGTCAGAACAACATTCGCAGTGCCTGTTCAGTGAAGGACAGATCACCTTTCCTGAGGGTTATCAGGATCGTACCGTCAACGTATTCGCGCCGCCTGCAGCGGATTCGCCGGCGTTCAACATCTCCCGCGATGCCCTCAATCCCGGCGAAGCGCTTGCCGCGTATATCGATCGCCAGCTCGCCCTGATGGCAAAACACATCAAGGCCTGGAAGCAGGGTGAGCGCAGCGCCGCTACGCTTGGCGACAACCTTTCACAGGGTGAAATTGTCCATGCCAGCTACCTGCGCGACGGGAAACGCATCTGGCAGCAGCAGGCCGTCTTTAATACCAACAGCGATAAAGTCCTGGTCTTCACCATGACCTGCACCCGCGCGCCGGGCGATGCTGACGGCGCGCTGTTTGGCGAACTTCTCAGGAGCTTCCGCTTCCACCATTAACACCAGGGACCGTTGTTATGTTTGAAGCAGCACGCGTTGGTGATGATATCGGCCACTCCGGTGCGCTGGCCGGGATGATTGCCGGAACGATTGTCGGTGGCCAGATTGCCGCCGCCGGGGGCATTCTGGCAGGGGCCATGTTTATTGCCGGTCTCGGCGCATCCTGTCTTGGCGTGGGCGTCCTGCTCGTCGGCGCCAGCCTGGCCGTGGGGTATTATACCGGGGAGCTGGCGACCGCCGCCCGGGACAGCATCGCGGACGCCGGGGCATCCAGCATGACGAAGAAAGGCGTCATCACCTCCGGCTCGCCGAACGTGTTTATCAACGGTAAACCCGCCGCGCTTGCCACCGATAGCATCGTCGACTGTTCTGACGACGGCTCGCAGCAGATGGCCGAAGGCTCTAAGCGCGTCTCCATTAACAGCCAGCCAGCCTCCCGCATCGGGGATCGCACCACCTGCGACGCGAAGGTGATGACCGGTTCGAACAACGTCATTATCGGCGGCGACCCGCAGCAAACCCTGCCCATTCAGTCTGAAGTGCCCGAGTGGCTCTACAAAGTCTCCGATCTTACCCTGCTGTTCGCCGGGCTTATCGGCGGCTGGGGCGGGGCCGCTGGAAAAGTCGGGGCGCTCTCTAATCTGCTGGGCAAAATCCCCGGTATCAACAAGCTGGCCCGTATCGCCTGTCGCGCCGGCACGCTGATGACCGGCGTGGCGGCCGCGGGGATCATCGCCCGCCCGGTGGATATCGTCAGCGGACAGAAGTTTCTCAGCGGGGATGATGAGCTGGACTTCGTCCTGCCTTCCCGTCTTCCGGTGCGCTGGCAGCGCTACTGGCGCAGCGGCAACCCCGGCGACAGCGTGCTGGGCCGCGGCTGGAGCCTGTTCTGGGAAAGCCGCCTGGAGCCGTATCAGGACGGCCTGGTGTGGCGCGCGCCGTCCGGCGATTACGTCGCCTTCCCGAAGGTCCCGAAAGGTCTGCGCAGCTACTGCGAAAGCGAAAAAAACTGGCTTGAACATCACCAGGACGACAGCTGGTCGGTGTATGACGTCAGCGGCGAGCGCTGGCACTATGCGCCGCTGCGGGAGGATGCCCCGTCGCTGCTCCAGCGCATCTCAGAACCCTGCGGCAACGATATCCTCTTCGAGTGGAACGCGGATAATACCCTGCATGCCCTGACCGACAGCGCGGGCCAGCGCGTGGTCTGCCGCTATGACCGCGACAGGCTCACCGGCGCCTGGCTGGATGACGAGATCTGCCTGGTCAGTTACGCTTATGATGAACAGCGCCAGCTGGTCTGTGTGACCGGCCGGGGCGGTAGCGTGCGCCGACGCTTCCGCTGGCAGGACGGGCTGATGAGCGCCCACGAGGACGCCAACGGCCTGCTGAGCGAATACCGCTGGCGGGAGATTGACGGCCTGCCGCGCGTGGTCGGCTTCCGCCACAGCGGCGGCGAACAGCTGACGTTCGAATACGATTTTGATAACGGCACCCGCCGCGCGACCCGCGAAGACGGCGCGCAGGCGCACTGGCTGGTGGATGACGACGACAACGTCGCGCGCTTCACGGATTACGACGGCCACCAGACGACGTTTTTCTACTGCGACGGCGAGCTCTGCGACGTCATCCTGCCCGGCGGTGCGATGCGCCGCAGCACGTGGGACAAATACGGCCGCATGACCAGCGAGACGGACCCGGCGGGCCGCCGCACGGAGTATCACTGGCATCGCCTGACCGACCGCATCACCCGCACGGTATACCCGGACGGCACCTCATCGCAGGCCATGTACGACCTTCGCGGTCGCCTGCTGTCGGAAACCGACCCGGCCGGTAGCACCACCGCGTATCGCTATCCCGATGATGAAGAAAACCTGCCGGAGAGCATCACCGACGCCATCGGCGGCGTGGTGCGCCTGGTCTGGAACCACCAGGGGCTGCTGACGCAGCGCACCGACTGCTCCGGCAGCGTGACCCGCTTTACCTACGACCGATTCGGGCAGCTGGTTGCCAGCAAGGATGCGGAAGGGAATATCACGCGCCGGGAGTGGAACAACGCCGGGCTGCTGAGCGCCGTGATCCATCCGGACGGCAGCCGAGAGTCGCTGGTGTGGAACGAACGCGGCCAGCTCACGGGCTGGCGCGACCCGCTGGAAAGCGAAGTGACCTGGGCCTATAACGCGCTCGGCCTCCCGGTCAGCCTCACCGACCGTATTGGCCGCGTGCGCCAGTGGCGCTACGACCCGCGCGGTAACCTGCTGCGGCTTGATAACGGCAACGGGGCGGAATACCGCTTCACCTACGACGCCGTGGGCCGCCCGCTCAGCGAAACGCGCCCGGACGAGACCGTGCGCCATATGGAATGGGATGCGCGAGGGTTCCTCTGCGCGCTCGAAGAAAACGGCCGACCTGCCGCCGACGGCGGCATCGCCCGTCGCGTCCAGCAGTTCAGCTATGACGACAGCGGGCTGCTGATCGGGCGCACTCAGCGCCACGCGGAGTACCGCTACTTCCGCGACCTGAGCGGCCAGATTACCCGCATCCGCCGTACGCCGACGGCGGAAGGCGTTGCCCTGGGTATCGAAAGCGATGAGATCGCTTACCGCCACGACGCCGCCGGGCGCATGCTGAGCGAGTCCGGCATTAACGGCGCGGTGGGTTACGAATGGGATGCCCTGAGCAACCTGACCGGCCTGACACTGCCCGGTGAGCAAAAGCTGGCCTGGCTGCACTACGGCTCCGGCCACGTCAGCGCCATCCGCTTCGGGAAGCAGCTGGTGACCGAGTTCACCCGCGACCGCCTGCACCGCGAGGTGCGCCGCACCCAGGGCGCGCGCGAGCAGATTCGCCAGTATGACAGTCTCGGCAGACGCACCCTGCAGCGCAGCGAATTGAGCACGGACGTTACCCTGCCGGAGCAGGCGATACTGGAACGCCTTTACCGCTACACCGCGCGCGGCGAGCTTTCCGGCGTCAGCGACACCCTGCGCGGTGAGGTGGACTACGGCTACGACGCCGAAGGGCGTCTGCTAAAGCACTACGAGGCCCGCCAGGGGCACAGCCGCGCGCAGTTCAGCTATGACGCCGCGGATAACCTCGCCGCCAATGACGATGCGGAACCGGTCACGGATAACCGCCTGCAGCACTGGCAGGCGCTGTTTATGAAATACGACTCCTGGGGCAACCTGGTCAGCCGCCGGAACGGGCTGTATGAACAGCATTATGCGTATGACGCCGAGAACCGTCTGGTGTCCGCCCGGGGAACCGGGCCGGAAGGGCGGTTTGAGGCGCGCTATCACTACGACGCTCTGGGCCGCCGTACGCGCAAAATCGTCACTACGACGCACGGCACCACAGAAACGCGCTTCCTGTGGCAGGGCTACCGCCTGCTGCAGGAGCTGCAGGAGAGCGGGCTGTGCAGCACCTATGTTTACGATCCGAATGAGGCCTGGAGCCCGCTGGCGCGGGTGGATCACCTTCGAGACCAGAGCAGCGGTGAGATTTACTGGTTCAACACCGACCTGAACGGCGCGCCGCTGGAGGTCACAGACGAGCGCGGCGCGGTGCGCTGGAGCGGCCAGTTCGACAGCTTTGGCGAGGTACGCCACCAGAGCGAAGGGTTCTCACGGGTTGTGAACCGTACGGCGATGCCACACCAGCCGCTTCGCTATGCCGGGCAGTACGCTGACGGTGAAACGGGATTGCACTATAACCTGTTCCGCTACTACGACCCGCAGGTCGGGCGGTTTATTGTGCAGGACCCGATTGGGTTGAATGGTGGGTGGAACCTTTATCAGTATGCGCCAAATCCGTTGGGGTGGATTGATCCGTGGGGACTCTCTGCGCAAGGTTTAGTTCGTTATAAACCAGATCCCACCCTTAGCGCGCAACCGGGAGCTAGGGCGACAGCAATAAGCCGAGCATGGGGAGAAGAAAGGGAACTAGTTGCGGCTGGTGGTGGAAGCCGAGACTGGACGGCCGCTGAACGCGAAGTAATATTAAGCACAAAAAATAATCGCCAATTATCGTCGGTTATGTCCGAAATGGGTTATACAGGCCATCATATCAATAGTGTGAAAGGTAATGGTGTTCTGGGAGGGAAATGGCAAGGTGATCCAAGGAATATTGTATTTCTCCAGAATGCTAATCATCCAAGCGGCTATGATGAGCATTTACATGGTCTACAAGGTCACCGTGGCAGCTATGAGACTCCAGGTAAAGGACGATTGATAGACCGTAATCTTACCCGTAAGAATTTGAAGAGCTGTCAATAATATCAATGAATATGCTGAATGTGAGGTATTGTTATGAGTGAAATTGAAGAGTCTTTAAAAAAACTTGTTGCTGTTTGCAAAAAATTTTCGCTGTCAGGGAATTTTAATACAATCAATGACTTGGATAATGCTTTCCCGTCCAGCTTACCTCGTTCAACAGATGTTGATTACTTATATAAAAATTATAATCCTGAAAAGTTAAAGATTGAAACAGGCTTCACGCCAATTAAAATTCATTCTGTCAGTGAGCTCTCGAAGGCTCAAAGTGGTTATGAATACTTACCAAACAATTATCTTGTTTTTGGTGATGATTTAGGTGGAGGTAAACCTATAATTGCGGTTATCGATGAAGGGAATACCTCTGTCTATGCTAGTTATGATGTAATTGAACCATTTAAAATAGCTGGCAGTCTCTCTGGATTTATATTTTCATTAGCTGAGCTTATTGATTTGGTATATGGTCAATACGATATCTTTGATATAGCAGATGATAATGACGAAGTGAAAGATGACTTTATTGATGAGTTGCGGAAAAGAATTGTGCCTCTTATCGGTAATGAAAGTTTTAATGCATTCTATGATTATTTTTATGGCTAGGGCACATGTTTTTTTATTTAGATAAATGAATGGAATATGCCGGAAACCATTAAGTTCCGGCTTTAATTACTACCATCGATTTTTCCATAATAGAGGTGGAGTATCTAAGATCACTAGGTCATGACCTTAGCAAGGAGAGCTTATGCCTATTTCATATGGTAAACCTGCAAATAAAGATGAAATTAAGGTTTTGGAGAGAAAATTCAAAATCAGTTTACCTGAAGATTATAAAGAATTTCTCAGGTTGAAAAATGGCTTTGTTGTAAAATCTCCGGATTTTTGTGAGTTGGAGTATGAAGGTGTCGATGACGGGGTTATCGCTTTTTATGCCCTTTTTGGAATAAATATGAAAAATCCAAACCACGACATTTTTCGTCAAAATGAAAATTTTTTAAATGAACTTGATTTCATTGATGCTAAGTTAATTATTGGTGATGATCCTGGAGGTAACTTTTACCTTATATTAAATGGCAGTGAAAGCCAAGGTGTATATTATTGGGACAGAACACATCTACATGCAGAGGATGATATCCAACTGTTTGAAACCCCTGAGCAAAATGGGTGCGGCAATATCTATAAAATTACAAATAGCTTTACTGAATTTTACAAGGAAATTTGTGAGGCATATCCTGATGCAGGAATGAATTTAACTGTTGATTTATGATATTTCACAAATAAGCTATAATCAGAATATGATCATGGCTTGTTTTTTTACATTTGGATGTTAGTAAATAGATAAATATTAATAAAAAGAATGTCAGGTATGCTTGTATTTTACCATTGGTAATAATGCCATTGCATAGAAAAAAGACCTTACACAGGAAGGGCTCAGAATTTGTTAAGGGAAAAGATGCACACTCCACATTATCTGATTGCGAATACCCTAATTCTTCTGCTGAGAGATCTTCATGCCAACGTGCCCCATATTGGCTACGAATAAGATATATGGAGGAAAGAACATTGTTGAATAAATTAGAGCGCTTTGGAGCGAAATCGACACCATTACCATTAGATGAACTGAAAAAGAGTTTAAATACATTAGAAACATCAATAGGGCTAATCCCTGAAAGTTATCGTGCCTATTTACTTCATTTTGGCGCTTCTGTTCTTTTTAATATAAATATTGTTTTCAAAGTGTTACAACCATCTCCATGGTCTGATGAGCAAGGAAACGATACGCTTGAGTCTTTGTACGGCCTTGCAGAATCGGGTAAAGAGTATACTGTGTTTTAAATGGCTGATACATACCGGAATGATTTTCTCGATCTTTAAAATAGTAATGCTATGTATTTATTTAAGTGGAATTAATCATGATGCATGAAAAGGAAAGGGATTGTATGCAAACTACGCGAGTAATGGGAGAAGGATATGAACCTTACGTTGAGAAATTAGGTGACAAACTGATTTATTCATTACCTGTTGAATCGGGATTTGTCAGTTTTCATTTTGAGTTTGATATTCTTCAGACCGATCTTGACGTCCTGCTGTCCGATCATTACCGGCGGGCCGTCCTGGAAGTGTCCGCACACACTTTGCTCCAGCGCTCGACGTTAAAGGGACATAAACATTTTACTCAGAACGATTTTGATAACCTTATTGCCACTACCCTTCATGCATCGCAAGAGCATCTTAACGCATTCATTTCTAAGATTAATCGTGAGCACAATATTTCGATTGAACATTATGTTAATGACATAGTGAATAGACGCTTAACTAAAGGATGAATTTACCGATCCCACATAAGGTCGATATTATTGTCAAAATCACGCTGGATCGATAGCTCTTTTCAATCTCGTGCTGCCCAAAGTGGTCAAAATCGATTTTTTTCGTGATAAGCGCTCAGGTGGTTCTTTTTTTCATGGAGAAGCTTTCCATAAACGCTTATCTGTCGGTGTCGTCGTGATGCCTATCTTTTACCTTGCTAAACATTTTTCCGGGAGCTGGAGGCAGGTAAGGAAACAGAATCAGGATGAGCTAGCGTATTGTGACGCTTTATCTCATTGCCTGGCGCTCTTCATTGCATCCTGCTTCCCCGGGTTGCATTGCTTTTTTGTACCGGGAAGATAAAAATGCCCCGATGGATCCGGACTTGTTCCGCCCGGACAACCCGCCCGGCCATTAGATGAGGCGGTCCCATCAGAACCGTTTCCGCCATCAGAGCCATTTCCTCCATCACCACCCTTACCGCCATTAGCTGCATTTACAGCGAATGCACTGAGTAAGAGCAAACAGGCAATAGTACGCTTATTCATCAAAACCTCCATTGTTCAAACCATAAACGTTCAGGAAAATATTCCCGCGAGTTTCCCTTTCGGAACATTTCACAGGTACATCTCACGTCTGACTTTCAATATTCGCTCTGACCGCCTTCAGCGTCCTTTTACGGATCCAGCCGCTGCCCGCCCGGATTACCAGCCAGTAAGCTGTCATCCTTAGCCGAGTGCTTCTGTCCGGACAATAGACGAACGTTTCCGTGCAGAGTTCATGTTGCCCTGGCGCCAGTTCCGTTATCCGATAGCGAAGTAACAGTTTCGCACTGCCCGGTGCGGCTGCCGTCTGAAAAGCACTGGCATCCGGCACGTCTTCCAGACCGAAATCAGTTCGCCAGAATTGCCCAATTAAGCCATAGCACAGCTCAGATGCTGAGCATTTCAAACGGGTAAAGCTGTGCAAACCAAAGTCGCCGATCGCGTTAGACTGCCGGTTGCGCAGAAATTTCTGCGGTATTTGACGTAATGACATTAGCCGCCGAATCACGGGGTCTTGCCGGACGTCAAAGTTAGCAATCAATGGCAGAATAGTTTCAGGGTGAGCAGTATGAATGACCGTTCGATGTTTCTCATGGAATTGAAACCGGGGTAGAAAAGCGGGAACGTCCCGCCAGTGAGTAAGTGCTTTGCGGGTAACGAATCCTGGATTCAGCATCTCTCATCCTTGTCATCCTTTGAGCCCAGCCAGAGTAACAGATGCTTTGATATAGACAATTACCAGGAAAAGAGAGGGGTATGTGGCCGAAATCCTCGCCCGTCCGCAGCAGCAGAATCCCGGCCACCCATCACCCGCCTCAGTGCGCCGCGATATACGGCTCCTTCACAAACTCCGCCAGCAACCAGACCATATCATGCAGTAGCCCAGTGAGTTCTTTCGCCACGCTCGCAGGCAGTGTCCCGCCCATCACCGCCAGCGTTAATGCCACAGCATAATCCACCTGCAACGCTGTTTCCTGCCAGCAGTCCGGCACGCAGGAAACGATCTTCTCCCCCGCGATGAGCCGTTCAACCAGATGCGGGGGAAGTTCCGTATCGCAATGTTCACGCAGGCGTTTAAGCAGTTCCAGCAAGCGCTCGCAAAGTATGGTAAACGTCACCGCGTCGTCAGTTTCCACCAGTACGCTGACATACGCGGCGCAGGTGTCAGCCAGTTCGAAGAGATCTGCGGAATCGCAAAGTTGAAGATTGATGAGGTGATGAACAGCGCTTTCTTCAGAGAGCGCATAAGAAAACTCAGGGACAGTAGCCATTTAGCATCCTCGTTGTGCAAAAAAACGTCATGTTATGCTAACGGGTTCCTACGCCCGGTTACGGATGTGCCGCAACGCAGGCACTTTACGACCGTGAAGAAAGGATGAAAAGGGATGCCCCTGAATTACATAAGGTTGCTTGCAGGTTTGCGAGGCGGCTTCCAGAACGACATTGCCGGGTGGCGGCTACGCCTTACCCGGCTTACAAAAAACACCAACCAAACCGGCCGCTACCCCTCGCTCATCATCGCCAGAAACCGCTTCACCGTCCGCGAGCGTTCAAAGCGCCGCCAGCAGAGCGCGATATCGGTGTAAAGCTCCGGCGAGCTCAGCGCGTGGTAGGTGACATTCGGCGGAGAAATGGCCGCCATGGATTTCGGCACCAGCGCAAACCCGCCGCCGGCGGAAACCATGCTCAGGGAGGACGAAAGCTGTGACGACTGCAGCGCGTGCTGCACGTCGATCCCGGCCCGTTCGCAGCAGCCGTGAACCCGGTCGTACAGGCCGGGCGCGACCTCCTGCGGGAAGAGCACCACCGGCGTATCCCGGAGTTGATCCAGCGCCAGATCGCCGCTTCCAGCCAGCGGATGGTCGCGATGCAGCGCCACCACCATCGGCTCTCGGTCGAGGATGGTTAACTCGAACGCCTTGCTGCTCTCGCACGGCAGGCGCACGAAGGCGATATCCAGTTCACCCTCCGCCAGCATCGTCGTCAGCGACGACATATTGGCTTCCACCTGGTGAACCTGCACCGCCATGTTCTGCACCTGAAACTGGCGAATCAGCGCGAAAATTTTGGGATGAAAAGCGTCGGAGCTGGTGATGCCAATCGACAGATTGCCGTTCAGCCCGCGCGCGATGCCGCGGGCTTTCTCCAGCGCGGCGTCGCTCAGCGCCAGGATCTTGCAGGCGTCCTCGTAGAAGGCTTCTCCCGCCTCGGTCAGCTCCACGCCCCGCGTCAGGCGCCTGAACAACGGCGTGCCCACTTCCTCTTCGAGCCGTTTGATCTGCTGACTCAGAGGAGGCTGTGAAATACCCAGCGCTTCGGCCGCCCTGGTGAAGTGTCGCTCGCGTGCTACCGCGACAAAATACCGCAGATAACGAAGTTCCATATCTAAAACGTCTCAAACCAGCATGGTTTCTATATTGGAACTCTCTGCTGAATCGGGTCAACATTTATTTAACCTTTCTAAATAAAGTTGAAGAGGACGAGCATGATGGTGCATTCATCTGCCTGCGACTGTGAAGCCAGCTTGTGCGAGACCCTGCGCGGGTTCTCCGCCCAGCATCCTGACAGTGTGATCTATCAGACATCGCTAATGAGCGCCCTGTTAAGCGGCGTGTATGAAGGAGAGACCACCATCGCCGATCTGCTGGCACACGGTGATTTTGGTCTGGGCACCTTTAACGAGCTGGACGGCGAAATGATTGCCTTCAGCAGCCAGGTGTACCAGCTGCGCGCCGACGGCAGCGCCCGGGCGGCGAAGCCGGAGCAGAAAACGCCGTTCGCGGTGATGACCTGGTTCCAGCCGCAGTACCGTAAAACCTTCGACGCGCCGGTCAGCCGTCAGCAGATCCACGACGTCATCGACCAGCAGATCCCCTCCGATAACCTGTTCTGCGCGCTGCGCATTGACGGCAACTTCCGCCATGCCCACACCCGCACCGTACCGCGCCAGAAGCCGCCGTACCGTGCGATGACCGACGTGCTGGACGACCAGCCGGTGTTCCGCTTTAACCAGCGCGAAGGGGTGCTGGTCGGGTTCCGCACGCCGCAGCATATGCAGGGGATCAACGTGGCGGGCTACCACGAACACTTCATTACCGACGACCGTCAGGGCGGGGGCCATCTGCTTGACTACCAGCTGGAGAGCGGCGTGCTCACCTTCGGTGAAATTCACAAGCTGATGATTGACCTGCCCGCCGACAGCGCGTTTTTACAGGCCAACCTTCACCCCAGCAATCTTGATGCAGCGATCCGTTCCGTCGAAAACTAACAGGAGAACTACCGTGAACAGTGAGAAACAGTCACGTCAGTGGGCGCACGGCGCCGATATGGTTGTCGGCCAGCTGGAAGCGCAGGGCGTGAAGCAGGTGTTTGGGATCCCGGGTGCGAAAATCGACAAGGTCTTTGACTCCCTGCTGGACTCCTCCATCGAGATTATTCCGGTGCGCCACGAAGCGAACGCGGCGTTTATGGCGGCGGCGGTAGGGCGTCTGACCGGCAAGGCCGGGGTAGCGCTGGTTACCTCCGGGCCGGGCTGTTCTAACCTGATCACCGGCATCGCCACCGCCAACAGCGAAGGCGACCCGGTGGTGGCGCTGGGCGGGGCGGTGAAGCGGGCGGATAAAGCCAAGCTGGTACACCAGAGCATGGACACCGTCGCCATGTTCAGCCCGGTCACCAAATACGCCGTGGAGGTCAGTTCACCGGACGCGATTGCCGAGGTGGTTTCCAACGCGTTTCGCGCCGCCGAGCACGGCAGGCCGGGGGGCGCATTCGTCAGCCTGCCGCAGGATATCGTCGACCAGCCCGCGACGGGGGCCATTTTACCCGCCAGCGGCCCGGCGCTGATGGGCCCGGCACCGGAGTCGGCGATTAACGACGTGGCGAAGCTTATCGAAAACGCCAAAAATCCGGTCATTTTACTCGGCCTGATGGCCAGCCAGCCCGCAAACAGCGCCGCGCTGCGCAAGCTGCTGGAAAAAAGCCGCATTCCGGTGACCAGCACCTATCAGGCCGCCGGGGCGGTAAACCAGGAACACTTCACCCGCTTCGCCGGCCGCGTCGGCCTGTTCAATAACCAGGCGGGCGATCGGCTGCTGCATCTGGCGGACCTGATTATCTGCATCGGCTACAGCCCGGTGGAGTACGAGCCGTCCATGTGGAACAGCGGCGACGCTACGCTGGTGCACATCGATGTGCTGCCTGCCTATGAAGAGCGTAACTACGTGCCGGATCTGGAGCTGGTGGGGGACATCGCCGAAACGCTGAACCTGCTCGCTAACCGGATCGATCGTAAGCTCGAGCTGAGCCAGCGGGCCTCCGAAATTCTGGTCGATCGCCAGCATCAGCGCGATCTGCTCGACCGCCGCGGCGCCTCGCTTAACCAGTTTGCCCTGCACCCGCTGCGCATCGTGCGCGCCATGCAGGACATCGTGAATAACGACGTGACGCTCACCGTCGACATGGGCAGCTTTCACATCTGGATCGCCCGCTACCTCTATAGCTTCCGGGCGCGTCAGGTGATGATCTCCAACGGTCAGCAGACCATGGGCGTTGCTCTGCCGTGGGCGATTGGTGCGTGGCTGGTGAACCCGGGCCGCAAGGTGGTTTCAGTCTCCGGCGACGGCGGCTTCCTGCAGTCAAGCATGGAGCTGGAAACCGCGGTGCGCCTCAACGCTAACGTGCTGCACATCATCTGGGTGGATAACGGCTACAACATGGTTGCCATTCAGGAAGAGAAAAAATACCAGCGTCTTTCCGGCGTCGAGTTCGGCCCGGTCGATTTCAAAGTCTATGCCGACGCCTTCGGTGCGAAAGGCTTTGCCGTGGAGAGCGCCGAGGCGCTTGAGCCGACGCTGCGTGCGGCGATGGATGTGGATGGCCCGGCCGTGGTGGCCATTCCCGTCGACTACAGCGATAACCCGCTGCTGATGGGCCAGCTCCATCTCAGCCAGATTTTGTGACTCACGATAAGGACAGAGAAATGCAAAAAGTTGCTCTCGTAACAGGCTCAGGCCAGGGGATTGGTAAAGCGATCGCGCTTCGCCTGGTGAAAGACGGTTTTGCCGTCGCCATCGCCGACTATAACGTTGAGACGGCAAGAGCCGTCGCCGATGAAATCATCCGTAACGGCGGTAACGCCGTCGCCGTGAAGGTCGATGTCTCTGACCGCGAACAGGTATTTGCGGCGGTGGAGAAAGCGCGCACCGCGCTGGGCGGCTTTAACGTGATCGTGAATAACGCCGGGATTGCGCCGTCTACCCCCATCGAATCCATCACGCCGGAGATTGTCGACAAGGTTTACAACATCAACGTGAAAGGGGTGATCTGGGGGATTCAGGCCGCGATTGACGCCTTCCGCAAAGAGGGGCACGGCGGCAAGATCATCAACGCCTGCTCCCAGGCGGGCCACACCGGCAACCCGGAACTGGCGGTCTACAGTTCCAGTAAATTCGCGGTGCGCGGCCTAACCCAGACCGCGGCACGGGATCTTGCTCCGCTGGGGATCACCGTTAACGCCTACTGCCCGGGCATCGTCAAAACGCCGATGTGGGCGGAAATCGACCGTCAGGTCTCCGAGGCGGCGGGTAAACCGCTCGGCTACGGGACCGAAACCTTTGCCAAACGCATTACGCTTGGCCGCCTGTCCGAGCCGGAAGATGTCGCCGCCTGCGTTTCATACCTGGCAGGCCCGGACTCCGACTACATGACCGGCCAGTCGCTCTTAATTGATGGTGGAATGGTGTTTAATTAAATTCTAATAAGCTCTGACATGAGTTTTCCCCTGCACCCGTGCAGGGGCTTTTTTTTGTCTCCTCCTTCATTGTGCATTACACTGCGCGCTGCAAAACTTTAGTCATTACGATCTGACAGGCGGTAACAGCGATGAACGGTACAATCACAACGTGGTTTAAAGATAAAGGCTTTGGATTTATCAAAGATGAAAACGGCGACAACCGCTATTTTCATGTGATTAAGGTCGCGAACCCCGATCTGATTAAGAAAGATGCCGCGGTGACCTTCGAGCCGACCACCAACAACAAAGGCCTTTCCGCTTACGCGGTGAAGGTGATCCCGGAAAGCAAACATCTCTTTATTGCTGGCGAGCGCGTGAAGCTCTCCTCGATCAAATCCTTCGTGGTGTTTAACGAAGAAGAGCCGGCTGATACCAAAATCGACAAAGAGAACGCGGTGCTGTCGGTGGGGCTGCTGATGAACAGCATCAAGCCGAAATCCGAGAAAAAGCCGGGCGAAATGCGCACGGTGAAGAAGCTGGCGATCACCACCTTCCAGAACACGACGCTGATCTTCACCGAAGATGAGATCGACATCGACGCCACGGTGAAGCTGCTGAAGTGATTTTTTTTGCCGGGTGGCGGCGACGCCTTACCCGGCCTACGAAAAACCATCAACGCGGCACGAAACGTAGGCCCGGTAAGCGCAGCGCCACCGGGCACCGCCGCGCGCACTTACCCCATCCTGTGCTCACCCCGTAACATCGCCTCGCGGTCAAACACCCTCTGGATCTCCCCGTGCGCCATAAACGCCGCCCGGTCGGACATATGCGCAATCACGTCCGCGTCGTGGCTCACCAGCAGGTAGGTCATGCCGTGCTCGGCCTTCAGGCGGTTGAGCAGGTTCAGAATTTCCGCCTGCACCGACATATCCAGCGCCGAGGTTGGCTCGTCCAGCAGCAGAAGCTGCGGGCGCAGCAGCAGCGCACGTGCAATCGCCACTCGCTGGCGCTGGCCGCCGGAAAGCTGGTGCGGATAACGCCTGCCCGCGTCGGCGAAAAGCCCCACCTGCTGCAGCGCATCCGCCACCTTTTCCGCAACCTGCGTTTCGCCGTGGATGCTTAACGGCTCCGACAGGGTGCGCGCAACGGTGTGGTTTGGGTGCAGCGACGCCCACGGATCCTGAAACACCATCTGCACGTTGCGGCGAAGCTCGCCTTCAAAACGCCGTCCTGGCCGTAGCGCGTCTCCCTGGATCGAAATGCGCCCGTTCCACTCGCGCTGCAATCCCGCCAGCACGCGCAGAATAGTCGATTTCCCGCAGCCGGATTCGCCGATCAGGCTGAAGGTTTCGCCTTTCTCGATGCCAAAGCTGACGGCGGACACCGCCGTTTTCTCCCCGAATCTCACCTGGAGATCGTTAACCTCAACGAGCGCCATTATCGGCCTCCTTCCACGGCTGCGAGCGGTCCAGCGTCGGCAGCATCTGGCCGAAGGTGCTGGCGTTCGGACGGCAGGTCCACAGGGTGCGCGTATACGGGTGCGTCGCCTGCGGAAGCCGGTTCGCCGCCATCTCATCGACCTTTTCGCCCTGATACATTACCAGCACGCGGTCGCAGTGCTCCGCCACCAGCGGCAGATCGTGGCTGATGAGCAGCATCGCCATCTGGCGTTCTTCGCTCTGCTGCACCAGCAGCTCGAGGATCTGATTGCGCAGGCGGGCGTCCAGCGCGGAGGTGGGTTCGTCGGCAATCAGCACCTGGGGGTTGTTGATCAGCGCAATGGCAATCATCACCCGCTGGCCCATGCCCCCGGAGAGTTCGCCGGGGTAGCGCGTGAGGACATGTTCGTTGAGCCCGACGGCGCGGATGACGTCGTGAATGCGCGCCCTGCGCTCGGCGCGGGGGAGGCGCTGGTGTAGGGTCAGCGCTTCATCGAGCTGAGCGGCGACGTTTTGCGCCGGATTCAGCGCGTAGCGCGGGTCCTGCAGGACCATCGCAATCCCGTTGCCGCGCAGCGCCTGCCAGCGGCGGGTGCTCAGGGTCAGCAGGTCGTTGCCGAGCACGTTAAGCCGGTTCGCGCTCACGATGCCGGGCTTACGCACCAGCCCCATCAGGGCGCGGGCGGACATTGATTTGCCCGAGCCGGATTCCCCCACCAGCGCCAGCCGCTCGTTGCCCAGCGTGAAGCTGAGGTTGTTGACCACGCGCGCGGCGGGGTAGTCGATATTCAGCGCATCGACGATGACGCGTTGTTCAGTCATGCTGCGGCTCCAGTACGTCGCGCAGGCCGTCGCCCAGCAGGTTAAAGGCCAGGCTGGCAAACAGAATCGCCCCGCCCGGAATGGCGGCTATCCACCACTGGTCGAAAATCACCTGCATACCGTCGGCAATCATCGCGCCCCATTCAGCCATCGGCGGACGCGCGCCAAGACCGAGGAAGCCCAGCCCGGCGGCCGCCAGAATAATCCCCGCAAGATCCAGCGCCAGCCGCACAATCGCGGACGGCAGGCACAGGGGCAGAATATGGCCGACCAGCAGGCGCGGGCCGCGAATGCCCATCATCTCGGCGGCGGCGAGGTAGTCGCTGTGGCGCAGACGCTGGATCTCGCTCCGCGCCTGCCGCGCGTAGGCGGGCCAGGTGGTTAAGGCCAGCGCCAGCGCGCCGTTGACCAGCCCCGGGCCAAGCATCGCCACAAACGCGAAGGCGAGGATCAGACGCGGCATCGACATTACCACGTCGGTAAAACGCATCAGGATGCGCTCCAGCCAGCCGCCGTAGTAGCCGGACAAAATCCCCACCAGCAGCCCGGCGGGCAGGGTGATTAGGGTAACTAACGCCACCAGCCCGAGCGCCGGGCGGGTACCGTAAATCAGGCGCGAAAGCAGGTCGCGCCCGTAGCTGTCGGTGCCCAGCCAGTGCTGGCCGTTCGGTGCCTGCAGGCGCGCGGCGGCGTCCTGCCAGTTCGGGTCAAGCGGTGCCAGCCACGGCGCGAACAGGGCGATAACCACCAGCAGCGCGATGGCTACCAGCCCGCAAAATGCGGCAGGGGAGCGGCGCAGGCGACGTAAGAAGAGATAAAACGGCATCAGCGCACCCTGGGATCTGTCGCCCGCACAAGCAGGTCGGTAAGGTTATTAATGAGTACAAAGCAGACGCCAATCAGCAGCGTGCCGCCCATGACGGCGGTGGTGTCTCCGGCGAACAGGGCGGTGGTGAGGTAGCGCCCGATCCCCGGCCAGGAGAAGACGGTTTCGGTTAATACCGCGCCTTCCAGCATGCTGGTGTAGGCGAGGGCGATTACCGTCAGCAGGGTACCGCGAATGTTCGGCAGCACGTGGCGCAGCAGAATGGTCATCTCCCCGGCGCCCTTGGCGCGGGCAAGCAGGATGTACTCTTTGTTCATTTCGCTCAGGCAGGCGGAACGCGTCAGACGCGTGATGCTCGCCAGCGAGTAATAGGCCAGCAGCAGCACCGGCAGTACCAGGTGGCTGAGGGCGTTGCGGAACGCCTCGCGGTCGCCGGAAAGCCAGGTATCCACCAGCGCAAAGCCGGTACGCGGCTCGACGGTGAACTGCCAGATATCGTCCAGCCTGCCGGGACCCGCGCTCCACTGCAGCTTCGCGTAGAACAGGGCCAGCATCAGCAGGCCGAGCCAGAAAATCGGTACCGAGTTGCCGAGCAGGGTGAGGGTTCTGATGGCGAGATCGAGCGGCGAACCGGCGTAGCGGGCGCACAGCACTCCGGCAATCACGCCGAGCACGGCGCCGATGATTAACGCCAGCGTGGCCAGCTCCAGCGTGGCGGGGAACGCGTGCAGCAGGTCCTGCAGCACCGGCTGCCCGGTGGCGCTGGCGGTGCCTAAATCACCGTGGGCAAGGTTTTGCAGGTAGTGCCAGAACTGCACGAGCAGGGGACGATCCAGCCCAAGCTGGTGGCGAACCTGATCGTAGGTTGACTGGCTGGCGTGATCGCCGACGATCTGCAGCACGCGATCGACAGGTGAAAACGCCGAGAGCGCAAACGTGACGAGCAGCAGCCCGAAGAGCGTGAGCAGCAGGGTCAGCAGACCCTGAAGCACGCGGGTGGAAAGACGTGGCATGGGAAATCTCTTCATGCCGGGTGGCGGCTTCACCTTACCCGGCCTACAAAAACTGAAAATAAGCACGGACGGCCCCCTCTCCCTTGGGAGAGGGCGGGGTGAGGGGAAACAGGCGGCTCTGTTGCGCGATGTTGCCCTCACCCCAACCCTATCCCACGGGAGAAGGAGAAGGGCTACTTCGTGACGCGGTCGTACCAGACCATATCCGCGTTCAGCCCCTGCTGATACCCCTTCAGGTTATCGCGCACCACGATCTGGGTTTTGCCCTGATCGACGAACACGTACGGCGAGCTCTGCTGCAGCTGCTCCTGCATCTTCTTGTACAGATCCAGACGCTTCGCCGGATCCGGCTCGGCTACCGCCGCCAGCGTGGCTTTGTTCAGCTCCGGGATTTTCCAGCCGTTCAGCCCGGCCACGGTGCTGGATTTACCGTCGTTCCACGCGAAGGCGCTGGCGTTAGAGTGCGCGTCGAAGTAGTCCGGGATCCACAGACGAATCGCCGCCTGATGCTGCTTTGCGCGCACGCGGGCATAGACCTGGCTCCCGGCGGCAGGCAGCAGATCGACCTTCACGCCACCCTGAGCAAAGCTCGCCTGCATCGACTGGGCGATGGTGATAAACGGCGGCTTGTTCTCCACGTCCAGCGTGAAGTGCGCGTCTTTAATACCCGCTTTGGCGAGAATGGCTTTCGCTTTTGCCGGGTCAAACTTAAACGGGTTGTCTTCCAGCGCGCCCGGCAGGCCGACCGGCAGGAAGCTCTGATGAACAAAGTACTGGCCTTTCAGCAGATTTTTGGTGATGCCTTCATAATCGACCAGCCAGCGCGAGGCTTCCCAGAACGCCGGGTTGTTCAGCAGCGGGTTGGCGCTGTTGCCGGTGTTAAACACCAGGTAATTTTGCTCGGCGGACGGAATGCTCAGCACCTTAACGCCCGGCTTGCCGTCCAGGGCGCTTATCTGATCTGCTCCGAGATCGCGCGCCACGTCCGCATCACCCTGCTGGATCAGCAGGCGGCGTGAGGCCGGATCGGGGACGTTTTTAATGATGATGCTTTTGAGCTTCGGCGCGCCGCCGGGTGCCGATTCGTTAGCTTCCAGCACGATGGCCTGATGCGGCTGATAGACGCGCATTTTGAACGCGCCGCTGCCCGCGGAGTGCATTTTCAGCCAGGCGTTGCCGAAGTCGTTATCCTTCACGTTTGCCGCAACCTGCTTTTCATCGACGATGGAGGCAATCGGCGTGGAGAGAATATTCAGCGCCACCGACGGGCTAACGTCCGCCGTCCAGTGAAGCTGGAGGGTATGGTCGTCCACCTTTTTCAGCTGGCTGGCGATGTTGCTCGCGTCCCAGCCCAGCACGTTCAGAATAAAGGCCGGGGATTTGTTCAGCGTCACGGCGCGGGTGTAAGAGAAAATCACGTCTTCCGGGCGCAGCGGGTTGCCGGAGGCGAATCTGGCATCGGGCTTAAGTTTGATCGTCAGCGTTTTTGCTGCCGCGTCCGCTTCCCAGCTTTCTGCCAGAATCGGGGTGATTTTTTCCGGGTTATCGCGGTCCGGCTGTACCAGACGCTGATACAGACTCGGCACGGTCTGGATGCTGGAAAGCTCGTTGGCTTCGGCCGGGTCGAGGCTCACGATGTCATCCAGCCCCTGGGCAACAACCAGCGTGTTGGGCGGAGTAGCGGCGTGGACAACGCCTGAGAGCGCAGCCAGCACCAGTAACGGCAACAGTTTTTTCGTCATAGCGATCCCTGAGAAGAATATATTGTGATTGTTTTATGCTCCGCTACGTTAGGTCGACTCTGACATTCCGCAAAGTCGAAATTCAGCTTTGCTTATATCTTGCGGGAATATCGCATGCGCTCGGGCTATTAAAATACGCTGCTTTTCGCCCGCTTTTTAACCTGCTATAACAAACTCCTTACCTTTCAGGGAGTCACCGCCGTGCCCGAAATCAATCAACATGGTCAAACCGTTAACGATATCGTTCCGGACTGGAGAGGCGCGCGCGTATTAACCCGCACGCCGCTGTTCGGCCAGTATTGCCGCCTGGAGCCGCTGGATGCCGATCGCCACGCGGCCGATCTCTATGAGGCCTACGCGCTGGGCGACGACAGCGACTGGACGTGGCTTGCCAGCACGCAGCCAGCGAGCGTGGAAGCCACCGCCCACTGGATCGTGGCTAAGGTGATGGACGATGAGCTGGTGCCGTTTGCCGTCATTGATTTACGCACCGAACGCTCGGTGGGGCTGGTGAGCTATATGGCTAACGAGCGGCTGCTGGGGTCGGTGGAAATTGGTCACGTGACCTGGTCGCGCAGGATGAAAGGAACCCGGATGGGCACCGAAACGGTGTGGCTGCTGCTGAAAAATGCGTTTGAGCACGGCTACCGGCGCGTCGAGTGGAAGTGCGATTCCATGAACATTGCGTCGCGCAGCGCGGCGGAGCGGCTGGGGTTTGTCTGGGAAGGACGCCTGCGCCAGAAGCTGGTGCGCAAAGGGCGCAACCGCGACAGCGATATGCTTTCTATTATTGACGGCGAGTGGCCGCAAAGAGACGCCGAGCTGCGCGCCTGGCTGGCGGCGGAGAATTTTGACGGGGAAGGGCGGCAGATTAAGCGGCTTGAGGCGTTTCGGTTATAAGTGTTTAATGTAGGGTACATCTGAAACGGTCGATCAATCTGCGGAAATGGCAATTTCGATCAAATTGGTTTTTCCGGACTGTAGCCCCTGCGTCACCGCCGTGGCGATATCCGCGGCCTGGGTCACCCGGCAGCAGCGGATACCCATCGCGGCGCCCAGCGACTGGAAATCAATTCGCGGGTTAATCAGATCCATCCCGATAAAGCGACCCAGCTTTGTCGAACTGTAGCCCGGCTGTCCCTTCATGAAGTTTTTCAGGATGTTGTACTCCAGGTTATTCATCACGATAAAGGTGACGGGCAGATTTTCGTGCGCCGCCGTCCAGAGCGCCTGCGGCGAGTACAGGGAGGCGCCGTCGCCAACCAGACACACTACCGGCTCGCGTCCCAGCCCCAGCGAGTGCCCTACTGCTGCAGGCATTCCCCAGCCCAGACCGCCGCCGCGCATAAAGTAGTAGCGCGGGTGCTGCTGGTCGGAGATAAACCGGCGAACGTGTCTGGCCGTTGCTATCGCCTCGTCGACAATCGTGGTGCCCGGCGGAACGGACTTTATCACCTCGTAGGCCGCGACCATCGGCGAAATCGCCGGGCGCAGCCGCTCGGCTGCCAGACGCTCTTCCTGCAGTTGCCACTCTTTTTCACGTTCAGCGCGTGCCGCTTTGAGCAGCCGCTGATGCGTCAATTTGCTTGCCACCCGGCGCTGCTCAAGCTTCGGCAGCAGTTCCTTCAGGGAGAGTTTTATATCCCCCATCACCGAGAGGCGGGTGGCGTAGGTGCGGCCAAGTTCGTTCATATCCGCCGAGAGCTGATACACCGCGCAGGTTTCCGGAATGGCCTCGCCCTCGCTATACAAAATGGTAATCAGGCTTCTGCCGCCGATGATAAACACCGCATCGTAGGCATTAACGACGCTGGCGATTTCATTTGCGGTGGTGGGCATATTGCCTCGCCAGAGCGCGTGCTGCGTGGGGAAGGGCAAATTCAACGGCCAGGAGGAGCCGTAGACGTGGGCGCCTAGCGCTTCAGCAAGCTGGACAATCTCCTGCGTCGAGCCGCTGGAGTGAACTTCATCCCCCGCCACAATCATGATCCTGCCGGGGGTAACTTCGCTGAGCGCCTGCGCCAGTTCGTCCAGCGAGCCCGCCACGGTGTGGTAGTTCACTTTAGAGGCCGTTTGTATCCCGGCGTCGCTGAGCTCTTCCATCACGTTCATTGGCAGGGATAGCAGCACCGGACCCGCGGGGGGGTAGCTGGCGGCATGAAAGGCCCGGCGCACAAGAACCGGGAGCTGATCGGCGCTGGTGACCTCCTGCGCCCATTTCACCACCGGCGAGCCAATGGAGACAATGTCATCGTACAGGAGCGGGTCGCGCACGTAGTGCCGGGTATCCTGCTGCCCGACGGTGACAACCAGCGGCGTTTTCATGATCCGCGAATTAATGAGATTCCCCATGCAGTGCCCAAGACCGCTGGCGGTATGCAAATTGATAAAACCGGTCTTGCCGGAGGCTTTCGCGTAGCCGTCGGCAATGGCGACCACGCTGCTCTCCTGGAGTGCCAGAATATAGTGAATATTTTCATGGCGAAGAAGGGCATCAATGAGCGGGAGTTCGGTGGTGCCGGGGTTGCCAAAAATATATTCCACACCTTCACTCTCCAGCACTTCAAGGAGAATGTCGGCACCCGATCGCATATTTAAATCTGATATGGACGTTAATGATTTAATCATAATGACACCTCATTCAGCTTTATTTAACTCATGCTAAAATTCTTCCTGCGTAGGACGGACAATTATTTCATTTACATCAACGTCGCCAGGCTGTTCGATAGCAAATAATACGGCTCTGGCAATCGACTCTGCCGGAATAGCCTGCTTATAAAATTCATGCAGGAACTGTTTGCTCGGGGCATCAGAGCTGCCAAACTGCAGCTCGCTTTCAACGGCGCCGGGGGAAATAAGGGTCGTCCGAACGGTTTTCCCCGCTTCCTGACGTAAGCCTTCACTCAGGGCGCGGACGGCGAATTTCGTGGCGCTGTACACCACGCCGCCGGGGGCAAGGACCTTGATACCCGCCACGGAGGCTACGTTAATAAAGTGTCCGCTCCCCTGTCGCTGGAATACCGGGAATGCCGCTGCGATACCGTACAGCACGCCTTTGACATTGGTATCGATCATCCGGTCCCACTCGTCGGTTTTCAGCTCGCTGAGGGGGGCAATCGCCATAAAGCCCGCGTTGTTGATCAGCACGTCGACGCGCTGGTATGCGGCAACGGCAGCGTCAATCGCGCGCTGAACCTCCTCCTGTCGGGTCACGTCTGCCTTCACGGCAATCGCCTGGCCCCCCTGCTGAATAATGCGATCCACCAGGGCGTTAATTCTCTCCAGACGACGGGCAACCAGCACCAGAGAAAAAGGTTTATTTGCCAGATGAAGGGCAATGGCCTCACCAATACCGCTGCTGGCACCGGTGATAACAATAACTTTGTTTGAACTATTATTCATGATCTTATCTCACTGTTGTGTGATGCAAAAATAAAGGCAGGGACAAATTAAAGAATAATAAGAATATCTTTAATTTCAGGTTTGAATATATTGTATATTTCAGGTGGAGCGACATTCGATTAAACATAGTTGAGTTGCGGGAACAGTGTCAATCGACTTTTAAATAAACAAAATAATTGCAGGCTAATATTTATTTCTTATAGCTGGCGAAAAAATATTATCGTAATGAAGGGAAGTATTGAAAACCCTCTCCTTTTAAGGAGAGGGCAGGATTTTAGACTTTCTGTCGTGCCTGACGAACCGGCGCCCCGTTCGCCACATAATACGCCGCCGTGCTCTTCGCCAGCGGCTCGCGCCCGCGAATGGCGTCGGCAATTTTTTCGCCAATCATAATAGTGGTGGCGTTCAGGTTGCCGGTGATGATCTGCGGCATGATCGACGCATCCACCACGCGCAGCCCTTCCAGCCCGTGAACGCGGCCTTCGCCGTCGACCACAGCCATCTCGTCATAGCCCATCTTGCAGGTGCCGCACGGGTGGAAGGCGGTTTCCGCGTGGTTGCGCACGAACTCGTCCAGCTGCTCGTCGGTCTGGCATTCGATACCCGGGCTGATTTCGCGACCGCGATATTTGTCCAGCGCGGGCTGGTGCATGATCTCGCGGGTGATGCGGATAGCGTCGCGGAACTCCTGCCAGTCCTGCTCGTGAGACATATAGTTGAACAGGATCGCCGGATGCTGGTGCGGATCGCGGGACTTGATGCGCACGTGGCCGCGGCTCGGGGAGCGCATGGAGCCAACGTGGCACTGGAAGCCGTGCTCTTTTACCGCGTTCGAGCCGTTGTAGTTAATCGCTACCGGCAGGAAGTGGTACTGAATGTTCGGCCATTCGAACTCTTCGCGGCTGCGGATAAAACCGCCCGCTTCGAAGTGGTTGCTCGCGCCCACGCCGGTGCCGCCAAACAGCCACTCGGCGCCAATCTTCGGCTGGTTCCACCACTGCAGGGCAGGGTAGAGGGAGACCGGCTCTTTGCATTCGTACTGGAGGTACATCTCCAGGTGATCCTGCAGGTTTTCGCCCACGCCGGGCAGGTCGTGCACCAGCGGGATATCGAACTGCTTCAGCAGCTCCGCGCTGCCCACGCCGGAGCGCTGGAGGATCTGCGGGGAGGCAATCGCGCCTGCACACAGCAGTACCTCTTTATTCGCCGTCGCTCTGGACGGGATGGTGCTTTCGCCCTCCAGCCACTCGACGCCCGCCGCGCGCTTGCCGTCAAAAATAATATGATCGGTCATGGCGTGAGTGCGGATGGTCAGGTTCGGGCGCTTTTTAGCCTGGTCCAGATAGCCGCGCGCGGTGCTGGCGCGTCGGCCCTGCGGCGTGACCGTGCGGTCCATCGGGCCGAAGCCTTCCTGCTGGTAGCCGTTGAGATCGTCGGTGCGCGGATAGCCCGCCTGCACGCCCGCCTCCACCATCGCCTCGAACAACGGGTTCACGCCCGGTTTCGAGGTAGTAACGCTCACCGGACCGTCGCCGCCGTGATAGTCGTTCGGCCCCACGTCGCGCGTCTCTGCCTTGCGGTAGTAGGGCAGGCAGTTGAGGTAGCTCCAGTGCTCAAGGCCAGATTCTTTGGCCCAGTTGTCGAGATCCATCGCGTTACCGCGGATGTAGCACATGCCGTTGATCAGCGACGAGCCGCCCAGCCCTTTGCCGCGTCCGCACTCCATGCGGCGGTTGTTCATGTAAGGCTCTGGCTCGGTTTCATACGCCCAGTTGTAGCGCTTGCCCTGCAGCGGAAACGCCAGCGCGGCGGGCATTTGGGTGCGGAAGTCAAAGCGGTAGTCCGGCCCGCCCGCCTCAAGCAGCAGGACGGTGGTGTTCGGATCTTCAGTCAGTCGCGTTGCCAGCACGTTGCCGGCAGAGCCGGCCCCGATAATGATGTAGTCAAATTGCAAATAAACCTCCCGGTTAAAATATGGACTGGAATTTACCCATCTCAACCTGGATGGACTTCACCTGGGTGTAGCTCTGCAGCGTCATCACGCCGTTCTCGCGGCCAATGCCGGAGTGTTTGTAGCCGCCGACCGGCATTTCTGCGGCGGATTCACCCCAGGTGTTGATCCAGCAGATGCCCGCTTCGAGCTGATGAATGGCGCCGTGCGCGCGGTTCAGGTCGGCAGTGACGATGCCCGCCGCCAGACCGTAGTCGGTGTCGTTGGCGCGGCGGAGCGCTTCTTCTTCACTTTCATAGGTGAGGATGGACATCACCGGGCCGAAGATCTCTTCGCGCACGATGGTCATCTCGTCGGTGCAGTCGGTGAACACGGTCGGGGCAACCCACGCGCCGTTGTCGAAGCCTTCGCCCTTCAGCACGTCGCCGCCGCACAGCACGCGCGCGCCTTCCTCTTTGCCTTTGGCGATGTAGCGCAGCACGCTGTCGCGGTGCGGGAAGCTGACCATCGGGCCGAAGTTGGTGCGTTCGTCGAACAGATCGCCCGCGCGGATGCGGCCCACGCGCTCGACGATTTTCTGCTCAAACGCGACCTTGAATTTCGCGGGCACGAACACGCGGGTGCCGTTGGTGCACACCTGGCCGGAGCTGAAGAAGTTCGCCATCATGGCGATGTCTGCCGCGAGATCCAGATCGGCGTCGTCGAAAATAATCAGCGGGGATTTACCGCCCAGCTCCATCGTCACCTCTTTCAGGGACGAGGCCGCCGAGTTGGCCATCACCTTTTTGCCGCTGGCAACGCCGCCGGTGAAGGAGACTTTCGCGATGCCCGGATGCTCGGTCAGGTACTGGCCGGTCTCCGCGCCCACGCCCGGCAGGACGTTAAACACGCCGTCCGGAACGCCCGCTTCGGTGTAGATTTCTGCGAGCTTCAGGGCGGTGAGCGGCGTCACTTCGCTCGGCTTGAAGATCATTGCGTTGCCCGCCGCCAGCGCCGGGGCGGATTTCCACAGGGCGATCTGGATCGGGTAGTTCCACGCGCCGATACCCGCCACCACGCCCAGCGGCTCGCGGCGGGTGTAGACGAACGAGGTCTCACGCAGCGGGATCTGGCTGCCTTCCAGCGCCGGGATCAGCCCCGCGTAGTACTCCAGCACGTCCGCGCCGGTGACGATATCGACGGTTGAGGTTTCGGAATACGCTTTACCGGTATCGAGGGTTTCCAGCTTCGCCAGCTCATCGTTGCGCTCGCGCAGGATATCGACGGCGCGACGCAGAACGCGCGAGCGCTCCATGGCGGTCATCGCCGCCCAGATTTTTTGCCCGCGTATTGCGCTTTCCACGGCGCGATCGACGTCTTCTCTCCCGGCGGCCTGTACGCTCGCCAGAACTTCACCGTTGGCCGGGTTGATGGTCTCGAAGGTGTGACCGCTGGTGGCGGAGGTATAACCACCATTGATATAAAGCTGCTGTTCTGCCATTCGGGACATAAATTCTCCTCGGTTATTCGGTCGGTAAATGCTGGCTGATGAAGTGGCTGGTGAGCGACTGCGCCAGGGTCTTATCCAGCGGCTTGCCGCTCAGCGCGGCGCGTAGCCACAGCCCGTCGATCAGCGCCGCCAGGCCGTAGCCCGCCTCTTCGGCCTGTTCGCGCGGCAGCTCACGGCGGAACTCGTACACCAGGTTTGACAACAAGCGACGGCTGCTCACCTGCTGCAGGCGGTAGAGCATCGGCTGGTGCATGCTGCTCGCCCAGAAGGCCAGCCAGGCCTTCATTGCCGCGCCGCTGGTCTGGGTTTCATCAAAATTGCCGCCGACAATTGCCTGCAGGCGCTGCTCCGCGCTGCCGTCCGGCAGGGCGCGTAAGCGGCTCAAAACCGCGTCGCGCAGCTGGCCGGTGATGTCGCGCATGGTCGCTTCCAGCAGACCGTTTTTGTCTTTGAAGTAGTGACTGATGATCCCCGTGGAAACGCCCGCCCGACGGGCGATCTGCGCGATCGTCGCGTCATGCATTCCCACTTCATTTATTGCTTCCAGCGTGGCGTCGATAAGCTGCCTGCGCCGGATCGGCTGCATCCCCACTTTGGGCATTTTTGCCACTCCATTCATCAGCGTTGGTAATACATTAAAGCGGTTTTTGATTGGACGTTCAATATAAAATGTGTCTTAATTGTTGCGGATTTGGATTTCAATAGTTACAAAAACAGTGGGGATACTGGATGACAGACCTTTCACAAGACAGAGAAAAAGACAAAATCAACCCGGTCGTTTTTTATACTTCCGCCGGGCTGATTTTGTTGTTTTCCCTGACGACGATCTTCTTTCGTGATTTTTCTGCCGAGTGGATTGGGCGCACCCTGAACTGGGTGTCGAAGACATTCGGCTGGTACTATCTGCTGGCCGCGACGCTCTATATCGTCTTCGTGGTCTGCATTGCCTGCTCGCGCTTCGGCTCGGTGAAGCTCGGGCCTGAGCAGTCCAAGCCCGAGTTCAGCCTGCTGAGCTGGGCCGCGATGCTGTTTGCCGCGGGCATCGGCATCGACCTGATGTTCTTCTCCGTGGCGGAACCGGTTACGCAGTATATGCAGCCGCCGGAAGGGGCAGGGCAGACGATGGAGGCCGCGCGCCAGGCGATGGTCTGGACGCTGTTCCACTACGGCCTGACGGGCTGGTCGATGTACGCCCTGATGGGCATGGCGCTCGGATACTTTAGCTATCGTTATAATTTACCTCTCACCATCCGCTCCGCGCTGTACCCGATCTTCGGTAAAAAGATTAACGGCCCGATTGGCCACAGCGTCGATATTGCGGCGGTGATCGGCACCATCTTTGGTATCGCGACGACCCTCGGGATTGGCGTGGTGCAGCTCAACTACGGGCTGAGCGTGCTGTTTGATATCCCGGATTCGATGGCGGCCAAAGCGGCGCTGATTGCGCTCTCCGTCATTATCGCCACCATCTCGGTGACGTCGGGCGTCGATAAAGGCATCCGCGTGCTCTCCGAGCTGAACGTGGCGCTGGCGCTGGGCCTGATCCTGTTCGTGCTGTTTATGGGCGATACCTCGTTCCTGCTCAATGCCTTAGTGCTCAACGTGGGCGACTACGTAAACCGCTTTATGGGCATGACGCTGAACAGCTTCGCCTTCGACCGCCCGGTAGAGTGGATGAACAACTGGACGCTGTTCTTCTGGGCGTGGTGGGTGGCGTGGTCGCCGTTTGTCGGCCTGTTTCTGGCGCGTATTTCGCGTGGCCGCACCATCCGCCAGTTCGTGATGGGCACGCTGATTATCCCGTTCACCTTTACCCTGCTGTGGCTGTCGATTTTCGGCAACAGCGCGCTGCATGAGATCATCCACGGCAATGCAACCTTCGCGCAGGAAGCGATGGCGCACCCGGAGCGCGGCTTCTACAGCCTGCTGGCGCAGTACCCGGCGTTTACCTTTAGCGCCTCCGTGGCGACCATCACCGGCCTGCTGTTCTACGTCACCTCGGCAGATTCCGGCGCGCTGGTGCTGGGCAACTTCACCTCGAAGCTGAAGGACATCAACAGCGACGCGCCGAACTGGCTGCGCATCTTCTGGTCCGTCGCCATCGGCCTGCTGACGCTCGGCATGCTGATGACCAACGGCATTTCGGCGTTGCAGAACACCACGGTGATCATGGGCCTGCCGTTCAGCTTCGTCATCTTCTTCGTGATGGCCGGGCTGTATAAATCGCTCAAGGTGGAAGACTACCGCCGCGTCAGCGCGAGTCGCGACACCGCGCCGCGTCCGATGGGCGCGCAGGACAGGCTGAGCTGGAAGAAACGCCTCTCGCGCCTGATGAACTATCCGGGCACGCGCTACACCAAACAGATGATGGAGACGGTCTGCTTCCCGGCAATGGAAGAGGTTGCGCAGGAGCTGAAGCTGCGTGGCGCCTACGTGGAGCTGAAAAACCTGCCGCCGGAGGAGGGAGAGACCCTGGGGCACCTGGATCTGCTGGTGCATATGGGCGACGAGCAGAACTTTGTTTATCAGATCTGGCCGCAGCAGTATTCAGTACCCGGGTTTACCTACCGGGCGCGCAGCGGGAAATCGACCTACTACCGGCTTGAGACCTTCCTGCTGGAAGGGAGCCAGGGGAATGATTTGATGGACTACAGCAAGGAGCAGGTGATTACGGACATTCTGGACCAGTATGAACGGCACCTGAACTTTATCCATCTGCACAGGGAAGCGCCGGGGAATAGCGTGATGTTCCCGGATGTTTGAGATTTGAGCTGAATAACCTATAAACGCATCGCCGTCGCCCTCAAGCCGGGTGGCGGCGATGCCTTACCCGGCCTACAAAATCGGTTTACCGTAGGCCTGATAAGCGCAGCGCCATCAGACTTTTAGCAGCGTCCACACGTTCCCATCATTATGCTGCCAGACGAGGTTGAAGCGTTTACCTTCAGGATAGTCTCCAGCAGGGTGCGAATGCGCCAGCGTGATTGTTTTTTCCGATAACTCAGTGACTCTCGCCCACTCAAACCCCATGTAAGTATTTACCTTCGGGAAGAGGGCTTTAAACAAACTCTCTTTGGCGCTAAAAGCGAGCGTCAGCGCCAGCGCAAAGGGGTAGCACGAGTGCGTCAGGCATATCGCCTCCTGCGCATCAATGATGCCGTCCTGGATTTCGCGGGCTTCGTGGTCTGGAAGAATGGCTTCGCAATCAATACCTACGAGCGCATCTGGATGAGGGACGACAACCGCCATCGCCTGCGTGCCGCTGTGGGTAATGCTCCCCGAAACCCCTTTCGGCCAGAGCGGTTCGCCGCTGGGGCCGATGCCGGGGATCGCGCGTTCATGTATCGCACCGAGCGCATGCGCGGCGGCGATGCGGCCTGCCAGATGCTCAGCTTTGCGTTTGCTTCCGGCGTTTGAAAGCTCTGCGTGGTGGGGGAGCCAGAGGAGATCGGCATCGGTGAAGGTGGTGGGGGCGAAGGTGACGTGGTGGACGGTGTGGCCGGCAAGAATGAACGTGGTGTGGGTTGTGTGCATGTTTTTCCCTTCAGAATTGTGCGGCCTGATGCCCTCACCCCGGCCCTCTCCCATGGGGAGAGGGGGCAAACACTAAAAACGGCAACTGGGTTGCCGTTTTGTTTTTACCTTAGAATCGCGTATTCACGCTCATGTACCAGGTACGGCCCGGCTCATTATACGTATACGCTCCCGCACCGTACATATACGCACCGGTGGTGGCATTTCCGGTCGTCTGGGCATTACCCGCGCGCCACTGGCGTTTGTCGAAGACGTTATCCACGCCGCCGGTCAGACTAACGTTTTTGGTCATATCCCAGGTCGCGCTCAGGCCAACGATGCTGTACGGGCTGACTTCGTCTTTCTCAGACCCGGTTACCGGCTGACCTTTGTAGTTGTACTTCTTCGGCTGCTGCTTGCCGTACCAGGTGAAGGTCGACTGGAGCGACACGTCCTGATGCACCTGCCAGCTCAGGGTCGAGTTCAGCGTGTACTCCGGAATAATCGACAGACGATCGCCGGTCTCCTTGTTCTTGCTCTGCAGCATGTAGGTGATGTTGTTGGTCCAGTTGATCGTGTCGCTGACCGGCACGTTCAGGGAGCCTTCCAGCCCTTCGACCACCGCTTTCGGTACGTTTTCCCACTGGTAGATATCCGTCTGCACTTTACCGGAAGAAGTCTGGCCAATCGGCGCGTAGCCCGCTTCAATCTTGTCGCGGTAGTCGTTGCGGAACCAGGTGACGCCCGCCAGCCAGCCGTCGTGTTTCCACTCCAGGCCAATCTCTTTGTTGATGCTGGTTTCGGCCTTCAGGTCGTCGTTACCCATCATGTAGCAGCCCACGCCGTCGGAGCTGGCGTAGCAGCCCTGGCCTTTGCTGTAGAGCAGGTAGTTCGGGTTGGTCTGGTACAGGCTCGGCGCCTTATAGGCGCGGGCGATCCCCATCTTCAGCGTGAAGTCATCCCCCAGACCCTGCGACAGGTTCAGGGATGGGCTCCAGTTGTTGCCGACGATAGTGTGGTGGTCGAAGCGCAGGGCAGGGGTCAGCATGGTGCTGTCGGTCAGCTCCATGTTGTTTTCGGCGAACAGGGAGAAAATCTCCGCCGAGGTGTACGGGCTGCGGTCGTTGCTCATGCCCGGAATGGTGCCGCCCTGCTGGGTTTGGGTGAAGGAGGTCGAGTCCTTCATGCGCTGCTGGTTCCACTCGGTGCCGAGCGTCAGGTTCTGGTTAACGAGGAAATCAATCGGCAGGTTGATTTCACTGTGCAGCATCACGTCGGCCAGATCGGTGTCGGTGAATTTATTACTGTTGAACAGGCCTTCCAGACCGCCCGCCAGCCCTTCGCCCAGACGGGAGTTGCGGGTGTGCTCGTACTGCGCCCAGTTGCTGGTGGTAATGCCGTTATCCCAGCCGCCGTTCCAGGTTACCGCGAAGTTCTGGCGATAGATACGGTTGGTCTCTTTGCCGTAGTTCTTTTTCACCAGACCGCTGGAGCTGTTGTCGTTGTTGGTATTCTGGGTATCACCGGCGTAGAGGTTGTTCTGGCGGCTGTAGCCCGCCTCAAATTCCAGAGACTGCATCGGCGCAAAGTCCCAGCGCACCACGCCGTTGATGTCTTTATTTTCCACCCCTTCACGGCCCGCGGGCAGCGTGTCGGCGTAGGCACCGGTTCGGTCAGACTGGTGACCCTGGTTGATGTCCCACGCGTCGGCCTGGGTTTTGTCCAGGTTACCGAACATGCGGAAGCTGAAGTCGCCGCCCAGCGGGCCGCTCAGGCTGAAGTTGGTGCGTTTGGTGGAACCTTCGTCCTTGTGCTCTGGCGCGTTCAGGTAGGTGTTCCAGGAGCCGTGCCACTGGTCGTCGAATTTTTTGGTGATGATGTTCACCACGCCGCCTGCCGCGCCGTTGCCGTAGCGCGCGGCGGCCGGACCGCGGATCACTTCGATGCGCTCGATCATCTCCGGCGGCACCCAGCCGGTATCGCCGCGGGTGTCACGCTCGCCGCGCCAGCCCAGACGAATAGAGTTGCGGCTGGTGACCGGCTTGCCGTCGATCAGGATCAGGGTGTTTTCCGGCCCCATGCCGCGAATGTCAATCTGACGGTTGTTTCCACGCTGGCCGCTGGTGGAGTTCCCGGTGAGGTTAACGCCCGGCATGGTGCGGATGATTTCCGCCACGTCGCGCGCGGGCGGGTTTTTGCGGATCTCGTCGGCGGTGATGGTCGACACGCCCGGCGCCTGTAAATTCTGCTCGGCGGCGGTGATCACCATAGTGTCTTCGTGCTGCGCAGAGGCGGTGTTGTCGTCTGCCACGGCGGGCAGAGCGACACCATAAATCCCTAAATTGACCAGCAAGGCCAGAGAGTGAATCTTCTTATTCATTGTACGTCCCGCTTTTATGGTTATTTAATGAGCGCGCTTCCCACAGCGCGGGCATTACGCTATTGCAAATGCAAATAGTTATCAATAATATTATCAATAAAATTTGCTCTGAAACAAAAAAGTCTGTTAAACATGGGGTTATAATGGTGACGACGTTAACAACCGGAAGTGAAGCGTGGTGGCAGTCGAAAAACGGACCTGAATGGGAACGTCTGAAGGAGAACTGTCGCGTCACCTTCTGGTGGCGGGATCCGGCAGGCACGCAGAAAACCTCATCGGTCAAACGCGTCTGGCTCTACGTTACCGGCGTGACCGACCATCATCAGAATGCCCGCCCGCAATCTCTTGAACGCATTCCGGATACCGACGTCTGGCAGTGGCAGGGCGAGTTCAGCCCGGAATGGCGCGGCAGCTACTGTTTTATCCCCTCCGTAAATGAAAACGATTTTGCCGATACCGTGTTTGAAGGTCAGCAGCCGGACCGCATGGCGCTGCGCGAAGGCTGGCGCAGGCTGCTGCCGCACGCGGTTTCCGACCCGCTGAATCCGCAGAGCTGGCGCGGCGGGCGCGGTCATGCCGTCTCGGCGCTTGAGATGCCGGACGCGCCCGTTCAGCCCGGCTGGAATCAGCCCAAAACGCCCTTCAAGGCGCCGATCTGCATTGAATGGGAAAGCGCGCGCCTGAAAAACCGCCGTCGCGTCTGGATTTTCACCACCGGGGATGACGGCCCCGAGCGCCCGCTGGCGGTGCTGCTCGACGGGCAGTTCTGGGCCGAAAGTATGCCCGTCTGGCCTGCGCTGGCGTCGCTCACCACCGGGCGCCAACTGCCCCCTGCGGTCTACGTATTAATTGACGCGATCGACATGGAACATCGCAGCCGCGAATTGCCCTGTAACCGCGATTTCTGGCTGGCGGTGCAGGAAGAACTTCTCCCTCATGTAAAACAGCTCGCGTCCTTCAGCGACCGCGCCGACCGTACCGTGGTCGCGGGCCAGAGCTTTGGCGGCCTCTCTTCGCTTTATGCTGGCCTCAACTGGCCGCAGCGCTTTGGCTGCATCCTCAGCCAGTCCGGATCCTACTGGTGGCCGCACCGCGGCGGGCAGCAGGACGGGCTGCTCATCGAACAGCTTAAAGCGGGTGAAAAAACCGCACGCGGGCTGCGCATCATCCTTGAGGCCGGGCGTAACGAGCCGCTTATCTTCCGCGCGAACCAGGCGATTTACGCCGAACTCCGCGCGCAGCAGGTTTACTGGCGTCAGGTTGACGGCGGACACGACGCGCTTTGCTGGCGCGGTGGGCTGACGCAGGGGCTAATGACCCTCTGGCAGCCGCTTATTCAATAACGGAGTCTGTATGGAATTCAGCAATCCTTTCGATAATCCGCAGGGACAGTTCGCCATTTTGCAAAACGACCGTGGGCAGTACAGCCTGTGGCCGCAGCAGTGCGAACTGTCGGCGGGGTGGCGCGTGGTGTGCGAGGCCCAGTCTCAGGAGGCGTGCCAGCAGTGGCTCGCCGGGAACTGGCGCACGCTTGAACCGTCCCATTTTGCGGAGGGGAGCGCATGAAACGGCTTCCTCTCGTCGCCGCCCAGCCGGGTATCTGGATGGCGGAACAGCTGTCCTACCTGCCAAACGCCTGGAGCGTGGCGCACTACACCGAGCTGAAAGGCGATATCGACGCGCCATTGCTGGCAAAAGCCATCGCTGAGGGCATGATGCAGGCCGATACCCTGCGAATGCGTTTTGCCGAGGATAACGGCGAGGTGTGGCAGTGGGTGGATGACACCCTCATTCTGCCGGAGCCGTCCATCGTTCGCGTTACCTCTCACGACGCTGCCGTGGCGCTGATGGAGGCCGATCTCCGCCAGAACCTGCGCGTCGACAGCGGTCAGCCGCTGGCGTTTCACCAGCTGATTCAGGTGGGGGAAAGCCACTGGTACTGGTATCAGCGCTATCACCATCTGGTGGTGGATGGCTTCAGCTTCCCGGCCATTACCCGCCAGATCGCCGCGATTTACGCCGCGTGGAAAAAGGATGAACCGACTCCTGACTCCCCGTTTACGCCATTTGCCGAAGTGGTGGAGGAGTATCAGCACTATCGCGACAGCGAGGCGTATCAGCGCGACGGCGCTTTCTGGGCCGAGCAGCGCAGGCAGCTTCCTTCTCCGGTCTCGCTCTCTTCCGCACCGCTGCCGGGACGCGCCGCTACTACCGATATCCTGCGCCTGAAAATCGCTGCCGACGGTCGCGCCTTCAGCCAGCTTGCGCAGGCGGCAGGACAGGCGCAGCGTACCGATCTGGCCCTTGCGCTGGTGGCGCTGTGGCTGGGGCGCCTGACCGGACGGCTGGACTACGCCGCCGGGTTTATCTTTATGCGACGAATGGGCTCCGCCGCGCTGACCGCGACCGGGCCGGTGCTCAACGTCCTGCCGCTGGCGGTGAATATCAACCCGCAGGAGAGCCTGCCGGAGCTGGCGCTGCGCCTGGCCAACCAGCTGAAAAAAATGCGCCGCCACCAGCGCTACGACGCCGAGCAGATCGTGCGCGACAGCGGGCGTGCCGCAGGCGACGAAGCCCTGTTTGGCCCGGTGCTGAACGTGAAGGTGTTTGATTATCAGCTGGATATCGACGGCGTGGAGGCCATCACCCACACGCTGGCGACCGGCCCGGTAAACGATCTCGAGCTGGCGCTGTTCCCGGACGAGCAGGGTGGGCTGAGCATTGAGATCCTCGCCAGTAAGCAGCGCTACGACGAGGCGACGCTGACGCGTCACGTTGCGCGCCTGAACGCGATGCTGATGCAGTTTGCGGCCAACCCGGACCTGCGCTGCGGCGAGGTGGAAACCGTTTCAGAGCAGGAATACCAGATGCTTGCGCGCATCAACGATACCGGGCTGGCGCTGCCGGCCACCACGCTGGCGGATCTGGTGGCGGAGCAGGCGAGCAAAACGCCGGACGCCCCGGCGCTGGCGGATGCGCGCGTTGAGCTGAACTATCGCCAGATGCGCGAGCAGGTCATCGCGCTGGCAAACCTGCTGCGCGAGCGCGGCGTGAAGCCGGGCGACAGCGTGGCGGTGGCTCTGCCGCGCTCGGTGTTCCTGACGCTGGCGCTGCACGGCATCGTCGAGGCTGGTGCCGCGTGGCTGCCACTGGATACCGGCTACCCGGACGATCGTCTGCGGATGATGCTCGAGGACGCGAAGCCGTCCCTGCTTATTACCACTGACGAACAGCTTCCGCGATTTAGCGATCTGTCCGTCGAGACGTTTAGTTACAACACACTGTTACCGGCCGCGGGTGCTGAACCGCTGCGGCTGGCCAAGCCGGAGCAGACGGCCTACATCATCTTTACCTCCGGCTCGACCGGGCGTCCAAAAGGGGTCATGGTCGGCCATACCGCCATCGTTAACCGCCTGAAGTGGATGCAGGACCACTACCCGCTGGACGCGACGGACGTGGTGGCGCAGAAAACGCCGTGCAGCTTTGACGTGTCGGTATGGGAGTTCTGGTGGCCCTTTATCGCCGGGGCGAAGCTGGTGATGGCAGAGCCGGACGCGCACCGAGATCCGCAGGCGATGCAGAGCTTCTTCGCACGGCACGGCGTGACCACCACCCACTTCGTGCCGTCGATGCTGGCGGCGTTTGTCGACTCGCTGACGCCGGAAAACGTCGACTGCTGCAGAACGCTTAAGCAGGTGTTCTGCAGCGGCGAAGCGCTGCCGACCGAGCTGTGCCGCGAGTGGGAGCAGCTCACCCATGCGCCGCTGCACAACCTGTATGGCCCAACCGAAGCGGCGGTGGACGTCAGCTGGTATCCGGCGTATGGCCCCGAGCTGGCGGCGGTTGAGGGCAACAGCGTGCCGATCGGCTTCCCGGTGTGGAATACGGGACTGCGCATTCTGGACGCGATGATGCACCCGGTGCCGTTCGGCGTGGCGGGCGATCTGTATCTCACCGGCATTCAGCTGGCGCAGGGGTATCTGGGACGTCCGGACCTCACCGCCAGCCGCTTTATTGCCGACCCGTTTGCCCCCGGCGAGCGGATGTACCGCACCGGCGACGTTGCCCGCTGGCTGGACAACGGCGCGGTGGAATATCTCGGCCGCAGCGATGACCAGTTAAAAATTCGCGGCCAGCGCATCGAGCTGGGCGAAATCGACCGGGCGATGCTGTCGCTGCCGGACGTGGCCCAGGCCGTCGCCCACGCCTGCGTGTTCAACCAGGCGGCGGCCACCGGCGGGGATGCCCGCCAGCTGGTGGGATACGTCGTCTCCGAATCCGGCTTACCGCTGGACCGCGACGCGCTGCTTGCGTCGCTCAAAGCCCAGCTGCCGCCGCACATGGTGCCGGTGGTGCTGCTGCAAATCAGCGCGCTGCCGCTCAGCGCGAACGGCAAGCTGGATCGCAAGGCGCTGCCGCTGCCGGAGTTGACGAGTAAAACCTCTGGCCGCGTGCCGGAAAGCGAATCCGAAATCGCCGTCGCGCAGGCATTTTCCGCGCTGCTGGGCTGCGAGGTCAACGACATTGAGACCGACTTCTTTGCCCTCGGCGGACACTCGCTGCTGGCGATGCGCCTGGCGGCGCAGCTTAGCCGCGCGTTCGAGCGCAAGGTTACGCCGGGGCAGATTATGGTCGCCTCCTCGGTGAGCAAGCTCAGCGCGCTGCTGGACTCGCAGATGAGCGACGAGCAGGCGCAGCGTCTGGGGTATGAAACCCTTCTGCCGCTGCGCGAAAGCGACGGGCCGACGCTGTTCTGCTTCCACCCGGCGTCCGGCTTTGCCTGGCAGTTTAGCGTCCTGGCGCGCTACCTCAGCCCGCGCTGGTCCATTGTCGGCATTCAGTCGCCGCGTCCGGACGGTCCGATGCAGCAGTGCGCTGATCTGGATGGGGTCATTGAGCATCATCTTAATACGTTGCGTAAGCAGCAGCTGCGGGGGCCATATTATCTGTTCGGCTATTCCCTCGGCGGCACGCTGGCGCAGGGTATTGCCTCCCGTCTGCGCGAGCAGGGAGAAGCGGTGGCCTTCCTCGGCCTGCTGGACACCTGGCCGCCGGAAACCCAGAACTGGTCGGAGAAAGAGGCCAACGGCCTTGACCCGGAAGTGCTGGCGGAGATCGAGCGCGAGCGTCAGGCGTTTATTGCTGCCCAGCAGGGACAGGGCTCCAGCGAGCTGTTTAACGCTATAGAGGGCAACTACGCCGACGCGGTGCGGCTGCTCACCACGGCGCACAGCGCGCGCTTTGATGGCAAAGCGACGCTGTTCGTCGCCGAGCGGACGCGAACGATGGATCCGCAGGTCGCCTGGGCGCCGTGGGTGGCGGAGCTTGAGGTGTACAGCCAGGACTGCGCCCACGTGGATATCATTTCACCGCAGGCGTTTGAGAAGATAGGGCCGGTGTTGAGGGAGATACTGGGATAACGTCAAAAGCGCCGGGTGGCGGCTGCGCCTTACCCGGCCTACGGATCCGTGGTTGATGTTTGTTAGGTTTGCTCCCTCTCCCTGTGGGAGAGGGTCGGGGTGAGGGCATCAGACCGCACGCTTGCCCAGCGGCACCACCAGCGGCGTACCCGCCACCGGATCGTCAATAATCATGCAGCGCATGCCGTAGATCCGCTCGATCAGCTCCGGCGTCACAATCTCTTTCGGCGCGCCCTGCGCCACGATCTCACCGTCGCGAAGCGCAATCAAATGCGTGGCGTAGCGGCACGCCTGGTTTAAGTCGTGCAGCACCGCCGCCAGGGTATACCCCTGCGTGCGGTTCAGCTCGCTCAGCAGCTCCAGCAGGTCAATCTGATGGCTGATGTCGAGCCAGGTCGTCGGCTCGTCCAGCAGCATGATCGACGTTTCCTGCGCCAGCACCATCGCGATCCACGCGCGCTGACGCTGTCCGCCGGAGAGGGTGTCCACGCTCTGCTGGGCGAGCCCGGTAATACCCGTCGCCTGCATCGCGCGGTTCACCGCCTCGTCATCCTCTTTACGCCAGCGGGTAAATAGCGGCTGGTGCGGATAGCGTCCGCGCGAGACCAGCTCCTGCACCGTGATGTCGCCCGGCGTGGTGGCGTTTTGCGCCAGCAGACCGATGCGTCTGGCCACCTCCTTGCTGGCGAAGCGCTGGATCTGCTCCCCGTCAAGAAACACGCTGCCTTCAGCCGGCGTCATCAGGCGGCTCAGCGTGCGCAGCAGGGTCGATTTTCCGCAGCCGTTCGGGCCGATAATGGCCGTGAAGTGGCCGTCCGGAATGGCAACGGATAAGTCACGGGCAATGATTTTTTTGCCGTAGCCGAGGGTGAGGTTTTCGCCGCGCAAGCGGGTGGTTGTGTCTGTCATTTCCTGCGTGACTCCTGAACGAGCAAGACGATGAGGTAAATTCCGCCGAGACTGACGGTCACCACGCCCACCGGCAGTTGATAAGGCATAAACAGCCGCTGGGCGCAGAGATCGGCGGCCAGTAGCAGCAGCGCGCCGCACAGCGCCGCCTGGGTTAATCCCCAGCGCGCCGTGCCGCTAAGTCGCCGGGCGATGTGCGGCGCTACGAGGGCGATAAACGAGATTGGCCCGGCAATCGCGGTGGAGGCGGCGGTCAGCAGTACGGCGACCAGCATCAGCATCAGGCGCGAGCGTTCGACGCCCACGCCCAGCGCGCAGGCGCTATCGTCGCCCATCTCCAGCAGACGCATACGGCGCACCAGCAGCAGCGCGCCGATAAACATCAGCAAAATCAGCGGCGCGGCGGGCCAGATTTTGCCCCACGTCAGGCCGTTGAGGGAGCCTGCATACCACAGCCCGGCGGAGAGTGCGGTTTCCAGAGAAGCCTGCAACAAAAGCCAGGTGTTAAACGCCATCAGCATCGCGCGGATGCCGATCCCGATAATGATCAGCCGGAAGGTGTCAATGCCGTTGCGCCAGGCCAGGGCCCAGATAAGCAGCGAGGTCAGAATGCCGCCCGCCATCGCCGTAAAGGTAATGGCCGTCAGATGTTGCCCGAACAGCACCATCGCCACCAGCACGCCGCTCCAGGCGCCGGTGTTGAGGCCCATCACGTCCGGGCTGCCCAGCGGGTTGCGCATCAGCGACTGGAATATTGCGCCGCTCACGCCGAGCGCCGCACCGACCAGAATCGCCATCGCCACGCGCGGCAGTCGCCACTCCGTCACCACCATGGTGATGTTACGCGGCGCGATGCCGAGCAGGGCGTTGAAGACCTGAGTAAAGTCGAGCGTCACCGCGCCGCTGCGCAGGCTCCAGACCGCCAGCAGCAGAATGGCGATAAGCAGCAGCGAGACGCTGGTCAGTAAACGACGGGACGGGGCCATCATGCGCCACCTCCGCGTTTACGGCGAACCAGGAAGATCAGCACCGGCGCGCCGATAAAGGCGCTGACCACCGAGACGCGCAGCTCGCCGGGCACCAGCAGGCGGCCCAGCACGTCGGCAAACAGCAGCAGGGCAGGGGTCGCCAGCAGCGTCACCGGCAGCGACCAGCGGTGATCCGCCCCCACCAGCCAGCGCGCCATGTGCGGCATCATCAGGCCGATAAAGGCGATCGGGCCGACCACGGCGGTCGCGCTGCCGCACAGTACGGTGATGGCGAACAGACCAATCAGCTGCGTGCGCGCCACGCGGTTGCCGAGGACGGTCGCGGTGTCGCTGCCGAGGCTCAGGCTGTTGAGCGACCGGCTTAAAAACAGCGCCACGGCGGCAGCGATAATGACCGGGATCGCCACCACTTTAAGCGTGTCGAGGGTGCGGATATCCAGCGAGCCGGCCTGCCAGAAGCGCAGCTGGTCGTAGACGTCCGGGTTGAGCAGGGCTATGCCGTTGGACAAGCCCTCCAGCACCGCCGCGAGCGCTACGCCCGCAAGGGTCAGGCGTACCGGGCTCAGCTGCCCGCCGCCCTGGCTGCCGGTAAAGGCGACGACCAGCGAGGCGGCCAGCGCGCCGCAGAAGGCCATCACCAGCTGTTCAGAGGGTGAGGTCAACCCGAACAGCGCCGCGCCGAGCACGATGGCAAAGCTGGCGCCGGAGTTAACGCCGAGAATGCCGGGGTCCGCCAGCGGGTTACGGGTGAGGGTTTGCATCAGGGCACCGGCAAGGCCCAGCGCGCCACCGGCCAGCAGTCCGGCAAGCGTGCGGGGCAGTCGGGCGTCGAGCACGATGACGCAGTCGGCGCTCTGGCAGGTGCCGGAGAGCGCATCAACGATAACGGACGCGGGCAGCGGCTTCGCGCCGACCAGCAGGCTGAGTGCAGCCGCAAGGCTCAGGAGCAGCAGTAAAACGGGCACGGCAACGGCGCGCACCGCAGAAGAGGAAAACGACATAGCAACATCCATGATTTGATAATGATAGTGATTATCGTTATCTATCTTATTTGGCTATGTTAGCATGTGCGCCCATGGAAAGGGTAGAAATAGACTCAAGGCTTTGTCATGAATCAAAAATCCTGGCTGCTCAACCTCAGCCTGCTGAAAACGCACCCGGCGTATCGCGCCGTTTTTATCGCTCGCTTTATCTCCATTTTGTCCCTCGGGCTGCTCGGCGTCGCCGTGCCGGTACAGATCCAGACCCTGACGCACTCCAGCTGGCTGGTGGGGTTATCCGTCACCTTAACCGGCGGGGCGATGTTCATCGGCCTGATGGTCGGCGGCGTGCTGGCGGACCGCTACGAGCGTAAAAAGCTGATCCTGCTGGCGCGCGGCACCTGCGGCGTGGGCTTTATCGGGCTGTGTCTGAACGCGATGCTGCCGGAGCCGTCGCTGATTGCGATTTACGCGCTGGGGCTGTGGGACGGTTTCTTCGCCTCGCTGGGCGTGACGGCGCTTCTTGCGGCAACGCCCGCGCTGGTCGGGCGCGAGAACCTGATGCAGGCGGGGGCGATTACCATGCTCACCGTGCGTCTGGGCTCGGTGATTTCGCCGATGGTGGGCGGCCTGCTGCTGGCGACCGGCAACGTGGCGTGGAACTACGGGCTGGCGGCGGCGGGAACCTTTATCACCACGCTGACGCTGCTGCGTCTGCCGCTGCTGCCGCCTCCGCCGCAGCCGCGCGAGCATCCGCTGAAATCGCTGATGGTCGCGATTCGTTTCCTGTTCAGCAACCCGCTGATTGGCGGGATTGCGCTGCTCGGCGGCCTGCTGACCATGGCGAGCGCCGTGCGCGTGCTCTACCCGGCATTAGCGGGAGCGTGGCAGATGAGCGCCTCGGAGATTGGTCTACTGTACGCCGCCATTCCGCTCGGCGCGGCGTGCGGGGCGCTGACCAGCGGCAACCTGGCGCAGAGCGCGCGTCCGGGGTTGATTATGCTGCTTGCCACGCTGGCCTCGTTTATCGCCATCGGCTTCTTCAGCCTGATGCCGGTGTGGGCTCTCGGGGTGCTGTGTCTGGTGATTTTCGGCTGGCTGAGCGCCATCAGCTCGCTGCTGCAGTACACCCTGATCCAGACCCAGACGCCGGAAGGGATGCTCGGGCGCATTAACGGCCTGTGGACGGCGCAGAACGTGACGGGTGATGCGATTGGCGCGGCGATCCTCGGCGGGCTGGGCGCGATGATGACCCCGGTGGCCTCGGCGAGCTGCGGCGGGTTTGCGTTAGCGATGGTTGGCGGGATTTTGTTAGTGGCGCTGGTGGAGTTGCGGCGGTTCAGGCAGGAGGTTGTGTTGAACGACGGGGCGGCCTGATGCCCTCACCCTGGCCCTCTCCCACAGGGAGAGGGAGGGGAAATGCCTACTTAAACAATGCATTCAATCGGTCTAACACCAACATCGCGCTGTAATAATCCAGGCGGAACGTCTCCGTTCCCAATGCCCAGACCCGTTTGTTTTTCACCGACGGCAAATGCGCCAGCAGCGGGTTGGCGTAAATCGCATCCACGTCTTTCTGGTCGCCGGCAAACACAAACAGCCCTTCGCCGTTCAGCCCCGTCGCCAGGTTTTCCCCTCCCAACTGAATGATGTCGTGGCGTTTGCCCTGGCTTTTTGAGGTGTGCAGTCCGGCGGGCAGCTCCGCCAGCGTAAAGCCCAGCTGGTGCAGCAGCTTGCCCTGCGCCGATTCCGCAGTCCACAGGTTGGCGCTGTGCGCGGCGGCGGTATAGACGATGGCGTTGACAGGCTGCGGCGGCAGCTTCATCTGCTCTTTCACCTGCGCGAGCTGTTTATCAAAGGCGGCAATGCGCTCTACGGCCTGTTTTTCCTGCCCGGTAATGGTGCCCAGTAGGGTCAGCAGTGCCTGCCAGCTTTTGTCGTCGTAGTTGATGATAAGCGTCGGCGCGATAGCTGAGAGCTGATCGTACAGCGCCAGTGCGGAATCCCCGCCGGTAGCGCTGATCAAAATCAGATCCGGCATCTGGGCGGCGACCGCTTCGGCGCTCGGCTCGCCGATGTACAGCCGTGCAACCTTGCGCTGTTTCGCAATATCACCCCACTGGCGCAAAAAGCCCTGCGCATCCGCCACGCGGTTGTTCGGCGTGGTGGCGCCGCTGGCGACGACCGGGGCGTCAATCGCCAGCAGGGAGCCGGTTAAGGTCACGCTGGTGGAGACAATGCGCGTCGGTTTGCTCTCAAGCGTGTGAACGCCTCGGCTGTCGGTCACCTGACGCGGCCAGTCGGCGGCAGCGGCTGAGGCAAGTCCTAAAACAAAAAGTCCAGATAAAAGCAGGGTATTACGGAATAGGGCAGGGAATTTCACAGCGCGACATCCTGTTTTTGTTGAAGATAATGCTTCTCATTTTCATGGTTGCCGCGAAGGGATGCAAGCTTTTGTCGCACAAGTTATTTGTCTGACGGTTGACAGCGAAGCGATGTGGGATTAGGTTAGCCGACGAAAATATAAATGATAATCATTATTGCTTCTTTTATCATTTTGAGGAGGATGATATGGACACGTCCCTGGCTGAGGAAGTTCAGCACACCGCGACCACGCTGCAATCAGACAGCTTTTTCTTTATGTCGCCTTACCGCAGTTTTACTACCTCAGGCTGTTTTGCCCGCTTCTCTGAACCCGCCGTCGGCGGCGACGATCCGGCGGGGCACTTCCAGCAAAAATTAGCCCAGGCCTTCCGGAATGCGAAAGCCAGCGGCATCGCTCATCCGGTGATGGTAGGGGCTATTCCGTTCGATACCCGCAAGACATCTTCTCTGTTTATTCCTCAGCGCTGGCAGACCTTTTCCCGTCCGGCACGTCAGCAGTCCGCACGCTATTTCTCCGGCGCGCAGGCGCTGAAGGTGGAACAGCGCACCGAGATCCCCGCTCAGCCCGTGTTCGAAGAGATGGTCGCGCGCGCCGCGTCGCTCACCGCCACGCCGCAGGTGAATAAGGTAGTGCTGTCGCGCCTGATTGATATCGCCACCGATAAAAACATGGATAGCGGTGCGCTGATGGAGCGGCTGATCGCCCAGAACCCGGCGAGCTTTAACTTCCACGTGCCGCTGGAGGACGGCGGCGTGCTGCTCGGAGCCAGCCCGGAACTGCTGCTGCGCAAAGAGGGCAGGCACTTTAGCTCGCTGCCGCTGGCAGGCTCCGCGCGCCGCCAGCCGGACGACGTATTGGATCGCGAAGCGGGCAATAAGCTGCTCGCCTCCGAAAAAGACCGTCACGAGCACGATCTCGTAACCCAGGCGATGAAGGCCATTCTGGCACCGCGCAGCCACCACCTGAGCATGCCGTCTTCCCCGCAGCTCATCACCACGCCGACGCTGTGGCATTTGGCGACGCCGGTTGAAGGTGACGCGCGTGACAACGAAAACGCCCTGACGCTGGCCTGCCTGCTGCACCCGACCCCGGCCCTGAGCGGCTTCCCGCATCAGGCGGCAAAAGAGCTGATTGCCGAGCTGGAGCCGTTCGACCGCGAGCTGTTCGGCGGCATCGTCGGCTGGTGCGACAGCGAAGGCAACGGCGAGTGGGTGGTGACCATCCGCTGCGCGCGTCTGCATAAAAACACCGTTCGCCTGTTTGCCGGCGCGGGCATTGTGCCGGCCTCCTCGCCGGTGGGCGAGTGGCGCGAGACGGGCGTGAAGCTCTCCACCATGCTTAACGTGTTTGGCCTGCACTAAGGAACGCTCATGACTATTCCCTTTACCCGCTGGCCTGAGGAATTCGCCCGCCGCTACCGTGAAAAAGGCTACTGGCAGGATCTGCCGCTGACCCACATCCTGACGGATCGTGCGGACAGCGATGCCGTGGCGATTATCGACGGCGAGCGGCACATCACCTACCGCGCGTTTAATCAGGCGGTAAACAATCTGGCGTCCGCTCTTCAGGCGCGCGGGCTGCAGCGCGGCGAGACGGCGCTGGTGCAGCTCGGAAACGTGGCCGAGTTCTACATCACTTTCTTCGCGCTGCTGCAAATCGGCGTCGCGCCGGTGAACGCGCTCTTTAGCCATCAGCGCAGCGAGCTGAACGCTTACGCGGAGCAGATCAAACCCGCCGCGCTGATTGCCGATCGCGACCACGGGCTGTTTGCGGGCGATGATTTTCTTAACACCTTTGTGGATGCGCACCGCTCGGTTCGCGTCGTGCTGCTGCGCGGCGATAAGGACGAACACGCCCTGGAAGCGGCGATTGCGCGTCCGGCGGACAATTTCATCCCGAACCCAACGCCCGCCGACGAAGTGGCGTTTTTCCAGCTTTCCGGCGGTAGCACCGGCACGCCGAAGCTGATCCCGCGCACGCACAACGATTACGACTACAGCATTCGCCGCAGCAACGAGATTTGCGGCATCACCGCCGATACGCGTTACCTGAACGCGCTGCCCGCGGCGCATAACTACGCCATGAGTTCGCCGGGATCGTTAGGCGTTTTCACCGCGGGCGGCTGCGTGGTGCTGGCGAACGATCCGAGCGCCACGCTCTGCTTCCCGCTGATTGAACGGCATCAGATTAACGTCACCTCGCTGGTTCCTCCGGCGGTGAGCCTCTGGCTGCAGGCGATTGCCGACGGCGCGGGAAGCGCGCAGCTTAAATCCCTCAGGCTGCTGCAGGTGGGGGGCGCACGTCTCTCCGCCACGCTCGCGGCGCGCATTCCGGCGGAAATCGGCTGCCAGCTTCAACAGGTGTTCGGCATGGCGGAAGGGCTGGTGAACTACACCGCGCTCGACGACGCGCCGGAACGCATCATCAACACCCAGGGCCGCCCGATGTGCCCGGACGACGAAGTTTGGGTGGCGGACGAGCACGGAAACCCGCTGCCGCGCGGTGAGGTCGGGCGTCTGATGACGCGCGGGCCGTATACCTTCCGCGGCTATTTCAACAGCCCGGAACACAACGCCAGCGCCTTTGACGCCGACGGCTTTTACTGCTCCGGCGATCTGATTGCCATTGACGAGCAGGGCTACATCACCGTGCAGGGGCGCGAGAAAGATCAGATCAACCGCGGCGGCGAGAAGATCGCCGCCGAAGAGATTGAAAACCTGCTGCTGCGCCACGAGTCGGTGATCCACGCCGCGCTGGTGAGCATGGAGGACAGCCTGCTGGGCGAAAAAAGCTGCGCGTATCTGGTGGTGAAACAGCCCCTGCGCGCGGTCGAGGTGCGCCGCTTCCTGCGCGAGCAGGGCGTTGCCGAATTCAAGCTGCCGGACCGCGTGGAGAGCGTGGATGCGCTCCCGCTAACGCCGGTCGGTAAAGTCGATAAGAAACAGTTGCGCCTGTGGCTTGCTGAACGCGCCCGGGGCTGAGGAATAGAGTATGGCCATTCCAAAATTAACCGCTTACGCGCTGCCGACCGCCGCAGATCTGCCGACCAACAAGGCGAACTGGGCGTTCGAGCCTGAGTGCGCCGCGCTGCTAATCCACGATATGCAGGAGTATTTCCTGAACTTCTGGGGCGAAAATAGCGCGATGATGCAGCAGGTGGTGGCGAATATCGCCAGACTGCGCGCTTACTGCAAAGCGCACAATATTCCCGTCTACTACACCGCCCAGCCGAAAGAGCAGAGCGACGAAGAGCGCGCCCTGCTGAACGACATGTGGGGGCCAGGCCTGACCCGCTCACCGGAGCAGCAGCGCATTGTAAGTGAACTGACCCCGGACGAAGCGGACACGGTGCTGGTGAAGTGGCGCTACAGCGCGTTTCACCGCTCGCCGCTGGAGCAGATGCTGAAAGAGACGGGCCGCAACCAGCTGCTGATTACCGGCGTCTACGCCCACATCGGCTGCATGACCACCGCCACCGATGCCTTTATGCGCGACATCAAGCCGTTCTTTATCGCCGACGCGCTGGCGGATTTCACCCGCGACGAGCATCTGATGTCGCTGAACTACGTAGCAGGGCGCTCGGGCCGCGTAGTGATGACCAACGAGCTGCTGCCTTCCGTTCCGGCGACCAAAGCCGCGCTGCGCGAGCTGATCCTGCCGCTGCTGGACGAGTCCGACGAGCCGATGGATGACGAAAACCTGATCGACTACGGCCTGGACTCGGTGCGCATGATGGCGCTGGCCGCCCGCTGGCGCAAAGTGCACGGCGATATCGACTTCGTGATGCTGGCAAAAAATCCCACAATCGACGCCTGGTGGGCGCTGCTCTCCCGCGAGGTGAAGTGATGGGTCTGGATTTCACCGGTAAAACCGTCTGGGTGACGGGCGCGGGTAAGGGGATTGGCTACGCGACGGCGCTGGCGTTTGTGGAGGCGGGCGCACGGGTGACCGGCTTCGATCTGGCGTTTCCGCTGGGCGATTATCCGTTCGCCACTGAAACCCTGGACGTGGCGGATGCCGCGCAGGTGCATGAGGTGTGCGGGCGCGCGCTGGCGTCGCTTGAACGGCTGGACGTGCTGGTCAACGCGGCGGGCATTCTGCGCATGGGGGCGACGGACCAGCTTTCGCAGGAGGACTGGCAGCAGACCTTCGCGGTTAACGTCGGCGGCGCGTTCAACCTGTTCCAGCAGACGATGGGCCAGTTCCGCCGTCAGCAGGGCGGGGCGATAGTCACCGTGGCGTCCGACGCGGCGCACACGCCGCGCATCGGCATGAGCGCCTATGGCGCGTCGAAGGCGGCGCTGAAAAGCCTGGCTATGACCGTCGGGCTGGAGCTGGCGGGCAGCGGCGTGCGCTGTAACCTGGTGTCGCCGGGCTCAACGGACACCGATATGCAGCGCACCCTGTGGAAAAGCGACGACGCGGAGCAGCAGCGTATTCGCGGCTTTGGCGAGCAGTTCAAGCTTGGCATTCCGCTGGGCAAAATAGCTCGTCCGCAGGAGATAGCCAGCACGGTGCTGTTCCTTGCATCCGATGCCGCCAGCCATATCACCCTGCAGGATATCGTGGTGGACGGCGGCTCCACGCTGGGGGCGTAAGATGATCTGGAAACGCCATTTACCGCTCAAGGAGCTGAACGCGACCAGCCTGAATACGCTGGTGGCGCATCTCGGTATCGTCTATACCCGCCTCGGTGACGACACGCTGGAAGCGGAGATGCCGGTGGATGCGCGTACCCATCAGCCGTTTGGCCTGCTGCACGGCGGCGCGTCGGCGGCGCTGGCGGAAACGCTGGGGTCGATGGCCGGTTTTCTGATGACCCGCGACGGGCAGAGCGTGGTGGGGACGGAGCTTAACGCCACGCACCATCGTGCGGTCTCTCACGGCAAAGTGCGCGGCGTTTGCCAGCCGCTGCATCTGGGGCGTTCGAGCCAGAGCTGGGAGATTGTGGTATTCGACGAGCAGGGGCGGCGGTGCTGCACCTGTCGGTTGAGCACGATGGTGTTGGGCTAAGCCAGGCAGATCAAAGTGATCGGCTTAACACTGTGGTGTAAATCTCTGGTTTGACCACGCATTATTGCGTTTCAAAGTTGTTAAATTTTTCCGGTTGTTCTAGAAACAAAATGTAACATCTCACTGTTTCACAACAACGGACAACAACTATGAACAACTCAGGGAAATACCTTATATGGGCAGGGCTCTCCGTTGTGGGAGCCTTTGCCCTGGGCTATATCGCCCTCAACCGGGGGGAACAGATCAATGCGCTCTGGATCGTCGTCGCCTCCGTCTGCATTTATCTGATCGCGTACCGTTTTTATGGCCGCTATATCGCGAAGAACGTTCTGGCCGTTGACGCTACGCGCATGACGCCTGCCGTCCGCCATAACGACGGGCTGGACTACGTGCCGACCGACAAAAAAGTGCTGTTCGGTCACCATTTTGCGGCGATTGCCGGAGCGGGTCCGCTGGTGGGGCCGGTGCTGGCAGCTCAGATGGGCTACCTGCCGGGGATGATCTGGATCCTCGCGGGCGTGGTGCTGGCGGGCGCGGTGCAGGACTTTATGGTGCTGTTCGTCTCGACCCGCCGCGACGGGCGTTCGTTGGGTGAGCTGGTGAAAGAGGAGATGGGGGCAACCGCCGGGGTAATTGCGCTGGTGGCGACCTTTATGATCATGGTGATCATCCTCGCGGTGCTGGCGATGATCGTGGTGAAAGCGCTGACCCACAGCCCGTGGGGGACCTATACCGTTGCCTTCACCATTCCGCTGGCGCTGTTTATGGGGATCTATATTCGCTACCTGCGCCCGGGCCGCATTGGTGAGGTGTCGGTAATTGGCCTGGTATTCCTGGTGTTCGCCATTATCTCCGGCGGCTGGGTGGCGGAAAGCCCGACCTGGGCGCCGTTCTTCGACTTTACCGGCGTCCAGCTGACCTGGATGCTGGTGGGCTACGGCTTTGTGGCGGCGGTGCTGCCGGTATGGCTGCTGCTGGCTCCGCGTGACTATCTCTCTACGTTCCTGAAAATCGGCACCATCGTCGGGCTAGCGATCGGCATTCTGATTATGCGCCCGACCCTGACCATGCCTGCGTTAACCAAATTCATCGACGGTACCGGCCCGGTCTGGACCGGCAACCTCTTCCCGTTCCTGTTTATCACCATCGCCTGCGGCGCGGTGTCGGGCTTCCACGCGCTGATCGCTTCCGGCACCACGCCGAAGATGCTGGCGAATGAAAATCAGGCCTGCCTGATCGGCTACGGCGGCATGCTGATGGAATCCTTTGTCGCCATCATGGCGCTGGTCTCTGCCTGCATCATCGACCCGGGCGTGTATTTCGCGATGAACAGCCCGATGGCGGTACTGGCACCGGCTGGTACCGTTGACGTGGTGGCGTCCGCCGCGCAGGTAGTGAGCGGCTGGGGCTTTGCGATTACCCCTGATACGTTGACGAGCATCGCCAGTGAAGTGGGCGAGCAGTCGATTATCTCCCGTGCGGGCGGGGCGCCGACGCTGGCAGTGGGGATGGCCTACATCCTGCACGGCGCGCTGGGCGGGCTGATGGACGTGTCGTTCTGGTATCACTTCGCCATCCTGTTCGAGGCGCTGTTTATCCTGACGGCGGTAGATGCGGGTACCCGCGCGGCGCGCTTTATGCTGCAGGACCTGCTGGGGGTGATCTCCCCGAACCTGAAGCGTACCGATTCGCTCCCGGCTAACCTGCTGGCGACGGCGCTGTGCGTGCTGGCGTGGGGATACTTCCTGCACCAGGGCGTGGTTGATCCGCTGGGCGGAATTAACACCCTGTGGCCGCTGTTTGGTATCGCCAACCAGATGCTGGCGGGCATGGCGCTGATGCTCTGCGCGGTGGTGCTGTTCAAGATGAAGCGCCAGCGTTACGCGTGGGTGGCACTGGTGCCAACCGCGTGGCTGCTGATCTGTACCCTGACGGCGGGCTGGCAGAAGGCCTTCAGTCCGGACAACAAGGTGGGCTTCCTGGCGATTGCCAACAAATTCCAGGCGATGATCGACAGCGGTAAGATCCCGGCGCAGTACACCGAGTCCCAGCTGTCTCAGCTGGTGTTTAACAACCGTCTGGACGCCGGGCTGACCATCTTCTTTATGGTGGTGGTCGTGGTGCTGGCGTTGTATTCTCTGAAAACCGCGCTGGCGGCGTTGAAAAACGATAAGCCAACGGCGAAAGAGACGCCGTACGAGCCGATGCCTGAAAACCTGGAAGAGATTGTGACCCAGGCGAAAGGGGCGCACTAACCTGTGTGCCGGGTGGCGGCTTCGCCTTACCCGGCACACATTTCTTCTCCGGCCTTTCCCTTTGGGAGATGGCCGGAAACAAACGAGAAACTGATTATGTTCGACACCCTTTCCAAAGCAGGTAAGTACCTGGGCCAGGCCGCCAAAATGATGATTGGCGTGCCGGACTACGACAATTACGTCGAGCATATGCGCGTTAACCATCCGGACCAGACGCCCATGACCTACGAAGAATTTTTCCGCGACCGCCAGGATGCCCGCTACGGCGGCAAGGGCGGGGCGAAGTGCTGTTAACCCTCTTTCGGTAAATAGAGGCTGATCTGTTCCTGCTTGCAGCCGTAGATCGCCGCCAGCTTTTCACGGGTGCGCTTTTGCGGACGGGAGTCGAGCGCTTCCAGCTGCGACACGGCGGACTGGGTGATGCCGAGTTTTTCCGCCACCTCCTGCTGGGACATGCCGCGCAGGATACGCCACGCGGCCTGCAGGCTGACGTTCTGCCAGGTCATGATGCTGCATACTTCTCCCGGCAATTCCACGTCATCCAGACTATCGTGTTCGACTTCAATATCCTCCAGATCGTCATCGGTTTCGTCGTCAATTTCTGTCATCTGTAAGAGCATACGAAAATATTCGTGATAGGGAATAACGACGTACTGCGTTTTCCCATTATCGTCCTTGATTAGCTGTACAGCCATAGTTGGCACTCTCCTCATGCAGGTAAGTCGTTGAAGTTCTGCGCTTGACGGCCAAAACATAACAATGGTCATCGGGAGCGTCCCGAAGCGTATAGACGATGCGGTAATCGCCTACGCGAAGCCGGAAATGATTTTCTGTCGTCGATATTTTTTTGATATCGGGCCGGGGAGCCGAGCTGTCATCCAGCTCGGAGAGCTTTACCTCAATTCGACGCTGATATCGCTCGTCAATTCTGGAAAATGCCTTTTTTGCACCATTTGACCAGACAATCTTCATCCGTACCTCCACTGTACGCCCACACAAAGTATAAGGAAATAATAAGGCTATTAGATAAATTCCGAATTTCTAATGGGATACTGTAGAGCGGTAAAATAACCGGAGAAAGCGGCAAAACGCGAACCGTCGAGGGCGCTCGGAAACGCCTCTGCCGGGCGACAGAGGCTTGCAGGGAGATTGCGATCAGGCGTTCAAACCGCCGTCCACGTCCAGGCCGGTACCGGAGATCTGCCCGGCCGCCGGGCTGGCAAGAAACGTGACCGCCGCCGCGACGTCTTCCGGCTGACCGTAATGACCCAAAGCAATAAGCTGACGCTGAGAGTCAGCCTGTTCCCCGTCTTCCGGGTTCATATCGCTGTTGGTGGGGCCGGGGTGCACCAGGTTAACGGTAATGCCGCGCGGCCCTAAATCACGAGCCAGCCCGCGGGTGAGGGAATTCAGCGCCGATTTGGTCATCGAGTAAACGGCAATGCCCGGCTGCGCCACGCGGTTTGCCAGACAGCTTCCGATGTTGATAATGCGCCCGCCGTCGGACATGTGCACCAGCGCTTCCTGAATGGCGATCACCACGCCGCGAATATTGACGTTGATAAGGGCGTCAATGTCCGCCAGCGTCATGGACTCCAGCGGGCCGCCGCGCGCGATCCCGGCGTTGTTGACCAGAATGTCCAGCCCGCCAAGAGAACGCGCCGCATGGGTGACGGCATCCTGAATCGCCTGCGCGCTGGCGCTGTCGGCCTGCACGGCTTCGCTGTGGCGCCCCAGCGCCTTAATCTCATCGGCGACCGCCTGGGCTTTATCGGCAGATTTTTCATACGTAATAATCACATCCGCACCGGCGCGCGCCAGCGACAGGGCAATCGCACGACCCAGCCCGCGGCTGGCACCGGTAACCAGCGCCTTTTTACCTGTTAAATCGATCTGCATGATGACCTCGTTACGAGAGTGGTAAGAATCATCATTAGGTATAGCCTGTCGGGGCGATTAACGGCTGAAGGATTCCACTTTCTCAAACGCGGCGCGCAGAACGTCAGGCGTTAACGTAACAGGTAAATAGTGAATCGACTCCACCGGGCGCAGGGTGTGGGCGATGACCCGATCCAGCTCGTCGCGGTTATTGATGTCGACGTCCAGCTCGCGCAGCGTGGTCGGCAGGTTAAAACGCTGGTACGCCGCGACCAGCTGCGCCAGCACGTCGTCCTGGCCGAGCAGGGCGCTCTGCACCAGAATCCCGTAGGCTACCTTGGTGCCGTGCAGGTATTTTTCCGTCTGCGGCAGCACGGTTAAGCCGTTGTGTACCGCATGCGCCGCCGCCACGCGGGTATAGCGCTCGCCCAGGCCGCCAACCATTCCGCCGCCGGCGATGATTGCATCGACCACGTCCCGAAACGCCTGCGTCTGTTCGCCGCGCTGCTGGTCGGCCAGCGCCTCTTCGCTGCGCGCCAGCAGCACGTCGCGGATCGCCAGCGCGCCGTTGATGCCCAGCCGCACGGTCAGCGGCAGGTTCTCCGGCTCAGGTGCCAATACCACCGCTTCGTACCACTTCGCCAGCGTATCGCCGATGCCCGCCAGCAGATACTCCGCCGGGGCGTTAAGGACGATCTGCGGCTCCACCAGCACCAGGAAGTTGGCGTCGTCGAAGATCTCAAAATGCAGCGCCTGACCGGCATCGTTGTACCAGACGGAGAGCGGGGTCCACGCCGCGCAGGTGGCGGCAATGGTGGGGATGCCCACGAACGGCACCCCTAAGCGGCGCGCCACGGCCTTGACGGTATCCATCACCGCGCCGCCGCCGACGCCAATCACCACGCTGGCGTCGCTGCCGGATTCATTCACCAGATGGGTGACGTCGCGCTCGCTGCAGTGGCCTTTAAACAGCAGGCGTTTCGCCCCCGGCGCGTTAAAGCTCTCCGGCAGGAAAGGGCGCGCGCCTTCGATAGCGCGCTCGCCGTAAATCCACACCGCGCGGGAAAGCTGTTCCGGGGTAAAGAAGTTATCCAGCCTCGCAAGGCTTCCGGGATGAGATAAGTAGTTCGCCGGGCCAGGCACGACGCGGATATCGGTGTTGCTCATGATGGTGTCCTTTTTGCGGAAGCGCTAACCCGATGTTATGTCTGGACATCCGGATGGCTAATAATATTTCGCTTTAACTTATGCCTTTTCCGTCGTTGTCAGTCAACCGGAGCTGTGAAAAATTCGATAAATCAGAAGAGTAATGAAGGATTTACGCGGATGGTTTCCAGTCGCCTTGAGATGCGCGGTATCAGCCTGGCCTTTTCCGGCTTTCAGGCGCTGTCGCGCGTGAATTTCACCTTAACCGGCGGATCCGTACACGCGCTGACCGGCGCCAACGGCGCGGGGAAATCGACGCTGATGGCGGTGCTGTGCGGCACGCACGACCACTATGAGGGCGAGATCAGCATCAACAACCAGCCGGTGAGCATCCGCGAACCGCTTGACGCCAAACGGCTGGGGATCCACCTCGTGCAGCAGGAGGTGGACGTGGCGCTGATCCCGGGGTTAAGCATCGCCGAAAACATCATGCTCGACCAGCTGGCGCAGCCGGGGCATCGTTTCAGCTGGCGCGCGATCCGCCAGCAGGCGAGACAGGCGCTGGCGCAGCTCGACGTGACGCTGGACGTTCGCCGTTCCATCGACGGCTGTTCGCTGGCCGAAAAGCAGCAGATTTTGCTGGCACGCGCCTTGTCCCACCACTGCCGTTTTTTGATTCTTGATGAGCCCACCGCGCCGCTGGACGCGCATGAGAGCGAGCGCCTGTTTGGGGTGGTGAGACGCTTAAAGCAGCAGGGCATCGGCGTGGTGTTTATCTCTCACCGCATTCACGAGCTGAAGGCCATCTGCGACACCCTGACGGTGCTCCGCGACGGCAAGCTGATCGAGTCCGGTCCGATGGCCGATCTTAGCGGCGAAGCGATCGTCGAGAAGATGCTCGGCCACGTGCTGAGCGATATCTATCCGCCCGCGAGGCCGCCGCACGGCGAAGAGACGCTGCTGCGGGTGGAAGGTCTGCATGACGACGCGCTGCTGAAAGATATCTCCCTGCACCTGCGCAAAGGCGAAATCCTCGGGATTGCCGGGCTGGCGGGCGCGGGGAAAACCGAACTCTGCAAGGCGCTGTTTGGCGCCACCAAAAGCCGCGTGGCGCGCGGTGAGCTGAATCATCAATCCTGGCAGCCGTGCGACCCGGCCGACTCCGTGCTGCGCGGTCTGGCGCTGGTGCCGGAGGAGCGGCGCAAAGAGGGCATTTTTATCGACGAACCGGTGAGCATGAACCTGGCGGTAACGGCGGATAACAGCTTCTCGCGCTGGAGCCTGTTTGGCCATCGTCAGGCGTGGCGCTGGGCGGAAGAGGTGATAGCCCGCGTCGGCGTGCGCGCGCGTGGGCCGGGGCAGGTGCTGCGCCGTCTCTCCGGCGGCAACCAGCAGAAGGTTGCCATCGGTAAATGGCTGCGCAATGACGCCAGCGTGCTGATCTTCGACGAGCCGACCAAAGGCGTGGACGTGAAGGCCAAAACCGATCTGTTCCAGCTTATTGACGGCCTGGCGCGCGAGGGCAAAGGGGTGATTTACGCTTCGGGCGAATTTGCCGAACTGGTCGGGTTGTGCGACCGCATCTGCGTGCTGTGGGACGGGCGCATCGTGGCGGAAATCGCCGGGGCCGAGGCCCGCGAAGAGACACTACTTTATTATTCAACCGGAGGAACGGCGTCGTGAGCAAGGCCCTTTCAGTGAACGCGGCGGCGTCTGGCCGCCAGCAGATTTTCGATTTTCTCTACAGGTGGGGCATGCTGTTGACCGTCGTCGCGCTGGTGGCCGTCTTTGGCCTGGCGTCGGACAGCTTCCTCGATCCGAACAACATCATCAACATTCTGCGCTCGATTGCCATCGTGACGGTGATTGCCATTGGCGTGTCGATCTCGTTGACCATCGGCGGGTTCGATCTCTCCGTCGGATCCACCGCCTCGCTGGCGAACGCGCTGGTGGTTTCACTTTTCGTCTGGCACGGCTTGGGTACCACCGAGTCGATTCTGATCACCCTCGCGCTCTGCACGCTGGTGGGGCTGTTTAACGCCTTCCTGATCGTCATCCTGCGTATTCCTGACATGCTCGCGACGCTTGCCAGCCTGTTCGTCATTCAGGGCGTGGCGATGACCTACAGCTACGGCGGGTCGATTACCGAGAACATGGTGCTGCCGAGCGGCGACATGGCGGAAGGCACTATTCCGGTGGCGTTCAGCCTGCTGGGGCAGGTGCCGACCATCGTTATCGTCATGCTGGTGGTGACCGTGCTGGCGCAGCTGGGCCTCTCGTTGACCACTCACGGGCGCCGGATGTACGCCATCGGCGGCAACCCCGAAGCCGCGCGTCTCTCCGGCATTCGTACCACGCGCTACAAGGTGGCGGCCTACGTGATTGCCTCTCTGCTGGCGGGACTGGGCGGGATTTTGTTGGCTTCGCGCATCGGTTCGTCGCAGGTAAATGCGGGCGGCGGATACCTGATGGATGCGGTGGCGGCGGCGTGGATTGGCTTCTCCCTGGCAGGCTCCGGCAAGCCGAACGCGCTGGGAACCCTGGTCGGAGCGGTCATTCTCGGCGTGCTGTCGAACGGGCTGGTGATGCTATCCGTGCCGTACTACGCCATGGACATTATAAAAGGGCTGGTGCTCGCGGTAGCGCTGGCGATTACCTACATACAAAAACGCTGACAACACAACGGGATAAAAAAATGAAAAAGATTGCACTCTCTTTGGTGGCACTTGGGTTGCTCACTGCTCTGCCAGGCTTCGCGGCTACGCCCGCGCCGCTTCCGGCTGCCATTGCGAACCATGACGGCCCGATCCGCATCGCGGTGATCCGTAACCTCGGCTCAGACGACAACACCACGCAGTTTATTGCCGGGGCAATTCAGGAAGGGAAAAAGCTCGGCTTTAAGGTCAGCACCTTTTTAAGCAACGGGGACGACGCCAAATTCCAGGACTTCGTGAACCAGGCCATCAGCCAGAAATATGACGGGATTATTCTCTCTCAGGGGCGCGATCCGTACTCCACCGCGCTGGTGAAGAAAGCGGTGGATGCCGGGATCAAAGTTTCAGTCTTTGATACGGCGGTTAACGGCGAGATCCCGGGCGTAACCGTCACCCAGCAGGACGATGCCTCCCTGACGAACCTCTCCTTCGGCCAGCTGGCGAAAGATTTCAACGGCAAGGCCAATATCGTCAAGCTGTGGGTGGCGGGCTTCCCGCCGATGGAGCGTCGTCAGGCGGCCTATAAAGAGCTGCAAAAGCAGTATCCGGACATCAAAGAGCTGGAATCTATCGGCGCCGTTTCCTCTGACGTGCAGGGCGATACCGCCAACAAGGTGGGTGCGATCCTCGCGAAATATCCGAAAGGCAAAATCGACGCCATCTGGGGCACGTGGGACGCCTTCAGCCAGGGCGCGTATAAGGCGCTGAAAGAGAACGGCCGCACCGAAATCAAGCTCTACAGCATCGACATCTCCAACCAGGATCTGCAGCTGATGCGCGAGCCGGGCAGCCCGTGGAAAGTGAGCGTGGCGGTGGATCCGAAGCTGATTGGAGCGACCAACGTGCGTCTGGTGGCGAACAAGATTGCCGGGGAAGCGACGCCAGCGACCTACGATTTCAAAGCGGCGGCCATTCCTCAGGCGCTGCTGACCGCCCAGCCGGGCCCGGTGAACGTGGCGTCGCTGGGGAAAATCATTCCGGGCTGGGGCCAGACGGAAGATTTTATCGCGCCATGGTTTGCGACGCTGGAAGCGAAAAATAAATAAAATCAGGCCGGGTGGCGTCAGGTGCGGCCTGACGCCCTCACCCCGGCCCTCTCCCGCAGGGAGAGGGGGAAAACCAACAGTACCCGTAGGCCCGGTAAGCGTAGCGCCAACGGGCGAAAGGAGTTCAAGGTGTCTCAACTACCCCCACCCGAATACAGCCGCAATATGCGGCTGATTGGCCATAGCGATCAGGGCGGTCGTCCGGACGGCGTACAGCTGATGGTGCATCGCGGTTTCGCCTATATCGGCCATATGGTGTCGCAGGGCTTTTCGATTGTCGACGTGCGCGACCCGAAGAACCCGAAAGCGGCGGGCTACGTGCCCGCGCCGCCCGGCACCTGGAACGTGCACCTGCAGGCGCATGACGATCTCCTGCTGGTCATCAACGCGCGGGATCTTTTTGCCGATGCCCGCTTTGCCGACGAGAAGGTCTACTACACCCGCCAGGTGGGGGAGACCGTTAGCGACGTGCAGGACAAAGGCTGGAGCGCCGGGCTGCGCGTATTTGATATCTCCAAGCCCGACAGGCCGCGCGAAATCGGCTTTCTGTCGCTGAGCGGCATCGGCATTCACCGCATCTGGTACGTCGGCGGACGCTGGGCCTACGTTTCAGCACTCATTGACGGCTTTACCGACTACATCTTTCTGACCATCGACCTGGCGGACCCGCGCAAGCCTGAAGTGGCGGGGCGCTGGTGGCTGCCGGGGATGAACCAGGCGGAAGGGGAGAAGCCGAACTGGCCGGAAGGGAAACGCTACGCGCTGCACCACGCGATTATCGCGGGCGATACCGCCTACGGCAGCTGGCGCGACGGCGGCCTGACGCTGCTGGACGTGAAGGACCGCACCCGGCCGAAGCTGATTAGCCACCGCAACTGGAGCCCGCCGTTTGGCGGCGGGACGCACACCGCGCTGCCGCTGCCGGACCGCGATTTGCTGGTGGTGCTGGACGAAGCGGTGCTGGATAACCAGGAGGACGGCGAAAAGCTGATCTGGCTGTTTGATATCCGCGAGCCGTCGAACCCGGTGAGCATCTCGACCTTCCCGCAGCCGGATGAAACCGACTATGTGGCGAAAGGTGCGCATTTCGGGCCGCATAACCTGCACGAGAACCGGCCGGGGAGCTTCGTCAGCTCGACGCTGATTTTTGCGACGTATCAGAACGCGGGCGTGCGCGCGTATGACATTTCCAATCCGTATCGTCCGGTGGAAACCGGCGCGCTGGTGCCTGCGGCACCGGAGAAAATGATGGATACCCGCCCGAATCGCCCGCAGGTGATCCAGTCGTGTGACGTGTTTGTGGATGCACAGGGAATTATCTACAGCACGGATTATAACGGCGGGCTGTCGGTGATTGAGTATTTGGGGTAAGCGCAGTTTGATGCCCTCACCCCGGCCCTCTCCCACAGGGAGAGGGAGAAAATCAGAATCGTAGGCCCGGTAAGCGCAGCGCCACCGGGCACAAAGCCGGCACTCAGCTGTACTGCCGCACTCGTGCCACCAGATCTTCCGCGCTATCGATGCGGTCGGCAATGACAATCAGCGCTTTACCGAGCGTTATCGCGTGGCGCAGGCACTCGTGGCGCATCGCCTCGTCCTGGATGGTGTCGATATCCGCCACGTGGGAAAGCCCGACGCTGCGGCGAATGAGCTCGGTGCCGCAGAAGCCGATGGCGTCATGCCAGACCTTTTTCAGGAACGCGGAGGCATAGCCCGGCGCGCCGAGCGCGGCGTCGCGCGTTTTCTCGTTTGCCAGCGCCTGGAAGCGTTCCGCGAAGGTGTTCCACAGCTCCTGAATATCGGTCAGGCGCTGCTCGCGCGCGGCGGCGGCATCGCGAATGCCCAGGTGCCCCGGCAGCCCGCAGAAGTTCAGCAGCAGGTTGCCGATGGCGGTGCCGACGTCAAAGCCAATCGGGCCAAAGTAGCCGAACTCGGCGTCGATGGCCTTCAGGCTGCCGTCGGCCACAAAAATCGAGCCGCTGTGAATATCGCCGTGCAGGAGCGCTTCGGCGTGCGAGAAGAAGCGATGCTTCAGGGAGGCCACGGCAATTTTAAGCTGAGCGTCGTCGCGCAGGGCCGCGACGTCATTTTCCAGCTCGGCCGGGTAGCTGTTGCGCTCGTGGATCTGGTACGGATCGTTGAAGAACAGATCTTCGGTGATCTCGCACATCTCCGGGTTGATGAATTTCGCCACCTGCGCTTTCTTCTCGTGCGGGTGCAGGTAGAAATCGCTGGTGTAGAACAGCGCGTGCGCGAGGTATTCACCCAGCTGACGCGCCGCCAGCGGGTAATAATTATTTTTGATCAGCTCGCCGCGCCAGATGCGATGGCTGGAGAGATCTTCCATCATCATCACCGCCAGCTCCGGATCGAAGTGGTGGATTTTCACGGTGTGCTGCGGGCTGTGCCGGTAGTGCTCGACTAGGGTTTGCGCCTCCAGACGGGCGCGGTCCAGCGTCAGCGGCCAGGACTCGCCGACGCAGCGCACGTAGGGTAGCGCCTGCTTAACGACGATGCGGCTCACGCCCGCGCTGTCGAAAATTTTAAAGACCAGATTGAGGTTGCCGTCGCCAATCTCCTGCGCCTCTACCAGCGATGAAGGATCGTCAAGTCCGCCAAACTGCCTGGCATACTCCACGGCATCCTGAGCGGTAAAGGTACGGTATTGCGACATGGCCTGCTCCTCACGAGTTTTTAAATTAAGACATGTAGACGTCTATACATCTGGATTTCATCCTGACACAATGTGCTACAACAACGCAACAGGGAATTAACGACATGCAGACATTACAGACGACCAGCCTGCGGGTGGCGAATAATCAGCTCTTTATTCTCGACCAGCAGGCCCTCCCGCAGGAGAAACGCTGGCTGGATGCCTCGACCGTAGAGGCGCTGGTTGGGCATATCCACGCCCTGCGCGTGCGCGGCGCGCCGCTGATTGGTCTCTCTGCAAGCCTGCTGCTGGCGCTGCTGGCGGAAAACGGCAAAAGCCGTGACGAGCTGGCGATTGCGCTGGAAACCCTGCGCGCGTCCCGCCCGACGGCGGTGAACCTGATGAACAATCTCGACCGCATGAAGATTGCGCTGTGGCAGGAAGAGTATGTTCCGGCGCTGGTGTCGGAGGCGCTGCGCCTGATTGATGAAGATAAACGACTCTGTGATGCCATTGCGAAAGCGGGCAGCGCGCTGGTGAAGCCCGGCAGCCGCCTGCTGACCCACTGCAACACCGGCGGACTGGCAACGGCGGGGGTCGGTACGGCGCTTGGGGTCATTGCTCGCGCGCACCAGGAAGGCAACGTGAGCAACGTCTGGGTCGATGAAACCCGCCCGCTGCTGCAGGGCGGTAGATTGACCGCGTGGGAGCTTGGCGAGCTGGGTGTGCCGTATCAGCTGATTACCGATTCCATGGCCGCCAGCCTGATGGCGAAAGGGCAGGTAGACGCCGTGTGGGTGGGCGCAGACCGCATTGCGGCTAACGGCGACGTGGCGAACAAAATCGGCACCTACTCCCTGGCGGTGCTGGCAAAATTCCACGGCATTCCGTTCTATGTGGCCGCGCCGCAAACGACCCTCGACCCGGAATGCCCGAACGGCGACGCGATCCCGATTGAGCAGCGTGCCGCCAGCGAGGTGACGGGCGTCGCCGGAAGCTTTGGCGCGGTTCAGTGGGCGCCGGAAAACGCGCAGGTCTACAACCCGGCGTTTGACGTTACGCCAGCCTCGCTGATTAGCGGCTGGGTGCTGGATACGGGCGTGGTCACGCCGGAAGAGGTTGCGGAAGGGAAATTTGCCTGAGTCCGGCTATCCTTTAAGGGGCTCCCTTAAGAGGACAACATCGTGACGCTCGATCCTGAAACTGACTTAAAACTGGAGCGCGTGGTGGATGCACCGCGCGACCTGCTGTGGCTGTGCTGGACCACGCCGGAACACATCAAAAACTTCTTCATTCCTGCTCCCCATAAGGTGACCGAATGCGATCTCGATCTCCGCGTGGGCGGGCGGTTCAACACCGTGTTTGAGGTGGACGGTCAGCGGATGGATAACCGGGGCGTCTTTCTGGAAATCGATCCCGGTCAAAAGCTGGTCTTTACCGACGGCTATACCGAAGGCTGGAAACCGGCCGGGAAGCCGTTTATGACGGCGATCCTGCTGCTGGAGGATGTGGGCGAGGGCAAGACCCGCTACACGGCGATTGCGCGTCATCCGACGAAAGAAATCCGCGAACAGCATGAACAGATGGGCTTCCACGAAGGGTGGGGGATTGTGCTGGATCAGCTGGTGGGGTATGTGAAAGGACTGGAGCGTTGAAGCCCGAGCGGCCTGATGACCTCACTCCGACCCTCTCCCACAGGGAGAGGGAGCAAACGCTAAAAACGGCAGCTATAGCTGCCGTTTTGCTTTTACCTATGCGAGGCGTGGATACGCATCCGCGATCGCATCGCCCGTAAACTGCGCCACCCAGCCTTCCGGATTGTCGAAAATACGAATGGCGGTAAAATTCGGCTCTGAGCCCATATCAAACCAGTGCGGCGTGCCCGCGGGAACGGAAATCAGGTCGTTTTTCTCGCACAGCACCTGATACACCTCATCATCAATGTGCAGGCAGAACAATCCCGCGCCTTCCACGAAAAAGCGCACTTCGTCTTCGCCATGGGTATGTTCGTTCAGGAACTTCGCGCGCAGCGCCTCTTTCTGCGGGTTGTCGGCGCGCAGGCTAATCACATCCCAGCTCTGATAGCCTTTCTCCGCCACCAGCTTGTCGATCGCATGCTGATACGCCGCGATCACGGCTTCAGGCGCGGGATCGTGTCCTAAATCGCGATCCGCAGCCCAGCGTTCAAACCGCACGCCTTTGGCGTTGAGCTGCTGGGCGATCTCGGCGGCGTCGGTGCTGTGCCACTGGTGTTGACTGGCGTCTTTATCGGAATAAATGGTCAATGCGCTCATGAAGGGATCTGCTCCGGATTAATCTCGTCAAACTGGTGGACCTGATGGTGATGGCTTGCGCCGTCATCATCACCGCGAATCAGCTGCAGGGTGCGAAAACCTGCCTGTTCAGCCGCGTCCAGCTCCTGATGAATATCGGACAGGAACAGGATCTGCGACGGGGCGATGCCCGTTTGTGTCGCAATGTTCTGATAGGACTGCACCTCGCGCTTGGCGCCGATGTGGGTATCAAAATAGCCGCTGAACAGATGAGTAATATCACCTTCGTCGCTGTAGCCAAATAACAGTTTCTGCGCGGCGACGGAGCCAGAGGAATAAACATAGAGATCAATCCCTTGCGCTTTCCACTTTTCCAGCGCAGGCAGTACGTCCGGGTAGAGGTGGCCCGTGAAGTCGCCGTTCACGTAGCCGTCATGCCAGATGATCCCCTGCAGGGCTTTTAGCGCCGTGGATTTGCGGTCTTCATCCATAAAGGCAAACAGCGCGTCGATGAGTTCGCCGACGCTGGCGTGTGGATTACCGATTTCATCACGCAGGTTGTCCAGAATGGATTTGACCGGCTCGGCGTACTGCTGGGCGGTCACGAAGGCCGCCAGCCGCTCACGCGCGTAGGGGAACAAAACATCATGGACAAAACGAATATCGCTGGTGGTCCCTTCAATATCCGTCACAATCGCGCGAATCATACTCTCTCCAGTTGTCGTAAACGCATTTCGCATTCAAATAGGAATTCTAGTCCTTCCAGATGACGGCGGGCCTCGGCCACGTCGCGTCCCCAGCAGGTTAAGCCATGACCGCGCAGAAGAAAACCATAATTAAGCGGGCGCTCCTGCGCGTAATGGGCGATTCGGGAGGCGAGGGCGTCGATATCCTGGTCGTTATCAAAGACCGGGATAGCCACCGTATCCAGATGCGTGGTCTGCCCGGTGAGGGATTTTTGCATCTCAAAACCGCTGATGTTGAGCTCGGCTTCTTTGACCAGACGCGACAGTACCGTGGCGTTGACGGTATGAACGTGCAGGACGGCGTTGGCTTCCGGGAACAGGCGATAAATCAGCGTGTGAAGACCGGTTTCCGCCGACGGCCTGCGGCCAGACGGCGCGCGGTTGGTGGCAATTTCAACCTGCAGAAAGTCCGCCGTTGTCAGGCTGCCTTTGTCTTTGCCGGATTCGCTGAGCCAGCAGAGGTGTTCGTCCTGACGCACCGACATATTGCCGCCGGTGGCTGGCGCCCAGCCTTTGGCGCCAATCCAGCGGCAGGCGTCGACAAGATGTGTGAGTTGCAGGTTGTCTGTCATTTCCTTTTACCCTCGCGGTCAGGAATATTCATATGGTTTAGACGTCTAAGCGTCTTGATTGCCAAAGACTAACATCGTGTTATAGTGGCAGCAACATAAGTATTACAAGCAGGCACGACACAATGAGCAATAACGCTTTGATTCCGAAGAGTAAACTTCCCAATCTCGGTACTACCATCTTTACGCAGATGAGCGCTCTGGCGCAGCAGCACAACGCCATTAACCTTTCTCAGGGCTTCCCGGATTTCGATGGCCCTACCTATTTACAGGAGCGTCTGGCGTACCACGTGGCGCAGGGGGCGAATCAGTATGCGCCGATGACGGGCGTGCAGGCGCTGCGGGAAGCCATTGCGGATAAAACGGCGGAGCTGTACGACCATAAGCCCGATGCGAACACCGACATTACGGTGACGGCAGGGGCGACCGAAGCGCTGTATGCGGCCATCACCGCGCTGGTGCGTGCGGGCGATGAAGTTATCTGCTTTGACCCGAGCTACGACAGCTATGCGCCTGCGGTTGAACTCTCCGGCGGCGTGGTGAAACGCGTGGCGCTTCAGCCGCCGCACTTTCGCCCTGACTGGCAGGCGTTTGCCGCGCTGCTGAGCGACAAAACCCGCCTGGTGATCCTGAACACCCCGCACAACCCGTCGGCGACGGTGTGGCAAAAGGCCGATTTCGCCGCGCTGTGGCAGGCGATTGCGGAGCGTGAAATTTACGTGCTCAGCGATGAAGTCTACGAGCATATCTGCTTTGCAGAAGAAGGACACGCCAGCGTGCTGGCCCATCCGCAGCTTCGCGAGCGCGCAATCGCTGTCTCGTCATTCGGTAAGACTTACCATATGACCGGCTGGAAAGTGGGCTACTGCGTCGCACCGGCCGCCATTAGCGCCGAGCTGCGCAAGGTGCACCAGTACCTGACCTTTGCCGTGAACACGCCGGCTCAGCTGGCGCTGGCGGATATGCTGCGCGCTGAACCCGGGCATTATCGCGCGCTGCCGCGTTTCTACCGTGAACGTCGGGATCTGTTTGTGGCGGCGCTAAGCAAAAGCCGTCTGGAGATTTTGCCCTCAGAAGGGACCTATTTTCTGCTCGCCGACTACAGCGCGATATCGGATCTGGACGACGTGAGCTTCTGCCAGTGGCTGACGAAAGAGGTGGGCGTGGCCGCTATTCCGCTGTCGGTATTTTGCGCCGATCCCTTCCCGCATAAGCTGATCCGTCTTTGCTTTGCGAAGCAGGAATCGACGCTGCTGGCGGCGTCAGAGCGTCTGAACACGCTCTGATTATTTCACCGTCCAGGCTTCTGAGTAACGACGGTCTGCAAACAGTTCCAGCAGACCGTTGATTTGCTTGAGGCGCAAGACTTCATCGCCGTCCATACCCAGTTCCCTGCTTATTCTCTCGTCATTCCAGCCAAGCTGCACCAGCTCGCGAACGATCTCCGACATGGCGTTAATCTGGTGTCGACCCCGCGCCCGGTTGTGACGAATCGTGGCGGCCATACGGTTATGTTTATCCTGCCGATCCCGACGCAGGCAGGTGATGGGGAGATAGCCCTTGAGCTGACGCTTCAGCGCCGCCCGATTTTTACCAATTTCATGGCGATGAAAACCATCCACAATTTCGTAGTGGTGCGGTTCGCTTTCAGTCACAACGATAGGTTGGGTGAATCCATCGAGCTCCAGTGACTGACTGAGCAGCCGTTTTTCTGGTGGCGCAACGTTATTGGGGTTGTAGTCGTTAGCGGTAATAGCGTCCTGTCTTATCCAGAGGACGCAGTCTATAGGTTGCTCACGAAATGGACTGTGTTTATGGATCGCTTCACGAAAGGCATTTATGGCGTTAATGCGCTCCTCTTCGGAAAGTGACTGAAGGTACGTTTCCATCTCGGTGATTAGTCTTTGTTGCATAATATGCCCCACTCCTTGCGTTTCGCCTTCACTCTTTCGCTGTAGCGCTGATAATGTTTGGGTTTGTTTGGGCTGAACGATAGCGCCCTGCACCAGTAGTCGTTATTCAGGAGAACCTTGCAAATACGGCGCCATGAGGGAATATCTTTGGCTCCGATATCACCGTCCTGCGTATCGGGAATATCCTCCAGGCCTCTCTTCTGATACCAGTGCAGATAAATGGCGATTTTATTGCGGTAATGCTCAGCCGTATGTTGCGGCATGCTGTCGAGGAGCAACATGGCATATTCGCGCCAGCACAGGTGTTCGGGTTTCAGAATTTTTCGGTGACCATAAAAATGGTTATCGTGTCCGGCGTACATCCCCCCGCTGCGCGCACCGCTCACGCGCTCACACATGGCCGCCCAGCGATCGGGCTCAACAACGTGGTAGAGCCATAATCCCTGACGCTGTTCAGGACCAAAGGGTTCACAAATCCGCATGTAGCGTAGCGGCACGCCAGCCTGAAACATCAGGTCATAGAGTGGGTTATAGCAACACCCTGATTTGGCGAACCAGGTCCATATATCGGCGGTTTTCCAGTCGTAGAGAGGGTAGATATACCAGGCATGTCCTCCCGGTGCGACGGTTGTCCAGGGTTTATCGTCGGCAAACCGCTGTTTACGCGCCGACGCGATAGCCAGAAAACGGTTGTAAGACTCATCGGCGCGGATGCCAATCAGTATCGCCGCCGGGCGATTGCAGGAGAACCAGTCGGAGAAACTGCGGACAAAGGTTTCAAACGTCATGCCTGGCTGGTAGAAGGAAAAAAAAGCGGGATCGGTAATCGCATCGTCAGGAGGCTGGCGGACCCATCGGGTGCCGGGTTCCCAGCATTGCCATTTCGGCTGGAATTGTGACAGTGAATTTTGCGTTGTCAGGGGAAGCGCGACCCACCAGAAATGATCGATGACATCGCTGTACAACTCGCGCATATGTTCCACATGGGTAATGGTATGGGAAAACTGCGCTTCCCAGTCGATAAAGAGCACATCTATTTTGATTTTCATCAGTCGCGCCTGTTGGGCAACCAGATGCAGCATAATGGTGGAGTCTTTACCTCCTGAAAAAGAAACACAGGTTTTGGGAAAGTTTTCGAGCGTCCATTTTATTCGCTCCCGAGCAGCGGTAAGAACATCCTGATTTAAAGAGTATTTATAAAGTGACATGCTTATTCTCATCCTGAGGGATAAATACCTGACTGTAGCGTCAATGCTAATGAGAGGATTATATCAGTCAATTTTAATTAGATATGCTACGGTAATGATATCTCTTCAATAAAACTCGCGAATGCCGAGCTATTGAGCGCGGAACGGTTGTACATCATGTAAATATCAATGCTTGGGAATTGAATGTCAGTTTCCACTTTTCGCAGGTTGAGGGCTGGGCCATATTGTTCGAAGGCCGGCGCAGGTACTAATCCTATGAGATCGGACGAACCGATCGCCGACAGAAGGGATATAAAAGAGTCGCTACGATAGACGATATTTCTTTTGGTTAACAGGCTTTCGGCCTTTTCCTGATAGTCTTTGAAGCTGTTCTCATCGTTCAGGTAGGCGGTGAAGTTTTCATTCAGGATCTCTTCACGCGTGGGATTTTCACTGAGACGGGGATGGCCCTCACGACAAACGAGGACGAAAGGAAGTTTATGGTAGAGGCTACAGGCGACAGAATGATTGTTAGAAGAAGAAAATGAAAATATCAGGTCGGCTCTTCTGTAGGCTAAGAGATCTTCTGCTGAATCAGACGAAAGAAAAACATCATGTAATTCAATTGAATAGTTATGGTTTTCCATCAGCAATTTTATAGGGTCAAGCGTTGCTTTCATACTCATAAAATGCGGGCAATAAATGACAAAGTTCTTCTTCAACCCGCTGCTGTGCATGATATTGATAGTCTGCTCCAGCTGGTTCAGGTTCTGTTCCAGATGATGATGCAGATTGACGCCGACGGTCGTGGGCGTGATCCCTTTACCGGAACGGATAAACAGAGGATCGTTGAGTTGCCCTCTCAGACGCTGCAGTGACTGGCTCACGGCAGAGGGTGTGATATACAGCGTCTCGGCGGCTTTACTGATACTAAGGTGCTGGTAAATGCACTCGAAAATGACTAACAGATTAAGATCGAATTTTTTAAGGTCATAGAGGTTTGCCATGTTTCGTCCTGAGGGTGCTGCGTTTGCTGTGGTTATCATATAACTGGTAACAATAGTTTGAGGCTAACTATTTATAATTCTTTCGGTTAATTCTCTTAGTTTTAAATTAAAAACATCTTAATATATCACGGTGGCAGATTATTGAAATAGTGCTTCGAAGGCGATTGAGATAACTTTATTGTAGAAAAGGGAGTGATCATTTTAAATGACAATTGCCATTTATATATCGCGATAGTTTTATAATAAAAATAAATCTATAACGCTCCGGAATGATGTTCGACGCAACCTATCACAGCCATAGGCAGGAATGCCTCTCTTATGGATTGCTCAATCCCTGCGCGGGTGGTGTAATCAAAAGGCTGTTACCGCCTTGATATAAAGGGTTGTAGAGCGCAACGCAACGCCAGTTTCGGCTGGCACTGAATGTACCTGCGGGGAATTCAGGTATCAGGGCCGCCCGTTGAGGCGGCCTTTTTACTTTTAGGCTTTCCTGTAAAAGGTTCACCTTGTTGTCTTGTCGACGTTGTAAGGTTTGGCTGATTGATTTGATAAAGCATACGCATTAGCCCCGATGAATAAAGTTGGTTACCTTACATCTCAACGAAAACACGGAGGAAGTACAGATGTCTTTGATTAACACCAAAATTAAACCTTTCAAAAACCAGGCGTTCAAAAACGGTGAGTTCATCGAAGTTACCGAGAAAGATACCGAAGGCCGCTGGAGCGTCTTCTTCTTCTATCCGGCTGACTTTACCTTCGTTTGCCCGACTGAACTGGGTGACGTGGCAGACCATTACGACGAACTGCAGAAGCTGGGCGTAGACGTTTACTCTGTCTCTACCGATACCCACTTCACCCACAAAGCATGGCACAGCAGCTCTGAAACCATCGCGAAAATCAAATACGCGATGATCGGCGACCCGACTGGCGCCCTGACCCGTAACTTCGACAACATGCGTGAAGATGAAGGCCTGGCTGACCGCGCCACCTTCGTTGTTGACCCGCAGGGCATTATCCAGGCTATCGAAGTTACCGCTGAAGGTATCGGCCGTGATGCTTCTGACCTGCTGCGTAAAGTGAAAGCTGCTCAGTACGTGGCTTCTCACCCTGGCGAAGTATGCCCGGCGAAATGGAAAGAAGGCGAAGCGACGCTGGCTCCATCCCTGGACCTGGTTGGCAAGATCTAAGTCTGTAAAGCCTGGCGGCGCTGCGCTTGCACAGGCCTACAGTATCGTAGGCCGGGTAAACGAAGTGCCACCCGGCAATCAATGGGCGCACCCGCGCCCATTTCATTCCAGCACCATGATGCAAGTTGCATTCAGGCCGCCCGTATAAGGCAGCTTGCATGATGACGTCTTAAGAGAGGGAAGAACAATGCTCGACACTAACATGAAAACCCAGCTCAAGGCCTACCTTGAGAAACTGACCAAACCCGTTGAGCTGATTGCCACGCTGGACGACAGCGCCAAATCGGCAGAGATCAAGGAACTGCTGGCGGAAATCGCCGAGCTGTCGCCGAAAGTGACCTTCAAAGAAGACAACGCGCTGCCGGTCCGTAAGCCCTCTTTCCTGATTACCAACCCAGGCTCCGACCAGGGACCGCGCTTTGCCGGCTCGCCGCTGGGTCACGAATTTACCTCACTGGTGCTGGCACTGCTGTGGACCGGTGGTCATCCGTCAAAAGAAGCGCAGGCGCTGCTGGAGCAGATCCGCGATATCGACGGTGATTTCGAATTTGAAACCTATTACTCGCTCTCCTGCCACAACTGCCCGGACGTGGTGCAGGCGCTGAACCTGATGTCGGTCCTGAACCCGCGCATCAAGCACACGGCGATTGACGGCGGTACCTTCCAGAATGAAATCACCGAACGCAACGTGATGGGCGTTCCGGCGGTCTACATGAACGGCAAAGAGTTCGGCCAGGGCCGTATGACGCTGACCGAAATCGTAGCCAAAGTGGATACCGGTGCTGAAAAACGTGCGGCGGAAGAGCTGAACAAACGCGATGCTTATGACGTGCTGATCGTCGGTTCCGGTCCTGCGGGCGCGGCGGCAGCGGTGTACTCCGCGCGTAAAGGTATTCGTACCGGCCTGATGGGTGAACGATTTGGCGGCCAGGTGCTCGATACCGTGGACATCGAAAACTACATTTCCGTGCCGAAGACCGAAGGTCAGAAGCTGGCAGGGGCGCTGAAGGCGCACGTCAGCGACTATGACGTAGACGTGATCGACAGCCAGAGCGCCAGCAAGCTGGTTCCGGCCGCGGCCGAGGGTGGTTTACACCAGATTGAAACCGCGTCCGGCGCGGTGCTGAAAGCGCGCAGCATTATCATTGCCACCGGCGCGAAATGGCGCAACATGAACGTTCCGGGCGAAGATCAGTACCGTACCAAAGGCGTGACCTACTGTCCGCACTGTGATGGCCCGCTGTTTAAAGGTAAACGCGTGGCGGTGATCGGCGGCGGTAACTCGGGCGTGGAAGCGGCTATCGACCTGGCGGGGATTGTTGAGCACGTTACCCTTCTGGAGTTCGCTCCAGAGATGAAGGCCGACCAGGTACTGCAGGATAAAGTTCGCAGCCTGAAAAACGTCGACATCGTACTGAACGCGCAGACCACGGAAGTGAAGGGCGACGGCAGCAAAGTGACCGGCCTGGAATATCGCGACCGCGTGAGCGGCGACGTGCACAGCGTTCAGCTGTCAGGGATCTTCGTGCAGATTGGTCTGCTGCCAAATACCACCTGGCTGGAAGGCGCGATTGAGCGCAACCGCATGGGCGAAATCATCATCGATGCGAAATGTGAAACCAGCGTGAAAGGCGTGTTTGCGGCGGGCGACTGCACCACCGTGCCGTACAAACAGATCATTATCGCCACGGGCGAAGGGGCGAAGGCGTCTCTGAGTTCCTTTGACTACCTGATTCGCACCAAAACCGCATAACAGAAGAAAGTAAGGCTACACCTGCAATAGCGAGAGGCCACCGAAAGGTGGCCTCTTTTTTTATCTTACGACCATCACCGGTATATGGGTGTGGCGGATCACGCTGGAGGCGTTAGATCCCAGCAGATGCGTGGTAATGGAAGGGTTGCGCGAACCGATGACCACCACGTCTGCTTTCAGCTCGTTCGCCAGTTCGTTTACCGCATCGCGTACGCTGCCGAATCTGACGTGCGTTTTGATGCGAGAAGGGTCGATGCTGAAGTGGCTGACCATGGTTTGCAGACGAGTTTCCGCTTCATGCTGCAAATGCTCCTCGAAGCGACGCACGTCGGCGGCAAAGCGGTGCAGGCTCAGGCTGGCGGAGCCCGGCAGTACGTGTAAAAGATGGATAACACCGTCCTGCTGCGCCAGGAACTCCGCATGGCGAACGGCCTTGTCGCTCAGCTCCATCTCAAAAACATCAACCGGCATAATGATTCTCTGATACATACCCGTTTCTCCTTGTTTATAAACGCTGAACTCATTCAACCATAAAAAATAAATGGTTTCTGTAAGCGCCCCGTCAGTTTTCTTATCTCGCCAGGATAAATCTCAAAAGGCCCATATTACGGGGCAGACCTTGAGCGGTAGCTACCCTTATACACTTACCTGGAACCTTTCGGAGGTCGCATGAAAGCACTTACGTATCACGGTCCGCACCATGTTCGCGTCGAGAATGTCCCCGATCCCATTATCGAGCAGCCCGACGATATCATTTTGCGCGTCACGGCCACGGCGATCTGCGGCTCCGATTTGCATCTCTATCGCGGAAAGATCCCGAAGGTGCAGCACGGCGACATTTTTGGCCATGAGTTTATGGGGGAAATCGTCGAGTGCGGCGCAGAGGTGAAGAATTTGCAAAAAGGCGATCGCGTGGTGATCCCCTTTGTCATTGCCTGCGGAGACTGTTTCTTCTGCCGTCTGCAGCAATACGCGGCCTGTGAGAATACCAATGCCGGGCAGGGCGCCGCGCTGAACAAAAAGCAAATTCCCGCGCCGGCCGCGCTGTTTGGCTACAGCCATCTCTACGGCGGCGTGCCGGGGGGACAGGCGGAATATGTCCGCGTGCCAAAAGGCAACGTCGGGCCGTTTAAGGTCCCGCAACTTCTTTCCGATGATAAGGCGCTGTTCCTGTCCGATATTTTGCCCACGGCCTGGCAGGCGGCAAAAAATGCGCAGATTGAAAAAGGCTCAAGCGTTGCGGTTTTCGGCGCCGGGCCGGTGGGGCTACTGACTATTGCCTGCGCGCGGCTGTTAGGGGCTGAGCAGATCTTTGTTATCGATCACCACCCGTACCGTTTGCGATTTGCCGAGGCGCGTTACGGCGCAATTCCCATCAACTTTGATGATGAAAACGACGCAGCGGAAAAAATCATCGAGCAAACCGCTGGCCAGCGCGGCGTTGACGCCGTGATTGATGCGGTAGGGTTCGAAGCGAAAGGCAGCACCACCGAAACGATCCTCAGCAATCTTAAAATTGAAGGTAGCAGCGGCAAAGCGCTGCGGCAGTGCATTGCTGCCGTTCGACGCGGTGGCGTAGTTAGCGTACCCGGCGTGTACGCCGGGTTTATTCATGGATTTCTGTTTGGCGATGCCTTTGATAAGGGGCTGACGTTCAGGATGGGCCAGACCCACGTCCATGCCTGGCTGGGTGAACTGCTGCCGCTGATCGAAAAAGGGCTGCTTACGCCGGAAGAGATCGTGACCCATTATCTTCCCCTTGCCGATGCGGAACGCGCCTATAAGGTGTTCGAAAAACGGGAGGAGGAGTGCCGGAAGGTGATTCTGGTCCCTGGCGCAGAAACGCCCGAGGCCGCAGAGCAGAAAGTTAAGGGCCTGGTGAATGCTTTCCCCGGTGGGGTTGCATGAATACTCGCCTAGCTGTGGCGTTCAAGATAAAGCACGGCCAAGACGATAATCGCCGCAATAATCAGAAAAATAAGTGTGATAGCCAGTATCTCACTCATGACCGTCCCCACGGCACCAAAACAGATTAAGCGTGGATTAAGGGCTTTTTGCGCGATATAAGAAAATGGGGTGAATTTACGGAAAGAGGATGCGGCTGCATCCTCTGTGCAAAGCGGGTGGGCGCTTGGTCAGAAGTGGTTAACGCAGGTAATCGCCCGCGGCTTCTGGCTGGTAGAGCAACGCCAGCACTTCAAGATGGGCAGAGGCGCCGCCCGGCAATTCCCAGTGGATGGTATCGCCCGTGCGCAGGCCCAGCAGTGCGGCACCCACAGGCGCAAGAACAGAAAGCTGTGCGCTGCTGTCGGTCATCTGAGCCGGGTAAACCAGCGTGCGGGTCAGCTCTTCACCGGTGGTCAGGTTGCGGAATTTTACCTGGCTGTTCATGGTGACCACGTCATGCGGCATCGTCTCAGGCGTGCACATCTGCGCCCGGTCGAGCTCCTCATTCAGGGCGTCGGCCACGGGAAGTGAGGCAAACTCTGCTTTTTCCAGCAGCCTGTCGATACGTTCTGCGTCGAGCTCATTGATGATAATTGTAGGTCTGGACATTTTTACTCCATGTCGTTAATGCTGCGTGTAACGCAGAAACCAATCCAAAAGAAAACCCTCGCCGTCTGGCAGCGAGGGTTTAACTCTCCCGATGATACTGGCTGAAGGCGCAAGTTTGAAGTGATGAAGGTCACATTCATGGTCCATATGAATTTTCGCTGAAATTTATTCAGTCTTCATTCCGGACGGAATACGTTACGCTGAGAGTCCTGAACCCGGGCGTTGCGCGAAGCGCAATTCGCGTCAGCCCACCAACGAGAGAGAATTATGTACTTCTACCAACCGTCTCAGGGTCACGGCCTGCCGCACGATCCGCTGAACGCCATTATTGGTCCACGTCCGATCGGCTGGATCTCCTCATGCGATAAGGCCGGTCAGCTGAATCTCGCACCGTACAGCTTCTTTAACTGCTTTAACTATCGCCCGCCGATCATCGGCTTTTCCAGCAACGGCTGGAAGGACAGCGTGCGTAATATTACCGAAACAAAGGAATTTGTCTGGAACCTGGCGACGCGCGATCTCGCGCAGGCGATGAACCAAACCTCTGCGATGCTTCCCCACGATAGGGATGAATTTAGCTTTGCCGGGCTAACGCCAGCGGCGAGCCAGCTGGTTAACGCGCCCCGCGTCGCCGAAAGCCCGGTGAACTTTGAGTGCCGCCTGTCGCAGTGCATTCAGCTTACCGGTGCCGACGGCACACCGGTCGATACATGGCTGGTGTTGGGGGAGGTGGTCGGTATCCATATTGCCGAAACGCTGCTGGAAGAGGGGATATACCAGACGGCTAAAGCGCAGCCCATCCTGCGTGCGGGTGGGCCGACGGCGTATTATGGCATCAGTGATGAAAACCGGTTTGATATGGTGCGCCCGGGCGCGGATCAGTAACCGGCTTTATCAATCACGAACTGTTTTCCGCAGTTACCCGGATGTGGCTGCGGTACAAATGACGCCGCAGAAAGCGGGTTGTTAATGATATCCGCCTTAAGCGAAATCTGCATCTCGGTCAGATACGCCGGATTGCCGTTGCAGGTCAACTTGATCGCTTTGATGTTCTCCTTGCCCCAGCTTTTGGCAACGGCACTGTCAAAGTCGCTGCGATTGATGGTTTTCCCGTAATTATCGGCGAGGAATTTACCGACCGCGCTGTTTTTAACTTCCTGATTCATCCGCACCATCGTGCCGAAATAGGCATCCGGATCGAAACCAAAGCAGACGCCATGTTTGGCATATTCGTAACGTTCCAGGCAGGAATTACCGCCCGCGCCCGGCATCACGTCGTTGAGCTTTGCTGCAGCAGAAAGCGAGAGTCCAGTTTCGGCGGCATCGCATTTGCGGCTGGCCTTCACTTCCGGCATGTTCGGAATCGGGCGCGTGGCGCAGCCAAAACGCATCCATCGACGTTCATCCACGCCGCGTGCGGCAATAGATTTTGGCAAGCCAGGCCATAGACCGTGGACGGTCAGAAAATCGGCTTTATTATCGCGCTCTTTTTGCAGGCGACATTCGTCAGGTTCATTGCGGTTGCGCTCGACCATGCTCTGGCAAAACCCGGTTTGCCAGGACAGAGCCAGCACATAGCGATCGAAATCGCTATACTGTGTTGCCTTCAGCGGTTCCGCCTGCGCGGAGAAGATACAGAGAGAAAGCGCCATTGCGCCAGACGGGATGACGATATCCTTCCTGAACATATGATTTCCTGATCGAATGAGCACGATTTATTTCTGGAAGTTATTAAAGCACAAAAAGCGCCCGCAGGCGCTTTTTGGATATCCATAATTTAGCTTAGGCCGCGCCGGGTACCAGCACTTCCGTGGCGATAATCACGATAATCAGACCAACTATAACGGGCACTGAGGTGCGTTTGACGACTTCGAATGGCGAAATTTTCGCCATCCCGGCAACGGCGACGACCACACCCGACACCGGCGAAATGGTCCGGCCGAGGTTTGACGCCTGCAGCATGGGAATGGAGAGGTAGGCTGGGTTAATACCGGAGGAGTGAGCCAGTTTCGGGATCATCTCAACGAAAGCGTAGAAAGGCGCATTACCGGACCCGGTGGTCATCGCCGCCAGCATGGTGAGCACCACCAGAACCAGCATCAGGATAATACTGGCCGAGCCGAACGAGGTGGCGATAGAAATCAGGCTCTGGATAAAGCCGATCGTGCTCAGACCTTGGGCAAAAACGCCCGCTGCAACCAGCAGGATCACCACGCCAGCGAAGGCATCCGCCATACCGCGATACGCTACTTCCAGACCCGAGAAGACTTTTTGCGTGTTAAAACCGCGCACAAACTCCAGCACGGCGGCCAGCAGCATACAGATGACCAGAATGGTGATGATGTGCAGCTGTGGACCCCATTTGCCGTCAAAAATCAGCACTCCGACGATCGGGGTGAACGGCAGAATGGCATAGAACGCGGGAGCGGTCGTGGTGATTTCACTCACGTCCATCATTTCATGGCTGATGTTTTCTTTCTTATCGAGATAGCGCTGCCAGAAGAAATGTGCGATCCCCATGCCCACGATGGCAACGATCGAGATCGGTAACGTGGTTTTAAAGGCGAAGTCGATGAGTGACATCTCCGCCGCCTTTGCCGCCAGCACAACGTCGCCGGAGGTCGGGGAGAGAATAATCGCTGCCGGAGACGCGCAAATTGCCGCGGCCGCGCCACGGCTGATACCGACGTTCACCATGACCGGGAACAGCGTCGCCATGAGCAGTACCCCAAGTCCGGTAGCTGACGAAACGGCCAGCGACATGAGGCAGGCGAGGAAATAGGCGGCGACCATTAGCAGATACGGCGAGTTAATGTATTGCAGGGGTTTAGAGGCAAGCTTAACGACCATGTCGTTGGCGCCAATGTGGGTCATGTAGGCTGCAAAACCGCACAGCATCATGATCATCATACCCAGATCGCCGCCGCGGCTCATGAGCAATATTTTAATATATTCAACAATATCTGTAGCAGTGTAACCGGTGCTGGTCGCGCTGGCAGGTAACACCTGGTGCCCCATTATTGCGCTGATAATCAGCAGCGTTAGACCGCCGACAAATAATACGCCCGTGGCCGAGTAGCCTTTAATGATGTAGCGTGCGACCCCGACAATGACGACGACTCCAATAAGGAGTTCGAATAACGTAAGCATGATTTCCCCTGTATCTCTGCTGCTATGGAGCACAAAAAATCAATAAAAAAAAGAAGGATGAAAATGTGCCGAATAATTGGCCTGTTCTTGCTGATTAAAATCAATAAACAGACGACTAGAGAACCGAACAACCGTGTTTTGCCATGGCCCGTACATTTATGTCATGTGGCCCTTGACCGTCAGAAATAGCGCAACATGCCCCATTAATGATAACAAATTGTTAATGTTTTGTGTGGTTTTGCATGTTGCTGATTAACAAAGAGTAATGTGAAAGTCACACCCCTTGTGGGCTTATTTGCACGTATCTCTCGCTTTCTTTAAGAATATTCCCGGAAAGAGCCCGAATAATTAGGAATAAAGCTGATGTCGTTAAGCCTTGATTCAACTATTTTATGGTAAACTTTGCCTCGAATACTAAGAATGGTAATTGCATTGTGATCGTACGTAATACATTTTTCTCTATTTTGTTGTTTATTTTTGGGCAGTTAACGTTTTCTTCTGTTGCTCAGGCAGAAAGCAACGCGACGGGTAAAGGCTGGTTCTCAACCTTTACGGATAATGTTTCCCAGACATGGACGGCACCTGAACATTATGATCTCTATGTCCCGGCAATAACGTGGCATGCGCGTTTTGCTTATGACAAAGAGAAAACCGATAAATACAACGAGCGTCCGTGGGGCGCGGGTTTTGGCCAGTCGCGCTGGGATGAAAAGGGAAACTGGCATGGCATCTATCTGATGGCCTTCAAAGACTCGTTTAATAAATGGGAACCGATTGGGGGGTATGGTTGGGAGAAAACCTGGCGTCCGCTAGCGGACGAGAACTTCCACGTCGGTTTGGGCTATACCGCCGGGGTCACTGCACGTGACAACTGGAACTATATTCCGATCCCGGTCCTACTGCCTTTGGCCTCTATTGGCTATGGTCCCGCAACGTTCCAGATGACCTACATCCCGGGTACGTACAACAACGGTAACGTTTACTTCGCCTGGATGCGTTTTCAGTTTTAACTGACAAAACGTTACATGCTGGTGATAAAACGCGCAGTTGTTGATTCATAAGCGATAAAAATCTGTCAGTGAAAATTAACGCGACTTTAGTCACTTTTTATCAAAGATCCGCTGGACAAAAGGTCCCACAATTGATGTACTGATAACCGACACAGCATTTGTGTCGTTTTTTAATGTAAAGGTAATTTTGATGTCTAAGATTAAAGGTAACGTTAAGTGGTTTAATGAGTCCAAAGGATTCGGTTTCATTACTCCTGAAGATGGCAGCAAAGACGTGTTCGTACACTTCTCTGCAATCCAGTCTAATGGTTTCAAAACTCTGGCTGAAGGTCAGCGTGTAGAGTTCGAAATCACTAACGGTGCCAAAGGCCCTTCTGCTGCTAACGTAATCGCTCTGTAATTCAGACGCGTCAGCAAGAATTTCAAAACCCGCTCACTGAGCGGGTTTTTTTCGTTTTGAATCAGCCAAGCAGATACATTTTCAGGAAGCTGGCTACGATCAGCACGCTCACCAACACCATTCCTGCGCTCATCAGACTCTGTTTCATTCTGTCACCCTCGTTCAGTATTGCATTTAGAGTGACAGAGAATAATTAAGCCAACATTAACGGTTCGGCTGTTAATGCGCGCTTGCGGAAGAAAATAGCCAAAATGCGATCCCCGTCATCGCAAACGAGCCGAACATATTGATCGCCATATTCATCAGCGCCCAGCCAATGCGGCCTTCCTGAAAGAGAAAAACCGTTTCCGCAGAAAAGGTTGAGAAGGTGGTCAAACCGCCGCAGAATCCGGTGGTAATCAATACCTTCCACATTGGGTCAATGTGCGTCATTCGGTTAAACCAGGCCAGCCCCATGCCGATGATAAAGGCACCAATCAGGTTAGCGGCCAGCGTCCCCATGGGAATCGCCTGATGCAGGGGGTTAAACCGCATACTCAGAAACCATCGCGCAACGCTACCCGTTCCCCCACCAATAAAAACGGCTAAAAGTAGTTGTAACACGCTAAATACCTGCTATTTGATGTGTAAGAGTAGCGAGTTTAACGCCGTTTATGATGAGGGGACAAATATGTATGTAGCGGTAGGGCAGTTTGCCGTCACGCCTGACTGGCATCAGAATGCGAGAACATGCGTCGAACTGATGATGCAGGCCCGGCAGAAAGGCGCGTCGCTGTTGGTTCTCCCCGAGGCGCTGCTGGCCAGGGACGATAATGACCCGGATTTATCCGTGAAGTCCGCGCAGCCGCTGGATGGCGAATTCTTACAGCAATTGCTCGCCCAAAGCGCGGGCAATACGATGACGACGATCTTAACGATCCATGTTCCCTCCACGCCGGGTCGAGCAGTCAATACGCTGGTGGTGATTCGTAACGGGACCATCGTCGCACGCTACGCCAAGCTTCATCTCTATGATGCGTTCAGCATCCAGGAGTCGCGTCGCGTTGACCCCGGAGACGAGCTCCCTCCGCTGCTGGAGATTGACGGATTTAAGATCGGGCTGATGACGTGCTATGACCTGCGTTTTCCCGAGCTGGCGCTGCATCTGGCGCTGCAGGGGGCGAACGTGCTGGTACTCCCTGCCGCGTGGGTCAGAGGGCCGTTAAAAGAGCACCACTGGGCAACGCTGCTTGCGGCGCGCGCGCTGGATACAACCTGCTATGTCGTTGCCGCAGGAGAATGTGGCACGAAAAACATCGGGCAAAGCAGGGTGGTTGATCCGCTGGGGGTGACGATCGCCGCCGCCGCTGAAGCCCCGTATTTGTTGGTGGCGGAGATAAACTTAGAGAGAATTGCGCTTGCGCGTCAGCAATTACCCGTTCTTCGCAATCGTCGGTTTGCGCCACCGCAATTATTGTGATGTTTTTTTCAACAATGCTTGATTCACCTTGTTACAGATTGCTATTGTGTGCACGCGCTAAATGACCGTTAATACAGTCAGGTTTTGGCGCTGAATGCAGCCTGTTTTAAGTAAAGAAGGTATCTATGGGTGAGATTAGTATTACCAAACTGCTGGTGGTTGCCGCACTGGTCGTCCTGCTGTTTGGTACCAAGAAGTTACGCACGCTGGGTGGTGACCTGGGGGCTGCCATCAAAGGCTTTAAGAAAGCGATGAACGATGATGATGCAGCGGCGAAGAAAAGCGCCGAGGATGACGTCCCGGCAGACAAGCTTTCTCACAAAGAGTGACAGCAACGCCTGAGGGCTTGCGAAAAAAAAACCGGCTCATGAGGCCGGTTTTTTTGTATTACTGTAAATGAATATTACAGCATTATTTAACTTCTTCGCCTTTAGCCTGCATATCGGCATGGTATGAGGAGCGAACGAATGGGCCGCAGGCAGCATGGGTGAAGCCCATCGCCATCGCTTCGGCTTTCATTTCATCGAATTCGTCCGGGCTCACGTAGCGCTGTACCGGCAGGTGGTGACGGCTTGGCTGCAGATACTGTCCGAGGGTCAACATGGTCACACCGTGGCGGCGAAGATCGCGCATCACCTCGATGATTTCATCATTGGTTTCACCCAGACCCACCATCAGACCAGACTTGGTCGGAATATGCGGATGCGCTTCTTTGAAACGCTCCAGCAGCTTCAGGGACCAGTTGTAGTCAGCGCCCGGACGGACCTGACGGTAAAGACGCGGCACGTTCTCCAGGTTGTGGTTAAACACATCTGGCGGCGTTGCGGTCAGGATATCCAGCGCACGGTCCATACGGCCGCGGAAGTCAGGCACCAGCGTCTCGATTTTGATGTTAGGGCTTTTCTCTCGAATGGCCGTAATGCAGTCGGCGAAGTGCTGAGCACCACCGTCACGCAGGTCGTCACGGTCAACGGACGTGATAACCACATAACGCAGCGCCATGTCGGCGATGGTCTGCGCCAGTTTCTGGGGTTCGTTAGCATCAGGCGCGACTGGACGGCCATGAGCAACATCGCAGAACGGGCAGCGGCGGGTACAGATAGCACCCAGAATCATAAACGTCGCGGTACCATGATTGAAACATTCAGCAAGGTTCGGGCAAGAGGCTTCTTCACAGACGGAGTGAAGGCCATTCTTGCGCATCGCCGCTTTGATCCCCTGGATACGCGAAGAGTCGGCCGGAAGTTTGATTTTCATCCATTCCGGTTTTCTTAACAGCGCCTCGCGCTCTGTAGCCACGTTTTTAACCGGGATAAGGGCCATTTTATCGGCATCGCGGTATTTAACACCGCGTTCCATCACAATGGGTTTACTCATAGCGTGCGTGTTCCAGTTGCGAATATCGAAGGAAAGCGTTTCAATTCAAGGGAATGTTGTATTTATCAACTATTTTTGAACGAACGACAGGCAGTATATCATTGAAACGGTCGTTAAAGCAGCCTGCCAGATCGCCAATTTGTAAAATAGTTGTTGTTTTGTGCCTTTTGCCCTGCGGGTTGCAGGGACTTGTGCTGGCTAAACCTGTCAGAAGGCCTGACGGATAATGCGGATGACGTTTTCCAGGACCGGGTCGCGCAAACTCAGCTTGTTATAATGCAGTGAAATCTCGATAGATTCCGCATTAAGCTGACTGAGCGGGATGCTTTCCAGCGGCCAGCATTTTTGTAGCAGACTGTACAGGCGTGATGGCATAACGCACAGCATGTCGCTGCTGCCGATCAGGGATGCGGTGGTAAACATATTGTAACTGCTGAAGCTGATCTGACGTTCCGGGAAAATTTCATCAATACGCTGACGAAGTGCGTGATTAGATTGCCCTTCGGTCATGAAAGATGAGTGATCGTAGTTGCGCAGGTTTTCGATGGTTAACGGCTCGCTAAGAGCAGGATGCTGCTGGCGGCAAACCAGTACCAGGTTATCCGCATAAAGCACATTTTGCCCCAGCGCTCTGGCACTGAAGCTGCCGCTTTCAATAATCAGGTCCGTCTGGAACTGGGCAAGCTGAATGTCTGGTTCATTGAGAGGCACGTTACGAAGCAGGAGCTGCGGAGCATGTTCTTTCACGGCCTGGAAGATCGCCGGCATCACCAGCACCCCTACAGAAGGGGAACAGCCGATGGTGATGGTTCGCTGCTTATCATAGCTTCCGGTTAAATCCAGCGCGCCCAGAATCGACTCCAGCCCCTGACTGATGTACTCATGGAGATGCGTGGCGTAAGCCGTTGGCGTTACCCCCTGGCCCTTGCGGATAAATAATGGGTCAGGAAATATAGCGCGAAGCTTTTGGATTGACTGGCTTATTGCTGATGGCGTGAGATTAAGAATTTTCGCAGCGTTAACGATACCCTTATGGACATATACCGCCTCAAAAATAGTCAGTAAATTGAGATCAATATTACGTAAAGTCCGAAAAATTTGTGGCTTGTCTTCGCCACCGGGTTCATTCAGTCGTTTGGCTGGTAAATTATTATACTCCACGCTTTCACTCCGTATACATTCACAATATGAATGATAGTTGAATTTATTTATTATGCTTGTAGAGATTCGTAAAGTGTTGGTTTTGTTTCACTTGTTTATCAAAAACAAACAGTTGAGTGATTATTGCTCACGTTACTTATGCCGTGTTTGCCGTGCTTGCTGGAGGCTAAATAATATGTGGCGGTAATATTCGGGCGCTTCGAAAATATAGAATCTGTGGATTATTGTAAAGTGCAAAAGCGGTAAATAAACAGTGGCCCGCCAAATTATCGAGCCATGTTGTATGATGTATTAAGCAGGGATATATTCGTATGGGGGATTGTTAAGTAGCGCTAACATCTGCTTTAAAAGCACTGGACGAATAGTTTCTGGCGTAGCGGTTTCAACCCACTGGCGTACCTGCGTCATTTCCATGCCGGCATAGCCGCAGGGGTTAATGCGTTGGAAAGGCGCGAGGTCCATATTAATATTCAAGGCCAGGCCATGGAATGAGCAGCCTTTACGAATACGCAGCCCCAGGGAGCAGATCTTCATTTCCCCAACGTAAACGCCTGGCGCATCGGCGCGTGGATGCGCGTCAATACCATATTCCGCCAGCGTGTTGACGACAGTTTGTTCCAGTAAGGTAACCAGTTCACGTACGCCAAGCTTTCTGCGTTTCAGATTGAGCAGGACGTACATCACCTGCTGCCCGGGCCCATGATAAGTGACCTGACCGCCGCGATCGCTCTGAATAACCGGGATATCTCCCGTCATTAGCAAATGCTCTGCTTTACCCGCCTGGCCCTGCGTAAATACCGGCAGGTGTTCGACCAGCCAGATTTCATCCGGGGTGCTGTCATCGCGTGAATCGGTGAAGTCATGCATAGCCTGGGAGACAGGCTCATAAGGTTGCAGGCCGAGGTGACGGACCAGAATTTTATCCTGATACAAAACTGCGTCTCCGAAGACGAGGGACAAAAGGTGTGGGGGAGTATATCACAGCGGGGAGAGGGGTTACCCGGCAAACCGGGTAACCGCAAAGGGACTACAGCACCATACGAACAATTTCGATATTGCCGAGCTCTTCGTACAGCGTTTCAACCTGCTCAATGTGTGTCGCAGTGATGGTAATAGAGACAGAGTGGTAGTTGCCCTTGCTGCTTGGTTTTACTGACGGAGAGTAGTCACCCGGCGCATGGCGCTGTACCACTTCAACCACCTGATCAACCAGCTCAGGTTTCGCCAGACCCATTACTTTGTAGGTAAATGAGGTAGGGAATTCAAGCAGTTCGTTAAGTTTGGTTTTCATGTCAGCTCCGGCGTAACGTCAAAAAATAATAACTCCCACGTCAGATGGGAGTTATCAGGATACTTAGTATATGGGGATCAAAATCACACTTTCAAGTGTTCAATTTTTAACCAAACCAGTGGTGGAACATCAATTTAATGTAATCAATGATTTTGCCGAAGAAATTGCCTTCAGGAATTTCTTGCAGGACAACCAGCGGACGCTGATCGATCGTTTTTCCATCCAGCTGGAAGTTGATCGTGCCCACAACCTGGTTTTTCTGCAGCGGGGCATGCAGCTCGGTGCTGTTCAGCACGTAGCTGGCTTTCAGATCCTTCATGCGACCGCGTGGAATGGTCAGGTAGAGGTCTTTATCAACGCCGAGTGAAGCACGGTCGTTGTCGCCGAACCAGACGGGTTCAGACGCAAACTCTTTGCCTGCTTTCAGTGGATTCACGGTTTCGAAGAAGCGGAAGCCCCAGGTCAGCAGTTTCTTGCTTTCTGTTTCACGACCTTTAAAGGTGCGGCCGCCCATCACGGCAGAGATCAGACGCATCTGACCTTCAGTGGCAGAGGCCACCAGGTTGTAGCCCGCTTTGTCGGTGTGGCCAGTTTTGATGCCGTCAACGTTCAGGCTGTTATCCCACAGCAGGCCGTTACGGTTGGTCTGACGAATACCGTTGAAGGTGAACTCTTTCTCTTTATAGATAGAGTATTCGTTAGGTACATCGCGGATCAGCGCCTGACCAATCAGGGCCATATCACGTGCGGAGCTGTACTGACCGTCTGCGTCCAGGCCGTGTACGGTCTGGAAATGGCTGTTTTTCAGACCCAGCGCGGTAACGTAGCTGTTCATCAGGCCCACAAAGGCATCCTGGCTACCGGCGGCGAAATCGGCCATCGCCACGCAGGCATCGTTACCAGACTGCAGGTTGATACCGCGAATCAGCTGGGAAACAGGAACCTGCATACCCGGCTTCAGGAACATCAGAGAGGAACCTTTGAAAACAGGGTTCCCGGTTGCCCACGCATCGTTACCGATGGTGACCAGATCCGATTCTTTGAATTTACCTGCCTTCATCGCCTGGCCGATAACGTAGCTGGTCATCATTTTGGTCAGGCTGGCCGGGTCACGGCGGGCATCGGCATTCTGTTCTGCCAGTACTTTGCCAGAGTTGTAATCGATCAGGATGTAGGATTCCGCGTCGATTTGCGGAACGCCAGGGATCATGGTCTTGATATTCAGGTCATCGGCGTGAGCTGCAGAGAGCGCAGCAGCGCAAAGGGCCGTGGTCAGCGCCATGCGCTGCACAAAACGAGCAGAAAAAGTGGTCTTCATGGTCAGAACTACGACATCCGTGATGGAATTAAAAAAAGTGCCTTACTATAGCAAATGCTATTCAGGCAGGCATCCGACTTTAAGCATGAGTTTGTGAATGTGTTTTACACTAACTGACAATTCGGATACCGCCGGTTAATTATTTCGCAACAGCGATAAATGACTGAAGTTGAGCTTCATTCTGCAGACGCTGCTGCAGGGATGCGGCCTGCGATTTGCTGGCAAACGGCCCCATCTGAATGCGCCAGACCGCGCCGTTCTGCTCAACGCGTCCCGGTACGCCAAACTGCTGGCTCAGACGCTGTTGGTACTGCTTGGCCCGGGCCTGATCGCTCACTGCGCCTACCTGAACCACATAGTTGCCGCTGGCCGCTGCTGGAGCCGCCACCGCCGCACTTTGCGTGGCCGCTGGCGCCGTTACGGGAGCCGGCTGGGTCGCTGGCGCAGCAACGGGAGCAGGGGCCGGAGTCGGCTCACTGCCTTCCAGCACGCCCGAGGCTAAGGTCGTCGGTGCGCCAAGAAAGCCGCTACTCTTTACCGGCGCGCCGGTAGAATCCTCGCTTTGCAGCGTGTCATTGCTGATCGGGCGAATTTCTCCCCCCGGCTGAGCTGGCTCTGCCGGAGACGAGACGCTTCCCATTCCGCCGTCAAGATTTGGGCGGTCAGGAAGGGCATAGGTCTGTTTTGCCACCGTCGTACACGCGGTACCCGGCCCGGAGAGCGAACCATCCTGTGCGACGATAATCGGATCAATACGGACTTTGGTGTTGTTCGAGGTGTTCAGGCGATCGGCAGACGCGCGCGACAGGGAAATCACCCGGTCATTCCCGTAAGGTCCACGGTCGTTGATCCGCACGACGATCATACGGCCATTCGCCAGGTTGGTGATACGGGCGTAGCTCGGGATCGGCAGCGTCGGGTGTGCCGCCGTCAGCTGCATTGGGTCGAACGCTTCCCCGGAAGCCGTCAGGTTACTTCCTGGCTCGGCATCATAAATGGCGGCAAAGCCCGCCTGACTGAAACGGGAAGGATCCTGAACAATTTTATAGCTTTTGCCATCGCGCTCGTAATCCTGATTGGCACTGGCATTCAGCGGTTCATAAACGGGATCGGCACCGCTGATTTCAACGATCGGGCCATTACATACCGCAGGCTGCGGCGGCGCGACGGTTGCCTGTTGCTGACCATCATCACTTGTGCAGGCCGCAAGTAAACTTGCCGCGATGCAGATCCCCAGCCACTGCTTACGCATTCCGATCCCCTTATTTTTATACGCTTTTTGACAACATTTTTCTGTGGGTATGGATCGACATCACGATACCAAACCCGGCCATCAACACGATCAGTGCCGAGCCTCCGTAACTCACCAGCGGCAGCGGTACGCCTACCACCGGCAGAATACCACTCACCATACCAATATTTACGAAGACATAAACGAATAAAATCAGCATCAACCCGCCGGCCATGACGCGACCAAAGGTGGTTTGCGCGCGCGCTGCAATCCACAATCCCCGCATGATCAGCAGGACGTACAGCGCCAGCAATATTAAGATGCCAACCAGCCCCAGCTCTTCCGCCAGTACCGCAAAGATAAAGTCGGTGTGGCGTTCCGGTAAAAACTCCAGCTGCGACTGCGTGCCGTGCAGCCAGCCTTTACCGCGCAGGCCGCCGGAGCCAATCGCAATCTTGGACTGAATAATATGATAGCCCGCGCCCAGCGGATCGGTTTCCGGATCGAGCAGCATCATGACGCGCTGGCGCTGGTAATCATGCATCAGGAAGAACCACAGGATAGGAATGAAAGCCGCAATCAGCACCACCGCGATACCAATCAGGCGCCAGCTCAGTCCCGACAGGAACAGGACAAACAGGCCGGAGAGGGCAATAAGGATTGAGGTCCCCAGGTCAGGCTGTGCCGCAACCAGCAGCGTTGGCAGGAAAATCAGCACCAGCGCGATAGCGGTATTCTTCAGAGACGGCGGACAGACGTCGCGGTTGATAAAGCGTGCCACCATTAGTGGAACGGCGATTTTGGCAATTTCAGAGGGCTGGAAGCGGACAACGCCCAGATCCAGCCAGCGCTGCGCCCCTTTTGAAATGGCGCCAAACGCATCGACCGCAACCAGCAGAATAATACAGAAGATGTAGAGATAGGGCGCCCAGCCTTCGTAGACGCGCGGCGGGATCTGCGCCATCACCACCATGATAATTAGACCCATGGCAATCTGGCCGATTTTGCGCTCCATCATCCCGATGTCCTGGCCGCTGGCGCTCCAGATAACCAGCGCGCTGTAAACCAGCAGAGCCAGCAGGATCAGCAGCATGGCTGGGTCGATGTGGATTTTGTCCCACAGCGATTTTTTATTTGGATTATCCGTCATGATTATTGGTCCTCCGCCGCAGCGGCGGCCGGGTTTTCAGCCGGCAGTTCGGTGTTGTTATCACCCAGCATAATGTGGTCAAGGATCTGGCGCATGATGGTCCCTACTGCAGGCCCGGCACCGCCGTTCTCGAGAATCATTGCCACCGCGACCTGCGGGTTGTCATAAGGAGCAAACGCCGTCATCAGCTTATGGTCACGCAGACGTTCAGCAATGCGGTGCGCGTTATAGGTTTCATTGGCCTTAAGACCAAACACCTGCGCAGTACCGGACTTCGCCGCCACTTTGTACGGCGTCCCGGCGAAATACTTGTGTGCGGTACCGTTCGGGCGGTTTGCCACGCCGTACATACCGTCTTTCGCAATTTCCCAGAAGCCTGAATGTATGTCACCCACCGGGGCTTCATGCGGCTGGTTCCACGGCACTTTTTTGCCGTCTTCAACCGTACTCTGCAGCAGATGCGGCACTTTCACCACGCCGTCATTGATGAGGATCATCATGGCTTTGTTCATCTGAAGCGGCGTTGCCGTCCAGTAGCCCTGACCGATACCCACCGGAATGGTGTCGCCCTGATACCACGGTTTTTTAAAGCGCTTCAGCTTCCATTCACGCGTTGGCATGTTACCAGAACGTTCTTCTGAAAGGTCCACGCCGGTGTAATGCCCGTAGCCGAATTTGCTCATCCACTCTGACAGACGGTCGATACCCATGTCATACGCCACCTGATAGAAGAAGGTATCCGCAGACTCCTCCAGCGATTTGGTGACGTTCAGATGACCGTGGCCCCATTTTTTCCAGTCACGATAGCGCTTGTCTGAACCCGGCAGCTGCCACCAGCCCGGGTCGAACAGGCTGGTATTACGGTTGATGACGCCAGCACTCAGCGCAGAGACCGCCACGTACGGTTTAACCGTTGATGCCGGCGGGTAAACCCCTTGCGTCGCGCGGTTCACCAGCGGCGTGTTCGGGTCATTCAGCAGACCGGAATAGTCTTTACTGGAAATGCCGTCAACAAAGAGGTTCGGGTCATAGCTAGGCATGGAGACCATCGCCAGGATGCCGCCGGTACGAGGATCGGTGACCACAACGGCTGCACGGCTACCCGCCAGCAGGGTCTCGATGTACTGCTGAAGTTTGAGGTCGAGCGTCAGATAGACGTCATGCCCCGCCTGAGGCGGCACTTCTTTCAGCTGGCGGATCACGCGGCCGCGGTTGTTAACTTCAACCTCTTCATAGCCGGTTTGTCCGTGCAGAACGTCTTCGTAGTAACGTTCGATCCCCAGCTTACCGATATCGTGCGTAGCAGCGTAGTTGGCCAGCTTGCCGTCTTTATCAAGGCGGTCGACGTCTTTGTCGTTAATCTTGGAAACGTAGCCAATCACATGCGTCAGCGCGGAGCCGTAGGGATAGTAGCGACGCTTATATCCCTTCACTTCCACGCCGGGGAAACGGTACTGATTCACCGCAAAGCGGGCCACCTGGACTTCCGTAAGATTGGTTTTAACCGGAATCGAGGTGAAGCGGTGAGAGCGGGCGCGCTCTTTTTTGAAGGCCGCGATATCGTCATCGTTAAGGTCGACAACGCTTTTCAGCGCTTCCAGCGTATCCTGAACATTATCGACTTTTTCCGGCATCATCTCGATTTGATAGATGGTGCGGTTCAACGCCAGCGGTGTGCCGTTACGATCGTAAATAATGCCGCGGCTGGGTGCGATAGGCACCAGCTTAATGCGGTTTTCGTTTGAACGCGTCTGGTAGTCGGTAAAGCGGACAATTTGCAGATTATAGAGGTTGGCGATCAGCACGCCGGTAAGCAGCAAAATCCCGGTAAAGGCGACCAGCGCCCGGCGCACAAACAGCGCGGACTCAGCCGTATAGTCGCGAAAAGAATTCTGTAGTTTCATCCGCTGCTTAATCTACCCTGGTCAGTCATTACTCGCGGTGATAGGGGTGGTTGGTAGTAATGCTCCACGCGCGATACAGGCTTTCTGCCACCAGTACCCGAACGAGCGGGTGGGGAAGCGTCAGCGCGGAGAGAGACCAACTTTGTTCAGCCGCCGCTTTGCAGGCAGGGGATAACCCTTCTGGTCCGCCAATCAACAGACTGACGTCACGACCATCCTGCTTCCAGCGCTCCAGTTCTTGCGCCAGCTGCGGCGTATCCCAGGGTTTACCTGGAATATCGAGGGTGACGATGCGGTTTTTGCCTGCGGCAGCCAGCATCAGTTCGCCCTCTTTATCGAGAATACGTTTGATATCAGCGTTCTTGCCGCGCTTACCGGCGGGAATTTCCACCAGCTCGAACGGCATGTCTTTTGGAAAACGACGCAGATATTCAGTAAAACCGGTTTGTACCCAGTCCGGCATTTTGGTGCCGACGGCGACCAGCTGCAACTTCACGCATTAACCCCAGAGTTTTTCCAGCTCATACAGGCGACGGCTCTCGTCCTGCATGACGTGGACAATCACATCGCCGAGGTCGACTACCACCCAGTCAGCCGTCGCTTCACCTTCAACACCCAGCGGTAACAGCCCTGCTGCACGCGATTCCTGAACCACGTGATCGGCAATTGAAACAACATGACGCGTCGATGTACCGGTGCAGATGATCATGCAGTCGGTAATACTGGATTTACCCTTAACGTCGATAGCGATGATGTCCTGACCTTTCAGGTCATCAATTTTGTCAATAACAAAATCCTGGAGTGCTTTACCCTGCAAGTTTTCCCCCTGGGGTGAATGAGATTGTAAAACTTTGAATTCGTAGCCAGACAGTATACCTGAACTCACGCCTGCGTCGGGACAAATGTCTCCGGCCGGGCTTTTGAAGGCGGGTATCATCCCACCCTCCGCCTGAGATTGCATTGCCATTTTTGTAAAACAATTTCTGTAAAGCAATGATCGGCGGGAAAGTCTGGCAGCGGAGAATAACAGTATGGCTTACCCTGTCAAGGCAGGATAAACAATAAGCCGCTTTTTATGCTCTCCGGCTATTCATCTGCGCTTTTCTGATACAAACCGTGCGCGTGGATATAGGCCAGCACCGGGGTTGGCAGCAGATCGTCACACGCTAAACCCTGCTGTAAACGCTCGCGAATGAGAGTCGCAGAGATATCGAACCACGGCGTTTCCGCCAGATAGATCTTCCCGGCAGGCTGGTTGTGAAGATCTTCAACATTATCGGTGAGATGGTCTTCCAGCCACTGCTGGTACTGCGCTTCGCGCATGGTCAGCGGATAGCCGGGACGGCGGCAGACGAGCAGGTGGCTGTTCTCCAGGATGGTTTCATACTGATGCCACGTAGGGAAATTCAGCAGAGAATCCTGGCCGATGATAAAGGCAAGCGGCTGGTCTGGTCCTTGTTCGGCGCGCCACTCCTGAAGCGTCTGAGACGTCCAGGAGGGCGTGTCGCGACGCAGCTCACGCTCGTCAAGTCGGAAGAGCGGTTTATCTGCGATGGCAAGGGCAAGCATCTCTTTTCGCTGCTCGCTAGTCGCCTCGGGCTGTGGACGATGGGGCGGGACATTGTTGGGCATGATGGTGACGCGCTGAAGTCCGATCAGATTCGCCAGAATTTCAACCGGCTTCAGATGCCCGTAATGTACCGGGTCGAAGGTGCCGCCATATAAGGCCTGTAAAGAATGCATGCTATCCATCAATAAAAACGTCTGCCAGCGCCTTGTGGCAGAGCAGCAGGGAAAGGCTTTCCAGCTCCGCCCAGACCGACTGGCCGTAATCTTGTTTTAACGTGAGCTCAGCGCGCATCAGAAGCTGCACAGCCTGACGAAGCTGTTCATGACTCAGGCGGTTGACGGCCTCGGTGGTCAAAGCCCTGCGATTTTGCCACACGCGGTGTTTATCAAACAGCGAACGCAGCGGCGTATGGGCAGACTGACGCTTGAGCGTAATCAGCAGCAGCAATTCGCGCTGCAGCGTACGCAGCAAAATAACCGGTTCGCTCCCTTCGAGACGCAGCTGTTGCAGAATATGCAGGGCGCGTTTGCTTTTCGCCGACAGCAGCGCGTCCACCCAGTGGAACGGCGTGAAGTGCGCCGCGTCGTTAACGGCCTGCTCGACGCGCGGCAAGGTCAGCTTGCCATCCGGCCAGAGCAGGGAGAGTCTGTCCAGCGCCTGCGCCAGGGCCAGCAGGTTACCTTCATAGCAGTAGCAGAGCAGTTGGTTCGCCGCATCATCCAGCTGAAGGTTGTTCTGCTTCGCTCTCGCTGCCACCCATTTGGGCAGATGCGCCTGTTCAGGCGTCTGACAGGTCACCTGCACCGCGTGGGCAGCGAGTTGGGTGAACCACGCCGCATTTTCCTGCGCTTTGGTGAGCTTGTTGCCGCGCACAATCAGCAGCAGATCGCTGTGAAGCAGGCTGACCAGCGTGGCCAGCTGTTCATTGATGGCCGCGTTAGGGCCGTTTTCCGGCAGCAGGATCTGAATAGTCTGGCGCGACGCAAAAAGGCTCATCGCCTGACAGAGTGAGAAGAGGGCATTCCAGTCGGTGTTGTTATCCAGCTGGACGGTGTGGTGCTCATCGAAGCCCTGAGAGGCGGCCTCATGCCGCACGGCATCCAGGCTTTCCTGAAGTAATAAGGGATCGTTTCCAAGAAGCAGATACGCCGCGCGCAGCCCTTCTTTGAGCTGCGCGCGGAGTTGTTCAGGATACAGCCTGATCATCATTTACCCAGAGAGTTAGCAGCAGGAAGCGTGCCGGCAACGGGTTTTTCAACAATGTCAGAGCCTTGTCTGGTAGACGCTGCAATACCTGGCAGTTTACGGATCAGCTGTTCCGCCGCCTTGTCGTACATTTCGTTGATGATAATCTGCTGTTCGGCATCTTTTGCCAGCGCCGTCTGCGGGTTATCGAAGAACGAACGGTACACTTTCGTGCTGATCGGATAGATGTCTTTACCCGGGATCAGGACCGCTGCGTTGACCGTCATAACCATCTGGTATTCTGCGGTACGACCATCCTGGAAGATAGATGCCGTATCTTTGCCGAGAGTCATCCCCAGGACACGCAGAGAGGGAATGTCCTGGCGCAGCGTTTGTTTCTCAACAAGCTCAACGCCGTTCAAACGCAGCTGATTACGAATTGCCCGGCTGAGTGGACCATTCGGATCTGATGAGTCGAAAATCATCGTTTTCATCTCAGCAGGCACCGCCGTGGTATTGCGCAGGTGCCAGCCACAGCCGGCGGTGACAAGCACCGCCAGTGATAAGAGTATTGTTGCCAGTTGTCGCACGTTTCCTCCCGCGCTTAGCCAACGACCAGATTGAGCAGTTTACCCGGTACGTAGATCACTTTACGTACGGTAACGCCCTCAAGATATTTTGCGACCAGAGGTTCCTGGCCCGCGCGCTCGCGGACCTGTTCTTCGGTTGCATCGACCGCCACGGTAATTTTACCGCGGACTTTGCCGTTTACCTGGACCACAACCAGCGTCGTGTTTTCTACCATCGCTGATTCGTCAGCCTGCGGCCACGGCGCGTTGTCGATATCGCCTTCGCCTTTCAGCTCCTGCCACAGGGTGAAGCTGACATGCGGAGTGAACGGGTTCAGCATGCGAACAACAGCAAGCAGCGCTTCACGCATTAAGGCACGATCCTGCTCGCCGTCCTGCGGAGCCTTCGCCAGCTTGTTCATCAGTTCCATAATAGCCGCAATTGCGGTATTGAAGGTCTGACGACGACCAATATCATCGGTCACTTTCGCAATCGTTTTATGAACATCGCGACGCAGCGCCTGCTGATCTTCAGTCAGTGCGGCGGCGTTCAGCGCCGGGGCATCGCCCAGTGCCGTGTGTTCGTAAACCAGTTTCCAGACGCGTTTCAGGAAGCGGTTCGCCCCTTCCACGCCGGACTCCTGCCATTCCAGGGTCATGTCCGCCGGAGAGGCAAACATCATGAACAGACGCACGGTATCCGCACCGTAACGCTCAACCATCACCTGCGGATCGATACCGTTGTTTTTCGACTTGGACATCTTGCTCATGCCGGTGTAGACCAGTTCATGACCTTCGGCGTCTTTCGCCTTAACGATACGGCCCTTCTCGTCACGCTCGACGATCGCATCAACCGGTGAAACCCAGTTACGCTCGCCGTTGGCACCAACATAATAGAACGCATCTGCCAGCACCATGCCCTGACACAGCAGCTGTTTTGCTGGTTCGTCAGAGTTCACCATGCCTGCATCGCGCATCAGTTTGTGGAAGAAGCGGAAGTAGAGCAGGTGCATGATGGCGTGTTCGATGCCGCCGATATAGATATCAACCGGCAGCCAGTAGTTTGCCGCATCGGAATCGAGCATACCGTCCTGATACTGCGGGCAGGTGTAGCGCGCATAGTACCAGGATGACTCCATAAAGGTGTCAAAGGTGTCGGTTTCACGCAGCGCAGGCTGTCCGTTAACGGTGGTTTTTGCCCACTCAGGATCGGCTTTAATCGGGCTGGTGATACCGTCCATGACCACGTCTTCCGGCAGGATCACCGGGAGCTGATCTTCTGGCGTTGGCATCACGGTGCCATCTTCCAGCGTCACCATCGGGATTGGCGCACCCCAGTAACGCTGACGGGACACGCCCCAGTCGCGCAGACGGAAGTTAACTTTACGTTCGCCCACGCCCAGAGAGGCCAGCTTATCGGCGATGGCGTTGAAGCCCTCTTCGAAGCTCAGACCGCTAAATTCACCGGAGTTGAACAGGGTGCCTTTTTCAGTCAGGGCGTGTTCAGACAGGTCTGGTTCTGAACCGTCAGCCGCCAGGATGACAGGCTTGATGGTCAGGCCATATTTGGTGGCAAATTCGTAGTCGCGCTGGTCGTGACCCGGAACAGCCATCACGGCGCCAGTGCCGTACTCCATCAGAACGAAGTTGGCGGCCCAGACAGGGATTGCTTCGCCTGTCAGTGGGTGAATGGCTTTAAAGCCGGTATCAACCCCTTTTTTCTCCATCGTCGCCATGTCGGCTTCGGCCACTTTGGTGTTGCGGCACTCATCGATGAATGACGCCAGCTCCGGATTGTTTTCCGCCGCTTTCTGCGCCAGCGGATGACCTGCGGCTACGGCCAGGTAGGTCGCGCCCATGAAGGTGTCCGGACGGGTGGTGTAGACAGTCAGAGTCTGGTCGTAGTTCTCAACGTTGAAGGTAATCTCCACGCCTTCAGAACGGCCGATCCAGTTGCGCTGCATGGTCTTAACGGTATCTGGCCAGTGATCCAGGTTATCCAGATCGTTCAGCAGCTCATCAGCGTAAGCGGTGATTTTGATAAACCACTGTGGGATCTCTTTACGCTCAACTTTGGTGTCACAGCGCCAGCAGCAGCCGTCGATAACCTGTTCGTTCGCGAGAACGGTCTGGTCATTTGGACACCAGTTAACGGCAGAGGTCTTCTTATACACCAGGCCTTTTTTGTACAGCTCGGTGAAGAACTTCTGCTCCCAACGATAGTATTCCGGGGTACAGGTTGCCAGCTCGCGGCTCCAGTCATAGCCAAAGCCCAGCATTTTGAGCTGGTTTTTCATGTACGCGATGTTGTCGTACGTCCACGGCGCCGGAGCGGTGTTGTTTTTGACCGCCGCGCCTTCCGCAGGCAGACCGAACGCATCCCAGCCGATAGGCTGCAGAACGTTTTTACCCAGCATGCGCTGGTAGCGTGCAATCACATCGCCGATGGTGTAGTTACGCACATGGCCCATGTGTAGTCGACCAGAAGGATAGGGAAGCATCGACAGGCAGTAATACTTCTCTTTGCTCTCGTCTTCGGTTACTTCAAAGGTGCGCTTCTCGTCCCAGTGTTGCTGGACTTTTGATTCTATCTCTTCCGGGCGGTATTGCTCTTGCATGGCAGCCAGTGGTCCTGTTTTCAATACAGCTACAAATGTAGCCAATGGATGTGGTAATTCAGATCCGCATAGCATAGCCCAAACGCCCGCGTCAAAACAGCCTTTCGCACAAATGCGCTTTGCAGGAATTTACCGGGTCTGTGCTTCACCTGACAAAGCGGCGATGAAATAAGGTCTATTATTAGAAATAGTTACTTACCCGGGAGGCAAAATGATGAACAAGGTTGCTCAATTTTACCGCGAACTGGTGGCGACACTGACGGAACGGCTGCGTAACGGCGAGCGAGATATCGATGCGCTGGTGGAGCAGGCGCGTGCCCGCGTGACGAAAACGGGTGAGTTAACGCGAACCGAAGTGGAAGAGGTGACGCGCGCCGTGCGTCGCGATCTGGAAGAGTTCGCGCGCAGCTACCAGGAGAGTCAGGAGGAGGTCACGGACAGCGTTTTTATGCGGGTGATTAAAGAGAGCCTGTGGCAAGAGCTGGCCGACATCACGGATAAAACGCAGCTGGAGTGGCGCGAGGTCTTTCAGGATTTGAACCATCACGGTGTTTATCACAGTGGAGAGGTGGTCGGCTTGGGAAATCTGGTGTGCGAGAATTGCCACCATCATATTGCGGTATATACGCCGGATGTCCTGCCGCTGTGTCCGAAATGCGGCCACGATCAGTTCCAGCGTCGGCCGTTTGAGCCCTAAATAAAAGCAAAACGGCAACTATGTTGCCGTTTTTAGTGTTTGCCCCCTCTCCCCGTGGGAGAGGGTTGGGGTGAGGGCATCAGGCTGCACTATAGTAAGCCAGTCTCTCCGCCAGCAAATCCACAAACGCCTCGCGATCGATATCCACCATCACCGTGGTATTCGCTTTATTCCCCGTCAGCGAGTAGTAATCCACCACCGTCATTCCCTGGGTGTATTTTCCCTGCGTCTCAACACCAACCCATCTGTCCACCGTGGTGAACATCTCCGGCTTCAGTAGCCAGGCAATGGTGCACGGGTCGTGCAGCGGCGCGCCGTGGAAGCCCCATTTCTCGGCTTTGTGATACTCCATAAAGAAGTCGAGCAGTTCGGCCACGGTTGTCGCGACCGTATTACCCACGGAGCGGAATCGCTCAATATCGTCCGCCATAATCTGCGCGCGGTGGGTAACGTCCAGCCCTGCCATCACAATCGGTAAGCCAGACTGGAAGACGATTTCCGCCGCTTCCGGGTCGACAAAGATGTTGAACTCCGCCGCAGGCGTCCAGTTCCCCAGCCCCATTGCCCCGCCCATAATCACAATACGGGCAATTTTATTATGCAGCTCAGGATGGCTGTTCAGCAGCAGCGCAACGTTGGTTTGCGGTCCGGTTGCCACCAGCGTTACCGGTTCTGCACTCTCACGCAGCACCTTCGCCATCAGCTCCACGGCGGTACAGTTTTGCGGCGTGAAGCCCGGCTCCGGCAGTGCCGGACCATCCAGCCCGCTTTCACCATGAACGTTGTCGGCAATAATCAGCTCGCGCATCAGCGGCTTCACGGCCCCGCCGGCGACAGGAATATCGGTGTGTTTGAGCAGCGTGAGCATGCGCAGCACGTTGCGCAGGGTTTTGTCTGGCGTCTGGTTTCCGGCGGACGAGGTGACGGCTTTTACCTCGAGTTCAGGGGAGGCAAGAGCGAGGACGAGCGCGATCGCGTCGTCATGACCCGGATCGCAATCGAGAATAATAGGCTGTGCCATAGCGTTCTCCATACGTAGCGTTATTTTGTGACAAGGTTAATGCTGCAATGTGACGCCGACGAGAGGAACTGAGTGAAAGCGTGAAGCAGTGCGCAATCCGCAGATTGCGCACCGGGAAGGTTAGTGCAGGATTTTCGCAAGGAAATCTTTCGCACGCTCGGATTTCGGGTTAGCGAAGAACTCTTCTTTCGGTGAGTCTTCAACAATTTTCCCTTCGTCCATAAAGATCACGCGGTTGGCCACTTTACGGGCGAAGCCCATTTCGTGGGTCACCACCATCATGGTCATCCCTTCGTGAGCCAGCTCGACCATTACGTCCAGCACTTCGTTGATCATCTCTGGATCGAGCGCCGACGTTGGCTCATCAAACAGCATTGCCACCGGATCCATACACAGCGCGCGGGCGATCGCCACGCGCTGCTGTTGGCCGCCAGAAAGCTGTGCCGGGAACTTATCGGCATGCGCCGAAAGCCCAACGCGTTCCAGCAGCTTCAGACCTTTCTCGCGCGACGCTTTTTTATCACGCTTAAGCACTTTTACCTGCGCCAGCGTCAGGTTCTCAATAATGGAGAGGTGAGGGAACAGCTCAAAATGCTGGAACACCATGCCAACGTGAGAGCGAAGCTGAGCGAGGTTGGTTTTCTTGTCGTTGACCTTGGTGCCGTTGACGACGATCTCACCCTGCTGCACCGGCTCCAGTCCGTTGACGGTTTTGATCAGCGTCGATTTACCGGAGCCGGACGGCCCGCACACCACCACCACGTCGCCTTTTTTGACTTCGGTGGAGCAGTCGGTCAGCACCTGAAAGTGCCCATACCATTTAGAAACATTTTTCAGGGAAATCATTATACCGTCCTTTTCTTCAGCCAGCTGACCAACAGCGACGCGCTTAAACTAATCACAAAATAGACCGCACCCGCGAAGAGCACCATTTCGACCTGCGTACCATCACGTTCACCGATGGTTGACGCGGTACGGAAGAAGTCTGCCAGACTCAGAACGTAGACCAGCGAGGTATCCTGGAACAGCACGATGCCCTGGGTCAGCAGGAGCGGAACCATGGCGCGAAACGCCTGCGGCAGAATAATGAGCTGCATGGACTGCCAGTGCGTCATCCCCAGTGCCAGCGCGGCGCTGGATTGCCCGCGGGAGATACTCTGAATGCCAGCTCGGATAATCTCCGAGTAGTAAGCGGCCTCGAACATTGAGAACGCCACCATGGCGGAGATCAGACGGATATCGGTTTTCGGCGAAAGCCCCAGCACGTTCTGCAGGAAACCGGGCACAATCAGGTAAAACCACAGCAGCACCATCACCAGCGGGATGGAACGGAACACGTTAACGTAGGCGGTCGCAAACCAGGCGAGCGGCTTAAAGCTCGACAGGCGCATGACGGCCAGCAGGGTACCCCAGACGATACCAATGATGATGGCGATAACGGTGATTTTTAAGGTAATCACCAGTCCATCAAGCAGGTAAGGCATGGATGGAACGATAGAACTCCAGTCAAATTCGTACATTATTTGCCCCCCAGATTACCCGGCAGGCGGATTTTGCGTTCAACCAGGTTCATCACCAGCATGATGAAAGCGTTAATCAGAACATACGCGAGCGTAATCGCGGTGAAGGATTCCCACGCGTGAGCGGAGTAATCCAGCAACTTGCCCGCCTGCGCGGCCATGTCGACCAGGCCGATAGTCGAGGCGATGGCCGAGTTTTTCACCAGGTTCATCATCTCGGAGGTCATCGGCGGAACGATAACGCGGTAGGCGTTAGGCAGCAGCACGTAGCGGTAGGTTTGGGGCAGCGTCAGGCCCATTGCCAGGCCCGCATTTTTTTGTCCACGCGGCAATGACTGAATGGCGGCACGCACCTGCTCGCAAACGCGCGCAGCGGTAAACAGCCCCAGACACATCATGGAGGAGACAAAGAACTGCACGTTCGGATCCAGCTCCGACTTGAACCACATGCCAATATTTTCCGGCAGCAGTTCCGGGATGACCAGATACCAGGTAAAGAATTGCACGATCAGCGGAACGTTACGGAACAGTTCCACATACAGGGTGCCAAGCGTTGAAAGAAAACGGTTAGGGACGGTGCGCAGAATACCGAACAGAGAACCGACAAGAAACGCGATAATCCACGCCGTTATCGATAGTGCCACGGTGACCTGAAAGCCGCTCCACAGCCAGCCAAGATAGGTGGTGTTGCCGAACGGGGCTTGTTGCAGGAATATGCCCCAGTTCCAGTCTATTGACATAATAAACTCCAGAAAAAAAAGGGTAGCAGCGCTACCCTCGAAGATTGGTGAGAAGCTCATTTTTCGCGCTGAGTGGGGAACGACCACTCAACGTATAGTCTGTCCATGCTTCCCGACAATCGAGAGGGCAGGAGATCCCGCCCCTGTAGTTCTAATTAGTTAAGAGCCTTGTCATTTGGAGATTTGAACAGCGCTTTCATGTCGTCAGACAGTTCAAAATTCATGTTTAGGTTTTTTGGTGGAATCGGGTTCTTGAACCACTTGTCGAACCATTTCTCCGCTTCGCCGGAGGTCTGTACCTGGGCGATGGTGTCATCGATCAGCTTTTTGAACTGCGGATCGTCTTTACGCAGCATACAGCCGTAGGCTTCTTTGGACTGCGCGGTACCGACGATATCCCAGTTGTCTGGTTTTTTCGCTTTCGCACGTTCGCCCGCCAGCAGAGCATCATCCATCATAAACGCGACGGCACGACCGCTTTCCAGGGTACGGAAGGAGTCGCCATGGTCTTTCGCGCTGATGATGCGCATATCCATTTTCTTCTCGTCGTTCAGCTTGTGCAGCAGCACTTCTGACGTCGTACCAGAGGTCACAACAACCGCTTTGCCTTTCAGGTCAGCGAAGTCTTTGATCTCGCCGCCTTTCTTCGTCAGCAGACGGGTGCCCACGACAAAGATGGTGTCAGAGAAGGCAGCCTGTTTCTGACGCTCGAGGTTGTTGGTGGTGGAGCCACACTCGAAGTCAAAGGTGCCGTTTTGCAGCAGTGGAATACGGTTCTGTGAAGTGATTGGGATCAGCTTCACCTGCAGGTCAGGTTTGTTCAGCTTTTTCTTCACAGCTTCAACGATGGCGTTGGAGTAATCCTGTGAATAGCCCACGACTTTTTGCGTGTTGTCGTAGTAAGAGAACGGGACAGAAGATTCACGGTGGCCGACCACGATCACGCCGTTTTTGGCAATCTTGTCGAGAGTGCTGCCTGCTGCCGGAGCATCTTCAGCGTGAACCACGCCTGCAGACATTCCCATAACCAGCATTGCTGTGGCCAGTTTACGTAATTGCATACCCAACTCCTTTTTTATCAGCGCCAGCGACGCATTGATACCCATTGTGATGTTGTTATATCTCGCGCAGTGCGAGTGCAGTGTTATGCAAGCTTGTTAACATTTAGTCTGGCTTAATGTAAAGATTTTGCTGCGTTATTGTTTATTTTTGCGAAGCGCGCCGCACCATTCAGAGGCAAATATCTCCCGTTGCACCGTTTCGGTGCTGCCGATGATCTACGCTGGTGCGACAAAGTTGCACGTTAAGCCAAACTGCGTTTACCTGAATAAACAAAGCAATAGGCGTGCCAGAATGGGAGTCTGGAGAAAATTGTCGGGTAGCGGCTACGCCACCCGGCAACAGAAGGAAAGGTTATTTACGACGCGGACGCAGGCTCATCAGCACCGCGCCAAAGCCGAACAGCGCGGTCAGTACCCACAGCGGCCAGTTGCCGGTGCGCGCATATGGCGTCAGCCCCGTGGTTGGCGTAACTTTAGTGGTCAGCACCTCGCGGGTAAACTGCGGGATCATCGCCTGAATCTCGCCCTGCGGACCAATCACAGCGGTGATGCCGTTGTTGGTACTGCGCAGCAGCGGACGCGCCAGCTCCAGAGAGCGCATACGTGCCATCTGGAAGTGCTGCCACGGGCCGATTGACTTACCAAACCAGGCATCGTTGGAGATGGTCAGCAGATAGTCCGTATCAGGGCGGAAGTTATCGCGCACCTGCTCGCCGAGGATGATTTCGTAGCAGATAGCCGCCGTCAGGGCTGCGCCGTGCGCGTGCAGCTGAGGCTGTACGTATGGGCCGCGGCTGAAAGAGGACATCGGCAGGTCGAAGAACGGGGCCAGCGGGCGCAGAATCGACTCCAGCGGGACAAATTCACCAAACGGCACCAGGTGGTTCTTGTTGTACCGGTCAGTGGAGTGGTAGCTGTATTCGCTGTCTTTGCCGAGCGTAATGATGGTGTTGTAGGTGTCGTAGCGGTTCTGCTGATTCAGACGCGCATCGACAATCCCGGTGATTAGCGTGCTGCCGCGCGCCACCAGCAGGTCGTTCATCATGTTGAGGAACGGCTGCTGATTGATTTCCAGATCGGGAATGGCAGACTCCGGCCAGATAATCAGCTGCGATTTACCCATCACCTCTTCGGTGGCGTTGGCGTAGATCTTCAGCGTGTTCAGCAGCTCTTTCTCGTCCCACTTCATGGACTGCGGGATATTCCCCTGCACCATGGAAACCTGCATGGCGCGCGCGGGCTCAGGCGTGAACCACTGGATATAGCGCAGCGGGAAGGGAAGGGCGAACAGCACCAGCGCCATAACCAGCGGCTTCCAGCAGCGCGTGACCAGCGCCAGAACCAGCAGGCCGCTCACCACCATCAGCAGGAAGTTGATGGCCTCAACGCCCATTACCGGCGCCAGGCCTTTGAGCGGGCCGTCAATCTGACTGTAGCCGAACTGCAGCCACGGGAAGCCGGTCAGCACCCAGCCGCGCAGGAATTCCGTGATTTGCCAGACCACTGGTGCGGCAATGGCAACGCGCAGCCTGCTGGTTTTGGGCCACAGGCGAGAAAGGATGCCGGCGAACAGACCGGTATAAAGTGAGAGATACGCGGCGAGCAGTACCACCAGGAAGACGTTAACCGGGCCCGGCATACCGCCAAACTGGGCGATGCTGACGTAGACCCAGTTAATACCTGAGCCAAACAGCCCCAGTCCCCAGAAGTAGCCGATAGCTGCAGCCTGTACCGGACGACGGTTCAGGGTCAGACCCTGAAGCCCCATCAGGGAAAGAATGGCCGCAGGCCAGATGTCGTAAGGAGAAAAAGCCAGCGTACCGCTGGCTCCGAGTAACAGCGCCAGCAGCAAACGGACGCGCTGGCGTTCAAGCAATGGGGCAAATGCCATTTACATTAATCTTCCAGTTTTGGCACCGGTGAATCGTCCGGCGTTCTGACGTGAACCTGTATAATACGTCGGCTGTCGGCCATTGCCACTTTGAACTGGTAACCGTCGATGTCAACAGTCTCACCGCGCGCAGGGAGGTGGCCAAAGGCCTGCATCACCAGCCCGCCAATGGTATCGACCTCTTCATCGCTGAAGTGGGTCCCGAAGGCGTCGTTGAAGTCCTCAATGGAGGCCAGCGCACGAACGGTCCAGGTGTGACGGCTGAGCTGACGGAAGTCGATATCTTCTTCTTCGTCGTACTCGTCTTCGATTTCGCCCACGATCAGCTCAAGAATATCCTCGATCGTGACCAGACCGGAAACGCCACCAAATTCATCAATAACAATCGCCATGTGGTAACGCTGAGAGCGAAACTCTTTCAGCATCCGATCCACACGTTTACTTTCCGGTACAACCACGGCCTGGCGTAACACTTTTTCCATGCTGAAGGCTTCGGCATCGCTGCGCATAAACGGCAGCAGATCTTTCGCCATTAAAATCCCTTCGATGTGATCTTTGTCTTCGCTGATGACCGGGAAACGCGAGTGGGCGGATTCGATGATGACATCGAGGCACTCGTCCAGGGTTTGGTTACGTTTCAGGGTGATCATCTGCGAGCGGGGGATCATGATATCGCGAACGCGCTGGTCGGCGATGTCCATGACCCCTTCGAGCATTTCGCGCGTATCTTCGTCGATAAGGTCGTTCTGCCCGGAATCACGAATCAGCTCCAGCAGTTCATCACGGTTTTTGGGTTCGCCGTGGAAAAGCTGGTTCAGAATGAGGGAGAAAAATCCCTTTTTACTGGTTGTCGGGTCGCTACTGTGTGAATTGTCGTCGCTCATGGCGTTTGTTAAGGGTTCTCTTGTTAGTTCAACGTTTACCGCCACGCGATATCCTTTCGTGGCGGCAGGGGAGTCAGTCAGGTGACGGACTATTCTTTCTCGGCAATGTACGGATCCTCATAGCCCAGAGCAAGCATTATCTCTGTCTCGAGGGACTCCATCTCTTCCGCTTCGTCATCTTCAATGTGATCGTAGCCGAGCAGATGCAGGCTGCCGTGTACCACCATATGCGCCCAGTGGGCCTCAAGCGGCTTTTGCTGCTCTTTCGCTTCCTGTTCAACCACCTGACGGCAGATGATCAGATCGCCCAGCAGCGGCATCTCAATGCCCGGAGGCGCTTCAAACGGGAAAGAGAGCACGTTGGTCGGCTTATCTTTCCCGCGATAGGTCAGGTTAAGCTCATGGCTTTCTGCTTCATCCACCAGGCGAATCGTAACTTCTGATTCTTCCTGAAACTGAGGAATAACGGCATCCAGCCATTTCTGAAACTGTGCCTCATCTGGCATGCCGGAATTGTCTTCACAGGCCAGCTGTAAATCGAGGATCACCTGACTCATTTCTGTTCTTGCTCCTGCGCTTCGCGCTTACGTTCTGCGGCCAGTTCGGCCTTACGCTTCTGATCCGCCTCTTCCCAGGCTTCATAGGCGTTAACGATACGCGCGACCACCGGGTGGCGTACCACGTCTTCACTGTGGAAGAAGTTAAAGCTGATTTCATCGACCTCGGCCAGCACCTCAATCGCGTGGCGCAGTCCTGATTTGGTGCTGCGCGGCAGGTCGATCTGGGTGACGTCACCGGTAATGACCGCTTTCGAGTTAAAGCCGATACGCGTCAGAAACATCTTCATCTGTTCGATGGTGGTGTTCTGGCTCTCATCGAGAATGATGAACGCATCGTTCAGCGTACGACCGCGCATGTAGGCGAGCGGGGCAACTTCGATAACGTTACGCTCAATGAGCTTCTCAACCTTCTCAAAGCCGAGCATCTCGAACAGCGCATCGTATAAAGGACGCAGATACGGGTCGACCTTTTGACTCAGATCGCCCGGCAGGAAGCCCAGCTTTTCGCCCGCTTCGACGGCAGGGCGGGTCAGCAGGATGCGACGTATCTCCTGGCGTTCCAGCGCATCTACCGCAGCGGCAACGGCCAGATAGGTTTTACCCGTACCCGCCGGACCCACGCCGAAGGTGATGTCGTGGTCCAGGATATTGGCGATGTACTGCGCCTGGTTTGGCGTACGCGGCTTAATGACGCCACGTTTGGTCTTGATATTGATTGCCTTACCGTAGTCCGGCACGCTTTCCGCGCTTTGCTCAAGCACGCGCGCCTCTTTAATGGCGAGGTGGATCTGTTCCGGCTCGATATCCTGCGTTTCGCCGCGCATTGGGGCGGTATCAACATACAGGCTACGCAGAATGTCCGCAGCGGCGTTGACGCAGATAGGGCGTCCGGTAAGTTTGAAATGATTATCGCGACGATTGATTTCGATACCCAGACGTCGCTCCAGTTGTTTGATGTTGTCATCAAACGGCCCGCACAGGCTCAGCAGGCGAGCGTTGTCTGCTGGCTCAAGGCTAATTTCACGCGTATCTATATTCAAACTGTTCCTCTTTAATTGTTTAACTGACCCATTGCGATAGGGCGTAATAAAACGGTCATTACCGAAATTATTCACGCCGCAGAATAAAGGCGCAAGCGTTGCGGAAGATATTGGGGACGATGAGAGGAAATACAAGGCCTGCCGGAAAGGCAGGCCAGGAGGATTAAGGCTGGTAAATCCCCACGCCAGAATCGTTTTCTTTACGGGTACGAGAGATCACGGATTCCGGTGACTCGGCAATACGCAGGCCCATTTCGTCCTCGGTGCGTACCAGCTTCGCGCGCAGCGAGTTGGTCAGCACTTCAACAATCTCGACGTCCACGAATTTACCGATCATATCCGGGGTGCCCTCAAAGTTCACCACGCGGTTGTTTTCGGTACGACCGGAGAGTTCCATAATGCTCTTGCGGGAGGTGCCTTCCACCAGAATGCGCTGAACGGTGCCGAGCATACGGCGGCTCCACGCGTTGGCCTGCTGGTTAATACGCTCCTGCAGAATATACAGACGCTGCTTTTTCTCTTCTTCCGGCACATCGTCAACCATATCGGCCGCAGGTGTTCCAGGACGCGCAGAGAAGATGAAGCTGTAGCTGACGTCAAAATTCACTTCACCGATGAGCTTCATGGTGCGCTCGAAGTCATCAGCGGTTTCGCCAGGGAAGCCGACGATAAAGTCGGAGCTGATCTGGATATCCGGACGCGCTTCACGCAGCTTGCGAATGGTGGACTTGTACTCCAGCACCGTATGCGGGCGGCCCATCAGGTTCAGCACGCGGTCAGAGCCACACTGAATCGGCAGGTGCAGGAAGCTCACCAGCTCTGGCGTATCGCGATACACGTCAATGATGTCGTCGGTAAACTCCATCGGGTGGCTGGTGGTAAAGCGAATGCGGTCTATACCGTCAATCGCGGCCACCAGACGCAGCAGCTCGGCAAAGCTGCCGGTGGTGCCGTCGTAGTTTTCCCCGCGCCAGGCGTTTACGTTCTGGCCCAGCAGATTCACTTCGCGAACGCCCTGTGCGGCAAGCTGCGCAATTTCAAACAGAATATCGTCTGCCGGACGGCTGACTTCTTCACCGCGGGTGTAAGGCACCACGCAGTAAGTGCAGTATTTGTTGCAGCCTTCCATGATGGAGACGAAGGCGGTCGGGCCATCGGCGCGCGGCTCTGGCAGACGGTCAAACTTTTCGATTTCCGGGAAGCTGACGTCAACGACCGGGCTGCGGCTGCCGCGAACCTGATTGATCATCTCCGGCAGGCGGTGCAGGGTCTGAGGGCCAAAGACAATATCCACATACGGGGCTCTCTGGCGGATCAGCTTACCTTCCTGCGACGCAACGCAGCCACCCACGCCGATGATCAGGTCCGGATTTTTTCGCTTGAGAAGCTTCCAGCGGCCTAACACGTGAAAGACTTTTTCCTGCGCTTTTTCACGAATCGAACAGGTGTTCAGCAGCAGCACGTCCGCTTCTTTCACATTTTCTGTCAGCTGGTATCCGTGGGTTGAATCCAGCAGATCGGCCATCTTGGATGAATCGTATTCGTTCATCTGACAGCCCCAGGTTTTTATATGGAGTTTTTTAGTCATCGACTTGCTCAGCTCAGGATTGCAAGCCGCGTATTGTAATGCTTTGGTGGGGTTGTGACCAGTATGAAGGTTATGTGTCTCAGGACCGCAAAAATCCGGTAAACTTAAGGGATTCTCCAATAAGGAAAATTGACCATGACACTCCTACACACTGAAGTTGCCGTTGTCGGCGGCGGTATGGTCGGCGGCGCGCTGGCGCTGGGGCTGGCGCAGCAGGGATTTGAGGTAACGGTAATCGAACAGGCTGCACCGCTGGCCTTCGATCCCGCCAGCAAACCGGATGTGCGCATTTCCGCTATCAGCGCGGCGTCCGTCGATCTGCTGCGCGCGCTGGGCGTCTGGGAGGCGGTGCTGGCGATGCGCGCCCATCCTTATAGCCGTCTTGAAACCTGGGAGTGGGAAAATGCCCACGTCGCGTTTGATGCCGCTGAGCTAAAGCTGCCGCGCCTGGGTTATATGGTGGAAAACAACGTGCTTCAGCAGGCGCTCTGGCAGGTGCTGGAGGCGCACCCGAAGGTGACGCTGCGCGTTCCGGCGTCGATTAAGGCTCTGCATCCTCAGGAGAGCGGGTATTCGCTGACGCTCGACAGCGGCGATGAACTGGCCGTGAAGCTCGTCGTCGGAGCGGACGGCGCTAACTCGCAGGTCAGACAGATGGCGGGAATTGGCGTTCATGCCTGGCAGTATGAGCAGTCCTGCATGCTGATTACCGTCGAGTGCGAGAATGCGCCGGGAGAAAGCACGTGGCAGCACTTTACGCCGAATGGCCCGCATGCCTTTTTGCCGCTGTTTGATAACTGGGCATCGCTGGTCTGGTATGACAAACCGGCACGCATTCGCCAGCTGCAGGGGCTTTCAATGGAACAATTGCAGCGGGAAATTCGCCTGCATTTTCCGAGCCGTCTGGGCAACGTTACGCCGGTGGCTGCCGGGGCGTTTCCCCTCACTCGGCGCCATGCTTTGCAGTATGCCCGTGAAGGGCTGGCGCTGGTGGGCGATGCAGCGCACACCATTCATCCGCTGGCCGGGCAGGGCGTGAATCTGGGGTACCGTGATGTCGATGCGTTACTGGATGTGCTGAGCAGCGCCCGCGGGCACGCGGAAAACTGGGCCAGCCATCAGATTCTGAAGCGTTACCAGACGCGACGCATGGCGGATAACTTTATTATGCAGTCGGGGATGGATCTGTTCTATGCCGGGTTCAGCAATGACTTAGCCCCGGTGCGCATTCTGCGTAATATTGGATTGATGGCAGCGGAGCGTGCAGGTGGTTTGAAGCGTCAGGCGCTGAAATACGCCTTAGGACTTTAGTTTTCATTCCCTCTCCCCGTGGGAGAGGGGCAGGGTGAGGGCATCAGGCTGCACAATACTAACAACAAAAACAAAAAAGCCCGCAGAGCGGGCTTTTTTGTTACTTAAGTGGCTGGGGTGCAGGGATTCGAACCCCGGAATGCTGGTATCAGAAACCAGAGCCTTACCGCTTGGCGACACCCCAATTGCGTTAAACAAACTGCTTAACGACTTTTTAAATTGGCTGGGGTACGAGGATTCGAACCTCGGAATGCCGGAATCAGAATCCGGTGCCTTACCGCTTGGCGATACCCCAACAATTTGTCTTGATTACCGAAAAATCGATAATCTTAATTTGGTGGCTACGACGGGATTCGAACCTGTGACCCCATCATTATGAGTGATGTGCTCTAACCAACTGAGCTACGTAGCCAGTACTGCAATCTTCGATGGCTGGGGTACCTGGATTCGAACCAGGGAATGCCGGTATCAAAAACCGGTGCCTTACCGCTTGGCGATACCCCAATACCGCGGAGAACCGCAAAATCGAAGAAATATGGCTGGGGTACCTGGATTCGAACCAGGGAATGCCGGTATCAAAAACCGGTGCCTTACCGCTTGGCGATACCCCATCCGTGCAACGCTTACCCGGGAATGGTGCGGGAGGCGAGACTTGAACTCGCACACCTTGCGGCGCCAGAACCTAAATCTGGTGCGTCTACCAATTTCGCCACTCCCGCAAAAAAGATGGTGGCTACGACGGGATTCGAACCTGTGACCCCATCATTATGAGTGATGTGCTCTAACCAACTGAGCTACGTAGCCATCTTTTTTCGCGTTACCTTATCGGCGTTGCGGGGCGCATTATGCGTATAGACCCTTGCAGCGTCAACACCTTTTTCAACGAAAATAGCCGGAATGTGACTGTTTGGTTAGGTTGCGAACAGCGTGACCGAATATTCGGCAATTATTGGTTATTAATCAGATTTAGACGGTGAAATACGAGGCAAAAAAATCAGGCCCCTGAGGGGCCCGATTGCGATCTGAGTGATTATTTGTAGGCTGACTGATGAACGCCTACCGCGCGTCCTGACGGATCGTTCATGGATTTGAAAGATTCATCCCATTCAATCGCTTTGGCAGAAGAGCAGGCGACGGACGGGCCACCCGGTACGCACTCCGCGGCGCTCGGTACCGGGAACAGCTCTTCAAAAATTTCACGATACAGATAGGCCTCTTTCGAGCCCGGCGTGTTGTACGGGAAGCGGAAGCTCGCGGTTTCCAGCTGTTGGTCAGAAACCTGTTTCGCCGCGACCTCTTTCAGGGTGTCGATCCAGCTATAGCCTACGCCATCAGAGAACTGCTCTTTCTGACGCCATGCCACGCTCGCCGGCAGGTAGGATTCAAAACACTCACGCAGGATATGTTTTTCCATTTTGCCGTTGCCGCACATCTTGTCCTGCGGGTTGATGCGCATCGCCACGTCGAGGAATTTCTTATCGAGGAACGGCACGCGCGCTTCCACGCCCCAGGCCGACATCGCTTTGTTGGCACGCGCACAGTCGAACATGTGCAGCGCCTGCAGCTTGCGCACGGTCTCTTCGTGCAGCTCTTTGGCGTTCGGCGCCTTGTGGAAGTACAGGTAGCCGCCAAACACTTCGTCAGACCCTTCACCGGAGAGCACCATCTTGATGCCCATCGCTTTGATCTTACGCGACATCAGGTACATCGGCGTTGAGGCGCGGATGGTGGTCACGTCATAGGTTTCAATGTGATAGATCACATCGCGGATCGCATCCAGACCTTCCTGCACGGTGAAGTGAATCTCATGGTGCACGGTGCCGAGGTGGTTCGCCACTTCCTGCGCGGCTTTCAGGTCGGGTGCCCCTTCCAGGCCAACGGCAAAAGAGTGCAGCTGTGGCCACCAGGCTTCTGAGCGCTCCTGATCTTCCACGCGACGGGCCGCGAATTTCTTGGTGATCGCGGAGATCACGGAGGAGTCCAGACCGCCGGAGAGCAGCACGCCGTACGGCACGTCGGACATCAGGTGGCTTTTCACGGAATCTTCCAGGGCCTGACGCAGCTCGGCTTTGTCCGTGACGTTGTCTTTCACCGCATCATAGTCGAACCAGTCGCGCTGGTAATAGGAGCGGATTTCGCCGTCTTTGCTCCACAGATAGCTGCCCGCCGGGAACTCTTTAATGGTGCGGCAGACCGGCACCAGGGCTTTCATTTCAGAGGCGACGTAGAAGTTGCCGTGCTCATCGTGGCCCATGTACAGCGGGATAATGCCGATATGGTCACGGCCAATGAGGTAAGCGTCTTTTTCGCTGTCGTACAGGGCGAAGGCAAACATGCCCTGCAGGTCGTCCAGGAACTCGGGCCCTTTCTCCTGATACAGCGCCAGGATCACTTCACAGTCAGAACCGGTCTGGAACGCGTAGCGGTCGCCGTATTCGGCGCGCAGCACCTGGTGGTTGTAGATTTCACCGTTGACAGCCAGCGCGTGCGTTTTTTTCTCGTTATACAGCGGCTGTGCACCGGCGTTGACGTCAACAATAGACAGACGTTCGTGAGCCAGAATCGCTTTGTCACTGGCGTAAACGCCTGACCAGTCCGGACCGCGGTGGCGCATCAGGCGGGACAGTTCGAGTGCCTTTTTACGCAGTTCGCCCGCGTCAGTTTTAATATCCAGTACGCCAAAAATTGAACACATAACCTTCTCCGTTAACCCTGTTGCTTTGTAATGTTGCTTGCTTATGAAAATGCCGCAAAGGAGCAGGGCGCGCAAGCGTTTTACGGGTGAAAACGGAAATAGTGCAATAGTGATTGCGGAATAGTGAAAAAAGAGTACGTCATGGATTCTTTTATTGATGATTGTGCAATAAAACGTGTTTTTTGTTAGATGGTGTTCTGTTTGTGTAGGCTATAAATGAAAAACCACGCCCTGTGGCGTGGTGCGGTATCAGATGATGTCGATTTCATCGACGGAGGGGTAAATCCAGCTTGGCCGGAACGGCATCGAATCAATGTCATCAAGTTGAGAGACGCCGGAGAGGACCAGAATCGTCTCCAGACCCGCCTGAAATCCGGCCAGAATATCGGTGCGCAGGTTGTCGCCGACAATAACGGTTTCTTCAGAGTGGGCCTGCATCTTGTTGAGCGCGGCACGAATGATCCACGGGCTCGGTTTACCGACCACAAACGGCTGACGACCTGAGATTTTTTCGATACCGGCGCACAGCGCGCCGCAGGCCGGATAAAAACCACGGCCGTGCGTATCCGGGTTGGTAGCGATAAAGCGCGCGCCGCTGGCGACAAAGTATGCTGCCTTATGCATCATCTCCCAGTTAAAGGAGCGCGTTTCGCCGACAATCACAAAGTCCGGGTTCACGTCAGTGATGGTAAAGCCAGCTTTGTACAGCTCGTGTATCAGTGCACCTTCACCCACCACGTAGGCTTTTTTCCCTTCCTGACGCTTAAGAAAGTCCGCCGTGGCCATTGCCGAGGTATAAAACACGCTGTCCGGAACGTCGACGCCCGCCGTGGCAAAGCGGTTAGCCAGATCCTGACCGGTTTGGGAAGGGTAGTTCGTGAGCAGAACCAGAGGCATTCCTTTGTCGATGATGCGGTGTAGAAACTCCGCAGCACCCGGCACGGCAACGTTGTCGTGCATCAGCACGCCGTCGATATCACAAATTACATTCTTAATGGTCATGGACAGTCCGACATCAAAAAAAGAAGGCGTTACTATAAGGTCCGATCAACTTTCCAGCAAATGCTGCAGCAGAATTCCGTTGAGCATGGCGCGTTTGACCAGCGCGAACGCGCCGATCGCCGAGCGATGGTCAAGCTTTGAACGAACCACCGGGAGGTTCTGGCGGAATGCTTTCAGCGCCTGGGTGTTAATACAGCCTTCAATGGCGGGGAGCAGCACCTTTTCCGCCTCCACAATTTCACCGGCGATCACCACTTTTTGTGGGTTAAACAGGTTAATGGCGATGGCGATGGTTTTCCCCAGATGACGGCCTACCTGCTCGATCACTTCGCAGGCCAGCGCGTCACCCTTATTGGCGGCTTTGCAGATGGTGCCAATTTTGCAATCGTCCAGCGTGACGCGGCTTTGGTAACCCTGTTCAAGGAGATGGCGAACGCGCTGCTCAATGGCAGTGTTGGCGGCAATCGTTTCAAGACAGCCGAAGTTGCCGCAGTGGCAGCGCTCCCCGAGGGGCTCAACCTGAATGTGGCCAATCTCGCCGACGTTACCGTTGCGGCCAATAAAAATACGGCCGTTAGAGATAATACCGGCGCCCGTTCCGCGGTGAACGCGCACCAGAATAGAGTCTTCGCAGTCCTGGCTCGCACCAAAGTAGTGCTCTGCCAGCGCCAGCGAGCGAATGTCGTGGCCCACAAAGCAGGTCACTTTAAAACGCTTTTCCAGCGCGTCTACCAGCCCCCAGTTTTCAACCTGAATGTGCGGCATATAGCGGATAACTCCGCTTTCGGGGTCGACCAGGCCGGGCAGAATCACGGAGATGGCGATGAGTTCGCGGATCTTGCGCTGACAGCTTTCAATAAACTGCGCGATGGTATTCAGCAGCGCATGCTCCAGCGTCTCCTGGGTACGCTCCGGAAGAGGGTAGTGCTCTTCCGCAATGGCTTTACTGCTCAGATCGTAAAGCGTAAGCGTGGTGTCATGACGGCCCAGACGGACGCCAATGGCCTGAAAATTGCGGGTTTCGGTGATAATGGAGATGGCGCGGCGGCCCCCGGTGGAGGCCTGCTGATCGACTTCTTTGATCAGACCGCGCTCAATGAGCTGGCGGGTAATTTTTGTCACGCTGGCGGGAGCAAGCTGGCTTTGTTCGGCTATCTGAATTCGCGAGATTGGTCCGTGCTGGTCAATCAGGCGGTATACCGCCGCACTGTTAAGTTGTTTAACGAGATCGACATTACCGATTTGAGCTTGTCCGCCAGGTGTCATACTTTTACTTACTCAGTGACGACCTCGTTACCATTAACGATGGTCTTAATAATTTTATAATCGTGTGTGAATGCCGTCAGGTTTGCAACCATACCTGGTGCAATTCCGCCAAGCAGTTTATCCACGCCCATTGCGCGAGCCGGATAAAGGGTTGCCATACGCAGGACTTCATCAAGCGCAATCCCGCAATGTTCAACCAGGTTACGCACCCCTTCAATCATGGTCAAAGAGGAACCGCTCAGCGTACCGTTTTCATCCACACACAGTCCATTGCGGTAGTATATTGTTTTACCGGCAAAAATGAACTGCTCAATATTTGCACCTGCCGGTGCGGTGGCATCCGTCACCAGACAAAGCTTGTCACCTTTCAGCCGCTTAGCGTTGCGGATGTTGGTGTAATCGACATGCATGCCGTCAGCAATAATGCCGCAGTAGACGTCTGGCTCATCCAGAATCGCCCCGACCAGACCCGGTTCACGGCCTGTGATATACGGCATGGCGTTGTAAAGGTGCGTTGCGAAGGTAATGCCTGCGCGGAAACCGGCTTTCGCTTCTTTCATCGTCGCGTTTGAGTGACCTGCTGAAACGATAATCCCGGCACCAGCCAGTTTGCTGATGACATCCGTACCCGTCATTTCAGGCGCCAGCGTCACTTTGACGATCACATCGGCGTTCGCACACATGTAGTCAACCAGCTCCGCATCAGGTTTACGCACGTAATTCGGGTTATGCGTTCCTTTCTTGACCATATTCAGCCATGGCCCTTCAAGGTGCAGACCCAGCGCCTGGTTAGGGTGTTTGGCCAGGTATTCGCGCATCACGCGGATACCCTGCTTCATGAGGTCATCACTGCTGGTGATGAGCGTTGGCAAATAGCTGGTGCAGCCCGATTTCTCGTTGGCTTTCTGCATGATCTCCAGCGTTTCGACCGTCACCGCATCCGCGGTGTCATTGAATTGCACACCGCCGCAGCCGTTGAGCTGTACGTCGATGAAACCGGGGGAGATTACTGCTCCATTGAGTGAGCGCTGTTCAATCTCCGGCGGCAGTTCTGCCAGCGGGCAAACACGTTCAATCAGGCCATCAGCGATAACAATCGCATGGTCATCCAGAATTTCATGGCCGGTATAAATCCGACCGTGGGTTAAAGCGTACATAACGACCCCCGGTTAAAAAAAAGCGGCCGCCTCTTGATGAAGAGGCGGTTATTCAATTACAGACCTTTGATATTCTCAGCTTCTAACTCGTTGAAGTATTTCAGCGTTTTAACCTTCAGCTCCATCGTGGACGGTTCGTCACAGACGATGACTGATTTCGGATGCAGCTGCAGGCAGCTGATGGTCCACATATGGTTTACGTTGCCTTCAACGGCAGCCTGGAGCGCTTGCGCTTTCACGCCGCCCAGCACCAGAATCATCACTTCTTCGGCATCCAGCAGGGTGCCTACGCCTACGGTCAGGGCGTATTTTGGAACCTGGTTAACATCGCCGTCAAAGAAGCGGGAGTTTGCCACGCGCGTGTCATGGGTCAGCGTTTTAATACGGGTGCGGGAAGCCAGAGATGACGCCGGTTCGTTAAACGCAATATGACCATCATTGCCTACGCCACCCATGAACAGGTGGATCTTACCGTAAGAACGGATTTTTTCTTCATACTGACGGCATTCTGCGTCAATATCAGGCGCGTTTCCATTCAGCAGGTTAATATTTTCAGATGGAATATCAACGTGATCAAAGAAATTGCGGTGCATAAAGCTATGGTAGCTTTCCGGGTGGTCTTTCGGTAAGCCAACGTATTCATCCATATTGAAGGTTACAACATGTTTGAAGCTAACCTGGCCTGCTTTATGCATCTCAACCAGCGCCTTATAGGCGGTCAGCGGCGTGCCGCCTGTCGGAAGTCCAAGAACGAAAGGACGATCTGCGGTCGGTTTAAAGGCGTTAATACGGTTAACGATATGGCGAGCGGCCCATTTACCGACTTGTTCAGCAGTTGCCAGGGGAATCAGTCTCATTGTTCACCTCAAGAGTTTAAGTAGAAGAGTGGGCGGATGGCTATCGGGACCTGATACTTAAGCGTAACCTGGAAACTTTCAGGCCGGATCAATCCGTCTTGATTTTTTGAATGATAAAATAAGTTTTCGCTGTTAGCCAGTATAAGGGAGGGTAAATAACGATATTTGGTGACAAAAATCACAAAAAGTACGCGTTTAATTTGCGATACGAATTAATTTTTCACACACTCACAATGCCAGTGAAGCATCAACTGTATCTATAGTTCGTGACACAATAAAAAACAGAGCTGAGAACATGCCTTAAACGGGGTCTCATAGGGGGAAGAAAGTGAGTATTCTAGGTTATTTACAAAAGGTTGGCCGCGCGCTTATGGTGCCGGTCGCCACGCTGCCTGCCGCAGCCATCCTGATGGGTGTCGGCTACTGGATCGACCCCAACGGCTGGGGTAATACCAGCGCGCTGGCGGCGTTCTTTATCAAGTCAGGTTCCGCCATTATCGACAACATGTCCGTGTTGTTCGCGATTGGTGTGGCTTACGGTATGTCCAAAGACAAAGACGGTGCCGCTGCGCTGACCGGTTTTGTCGGTTTCCTCGTGTTAACCACCCTCTGCTCGCCTGCAGCGGTGGCCATGATCCAAAAAATTCCGGCGGACCAGGTTCCGGCGGCGTTCGGTAAGATCAGCAACCAGTTTGTCGGTATCCTTGTGGGTATCATCTCCGCCGAACTGTATAACCGCTTCAGCAGCGTAGAGCTGCCGAAAGCGCTCTCCTTCTTTAGCGGTCGCCGCCTGGTTCCTATCCTGACCTCGTTTGTGATGATCGTTGTCGCGTTCATCATGATGTACGTCTGGCCGATGATCTTCGACGGCCTGGTGAACTTCGGTGAGCACATCCAGAAACTGGGTTCTGTCGGTGCGGGCGTGTACGCGTTCTTCAACCGTCTGCTGATCCCGGTCGGTCTGCACCACGCGCTGAACTCCGTATTCTGGTTCGACGTTGCCGGTATTAACGATATCCCTAACTTCCTGGGTGGCGCACAGTCCATCGAAGCAGGTAAAGCGGTTGTCGGTATCACCGGTCGTTACCAGGCGGGCTTCTTCCCGATCATGATGTTTGGTCTGCCGGGTGCTGCGCTGGCTATCTACCACTGCGCGCGTCCAGAGAACAAAGCGAAAGTGCTGGGTATCATGATGGCGGGGGCGTTCGCGGCCTTCTTCACCGGTATCACCGAGCCGCTGGAGTTCTCCTTCATGTTCGTGGCGCCGGTTCTGTATGTGATCCACGCCGTGCTGACCGGTATCTCCGTGTTCATCGCTGCCAGCATGCACTGGATTGCCGGTTTCGGCTTCAGCGCCGGTCTGGTGGATATGGTGCTGTCGTCCCGTAACCCGCTGGCGACCCACTGGTGGATGCTGATCCCGCAAGGTCTGGTGTTCTTCGCGATCTACTACATGGTGTTCCGTTTCACTATCACCAAATTCAACCTGATGACCCCGGGTCGTGAACTGGCCGTGGCCGGTAGCGAAGCGGATGGTCAGGATGTGAACGTGAGCGGTGCTCAGGATCAGGACGTTTCAGGCCTGGCGCGTCAGTACATCGCCGCTGTCGGGGGTTCTGACAACCTGACCGGTATCGACGCCTGTATCACTCGTCTGCGTCTGAACGTCAAAGACTCTTCCCTGGTGAACGAAGCGCTGGCTAAACGTCTTGGTGCTTCCGGTGTTATTCGCCTGAACAAAACCAGCGTGCAGATTATCGTTGGCTTCGTGGCAGAGAAAATTGCTAATGCCATGAAAACCACCGGTCCGGTAGCCGCAGCAGAAGCTTCTGCCGCACCTGCCGCCGCGCCAGCGGCTGCAAAACCGCAGGCGGTACCGAACGCGAAAACGGTAGCCGCGCTGGTTTCACCGGTAACCGGTGAAGTCGTTGCGATTGAGCAGGTGCCTGATGAAGCCTTCGCCAGCAAAGCGGTTGGTGACGGTGTGGCGGTGAAACCAACGGACAAAACCGTTGTGTCTCCGGCCGCCGGTACCATCGTGAAAATCTTCAACACCAACCACGCGTTCTGCCTCGAAACAGAAAATGGCGCGGAGATCGTTGTCCACATGGGTATCGATACCGTCGCGCTGAACGGCCAGGGCTTTACTCGCCTGGTGGAAGAGGGTGCAGAAGTAGTGGCAGGCCAGCCGATTCTGGAAATGGATCTGGACTTCCTGAACGCCAACGCGCGCTCCATGATAAGTCCGGTCGTTTGCAGCAACATCGACGACTTCAGTGGCCTGGTCATTCAGGCGAAAGGTCAGGTTGTTGCGGGGCAAACGCCGCTGTATGAGATTAAAGGCAAGTAATCGCTCCTGAGTAGAGTCATGCCTTAAGCGGCGGGGGATATCCTCCGCCGCTTTTTTTTGCAGCAAAAGCCCCCATTATTTTCTTCAGAGACGTTTTAAGGGTTGTCACTACGTCCGGCTTATAAGATCATATGCCGTTATACGTTGTTTACGCTTTGAGGAATCCACGATGAGTGAGGCAGAAGCCCGCCCGAGTAACTTTATTCGTCAGATCATCGATGAAGATCTGGCCAGTGGTAAGCACACCACAGTTCATACCCGCTTCCCGCCGGAGCCGAACGGCTACCTGCATATCGGGCATGCGAAGTCCATCTGCCTGAACTTTGGCATTGCGCAAGACTACCAGGGACAGTGCAACCTGCGTTTCGATGACACCAACCCAGTAAAAGAAGACATCGAATACGTTGAGTCCATCAAGAATGACGTGCAATGGCTGGGCTTCAACTGGTCTGGCGATATCTGCTACTCCTCTGACTATTTTGATCAGCTGTACGCCTACGCGGTTGAACTGATCAACAAGGGTCTGGCGTATGTTGACGAACTGTCTGCTGATGAAATCCGTGAATATCGCGGTACGCTGACCGCGCCGGGCAAAAACAGCCCGTTCCGCGATCGCAGCGTGGAAGAGAACCTGGCGCTGTTTGAAAAAATGCGTGCTGGCGGCTTCGAAGAAGGCAAAGCGTGCCTGCGTGCCAAAATCGACATGGCGTCTCCGTTCATCGTGATGCGCGATCCGGTGCTGTACCGCATTAAGTTTGCGGAACACCACCAGACCGGCAACAAGTGGTGCATCTACCCGATGTACGACTTTACCCACTGCATCAGCGATGCGCTGGAAGGCATTACGCACTCTTTGTGTACGCTGGAGTTTCAGGACAACCGTCGTCTGTACGACTGGGTTCTGGATAACATCACCATTCCTGTGCATCCGCGCCAGTACGAGTTCTCTCGTCTGAATCTGGAATACACCGTGATGTCCAAGCGTAAGCTGAACCTGCTGGTGACCGACAAGCACGTTGAGGGCTGGGACGATCCGCGTATGCCAACCATCTCGGGTCTGCGTCGTCGTGGTTACACTGCCGCCTCTATTCGTGAGTTCTGCAAACGTATCGGCGTGACTAAGCAGGATAACACCATCGAGATGGCCTCCCTGGAATCCTGCATTCGCGAAGATCTCAACGAAAACGCTCCGCGCGCGATGGCGGTTATCGACCCGGTGAAACTGGTTATCGAAAACTATCCGCAGGGTGAAAGCGAGCTGGTCTCCATGCCTAACCATCCGAACAAACCGGAAATGGGTAGCCGTGACGTGCCGTTCAGCGGTGACATCTGGATTGACCGCGCTGACTTCCGCGAAGAAGCCAACAAGCAGTACAAGCGTCTGGTGCTGGGTAAAGAAGTGCGTCTGCGTAACGCCTACGTCATCAAAGCCGAGCGCGTAGAGAAAGATGCAGAAGGGAATATCACCACCATCTTCTGTTCATATGACGCTGAAACGCTGAGCAAAGATCCGGCGGATGGCCGCAAGGTGAAAGGCGTGATTCACTGGGTGAGCGCTTCCCACGCGCTGCCGGTAGAAATCCGTCTGTACGATCGTCTGTTTAGCGTGCCTAACCCAGGTGCTGCGGAAGATTTCCTGGCGACCATCAACCCGGAATCTCTGGTGATCAAGCAGGGTTATGCGGAGCCTTCTCTGAAAGCCGCTGAAGCGGGCAAAGCGTTCCAGTTCGAACGTGAAGGTTACTTCTGCCTGGACAGCCGTTATAGCACGGCAGAAAAACCGGTATTCAACCGTACCGTAGGTCTGCGTGATACCTGGACGAAGATCGGCGAATAATATTGCTGGTCTGGTCAATGAGAGACAAACGCCGCACCATGCGGCGTTTTTTTATTTAACGATCAGGGTATTAAGACAGGGCCTAAAAAGGTGTGATAAAAATATCAGGTCAATGAGGTGCTACTTATTTTTTTAAAAAAAGTTTGTGTCATTACGAAAAACAAAAAGGTGATAAAAAAGGAAAGATAATCCACGTCTAGCCACTGAAATACCTGATAATTCCCCGCCATTGCTCGCCTCTCTGCAAATGTTACAAATCACTACCAATTATGTGCACTTCGTCATAATCCTGACTTTTGCCCGCTAAAAAGCATTGATAATTCGCGTCGCGAAAAATAACCTAAAGACGGTAGTTAATTCGAGGGTATTTAAAACTACCCCTGACCATTTGGTCTTTTTTATTTACGCCGCTTCAGGCGTTTTAATTCGTCAAAGAGGAATAATCTATGCGTACGTTCAGTGGCAAACGTAGTGCGCTGGCGCTGGCTATTGCCGGTGTGACAGCAATGTCGGGCCTGGTGGTGACACCAGAGGCGAAAGCGGCAGGCTTCATCGACGATTCTACCCTCACGGGCGGTATTTATTACTGGCAGCGTGAACGTGACCGTAAAGACGTCACCGAAGACAAATACAAAACCAACCTTTCTCACTCCACCTGGAACGCCAACCTGGACTTCCAGTCAGGCTATGCCGCGGATATGTTCGGTCTGGATATTGCTGCGTTTACCGCGATTGAAATGGCGGAAAACGGTGACAGCGCCCACCCGAACGAAATTGCCTTCTCCTCCAGCAACAAAGCCTATAAAGAAGACTGGTCCGGGGATAAGAGCGGTATCAGCCTTTATAAAGCCGCTGCAAAATTTAAATACGGTCCGGTTTGGGCGCGCGGGGGTTATATTCAGCCAACCGGTCAGACTCTGTTAGCGCCGCACTGGAGCTTTATGCCGGGTACCTATCAGGGTGCGGAAGCCGGGGCGAATTTTGACTACGGTGATGCGGGGGCGTTGAGCTTCTCCTATATGTGGACCAACGAGTACAAAGCGCCGTGGCACATTGAAATGGACAAGTTCTACCAGAACGATAAAAAAACCAAAGTCGATTACCTGCACTCGCTGGGCGCGAAGTACGACTTCAAAAACGATCTGGTGCTTGAAGCGGCATTCGGTCAGGCACAAGGCTATGTCGATCAGTATTTTGCCAAGGCCAGCTATAAATTCGATGTCGCGGGTAGCCCGCTGAGCACCAGCTACCAGTTCTACGGTACGCGCGACAAGGTCAGCAACGGTGGCGTCAACGACATTTATGACGGCACCGCGTGGCTGCAGGCGTTAACCTTCGGCTACAAGGTCGGTCAGGTTGATTTACGTCTGGAAGGCACATGGGTGAAGGCGGAAGGGCAGCAGGGCTACTTCCTGCAGCGTATGACCCCGACCTACGCCTCCTCCAACGGTCGTCTTGATATCTGGTGGGATAACCGCTCTGACTTCAACGCCGACGGTGAGAAAGCGGTCTTCTTTGGCGCAATGTATGACCTGAAAAACTGGAATCTGCCGGGCTGGGCCGTGGGTGCCTCTTACGCTTACGCCTGGGACGCAAAACCTGCCGATATGGCCACGCCGGACGCATACTACGATCCTAACTATCGCCTGAAAGAGTCTTCCTACAGCCTCGATGCTATCTATACCCTGCAGGATGGCCGCGCGAAAGGCACGATGTTCAAACTGCACTTCACTCAGTATGACAACCACTCCGATATCCCGAGCTATGCGGGCGGTTACGGCAACATCTTCCAGGATGAACGTGACGTGAAATTCATGGTTATTGCCCCATTCACCATCTTCTGATGAACGCACCGGCGGGCTGAGTCCCGCCGGTATGGAGACTGCACATGATGAAAAAAATCGTTATCGTCGCGTTGCTGGCATCAGGGCTGGTGGCGTGTGCTCAGAATCAGGCGCCGAAAGAGGACTCCCGTCTGAAGGAGGCGTATAGCGCCTGCATAAATACTGCGGAAGGATCGCCGGAGAAAATTCAAGCCTGTCAGAGCGTGCTGAACGTGCTGAAGAAAGAGAAAGCGCATGAGCAGTTCGCGACGCAGGAGAACGTCCGCGTGATGGATTACCAGGCCTGTATCCAGGCGCGTAAAACAGGTAACGATCAGGAAGTGGCGAAGCGTTGCGATAAGATCTGGAACGAGATACGCAATAACAATAAATAAGTGCTTTACGCCCGGTGGCGCTGCGCTTGCCGGGCCTACAAAGGTGTCATAGCCCGTAGGCCCGGTAAGCGCAGCGCCACCGGGCTTTTTCAGGCAAAAAAAAAAGCCAACCTTGCGGCTGGCTCAGAGTATGAATACTGATTATTTCGCGTCGTGCGCGTGGTCGTCTTCGCGGCAGTCGCCTTCAGCGCAGTGACCGTAAAGATACAGGCTGTGGTTCGTCAGGCGGATGCCATGACGCGCCGCGATTTCACGCTGGCGTGATTCAATGGAATCATCGCTGAATTCAATGACCTTGCCGCAATCGAGGCAGATCAGGTGATCGTGGTGCTGCTGCTGGGTCAGTTCGAAAACAGATTTACCGCCTTCGAAATTATGACGGGTAACAATGCCCGCGTCATCAAACTGGTTCAGCACGCGATAGACGGTAGCCAGCCCGATCTCTTCACCCATGTCGATAAGACGTTTATAGAGGTCTTCCGCACTGACATGGTGATTGTCTGGACCCTGAAGCACTTCAAGGATTTTTAACCGAGGAAGCGTAACTTTCAGGCCAGCCTTCTTTAATGCGGTATTGTTGTCAGTCATGCGGAATCTGTCCTGTTGCTAAACGATTCACTTCTGTAGGAAGTGACAGAAAATGCACCCGGGATAATGCGTCTCATTATAGAACTGCCATGGCTAAATGAAAACTGCAAGTCTCAGGCAAAATATGCTTATAAAAACGTGGTATCACCAACAAACTTGCTCAATGGAAAACCACGTTTTATCAGGGAGACATTGTACAGGTCTGGGCGAAAAAGTTAAAAGATTGTAGCGATTAATTTAATCGGTTTGACCTGAAGCACGGGCGCAGCCGCCGCTGCGCCGCGATAAAATCAGGCGTTCAGAATATCGTCCAGGTGCAGTTCCTCACGGATCTGCTTAACCCACTTCTCAACACGCTCTGCGGTCAGCTCTGGCTGACGGTCTTCGTCGATGGCCAGACCCACGAAATGATCGTCATCGGCCAGGCCTTTAGACGCTTCGAAGTGGTAACCGGCGGTCGGCCAGTGGCCTACGATAACCGCGCCGTTCGGCTCAATGATATCGCGGATGGTGCCCAGCGCGTCACAGAAGTATTCGGCGTAGTCTTCCTGATCGCCACAGCCAAACAGGGCGACCAGCTTACCGTTGAAGTCCACTTCTTCCAGCGTCGGGAAGAAATCATCCCAGTCGCACTGGGCTTCACCGTAGTACCATGTTGGGATACCCAGCAGCAGAATGTCATAGCCTTCCAGATCTTCTTTGCTGCTCTTGGCGATGTCATGCACATCAGCAACGTCTTTACCGAGCTGTTTTTGAATGTTTTTTGCGATATTTTCAGTATTGCCGGTATCACTGCCAAAGAAAATGCCGATGATTGCCATGAGTAAAATAACCTCTTGAAACTTAATAGTATGGTGGCGCAATTTGGCCACGGATAAGGGCAATAATAGCAGAACTGGCAACCCTGCGGAAACAGCTATCGCGCAGGACTGCACTCTGTGCTACATGAAAAGGGCGATAAAGGGGATTTTCAGACTTATGCCTGGCCGCGTAACGTTTCAAGCTGGGCGATCAGCATCTCTTCAATGAGCTCGCTACGGCTGATATTTCGGGCCTCGGCCAGCTCATTAAGTGCATCGACCGCGTCGGCGTTGAGCTTCAGTTCGACACGCTTAAGCCCACGATTTTTATCGCGTTTAAGCTGGTTGCGTTTATTGATACGCAGCTGTTCATCGCGCGAAAGCGGATTCGTCTTGGGTCGTCCCGGGCGACGCTCATTCGCGAACAGATCTAGTGTCGTACGGTCCGTTTGTTCTTTGGCCATGATTCTGAGACTTCGGGGGAAACACGCCGCCCTGCTAATGCCCGGGCGATAAGCGCGCCATCATACATCACCAAAAACGGCACGCCAACGACTGGAAGCCCGCAGCCTTCCAGTCGCTTTCTTTTTAATCAATTTGCAGTATCAGCGAGATAGCGGCGAATGGCGCGCAGCACAGCATCCGGTTTTTCCGCATGCACCCAGTGCCCTGCACCGGCAATCACGTGGGCGCGAGCCTGCGGGAATTGGGCCAGCAGCGTGTCGCGGTACGCGTCGGTAACGTAAGGCGAGTTGCCGCCGCGAATAAAGAGAGTAGGGTATGGCCAGGCGGGGACGGTTTCCCAGCCGACGATGTTATTGTACTGGTCCCAGAGCACCGGCACGTTAAAACGCCATTGCCCGTCAACAAACGACTTCAGCAGGAACTGAACGACGCCTTCTTCATTAAGATGCTCACGCATGACGGCAGCCGCCTGTTGGCGCGTCGCGACACCCGCTTCTGTGACCGCATTAATGGCGGCAAAAATCTCGTCGTGACGGCGAACGTCATAATCCACGGGCGCGACGTCAATCACCACCAGGCCGCTAATACGGTCCGGGGCCAGTGCCGTCAGGGCCATCACCGCTTTGCCACCCATTGAATGCCCGATGAGGGTCACCTTTTGCAGGTCGTGGGCATCCAGCGTATCCAGCAGATCCTGCGCCATCGCCGCGTAGGTCATCTCGTTGGAACGCCCGGAAAGACCATGATTGCGCATATCGACCTGTAAAATATCGTGGTCGGTAACCAGATCGCGCGCCAGCACGCCCAGGTTATCCAGACTACCAAAAAGCCCGTGAACCAGTACGATGGGAGAATTATTGTTCGGCGATTGTGCAGTTTGCGCTCGGGTATTCAATTTCATGGCAAAGTTCTTTTTTTACGTATGTCAGGTTAGGGTATTATGTTGACCATTCTGCCGCCCGGCTGCAAGGTTCCAGTTTAATCTGACTTTTGCTGCCAACCTGGTTTGACGCTATCCGCTGTTGGGATTTGACCTTATAATCCCAATGACTTGTATTCAGATAAGATATCGCACTGGATTAAGATGAAAACAATCGAAGTTGATGACGAACTCTATCAGTATATTGCCAGCCAGACGCGGCATATCGGGGAGAGCGCGTCCGACATTTTACGGCGCATGCTTAAAATTTCCGCCGCTTCACAGCCTGCTACCCCAGTCACCAAAGATGTCGTGTCTCAGCCGAGCGTTGTTGCACAAGCAAAACCTGCCGTGACGCCGGCAAAAGATAAAGTGCGCGCGATGCGCGAGCTGCTGCTCTCCGATGAATACGCGGAGCAGAAAAAGGCCGTTAACCGCTTTATGCTGGTGCTGTCTACACTTTACTCACTGGATAACAAAGCGTTTGCTGAAGCGACCGAGTCGCTTCACGGCCGTACTCGCGTCTATTTCGCGGGCGACGAGCAGACGCTGCTGCAAAATGGCAATCAAACCAAACCCAAACATGTTCCTGGCACCCCGTACTGGGTGATCACCAATACCAATACGGGCCGCAAGTGCAGCATGATTGAACACATCATGCAGTCCATGCAGTTCCCGGCGGAATTGATTGAAAAGGTTTGCGGTACAATTTAACCCTTGCATCAGAAGGACCCGGTAATGGCAAATCACAGCCGTGCAGGCCAACCTGCACAACAAAGCGATTTGATTAACGTCGCTCAGCTGACCGCGCAGTATTATGTGCTGAAACCGGTCGTGGGCAACGCAGAACACGCAGTGAAGTTTGGTACATCCGGTCACCGCGGCAGCGCGGCGCGCCACAGCTTTAACGAACCGCACATTCTGGCCATTGCTCAGGCCATTGCGGAAGAGCGCGCTAAAAATGGCGTTACCGGTCCGTGCTACGTGGGGAAAGATACCCATGCCTTGTCTGAACCGGCGTTCATCTCTGTTGTGGAAGTGCTGGCGGCAAACGGCGTCGACGTGATTGTTCAGGAGAACAATGGCTTCACCCCAACCCCTGCGGTCTCTAACGCCATCCTGGTGCATAACAAAAAAGGTGGCGCGCTGGCTGACGGTATCGTTATCACGCCATCCCACAACCCGCCGGAAGACGGTGGTATCAAATACAACCCGCCTAACGGCGGCCCGGCCGATACCAACGTCACCAAAGTGGTGGAAGATCGTGCGAACGCGCTGCTGGCTGACGGTCTGAAAGGCGTGAAGCGCATTTCTCTGGATGCTGCCATGGCGTCCGGTCACGTGAAAGAGCAGGATCTGGTTCAGCCGTTCGTGGAAGGGCTGGCGGATATCGTCGATATGGCGGCCATCCAGAAAGCCGGGCTGAAGCTGGGCGTGGATCCGCTGGGCGGCTCCGGTATCGAATACTGGAAACGTATCGCCGAGCATTACAAGCTGGATCTGACCATCGTGAACGATCACGTCGATCAGACCTTCCGCTTTATGCACCTGGACAAAGACGGCGCGATCCGTATGGACTGCTCCTCCGAGTGCGCGATGGCGGGCCTGCTGGCGCTGCGTGATAAATTCGATCTGGCGTTTGCTAACGACCCGGATTATGACCGTCACGGTATCGTCACCCCTGCCGGGCTGATGAACCCGAACCACTATCTGGCTGTTGCAATTAACTATCTGTTCCAGCACCGCCCGCAGTGGGGCAAAGAGGTGGCCGTCGGTAAAACGCTGGTTTCCTCCGCGATGATCGACCGCGTGGTGGAGGCGCTGGGCCGCAAGCTGGTGGAAGTGCCGGTGGGCTTCAAATGGTTCGTTGACGGTCTGCACGACGGCAGCTTCGGCTTCGGCGGTGAAGAGAGCGCGGGCGCATCTTTCCTGCGTTTCGACGGCACGCCATGGTCAACCGATAAAGACGGCATCATCATGTGCCTGCTGGCGGCGGAAATCACCGCTGTCACCGGTAAGAACCCGCAGGAACACTACAACGACCTGGCGGCACGCTTTGGTGCACCAAGCTATAACCGTATTCAGGCTGGCGCGACGTCAGCCCAGAAAGCGGCCCTGTCCAAACTCTCTCCAGAGATGGTCAGCGCAAGCACCCTGGCGGGTGATCCGATCACTGCTCGTCTGACGGCGGCACCGGGCAACGGCGCATCCATTGGTGGTCTGAAAGTGATGACCGAGAATGGCTGGTTCGCCGCGCGTCCGTCCGGTACGGAAGATGCGTACAAAATCTATTGCGAAAGCTTCCTCGGCGCTGAGCACCGTCAGCAGATTGAGAAAGAAGCGGTAGAGATTGTCAGCGAAGTGCTGAAAAACGCGTAAGTGCGGTATGGGTGCGGGCTGATGCCTTCACCCCGGCCCTCTCCCACAGGGAGAGGGAGAAAACACTAAAAACGGCAACCCATGGGTTGCCGTTTTGCTTTTACTTAACTGTGCTTGTTCTTCAATTCAAACCGCGGTGACACCAGACCGTACAGCGTCCAGCCCATAAAGGTCACCATTGCCCCGTAGAGCATCGCTTCCTGGCCGGATGAGTAGAGCGCATAGAAGCTGTAGATTGCCCCAATCAGCGCCACAATATTCGCCACTCTTGCTTTGCGTGGATCTACCTTCGCCACCTTCTGGATGATCACCAGCGCTGCCATCGACAGAATATACGGAATGATGTTCGTCACCACCGCCAGGTTGACCAGCACGTTGAACTGGCTGTTCAGCGACGGGCTAATGGTCATCAGCGACAATCCACTCTGGAAGATGACAATCGCCAGCATGCCCTGCACCGGCGCATCCGCTTTGGTCACGCGGGAGAAGATTTTTGGGAAGTAACCTTCATCAGCCGAGGATTTAAACACCTGTGCGATGGTGAACTGCCAGCCGAGGAGTGAACCGCAGCAGGACATTACCATCAGACCCATAATCACCTTCCCGACTTCCGGGGTGAACATCTGCGCGAAGGCCAGCCCAAACGGCGCCGTAGAGTTTGCCAGATCCATGTTTGGCACAATCCCGGCAATCACGTTAGTCGAGACGATATAGATCACCGCCGCGCCCAGCGTGCCGCCGAGGACCGCAATCGGCACGTTCTTTTCAGGATTCTCTACCACTTCCGCGTTCGCGCAGGCGGATTCCAGACCCAGGAAGGCCCAGAGCGTCATGGCGATAGAAGAGCCGACAGCGGTAAAGAACGGCACATGGTGCGGGTTCCAGGAGTTGGCGTAGAGCGTCGGGCTAAACCAGAACCAGCCGATGATGCACAGGCCGACAACCGGGATAATCACGCCCCAGACGGTGATGCTGGATAGCTGTCCGGTGATACGCGCGCCGCCAAAGTTAGCCACGGTGCAGATCCACAGCACGCCGATGGTCGCCAGCCCAATTTGCACAGGACTGAGCGTTGCGCCAAACAGCTCCGTACCGTAGCCCACGGCGGAGATGGCAATCGCCACGTTGGCGATCAGCAGCGACACGCCGTAGGTGTAGTTGGCCATAAAGTTACCCGACTTGCCAAAGGCGTATTCGGCGTAGCCGCCCATGCCGCCTGACTTACGGCTGAACATCCCGCACTTGGCGAACGCCCACGCCAGCGCCATTGAACCGACTGCCGTCACCAGCCAGGAGATGATAGAGATGGTACCCACCTCTGCCAGTTTGGTGGGCAGCATGATAATCCCGGAGCCCATCATGTTCACCATGGTGAGGATGGTCAGCTGCACCACGCCCATCTTATTGGACTTACTCATAATTTCTCTCCTTTCAGCAGCGCGGGCTGAGCGGCGGGTTGTTTGATGACGTTGCAGCGAACCTGTTTGCGACCCTCACACTCCTCGACGTACACACCCTGCAGCTCCGGCGCGAAGCCCGGCAGAAGGTTGATGCCTTCTTCCAGCGCGGCAAAGTAGCGCAGCACGGAACCTCCCCAGACTTCCCCTGGAACCACGCACAATACCCCCGGTGGATAAGGGAGCGCGCCTTCGGCGGCGATGCGGCCTTCCGCGTCGCGCAGGGAGACCAGTTCAACCTCACCGCGCAGATAGGCGTAGTTCGCGTCCTGCGGGTTCATCATCACGCGCGGGAAGTGAGACTTGCGGAACATCTCTTTCTGCAGCTGTTTCACGTTGTGGCGGGCGTACAGGTCATGCATCTCCTGGCAGATCTGGCGCAGGGTGTAATCCGCGTAACGTTCCGGATGTTGTTTGTAGAGAGAAGGCAGGACGTCTTTCAGCGGAACATCGCTCTCGAGCAGTTTTTCGAAGCGCACCAGCTGCGCCACCAGCTGCTGCAGTTTGCCCATATCTTCCGCAGGCGTGAGCAGGAACAGGATCGAGTTGAGATCGCATTTTTCCGGCACGATGCCATTTTCACGCAGGAAGTTGGCAAGGATAGTGGCGGGCACGCCGAAGTCGTCATACTCCCCGGTGCGGGCGTTGATGCCCGGTGTGGTCAGCAGGAGCTTGCACGGGTCGATAAAATACTGATGCTCAGCGTAGCCTTCAAAAGCGTGCCAGTTTTCACCCGGTACGAAGTGGAAGAAGCGCAGATCGGTCGCAATTTCCGCCGTGTCCCAGCTTTCCCACGGGCGGCCATCCACCGTTTCCGGCACGAAGGGGCGCAGATACCGGCAGTTCTCCAGGATCAGCTTGCGCGCTTCGATACCGTTCACCACGCAATCCATCCACATGTTGCGGCCGCTCTGGCCTTCATGCATACGGGCGTTAATGTCCAGCGCAGCGAACAGCGGATAAAACGGGCTGGTGGAGGCGTGCATCATAAAGGCATTGTTCAGCCGCTTGTGCGGGACATAGCGCTGTTGCCCTTTGATATGGCTGTCTTTCTTATGGATTTGCGAGGTCTGCGAGAAGCCGGCCTGCTGTTTATGCACGGACTGGGTGACCAGGATCCCCGGATCGTTTTCGTTCAGCTCCAGCAGCAGCGGAGAGCAGTCGGCCATCATCGGAATAAACTGCTCGTAACCCACCCAGGCGGAGTCAAACAGGATGTAATCACACAGATGCCCAATCTTATCCACCACCTGACGGGCGTTATAGATGGTGCCATCGTAGGTACCCAGCTGGATCACCGCCAGACGGAACGGACGCGCATCGCGTGCACGGCCCGGCGCCACCTCTGCCACCAGCTCGCGCAGATAACTTTCTTCAAAACAGTGGGCGTCAATGCCGCCAATAAAGCCGTACGGGTTACGCGCGGTTTCCAGATAGACCGGCGTTGCGCCAGCCTGGAGGAGGGCACCGTGATGGTTAGATTTGTGGTTGTTACGGTCAAACAGCACCAGGTCGCCCGGGGTGAGCAGGGCGTTAAGCACCACTTTGTTGGATGACGAGGTGCCATTCAGCACGAAGTAGGTCTTATCGGCATTAAAGACCTTTGCCGCATGCTGCTGGGCGATGCACGGCGCGCCTTCGTGGATCAGCAGATCGCCCATCGCCACGTCGGCGTTACACAGGTCGGAGCGGAAAAGCGTCTCACCAAAGAAATCGACAAACTGATTACCGGCAGGATGACGGCGGAAGAACTGGCCACCCTGATGCCCCGGGCAGTCAAACGCGCTGTTGCCCTGTTTCACATAGTCGACAAGGGCGCGGAAAAACGGCGGGCGCAGCTGGGTTTCATACTTCTGGGCTGCCGCTTCCAGCTGGCGTCCATAAAAGTCGTTACTGGTGTCTGAATACTCAAATACGCCGTGAATGCGCGATAAATAGTCTGCCGGAATGAATTCCTCTTTGTGCGTCGCGACAAAAACAGGAATGCCAAAACCGGTGGCTTCTATTTCGTCCAGGATACCGCTGGCAATATCCGTGACCGCCAGAACAATGGCGGCAACATCAATATAATCAGAGGCACGGACATCTACCAGTTCACGCTGGGTAGTAAAGCAATCCGGACATGCACGACTGGCTGCGATTTTTAAACTTTTCATCTTTCTCTCTTTATTTTAGGTAATAAGCGTCCCTCGATTTCCTGCAAGAAAGAAATCGATAATTTACCGGAAAAAAAGCAAAGGGTGGCCGCTGATTAAAATCAGTGAATTGCTTTTTTGATGATTGAAATTCAGTCCGCCCGGTGCGGATGAGTCTGAATTAAAATGAATGAGCGCATGAGTTCACAGGCAATCGCCTGTAAAATAAGGTGTTTCAGGATAACCTGTAAGCGGGTGCGCCAGAAGTCGAAGGACTACCGGGCATTAAAGAGATGAAAGTCAAAGCAGTTTCGGTGGGCAAACATCATGATATGTGTTGTCCGCCTTATATGGGGCATTAAGCGATTGTTGTTTTCCATGTTTCATTTTCCTTTCAGTAATTGAAAGCATGGTCATTTTATCCAGGAAAAGGCGATTAACCGTGAGGTAGATCACCGTTAACCGATCAAATTAGAAATAAATATTCGTTTTAGATGAATATCGCAGATCAAAATTCTGATTTGTTGGTGTTACGTTAACAGGTTGTGTTATCAATGTTTTAAATGAACAAGAATAACCCGTAAAAATAATGCATGGGTTATTTATGAAATATTTTCTGAGGTATTTTGATTTTATTTAAAAATAAAATGAATAGTTATTCAAAGCATAAACCGATAACCGATACCGGTTTCAGTTAATAAATGGCGAGGGCGAGCGGGGTCAACTTCGAGTTTCTGACGAAGATGTCCCATATATATGCGTAAATAATGACTATGTTCCACCGCGTTGGGCCCCCACACCTGACTTAGCAGCTGGCGTTGGGTGAGAACCTTGCCGTGGTTGTTGAGCAGAACGGCGAGCAGGCGAAATTCTATTGGCGTCAGATGGATTTCTTCTTCACCGCGCACAATACGCCGCGCGGCCAGGTCAACCCGGATATCCCCAAACGTGTAGGTTGGGTCAGCAGGCGTGGTTGCGCTGTGGCGACGCAGCGCCACGCGAAGGCGAGCCTGTAACTCGCCGATACCAAAAGGTTTAATCAGATAGTCATCCGCCCCGGCATCCAGCGCCGCGATTTTATCCGTCTCTTCCGTACGCGCGGAGAGCACGAGGATCGGCATCTGGCTCCACTGGCGGACTTCACGAATAAAATCGATGCCGTCGCCGTCCGGGAGTCCAAGATCGAGGATCACCAGGTCCGGCTTGCGGGTGGCGGCCTCAATTAAACCCCGCTGAAGCGTACCCGCATCATGAACGCGCAGACCGTCTCCTTCCAGCGCAGCGCGCAGAAAACGGCTAATGGCGATCTCATCTTCAACAATCAGAACGTTAATCACAAATCCTCTGGTAATTCATTAAGTTCTGGCGGGGTTTCCAGAGGAAGTGTAACACAAAAACGTGCGCCGCCTTCGGGACGATTCTCTGCGGAAATGGACCCGCCGTGGACGTCAATGATTGCCTGGCAAATCGCCAGCCCCAGCCCCACGCCCGGAATGGCCGACTCCTTATTGCCGCGTGCGAATTTCTCGAAAATAGCCAACTCCTGCCCGGCTGGAATGCCGGGGCCGGTATCCCAGACGTTAAGGCGAAGCGCGCCATCTTCCACTGTCGCATCAACGCCAATTTGAGCACTGGCGCCCGCATATTTGCCGGCATTTTCCAGCAGGTTGATCAGCACCCGTTCAAACAGCGGACCATCGACATGAATTAACGTCAGGGGCTCGGGCATGTTCAGCGCGATATGTCGCCCGCCCAGACCGGGTTCGAGCATTTTCAGGGCGCTGCCCACCACCTCTTCCAGCGTGAGCCACTCTTTTTTGAGGTTAAAACCGCCCGACTGGATACGCGCCATGTCGAGCAGGTTATTCACCAGGCGCGTGGTATTCAGCACGTGCTGGCGGATCTCGCTGGCCTGAAGGGCATGTTTAGAGCCTTCCGCCGCCAGGTCCAGCGTCAGAATTTCTGACTGGCCGAACAGGACGGTGAGCGGGGTACGCAGATCGTGAGACAGCGCCGCCAGCAGCGAGTTACGAATGCTTTCACGCTCGCTCGCCAGACGGGCCTGTTCCTCGCTGGCGGTGAGGGCCAGTCGTTCCAGCGCGCTGGCAACCAGTAGGGTAAAGGTCTCCAGCAGTCTCTGCTGTTCGGGGATCATCAGCTGGCGCAGGTTGGAAGGCTCCACGATGACCAGCCCCTGATTTTTATCGGCGCTGCGCAGGGGCAGAATTTGATAGGGAACGCCGGGCAGGGTGTCGGTCCCTGCGCCCGCCGGTAAGCCTTTGTCAAAGCTCCAGCGCGCGATGGCTTCGTCCCAGGGCGTCATGCCTGAGGCCGACGTCAGCGGGCGCAGCTTGCCGTGTTCGTCCGGAAGTAAAATCAGGTTGCTGGCATGAAACGTCGAACGAATAAACTGCTCGCTGGTCTGTACGATATCCAGCGGCGTGCGGCCCACCGCCAGCGATTTCGACATCTCATAGAGATGGCGCGTGCGCTGCTCGCGATAGCGGGCAATACGCGCCTGATAGCGCACGCCCGCCGTCAGATTCCCGATCACCAGCCCGACGGTGAGCATCACCGCGAAGGTAAGAATGTACTGTACGTCCGACACCGCGAGCGTCCCTCGCGGAGCAATAAAGAACAGATCGAAGCTGATGACGTTGATCACCGTCGCCAGTACCGACGGCCAGCGCCCGTAAAAGAGCGCCACCACCACTACGCCAAGCAGGTAGATCATCACCAGGTTGGCGGCATCAAACGCGATCAGCCACTGGCTGGCAATCACGGTAATCAGGGCGCAGAGCACGACGGCGACAAGACAGCCGCGCAGCTGAATGCGCCATTTATCGCTGAAGGCACGGCTGTCCGGCGCGCGGCTGGGTAACGGCGTGGGCTTATCATCCAGCGCCACGATCACCAGGTCCAGATCCGGTGCGCGGCGGGCCAGCTTGTCGGCAAACGATTCGCGGCTAAACCAGCGGCGATGCTGGCGACGGCCAATCACGATTTTCCCCAGATTGTGCTCACGGGCATAGCGCAAAATAGCTTTATCTTCCTGAGGGTCGGAAAGGGTGGCGGTTTCGGCACCCAGCTCCTGCGCCAGGCGAAGCGAACTCAATATCGCGCGGCGCTGGTTCTCGGGCAGCGCGTGCAGCTGTGGCGTTTCGACATACACCGCATGCCAGACGCTGCCAAATTTGGCCGCCAGGCGCGCGGCGGTGCGGACAAGCTTTTCATTGCCGCTGCCGTGCCCTACGCACAGCAGGATGGCATCTCGCGTATGCCAGACGCGCTCCTGGCCCTGCAGATCGCGCCAGGCACGCATCTGATCGTCGACGCGATCGGCAGTACGACGCAGGGCCAGCTCGCGCAGGGCAATCAGGTTGCCTTTACGGAAGAAATGCTCGATGGCGCGCTCGGCCTGGCCGGCGATATAGACTTTGCCTTCATGCAGGCGCTGGCGTAAATCGTCGGGGGGCAGGTCGACCAGCACCACTTCATCGGCAGAATCAAAGAAGGGGTCGGGCACCGTCTCGCGCACCTGAATGCCGGTCACGCCGCTGACCACGTCGTTCAGGCTTTCGAGATGCTGAACGTTAACCGTCGTGAACACATCGATACCGGCTTCAAGTAACTCTTCAACGTCCTGCCAGCGTTTGGGGTGGCGCGAGCCTGGCGCATTGCTGTGCGCCAGCTCGTCCATCAGGATAAGCGCGGGGCGGCGGGCGAGGGCGGCATCGAGATCGAATTCAGTGACTAACCGACCGCGATGGCTGATGCGGCGGGGCGGCTGGGTTGCCAGCCCCTTCAGCAGTGATGCCGTCTCTTTACGTCCGTGGGTTTCAACCACGCCGATCAGAATATCGAGCCCCTGCGCCCGAAGCCGCTGGGCTTCCGTCAGCATGGCGAAGGTTTTCCCGACGCCTGCGCAGGCGCCAAAGAAAATTTTCAGTTTGCCGCGATGGGCTTCGGCCGTCTGTTCAAGCAGCCTGTCCGGATCCGGGCGCATGGGCTCGTCGGTCATTTAGTTTTTCCTTAGCGCGTCCAGCGCCAGATTCAGCTCAACAATATTCACCACGGGCATGCCGATAAAGCTGACCAGCGGCTTTTGCGTGTGCTCTGCAACCAGCTGGCTAACCTGCTCGACGGTCAGCTGACGGGCCGCGGCGACGCGCGGGATTTGCCATGCCGCGGCTGCCGGCGTCAGGCTGTAGTCCAGCCCACTGGCCGAGGCGGTCACCAGCTCTACGGGCACCTCACGGCTGGCCTGCGGATTAGCGGCGCGCAGGGCTGCCACGCGCTCAGCAACGGCTTTGTCCAGCTCGGGGTTGCTGCCCGCCAGGTTACTGCCGCCGGATGCCATCGGATTATACGGGCTTTCGGCAGTGGCGGAAGGGCGTCCCTGGAAGTAACGGGCATCCGTAAAGTTCTGACCAATCAGGCGCGAACCGCGGTTTTCACCGTTTTGCATAATCAGCGAGCCGTTGGCCCGATCCTTAAACCACCACTGGCCCAGCGCGGTGGTCACCAGCGGGTACAGCCCGCCGGTAATGAGAGACAGCAGAATAAACAGAAGTATAGCGGGGCGTAACATCGTCATTTGATTCACCTTTTAAACCAGGCCGAACAGCGTCAACAGCAGGTCGATCACCTTGATACCGATGAAGGGCACCACCAGCCCGCCCAGCCCGTAAATCCACAGGTTGCGGCGCAGCATGGCGGCGGCCGTGAGCGGCTTATAGCTCACGCCCTTCAGCGCGAGCGGGATCAGGAAGACAATAATCAGAGCGTTAAAGATGACTGCGCTCAGAATGGCCGATGCCGGAGAGTGCAGGTGCATCACGTTCAACGCGTTTAATTGCGGGTAGGTCGCAGCAAACGCCGCCGGAATGATGGCGAAATATTTCGCCACATCGTTGGCGATACTGAACGTAGTCAGCGACCCGCGCGTCATCAGCATCTGCTTGCCAATGTGCACCACTTCAATCAGCTTGGTCGGGTTAGAGTCGAGGTCGACCATGTTGCCCGCCTCTTTTGCCGCCTGGGTACCAGAGTTCATCGCCACCGCCACGTCGGCCTGCGCCAGGGCTGGGGCGTCGTTGGTACCGTCGCCGGTCATCGCCACCAGGCGGCCTTCCGCCTGATACTGACGAATCAACGCCAGTTTCGCTTCCGGTGTGGCTTCGGAAAGAAAATCATCCACGCCCGCTTCGGCGGCAATCGCCGCGGCGGTAAGACGGTTATCCCCGGTGATCATCACCGTTTTGATCCCCATTTTACGCAGCTGGGCAAAGCGCTCCTTGATACCGCCTTTGACGATATCCTTCAGGGCAATCACCCCCAGCACGTGTGCGCCCTCGGCCACCACCAGCGGCGTCGCCCCCTGACGGGCCACGCTTTCGACCAGGCTGTCCACTTCAGGTGGGAAGTGGCCGTTGTTGGCCTCAATGTGGCGACGGATAGCGTCAACAGAGCCTTTGCGGATCATGCGATCCTGAATGTTAATGCCGCTCATGCGGGTTTGCGCTGTGAAGGGCACGAAAGTGGCGTGCAGGCTCTGAACGTCGCGCTGGCGCAGGTTAAAGCGCTGCTTGGCGAGGATCACGATACTGCGGCCTTCCGGGGTTTCATCGGCAAGCGAAGAGAGTTGTGCGGCATCCGCCAGCGTTTTTTCATCCACCCCCGGGGCGGGCAGGAAATCTGACGCCTGGCGATTACCGAGGGTAATAGTCCCGGTTTTATCCAGCAGTAAGACGTCCACGTCACCGGCGGCTTCCACCGCCCGCCCGCTGGTGGCGATGACGTTGGCACCGAGCATACGGCTCATGCCGGCTACGCCGATGGCTGACAGCAGGCCACCAATGGTGGTGGGGATCAGGCAGACCAGCAGCGCCACCAGCACCGTGATGGTGACCGCGGTGCCGCCATAGGCGGAAAACGGCCACAGCGTCGCGGTTGCCAGCAGGAAGACGATGGTCAGGGCTACCAGCAGGATGGTCAGGGCAATCTCGTTCGGCGTTTTACGACGCTGCGCGCCTTCCACCATGGCGATCATCCGGTCTAGGAAGGTTTCCCCCGGGTTAACGCTACACTGGATCACCAGCCAGTCGGAGAGAATGCGCGTCCCGCCCGTCACGGAGGCGAAATCGCCGCCGGATTCGCGGATAACAGGCGCGGATTCCCCGGTAATGGCGCTTTCGTCCACCGAGGCGCCCCCTTCGATGACTTCACCGTCGCAAGGGATAATGTCCCCGGCTTCCACCAGCACCACATCGCCTTTGCGCAGTTCATCCGCCGGAACGTGGTCCATCTGCGCGCCGTATTTCGGTTCACGTAGCTTGCGCGCGAAGGCGGTTTTCTTCACCCCTTTCAGGCTGTTGGCCTGGGCTTTACTCCGGCCTTCCGCCAGCGCTTCCGCAAAGTTGGCGAACAGCACGGTAAACCACAGCCACAGGCTGATGGCGCCGGTAAACATCGCATTTCCCGGCATGTGGCCCGTACCCATGGCAATCGCCAGGGCGGTGGTCAGCACGCTTCCCGCCCAGACAATAAACATCACCGGGTTGTGCCACTGCACGCGCGGACTCAGCTTTTTCACCGCATCCATGAGCGCCTGGCGAACTAATGACGGTTCGAACAGGGCCAGTTGTTTACGACTCATGACAATTTCTCCGCAAAATCAGCGTAAAGAGAGGTATTCCGCGACCGGGCCTAACGCGAGGGCGGGGATAAAGGTCAGGGCGCCGACCAGTAAAACGGTACCCGTCAGCAGGCCGATAAACAGCGCGCCGTGGGTCGGCAATGTCCCGGTGGTGGTCGGTTGGATTTTTTTATTCACCAGCGATCCGGCAATCGCCAACACCGGCACAATGATCCCAAAGCGGCCCACAAACATGCAAAACGCCAGCAGGCAGTTCCAGAACGGTGAGTTGGCGCTTAAGCCCGCAAAGGCGCTGCCGTTGTTGTTGGCGGCAGAGGAGACGGCATACAGTACTTCGCTAAAACCGTGAATGCCGGGGTTAAAGATGCCGCTGCGTCCGGCCTCGGTCATCAGCGCCAGCGCGGTGCCGAGCAGCACAAGCGCCGGGGTGACCAGAATCGCCAGCGCGGTTAATTTCATCTCGCGAACGTCGATTTTTTTACCGAGGTATTCCGGGGTGCGGCCAATCATCAAACCGGCAATAAACACCGCCAGCAGCACGAACAGCAGCATGCCGTACAGACCCGAACCTACGCCGCCAAAGACGACTTCGCCAATCTGCATCAGCCACATCGGGATCATGCCACCCAGCGCCGTAAAGGAATCGTGCATGGCGTTGACTGCCCCGCACGAGGCCGCCGTGGTGACCACCGCATACAGGCTGCTGGCGAGAATGCCAAAGCGGCTCTCTTTACCTTCCATGTTGATATTGCTGTTGGCCCCCAGCTGCATGAAATGGCTGTTGCCGCTCCATTCAGCCCACATCACCAGCGCCACGCAGACCACAAAGATCAGAGACATGGTCCAGAGCAAGGTGCGGCCCTGACGGCGATCGTTAACCACATCACCAAAGGCAAAGCAGAGCGCGGCGGGGATCAGGAAAATCGCCAGCATCTGCACATAATTTGTCAATGCGGTAGGGTTTTCAAACGGATGCGACGAGTTGGCGTTGAAGAAGCCACCTCCGTTCGTCCCGAGCATTTTGATGGCTTCCTGTGACGCTACAGGCCCCATCGGCAGGAGCTGTTTTGCACCTTCCAGCGAGGTATAGGACGCGTAAGGCATCAGGTTTTGCAGGGTGCCCTGCTGGATGAAGAACAGAGCGATCAGCAGCGCAATTGGCAGCAGGATCCACAGCGTAATGCGGGTCAGGTCCACCCAGGCGTTACCCAGGGTATTGATTTTCTGACGCGCAAACGCACGCGTCAGCGCGAAGATCACCGCGATACCGCTGGCGGCCGAGAGGAAGTTTTGCACGGTTAACCCGACCATCTGGCTGAAATAGCTCAGCGTGGTTTCACCGGCGTAGGACTGCCAGTTGGTGTTAGTGACAAAGCTCACCGCCGTGTTCAGCGCAAGATGCCAGGACAGGCCCGGTAACTGTTGCGGATTCAGCGGCAGGATGCCCTGCAACATCAGCATGGCAAAAAGCGCAATGAGCCCAACGATATTCAGCAGCAGAATGGCGATCAGATACTGACGCCAGCTCATCTCCCGATCGTCTATTCCCAGTACGCGCCAGATCCCTTTTTCAACGCTTCCCGTGCCGGGCAAAGGGACGTTGTTGATTAATCGTGCCAGTCCCGATCCCAGTGGCCTTGCCAGAATGAACAGTACCACTAAGAAGCTGGCAATAAGCAGAAACGCCTGAGCAGCCATCAGAAGGCCTCCGCATTTATCAGGGCATAGACCAGATAACCCAATAACAGGAACACCAGCACGATGCCGGCAATAAGACCTGCACTCACAATCCACCTCCGGGTGACTTTCGTTGTTGTACTAACGGTAGGATTTCCGGCGCAAAGATTTCGCAAAAATGGGGAGGGCGGGTGTAAAAAAAGTATAAAAATGGCAAAGCCCACAATTTAACTATTGATAAGTAAATCGTTAACTTTTTTGTAACTTAATTACGGAGAGAATGTAAATATTCACTAAATGGGCAAAAATAAGTGGTCGGATGAGTAGTAAAATTACAAACAAAGCGATATTATTTTAGCCAGGTCACAGATTTTGAATTTTCCGGATGACGTTTCCGGCCAACTATAGGGGAGAAAAATATGGATCTTTATAAAGAGTATCCGGCTCATATCGTGTTCTTGCGCCGCGCTTTCGCCGTAGTGGCTGGCGTGCTGGCTCTGCCGGTGATGCTGTTCTGGAAAGATCGTGCACGTTTTTACAGCTATCTGCACCGCGTCTGGGCGAAAACCAGCGAGAAGCCGGTGTGGATGGATCAGGCCGAGAAAGCGACCTGCGATTTCTACTGATACGAAGACTACACATAGCAATAAAAAAACCGCCAACAGCAATGTGGCGGTTTTTTTGTCCCTCGGGATTCGCGGTCCGTTGGGTGGCTTCAGGCCCTCGTCAGAGGTTACAGGCATATATTTAGCCCTCTTTCTTGCCGGGTGACGCTGCGCTTACCCGGCCTACACAGTGCAAGGATATCAAGTATGGCATGTTTCATTCCAGGCCCGTGCAAGCGTAGCGCCGCCGGGCGAAACGCACATCAAGCTCTTTGTTAGCAGTCTGTAAGGCCGCCTCGGGCGGCCTTTTTTATTTCATCCCGTCTACACTTCATGGCAAAGTAGTTCAATGCATGCTTTTTCCTTTTACGGCATGCCCTTACGGACATAATGGATAATTGCCTGGAGTTTTATGCCCACCCATCTGGTTTGGTTTCGCGCGGACCTGCGCGCACATGACAACATCGCCCTTGCGGCAGCCTGCCGCGCCAAAGACGCTAACGTATTGGCACTGTTTATGGCCACGCCCGAGCAGTGGCGGCAGCACGATATGGCCCCCCGGCAGGCGGCCTTGCTCCGGGCGTATCTGAACGATCTGCAGCACTCGCTCGCTGGAAAAGGCATACCGCTTCTCTATAAAGAGGTGGGTGATTTTGCCGCACAGCTTCAGACGGTGCAGGAGATCTGTAAGCAGCACAAGGTCACGCATCTTTTTTACAACTATCAGTACGAATTCAACGAGCAGCAGCGCGACCGTCAGCTGGAGAAGATGCTGGAAGGGGTGGTCTGCGAAGGGTTTGATGACAGCGTGATGCTGGCACCGGGCAGCGTGATGACCGGCAACCACGAGATGTATAAAGTTTTTACTCCGTTCAAAAATGCCTTTATCAAACGTCTGAAAGAGGCGCTGCCGGAGTGCGTTGCCGCGCCTGCCGTGCGAGGCGAAGCTATAAAAGAGCTACCTGAGCTGACGTTTGATTACCCTCAGCAGCCGTTTGATGAAACGCTGTTCCCCGCCGATGAGAAATCTGCCATCGCCCAACTGCGCCAGTTCTGCAAGCAGGACGCGGCCAGTTACGACGCGCGTCGGGATTTTCCCGCCATCGAGGGTACCAGCCGCCTGTCGGCCTGTCTGGCGCTGGGCGCGATCTCACCGCGCCAGTGTTTGCACCGTCTGCTGGCGGAGCAGCCGCAGGCGCTGGAGGGCGGCGCAGGGTCTGTCTGGCTGAATGAACTTGTCTGGCGCGAGTTTTATCGCCATCTGATGACCTTTCATCCAGGTTTATGTAAGCATCGGCCCTTCATTGGCTGGACCGATAACGTAAAGTGGCAATCGAATGATAAGCAGCTGAAAGCCTGGCAAAGCGGGCAGACGGGCTATCCGATAGTCGATGCCGCCATGCGTCAGCTTAATGAGACGGGGTGGATGCATAACCGCCTGCGAATGATTACCGCCAGCTTTCTGGTGAAGGATCTGCTTATCGACTGGCGTATCGGAGAGCGCTATTTTATCTCTCAGCTGATCGATGGCGATCTCGCGGCGAATAACGGCGGCTGGCAGTGGGCGGCCTCTACCGGCACCGATGCCGCACCCTATTTCCGGATTTTCAATCCGACCACGCAGGGGCAAAAATTTGATGCGGACGGCGAGTTTATCCGCCGCTGGGTTCCTGAACTTAACGGTATACCTGCTAAAGCGATCCACGAACCGTGGGCATGGGCGGATAAACAGCGTGTAAAGCTGGATTACCCTCGTCCGATTGTCGACCATAAACAGGCGCGTGTCGCCACGCTGGCGGCGTACGAAGCTGCCCGCAAAGCATAAGAGAGTGATGATGAAAAACAGCGAACTGGAAAGCCTGATTAACGAAAAACTGAACAGTACCTCTTTCAGCGATTACGGCCCGAACGGGCTCCAGGTTGAGGGACGCGAGACGGTGCAAAAAATTATCACCGGCGTGACGGCAAGCCAGGCTCTGCTGGACGAGGCCGTTCGTCAGAACGCCGACGCGGTGATTGTTCATCACGGTTACTTCTGGAAAAACGAATCGCCGATTATTCGCGGGATGAAGCGCAATCGTCTGAAAACGCTGCTGGCTAATGACATCAACCTGTACGGCTACCATCTGCCGCTGGATGCACACCCGGAGCTCGGCAACAACGTCCAGCTGGCGCAGCTACTGGGGATTACCGTTATGGGTGAGATTGAACCGCTGGTGCCGTGGGGCGAGCTGGCGATGCCGGTTCCGGGGCTGGAGCTGGCATCGTGGATTGAAGCGCGCCTGGGCCGTCGCCCGCTGTGGAGCGGTGATACCGGTCCGGATACGGTGAAGCGTGTCGCATGGTGTACCGGTGGCGGACAGGGCTTTATCGACAGCGCCGCGCGCTTCGGCGTCGATGCTTTTATCACCGGCGAGGTTTCCGAGCAGACCATTCATTCGGCGCGTGAACAGGGGCTGCATTTTTACGCGGCTGGCCATCACGCCACCGAGCGCGGCGGCATTCGCGCCCTCAGCGAGTGGCTGACGGAAAATACCGATCTGGATGTGACCTTTATTGATATCCCTAACCCAGCCTGACGAGAGGTAGTTAAGTGCAGCGAGCACGTTGTTATCTTCTGGGTGAAACCGCAGTGGTTCTGGAGCTTGAACCACCGGTGACGCTTGCCACGCAAAAGCGTATCTGGCGGCTGACCCAGCGTCTGGCCGACATGCCTGAAGTGGTTGAGACCATTCCGGGTATGAATAACATAACCGTCGTGCTGCGTAGCCCGCATACCCTGGCGCTGGATGCCATTGAACGTTTGCAGCGCTGGTGGGAAGAGAGCGAGGCGCTGGAACCGGAGTCGCGTGCCATTCAGGTCCCGGTCGTTTATGGCGGTACGGGTGGGCCAGATCTTGGCGTGGTGGCAGACCACTGCGGATTAACAGAAAAGCAGGTTGTTGAGCTGCACAGCTCGGTTGACTACGTGGTCTGGTTCCTTGGGTTTCAGCCCGGATTCCCGTATCTGGGCGGATTATCTCCCCGGCTGCATACGCCACGCCGTGCCGAGCCGCGCGTGAGCGTGCCGGCGGGGACGGTGGCTATCGGCGGTGAGCAGACCGGCGTTTATCCGCTGACATCTCCTGGCGGCTGGCAGCTTATAGGGCATACCGCGACACCGTTATTTGAACCCGGGCTGGAGACGCCAATACTCTTGCGTCCCGGGGATACCCTTCGCTTTATTCCGCAGAAGGAGGGGGTATGTTAACGCTTATTCGCGCCGGGCTTTACACCTCCGTACAGGATGCCGGTCGCTTTGGTCTGCGCCAGTCGGGCGTGAGCTACTGCGGTGCGCTTGACCGTCCTTCGCTGGAGATTGCCAACCTGCTTGTGGGCAACGAAGGCAGCACGGCGGCGCTAGAAATTACGCTGGGTCAGTGTGTGATTGAGTTTGGTCAGGAAACCTGGTTTGCCTTAACCGGCGCAGGGTGTGATGCGACGCTGGATGGTAAAGCGGTGTGGACCGGCTGGCGGCTGCGGGCGAAAGCCGGGCAGCGCCTGACGCTCAAACGTCCGCTGCACGGCGTGCGTAGCTATCTCGCGGTGGCTGGTGGCATTGACGTGCCGGAGGTGCTGGGTTCATCCAGTACCGATCAGAAGGCCGGGATCGGCGGTCACGAAGGACGTTTGCTGCGCGACGGCGATCGGCTGGCAATCAAACCCTCCGCGCGCCATTTCTCGACCACGCAGGGCGTAAAACAGCTGCTGTGGGGAAACCAGATCCGCGCCTTACCGGGGCCGGAATATCATGAGTTTGACGAGGCTTCTAAAGAGTCCTTCTGGCGTGCGCCGTGGAAGATCAGCCCGCAGAGTAACCGCATGGGCTACCGCCTTCAGGGGCAGCCGCTGACCCGCACGACGGACCGGGAGCTGCTCTCCCACGGTTTATTGCCTGGGGTTATTCAGGTGCCGGGAAACGGTCAGCCCATCGTATTAATGAACGATGCGCAAACTACCGGCGGCTATCCGCGCATTGCCTGCATCATTGAAGCGGATCGCTACCATCTGGCGCAAATTCCCCTCGGCCAGCCGATTCACTTCGTGCAGTGTTCGCTGGAGGAGGCGCTTAAGGCGCGGCAGGATCAGCAGCGTTATCTTGAACAGCTGGCGTGGAGGCTTGATGGTAAAGATTGATTTGAACGCCGATCTGGGGGAGGGAAGCAGCGCTGATTCGGAACTGATGACCCTGGTCACTTCGGTCAATATCGCCTGCGGCTTTCACGCGGGTGATGCCCAAACCATGCTGGAGAGCGTGCGTAATGCCATTAAAAACGGCGTCGCGATTGGGGCTCACCCCAGCTTTCCCGATCGGGAAAACTTTGGCCGTACGGCGATGGATCTGCCCCCTGAGACGGTCTACGCTCAGGTGCTCTACCAGATCGGCGCGCTGGAGGCGATGGTGCGCGCCCAGAACGGCGTGATGCGCCACGTGAAGCCGCACGGCATGCTCTACAACCAGGCGGCGAAAGATGCGGATCTGGCGGACGCCATTGCCCGCGCGGTGCGGGACTGTAATCCGCAGCTGATTCTGGTAGGCCTTGCGGGCAGCCAGCTGATTCGTGCCGGAGAACGGCTGGGCCTGACCACCCGTCAGGAAGTGTTTGCCGATCGGGGATACCAGCCGGACGGCAGCCTGGTGCCGCGGACGCAGGCCGGGGCGCTGATTACCGACGAAGCTAAAGCGCTGGCGCAGACGCTGGAGATGGTGCGCGCCGGGCGGGTGATCGCCGTGGACGGAACACCGGCAAACGTGCAGGCCGATACGGTATGTTTACACGGCGATGGCGAGCATGCGCTCCAGTTCGCGCGCCGCTTGCGGGCAGCGTTCTCTGAAGAGGGTATCCTCGTCAGCGCCGAATAATGACGATAAGGACACAAAAATGCCTGAAGGTCCGGAGATCCGCCGCGCGGCGGATAGCCTGGAGGCGGCGATAAAGGGCAAACCCCTGACGGATGTCTGGTTTGCTTTTCCTCAACTGAAACCGTTTGAATCACAGCTGGTGGGCCAGACGGTGACCCATATTGAAACGCGCGGCAAAGCCTTGCTTACGCACTTTTCCCATAACCTGACGTTATATAGCCATAACCAGCTTTACGGCGTCTGGCGCGTGGTGGAGGCGGACGAGCAGCCGCAAACCACCCGCGTGCTGCGCGTCAGGCTGCAAACGGCGGATAAAGCGATCCTGCTCTATAGCGCGTCGGATATCGAAATGCTTACGCCGGAGCAGCTGCTGACGCACCCATTTCTGCAGCGGGTCGGGCCGGACGTGCTGGACATGCGCCTGACGGCGAGCGACGTGAAGGCCCGGCTGTTATCACCTAAATTCCGTAACCGACAGTTTTCCGGTTTGTTTCTCGACCAGGCCTTTCTGGCCGGGCTGGGCAACTACCTGCGGGTAGAGATCCTCTGGGAAGTCGGGCTGGCGGCGCAGCATAAAGCGTCTGAGCTGAATGATGAACAGCTGGAGGCGTTGTCCCACGCGCTGCTGGATATTCCGCGGCTCTCGTACAACACGCGCGGCGTGGCGGATGAGAACACGCATCACGGGGCGCTGTTCCGGTTCAAGGTGTTTCATCGGGCGGGGAAGAAGTGCGAGCGATGCGGCGGGATTATCGACAGGATTATGCTCTCTTCCAGACCTTTTTACTGGTGCCCGCACTGCCAGAAATAAAAGTAAAACGGTAACCCTTGGGTTACCGTTTTTAATGTTTTCACCCTCTCCCTGTGGGAGAGGGGCGGGGTGAGGGCATCAGGCCGCACCCAACATCTTTTAGCGCTTCAGGTCAGACTTAAAATCACGCTGCTCGTAGCCGGTATACAGCTGACGAGGACGGGCGATTTTCATGCCTTCGCTGTGCATTTCGTTCCAGTGCGCAATCCAGCCTACGGTACGGGCCATAGCGAAGATCACGGTGAACATGGAAGACGGAATGCCCATCGCTTTCAGAATAATGCCAGAGTAGAAATCGACGTTCGGGTAGAGTTTCTTCTCGATGAAGTACGGGTCGTTCAGTGCGATGTGTTCCAGCTCCATCGCCACTTCCAGCAGATCATCTTTGGTACCCAGCTCTTTCAGCACTTCGTGGCAGGTCTCACGCATGACGGTGGCGCGCGGGTCGTAGTTTTTGTAAACACGGTGACCGAAGCCCATCAGGCGGAAGGAGTCATTCTTGTCTTTCGCGCGACGCACGAACTCAGGAATGTGCTCAACGGTGCTGATCTCTTCCAGCATCTTCAGTGCCGCTTCGTTCGCGCCGCCGTGCGCCGGTCCCCACAGGGAAGCGATGCCCGCAGCGATACAGGCGAACGGGTTCGCGCCTGAAGAGCCCGCGGTACGGACGGTAGAGGTAGAGGCGTTTTGTTCGTGGTCAGCGTGCAGGATCAGAATACGGTCCATTGCGCGTTCCAGCACCGGGTTCACTTCGTACTCTTCGCACGGCGTGGAGAACATCATGCGCAGGAAGTTACCCGCGTAAGAGAGGTCATTGCGCGGATACACAAACGGCTGGCCGATGGAGTATTTGTAGCACATCGCCGCCATGGTCGGCATTTTGGACAGCAGGCGGAACGCCGCGATATCACGGTGACGCGGGTTATTCACGTCAAGGGAGTCGTGGTAGAACGCCGCCAGCGCACCGGTGATACCGCACATCACCGCCATCGGGTGAGAGTCACGGCGGAACGCATGGAACAGACGGGTAATCTGCTCATGGATCATGGTGTGACGGGTCACGGTGGTTTTGAATTCATCGTACTGTGCCTGCGTCGGTTTTTCGCCGTTCAGCAGGATGTAGCACACTTCCAGATAGTTGGATTCGGTGGCTAACTGATCGATGGGGAAGCCGCGATGGAGCAGGATACCTTCGTCACCGTCAATGTAGGTGATTTTGGATTCGCAAGATGCGGTAGAGGTAAATCCAGGGTCAAAGGTGAATACACCTTTAGAGCCCAGCGTACGGATATCAATAACATCCTGACCGAGCGTGCCTTTTAGCACATCCAGTTCAATAGCAGTGTCACCATTTAGGGTGAGCGTTGCCTTTGTATCAGCCATTTACGGTCTCCTTAGCGCCTTATGCTTAAGACTGCGCTTTACCGGATTTGCTTTCAGCTGTTAATCACCGTTACCAGATTGTTATTTGGCTTTCCGCTCAGCTCACGAGGACAAACCAGGGTACAGAGCTATGGCGCCTTGCAGGTAAACGAATGAAATATCAGTGAAACCACAGCAAATCAGCGTTTTTGCAGTCCGAATTATTCAAACCTGTATATCACTAATAACTGTCCTGATAACTTCGGTCAATACCATCACACTGTTACATAACTATTTGTCAGGTGAAAGAGAGACCTCATAACTTTTGCGCATTATATGCCTTTTCTGATGACGTTTGTAACAATATTGTTTAACATTTGTCAAATCAGATGATTAAAAATTAAAAAGATGTTGTTATCGTGACCCTGATCACTGTTCCAGAGAAAACCCGACAAACTGTATGTAGGTTAATTGTAATGATTTTGTGAACGGCCTATACTGCCGCCAGGTCTCCGGAACACCCTGCAATCCCGAGCCACCCAGCGTTGTAACGTGTCGTTTAAGCATCTGGAAGCAGTGTTTTGCATGACGCGCAGTTATAGAAAAGGAACGCTGCTTGACCCGCATCGCAGTCCGGAGGAAGGAAACAATAAGAACAGCATGTGGGCGTTATTCATGATAAGAAATGTGAAAAAACAAAGACCTGTCAATCTGGATCTCAAAACGATCCGGTTCCCTGTAACAGCAATAGCGTCCATTCTGCACCGTGTTTCTGGTGTGATTACGTTTGTGGCGGTCGGTATTTTGCTGTGGTTACTGGGCACCAGCCTCTCTTCCCCTGAAGGATTCCTCCAGGCCTCTGCCATCATGAACAGCTTCTTCGTGAAATTCATCATGTGGGGCATTCTGACCGCGCTGGCGTACCACGTCGTTGTGGGTGTTCGCCATATGCTGATGGACTTTGGCTACCTGGAAGAGACTTTCGAAGCCGGAAAACGCTCCGCTAACATTTCATTTGTGATTACTGTCGTGCTTTCACTTCTCGCAGGAGTTCTCGTATGGTAAGCAACGCCTCCGCATTAGGACGCAACGGCGTACATGACTTCATTCTGGTCCGTGCTACCGCCATCGTTCTCACTCTTTACATCATCTATATGATCGGTTTCTTCGCGACCAGCGGCACGCTGACGTGGGAAATCTGGAGTGGGTTCTTCGGATCCGCCTTCACCAAAGTGTTCACCCTGCTGGCTCTGTTCTCCATCCTTATTCATGCGTGGATTGGCATGTGGCAGGTGTTGACCGATTACGTTAAACCGCTGGCGATTCGCCTCCCACTGCAGCTGGCCATTGTTGTTGCACTGGTGGTTTACGTTATTTATGGATTCGTTGTGGTGTGGGGTGTGTAATGAAACTGCCAGTCAGAGAATTTGATGCTGTTGTAATTGGTGCCGGTGGCGCAGGTATGCGTGCCGCACTGCAAATTTCCCAGAGCGGCCAGACCTGTGCGCTGCTCTCTAAAGTTTTCCCGACCCGTTCCCACACTGTGTCTGCGCAGGGCGGTATCACCGTTGCGCTGGGTAACTCCCATGAAGATAACTGGGAATGGCACATGTACGACACGGTAAAAGGTTCCGACTACATCGGCGACCAGGATGCCATCGAATATATGTGTAAAACCGGCCCGGAAGCGATTCTGGAGCTGGACCACATGGGTCTGCCGTTCTCCCGTCTGGAAAATGGCACTATCTATCAGCGTCCGTTTGGCGGCCAGTCGAAAAACTTCGGCGGCGAGCAGGCGGCACGCACCGCGGCGGCGGCTGACCGTACCGGTCACGCACTGCTGCACACCCTGTATCAGCAGAACCTGAAAAACCATACCACCATCTTCTCCGAGTGGTACGCGCTGGATCTGGTGAAAAACGCCGATGGCGCAATCGTCGGCTGTACCGCGCTGTGCATCGAAACCGGTGAAGTGGTTTACTTCAAAGCCCGTGCTACCGTGCTGGCTACCGGCGGCGCAGGCCGTATCTATCAGTCCACCACCAACGCCCACATCAACACCGGTGACGGCGTCGGTATGGCTATCCGCGCGGGCGTGCCGGTTCAGGATATGGAGATGTGGCAGTTCCACCCAACCGGTATCGCCGGTGCGGGCGTTCTGGTGACGGAAGGCTGCCGCGGTGAAGGTGGCTACCTGCTGAACAAACACGGCGAGCGCTTCATGGAGCGTTATGCCCCGAATGCGAAAGACCTGGCGGGTCGTGACGTGGTGGCGCGTTCCATCATGATCGAAATCCGTGAAGGCCGCGGCTGTGACGGCCCATGGGGTCCACACGCGAAGCTGAAGCTCGACCACCTGGGTAAAGAAGTTCTGGAGTCCCGTCTGCCGGGCATCCTGGAACTGTCCCGCACCTTCGCACACGTCGACCCGGTGAAAGAGCCGATTCCGGTTATCCCAACCTGCCACTACATGATGGGCGGTATTCCGACCAAAGTGACCGGTCAGGCGCTGACCGTAAACGAGCAGGGCGAAGACGTGGTTATTCCTGGCCTGTTCGCGGTAGGCGAAATTGCCTGCGTATCCGTACACGGTGCAAACCGTCTGGGCGGCAACTCCCTGCTGGACCTGGTGGTGTTTGGTCGTGCAGTCGGTTTGCATCTGCAGGAGTCCATTGCCGAGCAGGGCGCGCTGCGTGACGCGACCGACGACGAAATTGATGCCTCTCTTGAGCGCCTCAACCGCTGGAACGGTAACCGCAACGGCGAAGATCCGGTGGAAATCCGTAAAGCGCTGCAGGAATGCATGCAGCACAACTTCTCGGTATTCCGCGAAGGCGACGCGATGGCCAAAGGTCTTGAGCAGCTGAAAGCGATCCGCGAGCGTCTGAAAAATGCCCGTCTGGACGACACCTCCAGCGAATTCAACACCCAGCGCGTTGAGTGCCTGGAGCTGGATAACCTGATGGAAACCGCGTTCGCGACGGCGATGTCGGCAAACTTCCGTACCGAAAGCCGTGGCGCGCATAGCCGCTTCGACTTCCCGGATCGTGATGACGAAAACTGGCTGTGCCATTCCCTGTATCTGCCAGAGTCGGAATCCATGACGCGTCGTAGCGTCAACATGGAACCGAAACTGCGTCCGGCGTTCCCGCCGAAGATTCGTACTTACTAATGCGGAGACAGGATAATGAAACTCGAATTCTCAGTTTATCGTTATAACCCGGATGTTGATGACGCTCCGCGTATGCAGGACTACACCCTGGAAGCGGAAGAAGGGCGCGACATGATGCTGCTGGATGCCTTAATCCAGCTGAAAGAAAAAGATCCTACGCTGTCGTTCCGCCGCTCCTGTCGTGAAGGGGTTTGTGGTTCTGACGGGGTGAACATGAACGGCAAAAATGGCCTGGCCTGCATCACGCCAATTTCAGCGCTGCAGCGTCCTGGTCAGAAAATTGTTATCCGTCCTCTGCCAGGCCTGCCGGTCGTGCGTGATTTGGTGGTAGACATGGGGCAATTCTATGCACAATATGAGAAGATTAAGCCTTACTTATTGAATAATGGGCAAAATCCACCCGCTCGCGAGCACTTACAGTCTCCTGAGCAGCGTGAAAAACTCGATGGGTTGTACGAGTGTATTCTCTGCGCATGCTGTTCAACGTCCTGCCCGTCGTTCTGGTGGAACCCGGACAAGTTTATCGGCCCGGCCGGTTTGCTGGCTGCCTATCGCTTCCTGATCGATAGCCGCGACACCGAAACCGATAGCCGTCTGGAAGGACTGAGTGACGCTTTCAGCGTATTCCGCTGCCATAGCATCATGAACTGCGTCAGTGTGTGTCCGAAGGGGCTGAACCCGACGCGCGCCATCGGCCATATTAAGTCGATGCTGCTGCAGCGCAGTGCGTAAGTAGTGAGAGGGGAGCGGTGTTCCCCTCACCCTAACCCTCTCCCTAAGGGAGAGGGGACAGATTGCAGGAAATCTTTAAAAACTGCCGACGGCATTCCCCCTCTCCCTTAGGGAGAGGGTAGGGGTGAGGGTAAAGACCCTTAGACAGTTTCTAAAGGTTCCTTCGCGGGCCAAATGAAAAGAGCTCGCAGGTGAACCCCGGCACGTACACGTGGTGTGCGTGGTAGTTTCTACGGCGAAAGTAAGCATAAAAATGCTTAAGGGATCACGATGCAGAACGGCGCAATGAAAGCCTGGCTGGACTCTTCTTTCCTTTCTGGTGCGAACCAGAGCTGGATTGAACAGCTCTATGAAGACTTCTTAACCGATCCTGACTCAGTGGACGCTAACTGGCGTTCCATGTTCCAGCAGTTGCCTGGCACAGGGGTCAAACCGGATCAATTCCATTCCAAAACACGTGATTATTTCCGTCGTCTGGCGAAGGATGCCTCACGTTACTCTTCTGCGATTTCCGACCCTGACACCAATGCGAAGCAGGTTAAAGTCCTGCAGCTTATCAACGCTTATCGCTTCCGCGGTCACCAGCATGCGAATCTCGATCCGCTGGGACTGTGGAAACAAGACCGTGTGGCCGATCTCGATCCGGCATATCACGATCTGACCGAGGCCGATTTCCAGGAAAGCTTTAACGTAGGTTCCTTTGCCATCGGCAAAGACACGATGAAGCTGGGCGATCTGATTGACGCGCTCAAGCAAACCTACTGCGGCTCCATCGGCGCGGAATACATGCACATTACCTCTACCGAAGAGAAACGCTGGATCCAGCAGCGCATCGAATCCGTAGCGGGCCACGCGACCTTCTCGGCTGACGAAAAAAAACGCTTCCTGAACGAACTGACCGCAGCGGAAGGGCTTGAGCGCTATCTGGGCGCGAAATTCCCGGGCGCAAAACGCTTCTCGCTGGAAGGCGGCGACGCGCTGGTGCCGATGCTGAAAGAGCTGATTCGTCACGCAGGCAAGAGCGGCACCCGCGAAGTGGTACTGGGCATGGCGCACCGTGGTCGTCTGAACGTGCTGGTCAACGTGCTGGGTAAAAAACCTCAGGACCTGTTTGACGAGTTCGCGGGCAAACATAAAGAACACCTCGGCACCGGCGACGTGAAGTACCACATGGGCTTCTCGTCAGATATCGAAACTGAAGGCGGTCTGGTTCACCTGGCGCTGGCGTTTAACCCGTCACACCTGGAAATCGTTAGCCCGGTGGTTATCGGTTCCGTGCGTGCGCGCCTGGATCGTCTGGACGAGCCGAGCAGCAATAAAGTGCTGCCGATCACCATCCACGGCGATGCGGCGGTAACAGGGCAGGGCGTAGTTCAGGAAACCCTGAACATGTCGAAAGCGCGTGGTTACGAAGTGGGCGGTACCGTTCGCATCGTGATTAACAACCAGGTGGGCTTTACCACCTCTAACCCGCTTGACGCGCGTTCTACCCCATACTGCACCGACATCGGTAAGATGGTGCAGGCGCCAATCTTCCACGTTAACGCGGATGACCCGGAAGCCGTTGCTTTTGTTACCCGTCTGGCGCTGGACTTCCGTAACACCTTCAAGCGCGATGTGTTCATTGACCTCTTCTGCTACCGCCGTCACGGCCACAACGAAGCGGATGAGCCAAGTGCAACCCAGCCGCTGATGTACCAGAAAATCAAAAAACACCCGACCCCGCGCAAAATCTATGCTGACAAGCTGGAGAGCGACAAAGTGGCGACGCTGGAAGATGCGACCGAAATGGTCAACCTCTACCGCGACGCGCTGGATGCGGGTGAATGCGTGGTGAAAGAGCTGCGCCCGATGAACATGCACTCCTTTACCTGGTCGCCGTACCTCAACCACGAGTGGGATGAGAGCTACCCGAACAAGGTTGAGATGAAGCGCCTGCAGGAGCTGGCTAAACGCATCAGCACCGTACCGGACGCTATCGAGATGCAGTCTCGCGTGGCGAAAATCTACGCTGACCGTCAGTCCATGGCGGCAGGCGAGAAGCTGTTCGACTGGGGCGGCGCGGAAACGCTGGCCTACGCAACGCTGGTTGACGAAGGCATTCCTGTTCGCCTGTCCGGTGAAGATGCGGGCCGTGGGACTTTCTTCCACCGTCACGCGGTTGTTCACAACCAGTCCAACGGTTCAACCTACACCCCGCTGCAGCACGTGCACAACGGTCAGGGCCAGTTCAAGGTCTGGGACTCCGTGCTGTCTGAAGAAGCGGTTCTGGCCTTCGAATACGGTTACGCCACCGCTGAACCACGTACCCTGACCATCTGGGAAGCGCAGTTCGGTGACTTCGCCAACGGTGCGCAGGTGGTGATCGACCAGTTCATCTCCTCCGGCGAGCAGAAGTGGGGCCGTATGTGTGGCCTGGTAATGCTGCTGCCGCACGGTTATGAAGGTCAGGGTCCGGAGCACTCCTCCGCGCGTCTGGAACGTTATCTGCAGCTCTGCGCCGAGCAGAACATGCAGGTCTGCGTGCCGTCCACCCCGGCTCAGGTCTACCACATGCTGCGTCGCCAGGCGCTGCGCGGTATGCGCCGTCCGCTGGTGGTGATGTCGCCGAAATCCCTGCTGCGTCACCCGCTGGCGGTGTCGAGCCTGGAAGAACTGGCGAACGGAACCTTCCTGCCGGCCATCGGTGAAATTGACGAGCTGGATCCGCAGGCCGTGAAGCGTGTGGTGATGTGTTCTGGTAAGGTTTATTACGACCTGCTGGAACAGCGCCGTAAGAACGATCAGAAAGATGTCGCCATCGTGCGTATCGAACAGCTTTATCCGTTCCCGCACCAGGCGGTGCAGGAAGCGCTGAAACCGTACGCTCACGTTCATGATTTTGTCTGGTGCCAGGAAGAGCCGCTTAACCAGGGCGCATGGTACTGCAGCCAGCATCATTTCCGTGAAGTGATTCCATTTGGGTCAGCCCTGCGTTATGCAGGTCGCCCGGCCTCCGCCTCTCCGGCGGTAGGGTATATGTCCGTTCACCAGAAGCAGCAACAAGATCTGGTCAATGACGCGCTGAACGTCGATTAATTAAAGGATACATAATGAGTAGCGTAGATATTCTTGTTCCCGACCTGCCTGAATCTGTAGCAGATGCGACCGTCGCTACCTGGCACAAAAAACCAGGCGATGCCGTTAAGCGCGATGAAGTGCTGGTAGAAATCGAAACTGACAAAGTGGTACTGGAAGTACCGGCTTCGGCGGATGGTGTTCTGGATGCTGTGCTGGAAGATGAAGGCACAACCGTAACCTCTCGTCAGATCCTGGGTCGCCTGCGCGAAGGCAACAGCGCGGGCAAAGAGTCCAGCGCGAAATCTGAAGAGAAAGCCTCTACGCCGGCTCAACGCCAGCAGGCTTCTCTGGAAGAGCAGACCAACGATGCGCTCAGCCCGGCGATCCGTCGCCTGCTGGCTGAGTACAACCTGGACGCGGCGGCCATTAAAGGCACCGGTGTGGGTGGTCGTCTGACCCGTGAAGATATCGAGAAGCACCTGGCGAAAGCGCCTGCGAAAGCAGAAGCAAAAGCCCCTGCGGCAGCGCCAGCAGCACAGCCTGCTCTGGGTGCCCGCAGCGAAAAACGTGTGCCAATGACTCGCCTGCGTAAGCGTGTGGCTGAGCGTCTGCTGGAAGCGAAAAACTCCACCGCGATGCTGACCACCTTCAACGAAGTGAACATGAAGCCAATCATGGACCTGCGCAAGCAGTACGGTGACGCGTTTGAAAAACGTCACGGTATCCGTCTGGGCTTTATGTCCTTCTACGTGAAAGCGGTGGTTGAAGCGCTGAAACGCTACCCGGAAGTGAACGCGTCCATCGACGGTGATGACGTGGTTTACCACAACTACTTCGATGTCAGCATGGCGGTATCTACTCCGCGTGGCCTGGTGACCCCAGTACTGCGTGACGTGGATACCCTGGGTATGGCTGATATCGAGAAAAATATTAAAGAGCTGGCTGTGAAAGGCCGCGACGGCAAGCTGACCGTAGATGACCTGACCGGCGGTAACTTCACCATTACCAACGGCGGCGTATTCGGTTCGCTGATGTCTACCCCAATCATTAACCCGCCGCAGAGCGCGATCCTGGGTATGCATGCCATTAAAGATCGTCCTATGGCGGTAGACGGTAAAGTTGAGATCCTGCCGATGATGTACCTGGCACTGTCTTACGATCACCGTCTGATCGATGGCCGCGAGTCCGTGGGCTTCCTGGTGGCGATTAAAGAGCTGCTGGAAGATCCAACGCGTCTGCTGCTCGACGTCTAGTTTGCAGTCTTGCCCGGCGGCATATAGCTGCCGGGCCTATAAAAGCACGACCTAACGATTACCTGAAGGATGGATAGAACACATGAACTTACATGAATATCAGGCCAAACAGCTGTTTGCCCGGTATGGCTTACCGGCTCCGGTGGGTTATGCCTGTACTACCCCGCGTGAAGCAGAAGAAGCCGCATCTAAAATCGGTTCCGGCCCTTGGGTAGTTAAGTGTCAGGTTCACGCTGGTGGCCGTGGTAAAGCGGGCGGTGTGAAGGTTGTTAAGAGCAAAGAAGAGATTCGTGCGTTTGCTGAACATTGGCTCGGCAAGCGTCTGGTAACGTACCAGACAGATGCGAACGGCCAGCCGGTTAACCAGATCCTGGTTGAAGCGGCGACCGACATCGCGAAAGAACTGTACCTGGGCGCGGTTGTTGACCGTAGCTCCCGTCGCGTGGTGTTCATGGCGTCTACCGAAGGCGGCGTGGAAATCGAAAAAGTGGCGGAAGAAACCCCGCACCTGATCCACAAAGTGGCAATCGATCCGCTGGCGGGCCCAATGCCTTACCAGGGTCGCGAGCTGGCGTTCAAACTGGGCCTGGAAGGCAAGCTGGTTCAGCAGTTCACCAAGATTTTCATGGGTCTGGCGAACATCTTCCTGGAGCGCGATCTGGCGCTGATCGAGATCAACCCGCTGGTGATCACCACCCAGGGCGACCTGATCTGCCTCGATGGCAAGCTGGGCGCTGACGGCAACGCGCTGTTCCGCCAGTCGGATCTGCGCGAAATGCGCGACCAGTCTCAGGAAGATCCGCGTGAAGCACAGGCTGCACAGTGGGAGCTGAACTACGTGGCGCTGGACGGCAACATCGGCTGCATGGTTAACGGTGCGGGCCTGGCAATGGGCACCATGGACATCGTTAAGCTGCACGGCGGTGAGCCAGCAAACTTCCTCGACGTAGGCGGTGGCGCAACCAAAGAGCGCGTAACCGAAGCGTTCAAAATCATTCTCTCTGACGACAACGTTAAGGCCGTTCTGGTTAACATCTTCGGCGGCATCGTTCGTTGCGACCTGATCGCCGACGGTATCATCGGTGCGGTAGAAGAAGTGGGTGTTAACGTTCCGGTTGTTGTGCGTCTGGAAGGTAACAACGCTGAACTCGGCGCGAAAAAACTGGCTGACAGCGGCCTGAATATTATTGCAGCGAAAAGTCTGACGGATGCAGCTCAGCAGGTTGTTGCCGCAGTGGAGGGGAAATAATGTCAGTTTTAATTAATAAAGATACCAAGGTTATCTGCCAGGGCTTCACCGGTAGCCAGGGGACTTTCCACTCCGAACAGGCGATTGCCTACGGCACGCAGATGGTTGGCGGCGTAACGCCAGGTAAAGGTGGTACCACGCACCTGGGCCTGCCGGTATTCAACACCGTGCGTGAAGCTGTAGAAGCGACGGGCGCAACCGCGACCGTGATCTACGTTCCGGCACCGTTCTGCAAAGACTCCATTCTGGAAGCGATCGATGCAGGTATTAAACTGATCATCACCATCACTGAAGGCATCCCGACGCTGGATATGCTGACCGTGAAGGTTAAGCTGGATGAAGCTGGCGTGCGTATGATCGGCCCGAACTGCCCAGGCGTTATCACTCCAGGCGAATGCAAAATCGGTATCATGCCAGGCCACATTCACAAGCCGGGCAAAGTGGGCATCGTGTCCCGTTCCGGTACGCTGACCTATGAAGCGGTCAAACAGACCACCGATTACGGCTTCGGCCAGTCCACCTGTGTGGGCATCGGCGGTGACCCGATCCCGGGCTCTAACTTCATCGACATCCTGAAGCTGTTCCAGGAAGATCCACAGACCGAAGCGATCGTGATGATCGGTGAGATCGGTGGTAGCGCTGAAGAAGAAGCGGCTGCTTACATCAAAGAACACGTGACCAAGCCGGTTGTCGGTTATATCGCGGGTGTGACTGCGCCGAAAGGCAAGCGTATGGGTCACGCAGGCGCGATTATCGCGGGTGGTAAAGGTACGGCTGATGAGAAATTCGCAGCGCTGGAAGCCGCAGGCGTGAAAACCGTTCGCAGCCTGGCGGATATCGGCGAAGCACTGAAATCCATCATTAAGTAAGTCCTCTCTGCTCCCCGAAAGGGGGGCGTTGAAGTATAAAAATGTCCGTTTCGACATGGTTGGCCGCTGTAAAGCGGCCTTTTTTATTGCCTGCCGGGCGACATGCAACAGTCACTAAATGGTGTTAATTAGAGAGGGGGGGTAAAAGTAAAATAATTGTTATTTATTTACCTTAAAGAGAGCGGATGGAAAAAAACGAAAAACGCACTAAAATTTATGTCCTGAATAAATTAGGCATTCGGGCTTCTGAGTTAATAAAAATCACTTCTGTTTATATTCATCAATCGAGTTGATAACCTTAATTGTATTTTATATACATATTTTTAACATGGTTTTTACTATGTTCACCGCATCAAAACACATTTAACACAACGGATTGTTTTTGATTTAAATCAATGTTTAATCCTTGGAAAAACCCATCAAAAGGCGGTAAATTGTCCCCGATCAAAATGGCCGAAAAGTGGTAATTTTGCTATAAATTGATCGCCGTCGAAAAACGTAAATGTGATTCAATAAAAACCTGTTTATTGTAAGGGTTTTGCAGCGTATTATATTTGCGGGATCAATTTGAGTTTTTTATTAACGTATTTGTAACCTCACGTCATCGTTTTTATCCTTCTTCAGGGTAATAACGACGACAAGGATGCGAATAATTTGTATTGGGGCATGCGTGTGGATCTCTCTCTGATGGGGTTCACTCTCGGAGTCTTCATGCGATGAGCAAGGAGTCATGATGTTAGATATAGTCGAACTGTCGCGCTTACAGTTTGCCTTGACCGCGATGTACCACTTCCTGTTTGTGCCACTGACGCTCGGTATGGCGTTCCTGCTGGCCATTATGGAAACGGTATACGTTCTCTCCGGCAAACAGATTTATAAAGATATGACCAAGTTCTGGGGCAAGTTGTTTGGTATCAACTTCGCACTGGGCGTGGCAACCGGTTTGACCATGGAGTTCCAGTTCGGGACTAACTGGTCTTACTATTCCCACTATGTCGGGGATATCTTCGGTGCGCCGCTGGCCATTGAAGGTCTGATGGCATTCTTCCTCGAATCCACCTTTGTAGGTCTGTTCTTCTTCGGCTGGGACCGTCTGGGTAAAGTCCAGCATATGGCGGTGACCTGGCTGGTGGCATTAGGTTCGAACCTGTCCGCGCTGTGGATCCTGGTGGCGAATGGCTGGATGCAGAACCCTATCGCGTCTGATTTCAACTTCGAAACTATGCGTATGGAGATGGTCAGCTTTGCCGAGCTGGTCCTGAACCCGGTTGCGCAGGTTAAATTCGTTCACACCGTCGCCTCTGGCTACGTGTGCGGTGCGATGTTTGTACTGGGCATCAGCTCTTACTACATGCTGCGCGGTCGTGACTTCGCGTTTGCTAAGCGCTCCTTTGCTATCGCTGCAAGCTTCGGTATGGCAGCAATCCTCTCTGTTATCGTTCTGGGTGATGAATCCGGTTACGAAATGGGTGACGTGCAGAAAACCAAACTGGCTGCCATCGAAGCCGAATGGGAAACCCAACCGGCGCCTGCTGCCTTTACGCTGTTCGGCATTCCCGATCAGGACGCGCAGGAAAACCGCTTCGCCATTCAGATCCCTTACGCGCTGGGTATCATCGCCACCCGTTCTGTTGATAAGCAGGTGACAGGTCTTAAAGAGCTGATGGTTCAGCACGAAGAGCGTATCCGTAACGGTATGAAAGCCTACTCGCTGCTGGAACAGCTGCGTGCCGGTTCTACCGACCAGGCCGTTCGCGACCAGTTCAACAACGTGAAGAAAGATCTGGGTTACGGTTTGCTGCTGAAGCGTTATACCCCGAACGTTTCTGATGCGACAGAAGCGCAGATCCAGATGGCAACCAAAGACTCGATTCCACGCGTTGCGCCACTGTACTTCGCATTCCGTATCATGGTGGGCTGCGGCATCATCATGCTGCTGATCATTGCGGCGTCCTTCTGGTCCGTGATTCGTAACCGCATCGGCGAGAAAAAATGGCTGCTGCGCACCGCGCTGTACGGTATTCCACTGCCGTGGATCGCTATCGAATCCGGCTGGTTTGTTGCGGAGTACGGCCGTCAGCCATGGGCGATTGGTGAGGTACTGCCAACGGCGGTAGCGAACTCGTCCCTGACAGCGGGCGACCTGATCTTCTCCATGCTGCTGATCTGTGGTCTGTACACCCTGTTCCTGGTGGCTGAACTGTTCCTGATGTTCAAGTTCGCGCGCCTTGGCCCAAGCAGCCTGAAAACCGGTCGCTATCACTACGAGCAGTCCACTGCGACTACTCAGCCGGCACGCTAAGACAGGAGTCATCAAATGATCGATTATGAAGTATTGCGTTTTATCTGGTGGCTGTTGATCGGCGTTCTGCTGATCGGTTTCGCCGTCACGGATGGTTTCGACATGGGGGTGGGGATGCTCACCCGTTTCCTCGGTCGTAATGACACTGAGCGTCGAATCATGATCAACTCCATCGCCCCTCACTGGGACGGTAACCAGGTGTGGCTGATCACCGCTGGCGGCGCGCTGTTCGCTGCCTGGCCGATGGTCTACGCGGCTGCGTTCTCCGGCTTCTACGTGGCGATGATTCTGGTGCTGGCCTCTTTATTCTTCCGTCCGGTTGGTTTCGACTACCGTTCCAAGATTGAAGACACCCGCTGGCGCAACATGTGGGACTGGGGCATCTTCATCGGTAGCTTCGTTCCACCGCTGGTGATCGGCGTGGCGTTCGGTAACCTGCTGCAGGGCGTACCGTTCCACCTGGACGAATACATGCGTCTTTACTACACCGGTAACTTCTTCCAGCTGCTGAATCCGTTTGGCCTGCTGGCCGGCGTGGTGAGCGTGGCGATGATCATCACTCAGGGCGCAACCTATCTGCAGATGCGTACGGTTGGTGAACTGCACCTGCGTTCGCGCGCGACGGCTCAGGTCGCTGCGCTGGTCACGCTGGTCTGCTTTGCACTGGCCGGTGTGTGGGTGGTGTACGGCATCGATGGCTACGTGGTGACGTCTGCAATCAACCATACTGCGCCGTCTAATCCGCTGACCAAAGAAGTGGCGCGTCAGGCAGGTGCATGGCTGGTGAACTTTAACAATACCCCTGCGCTGTGGGCTATCCCGGCTCTGGGCGTATTGCTGCCGCTGCTGACCGTGTTGACGTCTCGTCTGGAGAAAGGCGCGCTGGCGTTCGTGTTCTCATCACTGACCCTGGCGTGCATCATCCTGACATCGGGTATCGCGATGTTCCCATTCGTCATGCCATCCAGCACCATGCTGAATGCTAGCCTGACCATGTGGGACGCAACGTCCAGCCATATGACGCTGAACCTGATGACGTATGTTGCTTGCGTGTTCGTTCCGATTGTTCTGGCCTACACCATCTGGTGTTACTGGAAAATGTTCGGTCGTATCACTAAAGAACATATCGAAAGCAACACCCACTCTATGTACTAAGTAAGGAGCTGAATATGTGGTATTTCGCATGGATTTTAGGGACGCTTCTTGCCTGTGCATTTGGTGTCATCACTGCCCTGGCGCTTGAGCACGTCGAAGCGACCAAAGCGGGTGAAGAAAAACACTGATGAATATTATCGCGACGCTTTACGCGGTAATGGACAAGCGCCCGTTACGGGCGCTTTCTTTAGTGATGGCATTACTGCTGGCAGGTTGTATCTTCTGGGACCCTTCGCGCTTTGCAGCGAAAACCAGCGAGCTTGAAATCTGGCACGGCTTCCTCATTATGTGGGCGGTGTGTGCAGGTGTGATCCACGGCGTGGGCTTTCGTCCGAAAGCCGTTCACTGGCAGGGAATTTTCTGCCCGCTGATTGCCGATCTGGTGCTTCTCGCCGGTTTGATTTTCTTCTTCTTCTGAATAAGAAATGTCCGTTAACGTTATGGGCTTACCCGAGCCCATAAAAATTTACTCTCCGTTTACTTTCTCCCATTCCCAACCCTCTTTCCCGCGCGTATAGTAGCGAAGTTTAAAAGCATTAACTTTTGTTGCATTACCGGGATGTAAAGTGAATACAACGCTGTTTCGATGGCCGGTTCGTGTCTATTACGAAGATACCGATGCCGGTGGTGTGGTTTACCACGCCAGCTACGTTGCTTTTTATGAACGGGCACGCACAGAGATGCTGCGCCATCATCACTTTAGTCAACAGGTGCTGTTGGCTGAGCGAGTTGCCTTCGTGGTACGCAAGATGACGCTTGAGTATTTTGCGCCTGCCAGACTCGACGATATGCTCGAAGTCCAAACTGAAATTACATCAATGCGCGGGACCTCACTGGTTTTCACGCAGCGGATAGTCAACGCAGAGAATACCGTACTGAACTCAGCTGAAGTGCTGATTGTTTGTGTTGATCCAACCATAATGAAGCCTCGTGCGCTTCCTAAGTCTATTGTCGCGGAGTTTAAGCAGTGACTGACATGAATATCCTTGATTTGTTCCTGAAGGCGAGCCTTCTGGTTAAACTTATCATGTTGATTTTGATTGGTTTTTCAATCGCATCCTGGGCCATCATCATCCAGAGAACGCGTATCCTCAATGCCGCTGGCCGTGAAGCTGAAGCGTTTGAAGATAAGTTCTGGTCGGGTATTGAGCTTTCTCGTCTGTATCAGGAAAGCCAGGGGCGCCGTGAAAACCTTACAGGCTCCGAGCAAATTTTTTATAGCGGCTTCAAAGAGTTTGCTCGTCTGCATCGTGCAAACAATCATGCGCCAGAAGCGGTAGTGGAAGGTGCCTCGCGTGCGATGCGCATCTCTATGAACCGCGAGCTGGAAAATCTCGAAACGCATATTCCATTCCTCGGCACTGTCGGTTCCATCAGCCCGTATATCGGCCTGTTTGGTACCGTGTGGGGGATCATGCACGCCTTTATCGCGCTGGGCGCGGTGAAGCAGGCGACGTTGCAGATGGTTGCACCGGGTATCGCTGAAGCACTGATTGCGACCGCTATCGGTCTGTTTGCGGCAATTCCTGCGGTTATGGCTTACAACCGTCTGAACCAGCGCGTGAACAAACTGGAACTGAACTACGACAACTTTATGGAAGAGTTCACTGCGATTCTGCACCGTCAGGCGTTTACCAGCACCGAGAGCAACAAGGGGTAAACCATGGCCAGATCGCGTGGACGAGGTCGTCGCGAGCTCAAGTCCGAAATCAATATCGTTCCACTGCTGGACGTCCTGCTGGTACTGCTGCTGATCTTCATGGCGACAGCGCCAATCATTACCCAGAGTGTGGAAGTGGATCTGCCGGATGCGACAGAATCACAGGCGGTGAGCACCAATGACGATCCTCCGGTTATCATTGAGGTTTCCGGCGTAGGGCAATACAGCGTCGTGGTAGAGAAAGATCGTATGGATCAGCTGCCGCCTGAGCAGGTTATTGCTGAAGCGCAGCGTCGCCTCGAGTCAAATCCGAAAACGGTCTTCTTAATCGGTGGCGCGAAAGACGTACCCTACGATGAAATTATTAAAGCGCTGAACTTGCTACATAGTGCGGGTGTTAAGTCAGTTGGCTTAATGACCCAACCTATTTGATCATCCGCGTAGTTTTTGGGAACCGATAGTGTCAAAGGCAACCGAACAGAATGACAAGCTTAAGCGAGCGATAATCGTCTCCGCAGTGCTGCACGTGATTCTCTTTGCAGCGCTGATCTGGAGTTCGTTCGACGAGCATATTGATGCATCAGCCGGCGGCGGTGGAGGGTCTTCCATTGACGCCGTGATGGTGGATCCCGGTGCGGTAGTACAGAACTATAATCGCGAACAACAGCAGAAGGCGAGTGCCAAACGGGCTGAAGAGCAGCGTGAAAAACAGTCGCAACAGCAGGCGGAAGAACTGCGTGAAAAGCAGGCCGCAGAGCAGGAGCGTCTGAAGAAGCTTGAGAAAGAGCGTTTGCAGGCGCAGGAAGCCGCGAAAGAGCAGGCGGAACAGCAGAAGCAAGCCGAAGAGGCCGCGAAGAAAGCCCAGGAACAGCAAAAGCAGGCGGAAGAGGCGGCAGCAAAAGCCGCAGCGGACGCGAAAGCGCAGGCTGATGCCCAGGCAAAATTAGCGGCAGAAGCGGCGAAGAAAGCCGCAGCTGATGCTCAGAAGAAAGCTGAAGCTGAAGCCGCGAAGAAAGCCGCTGCTGATGCCCAGAAGAAAGCTGAAGCGGAAGCCGCGAAGAAAGCCGCTGCAGATGCTCAGAAGAAAGCCGAAGCGGAAGCCGCGAAAAAAGCCGCTCAGGAAGCAGAGAAGAAAGCTGCTGCCGAGGCCGCGAAGAAAGCGGCTGCTGCTGAGAAAGCGGCTGCAGAAAAAGCTGCCGCCGCTGAAAAAGCCGCTGCCGATAAAAAAGCTGCTGCTGAGAAGGCTGCCGCCGATAAGAAAGCTGCAGCTGAGAAGGCCGCTGCCGATAAGAAAGCTGCTGCTGATAAAGCGGCTGCCAAAAAGGCCGCTGCTGCTGAAAAAGCTGCTGCCGCCGCAGGGGTTGACGATCTGCTGGGCGATTTGAGCTCCGGTAAGAATGCACCGAAAACGGGCGGTGGGGCGAAAGGAAACAACGCAGCGCCGACGGGAAGTGGTAACACTAAGAGTAACGGTGCGACAGGGGCTGAAATCAACGGTTATGCCGCGCAGATTAAATCCGCTATTGAAAGCCGATTCTATGATGCGTCTTCCTATACCGGTAAAACGTGTACGTTGCGTATAAAACTGGCTCCGGACGGCATGCTGCTGGATATTAAGTCTGAAGGTGGCGACCCGGCTTTATGTACTGCGGCCCTGGCTGCAGCGCGTCAGGCGAAGATGCCTAAACCGCCGTCTCAGGCAGTTTACGAAGTCTTCAAAAATGCGCCGCTGGACTTCAAACCTTAAGTTACATTTTCCCCGTGCAAACGGGGAAAAATAGACCAGGTTTAGTCACAGGGTTCTGGTAGTTTTGTCTATTTGAGTTTGTTAACATTCTGCTAAATTATCGTGGGTAAGGTTACCCGGATAAGGGAGATATGATGAAGCAGGCATTACGTGTAGCATTTAGTTTTTTAATGCTGTGGGCAGCAGTACTGCACGCAGAAGTACGTATCGAGATCACCCAGGGGGTGGACTCGGCACGCCCAATCGGTGTTGTTCCGTTCCAGTGGGCCGGTCCTGGCGCTGCACCTGAAGATGCCGGTGGCATCGTGGCGGCTGACCTGCGTAACAGCGGTAAATTCAACCCGTTAGATCGTTCTCGTCTGCCGCAGCAGCCGGGCAGCGAGCAGGAAGTACAGCCTGCAGCATGGTCTGCACTGGGTATTGATGCCGTGGTTGTGGGTCAGGTTACGCCTAACCCGGACGGCTCTTACAACGTGGCCTGGCAGCTGGTGGATACCGGCGGTGCACCGGGTACCGTTCTGGCACAGAACTCTTACAAGGTCACTAAGCAGTACCTGCGCTACGCGGCACACGCTGCCAGCGATGCGGTATTTGAAAAACTGACCGGCATTAAAGGGGCGTTCCGTACCCGTATTGCTTATGTGGTACAGACCAACGGTGGTCAGTTCCCGTATGAGCTGCGCGTATCTGACTACGACGGCTACAACCAGTTCCTGGTGAAACGTTCTTCTCAGCCGCTGATGTCTCCAGCCTGGTCTCCGGACGGTTCTAAACTGGCCTATGTAACCTTCGAAAGCGGTCGTTCAGCGCTGGTTATCCAGACGCTGGCAAACGGTGCTGTTCGTCAGGTGGCCTCTTTCCCACGTCACAACGGTGCGCCTTCCTTCTCTCCGGACGGGTCCAAACTGGCGTTTGCGCTGTCAAAAACCGGTAGCCTGAACCTGTACGTGATGGACATTGGCTCTGGCCAGATTCGTCAGGTGACCGACGGTCGCAGCAACAACACCGAACCTTCATGGTTCCCGGACAGTCAAAACCTGGCGTTTACCTCTGACCAGGCTGGCCGTCCACAAATTTACAAAGTCAACATCAACGGCGGTGCTCCGCAGCGTATTACCTGGGAAGGTTCGCAGAACCAGAACGCAGACGTGAGCAGCGACGGTAAATTTATGGTAATGGTGAGCTCCAACGGTGGGCAGCAGCACATTGCCAAACAAGATCTGGTAGCGGGTGGCGTTCAAGTTCTGTCGTCAACGTTCCTGGATGAAACGCCAAGTCTGGCACCTAACGGCACGATGGTAATCTACAGCTCTTCTCAGGGGATGGGATCTGTGCTGAATCTGGTTTCTACAGATGGGCGTTTCAAAGCGCGTATTCCGGCAACTGATGGACAGGTAAAATCACCTGCCTGGTCGCCGTATCTGTAAATAATAATTAATTGATTACTAAAGGAATCATAGAAATGCAACTGAACAAAGTGCTGAAGGGGCTGATGATCGCTCTGCCTGTAATGGCAATCGCAGCGTGTTCTTCTAACAAGAACGCCAGCAATGACCAGAGCGGCGAAGGCATGATGGGTGCCGGCACCGGTATGGACGCGAACGGCAATGGCAACATGTCTTCTGAAGAGCAAGCGCGTCTTCAGATGCAGCAGCTGCAGCAGAACAACATCGTTTACTTCGATCTGGATAAATACGACATCCGTTCTGACTTCGCTGCCATGCTGGATGCTCACGCTAACTTCCTGCGTAGCAACCCATCTTACAAAGTCACCGTAGAAGGTCACGCGGACGAACGTGGTACTCCAGAGTACAACATCTCCCTGGGTGAACGTCGTGCTAACGCTGTTAAAATGTACCTGCAGGGTAAAGGCGTTTCTGCTGACCAGATCTCCATCGTTTCTTACGGTAAAGAAAAACCTGCAGTACTGGGTCACGACGAAGCGGCTTACTCCAAAAACCGTCGTGCCGTACTGGTTTACTAAGAGAATTGCATGAGCAGTAACTTCAGACATCATCTGTTGAGTCTGTCGTTACTGGTTGGAATAGCGGCCCCCTGGGCCGCTTTTGCTCAGGCACCAATCAGTAGTGTCGGCTCAGGCTCGGTAGAAGACCGGGTCACTCAACTCGAGCGTATTTCTAACGCTCACAGCCAGCTTTTAACCCAACTCCAGCAACAACTTTCCGATAACCAAAACGATATTGACTCTCTCCGCGGCCAGATTCAGGAAAGCCAGTATCAGTTGAACCAGGTTGTGGAACGTCAGAAGCAGATTTTGCTGCAGATGGATAGCCTGAGCAGCGGTGGTGCAGCAGCACAAGCACAGCCAGCCGCGGGCGATCAGACCGGTGCGGCGACATCAGCTCCGGCTGCGGATGCTTCTGCTTCAACAGGTGCGCCTGTACAGAGCGGTGACGCGAATACGGACTACAACGCGGCCATTGCCCTGGTGCAGGATCAATCTCGTCAGGATGACGCGCTTGCTGCGTTTCAGAACTTTGTTAAGAAATACCCTGATTCCACTTATCAGCCAAATGCGAATTACTGGCTCGGTCAGCTGAATTACAACAAGGGTAAAAAGGACGATGCGGCGTTTTATTTTGCCTCCGTGGTAAAAAACTACCCGAAATCGCCAAAAGCGCCTGATGCGATGTACAAAGTGGGCGTCATCATGCAGGACAAAGGCGACACTGCGAAAGCTAAAGCGGTTTACCAGCAGGTAGTCTCCAAATTCCCGGGTACCGAAGGTGCTAAGCAGGCGCAAAAACGTCTGAATTCGATGGGATGATTATCGCATGACCAGAAATCGCGTTATTTCTGGTCGTGCAGCATGATTCGTAAGCAGTTAAGTGATCTTCATCGAAATTTTTGTTGCGCTGAATTCTTAAATCAGTAATATATGCCGCCGTTGCCACGGGATATCAAACAACGTGAAAACAGCGTAAAAGTGGGTCGTTAGCTCAGTTGGTAGAGCAGTTGACTTTTAATCAATTGGTCGCAGGTTCGAATCCTGCACGACCCACCACTAAGTCAGGTGGAAGTAGTAGTAAAACGTGAAGGATAACGTTGCGTCAGCAACGGCCCGTAGGGCGAGGCGAAGCCGAGTCATCCTGCACGACCCACCACTTAACGCATATCGGCAGTACAGAGTGGGTGATTAGCTCAGTTGGTAGAGCATCTCCTTTACACGGAGGGGGTCGGCGGTTCGAGCCCGTCATCACCCACCACTCGGGTCGTTAGCTCAGTTGGTAGAGCAGTTGACTTTTAATCAATTGGTCGCAGGTTCGAATCCTGCACGACCCACCAAATTTAATGTCTTACTCAGATATTAAACGTGAAGGATAACGTTGCTTTAGCAACGGCCCGAAGGGCGAGGCGAAGCCGAGTCATCCTGCACGACCCACCAATTTTATTGGTTCCGAGTGATAATTCAGGCAACACCCAAAAGGGTCGTTAGCTCAGTTGGTAGAGCAGTTGACTTTTAATCAATTGGTCGCAGGTTCGAATCCTGCACGACCCACCAGCCTGAATAAATTTGAAGTACATCCCGCAAGGGGTCGTTAGCTCAGTTGGTAGAGCAGTTGACTTTTAATCAATTGGTCGCAGGTTCGAATCCTGCACGACCCACCAGTGTAGAAAGGCGCCCTAAAGGCGCCTTTTTGCTATCTGCCGTCTGTGCAGGTCGGGCAAGGCGAAGCCGCCGGCCGACAAATGCTATCCGCACCTATTTCCGGTGACTTTTCCTCTCATATTCGCTATCTTGTTTAGTATACAAAACACAATTGCCATGCGTTTTGCTATGTCATGCAAAAGAAAGGCAATATTGTTAAGCCCGTAAAACGAGAAGCCATAATGAGTGTGATGTTTGATCCTGAAGCCGCAATCTATCCGTTTCCGCCAAAGCCTGTCCCGCTAAGCCAGGACGAAAAGCAATTCTACCGTGAGAAGATCAAACGTCTTCTTAAAGAACGAGATGCGGTGATGGTGGCCCATTACTACACCGACCCGGAAATTCAGCAGCTGGCGGAAGAGACCGGGGGCTGTATTTCTGACTCACTGGAGATGGCACGCTTCGGTGCAAGACATCCCGCTTCCACGCTGCTGGTTGCTGGCGTGCGTTTTATGGGCGAAACGGCAAAGATCCTGAGCCCTGAAAAAACCATTCTGATGCCGACGCTTAATGCGGAGTGTTCCCTTGATCTCGGCTGCCCGATTGACGAATTCACGGCCTTCTGTGACGCCCACCCTGACCGGACCGTGGTGGTTTACGCCAACACCTCTGCGGCGGTAAAAGCGCGTGCAGACTGGGTTGTCACCTCCAGCATCGCCGTTGAGCTGATTGAACATCTGGACAGCCTTGGCGAGAAAATTATCTGGGCGCCTGACCGCCATCTTGGAAATTATGTCCAGAAGCAGACGGGGGCTGACGTTCTCTGCTGGCAGGGTGCCTGCATTGTGCACGACGAATTCAAAACCCAGGCGCTGGCGCGCATGAAGGCACTTTATCCTGACGCCGCTATTCTTGTTCACCCTGAATCACCCCAGTCTATTGTCGACATGGCGGACGCCGTGGGCTCAACCAGCCAGCTTATCAACGCGGCCAGGACGTTGCCTCACAAGCAGCTCATCGTGGCGACCGATCGCGGTATTTTCTACAAGATGCAGCAGGCCGTGCCGGAGAAAGAGCTCCTTGAAGCGCCAACGGCGGGTGAGGGCGCAACGTGCCGCAGCTGTGCGCACTGCCCGTGGATGGCGATGAACGGCCTGAAGGCCATTGCCGAAGGGCTCGAGACAGGCGGTGCGGTACATGAAATCCATGTGGATGCCGCCCTGCGTGAAGGTGCGTTAATTCCGCTTAACCGCATGCTGGATTTTGCGGCTACACTACGTACTTAATTCAAAACGTCCCGGGGAAAAGATGGATTTTTTTAGCACGCAGAACATTCTGGTTCATATACCGATTGGCGCAGGTGGCTATGACCTGTCATGGATTGAGGCCGTTGGCACGCTGGCGGGATTACTCTGTATCTGGCTGGCAAGCCTGGAGAAGATCAGCAACTACGCGTTCGGGCTGATTAACGTTACGCTGTTTGCGATTATCTTCTTCCAGATCCAGCTGTACGCCAGCCTGCTTTTGCAGCTGTTCTTCTTTGCCGCCAATATTTACGGCTGGTACGCGTGGTCGCGTCAGAACAGCCAGCAGGAGGCCGAGCTGCAGATCCGCTGGCTGCCCCTGCCCAAAGCTATCGCCTGGTTCGTCGCTTGCGTGGTGGCCATTGGCTTAATGACCGTCTACATCAACCCGGTGTTTGCGTTCCTGACCCGCGTTGCCGTGTCGGTCATGTCCGGTTTCGGCCTGAACGTGACGATGCCCGAGCTCCAGCCGGATGCCTTCCCGTTCTGGGATTCCTGCATGATGGTACTGTCGATTGCGGCGATGATCCTGATGACGCGAAAATACGTTGAGAACTGGCTGCTGTGGGTCATCATCAACGTTATTAGCGTAGCGATCTTCGCTCTGCAGGGCGTCTATGCGATGTCGCTGGAATATCTGCTGTTGACCTTCATCGCGCTGAACGGCAGCCGGATGTGGATTAACAGCGCGCGTGAGCGAGGTTCTCGCGCGCTTTCCAGCTAGTGGTGATGATGATGTGAATGTCCGGACTGCGCCTCGTTGAGGTGGCAGTCCGGCCCGTTACAGGGCTGATATTCCATCTGGATGGTTGCGTGGCCAATTTCGTAGTGATGTTCAAGAAAATGCTGGATGCGCTCAAGCAGCGCATCGTGGTCGTGAGGCGGGATCACCTGAACGTGCAGCGTCATGACCGGTTTTTCCCCCACCAGCCAGACGTGCACGTGATGAACATTGCGGACTTCCGGGACTGAACGGCGCAGGTTGCGCTTCAACTCTTCAATATCCATAGATGTCGGTGCCCCTTCAAGCAGTTCATTCACGCTCTCCTTCAGCAGTCGCCAGGCGCTGCGCAAGACCAGACATGACACCAGCACGGACAGAATCGGATCGACAGGCGTCCAGCCGGTATATAGGATCACCAGCGCGGCGACGATCGCCCCGACTGAGCCGAGCAAATCACCCAGGACATGCAGAGCCGCAGCGCGCACGTTGAGGTTCTTTTCTCCGCTGCCGCGGTGCAGAATCCAGAAGGCCAGGATATTTGCCAGCAGCCCCGCCACGGCAATCACCATCATTGTTGTCCCGGCGATTGGCTGCGGGTGTCTGAAGCGCTGTACGGCCTCCCAGACGATAAGAACGGTGATGACCACCAGCGCAATAGCGTTCACAAACGCGGCAAGGGTCGTCAGCCTCAGCCAGCCGAAGGTATGGCGCGCATTGGGAGGACGACGCGCAAACTGTACCGCCAGGAGGGCGAAGAGCAGCGCTGCGGCATCGGTCAGCATATGCCCGGCATCAGCCAGTAGCGCCAGAGAGCCGGAAATCAGGCCGCCAATGACCTCGATAACCATAAACGTTGCCGTGACGCCAAAGGCCAGCATCAGTCGTTTAGCGTTATCGTTGCCGGGAGAGTGTGAGTGGGAATGGGAGTGCGCCATATCTGCTTTCCTGATGTGTTATTGTTTTTAGTGTAGCGTTTTTAATAGGTTACTCCAAAAAGAAAGGAGAGCCTGAGCTCTCCTTTTTCTTACCGGTTACCACCCCTTACTGGGTTGTGCCATCGGTTTTGGTATTCGCGTCGTTCCCTACTTTATCATTAGGATCGGGGCATTTGCCGTCCTTACACATCGAGTTCTTATGAACCTCATCCGAACTCATATTGTCATGATTCATGGTGCCGGAACCGCTGCTGTTGGGATGCAGCATAGTGCCGCCGGTGTTGGTGTTACCGGTATTGATCTGGCTGTTGTCGACATTATTCGGGGCGATGTTCTGTTTCGCATCAGGGGCGGGCTGGCCTGCTGCCGCAGCGGCATTGGCATCCCCGTTGCTATCGGATGTGCCCGTTTCCGCGGCCAGGACGCTGCCGCTTGCCAGAGTGAGTGTGGCGGTCAGGAAGAGGGTTGCCAGTTTAGTCATTTTCATCATGGTGCTCCTGTTCTTGTCGTTACGCTGGATAACTTTCTCCAACAGTGCATCTCTTTCAGAGGCGAAAGATTCCCCCTCACGGACTTACGTCAGTAGGGAATCGCGTTTAAGCGTTTAAAATTGGTTGTTACAGTTAAAAAGCTTAGGTTAGATCTCGTTTTTCGCTATTTTGTGGCGATTTTTAGGCGAATTCCAGGAATTATCTGCGTGAAGTGTAAAACCGTGTTTACACTTCCTGGTCGACAAGATAGATTGAAAGGATTGCTTTCATTACTAAAGATATGGCAGAGCTGGAACGAAGATGAATTATCAGAACGACGATTTACGCATTAAAGAGATCAATGAGTTATTACCTCCTGTAGCGCTCCTTGAGAAATTCCCCGCCACTGAAAATGCCGCAAACACGGTTTCTCATGCTCGTAAAGCGATCCATAAGATCCTGAAAGGTAATGACGATCGTCTTCTGGTGGTGATTGGCCCGTGCTCCATTCACGATCCTGCAGCTGCGAAAGAGTACGCAGCCCGTCTGCTCACTCTGCGTGAAGAGCTGAAGGACGAGCTTGAAATCGTAATGCGCGTCTATTTTGAAAAACCGCGCACCACCGTGGGCTGGAAAGGGCTGATTAACGATCCGCATATGGATAACAGCTTCCAGATCAACGACGGTCTGCGCATTGCGCGCAAGCTGCTGCTGGAGATCAACGACAGCGGCCTGCCTGCTGCCGGTGAATTCCTGGACATGATTACGCCACAATACCTGGCAGACCTGATGAGCTGGGGCGCAATTGGTGCGCGCACGACTGAATCTCAGGTTCACCGCGAGCTGGCGTCCGGTCTCTCTTGCCCGGTGGGTTTCAAAAACGGCACTGACGGCACCATTAAGGTGGCTATCGACGCCATCAACGCAGCGGGTGCGCCGCACTGCTTCCTGTCCGTAACCAAATGGGGCCATTCCGCCATCGTTAACACCAGCGGGAACGGCGACTGCCATATCATTCTGCGCGGCGGCAAAGAGCCGAACTACAGCGCGAAACACGTGGCAGAAGTGAAGGTCGGGCTGGAAAAAGCCGGGCTGCCACCGCAGGTGATGATCGATTTCAGCCATGCCAACTCCAGCAAGCAGTTTAAAAAGCAGATGGAAGTGGGTGCAGACGTCTGCCAGCAGATTGCCGGCGGTGAGAGGGCGGTGATTGGGGTGATGATCGAAAGCCATCTGGTTGAAGGTAACCAGAACCTGGAAGGCAGCGAGCCGCTGGTGTATGGCAAAAGCGTCACAGATGCCTGCATTGGCTGGGACGATACCGATGCTATCCTGCGTCAGCTGGCGAATGCGGTAAAAGCGCGTCGCGGCTGAATTCTCAGTCACAAATAAAAAGCGCGGAAGGCTCCGCGCTTTTTTTATATCTGGCGAAAATTACTTCGCTTTACCCTGGTTCGCGACAGCCGCTGCTTTCGCCGCGATCTCTTCTGCGTTACCCAGATAGTAGTGTTTGATTGGCTTGAAGTTTTCGTCGAACTCATACACCAGCGGTACGCCGGTTGGGATGTTCAGTTCGAGGATTTCGTCTTCACCCATGTTGTCCAGGTATTTCACCAGCGCGCGCAGGGAGTTACCGTGAGCCGCGATGATCACGCGCTCGCCGCTTTTCAGGCGTGGCAGAATGGTTTCGTTCCAGTAAGGCACAACGCGGTCGATGGTCAGCGCCAGGCTTTCGGTGGTTGGCAGCTCAGCGTCGGTCAGCTTCGCGTAACGCGGATCGTGGCCCGGGTAGCGCTCGTCATCTTTGGTCAGCTCTGGTGGGGTGATTGCGAAGCCGCGACGCCACTGTTTAACCTGCTCGTCGCCATATTTCTCAGCGGTTTCCGCTTTGTTCAGGCCCTGCAGCGCACCGTAGTGACGTTCGTTCAGTTTCCAGGACTTCTCAACCGGCAGCCAGGCCTGATCCAGTTCGTCCAGCACGTTCCACAGGGTGTGGATGGCACGTTTCAGCACAGAGGTGTAAGCAAAATCAAAGCTGAAGCCTTCTTCCTTCAGCAGTTTACCTGCTGCTTTTGCTTCGCTTACGCCTTTCTCAGACAGATCAACGTCGTACCAACCGGTAAAGCGGTTTTCGTTGTTCCACTGGCTTTCGCCGTGACGCACCAGAACCAGCTTAGTAATAGCCATCTCTTACTCCTCAAGCATTTTTAGAATGATAACAATTCTCATTATATTGCCGTGGCCGTGCCACCAGCAACGCTTAACCCTAACCATAGCGAAAATAGTCTCTGAGTGTAAGATGCTTGTGAATCCAGGGTTATGATTTTGTCTGCGATCGGCGCTATTTTCAGCAAGGCGCGCAGAAAAAAGCCCTCCGGAGGGAGGGCTGGATATTAATGCGGAATAAAATGATATTCCGTCACGCTCACGTACTCTTCACCCGGGCGCAGCACGCAGTCCGGCTGTGGCCATTCAGGATGGTTCGGGCTGTCCGGCAGGAACTCGCTCTCCAGCGCCAGGCCTTGCCAGTCGCTGTACTCATCGTGTTCGCGCGCCGTCGTGCCTCCGAGGTAGTTGCCTGAGTAAAACTGCAGGGCGGGGGCGGTGGTATAAACCGTCATCTGCAGTTTCTCATCCGCAGACCAGACCTGCGCGGCAGGCTGTTTCACATCGCCTTTGGCCTGCAGCAGGAAAGCGTGATCGTAGCCTTTCACTTTGCGCTGATCGTCATCGCTCATGAAATCCTGGGCGATGGACTTCGCGCTGCGGAAGTCAAAGCTGGTGCCGCTCACGTCTTTGAGGCCCTGATACGGAATGCCCATCTCGTCAACCGGCAGATACGCATCCGCCAGGATCTGCAGCTTATGGTTACGCACGTCGCACTGGCTACCGTCCAGGTTGAAATACGCGTGATTGGTCAGATTGACCGGACACGGCCTGTCGACCGTCGCACGGTATTCGATGGCGATACGGTTGTCGTCGGTCAGCGTAAAGCGCGCGGATGCGACAAGGTTCCCCGGAAAGCCCTGGTCGCCATCAGGCGAATCCAGCGAGAACAGAACTTCGCTATCGTTTTGACGAACAATCTTCCAGCGGCGTTTATCAAACCCGTCCGGTCCGCCGTGCAGCTGGTTCTCACCCTGGCTTGGAAGCAGGGTGTACTGCACGCCGTCGAGTTCAAAACGGCTTTTCGCGATGCGGTTAGCATAGCGCCCAACGGACGCGCCAAGATAGGCGGACTGATTGACGTACTGCTCAGGCGAGGCGCAGCCGAGCAGAGTCTCACGCACGCTGCCGTCCGGCATCGGTACGCGGGCAGAAAGAAGGGTTGCCCCCCAGTCCATCACCGTAACGACCATCCCCGCGCGATTGCGCAGGGTTAACAGGCGATACGGCAGACCATCCGGTGCAAGGGTAGGTGTTTCGTTTAGCACTGTCCGGCTCCTTGTGATGCTTTGCAAACATAGAAGGTTTCTTTGATGCCCGTTTTTGCTTCGTACTGCTTCGCCACGGCATCCTGTACGGCAGGGACCAGCTCCTCAGGCACCAGCGCAACGATGCAGCCGCCAAAACCGCCGCCCGTCATGCGCACGCCGCCTTTGTCGCCGATGGTGGCTTTAACGATGTCCACCAGGGTGTCGATCTGCGGCACGGTGATTTCAAAATCATCGCGCATGGAGGCGTGAGATTCCGCCATCAGCTCACCCATGCGTTTCAGATCGCCTTTCGCCAGCGCGGACGCGGCTTCAACGGTACGGGCATTTTCCGTCAGCACGTGACGAACGCGTTTGGCGACGACCGGATCCAGCTCGTGTGCCACTTTGTTAAATTCATTGAGCGTCACGTCGCGCAGGGCAGGCTGCTGGAAGAAGCGGGCGCCGGTTTCGCATTGCTCGCGGCGGGTATTGTATTCGCTGCCCACCAGCGTGCGCTTAAAGTTGCTGTTAATGATGACGACAGCCGCGCCTTTTGGCAGGGGAACGGCTTTGGTACCCAGCGAGCGGCAATCAATTAACAGGGCATGCTCTTTTTTGCCGAGCGCGGAGATCAGCTGGTCCATAATGCCGCAGTTACAGCCCACGAACTGATTTTCTGCTTCCTGACCATTCAGGGCAATTTGCGCGCCGTCCAGCGGCAGATGATAAAGCTGCTGGAACACGGTGCCCACGGCGACTTCCAGCGACGCAGAGGAGCTTAAGCCCGCACCCTGCGGCACGTTGCCGCTGATAACTAAATCGGCGCCGCCAAAGTTCTTGTTGCGCTTCTGAAGGTGTTTCACCACGCCGCGCACGTAGTTAGACCACTGCTGGCTGTCGTGCGTCACAATCGGGGCATCGAGAGAAAACTCGTCCGTCTCATTACCGTAATCCGCCGCAATCACGCGAACTTTACGGTCGTCGCGCTTCGCGCAGCTGATGACTGTCTGGTAATCGATGGCGCACGGCAGCACGAAACCGTCGTTATAGTCGGTGTGTTCACCGATCAGGTTAACGCGGCCTGGCGCCTGGATAACGTGGGTGGCAGGGTAGCCAAATTTCTCAGCAAACAGGGATTGGGTTTTATCTTTCAGACTCATTTTTTTTAGACTCCTGATTCGCGATAGTGGACGTCGCTAACGGCACGCAGACGTTCTGCCGCCTGTTCCGCCGTCAGGTCACGCTGGGTTTCCGCCAGCATTTCATAGCCCACCATAAATTTACGCACCGTCGCAGAGCGCAGCAGCGGCGGATAGAAATGGGCGTGCAGCTGCCAGTGTTGATTCTCTTCGCCGTTAAACGGGGCGCCGTGCCAGCCCATGGAGTACGGGAAGGAGCACTGGAACAGGTTGTCGTAACGGCTGGTGAGCTTTTTCAGCGCCAGGGCAAGGTCGTCGCGCTGCGCGTCGCTGAGATCGGTGATGCGCTGCACGTGTGCTTTCGGCAGCAGCAGCGTTTCAAACGGCCAGGCGGCCCAGTAAGGGACGACGGCCAGCCAGTGTTCGGTTTCCACCACGGTGCGGCTGCCGTCGGCCAGCTCGCGCTGGGTATAGTCCACCAGCATCGGCGAACCGTTTTCCGCGAAATACGCTTTCTGCAGACGGTCTTCACGCTCGGCTTCGTTAGGCAGGAAGCTGTTCGCCCAGATCTGGCCGTGCGGGTGCGGGTTTGAGCAGCCCATGGCCGCGCCTTTGTTTTCGAACACCTGCACCCACGGATAGCTCTGCCCCAGCTCTGCGGTTTGCGCCTGCCAGGTGCTGACGACCTCTTTCAGCGCGTCCACGCTCAGCTCGGGCAGCGTTTTGCTGTGATCCGGCGAGAAGCAGATCACGCGGCTGGTTCCGCGCGCGCTTTCGCAGCGCATCAGCGGATCGTGGCTTTCCGGCGCGTCCGGCGTGTCGGTCATCAGGGCGGCAAAATCGTTGGTGAACACGAAGGTGCCTTTGTAGTCAGGGTTTTTGTCCCCGGTGACGCGCGTATTGCCCGGACAGAGGAAGCAGTCCGGGTCATGCTGTGGCAGCGTCTGTTTTGCAGGCGTCTCCTGAGCCCCCTGCCAGGGGCGCTTGGCGCGATGCGGGGAGACCAAAATCCATTGCCCGCTTAACGGGTTAAAACGACGATGCGGATGATCGACGGGATTAAATTGCGTCATGACGGATCCTTAGTCCGGATAGCCTTGCGGGTGGCGTGACTGCCAGTGCCAGGTATCCTGTGCCATTTCATCAAGCGTGCGCGTCACACGCCAGTTGAGCTCTTTGTCGGCTTTGGTGGCATCGGCCCAGTAAGCAGGCAGGTCGCCATCACGACGCGGAGCGAAGTGGTAGTTAACCGGCTTACCGCAGGCTTTGCTGAAGGCGTTAACCACGTCCAGCACGCTGCTGCCGACCCCGGCGCCGAGGTTGTAAATATGCACGCCCGGTTTGTTGGCCAGCTGCTGCATAGCCGCAACGTGACCGTCGGCCAAATCCATCACGTGGATGTAATCGCGCACGCCGGTGCCGTCTTCGGTCGGATAGTCATTGCCAAAAATCGCCAGCGAGTCGCGGCGACCCACGGCAACCTGGGCGATATACGGCATCAGGTTGTTCGGGATGCCCTGCGGATCTTCACCCATGTCGCCGGACGGATGCGCGCCGACCGGGTTGAAGTAGCGCAGCAGCGCGATGCTCCACTCCGGCTGCGCTTTTTGCAGGTCGGTCAGGATCTGCTCCACCATCAGCTTGCTTTTGCCGTACGGGCTTTGCGGCGTACCGGTCGGGAAGCTTTCAACGTAAGGGATTTTGGGCTGATCGCCGTAAACGGTGGCGGAGGAGCTGAAGATAAAGTTTTTGACGTTGGCCGCGCGCATGGCGGAGATGAGACGCAGGGTACCGTTGACGTTGTTGTCGTAATACTCGAGCGGCTTCGCAACGGATTCACCGACCGCTTTCAGACCCGCGAAGTGGATCACCGCTTCGATGGCGTGGTCGTGAAGGATCTCGGTCATCAGCGCTTCGTTGCGGATGTCGCCTTCCACGAAAGTCGGTTGTTTACCGCCAAGGCGTTCAATCACCGGCAGCACGCTGCGCTTACTGTTGCACAGGTTGTCGAGGATGATGACGTCGTGACCGTTTTGCAGCAGTTGCACGCAGGTATGACTACCTATGTAACCGCTACCACCTGTTACCAGAACTCGCATATTTCGCTCCATTGGGCTTATGGTATGTAATAACCATAGCATAACAGAGACGCGAAAAGTGTGACATGGGATAAAATAGTGGAATCGTTTACACTCGTTTTCACACTCGCTTTTTTAATGACTGAGAGCATTCTAGATCAAAGAGATAGCGATGTATTGATGCAAGTTATCTGAAAAGAGGAGGGCAGAGCCCTCCACGGTTAATCGACGTTGCTGAGAAGGTAGCGATAACCTTCACCGTCGGGAACAAACTCCAGGCGATGCGTGATGCAGACGGGGGCATCTTCGGCATGGTGTGAAACGAACAGCAGCTGCGTTTCACCTTCGCTAATCAGCACGTCCACAAAGCGGCGGATAAGCTGGCGGTTCAACGGGTCGAGTCCCTGCAGCGGTTCGTCGAGGATCAGCAGCGTAGGGTGTTTCACCAGCGCGCGAACGATCAGCGCCAGACGCTGCTGCCCCCACGACAGACTATGAAACGGCGCGTCAGCGACCCGGTTGTCCATGCCCAGGATATCCAGCCACTGCTGGGCCAGCTTGTGCTGTTTGTCCGACACCGCCTGATAAATGCCGATCGAGTCAAAATATCCGGAAAGGATCACGTTGCGTACCGTGGTACTGACCCGGTAATCCAGATGCAGGCTGCTGCTGACATAGCCGATATGTTTTTTTATATCCCAGATGGTTTCGCCGCTGCCGCGACGCCGACCAAACAGCGTCAGATCGTTGCTATAGCCCTGCGGGTGATCGCCGGTGATCAGGCTCAGCAGCGTGGATTTCCCCGCGCCGTTAGGGCCGACAATCTGCCAGTGTTCGCCGGGATTGACCGTCCAGCTAAGACGGTTGAGGATCGGGCGATCGTCATAAGAGACAATCCCATCTCGCAGCACGATGCGCGGCTGGTGGGGATCGAGCGCATGGCGGGCCGAAGGGGCGTCAGGTTCCGGAAGGGTAATTCCGTCGAGCTGTTCGCTGTGCGCGAGCTGGGCAATGAGCGCCTGCTTGAGCAGCGCTGTTTTTTCACCGGTCTCGGTCAGGTTACAGTCGGCCAGTACGCCCGCGTGCTGAATAAAGTCCGGAATTTCATCGAAGCGGTTAAGCACCAAAACCAGGGTATATCCCTGCTGATTAAGCGACTCCAGCAGGGACGCCAGCTGCGCACGGGACTGCACGTCAAGGCCGTCAAACGGTTCGTCGAGGATAAGCAGCTCGGGCTCGCTCATCAGCGCCTGGCAAAGCAGCGTTTTTCGCGTCTCGCCGGTCGAAAGGTATTTGAAGCGCCGGTTGAGCAGGGCGGTGATGCCGAACCGTTCTGCCAGGCGCTGACAGCGGGCGGGATCTTTCACCTCATCCTGAATAATTTCCGCCGTCGTACGGCCGGTATCTTCTTCGCCTGGGCTGAGTAAATCAGTGTTATTGCGCTGCCACTCCTCGCTTACCAGCTTTTGCAGTTGTTCAAATGACAGGCGCGTAAAGTCGCCCTGGTATTCGCCCTTGAGGAGGGGGAGTTCGCCGGCCAGCGCGCGGGCCAGCGCGGATTTACCGCTGCCGTTAGTGCCGACAAACGCCCAGCTTTCACCCGCGCGTATCGTCAAATCAGCAATCGTCAGCGTTCGGGTATCGCTAAGACGAAACGTGCCTTGCGAAATATGCAATGATGACATGGTTTATCCCTGTTTTTGCAGCGTCAGATATCAGGGATACGCACTGTCGGTACGATTGTCAATGTGCTCAGCACAAAGTGGCGATAATCACCCGGTCCGCGTTGAAATACGCGGTGACGGCAGCACCTTCTTCTAAACCGTCCGACTCGCTGAGCGGTATGGTCGCGCAAAGCGGCTGCCCATCTGCCAGGGTCATTAGCACTTCGCAATGCGCCTGGCCGCGTTCGATATGGCTAATTGCGCCCTGGAGCTGGTTATCGGCCGCCTTTGCGGCGTCGGGATCGCGCGTAATATTGACCCACGGCGCTTTCAGCAGAACCAGCACCTCTTTACCTTCATCCAGCTCAAGACGTTCCGCGCTCTGCGCCGTTATTGCGGCCTTCAGACGAGTGGTGCCATCGGCAAGCAGGATCTCAATATGCTGCTGTATCTGGAGATTGTCGCGCGCCGTCACCGTTCCAAACCACTGGTTGCGGGCGCTGGTTTGTAACGAGAAGCGGGAAATGGCGGCCAGCAAGCTGTCCAGCGGAACGTTATCGTCGTCGCTCAACACATCGAACGCCTTTTGCTGGATCTGGGCCAGCAGATCGTAAAGCTGAATAAGGCGCTGGCCATAGCGCGTCACGATCGCACCGCCGCCGCCTTTGCCGCCTGTGGCTCTGTCCACCAGCGGTTGTTCGCTCAGGGTGTTCATTTCGTTGATGGCGTCCCAGGCACTTTTGTAGCTGATGCCCGCGTTTTTCGCCCCCTGGCTAATCGAGCCCGTTTGTTCTATTTGTTTAAGCAGGGCGATACGCCGCGGATCGGCGAAAAGCTTTTGCTGAAGTCGTAGAGTGAGAAGAATTTCGGCCTGCATAACAGTGTCCTGGCAAAAAGAGTATTGTGGCCTAAATGGTGCAGGGCGCAAAGAGTACCGCACAAAAGGGGATGTTTTTCTCACTTGAAAGGGTAGAATGAGCTATTCACAATATCTGGAGAAAACCATGTTAGAGTTGTTGAAAAGTCTGGTATTCGCCGTGATCATGGTACCAGTAGTGATGGCCATCATCCTCGGTGCCATCTACGGCCTGGGTGAAGTGTTCAACGTCTTTTCGAACATTGGTCACAAAGACCAGGCTAAAAAGCAGCATTGATTCCCCACAAAACGCCCGGCGAGTCCGGGCGTTTTGCTCTCAAGATTTTCCCGTCTACGCCGATATTATTTAACGCATCACCCCGGTTTACCCCTTCAGCGGTACGATTAAACGCTGGGATCTCCCTGACGTTACCGTTATATTAATATGTATATAACGCTACTCACAGGAGTTACAGATGGCACGTTCATGGGTACGCCTTTTCGCAGGGGCAACGCTGACGCTTTCTCTTACCGGACACGCGCTGGCGGACGAAGGTAAAATTACGGTCTTTGCGGCGGCGTCGCTGACCAACGCGCTGCAGGACATCGCGGCGGCGTATAAAAAAGAGAAAAACGTCGAGGTGGTCTCCTCGTTTGCCTCTTCCTCTACGCTGGCGCGCCAGATAGAAGCGGGCGCACCGGCGGATCTGTTCATCTCGGCTGACCAGAAGTGGATGGATTACGCGGCGGAGAAAAAAGCGATTGATGCGGCAACCCGCGAAACGCTGCTGGGGAATAGCCTGGTTGTCGTGGCGCCAAAAGCCAGCGCGCAGGCGGACTTCACCATCAACAAACAGACCAACTGGACGAGACTGCTAAACGGTGGCCGTCTGGCGGTGGGCGACCCGGAGCACGTTCCGGCCGGAATTTATGCCAAAGAAGAGCTGCAAAAGCTGGGTGCATGGGAGACATTGTCACCGAAGCTGGCCCCGGCGGAAGATGTGCGCGGCGCGCTGGCGCTGGTAGAGCGCAATGAAGCTCCGCTGGGCATTGTGTATGGCTCTGATGCCGTTGCCAGTAAGGGTGTGAAAGTGGTGGCAACGTTCCCGGAAGACTCCCATAAGAAAGTGGAATATCCTGTTGCGATTGTTGATGGACATAAAAATGCGGCCGTGACGGCCTTCCGCGATTACCTTAAAGGGCCGGAGGCGTCCGCAATCTTTAAACGCTATGGATTTACGACTCACTGATGATATTGACCGATCCTGAATGGCAGGCTGTTCTGCTGAGCCTTAAAGTCTCTTCCCTGGCGGTTGCGCTGAGCTTGCCCTTTGGGATCTTCTTTGCCTGGCTACTGGTTCGCTGTCGGTTTCCCGGCAAAGCGCTGCTCGACAGCGTGCTGCATCTTCCGCTCGTGTTGCCGCCCGTGGTGGTCGGTTATCTGCTGTTAATTTCCATGGGGCGACGCGGTTTTATTGGCGAAAAACTTTACGACTGGTTTGGGCTGACGTTTGCGTTTAGCTGGCGCGGTGCGGTGCTGGCGGCGGCGATGATGTCATTCCCGCTGATGGTGAGGGCGATACGCCTCGCGCTGGAAAGCGTGGACATGAAGCTCGAACAGGCGGCCCGCACGCTGGGCGCAGGGCGCTGGCGCGTCTTTTTCACCATCACGCTCCCGCTTACGCTACCGGGCATTATTGTCGGGACGGTGCTGGCCTTCGCCCGCTCGCTGGGCGAGTTTGGCGCGACCATCACGTTTGTGTCGAACATCCCCGGCGAGACGCGAACCATCCCGTCGGCAATGTATACTCTGATTCAAACGCCGGGCGGTGAAGGCGCGGCGGCGCGGCTGTGTATTATTTCAATTTTGCTGGCGTTGGCATCGCTAATGGTGTCTGAATGGCTGGCGCGGCTCAGCCGCCAGCGGATGGGGAAATAAGCATGCTGGAACTCCATTTCACCCAGACGCTGGGAAACCATACCCTGACGCTTAACGAGACGCTGCCTGCAAGCGGTATCACTGCCATCTTCGGCGTCTCGGGAGCGGGAAAAACGTCGCTGATAAATGCTATCAGTGGTCTGACGCGGCCGCAGTCAGGACGGATTGTATTGAATAACCGCGTCTTAAACGACGTGGAAAACAAGGTTTATCTCACGCCGGATAAACGCCGCATTGGCTATGTTTTCCAGGACGCGCGCTTATTCCCGCACTATAGCGTGCGCGGCAACCTGCGTTACGGCATGGCGAAAAGCATGGCCGGACAGTTTGATAAGCTGGTGACGCTTTTAGGCATTGAGCCTCTGCTCGACAGGCTGCCATCGTCGCTCTCCGGCGGAGAAAAACAGCGCGTGGCCATTGGCCGCGCGTTGCTGACCGCACCCGAACTGCTGCTACTCGACGAGCCGCTGGCCTCGCTCGATATTCCGCGTAAACGCGAACTTCTGCCTTATCTACAGCGGCTGACCCGGGAAATTAATATTCCGATGCTCTACGTCAGTCATTCGCTGGATGAGATCCTCCATCTGGCCGACAGGGTGCTGGTGCTGGAAGAGGGCAGCGTGAAGGCCTTCGGCAACCTGGAAGAGGTGTGGGGCAGCAGCGTAATGCACCCGTGGTTACCCAGGGAACAGCAGAGCAGCATTCTTAAAGTGAGCGTTCTGGAACACCATCCGCACTACGCGATGACCGCCCTGGCGCTGGGCGACCAGCATCTGTGGGTCAATAAGATCGACAAACCGCTACAGTCCGCGCTGAGAATTCGCATCCAGGCGTCGGACGTCTCGCTGGTGCTGCAGCCGCCGCTGCAAACCAGTATTCGAAATATTCTGCGCGCCAAAGTGGCGGAGTGTTTTGATGATAACGGGCAGGTGGAAGTGAAGCTTGAAGTCGGCAGCAGGAAGCTCTGGGCGCGCATCAGCCCGTGGGCGAGGGATGAGTTAGGGATCAAACCCGGCCTGTGGCTTTACGCGCAAATTAAGAGCGTCTCGATCACCGCCTGATTACAGCAGGTGGGTGTAAATGTACTGCGCGATGCTGTCGGTGGTGTTGTCGCCAATCACCACGTTAGCGCGCGCTTTTACCGCGTCGTCGGCATTGCCCATCGCCACGCCGGTACCGGCGGCTTCCAGCATGCTGATGTCGTTGTAGTTGTCGCCGAAGGCGATCACGTCACGCATCGACCCGCCCTGAGACTCTACATACTGCGTCAGGCGCTTGCCTTTGCTGTTGCCTTTGCGGGCAATGTCCACCTGGTCATGCCAGGACCATTCGCACTCCAGACCCAGCGTTTGTTCCACGTGTTTTGCGAAGGTATTCAGTTTGGTGGTGTCTTCATCGGTCAGGGCGAATTTCCAGATTGCCTCAACGTCCTGGGCGGCCTGACGCAGGGAGGAAACCTGGGTAAAGACCGGACGCTGCGCTTCAGGCAGGGACAACGCCCAGTTGCTGGTGCGCACCACGTGGCCGGTAGGGCGCTCGTAGACCATTGCGTTATCCACATACATCAGGCCGTGAACGGCATGCTCATCCAGCAGATCGATCAGCTGCAGCGCCTGGGGAACCGGCAGCGGGTCGGATTCTAAAACCTTTTTTGCCTGATAATCATACAAATAAGTGCCATTACAACAAATTGCAGGTGTATCTAACGCCAGTGCCTGATAAAAAGGGTGAATGGCAACGTGATGTCGACCCGTTACGATAAGGAGTTGATATCCCGCTTCCTGCGCGCGTTTTAGCGCCTCAAGGGAGGAGGGGAGAAGGGTTTTTTGCGGCGTCAGTAAGGTACCGTCTAAATCCAGAGCAATCACACGCGAGGTCATCTGTTTTCCCGGGTTAATATTGAATTTACGTTTTGATGGGATGGTACACCGAGAGGCGAACGCTTCAAAACTCCTGTCGACAATTCAGCATTCACCGTCAAAAGTTAACTACTTTCATGCGCAGTGAGGAGTGAATATTCATGAAACAAACCGTTTATACCGCCAGTCCTGAAAGCCAGCAGATCCACGTCTGGCGTTTAAATACCGAAGGGACACTCACGCTGGTTCAGGTTGTAGATGTGCCAGGCCAGGTGCAACCGATGGTCATCAGCCCGGATAAACGTTTCTTGTACGTGGGTGTGCGCCCGGAGTTCCGCGTGCTGGCCTATCGCATTTCTCCGGACGATGGCGCGCTGACGTACACTGCCGAAGCCCCGTTGCCGGGCAGCCCAACCCATATCTCGACCGATCGTAAAGGCAACTTTGTCTTCAGCGGCTCTTATAACGCGGGCTGCGTCAGCGTAACGCGTCTGGAAGAGGGCATTCCGGTCGAAACCGTGGATGTGGTGGAAGGGCTTGAAGGCTGCCACTCGGCGAATATCTCTCCGGATAACCGCACGCTGTGGGTGCCTGCGCTGAAGCAGGATCGTATCTGCCTGTTCACCCTGAGCGATGATGGTCACCTGGTGGCGCAGAATCCTGCCGAAGTGACTACCGTTGAAGGCGCCGGCCCGCGCCATATGGTCTTCCATCCGAACCAGCAGTACGCCTACGTGGTCAATGAGCTGAACAGCTCTGTGGACGTATGGGAGCTGAAAGATCCTAACGGTCAGATCGAGTGCGTGCAGACGCTGGACATGATGCCGTCTGATTTCTCCGATACCCGCTGGGCGGCGGATATCCACATTACGCCAAATGGTCGCCATCTGTACGCCTGTGACCGTACCTCCAGCCTGATTACCGTGTTTAGCGTCTCTGAAGACGGCAGCGTGCTGGCGATTGAAGGGTTCCAGCCAACGGAAACCCAGCCGCGCGGCTTTAATATCGATCACAGCGGTAAATACCTGATTGCGGCGGGGCAGAAATCCCACCACATCGCGCTGTATGAAATTAAAGGCGAGCAGGGGCTATTGGAAGAGAAAGGACGTTACGCCGTAGGCCAGGGGCCAATGTGGGTCGTGGTCAACGCTCACTAAGCGGCTAAAAACAAAAAACCTCGCGAATGCGAGGTTTTTTTTATGCCCGGTGGTACTGCGTTTACCGGGCCTACGGGCTATGTAGGCCCGGTAAGGCGAAGCCACCACCCGGCAAAACAGCTTACTGCTTCGGCTCAGCAACCACTTTGCTACCCAGACCGCGGTTGTTGTATTCCCACATGCGGTTGAAGTTAGCGTCGTTCAGGTTGCGCTGCACGTTGCCTTTATCATCCACCGCGCCGGTATTGCCGGAGAATGGACGTTTGGAGATCGCGGCATCAGCCCACGGCTTCGCCATGTTGAAGCCTTCGTTGATCACGCTGTCGCGGATCACGACCTGGCCGTTGGTCGCAGAGTCCACGTCCAGGGAGCGTCCCAGCTGCGCCACGCCGTCACTGGCAGCGTTAAAGCGGCTGTTCACGGCCAGGAAGCCGTAGAAGAGGTTAGACTGGGTTGCCGGAGCAAACACGTAACCTTCCTGCTGAGTACGTGAGTTCACCACGCGGAAATCGGTATTATCAAACACCACCGCGCCGCGACCGGACACCAGATCCACGTCACCTTCAACGTAGCTGTTGGTCACCAGGGTACGAGTCAGGCGGTTATTCTGCAGGGTGTTCTGCACGCCGCTGTTGGTCACGAAGAAGGTGTTCTGACGGCCAAGAATGTTGACGTTGTTAATCTGCACCTTATCGCCATCGCTACGCAGCGCAACGGCCTGGTGGCTACCGGCATCAACGCTGTCGCCCAGGGTATTCTGAATGGTCAGGTTCTGCAGCTGCAGACCGTTATTCTGAGACCAGAACACCGCCGAGCACATCACGCCAATGGTGGCGGAACGCTTGCTCTGGCAGTTATCAAACATATACCAAGCCGGTTTGCCCGGCATATATTTACCGGCCGGGTTCACCAGGTGACGCCAGGTGTTGCTGTCGATTTCGGAATCAATCGCCAGGCCAATTTTTACGTCGATCGCTTTTTCGCCCAGACCGTAAAGCGTAATGCTGCCCGGTGCCGCCGGAACATACACGGTGCCTTCATATTCACCCGGCAGGATCGCGATGTACTGGCGAGACGCGCTGTGTTTAGTGATGGCAGCATCAACCGCAGCCTGAATAGAGGTATGCGTTACGCCCTGCGCACCCGCCGGGCCAACCACGAAGTCAGGCTGTTTAGGCAGGTTGATAGAAGACGGTGTCCACGGCGCAGCGTTAGGATCCATCGCCGAGAAGTAGTGCGCACGATCGAAGTTCTTCGCTTCATCAGCGGACAAAATCGGGCGGGAGGCGGTACCGGGCGCAACCTGCTCAGAAGGGCGCTGATCCGGTGGTGTTGAACTGCATGCGGATAAGGTCACGCCAAAGGCGAGTGCTAACGCCAGACGGGAAATCCTGGAAATGTTCAAGGTAGAGCTCCTGGGTATGCAAGTCTTAAACGGGATAGACGAAATAGCCTGCTTTTTTATACTAAGTTGAGCGAAACGGGAAGATAAAAAGGGTAAAAGTTGCATTTTTAGCCCCGGAGCGGCAGGTAAGTGATCACAAATAAATAACATTTTCAGTCAAGGCGGTTGACAGCCGACGGTGGATGCAAATAAATGTCTATACAACCTAAGACAAGTGGAATGCCCCATGCAGCAGATTCATCCCGACGATGTAATATGGCGAAATGCGCGACTGGCTACGATGGCTCCGGACGTACCTGCGCCTTATGGACTGAAAGAGCAACACGCCCTGGTCGTGCGCGGCCACACTATTCTGGCCGCGATCCCTGAATCTGACATTCCTTCCGGACACCGTCACTGTGTCGATCTTCAGGGACGTCTGGTCACGCCTGGCCTGATTGACTGCCATACCCACCTGGTATTTGGCGGCGACCGCGCGGCGGAGTGGGAGCAGCGTCTGAACGGCGTCTCTTATCAAACCATTAGCGCCCAGGGGGGCGGGATTAACGCTACCGTGACGGCGACGCGCAGCAGCTCAGCCGAAACCTTGCTGAAACTGGCGCAGCAGCGGCTCCAGCGTCTCATGAATGAAGGCGTGACGACCGTTGAAATTAAATCAGGATACGGCCTCAACGCCGAGGCCGAAGAGAAGATGCTGCAGGTTGCCCGCCAGCTGGGCCTCAATAATCCGATTGATATCAGCCCAACGCTGCTGGCGGCCCATGCGGTTCCGCCGGAATACCGGCAGGATCCTGATGCGTACCTCACGCTGGTCTGCGAGCAGATATTGCCCACGCTGTGGCAAAAAGAGTTATATGAAGCAGTCGACGTGTTTTGTGAAAACGTCGGCTTTACCCCGTCGCAAACCGAACGCCTCTTCAAGGCCGCCGCCGCGCTGGGTATCCCGGTGAAAGGGCATGTCGAACAGCTGTCGAATCAGGGCGGCGCGGCGCTGGTCAGCCAGTATAAGGGCCTTTCCGCCGATCATATTGAGTATCTCGACGACGCAGGCGTTCAGGCGATGGCGCAAAGCGGCACGGTTGCGGTCCTGTTGCCGGGTGCGTTCTATTTTCTTCAGGAGCGCCAGCGTCCACCGGTTGAACAGCTCAGAAAACAGGGCGTGCCGATGGCGGTCGCCACCGACTATAACCCCGGCACCAGCCCGTTTACGAGCCTGCACCTGGCGATGAACATGGCCTGCGTCCAGTTTGGCCTGACCCCGGAAGAAGCCTGGGCTGGCGTCACGCGCCATGCCGCGCAGGCGCTGGGCCGCGGTGAAACCCACGGGCAGCTGCGGGCAGGGTTTGTCGCCGATTTTATCGTCTGGGATGCTCATCATCCGGTAGAGATGGTCTACGAGCCGGGACGCAATCCGCTGTATAAACGTATTTTCCGTGGGGAGGCAGTATGAGGTTATGGCGGCCCGTAGCCGAAACCGTCTGGCAGGGGCGCGATGACAGCGCCGAGGCCAGCAGCGCAAAGCGCATTTTCCAGACGATAAAGCAGCAGGGCCAGTTCACGCCGCTTTCATCCGGCATCGCGCTGATAGGCTTTGAATGTGATGAAGGGGTAAAACGCAATCAGGGCAGGCCCGGCGCCGTGCAGGCACCGGATATGCTGCGAAAAGCGCTGGCAAATATGGCAAGCCATCAGGGGCATGACCGGCTGGCGGATATGGGCTCGGTGTACGTTGAAGGCGGCGAGCTGGAAGCGGCACAGCAGGCGTTAAGCGATGCCGTCACGGCCTGTCAGCAGTCCGGGATGCGGACGCTGGTGTTTGGCGGCGGGCACGAAACCGCGTGGGCGCACGGTCGCGGCGTGCTGGACGCCTTCCCGAGCGAGCGGGTTGTCATTATCAACCTTGATGCCCATCTCGATCTGCGCAAGGCCGACCGGGCGACGTCCGGCACCCCGTTTCGCCAGCTGGCGCGCTACTGCGATGAGCGCGGGCGGGAATTTCACTACGCCTGCCTTGGCGTGAGCCGGGCGGCGAACACGCTGGCGCTGTGGGATGAGGCCGAACGCCTGAACGTCACGCTGGTGGAAGATCTTCATTTCAGGCGCGATGCGCTATCCGCCCTGGAAAGGGTGCTGGCGCAGGCCGATCGTATCTATCTGACAATCGACCTGGACGTCCTGCCCGCCAGCGAAATGCCTGCCGTGTCCGCACCGGCTGCGTTAGGCATACCGGCGCTGGATCTTCTCCCGGTTATCGAACAAATCTGCCGCAGCGGTAAGCTACAGGCCGCCGATCTGGTAGAGTTTAACCCGCAGTACGATCGGGACGGGCAGGGCGCTAAGCTCGCCGCCCGCCTGGCCTGGCAAATTGCTCACTGGTGGGCATAACACTATTCAAGGAGTCACGATGTTTTCACGCTCACCTCTGCCGCAGCCGAGCCCTCCCGCGCCTTTCTACGAAAAGGTGAAGCAGGCAATTAGCGAAAAAATCGCTACCGGCGTCTGGCGCCCGCACGATCGCATTCCTTCCGAGGCCGAGCTGGTGGCGCAGTTTGGTTTTAGCCGGATGACCGTCAACCGGGCGCTGCGCGAGCTGACCGACGAAGGGCTTCTGGTGCGCCTGCAGGGCGTGGGGACGTTTGTGGCGGAACCGAAAGGACAGTCGGCGCTGTTTGAAATCCGCAGCATTGCGGACGAGATAGCCGCGCGTAATCATCAGCACCGCTGCGAGGTGCTGGTGCTCGAAGAGACCCAGGCCAGCGCCGAGCAGGCCACAGAGCTTAACGTCAAGGAGGGAAGCCGCATCTTCCACTCCGTGATGGTGCATTTCGAAAACGACATTCCGGTGCAGATTGAAGATCGCTGCGTTAACGCTGAGCGGATACCGGACTATCTGAACCAGGATTACACCCAGACCACGCCGCATGCCTATCTCTCGCTCGTCGCACCGCTGACGGAAGGGGAGCACATTGTGGAGGCCGTGCGCGCCACGCCGCAGGAGTGCGAAAGGCTGCGCATTAAAGAGCACGATCCGTGCCTGCTGATCCGCCGCCGTACCTGGTCCTCGTCGCACATTGTGTCGCATGCCCGGCTGCTTTTCCCGGGGAATCGCTACCGGCTGCAGGGCCACTTCATGTCATAAGTTTTATAAGCGTGATCGCTAACGCAATATAACAAAATTGTATCTTTTTTGTTAAATCTGACCTTGTGTGTGCTTGTCTATACAAGTATATCTAAATGCATCATCTGTCCCCTATGAGGAGCACACAATGTCGTCAGGTAAATACCGCCAGCAGGACGTCCGCGCCGCGCGCGGCTCCACGCTTACCGCCAAAAGCTGGCTCACCGAAGCCCCGCTGCGCATGTTGATGAACAACCTCGACCCTGAGGTGGCGGAGAACCCCCACGAGCTGGTGGTCTACGGCGGCATAGGCCGCGCCGCGCGCAACTGGGAATGCTATGACGCAATTGTAAAATCCCTGACCGAACTCGAACACGACGAAACCCTGCTGGTGCAGTCCGGCAAGCCGGTTGGCGTGTTCAAAACGCACAAAAACGCGCCGCGCGTGCTGATCGCTAACTCTAACCTCGTGCCGCACTGGGCCACGTGGGAACACTTCAACGAACTGGACGCAAAAGGACTGGCGATGTATGGCCAGATGACCGCGGGGAGCTGGATCTACATCGGCAGCCAGGGGATCGTGCAGGGCACCTACGAAACCTTCGTGGAAGCCGGTCGCCAGCACTACAACGGCTCACTGAAAGGCCGCTGGGTATTGACCGCGGGTCTCGGCGGCATGGGCGGCGCGCAGCCGCTGGCCGCCACGCTTGCCGGCGCATGCTCGCTCAACATTGAGTGCCAGCAGAGCCGCATTGATTTCCGTCTGCGCACCCGCTACGTCGATGAGCAGGCAACCGATCTGGACGATGCGCTGGCGCGCATCAAAAAATACACCTCTGAAGGCAAAGCGGTGTCGATTGCCCTGTGCGGCAACGCGGCGGACATTCTTCCTGAACTCGTCGCCCGCGGCGTGCGCCCGGATCTGGTCACCGACCAGACCAGCGCCCATGACCCGCTGCACGGCTATCTGCCAAAAGGCTGGACGTGGGAAGAATATCAGCAAAAAGCGGAGACCGACCCGGAAGGTACGGTGCTTGCCGCGAAACGCTCTATGGCGGAACACGTCTCAGCGATGCTGGCCTTCAGCCAGATGGGCATTCCGACCTTTGACTACGGCAACAACATCCGCCAGATGGCGAAAGAGATGGGTGTAAACAACGCCTTCGACTTCCCGGGCTTCGTTCCTGCCTATATCCGCCCGCTGTTCTGCCGCGGTATCGGTCCGTTCCGCTGGGTTGCCCTGTCCGGTGACCCGGAGGATATCTACAAAACCGACGCCAAAGTGAAGGAGATCGTCGCTGATGACGAACATCTTCACCACTGGCTGGACATGGCCCGCGAGCGCATTAACTTCCAGGGCCTGCCGGCGCGTATCTGCTGGGTAGGGCTGGAGTGGCGTCAAAAACTCGGCCTCGCCTTCAACGAAATGGTGCGCTGCGGTGAAGTCTCCGCGCCGATCGTCATCGGCCGCGACCACCTGGACTCCGGCTCCGTCGCCAGCCCGAACCGCGAAACCGAAGCCATGCGCGACGGCTCGGATGCGGTCTCCGACTGGCCGTTGCTGAACGCTCTGCTGAATACCGCCAGCGGCGCGACCTGGGTGTCGCTGCACCACGGCGGTGGCGTGGGGATGGGCTTCTCCCAGCATTCCGGGATGGTCATCGTCTGCGACGGAACCGATGAAGCCGCCGCGCGTATCGCTCGCGTACTGCACAACGACCCGGCAACCGGCGTGATGCGTCACGCGGATGCGGGTTACGAAATTGCCATTGACTGTGCCAAAGAGCAGGGCCTTAACCTGCCGATGATCCCAGCCACACAAGGAAAGCATTAATGAACGCATTAACACTCACTCCCGGCTCGCTGACGCTCAGGCAGCTGCGTAACGTCTGGCGCAAGCCGGTCACCCTTTCGCTGGATGCAAGTGCCCATGCCGCCATTAACGACAGCGTCGCCTGCGTCGAAGCCATCGTTGCCGAAGGGCGCACCGCCTACGGGATTAACACCGGCTTTGGCCTGCTGGCGCAGACCCGCATCGCGACACACGATCTGGAAAACTTACAGCGTTCGCTGGTGCTGTCGCACGCGGCGGGCGTGGGTCAGCCGCTGGATGATGAGATTGTCCGTCTGATGATGGTGCTCAAAATCAACAGCCTGGCCCGCGGCTTCTCCGGCATTCGACTGAGCGTGATTCAGGCGCTGATGGCGCTGGTCAATGCGGAAGTCTATCCGTGGATCCCGGCAAAAGGTTCCGTCGGTGCCTCCGGCGATCTTGCGCCGCTGGCGCACATGTCGCTGCTACTGCTGGGGGAAGGCAAAGCGCGCTGGCAGGGCGAGTGGCTTCCTGCGAAAGAGGCGCTGAAAAAAGCCGGGTTAAACCCGATCACCCTGGCGGCGAAAGAGGGGCTGGCGCTGCTGAACGGCACGCAGGCATCGACCGCTTTCGCGCTGCGCGGCCTGTTTGAAGCGGAAGATCTGTTTGCCTCGGCGGTGGTGTGCGGTGCGCTGACCACCGAAGCCGTGCTGGGCTCGCGTCGCCCGTTCGATGCCCGCATCCACGAGGTGCGCGGTCAGCGCGGGCAGATTGATGTCGCCGCGATGTACCGTCACGTGCTTACCGACACCAGCGAAATTGCCGATTCACACCATAACTGCGAGAAGGTTCAGGATCCCTATTCCCTGCGCTGCCAGCCGCAGGTGATGGGCGCGTGCCTGACGCAGCTGCGCCAGGCGGCAGAAGTGCTGCTGGTGGAGGCCAACGCGGTGTCCGATAATCCGCTGGTCTTCGCCCAGGAAAACGAGGTGGTCTCCGGGGGCAACTTCCACGCCGAGCCGGTGGCAATGGCGGCGGATAATATCGCCCTGGCGATTGCCGAAGTTGGCGCGTTGTCCGAGCGCCGCATCGCGCTGATGATGGATAAACATATGTCCCAGCTGCCGCCGTTCCTGGTGCGTAACGGCGGGGTCAACTCGGGCTTTATGATTGCCCAGGTGACCGCGGCGGCGCTGGCGAGCGAGAACAAAGCCCTGTCGCACCCGCACAGCGTGGACAGCCTGCCAACGTCAGCGAACCAGGAAGATCACGTTTCGATGGCGCCGGCTGCCGGGCGTCGTCTGTGGGAAATGGCCTCCAACACCCGCGGCGTGCTGGCGGTGGAGTGGCTGGCGGCATGTCAGGGTGTCGATCTGCGTGAAGGGCTAAAATCCAGCCCGCTGCTGGAGCAGGCGCGTCATGTGCTGCGCGAGCACGTATCGCACTACGATGATGACCGCTTCTTTGCGCCGGATATTGATAAGGCGATGCAGCTTCTGGAAGAGGGAAGCCTTGTAGGACTGTTACCTTCGGTGCTGTGATTTTTTGCCCTCACCCTCTCCCACAGGGAGAGGGAATTGCCCGGTTTTCACCCTCTCCCTGTGGGAGAGGGCCTGGGTGAGGGCATCAGCAGGCATTATTATGAATACATCGCCGTAATCGACGCGCTGCCCAGCGAATGGAAATGCACGTTAAACCCTACCATCGCGCCGCTCGCCCCTTCATCGACCTCAATCTTCTCCACATCCAGCGCGTGTACCGTGAAGATATAGCGGTGGGTTTCCCCTTTTGGCGGCGCCGCGCCGCCGTAGCCCGCTTTACCAAAATCGGTGCGCGTCTGAATGGCGCCTTCAGGCAGGGCAACCAGGTCTGAACCGGAACCCTGCGGCAGGACGCGCGTGTCGGCAGGCAGGTTCGCCACAATCCAGTGCCACCAGCCGGAGCCGGTAGGTGCATCCGGGTCGTAGCAGGTCACGACAAAGCTTTTTGTTCCGGCCGGAACCTCGTCCCACGCCAGGTGCGGGGAGATATTGTCTCCCTGATACCCCATGCCGTTGAATACGTGGCGTTCCGGTAGTTTTTCACCGTCGCGCAGATCTTCACTGATGATTTTCATACGGTTTACCCTTGTTGATCGCTCGTTCAGCAAGTGTAATGCATAGGGTTACATCGTGAAATGCGCGGGAATGTTAACGGCTGTTACAACCGCGTCGGTTAATTTACGCAGCTGCTCTGGCGTAATGCTGTACGGCGGCATCAGGTAGATAAGCTTGCCGAAAGGCCGCACCCAGACGCCCTGCTCAACGAAGAAGCGCTGCAGCGCCGCCATATTGACCGGATGGGTGGTTTCAATCACGCCGATGGCGCCCAGCACGCGCACGTCTGCCACGAAATTCGCACCCGAGGCGGCGCTCAGCTCCTCTTTCAGCTGCGCCTCAATCGCCGCCACCTGCGTCTGCCACTCGCCGCTCTCCAGAATGGCGAGGCTTTCGCTTGCGACGGCGCAGGCCAGCGGGTTGCCCATAAACGTCGGGCCGTGCATAAAGCAGCCCGCCTCGCCGTCGCTGATGGTGTCGGCCACCTGGCGGGTCGTGAGCGTGGCGGAGAGCGTCATGGTGCCGCCGGTCAGCGCCTTGCCCAGACACAGTATATCCGGCGCAATGCCCGCATGTTCGCAGGCAAACAGCTTGCCGGTGCGGCCAAAGCCGGTGGCGATCTCATCGGCAATCAGCAGAATGCCCTCGCGGTCGCACATCTTGCGAATACGCCTCAGCCATTCCGGATGGTACATCCGCATTCCGCCTGCGCCCTGCACAATCGGCTCCAGGATCACGGCGGCGATTTCATGGCGATGCGCCGCCATCAGCCGCGCGAAGCCGACCATGTCCATCTCGTTCCACTCGCCGTCGAAGCGGCTCTGCGGGGCAGGGGCAAACAGGTTTTCCGGCAGATAGCCTTTCCACAGGCTGTGCATCGAGTTGTCCGGATCGCACACCGACATCGCCCCGAAGGTATCCCCATGATAGCCGTTGCGGAAGGTGAGGAAGCGCTGGCGCGTTTCACCCTTCGCGTGCCAGTACTGCAGCGCCATTTTCATCGCCACTTCCACCGCCACGGAGCCGGAATCGGCCAGGAACACGCACTCCAGCGATTCAGGCGTCATCGCCACCAGGCGACGGCATAAATCCACCGCGGGCTGATGGGTGATTCCGCCAAACATCACGTGCGACATCTGGTCAATCTGGGCCTTCATCGCCGCATTCAGGCGCGGGTGGTTGTACCCGTGAATGGCCGCCCACCACGAAGACATCCCGTCAACGAGCTGTTCGCCGCTGGCGAGGTGCAGCTCGCAGCCGTGGGCCGAGGCCACCGGATAAACGGGAAGAGGGCGGGTAGTGGAAGTGTAAGGGTGCCAGATATGCTGCTTGTCGAAGGCGAGATCGTCCTGGGTCATAATCGACTTGTAAACCATTTTGAAAAGTTTTAGGTTTACGAGTATAAACCGAACCGAAAATTAACAAAACCCTTTGGAGAAGCCCGATGGCTCACCACGCACGCTGGACGATGTCGCAAGTCACTGAATTATTCAACAAACCTTTCCTTGAGCTGATGTTCGAAGCCCAACAGGTGCATCGTCAGCACTTCGATCCGCGCCATGTTCAGGTCAGCACGCTGCTGTCGATCAAAACCGGTGCCTGTCCTGAAGACTGCAAATATTGCCCGCAGAGCGCGCGCTACAAAACCGGTCTCGAATCCGAACGGCTGATGGAAGTGGAGCAGGTGCTCGACTCCGCTCGCAAGGCGAAAAACGCCGGCTCGACCCGCTTCTGCATGGGCGCGGCGTGGAAGAACCCGCACGACCGCGACATGCCGTATCTGGAGCAGATGGTGAAGGGCGTGAAGGAGATGGGCCTCGAAGCCTGTATGACGCTCGGCACATTAAACGAGGAGCAGGCGCAGCGCCTCTCCGCCGCAGGGCTGGACTACTACAACCACAACCTCGACACCTCGCCGGAGTTTTACGGCAACATCATCACCACGAGGACCTATCAGGAGCGTCTGGACACGCTGGATAAAGTGCGTGACGCGGGGATCAAGGTCTGCTCGGGCGGTATTGTCGGCTTAGGCGAAACGGTGAAAGACCGCGCGGGCCTGCTGCTGCAGCTGGCAAACCTGCCGACCCCGCCGGAAAGCGTGCCGATCAACATGCTGGTGAAGGTTAAGGGAACGCCGCTGGCGGACAACGACGACGTGGATGCGTTTGATTTTATTCGCACCATCGCGGTGGCGCGCATCATGATGCCGACCTCTTTCGTGCGCCTCTCTGCCGGTCGCGAGCAGATGAACGAGCAGACCCAGGCGATGTGCTTTATGGCCGGAGCCAACTCCATCTTCTACGGCTGCAAGCTGCTGACCACGCCGAACCCGGAAGAGGACAAAGACGTTCAGCTGTTCCGCAAGCTGGGGCTTAACCCGCATCAGACCGAGGTGCTGACGGGCGATAACGAGCAGCAGCAGCAGCTGGAGCAGCAGATTTTCAACGCCGACACCGACCAGTTCTACAACGCGGCAGCCGTATGACCTGGCAGGCACGCATTAATACCGCGCTGGACGAACGCCGGGCGGCAGAGGCGTTTCGCGTTCGCAGGGTGGTGGAAAACGGCGCGGGCCGTTTTCTTACCCGCGAGGGGCGGCAGTTTTGTAATTTCTCCAGCAACGACTATCTCGGGCTGAGCCAGCATCCTGCCATCATCCGCGCCTGGCAGCAGGGTGCGGAGCGGTTTGGCGTGGGCAGCGGCGGCTCGGGACACGTCAGCGGCTACACCACGGCGCATCAGGCGCTGGAAGAGGCGCTTGCCGACTGGCTCGGCTACCCGCGCGCGCTGCTGTTCATCTCCGGCTTTGCCGCCAACCAGGCGGTCATTACCGCCCTGATGGGAAAAGAGGACCGTATTGTCGCTGACCGCCTGAGCCACGCCTCGCTGCTGGAGGCGGCAAATTTAAGCCCGGCGCAGCTGCGCCGCTTTACCCATAACGATGCGGGGCAACTCGCCGCGCTGCTGGATAAACCCTGCGACGGACAGCAGCTGGCGGTCACCGAAGGGGTGTTCAGCATGGACGGCGACAGCGCCCCGCTTGCCGCGCTGCACGAGGCCGCAAAGCGGCAAAACGCCTGGCTGCTGGTTGACGACGCCCACGGCATTGGCGTAGTGGGTGACGAAGGTCGCGGCAGCGCGCATCAGCAAAACGTAAAGCCGGAGCTGCTGATTGTCACCTTCGGCAAAGGCTTTGGCGCCAGCGGCGCCGCCGTGCTGTGCAGCGAGTCCGTCGCCGACTATCTGCTGCAGTTTGCCCGGCACCTGATCTACAGCACCAGCATGCCCCCGGCGCAGGCCGTGGCGCTGTCTGCGTCGCTGGCGTTGATCCGCAGCGCGGAAGGAGATGAGCGTCGCCAGCGGCTGGCAGACCATATCTCATGCTTCCGCAAGGGGCTAGCGGCGCTGCCCTTCCACAGCCCCGATTCGCAGAGCGCCATCCAGCCGGTGATTGTCGGCGAAAACGGCCGCGCGCTGGCGCTGGCACAGGCGCTGCGCCAGCGCGGCATGTGGGTGACCGCCATTCGCCCGCCAACGGTCCCGCCGGGCACCGCGCGGCTGCGTTTAACCCTGACGGCGGCGCATGAGGCTCGGGATATCCAGACGCTGCTGGAGGCGCTCCATGACGCCGGTGAATAAACAGGCCGTTGCGGCGGCATTTGGCCGGGCCGCGCAGAGCTATTCGCAGCACGATGAGCTGCAGCGTTTGAGCGCGCAGGGGCTTCTGGCCGCGCTTGGCGAGAACCGCTTTCCGCAGGTGCTGGACGCCGGATGTGGTCCCGGCAGCAACAGCCGCTACTGGCGCGGGACGGGAAGCCAGGTGACGGCTATCGACCTCTCGGACCAGATGCTCGACGAGGCGCGTCAGAGGCAGGCAGCGGATCGCTATCTGCTGGCGGATATCGAGGCGATCCCGCTGGCGGATGCGCAGTTCGATCTGGTCTGGAGTCATCTGGCGGTCCAGTGGTGCAGCAGCCTGCCGCAGGCCTTGCGCGAGCTTTATCGCGTCGCGCGACCGGGCGGGAAGGTGGCCTTTACCACCCTGCTGGAAAGTTCGCTGCCGGAGCTGCATCAGGCGTGGAAAGCGGTGGATGAGCAGCCGCACGCTAACCGATTTTTATCGCATGAGCAGGTGACGCAGGCGCTGGCAGGCTGGCGCTACCGCAGCGTGGTGCAGACCATCACCCTCAATTTTAGCGATGCGTTGAGCGCGATGCGCTCGCTGAAGGGCATCGGCGCCACGCACCTGCACGCCGGGCGGGAGAAAAAACCGTTGACCCGGGGACAGCTGCAGCGTCTGGAGCTGGCCTGGCCGCAGCAGCGGGGACATTTCCCGCTCTCTTATCAACTTTTTCATGGGATTATCGAACGTGAGTGAACGTTATTTTGTCACCGGAACGGATACGGAAGTGGGAAAAACGGTGGCCAGCTCGGCGCTGCTGCAGGCGGCGCGAAAGCTTGGGAAAAACACCGCCGGATATAAGCCGGTTGCTTCCGGCAGCGAGATGACGGCGGAAGGATTACGCAATACCGACGCGCTGGCGCTCCAGCGTAACAGCACGCGTGAGCTTGCCTATTCAGCAGTGAATCCGTACACCTTTGCCGAGCCGACCTCGCCGCACATCATCAGCGCTGACGAAGGTCGTCCGATTGATTTCACCGTGCTGTCAGCCGGGTTACGGACGCTGGAAAGCCAGGCCGACTGGGTGCTGGTGGAAGGCGCAGGCGGCTGGTTTACGCCGCTTTCGGACACGCAGACGTTTGCTGACTGGGTGCAGGCCGAGCAGCTTCCCGTCATTCTGGTCGTCGGCGTCAGGCTGGGCTGCATCAATCACGCCATGTTGACCGCGCAGGCCGTACAGCAGGCCGGGCTGACGCTGGCGGGCTGGATAGCCAACGACGTGGTTGCGCCGGGGAAACGACACCAGGAGTATCTGGCGACGCTCAGGCGAGTACTTCCCGCCCCGTGCCTCGGGGAAATTCCCTGGCTTGCTGACGGCGTGGAAAATGCCGACACCGGGCGTTATCTCGATCTCAGCGTCTTGCTTCCCGCGACATCCAGTGCGCGATAAGCTCGTCATCCAGCTCGTTAACGTGGCCCTGCGCCACGTTACGCCCGCGATAGAGCATGCAGAAGCGGTCCGCAACCCGGCGGATAAACGACAGCTGCTGCTCCGCTAATAGCACCGTCATACCAAACTCCCGGTTTAAGCGCACCAGCAGCTGCCCCAGCTTCTGGGCGAAGCTGTGTCCTGCGCCGTGCAGAGGCTCATCGAGGATCAGCAGGTGCGGACGGTTCACCAGCGCATTAGCCAGCGCCAGCTGGTACTGGTCGTCCGGAGAGAGCGTGTTCGCACGGGCCAGTCGCAATGCGTAGAGCGCCGGAAACAGGTCGTAAACGTCATTTTTCGCCTCCGGGTTGGGTTTCCCCATCGCCCGCATGGCAATATGCAGATTCTCCTCAATCGTTAACTGGGAGAAGATCCGCCTGTCCTGCGGGACATAGCCTATCCCCGGTCCTGAGCGCTGTTCTGGCGGCAGGTTAAGCAAGTCGCGCGGCGGTGCGCCCGCCTCGTGCCAGATGATGCTACCGCTTTCAACGGGCACTCTCCCGGCGATGCAATTCATGAGGGTGGTTTTCCCCATCCCCGGCAGGCCAACGACGCCTGTACACATCCCTTGCGGAAAATCCAAATTCACGTTCCATAGCGTATGTTGGCTTCCGTAAAACTGATTCACAGCACGCAGACTCAACATCTTTTTCTCCTTAAAAATGTGTGTAGGTGAGGCTCGCGTTTGAATCTGCAAAACCCCTGCCAGAAACCGAAAAGTGTTCAAAAAAACGGCTTTTTTAGGAATAAGTCACCAGAGAGGGGCTGAGATAAAAGGGAATTGCACATCGACGGTGCTGGAGGTGGTGAGTTGTGGTGCAGAACCCGAAATGATGAAAATGTGAGCAAGATCCCATCGGTTGGTTATGAATGACGCAACTGTTAATCATCAAAAAATAGCTATAAAATTTTTTTACTGCCGTCTCGTGGGAAAAACCGGGAATTTGCCGAGCGCCAGTCTGCATGGGCTGGAAGCAGTTATCCACTATTCCTGTGGATAACCATGTGCATTAGAGTTAGAAAACACGCGATAAGCGAGAGAAGACGCGGCTTACGCCCAAATTGGCGCGAAACGCGGCTTTAGAAAATATCGTTTATTATTTAATTGCTTAGATAAAAGCAATTCCCGTCATGAAAGTGTCACCCGTTGCCACAAAACTATCATTACCTGGCTTGACAAATGTTAAAAAAGAAAAAGTTCTGGGGATAACCTGACCTGACTGGTGTTTTATATTGTCACAGTCCAAATTTTGGCCGCTATCGCGCTAATCATTCAGGCGCTATGCTAAATATCCTGACATGCCACTGGTTTTTCATCCAGTGTTTTTTACTGGCATTCCTGGCAACAACGAGTAAAATTACTCACCTGCCGCTTATAACGTCATCAGGTTGTCGCCCATGAGTAAACCGTTCAAATTGAATTCTGCTTTCCGTCCATCTGGCGATCAGCCTGAGGCGATCCGTCGTCTGGAAGAGGGGCTGGAAGACGGGCTGGCGCACCAGACGCTGCTGGGGGTAACCGGCTCGGGTAAAACGTTCACCATCGCCAACGTGATTGCGGATCTCCAGCGCCCAACGATGGTGCTGGCACCCAACAAAACCCTGGCCGCGCAGCTTTACGGCGAGATGAAAGAGTTCTTCCCGGAAAACGCGGTGGAGTATTTCGTCTCCTACTACGATTACTACCAGCCTGAAGCCTACGTACCGAGCTCTGACACCTTCATCGAGAAGGATGCCTCGGTGAACGAGCACATCGAGCAGATGCGTCTGTCGGCCACGAAGGCGCTTCTGGAGCGTCGCGATGTGGTCGTCGTCGCGTCGGTTTCCGCGATCTACGGTCTGGGCGATCCGGATCTCTATCTCAAGATGATGCTGCACCTGACGCAGGGGATGATTATCGACCAGCGCGCCATCGTTCGCCGTCTGGCGGAGCTGCAGTATGCCCGTAACGATCAGGCGTTCCAGCGCGGCACCTTCCGCGTACGCGGTGAGGTGATCGACATCTTCCCGGCGGAATCGGACGATATGGCGCTACGCGTCGAGCTGTTTGACGAAGAGGTTGAACGCCTGTCGCTCTTCGACCCGCTAACCGGACACATTGAATCGGTGATCCAGCGCTTCACCATCTACCCGAAAACGCACTACGTGACGCCGCGCGAGCGTATCGTGCAGGCGATGGAAGAGATCAAAGTGGAGCTGGCCGAGCGCCGTAAGGTGCTGCTGGCGAACAATAAGCTGCTCGAAGAGCAGCGCCTGAGCCAGCGTACCCAGTTTGACCTTGAGATGATGAACGAGCTGGGCTATTGCTCCGGCATTGAAAACTACTCGCGCTTCCTCTCCGGGCGCGGGCCGGGCGAGCCGCCGCCGACGCTGTTTGACTACCTTCCGGCAGACGGTTTGCTGGTGATCGACGAATCCCACGTCACGATCCCGCAGATCGGCGGGATGTACCGCGGTGATCGGGCGCGTAAAGAGACGCTGGTAGAGTACGGGTTCCGCCTGCCGTCAGCGCTGGATAACCGTCCGATGAAGTTTGAAGAGTTTGAGGCATTAGCGCCGCAAACCATTTACGTCTCGGCCACGCCGGGCAACTACGAGCTGGAGAAATCCGGTGAAGACGTTGTCGATCAGGTTGTGCGTCCGACCGGGTTGCTCGACCCGATTATTGAAGTTCGTCCAGTGGCTACGCAGGTGGACGATCTGCTCTCAGAGATCCGCGCCCGTTCCGCCATCAACGAGCGCGTGCTGGTGACCACGCTCACCAAGCGTATGGCGGAAGACCTCACCGAGTATCTCGAAGAGCACGGCGAGAAGGTGCGCTATCTGCATTCGGATATCGACACCGTGGAGCGCATGGAGATTATCCGCGATCTGCGTCTGGGCGAGTTTGACGTGCTGGTGGGGATCAACCTGCTGCGAGAAGGTCTGGATATGCCGGAAGTCTCGCTGGTGGCGATTCTGGATGCGGACAAAGAGGGTTTCCTGCGTTCTGAACGCTCCCTGATCCAGACCATCGGCCGCGCCGCGCGTAACGTCAACGGGAAAGCGATTCTGTACGGTGACAAAATCACCCCGTCGATGGCGAAAGCGATTGGCGAAACGGAGCGCCGCCGCGAGAAACAGCAGCGCTACAACGAAGAGCACGGCATTATCCCGCAGGGGCTGAACAAGAAGGTGGTGGATATTCTGGCGCTGGGTCAGAACATTGCCAAAACCAAAGCGAAAGGTCGCGGCAAGGCGCGTTCAGTGGTGGAAGAAGATACCGTCGTGCTGACGCCGAAAGCGCTGCAGCAGAAAATCCACGAGCTGGAAGGGCAGATGATGCAGCACGCGCAGAACCTGGAGTTCGAAGAAGCGGCGCAGATCCGCGACCAGCTTCATCAGCTGCGGGATCTTTTCATCGCGGCATCGTGAGTAAAGCGTTGTTTTCTCCCTCTCCCTGAGGGAGAGGGCCGGGGTGAGGGCATCAGGCCGCACAAAACGAATCTAGCCCAGCGCCTGAATCGCCTTCTCCAGCGCCTCGCGCAGCAGGTGACGGTCATGGCGATACTTAATGTCACTCGCTTCCAGCGGCTCCTGCACCACCACGCGGTCGCCAATACCCGACACATCCACCTTCGGCCCGACCACGACGCCGTCGATAATTTTTTTACCGACGTACTGCTCCATCAATTCAAGCTTATCTGCCAGCGACAGGCTCGCCGCCGCCGGACTCAGTTCACGTCCCAGGTTACCGATGTAAACCATCGGGGCAGGGGTGCGGCGCAGCGCCTGCGCCAGCTCTTTCACCAGCAGAATGGGCATCAGGCTGGTATAAAAACTGCCCGGACCGATCAGGATAAGATCCGCTTCTCCGATGGCCTCCACCGCTTCTCGCGTGGCGGGTACGCTCGGATAGGTCATTAACTCCGTGGGCGGCAGAATGAGCTGGTCAATATTTACCTCGCCGTAAACTTCATGCCCTTCGGCATCGATGGCCATCAAGTCTACCGGTTGTTCTGACATGGGGATCAGGAATGCGTCAACTTTCAGCAGATTACGGATTAAATTAATGGCTTCCAGAGGCCTTACGCTCAGGTGATCGAGCGCCTTTAACATCAAATTTCCGAGGTTATGTCCGGAAAGTTCGCCATTACCGCCAAAACGGTACTCAAACATCGCCGATGCGACGCTCGGCTCGGTAATTAACTGGTTCAGGCAGTTGCGCATATCTCCCCAGGCAATGCCGCCTTCGGCACGTCGAATGCGCCCGGTTGAGCCGCCGTTGTCGGTGGTGGTCACTATCCCTGTCAGCCTTGAGCCGAGTGACGACAAAGAGGACATAACCCGGCCTAAGCCGTGTCCTCCGCCAAGAGCGACCACTCGGTCAAGATCCGCAAAAGTGCGATTGCGCATACGTATTCCTTATCACGTTCGATCGCGTAACAGTAACCTAACTACCCCTAAAAGACGATGCCTCACCCGATGCAAAATGACGTATATCAATGTGAAAATGCGGTTTTTAGGTATTCTGTAGCGAAAATGCAGGATTGATTCGCTGTATACGTAATTATATAGCGAAAAGCGACAATGGCGCCGTGAGAATTTCCGCGCTACTATCGCCCTAACCACGTTTTCAAAAATGAAAACATACACTCTAGCCCTTGCGCCTGTGTCGAAAGATATGGCGCTCTGGCCGTGGCGAATTTGCCACCAGGGTACAGAAAGAAATGACTGTGCCTCCCGATCTGGAAAGGTGTACATGGCTTCACAACTTACTGATGCTTTCGCGCGTAAGTTTTATTACTTACGTCTGTCGATTACCGATGTGTGCAACTTCCGTTGCACCTACTGCCTGCCCGACGGCTACAAACCGGGCAGCGTTACCAATAACGGCTTTCTCTCCGTGGATGAAGTGCGCCTCGTCACGCGCGCCTTCTCTGAGCTCGGCACCGAAAAAGTTCGCCTTACCGGCGGTGAACCCTCGCTGCGCCGCGATTTCCCCGACATCATTGCCGCCGTGCGTGAAAACGAACGTATCCGCCAGATTGCGGTGACCACCAACGGTTACCGTATGGCGCGCGACGTGGCGAACTGGCGCGATGCGGGGCTGACGGCGATCAACGTCAGCGTCGATAGCCTGGACGCCCGTCAGTTCCACGCCATTACCGGCCAGGATAAATTTCAGCAGGTCATGGACGGCATCGACGCGGCATTTGCGGCCGGGTTCGAGAAGGTCAAAGTCAACACGGTGCTGATGCGTGATGTGAACCATCATCAGCTCGATACCTTCCTTGCATGGATTAAATCCCGCCCCATTCAGCTGCGTTTTATCGAGCTGATGGAAACCGGCGAGGGCAGCGAGCTGTTCCGTCGCCATCACATCTCCGGCATGGTGCTGCGCGACGAGCTGCTGAAACGCGGCTGGATCCACCAGATCCGCCAGCGCAGCGACGGTCCGGCGCAGGTCTTCTGCCATCCTGATTACGAAGGCGAAATTGGGCTTATCATGCCTTACGAGAAAGACTTCTGTGCCAGCTGCAACCGCCTGCGCGTCTCCTCCGTGGGCAAGCTCCATCTCTGCCTGTTCGGCGACGGCGGCGTGGACCTTCGCGATCTGCTGGAAGACGATGCTCAGCAGGACGCGCTTGAAGCACGCATTTCTGACGCGCTGACGCATAAAAAACAGACCCACTTCCTGCATCAGGGCAATACCGGTATTACTCAGAACCTGTCTTATATCGGCGGGTAATCAGGCTTAAGAAGGAATCAGAATATGAGTCAGGTAAGCGCAGAATTTATCCCGACACGCATTGCTATCCTTACCGTTTCCGACCGCCGGGGCGAAGAGGATGATACCTCTGGCCACTGGCTGCGCGAGGCGGCCCATGACGCGGGGCATCACATCGTCGATAAAGCGATCGTGAAGGAGAACCGCTACGCCATTCGCGCTCAGGTTTCGCAGTGGATTGCAAGCGATGAGGTGCAGGTGGTGCTGATCACCGGCGGCACCGGTTTTACCGCAGGCGATCAGGCCCCCGAAGCGCTGATCCCGCTTTTCGACCGCGAGGTAGAAGGCTTCGGCGAAGTGTTCCGCATGCTCTCCTTTGAAGAGATTGGTACCTCCACGCTCCAGTCGCGCGCCGTTGCCGGGGTGGCTAACAAAACCTTGATTTTCGCTATGCCGGGCTCGACCAAAGCCTGCCGCACCGCGTGGGAAAACATCATCGCCCCGCAGCTGGACGCCCGTACCCGTCCGTGTAATTTCCATCCCCATTTAAAGAAATAAGCTATGTCACAACTGACCCACATTAACGCCGCTGGCGAAGCGCATATGGTGGACGTCTCCGCCAAAGCCGAAACGGTGCGCGAGGCGCGCGCGGAAGCGTTTGTCACTATGCTGCCGGAAACGCTGGCGATGATTATCGACGGCAGCCACCATAAGGGCGACGTCTTTGCCACCGCGCGCATCGCGGGGATTCAGGCCGCCAAGCGCACCTGGGACTTAATTCCGCTGTGCCATCCGCTGATGCTGAGCAAGGTGGAAGTAAACCTGCAGGCACAGCCGGAGCATAATCGCGTGCGCATTGAGTCACTTTGCCGCTTAACCGGCAAAACCGGCGTGGAGATGGAGGCGCTGACGGCGGCCTCAGTTGCCGCGCTGACCATCTACGACATGTGCAAAGCGGTGCAGAAAGATATGGTGATTGGCCCGGTTCGCCTGCTGGCAAAAAGCGGCGGCAAATCCGGTGATTTTAAGGTGGACAGCCATGATTAAGGTGCTCTTTTTTGCGCAGGTGCGCGAGCTGGTCAACACCGACAGCCTGACGCTGGATGCCCCTTTTGAAAACGTTGCCGCCCTGCGCGCGCATCTGGCGGCACAGAGCGACCGCTGGGCGCTGGCGCTGGACGAAGGCAAGCTGCTGGCCGCCGTTAACCAGACGCTGGTGGAGCTTACCCATCCGCTGAAGGCCGGGGATGAAGTGGCCTTCTTCCCGCCGGTCACAGGGGGCTAATATGACTGAAACCCGCATTCTGGTTGGCCCTGAACGCTTTAACGTGGGGACAGAATACAGCTGGCTGGCGGAACGCGACGAAGACGGCGCGGTCGTGACCTTTACCGGCAAGGTGCGCAATCACAACCTCGGTGACAGCGTGAAGGCGCTGACGCTGGAGCACTATCCCGGCATGACGGAGAAATCGCTGGCGGAGATTGTCGACGAGGCGCGAGGCCGCTGGCCGCTCGGGCGCGTCACGGTTATTCACCGTATCGGCGAGATGTGGCCCGGCGAGGAGATTGTCTTCGTCGGCGTGACCAGCGCCCACCGCGGCAGCGCGTTTGCGGCAGGGGAGTTCATTATGGATTTCCTCAAAACCAAAGCCCCGTTCTGGAAGCGCGAAGCCACGCCGGAAGGGGATCGCTGGGTAGAATCTCGCGACAGCGATAAGCAGGCCGCCAGCCGTTGGTAGTTGGTTTACGTGGATGTGTTACTCTTAACGAGTGTGTCTACTTAATCTTAATCAGGAGTGAATCATGGACCGATTTCCGCGTTCCGATTCAATAGTACAGCAGACCCGTAGCGGCCTGCAGACGTATATGGCTCAGGTGTACGGCTGGATGACGGTTGGCCTGCTGCTTACCGCGTTTATCGCGTGGTATGCGGCGAACACGCCTGAACTGATGATGTTTATCTTCTCCAGCAAAATTACCTTCTTTGGGCTGATTATCGCGCAGCTGGCGCTGGTGTTTGTGCTGTCCGGTCTGGTGCAAAAGCTGAGTGCCGGAATGGCGACCACGCTGTTTATGCTCTATTCGGCGCTAACCGGGCTAACGCTTTCCAGTGTCTTCATCGTTTACACCTACTCCTCCATCGCCAGCACCTTCGTGGTGACCGGCGGGATGTTTGGTGCGATGAGTCTCTACGGTTACACCACCAAACGCGATCTGAGCGGCTTCGGCAGCATGCTGTTTATGGGGCTGATTGGGATTGTGCTGGCGTCACTGGTGAACCTGTGGCTGAAGAGCGACGCGCTGATGTGGGCCGTGACCTACATCGGGGTGGTGATCTTCGTTGGGTTGACGGCGTATGACACCCAGAAGCTGAAAAACATCGGCGAGCAGATCGACGTACGCGACAGTTCAAACCTGCGCAAATACTCAATCCTGGGCGCGCTGACGCTGTATCTGGACTTCATCAACCTGTTCCTGATGCTGCTGCGAATTTTAGGCAACCGTCGTTAAGGTTGTTTTGCCGGGTGGCGGTGCGGTCTGGTGCCCTCACCTTGACCCTCTCCCACGGGAGAGGGAACAAACACCAAAAACGGCAACAAGGTTGCCGTTTTGCTTTTATTTCGCCAACGCCTTCTCGTTCTTCGCTCTCAGCTTCTTCGCCCGACTCTCCAGCACCAGATAACAGACCGTTGCCAGCGCCAGCGGCAGGAAATAATACAGCATGCGGTACGCCAGCAGGGCGGCGATAATCGTTCCCTGAGAGACATGCTCCCCGGCCAGCAACGCGATAAAGACCGCCTCCAGCACGCCGATCCCCGCCGGGATATGCACAATTACGCCCGCAATGCTGCTCACCAGCAGCACGCCCAGCACGAAGAAGTAGTTCACGTCCTCGCCAATCAGCAGCCAGATAATGGCCCCCATTGCCATCCAGTTGGCGCTGGAGACCGCCATCTGCAGCACCGCAAACTTCCACGAGGGCAGAACCAGCTTTTGCCCCTTGATGGTCATATGGCGGCGTCTGGCAAACGCGCAGGCCCACAGATAAACGGCGATAATCAGTAGCAGCACGATGCCCAGAATGCGCAGCGTGGCCTCATCGATATACCAGTGCGCGGGCAGTTGCACCACGCCGATGGTGAAGATCACCCCACCGAGCAGAATATAGCCCAGCCAGTTGGTGGTGATGCTTAACGAGAAAATGCGCGTGATGGTCCCGCCCGGCAGGCCGAGCCGCGAGTAAAGGCGATAGCGCATGCCAATGCCGCCGACCCAGGTGCTCAGCGTCAGGTTAAAGGCGTAGCAGATAAACGACACCAGCATAACCTGACGTTTGGCCAGCTTGTGGCCGCAGTAAGCGCGGCCCAGCAGGTCATAGCAGCCGTACATCAGGTAGCTGACAATAACCAGCCCCACAGCGCCCAGCAGCACCATCCGGTTATAGTTGCGGATGACTTTCCACACCTCTTCCCAGTCAACTTTCTGCGCGTAGACCACCAGCAGAACCGCGACCGCAATAAAAAACAGCCAGGTCAGGATCTTTTTTGCCAGCCGCCAGCGCGGATGCGATTTCGACATCAGGGTTTGCCTCCATCTTCCGCTTCAATACGGTCCTGGGTTTCCATTTCCGGTTGTACCGGCGGGTCCACCTGCGCCAGCTTAGGCGTATGCGCCGGAAGCCAGCCGACCATCGCCGGGAAATGGCGCAGGAAGTGGAACACCACCACGCTGATGCCCAGGTTCCACCAGGTACGTTTGGGGACCATGGACTCGTCCACGCGCACGCTGTCGTTAACGATTAGCGCCTGCAGGTTATCCCGCAGGGTCTGGTTAAACTGGCGATCGTGAATGATCAGATTAGCCTCGAGATTGAGCGATAAGCTCAGCGGATCGAGATTACTCGAACCCACGGTGGCCCAGTGATCGTCCATCAGCGCCACTTTGCCGTGCAGCGGTCGGCGGCGATATTCGTAGATCTGTACGCCGCCCTTCACCAGGTAGTTATACAGCAGGCGTGCGCCCACTTTGACAATCGGCATATCCGGCTCGCCCTGCACAATTAGCTTCACGCGTACCCCGCGTCGGGCCGCATTGCGCATGGCGTGCAGCAGACGATAGCCCGGGAAAAAGTAGGCGTTAGCAATAATCACTTCGCGCTTCGCGTTGGCGAGCATCTTGAGATAATGACGTTCTATGTCGTCCCGGTGCTCGCCGTTATCCCGCCAGACGAAAAGGGCCTGCGCTTCGCCGGGCTTCCGGTTCTCTTCCGGGCGATGGCGGCGTCTCCACCAGCGGCGAACGGCCTCTTTACCCGGCAGGTTCTCCAGCTCAAACAGTAAGATGTCCTGCACCACCGGGCCTTCAATGCGAATGGCGTAGTCCTGCTTCGCCTCCGGGCCGTAGTCGGACATATGCTCAGCGGAGTAGTTAATGCCGCCGACAAACGCCACCGTCTCATCCACCACCACAATTTTGCGGTGCATCCGGCGGAAAAGATTGGTACGCATGCCGAACAGGCGAGGGCCGGGATCGTAGTAGCGAAACACCACGCCCGCGGAGGTCAATTCATTCACAAACGCATCGCTGAGATCCGGCGAGCCATAGCCATCAAGCAGCACTTCAATTTTGACGCCGCGCCGGGCGGCGCGCAGCAGCACGCTATGCAACTGCTTGCCCACGTCGTCTTCGAACCAGATAAAGGTTTCGAGGATCACCTTCTGCTGTGCATGGTCAATTGCTTTAAATACGGCCGGATAATACTCGTCCCCGTTGACCAGCAGCGTGATTCGGTTGCCTTCCTGCCAGGAACATTTCATAGGTGGATCTCCGCGCTGAGCGGGGCATGGTCGGAAAGATGTCGCCAGTTAAGGAGAGCCAGGGCGGTCGGGCTGCTGGCGTGGGCATTTTTCACGTAGATGCGGTCAAGCCGAAGCAGCGGGAAACGGACCGGGAAGGTACGCGCAGGCCTGCCGTTGGCGCGAGTAAAAATCTCTTCCAGCCCGGCATCCACCTTCAGCGGATGGTTTGCCCGCTGTCGCCAGTCGTTGAAATCGCCCGCCACCACCACCGGTTCACCTTCGGGAAGCGCGTTGGCCCATTCGGCCAGCATTTTCAGCTGCGCCTGACGATGGGCTTCGCGAAGGCCCAGGTGAACACAGCCGACATGGACTGGTCGCTCGAGGTCTGGCGGCGTAATGCGGCAGTAAAGCAGGCCGCGTTTTTCGCTTTCCCCGACGGAAACGTCGCGGTTTTCGTAATGTTCAATGGGGTAACGGGACAGTACCGCGTTTCCGTGATGTCCTTCCGGATAGACCGCGTTGCGGCCGTAGGCGTAATCACTCCACATGGTGTCGGCCAGAAATTCATAGTGCGGCGTGTCGGGCCAGTTCTCAAAGTGGAGCGGATGCACTTGGTGTGCGCCCATCACCTCCTGCAGGCAGACAATATCCGCGCTGACGGTGCGTACCGCGTCGCGCAGCTCCGGTAAAATGAAGCGGCGATTAAATGCTGTGAAGCCCTTATGAATGTTTATCGTCAGCACCTTAAGCGAGAAATGCTGCATTTTTTGAGTCATAAGCTCCTTCCTGAGTGACTATCCCAATGAAAATAAAGTGTAGTCGTCGTCACAAAAAGATGCGGCGTTACGGAATTTTCCGTAAAGTGCGGTAGTCTGATTAAGCAGAGAAAAATCCTTCAGGAGAGAAGCCATGAAGTGGCAACAACGTGTTCGTGTCGCAACTGGCCTGAGTTGCTGGCAGATAATGTTGCATTTACTGGTCGTGGCCGTACTGGTGATGGGCTGGATGAGCGGCACGCTGGTGCGTGTTGGCCTGGGGCTATGCGTCCTTTATGGCGTCACCGTGCTGTCGATGCTGTTCCTACAGCGCCACCATGAAGCGCGCTGGCGCGAGGTGGGTGATGTGCTCGAAGAGCTCACCACCACCTGGTATTTTGGCGCGGCGATGATCGTGCTTTGGCTGCTGTCGCGCGTGCTGCAAAACAACCTGCTGCTGGCCCTGGCGGGTCTGGCTATCCTCGCTGGGCCTGCGGTGGTCTCGCTGCTGACCAAAGAGAAAAAGCTACGCAATGTTGCGTCTAAACATCGCGTACGCCACTGAGCCCGTCGTGGCCGCTATGACCAGTAGCGGCCACAAACTTCCCCAGACAATATCCAGACTCGCATCCTTCAGATAGATTTGCTTGGTGATGTCCGTAAAGTGCCGAATCGGGTTTACCCACGTCAGATCCTGTAGCCACACCGGCATGTTCTCGACGGGTGAAACATAACCCGAGAGCAAAATCGCGGGCATCATAAAGACGAACACCCCGATAAACGCCTGCTGCTGCGTCGAGCAGAGCGCCGAGATCAGCAGTCCAAACCCCACCAGCGACAGCCCGTAAATCACCATAGTGAAGTAAAACAGCGCCAGCGAACCGGCGAACGGGATCTGATAGGCCCAAATTCCCACCCCCAGCACGATGGTGGCCTGGAACGTCGCGACGATCAGTGCCGGGACCGCTTTGCCGACGAAAATTTGCCAGGTGGCGAGCGGGGAGACCAGCAGCTGGTCCAGCGTGCCCTGTTCGCGCTCGCGGGCGACGGAAAGGGAAGTCACGATCATCACCCCAATAGTGGTAATCATGGCGATCAGCGACGGCACCACGAACCACTTGTAGTCCAGGTTCGGGTTGTACCAGTTACGCACCACCAGCTCGCTGTTGTTGGGCTTCGGTTTGCCCTCCATCAGCTCCTGCTGGTAATCCTTCACCACCTGCTGCAGGTAGTTGGCGGCAATCTGGGCGCTGTTGGAGTTACGCCCGTCGAGGATCAGCTGCATCGGCGCGGTCTGGAAAGTATCCAGATTGCGGGAGAAATCCGCCGGGAACCGCACCAGCAGTAGCGCTTTTTGCGTGTCGATGGTGGGCTGGATCTCCTGCGGGCTTTTCAGCAGCAGGATGTGGGTAAAGGCTTTCGCACGGGCAAAGCGCTGCGTCAGCTCGACGGAATGTTTGCCGTTATCTTCGTTGTAAATGGCAATGGTGGCGTTGGTCACCTCAAGGGTGGCGGCAAACGGGAACAGTAAAACCTGGATCAGTACCGGCAAGACCAGAATGGCGCGGGTTTGCGGCTCGCGCAGCAGGGATTGCAGCTCTTTGCGTATCAACGTCCATAATCGGTGAAACATGTTCGCTCCTTAATCCAGTCGCCGTTTGGTTTTCATCCACGTCAACCCAATAAACATCGCCGCTGACGCCATTAAAAACAGCGTGTTGACGAGCAGCACCACCGGAATATTCCCCGCCAGGAACAGGCTTTGCAGCGTGCTCACAAAGTAGCGTGCCGGGATGATGTAGGTCACGGCGCGGATCACCGCAGGCATACTGTCTATCTGGAAGATAAACCCGGACAGCATAATCGACGGTAAAAAGGCGGCATTGAGGGCCACCTGCGCGGCGTTGAACTGGTTGCGGGTGATGGTGGAGATGAGCAGCCCCATGCCCAGCGTGCTGAGTAAAAACAGGCTGGTGATAAAAAACAGCACCACCAGCGAGCCGCGATACGGCACGCCGAGGATAAAGACCGAGACAAGCATGCAGAGCAGCATTGCCAGCATGCCGAGGAAGTAGTAGGGAATGAGCTTGCACAGCAGCAGCTCGACGCGCGTCACTTCGGTTGAAAGCAGCGCCTCCATGGTGCCGCGCTCCCACTCGCGGGCGATCACCAGCGAGGTCAGGATCGCGCCAATCACCGTCATGATAATTGTCACCGCGCCCGGAATAATAAAGTGCTGACTGATGGCGGCGGGGTTAAACCAGTAGCGCGTCTGCACGTCGATGAGCGGTTTAAATTCTTCACCCCGATCTTCCGCCCGCTGCATCTGCCAGAGCTGCCAGATCCCCTCCGCGTAGCCCTGCACGAAGTTGGCGGTGTTTGGCTCGCTGCCGTCGGTGATCACCTGGATCGGCGCATCGGCATTTGCCCGCGCCATATTGGCGGCAAAATCCACCGGAATGACGATCAGGCCGCGAATTTTCCCGGCCTGCATTTTCTGGATCAACTCCTGCCTGTTATCGCTGATGGTGGCGTCAATGTAGGGCGATCCGGTCATGGCGTGAGTAAAGTCCAGCGCATCCTCACTCTGCTGCTCCAGCAAAATCCCGACCCGCAGCTTGCTGGAGTCCAGGTTAATGCCGTAGCCAAAGATAAACAGCAGCAGCAGGGGGATCACTACCGCAATCAGCCAGCTGCTGGGGTCACGCACGATCTGACGCGTCTCTTTAACGCACAGCGCGCGCACCCGGCGCCAGGAAATGGCCTTACTGCGCATGGGCATTCTCCTTATCCCAGTCGTGGATGAGGGTGATAAACGCCTGCTCCATGGTCGGGTCCGGAACTTCATCATCGGCGGCCTGGTTTTTCAGGTCGTCCGGGGTGCCGTGGGCAATCAGCTTGCCGCGATACACCAGCCCGATGCGGTCGCAGTACTCCGCCTCGTCCATGAAGTGGGTGGTCACCATCACGGTCACCCCTTTTTCCACCATGCTGTTGATATGCAGCCAGAACTCGCGGCGGGTGAGGGGATCAACGCCGGAGGTCGGCTCATCCAGAAACAGAATATCCGGCTCGTGCATCAGCGAGCAGGCCAGCGCCAGCCGCTGCTTAAAGCCGAGCGGCAGTTCGTCGGTGGCGTGGGAAGCAATCGTCGCTAACCCGAAGGCGTCGCTCATGCGGCGGATCTTCTCGTTCTGCGCCCGTCCGCGCAGGCCGTACACGCCAGAGAAAAAGCGCAGATTCTGTTCGACCGTCAGGTTGCCATACAGCGAGAACTTCTGCGCCATATAGCCCAGATGCTGGCGCGCCTTGCCGGAGCTGACCTTCAGATCCATATCCAGCACCAGCGCTTTGCCGGACGTCGGCACCAGCAGGCCGCACATCATCTTAAAGGTGGTCGATTTTCCCGCGCCGTTCGGTCCGAGCAGGCCAAAAATCTCGCCGCGTTTTACCGCGAAATTGACGTTGTCGGTGGCGGCGAAATCCCCAAATTTCTTGGTGAGGGACTTGGCCTCAATGACCGTTTCGCCCGGCGTGCCGTCCACCGTATGCAGAATGGCGCCAAGCGGCGACTCTGACGTCCCCGCGCCGCCCAGCAGGTCGATAAACGCGTCTTCAAAGCGCGGCGCGGTCTCTTCCATCTCGATTTCAGGCATGTCGGGCGCGCGGCGAATCTCGTCGACGGTGGCCTCTTTTTTGAGGATCACCCGTACCGAGCGGCCCTGGATCATCCCGTCGCTGACCTGCGGCAGCCTGAGCACCCGCTGCAGCAGCCTGCGGTTGGACTCCTGCGGGCTGTGCAGCAGGAAGCTGCGCCCGGCCATGCTCTGCGTCAGCGTCGTCGGCTCGCCCTGATACAGCAGTTCGCCTTCGTTCATCAGCAGCACGTCCCGGCACTGTTCCGCTTCGTCGAGGTAGGAGGTGCTCCAGAGGATCAGCATCCCGTCGCCCGCCAGCTCGTGCACCATCTGCCACAGCTCGCGGCGCGAAATCGGATCTACGCCGACGCCGGGCTCGTCCAGCAGCAGCACTTTCGGCTCGCCGACCAGCGTGCATGCCAGCCCCAGCTTCTGCTTCATCCCGCCGGAGAGCTTGCCTGCCAGCCGGTCGGTGAACGGGCCGAGGGAGGTAAACTCCAGCAGGCGCGCGAAGGTTTTCTGCCGCGTTTCGCCGGTGACGCTGCGCAGGTCGGCGTACAGGTTCAGGTTTTCCATCACCGTCAGGTCTTCGTACAGGCCAAACTTCTGCGGCATATAGCCGAGCATGGCGTGAAGGGCTCCGTCATCCTCGATCGGGTCAAGACCGAGCACGCGGGCCGATCCTTCATCCGGCTTCAGCAGCCCGGCCAGCATCCGCATCAGCGTGGTTTTCCCCGCGCCGTCCGGGCCGACCAGCCCGGTCACATAGCCTTTCTGGATAGTGCAGTTCAGCGGCGCGACGGCCGGTTTGTCCATTCCCGCGAAGCGTTTAACCAGATTATTGAGCTGAATAACCGCGTCATTCATGTCGTTCCCCGTTGTCTACTTTTACGGTGACGGGCATGCCCTGACGCAGCGCGTCGTCCGCATCGGTCACGATGATGCGCAGGCGATACACGAGGTCGGTACGCAGGTCCGGTGTTTCAACGGTTTTCGGCGTGAATTCGGCGGTAGGGGAGACAAAGCCCACCTTGCCGTGATACGGCTTGTCCGGGCGGCCGTCGGTATAGAGCAGCAGCTCGCGGCCCGGCTGCATCTGGCCGAGGTTTGGCTCATCAACGTAGGCGCGTACCCAGACCGGGCGGGTCAGGGAGAGCGTTAAGACGGTGCTGCCGGCGCTGAGCATGCTTCCCGGCTCCACGGCGCGGGTCATCAGCATGCCGTCAGACGGCGCGATTAAGGTGGTGTCGTGCAGATCCAGCTCTGCCTGGGCCAGCTGCGCCTGCGCCTGTTCAAGGCTGGCCTTCGCCTGGGCGATATCCTGCGGTCGGTTACCGGTGTTGTACTGGCTTAATTTATCCTGCGCGGATTTCAGCGTGGCCTGCGCCTGGTCGCGGGACGAACGCGCATTTTCCAGATCGTTGGCGGAAATGGTGCGGCTTTTCCACAGCCCCTGCTGGCGCGCGTAGAAGTTCTGCGCGTAGTCATAGGCGGCTTGCGCCTGCTTAACGGCGGCGGCGGCCTGGGCAATCTCTTCGTCGCGATAGCCTGCCAGCATCAGGTCATACTGTGCCTGGGCGACGGACACGCCTGCTTTGGCCTGCAGCAGCGCATTCTCATAGGGCGCTTTGTCCAGCATCCCCAGCGTCTGCCCGCTTTTAATGGCATCGCCTTCGTCCACGTTCAGCGAGGCGAGACGTCCGCCCACGCGGAAGCTCATATTCACCGTACGAATATCCACGTTACCGTACAGCGTCAGGCCTTTATCCTGATGGCTCTGATACCACAGCCATCCACCGACTCCGGCGGCAAGCAAAACAACAACCACCAGAATGATGGCGACAGGTTTTTTCATGACTTCAGGCTCCTTTGCGTTAAGCCTTGCAGGATCAGATCGACGTGACAGGCGATCACCTTGCTAATCTGCGCGGCTTTATCCTCATCAAATTGTGTCCAGCCGGTGCGTAACAGGATGGTTTCCCTGCCCAGACGGAAGGCAAGGATTTCACCCAGCAGGGCGTGGGTATGCAAAACTGTCTCGGTATCACTGGCGTCCCGCCCGGTATAGGCGGCGATCAGCCGGGTCAGGTGCGAGTGCATTGGCTCAATCACCCGATCGTGTACCCGCTGGTAGGCGACGGTCGGGGAGAGCTGCTCCCGTGAGATAAACTTGCTCAGGTTGAGCGTATCGTCGTGCGTCAGCAGGCGGATCATATCGTGACAGGCATTGAGAATAAGCTGGCGAACGGCGGCGCGATCCGGCGACGGCTGGCCGAGCAGCGCGGTGGCTTCCTCAACGTGCGGGTGAAACTGCGTGCCGATAAAATCGGCGATCCACTCGGCGCAGGCGAGGTATAAATCCTCTTTTGAGCCAAAATAGTAGGTAATCGCCGCAATGTTCTGCCCGGCCAGCGCTGCAATATCGCGCGTGGTTGCATGCAGCCCGTACTCACCAAACTGCGCCAGCGCGGCGGCGATAAGCTGATTTTTGGCCTGTTCACCTTTGGTTGTTGTGGGTGTCGTATTCATGGCGGCATTAAGAATTAATCAATCGATTGATTAAGATTATGCCTGATTCCCGTTTACGTCGAGGGAACGCTGAGGGATATTTTATGCGCTACGTCACAAAAGCTGCTACACTCCGCTCCTTCGCGACATTGTGGTTTTTGTCCTCCCCTATTCGTTATATCTCCCTGAAAACTACACCTGTGATGGTCGGGGCGGTTCGGAGTTTTTATGTCTTTTGATTCCCTTGGCCTGAACCCGGAAATTCTGCGCGCGATCGCAGAGCAGGGCTACGTTGAGCCAACCCCAATCCAGCAGCAGGCGATCCCCGCCGTTCTTCAGGGCCGTGACCTGATGGCGAGCGCCCAGACCGGTACCGGCAAAACCGCGGGCTTTACCCTGCCGCTGCTGGAACTGCTGGTAAAAAATCAGCCGCACGCCAAAGGCCGTCGTCCTGTCCGCGCCCTGATCCTGACCCCAACCCGCGAGCTGGCGGCGCAGATTGGTGAGAACGTGCGTGACTATAGCCGCTATCTCAACATCCGCTCGCTGGTGGTTTTCGGTGGCGTCAGCATTAACCCGCAGATGATGAAGCTGCGCGGCGGCGTGGACGTGCTGATAGCAACGCCGGGCCGTCTGCTGGATCTCGAACACCAGAACGCGGTGAAGCTCGATGGCATCGAAATTCTGGTGCTGGACGAGGCCGACCGCATGCTCGACATGGGCTTCATCCACGATATTCGTCGCGTGCTGGCCAAGCTGCCCGCGCGTCGTCAGAACCTGCTCTTCTCCGCGACCTTCTCCGACGAGATCAAGGCGCTGGCGGAAAAGCTGCTGCATAACCCGCTGGAAGTGGAAGTGGCGCGCCGCAACACCGCCTCTGAGCAGGTGACGCAGCACGTTCACTTTGTGGATAAAAAGCGCAAGCGGGAACTGCTCTCCCAGATGATCGGCCAGGGCAACTGGCAGCAGGTGCTGGTCTTTACCCGCACCAAGCACGGCGCCAACCACCTGGCGGAACAGCTGAATAAAGACGGCATCCGCAGCGCCGCCATTCACGGTAACAAGAGCCAGGGCGCGCGTACCCGTGCGCTGGCGGACTTTAAATCCGGCGACATCCGCGTGCTGGTGGCGACCGACATCGCTGCCCGTGGTCTCGACATTGAAGAGCTGCCGCACGTGGTGAACTACGAGCTGCCGAACGTGCCGGAAGATTACGTTCACCGTATCGGCCGTACCGGCCGCGCGGCGGCAACCGGTGAAGCGCTCTCTCTGGTCTGCGTGGACGAACACAAGCTGCTGCGCGACATCGAGCGCCTGCTGAAGAAAGAGATCCCGCGCATCGAAACCCCGGGTTACGAAGTGGATCCGTCGATCAAAGCCGAGCCGATTCAGAACGGTCGTCAGGGCGGCGGTGGACGCGGTCAGGGCGGCGGCGGTCGCGGTCAGCAGCCGCGTCGTGCCGAAGGTAGCGCGCCGAAATCATCCGGCAAACCGCCGCGTCGTAACAACGACAGCAAACCGGCGGGTGAAAACCCGTGGCGCAGCGGCGAAGGGAAACCGGCAGGAGAAGGGCAGCGTCGACGCCGCCCGCGCAAGCCCGCTAACCCGCAGTAATCTGGAAGCCCGGTCGTAAAGCCGGGCTTTTCTTTTTGCGGCAGCGAAGAGAAAGTGCCACAATAGTGGCTGTTTATACAGTGTTTCAGGTTTTCCGATGGCTTTAACCGCTGCGCTCAAGGCGCAAATTGGCGCATGGTATAAGGCGCTACAACAGCAGATCCCCGATTTTATCCCCCGAGCGCCGCAGCGGCAGATGATTGCCGACGTGGCAAAAACGCTCGCCGGGGACGACGGGCGACATCTTGCGATTGAAGCCCCGACCGGCGTCGGGAAAACCCTGTCGTATCTCATTCCCGGCATCGCGATTGCGCGGGAAGAGGACAAAACGCTGGTGGTCAGCACCGCCAACGTGGCCTTGCAGGACCAGATCTTTAGTAAAGATTTACCGCTGCTGCGCAAAATTATCCCCGACCTGCGGTTTACGGCAGCCTTTGGGCGCGGGCGTTACGTGTGTCCGCGTAACCTGGCGGCGCTGGCCAGCAGCGAGCCGAATCAGCAGGATCTGCTCGCGTTTCTGGATGACGAGCTGACGCCAAACAATAAGGCCGAGCAGGAGCAGTGTGCAAAACTCAAAGCCGAGCTCGACGGCTATAAGTGGGACGGCCTGCGGGATCACACCAGTCAGGCCATCAGCGATGACCTGTGGCGCAGGCTCAGCACCGACAAAGCCAGCTGCCTGAACCGCAACTGCCACTACTACCGCGAATGCCCGTTCTTTGTCGCCCGGCGCGAAATTCAGGAAGCCGAAGTGGTGGTGGCTAACCACGCCCTGGTAATGGCGGCGCTGGAGAGCGAAGCGGTGCTGCCGGAGCCGAAAAACCTGCTGCTGGTGCTTGATGAAGGTCATCATCTGCCGGACGTGGCGCGTGACGCGCTGGAGATGAGCGCCGAAATCACCGCGCCCTGGTTCCGCCTGCAGCTGGATCTCTTCTGCAAGCTGGTGGCGATCTGCATGGAGCAGTTCCGCCCGAAAACCACGCCGCCGCTGGCGGTGCCGGAGCGGCTGAGCGACCACTGCGAAGAGGTGTATAGCCTCATCTCATCCCTGAACAACATCCTGAATCTTTATCTTCCGGCAACCCAGGAAGCCGAACACCGCTTTGCGATGGGTGAGCTGCCGGAAGAGGTGATGGAGATTTGCCAGCAGCTGGCGAAGCATCTGGAAAAGCTGCGCGGGCTGGCGGAGATGTTCTTAAACGATCTCAGCGAGAAAACCGGCTCGCATGACGTGGTACGTCTGCACCGCGTTCTGCTGCAGATGAACCGCGCGCTGGGGATGTTCGAAGCGCAAAGCAAGCTCTGGCGTCTGGCCTCGATGGCGCAGGCGTCCGGCGCGCCGGTCACCAAATGGGCCACTCGCGAAGTGCGGGACGGGCAGGTTCATCTCTTTTTCCACTGCGTGGGCATCCGCGTGGCCGATCAGCTGGAAAAGCTGATCTGGCGCAGCGTGCCGCACGTTGTTGTCACCTCTGCCACGCTGCGCTCCCTGAACAGTTTTTCAAGGCTGCAGGAGATGAGCGGGCTAAAAGAGAAAGCGGGCGACCGCTTTGTGGCGCTGGACTCGCCGTTTAACCACTGCGAGCAGGGCAAGCTGGTCATTCCGCGCATGAAATTCGAGCCGCTTATTGATAACGAAGAGCAGCACATCGCTGAAATGGCGGCCTACTTCCGCGATCAGGTCGAGAGTAAAAAGTACCCCGGCATGCTGGTGCTGTTTGCCAGCGGGCGGGCGATGCAGCGCTTCCTCGAACACGTCACCGATCTGCGTTTACTCCTGCTGGTGCAGGGGGAGCAGCCGCGCTACCGGCTGGTGGAAACCCACCGTAAACGCATTGATAGCGGCGAGCGCAGCGTGCTGGTGGGGTTGCAGTCGTTTGCTGAAGGTCTGGATTTGAAAGGCGATTACCTGACGCAGGTGCATATCCATAAAATAGCCTTCCCGCCTATCGACAGCCCGGTGGTGATTACCGAGGGGGAGTGGCTGAAAAGCCTCAACCGCTATCCGTTTGAGGTGCAGAGTTTACCTGCGGCGTCGTTTAATCTGATTCAGCAGGTCGGCCGCTTGATACGTAGCCACGGCTGCTGGGGCGAGGTGGTGATTTATGACAAACGCCTGCTCACCAAAAATTACGGCCAACGGCTCCTGAACGCCCTGCCGATCTTCCCGATCGAACAGCCAGAGGTGCCCGAGGTAAAAAAACGCCCGGCAAAACCAGCCGCCGGGCGCAAGAAAAGCATCCGTGCTAAGGGGCGCAGTCCTACTGGTAAATGAAGGTCACCTGTACCACGCTGCTGAACGTTCCTGCCGTGACCGGCAATGAGGTGGCGTAATAGCGGGCGGCCAGCGGGAAATCCGCCGTGTGATTGTTCTGGTTGATCAGCACGCTGAAGCTGGCGTCCGGGGCAAGCGAGATCTGATCCTGCGGGTCGGCAAGCTCCAGCGCCAGTCCTTTCGCGGTTCCGGTGCTGGCGAATTTAGTCGGATGAAGGCTGTCTGGTTGACCGTGAAAGGTGGCCGTGGCCAGCACGGAAGTGGTTGGGCATTTCGACAGGGTTAAGTCGAATGATGTCCATTGTCCGGTATCGCCCACGTCCTTAAAATCGCCGGTATTCGCTTTGCCCAGATTGACCGTCAGGTTCTGGCTGGCGCTGTCCACCTGGCAGGCGTTGGCATAAATGTTTCCGCGAACATCGAGTTGAATTTCTTCCGCCAGGCTCTGGCTGGCCACACCAAGCAGTAAAAGGGTTAATAACGTTTTCATTTGTAGGCTACCGTAATGGTTGCGACGGCATTCGCCGTTCCGGGCGTCACCTCCGAACTGGTTTGTTCGTAAGAGACGCTGAAGGGATATTGCGACTGGACATTGGCATAGGCGGTAAAGGTATTCATATATTGCCCGAAAACAGGTATCTGACCGTCAAAGAGCATTTTCACCCCCACGCCGGTGGCGACGCCGCTTTCCGGCGTTAATTTGATCACGCCGGGAAAATTCGTTTCATAGCCATTGGCGCTGGTGATCATCATTTCCGGCTGTACATCCCGATCGCAGAGCATGCCGATATTGAATACCGACTGTGAGACCAGGGTTCCCGGACCGGTAAAACGGCTCACCGGAAAATCACCCAGCGTGACGGTCAGGGATTTAGGTGACACCGAACAGGTCACTGCTTTTACCTGAACATTGCCTGAGTAAGAGAGGGTATTAGGGTCACCCAGGGCCTCAACGCGTCCCACTGCAAGGTTGAATTGCGTATTGCTCATTGTCAGTGCGCCCGAAGCCACGGTTTCGCTGGTTTTTACCAGTTCCAGCATCACGTCAAAGCTAAAGGGGATGGTAGAGTCACTGTTTATCGTACCGGAGACCTGGCCTACGGGCATGTTCGCCGAACAAATCTGGTCCGCAGCGCCGGTCACGCGCTGTCCTTTATCATTTTTTAGCGAGATACCGATACCAGCAACGCCTGTTTCATAGACGCCAGGGAGCCCGGGGATCTCTTTGCCGAAGCCGTTGTAGCACGCGATGATTGGCTGACCCGCATCCGGCGCGTAGTAACAGTTTCCCGATATGTGCACGGTGCGTTCAGTTCCCGGAATGGTCGAACCCACGGGCAGGCTGGTGGAGACCGAAATCGACGTTAATGATAGTAGCGCGGGCAGGCTCGGCGATTGGCAAGAAGCTTTTGCGTGCGGCATAAAGAGTGCTGCCGTCGCCAGAACTAAAAGTAAGAAAAATGATTTTGCTATCTGAATCATGATCGGTCCGGTGTTAATCAGTGACACTGCGCCGCAGCATTAATAATGTTGGTGTTATCCTTCTCTTGCATCAGGGCGTAATCGGCGACGCAATGCTCGCTCCCCTCCTTGCCCCAGGAAACGAAAAGGCGTCCGTGCTGCGGCAGTCCGGTGAGATACACCAGGCCGTCGTTACCGACGATAAATTCACTGCTCTTATCTTCCGTGGTAACCGTTGCGCCGAAGGGCAGCGGTTTATCATTCCAGGCGAGGGTCATTAAGACGCGGTTGCCCACGCGAGTATCGAAGCTGGCGCGAACTACCGCGCCGCGTGATGGTGTTACCGTCTGCGAGGCGTGCGTGACGTCGGCATCGTCTGGCAGTGTCTCCGTGTCCAGTGAAATGGGGTTGTGACGCCACGGCGTGACAAAGGGCACCAGCGTATAGCCGCGAGAGTCCGTTTCCACGCCCGTCTGGTTGGCAACGTGCGTGCCGTGTGTTCCCGGCGCTTTAATCAGCACCACGGTTTCGCCCAAGGTCTGACCGAAGGTGACGCCGTCAGAGTGGGCGACGATGCCGCCCTGGATCCCGGCGCTCACGGTGTGCTGATGGCTGTCCTGGCTGACGCCCCCGCGTATTTCACCGTAGGTACCTTTGTAATCCGCATTCATACTGGTAGAAGTGTTGTTATTGGCGCTGTCCAGTCCCTGCTGAACGTTCCAGCTCAGCTTGTCTCCCTCCAGCGCGGTACCATTCAGGCCCAGATTGTGGGTGGTGCCGTCTTTACCGTTGTTCAGGCTGTAGTTTGCCCAGGTGTCAGGCAGCCAGCGGTCGAGCGGAACCGACACGTTGAGGCCGATTTGTTGGTCATCGCTGATGGATTTACCGTCCTCGTCCGTGTCGTCGCTGTTTTTATTGACGCTGTAGCTCAGGCTATAGCTCACGCCGTGCCAGCTGTTGTTGTAGCTCACGCTCAGGGAGGTCATATCCTGACTCTGGCTCCAGTAACGCTCTTTCACCAGGCTTAGCGTCACCGAACCCCACTTATCGCCCAGCGTCTGGTCGATGGTGGCCTCCGCTCGTGCGCGGCGCTGCTGTGGAGCGGACCAGTCGTTTGCACGAGTCCAGGACTCCATAGTGTCCTGCAGGGTGTAAAAGCCTTTGCTGTTGTAGCGATAACCCGCCAGCGAGAAGCTAGTGCCGGTCGCGGTAAAATTTTTGCTATAGCGCAGACGAAGGGATTGCCCTTTGCTGGTTTTGCGCTTTTTCAGTAACGCTTTGGCGCGGGTAACGTCTAAGGAGAACGCGCCGAGGTCGCCAACGTTTTTCCCTGCGCCGAGCGCGGCGGAGTGGTAATGCGAACTCTGCTGCGTACCGCCGTAAAGGGTGACCCCGTGTGACAGGCCATAGATGGCGCTGCCCTGGGCGAAAGGGGTCTTCTCAACCTCTTTATCGTATGAACGGTAACGCCCTGCCGCGACGCTGTATTTCAGGTGTTTTTCCCGCTGCAGCACCGGCACGGAGGCAAACGGCACCACGAAATGACTCTCGCTACCGTCGGTCTCTTTTACCGTGACGTTCAGATCGCCGCTGCTGCCGGTGGGGTAGAGATCGTTAATCTCAAACGCGCCGGGGGCCACGGTGTTTTGATAGATAACGTAGCCATTCTGGCGAACCACCACCTGGGCATTACTGTGCGCCGTGCCGCGTACCACCGGGGCATAACCGCGCTCGCTGTCCGGCAGCATGTCGCTTTCGGTAGCCAGCTGTGCGCCAGTGTAAGAGACGCTGTCGAAAACGTCGGCCTGGGTGCTGCTCTGCCCCACGGTCAATTCGCTCTTCAGCCCCACGATATCGCGCTGGGCATAGGTATAGACCGGGGTCAGCTTGCCGTCGTCCTGACCCCCGTCCGAATTGTGGTTCCAGGTACTGTAATTACGCACGCGCCAGGCACCGGCGTTAAAGCCGGGGCGCAGATTAATAAACTGGCTGCTGTTGTCCGCTTTCCCCTGTTGGCGGGCGCGGCTTTGGCTGGCGTTAACGCTATAGTTCAGGATGCCCGCGGTGATCCCTTCGTCATACTCTTTCGGATCGATGTAGCCGCGAGGCACCTGGCCCAGCGCCGACTGGGGAATACTCAGCAGTAGTTGCTGGTTTTTGATGCGGAAAGTCGCCGAGGCCGAAGGGATGGCGCTGAGATCCGCGCATTCCCCTTTTGCCGCCAGCTTTGGATAATCTTTTGTTTTGATGCCCAGATGCGTTAATTCATCCAGACTCAGGCAGGGCTGCAGGGAATCATCTCCCTGCGCATCTTTTTGTAATGTAAAAAGGACGTCACGGGTGTCGATTTTATTGTTATTGACGAACATCGTTACCTGATATTTGCCTGGCGCCTGACCGGGACCTTTTTCATAAACAGAGAGATCGGTCTTTGCCTGCTCTGGATTATCAATATCCAGCAGGGCAGGGTTAAAATAATCATCAGCGTGGGCCTGGAGCGCGCAGCATGTCACCGCTATCCCACAAAAAGTGGGCAGCATTTCACGCAGTCGACGTAATAGCGGCTTAGTTGTGCTGTACATGATTATCCAGGCGTCGAATAGAGTATTAACGAACGGATGCAGACCAGGTTTTACTGATGCTTCCGTAATCGTTAATGACCGACCAGCTCACGGTGTTACCGCTCATATTTGACGGAAGGGCAAAGCGGGTAGCGGTATTTGGCACAGCCCAGGTCGCTTTTGTTACTTTTTGGCCGTTCAGCGTTACGCTCTGGAAATTCATATAAAAAGGAGTAGGGTTGTTGACCACCAGATCGTTGCCTTCGCGGTGCCATTCCAGTTTATCAGCCACCGCTTCGGGTTTGCCTTTAATCGAAGTAGGGCGATACAGCAATTTAATACGGGTATTAATGGCGATTTGTAATGTATTAACGCCCTCTTCATGGCTTGAAGAAGGAATGGCTTTAATATTTAACCAGTACAACGACTCGCGATCTTCCGGCATATTTCCGCCGGTGCGTACCACGCGCAGCACGTTATCTTCTTTAGCATTCAGACGGAACAGCGGCGGGGTAATCAGAAACGGTGCTTTACCGCCTTTTTTCAAACCGGTATCCACCCCGGATTGTACCAGATAGTTAATATCATCCGGATTGGAAACCCCAATCGAAGACTCTTTTTTCTCTCCCTGATAAACCAGTCGGGTGCCATTAATGATCACACCTGCATGGGCTGTTACTGCGGTCAGTAAAAGCGCGCTTAATAAATAACTGTGTCGCATAAATATGTCTCAAAGAAAGAGGAGATAGTAACCTTTGCGTGAAGGCGAATATCTCCTCATTAAACGTATCAGTTATAAATAACGGTAAAAGTAGAGGCTGAGTTAGCCTGCCCGGCCGTGATCGCAGCCTGAGTCTGAATATAACGTGCGCCAAACTCCAGATTAGTTACCGTCGTTCCAGGAGTTAAAGGATACTGCTTTGAAGGCGTATACAGACTGACGGGCTGTTCGGATGAATCAACCAGCTGAATCGCCACGCCGGTTGCAGTTGTCGCACCCGGGGTTAAGGCCAGCGTGGTATTATTATCCGCATCGGGCGTACCACCGAAGTTGATGGCTGCAGACGTGACCGTTTCCGGGCAGTCTTTTAACTGAATATCAAATTTCGTTAAGGTGCTGGTAGAGCCTGCGCCGGTAAATGTTGTTTTGGATACTTTGCCCAGCGCAACATTCAGCGGACTGCTTAAACCGTTCACCACCTGACAGGCGGAATCGATAATTTCACCCGTGAAGTTAATTTGCCCTTCGCCGGTGGATGCCGCGAAAGAAGATGCAGAGCATCCCAAAGCGGCAGCAATGAATAAACCTAAAATGACTTTTTTCATATTTAAACCTGTATGTTTCTCCTTTCGACCTCTGCGTCCCGCATTATTCGAAGTTATGTCTCAACTACTCACCGCTGGCTATTTAATCAGAAAATTCAGGCCGGGAAAGATCCCGCGAAGCTTCCAAATAATTCAATTAATTCTTGCAAAATAATTTTTTTACTAAAACAATTGATTATAAAAATCCGCAGGGCGGGCAAAAAAACTAACAGCGGAGTCATCATCAGGGCTATATTGTTGATAACCTGCTGTAAGGAGAAATGTCGTGGATTATCGCAAAATTATCAAAGAGGTAGGGCGCGGGAAAAATCATGCCCGCGATCTGGACCATGAAACCGCGCGTGCGCTTTATACCCGCATGCTGGAGGGCGACGTCCCCGACCTGGAGATGGGGGGCATTCTGATCGCGCTGCGTATCAAAGGCGAAGGTGAAGCGGAGATGCGCGGGTTCTATGAAGCCATGCAGGCGCAAACGCTGCGCTTAACGCCGCCGGTGGCAAAACCCATGCCGATCGTGATCCCGAGCTACAACGGCGCGCGCAAGCAGGCAAATTTAACTCCATTGCTCGCAATCTTATTACACAAGCTGGGATTTCCGGTGGTGGTGCACGGCGTAAGCGAAGATCCCACCCGCGTGCTGACGGAAACCATTTTCGGGATGTTGGGCATCGAGCCAACGCGTCATGCCGGTCAGGCGCAGGCGAAGCTGGATGGCCATCAGCCTGTTTATATCCCGGTCGGCACGCTCTGTCCGCCGCTGGAAAAGCAGCTCGATATGCGCTGGCGCATGGGCGTGCGCAACAGCGCGCACACGCTGGCGAAACTGGCCACGCCGTTTGGCGAAGATGCCGCCCTGCGTCTCTCCAGCGTTTCGCATCCGGAATACGTGGCGCGCGTGGGGCAGTTCTTTGAGGCAATTGGCGCAAGGGCGTTACTGATGCACGGCACGGAAGGCGAGGTTTATGCGAACCCGCAGCGCTGTCCGCAGGTGATGCTGATCGATTCTGCCGGAACGCGCGCCGTTCTGGAACGCGGGGAAGAGAATAGCGGTGTGATATTGCCTGAGGCAAAAGATCCCCATACCACAGCCCACTGGATTGAGCAGTGCCTCGCCGGAAATGTTCCTGTTCCGCATTCCATAAAGCTGCAGATGGCCTGCTGTTTGCTGGCAACCGGAGAAGTGGAATCCGTCCAGGCCGGCCTTGAACGCGTGGCGCAGGCGTTTTAGACAAAAAAAGCCCGTCCAGTGGCGGACGGGCAAGCAAGGGTAACAACAACAGGGTCAATGAGGGTGGAGCAGCTCACCAGAGGGTATGGCGAGGGTACAGCATTCGTTCAGTCGATTATTTGTAGATAACCGCGGTACCGCTCAGCTTGTTATTGCCGTTAGCGGAGGTAATGGTGTATCCGCTTGCACCGGCAGCAGCGGCTTTCTCAGCCAGTTTGGCTTCCAGACCGTCCAGGGTGGTTGCGCCATCAGCACTCACCACACCGACTTTGTTCATGTTCTGTGCCTGAGTGGAAGAGACTGGCTCTACAGCGAAAGCGCCGAAAGACAGAGCGGACAGGGCAACAGCAGCTACAGCATATTTGATGGTTTTCATAATTAATCTCTCGCAGGTGTTTCTGTTAAGGGGACAATGTTCCGTCGATGTGATAAGTATCACGGTTTTTTGCGAGTGATAAAATCGAAGAGAATTGACGTGGTTGCTCAAAAAAATTGAATGACAAATAACTTATTGAATATTAATAAATTCAAAGCACCACTTTACACTTCTTGCGGATGCGCTTTACCGAAGCGATACGAAGGGCACGTTTTGCTACGCGTCTGGCTAAAAACCGTGAGCGTAAAGGAACGCGCGCGCTCGGTTAGCTTTGGTAAAGCAAAGTCAACGTAACTGGCTGTCTTTCGAACCTCTGCGATTATATCCCGAGTGTGATGCATTTTTTGAATCTTTATGCTGTTGGCACGTGATGCAAAGCCGCACGCCGGGAATGGCTTTTCGGCGCGCCTCCGGAATGGGTTCTCCGCATTCTTCGCATTCCGTTAGGCTTTCACCGCGCGGAATTTCACCGCGGGCACGCGCAACCGCATCTTCAATAGTACTGTTGATCTGTTCGTTAACAGCGTCGTCATTTGCCCAGCCGGAAGCCATAGCGTCCTCCTGAAATCGGTTTAGGCCATATGTTTACTATGGGGTTAAAAAATGAACAATCAAGGCGAAGAGAGAAGTGAACTGCACCCGTTGAGCAGATGCAGTCTTGTGGAAGAGACAGATTATTTATAAATGGTCGCAGTGCCGTACATATGGTTATCTCCGCCAGCGGAGTTCACCACGAATCCTTTTGCACCTTCCTGACGGGCTTTTTCGGCGAGCTTATCCTGTAGATCGTCAAGGTTACTGGCACGGCTTACCGAAACGGTGCCCGCAGCACGTAGCTGGCTCGTATCGGTACTTTGGGTCAGTGACTGAACGGCCATGGCAGAGAAGGACGCGGTCGCCAGGGCGGCTGCGATAACAGCAAGGGTCAGGTACTTTTTCATAATCACATCCTCATGAGGAAACAACAGGTGATTCCCTTTAAGTTTAGAAGCCTGACGAGTGTGACTTAGCGCAAATATTTGATGATGATCTGCTTATTTTTTGAACAATGTAAATTGACAATTCGCTGACGGATCATAGACATAAAGGTGTTTGATTTATGGCGGGTTTTTGAGTGTAGCAGAGAAAGATTTACCGTTGGGCCAGCAAAGAGTATCTTACGCCGCTGTTTAAAGGAGAATGCCATGACTGCCCAAAAGCCGGGATTGCACCCGCGAAATCGCCACCGCAGCCGCTACGACATGAACGCGTTATGCCTGAGCTGCCCGCCGCTGCAGGACTATCTTGTTCAGACCCCTGCGGGTGAATCCTCGGTCAACTTTGCTGACCCGCAGGCGGTTAAAATGCTGAACAAAGCCCTGCTGGCGCATTTTTACGGTGTAGCTCACTGGGATATCCCGGAAGGCTTTCTCTGTCCACCTGTGCCGGGCCGCGCTGACTACGTACATCACCTTGCCGACCTCCTTGCCGAAGGCAATGAGGGTGTCGTTCCACAGCAGGCCACCATCCTGGATATTGGCACCGGTGCGAACCTGATTTACCCGCTGATAGGGGCGCATGAATATCAGTGGCGCTTTACCGGAAGCGAAATCGGTGACGAGGCCTTTGCCAGCGCCCAGGCGATTATCAGCGCTAACCCGGGATTGAGCCGCGCCATTCGCCTGCGTCGTCAGAAAGACGCGGCGTCGATATTCAACGGCATTATTCACAAAAACGAAAGCTATGACGCCACGATGTGCAACCCGCCGTTCCATGATTCGGCGGCATCGGCCCGTGCGGGCAGCGAGCGCAAGCGCCGTAACCTGGGTCAGGCTGAAGATGCCGCGCTGAACTTCGGCGGACAGCAGCAGGAGCTCTGGTGTGAAGGGGGCGAAGTGGCGTTTATCCTGCGCATGATTGCGGAAAGCAAACAGTTTAGCCGTCAGGTGAAGTGGTTTACGACGCTGGTTTCCCGGGGGGATAACCTGCCGCCGCTCTACCGCGCGCTGACCGAAGCGGGCGCCGTAAAAGTGGTGAAAAAAGAGATGGCGCAGGGCCAGAAACAGAGCCGCTTTATCGCCTGGACGTTTATGGACAACAACAAACGTCGCAAATAGCACTCCGTCGTAGGCCGGGTAAGGCGAAGCCGCCACCCGGCAACCAGGTCACAGCGTCGGCTCCTGCGGAGGGAGCGGCGATGCGGGCGGCGGCAATACCTGATACGTCTGCACGGGCATCCGCACGTTCGCCAGATCAAAGTGTTTTTTCACCATGCTGTCGAGCGCAAAGCGCACCGTCCACTGCTTCAGCGGCTGGGTGGTGAACGACACGCGCAGGGTAAAGGCTGTGTTCGTCAGCCCGACGATGCCGGCAAATGACGGCTCTCCGATCACCAGCCCGCGAATATCCTCCATCTCCATCAGTTCTTCTACCGCATCGCGAAGTGCCTGCTTCGCTTTGTCCGCATCCTCGTGGCGATCCACATCGTAGTTCGCCACAACGGAACCAATGCCGCGCACAAAGTTGGCGAAGGTGGTGATCGAAGACCAGGGAATGATGTGGTACGCCCCGGTGTCCTGACGCACGCCAACCGAGCGGATGGACATCCTCTCCACGGTGCCGGTTAACGGCCCGATGGTCACCAGATCCCCCGTGTTCATCCCGTTTTCAAACTGAATGAAGATACCGGTAATAATATCCTTCACCAGCGTTTGAGAGCCGAAGGAGATGGCCAGCCCCAGGGCACCGGCACCCGCCAGCAGCGGGGCGATATTCACGCCGATTTCCGACAGCACGATCATGATGGTGATGGTGCTGATAATCACCGCCAGCGCGTTGCGGAACAGGGTTAACAGCGTTCTTGCCCGTGCGCTGGGCAGGGGCCTGCCGTGAATATCCGATACCAGGCGGTTCTCAATAAGGCTCGCCAGCAGCGTCCAGCCGACGGCAGAGAAGAACAAAATCAGCGCGATGCGAATCAGAATGTCGACCGTTTTTTCACCTGCGCCGTTATGCAGCCAGTTCCAGAAATCAAACAGGCTCCACGCGTTAAGGAGCAGCATGATCGCCACGCAGACGGTGAGAATGCGCGCCACCTTGAGGGATACCGACATCCAGCCGTTCACCCGTTTTTGCAGTTCCGGGTAATTACGCTGTACCTGCGGCGACAGGGTGATGGTTTTCGAGATCCAGCGCGACAGCAGCCCCGAGACAAATGCCGCGATGCCGATAATGGCCAGGCTTTTGAATGTTGCCCCCATCATAAATTTCAGGCTGTTTCCCGGGTCGAACAGCGAGAAGAAGCACAATACGATGAAGTAGGCGCTTGCCAGCCAGTGCCACACCAGGGCGAATGCGCGAATAAACAGGCTGAAGAACGAGAGGGAACGATCGGCCAGATGCAGCAGGCTCTCAGTGATGGTCTTTTTATTGTGGAAGATAAGGTACAGCGACCAGACGGTAATGCAGAGCATGATAATGACGTTTGCCAGCGCGCCAAACTGGACGTTCACCTGGTTGGAGATGATCGGCACGGCAACCAGCAGACCGTAGCCAATCAGCCCGCTGAGCACGCTCAGGCGCAGCGCCCAGTATGTTGCGCTCTCGTCCCGAATGGAGAAGGGACGCAGCGCCGGCACGTGAGGGCAAAAGAGTAACCGCAGCAGCGCCTTGAAGAACTCAATCAGGGCAAAGGCATTCAGGAAAAGCGACTGCTGGAAGGCGATGGTTTTGTTGCCCGCGTTCAGCCTGTCGGCCAGCATCTGGCCTAAGAACAGCGTCAGCGCCAGCAGCAGTAAATCGATGATAAAGGCTGAGGCGATCATCAGCGGCAGGTGCAGCCAGCTGCTTTTCTGCTGATTCTTTCTGCGTCCCCATTGCCCCATTTTGCGGTACAGCGGCCACGCGCACAGGCGCACCAGCCAGTAAAAAAGGAAGACTGCACCGGCCAGCATCAGGAACTGCATGGCGGCGGCGGTAAACGTTTGTGGGTTAAACGGCTTATGCGGTGAGCCAATCAGGTTGCGGTAGAGCTGGGCAAAGCGCGAGGAGAGCGCTTCCCCATAGTGGCGGCTCACGTCAGTGACATTTTCCAGCACCGTTTTTTGCTCCTCCACCTGCGGAGGGGTGAGGGTCGGAACGGTTTCCTGGGGCGGTGTGGCGGCGGCTTTGCGCAGCTGGCCAATGAGCTCCTGCCGGGAGGTGTCGTTTTCAAGGACGTCGGCAAGCGCGCCGTAGGCGGCTTTTTTCTGTTCAACATCGGGTTCCGGAGGCGGCGTACTTTGCTGGGTAGCGGTGTTCCCGGTGGTCACTCCGGGGATCGCGACGGCGAACGATGGCGCACTAAACAGGCTATTCAACAGCAGCAGGATCCACGGCACGGCGTCCTCCGGTGAAAATGTCGAACAAAATGATAAGTATAGAAGTCGGGACGCGGAGGGGGATTTTTGGGAACAATCTGGCGTAAAAAAGCCGGGCATGCCCGGCTTACGTTTGAAGCGAACAATCAGGAGACGTGCTGCAGGAACTCCTGCAAACGCTGGCTCGGCGGGTTCGCAATCAATTCCTGCGGGTTACCGTCTTCCGCGATACGGCCTTTATCAATAAAGATCAGGCGGGACGCCACTTTTTCAGCAAAGCCGATTTCGTGGGTCACGATAACCATCGTCATCCCTTCTTCCGCCAGATCCTGCATGACTTTCAGCACCTCGTGGCGCAGCTCCGGGTCGAGTGCGGACGTAGGCTCATCAAACAGCATCATTTTCGGTTTGACCGCCAGGGCGCGAGCAATCGCCACACGCTGCTGTTGGCCGCCTGACAGCTCGGAAGGGTAGTGGTGCGCACGTTCTGCCAGGCCGACTTTCGCCAGCAGATCTTTTGCCAGCGCTTCCGCCGCCGCTTTGCTGGCACCGCGCACGCGCAGTGGGCCAAACATCACGTTTTCCAGCGCCGTGAGGTGCGGGAACAGGTAGAACTGCTGGAACACCATGCCCGCTTCCTGACGAATCAGACGGTCGTCCACTTTTGGGTCGTTTACCTTCAGGCCGTCGACGATCAGATCGCCGCTGGTGATCTCTTCCAGCTTGTTGATGCAGCGCAGCAGGGTGGATTTACCGGAGCCGGATGGCCCAATAATCACCACCACTTCACCCTGTTTGATGTTCAGATCGATATTGTGCAGCACCTGGGTTGGGCCAAAGTGCTTGGAAACGTTTTTAAATTCAATCACAGGATTTTCATCCTTCTTTCAAGACGACGCAGAACGAAGCTCAGAACCAGAGTAATGATCAGGTAGACAACGGCTACCGCACTCCAGATTTCCAGCGCGCGGAAGTTGCCTGCAATGATCTCCTGCCCCTGACGGGTCAGTTCGGCCACGCCGATAACAATGAACAGCGACGTATCTTTAATGCTGATGATCCACTGGTTACCGAGCGGCGGCAGCATGCGACGCAGCGCCAGCGGCAGAATAACGTGGCGGATCGTTTCGCGACGAGAAAGACCTAGCGCCAGACCGGCTTCACTGAAACCTTTATGAATCGACAGCACCGCACCGCGGGTGATTTCCGCAATGTAGGCGCCTGAGTTGATCATAATGGTGACGACGGCCGCGCTGAACGGGTCGATGCGCAGGTCGGTGAACGCCATAGGCAGGGCGAAGTAGATGAACATGACCTGCACGACAATAGGCGTGCCGCGGATCACTTCGATGAAAACCAGTGCGATGTGGTTTGCGATCCAGCCGCCGTAGGTGCGGGCGAAACCGGCGACAAGACCGATAATCAACCCACCAACCAGACCCAGGACCGAAATCCACAGGGTCATTTTAGCGCCTTCAAGCAAGATAGGAATGGCAGGCCAGATGGCGCTCCAGTCAAACTGCATGATAATTTCCTGTTACTGTTACCGTGTTTCAAAAATAGCAGGGGCGAAAGGTCGCCCCCGAGTGAACGTCATTTTTACGTCTTATTATTTAGGCTCGGTACCGAACCATTTTTTGTAGATTTCGTTGTAGGTGCCGTTCTCTTTCAGCGTTTTCAGCGCGCCGTTAACTTTCGTGCGCAGGTCGTCGCTGCCTTTCGGGAATGCGATACCGTACTGCTGCGCTTCCAGAGACTCGCCAACGGCTTTGAACTTGCCGTTACCGGCTGTCTTAATGAAGTACAGGATGTTAGGCGTGTCGTGCAGAACAGCGTCAGCACGGTTGGTGCCGAGTTCCATGTACGCGTTGTCGATGTTCGGGAACTGACGCAGGTCTTTGGTTTTGATATTTGCTTTCGCGTAATCAACAGAACCGGTGCCGCTCTTCACTGCCACCACTTTGCCGTCGAGATCTTTCACGCTTTTTACGTCGTTATTATCGGCTTTGACCATGACCAGCAGGCCGCTTTTGTAGTAGCCGTCAGAGAAGTCGATCGCTTTTTTACGTTCATCGGTAATGGTGATGCCTGCCAGTGCCAGATCAACGTTTTTGGTTTGCAGTGCCGGGATGATACCGCTGAAGTCCATTGGCTTCAGGGTGTAATCCAGCTTGAGTTCTTTTGCGATAGCGGCCCACAGATCCACATCAAAACCAACGTATTTATCACCCTGTTTGAATTCAAACGGAACGAACGCCGTGTCGGTCGCCACAACCAGTTTGTCGGCAGCCTGAGAGGACACTGCAAAAGCCAGGGTAAGTGCAGCCAGTGAAACTTTTAATACAGACTTCATAGCATTTCCTTTTATATCCACGGGGCGATCCCCTGCGAGAACAGGTGGCACAATGAAAAAATCGTGCCAACTTTACAAGCTATTGTTTTACAAAGGGGATGGTGTCATGCATTGCACAATAAATGGGGCAATGAGGTGTTATTGCACCAAACTGGAGCACCGTTTTGGTGCGCTTCGTTTGGCTCAACTGACTGGGAGATATTTAGCGTAAATTCTGACGAAAAAACAATCTTCCGTTAACGGTTGTGTGAGGTGATTATTACATTTCGTTCACTTTTGCAGGTGTGCAGGCAAAAAGTGTGCACCATAGATGTGCAAAACCCTCACCAATGGCACAGGTGACAGGCAGCTGAAACTGAAAGTGTCAAAACAGGCACGGAAAGAGAAACCTTCACTGCCAGAGTACTGATATGTCTGAGGGATATCTTGTGAGGTGCACGGCGTAGAGAAAATGGTGCTGACATCGCTGCCGCGGACCGCTATTACGGCGTGAGGCAACAAACGCCCCCGACCAGCAAGGCCGAGGGCGATTAAGATAGCAAAAACCGTTCTCCGGTGAATTGGCTGCGGAATCCAATAATTTCCCCAGTTAATCCGGAGGAAGGAACGTTAAATCAGCTCCATTAATTTGCTTTTTTTGGCCTGGAATTCTTCTTCCGAAATGATCCCGCTCTCTTTGAGTTCGGAAAGCTTTTTGAGCTGCTCATAGGGATCCTGATGGGTCATAGCCGGTTCGGCTATTGGTGTTTCCGTCTTTACTCCGCGGCCAGCTTCAATCGCCTCAATCAGGGCGAGTTCTGCATCCTTGCTGAACATCTTAAATTCCAGATCGTCGTGGGAAGTATGGATCCGAATGACCCGGTGACCCAGCGTGGACTTGCGTTCAATCGACGTAATGGATTTTAACGGGATAGTCTCAATCACCTCGCCGAGAAAACCTTTACGGTAGAATGCCACTCGCTGGCCCGTAACGATCAGTGCACCGTTGTGCTGTTTGTCCTTACCCTGTCCCATCACTTTGCCGATATAACCTTCTCCCCACTGCAGAACGGCTTCACCAGGATTGAGATGGTTTGCTTCGAATTTGCTGACGTGCTTATTTTCTTTCATCAAAAAACTCCCTTTAAGAAGACCGATGCATTTGGCCTGCATCGGATTGAAGTCACTGCAAAATGAATCATCTATCATATTGCATACCCGGGATAACTGCACTTCTTGAAAGGCGATTTTGTACACGGTATTTACCGGATGATCTGCTTCAGACGCGGAGGGGTCAGCGAGCGGATGCGAAGAAAGAATCCTGCCGGCAGAATGAAGACGACCGCCACGTCTCTTCCGGTGCTGGCGCATAAGAGTGAATTACTCCCTAATTAGATCTTATTTTTCTGATAATATGACATTGTTTTTTAATGGATATATACAGTCAAAAGGATAACGATGAGCACTTTTCTTTCTTTAATCGCATTTATTCTGTTTGTAGCCTTTATTATTGGCCTGATTAAACCTTCGCTGGTCAAAATGCCCGGTCGTAAGCAAGTCAGTGCCGTTTATCTGGGCGGTTTTCTGGGCCTCTGCGTAATCAGTGCCATCCTGCTACCGGCCGACCGCAGTCCGGCCGTCGTGAAAAAACAGGATCAGCCGCAGAATGCGGACGTCTCCCCGCCGCCTTTCAAATATGCCGATAAAACCCTTACCGAGTATCGTAGGGAGCGTAAGGATACGCGACACAAGATTGTGGCTGCTTATATGGCATATCGTCAGGTGCCCGTCGCGTCAGAAGAGGGGTTTTATGCCTGCGTGAGCCAGAACAGCTACACCACGCAGGGTGACACACCGTTTGGCGTGATAGCGAACTGGTGTTTCACTGAATACCGTTCCAGTCCTGAGATGCTGGCAAAACGCATCAACTTCGATACATTTCAGGATAATTTTAGCGGTTGGAACGGGGCTTATCGTCCGTTAGAGGCCATGATCAAAGCCGACATGCATGATGATTCCTCCTACAAACACCTCTCCACACGGTATCATCTGGTTCTGACCGACGATCCGCATGCCACGATAGATACCACATTCCGTGGCACCAACGCCTTTGGTGGCGTAGTCAAAGAGACTGTCTCTGCGCGGGTAGATCTGCGAACCGGGAATGTTATTTCGATCGTTGAACAGTAAGGGCAGCAAGCTTCCTCGTCTGTTCGTGCGAGTGAAGGGCCAACAGCGAGGCTGCTTTTTTAACATTCATTGAAAATATGATTTGTATCATATGTCTTGCTCTCTTTTTTCGCCGAAAAATTAAGCATTAGCGTTTGGCGGCAGAGCGATTATGCGCTCTGCCGTTTTTTTATCCTCGACCCGACGTTAACACCTTGCTCAAGATCGCGTCCTGGCTTATAGCGACGGACATGCCAGTGCTGGAAATAGAGCGTCACCAGGAACCGTCTCGAAAAAGCTGGAACATCTGCGTGGAAATCTGGAAGCGTTGTTCATAATAAAACGCCCCCGACCATGAAGGCCGCGGGCGGTTAAGATATCAAAACCATTTATTCAGTGAAACACAGTGCCGCTCCGCTTATGTGAACGGCATCGCGTCATGGCGAGGGTTTAATAGAGCAATTATATGAATTACTCGATGTTAGATTCGATAAACCACAGGAATTGATCAAGGTCGCGTGACGCGGCGGTGAAAATGTCTGCGGTATCTTCGTCTTTGGCTTCGCCAATCGCTTTGCGCACGTCATTGGCCACAATCGCATAGCGGTCCGCCAGCTCTTTAAGGTGATCCTGAACGGTATGGATATCCAGCGGATAACTCTTCAGTGGCGTTTTGCTGTTGATCACCTGTGTGGTACCAAGCGCCACGCCGCCCAGCTGAACGGCACGTTCAGCCATCGTATCGAGGTGGGTTACCAGTGCTGTGCGGAAGCCATCCAGCATTTCATGAACGGCAATAAAGTTTGCACCGCGCATATTCCAGTGGGCCTGTTTGGTGATCAGCGAAAGATCGATGAACTGGATCACCTGGCGATTCAGCAACTCAATGGTCGCCTTCTTGTCGCTATCCGATACATCGTTACGGGTATAAAGCAGATTAGACGCTTTCGTTTTCACCAGTTTAGCGGTACTCATAATCTCATATCCTCTTGATGTTTATGTCCCAGGTAATTACGGAACTAAGTATAGCACCGGATTTTTTCTCTGCGGTTTGGCTATGCCTATCGGTTTAATAGCGAGAAGTGGCTTGAGAATTTAATTTATTGAAATTAATGGGTAATTTTTAAATTGATACAGATCAATCTTAATTGCTGATTGGGGATGTAAACGCAGAGGGATATTTCGAAAATAGCGCAAAGTGTGTAAGAAATTATAACGTCTGTCTTTCTGGCCTTTATTCTGCATGGCGTGGAAGCCATGCAGAATATATGGCCTTAGCTGATATCCACTTTCTCAACTTTAGGCTCCGGGCGCATGGTGAGCGTCGAGCCCATTGATGCCGCGATAATCGAGCAGAGCGCCAGCGTCTGGGTCAACGTGAGGGTTTCGCCGAGAAACACCATTCCGGAAATGGCGGCTAGCGCAGGCTCCATGCTCATCAGCGTGCCAAATATGCGCGTCGGCAGACGCGTAAGGGCAATCATCTCCAGAGAGTAGGGGAGTGCGGTAGAAAGAATCGCGACCGCCAGCCCGATGGGCATGACGGACCATTGCCAGATAGATTCGGTTGCCTGCGCCATGCCGATAGGCACGAAGACGATGGCTGCGATCAGGGAACCTAAGGCGACGGTCGCCGGACCGTGCTCTTCTCCTGCACGCTGGCCCGTAAGTATATAGACGGCCCAGCAGGCGCCTGCACCCAGCGCCAGGGCTGCACCCGTCAGATCAATCTCAGCGACGCTCTGGCCCAGCGGCAGCAGGAACCATAAACCCAGAACGGCTAACACGACCCAGATAAAATCGACCGGACGTCGCGAGGAGAACAGCGCCACCGCCAGCGGGCCGGTAAACTCCAGCGCGACGGCGATCCCCAGCGGTATCGTCTGAATAGAGAGGTAGAACAGATAGTTCATTGCCCCAAGGGAGAGTCCATAAAACAGCAGGGGTAAACGCTGCTCCTTTTTGAAGCGCAGACGCCAGGGTTTGAAAATGACCACCAGTATCACCGTGCCCAGCACGATACGCAGGGCAGTCACCCCAGGCGCACCGACCAGCGGAAAAAGTGATTTTGCAAGCGAAGCACCGCTTTGAATGGACAACATGGCAATGAGTATGACTGCTACCGGCAACCAGACCGACGACGTGCGGGATAACCCAGGCATCCTTTCTCCTGTCAGCTTATGTCAAATGAGGTAAAGGTTGCAGTGTAAAGGAAATAAGCGGCAACGGTTGAGGTGCTGTTGAAAAAAAACCTCGTGAAATCCGTAAAATGGTTAAGCGCTGGTGGATTTATCGCCTGATAGATTAGGAATAATCTGGATGAATGTAACGGCGCTTGCGCGCACTATGCGCATTTAGTAGTGAAAATTGCATGTGATTTGAAAGAGATAGCTGACGCTGGAAACGTTCTGTTACAGGAAAGGTTTCATTAGACATCACGAATCACAAAGAGTTTCGCAAATTTTTTTGATATATTTAAAACTTACGGACTTACTTGAAGCACATTTGAGGTGGTTATGAAAAAAATTGCATGTCTTTCAGCACTGGCCGCTGTACTGGCTGTTTCCGCAGGTACCGCTGTAGCTGCTACTTCTACTGTTACTGGTGGTTACGCTCAAAGCGACTATCAGGGCGTGATGAACAAAGCTAACGGTTTCAACCTGAAGTATCGCTACGAGCAGGATAACAATCCACTGGGCGTGATCGGTTCTTTCACCTACACCGAGAAAGATCGTTCTGAAAACGGCGCATACAACAAAGGCCAGTATTACGGTATCACCGCTGGTCCAGCTTACCGTCTGAATGACTGGGCGAGCATCTACGGTGTTGTAGGTGTTGGCTACGGTAAATTCCAGCAGACTGAAAACCAGAGCGAAAGCCGCACTGCAAGCAACAGCGACTATGGCTTCTCCTATGGCGCAGGCCTGCAGTTCAACCCAATCCAGGACGTTGCTCTGGACTTCTCCTATGAGCAGAGCCGTATCCGCAACGTTGACGTTGGCACCTGGATCGCGGGCGTAGGTTACCGCTTCTAATCACTCCGGTGAGCTAATAAAAAATCCGCCCAATGTGGCGGATTTTTTTTGTGGAAAGTAAAAGCAAAACGGCAACCCCAGGTTGCCGTTTTTAGTGTTGTTCCCTCTCCCCGTGGGAGAGGGTCAGGGTGAGGGTATCGGACCGCTACTTACTCTTAATATCGAAAATATCCGTACCCAGATGGTTGTAGTCAACTTTCTGTAACTTGAAGTTGGTAACGTACACTGGGGGAGCTTTCTTGTTAGAGACAAACGGGTAAGCCGTTTTTATCTGCTCGGCTGTAATTCCCGTCCACTGCGAGAAGAACTGCAGGAAATCATTTGCCGAACGGCGCGCTTTAATCACGCGATGCGTTTTATCATCACTCGACAGCACCATAAACGGCACCTGGAAGTTCTGCTGGAACTTGTCATCATGCGCCAGGTACTGCACCTCTTTACCACGCTCTTTAAACGCCAGCCCATGATCCGAGAAATAGACCATGGAGAAGCTGTCGCCCGTATTGCGTAGCTGATCGTACAGCTTGCTCAGCAGGTCGTCGGTTTGCGTCATGGTGTAGAGATAGCAAGAGGTCTCTTTGGACTGCACGAACTCCGCGTACTTCCCGCCGGTCCGATCGCAGGCCTGCGGGTGCGACCCCATCAGGTGCAGGACGATCAGCTGAGGCTGGGTGCGCGGAGTGGCGAAGACCTGTGCCGTCATTTTCAGCAGCGCTTCGTCTTTGGTATTTTTGTCGGCTTCAAAGTCGCCGTTCTTCAGGAACTGCACTTCGTCGGCACGTTTGGCGATACTGGCGATGGCCGTATCGTATTCGCCAATTTGCCCCTGATTGGAGAACCACCAGGTCTGATAACCCGCGCGGTTTGCCAGGGTGACAAAATTATCCTGATACTGAGGTTTGCCGTCGACGACCCGGTTAAGCGTCAGGCCGAGCGATTTCTGCGTCGAGCCGCTGGCCGCAACATAATCGGTAAACAGCGTGCCTTTGACCGAACTGGCAAACGGTGTGTTATCCCAGTGTCCGCCGAAGGCTCCCATTGCATCGCGACGGGCACTTTCCCCAATCACCACCACATAGGTGTGATACTTCGGCTTAACGGCCAGCACGTTCCAGGTGTCTTTCATATTGGAAAGCTCAGCCATGCGCGCCTGTTCGTCGAGAACCTCTTTATTATTGACAACGACGTCCTTCACGAAGCGAAAAACCGGATAGCCGATATTGGTGAGCCTGAGCTTACCGTCCCAGGGAATATTCTGGATGGGGGCGACAAACGCCACGGCAACGCTGAACACCAGACAGAGTATTTCGATCTTACCCCAGGATTTTTTCTCGCCCGACTGACGGCGGATGGCGATAACGCCCAACGCGAAGATAAAGATCCCGACCACGTAGCTGTACCACGGGAAGATCGTCAGGATCTCCGTTGACTCTTCCATATTGGTCGAGTGCAGCGCCAGCAGGGTATTAAAGTTTGGCGAGCCGTAAGCCTGACCGAACGGGAAATAGAGTGCAGCAACCAGCGAGCAGATCCCGATTAACGCTTTTTGCACGCGCGGTGCGGTTCGCCACAGCACATGCAGAACGCAGGTGAAAGCCACCGCGTAGAGCAGACTAAAGGGATAACCCAGCGCAAAGTTAATCAGCAATGACTGCAAAAAGTAAAAACCCGTCCACGGGCTTAAGGCCCGGCTGCGGGTCACAACGGTATCTATCAGGGTTACATTCATAGGTCACTATCATGGATGAAAACGCCATGTGCTCACCCTGGCGTCAAGGGTCATAACCTGCCTGACAGTGCGTGGAGAGGGAATGAGGGTCCGCTTCAGCGAGCCGCAAATTGTGCAGGGCTGCAAGAAGATAGTGCGAGCGCTAAATAATATCAACAGTTGCTAAGCAGATGTTTTGCGAAGGGGATTGCAAATCCGCAAAAAAGATCGGGAATAAGGCGGCTGGAAGCCAGTTTACAGCGTGATTGTGACGGGAAAATGAAGCGGCGTACCGCAACGCCGCTTAGTGGGAAGGTTTGTCGTCCTGATGCGGTTTGTTGTTAAACATATCGCACAGCATGTTCAACAGCATTAAGCGCACTTTAAAGGGAGAGTGGGTAAACACGGTCATGCACCTCTTGAATTCGTTCATAAGACCTCCTGAGTTTTGATCCCTTCGATCCGTGAAGGGTGACTGCATTACATACAGATATAGCACAGGCTATATTGTATAGCTATGGCTATTTCGTTAATTTTTTGTGCTTGCGGAGCTATGGTTTACAATGTGCGCTCTCGAAACCGGGCGCTGGAAGCGTCACCCCACTGAGGAAGTACAATGAACCGTCGCGCAGGTCATCCGACAATGAGGAAAACGACGCAACTGGTGAATGTTGAAGAACATGTCGAAGGTTTTCGCCAGGTCCGTGAAGCGCACCGGCGTGAACTGATTGATGACTATGTTGAACTCATTTCCGATCTGATTCGTGAGGTTGGTGAAGCGCGCCAGGTCGATATGGCCGCCAGGCTGGGGGTTTCACAGCCAACTGTCGCTAAAATGTTAAAACGCCTGGCCTCCGTGGGCTTAATTGAAATGATCCCCTGGCGCGGTGTTTTTCTGACGCCGGAAGGGGAGAAACTCGCACAGGAGAGCCGCGAGCGCCATCAGCTTGTCGAGAATTTTTTACTGGTGCTGGGCGTCAGCCCGGAGATCGCCCGCCGGGATGCGGAAGGCATGGAACACCACGTCAGCGAAGAGACGCTGGTGAAGTTTCGCGAATTTACCCTTAAATATGGTCCCTCCGCTGAATGAAAATCCCCGGACTGCAGGCCCTGGCACGCGATCGTTTCTTCCATCTTTTATTAATCATTGGCGCAGCGTTGAGCCTCTTTGTGCCGTTTGCGCCACGCGCCTGGCCCGCCGCAATTGACTGGCGCACCATCATTACCCTGAGCGGTTTGATGATGCTCACCAAAGGGGTCGAGCTGAGCGGCTATTTTGACGTTCTGGGCCGTAAAATGGTGCGCCGCTTTGCCACCGAGCGCAGGCTGTCCCTGTTTATGGTGTTCTCCGCCGCGGTGCTGTCGACGTTTCTGACCAACGATGTGGCGCTGTTTATCATCGTGCCCCTCACGCTTACGCTGCGTAAGCTATGCGAGATCCCGGTCAGCCGGTTGATCATCTTTGAAGCGCTCGCCGTTAACGCCGGCTCACTTCTGACGCCAATCGGCAATCCGCAAAATATCCTTCTCTGGGGACGTTCCGGGCTGTCGTTCGCCGCCTTTACCTGGCAGATGGCCCCTCTGGCGCTGGTGATGATGCTGTCGCTGCTGGCGGTATGCTGGTTTGCGTTTCCTGATAAAAAACTGCAGTACCACAGCGGCACAACGGGCCCGCAGTGGCAGCCGCGTCTGGTGTGGAGCTGCCTCGGGTTATACATCGTCTTTCTGTTTGCGCTGGAGCTGAAGTATGAGCTGGCGGGCGTCCTGCTCGTTGCCGCAGGCTTTGTCGTCCTGGCGCGTCGCGTTCTGGTAAGCGTGGACTGGACGCTGCTGCTGGTCTTTATGGCGATGTTCATCGACGTGCATCTGCTTATTCAGCTCCCGGTGCTGCAAACCGTTCTGCACAGCGTCAGCAGTCTGCCGCAGGCAGGGCTGTGGCTGACGGCGATTGGCCTGTCGCAGTTTATCAGCAACGTGCCTTCCACCATTCTGCTGCTCAACTACGTTCCGCCGGACACGCTTCTGGCCTGGGCGGTGAACATCGGCGGGTTTGGGCTGCTGCCCGGCTCGCTGGCAAACCTGATAGCCCTGCGCATGGCCAACGATCGTCGTATCTGGTGGCGTTTCCACATCTGGTCGATTCCGATGCTGGTTTGGGCCGCGGCGATCGGTTTCGGAATATTCCTTCTCATATAGTGCGCAATTTGTCAGTTTTTCCTGGCAAACGTATAGCAACGTCCTAGCTTTAGTGAACGGCATAGTGTGATGCCGCTCACTGACAGGACCGTTGCTGAACTATGGCTGAAGATCAAAACTCGCCTGCTGACGAGCAGGACAAAAACAATAATGAGCGTAAGCGCCCGGGCAAGAAACCGTTAATTATCCTCGGCATTGTCGTGGTGGTAATGGTGGTCGTGGCGCTGGTCTGGTGGTTTTTAACCCGTAACGAAGAGACGACCGACGACGCCTTTACCGACGGCGACGTGGTGACGATTGCCCCCAAAACGGCGGGCTACGTTACCGAGCTGCGCGTGCGCGATAACCAGCGCGTGAAAAAGGGCGATCTGCTGGTGGTTATCGATCCGCGGGACACCACCGCGCAGCGCGATCAGGCTCAGGCCCAGCTTGGGCTGGCTATCGCGCAGCTGCATCAGGCCCAGGCGCAGCTGGCGCTTTCAAAAGTCCAGTATCCCGCCCAGCGTGACGAAGCCAAAGCGCAGGTGCTGAAAGCGCAGGCCGATCTGGCGAACGCGCAGGCGGAGTACCGTCGTCAGCGCGGCGTCGACCCGCGTGCGACCACCCAGCAAAGTATTGATTCCGCGAATGCTCAACTGCGCAGCGCCCAAGCGGGCCTGGCCAGCGCTCAGGCGCAGCTGGAAGTGGCAGAGCAGGTACAGCTGCAAATCCGCCAGCAGGAAACCAACGTTGAAGCGCGCGAGCGTCAGGTCGATCAGGCTAAAGCGCAGCTGGAAACCGCCAACCTTAATCTCTCCTATACCGAAGTCCGCGCCCCGTTCGACGGTTTTGTCACCAAACGCAACGTGCAGCCCGGCACGCTGGTGCAGGCGGGAACGGCGCTGTTCTCGCTGGTTTCCCCGAACGTGTGGGTGGTCGCGAACTTTAAAGAGTCGCAGCTTGAACGCATGAAGCCGGGCGATAAGGTCACCGTGTCCGTCGACGCGTGGCCGGATATGGAGCTTGAGGGCCACGTAGACAGTATCCAGCAGGGCAGCGGCTCGCGCTTCTCCGCCTTCCCGGCAGAAAATGCCACCGGTAACTTCGTCAAAATTGTGCAGCGCGTGCCGGTCAAAATCGTGATTGATAAGGGCCTGGATCCAAACAAACCGCTGCCGCTGGGGCTGTCGGTCGCACCGAAGGTGACGGTGGAATGACGGATCACAGCCACGACAGCTGGAAGCCCGCCAGCAATCCGTGGGCGGTGGCGATTGTCGTCACCCTGGCGGTATTCATGGAAATTCTGGATACCACCATCGTCAACGTGGCGCTCCCCCACGTGGCAGGATCGCTCTCGTCCAGCTATGACGAATCTACCTGGGTGTTAACCAGCTATCTGGTCGCGAACGGCATCGTGCTGCCCATCTCGGCGTTTCTGAGCCGGGTGTTTGGCCGCAAGCAGTTCTTCCTGATCTGCATCGTCATGTTTACCGTCTGCTCGTTCCTGTGCGGGATTGCCACCGAGCTGTGGCAGATCATCCTGTTCCGCGTGATGCAGGGCTTTTTTGGCGGCGGGCTGCAGCCCACGCAGCAGTCGGTGCTGCTCGACTACTTCAAACCCGAAGACCGGGGCAAAGCGTTTGGTCTGTCCTCCATTGCGATTATCGTTGCGCCGGTGCTCGGCCCGACGCTGGGCGGTTGGATCACCGACAACTATTCCTGGCGCTGGGTGTTCTTTATCAACATTCCGGTGGGGATTGTGACGGTGCTGGCGATCTACCAGCTGCTGGAAGATCCGCCGTGGGAGAGCAAATCAAAAGAGAAGCTGACTATCGACTGGACGGGGATCGGCCTGATCGCGCTGGGGCTGGGCTGTCTGCAGGTGATGCTCGACCGGGGAGAAGACGAGGACTGGTTCTACTCGAACTTTATCCGCACCTTCGGCGTGTTGACGCTTGTCGGCATTATAGGCGCCATCTACTGGCTGGTATATGCCAGAAAGCCGGTGGTGGATCTGCACTGCATGAAGGACCGCAACTTTGCCATCTCCAGCCTGCTGATGGCGGGGATGGCGATGATTTTGTACGGCAGCTCGGTTGTTATCCCGCAGCTGGCGCAGCAGGACCTGGGCTACACCGCTACCTGGTCGGGGCTGGTGCTGTCGCCCGGCGCGGTGCTGATTGTGTTAACCATTCCGCTGGTGCTGAAGCTGATGCCGGTGGTGCAGACGCGCTGGATTATCGCCTTTGGCTTTACCTGTCTGGCGGTGTCGTTCTTCTGGTCGCGAACGCTGACGCCGGATATCGACTTCGAAACGCTGGTGCTGTTCCGCAGCGCCCAGTCGATAGGGCTGGGGTTCCTGTTTGTGCCGCTCACGACTATTGCGTTTATCTCGATACCGAGGCGGCTGAATGCCGATGCGGCGGCGCTGTTTACCATGTTCCGCAACGTAGCGGGTTCGATTGGCATATCCCTTTCGACGGCGGCCATCACCGAACGCGCGCAGGCGCACAGCGCGCATCTGGCGTACCACGCCTCGCCGCTTAACGAGCAGTTCCAGCAGGCGATACGCGAAAGCGCCCAGGCGATCCAGAACTTCACTACCCAGGTGGGCGACCCCACCGGCATCGCCACCGGACGCATGTACCAGACGATGATCGAGCAGTCGCGCTTCCTGGCCTACATCGACGTCTTTACCATTCTGAGCGCGGTGGCCTTGTTACTGATTCCGTTTTGTTTGTTGCTCTCGCCGGTTAAGAGCGAGGGGAGTGCAGGAGCACATTGATGATACACAGACGTTTACACCCCCTGATGATAATGATGCTGCTGGCGGGCTGCGCCGTCGGGCCGGACTACCAGCAGCCTGCGCCGCCCGCCGTTACGCACTGGAACGATAAGGGCGACAGCGCGGTGAAATCGCAAACTACCTCCGCCGCGACCAACCCGCGCTGGTGGAAGACCTTCGGCTCGCCGCAGCTCGACAGCCTGGTTGAGCGCGCCATTGCCGGAAACCTGACGCTGCAGCAGACGGTGCTGCGCATCGCCGGAGCGCGAGAGCAGATTAACCAGGCGGGCGGGGCGTTTTATCCGTCGGTGAACGGCAATCTGCAGGCGACGCGCCAGCAGCTTGGGCTTGAAGGGGAGCTGAAATCTCATGGCGTGTACGACCAGCTTGATAATGTCGATCCTGAACTGCGGGGCGCGTTAGGGCCGCTGACGCAGCCGATTAACCTCTACCAGGGCAGCTTCGATGCCCAGTGGGAAATCGACCTGTGGGGCAAGGTGCGTCGTCAGGTGGAAGCCGCCGAAGCGCAGCAGAAAGCCGCCATTGAGCAGCGTAACGATGCGCTGGTGTCGCTGGAAGCCGAAGTGGCGCGCGCGTGGCTCCAGCTGCGCGGGGCGCAGAGCATTATCGCCACGCTGAACACCCAGATTAAAAGCGCGCAGCAGACGCTGGATCTGACGGAAAGCCGCCAGCGGGGCGGGCTGTCGCCACAGATGGACGTGGAAAACGCCCGAGCGCAGCTGGGCAACCTTGAAGCACAGCTTCCGCAGTATCAGGCGCAGGAGCGGCAGGCGATGAACGGCCTGGCGATCCTGCTCGGCAAGCCGCCTGGGGCGCTGGATGCGGAATTGCAAAGCGTGCAGCCGATGCCAGCCCTGCCGGATATCGTGCAGACCGGCATTCCATCCACGCTGGCGCGACGCCGTCCGGACGTGCGCGAAGCGGAGGCGAACCTTCACGCCGCCACGGCGCAAATCGGCGTCTCGGTGGCAGAGCTGTTCCCGAGCTTTACCCTCTCCGGGCAGTTTGGCCTGCGCAACAGCGAAACCAACTGGCTGACCGACTGGAGCAGCCACTTCTACAGCTTTGGCCCGCAGGTCTCTATTCCGATCTTCCAGGGCGGTCGGCTGGTCTCCAGCGTCAAGGTGGCGCGCGCGCAGCAGGGAGCGGCGGTGCTGGACTATCGCCAGACTGTGCTGACCGCGCTCGGGGATGTGGAAAACGCGCTGGTGAGCTATCGCACCGACCAGCAGCGTGAAGCGGGTCTCGCAAAAACGATCGACGCCCTGCAAAACGCTTTTGACCTGGCAAGCGACAGCTACCGCCAGGGGATTGCCAGCTTTATTGACGTTCTGGACGCGCAGCGGCAGCTCGCGCAGGCCCAGCAGCAGCGCGCACAGGCGCAGGTGCAGAGCGCGCTCGATCTCGTGGCGCTCTACAAGGCCCTCGGCGGCGGCTGGGAGCCGTATCAGCAGGTGCAGTTACCGGACTACAGCGTCTTTGGCGACGCCCCGCGCGGATAAATTCAGAGGATTGGGCAAGAAACGGACAGGAACGCCACATTCGCGATGGCTGAGGGGCGGGTATAACTATCGGGTACCCAATCGACATGCGAGGAATAACTTATGCGTTATCAAAAACTGGGCAATACCGGTCTGTTCGTTTCTGAACTGTGCCTAGGCACCATGACCTTCGGCGGCGAGGGCGGCATGTGGGGCAAGATTGGCCAGCTCCAGCAAAGTGAAGCCGAGCAGCTGGTGGGCCGCGCGCTGGATGCCGGGATCAACTTTATCGACACCGCGGACGTTTACTCGGAAGGGCGTTCGGAGGAGATCACCGGTCAGGCGCTGAAAAACCTGAAAATCCCGCGCGAGAACGTGGTGGTCGCCACGAAAGTGTTCGGCGAAACGGGAACGGCCGGGGTGAACTCGCGCGGCAGCTCGCGCTATCACATCATCAGCAGCGTGAAGGAGAGCCTGCGCCGCATGCAGCTCGATCATATCGATCTCTACCAGCTTCACGGCTTCGACCCCGCAACGCCGATTGAAGAAATGCTCTACGCGCTGGATAACCTGGTGCAGCACGGCCACGTGCGCTACATCGGCGTCTCGAACTGGGCGGCGTGGCAGATTGCCAAAGCGCTCGGTATTTCTGAACGTCTTGGGCTGGCGCGCTTCGTATCCCTCCAGGCGTATTACACCATCGCCGGACGCGATCTTGAGCGCGAGCTGGTGCCGATGATGCAAAGCGAAGGCGTCGGGCTGATGGTCTGGAGCCCGCTGGCAGGCGGCCTGCTGAGCGGAAAATATGGCCGCGACGGGCAGAGCGAAGCCGGCGGTCGCCGTCTGGAGTTTGACTTCCCGCCGGTGAACAAAGATCGCGCCTTCGACTGCGTGGACGTAATGCGCACTATCGCCGAAAGCAAGGGTGTCTCAGTCGCGCAAATCGCGCTGGCCTGGCTGCTGCACCAGAAAGCGGTGACCAGCGTGATTATTGGTGCGAAACGCGTCGAACAGCTGGACGACAATATCGCCGCGACCGGAATCCGACTGAGCGAAGATGAGCTCAAGCAGCTTGATGCGGTGAGCGCGCTGCCGCGCGAATACCCGGGGTGGATGCTGGAGCGGCAGGGGGAATATCGCCGCAATCAGCTCGCGCAACAATAACCTTCCTCGCCCCGGCAGCGCATCGCCTGCCGGGGATGAGATAAAGTAAATGACGAGATGCTGCTTTTTTAAAGGCAAACTGTATCACTATTGTAATTAGGACTTCAGGATGTCTATGAACAAAGAAATGTGGTGAATGAAAAATAAAAGCTATAAAATGCAGGTCATGGCTAACGTTCCTGGTGTGGTTTCTCTAAGTGCAGAGCTCAATTCCGCTTCGTTTACTAGAAGTAAACTCTTCGCTGATCTGGCACTGGCCATACTTGCAGAGTGTTATTGCAGTGATGGTACGGGACCAATTTAATGGACTTGTTATTAATCAGCAGAATTTATTGTCTTTATTAGTCCCTCCCTCAAAATATTGTCAACATGGTCGTGAAAATCTGATGCGTGAGTATCAGGAGCATTTATTGTATTTGCAGCGATTATGCCGTTATTGTCAGGCGTCGGGCATTGGCGTTTGGTTGCAAGGTGAAGCGCTACCACGGGATGGAAAAATACAAGAAAAATATCCAGAATATGCTTTGATTGATAATATTAGAGCAGATGAAATTTTCTGGAAAAACTTTTATCAGCACGCACTCTTAGAAGCCCTTGAACAGCTATCCGGCATTGATGGAATGATTGTTAATCTTCACCGACATCAACCCTATAAAGCCAGCTGGGTCTCGACAATCCCTTTTCTCTACCAAACCCTGCGAAGCCTGGGAAAAAAAATGGTCCTGCGTGACTACATGGAGGATGAGGCAGCATCGTGGCAATTAGTCAATGCGTTGCAGGTATTACCTCCGGATGTGAGGGTGTCAATAAAAGCAGTTGCTCATGGTTATCGCCCGGGTTTTGTCAATAACCCTTTATTGACTCAGCTTGAAGGTCGGGTCAAGTGGATTGAGTTTGATATGTGGGGGCTGGAGTACGGCTGGACTCTACTACCGTGCTACTTATTAGAGGAAATTCAGGGCCGCCTTAGCTGGGTTGAAAGTATGGCTGGTGAGGAACTGGAAGCGATTACGGGACGGCTTAGTTGGGAATGGATCTCTAACAGCTCCCTGATTAACTCCGTAAATTCAGTGAACCTGCATGGCTTAGCGATGTTTGGCCGTGAAATATTTATGTCTGAGAAACAGGCGTTTCATTGCTGGCTCACGGATATGCTTGAGCGTAAGGTGGAGGCGGCTGAATTAAACATCTTTCATCAATTGTACGCCAGCAGCTATGAATGGATGAGAAAGACCCCCTATATCCTGGGGCATGTTTTACACCATTTCAGCCAGGTTCCGGTAAGCTATGCACAAGCCGTAAAACAACTGCAGTTTCATTTGCTTAAATCTGATGATTATGCTGCGACGGTCTTGTTCCCGATAAACGATCCCGATGCCGGACGCGAACAGTTCCAGCAATTAGTGTTAGAGAAAGAACGAGCTATGTTTTTGGCACAAGACTCCCGTAACCGGCTCTTTCAAATAATACACTCTATTGATATGTCGGATGAGAAAAAAGATTTATTCAAACGCGTCTGGGACCGCGTACCGTACTACACTGAAATGTTCAACAGAGTCGCACGAAGTGTCGCTATGAAAATGATGGTCGATCGTTACGGCCATCAGAGTGGCATATCTTCATTTGAATTAAATAGTGAAATTAATGAACTGCGCCTTCTGGCGATTCGAATTTCTGCGTGGATTGATAAAGAAGAACAACAACAGCCACATTATCTGGCTATGCTATTTGATCCTGCCAGGCTACTTAGCCTGGCAGAAAGTTTGACAGAAAATTGATCAATTATGACCCGGCATTTTTTAATTGCTGATAAAAATCCCGCAATATATAAAATGCTTTTTTGCGCGTTATTTTATCTGCGGTAATCAGTCCCTTGCAATTGAATCCTTTCTGATAGGGGTTCTGACGTCTTTCTGTACGGTAGTCATACAACAACCATGGAGTAAAACCGCGCACATAATTGAGTTTTGGCAGATACTCGGTCTGTTTGCGATAAACATCCGCCATATAGTTTTCCGAGAATGGCCCCGACTGAGGCGCATGTTCGCCCGGAACGCCCTCGGCACCAGTTTCAGTGATGACAACAGGCTTTGTTGGCGACGAGTTTTTACCGAGCACAATCAGATCGTCAAAATTCTCTTCGTACCAGCCGTAATACTCATTCAGACCGATAATATCAAGATAATCGGCCAGACGATCTTCAATCTTCATTTTTGCATGATTGACAAGGCAAGCGGCAGAAATCAAACGGCTGGGATCGGCCTTTCGGGCTGCATCAATCAACATGCTCATAAAATCCAGGCGTTCATCGGTATCTGCATTTTCATTACCCACTGACCAGATAATTACGCTGGCACGGTTTCGGTCACGATAAATTAGCTCCATCAACTGATTATGTGCATCGCGTTGCGTTGTCGGATTTTTAAAATCTATCGCCCAGTAGTTTGGAATTTCTTCCCAGAGCAACAAACCGACCTCATCCGCAATACGCGCGACCATTTCATGGTGGGGGTAATGCGCCAGTCTCAGGTAGTTGCAGTTCAGCTCTTTAGCATCATGAAAACGGCGGCGGATATCCGCTTCATTGGTCATTTTTCCCAATAATACATCATCTTCGTGGCAATTTATGCCGCGTAGATAGAGCGATTTACCGTTGAGACGAATATCCGTACCCACAACGTCAATTTGCCTGAAACCCACGCGGTCGCTGACACAGTCGCGCCCCAGCGATGCCATAACGCGATACAATTTAGGGTGTTCAGGAGACCAAATTTGCGGTTCAGCAGACAGGTTAGCTTCAGCAATGCCATTCACCACCGGAAGAGTAACGGAGATGCCAAGTTCAGCGAGAGAGAAATTCACCTCTCGCGCATCACCTTCCACTGCTATTCTCACGGCTATTTTATTATATTTGCCGTCTGGAACTAAATAAACGAACAGATCCCTGATATAAGTTTGCGGCGTTCGAATAATATCAATTTCACGGTATATCCCGCCATAGTTGAACCAGTCGTTATTTCTCAAGGGTAGCCTGTCAGTAGTGCGGGTGTTATTCACACATAACATCACCACATTCTTTCCAGGCAGTAATACAGACGTTAATTCAGCGCAAAATGGGGTTGAGCCCCCATAGTGGTTACCTATAAACTGATGATTGACAAAAAGTTTGCAATCGTAATTGGCTGCGCCAATGCGTAAGAAAATACGTTCATCCGCGTCCTGTTTGAGGTAATCAATGTCCCGGGTGTACCACGCACTCCCTTCAAAATAAAACCATTTTTCTTTCATCATTTGCCAGCATCCCGGCACCGGAACGGTATCCCCGGCAAAAGGATCGTAATCGTAAGGATCGCGACGTGTTTCAGCGTCGCTTTTCTCTAAGAGATACCATTTTTGCCTTAATCCCGTGTCGTGAAGATCCAGCGTAAAGCGCCATTCGCCACTCAGGCTTTCACGGTCTCGGCCACCCGTGAATAACAGATTAGTATGATTGAGATTCTGCTTATTATACGGTTGGTTATATTGCTCGTTATGTAAGCATTCAACGGCATTTTCAGCCAGGTCTGATTTTTCCAACATGAGATATCCTTCATAAAAGAGGTGTTTATGAAGAATAACGGCTCGAATTCAGACGCTGGAGCTGCTCCTCATAAACAGAAGGAAAGTTAAGTGATAAAAACATGTAAATGTGATGGAGGTCGAATAACGACAGGATTCTAATGTGATGCACATCTCATAATTGCTTTTACTATGGTGATTTTGATCACATCTGCAACCCTGAGGCGCGATATGACTCACATAAAATTATGGCAGGACTTCAGGGATCTCACTTCTGTTTCTTATCCGTCATGCGTTCAGGCCGGGTAACGTACACTGGTTGAAATTAATTACTATGGGTCTGTTTGGATACGATTATTAAATCGTGACGGAGGAAATACGATGGGTCAGTTGCAGGGTGGTGTCAGTAATGAAGCTGTAAATATTGGTTCTACAACCAGTCGATATCGATGGACGATTTGCGCGTTGCTCTTTTTTTCTGTCACCATAAATAATCTCGACAGATCTATATTAGGGTTGCTCGCCCCAATATTACAAAAAGATATTGGCTGGAATGAAATTGAATACGGTAATATAGTGACGGCATTTCAGGCTGCCTATGCCTTAGGTTTATTCCTGTGCGGACGTTTTGTTGATGTTTATGGCGCACGCCTGGTTTTACCTGTCGCACTGGCAATCTGGAGTTTAGCTGCGATGGCTCACGGAATGGTCAGTACCGTTATAGGATTTATCTATGCGCGAATCTTCCTTGGGCTGGGGGAGAGTGCCAATTTCCCTTCAGCTGTGAAGGTTGCCGCAGAGTGGTTCCCGAAACGAGAGCGTGCTTTCGCAACGGGTATTTTTAATTCGGGTTCCAATATTGGTAATATTTTTGCTCCAGTTATTATTCCATGGATAGCATTACAGTGGGGTTGGCGTGAAGCATTCATCGTAACCGGTGCCGTAGGGTTTATCTGGATTGCTTTCTGGTTAATATTATACGGAAAGCCGGAGAAAATTAAGAAGGTAAATAAAGAAGAATTAACCTGGATTAATCAGGATGATGACGCCGATATTACAGCACAAACAACTCAAAAAATCAGCTGGTTGGGTTTGCTAAAGTATAAGCAGACCTGGGCATTCGCCATTTGCAAATTTCTTACTGACCCGATTTTCTGGTTCTTCCTTTTTTGGCTACCGAAGTGGCTGCATGACGCTCGCGGTATTGATATGGCGCATATGGCGATGCCCCTAGTATTAATCAATATTCTGGCAACGATGGGCGGTCTTGCAGGTGGTTATCTCCCTGCATGGATGGTAAACCGTGGTATGGCCGTCAATAAAGCGCGTAAAGCGACATTATTGTTATGCGCTACCTGCGTGCTTCCTATTTTACTGGTCTCGAATGTTTCCAATCTTTGGTGCGCTGTACTGCTGATTGGGCTTGCTGTCGCAGCGCATCAGGGCTGGTCGGTCAATCTTTATACCAGCGTATCCGATATGTTCCCAAAACAGGCGGTGGGTGCTGTTGTTGGTATTGGTTGCCTGATTGGTTCTCTCGGTTCAATTCTTTTTACGCAGGCCACAGGACATATTTTACAGGCAACCGGAAGCTATTGGTCTATTTTCCTGATGGGTGGTTTTGCCTATCTGCTGGGTTTCCTGATAATGCATTTATTAATTCCATCAATGTCAGCAGCTAAATTTAAATAATATTAACTATACAGGTACAGAACATGTCATTTACCGATAGTCTGTTAAAGGAACGTATTTTGGCAGCCAGAGAGAAAAGTCTTCTTTGGCTAAATAAAATGCAACTCCCCAACGCAACGGCAGGCGTATTACGCGTTAGCGAACTTCACCAGCCCGAGCAATGGCCGCAAATGCTTCTGCCGGGAACCTATGATGGCACGATGGCTCGCGTTTTATTGGGGGATGAGATCGCCGGGAAAGAAGCGCTTGCGGACTGGATATTGGGTCATCAGGGGAAGGACGGTTTTTTCCAGTTGCCGGGATTGTGCTGGAACGAAACATGGAAAGGACCGGATGCTGAAAAAACGCGCCAGTACATGCGTTTTCATACAACCAATTACTGTATGGGGACGCTGGAAGTGCTGGACCAACTGGATAGAATCGAGCTGCCATTTTTGAAACCTTACCTCGACGCTCAGTATTTTTGGGCATGGTTAGGTCAACGTGATATGCGCGATCCCTGGCTGGAAGGTAATAATATCGTCAATATCGGAAGTTTTCTGTTACTCGAACAGCAGAGAGAACCGAACGGTCCTGCGGCTCAACGTTTGCAGGATATGATCTTCTGGCATAATCAGCAAAGCGAACCCTATTCAGGTTTTTGGGGGCCGGGTCAGCAGTACAGCCAGGAAGCTTTACTATTTGCGCTCTGCGGTGCGACACATAATTTACATGTATTTTATGCACTCGATGAAAATATTCCCTATTTTAACCAGTCGATAAGCCGTTGCCTGGAACAACCACTAGCCATTCGCAGCAGCTGTATTGATGTCGATATTATCGATATTCTGGCGCACGGCCACGCGCGTTGCCCATATCGCAGAGATGAAATTGAGCATTGGCTCCGCAGTATGCTATTGAAATTGCTGGACTTCCAGAACGCGGATGGTGGATTCCCGGACACCTTACTTGGCGAGCGAGGGTATGATGGATGGGTGAAGGGATATAAAGAGCCTCAGGGACACAGTAATACGTTTGCCACCTGGTTCCGATGGATAGCTATCGCGATGATCGCCCACGTTTTATGGCCTCAATGGCAGGACTGGCGTTTCCGTAAGACGATCGGTATTGGATATTTTAAAAATCTGTCGAGGTGATTTTAAGTTTCTTTGCCCATCGGTACAGAAATCGGCGAAAGCATTTTATTCCATTGAGCATGCTTTTGCCGATTCAACGATGGGCTGTGGCGGCAATCAGCAACCGTCTTTGCAGGTTGCCGCTGGATTTTGCTCAAGGACTCTTACCAGCAGGGCTCGGGGTTCTCGAACTACATCTGTTCCAATTGACAGTACTTTGCCGTCCCTTTCTGCTGAATACTTCGCGACAACATCACCGAATGCATTTCGCTGCAGGGCGACCTCTTGTCCTGCTTTTACCGTGTCGCCGGGTTTAACGAAAACTTCCGCAAACCCACCTGTGGTTGCACGTATTGAACTGATAGCATTACCAATATACGTTTTATTGCTGCTGGCGGTTGCGCCGATTTTGCCTTCAATAACCTTGTAGTGGATCAGTACATTGAGGGCACCTTCTAAACCACGGGCAATCATATCCTGCTGGTAAATCCTCGGTTCTCCCGTCTCGGCCGTTATCGCCGGGATACCATTTTGAATAAAAGTTGTCTCCATTGAGCCGGCTTCGCCGGGATCTTTCTTAATTTGATCGGCCGGAAAAAGTTCTGCAATCGTCCGGGCATCCGCATTGCGGTAGTCGGCATAAATGAACAGCGGATAAGCCGTTCCGGTAGACTGGGTGTGATAGTCAATCGCCAGGTCTACATTTCCCTTGTAAACCTTATTCCACATCATCCATGCCTGACGCTCAGCAGAGTTACCCGTTTCTTTTCCTGGATGTACGCGGTTGTAGTCGATGGTCTCACCACCATCGGTTGAAACAGACCATGTCCGGGAAACCCTTTCAAGACCAGAACGGTTTGGGCCAATAATACCAATAACGCTTCCTTTCATTGTGGTGGGGTCCAGTTGTTCCATCACTTTTTGTACGATGCGAACCCCATTTAGCTCATCACCGTGGACGCCAGCCTGAAGCAGAACTTTCTTCCCGTCCGTTTTTCCTTTTGCCACCATTATGGGGACATACCATCGCTGTCCCGTTCCTGTCTCAACCCCCTCGAACATGAAGCGATGTTGTCCCGCTGTCAGGTCAGCTACATCCAGAGTCGAGATAACAGGTACTCCCTGCACCTTATCACCCGTATACACCGTTGCCGCATGAGTCATTGAGCATGACAACGCTAAGCTGAGAGCGAATGCGATACGGCTAGTAGATATCTTCATGAGCGTCATTTTCCATTTGATAGGGTTGAGATTTTTATTTTCTGGCCAGGGCCAGGGCCAGGGTTCATGCTCATTAAGTTAATAATGATTTTTTGAGGCCAGCCAGTGGCACGATCGGGAAATGTGATTTTGCATAGGCTAACGCTCCGGCCTCAGGAACAGGATTTGCGCGATTCATTTTCCTGCCCGGCTTCTTCTTTCCAACATGCCTCACAAAAAACGATCCTCCTCTTTGATCGTCCTTTCATCTTCGCCTATATGACTAGTCATTATATTTTAAATGACTAGTCATATAGGGAGGAAACATGAACAATCAGCTGCCGGCCAATTTTTTATGGGGCAACTCGGTGTCAAGCATGCAGACGGAAGGTGCCTGGAATGAGGGCGGGAAGGGGATGTCGGTGTATGACATTCGCGAAGCCGGGGAGAACGTCTCCGACTGGAAAGTCGCGACCGACTCCTATCACCGCTACCGGGAAGATTTCGACCTGATGCAGGATCTGGGCATGAACTGCTACCGCTTTCAGATCTCCTGGAGCCGCGTCTGCCCGCAGGGCGACGGCGCGTTCAACGACGAAGGCATCGCGTTTTATGACCGTTTTATCGACGATCTGATCGCCCGCGGCATCGAGCCGATGGTCTGCCTGTACCACTTCGATATGCCGCTGGCGCTGGCGCAGGAGTACAACGGCTTTAATGATCGCCGGGTAATGGATGCCTTTATCCGCTACGGCAAAAAGATGATCGACTGCTATGGCGACCGCGTGAAGTACTGGCTGACCTTCAACGAGCAGAACATCTTCCATATGCCGGAAGCGTTCCGCATTTCCGGCTATATGAAAGGCGAGAAAACCCTGCGCGAGCTGTACGAGCTGCAGCACCATACGATGGTGGCGCACATGGCGCTGACCGAGTATCTGCACCAGACCAGACCGGGCCAGCTGATGGGCGGCATGCTGGCGCACCAGCTGATCTACCCGGCCACCTGCAAACCGCGCGATATCTTCTGCGCCCAGCAGTACGACGAGTTCCTCAACCAGAACCTGCTGCGCGTATTCGCAGGGCAGGGCTACAGCCCGGCGGTGATGGCGGTGGTGGAGCAGGAGGGCTTTGGCGATATCTACCGCGCCGAGGATTTAGCGCTGCTGGCGCGCACCAGAAACGACTATATGGCCTTCAGCTACTACGCCAGCAAAACGCTGGACAGCGATGCGATCCCGGAAGGCACGCCGGTGAACTATTACCTGCTGCACGGCGAGAAAAACAACCCGTACCTGAAGGCCACCGAGTGGAACTGGCAGATCGATCCGCTGGGCTTTCGCACCATCATCACCCGCTACGCCAACGACTGGCGGATGCCGGTCTTCCCGATCGAAAACGGCATCGGGGTGATTGAGTCCTGGGACGGCGTCAATCCGATCGAGGACACCTACCGCATCGACTACCACCGGGCGCATATCAATGCCATGAAGGAGGCGATGTTCGAGGACGGGGCAGAGGTGATCGGCTACCTCGGCTGGGGGTTAATCGACATTCTCAGCTCCCAGGGCGACATGCGTAAGCGTTACGGCGTGGTCTATGTCAACCGGGAAAACCACGACCTGAAAGACCTGAAGCGCGTGCCGAAGAAGAGCTACGCGTGGTTAAAACAGGTTATCCATACCAACGGACGCGAGATGTAAGCCGTACGCTGCCGGGCCGTTTTTGTGACTGATTGATGGGAACTATCCGCTATGTCTGAAACAAAAATAACACCGCACATGCAGTCTTTTGTCGATAAGTTTGTTGAGTTCTCGGCGCGCCTGGCAAACCAGGTGCACCTTCGCTCCCTGCGCGACGCTTTCGCCACGGTGATGCCCATTTTCATCCTCGCCGGTCTGGCGGTGCTGGTAAACAACGTGGTATTTCCGTGGATTTTTCACGGCGACACGCTCGCGCAGTTTAAGGTGTGGGGCGAGGCGATTATCAACGGCACGCTGAACATCGCCGCGCTGCTGCTGGCCCCGATGATTGCCTGGTCGCTGGCGCGCAACAAAGATTTCGACAATCCGGTCTCGGCAGTGGTTATCGCCGTCAGCAGCTTTATCATCATGATGCCGATGCGCCTGCAGATTACGCCCGTCGGCAGCGATGCCGCGGTGAACGTCACCCAGGTGCTGACGTTCGCCAATATCGGCTCAACCGGGATTTTCGCCGGGGTGCTGATCGGGCTGCTCTCAACGGAAGTGTTTATCGCCATTTCGCGGCTGAAGGCGCTGCACATTTCCCTCGGGGAAAACGTGCCTCCGGCGGTGAGCAAATCCTTTACCGCGCTGATCCCGACCATCCTCACGCTCTCCCTGTTCGCGGTGCTGGCGGCGATACTGGCAAACGTGCTGCACACGGACCTGATCCATCTTATTACGACCTTTATCCAGCAGCCGCTGCGGCTGATCAACACCAGTCTGCCGGGGACGATTTTCATCTACAGCTTCGGTAACTTCCTGTTCACGCTCGGTATTCATCAATCTGTCGTTAACAGCGTGGTGCTGGAGCCGTTCCTGCTGATCAACACCAACGAGAACATGCTGGCTTTCGCCAACGGCCAGCCCATCCCGCATATCATCAACAACATCTTCGTGCCGACGTTTGGCATGGTGGGCGGCACGGGCAGCACGATCTCGCTGCTGATTGCCATCTTTATCTTCTCCAGACAAAAATCGGCGAAGCAGGTGGCGCGTCTGTCGCTGGCGCCGGGCCTGTTTAACATCAACGAGCCGGTGATTTTTGGCCTGCCGATCGTGTTTAACCTGCCGCTGATGATCCCGTTCGTGCTGCTGCCCGCCATCGGCATTTACTTCGCCTGGCTCTGTACCACGCTGGGGTTAATGTCGCGCTGCGTGGTGATGATCCCGTGGACCACGCCGCCCATTCTCAGCGCCTGGCTTGCCACGGCGGGGGACTGGCGGGCGGTGGTGGTGCAGTTGGCAATCATCGTATTTGGTGTATTCTTCTACCTGCCTTTCCTCAAGATTGCCGAGAGAGTGGCGTTGAAAAACAGCGGGATAGAAAACTAACTGAAAGGAAGGACGATGGCGGCGAAGTACATCACCATAGCGCGGGAAATTAAGAAACGCATTATCAGCCAGCAGTACGCCGCCAATGAACCGCTGCCGGACCAGTTTGCGCTGGCGGCGGAGTTCAACTCCAGCCGGATGACCATTCAGCAGGCGATGCGCCAGCTGATCGTCGAAGGTCTGGTCTATACCCGCCAGGGGCAGGGCACGTTCATCCGTAAAAACTTCCTTCAGCTCTCGCAGTGGGATCTCTCCGGCAGCGACTACTTTGGTGCGACCAAAACCTGGGAACATCTGGGCACGGTGACCAGCCGGGTGGTGCATTTCGAGCTGCGCTTCCCGAACGAAAAAGAGCAGGCGTCGCTGATGATTAACGCCGATGCGCCGATCTATGACTTCATTCGACTCCGCCTGCTGAACGGCGAACCGATGTCGCTGGATTCCACGGTGATGCCGATGAATCTGGTGCCGGGCCTGACGAAAAACCATCTTGAAGGGTCGGTGTTTCAGTACGTTCAGGAGACCCTGGCGCTGAAAATTATGGGGTCGTATCGGGTGGTGCGGGCGCTTAAGCCCAACGCGCTGGACAGGGAGCATCTGGTCTGCGAGCAGACCGATCCGGTGCTGGAAGTGGAGCAGGTGATTTATCTGGAGGACGGCACGCCGCTGGAGTATGCCCACTGCCACTATCGGTACGACCACGGTGGGATCGTGATCGTGAATAACGGATAAAAAAAAGCGGGCAACGAGGCCCGCTTTTTTAATGCTTCTCTGTCAGTTCAGACGCACCGGCATACCGGAGCGGTTCTGCACGGCCTGGTCAACAATCGCTGTTTCAACGTCTGGCTGAGACGTTACCGCCTGTACCGCGCTGTTCAGCGTAACAGGAACGACTTCGTTGTTGTTGATCTGGTCTTCGCTGGTGGACAGCGGGTTGTGCACTTCGATGTAGCGGCTGCCGTCTGGCTCAGAGGTCGCTTTCACCGGTTCGTTGATGAACTGCACGCGCGTACCGACCGGCACGTTTTCAAACAGGAATTTGATGTCGTCGTTACGCAGGCGCACGCAGCCGTGGCTTACGCGCAGGCCAATACCGAAGTTGGCGTTGGTACCGTGGATAGCGTACAGGCGGCCAATGTACAGCGCGTACAGACCCATTGGGTTATCCGGGCCTGCCGGTACAACGGCTGGCAGCGGTTCGCCCGCAGCGATGTATTCCGCGTGCATTTTGGCAGTCGGCGTCCAGGTTGGGCCCGCTTTCTTACGCTCAACTTTGGTGGTCCAGTTCATTGGGGTGTCTTTACCCAGTTGGCCGATACCGATTGGCAGCACGATAACGGTGTTGGTGCCTTTCGGGTAGTAATACAGACGCATTTCGGCGCTGTTAATCACGATACCTTCATGAACGGTATCCGGCAGGATCAGCTGCTGAGGAATATTCAGCACGGTACCCGCTTTCGGCAGATACGGGTCAACGCCCGGGTTCGCTTCCAGCATGTTAGACAGGCCCAGCTGGTACTGCGCAGCGAAATACTCCAGCGGCTGAGAGTTACCTTCTGGTACCGTCACAACCTGGTTCTGGCCTACCAGACGGCTACCGTCTGTTGGCAGGGGATACGTCACCGCAGACGCGGTCTTACAAAAACCTACTACGGCTAACGCCGCCGCTAAAAGCGTTGTTAATTTCATGTTCATGTTGTGCGAGGTATCTAAGCCATTCTGGCGATGAGTTGATAAGTCTGAATCTGTGATGGGAGCGCATTATATGTGCATTCCCGCTAACAGGGAATTCAGATGTGTACGAAATCACATTTTTTTCGATTTTGTTAAAGTTTAGTGGATTGCCGCAACACGGGATCTCAATTCGGAATTGTGGCATAATGCCGTGTTTATCACACTTTTCGCAGGAATCTCCCCGTGTTAGTTACCAGCAACGTCACTATGCAGTTTGGCAGTAAGCCGCTGTTCGAAAACATTTCCGTCAAATTTGGCGGCGGCAACCGTTACGGCCTGATTGGTGCCAACGGTAGCGGAAAATCCACCTTTATGAAGATCCTCGGCGGTGACCTGGAGCCGACGCTCGGCAACGTATCGCTCGACCCTAACGAGCGTATCGGTAAGCTGCGTCAGGATCAGTTCGCTTTCGAAGAGTTCACCGTGCTCGACACCGTGATCATGGGGCATGGGGAACTGTGGGAAGTGAAGCAGGAGCGCGATCGCATCTACGCGCTGGCCGAAATGAGCGAAGAAGATGGCTATAAAGTGGCCGATCTGGAAACGCAGTATGGCGAGATGGACGGCTACTCGGCGGAAGCGCGCGCGGGCGAGCTGCTGCTGGGCGTGGGTATTCCTGTCGAACAACATTACGGCCCGATGAGCGAAGTGGCGCCAGGCTGGAAGCTGCGCGTACTGCTGGCACAGGCGCTGTTCTCTAACCCGGACATCCTGCTGCTCGACGAACCGACGAACAACCTGGACATCGACACCATCCGCTGGCTGGAGCAGACGCTGAACGATCGCGACAGCACCATGATCATCATTTCGCACGACCGTCACTTCCTGAACATGGTCTGTACGCACATGGCGGATCTGGACTACGGCGAGCTGCGCGTTTACCCGGGCAACTACGACGAGTACATGACGGCGGCTACCCAGGCGCGTGAACGTCTGCTGGCGGATAACGCCAAGAAGAAAGCGCAGATTGCTGACCTGCAGTCCTTCGTCAGCCGCTTTAGCGCCAACGCCTCTAAGTCGCGTCAGGCGACCTCGCGCGCGCGTCAGATTGATAAAATCAAGTTGGAAGAGGTTAAAGCCTCCAGCCGTCAGAACCCGTTCATCCGCTTCGAGCAGGACAAGAAGCTGTTCCGTAACGCGCTGGAAGTGGAAGCCCTTACCAAAGGCTTCGATGAAGGCCCGCTGTTTAAAAACTTCAACCTGCTGCTGGAAGTGGGCGAGAAGATTGCCATCCTCGGTGCCAACGGCGTGGGTAAATCCACCATGCTGAAAACCCTGGTCGGCGAACTGCAGCCGGACAACGGCACCGTGAAGTGGTCTGAAAACGCGCAGATTGGCTACTACGCGCAGGACCATGAATACGAGTTCGAAAATGACCTGACCGTCTTTGACTGGATGAGCCAGTGGAAGCAGGAAGGCGACGACGAGCAGGCGGTACGCAGCATTCTGGGTCGTCTGCTGTTCAGCCAGGACGACATCAAAAAGCCGGCTAAGGTGCTCTCCGGTGGTGAGAAGGGCCGCATGCTGTTCGGCAAGCTGATGATGGAAAAACCAAACATCCTGGTGATGGACGAACCGACTAACCACCTGGACATGGAATCCATCGAATCCCTGAACATGGCGCTGGAGATGTATCAGGGGACCCTGATCTTCGTCTCTCACGACCGTGAGTTCGTCAGCTCGCTGGCGACCCGCGTGATCGAAATTACGCCAGAGCGCGTGGTGGACTTCACCGGTAACTATGAAGATTACCTGCGCAGTAAAGGTATCGACGGCTAATTTCCCGTCGTCTTTCACGCTGCAGATGCGTTGGCTTCACCTGTTCACCCCGGTCACTTACTTATATAAGCTTCCGGGGATTCACAGGTTTGCCGCCTTCCTGCAGCGCGAAATACTTAGGGAAAGGGGGCGTGCCTTTATTCCCTCTCCCTGTGGGAGAGGGTCAGGGTGAGGGCATCAGGCCGTACTAGATCACCCACTCGCCCCCTTCAACCCCGTTCACCAGCAGCGTACGTTTTTCCCCTACAGGCAGCGACACCTTAAGCGATTTCCACGCCGGACGATAATCCCCGCGCGCGTTGACCTTCAGGTTGATGGTTGCGCCGTCGCACACCATTTCCCACTCCACCCACAGCGCGTTGCCGTCCTGGTAGCCCCAGCTTTCGCCGTCGTCTTCAAACAGCATTCCGGAGGTTGTCCCGACGCCTTTTACCGGGAACAGCTTCAGCTCGCGTGCCGTATCTTTTTCGGCATTCACATGCGTGATGCGCTCGCTCAGCGGCAGACCGGCACCGGCGCGCACCAGCAACGGCAGTTTTTCCAGCGGCGCGTCGAGGACGATTGACTGGCCGCCCGCATACCACGCGTGGGTGTAAAAATCATACCAGCCGGTGGCGTTATCCGGCAGCCAGACGCGGCGCTCGCGCTGCCCGGCTTCGACGACGCTGGCCACCAGCAGGTCGCGGCCCAGCAGGAAGTCATCGCACTCCTCAAACGTCTGCGCATCATGCTCGTGGTCGAGGAAGGTCGGGCGTAGCATCGGCTCGTCGTCGGCATGCGCCTGCCAGAGCAGGGTATAAAGGTACGGCAGCAGGCGGTAGCGCAGCTCAACCGCGCCGCGAACGGCTGGCGTGACGCCCGGGTACATCCACGGCTCGTTCACGGTGTGGTCATCGTTCCACGAGTGAATGGTAAAGCGCGGGTGCATCACGCCGTTCTGCACCCAGCGTACGAACAGCTCGGCGTCAGGCTTGTCGCCGGAGAAACCGCCGACGTCGTGGCCGACGTTGAACAGGCCGGACAGGCTCATGCCCAGCCCCATGCGGATGTTATAGCGCAGGGTGTCCCAGCTGGTGCGGTTGTCGCCGCTCCAGGTCTGAACGTAGCGCTGCATCCCGGCGCAGCCGGAGCGGGAGATGAGATACGGACGTTTTTCCGGCGCGAAACGCTGCTGCGCTTCCAGCGAGGCGCGCATCATCAGCAGCGGCATCACCGGGCGAATGTGCTTGATGGCGATCTCCTTGCCAAAGCCAAAGCAGCGCGCTTCTCCGTCCCACACTTCATATTCGTTGTTGTCGTTCCAGGTAGAGTCGATGCCCATCTCCAGCAGCTGCGTGGTCACGCCGTTCTGCCACCACTGCACCGTCTGCGGGTTGGTAAAGTCGAGGTGCGAGCCTTCGTCATCCCAGAAGCTGGAACGTTCCGGTGCATCGGTTTCTGAATCGCGAATGAACAGGCCGCTCTCCGCCACTTCGTTATAGTGCGGATGGTCCTGCAGCAGGCACGGCTTGATGTTTGCCGCCAGCTTCAGCCCCGCGTCGTGGAACGCCTGACTCATCACCTTCGGCTGCGGCACCTTGTCATAGTTCCAGTTAAAGACGTAGCGCTTGCCGTTGATAGAGGTATAGCCGGAGGAGAGCTGGAACGAGTCGCACGGGATGGCGTGCTCTTCGCACAGGCGGATGAAGTTCATCAGCTGGTTCTGGGCGTCCGGCGCGTCGGTGTAGTGCATGGTCGAGCCGCTGTAGCCCAGACTCCATTTCGGTCCGAACAGCGTTTTCCCGGTCAGGCGCACGAAGGCTTTGGTGACGTCCAGCACGCGCTTGCCGGTAAAGATGTAGTAATCGATATCGCCCGCTTCCGCCTGCCAGCGACGATAGGCGGTGTGGTAGTTGTCGATTTCGTTACCCAGATCCAGCCAGCAGCTGCTCAGGTTGTCGTAGAACAGGCCGTAGCTGACGTCGTCGCGGCGGGCGATAGTGAACGGAATATGCTTGTAGAGCGGGTCGGTGCTGGCCGCGTTGTACCCCATTGCGTCGAGGTTGCGCATCTCATAGCGCTTGCCGTTGCGCTGCAGATCGCCCGCTTTTTCGCCCAGGCCATAGAAACGCTCGTCCTTGCGGCGGCTGAGGTAGTGCGCCACGCCGTCGCCGTGGGCGTTCAGCAGGTAGGCGCTGGTTGGACGGTCGTTGACCAGCGGCTGCCACTCGCCCGCCTCATTGCGGTAGTGCCACTCCAGCCACAGCGGCTGGTGGACCGTCACGCGCAGCTGTTCGGTTGCCACGGTGAGCGTCTCATCCTGCTGCGTCAGGGTCCAGGCCGGGCAGGAGAAGCCGCTTATATCGTCACGACGGCGGCCTTCCCACGGCACGTCTTTTTCCGGCGCGATGCTCCAGGTGCGGTCCAGCGCCAGCTCGCCTTTGCGTTTGATCAGCACGCGGAACAGGTTCTCTTCCAGCACATACAGGCACAGGCGGTGCTGGTTATCGACCAGCAGTTCCAGATGGTTTGCCGACTGCGTATCAAGGGTCCAGTTTTTCAGGGTTTTCATATGCAATACATCCACTATCAGGCGCGCTTGGCGCGACGTTCAGCAATAAATGCTACCAGGAAGAGAGCGCCAATCAGGTCAAAGAAGCCCATGGCAATAAAGAGCGGGTTAAAGCCGATTTTGTCGGCGGTCACGCCGATTAACAGCGAGAACAGGAAGCTGGCGATCCACGCCGCAGAGCCGCGCATGCCGTTTACGGTCGCCATCTGGCCTTTGTCGAACGACTCAACGACCAGGGCGCTCAGCATGCAGGAGATAATCTGGTGCCCGAAGCCGCCGATGGAGATCAGCACGATGGTGATATACGGGTCACGGGTAATGGCCACGATGCCCAGCGAGATCATCAGGAACGCGCCCGTCACGGAGCTGGCAACGACCGAGTTAACGCGCGAGCAGCCGAACAGACGGGTGTACAGACGCGTCAGGTAGCCACTCGCCACGCTGCCGAGGTCGGCGGCGAGGAACGGCAGCCAGGCAAACATCGCAATCTGCTTCAGGTCCATGCCGTGCTCTTTGGCGAGGTACAGCGGCACCCAGAAGCTCAGCACCGCCCAGGCCGGTTCCGCCATAAAGGCCGGGATGGCGATACCGTAGAAGCGTTTGTTTTTCGAGACGGTTTTCAGCGCGGTCAGGAAGGGCAGTTTCACCGCAGGCGGCTCGTTATCCTGCTTGATGAACGCCAGTTCGTCCTTGCTCAGGTTCGGGTGCTGCTCCGGGTTGTGGTAGAACGCCCACCAGAGGATCACCCACAGCAGCGCCAGCACGCCGGTAAACATGAACGCGCCCTGCCAGCCGAATGACGCGTGAGCAAAGTAGATGATAGGCGGAGCCAGCATCGCGCCGATGGAGAAGCCCACGCCCGCCCAGCCGGCGGCAACGGGTCGCTCTGATTTCGGGAACCATTCGCCGATGGTTTTGGCGTTCGCCGGGGTAGCCGCGGCCTCAGACGCACCCATAAAGAAGCGCAGAATAGCGAGGTGCAGCCAGCTTCCGGCGCCCGCATGGAAGATACACATCAGCGCCCAGATCCCGGCGCAGACCATAAAGCCAATCTTCAGGCCGATGACGTCAATCAGCCAGCCGCACAGGGGCTGGAAAATGGTATAGGCGATCTGGAACGCGCCGACGATCCAGGAGTATTGCTCGGTGGTGATCCCGAGGCTCTCTTTCAGTTCCGGGGCGAGGATCCCGAGTGAGTTTCGGGTGATGTAGTTAACGGTGACGCCAAGTAAGAACAGCACCAGCACGTACCAGCGCAGGTTCTTGATGACGCGACGGGTTTTGCTTGTCGCTACGGTGTTATTGATGTCCTGACTCATTTTACTCTCCACAAGACGGACGGTAAGGGAACGGAGGTTCAGGTGTCACACGGATTTTTATGCCTTTGATTTCTATCCGTTTAAACTGCTTAAGTTGGTATACAACTAGTATGGAAGTTGTGTGACAAGTTCACCTTAAGGAAGAAAATGAGTGGGCAAAAGTGGATTTTGTGCAAAATTTCTCATAACTGACGTAAACCCTCTGGCATGATGGCTTTTATGTCAGCTATTACCTGACCAATACGCTATGAAAATTTTTTCATTTCGCAAATGGAGCCAGATCACAAAATGGACAAAAGGCTAAAAATCACCGAAATCGCGGCCCGGACGCAGCTCTCGATCAGCACCGTATCGCGGGTGCTGGCGGGAAAAGCGAATACCAGTGAAAAAGCGCGCGCGAAGGTGCTGGCGTGCGCGCGGGAGCTGGGGGTGATGGACGGCATGGCGGCAGGGCGTCTGCTGCTTAATAGCCTGGTGGTTTTTGCCCCGCAGCGGGCGTTTGACGAACGGTCCGATATCTTTTACTACCGCGTGATCCAGAGCGTGAGTAAAGGCCTGGCGTCCCACGATGTGCGCCTTCGCTACTGCGCGCTGGAGGAGAACGACAGCGACGCCCAGCTGTTTCTGGCACGCATGAACGAAGCGGACACTCAGGCGGCAATCCTTCTTGGCATCGACGATCCCCATATCCACGATCTGGCGGTGGACGTGGGTAAACCCTGCATGCTGATTAACTGCCGCGACCGGCACATGCGTCTGCCTGCCGTCGCGCCGGACCATCGCGCCATCGGCGAGCGGGCGGCGGAGTACCTGTTCGAGATGGGGCACCGCGAGGTGATGAACGTGCTGTGCCTGCGTCGCTACACCATGGAGCTGCGCCTGTCGGGGATCCGCGACGCGTGGCAGTCTCACAACCTGAAATTCAACGATAAACGCGATCTGCTGGTGGTGCCCAGCTTCAGCGCGCGCGAAACGGAACAGATGGTCAGCAGCTGGCTCAGTGAAGTGCAGGGGAAGGATTTACCTACCGCGTTCCTGGTCGGCGGCGACTTTATGGCGGCGGGCACCATTAGCGCATTACAAAACCACGGCCTGCGCGTGCCGCAGGACGTGTCGGTGATGAGCATTGATGGCTTTAACCTGGCGGCGATTCAGGATGTTCCATTAACGGCGGTGCACGTTCCGCGCGATGAGCTGGGAACCGAAGCGGTATATATGCTCCAGCAGCGGCTTATGCGCCCGGACGCGCCGGTCGGGACGTTACTGCTTAACGGCACGCTGGCCGTGCGGGAATCGGTACGGCGGATACGTCAGGGGAAACGACGCACCGCCGTGGAGCGGGAAGGGCTGTACGACAGTTAAACCATGCCCAGCGCGCGCTTGCCGTGGATGTTGAGATCGTTCACGGTAAAGCGGTCCTGCCAGCTTTTTTCATAATCCTCGCGCGGGAAGTCTCCCGGCGACGCGCCGGTTTCCAGCGCTTTCTTGACCTTCTTAGCGTAGGCGTGGTTTTTCTCGCACATCGGCGCGGCAGGGATGTACATCACGTTGCCCCAGCCCTGCTGATTTTCCACCGGCGCCACGGAGTGGATCACATCGCAGTGCCACCACACGGAATCACCCGCCTCGAGTGCCGGTATGCTGCTTAATGCCTCGATCAGCAGCGGGTGCCACTTCTCGGAAACCGGCAGCACGCGCCCCGGCGCTACGCCGCACAGCTCGTCTTCCGGCACGTCGTCCAGCAGCGGACGCAGCAGAATGTAAGCCATCGCTTCCGGGATTGGCACCACGTGCAGCAGCCCCTGACCTAGGATCATGTCCGACAGCGCCGTCCAGCCCTGGAAGGTGCGGAACACCGAGCATTTGGTGGTGTTATCGACGGTGTACTCTTCCACTTCGGTACGGTGCGCGGCGTTCCACGGATCGTACTTGTCGACATTGCCGTCAAACACGCGGGCAAAGACCTGCTGATAGGCTGGCAGCAGCCAGCGCTCCAGCGCGCCGGAGTCGGTATGCGCCCCAAGCCCTTTCGAGGTCGTTCCCGGCGGGCGGCGGCGGATACGGTCCGGGTAAATCACGCTCACGTCCGGGTTGAACCACTGCTTGCCGTTGCTCTCGAATGTCCATAAACGGTTCAGGAACGACTGCACCTGCGCCATCTCTTCGCTCTGGCGCGCCTGCATTTGCGCCTGAGACCAGTAAATCGGGTAAATCTCCGGACGAGAGGCCGTCAGGGTGCCGAAGAAGTTATCGCCCGGGCCTTTGTAGACCTCGTCAAACTTATTCAGATCGAGGTAGTCGAGCATCGACTGATCCCACGCCAGCGCCTGCTCGCGCGGGAAATGACCTTTAATCACCGTGCAGCCGCGGCGTTTTACCGCCTCGCGCTGTGCGTCGGTAATCGTGCCGTTTTTCACATCCGCAAACGGAATCACCGGCCAGACGGATTCGCCTTTGTTCTTAAGCGCGTTGATTTCCGCCACGCGGGTGGCAATTTTGTCGCTGAGCTTATTAAACACCGCCTGCACGTCGCCGATCTGCGCTCGCAGCTCACGTTTTAACTGACGGATTGCCGCTTTGTGGTCCGCTGGTAAGGTTTCACTGGTAAAGGTCATAACTGCCTCGCATCTTTCATTCGAAAGTAAAAATGTCTACAAGTGATACTTTAAGTTAAAATTAAGTTAATGCAAGTTTAAAAACTTGACGCAAGCCACAGGTCGGAAAAAGAGTGAGAGGCCGGAGCGACGCTCCGGCGAGGAAAGGATCAGAGATCGAACGGGGAATGGTTGTCGAGCACGGCCTGAATCACGTTCAGCGCGCCCTGATGGTTGTTGTCGTCTGTGCCGTAGCGGCTGATTTCTTTGATGCTCTCTGCCGCGTTGCCCATCGCAAAGGAATATTTCACCAGCTTCAGCATCTCGGCATCATTGCCGCTGTCCCCAATGGCCACGCACTCCTGCGGGGAGATTTTCCAGCGTTTCAGCAGACGACTGATGCCGTTGGCCTTGTGCAGGCCGGGGATAATCAAATCGACAAAACCAAAGCCGCTGGTGACCGGCTTCATAATGCCGTCCAGGGAGACGTGCAGTTTATCCACCAGATTAGGGATATCGCTGTCCGGCAGGTTTAGGGAGAACTTAAACAGTACGTCGTCAATTTCGCGGTAATCGCTGATGCGCTTTAAGCGGTGATAGTGCTTTGACATCAGCGCCACGAACGCTTCAGGAGCCTTATCGCTGACGTACGCGCTCTCCAGTCCGCAGGCCACGAAGTTCAGCCCTTTATCTTTCAGCAGTTCGCCAATCACGATCTGCGATTCATGACGCGTCAGCTCGCCGTGGAAAATCTGTTCGCCGCGATCGAACACCAGCGCGCCGTTTTCCGCCACGAAGGAGATCCGATCTTTCAGCTCCGGAAAGAAGGAGATGAGCTGGTAATACTGGTTGCCGCTAGCAACAACGAATTCAATGTCGCGGGCTTTAAGCTGTTCAAACTGTGCCTGGAAGCGGTCACGATCGTACTGCTTGGCATCATCAAGGAAAGTTCCGTCCATATCGGTGACGATAACTTTAACGGTCATACTGTGCTCCTGGGTCACTGCGTTTTGAAACATTCTAATAACAAGGTGACGGGGAGCACAAATTTAATTTCATTCGAAAGTAAAAGCAAAACGGCAACCGAGGTTGCCGTTTTTAGTGTTTTCTCCCTCTCCCACGGGGAGAGGGAGAGGGCCGGGGTGAGGGCATCAGCGTGCGCATATCCCCTCACCATCAAGAGTGATGGGATATGCCGTTACAGCGTATGCTCAGTACGGGCGATAATATCGTCCTGCGCATCCGGCGACAGGGCGGTGAAGAATGCCGAGTAGCCCGCGACGCGCACCACGAGATCGCGATACTGGTCAGGATGTTTCTTCGCTTCCAGCAGCGTTTCGCGCGAGACGATGTTGTACTGAATATGCCAGCCTTTATGCACTTCGAAGAAGGTGCGCAGCAGCACCATCAGCTTCTGGCGATCGCTGTCGTTTTCCAGCGTCGACGGGTTCAGCTTCTGGTTAAGCAGCACGCCGCCGAGAATCGCTTCCGTCGGCAGTTTACCCACCGAGCCAATTACCGCCGTTGGGCCGAGGTGGTCCGTACCGGAAGCCGGGCTTGCTCCTTCCGCCAGCGGGGTGTGCGCCTTACGTCCGTCCGGCGTGGCCATCGTTGCCGCGCCAAACGGCACGTTTGCGGAGATGGAAGAGGTGCCCGCGTAGTAGTTACCGCCAATCGGGCCGCGGCCGTGGCGCGGGTTGTGGTACTGCTTAAGCTCTTCGATGTAGGTCTGATAGGCGCGCGTCAGCAGCATGTCCACGCTGTCGTCGTCGTTGCCGTACTTCGGCGCGCCGTTGATCAGGCGCTGACGCAGCTGCTCGTGGGTCAGTCCGTCGAAGTCATCCGCCAGCGCCGCCGCCAGCTGCTGCTGACCAATAGTGCCCTGCTCGAACACCAGCTTCTTCACCGCCGCCAGGCTGTTGCCGAGGTTGGCGATGCCCACCTGCAGGCCGGAGACCCAGTCGTACTTCGCGCCGCCCTGCTTGATGCTTTTCGCGCGTTCGATGCAGTCGTCCACCAGCGCCGAGCAGAGAATATCGTGGACGTTCTCTTCCAGCATGGTGTCCACCACGTACTCAATCTCGATGGACTTGCGGGTGTAGTAGCGGATCTGGCTATCCCACGCCGCCATCACTTCGTCGAAGTTGTCGAAGTTACCAGCGGAGAGCGCTTTTTCCTGCGGCAGGAACACCTTGCCGCTGGTGGCGTCGCGGCCGCCTTCCAGCGCGGCCAGCATCACGCGGGCGAAGTTGATAAAGCTCATGCCGGTACAGCGGTAGCCCCACTTGCCGCCCACCGCGGTTTCGATGCAGCCGATGGCCGCGTAGTCGTAGGCGTCGTTTCGTTCAACGCCGAGCTTGATGAATTCCGGAATGACGATTTCATCGTTGTTGAACGCGGGCATCCCGAAGCCGCAGCGGATCACCTGCACGCAGGCGTCGAGGAAGTCGTTGCTCATGCCCGCGTGGTAGCGCACGCTCAGGTTCGGCTGGGTGGAGCGCAGGCGACCGCAGGATTCCAGAATCGCGTAGGAGAGCGGGTTCACCGCGTCCATCGGCTCGCCGTTGACCAGCTTCTGGCCGCCGATGGTGACGTTCTGGTACAGCGGGCTGCCGGCGGAAGCTTTCGAGTGTGAGCCGGAGCGGATCTTGTTCACTTCCAGCAGCTTCAGCCAGCAGCTGTGCAGCAGCTCGATAGCGTGTTCGCGATCCAGGCTCTGGTTCAGCTCCACGTCGCGGCGGTAGTACGGATACAGGTACTGGTCCATACGCGCGAAGGAGACGGAGTGGCCGTTGGACTCAATCTGCAGGATCAGCTGAATGAAGTAGCACAGCTGCAGCGCCTGCCAGAAGGTTTTTGGCGGCTCGTGGGCAATGATGTCGCAGTTTTCCGCCATCGCCAGCAGCTCGTCGCGGCGGCTTTCGCGGGTTTCCGTAGATGCCATCTCGCGCGCCAGGTCGGCGAAGCGTTTGATGTGCAGGCTTACCGCTTCCAGCACGATATCAATCGCCTTCAGGAACTGCTCACCGTGCAGGTCTTCCAGCACCGTCAGGTTGATGCGCGAGCGGCGTTCGGCCACTTTGGCGCGCAGGCCGTCGAGGCCTTTCTCCAGCACCAGCGGGAAGTTGACCGCCAGGTGCGCGTCACCGGAGGTCATGTTGCCTTCGGCTTTGATAATGCCGGTTTCCAGCAGGCCTTTCTGCTCGTCGGTGAACATGCCGTAGCAGCGATCCTGCACCGTCTGGCCGCGCCACCACGGGCAGATGTCGTGCAGCACGCGCTTGTTCTCTTCGCTCACCGCAAAGCCCGCGCCCGGGCGGTCCGCCAGATCGTCGATCTCTTTCTCAATCCAGGAGACGGTGTATTCCGGGAAAATCGGCGCGGCGCGCACTTCGCTTGCCTGGTTACCGATAATTAGCTCATCGTGTTTGATCCAGATGGTGCGCTCGGCCAGGTGATGCGCCAGCGCGAGGGCGCGACGCACCGGGATCGGTTTGTCCGTGTGCTGCTGGTACATTTCGGTGTAATGCTGCGCGCGCTCGGTACAGACCGGCGGCTTGACGATATGCACCAGCGCCGTTTTGTGCGCCTTAATGCGCTCGCTGAGGGTGTTGAGATTCAGGGTCGTCATAGGTTTATCCTCGTAAGGTCGCGGTTAACCCTTTCTGGCAGGCGTACTGCTGCGCGAAGTCCAGCAGGTCAGGGTTATCCAGCGGTTTGTCAGGGGCAGAGTAGGATTGGCCGAGCAGGGTGTATTTGTTCATGCCCAGCGTGTGATACGGCAGAAAATGAATATCCTCGACGCCGAGTTCGTCGGCGGCGAAGTTGGTAATGGCGGTTACGGACGCTTCATCGGCGTTAAAGCCCTGGATCAGCGGCACGCGGATGGTGATTTTTTTCCCGGCTGCGGCAAGACGTTTCAGGTTATCCTGGATCCGCTTAGCCGAACCGTCCGTCCACTGTTTGAACACCTCACCGTCGACGTGCTTCAGGTCGGCGAGGAACAGATCGACGTAGGGTAATGACGGCTCGATGTAATGCCACGGCACGTGGAGGCAGGTTTCCACGGCAGTGTGGATCCCCTGTTCGTGGCTGGCTTTAAACAGGGCCTGTGCCAGTTCGGGGTTCATAAACGGCTCGCCGCCGGAGAGGGTGATCCCGCCGCCGCTGCGGTCGTAAAAGGGCTTGTCGCGCAGTACGGTTGCCATGATCTCCGAGACCTGCTGTTCTTCACCGCAGACGGTCAGCGCCTGCGTCGGGCAACAGTCGGTAAGCGCGTTGAGCGTCTCTTCACTCAGCTTTTCGCGATGGATGACCAGGCCATTCAGCGCGCGTTCGATGCAGCCCGGCGCCGCCTGCTGGCACAGGTCGCAGCCGTCCAGGCACAGGCGCGCATCAAACAGCACGTCCCGGCTGCGGGAGCGGCTTTCCGGGTTCTGACACCAGCGACAGCCCAGCGAGCAGCCTTTCAGGAACACCACGGTTCGAATACCGGGGCCGTCGTGGGTAGAGTAACGCTGAATATTGAAGATCATGATTTCGCCTCTCTCATTGCATATGAAGATTAAATTACTTTCGAATGAAAGCCATCTTGATGCAGGTCAACTACTGAGCAGGTTTTGTCGTGATAGGGTAAGTGCAGGCTAATTTTGAGGGTGACATCATGGAACTTTATCTCGACACATCTGACGTTGCGGCAGTCAAAAAGCTGGCGCGTATCTTCCCGCTGGCGGGCGTGACCACCAACCCAAGCATTGTGGCGGCAGGTAAAACGCCGCTGGACGAGCTGCTGCCTGCGCTGCACGACGCGCTGGGCGGTAAAGGCCGTCTGTTCGCCCAGGTGATGGCTACCACCGCCGAAGGGATGGTGGAGGACGCGCTTAAGCTGCGCGCCATCATTAACGACCTGGTAGTAAAAGTGCCGGTGACCGCCGAAGGGCTGGCGGCGATCAAGATGCTGAAAGCGGAAGGGATCCCGACGCTGGGTACGGCGGTTTACGGTGCTGCGCAGGGGATGCTCTCCGCGCTGGCGGGTGCAGAGTATGTGGCGCCTTACGTTAACCGCGTGGACGCGCAGGGCGGGGACGGGATCCAGACCGTGGTTGAACTGCAGCAGCTGCTGACGCTGCACGCCCCGCAGTCAAAGGTGCTGGCCGCGAGCTTCAAAACGCCGCGTCAGGCGCTGGACTGCCTGCTGGCAGGCTGCGAGTCCATCACGCTGCCGCTGGACGTGGCGCAGCAGTTTATTACCTCTCCGGCCGTGGATGCGGCGATTGTGAAGTTTGAGCAGGACTGGCAGGGGGCGTTTGGACGGACGTCGATCTGACGGGTGCAGCCTGATGCCCTCACCCCAACCCTCTCCCACAGGGAGAGGGAGCAAACACTAAAACGGCAACCTGAAGGTTGCCGTTTGCTTTAACCTCCGCAAACCTCACACCCCGGGTTACGCATCAGCTTCATCTCGCGGAACTGGCAGGTCATCGCGTCATACATCACGATTTTCCCCGCTGCAGGCGTGCCGTAGCGCGCCAGCACTTTGATCGCTTCCATCGCCTGCAGGGAGCCAATCACGCCGACGAGCGGCGCCATCACGCCCGCCTCAACGCAGGTCAGCGCGTTCTCGCCGAACAGGCGGCTCAGGCAGCGGTAGCAGGGTTCGCCTTCCGCGTACGTGAAGACGCTGATTTGCCCCTCCATGCGGATCGCCGCGCCGGAGACCAGCGGGATTTTGTGGGCAAAACAGCCTGCGTTCAGCTGGTTACGGACGGCGACGTTATCGGTGCAGTCCAGCACCAGGTCATGCTGCGCAATCTGCGCCGACAGCGCGCCGTTATCCAGCATCGCGTCAATCAGGGTGAACTGAACGTTGGGGTTGATGCGCGCCAGCGCCGAGCGGGCAGAGTCCACTTTCGGCTGGCCAACCGTCGCGTCGCTGTGCAGCGTCTGGCGCTGGAGATTTGACACCGACACGGTATCGAAATCCAGCAGCGTCATCCTGCCCACGCCCGCCGCCGCAAGATACTGCGCGGCGGAGCAGCCAAGACCGCCGAGCCCAACAACCAGCACGCTTGCTGCCTTAAGCGCTTCCTGGCCTTCGAAATCAAACCCGCGCAGCACAATCTGGCGGTTGTAGCGCATCATCTCCGGGTCGCTCAGCTCCACCGTCATGTCAGCCTCCGAACAGGTGGTTAAAACGCTCGATCTCAACCCACTCGCCTGCTTCCACATTGCCGCGCTCGCGCTCCAGCACGATAAAGCAGTTGCCCTGGCTGAAGGAGCTGAAAATGTGTGAGCCCTGGTGCCCGGTGGTGCTCACTTCCAGCTCGCCGTCCGCGTTGCGCGCCAGGATACCGCGCTGGAAATCGAGGCGGCCCGGCGATTTTTTCAGGCGCGTGGCGGCGCGCACGCGCTGGCGTTCCGGCAGCGGGCTGGCGCTGTTGCCGGAAAGCTTCGCCAGCAGCGGGATCACCAGCTGGTAGAAGGTGAGTGCCGCCGAGACCGGATTACCCGGCAGGCCGCAGAACCAGCCGTGCGTGAGCTTGCCAAACGCGAACGGTTTGCCCGGCTTGATGGCCAGCTTCCAGAAGGCGATTTCCCCCAGCTCTTCAAGGATGGTTTTGGTGTAATCCGCTTCGCCCACGGAGACGCCGCCAGAGCTGATAACCACGTCGGCGGCGTTATCCGCCTCGATAAACGCGGCGCGCAGTTTTTCCGGATCGTCAGGAATAATGCCGAGGTTAATCACCTCGCAGCCCAGCTGCTCCAGCATCAGGTGTACCGCCAGGCGGTTGGTGTCGTAAATCTGACCGTCCTGCAGCGGCTGGCCCGGAAGCTGCAGCTCGTCACCGGTGGAGAAAACGGCAACGCGCACTTTACGGATAACGTCGATTTCAGCCACGCCGAGCGACGCCAGCACCGGCAGCTCACCTGCCGTCAGCTTCTGCCCGGCAGAAAAGACCGTCGCGCCAAGGGTGATATCTTCGCCCGTGCGGCGGATGTTCTGGCCCGCTTTAACGTTCGCGGTAAAACGCACGCCGCCGTCGGTCTGTTCTGTCTCTTCCTGCATCACAACGGCGTCGCAGCCGGCCGGAACCGGCGCGCCGGTCATGATGCGCACGCAGGTGCCCGCAGGCCATTCACCGCTAAACGGCTGGCCCGCAAAGGCTTTACCCGCCACCGGCAGGGCGTCACCCGTCTGGAGATCCGCCAGGCGTACCGCGTAACCGTCCATCGCGGAATTATCAAACCCCGGCACGTTGAGCGGAGAGACGATATCGCGTGCGGCAATACGGCCAAAACAGCGCACGAGGGGCAGCGTCTCAACGTCATGCAGCGGGGAAACTCGGTCAAGCATCTGCGTGAGTGCCGTCTCAAGCGGCATCAGTCCTGCGGTAAAATCCATGGTGGGCTCCTGCGGAGTAACAACGAAAGCGCTCATTATGGCAGAAAAGTGCGGCTAACTGTATGACCCGATGGGTGTACGCTTTACATCACAGTTACGTCTTTCTATATTCAAAAATCATCTGAAGTTTCGTCGACGATAATGATATTTATAGAAAAAGCCGCAAATCAGGCTAACGGGTGATGCGAATGGTTAATGCGGTAATCGCAATTCATGGTGGCGCCGGGGCAATCACCCGAGCACAGCTCAGTCCCGAGCAGGAAAAGCGCTATATCGACGCGCTGTACGCCATTGTGGAAACGGGCCAGAAAATGCTGGAAGCGGGCGAAAGCGCGCTGGACGTGGTCACCGAGGCGGTGCGCCTGCTGGAAGAGTGTCCGTTATTTAATGCCGGGATCGGTTCGGTCTTTACCCGGGATGAAACGCACGAGTTGGATGCCTGCGTGATGGACGGCGTCACCCTGAAAGCGGGCGCCGTGGCGGGCGTGAGCCATCTGCGTAATCCGGTGCTGGCGGCGCGTCTGGTGATGGAGGCGAGTTCGCACGTGCTGCTGACGGGGGCCGGGGCGGAGGCGTTTGCCTTCGAGCACGGGATGGAACCGGTATCGCCGGATCTGTTTTCCACGGAGGAGCGCTACCAGCAGCTGCTGGAGGCCCGTTCGGCGGGCATGACGCAGCTTGACCATACAGCGCCGCTGGATGAAACCACTAAAATGGGCACGGTCGGCGCGGTGGCGCTGGATAAGGCCGGAAACCTCGCGGCGGCAACGTCAACGGGCGGGATGACCAACAAGCTGCCCGGGCGCGTCGGCGATAGCCCGCTGCCGGGCGCCGGCTGCTACGCCAATAATGCGACGGCGGCGGTGTCGTGTACCGGAACCGGGGAAGTGTTTATCCGCGCCCTTGCGGCCTATGACATTACCGCGCTGATGGATTACGGCGGCTTAAGCCTGAGCGAGGCCTGCGAGCGCGTGTTGATGGAAAAACTACCTGCCCTGGGCGGCGTCGGCGGGCTCATTGCGGTGGATCGTGAGGGCAACGTGGCCCTGCCGTTCAACAGCGAAGGCATGTACCGCGCCTGGGGCTATGCCGGTGATGAACCGAGCACGGGGATCTATCGTGAATAAGGGGGCAGCGCGTGCCGCACAGTGAAGAACTGGACAACCGCGAAGTGCTGGCTGTCCATCAGCTCAATATTGCGTTTCAGGAAGAGCGGCAGTTCATCCCCGCAGTACAGAATTTATCGTTCACGCTCAGGCGCGGCGAGACGCTGGCGATTGTTGGCGAGTCCGGTTCCGGGAAATCGGTCACCGCGCTGGCGCTGATGCGCCTGCTGGAACAGACGGGCGGGCAAATCAGCAGCGAGAAAATGCTCCTGCGCCGCCGCAACCGTCAGGTCATTGATTTAAACGAGCTGAGCGGCGCGCAGATGCAGGGCGTGCGCGGGGCGGATATTGCGATGATCTTCCAGGAGCCGATGACCTCCCTGAACCCGGTTTTCCCGGTCGGGGAACAAATCGCCGAGTCCATCCGCCTGCATCAGGGGCTGAGCGGCGATGAAGCGCTCAAAGAGGCCCGACGGATGCTGGAGCTGGTGCGCATTCCGGAGGCGCAGGCCATTCTGGGTCGCTACCCGCATCAGCTTTCCGGCGGCATGCGTCAGCGGGTGATGATTGCCATGGCGCTCTCGTGCCGTCCGGCGGTGCTGATTGCCGATGAACCGACGACGGCGCTGGACGTGACGATTCAGGCGCAGATCCTGCAGCTCATCAAAGTGCTGCAGCAGGAGATGGAGATGGGGGTGATTTTCATCACCCACGATATGGGCGTAGTCGCCGATATCGCCGATCGGGTGCTGGTGATGCACAAAGGCAGCGCGGTGGAAACCGGCCCGGTCGAGCAGATTTTTCACGCGCCGGTTCATCCTTACACCAAAGCGCTGCTGGCGGCGGTTCCGCGCCTGGGGGCGATGAACGGCAGCGATTTGCCGCGCCGCTTCCCCCTGATTTCTCTTGAGGCATCTGAGCAGCAGGAGGATGAGCGCGAGCAGGACACCGTGGTGCCGGGCAAGCCCATTCTGGAAGTGCGCGATCTGGTCACCCGTTTTCCGCTGCGCAGCGGCATACTGAACCGCGTTAAGCGCGAAGTGCACGCGGTGGAAAACGTCAGCTTCGATCTCTGGCCGGGCGAAACGCTGGCGCTGGTGGGGGAGTCCGGCTGCGGTAAATCCACCACCGGGCGCGCGTTGCTCCGTCTGGTGGAATCTCAGGAAGGCAGCATCACCTTTAACGGTGAGCGCATTGATACCCTTCCGGACAGCAGGCTGCAGGCGGTGCGGCGGGATATTCAGTTTATTTTCCAGGATCCGTATGCCTCCCTCGATCCGCGCCATACGGTGGGGTATTCGATCATGGAGCCGCTGCGGGTGCATAACCTGCTCGACGGCGAAGCGGCCCAGCGCCGCGTGGCCTGGCTGCTGGAGCGCGTCGGCCTGAAGCCGGAGCACGCCTGGCGTTATCCGCACGAGTTTTCCGGCGGACAGCGACAGCGTATCTGCATCGCCCGCGCTCTGGCGCTGAACCCGAAAGTGGTGATTGCCGATGAGTCCGTCTCGGCGCTGGATGTCTCTATCCGGGCGCAAATCATCAACTTACTGCTGGATTTACAGCGGGATATGGGCATTGCCTTCCTGTTTATCTCGCACGATATGGCGGTGGTCGAGCGCATCAGCCATCGCGTGGCGGTGATGTTTATGGGGCAGATCGTGGAGATTGGTCCGCGAAGGGCGGTGTTTGAAAACCCGCAGCATCCGTACACCCGCAAGCTTATCGCGGCGGTCCCTGTAGCCGATCCCGCGCATCGTCACGGCCAGCGCGTGCTGCTGCAGGATGAAATGCCGGGCAATATTCATAAACGCGGCGAGGCCGTGGAGCGCGTGACGCTGCGCGAGGTCGAGCCGGGTCATTTCGTCGCTCCCCCGCGTCAGGACAACGCTTTTTCGCGGTTATAACTTACAACAGGCAGGAGAACACAATGGTTACATTTGTAGCGCGTAGATGGTTGTTAGCCGCGAGCGTGACGGCAGCCCTGGCCGCTGCCCCCGCGTTCGCTGCCAAAGACGTGGTGGTTGCCGTCGGCTCGAATTTCACCACGCTCGATCCGTATGACGCTAACGACACGCTCTCTCAGGCGGTGGCGAAATCGTTCTATCAGGGCCTGTTTGGCCTCGATAAAGAGATGAAGCTCAAAAACGTGCTGGCGGAGGGGTACACCGTTTCGGATGACGGGCTGGTGTACACCATTAAGCTCAAAACTGGGGTGAAGTTCCAGGACGGCACCGACTTCAATGCGGAGGCGGTCAAGGTAAACCTCGACCGCGCCAGCAATCCTGAAAACAGCCTCAAGCGTTATAACCTCTATAAAAACATCGCCAAAACCGAGGTGGTTGACCCGACGACGGTAAAAATCACCCTGAAAGAGCCGTTCTCCGCGTTTATCAATATTCTGGCGCATCCGGCGACGGCGATGATTTCCCCTGCCGCGCTGAAAAAATACGGCAAGGAGATCGGCTTCCACCCTGTTGGCACCGGCCCTTATGAACTGCTTACCTGGAACCAGACCGATTTTGTGAAGGTGAAGAAATTCGCCGGATACTGGCAGCAGGGGCTGCCGAAGCTCGACACTATCACCTGGCGTCCGGTGGTGGACAACAACACCCGCGCGGCGATGCTGCAAACCGGCGAGGCGCAGTTTGCCTTCCCGATCCCGTATGAGCAGGCCGCCATTTTGCAGAAAAACAGCAAGCTGGAGCTGGTCGCCAGCCCGTCGATCATGCAGCGCTACATCAGCATGAACGTCACGCAAAAGCCGTTCGATAATCCGAAGGTGCGTGAAGCCATCAACTACGCCATTAACCGTCAGGCGCTGGTGAAGGTCGCCTTCGCCGGATATGCCACTCCGGCCACCGGCGTGCTGCCGCCGGCGATCGCCTATGCGCAAAGCTATCAGCCGTGGCCGTACGATCCGGCTAAAGCGCGCGAGCTGCTGAAAGAGGCGGGCTTCCCGAACGGTTTCAGCACCACGCTGTGGTCCTCGCATAATCACAGTACCGCCCAGAAGGTGCTGCAGTTTACCCAACAGCAGCTGGCGCAGGTGGGTATCAAGGTACAGGTGACCGCGATGGATGCCGGACAGCGTGCTGCAGAAGTGGAGGGGAAAGGGCAGAAAGAGAGCGGCGTGCGGATGTTCTATACCGGCTGGACGGCCTCGACCGGTGAAGCCGACTGGGCGCTGTCGCCGCTGTTTGCCTCGCAGAACTGGCCGCCAACCCTGTTCAACACCGCGTTTTACAGCAACCCGCAGGTGGACAAAGACCTGGCCGATGCCCTGAAAACCACCAAACCGGAAGAGAAGGCGCGCCTCTACAAAGACGCGCAGGATATTATCTGGAAAGAGTCACCGTGGGTGCCGCTGGTGGTTGAGAAACTGGTGTCAGCCCATAACAAAGCGTTGACCGGGTTTTACATCATGCCGGACACGGGCTTTAGCTTTGACGACGCGGATTTAAAATAAACCTCATGCTGAATTACGTTTGTAAACGCCTGCTGGGGCTTATCCCGACGCTGCTGATTGTGGCGGTCCTGGTGTTTTTGTTTGTCCATATGCTGCCGGGCGATCCGGCGCGTCTGGTTGCCGGCCCTGAGGCGGATGCCACCGTTATTGACCTGGTGCGTAAGCAGCTTGGCCTCGACCAGCCGCTGTATATGCAGTTTATCCACTATATCTGTAACGTTCTGCAGGGCGATTTTGGTATTTCGATGGTGTCGCGCCGTCCGGTGTCGGAGGAGATTGCCAGTCGCTTTATGCCGACATTCTGGTTAACGATAGCCAGCATGAGCTGGGCGGTCGTGTTTGGGCTTGGCGCCGGAATTATCGCGGCCGTCTGGCGCAACCGCTGGCCGGACAAGCTCGGCATGGCGCTGGCGGTGACCGGCATCTCCTTCCCGGCGTTCGCGCTGGGAATGCTGCTGATGCAGATCTTCTCCGTCGAACTGGGCTGGCTGCCGACCGTCGGGGCCGATACCTGGAAGCATTACATCCTGCCTTCCATGACGCTGGGGGCTGCCGTTTCGGCGGTAATGGCGCGCTTTACCCGCGCCTCGTTCGTTGACGTGCTGAGCGAAGATTATATTCGCACCGCGCGGGCGAAAGGGGTCAGCGAGAAGTGGGTCATTCTCAAGCACGGGTTTCGCAATGCGATGATCCCGGTGGTGACGATGATGGGGCTGCAGTTTGGCTTCCTGCTCGGCGGCTCGATCGTCGTGGAAAAGGTCTTCAACTGGCCGGGGCTGGGACGCCTGCTGGTCGACTCCGTCGAGATGCGCGACTACCCGGTGATCCAGGCGGAAGTCCTGCTTTTCTCGCTGGAGTTTATTCTTATCAACTTAGTGGTGGACGTGCTCTACGCCGCCATTAACCCGGCCATCAGGTACAAGTAAGATGAGATTGTTGAACTGGCGACGTCAGGCCGTTTTAAACGCGATGCCGGGGCTAAAACCGGACCACGTCCGCACCCCGTGGTCTGAATTCTGGCGGCGTTTTCGCCGTCAGCCGGTCGCGATGACCGCGGGGCTGTTTGTGCTGCTGCTGATTGCAGTGGCGGCGATTGCGCCGTGGGTGGCACCGTTTGATGCGGAAAACTATTTTGACTACGACCGTCTGAACGACGGACCGTCGATGCTGCACTGGTTCGGCGTGGATTCCCTCGGGCGCGATATCTTTAGCCGCGTGCTGGTCGGGGCGCAAATCTCGCTCGCCGCCGGGGTTTTTGCGGTGCTGATCGGCGCGGCGATAGGCACGGTGCTGGGTCTCGTCGCCGGGTATTACGAAGGCTGGTGGGACCGCATCATCATGCGTATCTGCGATGTGCTCTTTGCCTTCCCCGGCATTCTGCTGGCGATTGCCGTAGTGGCGATCATGGGCAGCGGCATGGCGAACGTCATCATTGCAGTCGCGGTCTTTTCAATTCCGGCCTTTGCCCGTCTGGTGCGTGGCAACACGCTGGTGCTGAAGCAGCAGACCTTTATCGAATCCGCCCGCAGCATGGGGGCCAGCGACGCCACGATCCTGTTCAGCCATATTCTGCCGGGTACGGTGTCGTCCATCGTGGTCTATTTCACCATGCGCATCGGCGTGTCGATTATCTCGGCGGCCAGCCTGTCGTTTCTGGGGCTAGGCGCGCAGCCTCCGACGCCGGAGTGGGGCGCGATGCTGAACGAGGCGAGGGCGGATATGGTGATTGCGCCGCACGTGGCGATCTTCCCGAGTCTGGCGATTTTCCTGACCGTGCTGGCGTTTAACCTGCTGGGGGACGGACTGCGCGACGCGCTGGATCCGAGGATTAAGGGGTAGGCTTTTGCTTGCCCCTCACCCCGGCCCTCTCCCCAAAGGGGCGAGGGTGAAAAAACGCACCGAGCAGTCCCCTCTCCCCAGTGGGGAGAGGGTTAGGGTGAGGGGGGGAAAGGAGATTAAACCCGGCTACCCCACAGGTCATACTCGTCCGCGTTTTCAACCTTCACGCGAATAATATCACCCGGTTTGACGTTGGTTTCGCCGTTCAGGTACACCGCGCCGTCGATCTCAGGGGCGTCCGCCATGCTGCGGCCAATCGCGCCTTCTTCGTCCACTTCGTCAACGATCACCATGATCTCGCGGCCCACTTTTTCCTGCAGACGCTCGGCAGAGATCTGCTGCTGCAGCTGCATGAAGCGGTTCCAGCGCTCTTCTTTCACCTCTTCCGGCACCTGGTCCGCCAGCTCGTTGGCGGTTGCGCCTTCTACCGGGCTGTACTTGAAGCAGCCTACGCGGTCCAGACGCGCTTCTTTCAGGAAGTCGAGCAGCATCTGGAAGTCTTCTTCGGTTTCACCCGGGAAGCCGACGATGAAGGTGGAGCGCAGGGTCAGATCCGGGCAGATTTCACGCCACTGCTTGATGCGCGCCAGCTGGCGATCAACGGAGCCAGGACGCTTCATCAGCTTCAGGATACGCGGGCTGGCGTGCTGCAGCGGGATATCCAGGTACGGCAGAATTTTGCCTTCCGCCATCAGCGGGATCACGTCGTCAACGTGCGGGTACGGATAGACGTAGTGCAGACGCGTCCAGATACCGAGTTTAGACAGCTGCTCGCACAGGCCGACCATGCTGGTTTTCACCGGCTCGCCGTTGTGGAAACCGGAGCGGTGTTTAACGTCCACCCCGTAAGCCGAAGTGTCCTGGGAGATGACCAGCAGCTCCTTCACGCCCGCGTCGGCCAGACGTTTAGCTTCCGCCAGCACTTCGCCAATCGGACGGCTCACCAGATCGCCACGCATGGACGGGATAATGCAGAAGGTGCAGCGATGGTTGCAGCCTTCGGAAATTTTCAGGTACGCGTAGTGGCGCGGCGTCAGCTTAACGCCCTGCTCCGGCACCAGGCTCAGGAACGGGTTGTGCTTTGGTTTTGGCACGTAGTGATGAACATGTTCCAGCACCTGCTCGTAGCTGTGCGGGCCGGTGATCTCCAGCACCTTCGGGTGCACTTCGCGGATCTGGTCTTCTTTCGCGCCCAGACAGCCGGTAACAATCACTTTACCGTTTTCCGTCAGGGCCTCACCGATGGCTTCCAGTGATTCCTGAACCGCGCTGTCGATAAACCCGCAGGTGTTCACGATCACCATATCGGCGTTGTCGTAGCTTGGCACCACGTCATAGCCCTCGGTGCGCAGTTCGGTCAGGATGCGTTCGGAATCCACGAGGTTTTTCGGGCAGCCCAGGGAGACGAAGCCGATTTTCGGCTGGTGCGTAACATTGCTCATAGGTTAAAAATTCATCAATTATGGAGTTATCAGGGCGGGATTTTACAGCGTATCGCGGGGGATTTATACACTCTTTGCAAGGCGGATGCGCCGGGCGGACGTTGTAACATTGTAAATAATGTTAATCAGTTAATAAAAATTGATCCCAGGCATTAAACTGTACAAAAAATGTACTTATCCTGACTATGCACAATGGCTGACAGAGGAGGAAAGAGCATGACCGTTGACAGACTTAAACGCGATCTGCTTACCAAGCTGATCAACGCCCGAATCGACCTGGCCGCGTACCTGCAGTTGAGGAAGGCAAAAGGGTATATGTCAGTCAGCGAAAGCGAACATCTGCGTGATAACCTGTTTGAACTTTGCAATTTCATGCGTGAAAAAGCACCGACCCTGAAGGCGAAATACGGCGAAAGTGAGCTGATCGCCCTGCGCCGCGCCGCTGAGGTGCTTTCCATCGCTGGGGTATGTTTGATGAACGGACGCCACGACTGCCCGAATTTTATCGCTGTTAACGCGGAGAAGCTTGAAAACTGCCTGACCACGCTCTCTCTATGCATCATGTGCCTGAACGAGCACGAGAAGCTTGAACAGCACTGACCCAGGGGGAGGCAACTCCCCCTTCTGATTAAGCTTTTGTAAAAGTGGTAACGCGTCCGGATGCAGTGGCTAACCTTTATGCCATATGCCGATAAAGGAGCGCGTTATGCCTCGATCCTCGCTAATTTCCATGCCTGCGCTGTTCATTCCGTTTTCGCTTCTTGCTGCCCCGGAGGCGGTCAAGGTCGAGGTGCTGCAAAACAGACTCGATCATCCCTGGTCTCTGGCGTTTCTGCCGGACAATAAAGGCCTGCTGGTGACCCTGAAGGGCGGTCAGCTCAAACGCTGGCAGGCCGGAAAAGGGCTGTCCGATCCGATTGTCGGCGTCCCGAAGGTCTGGGCAAACGGTCAGGGAGGATTGCTGGACGTGGTCCTCGCCCCGGATTTTGAAAAATCGCGCCGCGTCTGGCTGAGCTTCGCCGAAGCCGGAAGTGACGGCAAAGCCGGAACGGCGGTGGGCTATGGCCGGTTAAGCGATGATTTTACGCGCATTGAAACCTTCCAGGTGGTGTTCCGCCAGATGCCGAAACTCTCCACCGGTAACCATTTTGGTGGGCGGCTGGTATTCGACGGCAAAGGCTCGCTCTTTATCGGACTCGGCGAGAACAACCAGCGCCCGACGGCGCAGGATCTGGATAAATTGCAGGGTAAAGTGGTGCGCCTCACCGAAGACGGAAAAGTGCCGCCGGATAACCCGTTTGTGAATACCCCCGGCGCGCGACCCGAAATCTGGTCTTACGGCATTCGCAACCCGCAGGGGATGGCGATGAATCCCTGGAGCGACGCGCTGTGGCTGAACGAGCACGGCCCGCGCGGCGGGGATGAGATCAACATTCCGGAGAAAGGAAAGAACTACGGCTGGCCGCTGGCGACGCACGGCATTAACTACAGCGGTCTGAAAATTCCGGAAGCCAAAGGCGAACACGTTGAGGGAACCGAAAAACCGCTGTTCGTCTGGAAAGTGTCGCCCGCCGTGAGCGGTATGGCGTTTTACAACAGCGACGTCTTCCCGCAGTGGAAAAACAAGCTGTTTATCGGCGCGCTGAAGGAAAAGGACGTTATCGTGCTGAGCGTGGAGGGCAATAAGGTAACGGAGGACGGGCGAATTCTGGGCGACCGGGATAAACGTATTCGCGATGTGCGGGTGGGGCCGGACGGCTATTTATATGTGCTGACCGACGAGACGGACGGGCAGCTGTTAAAAGTCAGCCCGTCCGGTGCGTAATCAGGTGACCGGGATCATTACCACGTTGCGGTACGCCGGGCGATCGCTCAGCTGTTTCAGCCAGCGCTCAAGGTGAGGGCGCGGCGTCCACTTCAGGCCCATGTTGGTCAGGTTCCAGACGAACGGCGCCACGGCGATATCGCCTGTGCCGAACGCCTCGCCGGAGAACCAGGCGTGCTTCGCCAGCTCGTCATCCATCATCGCGAAAAGATTTTCGCAGGCATCCTGCGCGGCGTGAATCGCGGGATAATCGCGTTCGGCTTCCGGCGTGCGGATAAGTCCCATCAGGATCACGCGGTGGGTCGGGGATAGCGTCTGGTTCGCCCAGTCCATCCACTTTTCACCCTGGGCGCGCTGCGCCGGGTTTTCTACCCACAGACGCCCTTGACCATACTGGGCGGCGAGGTAGCGCACAATGGTGTTAGATTCCCAAAGCGTCGCGTCGGTTTCATCATCGCGCAGCAGCGGCACCAGGCCGTTCGGGTTCATGGCCAGATAGTCGGCCTCTTTATTCACGCCGAACGACATGCCGGCCATGATTTGATTGAACGGTAAATCCAGCTCCTCAAGCGTCCAGAGCACTTTCTTAACGTTGGTCGAGTTGTTCCTGCCCCAAAGCGTAATCATATTTACTCCTGATGAGATGTGAATCCGGGTCAGCTTTCGCCATGGTGAGATAAACCTAACAATTACGCAACAGAAGACAAAAAAATCGTCTGAATCAAAGCGTATCTGAATGTTATTGCATAAACTTTAATAACTTTACCCTCGTTGGGTTTCTTTAACCGTTTTAGTGCGCTATTACTCATCGCTTCTTGCGACACGGTGATGTGACGTAATTTTTGAATGGACACTCGGGTGGCATTTATGACGCGTAAAATGACTTCTCTGCGCAGCCTTGCGACAGGCTCTGCGCTCCTTTTCCTGTTTGCACCAACGCTCTACGCAGCTGAACAGGCTGCGCCCGAAGCGCCGCCTGTGGATGCGCGCGCCTGGATCCTGATGGACTATTCCAGCGGTAAAGTGCTGGCGGAAGGCAATGCGGATGAGAAACTCGATCCGGCAAGCCTGACCAAAATCATGACCAGCTATGTGGTAGGCCAGGCGTTGAAAGCGGGCAAGATCAAGCTGGACGATATGGTGACCATCGGTAAGGACGCGTGGGCGACCGGCAACCCGGCGCTGCGGGGCTCTTCGGTGATGTTCCTGAAGCCGGGGGATCAGGTCTCCGTTTCCGATCTGAACAAAGGGGTAATTATTCAGTCGGGAAATGATGCATGTATCGCGCTGGCCGACTACGTTGCCGGCAGTCAGGATTCTTTCATTGGTTTGATGAATGGCTACGCGCAGAAATTGGGCTTAACCAACACCACGTTCAAAACGGTTCACGGTCTGGATGCACCGGGACAGTTCAGTACCGCGCGCGACATGGCGCTGCTGGGGAAAGCGCTGATCCACGACGTGCCGGATGAATACGCCATCCATAAAGAGAAAGAGTTTACCTTCAATAAAATCCGCCAGCCGAACCGCAACCGCCTGCTGTGGAGCAGCAACGTTAACGTGGACGGAATGAAAACCGGCACCACGGCGGGCGCAGGCTATAACCTGGTGGCCTCCGCGACCCAGGGCGACATGCGCCTGATTTCGGTGGTGCTGGGTACTAAAACCGATCGCATCCGTTTTAACGAATCAGAAAAACTCCTGACCTGGGGCTTCCGCTTCTATGAGACCGTGACGCCGATTAAACCGGATGCCACGTTCGTCAGCCAGCGCGTCTGGTTTGGCGACAAGAGTGAAGTCAATCTCGGGGCGGGTGAAGGCGGCTCGGTGACCATTCCGCGCGGTCAGCTAAAAAACCTGAAGGCCAGCTATACCCTGACCGACCCGCAGCTCACGGCTCCGCTGAAAAAAGGCCAGGTGGTCGGGACGATTGATTTCCAGCTAAACGGGAAGTCGATTGAACAGCGTCCGCTGATTGTGATGGAAGCGGTGGAAGAGGGCGGCTTCTTCAGCCGGATGTGGGATTTCGTGATGATGAAATTCCACGGGTGGTTTGGCAGCTGGTTCAGCTAAGTTTTTTGCCGGGTAGCGCTGCGCTTACCCGGCCTGTGTTTTTTCTCCCTCTCCCTGTGGGAGAGGGCCGGGGTGCGGGCATCAGACTGCACCCCTCTTAATACATCAACTTCACCTGCTGCGCCTTTGCGTGGGCCACAATCTCGTCGTCCGGGCGGCAGTCGCTGACGATGGCGTCAAACTGCGCCAGCTCCCCCATTCTTGCCGAACGCACCTTGCCAAACTTGCTGTGATCGACCACCAGCACATGATACTGCGCCGCGCTTAACGCCCAGTGCTTCACCGGCAGCTCTTCCAGGTTAAAGCAGGTCGCGCCCTGACGCACGTTGACGCCTGCGGCGGAATAAAACGCAATGTCCGGGCAGAGATTGCTGAGCGTATCTTGCAGGTTAAGCGGCTTAAAGATGGCGTTGCTGGCGTGAAACTCGCCGCCGCAGAGGATCACCCGGCACTCGGGTTTCTCCTGCAGCGCCAGAAAGGTGTTCAGGGAGTAGCACACGGCGGTAAAAGGGATGCTGCTGTCGATAGCTTCGATAATCCACGGCGTGGTGGTTCCGCAGTCAAAAAACAGCGTCTGGTGCGGCTGTACCAGTGAGGCCGCAAGCCGGGCGGCCTTACGCTTCTCTTCCACCAGGCGCGTCTTCTGGTCGCTGATCAGGTAATGGCTGGCGCTACGCGGCTCAAGCACAATATACCCGCCCAGCAGCACGACGGGCGCGCTTTCGCTGTTCAGATCCCGACGAATGGTCATCTCTGAGACGCCGAGGAGGTTGGCGGCTTCCTTAAGATGCAGCTTATCGCTGCGCTTCAGCGCCTGTAGCAGCTGAGCAATGCGGTCATCGCGACGTGTTTCCATAGTTCCTCGGGATAAAAAAGTGAACCCCCGCAGGGCGGGGGTTCAAGTGTAACCTGTCAGGTTGGGGTTAGTCACGTATCCAGCCTTTGCGGATCGGGATAGCGAAAATGGCGCGATAGAGCGAAGACAGGGTGCGGTAGAGCGCTTCACCGAAGAGGCTCCACAGGATAGCCGCGCTCACGCAGCCAATCATCCCGACCAGGAAACCGCCCACCATATCCAGCGGCCAGTGAACGCCCAGGTAAACGCGAGACCAGGCGATTGCCAGGGCCGCCACCATCAGGACCGCGCCGGACCACAGGCGATGCCAGAACAGGAAAGCCAGCGCGAAGGTGAAGATCACCGTACCGTGATCGCTCGGGAACGAGTCATCCGGCGCGTGGTGCAGGAAGGTATAGCCGACGTGATCAACAAAAGGACGATCGTGCGGGAAGACATGGCCGAGAATGTAGCTGACCAGGACGCTTACCCCGAGCGCCATCGCCACTTTAATCACCAGCTGGCGCTGCGCCTTCACCTGGCTGCGGGGCCCCCACAGCCAGAGAATCGCAGCCAGTGCAGGCACGATGCTGATCAGATCTTTTGCCAGAAAGGTGGCAAAATCGATCGTCCACTCAGGCGAGGCTGGCGTGGCGTTGATCAGATAAAACAGCTGATAATTCAGATTCTCTAACATAGCGTTATCACTCTTTAGCAAACCGGGTGGAAATAAGTCCGTAGACAACCACCTGGGAAAACCAGACCCACCACCCGGCCCACAGGTTGTGAGAGAAAAAATGCGCCCCGCGCATGACCTGGCCGTAGCCCATCGCCAGACCTAACACCACGCCCAGCGCGACGAAGCACCAGGCGAGACGCGGACGCTCGCGCCAGAAGGCAAAAAACAGCCCCATCACCATAAAGCCGCTGGAGGCATGACCGCCGGGAAAACAGCGCCCCGGACCGCTGTCAGCAGGGACGGCGCTGAACAGGGGATAAGACATAGCCTTACCGCCATATTCCACCAGATCCCACGGGCAGCTGTGATGGCTCACGCTTTTCAGCACGCCTACCACCAGCGCGCCAACGCCCATCAGCAGCGCCGCCGTGACCAGCCTTGCGTTGCGCTTGTAGGCGCCGTAAAACAGCGCCACGGCACCTAAGCCGATGGCGATGTACTTCGCCAGGCGGTGGTTCAGCAGATCCAGCAGGTGGTCCTTCTGTAGCGGAAAGCTCTGCGTTGCCGCGTCATACCAAAAGGAGGTGATCCATCTGTCGAGCGCTTCACTGCGCGATAGCCACGTAAACACCACGGCAAGGGCGATCAGTACGAAAAGCTGATAACCATAAAAGCGGCCCGGTAAGCGGTAAAGTCGTTTTGTCTTATTTGTCTGTAAGTTAGACAATTCTGAACGGCTGGAGGTGAGTGCCATAATTTGGGATCGTTGACGAGTAATCGGGCTATCATAGAAGCGTCAACTTAAGGAAACCTTAAACGAAGACGATATGTGCTTTATTTCTGTTTATCCTCGATAAATCACTATCTCGGGCTGCGGCATTTCATTAAACTCGTCGCGATTTTGTCATTATAAAGAGATTGCATGTTAAACCGTTCTTCTTCTGGTTCACGTCTGGGTCGTCAGGCGTTGCTTTTCCCTCTGTGTCTGGTGCTCTACGAATTCTCTACCTATATCGGCAACGATATGATCCAGCCCGGTATGCTGGCCGTTGTGGCGCAGTACAACGCGGGTATTGAGTGGGTGCCGACCTCCATGACCGCCTATCTGGCCGGCGGCATGTTTTTACAGTGGCTGTTAGGGCCGCTGTCGGATCGTATTGGCCGCCGTCCGGTAATGCTCACGGGCGTGGTGTGGTTTATCGTCACCTGTCTCGCCACGCTGCTGGCGCAAAACATTGAACAATTTACCCTGCTGCGTTTCCTGCAGGGGGTGAGCCTGTGCTTTATCGGCGCCGTGGGGTATGCCGCCATTCAGGAGTCGTTTGAAGAGGCGGTGTGTATCAAAATTACCGCGCTGATGGCGAACGTGGCGCTGATCGCCCCCTTACTCGGGCCGCTGGTGGGTGCCGCGTGGGTGCACGTTGCGCCGTGGGAAGGGATGTTTGTGCTCTTTGCGGTTCTCGCCGCCTTCGCGTTCTTTGGCCTGCACCGGGCGATGCCGGAAACGGCCACCCGCATCGGCGAGAAACTCTCGCTGAAAGAGCTGGGTCGGGATTACAAAGAGGTGCTGAAGAACGGCCGCTTTGTGGCGGGCGCGCTGGCGACCGGGTTCGTTAGCCTGCCGCTGCTGGCGTGGATCGCGCAGTCGCCGGTCATTATCATCAGCGGTGAAAAGCTCAGCAGCTACGAGTATGGCCTGCTGCAGGTGCCGATCTTTGGCGCGCTGATCATCGGGAACCTGGTGCTGGCACGTTTGACGTCACGACGCACCGTGCGTTCGCTGATTATCATGGGCGGCTGGCCGATTGCGGCAGGGCTGATTCTGGCTGCGGTGGCTACCGTCGCGTCATCCCACGCCTACCTGTGGATGACGGCGGGGCTCAGTCTTTATGCCTTCGGGATTGGCGTGGCCAACGCCGGGCTGGTGCGCCTGACGCTGTTTGCCAGCGAGATGAGTAAAGGCACGGTGTCAGCTGCGATGGGGATGCTGCAGATGCTGATTTTTACCGTCGGTATCGAAGTGAGCAAGCATGCCTACGCGATGGGCGGCAACGGGCTGTTCAGCCTGTTTAACCTCGCCAACGGCGTGCTGTGGGTTGGCCTGATGGTGGTGTTCCTGAAAGACAAACGCGTCGGGAACGCCCTGCAACCTTAACCTGTTTATTCCCTCTTCCTGTTGGCGAGCACGGAACAGTCCCCTCTCCCTGTGGGAGAGGGCTAGGGTGAGGGCACCAGACCGCACCGGTCAATTAAACGGTGCCTCCCCGTTCAACACCTTCTCAATCACGTTTAAAACGCCTTCATCATTATTATGCGGCGCTTCAAAACGCGCTGCCGCTTTGATATGCGGTCTGGCATTCGCCATCGCAAAGCTGAAACCGGACTGGCGCAGCATCTCCACGTCGTTGCCGCTGTCGCCGAAGGCCACCACTTCGCTATCGTCAATGCCCCAGCGCTTTTGCAGGATCCGCAGGCCGTTGGCTTTATGCACGCCGGGGATGATCAGGTCGATACTGCCGTGGCCGGTGGTGACGGGGACCATGATGTCACTCAGCTTTTCATGCAGCAGCGCCTGAATACGCGGAATTTCATCGTCAGACACGTTGAGTCCGAACTTGAAGAAAATATCGTTCAGGTTGTCGAAATTACTCACCATTTCCAGACGGTGATAGTACTTCGCCGCGATCTCCTTAAAGCCCTCGTCATAGCATTTCAGCGTGTACGCGCTGCTTTTCCCGCAGGCGATAATCTCAATGCCCGTAACCTCGTTTAACACGTTCGCGACGGTCTCGAAATGGGCTTTCGACAGTTCGCCGTTAAAAACATCTTCACCTTCGCTTACGACCCAGCCGCCGTTTTCGGCGACGAACGCAATTTCATGCGCAATCTCCGGGAAAAAGGAGATCAGCTGGTAATACTGGTTGCCGCTAGCGACCACGAAGCGAATGCCTTGCGCCTTCATGCGGGCATACTGCGCCAGAAAGCGCGGCCGATTATAGGTCTTGGCATCGCTCAGAAAAGTGCCATCCATGTCGACGGCGATCAGTTTAACGCTCATATCCCTTCTCCAGTGTCGTTTGATTTGTTTCCGGCTTTGCCACCGCGCGCGCCACCAGCGCGGCGATGATGACCAACCCTAACACCACCAGCATGGCGCTGCGCAGCCCGTAGTGCTCGCCGAGGAAGCCGAGCAGCGGCGGCCCGACCAGGAAGGCGAGATAGCCCGTGGTTGCCACCACGCTGACGCGCGTCGGGGCATCCGGGCCGGTATCGCTGGCGGCTGAAATGGTCAGCGGGAAGCCGAGGGACGCGCCCAGCCCCCAGAGGATCACCGAGACGCCGGCAATCCAGTCCACATCCACAAAGATGATCATCGCGATACCCAGGCCGCCCAGCAGGGCGCTGGCGCGTACCACCGCCACGCGGCTGTAGCGGTCGATAAACCAGCCGCCGGTGAAGCGCCCGACGGTCATCCCCAGCGTAAACCCGGCGTAAATCAGCGAGCCGGAGGTCGGGCTGAAGCCGTGACCGTCCACCATCAGCAGCGGCAGCCAGTCGTTGGCGGAGCCCTCTGCGAAGGCCATCGCCAGCACCACCACGCCGATCAGCATCAGCTGGAAGTCGCGGTAGAAGGGCAGCCCTTTTTCAGCCGAGTGCTGTTCGTCAGCGGAGTTCTTACCGGTGCCGTCCGGGATGGCCCGGATGCCGGTCAGGATCGGAATGATGCACACCAGCGCCGCCAGCAGGATATGCAGATTCGCGCTCACGCCGGTGGCCGTCAGCGCCATCCCCACGCCCGCACCGGCCAGCGTGCCGAGGCTGTAAAAACCGTGCATCATTGGCAGCACGGTTTTATTCATCTCACGTTCGACCGCCGCCCCTTCCACGTTGATAGCAACTTCCGCCGAACCGAAGCTGCCGCCAAATACCGTCAGGCCCAGGGCGAACAGCACCGGCGAGGCAAACCACAGCGCCACGCTTAATATTCCCATTCCGAACACGGCAAAGCACATGGTGGTGCGGATCACCGCTCGCGTACCAAAGCGCTTTACCAGCCACGCGGAGCAGAGAATGCCGCTCATGGAGCCTATCGACAGGCCGAACAGTACGATGCCCATCTCGGCGGTAGAAACGGACAAAATATCGCGAATGGCGGGGGTGCGCGTGGCCCAGGAGGCCATCAGCAGGCCGGGAATGAAGAAGAACATAAACAGCGCCCACAGGCGTCGCTGCAGGGCTTTACGGGGAGAGGTCAGCGTCATCGGGATAGCACCAGAAGTACAACAATAGCGACAACACTAGCAAGTTTGTGTACATTTGTACACAAACCACGTGAGGAATTTATGAGCAGACCACCGAACGATCCGCATCGCCGGGAGAAGATCCTGCAGGCAACGCTCGATACCATCGCCGAACACGGCATTCACGCCGTCACGCACCGTAAAATCGCCACCTGCGCGGGCGTGCCGCTGGGGTCGATGACCTACTATTTCGACGGCATGGAGCCGCTGCTGGAGGAGGCCTTCACGTGGTTTACCCGGCTGATGTCGCAGCAGTATCGGGATTTCTTTGCGGGCGTCACCGGGCCGGAAATGGCGTGCGAAGCCATCACCACGCTGATCCACAGCTCGCAGGTGACCACGCCGCACAACATGGCGCTGATGTATCAGCTCTATGCCTTTATGCACCGCAGCGCGGCGCTCAAAACGGTGATGCAGGACTGGATGAAGATGAGCCAGACCACGCTGGAGCAGTGGTTCGACCCGGTGACCACCCGCGCGCTGGACGCGTTTATTGAAGGGATGACGCTGCACTACGTGACCGACCGGGCGCCGTTAACCCGCGAAGAGATCCGGGCGATGGTGGGGAGAATTGCGGGCGAGGGGAATCCTTAGGTAACACTCGCCCTGCCAGTTTTACCTGTGTTCGATTTTTTTCCCGCTGGCGTCCACCACCGCTTCGCCATCCTCTTTCGTAAACGCCCCTTTCTGCGCATCCGGCAGGATGTCGAGGACGACTTCAGACGGGCGGCACAGGCGGGTGCCCAGCGGCGTCACCACGATCGGACGGTTAATCAGGATCGGGTGTTGCAGCATAAAATCAATAAGCTGGTCGTCGGTGAAGTTATCTTCAGCAAGGCCGAGCTGTTCATAGGGCTCCACGTTTTTACGCAGCAGATCTCGCACTGAAATGCCCATCTCGGCAATCAGAGCGGTCAGCGTATCGCGCGACGGCGGGGTTTCCAGATAGAGGATAATCTCTGGCTCGGTGCCGCTGTTGCGGATCATCTCCAGCGTGTTGCGCGAGGTTCCGCAGGCCGGGTTGTGATAAATGGTGATGTGGCTCATATCAGTGGCTCATTACAGTGTGAAGGATAGACGTAGCGCCAGCGCGGCGAGCGTCACAAACAGGACCGGCAGCGTCATAATGATGCCCGTCCGGAAATAGTAGCCCCAGGTGATCGTCATGTTCTTCTGCGCCAGCACGTGGAGCCAGAGCAGGGTGGCGAGGCTGCCGATAGGCGTGATTTTCGGCCCCAGATCGCAGCCAATCACGTTGGCGTAAATCATCGCTTCCTTAATCAATCCTGTCGCCGTACTGCCCTCGATGGAGAGCGCGCCAATCAGCACCGTGGGCATATTGTTCATTATGGATGAGAGAAACGCAGTGATGAACCCGGTTCCCAGCGTGGTGGCCCACAGACCGTGTCCGGCCAGGCTATCCAGTACGCCTGAGAGATATTCCGTCAGCCCGGCATTGCGCAGGCCATACACCACCAGATACATACCCAGCGAGAAGATGACGATTTGCCACGGTGCGCCGCGCAGCACTTTTCCGGTGTTTATCGCATGTCCGCGTTTTGCGACGGCGAATAAAATCAGCGCGCCGACGGTCGCAATGGCGCTGACAGGAATGCCGAGCGGTTCAAGCACGAAGAAGCCGACGAGAAGTAGCAGCAGCACAATCCAGCCCGTTCTGAACGTGGGGAGATCGTGAATGGCCCGAGTGGGCTCGCGGAGTTTTGCCAGGTCATATTTCGGGGGGATTTCCTTGCGAAAGAACAGATGCAGCATGACCAGCGTTGCGGCAATCGCGGCGATATCTACCGGGATCATCACCGAGGCGTATTCGCTGAACCCCAGCTTAAAGAAGTCTGCCGACACGATGTTGACCAGGTTGGACACAATCAGCGGCAGGCTGGCGGTATCGGCGATGAAGCCCGCCGCCATCACAAACGCCAGCGTGGCCTGCTTGCTGAACCCCAGCGCGAGCAGCATGGCGATGACGATAGGCGTCAGGATCAGCGCCGCGCCGTCATTGGCAAACAGCGCCGCCACGGCTGCACCCAGCAGCACGATATAAGTAAACAGCAATCGCCCGCGACCGTTCCCCCAGCGGGCGACGTGCAGCGCCGCCCACTCGAAAAAGCCGGACTCGTCCAGCAGCAGGCTGATGATAATGACGGCAATGAACGTCGCCGTAGCGTTCCAGACGATATTCCACACCACAGGTATATCGTTAATGTGAATCACGCCGCTGGCCAGCGCCAGCACGGCACCGATGGTCGCGCTCCAGCCGATACTGAGTCCCCTGGGCTGCCAGATGACCAGTACCAATGTGAATAAAAAAATCGCTCCTGCCAGAAACATCGCTTACTCCGTTATATCTGTTTTTGTGAATGTATTGTTATCAACACGAGCCTGAAAGTCGGTTTTTCAGCTTCATGCGCGTCTCTTCCCGCAGGCAGTTCCAGCTGTTGTCGATAACGACTGCCGCCCACGCAGGCATGTTGGGAGAGAGACGGTAATGGACCCATTTCCCTTCACGGCGATCGATAACCAGCCCGGACTCGCGCAGCAGCGCCATGTGGCGGGAGACCTTAGGCTGCGACTCGGCGGTCGCGGCGCAGAGATCGCAGACGCACAGTTCGCCCGCTTCACGGAGCAGCATGACGATGGCGAGCCGCGTTTCGTCGGAGAGGGTTTTGAAGAGCTGGAGCGGGTGGAGCATGGGATTTCCTGCAGGTGTGATTTTATATATGTTTAATCATATGTGTTTTCGTGGCAAGAGAGAAGAAAAGAATAGAGGAAGGTGAATTTCAGGCAACAAAAAACCCATCAACCTTGAACCAAAACGGCGGGGTTGATGGGCTCCACAAATTGGGGACATCAAAGAAAAGCAGTGGCACTAGTTATGACTGCCCCCTGATAAAAAAGTTCTGCGCGTAACGAAAATATTTTCCCCGCGCGCAAACTTAGGAGTTATCCGAGTCCAGGCCAGATGATAACGATCAGCGTACCCGCCAGCGTCAGCAGCACGTTAGCGATAGCATATGTGCCCGCATAGCCTAGCGCCGGGATGTTGCTGCGTGCGGTATCGCTGATGATTTCCATGGCTGGCGCACAGGTACGCGCGCCCATCATTGCCCCAAAGAGCAGGGCGCGGTTCATGCGCAGCACGTAGGCGCCGAACAGGAAGCAGATAATGACCGGCACCAGGCTGACGATCAGTCCGGACACCAGCATCTGCCAGCCGACGGCGCCCAGGCTGTGGCCGATACCGCTTCCCGCGCTTAAGCCCACGCCCGCCATAAAGACCATCAGACCGAACTCTTTCACCATGTTCAGTGCGCCCTGCGGAATGTAGCCGAAGGTTGGGTGGTTGGCTCGCAGGAAGCCCAGCATGATCCCGGCAAACAGCAGCCCGGCGGCGTTACCGATGCCGAAGCTAAAGTTGCTGAACTGGAAGGTAATCATTCCGATCATCAGGCCAACGATAAAGAAGGCGCAGAAGGCCAGCAGGTCGGTGACCTGGCTGTGGATGGAGATAAAGCCGATGCGGTCGGCAACGGTTTTCACGCGTCGTGCGTCGCCGCTAACCTGCAGTACGTCGCCTTTGTTGAGCACGACGTTGTCGTCGATCGGCATCTCTATCTGGCTGCGGATCACGCGGTTGAGGAAGCAGCCGTGGTCGGTCAGCTTCAGCTGGGCCAGTCGGCGGCCCACGGCGTTATGGTTTTTCACCACTATCTCTTCGGTGACGATACGCATGTCGAGCAGGTCTCGGTCGAACACCTCTTTGCCGTTACGGAAGCTCGGGTCGAGACGGGCGTGGGCGTCCGGGTAACCCACCAGCGCGATGTCGTCGCCCATCTGCAGCACCGCGTCGCCGTCCGGGTTCGCCAGAATGCCGTTACGGCGTATACGTTCGATATAGCAACCCGTCTGGCGGTAAATCCCCAGCTCGCGCAGGTTTTTGCCGTCAGCCCATGCCACCAGCTCTGGCCCGACGCGATAGGCGCGGATTACCGGGAGATAGACTTTACGTTTGGAATCGGTATCGAGACCGCGCTCGCGCGCGATTTGCTGGGCGCTGGTCTGCAGATCCTGGTGCTGTAATTTTGGCAGGTAGCGCGCGCCGACAATCAGGCTCACCAGACCAATCAGATAGGTCAGGGCATAGCCCAGGCTCAGGTGATCGAGCGCGGTAGAGAGCTGCGCGCCGGCCATGCCGGAATGGCGAAGGGTATCACCGGCACCCACCAGCACGGGGGTGGAGGTCATAGAGCCTGCCAGCATACCGGCCGTTAACCCGATATCCCAGCCAAACAGTTTACCCAGCCCTAACGCGATCAGCAGCGCGCTGCCGACCATCACCAGCGCCAGCATCAGATAATTTTTGCCGTCGCGGAAGAAAATTGAAAAAAAGTTCGGTCCTGCTTCCACGCCAACACAAAAAATAAACAGCATAAAGCCTAAGTTGAGCGCGTCCGTGTTAATGCTGAAGTGCTGCTGGCCTAATAATAAGGAAACCACTAAAACGCCAATGGAATTACCAAGTTGAACTGAACCCAGGCGCAATTTACCCAGGCAAAGGCCCAGCGCCAGTACCACAAATAATAACAGGATGTAATTCCCATTTAACAAGTCTGCGACGTTTATATTCACGGAGGCTAACTTCTTGTTTACCAGTAAGTTGTTGAATGAAAGGACTATTTGGGCTACTGTTTTCTGGGCCAGGGAACGCGTTCAACCCTCCCTGTTACCTAATTTATTCCCTAAAACATTAGCTGGCCGATAGTTTAATCGTATTAGCTACTGACAGCTACCTATTATCGCATCACCCTGTGCGTACTTTGGCAAGGATTGCCGCACTGCTTTATCTGACTGGGCGTCTACCCGACGAAGGTGTATTTGATAGAGATAAGTCAGGAGGATAGTTTGAACATTAAACGAAACTGGGCGGGGGTGATCAGCTGCTTTTTGCTGTTTACCGTCGTGTGCATGTCGCTCGCTTTTAATGTGAAAGGGGCATTCAGGGCTGCCGGACATCCGGAGCTGGGACTGCTCTTTTTTACCCTGCCGGGAGCGGCTGCCAGTTTTCTTTCCCGTAAAGGGGAGGTGGTCAAGCCGCTTATTGGCGCAATGCTGGCGGCACCGCTGTGTCTGCTGCTGATGCGCATGCTGTATGTATCAACGCGAAGTTTCTGGCAGGAGCTGGCGTGGTTGCTGAGCGGCGTCTTCTGGTGCGCCCTCGGCGCGCTGTGCTATTTGTTTGTGTGCAGTCTGATTAAGCATCGACGGCACCATAATTAAAAACGCCCTCAGGGTGAGGGCGTCTTCGCATTACTGAGCGGCAAACAGGCCCAGATGCTCTTTGGCGTAAGCTTCAAAGTCAGTGCAACCGCCGATGTGTTTCTGATCGAGGAAGATCTGCGGTACGGTTTCAACCGGCTTGCCGACGGTTTTTTCAAGATCCGCTTTGGTGATGCCTTCCGCGTGGATATCCACGTAGCGGAAGTTGAAGTCATCGCGCTCTTCGGTCAGTTTCTCAGCCAGCTCTTTCGCGCGCACACAGTAAGGGCACCCTGGACGACCAAAAATTACTGCAAACATTTCTCTCTCCTCAAAAAACAAGCCTGACGGCGAATAGGACATATAGTGCCCGATAACCTGCCGCCATTAAAGAAGGTTTCGCCTGTCGCTTTGATACAGTAAGGCTATGTTTCGCCAATTACACCGCGCAAATCATTGCCTATACTGGCTGCCATACGGTTTAAGCAAGACAAAGAGAGACAAGATGACGCCAACCATAGACCTGCTCACATCCCACCGTTCCATCCGCCACTTCACCGACGAGCCGATTACCGAGGCGCAGCGCGAAGCGATTATTAACAGCGCCAGGGCGACCTCCAGCTCCAGCTTCCTGCAGTGCAGCTCGATTATCCGCATCACCGATCCGGCCATGCGTGAACAGTTGGTCACGCTGACCGGCGGGCAGAAGCATGTGGCCCAGGCCGCGGAGTTCTGGGTGTTCTGCGCCGACTTTAACCGCCACCTGCAGATCTGCCCTGAGGCAGAGCTGGGGCTGGCCGAACAGCTGCTGCTGGGCGTGGTGGATACCGCACTGATGGCGCAAAACGCCTTTACGGCGGCGGAGTCGCTGGGTTTGGGCGGTGTCTACATCGGTGGCCTGCGTAACAACATTGAAAGCGTGACCGAGCTGCTGAAGCTGCCAAAACACGTTCTGCCGCTGTTCGGCCTGTGCCTCGGCTGGCCTGCGGATAACCCGGATCTGAAGCCGCGCATTCCTGCCGCCATGCTGGTGCACGAAAACCACTACCAGCCGGTCGATCAGGACGTCCTGAATCAATATGATGAAGAACTGGCGAACTACTACCTGACGCGCGGCAGCAATAACCGTCGCGATACCTGGACTGACCATATTCGTCGCACCATCATTAAAGAAAACCGCCCGTTTATTCTTGATTACCTGCACAAACAGGGCTGGGCGACGCGATAGTCCATTCCGCCTGCGCCTGCCTGCGTATATGATATGCAGGCTTTTTCCATGTCTTCAGAGAGGTGCAGGGTGAAAATTGCCATATTGTCCCGGGATGGAACGCTCTATTCATGTAAGCGCCTGCGAGACGCGGCGGCGAAACGCGGGCATCAGGTTGAGATCCTCGACCCGATGTCCTGCTATATGAACATTGACCCGGCCGCCTCGTCGATTCACTACAAAGGCCGCAAGCTGCCGCACTTTGATGCCGTGATCCCGCGCATCGGCTCCCAGATAACCTATTACGGCACCGCCGCGCTGCGCCAGTTCGAGATGCTGGGCAGCTATCCGCTCAACGAATCCGTCGCCATTTCCCGCGCCCGCGACAAGCTGCGCTCGCTGCAGCTCCTCGCCCGTCAGGGGATCGATCTCCCCGTCACGGGGATTGCCCATTCACCGGACGACACCAGCGATCTGATCGACATGGTGGGCGGCGCGCCTTTGGTGATTAAGCTGGTGGAAGGTACGCAGGGCATTGGCGTGGTGCTGGCGGAAACGCGTCAGGCGGCGGAGAGCGTGATTGACGCCTTTAGGGGCCTCAATGCGCACATCCTGGTGCAGGAGTACATCGAAGAGGCTAAAGGGCGCGATATTCGCTGCTTCGTGGTCGGCAATGAGGTGGTGGCGGCCATTGAGCGCCAGGCGAAAGAGGGCGATTTCCGCTCTAACCTTCACCGGGGCGGCATTGCAAGAATCGCGGATATCAGCGATCGCGAACGGGAAATTGCCGTGAAAGCGGCGCAAACCCTGGGGCTGGACGTGGCGGGCGTAGACCTTCTGCGGGCGACGCGCGGGCCGCTGGTCATGGAGGTGAACGCCTCGCCGGGGCTGGAAGGCGTGGAAAAAACCACAGGAGTCGATATTGCGGGTAAAATGATCGCATGGATCGAGCGTCATGCCACGCCGGGCTACTGTCTGAAAACGGGCGGTTAAATGGTATTGAACGCACTTTTTGCGTACCCTATGCACAGATTATATTGAAGAGGCTGCACAGCGATGGATTTACAGGTCGTACCAACACTGGATACGTTACGTCAATGGCTTGATGATGCCGGAATTACGTTCTTCGAATGCGATTCCTGCCAGGCGCTGCATCTGCCTCATATGCAGAATTTCGACGGCATTTTCGATGCCAAAATCGATCTCATTAACGACGTCATCCTTTTCTCGGCGCTGGCCGAAGTGAAGCCGTCCGCGCTACTGGCGCTGGCCTCCGACCTGTCAGCGATCAACGCCAGTTCTTTGACGGTGAAAGCATTTCTCGACATACAGGATGATAATCTGCCAAAACTGGTCGTTTGCCAGTCTTTATTCTCCGGTGCCGGGCTGTCGTTCAAGCAGTTCTCCTGGTTTATGCGCTTGAGCGAAGAGCAAATTTCCATGGTCATGATGGAAGCCAATGCACACCATCTGCTGTATAGCGCGGAAGATGATGCAGAGAATAATGATGCATCTCCCAATTTTCTTCACTAAGCCTGTCTGACTTTTGCGCAGTCGCTGCCATAGCGGCTGCAGAAGGCCATTTTTTCTGCTGCTTTTAACCTTTCTTTAAAGAGTTTTTCACCTCCCTGAAGGCCGTTTCGGCTTATCACGTAGACTTAACCTGCATAAAAAATTGATAAAAGGCGTTTTTTCGTCTGGGCTATAGCCGGAGACACGGGCTACAGTTATTCTTGCGATGCTTAAAAAAGCGAGCGGAAGCTGCCGGGTAAAGAGGTTTCTTTTTATTTTGGGCAGAGCGACAAACTATGCATGATTATTGCATATCTTCAGATTGCACAGTTTTAGTTCGTTTGTTAACGAGCTTTCAGAAGGAATAAAGATATGATCGCCTTGAATAAAAAATGGTTATCGGGTCTGGTTGCGGGTGCTCTGATGGCCGTCTCTGCCGGCTCGCTCGCTGCGGAACAAAAAACGCTGCACGTTTACAACTGGTCTGACTATATTGCGCCGGACACTGTGGCGAATTTTGAAAAAGAGACCGGCATTAAAGTGGTCTACGACGTATTCGATTCCAACGAAGTGCTGGAAGGAAAACTGATGGCGGGCAGCACCGGGTTTGATCTCGTGGTGCCTTCTGCAAGCTTCCTGGAGCGTCAGCTGACGGCAGGCGTCTTCCAGCCTCTGGACAAGAGCAAGTTACCGAACTGGAAAAACCTCGATCCGGAAGTGCTGAAGCTGGTGGCGAAGCATGACCCGGACAACAAATACGCGATGCCTTACCTGTGGGCGACCACCGGTATCGGCTACAACGTGGATAAAGTCAAAGCGGTGCTGGGCCCGGACGTCAAGCTGGACAGCTGGGACGTGGTGCTGAAGCCAGAAAACCTTGAGAAGCTGAAAAGCTGCGGCGTCTCCTTCCTCGATGCGCCGGAAGAGATTTTCGCGACCGTGCTGAACTACCTGGGCAAAGACCCGAACAGCAGTAAAGCCGATGATTACACCGGCCCGGCGACCGATCTGCTGCTGAAGCTGCGTCCAAACATTCGTTACTTCCACTCGTCTCAGTACATTAACGATCTGGCTAACGGCGACATCTGCGTCGCGATCGGCTGGGCTGGAGACGTGTGGCAGGCGGCTAACCGCGCGAAAGAGGCGAAAAACGGCGTGAACGTCTCTTACTTCATTCCGAAAGAGGGGGCGCTGGCCTTCTTTGACGTCTTCGCGATGCCGGCTGATGCGAAGAACAAGGACGAAGCGTATCAGTTCCTCAACTACCTGATGCGTCCTGAGGTGATCGCCCACATCAGTGACCACGTTTACTACGCGAACGGTAACAAGGCCTCCCTGCCGCTGGTGAGCGAAGAAATCCGTAATAACCCGGCTATCTATCCGCCAGCGGATGTGTTCGCCAAGCTCTTCACCCTGAAAGTTCAGGATCCAAAAATTGACCGCGTGCGTACCCGCGCGTGGACAAAGGTGAAAAGCGGTAAATAACGGCGTTGGGTATTGTTGCCCGGTGGCGCTATCGCTTACCGGGCCTTTACAACCCGTAGGCCGGGCAAGCGTTAGCGCCGCCCGGCGATGCGCACCCTGACGGTGCGTTTGCACCAGTACTGATCTATGCCGGAGAACACCCCGTGAATGACGCGATCCCCCGCCCGCAGGCGAAAGTCCGTAAAGCGCTGACCCCGCTTCTTGAAATTCGTAACCTCACCAAATCTTTCGATGGTCAGCATGCCGTGGATGACGTCAGCCTGACTATCTATAAAGGCGAAATTTTTGCCCTTCTGGGGGCTTCTGGCTGCGGTAAATCGACCCTGCTGCGTATGCTGGCCGGTTTTGAACAGCCCACCGCCGGGCAAATCATGCTCGATGGCGTGGACCTCTCCAGCGTGCCGCCGTATCAGCGCCCGATTAACATGATGTTCCAGTCCTACGCGCTGTTCCCGCACATGACGGTGGAGCAGAACATCGCCTTTGGCCTGAAGCAGGACAAGCTGCCGAAGGCCGAAATTAACGCGCGCGTGGCCGAAATGCTGAGTCTGGTGCACATGCAGGAGTTCGCGAAGCGCAAACCGCACCAGCTCTCCGGTGGCCAGCGCCAGCGCGTGGCCCTGGCCCGCAGTCTGGCAAAACGCCCGAAACTGCTGCTGCTCGATGAGCCGATGGGCGCGCTGGATAAAAAACTGCGCGACCGTATGCAGCTCGAAGTGGTGGATATCCTGGAGCGCGTGGGGGTGACCTGCGTGATGGTCACCCACGACCAGGAAGAGGCGATGACCATGGCCGGACGCATCGCGATCATGAACCGCGGGAAGTTCGTGCAGATCGGCGAGCCGGAAGAGATTTATGAGCACCCGACGACCCGCTACAGCGCGGAGTTTATCGGCTCGGTCAACGTTTTCGAAGGGCTGCTGAAAGATCGTCAGGAGGATGGCCTGGTCATCGAATCGCCGGGGCTGCAGCATCCGCTTAAGGTCGATCCTGACAACTCGGTGGTGGATAACGTGCCGGTCTACGTCGCGCTGCGTCCGGAGAAAATCATGCTCTGCGAGGATCCGCCTGCCGATGGCTATAACTTTGCCGTGGGCGAAGTGGTGCACATTGCCTATCTGGGCGACCTGTCCATCTACCACGTGCGGCTGAAAAGCGGGCAGATGCTCAGCGCGCAGCTACAGAACGAACATCGCTACCGCAAGGGGCAGCCGACCTGGGGTGACGAAGTGCGCCTGTGCTGGGACGCTGACAGTTGCGTCGTGCTGACGGTATAAGGAGCGGCAAATGAGTGCACTTGAACCTCCAGCCCGCGCAGAAAAGCCGGGCGGCCTTGCCCAGTGGCTGACGCGCATGCAGATGAAACACGGCCGCAAGCTGGTGATCGCCATGCCGTACGTGTGGCTGATCCTTCTGTTCCTGCTGCCGTTCCTGATTGTTTTCAAGATAAGCCTGGCGGAAATGGCGCGGGCGATCCCGCCCTATACCAACCTGCTGGACTGGGCCGACGGGCAGCTTACGCTGACGCTTAACCTCGGCAACTTCCTGCAGCTCACCGACGACCCGCTCTATTTCGAAGCCTATCTGCAGTCGCTGCAGGTGGCGGCGATCTCGACGCTCTGCTGTCTGGTGATGGGCTACCCGCTGGCGTGGGCGGTGGCGCACAGCAAACCGTCGACGCGTAACATCCTGCTGCTGCTGGTTATCCTGCCGTCGTGGACCTCGTTCCTGATCCGCGTTTATGCCTGGATGGGGATCCTGAAAAACAACGGCGTGCTGAATAACTTTCTCATGTGGCTTGGGGTTATCGATCAGCCGCTGACGATCCTGCACACCAACCTCGCGGTCTATATCGGCATTGTGTACGCCTATCTGCCGTTTATGGTGCTGCCGATCTATACGGCCCTGACGCGCATTGATTATTCGCTGGTGGAAGCGTCGCTCGATCTCGGCGCCCGCCCGTTAAAAACCTTCTTCAGCGTCATTGTCCCGCTGACCAAAGGCGGCATTATCGCCGGGTCAATGCTGGTCTTTATCCCGGCGGTCGGGGAGTTTGTGATCCCGGAACTGCTCGGCGGCCCGGACAGCATCATGATTGGCCGCGTGCTGTGGCAGGAGTTCTTCAATAACCGCGACTGGCCGGTGGCCTCGGCGGTGGCGATCGTGATGCTACTGCTGCTGATCGTGCCGATCATGTGGTTCCACAAGCATCAGCAGAAACAGATGGGAGATCACGGATGAACAACTTACCGGTAGTGCGCTCCCCGTGGCGAATAGCGATCCTGGTTATTGGCTTTACCTTCCTGTATGCGCCGATGCTGATGCTGGTGATCTACTCGTTCAACAGCTCTAAGCTGGTAACGGTCTGGGCGGGCTGGTCGACGCGCTGGTACAGCGAGCTGTTCCACGACGATGCGATGATGAGCGCGGTGGGGCTGAGCCTGACGATTGCCGCCCTGGCGGCGACAATGGCGTCGGTGCTGGGCACGATCGCCGCGCTGGTGATGGTGCGCTTCGGGCGTTTTCGCGGTTCAAACGGGTTCGCCTTTATGATCACCGCGCCGCTGGTTATGCCGGACGTGATCACCGGACTCGCGCTGCTGCTGCTGTTCGTGGCCCTGGCGCACGCCATCGGCTGGCCGGCGGATCGCGGCATGCTCACCATCTGGCTGGCGCACGTCACCTTCTGTACGGCCTACGTGGCGGTAGTGATCTCCTCGCGCCTGCGCGAGCTGGATCGCTCCATTGAAGAGGCGGCGATGGATCTTGGCGCGACGCCGCTGAAGGTCTTTTTCATCATTACCCTGCCGATGATTATGCCGGCGGTGATCTCCGGCTGGCTGCTGGCGTTTACGCTGTCGCTGGACGATCTGGTTATCGCCAGCTTTGTCTCCGGACCGGGCGCGACGACGCTGCCGATGCTGGTCTTCTCCAGCGTGCGCATGGGGGTCAACCCGGAGATTAACGCTCTGGCTTCCATCATCCTCGGCGTGGTCGGAATTGTCGGATTTATCGCCTGGTATTTGATGGCGCGCGCGGAAAAGCAGCGCGTGCGCGATATCCAGCGTGCAAGACGCGGCTGAAGGATTTAAAATTTCCAGTGAAGTGCCGCGCATGACGCGGCACTGTTTTTCAGGGAAGTAAAACATTGGGATTATTAAAAAAATCACGTACTACGCACGCGCGTCCTAACGTACCTGCTCTGGTTCAGGTGGCGGCGCTCGCCATTATTATGATCCGCTGCCTGGACGTGCTGATGATTCTGAACACCCTGGGCGTGCGCGGCATCGGTGAATTCATTCACCGCAGCGTGCAGACGTGGAATCTGACGCTGGTCTTTTTGAGCAGCCTGGTGCTGGTGTTTATCGAGATCTACTGCGCGTTTTCGCTGGTCAAAGGGCGCAGCTGGGCGCGCTGGGTCTATCTGCTGACGCAAATTACCGCCGCCAGCTATCTGTGGGCCGCCTCTCTGGGATACGGCTACCCGGAGCTGTTCAGCATTGCCGGGGAATCCAAGCGCGAGATCCTGCGCGCGCTGTTTATGCAAAAACTTCCGGATATGCTGGTGCTCTGTCTACTCTTCGTTCCGGCCTCAAGCCGGCGGTTCTTCCGCCTGCAATAATGTGTATAATCGCAGCCCTCGTGATTCTTAAGGTTTTCATATGCAGTGCGCACTCTATGACGCCGGACGCTGCCGCTCCTGTCAGTGGATAGAACAGCCGGTTTCTCAACAACTCACCGCCAAAATGGCCGACCTGCAACAGCTGCTGGCAGCACACGCGGTGGGCGAGTGGTGCGCACCCGTCAGCGGCCCGGAGCTTGGCTTTCGTAATAAAGCCAAAATGGTGGTCAGCGGCAGTGTTGAAAAACCGCTGCTGGGGATGCTGCACCGCGACGGCACGCCGGAAGACCTGACCAGCTGCCCGCTGTATCCCGCCTCCTTTGAGCCCGTATTTTCCGCCCTGAAACCATTTATTGCGCGCGCGGGGTTAACGCCCTACAGCGTTGCCCGCAGGCGCGGCGAGCTGAAATACCTTCTGCTGACGGAAAGCCAACTCGACGGCGGCATGATGCTGCGCTTCGTGCTGCGTTCGGAAGCCAAGCTTGAGCAGCTGCGCGCGGCGCTGCCGTGGCTGCAGGAACAGCTGCCGCAGCTGAAGGTGATTACGGCGAATATTCAGCCGGTGCATATGGCGATCATGGAAGGGGAGAAAGAGATTTTCTTCACCGACCAGCACGCGCTGGCCGAAAGCTTCAACGGCGTGCCGCTGTGGATCCGCCCGCAAAGCTTCTTCCAGACTAACCCAACCGTGGCTAGCAGCCTGTACGCCACCGCCCGCGACTGGGTACGTGCGTTAAACATCCATCATATGTGGGATCTCTTCTGCGGCGTGGGCGGCTTTGGCCTGCACTGCGCCACGCCCGAGATGCAGCTCACCGGAATAGAGATTTCTGCAGAAGCGATTGCCTGCGCGAAACAGTCTGCCGCCGGGCTGGGGTTAACGAATCTGCACTTCCAGGCGCTGGACTCCACGCAGTTTGCGACCAGCCAGGGCAACGTGCCGGAGCTGGTGCTGGTCAACCCGCCGCGCCGCGGCATCGGCAAGGCGCTGTGCGACTACCTGAGCCAGATGGCGCCCGAGTACATCGTCTATTCCAGCTGTAACGCCCAGACCATGGCGAAAGACATTGCTAGCCTGCCGGGCTACCGCATTGAACGCGTTCAGCTTTTCGATATGTTCCCGCATACCGCGCATTATGAAGTGTTGACGCTGCTCGTGAAATCTTAAACAAAATGTGAACTCTTCCCCCGCTCGAAATCAGGTAAGCTTACGTCATAAGAAATGATTGAAGGCTTACCCATGAAGCAGATCCTGCTGGTGGAAGACGACCATGATATCGCGGCGCTTCTGCGACTCAATTTAGAAGACGAAGGCCATGCCATCACCCACGAGCCCGACGGGGGCAAGGCCTTACTGCGTCTTGAAAAACAGCCGTGGGATGCGGTGATCCTCGACCTGATGCTGCCCAGCGTTGACGGTCTGGAGATTTGCCGCCGTATCCGTCAGATGACGCGCTACCTGCCGGTGATCATCATCAGCGCCCGCAGCAGCGAGACCGACCGCATTACCGGGCTGGAAACCGGCGCCGATGATTATCTGGCTAAGCCGTTCTCGGTGCAGGAACTCATTGCGCGCATCAAAGCGCTGTTCCGCCGCCAGCAGGCGATGGGGCAGGTGCAAACCGACGGTCAAATTCAGGCCCACGGTCTGACCATCGATCCGCTGGCGCGCAGCGTGCTGCTTCACGGCCAGGTGGTGGATCTCACTCCGCGTGAATTCGAGCTGCTCTACTTCTTTGCCCGTCATCCTGGCGAGGTCTTTTCGCGTCTGGCGCTGCTGGAGCAGGTCTGGGGCTATCAGCACGAAGGCTATGAGCATACCGTTAACACCCATATCAACCGCCTGCGCATCAAGATTGAGAAGGACGCCGCCGAGCCGGAGATTATTCGCACCGTCTGGGGCAAGGGCTATAAATTTGCGGAGCCAAATCATGATGCGCCGCTTTAGCCTGAGTCAGCGTCTGACGCTGCTGTTCATCCTGCTGATGATGCTCTGCGCCACCGTCGCCTGCGCTGTACAGCTCTACACCAGTACTCAGTACGGTAACGCGATGGTGCAGCGGCTGTCGGGCGGGCTGGCGCAGCAGATAGTCCAGCGTGAACCGATTCTGGACGCGCAGGGCAGGGTCGACCGAAGGGCTCTCAAGCCGCTGTTCGATCGGCTGATGACCTTTAATCCGAGCGTTGAGCTGTATGTTGTCTCCCCGGACGGCGATATCCTGGCCGATGCCGCACCGCCGGGCCACATTCAGCGACAAAAAATCGATCTGGCCCCGGTTCAGACCTTCCTGAGCGGTACCGCCATACCGATCCTGGGCGACGATCCTCGCAGTCAAAATAAAAAGGTCTTTAGCGCCACGCCGCTGCGGCAGGACGGCGAGCTTAAGGGCTACCTGTACATTATTTTGCAGGGCGAGGAGTCAAACGCCCTGGCGGAAATGGCCTGGCATAAGGCGCTGTGGAGCACGGTGCTGTGGTCATTGCTGTGGGTCGCGCTGTTTGGCCTGCTGGCAGGTTTACTGATCTGGTACTGGGTCACGCGCCCGGTAAAACAGCTGACGGTGGAGCTCGCCGGGCTGGAGCAGGACAGCATCAGCGCTATCAGACAGCTGGCGGCGCAGCCATCGGACGCGGCGGCAAAGGATGAAGTGGCGATCCTGCGCAACAGCTTTATCGAGCTGGCGCGCAAAATCACCCGCCAGTGGGACCAGCTGGCCGACAGCGATCGCCAGCGCCGGGAGTTTATCGCTAACATTTCGCACGATCTCCGTACGCCGCTGACCTCGCTGCTGGGCTATCTGGAAACCCTGTCGCTAAAAGCCGCCACGCTGACGCCGCAGGAGCACCAGCAGTATCTCGCCACCGCGCTGCGTCAGGGACAAAAAGTCCGTCATCTTTCGCAGCAGCTGTTCGAGCTGGCGCGCCTTGAGCACGGCGGCATTAAGCCGCAGCGCGAGCGTTTCGCGATGGGGGAGCTGATTTCCGACGTGGCGCAGAAGTTTGAGCTCACCGCCCGCACACGAGAAGTGAATCTGCATATTGACGTGCCGGGACCGCTGCCGCTGATTAACGCCGACGTGTCGATGATCGAACGCGTGGTGACCAACCTGCTCGATAACGCGATGCGCCATACGCCATCTGGTGGGGAAATTCGTCTGGCGGTCTGGCAGGAGAATGAACGGCTTCAGGTCGAAGTGGCTGACAGCGGAACGGGCGTGGACTCCTCGCTGCGCGACGATCTGTTCCAGCGGCCGTCGGCATTGAATACCCAGGCATCGCGGGAGAATCGCGGCGGGTTGGGGCTGTTAATCGTTAAACGTATGCTGGAGCTGCACGGCGGCGGAATAAAGCTGATGGAGGCACAAAAGGGAGCGATTTTTCGTTTTTATGTACCGCTTTGAGATGGTGTTCGTTGGAAGTATGATAGAGGAGAATAACCGCTCAAACTAAAAGGATTTAGTGATGACTGTAAAAGTCATACCCTGGGATGGATGCTACAGCGTGATGACACGCCCAGGCGGGGTCTGCAAAGAAGTCGTTGTCCCCTCTTATCCCCGTCTTTATTTTCATCCCGACAGTGAAACCCTTTTGGCAGTTGACCAATGCGACTGGAACGAACTTGAGCAGGAAAGTAACCGACTCACTCACTGCCTGGCGCAGAGAGCGGATGCGTTACAGCGTATTGAGCAACTCCAGAAAGACGTCACTACTCTGGGCTGGGTCGATGTACCAGAGCGTAATCGCTTTCAGAATCTGTTGAAGGATGAGTATCGACATCTTGATGAAGCCTGTCAGACCTTACGGGCCGAACTTGCAGCATTGACCCCTACAGAAAACCTCCCTGCCGCAACATTACTGGATGAAAATAGCAAAAAGAACGCACTTGGGCTGATGGAACTTATAGACGTAATGGGTGGGAAAAACGGAACCAAATATGTCTACGTCCGCTCAAATAAAATTCGTAGCCACTGGCGCCGATACAGATTGAACAGCGCGGAAAAGAAAAGCGGCGGTAAGAGCTTTTTAAGGGCGGTTGAATATACCGACAAAGATGGCCAGAACCATACCCGCCATGAAATCGACCCGGAAAAGCTAAAAGGACAACTAGCAAAACTGAAGCCGTCAATGAAAGCGTGGGAAGTGAAACTGCTCGATGATAACTCTGGCGTCTGGAGCGTATGGGCACAAGAATTTAACCGAAGCCTGAAACATTCACCTTATGAAGGTTCTGGCATGGCATTTGATGCACAGGCTCAGCTATTACGTTGGGCGTATGGCGCGAGCATGAAGGGGTTATTGAATCCGTTCGAAATTGATATCCGCACCGGACAATACAAGCCAAAAGCAGAGCTGCACGGTAAGACCAGCTTTTACGCCAACCTTGCGCTTGCAGAGGCAAAAAGCAGCGGCAGGCTTCACCTTCCGGGTAATGTCGGCGTAAAAATTTGCTATCCGTTAGATCCGGCGAAAATTCCCGGTGGAGGAATGGGGATACTCGGTACATTCCGTTTTGATATTGAGCTGACATTGTCGGGGAGCGTTGGGGCAAGTCTGGGTATAGAGGCGGGGGTCAATATTACTGGCGATCGGGCAAAAGGGTTGCCTGTAAAAGCTATGCCGGATGAGGGTTACGGATTTTGGCGGCAGATAGACGTTACTAAAGAAGGGCATATGCCCTTAGGCGGTGGGGCGGAGCTAGGCGTATTTGTCGGGGCAGAAGCTGGGGCGAATGTGTCTGGTGCACTGGTCTGGCTCAATCCTGATCACGACGAAAAATACAGTACGTTGGCGAAGGTTGGGGTGGGGGTGGCTGCTCAGGCTGGTGGCGGTCTTAGCGGGCAGCTTAAGTTCAGATGGCAAGATGGTAAGGTGCGTATAGAGGTTGGCGGCGGGTTGTGCTGGGGGACGGGGGGGAAAGGCTCGATGAGCTTTGAGGTTGACGGTCCCGCAATCATGTCTGAGTTTATGCCCTGCCTGACCTATATGCTGCGAAATGCGGATTATATCCGGCTGATGCAGATTATGATGGCGGACGATTATTATGCTTTCTGCGCCATTCCGTTACTAGTGGGGATGTATGGGATCAATCGTGTGATTGATGCTGGGGGAAATATAGCCGCTGAACTTAAAAAAAGTTGGGATAAAAAAGAATCCCGCGTGGCGCTGATGACTAACATACTGAATACAAAAGGAGATTGTTTAAAGTTTACTCCGCCGGAGAGCAAAGGCGCAGCCATTGCTGCACTGATTGATACAAACCTTTGGGATAATGTCGCCAGTCCAGTGAGTCATGAAGAGACGACCTGTGAGGGCGGAGCTGTTTTTAGCGCTCGTAAACGAGCCATTATTTATGCTCTTCGCTGGGTACAGTCGCAGCGAGAATATGAAAATGTAATGCAGCATCTTTCAAAAATGCCTGGAGAGGAAAAAAGTAACTGGCGTATTAATGAACAAAGGGTCATTGCTTTTCTGGCACAAGGTGAGACACCCAAAACCTATGGTTTTGCTGGTTCGTTGGTCCCCGCAGCGCGGAACATCACGATTGAACCCAGCCATTATGCCGATAATCTGAGAAACCTTTACCTCCACCTGCCAGAAGCCCCCGCTATCCCTCCAGGGCACATCAATATGTCTACCTTACCATTAAGAGAAGTGCTGCCGACGTATCTCCATAGCTGTACGCGGCTGATTTACTCCATGCATGGAGATACAGCATGACGTATACAGGCTATGGTGTGACAGGATTACTGATTACTCTGGTGCTGACTGGCTGCCGGGATGATCAAAAAATGAAGACTGAGCAGACAGATCTGGTTAACAGGGCGCTGGAAAATATGGTCACAGTGAAAGGTGGCCGTTTTCAGATGGGTGATTTTGGTGCTCTCATTGGTGAGAAACTGCCGTTCAGTGCAGATGCTGACAATAAACCGCTTCACTGGGTGACATTGTCTGATTTCCGTATCAGTAAGTACCGGGTGACGTGGGGAGAATTTAACCGCTGGCTGGAGATCCAGGGGCGGGAGCCGAACGATTATTTTCGGAAGACGGCCAATGATAGCGATTCAGATTATGCCTCACTGAAAATTGCGCTTGGCTATAATTATCCAGCATCGGCTAACTGGCAGGATGCGCAGGCCTACTGCCGGTGGCTGGGTCAAGTCAGCAAGCGTCACACCGACCTGCCAACGGAAGCGCAGTGGGAGTACGCAGCACGCAGCCGAGGTCAGTTCCTGATTTTTGGCAACAGTGATAACTGGTATCACTACGAAAATGACATCAAACGTAACATCGCCCCCTCTACGGAAAACCGTCCGGTAGGAAATTATGCCCCGAATCCGCTCGGTTTATATGATATTCAGGGAAATGGGGCTGACTGGGTCAAAGATTGGTATGCGGCGGATTATTACAGTCATTCTCCTGAGCAAGATCCTCAGGGGCCAGAGAAAGGTGATAAACGGGTTATCCGGGGACTACCCAGAGATGCCGGAGAGGGTTACACCATTACCAGAGGAAGTATGAGACCTGAAACCGTTCAGGGGCCTCCCTCGCGCTCAATAGGTTTTCGCTGTGTTGAAAACAGCCTGTTAGCGAATTAAAAAGGCTACGCCTCTGGCATAGCCTTTTATAGGTGATTGTTAACTCAGCATTCTGAGATTACTGCGGGAACCACTGCTCGCTGATTTTCTGATACGTACCGTCCGCTTTAATCGCTTTCAGCGCGCCGTTCAGTTTTTCCAGCAGGGCCTTGTTATCCGGACGTACCGCGATGCCCAGACCCGTACCGAAGTACTGCGGATCGGTCACTTTCTCGGTTGCGGTGCCCAGCTGCGGATTGATTTTCAGCCATTCGTTCACCACGGCGGTATCGCCGAACACGCCGTCGATGCGGCCATTTTTCAGGTCGATAATCGCGTTCTGATAGCTGTCATAGGCTACGGTTTTCACTTCCGGATGCTTGTCCTGGAGGTATTTCTGGTGAGTGGTGCCGTTTTCCATCCCGATGCGTTTGCCTTTCAGCTGATCGAAAGAGGTATAGGCGCCTTTCTTCGCAATCACGACCGCCGAGTTGGCGTAGTACGGGTCGGTAAACGCAACCTGCTTGCTGCGCTCAGGCGTGATGTCCATTCCGGAGATCACCGCGTCGTATTTTTTAAATTTCAGCGACGGGATCAGGCTGTCGAAGGCATGGTTGGTAAAGGTGCAGTCGGCCTGCATTTGTTTGCACAGCGCTTTCGCCAGATCGATATCGAAACCCACGATCTGGTTGCTGGCATCCAGCGATTCAAACGGCGGATAGGTGGCGGACACGCCAAAATTGATTTTATCAGCTGCGGATGCGCCAGCGGCGAAGGTGGCGAGTAATGCGGCCAGAACTAACTTTTTCATTGTAATGCTCCCGTCTGTCTTATTTATGCGCCGTGTCTGCGGCATGGATGTACAATGCCATTTAATGAATTTATATGCAATAAAAATGATTAAGTATTGTTTGTGTGGTAAAAAAAAAGCGGATAACCCATCAGGTTACCCGCTTCATGCATACAGTTTTATGCACTCGCGTAGTTAATTTCTGCGCTCAAACGCCAGCGCTTTACGCTCGATCAGGCGCATCATCAGCGTCAACAGGCCGTTAACCACCAGATAGACCACGCCTGCCGCACCGAACACCATCACGTCATAGGTGCGTCCATACAGCAGCTGTCCGTGACCCATCACCTCCATCAGGGTGATGGTGTAGGCCAGGGAGGTACTCTTGAACACCAGCACCACTTCGTTGGAGTAGGAGGAGAGCGCGCGCTTAAAGGCGTACGGCAGCAGGATCGCCAGCGTGTCTTTCTTGCTCATGCCCAGCGCTCCGCAGGACTGCCACTGGCCTTCCGGGATGGCGCGGATCGCGCCGTAGAACAGCTGGGTGGTATAGGCCGCACTGTTAAGCGAAAGGGCAATCAGGGCACACAGCCACGGTTCAGAGAGCAGATGCCAGATAACCGGATATTCCTGCAGCGACGGGAACTGGCCCGGGCCGTAGTAAATCAGGAAGATCTGCACCAGCAGCGGCGTACCGGTAAACAGGGTGATGTAGCCGCGCACAATCCACACCAGCACCGGCGTTTTCAGCGTCAGGATGATGGTGAAGATAAGGGCCAGGATCAGCGCCACGATAATGGACGCCACGGTCAGCGTCAGGCTGGTATGCAGCCCTTTCATCAACTCGGGGAAATATTCAAGCATCAGCCTGGTCTCCGTTCAAAGCGCGTCGCACGCAGGTCAATACGCTTGAGGATGTACTGACTGAGCAACGTGATCACCAGGTAGATTGCCGCCGCCACAATGTACCAGGTAAACGGCTCCTGGGTACGGGTGGCGATGCTTTTGGTTTGCAGCATCAGATCGTTAACGCTGATCAGGCTCACCAGCGCGGTATCTTTCAGCAGCACCAGCCACTGGTTGCCGAGGCCCGGCAGGGCATGACGCCACATCTGCGGCATCACCAGACGGAAGAAGATGGCGGATTTTGACAACCCTAACGCCTGACCCGACTCCCACTGTCCCTGCGGCACGGCCTTCAGCGCACCGCGCAGGGTTTGCGACGCGTACGCGGAGTAGAGCAGGGAGAGGGCAATCACGCCGCACAGGAACGGGCTGACGTCGAAGTTTTCAATCTGCATCTGCACCGGGATCTGCGCAAAGCCGAGATTAAGGGTGAAGCCGTCCGACAGCGTGAGCAGCAGCTGTGAGGAACCGAAATAGATAAACAGGACCACCAGAATTTCCGGTAGCCCACGCAGCACGGTGACCAGCGCGGAGCCTGTCCAGGCGACGGGGAACCATTTCGCGGATTCCCACACCGCAAAGAACATCGCCAGCACGAGGCCGATAATCAGTGCGCAAACGGCAAGGCCGACGGTCATCCCGGCGGCGCTTGCTAAAGGAAAAATTTCATTCATCAGGAATTACTTCTGGAACCATTTTTTGTAGATGGTTTCGTAGGTGCCGTCTTTCTTCACTTTTTCCAGCGCAGCGTTGAATTTCTGCTGCAGCTCAGTGTTGCCCTGACGAACGGCAATCCCCAGACCGGTACCGAAGTAATCCTTATCGGTCACTTTGTCGCCCACTGGCGCCAGCTTGTCGTTGGCTTTCAGCCATTCGGTCACGACAGCGGTATCGCCAAATACGCCATCGATACGGCCATTTTGCAGATCCAGCTTCGCGTTCTGGTAGCTGTCATACGGAACGGTGGTGATTTCCGGATGTTTATCCATGATGAATTTCTGGTGCGTGGTGCCGTTCTGCACACCGACTTTTTTGCCTTTCAGCTGATCGACAGAGGCGAATTTGCCTTTCTGACCGATGAACAGGGCAGAGTTGTCGTAGTAAGGGGTGGTAAACAGCACCTGCTTTTCACGCTCCGGGGTGATGTCCATACCGGCCATCACGGCGTCGATACGGCGGAACTTCAGGCTTGGGATCAGGCTGTCGAACGCCTGGTTGCTGAAGGTACAGGTCGCGTCGATCTCTTTACACAGGGCGTTAGCCAGGTCCACGTCGAAGCCAACAATTTTGTTGTTCGCATCAATCGACTCAAACGGAGGGTAAGAGGCTTCCGTGGCGAAACGAATGGTCTGGGCTGCGGTAGCAGAAAGGGTAACGCCAGCAAGCAGCACGGCAAGTAATACTTTTTTCATTATATTTCCCCTGACACAATCAATGAGATAAATAGTTTTTGAAGGCATCGGTTTGCGGGTTCGCGAAGCAGCTCGCATCACCTTGCTCAACGATATACCCGTTTTCCATGTAGACCACACGGCTGGCGGTTTTACGCGCCACTTCCACTTCGTGGGTGACGATAACCTGCGTAATATTGGTTTCCGCCAGCTCGCGAATGATGCTGACGATCTGAGCGGTAATTTCCGGGTCCAGCGCCGCGGTTGGCTCATCAAACAGCAGTACCGCAGGCTCCATCATCAGCGCGCGGGCAATGGCTACGCGCTGCTGCTGACCACCGGAAAGGTGCAGCGGGTAGCGGTCGCTGTAGGGCTTAAGGCGCAGACGATCCAGCAGCTTTTCAGCGCGCGCGATCGCCTGATCCTTACTTAATCCCAGCACGCGGCACGGCGCTTCAATCAGGTTTTGCAGGACGGTCAGATGCGGCCAGAGATTGTATTGCTGGAAGACCATGCCGACGTTTTGACGCAGTTCGCGAATCGCTTTATCAGACGGCGTTTTCGCGAAATCAAAATGGTTACCGGCAATTGCCAGCGTACCTGAACGGGGCATTTCAAGCAGATTAAGGACGCGCAGAAGGGAGCTTTTGCCTGCACCGCTTGGGCCAAGCAAAACCAGCGTTTCGCCTTCCGGGCAGTTCAGCGTGATGTCAAACAGCGCCTGGTGTGCGCCGTAGAAGCAGTTAATGCCGTTTAGTTTAATACTCATCGGGGCAGTCTTTACTCATCCAGGCAATCTATAGCAATTGAGGCCGCAGATAGTACCGTTGACAGAATAGTTATGCAATATTTATGCGTTAAAAGTTAAATATAACCCGCGTTTCCTCTTAAACATAGCACAAAATAGCGAACGGTAAGGTCGGCGAGTATAAATGTCGGCATTCCGCATGAAATGCCGCACATTTTACGGGGGTTACCAGGTTATATCGGCGGGTTTAGCGATTCTCAATCGACTGTCGAAGCGTGCCTGCCGGGGCATGAACGCTACCGCCAACGTAGCGCACGTCGTCTACCGCCCAGCACTGTCCTTCACGGATCATCAGTACTTCATCCTGCCAGGTTTGGGTTCCCTGCGTCAGCTTCACGCGCAGCGGAATATTGCGGGCATCGGTGTTCGGGATGGTTGACGCGCTGGCTACTTCAGCGCTGTCCGGCAGCGTGGTACGGCTGGAGAACGGATCGGATTTCAGCAATGTGTTGTGCTGAGGATCGCGGGTGGCGTCGTTAAGCAATTTTGCCAGACCGTCGCTCAGATACGGGCGCAGGCCGGTGAGATCGTTGCTGCGGTGCTGGATGCGATAATCATAGAACTGCTGCGCCACGGCGTCCGGGCCGCCCTCAATGCAGGGGCCGCTGCGGGTACCGATATCCTTAAAGGCTGGCGTGACCGTGGTGGTACAGGCGCTGAGCACCAGCGCGCAGGGCACCAAAAGTGTTAAAGCAGAATAGCGCATGTTGATTTCCTTATTTATTAACTATCCTTTCAATCATAGCGTAACGAACCGATAATGCTGTGCCTAAGGCATTGAACGCTAAAGTAAGGAGAGAAACCATGCAGTTTTCAACAACCCCAACCCTGGAAGGGCAGACAATAACCGAGTACTGCGGTGTGGTTACCGGCGAAGCCATTCTCGGCGCCAATATCTTCCGCGACTTTTTTGCCGGTATCCGCGACATCGTTGGCGGCCGCTCGGGCGCATATGAAAAAGAGCTGCGCAAAGCGCGTGAAATCGCCTTTAAAGAGCTCGGCGAGCAGGCGGAAGCCCTCGGTGCGGACGCGGTCGTGGGGATTGATATCGACTACGAAACGGTCGGAAAAGATGCCAGCATGCTGATGGTGAGCGTAAGCGGTACGGCGGTGAAAACCCTCCGATGACGCGTTCGCTTGCCACGCTCCTGCTGGCTCTGCTGCTGGCAGGATGCGTCACGGAAAAAGGGATTTTCGACAAAGGCGCCTACGAGCTGGACACGCGCCATCAGGCGCAGGCGGCTTACCCGCGCATCAAGGTGCTGGTGATCCACTACACCGCGGATGACTTTGACAGCTCGCTGGTCACGCTGACGGATAAGAACGTCAGCTCTCACTATTTGATCCCGGCTAAACCCCCTGCTCCGGACGGTAAGCCGCGCATCTGGCAGCTGGTGCCCGAAAGCGAACTGGCCTGGCATGCGGGCATCAGCTTCTGGCGCGGCACTAACCGCATCAACGATACGTCTGTCGGCATTGAGCTGGAGAACCGCGGCTGGAAAAAAACGTCGGGCGTTAAGCACTTTACCCCTTTTGAGCCAGCGCAGATTGCGGCGTTGGTGCCGCTCGCCAGAGACATTATTACCCGCTACAACATCAGACCTGAAAACGTGGTGGCCCATTCGGACATCGCCCCGCAGCGCAAAGACGATCCCGGCCCGCAGTTCCCCTGGCGTCAGCTGGCGCTGCAGGGGATTGGCGCATGGCCTGACCCGGTGCGGGTGGCGTTTTACCTGAACGGCAAGCCGCGAGATGAGCTTGTGGAGCCGAAGGTGCTGCTCGATCTGCTGGCGCGCTACGGCTATGAGGTGACCGACAACATGACGAACGCACAGCAGAAGCGCGTGATCGTCGCGTTTCAGATGCATTTTCGCCCGGCGCGCTGGGACGGCGTGGCCGATCGCGAAACGCTGGCTATCGCGGAGGCGCTGTTAGAGCGCTACGGGCAGGGGTAATCCCTCGGGTTACCCGACTCCACCTTTACACGGTCTTCTTTTGGACTGATTTTTTAATCACATTCACCGCGTTGATGTTTTATAGTTTCCTCAGTCGAAATTACTCGCAAACGTGTTTGACAATATATCAGCACGACAAATAAGAAATACTGATACGCTAACGTCTTAGCGTTACTTACATTTGTTAAATGGAATTCGCATTTATGCGCTGTGATTGCACACGTTCACCTTTTCCAACTTAATATTAATAGGTCTAACTATGTTAAGTATCTACAGTAAAAATAGCCGTCCAAAAGATGAACTCGACGCCATTATTGCGGTAACTGAAGGTTTTGAAGAAAGAACCTTACGAAAATGGCAGCGTATTAGTACAGAGAGTAACGAAGATATTCATTTTATCATTAGCGGTGAGGTTGAATTCCGCCGCGAGTCGGATGAACTTTGTATGTTTACCTTACAGAATAAATGTATTTTCGGTCTCTCCTCTATTTATTACAATTCAACGCATATGTACGGTCTGGTACGTGCAAATACCGTGGTGCGCACCATTAAAAAAGATGATTTTGTCCGTCTGATGAGCGAAAAAAACCTGTGGGAAGCCTTGAGTAAAGTCCTTTCCTGGTATATTTGCCTGCTCAGCAAGCGTGACGAAGTGTTGGTCGCCCGCAGCGCGTACTCGATTGTTCGCGAGTTCTTGCTGGAAATTAACGAACTGATGGTGCACCATCAGCGCGATATCAATATTTACGACTATATTCAGGAATACACCAGCCTGGCCCGCAGTACCATTATTAAAATCCTCGCTGACCTGAAAAAAGGTAATTACATTCAGGTTGATAAAGGCCGTCTTATGTATTTGTCGGCGCTGCCGGAAAAATATTAATCTCCTTTCATCCCCTTTTTAACTGAAAGGGGGACTATGTTTCAGTGAGTTATTTGCCTGCGTTCCTGCCGTGGTTTCATCCACGGGAGGCGCGGGCATTTTCCCTTGCGAATAATCTTTTTCCTGCTCTTTTAACGCCTTCATCAATAATGCCTTTATTGCCCCGTCATCAGCGGCCTGTTCGGTATTATCCTGTTTGGGTATCGCTGAGCTATTCACTTCGACTCCCGGCAACGTATCCCGGGAAATATCATGCGGCATTTCACCGTCAGGCGCCTGCTGCCAGTCGGCATCGCTGCTATCAATTGGCATCTCCTGCAGCGGCGGCATCTCTTTTGTCACCGGCTCATGTTTTGGTTCAGGCTGCGGGAACGGTTTACTCACATAGACATAATGCATATCCGATAGCTGCGTTTCTGGTTTAACGGCGCTCGCTTTTATCGGCTCAGGCGCCGGATGGCGTAGATCCCAGTAGAGATGGGCGTAAAGTCCTGCGGCGATCGTCATCACTATTCCCACCACCCAGATCAGGGAGGCGCAGAACACTTTTTTCAGCGAGGGGCGCCGGTAAGAAAACCAGACCGGCGCGTTCAGGGTATAGCTGCGCTGGGCAGCCAGTGTAATCGTCGACATTATGAATGCTTCTCCTGTGTGCTGGAGGTCGCAGATGTATTCGCAGACTGAATAAGTACGCTTGGCGTGGTTTTGGTTTCACGCATTAACTGCATCAATGTATCTTCGCCCGCAATCCCGTCCACATGCAGATGCATTTTCTGCTGGAACTCGCGGGTACGTTGCATCAGTTCGGCCGTCCACACCTGTGCGTGGGTTTCGGGCAGATTCAGCGCCAGGCTAAGCTGCTGGTCCATCCAGCCCAGATCTTTGGTGCTACTTTCCGCACTGATGGTGTCTTTACCCTGCGGCGTCAGGCGGTGCAACTGGGTGTAATTGCCGGTTGCATGCTGGTTAAACCAGCTGCGGCTGACCTGCCAGGTGCGATTATTCATCAGCAGATCCAGCGAGTTATCATCAACTCTGGCCACCACGGCATAGTTCAGGTGATCGCCGGTTTTGATCTCGCCGATCCACGGGTAACCCTCTTTCGCCAGCTCTTCAAGCGGCGCGCTGCCCTCCTTACACATCAGGTTGACCCGCCCGGCATTCTGGCAGAGCGCCTCTTCCGCCGTGGCGTCATAACCCCACATGGTATAGAGCTGATGCATCGCATCGGGCTTATTCACCACTTCATTCTCAATAACCGGCATTACGGGGGCGTCGGTTTTTGGCGTCTGTGGTTTCCAGCTGGCCATCACGGGCAGCTGTACCGGCAGTCTGGCGGTGATGGCGGGCATCAATGTCCAGCCGCAGGCGGCAAACAGCACAGAAGCAAAAAGGCCCATAACGGCAAGGCGTTTGCCCTTCGGTTTCGCCGGCAGAACTTCTCCTGCAGCGAGACGCAGATGGCGAGGCGATACCTGCGCTGAACGCTCGGTCCAGGCGGCTAGCATGGCGAGGTGTGCCAGCTCGTTGAGTTTGCCTGTCTGTCCTTTGGTCAGCGCGTGCATTTTGCGCACGCGGGTCGGGGTGAACGGCGTCGCGTCGCTGCCATGCGCGTCACACTGGGCCTGAACATAGCTCAGGGACTCGCGGCAGGTGAGGGGCCGGAGCGTGTGATGCGTATGAAGAGATTCACGCAACCCGGACTGCTGGAGGGCGGCTTCCTGGTCGGCCGATCCCATCAGCACAACCGACAGAGGCACATCCAGCTCCTGCGCGCGGGTTAACAGCATGGACAGTGCGTCATGGCAATTCGCTTTCATCGCCTGAATATGCGAAATAACCAGCACTTTACGCGTGGTTTTGCAGGATAACATCTCGTCCTGCCACTGACGCAGCACAGCATCAATAGCCTGAATCCGGGTTTTGCTCTCTTTAGTGGTGGTGTTGAGTTTATAGAGCATGCCGCTGGCGCTGAGTTTCGGGAAGGCGTTAATGGCAATCAGCGTGCCGTCATGCTTTTTAAGCGCATCGCAAAACTGCGAGATGAGATAGCTGTCGTCGCTAAAGAGCGCAGTAACGCCTGCTGTCTGGCACTTCTCTTTCAGCAAACCGAACACATCCTGATGATACGGAACAAAAAAATCACCTGGCATCCGGCTTATAGTCCGGAAAGGCTGGGTAGTGAAATTAAAATGGCGCATATACATAGCGTATTACCGTCTCTTTCATTCATAACAAGGAGACGGAAAAGTAAAGGATACAGGCGGAAGGGGCAATTTGAATGCAGGATAAAAATATTCTTTCTGCGCCTCTATCATTAGTTTATTTAACGATCAACCTTTTTCTAAATTATTGTTAGCGGAAGTGTGAATGGGCGGAGGCGAGGAAACACATTAGTATTTACGCCACTCACTCATACAGCCCTGTGCTGTGAATTACTGACTGGCAGAAAGGCTCGTTAAAAATGCGGATGTCATTTGTTACTCAATTGATTATGCCCTGCGTCATGTTTGTGCTGCTTATTTTCTGCGGCCAGCAAGGGTATATGGTTTATAAAGATTATAAGAAAGTGACGAACAGATTGTCTGATTCAAAGCAGAAGATGCAAAAAAAAGTCATGATGAAACTCAGTTTGTACTTTTTACGCCGGCGGTGATGCCAGAGAAACAGCCAGCGGCAGTGAAAAAGCCGCTCAGTGCGGAAATCGAAGGTATTCTCAACAGCGACGAAGCCTGGCTGTCCTTTGCGGTGATAAAAACCCCCTCCGGACAAAAGAGCTATCGCGAGGGCGAAATGCTCGCCGGTTTTGACAATGCCTATATTGCCGAAATTCATCCCGATAATGTGGTGGTGAATTATGAAGGCGCACCTCAGGTTATTTCACTTAAAAAACCAGACTATTTTAAAGGCGGCGTTGACAGCGGCCCGGTAACCAAATCGAAGAAAGATGCAGGGTTAGATAATCTGCATCTGGATGATTATCTGGTGTTAAAACCATTAATCGAGAAAGGCCAGCTGGAAGGCTACAACATTAATCCACGCAATGCGTCTCCTTTCTACAGCCATGCTGGCCTGGAAAAAGGTGATGTGGTGGTAAAAGTTGACGATGTGGATATGACTAAAGAGGCGCAGGCAAAAGAGATCGTTGCCCGCTGGTCAAAAATGAAAGAAGCGGATGTCACTATTCGGCGTCACGCTCACCTTGAAAATATTCGGGTCAATGTTCTAAACAATTAATAAGTGTAACAGACATGAAGAAATTTCCATGGGCGTGCGTAGCGCTGACCGCATTGTCGTTATATTCAGGTTCGCTGTTCGCGGCGAACTTTAGCGCCAGTTTTAAAAATACCGATGTCCGCGAATTTATCGATACCGTCGGGCGTAACCTTAATAAAACCATTCTGGTCGATCCTTCCGTTCAGGGAACGGTGTCGGTTCGCACCTACAACGTACTGACGGAAGAGGAATATTACCAGTTCTTCCTGAGCGTGCTGGATCTCTATGGTCTGTCGGTGATTCCGATGGATAACGGGATGGTGAAAGTCGTGCGCTCTTCGGTGGCCCGCATGTCGGGCGCACCGATTGCCGACAGCAAAAACCCCGGAAAAGGTGACGAAATCATCACCCGCGTGGTGCGGATGGAGAACGTCCCGGTACGTGAGCTGGCTCCCCTGCTGCGTCAGCTGAACGACGCCTCCGGCATCGGCAACGTGGTCCATTTTGAACCGTCAAACGTGCTGCTGTTAACCGGCAAAGCCTCGGTGGTTAACCGCCTGGTGGATCTGGTGCAGCGTGTGGATCAAAGCGGCGTCCAGCGCCGTGAAATCGTGCCGCTGCGTTTTGCCTCGGCCAAAGATCTTTCTGACATGTTGAACAACCTCAACAACGAAGAGCAGAAAGGGCAAAACGCCCCGCAGCTGGCGACCAAAGTTGTCGCCGACGACGAAACCAACAGCCTGGTGATCAGCGGCAGCCCGGACGCGCGTCAGCGCACCCGGATGCTAATCTCCCAGCTCGATCGCGAGCAGAACAACGAGGGCAACACCCGCGTCTTCTACCTGAAATACGCCAACGCCAGCAAAGTAGTGCCGGTGCTGACGGGGATCGGCGAGCAACTGAAAGATAAAGCGGGCGGCGGCAAGAGCAAAGCCGCGCCGATGGCAGGTGACCTGAATATTACCGCCGACGAGTCTACCAATTCGCTGGTGATCACCGCCCAGCCAAACGTCATGAATTCGCTGGAAAAAGTGATCGACAAGCTGGATATCCGCCGTCCGCAGGTGCTGGTGGAGGCGATCATCGCCGAAGTTCAGGACGGTAACGGTCTTGATCTGGGCGTGCAGTGGACCGGTAAACACGGTGGGGTTCAGTTTGGTTCGACCGGCCTGCCGATCAGCCAGATCAAGAAGTCAAAAGTCATTGGCAGCTATACGGGCCTGGCGACCGGTTTCTTTAACGGCGACTTTGGCGCGCTGATGACGGCGCTGTCCACTAACGGTAAAAACGACATTCTGTCGACGCCGAGCGTGGTGACGCTGGATAACAAAGAGGCGTCGTTCAACGTCGGTCAGGACGTGCCGGTACTCACCGGTTCGCAGACCACCAGCGGCGATAACGTCTTTAACTCGGTGGAACGTAAAACCGTTGGTACGAAGCTGAAAATCGTACCGCAGATCAACGATGGCGACATGATCCATCTGAAGATCGAGCAGGAAGTTTCCAGCGTGGATAACACCTCGACGGCCGATGCCAGCCTGGGCCCAACGTTCAACACCCGCACCATCAACAACGAAGTGATGGTCCACAGCGGGCAGACGGTGGTGCTGGGCGGCCTGATGGAAAACGTCACCAAACAGTCGGTCTCGAAAGTGCCGCTGCTGGGCGATATTCCAGTGGTGGGACAGCTGTTCCGCTACACCTCGCAGGACAGCGCCAAGCGTAACCTGATGGTGTTTATCCATACCACCGTACTGCGCGACGACGACAACTACAGCGCGGCGTCGAAAGAGAAATATGACCAGATCCAGGCGCGTCAGCAGCAGCGTATGGAGGAGCATAAGCTGGGTATTATCGAGAATGCGGACAATCCAATACTGCCGGCCTATCCGTCCCAGAGCCACGCCGCACCGGTGAGCGCCAGTGCGCCGGTGTTGTCCCGCAACCCGTTTAAAGAGTAAGGCGCAAGCGACATGACCGAGATGAGTAATGCGCTCTGTACCAGCACCTGGGCGAAAGAGAACGGGGTCCTGTTCTATAACGACGAGGTTTATATCCGCGAGGATGCGCAGGCGTATGCCCTGCTGGAGATGCGCCGCGTGCTGGGGCGCTCCTATGTCCCGACGATCCTGACGGCGGACGCGTTTGACGAACTGCTGACCAAAATCTGGCAGCAGAACAGCGGCGTCTCGCAGCAGCTGGTGGACGACATGGACGCCGATATTGACCTGATGGCGTTAACCGAGGAGATCCCTGACAACGAAGATCTGCTTGATAACGACGAGAACTCGCCGGTGATCCGCCTGATCAACGCCATTATGAGCGAAGCGGTGAAAGAGGGGGCCTCCGATATTCATATCGAAACCTTCGAGCGCACCCTGAGCATTCGTTTTCGCGTTGACGGCGTGCTGCGTCCGGTGCTGCAGCCGGCGCGCAAGCTCGCGCCGCTGCTGGTGTCGCGTATCAAAGTGATGTCCAAACTGGACATCGCCGAAAAACGTCTCCCCCAGGACGGTCGTATCTCGCTACGCATTGGTCGTAAGGCTATTGACGTTCGTGTCTCCACTATTCCGTCTCAGTACGGCGAACGCGTGGTGATGCGTCTGCTGGACAAAAGCAATCTTAAGCCGGACATCAACAAGCTCGGTCTGATTGACGAAGAGCTGGTGAAGTTAAAGGGACTGATTGAACGTCCGCACGGCATCATCCTGGTGACCGGCCCGACCGGTTCGGGGAAAAGTACCACCCTGTACGCGCTGCTGTCGGCGCTTAACGGCCATGAACGCAACATTCTGACCGTGGAAGATCCGATCGAGTATGAACTGGAAGGGGTAGGGCAGACCCAGGTCAACCCTCGCGTGGACATGACCTTTGCGCGCGGACTGCGCGCCATTCTGCGCCAGGACCCGGACGTGGTGATGATCGGGGAAATTCGTGACGGTGAAACCGCGCAAATCGCAGTACAGGCCTCGCTCACCGGTCACCTGGTGATGTCCACGCTGCACACCAACAGTGCCGCGGGCGCCATTACCCGTCTGCGTGATATGGGGCTGGAGTCATTTTTAATTGGTTCGTCGCTACTTGGCGTCATTGCCCAGCGTCTGGTGCGTCGGCTGTGTCCGCACTGTCGCACGACCAGTCCGCTGGATGACAATGAGAAAGCGCTGTTCACCTTTATGGAAACGCCGCCGAAAGCGATTTATCGCGCCGTGGGCTGTGAACAGTGTCGCCAGAGCGGCTACCAGGGGCGCGCAGGCATCCATGAATTTCTGGTGGTCGACAGCGCCATGCGCCGTGCGATCCATGAAGACAAAGATGAGATGTCCATCGAAACGCAGCTTTTCAAAGAGGCCTACAGCCTGCGTGAAAACGGTCTGCTGAAGGTGATCTCCGGCGTGACCTCGCTGGAAGAGGTGATGCGCGTCACCGCCGAGCGCGGGGGGGATGCGTAATGGCCTGGTATGCGTGGTCCGCAACGGACGCTGCGGGGAAAACCCAGCGCGGCACCCTTCAGGCCGAAGGGCCAAAGCAGGTGCGCCAGATGCTGCGCGAACAGAAGCTGATGCCAGTGAACATTGCGCCGACCAGCGATCCGGCGGCGGGAAAAAACGCCCGTAAAGGGGCAAAACTGTCGATTCCGGTGCTGTCGATGTTTACCCGACAGCTCGCGACGCTGGTCAATGCCGCGCTGCCGCTGGAGAGTGCGCTGAAGGCGATTGCGAAGCAGACGGAAGATAAAACCCTGGCGGCGATGGTGACCGAGATCCGCGACAAGATTGTGGAAGGTCACACGCTGTTCGACGCCTTCAGCCAGTTTCCGCGCAGCTTCGATAAGCTCTACTGCACCCTGGTGATGGCCGGTGAAAAGACCGGTCATCTCGGTGGCGTGCTGGAAAAGCTCGCCGAGTACAACGAGCAGCGCCAGAAGATGAAAAGCAAGCTCACCCAGGCGATGGTCTACCCCATCACCCTGACGGTGGTGGCGATCGCGGTGATCTCCATTCTGCTGGTCGCCGTGGTGCCGCAGGTCATCGACCAGTTCACCCACATGAAACAAGAGCTGCCGGTGACCACCCGCACGCTGATTGCGGTGAGCGACTTTCTACAGGCCTGGGGCATCGTTATCGCCGGCGGCCTGTTCGGGGCGTCGGCGAGCTTTAAATTTTGGATAAAAGTAGAAAAGAACCGGTTTGTTTATCATCGGTGGCTGTTGCTAAAGTCACCGCTGAAAAAACTGGTCTGCGCCATCAACAGCGCGCGCTACATCCGTACGCTGAGTATTTTGCAGGCCAGCAGCGTTCCGCTGCTGGAGGGGATGTACATCGCGATGGACGGGATTGAAAACCTCTATGCCCGGCAGGTGCTTGAGCAGGCAGCGGACACCGTTCGCCAGGGGGCATCCCTCTACAACGCGCTGGAACAGGCGAGAATTTTCCCACCCACCATGCTCTACATGGTGGCCTCCGGGGAGGAGAGCGGCGAGCTGGGCTCGTTGATGGATCGTGCGGCGGAAAACCAGGAATCTGCATTACAGCATCGAATTACGTTAACGCTGTCGGTATTTGAACCGGCACTGGTAGTAACTATGGCGACCGTTGTTTTATTTATCGTTCTTTCAATATTACAACCGCTTCTTCAACTTAATAATATGGTGGGTTAATCATGTCTTTGAAAAAAAATAGCCTGAAGCGTCAGGCGGGGTTCACGCTGCTCGAATTAATGGTAGTTATCGTTATTCTCGGCGTGCTGGCCAGTATGGTCGTGCCTAATTTAATGGGCAATAAAGAAAAAGCCGATATTCAGAAAGCGACCAGCGATATTGTGGCGCTGGAAGGTTCGCTGGATATGTACAAACTCGACAACCATCGCTATCCGACCACCGAGCAGGGGTTGCAGGCGCTGGTAACCAAACCTGAAATTGCGCCCATTCCGAAAGGTTACCGTGACGATGGCTATATTCGCCGCCTGCCGCAGGACCCGTGGGGCAATGACTATATTCTGGTTAGCCCGGGTGAGCATGGCGCTGTCGATATTTTCTCAGCCGGACCGGATGCAGAAGCTAATACTGCCGACGATATCAGCAACTGGTCTTTTGATAAAAAAGATAAGTAATGAATAAGCAACGTGGATTTACCTTGCTGGAAATTATCGTGGCGCTGGTGATATTCGCCCTGAGCGCCATGATGGTGGTCACCACCATTCCATCACGCAGCGGCGCAGATACATTTGGTCAGCAGCTAAAATCCCTCGTTGAATATGGTTCTGACCGTGCGGTAATGGACGGAAATATTGTCGGGCTGGTGATGACCTCGTCAGAATTTGAACTGGTGACGCAGGTTGTAAATAACGGAGAGCGCCACTGGGCACCGTTAAAATCGGGGCGGATCGCCACCCGCGGCGAGTTTCCTGAGGAGATGCATGTCTCCCTCTCATCGCGAACGCTGGCGGCCACGCTGGACGATGAACCGCAAATCATTTTTTTGCCGGACGGCGAGCTTAGCCGCTTCACGCTCAGCCTCGAAAGCCTGGATAAAAAGCAGCGCTTTCACGTGACGTCACAGGGCTCTGTTCCCGTGGTGGTGGAAAACGATGACTAAACGCAAAACCAAAGAGCAGGGGATGACCCTGCTGGAAGTGATGGTGGCGCTGGTGATTTTCTCCACCGCGGCGCTGGCGCTGATGAACTCCGTCACCCTGAACGTGCGCTTTACCCACAGCCTGTCGGAAACGCTGCAGGCCGGCTGGGTGGCGGAAAATCAGCTGGCGCAAGCGCAGCTGGCTCAGACCGATTTCCCGGACGCCGAGCAGGTGGGTACCGAAACCATGGGCGGACAAACCTGGACCTGGCATATCCAGCGGGTGAAAACCGCCGAAAATACCTTTGCCGATGAGGTACGGGTTTACAACGAAGCAAGCGATGCGCAACCGGTGGTGGCGCTTCAGCTCGCCGAACCGGAGGTGGATCGTGAGTAAGGTGCAGCGTCAGCAGGGCTTTACCCTGCTGGAAATTATGATTGCGCTGGCCATCTTCGCGGTGATCAGCATTCTCGCCTGGCAAACTCTCGACGGCGCGATGCGCACCTCGACGGCCAGCGACGAGGCGGCGGCAAAAGTGACGGCGCTTCAGCGCACGTACAACCTCCTCTCGCGTGACTTTTACCAGCAGCAGGCGCGCGCGCCGCGCAACAGCGGCGAGGTGTTCGTTCAGCAGCAGAATGGTGTGGAAATGACAACCCTGAACGGCATCAGCGGCCAGGTGCAGCTGGAGCGGGTGCGCTGGACGTTAAAGGACAAGCGCCTGTGGCGCAACGTCTGGGCTGCTATCGACGGTCCCGCCAGCGCGCAGCCGGAAGAAGTGCCGATTTTGAGCGATGTGAAAGCGATGAAATGGCGCTTCTGGCACGAAGGCTGGCAGGAAAAATGGACCGACATCGCCCATCAGCCTGATGGCGTTGAGCTGAATCTGACCATGGAAAACGGCGAAACCTGGCGCTGGGTTTTTATCACTCCCGGCGATATGCCTGAGATCCAGACCGCGCCAAAAGAGACGAATGCGGACCCGACGCAGCCGGCTGCGGAGAATGCGGCCCAGCCCGTAACAACCCCGCAGCCCGATACGGCAGTCGATCCAGGAGTGAGTTCATGAGCGGCAAAACAGCGCGAAAAGAGCGTGGCGTGGCGCTGCTGGTGGTGCTGATCCTGCTGGTGATGATGTCCGCCCTGGCGGCGAAGATCAGTCAGCAGTTCTGCCGCCACCTGCAAAAAACGCATTACCAGGTCAGCCAGCAGACGCTGCGCTGGGCCATTGCCCGTCAACAGAAGGTACTGGAAAACGTGTTGCATAAAGCGGCCAGTTCAGAAGGGGCGGGGCTGTCGCCGCAAGGTGACTGGGCGCAGCCGCTGGAAACCCACGGGGATAATTACACCGTGGTGAGTCAGGTGGAGGATGCCCGGACCTGCTTTAACGTCAATAGTCTCCTGGCCGGTGACGCGGCGCCAGCGGCCCCGGCCGACCCTACTGCGCTGCCGGAAAAACCGGTCAAAGAGCAGATTATCGAACAACTGCTGGCTGAAAGTGGCGTCGGTACGCTGGCGGCAGAAGAGATTTACCAGCAGCTGGTGGATTATCTTGACGCCGACGACGTGACGGCGAAACAGGGCCAGGAAGTCGATAGCTGGGCGAGCGTGACGCCCGCCCGCGGTCCGGCGAATCAAATGATGCGCACCATCAACGAAATCAGACTGCTGCCCGCCTTTCCGCAGGCTGCGTGGCCGAAGGTCAGCAAGCTGCTGTGCGCCTTGCCGGATACGGATGGCACCATAAATGTGAATACCTTAACACGCGAACAGGCGCCGCTGCTGGCGGCGGTTTTTACCGGCGTGTTAAACACGGACGACGCTGCCCGCCTGATCGATTCACGCCCGGAGGAGGGGTGGGCATCGCTCGAGGCATTCAGCAAAGTGCTGGAGAGCAACTATCCGCAGACCAAAGATATCCTGGCGCAGATCCAGGACAGGGTTGCGGTCAACAGTCGCTATTTTCGGGTGGATACAACCGGCAATACCGATGATTTAACGCTGCGCGTCGTCAGCCAGCTTCACGTTGACAGTGAGGTGGGCAAGGTCGTTACCTGGCAACGCCGCTACCGAATGGTTGAATAAGATAAGTAGAAGATGATGAAAAAGGTGCTTTTTATTCGTCCCGATACCCGTGAGGACGGCAAAATTTGGTGGTGTGAATCCGGTAACGATCGGGTGGAATATCTGACGGGCTGGAGCGCACTGAGCGAACTTTCCTGCCATCCGCTTTCTCAGCAGGTGTGCCTTTTGCTGCCGGCGAGCGAGACGATCTTTCGTCATTTTACCCTGCCGAAAAAAGGACTTTCAGCCCAGACGGCGCAGTTCTCGTGGATGGCGGAAGAGACATTGCTCGGCGAGGTGGAGACGCTGCACTGGACGGTGCTGAACAAAAAGGGGCCAGAAGTGGATGCCGTGGCCATCGACGCTGAACGTCTGCGCCACTGGCTTGAGCTGTTCGCTCAGGCGGGGCTCACGGTGGTCCAGGCGCTGCCGGATGCCTGGCTGCTGCCGGTGAGCGAAGGGGGCACTACGCTGGTGAGCCTGGAAGAGAGCTACTGGCTGCGTTTTTCCCCCAGCAGCGCTGGCGAAGCCGATGCGGTCCTGCTGCCGCTGCTGTTGAGTAAATGCCCGGCGGGTGAGGTGTGCTGCTATGGCGATGTGCCGCAGGAGGTACAGGTGGATGAACTGCTGGCGTGGCAGCATCCGCTGGTGCTGATCCAGCCCCAGTGGCAGGGCTGTCGTATCAACATGCTGCACGGGGAGTTTTCCGGGCGCAGCGCCAGCGGTCCGCATTTTCGCCACGCGAAAACGGCCCTCGCTGCTGCGGCGCTGGTTTGCGTCGGCCTGCTGATCGGCCCCCGCGTAGGTATGGCGTTGATGCTCACTCACCAGCAAAACGAGATCCACCGTGAGATGACCACCGTAGCGCAGCACTATTTCCCGACCCTGCGCCAGACCAGCAACCTGAAGTACTACTTCGGGCAGAATATCAGCAAGGCGAAGAAAGGGATCTTCCTGCAGCTCGAAGCGCTGAATCAAATCAAGCAGTCATTGCCGTCTCTGGAGATCAATAACGTGGAATATGACGAAACGCAAAATCAGCTGACGTTGAATGTGAAATCCACGGATAAACAGACCCTGCAGGATTTTGTCGCCCGCAGCGCCGAAACTTTTGAATTTGCGATGCAGCCAATTTCCGGCGAGGCGCCTTATACCGCCATTATTACCGGGAGCTATAAATGAAAACGCAAATAGCCCAGTTAAAAAACCGCTGGCAAAATTATAGTCCACGCGAGCGTAATTTATTTAAACTCTGGGGCGGGGCACTCTGCTGTGCGATGGTTTATTACGGCGCGATGATGCCGCTCGATACTCTGATCAAAAATAACGAGGCCGTGTTATTTAAGCAGAAGCAGACGCTGAACTGGATGCGCCAGGAAATTGATAAAAACCATCTCCAGTCCAGAATAGTCAATACCCCGAATCCGCGCAGCGTGGTGGAAGAAAGTGCCAAAGTCGTGCACGTCGCGTTGACAGACGTGCGTCAGGAAGAGCAGTCGCTAACCTTTGTTATCGAGCGCGTCAACATTTCTGCCCTGCAAAACTGGCTGCGTGAGATGAACGTCTCTTCCGGTATACGTCTGGAGAAACTCGCGTTAACGCCGGTGGATCGTCAGAGTGACGTCAAGGCACACATTACGCTGAGCTGGGCGAAAAGCGCATGAACCCGCTAATGCTGTTGCAGCAAGCGAATCTGCCGGGACTGTGCGCGATGAGCGGAGCGCTGGGCGCGATCCTCGGCAGTTTCCTGGGCGTAGTCGCGGAGCGTATTCCGCCGCTGGTAATGGAAGAAGAGGGGGCAGGCAATCTGCTGTTTCCCGCCTCTCACTGTCCGGAATGCCACCATTCCCTGAGCGCGTGGGAAAATATTCCCATCATTAGCTGGTGTGCGCTGCGCGGTCGCTGCCGCCACTGCCATTGCGCGATTCCGCTGCGACTGCTGCTGGTGGAAGTCTGTAGCGCTGCCTTTTTCGCCGCCAGCGCCGCGCTGGCACCGTCGTTTTCGGCGCTCATCGCGCTGTGGGTGATGTGGAGTTTTCTGCTGCCGCTGGCGGTGATCGATGCGCGCCATATGCTGCTGCCGGACTGCCTGACCCAGCCGCTGCTGTGGACGGGGCTGATGTTCCATGCCCTGTTCCGGACGCTACCGCTGACCGATGCTATCTTTGGCGCGGTGGCGGGATATCTGTCGCTCTGGCTGGTTTACTGGGCATTCCGCCTGCTGAGCGGCCGAGAAGGGTTAGGCTATGGTGATTTTAAGCTGCTGGCGGCGCTAGGCGCGTGGTGCGGATGGCAGGCGTTACCCTCTATTATGCTGATCGCGGCGCTGGGGGGCATCATTATGAATTGCCTTTTAAAACCCTTTGAGAATAAAAATAACCTTATTTCCTTTGGCCCATATATTGCGTTTTCCGGGCTGGCTGTCTTTATTTATCAAATTCTCCATTTCATCTTTTAAATAATGAAGTCAAGTTTTTTTTGAAGTTTTTTCATTGAGGGAATGAAAGGAAAAATTAAATTCCCCACTGTATTCTCCTCTCCGCAATAAAATATTTGTTGAAGGTTTTATGAGTGGAGGAAAGTACGGCGTAATAATAAGAAGGTCTTTCATGAACCAGAAGCGTTCATGATTAATTTATCAGTCAATAACGTTCGTCCATGTTTAATGGAAAAGCATGGGTATTTAATTTCACAAATCGTATTATCAGGATCAAATAATGAAATTTCTGAAGCCTAAATATCTGGCACTCTTCGTTGCAGCGGCTGCAAGCCCGGTGTTCGCAGCAGTGCCCGGTAAAGCAACTATCGCCAGTGGTAATGATAAATTTGCCATTGTTGAAGTTGATCAGTCTGCTTCTGCTTACAACAACCTCGTCAAAGTTCATGATGGCGCCGATGTTAAAGTGCAGTGGGACGTCTGGAGCGGCGCGGCGCCGACTTCAGCGAAAGTGCTGCTTGACGGCAAAACCGTCTGGACCGGCGCAGGCAGCATGTCCGGCACGGCTACGTTTAAAGTGAAGAAAGGCGGTCGCTATCAGGAAACGGTTGAGCTCTGCAATGCCAGCGGCTGCAGCACCAGTGCCAGCAAACTGATTATCGTCGCGGATACCGACGGTAGCCATCTGCTGCCACTCAACACCACCATGCAGGAAAATAACAAAACCCTCTCTAAGCACACCGATAAAGTGGTGGGGGCTTATTTCCCTGAGTGGGGTGTTTACGACCGTAACTTCCCCGTGGACAAAATTCCGGCGGCTAACCTTAACCACATTCTGTACGGCTTCATTCCAATCTGCGGTGGCGACGGCATCAACGACAGCCTGAAAACCATTGAGGGCGGTAACAGCTTCGAAGCGCTTAAGCGCGCCTGTGCGGGCCGTCAGGACTTCCAGGTGGCGATTCACGACCCGTGGGCCGCCCTGCAGAAACCTCAGGCTGGCGTCAGCAACTGGGACGACCCCTACAAAGGCAACTTCGGCCAGCTGATGGCGATGAAGAAAGCCAATCCAGGGCTGAAAGTGCTGCCGTCTATCGGTGGCTGGACGCTGTCTGACCCGTTCTTCAAAATGCACGACCCGGCGATCCGCGCGCGCTTCGTCGCGTCCGTAAAAGATTTCCTGAAAACCTGGAAATTCTTCGACGGCGTAGACATCGACTGGGAATTCCCTGGCGGCGGCGGTCAGAACGAAACGCTGGGCAACCCGCAGCAGGATAAAGAGACGTATACCGCACTGATGCGCGAACTGCGCACCATGATGAATGAACTGTCAGCCGAAACCGGCCGTACCTATGAACTGACCTCTGCGATCGGTTCCGGCGGCGATAAGATTGAAGACGTGGATTACACCACTGCCCAGCAGTACATGGACCACATCTTCCTGATGAGCTACGACTTCTACGGCGGCTGGAGCAACACCGAGCTGGGTCACCAGAACGCGCTGCGTGCGCCTGCGAATAAACCGGATACCAAATACACCACAGAAAACGGCGTGAACGCACTGCTGGCCCAGGGCGTACAGCCCGGCAAGATCGTTGTGGGGACGGCCATGTATGGTCGCGGCTGGACCGGCGTTCACGGTTACAGCAATAACAACCCGTTCACCGGCACGGCAACGGGCATGGTGAAAGGGACCTGGGAACCGGGCGTGGTTGACTATCGTCAGATCGTTAACGAGTACAAAGGCAAAGCGGGCTGGGAATACAACTATGATGCTACCGCTGAAGCGCCGTATCTGTTTAACAAAACCACCGGCGATCTGATTACCTATGAAGACGCGCGTTCCGCAACGGCGAAAGGTCAGTATGTGCTCGCGAAAAACCTTGGCGGTCTGTTTGCCTGGTCTATCGACTCCGATACCGGAGACATTCTGAACGCGATGAATGAAAGCCTGACAGGCGGTGGCGCTGCGCCGGTTGATCCGGTAGTGACCAACCATGCGCCTTTGGCGACTGCCGCTGACCAGAGCGTAACCGGTCCGGCGACGGTGACCCTGGATGGCTCGGCTTCCACCGATCCGGATGGCGATGCCATCACCTACAAGTGGACGCAGATCTCTGGCCCGTCGGTGACCATCACCAACAGCACCAAAGCGAAAGCGACCTTTAACGTTGCCGCTGTCACCAGTAACCAGACTCTGGCGTTCCGCCTGACGGTCACTGACGCGAAAGGGTTGAGCAGCACTGCTGACGTCCAGGTCGTGAACAAAGCGCCGAAAGCAAACCAGGCGCCGGTTGTGAACCAGATGGAAGCCGTGACGCTGGAAGCTGGCCAGAGCTACTCTCTGCACGCTCAGGCTAACGATCCTGATGGCGACGCGCTGACCTACTCCTGGAGCGTTCCTGCGAATATGCAGGCGACAGGCGCAGACACCGCGAACCTGAACATCACCGCGCCGGACGTGGACACGGAATCAACTTACACGCTGACCGTGGTGGTAAGCGATGGCAAGTCCAGCGTACAGACTAACGTACAGGTGACGGTAACGCCTAAAGCAGCGGAAACGCCGTCTGACGAAGGCAACACCCCATCCGATGAAGGCAACGCGCCGTCTGACGAAGGAAATACCCCATCCGATGAAGGCAACACGCCGTCTGACGAAGGTTCTGCCACCAATAGCTGCGATAAGCCTGTTGACGCCAACGCCAGTCAATATGCTGCCTGGAGCGCAAGCAAGGTTTACAACGCGGGGAATACCGTCAGCTTCGACAACCTGGTCTGGAAAGCAAAATACTGGACTCAGGGCAACCAGCCGGGCTTCGGTGTGGATGCATGGGAGCTGGTAAGTCAGGTGAAATTCAACTGGCGCTCCGACGTGGTTTATAACGGCGGCGACACCACTACCTACAACGGTTACACCTACACCGCGAAATGGTGGACGAAGGGTGATAAACCAGGTAGCAGCGATGTATGGGTGAAAAAAGGCCCGGCGACTGACTGCCAGTAAGCCACTGCTATAACGATGCGGGTAAGAAATTTGCCCGCTATTACGGTCCACGTCCCGAGACGGACGTGGGCCGTAAATCAGGAAAAGAGTAATAACCGCGTAAGGAGACAATGAAAAAGAGCCGGACTGAAAATGAAAACGTTATTTTTATTGTTGCTGGTAATAAGCCATAGCGTCTTTGCCAACTGCTGGGATAAAGCCGCCAGTTATTATCATGTGGATCCTTATCTGTTATATGCCATTGCTAACGTTGAATCAGGAATGAATCCCAATGCGATTGGACTGAATCATGATGGCACGCGTGATGTCGGACTGATGCAGATTAACAGCTCACATTTTTCCGAGCTGGAGCGCAAAGGCATTAATGAATACCGGTTAATTACCGAGCCCTGCACCTCGATTATGGTTGGCGCATCGATATTATCCGGAATGATTAAAATTTATGGCTATAACTGGGAGGCGGTCGGCGCCTATAACGCGGGTCTGAAAAAAGAGAATTTCGCGCAGCGCATGGTCTATGCCCGCAAGGTCTGGAATAAATATCAGAAGTTAAAACGTAGCACCAGCAACCGTTATTATTATTGATTTTTATTTTTTGAAGAGTACCGACTGGTGTTCTTCATAAAACGAAAACTGCTCCCGGGTTTATTTATTAAATGATTAATAAATAAACCGCGAAACAAATTAACTTTTATAGACCCTTAATATCATTAAGAGGACCATTGAATATGAACAAAAGGACATTACTCAGTGTTCTTATTGCGGGCGCATGTGTTGCACCGTTTATGGCTCAGGCAACCCTGCTGCAGGCCAGCAGCGAACCTTACACCGTTAAGGCCAGCGATCTGCAGAAGAAAGAGCAGGAGTTGACCAACTTCCCGCTGATGGCTTCGGTGAAGTCAACCATCCGCACGCTGGACAACAGCCTGGTGGAACAAATTGAGCCGGGTAAATCGACAAACCCGGAAAACGTCAAGCGCGTGGAAGGGATTATCAAGGCCAGCGACTGGGATTACCTCTTCCCACTGCGTGCGCCGGAATATACTTACAGCAACTTCCTGAAAGCGGTCGGTAAATTCCCGGCGCTGTGCCAGACCTATACCGATGGTCGTAACAGCGATGCCATCTGCCGTAAGTCTCTGGCAACCATGTTCGCGCACTTCGCGCAGGAAACCGGCGGCCACGAGTCCTGGCGTCCGGAAGCCGAGTGGCGTCAGGCGCTGGTTTACGTGCGTGAGATGGGCTGGAGCGAGGGTCAGAAGGGCGGCTATAACGGCGAATGTAACCCGGATGTCTGGCAGGGTCAGACCTGGCCGTGCGGTAAAGACAAAGATGGCGATTTCGTTAGCTACTTTGGTCGCGGTGCGAAACAGCTCTCCTATAACTACAACTACGGCCCGTTCTCTGAAGCTATGTACGGCGACGTCCGCGTACTGCTGGACAAACCTGAGCTGGTGGCGGACACCTGGCTGAACCTTGCTTCCGCGATCTTCTTCTTCGCCTACCCGCAGCCGCCAAAACCGAGCATGCTGCAGGTTATCGACGGCACCTGGCAGCCGAACGATCACGATAAGGCGAATGGTCTGGTACCGGGCTTCGGCGTGACCACGCAGATCATCAACGGCGGCGTGGAGTGCGGTGGCCCGACTGAGATCGCCCAGTCTCAAAACCGTATCAAATACTACAAAGAGTTTGCCAACTACCTGAAAGTGCCTGTTCCGTCTAACGAAGTGCTGGGCTGCGCCAACATGAAGCAGTTCGACGAAGGCGGTGCCGGCGCGCTGAAGATCTACTGGGAACAGGACTGGGGATGGAGCGCGGATACCCCGTCAGGCCAGACCTACTCTTGCCAGCTGGTGGGTTACCAGACGCCATTCAGCGCCTTTAAAGAGGGTGACTACACCAAATGCGTGAAGCATTACTTCAACGTCAATGTGGTGGGTGAAGACGGGACTTCCGACGGCGGTAGCGTCACGCCAACGCCGACCCCTGTCGACCCAACGGACGAAGGCAATACCACGCCGGTGCCAGACGATAACACCCCGGCTCCGGACGATAATACGCCAGCGCCGGTAAACCATGCGCCGGTAGCAAAAATCGCCGGTCCGGTGGGTGCGGTTGAAGCGGGTAAATCTGTTTCTCTGAACGCGTCTGGCTCGACTGACGAAGACGGTGACCACCTGACTTATACCTGGACGGCTCCGAACGGTCAGACCGTAAGCGGCGAAGATAAAGCGATTATTACCTTCAATGCGCCGGAAGTGGCTGCGGCGACGCAGTACCCGATCAACCTTACCGTCAGTGACGGCGAGCTGAGCAGCACCACAACCTATACGCTGAACGTACAGGCTAAGCAGACCAACGGCGGCCAAACCGGGACTTACCCGACCTGGACCTCCAAAACCAAATGGAAAGCGGGCGATATCGTGAACAACCGCGGCCAGCTGTTCCAGTGCAAACCTTATCCGTACAGCGGCTGGTGCAATAACGCGCCATCCTACTACGAGCCAGGTAAAGGGATTGCATGGCAGGACGCGTGGACTGCGCTGTAATCAGCAAAATGACAAACGGCAACCTTCGGGTTGCCGTTTTTTTCTCGTCGTAAAAATGCAGGACCCGATCTACCGATGAAGCTTCCCGTGATCCCGCAGCCACGCCGCCGTACGCGTAATCCCTTCATCCAGCGTCACGATCGGTTTGTACCCAAGCTCGTTCTCCGCTCGCGAAATATCCAGCGTGAAATCAAAGTTAAGCTTTGATACGCCGTAATGCGTCAGCGCAGGCTCTTTGGCCGATTTACTACCAAAACGCTCCATGCTGCGGGCAATCATATCCAGCATTGGGTAAGGGACTGAACGGATGCGGCAGTCGATCTGCAGCTCGTCAATTAAGCGCTGCACAATGCTGCGCAGCGTGCAGGGTTCGCCGTTCGTGATGTTGTAGGCGCGACCGGAGATGAGCTTATCGCAGTCCGGCTGGCTTGCCAGCCACATGGCGTGGACGGCGTTTTCGTAATAGGTCATATCCACCAGCGCATCGCCGCCGCGCGGCAGCAGCACGCTGCCGTAGTGGTGCATCATCTGCGCCAGGCGCGGAATAAACACTTTGTCGTGCGGCCCGAACAGGCTCTGCGGACGTAAGACCGTAAAACGGGTGTGCGGGTTCGACTGTGCCAGCAGGTCAATCACCTCTTCGCTGGCCGCCTTGCTGCGGGCAAACTCGCAGGCAAAGCGAGCCGGGCGGAAATCTTCCTGCACGTCACGATGGTGGTGATAGTCGAAATAGAGCGACGGTGACGAGATATGAATAAAGTTGCGCACGCCCCAGGCAACGGCCCATTCGCCCAGACGGCGGGTTGCCCGCACGTTGGCGAGATCGAAGGCTTCCTGGGTACCCCACGGGGAGGTGAAACTGGAGCAGTGCCACAGCGTGTCGATACCGGCGAGCATCACTTTCGCCTGCGAGGAGACCAGCTCCGTCAGGTCAGCATGGACGAACTCCGCGCCCATTTTTTGCAGCAGTTTTCCCATCGCTTCGTTGCGACCGGTAGCCCTGACGCTGATGCCCTTGTTGCGCAGAAATTCGACCGCATTTCGGCCTAAGCCGCTGGTCGCCCCGGTAACCAGTACCTTCATATCAATCCACTGTGTTGAAAAGAATTTCGTGCGCATTCTTTCGTGAATTACGGCGCTATGCAATGGGAAAGGTGAAAGAAAGAGAGTTTTATTTAGATCTTTTCCGTCTTTTGTTCTGCCCGTTGCGCAATGCGTTTCGCCATTCCCCGGAAGATAAACAGGTGGGCAGGGATCATCAACAGCCAGTAGAACAGACCCGGCATTCCGTGGGGATGCCACCAGGCGCGGACGTCCAGTTCACGACAATCGCCTTTGTCTTTCAGGGTAAAGCAGAGCCGACCCAGTCCCGGGGCTTTCATACCGAACAGCAGTGCCAGCTGTTTTTCCGGCTCGACGATGATGACCTTCCAGCTGTCAACCGCATCGCCCACCTCAAGATACGGGCGTGCCGGGCGGCCTTTTGCCAGCCTGTGCCCCACCAGCAGATCCATTGCCCCGCGCGTTTGCCAGAGGATATTGCCGAAGAAATAACCGTCTTTGCCGCCAATCTGGTTCACCACCTCCCACAGCGCGGCCAGGCTGGTGTGGGTTCTCACCGTGCAGCCCGCCTGTTTCGGGTAATAGCCGTACTCCGGGCGCCAGCGGGCAAACGCCTGGGCGTCGTAACCCCAGTCGCTGGAGTTCACCAGCTGCTCTTCTTCTTTCAGCGTATTGCGCACGGCATCGTCAAAGCGGATCAGGTCCTGGGGAATGAGTGCCCGCAGTTCGCGATCGTCCGCCAGTAAATCGTGTTTGAGCCCCTGGATCAGCGCTTTGGCGGTCGTCGGCGGCACCGAGGTGATGACATTCAAAAACCATACCGAAATCCAGCGGGTCGGAAAGGGGATGGGGATCAGCCAGCGGCGGCGGCCGCTGACGCGCATGAAATGCTCGAACTGCTCCTGATAGCTCAGCACTTCAGGACCTGCCGCCTCGAGCACGCGGTGTTGCTCTGCCGGATGATCCAGCAGGGCTACCAAATAGTGCAGCAAATTTTCCAGCGCAATCGGCGTGGTGCGCGAGCGCACCCAGCGCGGTGGCGTGAGCACCGGCAGGTTGTAGACCATATCGCGCATCACTTCGAAGGCGGCGGAGCCCGCGCCGACGATGATCCCGGCGCGCAGTTCGGTGACGGGGATATTCGCCCCGCGCAGGGTTTCGGCCGTCAGCTGGCGGGCGCGCAGGTGATCGGACTGCTCGTGTTCAGGCGCCTGGAGCGAGCTTAAAAAAATGACCTGCTTCACCGGGGTTTGCATCAGGGCATCGCGGACGTTCATCGCCACCTGCCGCTCGTGGGCGATAAAATCTCCGCCTTCACCCATGCTGTGCACCAGGTAGTAAAGCGTGTCGACCCCTTCCAGCAGGGCGGGAAGTTCCTTCGGCCAGTTGAGGTCAACGCTGTGGCAGGTAACGCCAGGCAAACTAAGCTTTTGCAGGCGTTCGGTGTTGCGTGCCGCTGCCAGCACCAGGTGCCCCTGCTGGCTTAACGCCGCGGTGAGATGCTGACCGATGTACCCGCTGGCGCCGAGCACCAGAATTCGTTGCGGCACGTGATGCTCCTTATCGCTGTAAAAACGCCTGCCAGTGTTTCACCACGTCGGCCAGCTGTTCGCGGCTCACGTCGAGATGCATGACCAGACGCACGACGGGTGAGGCGTTGATCAGCACGCCACGTGATTTCATAAATTCGCCCAGCGCGGCGGCGCGGTCATCGCCCACGCGTACGAACAGCATGTTGGTGTCGTGGCGCATCACCTCGGCGCCAATCTCGCGCAGCTGCGTAGCCATCCACGCGGCGTTGTCGTGATCGTCCTTCAGGCGCGCCACGTTGTTTTTCAGGGCATACAGCCCGGCCGCCGCCAGAATACCCGCCTGACGCATGCCGCCGCCGGTCATTTTGCGCCAGCGGTTGGCGCGCTTGATGTAGTCCGCGTTGCCCACCAGCAGAGAGCCCACCGGCGTGCCCAGCCCTTTGGAGAGGCAGATGGTGAACGAGTCGCAGTATTGCGCAATCTCTTTCAGCTCGCAGCCGTACTCCACGACGGCATTAAAGATGCGCGCGCCGTCAACGTGCAAGCCGAGCCCGCGCTCGCGGGTGAATTCCCACGCTGCTTTCAGGTATTCGCGCGGCAGGACTTTGCCGTTGTGGGTGTTTTCGAGGCTGAGCAGCCGGGTGCGGGCGAAGTGAATATCGTCGGCTTTGATTTTCGCCGCGACTTTATCGAGCGGCAGGGAACCGTCCGGCGCGGCGTCAATCGGCTGGGGCTGAATGCTGCCGAGCACGGCGGCACCGCCTGCTTCATACAGATAGTTATGCGCGCCCTGGCCGACGATATACTCTTCACCGCGCTCGCAGTGGCTGAGCAGCGCGACCAGGTTAGCCTGCGTTCCGGTCGGCAGGAACAGCGCGGCCTCCTTGCCGCTCAGTTCAGCCGCGTAGCGCTGCAGTTCGTTGACCGTCGGGTCATCGCCGTAGACGTCATCCCCGACCGGGGCGGCCATCATCTCTTCGAGCATGGCGCGGCTCGGGCGGGTTACGGTATCACTGCGTAAATCAATCATTTCACATCCCTTTATTTTAAGAGGTCGTGCGAAATGTTTTACCTGAGCCAGTTGGTTTTTGCCAGTTCGATCACCTCGTCACCGCGCCCGCTGATGATGGCGCGCAGCATATACAGGCTAAAGCCTTTAGCCTGCTCAAGCTTGATCTGCGGCGGGATCGCAAGCTCCTCTTTGGCGACGACAACATCCACCAGCACAGGGCCGTCAATGGAAAACGCACGCTGCAGGGCTTCGTCCACCTCTGAGGCTTTCTCCACGCGAATACCGGTGATGCCGCAGGCTTCGGCGATGCGCGCGAAGTTGGTGTCGTGCAGCTCGGTGCCGTCCGTGAGATAGCCTCCGGCCTTCATCTCCATCGCCACGAAGCCCAGCACGCTGTTGTTGAAAACCACAATTTTCAGCGGCAGCTTCATCTGCACCACCGACAGGAAATCCCCCATCAGCATGCTGAACCCGCCGTCGCCGCACATCGCCACGACCTGACGCTCCGGCGCCGTCGCTTTTGCGCCCAGCGCCTGCGGCATGGCGTTGGCCATCGAACCGTGGTTGAACGAGCCGAGCAGGCGGCGTTTGCCGTTCATCTTCAGATAGCGTGCCGCCCAGACGGTTGGCGTGCCCACGTCGCAGGTAAATATGGCATCGTCGTCAGCGAAATGGCTGATCTGCTGCGCCAGGTACTGCGGGTGAATGGCTTTGTCGCTCGGTTTGGCGAGATCGTCCAGCCCCTTGCGGGCATCGCGATAGTCGCTTAGCGCCTTATCAAGGAACTTGCGATCGGTTTTCTCTTCCAGCAGCGGCAGCAGGGCGGAAAGGGTGGATTTGATATCGCCCACCAGCGCCATATCGACCTTGCTGTGCGCGCCGATACTGGCAGGGTTGATATCAATTTGAATGATTTTGGCATCCGTCGGGTAGAACGCGCGATACGGGAACTGGGTACCAAGCAGGATCAGCGTGTCGGCGTTCATCATGGTGTGGAAGCCTGAAGAAAAACCGATCAGTCCGGTCATGCCAACATCGTAGGGGTTGTCGTACTCGACGTGCTCTTTGCCGCGCAGGGCGTGGACAATCGGCGCTTTCAGCTTACCGGCAAATTCCAGCAGCTCCTTGTGCGCGCCAGCGCAGCCGCTGCCGCACATCAGGGCGATATTGCTGGAGTAACGCAACAGCTGCGCCAGCTTTTTTAGCTCCTCTTCTGCTGGCGTGACGACGGGCTGCGGGGCGTGATACCAGTGAGTGCTTGCCCCTTCTGGCGCAGCCTTGAGGGCCACATCGCCCGGAATAACGACCACAGAAACGCCGCGATTCAGCACGGCTTTACGCATGGCGATCGCCAGCACCTGAGGGATCTGCTCCGGGGATGAAACCAGCTCGCAATAATGGCTGCATTCACGGAACAGCTCCTGCGGATGCGTCTCCTGAAAATAGCCGCTGCCGATTTCGGAAGAGGGGATATGAGCGGCAATCGCCAGCACCGGCACGTGATTGCGGTGGCAGTCGAAGAGGCCGTTGATCAGGTGCAGGTTACCCGGCCCGCAGGATCCGGCGCAGACGGCCAGTTCACCCGTAAGCTGCGCTTCAGCGCCTGCGGCGAAGGCGGCAACCTCTTCATGGCGGGTCGGCATCCATTCGATGGTCTTCATCTTGTTGAGGCTGTCGCTGAGTCCGTTCAGGGAGTCGCCGGTGACGCCCCAGATACGTTTTACGCCAGCCTGTTCGAGCGTTTTCGCTATATATGCAGCCACGGTTTGTTTCATGGTTGTCCGTCTCCTTTTTGTGATAACGCTTACAAGCTTAGAAGAAAGTCTCCGTATTGCCCGTCGCATCCCCACAATTAAAAGGTGCTTTTCACGCGCAATTATTCGGCATAATCTGGGAGTGCCTCAGTTAAAACAGGAATAATTTCAAATGGTTAAATCATTGTTAATTGCTGTTAATGAAAAGCTATCGTGCGACGATCTTGGCAAACTCTTGTTACGACTTGCCGTCGGCGGGCTGATGCTTTTTCATGGTTTGCACAAGCTTTTTGGCGGCGTGGGGTTTATCAGCGGCATGCTGGTGGAAAAAGGGCTGCCGGGATTTATCGCCTACGGCGTGTTGGTTGGCGAAGTCGTGGCGCCGATCTTGATTATTGTCGGGCTGTTTACGCGCCCGGCCGCGCTGGTGCTGGCGTTTACGATGATTGTGGCGTGGCTGATGGTGGGAATGGGTGAAACGTTCGCCCTTGATAAGGTTGGGGCATGGGCGATTGAAAGCCTGGTGTACTTCTTTATCGGCTCGCTGGCTGTCGCGTTTTTAGGGGCAGGGCGGTTTGCGCTGGGTAAAGCGCCCGCGTGGCGGTAAAATTGCAGGTCGGGTAAACGCAGTACCGCCCGGCAAAAAAGCCCGGTGGCGCTGACGCTTACCGGGCCTACGAACGAACGTTTATCGTTTATGCGAGGACCAAATCCCCCTGCGGATGGCACGAGCACGCCAGCACGTAACCCTCGGCAATTTCCGCGTCGGACAGCGTCATGGTGCTGGTGACGGTGTACTCACCGGAAACCACTTTGGTTTTACAGCAGCCACACACGCCAGCACGACAGGCAGCCGCTACCGGCACCTTGTTGCTTTCCAGCGCCTCCAGCAGCGTGGTCCCCACGCGGCCAAAGAAGGTCTGGGCAGGCTGCAGTTTGGTGAACCTAACGCCGCTGCTTGCCGCTTCCGCCACCGGCGTGAAGAACTGCTCTTTGAAGAAGCGGGTTACGCCAAGCGCTTTCACTTCTTCTTCCACGATAGCCATGAACGGCGCCGGGCCGCAGGTCATCACCGTTCGGTTCGCAACATCCGGCACGCTTTGCAGCAGCTCGCGGCTCAGGCGACCGGGCACAAAACCGTGGGTCGCGTTGTGCTCAGCCACCAGCGTCACCGGATATTCACGCCACTCCTCGGCGAAAATCACATCTTCCGGGGAACGGACGCTGAAGATCGCCTGCACGTCGGCCTGGGGGCGGTTCTTCGCCAGCCAGCGGCGCATTGACATAATCGGCGTTACGCCACAGCCCGCCGCCAGCAGCAGGAATTTATCGTCAGCTTTGTCGTCACAGGTGAATTCCCCCTGCGCGTCGGACAGCCAGATGTAATCCCCGCGCTTCACGTCCTGCGTCAGCCACTGGGAGCCCGCGCCGTCGTCAATGCGGCGGACGGTGAGCGTAATGTATTCGCTCACGCCCGGCGTCGAGGAGATCGTGTAGGCGCGCAGGGTGTCCGCCGAATTGCGAATGCTGACCAGCGCATACTGGCCTGCACGATATGGATAGTAGTCATGGCACAACAGCGACAGCGTCCACACATCCGGCGTCTCCTGATGGATGTGATGAACCTGCATCCGCCACGGGCATTGTGAGGTTGGCATGGTCATGAATCCCTCCTTACGCGCTCAGCAGCTGCTTCATATCGTCTTCAACGTTGGTCACGGAACGCAGACCGAATTTCTCGTTCAGCACGGCCAGCAGGTCCGGCGTCAGGAAGCCTGGCGCGGTCGGTCCGGTCACGATGTTGGTGACGCCAAGAGAGAGCAGGGTCAGCAGAATGACAATCGCCTTCTGCTCAAACCATGACAGCACCAGCGACAGCGGCAGGTCGTTCACGCCGCAGCCCAGTTTCTCCGCCAGGGTGACCGCCAGAATGATGGCCGAGTAAGCATCGTTACACTGGCCCGCATCGATCAGGCGCGGCAGACCTTCGATGTCGCCGAAATCCAGCTTGTTGAAACGGTATTTGCCACACGCCAGGGTCAGGATCAGGCAGTCTTCCGGCACGCGGGTGGCGAAATCGGTGAAATAGTTACGCTCGCCGCGCGCGCCGTCGCAGCCGCCGACGAGGAAGATGTGGCGCAGCTTTTCACGGCTGACGAGATCGATCAGCGAATCAGCGGCACCCAGCAGGGTTTTACGACCAAATCCGACGGTGATGAGATGTGGGATCTCGGTGTACGGGAAGCCCGCCATCTGCTGCGCCTGGGCGATAACCGGACCGAAATCGTCACCTTCAAGATGGCTCACGCCCGGCCAGCCGACGATGCTGCGGGTCCAGATGCGGTCATCGTACGCGCCGACGGTCGGGTCGATGATGCAGTTAGAGGTCATCACGATAGGGCCAGGGAAGCGGGCGAACTCCACCTGCTGGTTCTGCCAGCCGCTGCCGTAGTTACCGATCAGATGCTTAAATTTACGCAGTTCCGGGTAGCCGTGTGCCGGCAGCATTTCGCCGTGGGTATAAACGTTAACGCCGGTGCCTTCGGTTTGCTTCAGCAGGTTGTAGAGATCTTTCAGGTCGTGACCGGAAATCAGAATGCACTTGCCTTCGGTTGCCTTGACGTTGACCTGCGTCGGCGTCGGGTGGCCGTAGGTGCTGGTTTCACCGGCGTCAAGAATGCTCATCACGCGGAAGTTCATCTGGCCGATTTCCATTGAGCATTCCAGCAGGGCATTCATATCGGCAGGCCAGGTACCCAGCCACGCCATGATTTTGTGGTACTGGGCGTAAATCTCATTGTCGTACTGACCCAGAACTTGCGCGTGTTCCATATAGGCCGCAGCGCCTTTCAGGCCGTACAGGCACAGCAGGCGCAGGCCGAGAATGTTCTCGCCAATCGCCGCTTTGTCTTTATTCGGGGTGAACTCTGCCGCCTGACGCTGGAGGTCGCCGAGATCGTCGCTGACCAGCTGCAGTTCAGACATCGGGTTTTCCACGCGGGCGCTGGCGTCCGCCTTCAGGCACTGGGCTTTCAGCGCTTCACGCAGGGCAATCGCTTCGCGGGCATAGCCGACAATGCGCGGAGAGTCGAAGTTAACGTTGGTCAGCGTGGAGAAGAAGGCGCGCGGGGCGAAGCTGTCGACGTAGTGGTCGACAATGCCGTATTCGCGGGCTTTGAACGCCCATGCGGAAAGGCCTTGCAGGGCGGCAATCAGCAGGTCCTGCAGGTCAGATGTTTCTGCGGTTTTGCCGCACATACCCTGTGCGTAAGAGCAGCCATTGCCTGCCGGGGTACGGATGGTTTGTTCACATTGCACACAAAACATAATCACACCTGTTAAAGTTATATTTAATATACATGTTTAAGGTTATGCCTGTGCCAGAACGGAGAAAAGGGCTTTCTGCTACAAAATAGAGGGAGATTGATTTAGCGCAATTTTGGCGGCAGGAAACCTACCGCCAAAGAAGTATCAGGCAGAGAAGAAGGCCATCAGGACCGGAACCAGCAGGCTTAAAATAAAGCCGTGCACGATAGCCGCGGGAACCATCTCCAGCCCTCCTGAGCGTTGTAGTACCGGCAGGGTAAAGTCCATCGACGTTGCGCCGCACAGGCCCAGCGCGGTAGAGCGACTGCGGCGAACCAGGCTCGGGATCAGCATGATGGCAATCAGCTCGCGCGCCAGATCGTTAAAGAAGGCGGCGCTGCCGATCACCGGGCCGAATGATTCGGTCAGCAGAATACCGGAGAGGGAGTACCAGCCAAAACCGGATGCCATCGCCAGGCCGGTTTTCAGCGGCAGATCGAGAATAAAGGCGTTGATGACGCCCGCCACCATTGAACTGGCGACAACCATAACGGCAACCATCATCCCCCGACGGTTCAGGACAATTTGTTTCAGCGTCATGCCATTATTTCGTAGCTGAATACCAATCAGGAACAGCAGGAAGATCAGCGTATATTCACTGGCCTCTGTCGCGTGCTGTAAAAATGCCCAACCTGTCAGCCCAAGAAGAAAACCGATCACCACGACGCCGCATAATTTTAATGATTCAAGCGCCATTGCAATTCGAGAAGGGAGCTTTTCCTGATGATGGTGATTTTTCCATGGAATAGTGCGTTCCAGCCACACCAGCGCGGCAATATTGCACAGCAAAATAACCACCACGGTGACGACAGAATAATGGAGGATGGAGAGTAAATTCGCCGACAGGTTGTCCAGAAATGCCAGGCTAATCCCCATAAAGAAAAGAATAACGTAGACAATCCAGCTCAGGAATCGATTAATGAGCCTTAATGCGGATTCACGATGCAGCGGAATAAGATAGCCCACGATCAAGGGCAGCAAAATGATGAGGAGTCCTGAAAACATGAACAGCCGGTCCTTTTGAGTATCGGTTAAGCGCCAGTGACACTACCCAATAAAGGCTGTTCAGTAAAGCGGCAAAAGAAAGCCGGGTGGCGGCTACGCCTTACCCGGCTTGTGTCTATGTGGGGTGTGCGGCCTGTGGCCCTCACCGTGGCCCTCTCCCACGGGGAGAGGGAGGGAAAGATTAATCGCGTTTTTCCAGCAGGGTGCGATACAGCACGCCACCCAGGATACCGCCGATAATTGGCATCACCCAGAACAGCCACAGCTGCTCAAGCGCCCAGCCGCCCTGGAAGATGGCGACGGCGGTGCTGCGTGCCGGGTTAACGGAGGTGTTGGTGACCGGAATAGAAATCAGGTGGATAAGCGTCAGCGCCAGACCAATGGCAATCGGGGCAAAACCGGCTGGCGCGTGTTTGTCCGTTGCGCCGTGGATCACCAGCAGGAAGCCGGCGGTCAGCACGATTTCAATCACGATGGCAGACAGCATGGAGTAACCGCCCGGAGAGTGTTCGCCGAAGCCGTTAGAGGCAAAGCCGCTGGCCGCCGCGTCGAAGCCGGCTTTACCGCTGGCAATCACGTACAGAACGCCCGCCGCAATAATACCGCCAACTACCTGCGCCACAATGTAGCCAATTACGTCTTTCGCCGGGAAACGGCCGCCCGCCCATAAACCTAACGTCACTGCCGGGTTAAAATGACCGCCGGAAATATGTCCCACGGCAAATGCCATGGTTAATACGGTTAAACCAAACGCCAGCGCGACGCCGACAAAACCGATACCTAATTCCGGGAATGCTGCTGCCAGAACGGCGCTACCGCAGCCACCAAATACCAGCCAGAATGTACCAAAGCATTCTGCTGCCAATTTTCTAAACATAACCACCTCAAATAATTATCCGCACGCATTCCCGCGCACGGGATATATCGCCATAAAGGGATGACGACTCAAAGAGCCCGTATTTTAAAAACCAACAACACCCCTTCGCCACTTAAATAAATTCGATTAATTTGATTTAAGGCAATGTGATGTCAATCCTTGTTCAAATCAGCGGTAAATAGAGCATAGACCAATTTGCGGGCGGTAGTATCTTGTGAGATGCGGGTTATTTCAAATGAAACCTGATGGATAAATTCTGAATTTTTCGTGCTTCCGCCAGGATATGGAGTCGGATTGCAGTGTCAAGCCCGTCTGCATCCCGCTATACTGCTGATTACTTGAAGGAAAAAGTGATCATATCGCGGGGGATTTATGCTTCTCGAACGTGTGGAAATTGTCGGGTTTCGCGGTATTAACCGCCTGTCGCTGCAGCTGGAGCAGAACAACGTCCTGATCGGCGAGAACGCGTGGGGTAAGTCCAGCCTGCTGGATGCATTGACGCTACTGCTTTCGCCCGAAGACGATCTGTATCACTTCGTTCGCGACGATTTCTGGTTTCCGCCCGGCGACGTAACGGGGCGCGAGAAGCACCTGCATATCATCCTGACGTTCCGCGAATCCGAGCCCGGACGTCACCGCGTGCGTCGCTTCCGCCCGCTGTCACCCTGCTGGGTGCCGTGCGACGACGGTTTCCACCGGATTTTCTATCGGCTTGAAGGCGAGATGGCGGAGAACGAGGGGGTACTCACCCTGCGTGATTTTCTCGATGAGAAAGCCAACCCGATCCCGCTCGACAATATCGACGATCTTGCCCGCCACCTGATCCGCCTGACGCCGGTGTTACGCCTGCGCGATGCGCGCTTTATGCGGCGTATTCGTAACGGAACCGTACCCAATATGCCGGAAGTTGAAGTCACCGCCCGCGAGCTGGATTTTCTGGCCAGAGAGCTGGTGTCGCGTCCGCAGAATCTGACCGATGGTCAAATTCGTCAGGGGTTGTCCGCAATGGTGCAACTCCTGGAGCACTATTTTTGCGAGCAGGGAACCTCGGAGTCGCGCCACCGTCTGATGCGCCGCCGCTCTCATGATGAGCAGCGAAGCTGGCGTTATCTCGACATCATTAACCGGATGATCGACCGGCCCGGCGGCCGTACCCATCGGGTGATTTTGCTGGGTCTGTTTTCAACGCTTCTGCAGGCCAAAGGCACCGTTCGTCTTGACCGGGACGCCCGGCCTCTGCTGCTGGTGGAAGACCCGGAAACGCGCCTGCATCCCATCATGCTCTCCGTGGCATGGCATCTGCTGAATCTGCTGCCGCTCCAGCGCATTACGACCACCAATTCCGGAGAGTTATTATCGCTGACGCCGGTTGAACACGTCTGTCGCCTGGTGCGTGAATCCTCCCGCGTCTCCGCTTTCCGGCTTGGGCCGGGCGGTTTGAATGCGGAAGACGGGCGGCGCATCGCGTTTCATATTCGCTTTAACCGGGCGTCGTCGCTCTTTGCCCGCTGCTGGCTGCTGGTGGAGGGGGAAACGGAAACCTGGGTCATCAACGAGCTGGCGCGCCAGTGCGGCCACCATTTTGATGCGGAAGGCATTAAGGTAATCGAATTCGCCCAGTCGGGATTAAAGCCGCTGATAAAATTCGCCCGCCGGATGGGGATCGAGTGGCACGTTCTGGTAGACGGTGATGAGGCGGGTAAAAAATATGCCTCGACCGTGCGGAGCCTGCTGAATAACGAGCGCGAGGAAGAGCGCGACCATTTAACCATGCTCCCCGCGATGGACATGGAACACTTTATGTATCGTCAGGGGTTCGACGACGTCTTCCACCGCATTGCCATGGTGCCGGTCGATGTCCCGATGAACATGCGGCGGGTGATCGCCAAAGCCATTCACCGTTCGTCAAAACCGGATTTAGCCATTGAAGTGGCGACGGAAGCGGGCAGGCGGGGCGTGGAGGCGGTACCGACCCTGCTGCGGAAGATGTTCTCCCGCGTGCTGTGGCTGGCACGCGGGAAAGCGGATTAGCGTTGGGTCGCCTGTTTCATCTGCTGAATCAGGCTATCCAGCAGCGCGTAGCGGCGGCGATATTCGGAGCGTTTTTTGCTGGCGATCTCTTCCATCGGTTTACGCGGCATGACGAGTGGCAGCATAAAATTACCGTTATCCTGCTTTTCACCGCCGATGGAGAGCCAGAAACTGTCGTAATCGGCCAACAATTTGCCCTCTTTTTTCTTGCGGTAGCGCCAGCTGCGATAAATATGGGTATCGTTACTGACGGCGACAATCTGCTCTACCGGGAACGCGGCGCCGAGCGTCATGGCGGCCTCGACCAGCAGACGTTTCGGGAACAGGCCGTGGCAGGCTTTCGTCGCTCCCTGGATCAGCTCATGGGGAACATGCGCTTTTGCGCCCTGCAAGCCGCCAATGAACAGCGTCGATTTTCCCTCAAACTGGCATAGCGTAAAGGTCATCTCCGCCAGCGCCGTATTTTGACTGTCACAGAAAACGAGGGTAGCTTCTCCCTCTTTATCCATAAACGCGTCGGCACACAGGCGGACGGTAAATTGCTGTTCATCTTTTCCGGTTAAGGTCAGCAGAGTCACGCCCTGCTTTGAAAGGTAACCCTTTGTCAGCGTCGCCGGCAGCTGGCGGCACATCATCTGATAGTGCCAGGACAGCGCTTCCAGCACACGCTGTCGATCCATATTGACCGTTAACCACGGACGATGAAGGCGGCAGGGCAGCCCAGGCTGAACCTGGAGCATTTGCATCAGGTACGGATGTTTCGCAAGATCAGACAGCAGTCGAGCGGTGCTGAGCGGTGTCGCCAGTGAGCGCAGCATGAACTTGCGTCGATAGGCGGGTTTTTCCCATGCCAGCCCGGGTGCGATCTCACCGAAAGCCAGGTTTTTGAAGAGCTGCCAGCCGGATTTTGGCTGCGGCAGGTTTGAAAGTGATGTATCGACGATAGAAGACATGGTAGATCCTGATCCTTTTGGAATATCGCTATTTCAGCAGGAGAAATGTCAACATCTCGTAAACAAATTAGGACGATTTCGGAGAACAGGGCTTTCGTTGAAGAGTCGTTTAGTTAGAATCAACGCTTATCATTGCCAGAACATTTATTTGGAATATTTATGAACCTCAAGGGAAAACGCAGAACGCTGTTTCTGCTGCTGGCGGTCGTGGTTTTAGCCGGTGGGTACTGGCTATGGCAGGTGCTGAATGCGCCGGCGCCGCAGTATCAGACGCTGATTGTTCGCCCGGGCGAACTGCAGCAAAACGTCCTCGCGACGGGCAAGCTTGACGCTTTGCGCAAGGTTGACGTCGGGGCGCAGGTCAGCGGCCAGCTGAAAACGCTGTCGGTTGAGATTGGCGACAAGGTGAAAAAAGGCCAGCTGCTCGGCGTTATCGATCCTGAGCAGGCTGAGAACCAGATCCGCGAGGTGGAAGCCACGCTGATGGAGCTGCGCGCGCAGCGTGCCCAGGCGCTGGCAGAACGTAACCTGGCTCAGGTAACGTTGACCCGTCAGCAGGCGCTGGCCAAAACCCAGGCTATTTCGAAACAGGATTTAGATACTGCCGCCACTGAACTGGCGGTGAAACAGGCGCAAACTGGCACGATTGACGCGCAGATCAAACGCAATCAGGCCTCGCTGGATACGGCAAAAACCAACCTCGACTACACCAAAATCGTCGCGCCAATGGCGGGTGAAGTGACCCAGATCACCACGCTGCAGGGCCAGACGGTGATTGCCGCGCAGCAGGCGCCGAACATTCTGACCCTGGCGGACATGAGCACCATGCTGGTCAAAGCCCAGGTCTCAGAGGCGGATGTGATCCATCTTAAGCCGGGGCAGAACGCCTGGTTTACGGTGCTTGGCGACCCGCAGACGCGCTACGAAGGCGTGCTTAAAGACATTCTGCCGACGCCGGAGAAAGTTAACGACGCTATCTTCTACTATGCCCGCTTTGAGGTGCCAAACCCGCAGGGCGTGCTGCGTCTGGACATGACCGCACAGGTGCATATCCAGCTGACCGGCGTGAAGAACGTGCTGACCATTCCGCTCTCTGCGCTCGGCGAGTCCGCCGGTGATAGTCGTTATAAAGTGAAAGTGCTGCGCAACGGCGAAACGCGCGAGCGCGAGGTCGTGATCGGCACGCGCAACGACACCGACGTGGTGGTGGTGAAAGGACTGGAAGAGGGCGAGGAGGTTGTTGTCAGCGAAACCCTGCCCGGAGCCGCTAAATGACGGCGCTGCTTGAGCTAAATAACATTCGTCGCAGCTATCCGTCAGGCGACGGCCCGGTGGAGGTGCTGAAGGGCATCTCCCTGCGCGTGGAGGCGGGCGAGATGGTGGCGATTGTCGGCGCGTCGGGTTCCGGTAAATCGACGCTGATGAACATTCTCGGCTGTCTGGATAAACCGACCAGCGGGACCTATCGCGTGGCCGGGACGGATGTCTCCACGCTGGACGGCGACGCGCTGGCGAAGCTGCGCCGGGAACACTTCGGCTTTATCTTCCAGCGTTACCATCTGCTTTCTCACCTTAACGCGGCCCAGAACGTGGAAGTGCCCGCGGTGTATGCGGGCGTCGAACGGAAAAAGCGCCTTGAGCGCGCGCAGATGCTGTTAACGCGTCTGGGGCTGGCGGAGCGGGTGGAGTACCAGCCGTCGCAGCTGTCCGGCGGCCAGCAGCAGCGCGTGAGTATTGCCCGGGCACTGATGAACGGCGGGCAGGTGATCCTCGCGGATGAACCGACCGGCGCGCTCGACAGCCACTCCGGCGAAGAGGTGATGGCGATCCTGCACCAGCTTCGCGATCGGGGGCACACCGTCATTATCGTGACCCACGATCCGCAGGTGGCGGCGCAGGCGGAGCGAATCATTGAGATCCACGACGGCGAGCTGGTCAGCAATCCACCGCCGCGTGAGTCCAGGGCTGCGGCGCCGAAAGAAGCGCTACCGGCATCAACCGGCTGGGGACAGTTCTCCAGCGGCTTTCGCGAAGCGCTTACCATGGCCTGGCTGGCGATGGCGGCTAACAAAATGCGCACCCTGCTGACGATGCTCGGCATCATTATCGGTATCGCCTCGGTGGTATCGATCGTGGTGGTGGGCGACGCGGCCAAGCAGCTGGTGCTGGCCGATATCCGCGCCATCGGCACTAATACCATTGACGTCTATCCGGGCAAAGATTTTGGTGACGACGAGCCGCAGTATCAACAGGCGCTGAAGTATGACGATCTGGCGGCAATTCAGAAGCAGCCGTGGGTGAACTCCGCCACGCCTGCGGTTTCGCAGAACCTGCGTCTGCGCGTGGGGAATGTTGACGTGGCCGCCAGCGCGAACGGCGTGAGCGGGGACTATTTCAACGTCTACGGCATGACCTTCAGCGAAGGCGCCACCTTCAACGCCGAGCAGCTGGCGGGCAGGGCGCAGGTGGTGGTGCTGGACGCGAACTCGCGCAGGCAGCTCTTCCCCAATAAAGCCAGCGTGGTAGGCGAAGTGATCCTGGTCGGCAACATGCCTGCCACGGTCATCGGCGTGGCGGAAGAGAAGCAGTCGATGTTTGGCAGCAGCAAGATCCTGCGCGTCTGGCTGCCCTATACCACCATCTCCGGGCGGATTATGGGGCAGTCATGGCTCAACTCCATCACCGTGCGCGTGAAGGAGGGCTACGACAGCGCGCTGGCCGAACAGCAGCTTGAACGGCTGTTAACCCTGCGCCACGGGAAGAAAGATTTCTTCACCTGGAATATGGACGGCCTCTTGAAAACGGCGGAAAAGACCACACGTACTCTTCAGCTGTTTCTCACGCTGGTGGCGGTGATCTCGCTGGTCGTCGGCGGCATCGGGGTGATGAATATCATGCTGGTGTCGGTCACCGAGCGCACGCGAGAGATCGGTATTCGCATGGCGGTCGGCGCCCGGGCCAGCGATGTGCTGCAGCAGTTTTTGATTGAGGCGGTTCTGGTGTGTCTGGTCGGCGGGGCGATGGGCATTGCGCTCTCGATGATGATCGCGTTTGCGCTCCAGCTCTTTTTACCCGGCTGGGAGATTGGCTTCTCGCCGGTTGCCATTATCACCGCGTTTTTGTGTTCGACCTTTACCGGCATTTTGTTTGGCTGGTTGCCCGCCCGCAACGCGGCGCGGCTGGATCCGGTGGACGCGCTGGCTCGGGAATAACCCGAAAATAAAAATGCCAGCCGATCGGGCTGGCATTTTGACTGCGGGATGTACACAATAAAACAGAGAGCTATGCAACCGTCTCTGCTTCAACGGGTACGATTAGGCTTGCATGATTGCCTTTTGGTCCCTGATGTACATCGAACCGGACGGACTGCCCGGCTTTGAGCGTTCTGTAACCATCCATCTGAATGGTGGAATAGTGAGCGAAGATATCCTCGCCGCCGCCTTCGGGGCAGATGAAGCCAAACCCTTTGGCGTTGTTGAACCACTTAACAGTACCCATTTCCATGCTTCGACATCCTTCGTAAATCTTATAAGTTAAGATGGAATGAACCGGTGGTGGAGTGGGGGCTGTTCAAAACCTCGCCATCTCACGCTTGTACAATTTAGAGAAACGAAAGAAGTCGTCAAGCGTTTGGCGCTGGAGATGGGACAATAATCAACCAAAGTTTGAAGCAGTTAACGCTATTGCAACAGTTTGTGACAGACATCGCGGATGACAGTAATAGATGATTGTTATCTAACATCTGAGGTAGATTCAAAGTGGTTATGCATAATGGGTAAGACCAACGATTGGCTGGATTTCGACCAGCTGGCGGAAGACAAAGTGCGCGACGCGCTAAAACCGCCATCTATGTATAAAGTTATGTTAATGAACGATGATTACACGCCGATGGAATTTGTTATTGACGTGCTACAAAAGTTCTTTTCTTATGATGTAGAACGTGCAACGCAACTGATGCTTACCGTTCATTATCGTGGCAAAGCTATCTGCGGCATCTTCACAGCCGAAGTGGCGGAAACCAAAGTGGCGATGGTGAACGACTATGCGAGGGAGAACGAGCATCCGTTGCTGTGTACGCTGGAAAAGGCCTGATAAGGCATAAAATTGGGGGAGGTGCCTATGCTCAATCAAGAACTGGAACTCAGTTTAAATATGGCTTTCGCCAGAGCGCGTGAGCACCGACATGAGTTTATGACCGTCGAGCATTTACTGCTCGCACTGCTTAGCAACCCATCTGCCCGCGAAGCGCTGGAAGCCTGCTCCGTGGATCTGGTGGCGCTACGTCAGGAACTCGAAGCCTTCATCGAACAAACCACACCGGTGCTGCCAGCCAGTGAAGAAGAGCGCGACACGCAGCCGACGCTCAGCTTCCAGCGCGTGCTGCAGCGCGCGGTATTCCACGTCCAGTCTTCCGGACGTAGCGAAGTGACTGGCGCAAACGTCTTAGTCGCCATCTTCAGCGAGCAGGAGTCACAGGCTGCCTACCTGCTGCGCAAACACGAAGTCAGCCGCCTCGACGTGGTTAACTTTATTTCTCACGGAACGCGCAAAGACGAGCCTAATCAGGCATCGGATTCCAGCAATCAGGTCAATAACAATGAAGAGCAAGCAGGCGGGGAGGATCGTATGGAAAACTTCACCACCAACCTTAACCAGCTTGCTCGCGTTGGCGGTATCGACCCGCTGATTGGTCGCGATAAAGAGCTGGAGCGCGCGATCCAGGTGCTGTGCCGTCGCCGCAAGAACAACCCGCTGCTGGTGGGTGAGTCAGGCGTGGGTAAAACCGCGATTGCCGAAGGGCTTGCCTGGCGCATTGTCCAGGGTGACGTGCCGGAAGTGATTGCCGACTGCACCATCTACTCGCTGGATATCGGCTCGCTGCTGGCGGGCACTAAATACCGCGGTGATTTTGAAAAACGCTTCAAGGCGCTGTTAAAACAGCTGGAGCAGGACACCAACAGCATCCTGTTTATCGATGAGATCCACACCATCATCGGCGCAGGTGCGGCCTCCGGTGGCCAGGTGGATGCCGCGAACCTGATCAAACCGCTGCTCTCCAGCGGCAAGATCCGCGTGATTGGCTCCACGACCTACCAGGAGTTCAGCAACATCTTTGAGAAAGACCGTGCGCTGGCGCGCCGCTTCCAGAAAATCGACGTGACCGAACCGTCCGTCGAGGAAACGGTGCAGATCATCAACGGCCTGAAGCCGAAGTACGAAGCGCACCACGACGTGCGTTACACCGCGAAAGCGGTCCGTGCGGCGGTGGAGCTGGCGGTGAAATACATCAATGACCGTCATCTGCCGGACAAGGCGATTGACGTGATTGATGAGGCGGGGGCGCGTGCGCGCCTGATGCCGGCCAGCAAGCGTAAGAAAACCGTTAACGTGGCGGATATCGAGTCCGTGGTTGCCCGCATCGCGCGTATCCCTGAGAAGAGCGTTTCTCAGAGCGACCGCGACACGCTGCGCACCCTCGGCAATCGCCTGAAAATGCTGGTCTTTGGTCAGGATAAAGCCATTGAGGCCTTAACCGAAGCGATCAAGATGGCCCGCGCCGGGCTGGGGCATGACCACAAGCCTGTCGGTTCCTTCCTGTTCGCTGGCCCAACCGGTGTGGGGAAAACCGAGGTGACGGTTCAGCTCTCCAAAGCGCTGGGCATTGAGCTGCTTCGCTTTGATATGTCCGAGTATATGGAGCGTCACACCGTCAGCCGTTTGATTGGTGCGCCTCCGGGCTACGTGGGCTTTGACCAGGGCGGCCTGCTCACCGACGCGGTGATCAAGCATCCGCACGCGGTACTGCTGCTCGATGAAATCGAGAAAGCGCACCCGGACGTGTTCAACATCCTGCTGCAGGTGATGGACAACGGGACGCTGACCGACAACAACGGGCGCAAGGCGGACTTCCGCAACGTGGTGCTGGTGATGACCACCAACGCCGGCGTGCGTGAAACCGAGCGTAAATCCATCGGCCTGATCCACCAGGATAACAGCACCGATGCGATGGAGGAGATCAAGAAGATCTTCACGCCGGAGTTCCGTAACCGTCTGGACAACATTATCTGGTTCGATCACCTGTCTACCGAGGTGATCCATCAGGTGGTGGACAAGTTCATCGTCGAACTGCAGGTTCAGCTGGATCAGAAAGGCGTGTCGCTGGAAGTGAGCCAGGAGGCCCGCAACTGGCTGGCCGAGAAAGGCTACGACCGAGCGATGGGTGCCCGTCCGATGGCGCGCGTGATTCAGGACAACCTGAAGAAACCGCTGGCGAACGAGCTGCTGTTTGGCTCGCTGGTGGACGGCGGTCAGGTGACCGTGGCGCTGGATCAGGCGAAAAACGAACTGACGTACGATTTCCAGAGCGCGGCGAAGCACAAGCCGGAAGCGGCTCACTGAGTGAGTTGAACGTTAATGTTAAAAACCGGGCTTTTGCCCGGTTTTTTTATGCCTGCCAAGGTAAAAGCAAAACGACAACAGTGTTGTCGTTTTTAGTGTTTTCTCCCTCTCCCTGTGGGAGAGGGTTGGGGTGAGGGCAACAGACCGCAGAGGAATTTTGCGAGGCGCTTTCCAGTTTCCTTCGAAGTCAATTGCTGGATAAAACCACAGTAATAAAATGGCGTCGCACCTGCAAAATCAGGTGCCGGGATTGGCGTCCTGATTACACACGAGAAATGATGTTGATACGTCAACTATCATCAGGTTCGTTCAGACTTTTGAAAGCTAGCGATATAATCGCAGACTCAATTATGGTGGGCTGAACCGGGGCTTCTTTTGAAGCGCCGATTTTCCCGTGTGGGTCGGTACGCCAAACCGGTTCAGTCTGCCGCCTGAGTTGGCGTTCGGGTGGAGATCTCATCATTTCACACGGAGTCATAATCAAATGGAACATAACAATCTTTCACCGCTTTATAGCGAACTCTCCCTCAACCCCGATCTCCCAACCCTTGCAGAGCGCTGCAAATTGCTCACCGAAATCCTCCTCGATTGCACATCACTCCCACAAACGCAGCCCATCTGTCGCTGCCTTGGGGCGTATCTGGAAGAAATGAAATCCGGCCTCACAGAGTCAATGCATGATTTTCAGGTGGTGGAATTTGAGGACGAAGCGGAACAACCGAGACAAAAAGAGTGGCTGCTTGAAGACACCGAAGCACAGTGTGATTACTGTCGGGCGTTAAACCACATACTGCTGGTATCGCATTTTGACCGCGATATGTTGCCGCACCTGACTGGGCTACTCCATAACATTACGCATTCGATGGCCGCAGATGTCGTTGCACCTCAAAGTGCAGAAACGGTAATTCACATTATTTCCTGACATCGATCCGAGGCGTCGGGGGAGTTGCTCTGACGCCAAATGGATTAATTCTCGGAAAAGTGGGTGTTACAGGAAGACGTTAATAACTTTTGATGACACTAAAAAAAAGTGCAGTTCGCCGCCGTACAGCTCGCGTTATGTGGCCCTTAACTGCCTGAATTTTCCTTCATCTGTTGGTTATAAATACAGCCAAGACCCACTAAATGCTGGCTCACTACCCGTGCCCCATAGTTATGACACTGTAATGACCATGGATGGGATTTCAGCCAGACAGCAAACGCAGTGCAGTATGCAAGTGAAATCAACGCGGGCTCCGCTGTACTTTGCTGTCCGGTCAGTAGGCCAATCATCTTGCATACCTCGCCATTATCCCAACGCTGCCACACATTTTTCCACCATCCCATTTTCCAGCTACCTGTAAGGCAAAATGCTTTGTCAGAGAGGTTGGCCTTTTCATTCTTTTCAGATACAAACCAAAGATCGGTTTTTCCAAGTCGGACTTCTGTTGACCAGGCAGTTATAGCCCCGCCGCGCAAAACGCACTCATGGGCGAGATAATGATCGGTTACACCCGGGAAGCGTCGTTTTAATCGCTGGAAATGACTGTGTATGGTAATGACAGGACGGACTATGCTTCCCCGGTCGTTTCGCTTAAGCTCGGCACTACCGTACTGAATTTCATCAAATTGACTCCGTTTAAGAAATTGCATTTCTTGCTCCCGAATAAGATCGGTATCGCTCGACGGTAGTATCGAAGAAGGGAAAGACTTAGAACCCTGATAGAGCAATGAATCACCTGCCTTCCAGTCGCAATAGTTGGTTGTTATTTGAATAATTTTGCCGGAGTCAGCATCGGCACTGATCACAACATACAGTTTCTGCCTGGTTGAATGACCCTGAAACGGTATAACCATTGTGGTCGTTGACACCCTTGTTAGCGCAGGGAGTGAAACATGCAGATCGCGCTCGAACCCGTTAACCGCTTGCGCAAGCACCCTTTGGTTTGTCGTTTCACCAGAGTGCACCCCTTGTTCGAGCTGGGAAAGAAGGGTGATATTTTTATTCAGGCCTACAGCATTGTCATAGTGTGGAGTAAATACATAACGGCAGGTACAACATTGAAAGCGGGGTGTTCTGGCTTTTGTGTATCCATAGCGAATGATGTGCGCTGTAAAACAGCGGGGACAACCTTGTCCTGTATTTCCTAATTTTCGTTGCATGAATTGACTGAACCACTCGTCACATTCTTTTGTATTAAACAGTGGAGGAAGACTGCCACATTTTTGACATTCAAGTGCTGCGTAGCCCAGACGATAAACAGGAAAAACATAATCACTCGCATCTGGTATTCCGAGATTTGGACATGACCAGCTTTTGCAAACATTGAGATCTATTTTTTGAGCGGATTCCATGTGCTTCACCAACTGATTCTGTTAGTCGTAAATTTTCGCGTCTCCCTTTTCCATATGTCGTGAGAAGGTTCACAAAATCTGTTTTTTGCTAATCGATAATGAAATTCTTTCTTTAATTCGAGAGTTAAAAATGAAAAAAACAGTAATCGCGGTTTTATTACTATCGGGATATGCTTCGCTAAGTCCAGCGCAGGACGTTACCGTCATTTATACCAATGACCTGCATGCACATGTTGAGCCCTATAAACTCCCTTATGTTGCAGAAGGTAAAAGAGCTGTCGGTGGCTTCGCAAATATTGCGACTTACGTTAAGCAAGAAAAGCAAAAAAATAAGGCTACTTTTTATTTCGATGCTGGAGATTACTTTACCGGTCCATACATTAGCAGCCTGACAAAAGGGCGGGCAATCATAGATATTATGAATACAATGTCATTTGATGCTGCGTCTGTCGGCAATCATGAGTTCGACCATGGTTGGGATAATACGCTGATACAGCTCAGTCAGGCTAAATTCCCGATACTGTTAGGTAACGTGTTTTATAAAAATAGCAATGTCCTTTTCTGGAATAAGCCGTATACAATCCTTGAAAAGGGTGGCGTTAAAATTGGGGTCATTGGGTTGCATGGCGTATTCGCTTTCGATGATACCGTTTCATCGTCAATGCGTCAGGGTATTGAAGCGCGTGACGAGGTGAAATATCTCCAGCGTTATTTGGATGAACTACGTGGAAAAGTAGATATAACCGTTGCACTCATTCATGAAGGTTTCCCTGCACGCCAGTCCAGTATCGGCAATACTGATGTCAAACGCGCCCTTGATAAGGATATCCAGACGGCGAAACAGGTGAAAGGACTGGATATTCTGATTACCGGACATGCGCATGTTGGGACGCCGGAGCCGCTTAAAGTAGATAACACGCTGGTGCTTTCGACTGATAGTGGTGGGATTGATATTGGTAAACTGGTCCTGGATGTGGATCTAAAAAAACATCACAACAAAATAAAAAGCTTCGAACTTAAAACCCTTTACGCTGATGAATGGAAACCCGATCCGGCAACTCAGAGTGTTATTGATAGCTGGAATAAAAAGCTCTCCGAAACGGTTCGCCAAAAAGTTGGAGAGACGCCTGTTACGCTTACGCGCGCCTACGGGGAATCATCTTCGCTGGGCAATTTATTTACCGATGCAATGCTTGCTGCTGCGCCTGATGCGCAACTCGCGCTCACTAATTCAGGTGGTCTGCGTGCTGATTTGAATGCCGGTCCGATAACCCTCGGCGATGTTATTAGCGCGTTCCCGTTTCCAAATGAGCTAACCATAATGGATTTGAAAGGGAAATCCTTACGAAATCTTATGGAGCACAGTGCATCACTCACTAACGGTGTTTTGCAGATGTCGAAAGGACTGGAGATGCGCTACGACCAACATAAACCTGTCGGGCAACGCGTTGTGCTACTTACGCTTAATGGCAAGCCAATTGTAGACTCTGATACCTATCGCGTAGCGACAAATAGTTTCCTTGCCCCTGGTGGTGATGGCTTTACTGCATTCATTGATGGTCAGAACAAACAGGTAAAAGGTGGATATAACCTTTCCAATGCGGTTATTGATTATCTGGTGAAAGGAAATAAGATCATTCCCCAACAGGTGAATGAGATGCGAGTAAAAGAAGTTACACAGTAATAATTAACAACAGGTGAATAATATGGCAATTACCTATCTTGGAATGGATCTCGCTCCTGCTAACAACCAGCTTGCGGTCTATCTGAAGTTTATAATTGATGAAGAGGCAACATATTCCTATACGGTTCTGGGAAGATCGACTAGCACGACAAGTTTAGATTTTACGTATTCTTCAAGTGACATTATCACTTTACCTGAGATAAAAGTTCCAGTTATTGGGCTGTACGCAAACTACCTTAACCAAGTGCAGGTTATCTTTAAAAACCTTAGCGGAGTGGAAATTTTTAATCAAATCATCCAAGTAAGCACACAGGAACAACTCTACCGCGATGGGACAATTTTCCATATCGATATTGAGCAAACGGATCCCGCTAACTTCACGACCGTATGGGGAAACAGTTGGTTAATGACAACCAATTGTGATGGCTACGACCGGAACGGCGATCTTCGCTGCTATTATGCTCAGCCCTACCGTAACCAGATGCTAAAAACGCATAAAGGTTATTTCTATATCGGCAGTGATGAAGATGAACATTGGTATGGGCGACGCTTTTTCAAAATCGATATTTTGGGCAACGAGATTCTGGAATTTGATTTACGTGACCGCGATGGCAACCGCTATGCTAACACCCACGATCTGATCTGGGATTCAGCTGGTAATCTCTTCATGATTGGTAATGATAACCCGGACCGTTCTACCAATACTATGCGACAGGATGCATCAATATTAAAATTTGATGAAAAGACAGGCGTGTTGCTGTGGGCAAAAAATTACACTCGTGCTTTTGATAATACGAAGATCCTGAATAATAGTCCCACAAACGATGCTCACCTTAACTCGCTTTCCTGGATCCCCGCGGGTGAGGCAAATGCTGAAGCGATTGTTGTTCATACTCGCTCTGCAGGCCTGACGTTTGGTATTTCTCCTGCCGATGGTAAGATGCTGTGGAGTATTAATACAGGGGGGTTTAACAGTAATTTCGCTGCAGGACAGGGCGTTACGCAGATAGATACTTCCGGTATAGCGGATTTTGAAAATGGTGCTCATACCGTATTTGTCACTAAAAATAGCGCTTTTGCTGGGTTAAGCAATGAGACTGAAGGGAAATTTGTTCTTTCGCTATTTGATAATCGCTCCTGCGTCGATAATGAAGGCAATGCAGTTACTCGAGATATTACGCTTGATTCAACGGCTGTTTTTTACAAAACCGATCCTGCGAGAGTCGTTTTCTATGCTGTTGATCTCGTCGCCAATACAGCAACCCAGGCTCACGAAAGTTTCGAGTTACCTTCCGATCGTGTTCCTCAAGTCACTGATTTTATGGGGGCAGCAATAGATTATGGTGACTATTATGGCATCTACACCAACCATGCGCGCTCTTTCTTTATCAGCGATGTGACAGGCCATATTATTGCCACAATCTACGATTTGATTTGCTCGCTGGATGGCTATCCAGAGTTCCCTGGCGAATGCTATCGGGCAAGGTTGTTTGCAAAAGACGAGCTTGATGCTTTGATAAATATAGGTTATCAGGTGGCAAACGGCTGATAGCATAGCCAGACACAGCCATTAAAAGGGCATTGCGGCTGCTAATGTCGGTCACTTACAGTGGCTGGCCTTGCTGTCGACCAGACAGCCTGACGCTGAAACGAACGGCTAAATAATTGTTCAAATAATCACCTGCAGCACAAAAAAAGTAAGGCCGGGAAAATCCCGGCCTTATTTAATATTCATCTGCCATTACAGGCGAAAACAATTAGCGACTACGGAAGACAATGCGGCCTTTGCTCAGGTCGTACGGGGTCAGTTCAACAGTCACTTTGTCGCCCGTCAAAATGCGGATGTAGTTTTTGCGCATTTTACCGGAGATGTGCGCAGTTACCACGTGACCGTTTTCCAGCTCTACGCGAAACATGGTATTAGGCAACGTATCAAGTACGGTACCCTGCATTTCAATATTGTCTTCTTTGGCCATCTAATCCTCTGGGGTATCACTACCAAGTTTTGAACCGGCAAGATAATGCCGAAATTCATCAATTAAGTAAAGAATTGCGCGATTAAAACGCAGCAAAACAGTTTCGGCGCATTGCCCAAGCGTCACGGTACAACCGAACAGGAAGCGCATTCGTAAAGGGGAGACAACAGGATAAACGTCAGGACGTTATCTGAAGCGAGGGTCCCAAACGGCGGCGGGGCAACAGGCAGAAGCTACTCTGCGGCATAATTATAACACCCTCACAAAAAATATGCGGAAAACATTTAGGCATTGGGCATAAAGAGCGTTCTCGGTATCCAGAAGTCGCGCGGAAGCTTCTCCTGACGGCTGGCATCCAGATGCTCGATATACTGGCGTCGCGGGATTTCAACAGCCCCCAGGGAGGCCGTGTGCTCGTTGAGCACCTGACAATCGATCAGGCGTCCGCCGCGCTGGGCAAACGCCTCGCAGAAGACCAGCAGCGCGGTTTTCGAGGCGTTAACCGCACGAGAGAACATCGACTCGCCGCAAAACAGCGTCCCCTGCGCCACGCCGTACATGCCGCCGACGAGTGCTCCGCCTTCCCACACCTCGATGGAGTGGGCGTAGCCAAGCTCATGGAGCTGGAGGTAGGCGGTAATGATATCGCGGGTTATCCATGTCCCTTCATAGCGGTCTTCGGCACAGCCTTCAATGACCTGACCAAAGGCGTGATTGAGGGTGACGCGGTAGGGTGATTTCGCATGGAAACGCTTCATGCTGCGGCTCGCGTGAAACTGCGCTGGCCACAGCACGGCACGCGGATCGGGGGACCACCATAAAATCGGATCGCCCGGGGAAAACCAGGGGAAGATACCGCGCTGGTACGCCATTAATAGCCGAGCGGGGCTGAGGTCACCTCCAAGGGCCAGCAGCCCGTTGGGCTCACGCAGCGCCCCTTCCGGAGAAGGGAACGCGATGTTATGACGAGAAAGCTGGACCAGGCGCATGACAGCAAAACTCCAGTACGCGAGTGAGGACGCTACAAATATAGTCTACAGACGCTGTTTAAACTGGTAGTAGCGACCCTGTTTCGCCAACAGCTCTGCGTGACTACCTTGCTCAATAATGTGTCCGTTGTCCATCACAATTATCCGATCAAAACTCGCCAGTCCGCGCAGGCGGTGTGTGACCATCAGCACGGTTTTGCCGGTCATGGCATTCGCCAGTAAATCAAGGATTTGGCTTTCGGTTGTGGCATCCAGCCCCTCGGTGGGTTCGTCGAGCAGCATCAGCGGCGCATCGTGCAGCAGCGCGCGCGCAATAGCCAGACGGCGCAGTTCACCGCCCGAGAGCTGACGGCCGCCTTCGCCCAGCCAGCTGTTCAGCCCGTCGTCCTCAAGCAGTTTTTGCAGCCCGACCTGCTCCAGCACGGCGCGAAGCGCATCATCAGAGGCCTCTGGCGCGGCCAGCAGCAGGTTATCGTGCAGGGTGGCGCTAAACAGATGCACGCGCTGCGGAACGACGCTCACCGTCTTGCGCAGGGTCTGCTCGCTGAAATCGGTCAGCAACGTGTTATTAAAACGAATATGGCCGCGCTGCGGATCCCAGGCGCGGGTCAGCAACTGCAGCAGCGTCGATTTACCGCAGCCTGTACGGCCGAGGATCGCCATCCGCTGACCTGCGTTAACAGAAAGGTTGATACCGTCCAGCGCGTTCTGCGCCTGTTTGTCATAGGCGAAGGTGACATCTTCAAGCGTCAGCGCAACCTGCTCTGGTACCGCGGTCTGCCCGGCACTGAACGTGACTTCAGGCTCCTGCTCGGCAATCTGCGTGATGCGCAGGGCAGAGGCGATCACCTGGCCCAGATGCTGGAAGGCGCCCGTTACCGGGGCTAGCGCCTCAAACGCCGCCAGCGCGCAGAAGACGAAAACGGCAATAAGTGGACCCGGCTGTGAATTCCCCCCGACATCGCCGGAAGCCAGCCACAGCATGGCAATCACCGCCACGCCGCCGATTAACATCATCAGCGCCTGAGAGAAGGCCGTCAGCTCCGACTGGCGGCGCTGGGCCTCATGCCAGTTAAGCTCCGTACTTTCCATCCGCGCACGGTAGCGCTTGCTGGCGCCAAAAATCGTCAGCTCTGCCTGCCCCTGAAGCCAGGAGGTGAGCTGCTGGCGGTAGTCTCCGCGCAGGCGCGTCAGGTTTTCCCCGGTCGATTTCCCGGCGCGGTAAAACAGCGGCGGCAGAATGATGAGCGTCAGCAGCATGATCCCGCCCAGCGTCAGCGCAACGGAAACATCCAGAACAGACAGCCCCAGCGTGACAACCACAATCACCACAAACGCGCCCACGATCGGGGAAATCACGCGCAGGTAAAGGTGATCCAGCGTGTCGACATCCGCAACAACACGGTTAAGTAATTCACCCTGACGAAAACGCGCCAGCCCGGCAGGGGAGAGGGGCAGCAGTTTGCTGAAGGTGTAGATGCGCAGGTGCTGCAGCACGCGGAAAGTGGCGTCGTGGCTGACCAGCCGTTCGAAATAGCGTCCGGCAGTCCGCGTGATGGCGGTACCGCGAACACCGGCTGCCGGGAGCATATAGTTGAAGCTGTATAAACCGGCAAAGCCCGCGACGGCCGAGGCTGACAGGAACCAGCCGGAAAGGGTGAGCAGGCCAATGCTGGCGAGCAGCGTGACAATCGCCAGCACAATCCCCAGCGTCAGCATCCATTTGTGGCGTTTATAGAGCGCAAGATAAGGCAGCAGAGCACGCATCAGATGTCCTCCTGACGGTTCGCCAGCAGGGCGGCAAACGGTCCCTGCGCGGCAACGAGAGAGGCGTAATCGCCTTGCTCAACAATACGGCCGTTCTCCATGACCCAGATCTGGTCCCAGTCGGCAATCCCCTCCAGCTGATGGGTGACCATCAGGGTGGTTTGCTGCCGGGAGGCGGCGTTCAGGGCCTCCATTACGCGCTGTTCGCTGTGGGCGTCCAGGCTGGCGGCGGGCTCATCCAGCAGCATCAGCTGGCATGGATTAAGCAGCGCGCGGGCAACGGCTACGCGCTGCGCCTGTCCGACCGACAGCCCGGCGGACTGATCGCCGACAACGGTATCTACCCCCTGCGGAAGCAGCGGCAGAAACTCGCTGACCCAGGCGCGATCGAGCACCGATTGCAGTTCATCTTCACGCGCGTCCGGGCGCGCCAGCAGGACGTTTTCACGCAGCGTAGAGGCGGGAAGCTGGGGGTTTTGTCCTACCCAGCTGAGCTGTTTACGCCAGGCGTCTGGATCGAGGTTGCGCAGTTCGGTTTTGTTGATCCGCAGTGAACCCGTGTAGGCCATAAAGCCGGATAGCGCATTCAGCAGAGAACTTTTACCGGAACCGCTGGTGCCGACGAGCACCACCCGTTGTCCGGCAGGTAAGGTAAAGTTCAGCGGACCCGCGAGCACTTTGCCTTCCGGTGACAGAATGGAAAAGTCCTGCGCTTCAATGGTCACGGGATCTTTAGCATTCAGCGTCACGTCACCCCGCTCCGGGTGTGCCAGCGGCGTTTCCAGGAACGTTTTCAGGCTATCGGCTGCGCCAACCGCCTGCGCTTTGGCGTGATAGAAGGTCCCCAGATCGCGGAGCGGCTGGAAAAATTCCGGGGCCAGGATCAGCGCCAGGAAGCCGGCAGAAAGGGTCACCGCCGTGCCGTAATGGCCGAAATCCAGCGCGCCAAGGTAGGAGAAGCCAAAGTAGACCGCCACGAGGGCAATCGACAGCGAGGTAAAGAATTCCAGTACGCCGGAGGATAAGAAGGCAAGGCGTAACACTTCCATGGTGCGCTGACGAAAGTCCTGCGATGCCCGGCGAATATTTTCGGTTTCCGCTTCACCGCGGCCAAAAATGCGTAACGTCTCCATGCCGCGCAGACGATCGAGGAAATGGCCGCTCAGGCGACCCAGTGCCAGGAAGTTACGGCGGTTGGCATCCGCTGCCCCCATACCGACCAGCGCCATAAACAGTGGGATCAGCGGGGCGGTGCCCATCAGAATCAGCGCAGCCATCCAGTTCACCGGGAAGATGGCGATCACAATCAGCAGCGGAACGAAGACGGCAAGGCCCATTTGCGGCAGATAGCGCGCATAGTAGTCGTGCATATCGTCAATCTGCTCAAGGATCAGCGTCGCCCAGCTACCGGCCGGTTTACCCTGGATCCACGCGGGCCCGGCTTCCTGAAGGCGATCCAGCACCTGACGTCGGATCTCGTAGCGGATGTGCTGTCCGGCGTGAAAACCGACGCGCTCACGCAGCCACACCACCCAGGCGCGCAGGATAAAAATCAGGATCAGGACAATAAAAGGCAGCAACAGCGCTTCGCGCGGGATGTTCTCCATGATCATGTGATTAAGAATGCGGGCCAGCAGCCATGCCTGGGCAACAATCAACAGACCGCTAACGAACCCCAGGAGACGGGAAATCGTAAGCCAGCGGCGGGAAATAACGCTTTGCTGTTTCAGCCAGCGTGTTAACTCTTGTTGACGGGTTTTTTCCATTGCGTACTTTGCAGGTGACGTTATTAGAAATTGGGCAGCGCAATGTTACAACGGGGAGACAATAAAGGCGACTTATCGCCGCCTTTATTTACGTTTGTTACTGACTTGTAAAGATTATTTACCTTGTTCAGCCAGTCCATCGAGGTAGCGCTCAGCGTCCAGCGCGGCCATACAGCCGGTGCCAGCAGAGGTAATCGCCTGACGATAAATATGGTCCATCACGTCGCCAGCCGCGAACACGCCCGGGATGCTGGTCTGGGTCGCGTTACCGTGAATGCCGGACTGCACTTTGATGTAGCCATTTTCCAGCTCCAGCTGACCGTCGAAGATCGCGGTGTTCGGGCTGTGACCGATCGCCACAAACAGACCCGCCACTTCAAGCGTTTCGACGTTGTCAGTGTTCTGGGTATCACGAATACGCAGACCGGCAACGCCCATCTGGTCGCCCGTCACCTCTTCCAGGGTACGGTTGGTATGCAGCACGATGTTGCCGCTGGCCACTTTATCCATCAGGCGTTTGATCAGGATCTTCTCCGCGCGGAAGGTTTCGCGACGGTGGATCAGGTGCACTTCAGAGGCAATGTTCGCCAGGTAGAGCGCTTCTTCTACGGCGGTGTTGCCGCCGCCGATGACCGCGACTTTCTGATTGCGGTAGAAGAAACCGTCACAGGTTGCGCAGGCAGAGACGCCGCGACCTTTGAACGCTTCTTCGGATGGCAGACCGAGGTAACGGGCAGAGGCGCCGGTGGCAACGATCAGCGCGTCACAGGTGTATTCGCCGCTGTCGCCCGTCAGGCGGAACGGACGGTTCTGCAGATCGACCTTATTGATGTGGTCGAACAGAATTTCAGTTTCGAATTTAGCGGCATGCTCGTGCATACGTTCCATCAGTAGCGGCCCTGTCAGGTCGTTCGGGTCCCCTGGCCAGTTTTCCACTTCGGTGGTGGTGGTCAGCTGACCGCCTTTTTCCATTCCGGTGATGAGTACCGGGTGCAGGTTAGCGCGTGCAGCATAGACCGCTGCGGTATATCCCGCAGGTCCAGAACCAAGGATTAGCAGCTTACTGTGTTTGGCCGTGCCCATGAGATCCCCATTGTTGTTGGCAGACATTTGGCTGGATTGTAGGGAATTTGTTGCCGTAAAAAAAGAGCGCAGCAATTTTGATATCAATCTGTGTAATAGCCACGGGCGATGAATGAGGCGCTATAACATCACGCTTTCGCCTGAAAACCGTTCGTTTGTAAGGCAATAAAATGAGGATTAATACCCTGCCGTAATGAATATCCGGCATGTTGTACTAAAAAACGATGTTTTGCTTTGACAATCCCCTGCGCTTTTGCGAAAACATTCAAGGAAGAAAAAAAACCGCGTTAACCGTATGCCGCATAGGCATGCACGTAAATGCCATTTTTACCGGGTCAGTGAAATCTACGCATGGCGTGGACAGACGCCATACGTGATGTCGGTGACTGCCTTCGGGCAACGGTCTTCTTACCAACAGAACCCGAATCCGCATCGCGTCTAATACAAAACCAGGCGATGTGATGACTAACGGGTACAGGCTCTGAACAGTGATGTGCACAGGGTCCAGGCAGGAGTAGGGAAGGAATACAGAGAGACAATAATAATGGTAGATAGCAAGAAGCGCCCTGGCAAAGATCTCGACCGTATCGATCGTAACATTCTTAATGAATTGCAAAAGGATGGGCGTATTTCCAACGTCGAGCTTTCAAAACGTGTGGGACTTTCCCCGACGCCGTGCCTTGAGCGTGTGCGCCGACTGGAAAGACAGGGTTTCATTCAGGGCTATACTGCTCTGCTGAACCCGCATTATCTGGATGCCTCACTTCTGGTATTTGTTGAGATTACTCTGAATCGTGGTGCGCCGGATGTGTTTGAGCAATTTAACGCCGCTGTACAAAAACTTGAAGAAATTCAAGAGTGTCATCTGGTATCCGGTGATTTCGACTACCTGTTGAAAACCCGTGTGCCTGATATGTCCGCCTACCGTAAGCTGCTGGGGGAAACCCTGCTGCGTCTGCCAGGCGTGAACGACACCCGTACGTATGTGGTGATGGAAGAGGTCAAACAGAGCAATCGTCTGGTTATTAAGACGCGCTAACACGGAACAGGTGCAAAATCAGCGTAGTTTGATTACACTCCTGTTAATCCATACAGCAACAGTGCCGGGGAGTCCCGGCGCTGTTGTCCGTTTTAGCAAAAAGGCAGGATATGCCTGATACCTGGAGAGCCTTTTTTGAGCCAGGAATACACTGAAGACAAAGAAGTCACACTATCGAAGCTAAGCAGCGGACGTCGTCTCCTCGAGGCTTTGCTGATTGTTATTGCCCTTTTTGCCGTCTGGCTGATGGCAGCCTTACTCAGTTTCAACCCTTCAGATCCCAGCTGGTCACAAACTGCATGGCATGAGCCTATCCATAATTTAGGCGGTGTCCCCGGTGCCTGGCTTGCGGACACGCTGTTTTTCATTTTCGGTGTGATGGCCTACACCCTTCCCGTTATTATCATTGGCGGATGCTGGTTTGCGTGGCGTCATCGTCAGAACGATGATTACATCGACTATTTTGCCGTGTCGCTGCGCCTGATTGGCGCGCTGGCGCTGATCCTCACCTCGTGCGGGCTGGCGGCAATCAATGCGGATGATATCTGGTACTTCGCCTCTGGCGGGGTGATCGGCAGTTTACTCAGTTCTGCGCTGCAGCCGATGCTGCACAGCAGCGGCGGTACGCTGGCGCTGCTGTGTATCTGGGCGGCCGGGCTGACGTTGTTCACCGGCTGGTCCTGGGTGAGCATTGCCGAGAAAATCGGCAGTTTTATCCTCACCATTCTGACCTTCGCCAGCAACCGTACCCGTCGTGACGATACGTGGGTTGATGAAGACGAATACGAAGATGAAGAGGAAGATGACGCGCCTGTGCAGCGTCGCGAGTCTCGTCGTGCGCGTATTCTGCGCGGCGCGCTGGCCCGTCGTCAGCGTGTTGCTGAGAAATTTGCCAACCCGCTGGGTCGTAAAACCGATGCGGCGCTCTTCTCCGGTAAGCGCATGGATGAAGACGAGCAGGTGGCGTATCGCGCTGCAGGTATCGCCGTCGATCCTGACGATGTGCTCTTCTCCGGCAGCCGGGCCACTCCGGGTGACTTCGACGAATACGATCCGCTGTTAAATGGTCATTCGGTTACCGAGCCGGTTGCGGCCGTCGCAGCCGCGACGACCGCTGCGCAGGTGTATGCCGCGCCTGTCGACGCCGTGATGCCATCCGCGCCGGTTTCGCCGCCGGAATCCGTTATTCAGCAGCCTCAGGTTGACTGGCAGACTGCGCCAGGCGTTCACACGCCGGAGCCGGTTATCGCGCCTGAACCTGAAAGCTACATTCCTGTGCAGCAGGAGCAGTGGCAGCAGCCTTATCAGCCGCCGCAGCCTGCGTATGAACCGCAAGATTACCCGCACTATGAACAGCCTGTGGCCCAACCTTATCAGGAGTATGTGCCTGATAAGGTTGAACCTGTTCAGCCTTATGTAGAGCCGCAGCCTGAAGCTGAAATAGTGGAAGAGGTAAAACCCTCTCGTCCACCGATGTACTATTTTGAAGAAGTTGAAGAGCGTCGCGCGCGTGAACGCGAGCAACTGGCGGCCTGGTACCAGCCTGTGCCTGAACCGGTGCAGGAGCCGGTGACGAAAGCGCCTTCTGTTTCCGTTCCACCGATCGACCCGACGCCTGCAGTCGCACCCGTAGCGGAAAGCGTGAAGCAGGCTACCGCGGCCGCTGCCGTAGCTGCACCTGTCTTTAGCCTGGCAACAGGGGGCACACCACGTCCTCAGGTGAAGGAGGGGATTGGTCCGCAACTGCCTCGCCCTAACCGCGTTCGTGTACCCACCCGCCGTGAGCTTGCCTCTTATGGCATCAAGCTGCCTTCCCAGCGTATGGCCGAAGAGAAAGCGCGCGAGCCTGAGTACGAAGATGACGCCTATGAAATGCAGCAGGACGAGCTGGCCCGTCAGTTCGCCGCGCAGCAGAATCAACGCTACGGTGAAGAATATCAGCACGATGAACCGGTGCTGGAAGACGAAGAGGACGCGGCTGAAGCAGAACTGGCGCGCCAGTTTGCCGCCACCCAGCAGCAGCGCTATTCTGGTGAGCAACCGGCTGGCGCAAATCCGTTCTCGCTGTCTGATTTTGAATTCTCGCCGATGAAGGATCTGGTAGATGATGGCCCGAGCGAGCCGTTATTTACCCCGAGCGTGATGCCTGAAGCGGAGCCTGTGCGCCAGCAGCCAGCACCACAGGCCTACGCGCAGCAGCATCAACCTGTTCAGCAGCCGAAGCAGCCGCCACAGCCACCGCAGTTCCAGCAGACTGCGCCTCAGCCGCAGGAAAGTCTGATTCACCCGCTGCTGATGCGTAACGGTGACAGCCGTCCGCTGCAGCGTCCAAGCACGCCGCTGCCGTCTCTGGATCTGTTAACGCCGCCGCCGTCAGAAGTGGAGCCGGTCGATACCTTCGCGCTGGAGCAGATGGCGCGTCTGGTGGAAGCTCGTCTGGCTGACTTCCGCATCAAGGCGGACGTGGTGAACTACTCGCCGGGTCCGGTGATCACCCGGTTTGAACTGAACCTGGCACCCGGCGTTAAAGCCGCGCGTATTTCCAACCTGTCCCGCGACCTGGCGCGTTCTCTGTCGACCGTTGCGGTGCGTGTGGTGGAAGTGATACCGGGTAAACCTTACGTTGGTCTTGAGCTGCCGAACAAGAAACGTCAGACCGTCTACCTGCGCGAAGTGCTGGATAACACCAAATTCCGCGATAACCCCTCTCCGCTGACGGTGGTGCTGGGTAAAGATATCGCGGGCGATCCGGTCGTTGCGGATCTTGCCAAAATGCCTCACCTGCTGGTAGCGGGTACTACCGGTTCCGGTAAGTCTGTCGGTGTGAACGCCATGATCCTCAGCATGCTCTATAAAGCGCAGCCGGAAGATGTGCGTTTCATCATGATCGACCCGAAAATGCTCGAACTTTCGGTCTACGAAGGCATCCCGCATCTGCTGACCGAAGTGGTCACTGACATGAAAGACGCCGCCAACGCCCTGCGCTGGAGCGTCAATGAGATGGAACGCCGCTACAAGCTGATGTCTGCGTTAGGCGTGCGTAACCTGGCCGGTTATAACGAGAAAATCGCCCAGGCTGTGCGCATGGGGCGTCCGATCCCGGATCCTTACTGGAAGCCGGGTGACAGCATGGATGCTCAGCATCCGGTGCTGGAAAAGCTGCCTTATATCGTCGTGCTGGTTGATGAATTCGCTGACCTTATGATGACCGTCGGTAAGAAAGTAGAAGAGTTGATTGCCCGTCTGGCGCAGAAAGCGCGTGCGGCCGGTATTCACCTTGTGCTGGCGACCCAGCGTCCTTCCGTGGACGTTATCACCGGTCTTATCAAAGCGAACATTCCGACGCGTATCGCCTTTACCGTATCCAGTAAAATTGACTCCCGTACCATTCTTGACCAGGGCGGCGCAGAGTCGCTGCTGGGTATGGGTGACATGCTCTATTCAGGCCCGAACTCCACCTCTCCGGTGCGCGTTCACGGTGCGTTCGTCCGCGATGAGGAAGTACACGCCGTCGTGCAGGACTGGAAAGCGCGCGGTCGTCCGCAATATGTTGACGGCATCACCAGCGATACGGAAAGCGAAGGCGGCGGCGGTGGCTTCGACGGCGGCGAAGAGCTGGATCCGTTATTCGATCAGGCGGTTAACTTCGTTACCGAAAAACGCAAAGCGTCAATCTCTGGCGTGCAGCGCCAGTTCCGAATTGGCTATAACCGCGCAGCGCGTATCATCGAGCAGATGGAAGCGCAGGGCATTGTGAGCGAGCAGGGGCATAACGGTAACCGCGAGGTGCTGGCACCGCCGCCGTTTGATTAGCCTTCAGCGATTGCAAAGAAGGGTAAATCAGCCAAAATTAAGCATTTTCTTCTGTCGCCTGCCTTCGGGCAGGTCCAGAATAGAAGACGGAAACCCCATATCGGGAAGACGTATTTTAAGGAATAACAATGAAAAAAATCGCCATCGCCTGTGCATTACTCACCAGTTTTGTCGCCAGCAGCGTCTGGGCTGATGCGGCCAGCGACCTTAAAAGCCGACTGGATAAAGTAAGCAGCTTCCACGCCAGCTTCACGCAAAAAGTGACGGACGGCAGCGGCAACGCGGTGCAGGAAGGTCAGGGAGATTTGTGGGTAAAACGCCCGAATCTGTTCAACTGGCACATGACCCAGCCGGATGAAAGCATCCTGGTCTCTGACGGTAAAACCTTATGGTTCTTCAACCCGTTCGTTGAGCAGGCAACGGCGACCTGGCTGAAAGATGCCACCAGCAATACGCCGTTTATGCTGATTGCTCGTAACCAGTCCAGCGACTGGCAGCAGTACAATATTAAACAGACGGGTGACGAGTTTGTCCTGACGCCGAAAGGCAGCAACGGCAACCTGAAGCAGTTCACCATTAACGTAAGCACCAACGGTACGATTAATCAGTTCGGCGCGGTTGAGCAGGACGATCAGCGCAGCAGCTACCAGCTCAAGTCTCAGCAGAACGGCGCCGTTGATGCTTCGAAATTCACCTTTACCCCGCCGCAGGGCGTAACGGTGGACGACCAACGCAATAAGTAAGAGGCATGAGTGGGCAATCTGTCGCTCGATTTTTCAGATAACGCGTTTCAACCTCTGGCCGCCCGTATGCGGCCAGAAAATTTAGCGCAGTACATCGGCCAGCAGCATCTGCTGGCTGCCGGTAAGCCATTGCCGCGCGCCATTGAGGCGGGGCATCTTCACTCCATGATCCTCTGGGGACCCCCTGGCACCGGCAAGACTACGCTTGCAGAAGTGATCGCCCGCTATGCCAACGCGGACGTCGAACGTATCTCGGCGGTCACCTCCGGCGTGAAAGAGATCCGTGAGGCGATCGAGCGTGCGCGGCAGAACCGCAATGCCGGGCGGCGCACCATCCTCTTCGTGGACGAAGTCCACCGCTTCAACAAGAGCCAGCAGGATGCCTTCCTGCCGCATATTGAAGACGGCACGATCTTCTTCATCGGTGCGACCACCGAAAACCCGTCGTTTGAACTGAACTCGGCGCTACTTTCCCGCGCGCGCGTTTACCTGCTCAAATCGCTCACCACCGATGATATCGAAAAGGTTCTCACCCAGGCGATGGACGACAAAGCGCGCGGCTACGGCGGACAGGATATCGTTTTGCCTGACGACACGCGTCGTGCGATTGCCGAGCTGGTCAACGGCGATGCGCGTCGTGCGCTGAATACGCTGGAAATGATGGCCGATATGGCCGAAATCGATGATGCAGGGAAGCGGGTGCTGAAACCGGAACTGCTCACCGAAATTGCGGGGGAGCGCAGCGCGCGTTTCGATAACAAAGGCGACCGTTTTTACGACCTGATCTCGGCGCTGCATAAGTCCGTGCGCGGCAGCGCGCCGGATGCGGCGCTTTACTGGTACGCGCGCATTATCACTGCGGGCGGCGATCCGTTATATGTCGCGCGTCGCTGTCTGGCGATTGCGTCAGAAGATGTCGGCAATGCCGATCCTCGCGCCATGCAGGTTGCACTGTCGGCCTGGGACTGCTTCACCCGCGTTGGGCCCGCGGAAGGCGAACGAGCCATTGCGCAGGCAATTGTCTATCTGGCCTGTGCGCCGAAAAGTAATGCGGTTTATACCGCGTTTAAAGCGGCGATGTCGGATGCGCGTGAACGTCCGGACTACGATGTGCCGGTTCACCTGCGTAACGCGCCGACCAAACTGATGAAAGAGATGGGATATGGGCAGGAGTATCGTTACGCTCATGATGAACCCAATGCCTACGCTGCCGGGGAGGAATATTTCCCGCAGGAGATGGCACAAACGCGCTATTATCACCCCACAAACAGAGGTCTTGAAGGCAAGATTGGTGAAAAGCTCACCTGGCTCGCCGGACAGGATCAAAATAGCCCTATAAAACGCTACCGTTAGTTCAATCGTTGCGGTAATGTTGGCAATGTATCCTTGTGGCCGCAGGCTGTGGTCACATTTTCCTATTTTAATTCGATAAGCACAGGATAAGCATGCTCGATCCCAATCTGCTGCGTAATGAGCCAGACGCAGTCGCTGAAAAACTGGCACGCCGGGGCTTTAAGCTGGATGTAGATAAGCTGCGCGCTCTCGAAGAGCGTCGTAAAGTTCTGCAGGTACAAACTGAAAATCTGCAGGCAGAGCGTAACTCTCGATCGAAATCCATCGGCCAGGCGAAAGCGCGCGGGGAAGATATTGAGCCATTACGCCTGGAAGTGAACAAACTGGGTGAAGAACTGGATCAGGCAAAAGCTGAGCTGGACGTTCTTCAGGCCGAGATTCGTGATATTGCCCTGGCTATCCCGAATATTCCTGACGACAGCGTGCCTGTCGGCAAAGATGAAAACGACAACGTTGAAGTGAAACGCTGGGGTACACCTCGTGAGTTTGACTTCGAAGTGCGCGATCACGTGACGCTGGGCGAAATGCACGCGGGGCTGGACTTTGCGGCAGCGGTTAAGCTGACCGGCTCCCGTTTTGTGGTGATGAAAGGCCAGATTGCCCATCTGCACCGCGCGCTGGCGCAGTTCATGCTGGATCTGCACACCGAGCAGCATGGCTACAGCGAAACCTACGTGCCGTATCTGGTCAACCACGATACGCTGTACGGTACGGGCCAGCTGCCGAAATTTGCCGGCGATCTGTTCCATACCCGTCCGCTGGACGAGGAAGCAGACAGCAGCAACTACGCGCTGATCCCAACCGCTGAAGTGCCGCTGACTAACCTCGTGCGTGATGAGATAATCGATGAAGACGACCTGCCAATTAAGCTGACGGCACACTCTCCGTGCTTCCGTTCTGAAGCAGGTTCTTACGGTCGCGACACGCGCGGTCTGATCCGTATGCACCAGTTCGACAAAGTTGAGATGGTGCAGATCGTCCGTCCTGAAGAGTCCATGGACGCGCTGGAAGAGATGACCGGTCACGCTGAGAAAGTGCTGGAGCTGCTGGGCCTGCCGTATCGTCGTATGGCCCTGTGCACCGGTGATATGGGCTTTGGCGCCTGCAAAACCTTCGATCTTGAAGTGTGGGTGCCTGCGCAAAACACCTACCGTGAAATCTCCTCCTGCTCTAACGTCTGGGATTTCCAGGCGCGTCGTATGCAGGCACGCTGCCGCAGCAAATCTGACAAGAAAACCCGTCTGGTGCATACCCTGAACGGTTCTGGTCTGGCTGTGGGCCGTACGCTGGTTGCCGTGCTGGAAAACTATCAGCAGGCAGACGGTCGTATTGAGATCCCTGAAGTGTTGCGTCCATACATGAAAGGCCAGCAGTACATTGGCTAATTCTTTGCCTCACAACAAAAAAGCGCCTTTAGGCGCTTTTTTTATGCCGCGGAATTGATACGACGCAATACCCCCTCCCTCTAAAGTAGTAATACTCCTCCGAATGAAAGTCAGCATAAAAAGCTGATTACGTAGAAATTCGTTGTATATAAAACTAAATAGCGGTTTTGCGCCGCCACTCTTTTCTTTGTGAGCAACCAAAGTGAGTCTCTATGAAAATCAACGCGCCTGAAGCATTAATGGCTGCCGAGGTCACTCGCCGTGGGTTGATGAAAACCACGGCAATAGGCGGCCTGGCCGTAGCCAGCAGCGCCTTCACGCTTCCTTTTACCCGACTGGCCTCAGCGGCGGATGCATTATCCCCAGCTTCAGCTCCGGAAAAAGTGGTGTGGAGTGCCTGTACCGTTAACTGCGGTAGCCGTTGTCCGCTGCGTATGCACGTGGTGGATGGCGAAATTAAATATGTCGAAACCGACAATACCGGGGACGATAACTATGAAGGGTTACATCAGGTTCGCGCCTGCTTGCGCGGCCGCTCCATGCGTCGTCGCGTGTATAATCCGGACCGCCTGAAATATCCGATGAAGCGCGTCGGTAAGCGTGGGGAAGGGAAGTTCGAGCGGATTAGCTGGGATGAAGCCTACGACATTATCGCCACCAATATGCAGCGCCTTATCAAAGAGTACGGCAACGAATCCATCTACCTGAACTACGGCACCGGGACGCTCGGCGGTACGCTGACCCGCTCCTGGCCACCGGGTAAAACGCTGGTGGCACGCCTGATGAACTGCTGCGGCGGTTATCTCAATCACTATGGTGACTACTCATCGGCGCAGATTGCTGCGGGACTCAACTACACCTACGGCGGCTGGGCGGACGGCAACAGCCCGTCTGATATCGAAAACAGTAAGCTGGTGGTGTTGTTCGGTAATAACCCGGGCGAAACCCGCATGAGCGGCGGCGGGGTAACCTATTACCTTGAACAGGCCCGCGCCAAATCCAATGCCCGCATGATCATCATCGACCCACGCTATACCGATACCGGCGCCGGACGTGAAGACGAGTGGATCCCAATCCGTCCGGGTACCGATGCAGCGCTGGTCTCCGCGCTGGCGTGGGTGATGATCACCGAAAACCTCGTCGATCAGCCTTTCCTGGATAAATACTGCGTCGGCTATGACGAGAAAACCCTGCCAGCCAGCGCGCCTGCTAACGGTCATTACAAAGCCTATATTCTCGGGCAGGGCAGCGACGGCGTGGCGAAAACGCCCGAGTGGGCGTCCACCATCACCGGTATTCCGGCCGAGCGTATCGTTCAGCTGGCGCGTGAGATTGGCTCGGCCAAACCGGCCTACATTAGCCAGGGCTGGGGACCGCAGCGCCATGCGAACGGCGAAATCGCGACCCGTGCGATCTCCATGCTCTCCATTCTGACCGGCAACGTCGGTATTCACGGCGGTAACACCGGCGCGCGTGAAGGCTCGTATGAAGTGCCGTTTGAACGTATGCCGACGCTGGATAACCCTGTTCAGACCAGCATCTCCATGTTTATGTGGACCGATGCGATCGAACGTGGTCCTGAAATGACCGCCCTGCGCGACGGCGTGCGCGGCAAGGACAAGCTGGACGTGCCGATCAAGATGATCTGGAACTATGCCGGTAACTGTCTCATCAACCAGCACTCCGAAATCAACCGCACCCATGAAATCCTGCAGGATGATAAGAAGTGCGAGATGATTGTGGTGATCGACTGCCACATGACCTCCTCGGCGAAATATGCCGATATCCTGCTGCCGGACTGCACCGCCTCTGAGCAGATGGATTTCGCGCTGGACGCCTCCTGCGGCAACATGTCCTACGTGATCTTCACCGATCAGGCGATCAAACCGCGCTTCGAGTGCAAAACCATTTATGAGATGACCTCTGAGCTGGCGAAACGTCTTGGCGTTGAGCAGCAGTTTACCGAGGGACGTACACAGGAAGGGTGGATGCGCCATCTGCATGAACTCTCCCGTAAGGCGGTCCCTGACCTGCCGGATTTCGATACCTTCCGCAAGCAGGGTATGTACAAACAGCGCGATCCGGAAGGGCACCACGTGGCTTACAAAGCGTTCCGTGAAGATCCGCAGGCAAACCCGCTGACCACGCCGTCGGGCAAAATCGAAATCTACTCCGAAGAGCTGGCAAAAATCGCGTCGACCTGGGAGCTGCCGGAAGGGGACGTTATCGATCCGCTGCCGATCTACACGCCAGGTTTCGAAAACTACAACGATCCGCTGACGGCGAAATTCCCGCTGCAGCTGACCGGTTTCCACTACAAAGCGCGCGTGCACTCCACCTACGGTAACGTCGACGTACTCAAGGCCGCCTGCCGTCAGGAGATGTGGATCAACCCGATGGATGCCAAAGCGCGAGGCATCAGCAATGGCGATCGCGTGCGTATCTTCAACGGTCGCGGCGAGGTGCACATTGAAGCTAAGGTGACGCCGCGCATGATGCCAGGCGTAGTGGCGCTGGGAGAGGGGGCCTGGTACAGCCCTGATGCCAACCGCATCGACCAGGCGGGCAGTATTAACGTACTGACCACGCAGCGTCCGTCGCCGCTGGCGAAGGGCAACCCATCCCACACAAACCTTGTCCAGGTTGAAAAGGTTTAAGGAGTAGCCGATGACAACCCAGTATGGATTTTTTATCGATTCCAGCCGTTGCACCGGGTGCAAAACCTGCGAGCTGGCCTGTAAAGATTACAAAGACCTGACCCCGGACGTCAGCTTCCGCCGCATCTACGAATACGCCGGGGGCGACTGGCAGGAAGATAACGGCGTCTGGCATCAGAACGTCTTTGCCTATTACCTGTCGATTGCCTGCAACCACTGTGAAGATCCTGCCTGCACCAAGGTCTGCCCGAGCGGGGCGATGCACAAGCGTGAAGACGGTTTTGTGGTGGTGGATGAAGATGTCTGCATCGGCTGCCGGTACTGCCACATGGCGTGCCCGTACGGCGCGCCGCAGTACAACGCCGCCAAAGGTCATATGACCAAATGCGACGGTTGCCACACCCGCGTGGCGGATGGCAAAAAGCCGATTTGCGTTGAGTCCTGCCCGCTGCGCGCGCTGGACTTCGGTCCTGTTGAAGAGCTGCGTCAAAAACACGGTCAGCTTGCCGCAGTGGCACCGCTGCCGTCTGCGCACTTCACGAAGCCGAGCATTGTGATTAAACCTAACGCCAACAGCCGTCCTACAGGTGACACTACCGGCTACCTGGCAAATCCGAAGGAGGTGTGAGATGGGAAGTGGATGGCATGAATGGCCGCTGATGATCTTCACGGTCTTTGGTCAGTGCGTGGCGGGCGGTTTCATTGTGCTCGCGCTGGCGCTGTTGAAGGGGAATCTCAACGCTGAACAGCAGCAGCGTTTAGTGTTGAGTATGTTTGGCCTGTGGGTGCTGATGGGGATTGGCTTTATCGCCTCTACGCTGCACCTGGGTTCGCCGATGCGCGCGTTTAACTCTCTGAACCGCGTGGGCGCCTCATCCCTCAGTAACGAGATTGCCAGCGGGGCGATTTTCTTTGCCGTCGGTGGGCTGGGCTGGCTGCTGGCCGCTTTGAAGAAATTGCCTGCGGGTCTGCGCAGCCTGTGGCTGATCGTGACCATGGTACTGGGCGTGGTGTTCGTGTGGATGATGGTGCGCGTCTATAACACCATAGATACCGTTCCAACCTGGTACAGCGTCTGGACGCCGATGAGCTTCTTCCTGACGATGTTTATCGGCGGGCCGCTGCTGGGCTACCTGCTGCTGCGCGTGGCGGGCGTAGACGGGTGGGCAATGCGTTTGCTGCCCGCTGTTTCTCTGCTGGCGCTGGTGGTGAGTGCGATGGTCGCCCTGATGCAGGGGGCTGAACTGGCAACCATTCACAGCTCTATCCAGCAGGCTTCTGCCCTGGTGCCGGACTACGGTGCGCTGATGGCCTGGCGTATCGTTCTTCTGGTCGCCGCGCTGGTATTCTGGATTGCCCCTCAGCTCAAAGGCTATCAGCCGGCGCTGCCGCTGCTGTCACTGGCTTTTGTGCTGGTACTGGCGGGTGAACTGATTGGCCGCGGCGTGTTCTACGGGTTGCATATGACCGTTGGTATGGCTATCGCCAGCTAACGTTGCATTGAGTTATATCAAGCCGGGCCTGAGTGCCCGGTTTTTCTTTTTTCGATCATGAAATTTTTCGACTGTCGTTTTGTTTTAATTTCGCCCATTAATAAATAAAAACAGACACATAATTAATATCTATAGCAGGCGTGGCATTAGCAGGATAAGTTTTTTAAATCGACAGGGAACATATTGTGCGAGGCGGCTAAATCAGTGGATTGACTTTGTTTTTGCCAGTGGCATGATGCGCACGAAATCTGAACTTCCTCACGGTTTTTAATCCATGACCACCTATACCCGGCCAGTGCTTCTGTTGCTCTGTGGCCTGCTTCTGTTGACCCTGGCGATCGCAGTGTTAAATACGCTCGTCCCGCTATGGCTCGCCCATGAAAACTTACCGACCTGGCAGGTGGGTATGGTCAGCTCGTCCTTTTTTACCGGGAACCTGCTGGGTACGCTAATGACCGGGAGCCTGATTAAGCGCTTTGGCTTTAATCGCAGCTATTATCTGGCTTCGCTGATTTTCGCCGCCGGGTGTGCCGGGCTGGGCCTGATGGTCGGCTTCTGGAGCTGGATGGCGTGGCGCTTTATCGCTGGCGTAGGCTGCGCGATGATTTGGGTGGTGGTTGAAAGCGCGCTGATGTGCAGCGGCACCTCCCGCAACCGTGGACGCCTGCTGGCGGCCTATATGATGGTTTATTACGTCGGCACCGTGCTGGGGCAACTGATGGTCAGCAAGCTGCCAACCGATCTGATGAGCGTTCTGCCGTGGGTAACGGGCATGGTGCTGGCCGCGATCCTGCCGCTGCTCTTCACGCGCATTGTGAACCAGAACAGCGAGCATCAGGAAGCGACCCACGTCTGGCCGATGCTCAGACTCCGTCAGGCGCGCCTGGGCGTTAACGGCTGCATTATATCGGGTATTGTACTGGGCTCGCTCTACGGCCTGATGCCGCTCTATCTGAATCATCAGGGCGTCAGCGATTCCGGAATTGGCTTCTGGATGGCGGTGATGGTGAGTGCGGGGATCGTCGGGCAGTGGCCGATTGGCCGCCTGGCGGACCGCTTCGGTCGTCTGCTGGTGCTGCGCGTGCAGGTCTTCGTGGTCATCATGGGATGCCTTGCCATGCTCAGCAACGCCGCTATGGCGCCTGCGCTGTTTATTCTCGGGGCTGCCGGCTTTACGCTCTATCCGGTCGCGATGGCCTGGGCCTGTGAGAAAGTTGAACATCATCAGCTGGTGGCAATGAACCAGGCGCTGTTACTGAGCTATACCATTGGCAGTTTATTAGGGCCGACGTTTACCGCGATGCTGATGCAGAATTACTCTGATAATTTATTGTTTATCATGATCGCCAGCGTATCGTTTATTTATCTCTTAATGCTGCTGCGCAAAGTGGGCGAACACCCAACGCCTGTGGCTCATGCCTGATTAATTAAAAGCCTGTCGATGACAGGCTTTTTTGTCCCTGTCACAACTAAGAGTTTTACTTATTGTTTGTTTATTACGCCAGGCGATAATTCATGTGAGTCCTACCACTATAAGGCAGCAATCATGTCTATTCGTCGTTTTTCCGCTACCGCACTTGCCGTAGTGTTGTCTTTAACGTTTGCAACGGCTCCGGTCATGGCTAATCCTGGTAACGGGAATGGCGGTGGTCACGGGAACGGTGGCGGGCAAGGTAATGGCGGTAATCATGGTAACGGGAATTCTGGTAACCATGGCAATAAGCAAAATAACGGCCAGGATAACCCTGGGAAATCGGATAAAAGTTTTAAAAGCAGTAAAGATGTCGGTAACGATGTCGACGCTCGCGTGAGCTTCGATCATGCCCGCCACCTGGCGCTGAATTATGGCTTAACGGGCTATGACTCTCTGCCTCCGGGTATCGCGAAAAACCTGGCGCGCGGTAAGCCGTTGCCTCCGGGCATTGCGAAGAAAACCGTGCCGGCCTCAATGCTGGGCCAGCTTCCTTCCTACCCGGGCTATGAATGGCGCGTGGTCGGAGATGACCTGGTCTTAATTGCGCTGAGTACAGCCATTGTGACCTCCGTTATTAACGGCGTCTTTAAATAGAATATAAAAAGGCCCGGTTCTCACCGGGCCTTTTCTTTAATACATCACCTTGTGGCCGTACTGTTCAAGAATACCTTTGACGCGTTCCATCGTCTCTTTCTTCGGCGGCTTCACGCCATCGAGTTTGTACTCTTCGCCCATTGCCACCCATTTATGTTTACCCAGCTCGTGATAGGGCAGAAGCTCAATTTTCTCGACGTTGCCCATGTCGCGGGTAAATTCCCCCAGGCGGTGCGCGGAGTCGTCATCATCTGACCAGCCGGGAACCACCACGTAGCGGATCCAGGTTTTGATGCCTTTATCGGCAATGTATTTGGCGAATTCCAGCGTGCGGTGGTTTGAGACGCCAACGAGGTTCTGGTGGATCTCATCGTTCATCTGTTTGAGATCGAGCATCACCAGATCGGTCACTTCAAGCAGCTCGTCGATAACCGGATCGTAGCGGCGTACAAAGCCGTTGGTGTCGAGGCAGGTATGAATGCCTTCTGTATGGCAGGCGCGGAACCAGTCGCGGACAAATTCAGCCTGCAGAATGGCTTCACCGCCGGATGCGGTGACGCCGCCGCCGGACGCGTTCATAAAGTGGCGGTAGGTCACCACCTCTTTCATCAAGTCTTCAACGGTAACTTCTTTACCGCCGTGCGTATCCCAGGTGTCACGGTTATGGCAGTACAGGCAGCGCATCAGGCAGCCCTGGAAAAAGGTGATAAAGCGGATACCCGGGCCATCGACGGTGCCACAGGATTCAAAGGAGTGAATGCGACCAATAATTGACATTGCGGTGATATCTCCAGCATCGGCCCGTCCGGGGCCTGAGTATGCACAGCTCAAAGCCGGCTGTGTTGAAGTCTGTTTTGGCTGATATCCATAGAGTATAGATAGCGGACAAAAGAGACTGAGGTGGAGAGGGTGCTAAAAAGGCCCCACTGACGTGGAGCCTTTATTGTACGCTTTTTAACGCGTGATTTCAGTCAATTCCACTTACATGGACTGAGTGAAAGTACGGGTGATAACGTCCTGCTGCTGTTCTTTAGTCAGGGAGTTAAAACGTACTGCGTAGCCAGATACGCGGATGGTCAGCTGAGGATATTTCTCAGGGTGTTCCATCGCGTCGAGCAGCATTTCACGGTTCATGACGTTCACGTTCAGGTGCTGACCACCTTCGATGGACGCTTCGTGGTGGAAGTAACCATCCATCAGACCCGCGAGGTTAGTTTTACGCACTTCGTCGTCTTTACCCAGCGCGTTTGGCACGATAGAGAAGGTGTAAGAGATACCATCTTTCGCGTAAGCAAACGGCAGTTTAGCAACGGAAGTCAGAGAGGCAACCGCACCTTTCTGGTCACGACCGTGCATTGGGTTAGCACCTGGGCCGAATGGCGCGCCAGCACGACGACCGTCTGGGGTGTTACCGGTTTTCTTACCATACACAACGTTAGAGGTGATGGTCAGAACAGACTGAGTCGGGATAGCGTTACGGTAAGTAGTCAGTTTCTGAATTTTCTTCATGAAACGTTCTACCAGGTCAACCGCCATGTCATCAACGCGAGAGTCGTTGTTACCAAACTGCGGATATTCACCTTCGATTTCGAAGTCGATAGCCAGACCGTCTTCGTCACGAATTGGCTTAACTTTCGCATATTTGATTGCAGACAGGGAGTCAGCTGCAACGGACAGACCAGCGATACCACACGCCATGGTGCGGATAACGTCACGGTCATGCAGCGCCATCAGAGAAGCTTCGTAGCTGTACTTGTCGTGCATGTAGTGGATAACGTTCAGCGCAGTGACGTACTGTTTCGCCAGCCAGTCCATGAAGTGATCCATGCGGTCCATCACTTCGTCGAAGTTCAGAACGTCGCCTTTGATCGGTTCAGACTTAGGACCAACCTGCATTTTCAGTTTTTCATCAACGCCGCCGTTGATTGCGTACAGCATGGTTTTCGCCAGGTTTGCACGCGCACCGAAGAACTGCATTTGCTTACCAACAACCATTGGGCTTACGCAGCAAGCGATAGCGTAATCGTCGTTGTTGAAGTCCGGACGCATCAGGTCATCGTTCTCGTACTGCAGAGAAGATGTGTCGATGGACACTTTAGCGGCGAATTTCTTGAAGTTCAGAGGCAGTTTTTCAGACCACAGAACGGTGATGTTCGGCTCCGGAGAAGGACCCATGGTGTACAGGGTGTTCAGGAAGCGGAAGCTGTTTTTGGTTACCAGAGTACGGCCGTCAACGCCCATACCGCCGATGGATTCAGTTGCCCAGATTGGGTCACCGGAGAACAGCTCATCGTATTCAGGGGTACGCAGGAAGCGAACCATACGCAGTTTCATGACCAGGTGGTCAATCATTTCCTGAGCGTCTTGCTCGGTGATTTTGCCTGCTTTCAGGTCACGTTCGATGTAGGCATCCAGGAAGGTGGATACGCGACCGAAGGACATTGCTGCACCGTTCTGAGACTTAACTGCGGCCAGGTAGCCGAAGTAGGTCCACTGGATAGCTTCCTGAGCGTTGGTAGCCGGACCAGAGATATCGCAGCCATATTTCGCCGCCATCTCTTTGATCTGACCCAGCGCGCGGTGCTGTTCAGCGATTTCTTCACGCAGACGGATAGTCGCTTCCAGGTTTACGCCGTTTTCCAGATCGGACTGCAGGGAAACAAACTGCGCGTACTTGTCTTTCATCAGGAAGTCGATACCGTACAGCGCAACGCGACGGTAGTCACCGATGATACGGCCACGGCCATACGCATCTGGCAGACCAGTCAGAACGCCAGATTTACGGCAGTTCAGAATGTCTTTGGTGTAAACATCGAATACACCCTGGTTGTGGGTTTTGCGGTATTCGGTGAAGATTTTTTTCAGCATTGGATCCAGCTCGCGGTTATACGCTTTGCAGGAACCTTCAACCATTTTGATACCACCGAACGGGATGATTGCGCGTTTCAGTGGTGCTTCAGTCTGCAGACCAACGATTTTCTCAAGGGCTTTGTTGATGTAGCCAGCATCGTGAGAAGTGATGGTGGAAGCAACGGAGGTGTCAAAATCAACTGGCGCGTGAGTGCGGTTTTCCAGTTTAACGCCTTCCATTACGCTGTCCCACAGCTTGGTGGTCGCGTCAGTTGCGCCAGCCAGGAAGGATTCGTCACCTTCATACGGGGTATAGTTTTTCTGAATGAAGTCACGTACGTTTACTTCATTCTGCCAGTCACCTTTCGCAAAACCTTCCCAGGCTGTGGCTAACTTTTCATTAAGCTCGGACATGTAACACCTACCTTCTTAAGTGGATTTTTTATTTACTGCCTGAGAAAACCATCAATGATGATCGTCGCCACGCAGGTAAATGACCCAGTATGTCAACCCAACTAACAGACCCCCACCGATAATGTTCCCGATAGTGACAGGGATCAGGTTATCAGTAATGAAATTCATAATAGTCAGGTGAGAGAAACTTTCCGGGGATGAACCAACTGCGGTCCAGAACTCCGGGCTCGCAAAGTCGCGGATGACAATGCCCATTGGGATCATGAACATATTCGCGATACTGTGCTCAAAGCCGCTGGCAACAAACATCGCAACCGGCAGAACCATAATTAAGGCTTTGTCCATCAGGCTACGACCCGAGTAGCTCATCCATACAGCCAGGCAGACCATCAGGTTAGCGAGGATGCCGAGAGCAACGGCTTCGATAAATGTGTGGTGCATTTTGTGGTCGGCGGTTTGCAGGACGTTAAGGCCCCAGCCACCGTTGGCGGTCATGTACTCGCCAGAAAGCCACATCAACAAAACAAAGAGCAGACAGCCAACCAGGTTACCCACGTAGACGTTAAGCCAGTTACGTGCCAGCTGACCCCAGGTAATTCTTCCGCTGGCCTTTGCCACGACAATCAGCACCGTTGAGGTGAAGAGGTCGGCGCCGCAGATGACGCAGAGAATCAGACCCAGTGAGAAGCAAATACCGCCAATCAGTTTGGCCATGCCGAAAGGCATTCCGGCAGTACCGGTGGTGGCGGTGATGTAGAAGACGAAAGCGATAGAGATGAACACACCAGCCGTGATCGCCAGATAGAACGTCTTCATCGGGTGTTTCGTTGCTTTATAGACACCCGCTTCTTCGGCAACTTTGGCCATCGCAGCAGGGAGTAAAAGATCAAAAGGGTTGTCAGCTTTCACACTAACTCTCTCTTTATTAAGTCGGCGACGAGATACTAACAAAGCATTATAGAAGAGAAATTGATATAGATCATATCTCGCCTGGCTTATAGGCCCGCAGTATGTATGGTTTTACAACAAATGCGGAGTAAGTAATTGATTATCCGTATAAAAATAAATTTTAAAAGTTATGAAAAGAGTTGAATTTTTTCGTTCGGCCACCCCTGACGCAGTTAATTAATATGGAGTATTTACCATAAAAAGTAACAGTAAAGCCCAGGTAAATATTATTATATTTACCCATGTTTAACTTTATTATTACAATCAACAGTCATTGCCGAAGAAAATAAAAAACGGGGCAATGAAATTGCCCCGTAATATAGCCCAGACGATTGAATACGCCTACTGCTGGTAATGTTATGTGCGCTTATTTTAACCAGTAAGCGGCTTTTGCTTTCTGCAGCTTTTCGTAGGCCTTCAGCAGCGACTGATGCGCCGGGAAGGCTTTCAGATCGCTATCAACAGCCTGCAGGCCATAGAACGGCGCTTCGCCGCTCAGGGCCGCGCTGGCTGCTTCAACGGCTTCAGCACCGTACATACGCACGAAAGCGTTGAGGTATTGCAGCGGCTCGCGATCCTCTTCCTGGGCCAGCAGCAACAGGGTTTGCAGGCAGCGGTAATAATTGGTGCGTTCGGCAGAGAAGACAGACTGGTTGAATTCCATGGTCCACTCGGTCCAGGCCAGGGCCTGATCCAAATCGCCACCCGCCAGGGCCAGCATCGCTTTCAGCTCACCGATGCGCAGGGTATACCAGCCGTTGTCTTTACCGGTCGCCAGGCCCAGCAGTTCGCGTACGCGGGTGAAGTCATCGTGGCCTTCTTCGTCCAGTTGGGCGATCAGGTTCAGATAATCTTCTTTCTCCCACTCGCTGCCCGGCAGAGCCAGCAGCGTTTCGCGCAGATGGGCACCCATGCTGTTGTTCGCCAGCCACAGATCTTCAGCCGGGTAGATGTCGGACATGCCCGGAACGATAATGCGGCACGCGTAGACGCCAAGATGTTCGTAGTCGGCAATGTAGACTTCCTGATCTTCCGCGTCGAAGATAGCCATCAGCGTGGCGAACTCTTCTTCCGTGGTACCGGCAAAGCTCCAGTCCACGAACGGATAGTCGGCGTCCTGCTTGAACATATCCCAGGAAATTAAACCGCTGGAGTCAATGAAGTGGGTTTCAAGGTTGGTATGCTCGGCCACTTCTTCATCGTCAAACGTTGGCGGAGTGAAGACGTCGAGATCTTTCAGGCTACGGCCCTGCAGCAGCTCGGTAACGGTACGCTCCAGCGCCACGCCGAAGTCAGGGTGCGCCCCGAATGAGGCGAAGCAGGTGCCGTTGGTCGGGTTAAACAGCACCACGCAGATAACCGGATACTTGCCGCCCAGCGAGCCGTCGTAGGCAAAGATTGGGAAACCTTCTGCTTCGAGCTTAGCGATGGACTCCACTACGCCCGGGTAGCGCGCCAGCACGTCTGCCGGAATTTCAGGCAGGCTGATGGATTCAGCGATGATGCGGTTTTTAATGTGGCGTTCAAAGACTTCAGACAAACCCTGCACGCGCGCTTCATTGCGGGTGTTACCGGCGGACATACCGTTGGACACATACAGGTTGCCGACGATGTTCATCGGAATATACACGGTCTGCTCGTCAGACTGACGGGTGAACGGCAGGGCGCAGATCCCACGGTCTTCATTGCCAGACTGCAGATCGATCAGCATGCTGGCGGTAAGTTCGTTTTCCGGATCGTAGAAAGCACGCAGGCGCGCGTCGAGAATACCTTCCGGCAGTTCGTCCTCTTCGGTCAACGGGAACCATTTTTCATTTGGATAGTGAACGAACGGGCCGTTAGCGATGGTTTCGCCCAGCCAGAAGTCAGCGAAGAAATAGTTGGTGGACAGACGCTCAAAATACTCACCCAGCGCAGAGGCCAGTGCCGCTTTTTTTGTCGCGCCTTTACCGTTGGTAAAGCACAGGGCACAGTCTTTATCGCGAATATGCACGGACCAGACATGAGGCACCGGATTGAGCCAGGAGGCTTCTTCGATGTTAAAACCCAGGTCGGTCAGTTTCTGCTGGAAGCGAGCGATGGAATCTTCCAGAGCGGCGTCTTTGCCGGGGATAAACGTTTGAGTCATGGCGTTCACTTTTATCGTACGTAAAGCGCGCAATGATACGGGTTTTGCGTGACGGGTGCTATCTTCGGCGAAAATAAAAGGCTGGACTATGCTTAGTGGCAGTAACTGACTGTTAAGGCATAGAAAAATGAAAGTATTTGATCTCCAGCGGATGGCGTTTGATAAAGTTCCTCCTGAATTTCTGGGCGAAGTGGCGCTGCGTAGCCTGTATACCTTCGTCCTCGTCTTCCTGTTTCTTAAAATCACCGGCCGCCGCGGCGTGCGGCAGATGTCGCTCTTTGAGGTGTTGATCATCCTGACGCTGGGCTCGGCGGCGGGGGACGTCGCCTTTTATGACGATGTGCCGATGGTGCCGGTGTTTATCGTTTTTGTCTCACTGGCGCTACTTTACCGCCTTGTCATGTGGCTGATGTCGAAAAGCGAAAAGCTGGAAGATCTGCTTGAAGGGAAGCCGGTCGTTATCGTCGAGGACGGACAGCTGGCCTGGGAAAATGTACAAAGCGCCAATATGACCGAGTTTGAGTTCTTTATGGAGCTTCGCCTGAATAGCGTTGAACAGCTCGGGCAGGTGCGTCTGGCGATCATGGAAACCAACGGGCAGATCAGCGTCTATTACTATTCTGACGACGAGGTGAAGCCGGGACTGTGTATCCTGCCGGATATGCTCATTGAGCGTTTCAGAACGGTACCGGAATCAGGCGAGTATGCTTGCGTAAGATGTAGCCATGTTGTCGCGATGCAGCCGGGGGATCGTCAATTATGCCCCCGCTGTGCAAATCCGGAATGGACGAAGGTTAGCCGGGCCAAACGCATTACCTGACAGCCATTTTGTCGGTTTTGTCTTAGCGAGGCGGCAGATTGTTTTGTGTGACGCGGGGCACATTTCACGGGTCATAAGTTTTAGACATTGCGGCGCGTGTCACTGAATGATAAAACCGATATCCACAGTTATAACTTATGGCTTTTAGCGTGGTGAGGGGAAATGGCTCAAGTCTTTAATTTCAGTTCAGGTCCGGCAATGTTACCGGCAGACGTGCTTAAACAGGCTCAACAGGAACTCTGTGACTGGAACGGTCTCGGTACGTCGGTGATGGAAATCAGCCACCGTGGTAAAGAGTTTATTCAGGTGGCGGAAGAGGCAGAAAAGGATTTTCGCGATCTGCTGAATATTCCCTCGAACTACAAAGTATTGTTCTGTCACGGCGGTGGGCGCGGCCAGTTTGCGGGCGTTCCGCTGAATATCCTCGGTGACAAAACGACGGCTGACTACGTTGACGCGGGTTACTGGGCAGCAAGCGCCGTTAAAGAAGCGCATAAATACTGCACGCCGAATGTTATCGACGCCAAAGTAACCGTTGACGGTCTGCGCGCCGTGAAGCCAATGAGCGAGTGGCAGCTTTCCGATAACGCAGCGTATCTGCACTACTGCCCGAACGAAACCATTGACGGGATTGCCATCGACGAGACGCCAAACTTCGGCAGCGATGTCGTGGTTGCCGCCGACTTCTCCTCCACCATTCTGTCTGCGCCAATTGATGTCAGCCGCTACGGCGTTATCTATGCGGGCGCGCAGAAAAATATCGGCCCGGCCGGTTTGACTATCGTCGTCGTGCGTGAGGACCTGCTGGGTAAAGCGCATAAATCCTGCCCGTCGATTCTCGATTACACCGTGCTGAACGATAACGATTCGATGTTCAATACCCCACCAACGTTTGCCTGGTATCTCTCCGGCCTGGTCTTCAAATGGCTGAAGCAAAACGGCGGCGTGGCGCAGATGGACAAGGTCAATCAGCAGAAAGCTGAACTCCTGTATGGCGTGATCGACAAGAGCGATTTCTACCGCAACGATGTGGCGAAAGCTAACCGTTCCCGCATGAACGTGCCGTTCCAGCTGGCGGACAGCAGCCTGGACAAAGTGTTCCTGGAAGAGTCCTTCGCGGCAGGCCTGCATGCGCTCAAAGGTCACCGTGTCGTTGGCGGCATGCGTGCCTCCATCTATAACGCGATGCCGCTGGAAGGCGTTAAAGCCCTGACGGATTTCATGATCGACTTCGAACGTCGTCACGGTTAATTTGCTGTTTTTCACCCCCGCAGCGTCCCTGCGGGGTTTTTATTATGTTGAGTTGAGAGTTTAGTTTTCATGGAATCCCTGACGTTACAACCTATCGCGCGGGTAGATGGCACCATTAATCTGCCTGGTTCAAAAAGTGTCTCGAACCGCGCTCTGCTGCTGGCAGCTCTGGCAAACGGCACCACCGTCCTCACAAACCTGCTGGACAGCGATGACGTGCGCCATATGCTCAATGCGCTGAAAGCGTTGGGCGTTCATTACACTCTCTCCGACGATCGTACCCGCTGCGAAGTGACCGGCAACGGCGACGCGCTGCGCTCGGGCGAAGAGCTTGAGCTGTTTTTGGGCAACGCGGGTACCGCGATGCGCCCGCTGGCGGCGGCCCTGTGCCTGGGTAGCAACAACATTGTGCTGACCGGCGAGCCGCGCATGAAAGAGCGTCCGATTGGTCACCTTGTGGATGCTTTGCGTCAGGGCGGCGCGCAGGTTGAGTATCTTGAGCAGGAAAACTATCCGCCACTGCGTCTGCGCGGCGGTTTTACCGGCGGTCACGTCGAGGTGGACGGCAGCGTCTCCAGCCAGTTCCTGACGGCACTGCTGATGACCGCGCCGCTGGCACCGCTGGATACGGTTATCACAATTAAAGGTGAGCTGGTCTCCAAACCGTACATTGATATCACGCTGCACCTGATGAAAACCTTCGGCGTTGAGGTGGAAAACCAGTCCTATCAGCGCTTCGTGTTGCGCGGGGCGCAGCAGTACCAGTCTCCGGGCAACTACCTGGTTGAAGGGGATGCGTCATCCGCGTCCTACTTCCTTGCCGCGGGTGCGATTAAAGGCGGCACGGTAAAAGTGACCGGTATTGGCCGTAACAGCGTGCAGGGCGACATCCGTTTTGCGGACGTGCTGGAAAAAATGGGCGCCATTGTCACCTGGGGCGATGACTTCATCTCCTGTACCCACGGTGAGCTGAACGCCATCGACATGGACATGAACCATATCCCGGATGCGGCGATGACCATTGCCACGGCGGCGCTGTTTGCCAAAGGCACTACCACGCTGCGTAACATCTACAACTGGCGCGTAAAAGAGACGGACCGCCTGTTCGCGATGGCGACCGAGCTGCGAAAAGTCGGTGCCGAGGTGGAAGAGGGCGAAGACTACATTCGCGTGACCCCTCCGGCAAAACTGCAGTTTGCGGAAATCGGCACCTACAACGATCACCGCATGGCGATGTGCTTCTCGCTGGTGGCGTTGTCAGACACGCCGGTTACTATTCTTGATCCGAAATGTACGGCGAAAACCTTCCCGGACTACTTCGAACAGCTGGCACGCATTAGCACGCTGGCCTGATAACGTATTGCCGCATCGCCCGATGCGGCATTTCCTTACGCTTCATTACGAACACCTCCGCTCATTTCTTCTACACTCTGCTTCAATCATTCCGTAATTTGCACGCAAAGGTAACAGTTGCGCACGTTGGCGCGTATAATGCGCGGCGTTCATATAAACGGTATGCCTTATTTAAGGAGAAAAAGATGACGGCAGTTGCCCCGGTAATCACCATTGATGGGCCGAGTGGCGCAGGGAAAGGTACTCTGTGCAAAGCGATGGCGGAAGCATTGCAATGGCATCTTTTAGATTCGGGAGCAATCTATCGCGTGCTGGCGCTGGCCGCGCTGCATCACCATGTGGATGTCGCGTCTGAAGAAGCGCTGGTTCCGCTGGCTGCGCATCTGGATGTGCGTTTCGTATCGACCGATGGCAACCTGGAAGTCATCCTTGAAGGGGAAGACGTGAGCGGCGAAATCCGTACGCAGGAAGTGGCTAATGCGGCCTCTCAGGTCGCTGCGTTCCCGCGCGTTCGTGAGGCGCTGTTACGTCGTCAGCGCGCTTTCCGTGAAGCCCCGGGGCTGATCGCTGACGGACGCGATATGGGAACGGTGGTATTCCCTGATGCGCCAGTGAAAATTTTCCTTGACGCCTCTTCGGAAGAACGTGCTCAACGCCGCATGCTTCAGTTGCAGGAAAAGGGGTTTAGTGTTAACTTTGATCGCCTTTTATCCGAGATAAAAGAGCGCGATGACCGCGATCGTAACCGCGCCGTCGCCCCACTTGTTCCTGCAGAAGATGCATTAGTTCTGGATTCAACCAGTTTAACTATTGAGCAAGTGATTGAAAAAGCGCTACAATATGCGCGCCAAAAACTGGCACTCGCGTAATCGCGACCGATTTAGCAGTACCCCCGCTGCAATGGATTGACGGCGGGTATGTGAAACAACCCCATCCGGCACGGAGCCAGGTGGACGTTAATATTAACCTGAAGATTAAACATGACTGAATCTTTTGCTCAACTGTTTGAAGAATCCTTAAAAGAAATCGAAACCCGCCCGGGTTCCATCGTTCGCGGTGTTGTTGTTGCTATCGACAAAGACGTAGTACTGGTTGACGCCGGTCTGAAATCTGAGTCCGCCATTCCGGCAGAGCAGTTCAAAAACGCCCAGGGCGAGCTGGAAATCCAGGTTGGTGACGAAGTTGACGTTGCTCTGGACGCAGTAGAAGACGGCTTCGGTGAAACCCTGCTTTCTCGTGAGAAAGCTAAACGTCACGAAGCATGGATCACGCTGGAAAAAGCTTACGAAGAAGCTGAAACTGTGGTCGGTGTTATCAACGGCAAAGTTAAAGGTGGCTTCACTGTTGAGCTGAATGGTATTCGTGCGTTCCTGCCAGGTTCTCTGGTAGACGTTCGTCCAGTTCGTGACACTCTGCACCTGGAAGGCAAAGAGCTTGAGTTCAAAGTAATCAAGCTGGACCAGAAGCGTAACAACGTTGTTGTTTCCCGTCGTGCCGTTATCGAATCCGAAAACAGCGCAGAACGCGATCAGCTGCTGGAAAACCTGCAGGAAGGCATGGAAGTCAAAGGTATCGTTAAGAACCTCACTGACTACGGCGCATTCGTTGACCTGGGCGGCGTTGATGGCCTGCTGCACATCACCGACATGGCGTGGAAACGCGTTAAGCACCCAAGCGAAATCGTGAACGTGGGCGACGAAATCACTGTTAAAGTGCTGAAGTTTGACCGCGAGCGTACTCGTGTATCCCTCGGCCTGAAACAGCTGGGCGAAGATCCATGGGTAGCTATCGCTAAGCGTTACCCAGAAGGTACTAAACTGACTGGTCGCGTAACCAACCTGACTGACTACGGCTGCTTCGTTGAAATCGAAGAAGGCGTTGAAGGTCTGGTGCACGTTTCCGAAATGGACTGGACCAACAAAAACATCCACCCATCCAAAGTTGTTAACGTTGGTGATGTAGTGGAAGTGATGGTTCTGGATATCGACGAAGAACGTCGTCGTATCTCCCTGGGCCTGAAACAGTGCAAAAACAACCCATGGCAGCAGTTCGCGGAAACCCACAACAAGGGCGACCGTGTTGAAGGTAAAATCAAGTCTATCACTGACTTCGGTATCTTCATCGGCCTGGACGGCGGCATCGATGGCCTGGTTCACCTGTCTGACATCTCCTGGAACGTTGCAGGCGAAGAAGCAGTTCGTGAATACAAAAAAGGCGACGAAATCGCTGCAGTTGTTCTGCAGGTTGACGCAGAGCGTGAGCGTATCTCCCTGGGCGTTAAACAGCTCGCAGAAGATCCGTTCAACAACTGGGTTGCACTGAACAAGAAAGGCGCAATCGTAAACGGTAAAGTGACTGCAGTTGACGCTAAAGGCGCAACCGTAGAACTGGCTGACGGCGTTGAAGGTTACCTGCGCGCTTCTGAAGCTTCACGTGACCGCGTTGAAGATGCCACTCTGGTTCTGAACGTAGGCGACGACGTTGAAGCTAAGTTCACCGGTGTTGACCGTAAGAACCGTGCAATCAGCCTGTCTGTTCGTGCTAAAGACGAAGCTGATGAGAAAGATGCAATCGCAACTGTTAACAAACAGGAAGATGCAAACTTCTCTAACAACGCAATGGCTGAAGCTTTCAAAGCAGCTAAAGGCGAGTAATATCAGGTTCTCAGCATCATTTGCGCTGTAACGCATTTACAGCGTGAAGGATGAGGAGCAAACTTGACAGATTGCAGGATTCGTCCTGTAATCAATAACAAAGGGCGGCTACGGCCGCCCTTGTTTAATGAGCTGTTCAGCTAATTGGTTTGAAAGGAACCGGAGGAATCATGACCAAGTCAGAATTGATTGAAAGACTTGCCAGTCAGCAACCGCATATCCCTGCAAAGGCAGTGGAAGATGCCGTAAAAGAGATGCTGGAGCATATGGCCTCCACTCTTGCCCAGGGCGAGCGCATTGAAATCCGCGGTTTCGGTAGTTTTTCTCTGCACTATCGTGCTCCACGTACCGGGCGTAACCCGAAAACTGGCGATAAAGTCGAGCTGGAAGGCAAGTACGTTCCACACTTTAAGCCGGGTAAAGAACTGCGCGATCGCGCCAATATTTACGGCAACTGAGTTTAGCCAGCCGGTTAAACTGGGTTCGAAAGAAAGCACCTGCGGGTGCTTTTTTTGTCTCTGTCGCTTTCCTTCTGAAGGTGCCCCGCATTTTTCTGTTTCGTTTTCTGCAAACCGATAAAAACAGAACAGCGCGCGCTGTAAAACGTACTTTTCCCATCTGACAATTCGCTCTGCCTGATTAGATACTGCCCCTCTGAAACAGGGAGGTAGCAATGGGAATTCCCGCGCTTAGCGTCTGCGTCATTCTGGCAATAGCCCCGTTACTCTGGTTACCTGAACTGCCATCACGCCACACCGTGTGGATAATGATCGTTGGCGGGGTCGTGCTGGCCGCACGGCGAAACGTACGACTGAAGTATGCGGGTCTCACGCTGTTATTTTGCGTGTGGGGTATTCTGGCTGCGAAGGAGAGCGTCTGGCCGATGCAGCATTTAACGACGGGGGCCGTGCAGGCTGAGGTAGCAATTACCGCCACAGATGGCGCAACGCAGCATCAGGGAAACATTCTCCGCGTTGATGGCAAGCGCTGGTGGGCCTCTACAGGTGTAACGCTGTATGGAAATTATCTGCCAAAGAAAGCGTGTGCCGGCCAGCGCTGGAGTATGACGCTCAGGCTCAGGCCTGCTCATGGCGAACTGAACGACGGCGGCTATGATTCCCAGCGCAGCGCTTTTGCCCGGCACCAAACGCTTAGCGGGCGTTTCACCCGTGCGGAACTCGTTGATGGACGCTGCAGCCTGCGAGCGCAATATCTCATATCACTGCAAAACCGCCTTTCTGCTTACCGATGGGGGGCGGTCATTCTCGGACTGGGAATGGGCGAACGTCTGGATGTGCCCCGGGAAATAAAAGACCTGATGCGTGAAACAGGGACGCTGCATCTGATGGCTATTTCGGGTCTGCATATCGCGCTGGCGGCATCCCTCGCTTGGTTACTCGCGCGTGGGATTCAGTTTTTATTACCCAGCCACTGGATCCAATGGCAAATGCCTCTTCTGGCCGGGTTATGCTTTGCCGCGATCTACGCCTGGCTAACCGCTCTTCAACCACCTGCGCTACGAACGGTCATCGCGCTGGCTGTGCTTGCAATGTTGCGTATCGCTGCCCGGCAATGGTCTCCATGGCAGGTATGGGTGTGCTGTATCGCGGCGATCCTGATAAGCGATCCCTTAGCCATACTCTCGCAGAGTCTGCTCTTGTCTGCATTTGCTGTCGCTGCGCTGATTTTCTGGTTTCAGTGGCTGCCTCTTCCTGGCTGGCACCGGGTACGACGTATACGGCCGCTGCTGAACCTGATCTATCTGCAGGTCGGCATGCTGATGCTGCTGATGCCGCTACAGGTTCTGATTTTCCATGGATTCAGCATCTCCTCCCTGGTCGCGAATCTCTTTGCCGTTCCCCTGGTGACGTTTGTCTCCGTGCCGCTGATCCTGCTCGGCATGCTGCTTCATCTGCTGCCGCTGGCGGCACCGGAAAGCGTCGTCTGGTTCGCAGCCAATAAGTCACTTGCGGGGCTGTTCTGGCTCCTCATGCGCCTGCCTGACGGCTGGCAGAGTGTCGATCAACGCTGGCAGTACATGACGCTACTGCCCTGGCTTATCATCATTGGCTGGCGCTTTCGTGCCTGGAAAACCCTTCCTGCCGTTTGTCTTGCAGGAAGTGTTTTACTCACATTTCCTCTCTGGAGAACGGAAAAAAACGAGAGTTGGACGCTGCATATGCTGGATGTAGGGCAGGGGCTGGCGATGGTCATTGAACGGCAGGGAAAAGCCATTCTCTATGATACCGGGCTCGCCTGGCCGGGCGGGGATAGCGCGCAGCGGTTGATTATCCCGTGGCTTCGCTGGCATCACCTGCGGCCTGAAGGCGTTATTCTCAGTCATGAACACCTCGACCATGCGGGAGGACTCGCATCGTTGCAAAAAGCGTGGCCGGACGCGTGGGTAAGAAGCCCGTTGCGCCAGGCGGGACATCGGCCCTGTTTTCGCGGGCAGAGATGGAAATGGCAGGGACTCTCCTTCACTGTCCACTGGCCCCCCGAAAATTACCCGGCTCAGGGAAATAACCATTCCTGCGTGGTAAAGGTGGACGACGGTGAGCAGAGCGTTCTGCTAACGGGGGACATTGAAGCGCAAGCGGAACAGGCTATGCTTAGCCATTACTGGCGTTATCTGACGTCCACGCTTATACAGGTGCCCCATCATGGCAGCAATACTTCGTCGTCATTGCCGCTGGTACAGCGGGTGGAAGGTCAGATCGCACTGGATTCCGCGGCCCGCTATAACGCATGGCGATTCCCGTCGGCAAAAGTTGTCCGACGCTATCGAAAAGAGGGGTACATCTGGCACGATACCCCTCATTCTGGACAAATATCGGTGACATTCTCGCAACATCACTGGCAAATCCGGCGCTTGCGAGAGCAATTTTTACCCGTTTGGTATCATCAGTGGTTTGGCGAGCCCGTCGATAACGGGTAGAATATGCGGCTATTTCAACGAATGCTGGTTTTTTGAATGCATAACGACAAAGATCTCTCCACGTGGCAAACCTTCCGCCGACTCTGGCCGATGATTGCACCCTTTAAAGCAGGCCTGATCGTGGCGGGTGTAGCGTTAATCCTCAACGCAGCCAGCGATACTTTTATGCTATCGCTCCTCAAACCGTTACTGGACGACGGTTTTGGTAAAACGGATCGCTCAGTGTTGCTATGGATGCCTCTGGTGGTTATCGGACTGATGATCTTACGCGGCATCACCAGCTATATTTCCAGCTACTGTATTTCCTGGGTATCAGGGAAAGTGGTGATGACCATGCGCCGTCGCCTGTTCAGCCACATGATGGGCATGCCGGTCTCGTTCTTTGACAAGCAGTCTACCGGGACGCTGCTGTCTCGTATTACCTACGATTCTGAGCAGGTTGCCTCCTCGTCCTCAAGCGCGCTGATCACCGTTGTGCGTGAGGGCGCGTCAATCATCGGTCTGTTCGCGATGATGTTCTATTACAGCTGGCAGCTGTCGATCATCCTTATCGTTCTGGCGCCGATAGTTTCTATTGCTATCCGCGTCGTCTCAAAGCGCTTCCGCAATATCAGTAAGAACATGCAGAACACGATGGGACAGGTGACGACCAGCGCGGAACAGATGCTGAAAGGGCATAAAGAAGTTCTGATTTTTGGCGGTCAGGACGTCGAAACCAAACGCTTTGATAAAGTCAGCAACAAAATGCGTCTGCAGGGGATGAAAATGGTATCGGCCTCTTCCATTTCTGACCCGATTATTCAGCTGATTGCCTCCCTGGCGCTGGCATTCGTCCTGTATGCAGCAAGCTTCCCGAGCGTCATGGAGACGCTGACGGCGGGTACTATCACCGTGGTCTTCTCCTCAATGATCGCCCTGATGCGTCCGCTGAAATCCCTGACGAACGTCAACGCCCAGTTCCAGCGCGGGATGGCTGCCTGTCAGACGCTGTTCAGCATTCTGGATTCCGAACAGGAAAAAGATGAAGGTACACGCGAGATTGAGCGCGCCCGTGGCGACGTTGAATTCCGCAATGTCACTTTCGCCTATCCTGGACGTGAAACGCCGGCGCTGCGTAATATCAACCTGTCCATTCCGGCGGGTAAAACCGTGGCGCTGGTGGGTCGTTCCGGCTCGGGTAAATCAACTATTGCCAGCCTGATCACCCGTTTCTACGATATTAACGAAGGTGAGATCCTCCTGGACGGTCATGATCTGCGGGAGTATACCCTGCAGTCGCTGCGTAACCAGGTGGCGCTGGTCTCCCAGAACGTGCACCTGTTCAACGATACTGTGGCAAACAACATTGCGTATGCGCGCACGGATGAATACAGCCGCGAGCAGATTGAGAATGCTGCGCGTATGGCCTACGCAATGGACTTTATCAACAAGATGGATAACGGTCTGGATACGATAATCGGTGAGAACGGGGTGCTGCTCTCCGGCGGTCAGCGTCAGCGTATCGCCATTGCGCGTGCGCTGCTGCGCGATAGCCCAATTCTGATTCTGGACGAAGCGACCTCCGCACTGGATACGGAATCTGAACGCGCTATTCAGTCTGCGCTGGATGAGCTGCAAAAGAACCGTACCTCGCTGGTGATTGCGCACCGTCTGTCGACTATCGAGCAGGCTGACGAAATCGTCGTGGTTGAGGACGGTATCATTGTTGAACGCGGAAGCCATGCTGATTTGCTGGAACACCGCGGCGTTTACGCCCAGCTTCATAAGATGCAGTTCGGCGAATGATTGCACGCATCTGGTCCGGTGAATCCCCGCTGTGGCTGCTGCTTTTGCCGCTCTCCTGGCTTTACGGCCTGGTGAGCGGCACTATCCGACTGTTTTACCGTCTGGGGCTGAAGCGTGCCTGGCGCGCGCCGGTTCCGGTGGTGGTGGTCGGTAATCTTACGGCGGGCGGCAACGGTAAAACGCCGGTGGTGATCTGGCTGGTGGAGCAATTGCAAAAACGCGGTATCCGCCCGGGTGTGGTATCGCGCGGATATGGTGGTAAAGCGGGGCGTTATCCGCTGCTGCTGACGGCGGAAACCACGACTGCCGAAGCGGGTGATGAGCCGGTATTGATTTTCCAGCGTACCGGCGCGCCGGTTGCGGTCTCCCCGATGCGCAGCGACGCCGTTCAGGCACTGCTTGCCGAACATGCGGTACAAATCATTATCACTGACGATGGCCTGCAACACTACGCCCTGGCGCGTGATAAAGAAATTGTGGTGATCGACGGGGTTCGCCGTTTCGGCAACGGCTGGTGGCTGCCGGCCGGACCTATGCGCGAACGCGCTTCGCGCCTTAAGTCCGTTGATGCGGTGATTTTGAACGGTGGTGAGGCAAAAGCGGGTGAAATCCCGATGTACCTGCAGCCAGGCCTGGCGATCAACCTGGTGACGGGTGAGCGCCGGTCGGTTGCTGAGCTGCCTTCACCGGTGGCTATGGCGGGGATTGGCCATCCGCCGCGCTTCTTTGCGACGCTGGAACAGTGTGGTGCCCGGCTGGAAAAACGCGTTCCGCTGGCCGACCACCAGGCGCTGGCGGAAGGGCAGGTAGACGCCCTGACCGTACCCGGGCAGTCGCTGATCATGACCGAAAAAGATGCGGTGAAATGCCGTGCCTTCGCGAAAGAAAACTGGTGGTATCTGCCGGTTGACGCTGAACTCAGCGGCGAGCAGCCGGAACGTTTGCTCAAGGAACTGATTGCGTTGGTGAAATAAACGCTTACGCGGTTCTGGTGGCGCTTTGACTGACAGGATAACGCATGTCTTTACCGCAACTCTCGCTTTCAGCCGCACGTCATTTACACCTTGCCGCGCAGGGGCTGCTTAAAAAGCCCCGCCGCCGCGCGCAGCCTGCCGATATTCTCTCGACCGTCCAGCGCATGTCGCTACTTCAAATCGACACCATTAGCATTGTGGCGCGAAGCCCTTACCTGGTGCTGTTTAGCCGTCTGGGGAATTATCCTTCGCAGTGGCTGGATGAGGCGCTCAGCAAGGGAGAGTTAATGGAGTACTGGGCGCACGAAGCCTGCTTCCTGCCCCGCAGCGATTTTGCCCTGGTTCGCCACCGTATGCTTGCTCCGGAAAAGATGGGCTGGAAATACCGTCAGGCGTGGATGCTGGAACATGCGGCCGAAATTGAGCAGCTAATCGCGCATATTCAGGATAACGGTCCCGTACGCTCCGCCGATTTTGAACACCCGCGCAAAGGCACCAGCGGCTGGTGGGAGTGGAAACCGCATAAGCGTCATCTCGAAGGGCTGTTTACCTCAGGCAAAGTCATGGTGATTGAGCGGCGTAATTTTCAGCGCGTGTACGACCTGACGCATCGCGTGATGCCGCACTGGGACGACGAGCGTGACCTGCTTACCCAGGAGGCGGCCGAGGCCATCATGCTCGAAAACAGCGCCCGCAGCCTGGGGGTTTTCCGCACGCAATGGCTGGCAGATTACTATCGCCTTCGCCAGCCCGCGTTGAAACCGCTGCTGGACATCTGGCAACGCGAACAGCGCGTCATCCCGGTCACGGTGGAAACGCTGGGCGAAATGTGGCTGCATGCGGATCTCCTCCCGCTACTGCCTCTGGCCCAGGAGGGGAAACTTCAGGCAACCCACAGTGCGGTGTTGTCGCCTTTCGACCCGGTCGTCTGGGACAGAAAACGCGCCGAGCAGCTGTTCGACTTTAGCTACCGGCTGGAATGTTATACCCCGGCGCCAAAGCGCCAGTATGGTTACTTTGTACTCCCGCTGCTGCATAAGGGGCAACTGGTCGGGCGCATGGACGCCAAAATGTACCGCAAGACCGGCACGCTTGAAATCATTGCGCTTTATCTGGAAGAGGGCGTCAGGGTGACGGCGAGCCTGGAAAAAGGGTTAACGTCCGCCATTAGCGAATTCGCGCGCTGGCAGGGCGCCCGCGACGTGACGCTGGGTCGGGTACCCGACGGGCTGTTTACATCCTGTCGAAGTGGCTGGGAAACAGGCACTCCCTGAAAAGGGAATGTGTTAAGCTTTAGCGATTACCCATACGGAGGAACTATGGATCACCGTTTACTTGAAATTATTGCCTGCCCGGTATGCAACGGCAAACTCTACTACAGCCAGGACAAACAGGAGCTGATTTGCAAGCTGGACAGCCTGGCTTTCCCGCTGCGCGATGGCATTCCGGTACTGCTGGAAAATGAAGCTCGTTCCCTGGTGGCAGAAGAGAGCAAACCATGAGTTTTGTTGTCATTATTCCTGCGCGTTATGCCTCAACGCGTCTGCCTGGTAAACCGCTGGTGGATATCAACGGCAAGCCGATGATTGTGCATGTTCTTGAGCGTGCGCGTGAATCCGGTGCCGATCGCGTGATTGTTGCTACCGATCATCCTGACGTCGCCCGAGCGGTTGAGGCAGCAGGCGGTGAGGTATGCATGACCCGCGCCGATCACCAGTCCGGCACCGAGCGTCTGGCGGAAGTGGTTGAGAAATGTGGTTTCAGTGATGATACGGTCATCGTTAACGTGCAGGGTGACGAGCCAATGATCCCGGCGGTGATTATCCGTCAGGTTGCAGAAAACCTGGCTCAGCGTCAGGTTGGTATGGCGACGCTCGCGGTGCCTATTCACCACGCCGAAGAGGCATTCAATCCGAATGCCGTGAAGGTGGTGATGGATGCCGAAGGCTATGCGCTCTATTTCTCGCGCGCCACCATTCCGTGGGATCGCGATCGCTTTGCGCTCTCTAAAGAGACCATCGGCGATACTTTCCTGCGCCATATTGGGATCTACGGCTATCGGGCCGGTTTTATTCGTCGATATGTTACCTGGGCGCCGAGTCCGCTGGAGCATATCGAAATGCTGGAGCAGCTTCGCGTGCTCTGGTATGGCGAAAAAATTCACGTTGCCGTTGCCAGCGAAGTGCCTGGAACGGGCGTTGATACGCCGGAAGATCTTGAGCGCGTTCGCGCCGAGCTGCGCTAATATCGTCTGCATCCCTCCTGCCGGGGGGATGTCCTCTCCCCGTTAATTCCCCTTTCTTTTCCCTAATTGATCTCTTCCGAGTGACATCTTCCTTCTGGACGCTCATTATAAAAGCAGTAGTCTTAATGGGGGTAATCTCATATGGAACAGCTGCGTGCCGAACTTAGCCATCTGCTGGGTGAGAAATTAAGCCGGGTCGAATGCGTGAGTGAAAAGGCCGATACCGCGCTTTGGTCGTTGTATGACAGTCAGGGCAACCCAATGCCGCTGATGGCCAGAAGTTTCACCTCGCCGGGCGTTGCCAGGCAGCTGGCATGGAAAATGTCGATGCTGGCGCGGGAGGGAACCGTCCGTATGCCGACGGTGTACGGCGTGATGACCCACGAGGAACACCCCGGCCCGGACATGCTGCTGATTGAGCGTTTACGCGGCGTGCCCGTTGAAGCGCCCGCGCGCACGCCGGAACGCTGGGAGCAGTTAAAAGACCAGATTGTCGAGGCGCTGCTGGCCTGGCATCGTCAGGATAGCCGCGGGCTTGTCGGTCCGGTCGACAGCACTCAGGAAAACCTGTGGCCGCTGTGGTATCGCCAGCGGGTGGAAGTGCTGTGGGGAATGCTTAACCAGTTCAACAATACCGGTTTAACCATGCAGGACAAACGTATTCTGTTTCGCACCCGCGAGTGCTTACCGGCGCTGTTCGACGGTTTTAATGACAACTGCGTGCTGATCCACGGTAATTTCACCCTGCGCAGCATGCTCAAAGACTCCCGTAGCGATCAGCTTCTGGCGATGTTGGGGCCGGGGATCATGCTCTGGGCTCCGCGCGAATACGAGCTGTTCAGGCTCAGCGACAGCGGGGCGGCGGAAGGTTTACTGTGGCACTACCTTCAACGCGCGCCCGTTGCAGAGGCGTTTCTCTGGCGGCGCTGGCTTTACCTGCTCTGGGACGAAGTCGCGCAGCTGGTGAATACCGGACGTTTTAATCGCGCAAATTTCGATCTGGCAACAAAATCACTCTTGCCCTGGCTCGCCTGACGATCCCTTCAGCCACTGCCAGAGGCGTCCGAGCGTCTCATAACCGACGCGATCGCTATGCATCAGCCAGGCCGGGGAGGGGATCGCCCGTTCCCACGGGTTGAGCGGCGCGTCGATGGCCATCTGGTTTGCCGGTGCGGGAAGCGGGTGCAGGCCTTGCTTCTCAAAGAAAATCATCGCGCGCGGCAGGTGTGAGGCGGAGGTCACCAGTAAGAACGGGACATCGCCTATTGCCTGCTTCACTGCTGCAGCCTCTTCTTCGGTATCTTTTGGGCTGTCGAGAGTGATAATTGAGGAACGCGGCACGCCGAGTGATTCCGCTACTCTGGCACCTGCCTCAGCCGTACTCACCGGGTTCGTTTTGGCTGCCGCGCCGGTGAAGATCATTTTTGATCCCGGATTTGCCAGCCAGAGGCGAATGCCTTCGTTTAGCCGTGGCAGGCTGTTGTTGATCAGGTTTGAACTGGGGGCCCAGTCAGGATCCCAGGTATATCCGCCGCCCAGCACCACGATATACGCCACTTTCTGATTTCCCTGCCATGTTGGGTACTTATTTTCGATGGGGCGTAACAGACCATCCGCGACCGGCTGCAGGCTCAACAGCAGCAGGACAAACCAGCCGAGCGTAATAAGCGTTTTGCCACTCTTCTGAAAACGACTGAACCACACCAGCGCCAGCCCCAGCGCGATGATGATGAGCAGCAGCGGAAGGGGAAGCATCATCCCTCCAATGTATTTCTTAAGGGTAAAAAGCATCCTTTTTGGTTCCTTTTTTGACCATATAGCAGGTGATTACCCGTGATATTACACCAGAGAGGTTCATTCTCCGCGCGGGTGTGACAAAATAGCGGTTTTGCAGTTAGCGAGTGGAACTCTCCCAATGCGGGATCGCAATTTTGATGACATCGCGGAAAAGTTTTCGCGCAACATTTATGGCACCACGAAAGGGCAGCTCCGTCAGACGATCCTCTGGCAGGATCTGGACACCATTCTGGCTACCTTTGGTGGGCAAACGTTGCGCGTGCTGGACGCCGGTGGCGGTGAAGGGCAGACGGCGATAAAAATGGCCGAGCGCGGTCATCACGTCACGCTTTGCGATCTTTCTGCTGAAATGGTCGCCCGCGCGACGCGTGCTGCAGAAGAGAAAGGTGTGAGCGACAACATGCATTTTATACAATGCGCCGCTCAGGACATCGCGCAGCATTTGGAAACCCAGGTTGATCTGATATTGTTTCATGCGGTGCTGGAGTGGGTTGCCGATCCGCAAAGCGTGTTACAAACCCTGTGGTCGATGTTGCGCCCGGGCGGCACGCTGTCGCTGATGTTCTACAATGCTAACGGCTTCCTGATGCACAACATGGTTGCAGGCAACTTCGACTATGTGCAGGTCGGGATGCCCAAAAAGAAAAAGCGCACGCTTTCCCCGGACTATCCGCGCGATCCACAGCAGGTTTATGGCTGGCTGGAAGCGATTGGCTGGCAGATCGTCGGGAAGACGGGCGTTAGGGTGTTTCATGATTATCTGCGTGAAAAACACAAACAGCGTGACTGTTTTGACACCTTAACAGAATTAGAAACGCGGTATTGCCGTCAGGAGCCTTTTATCAGCCTTGGCCGCTATATTCACGTCACCGCGCACAAGCCGCAGATGCAAGGATAACCTATGAGTGAATTTTCCCAGACAGTCCCCGAACTGGTTGCCTGGGCCAGGAAAAACGATTTCTCCATCTCGCTGCCGGTAGACAGACTCTCTTTCCTGCTGGCGGTTGCCACGCTGAACGGCGAACGGCTGGACGGTGAAATGAGCGAGGGTGAACTGGTGGATGCGTTCCGCCATGTCAGTGATGCGTTTGAGCAAACCAGCGAAACCATTAGCGTGCGTGCCAACAACGCGATCAACGATATGGTGCGTCAACGTCTGCTGAACCGCTTTACCAGCGAACAGGCGGAAGGAAACGCCATCTATCGCCTGACGCCGCTGGGCATCGGCATCACCGATTACTATATTCGCCAGCGTGAATTTTCCACGCTGCGTCTTTCCATGCAGCTCTCGATCGTGGCGGGTGAGCTTAAGCGTGCCGCCGATGCCGCGGATGAAAACGGTGACGAATTCCACTGGCACCGTAACGTCTACGCGCCGCTGAAATATTCGGTGGCCGAGATTTTCGACAGTATCGATCTGACCCAGCGTCTGATGGACGAACAGCAGCAGCAGGTGAAAGACGATATTGCCCAGTTGCTGAATAAAGACTGGCGAGCGGCCATCTCCAGCTGTGAACTTCTGCTGTCAGAAACCTCCGGCACGCTGCGTGAGCTCCAGGATACGCTGGAAGCCGCAGGGGACAAGCTGCAGGCGAATCTGCTGCGCATCCAGGACGCGACGCTGGCGCACGACGATCTGCATTTTATCGATCGTCTGGTCTTCGATCTGCAGAGCAAACTCGACCGCATTATCAGCTGGGGCCAGCAGTCAATCGACCTCTGGATCGGCTACGACCGACACGTGCATAAATTTATCCGTACCGCGATTGATATGGATAAAAACCGCGTCTTTGCTCAGCGTCTGCGTCAGTCGGTGCAGACCTATTTCGATGCGCCGTGGGCGCTGACCTACGCCAATGCCGATCGTCTGCTGGATATGCGCGACGAAGAGATGGCGCTGCGCGATGAAGAGGTGACCGGTGAACTGCCGCCGGATCTGGAATACGAAGAATTTAACGAAATTCGCGAGCAGCTTGCGGCGATGATCGAAGAACAGCTCGCTGTCTACAAAACCAGACAAGTGCCGCTGGATCTTGGTCTCGTGGTGCGCGACTATCTGGCGCAATATCCACGCGCGCGCCACTTCGACATTGCCCGCATTGTGGTAGACCAGGCGGTGCGCCTGGGCGTCGCGCAAGCAGATTTCACCGGACTGCCGCCGAAGTGGCAGCCAATTAACGATTACGGAGCCAAGGTACAGGCGCATGTCATTGACAAATATTGAACAAGTGATGCCCGTTAAGCTGGCACAGGCGCTGGCGAATCCGTTATTTCCGGCGCTGGACAGCCAGCTGCGTGCCGGTCGTCACATTGGCTTAGACGAGCTGGATAATCACGCCTTTTTGATGGACTTCCAGGAGTACCTGGAAGAGTTTTACGCGCGCTACAACGTGGAGCTTATCCGCGCGCCGGAAGGGTTTTTCTACCTGCGCCCGCGCTCCACGACGCTGATCCCGCGTTCCGTGCTCTCCGAGCTGGATATGATGGTCGGTAAAATTCTCTGCTACCTCTACCTCAGCCCGGAACGTCTGGCGAATGAAGGGATTTTCACCCAGCAGGAACTTTACGACGAGCTGTTGACGCTGGCGGATGAGAGCAAGCTGCTCAAGCTGGTGAACAACCGCTCCACGGGGTCGGATCTTGACCGTCAGAAATTACAGGAAAAGGTTCGCTCTTCCCTGAACCGTCTGCGTCGTCTGGGGATGGTCTGGTTTATGGGCCACGACAGCAGCAAATTCCGCATTACGGAATCTGTCTTCCGCTTCGGCGCCGACGTGCGTGCGGGCGACGACGCGCGTGAAGCGCAGCTTCGCATGATCCGCGACGGTGAAGCGATGCCGGTGGAAAACCATTTGCAGCTCAATGACGAGCATGAAGAGAATCTGCCGGATAGCGGGGAGGAAGAGTAATGATTGAACGCGGTAAATTTCGCTCACTGACGCTGATTAACTGGAACGGCTTCTTTGCCCGAACGTTCGATCTGGATGAGCTGGTCACGACGCTCTCCGGCGGTAACGGTGCGGGTAAATCCACCACCATGGCGGCCTTTGTTACGGCGCTGATCCCTGACCTGACGCTGCTTCACTTCCGTAACACCACCGAAGCGGGGGCCACAAGCGGCTCACGTGATAAAGGTCTGCACGGTAAGCTGAAGGCCGGCGTCTGTTATTCGGTTCTGGACGTTATAAACTCCCGTCATCAGCGTGTGGTGGTGGGCGTGCGCCTGCAGCAGGTCGCCGGTCGCGACCGTAAAGTGGATATCAAACCGTTTGCAATCCAGGGGCTGCCAACCTCCGTGCAGCCGACGGCGCTGCTCACGGAAACCCTGAACGAACGCCAGGCGCGCGTGTTGACGCTGCAGGAGCTGAAAGACAAGCTTGAGGCCATCGAAGGCGTGCAGTTCAAGCAGTTCAACTCGATTACCGACTACCACTCGCTGATGTTCGATCTGGGCGTGGTGGCGCGTCGTCTGCGCACGGCATCAGACCGTAGCAAATACTACCGCCTGATTGAAGCGTCGCTGTACGGCGGTATCTCCAGCGCGATTACCCGCTCCCTGCGCGACTACCTGCTGCCGGAAAACAGCGGCGTGCGTAAGGCCTTCCAGGATATGGAAGCGGCGCTGCGCGAAAACCGCATGACGCTGGAAGCTATTCGCGTTACCCAGTCTGACCGCGACCTGTTTAAACACCTGATCAGCGAAGCCACCAACTACGTGGCGGCGGACTACATGCGCCACGCCAACGAGCGCCGCGTGCATCTCGATCAGGCATTAGAATACCGTCGCGAGCTGTTTACCTCCCGTAAACAGCTGGTAGCGGAGCAGTACAAGCACGTTGAAATGGCGCGCGAGCTGGGCGAGCACAACGGTGCTGAAGGCGACCTGGAAGCCGATTATCAGGCTGCCAGCGATCACCTGAACCTGGTGCAGACCGCGCTGCGTCAGCAGGAAAAAATCGAGCGCTATGAAGCGGACCTCGATGAGCTGCAGATCCGTCTCGAAGAGCAAAATGAAGTGGTGGCTGAAGCCGCCGACATGCAGGAAGAGAACGAAGCCCGCGCCGAAGCGGCCGAGCTGGAAGTGGATGAGCTGAAAAGCCAGCTTGCCGATTACCAGCAGGCGCTTGACGTGCAGCAGACGCGAGCGATTCAGTACACCCAGGCATTGCAGGCATTACAGCGTGCAAAAGAGCTGTGCCATCTGCCTGACCTGACGCCGGACAGCGCCGACGAGTGGCTGGATACCTTCCAGGCAAAAGAGCAGGAAGCCACCGAGAAACTGCTCTCCCTCGAACAGAAAATGAGCGTTGCGCAAACGGCGCACAGCCAGTTTGAACAGGCTTATCAGCTGGTAGTCGCGATTAACGGCCCGCTGGCGCGTAACGAAGCCTGGGACGTTGCCCGCGAACTGCTGCGCGACGGTGTGAACCAGCGCCATCTGGCCGAGCAGGTTCAGCCGCTGCGTATGCGTCTGAACGAGCTGGAGCAGCGCCTGCGCGAGCAGCAGGAAGCCGAGCGTCTGCTGGCGGAATTCTGCAAGCGTCAGGGAAAAAATTACGATTTCGACGAGCTTGAGGCCCTGCATCAGGAGCTGGAAGCGCGTATTGCGGCCCTATCCGATACCGTATCAAACGCCAGCGAACAGCGTATGACCCTGCGTCAGGAGCTGGAGCAGATTCAGTCCCGTTCGAAGACGCTCCTGGAGCGTGCGCCGGTCTGGCTGGCGGCTCAAAGCAGCCTGAACCAGCTCAGCGAGCAGTGCGGCGAACAGTTCGAATCCAGCCAGGAAGTGACCGAATACCTGCAGCAGCTGCTGGAGCGCGAGCGCGAAGCCATCGTTGAGCGTGACGAAGTGGGCGCCCGCAAGCGCGACGTCGATGAAGAAATTGAGCGCTTAAGCCAGCCGGGCGGGTCAGAAGATCCGCGCCTGAATGCGCTAGCGGAGCGTTTTGGCGGCGTGCTGCTGTCCGAAATTTATGACGACGTTGGCCTGGACGATGCTCCGTACTTCTCCGCGCTGTACGGTCCATCCCGCAACGCGATTGTGGTCCCGGATCTGTCGCTGATTTCTGAGCAGCTTGCCGGCCTGGAAGATTGCCCGGAAGATCTCTACCTGATCGAAGGGGATCCGCAGTCGTTCGATGACAGCGTGTTCAGCGTCGACGAGCTGGAAAAAGCGGTGGTGGTGAAAATTGCCGACCGTCAGTGGCGTTACTCCCGCTTCCCTGAGCTGCCGCTGTTTGGCCGCGCCGCGCGCGAAAGCCGCATCGAGAGCCTGCACGCCGAGCGTGAAACGCTGTCTGAACGTTTTGCGACCCTGTCGTTTGACGTGCAGAAAACCCAGCGTCTGCATCAGTCGTTCAGCCGCTTTATCGGCAGCCATCTCGCCGTAGCGTTTGACGCAGATCCGGAAGCCGAAATCCGCAAGCTGAACACCCGCCGTAGCGAGCTGGAACGTGCGATTGCAAGCCATGAAAGTGATAACCAGCAAAGTCGCGTTCAGTTTGAACAGGCGAAAGAGGGCGTCGCTGCCCTTAACCGCATTCTGCCGCGCCTGAATCTGCTGGCGGATGACACGCTGGCTGACCGCGTGGATGAGATCCAGGAGCGTCTGGATGAAGCGCAGGAAGCCGCGCGTTTCGTTCAGCAGCACGGCAATCAGCTGGCGAAGCTGGAGCCCGTCGTGTCTGTCCTGCAGAGCGACCCGGAACAGTTCGAGCAGTTAAAAGAAGATTATGCCTGGTCGCAGCAGGTGCAGCGCGAAGCGCGTCAGCAGGCGTTTGCTCTGACGGAAGTGGTGCAGCGTCGCGCGCACTTTGGCTACTCCGATTCGGCTGAAATGCTGAGCGGTAACAGCGATCTGAACGAAAAACTGCGTCAGCGCCTTGAGCAGGCGGAGGCGGAACGTACTCGCGCCCGCGAAGCGATGCGCAGCCACTCCGCTCAGCTGAACCAGTACAATCAGGTGCTGGCCTCGCTGAAAAGCTCCTTCGATACCAAGAAAGAGCTGTTAAACGATCTGCAGAAAGAGCTTCAGGACATCGGCGTGCGTGCCGACAGCGGGGCAGAAGAGCGCGCGCGTATCCGTCGTGACGAGCTGCATTCACAGCTCAGCAATAACCGCGCGCGTCGTAATCAGCTGGAAAAAGCGCTGACCTTCTGCGAAGCCGAAATGGATAACCTGACCCGTCGCCTGCGCAAGCTGGAACGCGACTATCACGAAATGCGCGAGCAGGTCGTGACCGCCAAGGCGGGCTGGTGCGCGGTGATGCGCATGGTGAAAGACAATAACGTTGAGCGTCGCCTGCACCGTCGCGAGCTGGCGTATCTTTCTGCCGATGAGCTGCGTTCCATGTCGGATAAGGCGTTGGGTGCGCTGCGTCTGGCGGTGGCGGATAACGAACACCTGCGCGACGTGCTGCGTATGTCGGAGGATCCAAAACGTCCGGAACGTAAAATTCAGTTCTTCGTGGCGGTTTACCAGCACCTGCGCGAGCGTATTCGTCAGGACATTATCCGTACCGACGATCCGGTCGAAGCCATCGAACAGATGGAAATCGAGCTGGGCCGCCTGACGGAGGAGTTGACCTCCCGCGAGCAGAAGCTGGCGATCAGCTCCCGCAGCGTGGCGAACATCATTCGTAAAACCATTCAGCGCGAGCAGAACCGTATCCGCCAGCTGAACCAGGGTCTGCAGAGCGTGTCGTTTGGCCAGGTGAACAGCGTGCGCCTCAACGTCAACGTGCGTGAGGCCCACGCGACGCTGCTGGAAGTGCTCTCAGAGCAGCACGAGCAGCATCAGGATCTGTTCAACAGCAACCGTCTGACCTTCTCCGAAGCGCTGGCGAAGCTGTATCAGCGCCTGAACCCGCAGATTGATATGGGGCAACGTACGCCGCAAACCATCGGTGAAGAGCTGCTGGACTACCGTAACTACCTGGAAATGGAAGTTGAGGTAAACCGTGGCTCAGACGGCTGGCTGCGTGCGGAATCCGGGGCGCTCTCTACCGGTGAAGCGATCGGTACCGGGATGTCAATTCTGGTGATGGTGGTACAGAGCTGGGAAGATGAAGCGCGCCGCCTGCGCGGCAAAGATATCTCGCCATGCCGACTGCTGTTCCTGGATGAGGCGGCGCGACTTGATGCCCGCTCAATTGCCACGCTGTTCGAGCTTTGCGAACGTCTCGATATGCAGCTCATTATCGCGGCGCCGGAGAACATCAGCCCCGAGAAGGGCACCACCTACAAACTGGTGCGTAAGGTGTTCCAGAACAGCGAACACGTTCACGTTGTCGGTCTGCGTGGCTTTGCGCCGCAGCCGCCGGAGTCATTGCCGGAAACCACGGCGGACGCTTCCTGAAGCATGTTCTGTCCCGAAGCGGCGCACTGGCGCCGCTTTTTTTTTAAACTTAACTTGTGCTTGGGGCTGCGTTATCTTTAAACTTCTTTACATAAGGTAAGGCAACAGCTTAGCCGTCTACCTATAATGAAAGAAAGCCCCAGCGTGATGGGCATGTCGTGAAAACAGGGGGCAAGGGATGTTGCTAAAGAAAGAATGTGGTCGTCAGCTGTCTGCGCTGAGTTTATGCCTGGCAGTGATGTTTGCTCCGCTGTTAACCGCCCAGGCCGACGAGCCTGAAATTGTGCCGACTGACAGCTCGGCAACGACAGGCGCTCAGCCAACGTCGTTGTCCCAGCCGCTGGAGCAGTCTCCGGCGACGGCTATCATGGCCGGAATTAAACCGCTGCCGGAAGGCATCGACGCGGAATCGCTCAGTCAGCAGCTGCAGTCGGGGCTGCCATCAGGCTACACGCCTGTCTATATCAATCAGCTCACGCTCCTCTATGCCGCCCGCGATATGAAACCGATGTGGGAAAACCGCGATGCCGTGCGCGCCTTCCAGCAGCAGCTGGCGGAAGTCGCGATTGCAGGGTTTCAGCCGCAGTTTACAAAGTGGGTTGAGCTGTTAACCGATCCTGCCGTCACCGGGCAGGCGCGTGATGTGGTGCTTTCCGATGCCATCATGGGCTACCTGCAGTTCGTGGCGGGTATTCCGGTCAATGGCAACCGCTGGCTGTACAGCGATAAACCGTACAAGCTGGCGACGCCGGCGCTGTCGGTGATTAACCAGTGGCAGCTCGCGCTGGACAATGGCGAACTGCCGCGCTTTATTGCCAGCCTGGCACCGGCGCATCCACACTATGCCACTCTGCACCAGTCGCTCCTCGCGCTGGTGGGGGACACGCGTCCATGGCCGCAAATGCGCGGTACCGCGACGCTGCGTCCAGGGCAGTGGAGCAGCGATGTTCCTGCCCTGCGCGAGATCCTGACGCGTTCCGGTCTTCTTGACGGCGGGCCAAAGATTGCACTTCCGGGTGACGATCCACAAAACGTCGCCGTCAGCCCATCAGCGCCAGTAAAAGAGAAGAAAGCCGTTGTTCTGAGCAACAAACCCGCGGCTTACGATCGCGAGCTGGTTGCGGCCGTTAAACAGTTCCAGGCCGCTCAGGGGCTGGGGGCCGATGGCGTCATTGGCCAGACGACGCGCGACTGGCTGAACGTATCGCCTGCGCAGCGGGCAGGGGTGCTGGCGCTCAATATCCAGCGTTTGCGCCTGCTGCCGGGAACGCTCTCTACCGGGATTATGGTAAACATCCCGGCGTATTCCCTGGTCTATTATCAGGATGGTAGCGAAAAACTGGCGTCGCGCGTGATTGTCGGGCGTCCGGATCGTAAAACACCGATGATGAGCAGCGCGCTGAATAACGTGGTGGTTAACCCGCCGTGGAACGTGCCGCCGACCCTGGCGCGAAAAGACATTCTGCCGAAGGTCTGGAACGATCCGGGTTATCTGGAACGTCATGGCTATACGGTGATGCGTGGATGGAACAGTAAAGAGGCTATCGATCCTTATATGGTCGACTGGTCGACAATCACGGCGTCAAACCTGCCGTTCCGTTTCCAGCAGGCACCGGGGGCGCATAACTCTTTAGGGCGTTACAAATTCAACATGCCGAGTTCTGACGCTATCTATCTGCACGATACGCCGAACCACAATCTGTTCCAGAAAGATACGCGCGCGCTGAGTTCTGGCTGCGTGCGCGTGAACAAAGCCTCGGAGCTGGCCAATATGCTGCTGCAGGATGCGGGCTGGAACGATACGCGCATTTCGGATGCCCTGAAGCAGGGGGATACGCGTTACGTGAATATTCGGCACAATATTCCGGTCAATCTTTACTATCTGACTGCGTTTGTGGGCGAAGACGGGCGTACTCAGTACCGTACAGATATTTACAATTATGATCTCACCGCGCGATCCGGCGCACAAATTTTGCCAAAAGCGGAACAATTAATCAGGTAAATGAAGCAGTTCGGGAAAAATGATTGTCGTAAGTTAGGGTGAATAAGGGGCTATATCGCTGCAAGCCGCGTATTCACTGGGGTTGGGCGCCTTGACGTACCCGGTTTTGCCAGTTAAGGTGCCCTTCGTGCGCTAAGCATATTACGATTTCTTTTACCTGTAGACCTGATTATCATGGACAAATTTGACGCTAATCGCCGCAAACTGCTGGCGTTAGGTGGTGTTGCGCTTGGCGCAGCGGCCATCTTGCCGACGCCAGCATTTGCCACCCTCTCGACACCTCGTCCGCGAGTTTTAACGCTCAACAATCTCCATACCGGTGAGTCGCTAAAAGCGGAATTCTTCGATGGCAGAGGCTATATTCAGGATGAATTAGCAAGACTTAACCATTTTTTCCGTGATTTCCGCGCGAATAAAATAAAAGCCATCGATCCAGGACTGTTTGATCAGCTTTTCCGCCTTCAGGGCCTGCTGGGCACCAGCAGGCCGGTGCAGCTCATTTCTGGCTATCGCTCGATTGATACCAATAATGAACTGCGTGCCCACAGCCGCGGGGTAGCCAAAAAAAGCTATCACACCAAGGGACAGGCAATGGATTTCCATATTGAAGGCGTTTCGTTAGCCAATATTCGCAAAGCCGCGTTATCTATGCGCGCAGGTGGTGTAGGATATTACCCCAGCAGCAACTTTGTGCATATTGATACCGGTCCGGTTCGGCACTGGTAATAACGAAACACAGGAGCAGTATGAACTATCGTATTATTCCGGTTACCGCGTTCTCCCAGAATTGTTCATTGATCTGGTGCGAACAGACTAAACTGGCCGCGCTTGTCGATCCCGGCGGTGACGCTGAGAAAATCAAGCAGGAAGTCGCAGCAAGCGGCGTCACGCTGATGCAGATTTTGCTCACTCATGGTCATCTTGACCATGTAGGTGCTGCGGCTGAACTGGCTGAACACTATGGTGTGCCGGTGATCGGCCCGGAAAAAGAAGATGAGTTCTGGCTGCAGGGGTTACCCGCCCAAAGCCGCATGTTTGGCCTTGATGAGTGTCAGCCCCTGACGCCCGATCGCTGGCTGAACGAAGGAGAGCGCGTTAACGTAGGGAATGTGACTTTACAGGTGTTGCATTGTCCTGGGCATACGCCAGGCCATATCGTCTTCTTTGATGACCAGTCTCGTCTGCTGATTTCCGGCGATGTGATCTTCAAAGGTGGCGTAGGACGCAGCGATTTTCCGCGCGGCGATCATGGGCAGCTGATCCAGTCGATTAAACAAAAGTTATTGCCGCTGGGTGATGACGTTACGTTTATCCCAGGACACGGTCCGATGTCGACGCTGGGCTATGAACGGCTCCATAATCCGTTCCTTCAGGATGAGATGCCTGTCTGGTAACCAGAATAAAAAAAGCCTGCATAACGCAGGCTTTTTTATGGGCGCAAATTACAGTACGGCGACAATCGCTTCGCACAGCGGCGCCATGTTGTCAGGCGTCATGCCCGCAACGTTCACGCGGCCAGAGGCCACGGCGTACACGCCGAACTCTTCACGCAGACGCAGAACCTGCTCTTTGGTCAGGCCGCTGAAAGAGAACATGCCGTTCTGTTTGATGATAAAGCTGAAGTCGCGGTCCGCCCCTTTCTCCGCCAGGGTGTTCACAAACAGCAGGCGCATGCGCTGAATACGCTGACGCATATCGTTTAGCTCTTGTTCCCAGATGGCGCGCAGCGCATCGTTGCTCAGGATAGTCGCAACAACAGAGGCACCGTGTGCCGGCGGGTTAGAGTAGTTAGCGCGGATAACCGATTTCATCTGGCTGAACGCGCGATCGACGGTCTCTTCGTTAACGGCAACCAGCGTACAGGCACCCACACGCTCATTGTACAGACCGAAGTTCTTGGAGTAAGAGCTTGCGACAATCAGCTCCTGATGCACGGCTGCGAACGCGCGCAGGCCTTCGGCATCTTCTTCCAGACCACGGGCGAAGCCCTGGTAGGCAAAGTCAAACAGCGGCAGCCAGCCTTTTTCAACGGACAGCTTCGCCAGGTGTTGCCACTGCTCAAGCGTCGGATCGATACCGGTTGGGTTGTGGCAGCAGCCGTGGAACAGCACCACGTCACCCGCCTGCGCTTCGCTCAGGCTCGCCAGCAGGCCGTCAAAGTCGAGAGAGTGGTTTGCCGCATCGTAGTATGCATATTCACGCACTTCCAGACCCGCAGAGTTAAACACGCTCTTGTGGTTCGGCCAGCTTGGGTTGCTCACCCATACGCGCTTAACAGAGGTGTTTTTCGCAAGGAAATCCGCCGCCACGCGCAGCGCACCGGTACCGCCAGGAGTCTGTGCCGTACGGGCACGTTTGTCACTCACAATTGCGCTGCCTTTACCAAACAGCAGCTCCTGGGTGCAGCGACCAAATTCAGGGATACCATCAATACCGAGGTAGTTTTTGGTGGTTTCGTTTTCCAGCAGATACTGCTCAGCTTTCTTAACGCTGGTCAGTACCGGAGTTTTGCCGGTTTCATCTTTATATACACCAATACCCAGGTTGATTTTGCCTGGGCGGTCGTCGGCACGAAACAGATCGGCCAGGCCCAGAATAGGGTCGGCAGGAGCGGCGGTAATGTTCTCAAACATGACGAAGTTCCATTGTGATTACAGAAGTGAAATCCGCTATCAGGTTAACGGTAGATTTACAAAATGCCAACCGTTTGCGACGAAAAGCGTGCGGCTTTTCAAAAGTCGCCATTATTTTCTGTCAGGCATAAAAAAACAGGGCCGAAGCCCTGTTCATTAAGCATATAACAAAGTGGTGTTCTGATTAGAACTGGTAGGTTACGCCCACAGCAGCCATATCGTCGTTGCCGTTCAGACCGCCAACAGCTTTCGCGTAGTCGGAGTCTTTGTCCAGCAGGTTGATATAGTAGTCAGCCCACACGTTGAAGTTCTTGTTGAAGTAGTAAGTGGTACCAACCTGGATGAATTTAGCCAGGTCTGCATCGCCACCGCTGAAGCCGTTGACCGCAGCCAGGTCTTTACCTTTGGTCTGCACGTAGGAGATTGCTGGGCGCAGGCCGAAGTCGAACTGGTACTGTGCAACCACTTCGAAGTTCTGCGTTTTGTTAGCGAAGCCAGCGTCACCGTTAGAACCGGTACGAGTGGTGTTACGGGTTTCTGCATAGGTGGTTGCCAGGTAGATGTTGTTAGCGTCGTATTTCAGACCAACACCCCATGCTTCAGCTTTGTCGCCTTCACCATCAGCTTTTTGATTCAGAGTACGGTTAGCGTTGCTGTAAGATGCGATTGCACCGAAGCCTTCGCCGAAATCGTAGCCCAGGGAGTAGCCTACGCCGTCACCGTTAGAGGTTTTAACGTCAGCACGGTCGTTTTTGCCCTGGTACTGAACGCCCAGGCTCAGACCGTCAACCAGACCGAAGAAGTTGCTGTTACGGTAGGTCAGCAGACCGGTACTGCGGCTGGTCATAAAGTTATCAACATAGTTACCGCCCCAGGTCATACCAGAGAAGGACGGCGCCATATCGGTGTATGATTCTACGTCGTAAACGATACCGTAGTTACGACCGTAGTCGATGCTGCCAGCATCGCCCGCTTTCAGGCCAGCGAATGCCAGACGGTTTTTGTTAGTCTGAGCACCATTTTCAGCCTGGTTGGCCAGGAAACGGTATTCCCACTGGCCGTAACCGGTCAGCTGGTCGTTGATCTGAGTTTCGCCTTTGAAACCGATCTGCGCGTAGGTAGCGTCGTTATTGTTGGTGTTATCACCGGAAGTCACGAAATCGTGCTCGGCGTTAACTTTACCGTAGAAGTCCAGCTTGTTGCCGTTCTTGTTATAGATTTCTGCAGCGTTAGCTGCACCGGCTACCAGCAGGGCAGGGATTACCACTGCCAGAATATTGCGCTTCATCATTATTTATTACCCTCATTGGTTTTTTATGACACTCGCCACTGCCGTCAATAAATTCTGTCAATAAATATTTCCGGAACTATTGATGAGAGTTTGGTGTCTTTATGTATCTGACAGGCATCTTTCCATTCGGCGAAGCGTTTCGCTAGCCTGAAAGTGCTACAATTCTCAAGATTAAGTAAGCAAAAGAAATTATGTGTAACTAAATATGTATTTTTGGGAACTTTGTGAACCACCTCAAACTTCAGAACGCCCTGGCGAATTAAACAACAAGCACTATCCTATATATATGAATTCCTTATGATTAATTGAGATAAAGGCGATTCATATAAACAGACGCTAAACGGCTCGTTTTTTCTTATGACTCCAAAAGGCCTTCCGGACGGCTGTAAAAGTGGTTGAAATTTGTGCTATCACTTGAGGATGTAATAATCGCAATAAGAATGGGGTTTATTTTTTGTGGCTGGATATTTCGCGGAAACAAAACGTAACAGGTAGTGGTTGTGACGGGGTGAAGGTTTAAAGATGCTGACTTTACGCTGACGAAAACTGACAATACAGAATAAAATAATGGCCAGCATAAGCTGGCCATTTTAGTATTGTATCGATTAGAAGCTGGCGTTACGTGGAGTACGTGGGAAAGGAATCACGTCACGTACGTTCTGAACACCAGTAACGTAGGCAATCAGACGCTCGAAGCCCAGACCAAAACCGGCGTGCGGTACGGTACCGTAACGACGCAGATCGCGGTACCAGCTGTAGTCAGCTGGGTTGAGCCCCATCTCTTCCATACGCGCGTCCAGCACGTCAAGACGTTCTTCACGCTGAGAGCCACCGATGATTTCACCAATGCCCGGCGCCAGAACGTCCATCGCTGCCACGGTTTTACCGTCTTCGTTAAGGCGCATATAGAAGGCCTTAATATCTTTCGGGTAGTTTTTAACGACAACCGGCGCTTTGAAATGCTTCTCGGCCAGATAGCGTTCGTGTTCAGACGCCAGGTCAACGCCCCAGTAAACCGGGTTCTCGAACGTCTCACCGCATTTCTCGAGGATCGCCACCGCGTCGGTATAGTCCACCTGCGCAAAGTCGGCAGAGACGAAACGCTCCAGACGCGCCACAGCATCGCTGTCTACGCGTTCTGCGAAGAATTTCATGTCGTCAGGACGCTCTTCCAGCACCGCTTTGAACACATACTTCAGCATCGCTTCCGCCAGACCCGCAACATCGTCCAAGTCGGCGAAGGCCACTTCAGGCTCCAGCATCCAGAATTCCGCCAGGTGACGACTGGTGTTGGAGTTTTCGGCGCGGAAGGTTGGGCCAAAGGTGTAGATCTTAGACAGCGCACAGGCGTACGTTTCGCCGTTGAGCTGACCAGATACCGTCAGGAAGGCTTCTTTACCAAAGAAGTCTTTGTCATAGTCCACTTTACCTTCAGGCGTACGCGGCAGGTTTTCCATGTCCAGCGTCGAGACGCGGAACATCTCACCGGCACCTTCCGTATCGGACGCGGTGATCAGCGGGGTAGACACCCAGAAGTAACCCTGCTCATCGAAGAAACGATGCAGCGCCTGCGCCAGCGTATGACGCACGCGCGCCACCGCACCAATCAGGTTGGTACGCGGACGCAGGTGGGCGACTTCACGCAGATATTCGATGCTGTGGCGTTTTGCCGCCATCGGGTAGGTATCCGGATCTTCAACCCAGCCGGTGACTTCAATGGCAGAAGCCTGAATTTCGAAGCTCTGACCCTGACCCGGGGATGCCACGACCACGCCGGTGACAATAACGGAACAGCCCGTCGTCAGGTGCAGAACGTCATCATTGTAATTGGGCAGAGAATTATTAATGACGGCCTGTACAGGATCAAAGCAGGAACCGTCATAGACGGCAAGGAAGGAGATGCCAGCTTTAGAATCTCGGCGGGTACGCACCCATCCGCGCACGGTGACTTCCTGGTCAACGGCGACACGGCCCTGGAGTACGTCGGCTACAGGCACAACGCTCATAATATTCTCTCTGTTAATAGTCGGAAAAAATAAACACTTGTCCACCCTTATGGGGGGATATCTATGTTACCTGCCATCCGCTATCAGACAAGTAAATTTCGCAGTCAAAAGAGAAGAATTGAGAAATAAATAAGGAGAAGGGAGCCATAAAGGCTCCCGTAAGCGCTTAACTGGCTTTTTTGATCAAGGGGAGATCGAACGCTTTGCGCAATGCGCGGACAAACGCTTTGTCATGGCAGATGGTTTTACCCGGGCTGTCGGAGAGTTTTGCCACCGGCTTGCCGTTACATTCCACCAGTTTGATGACGATATTCAGAGGTTTTACCTGAGGAATATCGCAGGTCAGACGGGTACCAATCCCGAAGCTCAGGTTCACACGGGTATTGAAATGGCGATAGAGGTCGACCGCTTTCGCCAGGTCGAGATTATCCGAGAAGACCAGCACCTTGCTCATCGGATCAATGCCGAGTTTTTCGTAATGGGCAATGGCTTTCTCGCCCCATTCAACCGGATCCCCGGAGTCGTGGCGTAATCCCTGGTAACGTTCAGCGAACTCGGGACCAAAGTCGCGCAGGAAGGCATCCATCGTAATACAGTCGGTGAGGGCAATCCCGAGCTGATTCGGGTACTCCTCAAGCCATGCGGCCAGTGCCGCGCGCTGGCTGTTAGCCAGATCGGGGCTGATCTGCTGATGCGCCTGGAACCACTCGTGTGCCTGGGTGCCCATTGGCGTCAGGCTGAGGCGGCGTGCCAGATCGTAGTTGCTGGTGCCAACGAACCACGGCTCCTGCTGCAGACGTTTAACGATGGCCTCCTGAACGTCACGCGAGAAACGGCGACGCGTGCCAAAGTCCATCAGGCGGAAGCGGGACATGTCCAGCCCTTCGGTCAGCGTGGAGAAGGCTGCGAGTTTATTTTCCAGCGCGGCGACCGCCTGCTCGACGCCTTTTTCCGGCGAACGGTAGCGGTGAGCCAGTTCACTGATCACCGCCAGAAGCGGCACTTCCCACATGATCACTTCCCGCCACGGGCCTTCAAGGCGAATATCCAGTTTGCCGTTATCGTTAAGCACGGTGACCTGCTCCGGCTTATAGCGGAAATCGCGCAGCCAGTTCAGGTAATCGGCTTTGAAGAAAGGCAGGCCAGAAAGCCACTGATATTCCTCGTCCTGCAGCGTCAGATGCTGCATAGCATCGACCTGTTCACGAATGGCGTCTGCGTAGATACCGAGCAAGTCGTCGCCGCGACAGCGGAATTCCGCCGCGACGTGAACGTCATAGTAGTGGTGGAAAACGGCTTGCTGCATATGCAGTTTATACGCGTCGGTATCCAGCAACGTATGCAGAACTGGAGAAGCGAATTGAGTCATAGGTGCGCAGTAGCATCCTCTCACAGGAGCGTTTAGTACAATAAACAACTCCGGAGTATACCTTGTTTAGTGATTTATTGAACCCCGATCACAACATAAGCGCGTTTTATGGTCGAGGGCATTTTGTGCCCCGTGTTATACAAATGTAGCAAAAAAGGGTTTTGACCCTGAAAAGATGAACATTCTGCATAGCGCGATTTGCGCAACAGGAATATATTGAAACGTTACTCGACAAACGATGCATAAGGTTTTCTATGACACAACAGCCACAAGCCAAATACCGCCACGACTACCGTGCGCCGGATTACCTGATTAGCGAAATCGATCTGACTTTTGACCTGGATGCCACAAAAACCGTTGTCACGGCGGTGAGCCAGGTGACGCGCCATAGCTCAACTGCTGTGCCGCTGCGTCTGGATGGTGAAGACCTGACGCTGGTCTCCCTGCATATTAATGATGAAGCCTGGTCGGACTATAAAGAAGAAAACAACCAGCTGGTCATCGACAACCTGCCGGAACAGTTTACGCTGCGCATCGTGAATGAAATCAGCCCGGCCGCTAACACCGCGCTGGAAGGGCTTTACCAGTCGGGCGTGGCGCTGTGTACCCAGTGTGAAGCGGAAGGGTTCCGCCATATAACCTGGTATCTCGATCGTCCGGACGTCCTGGCGCGCTTCACCACCAAAATCATCGCCGATAAAACCCTGTATCCCTTCCTGCTCTCCAACGGTAATCGCGTAGGCGAAGGCGAGCTGGAGAATGGCCGTCACTGGGTGCAGTGGCAGGATCCCTTCCCGAAACCGTGCTACCTGTTTGCGCTGGTGGCGGGGGACTTCGACGTGCTGCGCGATACATTCAAAACGCGCTCAGGCCGCGAGGTGGCGCTGGAGCTGTTTGTTGACCGCGGCAACCTTGACCGCGCGCCGTGGGCGATGACCTCTCTCATCAACTCCATGAAGTGGGACGAGGAGCGTTTCGGCCTCGAATATGACCTCGACATTTATATGATCGTCGCCGTCGATTTCTTCAACATGGGCGCAATGGAGAACAAGGGCCTTAACGTCTTTAACTCCAAATACGTGCTGGCTCGTACCGATACCGCAACGGACAAAGACTACCTTGATATCGAACGCGTTATCGGCCACGAATATTTCCACAACTGGACCGGTAACCGCGTCACCTGCCGCGACTGGTTCCAGCTGAGCCTGAAAGAGGGCCTGACCGTCTTCCGCGATCAGGAGTTCAGCTCCGATCTGGGTTCACGCGCGGTGAACCGCATCAACAACGTGCGTACCATGCGCGGCCTGCAGTTTGCGGAAGATGCCAGCCCAATGGCGCATCCGATCCGCCCGGATAAAGTTATCGAAATGAACAACTTCTACACTCTGACGGTGTACGAGAAGGGCGCTGAAATTATCCGCATGATCCACACCCTGCTGGGCGAGGAGAACTTCCAGAAAGGGATGCAGCTGTACTTCGAGCGTCATGACGGCAGCGCGGCCACCTGCGACGATTTTGTGCAGGCGATGGAGGATGCCTCTAATGTCGATCTCTCTCACTTCCGCCGCTGGTACAGCCAGGCCGGGACGCCAGTTGTCACCGTCAAAGACGATTACAATCCGGAAACCGAGCAGTACACCCTAACCATCAGCCAGCGCACGCCGCCGACGGCGGAGCAGGAAGAGAAATATCCGCTGCATATTCCGTTCAGCATCGAGCTGTACGATAACGAAGGCAAAGTCATCCCGCTCCAGAAGGGAGGCCACCCGGTACACCACGTGCTGAACGTGACTCAGGCCGAGCAGACCTTTATCTTCGATAACGTCTACTTCCAGCCGGTGCCTGCGCTGCTGTGTGAATTCTCCGCGCCGGTGAAGCTGGAATACAAGTGGAGCGATCAGCAGCTGACGTTCCTGATGCGTCACGCGCGTAACGACTTCTCCCGCTGGGATGCGGCGCAAAGCCTGCTGGCGACCTACATCAAGCTCAACGTAAACCGCCATCAGCAGGGCCAGCCGCTGTCGCTGCCTGTCCATGTGGCTGACGCGTTCCGCGCGATCCTGCTGGATGAGAAGATTGACCCGGCCCTGGCCGCTGAAATTCTGACCCTGCCGTCAGCGACTGAAATCGCCGAGCTGTTTGACATCATCGACCCGATTGCCATCGTGGCGGTGCGTGAAGCGCTGACCCGTACGCTGGCTGCTGAGCTGGCCGATGAGTTCCTCGCCATTTATAACGCCAACAAGCTTGACGCTTATCGCGTTGAGCACGCGGACATTGGTAAACGTTCTCTGCGCAATACCTGCCTGCGCTATCTGGCGTTTGGCGAAACCGAGCTGGCGAACACCCTGGTGAGCAAGCAGTATCATGAAGCGGATAACATGACCGACGCGCTGGCCGCGCTGGGCGCAAGCGTTGCCGCCGAACTGCCGTGCCGCGATGCGCTAATGCAGGAGTACGACGACAAGTGGCATCAGGATGGCCTGGTGATGGACAAGTGGTTCATCCTGCAGGCGACCAGTCCGGCGGCTGATGCGCTCAGCAACGTGCGCAGCCTGCTGAAGCATCGCTCCTTTACCCTGAGCAACCCAAACCGCGTGCGTTCTCTGATTGGCGCATTTGCCAGCAGTAACCCGGCGGCGTTCCACGCCGAAGACGGCAGCGGTTATCAGTTCATGGTGGAAATGCTGACCGAGCTGAACAGCCGTAACCCGCAGGTGGCGTCTCGCCTTATAGAGCCGCTGATCCGTTTGAAACGCTACGACGCGAAGCGTCAGGCGAAGATGCGTGCCGCGCTTGAGCAGCTGAAAGGGCTGGAGAACCTGTCTGGCGATCTATACGAGAAGATTGCTAAGGCCTTAGCGTAGTAAAAGTTAACCCTCCCTCTCCCTGTGGGAGAGGGCCGGGGTGAGGGCATCAGGCATTAGCCTTGGCTCGCTGTAACTCCGTCCCCCCGCGCTTCATCACCCGATCCAATACCTCAGCTTCCAGCTCCGCCAGCCTTGCCGAGCCCACGCGGCGAGGGCGCGGAAGATCTACCGCCAGATCCAGACCTATTTTACCATCTTCTATTAACAGCACCCTGTCGGCCATTGCGACGGCTTCGCTCACGTCATGCGTCACCAGCAGTACCGTAAAGCCGTGTGCCTGCCAGAGAGATCCAATCAAATCCTGCATTTCGATTCGCGTCAGGGCGTCGAGCGCGCCCAGCGGTTCATCAAGCAACAGCAGGCCCGGACGATGAATTAACGCGCGCGCCAGCGCCACGCGCTGCTTCTGCCCACCAGAGAGTGCGGCAGGCCATTCATCGGCGCGATTTTCCAGCCCAACGGCGGCCAGCGCCTGGCGGGCTTCATCCCGCCAGTTGCCCTTAAGACCGAGTCCGACATTATCGATAACCGATTTCCACGGCAGCAGGCGTGCATCCTGAAACATCATGCGGGTATCGTCCTGAATATTCGAAAGCGGCGTCGTTCCTGCCAGAATGTCACCGCCGTTGGGGGCTTCCAGCCCGGCCAGAAGCCGTAGCAGGGTACTCTTGCCGCCGCCGCTGCGACCAACAACGGCCACAAATTGTCCGGCGGGAATGTGCAGATCCAGCCCGTTAAGAATGGTGTTTTCGCCGTAGCGTTTGGTCACGCCGTTCAGCAGTAACGGCGTTCCCTGATTCAGTCGTGCAGTGTTCATGCTTTCGCCTCCTGAAGGGTATAGGCCGGGTTCCAGCGCAGCCAGCTGCGCTCCAGCCACTGGGCGCTGACGTCGGCGAGCTTGCCGAGCAGGGCATACAGAATGATGGCAACCACCACCACGTCCGTTTGCAGGAACTCGCGGGCGTTCATTGCCAGGTAGCCTATGCCTGAGTTGGCCGAGATGGTCTCTGCCACAATCAGCGTCAGCCACATCAGGCCGAGCGCAAAACGCACCCCGACCATAATGGAGGGCAGGGCGCCCGGCAGAATCACGTGAATAAAGAGAGAAAAACCCGATAAGCCGTAGCTGCGCGCCATCTCCACCAGACCGCGATCGATGTTGCGGATGCCGTGCCAGGTGTTGATGTAAATCGGGAACAATGTGCCCAGCGCCACGAGGAAGATCTTGGCGCTCTCATCAATCCCAAACCACAGGATAACCAGCGGGATCAGCGCCAGATGCGGCACGTTGCGCAGCATCTGAATAGAGGTATCCAGCAGCCGCTCGCCCCAGCGGGAAAGGCCGCTGATCAAGCCCAGAACCAGACCGATGCTGCCGCCGATGGAAAACCCAATCACGGCGCGCCAGGAGCTGATAGCCAGATGCTGCCACAGCTCACCGCTCACGCTCAGCGACCAGAACGCTTCTACGACGCCCTCCGGAGAGGGCAGAATGCGGCTCGACAGCCAGCCGGTGGATGACGCGAGCTGCCAGAGAGCCACAATGCCGACGGGTAAAAACCACGGCGCGGCGCGCAGCAGCCATTTTTGTGAGGTGGCAGACATGGTCACTCCTTAGCTCTGTGCGGCTTTGCGTGGAATAAACTCGTTCGCCACGGCTTCGCCCTGAAGCTGAAGCCGCTGCGGCTGCGGAATCTCCGGGATGGCGACATCCAGATGCGGGAATAACAGCTCGCCCACCTTGTACGCCTCTTCCAGATGCGGATAACCGGAGAGAATAAAGCTGTCGATACCCAGGTCTGCGTATTCATTAATCCGGGCGGCTACGGTCGGACCGTCGCCGACCAGCGCCGTGCCCGCACCGCCGCGCACCAGGCCGACGCCCGCCCACAGGTTCGGGCTGATCTCCAGATTCTCGCGCTTGCCGTTGTGCAGGGACGCCATTCGGTGCTGTCCGACGGAGTCGGTTTTGGCAAACGCGGCCTGCGCCCTGGCGATGGTCTCATCGTCCAGATGGGAAATCAGACGGTCGGCGGCCTGCCAGGCTTCTTCATTGGTTTCGCGCACGATTACGTGCAGGCGAATACCGAAGCGCACCTTGCGGCCATGGGCGGCCGCCTTCGCGCGTACCTGGGCAATTTTTTCTTTCACCAGCTCAGGCGGTTCGCCCCAGGTAAGATAGAGATCGACCTGCTCTGCCGCCAGATCCTGGGCCACATCCGACGATCCGCCAAAATAGAGCGGCGGGCGCGGCTGCTGAACCGGTGGGAAGTAGAGCTTCGCGTCACGAACGTGAATATGCTTGCCTTCAAAGGTGACGGTTTCCCCTTCCAGCAGACGTCGCCAGACGCGGGTGAACTCGGCGGAGGCTTCATAGCGCTCGGTATGGTCGAGGAACACCCCATCGCCCGCCAGCTCCTGCGGGTCGCTGCCCGTCACCAGGTTAAACAGGGCGCGACCGTTGGATAGCCTGTCCAGCGTTGCCGCCTGACGCGCCGCCACGGTAGGGGAGACTACGCTCGGGCGTAAGGCAACCAGGAACTTCAGACGCTGGGTGACCGGGATCATCGATGCGGCCACCAGCCAGGCATCTTCACATGAACGTCCGGTCGGGATCAGCACCCCGGTGAAACCGATTCGGTCCGCCGCCTGCGCAATCTGCTGCAGGTAGCCGTGGTCAACCGGGCGCGAGCCCTCTTCTGTACCAAGATAGTGTCCATCACCGTGGGTGGGTAAAAACCAGAAAAGATTCAGACTCATGATTTAGCTCCTTCTTTGCCTGCGGGCTGCCAGATGCGTTCGCGGATAGTGACCTGTTTTGGCACCAGGCGGTTTTGATAGAAAAGGTCAGCCGTTTGTTGCTGAAGCGCGGCGACGTGCGCGTCCACGGGCGTAATGGTGGTCGGCGGACGGTGGTTGAGATAGCTCGCGATCACCGGCTCAGGTAAGCCCATGGTTTTCGCCAGCAGGGCAATGCTCTCCTGACGCTGGGTCTGGGTCAGCGCATCGGCCTGGGTAAAGGTATCCAGTACGCCCTGAATAAATGCGCCGTTCTTTTCCGCATAAGGACGCGCGGCCAGATAGAACGAGCCGGTCTGCTTCAGCGTGGTACCGTCTTTCAGCACGCGAACGCCGCCCTGCAGCAATGCGGCGGAGTAGTACGGATCCCAGATGGCCCAGGCATCAACGTCCTTCTGCTGGAACGCGGCGCGGGCGTCGGCAGGCGTCAGGTAAACAGGCTGAATGTCAGTGAACTTCAGCCCGGCTTCCTGCAGGGCACGCAACAGCAGGTTGTGTGAGCTGGAACCTTTCTGGAAAGCCACTTTGTGCCCTTTGAGGTCGGCGACGCTTTTAATGTCGCTGTTTTCAGGCACCAGAATCACTTCGGCCTTCGGTTTGGGCGGCTCAACGCCAACATAGACGAGGTCCGCTCCCGCCGCCTGGGCAAATATCGGCGGAATATCGCCCGTGCTGCCGAGATCGATACTGCCGACGTTCAGGGCCTCCAGCATCTGCGGGCCAGCAGGGAACTCCACCCAGGAGAATTTGGTGTTCGGGAAGCGTTTTTCCAGCAGCTGGTGGCTTTTCGCCAGCACCATGCTGACGCTGCCTTTCTGATAGCCAATGCGCAAACTTTCCGGAGCCGTTTCTGCGGCATGGGCCAGCGAGGTAAGCGCCATCAGACCTGCCAGGCCGATGCGGGTTAACGTTTTAAACATGTGCGACTCCTTGAGGCTGACCAAACGCCGGGGCCTGGATATCCCTGCGGTGCAGAGCGTGCCAGAAGGTTTCCAGAGCGTTATCGAGGCGGGTTTGCAGGTTGGGCGTAAAATGAGGTTTATGTTGATAATCAATAATCTGGGAGTCATCTGCGAAAACGCCGTGGAGGATCTCCTGCGCTTTCAGCGCGTTCAGCACCGGCTTCAGGGCATAATCCACGGCCAATAAATGGGCAACCGTACCGCCCGTTGCTAGCGGCAGCACGACTTTGCCGTCCAGGGCGCGCTCCGGAAGCAGATCGAGCAGGGTTTTCAGCGCCCCGGAAAAGGAGGCTTTATAAATAGGCGTTGCCACAATTAAGCCGTCAGCGCCGTTAAGCTGCTCGATCAGCGTTTTAAGCGCAGGGCTGTCGAAACGGGCATAGAGCAGATCTTCAGGTTCGAAGTTATGCAGGTTCCAGTGGCACACTTCCACATCCAGGGCATTGAGTTTTTCGCGGGCATATTCCAGCAGGGCGCTGGAGCGCGAAGGGAATCGTGGACTTCCGGCCAGGGTAATGACGCGCATACTTCCTCCTTATAACCAATTGTTTGCTTTTATCTAACATTCATAACAATTTTCAGGAGTGTGACACCGCGCGGTTATTCCACTAAATGATTTATCTGCAATTAAAATGCGAAAAAGTGCATAAGAAATAGACGTGAAGGTAAACGATTGCGTTTTGCGCTGATTTTTTGCCGCAGGTCAATTCCCTTTCGCGCGTGGATCGCCCATAATCCCCTCCCGGTTTGCACACCGGGAATCCAGGAGAGTTCATGTACTACCCCTTCGTTCGTAAAGCCCTTTTCCAGCTCGACCCTGAGCGCGCTCATGAATTTACATTCCAGCAATTACGTCGTATTACCGGAACGCCGCTGGCCGCTCTGGTGCGTCAGAATGTGCCGGAAAAACCTGTGCAGTGCATGGGTCTGACCTTTAAAAATCCGCTGGGTCTGGCGGCCGGTCTGGACAAAAATGGCGAGTGCATTGATGCCCTGGGCGCGATGGGCTTTGGCTCCATTGAAATCGGCACCGTCACGCCGCGCCCGCAGCCGGGAAATGACAAGCCGCGCCTGTTCCGCCTGGTTGAAGCCGAAGGGCTGATAAACCGCATGGGCTTTAATAACCTCGGTGTTGATCACCTGGTTGAGAACGTAAAAAAAGCCCATTTTGACGGGATATTAGGCATCAATATTGGCAAAAATAAAGACACGCCGGTTGAGCAGGGTAAAGATGACTATCTGATTTGTATGGAAAAAGTCTACGCCTATGCCGGTTATATCGCGGTGAATATTTCTTCACCCAATACTCCGGGTCTGCGTTCCTTACAATATGGCGAAGCGCTGGACGATCTTCTGAGTGCCATTAAAAATAAACAAAATGAACTCCAGACGATCCACCATAAATATGTTCCGGTCGCGGTTAAGATCGCCCCGGATCTTTCTCCTGAAGAATTGATCCAGGTTGCCGACAGTTTGGTTCGCCATAATATTGATGGTGTTATTGCGACCAATACCACTCTCGATCGTTCCCTCGTGCAGGGAATGAAAAACTGTGACGAAGCGGGTGGGTTAAGTGGACGTCCGGTGCAATTAAAAAGCACCGAAATTATTCGCGCCCTGTCTGCGGAATTAAAAGGACGTCTGCCGATTATTGGCGTCGGCGGCATTGACTCAGTGATTGCTGCGCGCGAGAAGATGGCAGCAGGTGCGTCACTGGTGCAAATCTATTCCGGCTTTATTTTTAAAGGACCGCCGCTGATTAAAGAAATCGTTACTCATATCTAATCTTTTCTCTTAATCAGACAACCAGGGCTTTATTTCCAGCCCTGGTTGTTTTATATTCCGTCACTGTTGCTTATTTAGTCATTATAGTCTTTTATTAATGGTGTTATAAACGAGGCGGCAAACAGGACATTTTTAGTACAGGACGTTTGGGGACGGGAGAGACACATGCGAATTAAACCTGACGATAACTGGCGCTGGTATTTTTGCGACGAGCATGACCGAATGATGCTCGATTTAGCCAATGGCATGTTGTTTCGTTCTCGTTTTGCCCGCCGAATGTTAACCCCGGATGCATTTTCCCCGTCGGGCTTTTGCGTTGACGATGCGGCGCTTTATTTCTCCTTTGAAGAAAAATGCCGGGATCTGGTGCTCTCTAAAGAGCAGCGTGCCGAGTTGGTATTAAATGCGCTGGTGGCTATCCGCTTCCTGAAACCGCAAATGCCAAAAAGCTGGCATTTTCTTGCGCATGGTATGAGCTGGACCCCGGCAACGGGTGACGCGGCCAGCGTCAATCTGAGCGATACCGCAGAAGAGGTGAGCCTGCTGGTGGTTGAGCCAGGCGAAAATGCTGCGCTCTGCCTGCTGGCACAGCCCGGCGTAACCATTGCCGGGCGGACGATGCAGCTTGGCGATGCCATTAAAGTGATGAACGACAGGCTGAAGCCGCAGCTGCGCGTAGATTCCTTCAGCCTTGAACAGGCGGTTTAAGCTTCCAGCTGTACGGACGTTTTCGGTATGCAGCTACAGCACAGAATTGTGCCGTCATTTCCAATTGCCGATTTTTTCAGCGCACTGACCTCTCCATCCACCAGCCTGATGCGGCAGCATCCGCAAATGCCTGCGCGACAGGAATAGGGTACGCGAATACCTGCCTGCTCCAGTTGCTCCAGTAATACCTGCTGGTTGTTGCCACGGATGACGTTGCCCTGCCAGTGAATATCTACCGCAGAGGCGACATTCGTCACAACGTCGACCATTTCTTCTTCCTGACCTGAGCCGTACGCTTTTGCAGGCCCTCGGGCAAGAATTTCTACCTCATCACCGACGCGGATTGCGCCGCTGGAGCGCGGGATCAGGTTCTGGCCGAAATCCACATCGCCGTTGTCCTGCGCGGTGCGGAACGACTGCAGCGTCTTCAGCGGTTCGCCGGAAGGGTGTTTCTGACCTTTCTCAGGGCTCACCGTGGTGAAAATGCAGCGACTGCAGGGTTTTACGACATCAAAGATGACGCTACCGATGCGGATCACTTTCCAGGTGTCTTCTTCCCAGGCGTCGGCGCCCGTGACCACCAGGTTCGGACGGAACTGTTCCATCTGAACGCTAGCCTTGCAGCGGCTTTGTAAATCACGCAGCGAGGCTTCGTTAGTCAGCAGGAACGGGAAACCATCGGCGAAGGAGAGGGGAACGGCGTCATGGCGCTTCACGCGACGCGTCAGTTCAGGACCTACCCAGCGCAGCTGCACGTCACGAGAGAAGAAACCGCTCAGCCAGCGGTTAATCTCATCCGGGGCGATGCGCGCGGTAAAATGATTGCCCCACACTTCCGTTGGCGCATCGACAGGCGCAAAATCAGCAAAGCGAATTACCGCGCTGGAACCGTCCGGCGCGGTAAGGTGTAAACCGTCATGAAGCGGGGAAGGGGTAAAGCGAACCATCTGCGGGAACTGGCGTGCGGTAATGAACGTGCCGTCAGGCTCGGTGACCATAAAAATGCGATCGAAGGCGAATCCGCTCATGTCGGCCAGCGCGTGAGAGATGCCGATGCCGCGCATGGATTTCACCGGATGAATAAAAAGCCTGGATAACGTCGCCACTGCACACTCCCACAAATGAAAATAAGCCTTCAACTTTATGACATACACGCCATATTAGCTATAATGCGCGACAATTTTCTAAGAGTAAAAGTGACGATATGAATTCTCTGTTTGCCAGTACGGCCCGTGGGCTGGAAGAGCTGTTAAAAACTGAACTGGAAAGCCTGGGCGCGCAAGAGTGCCAGGTGGTTCAGGGTGGTGTCCATTTTGAGGGCGACACGCGGCTTATTTACCAGAGCCTGATGTGGAGCCGTCTGGCGTCGCGCATCATGCTGCCGATGAAGGAGTGCAAGGTCTATAGCGACCTGGACCTCTATACCGGCGTACAGATGATCGACTGGACAGAGATCTTCACGCCCAATGCCACCTTTGCGGTGCATTTCAACGGCGTGAACGACGAGATCCGCAACAGCCAGTACGGTGCCCTGCGCGTAAAAGACGCCATTGTGGACTGCTTCACGCGTAAAAATAAGGAACGTCCAAACGTCGATCGCGAAAATCCGGATCTGCGTATTAACGTCTGGCTCAACGGTGACACGGCGAGTATTTCTCTCGATCTGAGCGGCGCAGGCCTGCACCTGCGCGGCTACCGCGATCGTACCGGTATGGCGCCAATTAAAGAAACGCTGGCCGCCGCCATTGTAATGCGCTCCGGCTGGCAGCCGGGCACGCCGCTGCTCGATCCGATGTGTGGTTCCGGTACGTTGCTGATTGAAGCGGCTATGCTGGCAACCGACCGCGCGCCGGGCCTGCATCGCGGTCACTGGGGCTTTAAAGGCTGGGCGCAGCACGACGAAGCGCTCTGGAAAGAGGTCAAAGACGACGCGCAGACCCGCGCGCGTAAAGGTCTGGCGGAGTACACCTCCCACTTCTACGGTTCGGACAGCGACCCGCGCGTAATCGAACGCGCGCGCAGCAACGCCCGTCGCGCCGGTATCGGCGAGCTGCTCACCTTTGAAGTGAAAGACGTGGCGAATCTGACCAACCCGCTGCCAAAAGGTCCGTACGGTACCGTGATCAGCAACCCGCCATACGGCGAGCGTCTGGACAGCGAACCGGCGCTGATTGCCCTGCACAGCCTGCTGGGGCGCAATATGAAGGACTACTTCGGCGGCTGGAACCTGTCGCTGTTTAGCGCCTCGCCGGAGCTGCTGAGCTGCCTGCAGCTGCGTGCCGATCGCCAGTTTAAAGCGAAAAACGGCCCGTTGGACTGCGTGCAAAAAAACTACCATCTGGCGGAGAAAGCGGCGGACAGTAAGCCATCCGGCGTGGCGGAAGATTACGCCAACCGCCTGCGCAAGAACCTGAAGAAATTTGAGAAGTGGGCGAAGCAGGAGGGCATTGAATGCTATCGCCTGTACGATGCCGATCTGCCGGAGTACAACGTGGCGGTTGACCGCTACGCGGACTGGGTGGTGATTCAGGAATATGCTCCACCGAAAACCATTGATGCGCAAAAAGCGCGTCAGCGCATGCTGGATGTGATTGCGGCCACCATCGCCGTGCTCGGCATTGCGCCAAACAAGCTGGTGCTGAAAACCCGCGAGCGTCAGAAAGGAAAAAATCAGTATCAGAAGATGGGCGAGAAGGGCGACTTCATCGAAGTGGGCGAATACAACGCTCGCCTGTGGGTGAACCTGACCGACTATCTGGATACCGGCCTGTTCCTCGACCACCGTATCGCCCGTCGCATGCTGGGTCAGATGAGCAAGGGCAAAGATTTCCTCAACCTGTTCTCCTATACTGGCAGCGCGAGCGTGCATGCGGGTCTGGGCGGCGCGCGGAGCACCACCACGGTGGATATGTCCCGTACCTATCTGGAGTGGGCGGAGCGCAACCTGCGTCTTAACGGGCTGACCGGACGTCAGCACCGACTGATGCAGGCCGACGTGCTGGGCTGGCTGCGTGATACCGACGAGCAGTTCGACCTGATCTTTATCGATCCGCCGACCTTCTCCAACTCCAAGCGCATGGAGGATAGCTTTGAAGTTCAACGCGATCACCTGCGCCTGATGACCGACCTGAAGCGCCTGCTGCGTAAGGGCGGCACCATTATGTTCTCGAACAACAAACGCGGCTTCCGTATGGATCATGACGGCTTAGCAGCCCTGGGACTGAAAGCACAAGAAATCAGCCAAAAAACGCTGTCTCAGGACTTTGCCCGTAACCGTCAAATTCATAACTGCTGGTTGATTACCGCGGTCTGAAAGGAAAAATAAATGTCTTTAATTAGTATGCACGGCGCGTGGCTCTCTTTCAGCGACTCGCCGCTTCTCGATAATGCAGAGCTGCATATCGAAGATAACGAGCGCGTCTGTCTGGTGGGCCGTAACGGCGCGGGTAAATCCACGCTGATGAAAATTCTCAATCGCGAACAGGGGTTGGATGACGGCCGCATCGTTTACGAGCAGGATCTGATCGTCTCCCGCCTCCAGCAGGACCCGCCGCGTCACGTGACCGGCAGCGTTTACGATTTCGTGGCGGAAGGGATCTCTGAGCAGGCCGAATACCTGAAGCGCTATCACGAGATTTCGCATCTGGTGATGACCGATCCGAGCGACAAGAACCTCAACGAACTGGCGAAAGTGCAGGAGATGCTCGATCATCACGGTCTGTGGCAGCTTGAAAACCGCATTAACGAGGTTCTGGCCCAGCTTGGTCTGGAAGCGGACATGGAGCTGTCGGCGCTCTCCGGCGGCTGGCTGCGTAAAGCGGCCCTGGGCCGCGCGCTGGTCAGCGGGCCGAAGGTGCTGCTGCTGGACGAACCGACGAACCACCTGGATATCGAAGCGATTGACTGGCTGGAAGGGTTCCTGAAAACCTTCAGCGGCACCATCATCTTTATCTCGCACGACCGTTCGTTTATTCGCAACATGGCAACGCGTATTGTCGATCTCGACCGCGGCAAGCTGGTCACCTATCCTGGCGATTACGACACTTATCTGCTTGAGAAAGAAGAAAACCTGCGCGTGGAAGAGCTGCAGAATGCGGAGTTCGACCGCAAGCTGGCGCAGGAAGAGGTGTGGATCCGCCAGGGCATCAAGGCCCGCCGTACCCGTAACGAAGGCCGCGTGCGCGCTCTGAAGGCAATGCGCCGTGAGCGCAGCGAACGCCGTGAAGTGATGGGCAGCGCCAAAATGCAGGTGGAAGAAGCGTCCCGTTCCGGCAAGATTGTCTTCGAAATGGAAAACGTCAACTATCAGGTTGATGGCAAAGTGCTGGTGAAAGATTTCTCCGCCCAGGTTCAGCGCGGTGACAAAATTGCGCTTATCGGCCCGAACGGCTGTGGTAAAACCACGCTGCTGAAGCTGATGTTGGGCCAGCTGCAGGCCGACAGCGGCCGTATTCACTGTGGGACTAAGCTGGAAGTGGCCTACTTCGACCAGCACCGCGCGGAGCTTGATCCGGACCGCACGGTAATGGATAACCTCGCCGAAGGCAAGCAAGAGGTAATGGTAAACGGCAAGCCGCGCCACGTGCTGGGCTATCTGCAGGACTTCCTGTTCCATCCGAAACGCGCGATGACCCCTGTGCGTGCGTTATCTGGCGGAGAGCGTAATCGTCTGCTGCTGGCGCGTCTGTTCCTGAAACCAAGTAACCTGTTGATTCTCGATGAACCAACGAACGACCTTGATGTCGAAACGCTGGAATTACTCGAAGAACTGATTGACGGTTATCAGGGGACCGTAATGCTGGTCAGCCACGATCGTCAGTTCGTGGATAACACCGTAACCGAGTGCTGGATCTTCGAAGGTGAAGGGCGAATTGGACAATACGTAGGCGGTTATCACGATGCAAAAGGGCAGCAATCGCAGTCTCTGGCGCAGAAACAGGCTAAATCCAGAAATGTACCGGAACCTGCTGTAACAAAAGCAGAAACTGTTAAAAAATCTCCTGCTAAAATGAGTTATAACCTGCAGCGCGAACTCGAGGGGCTGCCTCAGCGTCTTGAAGAGCTGGAGGCAGCTCTGGAAACGTTGCAGATGCAGGTCGCTGATGCGTCATTCTTTACGCAGCCGCACGACTATACTCAGAAAGTACTGGCTGAACTGTCCGCGGCTGAAAAAGCCCTGGAAGAAGCATTTGAGCGCTGGGAGTACCTTGAGTCTCTGAAAAACGGCGCATAAACAGGGATAACATATGTGTGACCAGCACCATGCCGACAGGCATATTTTATGCTCGCAATGCGATATGCTCGTGGCGTTGCCAGAGCTTGGTCACGGACATAAAGCCCTGTGTCCACGTTGCGGCGCAACGTTGACAACCGAGTGGGACGCGCCGCGGCAGCGTCCCACTGCTTACGCTCTGGCAGCATTGTTCATGCTGCTGCTCTCCAATCTCTTCCCCTTCATTTATATGAAGGTGGGAGGGATAACCAGCCAGGTGGATCTGCTTGAAATCCCGGGCGTGATGTTCTCGGAAGATTACGCCAGCCTCGGCACCTTTTTTCTCCTGTTTGTCCAGATAGTCCCGGCTTTTTGCCTGGTCGTTATCCTTTTGCTGGTCAACCGCGTCAGGATGCCCTCATCACTGAAAATCCGGCTCGCGCGTATCCTATTTCAGCTCAAAAGCTGGGGTATGGCCGAAATCTTTCTGGCGGGCATTCTGGTCAGTTTCGTGAAGCTCATGGCGTACGGTGATGTGGGGATCGGCAGCAGCTTTATTCCGTGGTGCCTGTACTGTGTCCTGCAGCTGCGCGCCTTCCAGTGCGTGGACAGGCGCTGGGCGTGGGATGATATCGCCCCGGCACCGACGCTTGCGCAGACGGTAAAAGTCGGCGTGCCCGGAATTCGTCAGGGGCTGCGTTCCTGCCCATGCTGCACCGCCGTGCTGCCCGCCGATCTCGACGTTTGTCCGCGCTGCGAAACGAAAGGTCACGTACGCCGTAAAAATAGCCTGCAGTGGACGATGGCGCTGCTGGTCACCTCCATCATGCTGTATCTGCCTGCCAATATTCTACCGATCATGATCACCGATTTGCTCGGCGACAAAATGCCCTCGACGATCCTGGCCGGGGTGATCCTGCTGTGGGGAGAAGGTTCCTATCCTGTCGCCGGCGTGATCTTTATCGCCAGTATTATGGTGCCAACCTTAAAAATGATCGCCATCGCCTGGCTCTGCTGGGATGCGAAGGGGCATGGAAAACGCGACAGCGAACGCATGCACCTGATTTATGAAGTGGTCGAGTTTGTCGGACGCTGGTCAATGATTGACGTGTTTGTCATCGCCGTTCTCTCTGCACTGGTGCGGATGGGCGGTTTGATGAGTATTTATCCCGCGATGGGGGCTTTAATGTTTGCACTGGTCGTGATTATGACCATGTTTGCGGCCATGACCTTCGACCCTCGTTTATCGTGGGATCGTGAGCCTGAATCAAGCCATGAGGAAGAGTAAGAGCATGGAAAATAAGAGTGGAGAGGCGAAAGTGCAGAAGGTCAAAAACTGGTCGCCGGTGTGGATTTTTCCCATCGTGACCGCGCTGATCGGTGCATGGATCCTGTTTTATCATTACAGCCATCAGGGACCGGAAGTCACGCTGATAACCACCAATGCCGAGGGGATTGAGGGCGGTAAAACGACCATCAAAAGCCGTAGCGTGGACGTGGGCGTGGTCGAAAGCGCAACCCTGACCGACGATTTAACCCATGTGGAAATTAAGGCGCGCCTTAATGCCGGCATGGAAAAACTGCTGCATGGCGATTCCGTTTTCTGGGTCGTTAAACCGCAGGTGGGACGTGAAGGGATCAGCGGTTTAGGGACGCTGCTCTCCGGAGCCTATATTGAACTGCAGCCCGGCACGAAGGGTAGCCAGCCGGGAAAATACCAGCTTCTGGATTCACCGCCGCTTGCGCCGCCTGATGCCAAGGGTATCCGCGTGATCCTCGACAGCAAAAAAGCGGGTCAGCTCACGGCGGGTGACCCGGTACTGTTCCGCGGCTACCGCGTCGGTTCCGTTGAAACCAGCACCTTCGATGCGCAAAAGCGTACCATTAGCTATCAGCTTTTCATCAATGCGCCAAACGATCGTCTGGTGACCAGCAACGTTCGTTTCTGGAAGGACAGCGGGATCGCGGTCGATCTTACGTCGGCGGGGATGCGCGTAGAAATGGGATCATTAACCACGCTGTTTGGCGGCGGGGTGAGCTTTGATGTTCCGGAAGGGCAGGATCTCGGGCAGCCGGTTGCCGAGAAAACGGCGTTCAGACTCTTTGACGATCAACGAAGCATTCAGGACGCGCTTTATACCGATCACATCGACTTCCTGATGTTCTTTAAAGACTCCGTCCGCGGTCTGCAGCCGGGCGCGCCCGTTGAGTTTCGCGGTATTCGTCTTGGTACGGTTGGACAAGTTCCGTTCTTTGTCCCGGGCCTGAGCCAGATGCTGGACGATGATTATCGTATTCCGGTGCTGATCCGTATCGAGCCGGAGCGTCTGCTGAACCAGATTGGCGAGAACCAGGATATCGCGGCGCATATTAACGAACTGATGAACCGTGGTCTGCGCGGGTCGCTGAAAACGGGTAACCTGGTGACGGGCGCGCTGTATGTGGATATGGACTTCTACCCGAAAGCACCGCCGATTACCGGTATTCGTGAATTCGGTGGCTACAAGATCATCCCAACGGTGAGCAGCGGTCTGGCTCAGATCCAACAGCGCCTGATGGAGACGCTGGATAAGATCAACAATCTGCCGCTGAATCCGATGATTGAAGCGGCGACGAACTCACTGAGCGAAAGCCAGGCAACGATGCGTCGTCTGCAAACCACGCTGGATAACATCAACAAGATCACGGCGAGCCAGAGCATGCAGCAGCTGCCGCAGGATATGCAGAAAACGCTGCGTGAGCTGAACCGCAGTATGCAGGGCTTCCAGCCGGGTTCAGCGGCCTACAACAAGATGGTGGCAGATATGCAGCGTCTTGATCAGGTCTTACGTGAACTGCAGCCGGTGCTGAAAACGCTCAACGAGAAGAGCAACGCGCTGGTGTTCGAAGCGAAAGATAAAAAGGATCCTGAGCCGAAGAGGGCAAAAGAATGAAAAAGTGGCTATTGATGGTTGGTGCTCTGCTGTTAACGGCGTGCAGCTCAGGGGTAGATAATAAAAGCTACTATCAGCTGCCTGTGGCTACCCACAGCGGTGGGCAAAGCACGACCAGCCAGGGAAGCCGCCAGCTGTGGGTTGAGCAGGTTGCCGTGCCGGATTATCTGGCAGGAAACGGCGTGGTCTATCAGACCAGCGACGTTAAATACGTGATTGCGACGAACAATCTGTGGGCCAGCCCGCTGGATCAGCAACTGCGCAACACGCTGGTGGCCAATCTGGGCAGTCAGCTTCCGGGCTGGGTTGTCGCGTCGCAGCCGCTGGGTAACGACCAGGATACGCTTAACGTCACTGTAACGGGCTTCCACGGCCGTTATGACGGTGCGGTGGTGATTAGCGGGGAGTGGTTGCTGAACCATCAGGGGCAGCTGATTAAGCGTCCTTTCCATCTGGAGCTGAAGCAGCAGAAAGATGGCTATGACGAAATGGTGAAAGTCCTGGCTCAGGGTTGGGCACAGGAGTCGGCCAGCATCGCGAGAGAAATTTCCCGGCTGCCATAAGTAAAATTCATCATTAAAAACCGCAGTTGGCCTCTCGCTGATTGCGGTTTTTTTTCGTTTTCAGTTCAGTTTGTTACTTGTGCCACGTCACAATTTTTGTACAAATGAACTTCCAGCTAGCTCACAAATATGACACCCGTATGAATTTTGAACATTGACGATGCGACTAATTCGGGGTATTCGTTATCTGTGCCTGTGCATTTAGTGCAGACACTGTTTTCTTTCCACCAGACAAAAGAATGAGGGAAACGAGGCATGAAGAGACAGAAACGAGATCGCCTGGAACGGGCTCATCAACGTGGTTATCAGGCCGGCATCGCTGGACGTTCTAAAGAAATGTGTCCTTATCAGACGATAAATCAAAGGTCACAATGGCTTGGAGGCTGGCGAGAAGCCATCGGCGACAGGGCACTCATAGCCTGATAACGTCTCTTTCAAAAAAGAAACCTCCGCAATGCGGAGGTTTCGCCTTTCTGGGGGTGCCAAAAGCACGATCAGAAAGCTGAAGTATCCTGGAACAGGCCAACTTTCAGGTCGCTTGCGCTATAGATCAGACGACCGTCGACCAGCACTTCGCCATCTGCCAGGCCCATAATCAGGCGGCGGTTAACGATGCGCTTGAAGTGAATGCGATAGGTCACTTTCTTCGCCGTAGGCAGAACCTGGCCAGTGAATTTTACTTCGCCCACGCCCAGCGCGCGGCCTTTACCTTCGCCGCCCAGCCAGCCCAGATAGAAGCCAACCAGCTGCCACATGGCATCCAGGCCCAGACAGCCAGGCATTACCGGATCGCCAATAAAGTGGCAACCGAAGAACCACAGGTCCGGGTTGATATCGAGTTCTGCTTCTACGTAACCCTTATCGAAGTTGCCGCCGGTTTCGGTCATTTTCACGACACGGTCCATCATCAGCATGTTCGGGGCCGGTAACTGTGGGCCTTTAGCGCCAAACAGTTCACCGCGACCAGAGGCAAGAAGATCTTCTTTTGTATAGGATTCGCGTTTATCTACCATGTTCTCAGTAAGCCTTATTTTAGTGAAGGACGCAGGATAGCTAACACGTGTACGCTGAACAAGTCCGATCAGTTCGAACTAAACCAGCCCAGCCAGCGTAACGGCCATGGATAACGATGACGAGCATCCTGCTGTGTCGCCTGAGCTATGCGCTCCTGGATAGTCTGCATCAGGGTGGTTTGCCCTTCGCCATCCCAAACCAGATTTGTCAGTAAGGGTAGAGCATCCTCAATCCCTTCGATGGCCCAGATGGCGAATTGCTCTTGCTCAACCGCATCCAGAATATCCTGACTGAGGCTCAAATGGCGTGCGTTGGGAGCAGGAATAATCACACCCTGTTTGCCGTTTAAACCGCGCTGCTGACAGATAGAGAAGAAGCCTTCAATTTTTTCGTTGAGGCCTCCCACTGGCTGTGCACGACCGAACTGATCCACCGAACCGGTGATCGCGATGTTCTGATTGATGGGCACTTCCGCCAGGGCGCTGATTAAGGCGCACAGCTCGGCCATAGAGGCGCTATCGCCATCCACTTCGCTGTAGGACTGCTCAAACGTCAGCGAGGCGGAGAAGGGGATCTGTTGCTCAAGCTGCAGCTCTGACATCAAAAACGCCTGCATGATCATCATGCCTTTCGCGTGAATGTTGCCGCCCAGCTCGGCTTTCCGTTCGATATCGGTGAACTCGCCATCGCCAATGTGCACAACGCAGCTGATACGGGACGGTTCCCCGAATGCGCGCGGATGACCGGGAAATTCAATCACCGACAGGGCGTTGATCTGCCCGACGCGTTCGCCTTCGGTTTCCACCAGAATTTGTTCCAGCAGAATTTCATCCTGCATACGGTCGGCAAGATAGCCTTCTCGCCACTCACGCTGAGCCAGCATCTGAGTGAGCTGTTCGCCGGTGAACGCCCCGTTACCGCTGATCACACCCACTTCACGCAACTGTTTGCCGATCCAGAGCGGGCAAAGCGGCAGCGTTTCCTGGTCACCGGTGTAGCGTACCGCTTCGCGGATTAAGCCCGGCCACGCGTCAGCCGCAGGGGTTGGCAGCGCAAAACGTTCAGCAACGGCCATCACCCACTGGCACCACTGCGCCATATCGTCGGCGTCAGCAATCTGGGTGTTGTCTTCGTATTCGCTATACACCGCCTGCTCAGCGAGTTCTGGCTCCATTTCCTGGAAGTCCGCCAGCGATTCACGGTCGCCCGTCAGCACGACGGTCAGCGACAGCGGCATAGACGGAACAGAGACAGGCAAAGGACGAGACTCATCGTAGCCGACCCAGTCGAAACGCTGCTGGTGCACGATAGTTTTCAGACGCATCCACAGCAGCGGCTGCGAGAGCAGGGTACGCAGTGAGATGATGAGAACACCGCCATTTGCGCGATGTACCAGCCCCGGCTGCAGCGAAAGTTCGCCATTAAACTGGCGCAGACAACCAAAGAGTTGTTCCGCCTCGACCCAGTTAGCGGTAATCACTTCGCCCTTAGCGGCAAAAAGGCCATCGGCCTGCGCCGCCGGTTCGAAAGTGACATCATGTCCCGCAATACGATACTGGCCGCCAAAAACTGCGTTCGCTTCCGGCTTCAGCTGGCGCACGGCATCTCCGAGCAGCGTCAGGTATTCCGCTTCTTCCGGGGCTTTGAGCAGCATGAAGGGCGCTGTTGCCCATGGGCTTAACACCTGCTCCAGCGCATAATGCAAACGAGGCTGCGTATCGCTAAGGATGAATTCGTGTTCTTTTGCGAGTTCGGGCTGTGCAAACAGTTCCTGGTAACTTTCGGTATCGGGAACAAGGTCACGCCATGCAAGTTTCGTAATGGTCAAAGTCGATGTTTTTTAGTCAGATGTAAAAGCGTGGAGTATACCGTAAGCGGGGGGCTGTACCCAAGCAGGATCGGGGATTTCGACAGGGCGATTGGCTGCATTCACTCACAGGATATGATTTCTTTTCAGCAGATTGCTAAAAAACTGATATTCTGAACAGAGTTACGTGGTAACACTGAGATCGCAATGAAATATCAACAACTGGAAAATCTCGAAAGCGGCTGGAAATGGAAGTACCTGGTCAAAAAGCACCGTGAAGGGGAGCTGATCACCTGCTACATCGAAGCCAGCGCTGCGCAAGAAGCCGTGGATATTTTGCTGACCCTCGAAAATGAACCGGTACAGGTTAACGGTTGGATTGAGAAACACATCAATCCTGCGTTATTAAACCGGATGAAGCAAACTATTCGCGCGCGACGCAAACGGCATTTTAATGCTGAGCATCAGCACACTCGCAAAAAATCAATCGATCTGGAGTTCGTTGTCTGGCAACGCCTGGCTGGGCTGGCACAACGACGGGGCAAAACGCTTTCGGAAACCATCGTGCAGCTGATTGAGGATGCCGAACATAAAGAGAAGTACGCCAACCAGATGTCGACGCTGAAGAACGACCTTCAGGCGCTGTTGGGTAAAAAATAGATTTTTCTTTTACTCAGGCAATAAAAAACCCCGCGTTGCGGGGTTTTTTTATAAGACGATAACTTATGCCGCTGGCTGAGTTACAACGTCTTTGATGCCTTTAACTTCGATCTCTACGCGACGATCTGGAGCCAGGCAGTCGATCAGTGCAGCGCGAGCTTTCACGTTGTCACAGGTGTTGCCAGTAACTGGGTTAGATTCGCCCATACCACGTGGGGAGATCTTGTTAGCTGGGATACCTTTAGAGATCAGGTAATCAACAACAGACTGAGCACGTTTCTCAGACAGTTTCTGGTTGTAAGCGTCAGAACCGATACGGTCGGTGAAGCCCAGAACCACTACGGAACCGTCTTTAGGATCCAGGTTGCTCAGCTGGGTGTACAGCTGATCCAGTGCCTGCTGGCCTTCTGGTTTCAGAGTCGCTTTGTTGAAGTTGAACAGAACGTCAGACTTCAGAGTGAAGTGCTTGGTCTGTACTTCTGGAGCTGGAGCCGGCGCTGGAGCAACAACTGGTGCTGCTTCTTCCTGCTGGCCGAAACGGTAGGAAACACCTACGCTCAGCATGCCGTTGTCTGGACGAACACCAACGGTGTTGCCGTCGCCGATGTTGTTAACCCACTGGTATTCCAGACGGGTAGCGATGTCACGGGTCATAGCCCACTCAACGCCACCAGCGAATACTGGGGAAACACCGGTGTCATGGTTGTCACCAGAGATGTTGTTGCTGGAATCTGCGCGCCATACCATGCCGCCCAGACGGGTGTACACGTCCAGATCGTCAGTGATTGGGTAGCCCAGTTTAGCGGTCAGCTGAACGCCCTGTGCTTTGAAAGCGCCGTTGATGGTGTCGCCTTTGTATGGCATACGACCTAACCAGTCGTAACCCATTTCAAAACCAACATACGGGTTAACCTGATAGCCACCGAACGCACCTGCACCAAGCTGGCTCTCGTGAGTTGGGCCATCATTGTTCAGGCTGCTGTTGTACCAGCCGGTGTCATGGAACTGAGACCAGCCCAGTTTACCACCTGCATACCAGGTATTATCTTTCGGAGCGGCCTGCGCTACGGTAGCGAAGCCAGCCAGTGCCACTGCAATCGCGATAGCTGTCTTTTTCATTTTTTGCGCCTCGTTATCATCCAAAATTCGCCATGAAAGTCTCAGGAGAGAATCACGGTTAAATCCTTCACCGGGGGGCGTGGTCAAATATAAATCTACCGATATCTTCGGCTTAGGCCGAGCACCCCTGGCGATGTAAAGTCTACAACGTAGCTGAAAACTTACAAGTGTGAAGTCCGTCAGGCATATGAAAAAAAAAGTTCCGTATACCGATTATTTAACATTTTTCGAACGAATTTTGTGCAATAAAATTAAGGAGAACCGCACCAGACAAGCCTTGCCGCAATTTTGTGACCGGGAACTTTAATGCCATCTTGAGGTCAAAAAAAATTCCAGGAAAAATCTTAATTTCACTCAATGATACAAATTTGAGTGAATTTTTAGCCCAGAAAGTTGTCCTCTGCGGTAAGAATCCGATCGAACCGGACGCATAATGAACCCGATCGCATTCCCTTCTTCGGCTGCTTCAGTCAGACGGTAATGCTCCTCTTCCGTCAGTTCTTCCGGTAACCATCCAATCACCACGCTGTAATTTCCGGTGCGTAAGGCGCGGATCATCGATTCTACGGTATCGCACGGCGGGAGCTGATTAATTTGCATGACCTTGGTAAGCGGAAGGCCTGCGGACTGAACCCACTCACGGCTCAGTTTTTGCTGAGGCGTGAGCCAAAGCTGCCAGCGCGATTGCTGACCAAGCTGTTGTAATAACGGCAACAACAGAAGTTGCGTCAACAGGGGCTGGTCTTCACGATAAACCACTTCACTGATAAGCCCCGTGGAAACACGCTCGACGGAATTCTGCGCGACATTGCCTGCGGTAGAAGAGAGAGAGGTTGAGCGATTTGCATAGCCTGAAGTGTGCATATTCATTCCAGCCCTGTAGTTACTGTATGGATATACAGTAACCCCTGTATGCATAAAGATCAACCTCATTTTCGGAAAGCGACTCGCAAAATTCATTCAATGTTGATGTCCCTCGAAAAATCATCTTGCTCATCGGCGATAAGTTGCCTATTTTCCTGCTAACGGATCCGCTAGTAGGAAATTTCGTTGTTACTTTATGATTTTGAAGGGAAATATCATGAAAAAGATATCTTATGAACGGATTTATAAATCCCAGGAATACCTCTCCCCGTTGGGCGAGATTCATCATCGCGCGCTGTTTGGAGGCTATACCCTGGCGGTGGATGATGCGGTTTTTGCCATGGTGTCAGACGGAGAGCTTTATCTTCGCGCCTGTGAGGAGAGTGCGAAATACTGTGTAAAAAATGCCTCCTCTTTTTTAACGTTGATGAAGCGAGGCCGCCCGGTGCTGCTCAACTATTATCGTGTGGATGATGGATTATGGCAGGACAGGGAGCGGTTGCTTCAGCTCTCCTCGTTTGCGCTCAGTGCGGCAAGAAAAGAACGCTATCAGCGCCATCAACGAAACCGACTTAAGGATCTGCCAAACCTGACCTTTCAGCTTGAAGTCTTGCTCTTTGAAGCTGGCATCACCAATGAGGAAACGCTGCGGGCGCTGGGTGCAAGAGCGAGCTGGCTAAAGATGCGGGCAAAAAACAAAGCGCTCAGTATTAAAGTTCTCTTCGCGCTGGAAGGGGCTATCGAGGGGCTGCATGAGGCGGCACTCCCGGCAGGCATTCGCCGGGAGCTAACGGAGTGGTTTAATGCGCTGCCTGAGCCACAGGAGAATCACTCCTCCAGGTAGCGATTTGCTGTTGCAGCCGGCAAATTTCAGGCAGCAGAGCGATAAGCAGGCCTATCTGCTGAAGTACCAGCGGCGCTTTGCTGTCGTTTCCAGGGTCAAGATGCGCAATGCGTTGAGCCAGTTCATCCAGCGCCTGTTGAACGCGCGGCTCATCGGCCGGTCGGTGATGAAGTGCGTCATCGACATAACAGACGGCATCATCGAGCAGGTTGAGAATGCCCGGGTTGGTGAGTTTCTCACGGTGGGCACCGAGCGTCGAAATATAGCTGGTGAACGTATGGTTCAGGCAGAGCAGGCGGAACGCAGTCTCACGGATCTCCGCCGTGGCCCGAGGCTCCGTTGACATGTTAGAGACAACGGAGGCCAGTTCTGCGTCACTGTTATGCGCGTCGCGACGGGCTATCCGATAAGCCAGGCGGTTATCACGCCCCTGGTGGTACTGCTCCAGGATTGCGTCAAGGTATCGACAGTTGGCGTTCATCGCCCTGTCCACTACGCGCGGCAAATTGCGGAAACGCCAGTCCGGCCAGATAAAGCTGACCGCGGCCCAGGCAATCGCACAGCCAATCAGGGTATCGATCACGCGGGGCAGGGCAACTTCAAACCCTTCACCCAGCAGGTTAAAGCAGAGCAGCACCAGCAGCGTAATGAACATGGTGGCGTGGGCGTACTGCACGTTGCGAAACGCGAAGAACAGCACGCCGGTGATCACAATCAGGATCAGTTGACCTTCAACGGAGGGCACGAAATAGAGCACCGGAAGGCCAATCGCGACGCCGACCAGCGTGCCGATAATACGCAGCGCAAGACGGTGTCGGGTGGCGTTATAGTTCGGCTGGCAGACGAACAGGCTGGTCAGCAGGATCCAGTAGCCGTGGTGCAGCCCGGTTATCTGGATTAAGGCATACCCCACGCACAGCACAAGCGACATTCTTACCGCGTGGCGAAAGAGTGCCGACTCAGGCGTAAAGTTGCGGCTCAGCCGCAGCCACATATCGCTAACGCTGTGCACGCTGTCATCAGCAAGCTGATTTTCCACCTCACTGCCCGGCAGCGCCATCGCCTGTTCGGACTCAATGGTTGCCAGCTGAGCATCAATCGCCCGCAGGTTGTTAAGCAGAAAGCCCAGCGCTTTGATGTGCTCCTGTGACGTTCCGCTGGCCTGAACGCGGTCGAGCGCCGCATCAAGATGGCTGAATACGCGTTCAAAGCGGGGGTCATGCTGATAGGGCGTGCGCAGCAGAATAGACCGCGAGAGCTGCTGACACGCCTGGGACTGCATGGACAGCAGGCGCTGGAAGCGGAACATCACGTCGCTGTAGCGGAACTTCTCGCGCAGGGCAGCATACTGAACGTGCGAGGAGCTGGCGCGTTCATGAATATCCTGGGCGGCAAAATAGTAGTGTAAGGTCCTTCGGGTTCCGCGCTGGCCGCGATCGCCGCGCAGACGGGTAAGCAGAGAGGCTTTTGTCTGGTTAAGGGTGGCGACCAGCTGGCCGTTTGCCAGAGCCAGATCGTAGAGCGGAGCCTGGCTTTCTTCCTCGATATCCGGGTCGAACAGCCGGGATTTCAGTTCCAGATAGTGGGCTAACTGCTCAAAGCTGCGGGCAAGGTTATCCTGCAGCGGGCGAACCGGGAAGATCAGATGACCGGTTAGCGTCAGTAGATTATACCAGATGGCGCCCAGCATCAGGAGAACCGGCTGCTGGTACCACTGGTCATACAGGGAAACGCCCAGCATGGTGTAGATGGCGATCAGCAATGCACCAAACGCGATGGTGGCATAGCGTTGCCCGAGGCCGCCCAGCAAAATAAACCCGCTGGTTGAGAGCGTAAGGCCCAGGGCAAACAGCCAGGGCCACGGGAAAAGCAGCTCAACGGACGCTGAAGCAATGAAAAAGCAGACGAGCGTAATGACCAGGTTACGTAAACGCCCGGCCAGACGATCGTCCAGGTCCGCCAGCGCCCCGGCCACCACCCCCAGCGTGAGCGGAATGGTGAGTTTGACATCATTCAGCCACCAGGGCAGGGCTGCCGTGCCGCAAAGCGCGATAAATATCCTGACGTTGTATAGCCAGGTGCTGTTCCAGGTATAACGGCGAAGCAGTGGGCTTAGCATAAACGCGGCCGGTCCTTATTTACTGAAAACGACGACGCGCGTTTGCTTCACGCGCCGCCTGGGCCACTTCTACCGGAACAACCCTGCGACCGACGGGCCAAAGGGCGATGGCGGCGATCTTAAAGTTCGCGATCCCCACCGGAATGCCAATAATCGTGATGCACTGTGCAATACCGGCAAAAATATGCATGATGCACAGCCACCAGCCGAAGAAAATCAGCCACAGAATGTTCAGCAGGGTTCCGCCCGTATTCATCAGGGCGTTTTTGCTCTCCGGATTCAGCTCGTCAACGTGGATGGCTTCATTCCCGTAGGGGATTAAGGAGAGTTTAGTGATTTCCCAGCAGGAACGGGTCAGGGGAAGCGTGAAAATCAGGACGATGCTCACCAGCGTGGCAAAAAGCCAGGAAAGGGTGGTGGCAAAACCGCCCAGCACAAAATTCAACACATTCAGAACGGTACGCATAAACCCTCACTTCCTTTCGATAAAATTAACGCCCAATGATTGTAACGTTTTTTTAGGCTGGAGCACCTTAAAACTGGCAGTTAAACTGTCAGGTAAATTATCTCTTCGTGGATTTGGCGGAACATGGAACTGAAAGCAACCTCGTTAGGCAAACGCCTGGCGCAACACCCTTACGACAGGGTGGTTCTCCTTAATGCCGGGGTGAAAGTCTCCGGGGAACGCCACGAATACCTTATTCCGTTTAACCAGCTTCTGGCTATCCACTGTAAACGCGGGCTGGTGTGGGGCGAGCTGGAGTTCGTTCTGCCTGACGATAAAGTCGTGCGTCTTCACGGCACCGAGTGGGCGGAAACCCAGCGTTTCCATCATCACCTGAACGCGCTGTGGCAGCAGTGGAGCCAGGATATGAGCGTAATTGCCGCCCAGGTGCTCCAGCAGGTGCTGGACGATATCGCGCAGAGCAACGCGCAACACGCGTGGCTGACCCGTCAGCAGACCGCCGGGCTGCAGCAAAAGATCCGACAGGCACTCTCGGCGCTGCCGCTCTCCGTGACGCGTCTCGACGAGTTTGACAACTGTCGCGACGCCTGGCGCCAGTGTCAGGCCTGGCTGAACGATAAGGATAAAAGCCGTCTCGCTCATAATCAGGCCTGGACGGACGCCATGCTCACCCAATACGCCGACTTTTTCAGTACGGTGGAATCTTCACCGCTCAATCCGGCCCAGGCGCGCGCGGTGGTCAACGGCGAGCAGTCGCTGCTGGTGCTGGCGGGGGCCGGTAGCGGTAAAACGTCGGTGCTGGTGGCGCGTGCCGGCTGGCTGCTGACGACCGGAGAAGCGGTAGCCGATCAAATACTGCTTCTGGCCTTTGGCCGCAAGGCTGCCCAGGAGATGGACGAACGTATCCAGGAGCGCCTGCACACCCGGGATATCACGGCCAGAACCTTCCATGCCCTTGCGCTGCATATTATTCAGCAGGGCAGTAAAAAAGTGCCTTCCATCAGTAAGCTGGAAAACGACGCGCAGGCGCGTCAGGCGCTGTTCATCAAAACGTGGCGCCAGCAGTGCAGTGAGAAAAAAGCGCAGGCGAAAGGGTGGCGTCAGTGGCTGGAGGAGGAGCTCGGCTGGGAGGTGCCAGAGGGCAGCTTCTGGCAGGATGACAAACTGGCGCGTCGTCTGGGTTCGCGACTTGACCGCTGGGTCAGCCTGATGCGAATGCACGGTGGAACGCAGGCAGAGATGATTGAAAGCGCGCCGGAGGCGATCCGCGATCTGTTTTCGAAACGGGTCAAGCTGATGGCTCCGCTGCTGAAAGCCTGGAAAACCGCGCTGAAAGAGGAAAATGCCGTCGATTTCTCGGGTTTAATCCATCAGGCCATCATCATTCTTGAAAAGGGACGTTTTGTCAGCCCGTGGAAACACATTCTGGTGGATGAGTTCCAGGACATCTCTCCGCAGCGTGCTGCACTGCTCTCGGCGCTAAGGGCGCAAAATAAACATACGTCGCTGTTTGCGGTGGGTGACGACTGGCAGGCCATCTATCGCTTCAGCGGGGCGCAGCTCTCCCTGACGACCGCGTTCCACCACTATTTTGGCGAAGGGGATCGTAGCGATCTGGACACCACTTACCGCTTCAATTCACGCATTGGTGAGATCGCCAACCGCTTTATCCAGCAAAACCCGCATCAGCTGGCCAAGCCGCTCAATAGCCTGCGCCCAGGGGATAAAAAAGCGGTCACCCTGCTGGCGGATGACCAGCTGGAGCCGCTGCTGGACAAGCTCAGCGGCTACGCGAAGCCCGATGAACGTATTCTGGTACTGGCGCGCTACCATCACCTTAAGCCCGCGGCGCTGGAAAAAGCCGCCACCCGCTGGCCGAAACTGCAGCTTGAATTTATGACCATTCACGCCAGCAAAGGGCAGCAGGCTGACTATGTGATTGTGGTGGGGCTGAAAGAGGGGAGCGACGGTTTCCCGGCTCCGGCCCGCGAGTCGGTGATGGAAGAGGCCCTGCTGCCGGTGCCGGAAGATTTCCCGGATGCCGAAGAGCGGCGTTTGCTGTATGTGGCCATCACCCGCGCGCGGCATCGCGTGTGGCTGCTGTTCAATAAAGAGGAGCCATCCGTGTTTGTCGATATCCTGAAGAGTATTGATGTGCCGGTAGCGCGTAAGCCATAACGATGTCAGGCAAGATTTTCCAGGCCGGGTAAGGCGTAGCCGCTACCCGGCAAAAAAGCTACTTCAGTCTATCGGAAAGATAACGCTGATAGTCCGGAATAAGGATATCAACCGGCGAGTTAAACTGCGGTGATTCGATGATGAAATCCGCCGTCGACAGGTTCGTCGCCACCGGAATATTCCACACCGTCGCCAGGCGCAGCAGCGCTTTAACATCCGGATCGTGCGGAACCGCGTTCAGCGGGTCCCAGAAGAAGATCAGCACATCAATTTTCCCTTCGGAAATCTGCGCGCCGACCTGCTGATCGCCGCCCATCGGACCGCTCAGCATGGCATTCACCTGCAGACCCGTTTCGCGCTGGATCAGGTTACCGGTGGTGCCGGTCGCCGACAGGGCGTGCTTTTCCAGCGAAGACTGATGGCGGCGAACCCAGTTAAGCAGCATTTGTTTACAGTGATCGTGCGCCACAAGAGCAATGTGTTTGCGCTCAGGCAGCGTGCGTGTTGTCAATTCCATAATCATATCCATCAGGTTAACTGACTACACGATGACGGGAACCGTCTGACGCTGCAAGAGAAAGGCGTAAAAAATGTGGCTTATGATGAAGGTTGTTGTTTTGCCCACTGTAAAAATCGGGCCCGCGTGTCGGGATCGGCCTGCTGGAACCAGAATTTAAGGCGCTGTTCCGTCAGGGTCTGGGACTGGGGAGGAATAACGTCCAGTTCAGAGACGCCGGATAAAAGCGTACTGTCGTCCGCCATCATGGTGGCAAACTGCGGAAGCGAGGCGCGTTTCCCCGCTTTATTATAGGTCTGGGTCGCGGCCTCGTAATCCGGGCCTTTCGGTGAGGTGGTTAACGCCAGAATATCCAGCTTCACCGGAATCGGCATCGCATCCCCGTCCAGCAGTTCAACGCGGGGTGACGCGTCGAAGGCCGCAGATTCCTTCTCCGTTTCAAGGCGAGGCAGGGTGATATTCACCTGACTGATTTGCCGGGTATTAAAGCTGACAATCAGCGGCGGGGAGATGTACATCCGTTGCTCGTGATTAGCCAGACCGATCGGCTTTTCTACCCGGAAGACCAGCTGATGCGGCCCGTTATCTAACTCGATACTGTCCGCACCGCGCAATAATGAGCTGGAGACCTTTTTTCCGTCCAGTACAAGGAGATCAATGTCGGTAGAGAGCCGGAGCGTGGTAGCAAAAACGCAGACCGGCATCACTAACGCAATCAGAGCAGTGGCAATACCGGTTTTCATAGAAGGCTCCCGTCAGAAATCCTGTCGCCGCATTAATGTATCTAAATTTTTCGATAATCACGTTTACTAACATATAGACATATTTCACCGTTTTGCCCTCATGCATCTGTATGGGATGGATGGTTGAGATGTGCGGTTTGGCGTACACTTTCAAAAAAGCCAGGAGAAAAACCATGAAAGAGAACGATATTGCCGAGATTCTGACATCCACGCGTACCATTGCGCTGGTGGGCGCGAGCGATAAACCCGATCGCCCAAGCTATCGGGTGATGAAATACCTTCTCGATCAGGGCTATCACGTTATCCCGGTCTCGCCAAAAGTGGCGGGGAAAACCTTATTGGGCCAGCAGGGTTATGCCACGCTCGCTGAGGTGCCGGAAAAAATTGATATGGTCGATGTCTTCCGTAATTCCGAGGCGGCGTGGGAAGTGGCGCAGGACGCTATCGCCGTAGGGGCAAAAACGCTGTGGATGCAGCTGGGTGTGATTAACGAGCAGGCCGCCGTGCTGGCGCGGGATGCGGGGTTGAAGGTTGTCATGGACCGCTGTCCCGCGATTGACATCCCCCGTCTGGGGCTGGCGAAGTAATAAAAAAAAGCCCGTATCGGGCTTTTTTTACACGCTTAGTTCCGCAGGCGCGGGGCCTGTAACTGTTTGCGGATAGTCTGAGCAAGTTCATCCATTGTGGGTTGCTCCGGATGCTCTTCCTGCAGCTCGCTACTCAGCTGCGCTTCGGCCAGATAGGTGTGAACGGGTTGTCCATCATCACCTTCCATTACCACGTGGTACCAGGGCGCGGCGCGAAGCTCTGCGTTCACCGCCAGCTCGTCTGCTGACGGTTCATCAAGGGAATACTCCGGGTCGATATCCACGACCACACCCAAATACCCTAGCAAAGTGTGGCGGACCTGCTGGCCGATACCGAATTTGCTGGCAATCATAGTCACCTCCCGGGAAATACGACTTACACGTTATGTGCGGGCAATATTTCTCTTTTCAAGTTACATGACGCGACAGGCAAACCCTTTCAGATACAGTCCTTCCGGGTAGGTAGCAATCACGGGGTGATCGGCTGCCTGACGGAACTGCTCTATAAATTGTACATCACGGCCAGCATCTATTGCGGCATCGGCGATGATTTTCTGAAATAAATCTGTTGTCATCAGGCCGGAGCAGGAGAAGGTGAGCAGAACCCCGCCCGGGTTCAGCAGCTGGATAGCCAGCATGTTGATATCTTTATACCCGCGGCACGCGCCCATCAGCTGGCTTTTGTTTTCCACAAACTTTGGCGGATCCATCACAATGACGTCGAACTTCTCGCCCTGGTCGCGATATTTACGCAGCAGCTTGAAGACGTCATCGCGGACAAACTCCGCTTTGCTCAAATCCAGCTTGTTGAGCTCGACGTTCTGTTTTGCCACGTCCAGCGCTTCCTGCGAGGTGTCCACGCTGACCACCTGAGCACAGCCGCCCATCAGCGCCGAAACGGCAAAACCGCCGGTATAGGAGAAGCAGTTCAGCACGCGTTTGTCGGCAACATACTGACGCGTAGCCAGACGGCTGTCGCGCTGGTCGAGGTAGTAACCCGTTTTGTGCCCGCCCTGAATATCCACCAGCAGCTTCATGCCGTGCTCTTCAATCGGCAGCAGGGCCGGTGGCAGTTCGCCCGTTACGGGCCCCTGAGTCAGCTCCATGCCTTCTTTTTTGCGCACCGCCACATCGCTGCGGTCGTAAATGGCACACTGCGGGAACAGCGTTTGCAGCGCGCTGATCAGCGCGGCACGCTGGTATTCCGCTCCGGCGCTCAGGAGTTGCAGCACCAGGAAGTTACCGAAGCGATCGATGGTCACGCCCGGCAGGCCGTCGGACTCACCGGCAATCAGGCGGTAGCTGTCCAGCCCGTCACGTTTTGCCAGCCAGTCGCGCCACTGCTGCGCCTGCTGCAGACGGCGAACGAAGAAGTCGATGTCGATGGTTTCATCTTTATCAAACGTCCAGACGCGAGCACGGATCTGGGACGCTGGCGAGTAGGCGCCGCGCGCTAACCATTTCCCCTGATGGTCAACGATATCAATGGTTTCACCGAGGCTGGCTTTGCCTTCCATACGGGCAACCGCGCCGGAAAAGACCCAGGGATGATGGCGCAGTAATGATTTCTCGCGCCCTTTGGCTAACACTAAACGTACACTCATAATTTGCTGTTCTGTCGATTTCAGGAAATGGCGCGTAGATTACCACATTCAGCAAGGCGCAATCATCTGCGGATGCCGTTGAGCGTTTCGGCACAAAATCAAATCGCTTAGGCACATTACGATATTGCCGCTGGGTTTAGAGTGGGGCTTCCGGTACAGCAGAGGGAGCACCCATGAAAAAGCGCAGTGTGATAGCAATAACCGCTCTGGCGGCGATGAGTTTTCAGGTTTTAGCAACAACGCCTTTCGGCGTCACCAGCCGGGATATTTCCGGCGAAAAGCGGCTGGCGCAACAGCAGGTATTTGAAGGATTTGGCTGCCACGGTGGGAATATTTCTCCACAGCTGGCGTGGAAAAATCCGCCCGCCGGTACGAAAAGTTTTGCCGTTACGGTATATGACCCGGATGCGCCCACCGGCAGCGGCTGGTGGCACTGGACCGTAGCCAATATCCCGGCGAAGACAATGACGCTGCCCGCGGATGCCGGTAACCCGAACGGCGAGAAATTACCTGCCGGCGTTGTGCAGGGGCGTAATGATTTCGGCTATTCTGGATTCGGCGGCGCATGTCCACCCGAAGGGGACAAGCCTCATCGCTATCAGATTACCGTCTGGGCCCTGAACGTGGATAAACTGCCCGTCGACAACAATGCCAGCGGCGCGCTGGTCGGTTTTATGCTCAATAGTCACGTTCTGGCAAAGGCTCAGTTAACAGCAACCTACAGCAGATAAGGATGGCAGAGTGCAGGAGTTTCATTTTCGACATAACCATCTTACCGCGGGTGAAGTGACTGCCAGCAAAATGCATCGCCTGCACCAGGTTAAGCTCTTTTTTCCGGCTATTTGTCATATCACTCACGGCACTAAGGTGATAGTTCAGGATGATAACCGTCTGGAAGCGACACGGGATGAGCTCATCATTATCCCGGCCAATACGGCGATGGAGATAATCAATCAGCCTGTAAACGGTCTGTTTCACTCGGATTTGCTGATATTGTCCCCGGAGATTGTCGCCGAGTTTAAAGCGCATTACCTGAAGTCCTGGCCGCGCACGACGCTGCATTCGCTCTGCGCCCCGCTGAGCGAGGGGCTGGCGTTTATGTGGGGCAACCTGCTGCACGCCGTGCGTCAGGATTTACCGGAGGCGCTACAAAAGCATCAGGCTTTCGGTCTTTTGCTGGCCCTGCTGCACGATGGCGTGGCGGGTCCGCTGCTTGTTGAGCGAAACAGTAACCTGACCGAGCAGGTGCGGCAGTTCATTATGCTGTCGCCCGCCAGAGACTGGACCGCGCAGGACGTTGCCAGCCGTCTGGCCTTAAGCGTGCCGACGCTGCGCAGACGCTTACGTAAAGAGTCGCAGAGTTTTCGCCAGATCGTGGAGGAGGTGAGGATGGCCGTTGCTTTGTCGCAGCTCCAGTCAACCCGATTACCAATTGGCGAAATCGCATTACAATGTGGGTATCTTTCCAGCTCTCGTTTCACCGCCCGTTTCCGGCAGCACTATGGCTGTTTGCCGAAAACGCTACGTTAAGGAGAAGAAAAATGTCAAAAGTCTGCACCATTGCCTGGGTTCACGGCGTTGTTCAGGGCGTGGGGTTCCGCTACAGCACCCAGCGCGAAGCGGTTGAGCTTGGGCTAACGGGATACGCGCGAAATATGGACGACGGCAGCGTTGAGGTGGTCGCCTGCGGCGAAGCGGAGCAGGTCGACAAGCTGGTGGCGTGGCTGAAAGCGGGCGGGTTGATAAGGTCTTAACGGAACCGCATCAACCCGGGCGAGAATACGTAAACTTCGGTATTCGCTATTAAATACACTTCACCGGCTTAGGCAGGCCGGCAATTTTGGTGGCCTGTTTTGCCGGGCCTTTCGGGAACAGACGATACAGATAGCGGCTGTTGCCTTTCTCTTCGCCGAACTTATTGGCCATGGCTTTAACCAGCATGCGGATCGCCGGAGAGGTGTTGAATTCCAGATAAAATTCGCGGACAAAACGCACCACTTCCCAGTGTTCGGGGGAGAGGGTTATCCCTTCCTTTTCCGCAATTTTCTCCGCCAGCGGTTCGCTCCAGATCGTCGTATCTTTCAGATAGCCTTCGCTATCGGTCTCAATTTCCTGGCCTGCAAAAATGAACATAATTTTCTGTCGTGTGTGAAAAAACCGGCGACAGTGTAGCAAAAAAGAGGCCGCAGGATAAACCGTGCCCTACAGGAGGAGCTGCAGCAGATTATTGGCATTAAGCTTTTTCAGCGCGTTGCATTTATGGGTCGAAACCTGTTTCTCAGACATACGCGTCATGATGGCAATGTGGCGTACCGGCAACCCGGTAAGCATCAGATCGAGCACGTTGAATTCAAGGCCGGTAAGACAGCAGTCAAGACTTCGAACGCGACGGGGCTCTTTTGCCAGCAAATACGCCGCATCGGCAACGGCGATCCTGTCGTCGATGATATAAAGCGTTAGCGTACCGAAACGCTTGCGTAAATGCGTCGCCAGCGCCCACCCTTTTTCATTGCAGACCAGATAAAGGCTGCCTTGCCAGCGGGCGGCTTCCAGTCTGAGTAAAATGTTAATCAGTGCCTGATGCGTACCCGCAACGGAAAAACGACAGCGTACGACAACCACGCGGCGGGTAAGCAGAGTTGGCTGCCATTGTACGGTATCGCTTATGACCTCTGGCTGGACGCCCCGACGCAGCAGCGCATAGCGCAACCCTTCGGCGTAAAATCGATTGTTGTCGAGAATGGCGTAACTCACGGTGACCTCGTTATAACGTGCTGGGCGTATAGATAACGCGCAGCGTGCCGGTGTAGTCGCCCGCGTTTTTGCTGCTGGCAGCAAACGCGGGGGTTTTCAGGATAATCGGTGCAGGAATGCACAGTACGCTCTCGCGTCCGCCGGGCAGCACGACCTGACGCAGATACTGCGGATCGTTTGTGCCTTGCCAGACAAGGGTTTTACCGTTCGAGACGGTTTCGGTTGCGCCTGTTATTGGATTGGTGACGGAGACCCGATAATCGAGACGATCCCGCGCATCGGTCTGGCTACCGCCACGTCGCCTGATAGAAAACGCGCCATCTGCACGGCCCGCTGACGTAAGTCCGTCGTCCTCAAACCGAAGGTAGGCGCGGGTGCTGGTACTGTTATTGCCGTCGTACAGGCACATATCCAGCGAGTTCTCACCCTGGATCTCACTGCCTCCCGGTCGCCCCGGGAAGTTGGTCAGGTTGAGGTTAACGATGGGCGTTGAGTGCGGAAAGGCTGGCAGATATATCTGCTGGTTTCCCGGGTCGACCACCTCAATGCGAATATTTGCCTGCCATTTGGCGATGGTGAGATAGCCAGGACAACCGACATTTACGTCATTGAAGTTGCCGCCGCAGTCGGCGCTTCCCCACTGACGCAGGTTCTGCTTCAGCGTGGCGGTCCAGATCCCCGGCAGGGCGAGCTTATCCAGTTCGCTTTTCACGATATAGAAATCGAAATAAGGCTCTCTGTTCCAGTCAGCGATGGTGGCCGTTCCCCCTGTCACGAAGCTGGCAAAGGTAAACACTTTGTTGTTGATAAACATGTAGTGATCGCCATACACCTTGATATCCGCCGTCTTGCCGGTGAGGGTATGCGTGAAACGTAAATTGATGGCATAGGGCGCGGCCGGGTTTGCCGAGAACCAGACCGGTGAGTTCATGCAGGCGCCGTTCGTGGTATCGGTACGGGACTGACAGGTCAGGGTATTGCGTCCCCACTTTTGCGGATCTGCGGCGTCAAAGCCGCCCGATTCATGAAACCAGATGTCAAAACGCGCGGGCGGCGCGGTGCGATCGAAGCTGATCCCTACGCTGGTGTTTCGTCCCGCGGGAGAGCCTGCCAGCGTCTGGCTGGCCCACAGGCTTAAGAACAGTAAAATAATGAGGCACTTAATCACATCATTTCCCTTTAGTGAGGCTATCGGTGTTCATGGCAGTCGGGCCAGCAGGAACCGACCGTCCGGCCAGCATCAGCTGTGCCTGCTGCTGGACGGCATCCGGCAGGGCGGAGAAGGTTAACTCTTTACAGGGGATCGACCCGACGTAACGCACCACGTCGCGCATACTCTTCACGTTCAGCGCACACTGATAAAACTGCTGCTGACGCACCAGGTAGAGGTTATGCAGTAGGGCGTCGCTTTGGGCGCTAAACCCGCCGTTGCCAAGGTCGCTCCAGCCGTTCACGTTCAGCGGCACGCCGCCGATAAACGGCGAATGACGCTCGTCGGTTAACTGGCCGAGCCAGGTGTAGCTTGCGGTGGTTTGCACGTCCCGGCGCAGTAGTTTGCCAGGCACCATAAACAGCGTTCTGCTGCCCGATCCTTGCGTGATTTCACTGCTGGCTCCTCGTGAGACATCCAGAGATTCGTTAACCGTCAACGTTGTCTGCTGATAGCCCGGCACCGCGAAGAGGGCGCGGCTATTGCCCGGAATATCTGCGCTGCCGCCGTTATCCAGCGACACGGCCACGTGCGGATCCTGAGCATCTTCCGGCGTGGTCACGTTCACCGCGACGGCGGAAGCAGGGCGACCGTCGCTCCAGCGGCCCAGCCACAGGCCAGATCGCGACAGCGCAAGGGTCGAGCTGTAGTTGCCGCTGCTGCTCAGCGTATGGCGCCGATCCTGACGATCCCAGGCGTCGCTGACGGTAAGACTGCCGTTGCCATATCGCCCGCCCTGGCGCGTATAGGCTGAGGTATTCAGCGAGTCGCTGTTAATGCCCGACGCGCTAAGGCCGTACTCATTTTCGCCGCGGGCATCGGCATACCAGTTATGCGCCACGCTGTAGCTCAGCTGGTTTTTTTCACGTTGCTGGTGCTGCCATGTCGCGCCCAGAGAGGTGTAGCTTGAGGCATCACCCTGACGGTTATGCGTCATGGACAGGCTCACGCTCAGGTAGCCGCCTTTATCCCTGCCTTCGCGTGAGTCATCGTTACGCATGAACAGGTTAATGCTGCTGTTAATGTTCAGACCATGGGTGCTGAAGGCCTTGCTCAGGCCACCCTGCCAGGCCCGCGTACGCGAGCGGGTCATGTAGACTGATTCCCACGGCAAACCCGCATCGTGGCGATCGTCGCTGTCCGGGAGCTCCCGACGTGAAACGTACCGTCCTTCGTTGCGGTTATCCGAATACCCCAGGCTCGCATACCAGGCGCCGACCGGGACGGAGAACATCACCGAGAGGGTGCGATAACAGCCGTTCACGGCATCAAACCCTGTACTTCGGGTGTTGCAGTTTTCCGCTGATAGCGCGTTGCGATAGAGGCTAAGTGAAAAACCGTCGTTGTAGCTGATTTGCTGGATATTGCCTCGCTGGCCTTCGCTGCCGTAAAGGTAGCTAAACCGGGTACTCAGCACGCCATCGATCGGGCCCGCGTTGAAGCCCCGGCTCCAGTCGATCGCATTTTCCAGGAAACGCTGGTTTTTCTTGAACGTTGCGCCGCTGGTCAGCGCCAGCGACGGGGTCAGGGGCAGGCGTACGCCCGCCTGCGCAACCGCACGGCGTTCTTCGTTTTGTTCGCTGTTGTCGGTTTCGCCCGCCTGCAGGAACCACTCGACGCGGTCGAATGGCGTAATGCCGGTTCGGGTAAACGGCACCTGCTCGGTGCGCGTCAGCCGGTTATTTTCATAGATGGAGAGCGTCACGGTGTAGCTCCCGTCCGGGAACGATCGCGTGTCCAGGGTTTGCGCCCCGGCATTCAGATAAAAGCTCGCCAGAAGCTGATTGCCCCGGCGGGCGTCGATACGCGCGTCATGGGAAAGTAGCACGGTAACAGGGGTTCCCTTCGACTGCTGAACCGGATTTATCCACGCCCTTGTCGATCCCGTGCGCAGGCCGCGAATTTTGCCCAGCGGCAGCTGGCTGAGGTTAATATTTCCGCCAGCATTACTGAACAGATCGCGGGTATCCATCTCGCCTAGCTGGACATAGTACTGACGCAAGATATCCTGGCGGAACCAGGCGTTGTTGACGGTTATCTCCTGCTGCTGCTGACGCCGTGAACGCTGTCCCAGCCAGGTCCAGTCGAGATTAACATAGCCGTCCTGCGTGAGCGCCAGCGCGCCGTTGCCCTGCACGGTAGCCGACTGATAATCCCTGTCGGCAACGAAGTTAATGTTCTGCTGATGGATCAGCGCATTTTCAGTGTCCTGCGTGGGCTGATACCACTGATTTTCCGCGATGGCTTTAGGCAGAAATTTCTTGTCCAAAAACAGGCTAATGCGGGCGTTATTCTCGTCATAGATAATGGCCGCGCGGTCGGTATCAATGTAATCGCAGCCTGCTGCGGAGCCGTTGCTGCTGCAGGCCAGGTTGCCGTTACGGGCAAGCGGAACGGCCAGCGCGGCAGACACGGTGGCAACGAGTGCAGGGGCGTCATTGAACCGTCGTTTGATGGCCGCAACCACGGTTTCAGGTGCGACAAAGCTCACCGTTTCAAGGGTGATATCCGTTTCAAAAAGTCCAAGCGACTCGCCGTAGAGGTTGACCTCTGTCCACAGGCGCTGCGTTTTCGCCAGATCTTCAAAACCTGCCGGGACGGCCATCCCGGCGCAGGCGAGTTGGATGGAAGCGGGTAACAAAGCAACAAAGAGGAGGGTATTTCTGTGAAACGCCATGAACGAGCCTCGACATCATCCTGACGTCAGAGGGTGGGCAACCTCTGACGTTATTCCTTAGGTTCTGTGGTGTTACGCACCGCCTTCCGTGGTAGTCGCCTGCGTCAGCATCAGGCTGACAACGCCGCTGTACTGACCGGTTTTCAGAATGCCTTTGGTGGTCTGGGAAATGGTCAGCGGAAGTACCGCTGAACCGTTTTCGATGCTTCCCGGGAACAGTTCGGTACCGGTGTATTCAACATCTGCGGTAGAGAGGGTTTTATCGCCCAGCTTCACCGTCATTGGGATGGTCTCAGCGCCGTCGGCATTCGCCAGCTTCGCGGCGCTCACCAGACGGACTTTCACGTTGCTGGTGGCGGAGTTAGACCACACCTTGGTATTCAGACGATAGCTTTCCAGACCGCGGCCAGGCAGGTACTGCATATCGATGCTTGCCGGCAGCGGCGTGTTATCGGCCTGGGTCATATCCAGCTGTGAATCAACGCTGGCGTTGACGGTAATATCTTTTTGAATCGCCAGCGCGCTAACGGACGTGGTCATCGCGGCAACAATCATCAGAGGTTTAAAGTACTTACGCATTGATATCTCCATATTTACAAGTGAGCGCCGGGGCGCTTTAAACAAACCACATGGTTTTTTTCAGGGATGTCGTGTTAATACACGACGGGTAAATCAGCTTCTTCAGCGGTTTTATTCACCCAGTTGAAGTAGCGGAATTTATATTTCTGGCCTTGTGTCTTTGTGAGCGTTTTTAATTTCCGTTCGGTGTCCGGATAAATCGTCGCGTCTTCTTTAACCCATTTACACGACGAATCTGCGTTACAAATACCGATCTCTCTCAGCGGCACGCGCAACGTGCCGTTGTTTTTTAACGTGCCCCTGCGAGGGTCTATCGTCAGTGAAACCACACTTTTTTCCGGTGCGAGATGGATCAGGGCGCCCCAGATCACATTGACGCCCAGTCTTGCCGTCGCCGCAGGGCTTTCTGCCTTGCCCGGAATAATGCTGTCAGGCTGCTTTACTCCTTCAAAATAGACGCGCCAGGTCGTCTCTTTTTCCGGGGGCGTAAGCGATACCAGACGAACCACTCGCATTGCACCTGCCGCAAGGGCGAATTTTTCCGGTGTGACAACAACACCGCCTTCTTTCCACGAGGCCACATCAATCTCTTTTTCCTGGGCCGTGCCGGGATTAAGAATTTTCTTTTGCCTCACCCGAATGAACTGAATATCATCCGTTTTTGACGCCACCTTAATTTGCGCCGCACCGGACTTATCCACGTTAAGTTCCATGGGATACACGCTCATATTGGCGAGTGCCATTTCTGAGAAAAATGGCAGTGACAGCGCAGCGATATAAAAGGCAGTTGTCTTATTCACATTTTTTTCCTGTTTCACTTTCGGTCCGCCTGCGTTGAGTTCATTCCCGGAGCATTCACAACGGGACACCCTCTGCTAACGTATCGCTTCAGGGCAGGGAAACTTTAACCAGAACAGCGGTTTGTGAAAATTTGTATTAATTAACTCGTTACATACAGTTTTTTATCCTGCTTTTCTGGCTTTAAGGTTGTATAGTTAAGCGAAAATACCGCGACCAGGGATGGAGAGAAAATTCCTTCTGATGAAAAAATAAGCAGATCGGGAGGCGATTTTCATGTCGATGTACCAGGGATTAAAAAGCATGCGGTAACAGCCGAGAATAAAAGATGTTTTTTATATGCAATAATTCGTTGTTATTTGATCCTGAAGCACATGCAATAAGTCTTGTTGGACAACCGGAATCTGTATTAACGCTTTCGGCACCCGCCGTTCGCCTCTTACAGGAATTTATTAAACACAAAGGGCACGACCTGAGTCGGGAGGAATTGATTACCCGCGTGTGGGAGGAGTTTGGCTTTACGCCATCGGGAAATAATCTCAATAAAGCGGTGAGCGAATTACGGAAAAGCTTCCAGGCGCTGGGAGAGAGGTATGAATTTATCGTAACCGTGCCCCGTTATGGGTTTCGCTTTGAGGCCGATGTGATTTTTCAGCCTGGAGAGAATATTCAAACCGCCGAGCCGCAGCCTCCGTCTGCACCGCAACAGGAAAAGCGGCGACCCGCTTCCCTGAAAAGGTGGGGGATTCCTGCCGTATTGATTGTCGCTGTATTGGGAGCGAGCTTCTGCTTTAGCCGACAGCAGGGGATATTCGTCCCGGCGAAACTCATGCCGGTTAAGGAGAAAATCGCGCGTTGCAGCATCTGGATTATCAACGATCACGGAAGACCGCTGGTGTTATCGAAATTAGCGGAGCGGCTGACGGCCAATAACGTGGCGTGCGAACGTGAGGAATACGACATTTATTATTTCAGCGCCCGTTTTTCTATTGCCACTGCAGATGAGGTGTTCATTGGCGCTTGCCCGGTCAGTAAATCCAGCCTGTGCAAAACCATCCGTTATAAAAGTGGGGCACAAAAATGAAAATAAAACTTCTTTTTGGGCTGGGTGGCGCATTGGTCGGCAGTGCCCTGGCGCTATTTTACTATTCCGGCTGTGTGTTTAAAAAGGATGTGCTGGCCTGCAGCACTGAATTTAACTTCACGCGCAATGAGGGAAAAGCCAGCGAAGTAAAGGTCAATACCGTTGCTCAGTTCTATTTTCACCGGGATGGTACAGGGGTAACTACCTATAAAGGCGCGGCAAGGGCTGACGGGCAAAATATGATCGTTGACAGGGACGTGGACTTTACCTGGCAGCAGCGGGACGACGATAAGGTCATTGTATTGAGCTACACCGAAACCTGGCGTCGGCACAATGACAATACGCCTGATGCACAGTGGGGGAGCTTTGCCAGTCCTACCGCACGTTATTACCTCACGATCTCTGAACTCTCGCCATCCGTGTGGCTGATTCAGGACCGGCGTTACCCCACCTATATTTGCCGGGGTGAGTAGGGCATAAAAAAAGGAGAATGCCAGAGGCATTCTCCTTTTTAATATCCGTTGTGCTTAATCGCGGCTGGCGAAGCCCAGGATGCTCAACAGGCTGACGAAGATGTTGTACAGCGACACGTAAAGGCTGACGGTGGCGCGGATATAGTTCGTCTCACCGCCGCGAATGATGTTGCTGGTTTCAAACAGGATCGCGCCGGAAGAAATCAGAATAAACACGGCGCTGATCGCCAGGTGCAGGGCAGGCAGCTGCAGGAAGATGTTAGCCACCATGCCCACCAGCACCACAACAATACCCGCCATCAGCATACCGCCGAGGAAGGACATGTCCTTACGGGTGGTCAGCACGTAGGCCGAGCAGCAGAAGAATACCAGCGCGGTACCGCCCAGCGCCATGCCGATAAGGTCGCCCATACCGGCAGACAGATACGCGTTCAGCATCGGTCCCAGGATGTAGCCCAGGAAGCCGGTGAAGGCAAAGGCCGACAGAATACCGACCGGTTTGTCAGCGGTTTTGTAGGTCAGGAACATCAGACCGTACATACCCACCAGCGTCAGAATGAGCCCCGGAGACGGCAGCATCAGCAGGGTGCTGGCGGAGGCGGTGATCGCCGAAAACGCCAGCGTCAGGCTGAGCATGAAATAGGTATTGCGCAGCACCTTGTGGGTGCTGAGTAGCGATGTGCGGTCGCGTGAGGAAGTAATTATACGATCCATGAGTCACTCTCTTATGACAGATGTAATTAACGGAAAGAATAGAAAACGGGGCGCCAGTCTCAAAGTGGTTTTACCCATCTTTACTCAGCAGGTTAGCGCTGGAGCTGGTTGTTTCTTCTGCATAAATACATTTCACCAGTATGAACAGCGGTTTGGCGCGATTAATCAGATCAACCTCTTATAGGTTACTGAAAATTATTGCGTTATTACCATAAGGCCGCTAAGAGTTATTTCCGGATCGTCACAAAAACAGACAATAAGGCGAAGGAAATGAAACCACAAACACGCACGCGCTTTACGCTCTCTTTACTTACCGCAGGGATCCTGTGCGCCAGCACGGCTACCTGGGCGGCTAACGTGCCGGCAGGAACGCAGCTGGCCGATAAGCAGGAACTGGTCAGGAACAACGGTAATGAGCCCGCTTCGCTCGACCCGCATAAAGTCGAAAGCGACGTCGAATTCAATATTATCAGTGATTTATTCGACGGGCTGGTCAGCGTTTCCCCGTCGGGTGAAGTTCAGCCCCGACTGGCGGAAAAATGGGAGAACAAGGACAACACCGTCTGGACGTTCCATCTGCGCCCGGGCATCACCTGGAGCGATGGCACGGCGATTACCGCTGAGGATGTGCTCTGGAGCTGGCAGCGCCTGATCGATCCGAAAACGGCGTCGCCGTATGCGAGCTATCCGGGCAACATGCATATCGTCAACGCGGCCGATATTGCTCAGGGAAAAAAAGCGCCCGATACGCTGGGCGTAAAAGCGATTAACGACACCACGCTGGAAGTGACGCTCACGCAGCCAAACGCGGCCTTCCTCGCGATGCTGGCGCACCCGTCGCTGGTGCCGGTGGATAAAGTGCTGATTGGCCGATTCGGCGATAAGTGGACCAAACCGGAGCATTTCGTCAGCAGCGGGGCGTATAAGCTGTCGCAGTGGGTGGTCAACGAACGTATCGTGGCGGAGCGCAACCCGCGCTACTGGGATAACGCGCATACCGTGATTAACAAAGTCACCTACCTGCCCATCACGTCCGAGGCCTCGGACGTGAACCGCTATAAGGCGGGCGAAATTGATATCGTGTATACGGTGCCGATTAACCAGTTTGCCCAGCTCAAGAAAACCCTGGGCAGCGAGCTGGACGTCTCTCCGCAGCTGGCGACCTATTACTACGAATTCAATACCACCCGGCCGCCGTTCAACGATGCGCGCGTGCGTAAGGCGCTCAACATGGCGCTGGATAAAGACATCATTGCCGGGAAAGTATTAGGGCAGGGGCAGCGCCCGGCGTGGCTCATCAGCCAGCCGGATATCGGCGGCGTTAAGCTGCAGAACCCGGATTACGCCAGCTGGCCTCTGGACAAGCGCATCGCCGAGGCGAAAAAGCTGCTGAACGAGGCCGGATATAACGCCAGCCATCCTCTGAGCTTCAACCTGCTCTATAACACCTCTGAATCGCACCAGCGCATCGCGATTGCCGCCAGCTCCATGTGGAAGAAAAACCTTGGCGTGGATGCAAAGTTGCAAAACCAGGAGTGGAAAACCATGCTGGATACTATGCATACCCACAACTTTGACGCGGTGCGGTACGCGTGGATTGCCGATTATGACGATGCGGCGACTTTCCTGAACAACTTCCGCACGGGCGACAGTGAAAACACCAGCCAGTACAGCAATCCGGACTACGATCGGGCACTGATCGATGCTGCGAAAGCCAAATCAGCGGAAGAGCGGGGTAAGTACTACCAGCAGGCGGAAGATCTGCTGGGGCGTGATGTACCCGCCATTCCGGTTTATCACTACGTTCGTACGCACCTGGTGAAACCGTGGGTAGGCGGATTTACGCCGGATAAGCTGGGGTACTATTTCACGAAAGACATGTACATCAAAAAACACTAGGTCTGTGCTGATAAAATCGTCGATGTGTCGTCAGTTCAACCGATTAAACACGTTTTGACTATTTTTACAGCGAACGAGTGCAGCCACTCTTTACAGCTCGCGGTGAGGTGTTTATAGTTCGCCTCACTTAGGAAGTGTGGCCGAGCGGTTGAAGGCACCGGTCTTGAAAACCGGCGACCCGAAAGGGTTCCAGAGTTCGAATCTCTGCGCTTCCGCCAGATATAAACCCCAGGTTACTCGTTAACCTGGGGTTTTCCTTTTGGATTTGCCGATCCGCCTCACACTTTTAAGTCCCTGCCATTTCCCTGTAAAAAACAGGCGTTATCATTCACCCTGTAAATATATTGCTATCTCTTACCGAGGCTTTGATGCTGGAGAATGTTTTCATCAGATAATCAGTTTCCCGCCCTTTTCAGGACGGACTGGTTATCGCTGCGCTTAAACCTTACGCGCGCACCTGCGGGTGTGGGCTCGTTTTTACGCATGATGATTACACAGGTTTTCCAGTATGAATTTATCCCGTCAGGAACAACGTACCTTACACGTTCTCGCCAAAGGTGGACGAATTGTCCACGTCCGCGACAGCTCTGGCCGCGTCACTTCCGTTGAGTGCTACACCCGTGAAGGGCTGGTGCTGAGCGACTGCACGCTTAGCGTCTTTAAAAAACTCCGCACCAAAAAGCTGATCCGATCCGTGAACGGGCAGCCATACCGCATCAACACCACCGGGCTGAACAACGTTCGCGCCCAGCTGGATAATCGCTAAGCGGAATAAACAACGCCACCCGCGGGTGGCGTTCATGCATTGAACGGTGCAATTCAGGGATATCGTTGCGGATGCAGGAATGTAGGCCGGGTAAGCGCAGCGCCACCCGGCAATAAAGGCGACGTTTAAGAGCGGATAAAGGCCAGAATGTCCGCGTTGATAGTTTCCGCGTGCGTGGTATGCATCCCGTGCGGGAAGCCCGGGTAAATTTTCAGTACGCTGTTCGCCAGCAGCTTGTCCTGCAGCAGGGCAGCATTCTTATACGGCACGACCTGATCGTCGTCGCCCTGCATCACCAGAACGGGAACCGTGATGGTCTTTAAATCTTCCGTCTGGTCGGTCTCTGAAAACGCCTTAATCCCCTCGTAGTGGGCCTTGGCGCTGCCGATCATTCCCTGACGCCACCAGTTCTGGATCGTCCCCTGTGAAACGTCCGCGCCATCCCGATTAAAGCCGTAGAACGGACCGCTGGCGACGTCGAGGTAAAACTGGGCGCGGTTAGCCGCCAGCGCTTTGCGGAAGCCGTCGAAAACCTCGATGGGCGTCCCGCCGGGGTTACCGTCCGTTTTGACCATCAGCGGCGGCACGGCGCTGACGAGCACCGCTTTGGCGACGCGCCCCTGCGGTTGCCCATACTGCGCAACATAGCGGGCGACCTGTCCGCCGCCGGTGGAGTGACCGACGTGCACGGCATTGCGCAGATCCAGGCTTTCAACCACGGCTGACGCGTCGGCCGCATAATGATCCATATCGTGGCCTTCACTCACCTGGTCCGAACGCCCGTGACCGCGACGATCGATAGCGATAACGCGATAGCCTTCAGCGAGGAAGAAGAGCATCTGGTTATCCCAGTCATCGGCACTTAGCGGCCAGCCGTGGTGGAAAACAATGGGTTGAGCCTCTTTTGGGCCCCAGTCTTTGTAGTAAATATTGACGCCATCTTTCGTTGTTACGAATGCCATACCGCAGACTCCTCTGTTAAAGGCAAAACGTTCCCTGGCTGAGCGCACAGCGAATCATTAATGCCTTAATTAAGTTGGCTTTTTTCTGTTTCCCGTACCGACAGTACTCCTAAAGTGTAGGAGAAATAATAAAAGCAGTCGGTTTCATTCCTGTGAAAGGGAGCAGGACAGCGTTCAGGGGGAGAGGGAAAGAATGAAGGCTCTGGAGAGATCCTCCTGAGCCTTCAGGGCTGCATTAATAGCAGGGGCGTTTAGCGGTTTTCTTCAATATAGCGGGCCAGGTCCGCCGGGGTTTTTAGCACCGTCGCCACGTCAGTTGGCGGGATCGTGCAGCCGTAAACGTCCTGCACTTCCAGCACCATATCGACCGCCAGGATGGAGTCGAGAATGTCGGATTCAATCAGTTCATCGTGAAAGCCCACCTTACGGGATAACACTTTTTCGAACAGGGCGAGAATTTCTTGTTCCATAATTTTTCCTGGAGTCATTAATTTGTGCGGGCGTAAGCGTCCAGCAGCTTGCGGTCAATTTTGCCGTTAGGATTCAGCGGCAAAGCGTCTTGTACGATAATTTGTGAAGGCACCATATAGTGCGGTACCACCTTCGACAGCGATGTTTTGATAGTGTCCGGCGCCATATCCGTCACGCAGAACGCGGCAATGCGCAGCACGCTGCCGCAGGATTTCATCAGCGGCAGGACCACCGCTTCGTTGATGCCGGACATGGCCAGCAGGCGGTTCTCGATCTCGTTGATTTCGATACGGTAACCGTTCAGTTTGACCTGGCTGTCGTTGCGGCCCTGGCAGTAAATAAGCCCCGCTTCATAGCCCAGATCGCCGGTCCGGTAGCCGCGAAACGCTTCATCTTCCCGACGGAGTAATTTCGCCGCGTTCTCCTGCGGCAGGCCGAGATAGCCGCGCATGACGTTTTTACCCCAGATAATCAGCTCGCCGTCGGCGGAAATTTCCATTTTGCTCTCAGGCATCATGACCCCCACCGGCAGCACGGCGCTGTCGCTGTTCAGGATCGCATCCGTGATTTCAACCACGGTCGTCGCGATGGTCGCTTCCGTAGGGCCATAGGAGTTAATGATTTTGGCCTGCGGGAAACGGCGGCGGAGCTGTTTAACCAGCGCCTTATTTAACACTTCACCAATGAAGATAAAGACGCTCAGCGCTGGCAAATACTCGCTGTTGAACTGCGGGGAAAGCAGCTGCTGGTATGCAAAAGAGGGGGTCGAAACCCAGGCGGAGACCGCGCTGCTTTTCAGTCGTTCCAGCCAGTTCTCTTTCTGAATGTCCTCTTTGGCGTTCAGCACGATATGTCCGCCCATCGCCAGATTGGCCAGCAACGGTATCAGGGAGAGGTCAAAGCTGAATACCGCGTGGTTCATCAGGACCGGTTTTGCCGGCAGCGAAAAGTCCTGGCTGACCCATTTCATGAAGTGCCATACGCTTTCACGCCCAATCTGCACGCCTTTAGGTTTACCTGTGCTGCCTGAAGTAAACATGATGTAGGCCAGATCCTGCTCCTCCAGTACCTTGCCCGATTCCCCGGTGGCGATGAACTGCCGGGTCGCCACGTCGTAATAGTAAGGGGCGCTGGCCAGATGGCAGATCTCCCGAAGGCGCTCCTGCGGATAGATGCAGTCCACCGGGATGTACGGAATGTTGTGCAGCAGGCAGCTATAAATCGCCACCGCGAATTCGGCCTGCTGATGACCATATAACACTACCGGTGTGCCCGCGGTGGGCTGGCAGCGCTGATAGCGCTGCGCCCAGTCCGTCACGGCAGCGGAAAGCTGTAGCCAGCTTAAGGCTTCGTCGCTGCCGCTGATGGCCAGCTGCTGCGGGGAAGCGGGATCGCATAATGCCGCACGTAAGAAATCCTGCAGTTCCTGAAGATCGGAGTGATTTTTCATAGAGGTGACATTCCACTAAAGATGTAAAGGGATCCCGCGGCGCTTGCCAGCGTCAGAATTCGCCCTAAAAACGCAACAGCCGGATTCTGCAAGCCGCGATGTAACACCGGGCTGCGTTTGGCTGACCACAGCAGCATGTTGTGAGCGACGGAAATCGCGCCAAACAGCGCGCCGCTGATGACGTAATGGCGCTCCAGGCCATTCCATGCCCCCATGCAGAACAGGGTGCAAAAAATACCGATATTTTGCGCCAGCGTTTTGTTCTGACGGAAAAAATTAAACTTCATCAGGTTCATATAAACAGGCATAAAGACCACATCGCGCAGCCATTCAGACAGGCTGATGTGGAAGCGGCGCCAGAAATCCTGCGGGTTCTTTGCCAGAATCGGCATATTGAAGTTTGCCGGGATGTTGAGCCCAAACAGGCGGCCTGCGCCGATGGCCATATTGCTGTAGCCCGCAAAATCAAAGTACAGGTAGGCGCTATAGGCAATCGACATCACCACGCCCACGGTCAGCGTAAACGGCTTATGGCTCCATGGCTGCACGACAAGCGAATCAATCAGCATGGCAAACAGGAATTTCTGCACAATGCCGGTAATGATTTGCTCTAACGCCACTAAAAACTGTTCACGGTTAAGGGCAAATACGGGCTTGCTGACATCACTCATCCATGTCCGCCAGCGGTACATTGGGCCGGCCAGGATAATAAAGGGCATAAACAGATAGCAGAAATAGTGCAGGAAATTCTGCCCTTCTTTTTTACTGCGATAGAGCAGCACGTCCACCGCGCGGAACGTCATAAAAGAGAGACCGATCATGCCCCAGTGGTTATTTAAGTGTAATTTCACCAGCAGCAACGGCAATAATGTCAGAACGATTGCCTGCCACGTTTTTAACCATCCCTTCTCTTTTAGCGTGGCGAAAATATAAAAACTGATAAAAACGGCGACGGGGACAATATAATCACCCTGAAATATATAGCCCCATCCCAGCGCCGTCAGCACCGATAGCGCAGATAACCAGGTCAGACGATGGCGTAATACGCGATTGACCAGCGCAAACGCCAGCGCGGATGAAAATAAATAAACAAAAAACATCCCTGAGCTGTACATCATTCGACCTCAGAACTTTTGATATTCAAAATGCAGCTGCATACTCATGCTGTCATCGACAGAGGTCCACGCGACGATGGTAATCGCCAGCAGGAGATAAAGGAAAAAAAGACGGATCGCGATTTTCATTATTTAAAACTCTGTGCAATAAAGCGAATCATAGGAACCCAGGCCAGTTCGGAAGGGTGCAAACGATCCCAGTTCCAGCCATTTTGATAAGGCATGGCGTACATATCTAAATACGGGATCTGGTTCTTTTCCAGAATGGTTTTAATTTGCTTATCAACCGGACGGAAGGTATCGGTATTGTAAAGCGCCCAGGGGTTAACCGGGTCGACGATAGCAATCACCTGCACGTGACGTTCTTTCAACAGCTGGACGGTTTTACTGAACGCGGCGATTTGCGCAGGCACGACGGGCGTGTCATCCCACTGTTGCCGCGTACCGTCCTCCTCGTAAATCGTTTTGTCCATCCACAGCGTGGCCGCGCTCTGCTGGCGTTTTTTATTTAACTCGCGCGCATTCGCCAGCTCTTTATCCCAGTCGGGAGCAATGTGGGCGGCTGTCTGCGGCGGCCACGGCTGTACCGCCTGGGGCGTGACGTTGAGCAGCGCCAGCCAGTCGTTTTTTATCAGGGTACAGACGTTGGCAAACTGGAAGCTCAGTTCGTCCCACATCAGATCGGGGTGCCAGCCAAAGACGCGCATTTGGCCAAAGGTTAAATGGCTTATTTCTTTACTATCAATATGCTTTAAATAATTAACCAGCAGCGGGCGCGCCTGCGGATCCTTCATCAGCGGATTAAAAATAGAGCCGGGAAAATTATCGGCATAGATAGCCGGTGGCAGCCCTTTTGAGTAAAAGCTGTCAGGAGCCAGAAGCAAAACAACTTTACTGTTTGCGTTAAGGCTATTTTTAAAACGTGAGAACAGTAAAAATTGCGTTTCATCATCGACGAACGCATCGCCATACGCCACGACGGGTTTGTGCAATTGCTTATTAAAGTAATTATATACGGCGTAATGTTCATCTTCTGAGGTGGCAACCTCAGAGGCGCCAATGAAGAAAATAGCATTCCCTTCTAAGGCATGGGAAATAGTCGCAATTTTTTCCGCTTGTTCTTTAGGCGTGCCCGCCATTGATTTTATCAGCGGCTGGAAGGTGAGCGGCGGATTGAAGCTCGTCACCAGCGGGTGAACACCGAGGAACAAAATGGCCAGAGTCGCCATCAGGATATGTAAGCAAAGCGTATTTTTGATTTTCATCATCAACCCGTAACACTGCATGGCAGTAATGTCTAAAATCTGCGGGAATTCAGATTTATAACAATTACACACCAAATGACCTTCTATTTTTGAGGCATTCTATACCAGAGCGATTTAAAAGGATGAGCGTTGCTATGTTACGGTATGTACAAGGTCGAGGTGAGTGACGTGAGAGCAGCGTATGGGTGATTTTTGCGCAGTCAAACGCCGGTGGGTAAAAATAGAAAAATTCCTGCTTTACAAGGCGCTAATAGATGTTTATAGTGCGCCTCACTTTGGAAGCGTGGCCGAGCGGTTGAAGGCACCGGTCTTGAAAACCGGCGACCCGAAAGGGTTCTAGAGTTCGAATCTCTACGCTTCCGCCAAATTCGAAACCCTGTGATAGCAATATCGCAGGGTTTTTTCGTTTTACAGCGCAATCACCAGCTCCCCGGAATGGCTCCGCGAGCAGCACAGAGCCACCTGCTGGTTTGGCGCGCCTTTTTCCGCCTCCGACTGCACGCTATCCCGATGATCCACCTCGCCGTCAATCACCGGCGTCAGGCACGCCCCGCAGATCCCCATTTCGCATGAAAGCGGCACGTCCACGCCATTTTCCTGTAATACCTGAGCGATGGTCTTATCCGCGGGCACCGGCCAGCGCTCCCCGGTCGAGGCGAGTTTGACCGTAAAGATCTCGCCTGCGTCACCGCGTGCGGCAGGGGCCGCGGGCTGAAACGCCTCGCTGTGAAGATGGCCATCATCCCATCCCCTGGCCGTCGCCACGTCTCGCACTTTTTCCATAAACCCTGCCGGACCGCAGATCCAGGCGTGAAGCCCCGACTCAGCCACCGGAAGATGTTCTGCCAGCGCCGTGCGCGGGCTGGCGGTATGAATCTGGCACTCACCGAACCGGGAAAGTTCGCGCGTAAACGCCGCGCTTTCGCGGCGTTTGACGTAATAGTGCAGCGTAAACGGCGTTCCGGCCGCCTTCAGCTGCAGGGCCATTGCATACAGCGGCGTAATGCCAATGCCTGCCGCCAGCAGCAACACCCGCTCAGCCTGATGCAGCGGAAACAGATTGCGCGGAGCAGAAATCGCTAATTTCTGCCCGGGTCGCAGCGTCTCGTGAACGTAGCGCGATCCGCCTCGCGAGGCAGTTTCCCGCCCCACGCAGATAAGATAGCTCTCGTCTCCACATGCCCCGGTCAGGGAATACTGGCGCACCGCGCCGCAGGGCAGGTGCACATCAATGTGCGCGCCGGGCTGCCACGCCGGCAGCGCGTTACCGTCTTCAGCTACCAGCCTGACGGCGAGGCTTTTATCGCCCTCGCGCCACAGCCCGTCAACAATTACGCTCAGCATATCGGCCTCCGTCATACGAGGAAAAATTCGCCAAAGCCCATCTTCTTCAGTCCCCGACGGTAGGCAATTGAGCTTTTATCGGCGGGAATATGGGCTTCCAGCGTCAGGTCCAGCGGCAGACTTTCCGGACGCTGGGTTTCGACCATCAGGCGATCCTCTTCAAAAATGCGCAGGTTAAAGGCATGTACATCCTCCACCGGAATATGCAGGTCAAAGTTGCGCGCGATAGGGGCGAACATGCGGGTGACGCGCGATGACACCGGCGACGCGGCGTTCATGATAACCAGTCGCGATTCTCCCGGAAAATGAATCGTCAGGGTGGCGGTAAACGGCAGATGCATTTCAAAATGGCGCAGCCACTGAAACCCTTCTGGCGCCTGCACGGGTGAACTGGCGGGATAGTTGCTCACGGAGCTCCAGTAATCCGCGACGAAGCCAAACGGTGTCTCCTGCGGCTGATAGGCGGGAACCAGCTGATTACTGGGATCGGCAAAGGTATCGGTGTGGATCCAGGCAAAGTGCGCTACGTCCAGAAACCCCTCTACCTGACGACCGGCAAAGCCGTTCACCTCAAACGCCGGGCAGTTGATCTGCTGAAATCCGTCGTCATCCCAGTGCGGCATGGTGGGCAGCGGTACAGGATTGTCCGGGTCAAACGCCAGGCAGGTCCAGATCAGGCCGAAGCGCTCTTCCACGGCGTAGTTTATCAGGTTCAGCTTCGCCGGAACGGGCTGGTCGGGGCTGGACGGAATACGGTTGCAGCGCCCGTCCTCCCCAAAGCGGAGGCCGTGGTAGGGGCAGATAATCCCATGCTCATCGTGAAAGCCGAGCGTCAGCGGCACGCCGCGGTGCGGGCAGACGTCACGGGCGACCACGACCTGGTCGTTAATCCGGTAAATCACCAGCTGTTCATCCAGCAGGGTCGCCTTAACCGGTGCCGGGCCAACGTCGCAGGCGCGCGCGACCGGATGCCAGCATTTCGCCAGGCGGAGCCAGTCCTCTGGCTCAAACGTGCAGTGGGCGGGTGGAGTCGGTTCTCTTTTCATCGTTATCCCTCTTACGTTCAGCCTAACGGGCCGCCCTGAATGGTCTCGCACAGACCGTTGATGATGCGCTCGCCGGTCTCCTCTTTGAGCTCCTGATACCAGGCCTGCGTCAACGCCATGTCTTTCCCGTGGGTGACGTCGCAGCGCTTACGGGCCTTCAGGACCAGGTCGCGCACCCGGTCGCAGCGCAGCGCCTCGTACTGCCGCAGCGCCAGCGTGATGTTGTGGTTTTCTCGCAGGCATTCTCCCAGCACCACGGCGTCCTCCATCGCCGCACAGCCGCCCTGGCCGATATCCGGCGTGGTGCTGTGTCCGGCATCGCCGAGCAGCGCGACGTTGCCGCGCACCAGGCTGTCGAACGGCTCAATGTCGTGGATTTCAATGCGGTTGGTCGTTTCAGGATCCAGCGCCGCGATAAGCTTCTGCACCGGCGGCGCCCAGCCGCGGAAGTAGCCCGTAAGGTCGGCGCGCAGGGTGGTGCGATCCTCCGCCAGGCCCGCGGGCAGCGGCACGTCAAAAAAGAAGTAGAAGCGTCCGCCGGAGACGGGCATCAGCGACACGCGTTTGCCTTCGCCAACGAAGGTGGTCCACTGGTGCGCCGGGGCGATTTCTTCGTCAATCTTCACCAGCCCGTTCCAGTTCACGTACCCGGCGTAGCGGCGCTCCGGGGTATACCCCAGCACGTACGGGCGCACGGCGGAGTGGCTGCCGTCGGCGGCAATCAGAAAATCGCCGGATACCGTGGTGCCGTCGGTGAAGGTCACGTTCACGCCCGCGTCGTCTTCATGGACGCGTTCGACGCGCTTGCCGAACTGCACCCTGTCGCGCCCCCAGAAGTCCAGCATTTCGCGCTGAAGCTCGGCGCGCGAGACGGGGCAGGGACGCCCGCCGGTACGCTCAACCAGCGGGGCAAGGCTGAAGCGGGTCAGGGTGTCGCCGCGCCGGTAATCCTTGTAGGCCATAAAACGCATCGGACCGCCGTACGTCTCGATGATGTCGCCCATGCCGAGGTGCTGCATGCATTTCACGCCGTTCGGCCAGATGGAGATGGCCGCCCCGACGGGCCTGATCTCTTTGACGGCTTCAAACACGGTACAGTCGATACCCGCTTTCTTCAGCGCGACGGCGGCGCTCAGGCCGCCAATACCCGCACCAATCACGATTGCTCTCATGCTTCTCTCCTTTTGCAGGGTGTAATGACATTCAGCAATTTGCGTACCAGGCTGCAGAGTGGCGAAAACGGCGTTGTGAGGGGGACGTTTGCACTGCTAAGGTGCGCAAACGCGGTGAGCGTGCCTTTTTTTGAATCAAAAATTTCCAGTTGAGCTATACGGAATCGACTGTTTCACGCCCGCGCTCAGAGTGGCGTGGTTTGTGCAATACCCGAAGGAAGACAATAAAGGAGACGCTATGATCGCACTGCACGACTTCAATCATCTTCCTCACGAAAAGGCGTTAGCGCTAATTCATCCCTGCGTGGCGCTCCCCGAGTGGGCCGATGCGCTGGCTCTGAGGCGACCCTACGCCAGCCGGGACGAATTGTTCAGTACGGCAAACGCGCTGACGCAAAACTGGGATGAAGCGGCGCTGGCGCAGGCCCTGAACGCCCATCCGCGCATCGGGGAAAAACCCGCTGGTTCACAGGCGGAGGCGGCGCTGTCGCGCCAGGAGCAGGGCGAGGTGAACGATCGCGATGCTGACCTTGCCCGGGCGCTGCGTGAGGGAAATGCCCGCTACGAGGCCCGCTTCGGACGCGTCTTTCTGATCCGCGCGAAGGGCCGCAGCGGCGAGGAGATTTTACAGGCGCTGCACGCGCGGCTGGAGAACAGCGACGCCCAGGAAGTCCGTGCCGCGCTGGAACAGCTGCGGGAAATTACGCTGCTACGGCTGGAAGGAGTCATTAGCGAATGAGCACACTCAGCACCCATATTCTGGATATCTCGACGGGCAAACCCGCAGAGGGCGTGACGGTTCATCTCGAACGGGAGGGCGAAATCATGGCGACGGGCGTGACCAACGCCCAGGGGCGCATCGCCGCGTTCGTTCCCTCTCTGCCTGCAGGCCGCTATCGGCTGGTGGCGGAGATCGGCGCGTGGTTTAGCGAAACCGGTCGCGACACGATCTGGCACTGCGCGCAAATTGATTTTGTGACTGGAGAAACGGCAGACGAACATTTCCACCTGCCGTTTGTGATTGCGCCCGGCGGGTGGTCAACCTACCGGGGCAGTTGACCACACCCGCTCGCCGTTGACCCAGGTCTCGCTGATGTTGCGCTCGTCGCCGAGGGTCATCAGCACAAAAAGCTGCTCGTAGATATCCTGGCAGCGGCGATTGCGCAGGCGCTGCAGCGGCGTCACGTCGGGGTCGATCACCACGAAATCCGCCTCTTTCCCGGGCGCGAAGTTGCCAATCTTATCTTCGAGCCTGAGAGCGTGCGCGCCGCCCAGCGTGGCGTGATAAAACGCCTCGCTGGCGCGAAGGCGGTAGCTCTGGAGCTGGCCCACCTTGTAGGCCTCACCCAGGGTGCGCAGCATGCTGAAGGTGGTGCCCGCGCCGACGTCGGTGCCGATGCCCATCCGCACCCTGTGCTGCCAGCAGGCGGGCAGGCGAAACAGCCCGCTGCCGAGAAACAGGTTAGAGGTGGGGCAAAACGCCACCGCCGAACCGGTGTCGTGCAGGCACTGCCACTCGCTGTGGTGAAGGTGAATCGCGTGGGCAAACATGCTGCGCTCGCCGGTCAGCCCGTAGTGGTGATATACGTCCAGATAGCGCTCGTGCTCCGGCCAGAGGTCGCTCACCCAGGCCACTTCGTTGGGGTTTTCGCTCAGGTGGGTCTGCATCCAGGTATCCGGGAACTCCTCTCTGAGCAGGCTGACCGCGGCGAGCAGCTCGGGGGATGAGGTCGGCGCAAAGCGCGGGGTAATGGCGTAGCCCAGCCGTCCCCGGTGGTGCCAGCGCTGGATCAGCGCCCGCGTCTGCCGGTAGCTCTGCTTCGCGTCTTCGCTCAGGTAGTCCGGCGTGTGTCTGTCCATCATCACCTTTCCGGCGATAAGGCGCATGTTCAGGCGCAGGGCTTCGGTAAACAGCGCCTCGACCGATTCCGGATGCAGCGTGCAAAACACCAGCGCGGTGGTGGTGCCGTTGCTCACCAGCTGCTGAATGAAAAATTCGGCGATCTCTTTCGCGTAGGCTTCATCGGAAAACTGGCTCTCCACCGGGAAGGTGTAGGTGGTCAGCCACTCCAGCAGCTGTTCGCCAAAGGCGCCGATCATCTCCGTTTGCGGATAATGGACGTGGGTGTCGACAAAACCGGGCAGCAGCAGCCTGCCGCGCAGGTCGGTGTAGCCCTTGTGGGGGTCAAGATACTGCTCACCCTCCTGCCACGGCATGTGCGCCAGAATTTTCCCGCTCTGTATAAACAGCAGCCCGTCCTCAAGGTAGCGCGCGTGTTGGGCAATCGCGTCTGCGCTGTCGCAGACCTGGGCAATATCAAAAAATGCGCCGCGGATCGCTGTCTGGTAATCCATCATGGTTCCTGCCTTAGTGTTTGCGTAGCGGGGTGATAAGGCGCAGCAAGAACGGTGCCAGAATGAACGGGCCGCAGATACGCTGCGGCCGGAGGAGGGGGTTACTCTTTTTGCGTTGCCACGCGGGAGCTGAACGACGTCGCGCCCGCCGTCTCGCGCTCTTCCCGCGCCAGCCAGCGGTAGGTGACGCCGCCGAGGAAGACCCCGATAAACCAGCTGAAGTTTGCCACCTCATGCAGGGCCGGGATAAAGCTGATCACCAGGCCCACGGCCACGGACGGGATCAGCGCGCCAATGGCTTTCGGGTTAAAGCCGTTGCGGTACCAGTATTTGCCCTTTGGCGTGTCGTCGAACAGATCGTCAACCGACACCTTGCCGCGCTTAATCAGGTAGAAGTCGGCAATCAGAATGCCGAACAGCGGGCCGATAAACGCCCCGAGCACGTCGAGGGTGTAGTGGATAAGCTCCGGCGAGTTGAACAGGTTCCACGGGGTGAGCAGGATCGAGCCGACGGCGGCAATCATGCCCCCGGTGCGGAAGCTGATTTTCTGCGGCGAGCAGTTAGAGAAATCAAACGCCGGGGAGACGAAGTTCGCGACGATGTTGATCCCGATGGTAGCGGTGATCATCGTCAGCAGGCCAATCGCCACGGCCAGATCGTTGCCCACGCGGCTGACGGTTTCGATCGGGTCGGTGATCATGCGGCCAAACAGCGACTGGGTGCCGGAGACAATGACTACGGTGACGATGGAGAACAGCAGGAAGTTAAACGGCAGGCCCCAGCGGTTGCCGCGGCGGATCTCGCCCATGCTTTTGCCGTAGCGGGAGAAGTCGCCGAAGTTGAGCAGCGGGCCGGAGAAGTAAGACACCACCAGTGCGGTCGCGGTGATCATCTGCCAGGTCTGCTCGCCCGCGCTCAGGGATTTGCTGGCGAGGGTGAAGGAAATGCCGTCAAAACCGGTCTTGTATACAATCCAGCCTGCGAGGGCCAGCATCACCACGTAGACCGCCGGACCGGCGATATCAATAAAGCGCTTGATGGCGTTCATGCCGTGCCAGAAGACCATCGCCTGCAGGACCCACATAATGGCAAAGCAGATCCAGCCCAGATGCGACAGGCCAAGGAACGCGCCGGTGGTGAGCGAAGAGAGCGACGGCCAGAACTTCAGCGCCACCAGCATCAGAGCGTTGGCGGCCAGATAGGTCTGAATGCCGTACCACGCGAAGGCAATCAGCCCGCGGATCACCGCCGGAATATTGGCCCCGAAGACGCCAAACGCCTGACGGCTGATCACCGCATAGGGCACGCCCGCCATCTGGCTCGGTTTGGCCACCAGGTTGGCGCACAGCTGCACGATGCAAATCCCCACCAGCAGGCAAAGCAGCACCTGCCAGCTTGCCAGCCCGAGCGTAAAGAAGCTCGCGGCGACAACATAACCCCCCATGCTGTGAACGTCCGACATCCAGAACGAAAAGATGTTGTACCAGCTCCAGTTCTGGTCACGCGTCGGTGCCAGATCCTCATTGCAAAGACGTGGGCTGTAAACCGCACCGGAATCAGCGGCCGTACCTTGCTGCGCGTTTTGACTGTTTGGCATGAAACCTGCTCCTGTGAATGAAAACCCGTTAAGCGGGAGTGCAGACGGTGTTGCAGGATCCAGGCCAAAATAATAAATCTTGTATGCAATATTTTATTTTTATGTATACGATTCGATAACGAAGAGTAAAAGACGGAGTGGTGAATGAACAACATAAATGCCCTGCAGACCGCGCCAGACCTGCATGACAAAGATGAATCGATCTTTCAGGCGCTGATGACCGCGATTGTCGAACATCAGCTGCTGCCGGGGAGCAAACTGCCGGAAGAGGCGCTGGCCGAGGTGTTTGGCGTAAGCCGCACGGGCATCCGCAAGGTGCTTCAACGACTCGCCGCTGTGCAAATGGTCACCTTAACGCCCAAGCGTGGTGCACACGTTGCCAGCCCGACGGTGGAAGAGGCGCAGCACATCTTCCGCACCCGCGCCCTGCTGGAGGTCGCTAACCTGCCGGACGTGCTGGCCCGCTGCCAGCCGCCGCACCTTGCCGCCCTGGAAGCCATTATTCGCCAGGAGCAGCAGGCGCACGAGGCGTACGACGGCCCGGCGGCAATTCGCCACTCCGCCAATTTCCACATTCAGCTGCAGGCCATCTCCGGCAACCAGGTGCTGACGGAGATGGTGACCGGCCTGAGCCAGCGCTCGTCATTGGTGATTGCCACATGGGGCGCGCCGTGGCGCCAGGGGTGCCGCTGCAACGATCACGAAAAGCTTGTGGATCTGCTGCGCCAGAAGGCGCTCCAGCCGTTCAGCGATGCCTTAATGCACCATTTTGAACATATCGTCGCCAGCCTCTGCTTCGAGCGGGCGGGCGAGTGTCTGCCTGATTTTGCCCGGCTGTTTGCCGGCCACAAGGAGTCGTAATGTCCTCTGTCTGTATACAAGTGATCAACCCCAACACCAGCCTCGCGATGACGGAAACCATCGGCGCGGCGGCCCGCGCGGTGGCGGCGCCGGGAACGGAGATCCTCGCGGTCTGCCCGAGCGCGGGCGTGCCGTCTATAGAAGGCCACTTTGATGAGGCCATCGCCGCCGTGGGGGTTCTCGAACAGGTTAAGCTCGGCAGAGAGCAGGGCGTGGACGGTCACGTCATCGCCTGCTTTGGCGATCCGGGCCTGCTGGCGGCGCGCGAGCTGGCGCAGGGGCCGGTTATAGGCATTGCGGAAGCCGCCATGCATATGGCGACGCTGGTGGCGACGCGCTTTTCGGTGGTCACCACGCTGCCGCGCACGTTGATTATTGCCCGCCATCTGCTGCACCAGTATGGCTTTCACGATCGCTGCGCGGCGCTGCACGCTATCGATCTCCCGGTGCTGGCGCTGGAAGACGGCAGCGGTCTGGCGCAGGAAAAAGTGCGTGCGCGCTGTATACAGGCGCTGAAAGAGGACGGCTGCGGCGCCATCGTGCTGGGCTGCGGCGGCATGGCTCAGCTGGCGCAGGAGCTGACGCGCGAGCTGAGCGTGCCGGTCATCGACGGCGTCAGCGCGGCGGTGAAGATGGTGGAGTCGCTTGTGGCGCTGGGGCTGTCGACCAGCAAGCACGGGGATCTGGCCTTCCCGGAGAAAAAAGCGTTAAGCGGACAGTTTCAGGCACTGAATCCATTTTAATTTTTGGGGGTGGCAATGGGGCTTTTTGAACAGAATTACCCGCGGGATCTGCGCGGCTACGCGGGCAACCCGCCGCACGCGCGGTGGCCGAATCAGGCGCGCATCGCCGTGCAGTTTGTGCTCAATTATGAGGAAGGGGCGGAGAACCACGTTCTGCACGGCGATGCCGGATCCGAGCAGTTCCTGTCGGACATTATCGGCGCGGCCAGCTACCCGGATAAACACATGTCGATGGACTCCCTCTACGAATACGGCAGCCGCGCCGGATTCTGGCGGATCCACGGTGAATTTCAAAAGCGCGGCCTGCCGCTGACGGTCTTCGGCGTGGCGATGGCGCTGGCGCGTCATCCTGAGATCGTCGAGGCAATCAAGGCAGCGGATTACGACGTGGTGAGCCACGGCTGGCGCTGGATCCACTACCAGAGCATGGATATCAGCCAGGAGCGCGAACACCTTCACAAGGCGGTGCACGTGTTGACCGACCTTTTCGGCAAGCCGCCGACGGGCTGGTACACCGGGCGCGACAGCCCCAACACCCGCCAGCTGGTGGTGGAGCACGGCGGCTTCGACTATGACAGCGACTACTACGGCGACGATCTGCCCTTCTGGACGGAAGTGGCCTGCGGCGACGGCTCCCGTAAACCGCACCTGATCGTGCCCTATACGCTGGATGCGAACGACATGCGCTTCGCCACCGCGCAGGGGTTTAACACCGCCGAGCAGTTCTATACCTACCTGAAGGACAGTTTTGACGTGCTGTACGAAGAAGGGGAAAGCGCGCCGAAGATGATGTCCATCGGCATGCACTGCCGCCTGCTGGGGCGGCCGGGGCGTTTTCGCGCGCTGCAGCGTTTCCTGGATTACGTGCAGCAGCACGAGCGGGTGTGGGTCTGTACCCGCCAGCAGATTGCCGACCACTGGCGGGATGTGCATCCGTTTCAGAAATAACTGAGCCGTGTTTAGCCGGGTGGCGGCTGCGCCTTACCCGGCCTACAGGACCCACAGGGCATACGGGACATCGCAGGCCCGGTAAGCGCAGCGCCACCGGGCGGGTTTTTCAGCGTTACACCATCAAACTCACCTGCGCCGCCACGATCCGCCACCCGTAGGCAAACCGCACCCACGTCTGCTGCTGGCGGCCAATGCGATCCGTGCCCTCGCGGGTAAACTCGGTGCTGCACACGGCATAATCCTCCCCGAAGGTGGTAATCACGGTGTGACGCAGCGTCCGCTGCAGCCCGGCGGCGGGGCGCGCCGCGCGAAAGGCGCGGATTTCATCAATCCCATACAGGTTTTCACCCGCCCCCAGACGCACCGTGTTTTTGTCGTGCCAGAACAGCTCGTCCAGCACCGCAACGTTGTTGCTCACCAGCGCGTCTTCATAGCGGTAAAACGCGGCGGTCACCTCGGCAACCACCCACGGCAGGTTAATGTCATCGTGATTCATCATGCGGCCACCTCCGCCGGACGCGCGTCGGCGATCCCACTCTCTTCCAGCACGCGCGCGACGCGCAGGCAGGCCTGCTCGTTAAACGGCGCGGCAATCAGCTGCAGGCCAATCGGCGCACCCTGGGCGGTGCGCAGCGGAACGGTGGTCACGGGCAGGCCCAGAAATGAAATCGGTTGGGTCAGCATCCCCATGCTGGCGCGAATGGGGAGCGGCTGACCGTTAATCTCCATGGTCTGCTCACCCGCGAGCGTGGCGCTGCGCGGCGTTGCCGGAGCGATCAGCACATCGGCCTGCACGAACAGGGTTTTAAAAGCCTGCCGGGCGTGCGCGCGAAACCGCTGGGCCTGAATGTACCAGGCGGAGGGGATCATTGCGCCTGCCAGCAGGCGTTCCCGGGAGTGCGGCTCAAACCGATCGGGCTCGCGGCGAAGCGCAGGCAGGTACTGATTTCCCCCTTCGGAGGCGCTGATGATAAACGCCGCGGAACGCGCCAGTTCGGCATCAGGGAACTGCAGCTCATCCTGCACGTCGAGCGCCTTCGCCACCCGCGCCACGGCGTCTCTGGCATCCGCGTCGCACCAGGTGGTGAAGTAGCCGCCGAGCACCGCGCAGCGCAGGCCGTCGAGCCCGCGGTCGAGCAGGGGGCGCGTCTGCTCGCGCGAGCTCTCTGCCTGAAAAGCGTCGCTGCTGTCCCGGCCCTGTAGCGCATCGTATACGGACGCCAGATCGCACACGCGGCGGGCAAAGGGGCCGATATGATCGAGGCTCGCGACAAACGGATGGCTGCCGGATCGTGACAGGCGGCCAAACGTGGGCTTCAGGCCGTAGATGCCGCACAGGGAGGCCGGAACGCGAATCGAGCCGTTGGTGTCGGTGCCGAGCGAAAAATGCACCAGCCCGGCGGCCACGGCGGCGGCCGAGCCGCCGGACGAGCCGCCCGCAATGCGCGCCAGATCGTGCGGGTTACGCGTCGTGCCGTAGTGGCTGTTTTCGGTCGTGAAGCCGTAGGCGTAGGCGTCCATGTTCACCATCCCGGTCAGCAGCCCGCCCGCGCTGCGCAGCTGGCGCACCGCGAAGCTGTCAGCGGCCGCGGCGGGGCGCTGGCTGAACAGCTCTGCCCCGGCAAGGGTGGTGTGGCCGGCAACGTCGAACAGGTTTTTTACCGCGTAGGGTACGCCCGCCAGCGGCGGCAGGGGGCGCTTTTCGCGGCGCAGGGTATCGATGCTCTCGGCCTCGGCGAGCATGCGTGCTTCCGTCACGGCGGTCCAGGCGCCGATCTGCGGGTTAACGCGCGCAATCGCCTCCAGCGTCTGGCGGGCAATCTCGCGAGCGCTCAGCTCGCCCGCGCCCAGCGCATGCTGGATCGCGCTGATACTCATCTCGTGTAGCCTCATGCTTTGTACACTCCAGCGATCTCCAGACGGTCGTCGAGCGGCAGCGCCATCAGCGGGGCGGCCATGCTTGCAATGCGGCTGAACTGCACCTGCAGCTCGGCGCGGCGGGCATCGTCCAGCGTCACGCCGAGCACGGACTCCATTTGCGCCAGATACGCCTGCCAGTCGGGTTGTTGTGTCGTCATTGTTTTCTCCTCAGAATCCGGCGGCCGCGCCGTTGCTGCGCGGGTCAAATGCCCCTTCGAACAGCCCGTTGGGGTGGCGGACAATCGCGCCCGCGTGGCCCATCGCTTCGCTGAAGTCAGGGAAGATTTCCACCTCGTGTCCGAGCGCCTGAAGCCGTGAGACCGTCTCAGCGGTAAAGCGTCCTTCCAGCTTTAACGTGTCCGAGGTTTGTCCCCAGGTGCGCCCCAGCAGCCAGCGCGGGCGGGAAATGCTCTCCTGCAGTGGCACGCCCTGAATCGCGTAGCGGGTAAAGAGCGCGGCCTGGGTTTGCGGCTGGCCGTCGCCGCCCATCGATCCGTAGACCATCACGCGCCCGTCCTTAAGACGCGCCGCCGCCGGGTTCAGGGTATGGAAGGGCTGCTTGCCCGGCGCGAGGGCCAGAAGACTATCGGGATCGAGGCTGAACGATGCCCCCCGGTTCTGCCAGACGATGCCGGTGTCGGGCAGCACCACGCCGCTGCCGAACTCGTGATAGATACTCTGGATAAACGACACGGCAAGCCCGCTGCTGTCCATCACTCCCATCCACACCGTATCGCCGGGGCCTTTTCCGGTGCCCCACGGCGCGGCGCGGCCGTCGTCAACCCTGTCGGCAAGCGCCTGCAGGGCGGCGGGATCCAGCAGACCCTGAATATCGGTTTTCAGCTCGCGCGGGTCGGTGATGTGGGCATCGCGCAGGCCAAAGGCCAGCTTGGTGGCTTCAACGATGCAGTGAATGGTGTCGGCGTCGTCGGCCTCCGCCATATTCAGGCGGTCGGTGATGCCGAGTATCGCCAGCGAGACCAGCCCCTGCGTCGGCGGGGCGTGGTTAAAGATCTCCCCCTGCTGATGCTGCAGCCTCAGCGGCGCGGTGCGCCGGGCGACGTGCGTGCGCAAATCGGCCAGCGTCACGGGCAGGCCCAGCGTCTCCATGCCGTGCGCCAGCACGTCCGCCAGCGGGCCGCGATAAAAGCTGTCCAGACCGTCCTCCGCCAGGCGCGTCAACGTCGTGGCCATGGCGGGCTGGTAAAAGCGGCTCCCGACCTCTGGCGGCTTGCCGTCCACCAGCCAGGTTTCCGCGAAGCCGGGGATGTCCTTCAGCTCGTCGAATTTGCTGGCCGTGGCATGGGCCTGCGAGGCCGTGACCGGCGTGCCGTTCTGCGCATAGTCAATGGCGTCGGCCAGCAGGCGGGACAGCGGCAGCGCCTTGCCGGTCAACTCGCGCGAGACCTTCAGCGCCTCGTCCCAGCCGCTCACCGTGCCGGCGACGGTCAGCGCCGCGCGGGGGCCGCGGTGGGGAATATGCGCCAGCCCGTCGTAGGCGGCGAGCGTTGCGCGCGATCCCGCCGCGCCGCTGGCATCAATGGCGACAGGTTCGCCTTCCGGCGGCACGATAAGCCAGAAGCCATCGCCGCCCAGCCCGTTCATGTGCGGGTAAACCACGGCAACGGTGGCCGCCGCGGCGACCATCGCCTCTATCGCGCTGCCGCCTTCGCGCAGTACCGCCAGCGCGCTCTGGCTGGCAAGATGGTGGGGCGCAACGGCCATGCCGTGCGTGGAGACATTACTTTGCATAAAGCGTCCTCGTAACCCTGAAAGTCACAAGGTGCTGCAAAAGCTGTTCCAGTTCTGAAAGAAAAGTTTCAGTAAACTGGCACGTATAATGAATACGCATAATAAAAGGTACAATGTGATGAAACAAAAGTTACAGAGGCGCTATGGAACAACTGGATGAACGACTGAAAGCACAATACGCGTCACTGTCGCCGCAGGAGCAGCGGGTGGCGGACTTTATTTTCGACCATTTTGACGACCTGATTAGCTACAACAGTGCCGAGCTGGCGCAGCTGAGCGGGGTGTCGAAAGCCACGGTCAGCCGTCTGTTTAAGCGTCTGGGCTATGAGAAATATAAGGACATGCGCGACGAGCTGCGCACCCTGCGCCAGAGCGGGATGCCGCTCACCGATAACCGCGACGCGGTGCAGGGCAATACGCTGCTGGCGCGCCACTATAAGCAGGAGATGGCGAACCTGACCCAGTGGGTCAATGCCCTCGACGCGCAGCAGTTTGCCGACGCCATGGCCTGCATGGTGAAGGCGCGGCGCATCGTCATTATCGGCATGCGTAACGCCTATCCGGCGGCGCTGCACCTGCGCCAGCAGCTGCTGCAGGCGCGCGGTCAGGTGCTGGTTCTGCCGCAGCCGGGGCAGAGCCTGGGCGAGGAGCTGGTGGATTTAACGCCGGACGATCTGGTGGTCATGATGGCCTTTCGCCGCCGCCCGCGCATCATCCGCCCGCTGATGCAGCAGCTTCAGAGCAGCGGTATTCCGGTGCTGCTGATGTGCGAGCCGCAGGCGCACAGCCTGTTTCCGCTGGCGAGCTGGCAGCTCTGCGCCCCGCTGGACAGCGTCTCGGCCTATGACAGCTACTCCTCGGTCAACAGCCTGATCAACCTGCTGGCAAACGCCTTCCTGCATGAGATTCTCGATAAAGGCCGTCCGCGCATTCACGAGATTGCCTCCCTCTACCAGCAGCTGGACGAACTCGAACAGCGATAATGGGGCATCAGGGTGGTGCTTTGCATTAAAATGGTGCATGTGGCGGGTCGGGAAAACGCTCGTTTTTTCGACCCTTCCCCGTTTTATCAGGCTTTACAAGAATATTTCCCGCTTCGCCCTATCTGGCACATTAGTTGCAAAATCACATTCAAAGAATCTTTTGTTTCATGTTAACGTTACGGGGAAGCACCATGAAAAAATTGTTGATTGCACTGGCCGGGGCCGCATGTCTCTTCACACAGCTGCCGGCAAAGGCTGACCAGCTTCAGGATATCGAGAAGCGCGGCACCATCCGCATTGCCGTTCCGCAGGACTTCCCGCCGTTTGGCTCGGTGGGGACCGACCTGCAGCCGCAGGGCTATGACATCGACATGGCGCGCTATCTGGCCAAACAGATGAAGCTCAAGCTGCAGCTGGTGCCGGTGACCAGCGCCAACCGCGTGCCGTATCTGCAAACCGATAAGGTGGATCTGGTCATTTCAAGCCTCGGTAAAAACCCGGAGCGCGAGAAGGTGATCGACTTTAGCCGCGCCTACGCGCCGTTCTTCCTCGGCGTGTTTGGTCCGAAAGGCGCCGAGCTGAAAGATGCCGCCGCGCTGAGCGGAAAAACCATCGGCGTGACGCGCGGGGCGGTGGAGGACATGGTGCTGACCGGCCTGGCGCCGAAAGACGCGGACGTGAAGCGCTACGAGGATAACAACACCACGCTCTCCGCCTACCTCTCCGGACAGGTGCAGTACGTGGCAACTGGCAACCTCGTGGTGGCGGCCATTTCGCGCCAGAACGCGGATAAAGCCCCGGTGCCGAGCTTTATGCTGAAAGATTCGCCGTGCTTTATTGGCCTGAAGAAAAACGAACCGGCCCTGAAGGCAAAGGTGGATGCGCTGATTGAGCAGGGCATCAAGGACGGCACGCTGAACGGCCTGTCCGAGCAATGGCTGAAGGCCCCGCTGCCGGCAAACCTTGGCGCCTGAGCCGATGACTGAGCAACTTCATTTCTCCGCGCTCTGGCCGCACTGGCCGGAGCTGCTGGCGGGGCTGTGGGTCACCGTTCAGCTGACGGTGATGGCCACCGTAGGCGGGCTGGCGATAGGGATTTTCGGGGCGGCGATCCGCAGCGGACGCAAAACCTGGTTCAGCCGGATCTGGGGCGGCTACGTGGAAATTATCCGCAACACGCCGTTTGTGGTGCAGCTGTTTTTCATCGTCTTCGGCCTGCCGAATCTCGGGCTGAAGATGACGGCCGGGGAAGCGGCGCTGCTGGCCATGGTGGTGAACCTGGGCGCCTACAGCACAGAGATTATCCGCGCGGGCATTCAGGTCACGCCGAAAGGGCAGTGGGAGGCCGGACGCGTGCTGGGGCTGACCCGCCTGCAGACCTTTATCCGCGTGGTGCTGCCGCCCGCGCTGCAGCGCATTTACCCGGCGCTGGTGAGCCAGTGCATCATCGTGATGCTCGGCTCGTCGGTGGTGTCGCAGGTCTCGTATGAAGAGCTGACCTTCGCCGCCAACCTGATCCAGTCCAGAACGTTTCTGAGCTTTGAGGTTTATCTGGTGACAACCGGGATTTACTTAGCGCTGTCGATTACCCTGCGCCAGCTGATGATGGCGGCGGGACGCAAATGGCTGGGGGTGCAGGCATGATGACCACCTTTACCGACTGGGACATTATTCGCAACCTGCTACTGGCCGGACGCTGGACGGTGCTGCTGTCGCTGGTGGCGTTTGTCGGCGGGGCGGCGGTGACGCTGCCGCTCCTGCTGCTGCGCCTCACGGGCGGGCGCACTGTCAGGCGCATCATCCGCGGCTATATTGAGCTGTTTCAGGGCACGCCGCTGCTGATGCAGCTGTTCCTGGCCTTCTTCGGCGTGGCGCTGTTCGGCATCGACGTTTCGCCTTGGACCGCCGCCTCGCTGGCGCTCACCTTCTACACCAGCGCGTTTCTGCTCGATATCTGGAACGGCAGCATTCGCGCCCTGCCGAAAGGGCAGTGGGAAGCGTCGCGCTGTCTGGGGCTGACCTTCGGCCAGACCCTGTTTCGCGTTGTCGCCCCGCAGGCGCTGCGCATCGGCATCGCCCCGACGGTCGGCTTTGCCGTTCAGGTGATCAAAGGCACCGCGCTGGCGTCGATCATCGGCTTTATTGAGCTGACCAAGGCCGGGACCATGCTGACCAACGTGACGTATCAGCCGTTTAAGGTCTTTGCGCTGGTGGCGCTCGGCTACTTTATTCTGTGTTATCCGCTGTCGCGCTACAGCCGCTATCTGGAGACGAAATTCAATGCCTCTCATCACCATTAATCAGGTGCAGAAGTACTACGGCGATAACCACGTGCTCAAGGGCGTCGATCTGGATATCGACATGGGCCAGGTGATCTCCATTATCGGGCGCAGCGGATCGGGCAAAAGCACGCTGCTGCGCTGCATCAACGGCCTGGAAGGCTATCAGGACGGCAGCATCAAGCTGGGCGGCATGACCATTACCGACCGGGATTCTCAGGCGCGCGAAATCAGCCGCTCGGTCGGGATGGTGTTTCAGAGCTTCAACCTGTTCCCACACATGACGGCGCTGGAAAACGTGATGCTCGCCCCGCGTCGGGTGCTGAAGAAAAGCGCCGCCGAATGCCGCGAGCTGGCGCAGCGCATGCTGGAGAAAGTGGGCTTAGGCGATCGTCTGGATTACTACCCGTCGAGCCTCTCCGGCGGCCAGCAGCAGCGCGTGGCGATTGCCCGCGCGCTGGCGATGTCGCCTAAAGTTTTACTCTGCGACGAGATCACCTCCGCGCTCGACCCGGAGCTGGTGGGCGAAGTGCTCAAGGTGCTGGAGCAGCTGGCGGCCGAGGGGATGACGCTCATACTGGTTACCCATGAAATGAATTTTGCCCGCGAAGTGGGCGACCGCGTGGTGTTTATGCACCAGGGGAAAGTCTGGGAGCAGGGCGACAGCAAAACGCTGTTCGCCAACCCGCAGACCACGGAACTGAAGCAGTTCATCTCCTCCGTGCGCGGCCTCAACTGATAAGGACTGACAAATGGATATCGCACGCTTTCCGCAAATCAACCCGCCCCAGCGCCTGCTGATGGGGCCGGGCCCGATCAACGCCGACCCGCGCGTGCTGCGCGCCATGTCGAGCCAGCTGATCGGCCAGTACGATCCTGCCATGACCCACTACATGAACGAGGTGATGGCGCTCTATCGCGGGGTGTTCCGCACCGAGAACCGCTGGACGATGCTGGTGGACGGCACCTCCCGCGCGGGAATTGAAGCCATTCTGGTCTCCGCCATCCGCCCGGGAGATAAGGTGCTGGTGCCGGTCTTTGGCCGCTTTGGTCATCTGCTGTGCGAAATTGCCCGCCGCTGCCGCGCGGAGGTGCATACCATCGAGGTGCCGTGGGGCGAGGTGTTTACCCCGGACCAGGTCGAGGATGCGATTAAGCGTATTCGTCCGCGCCTGCTGCTGACCGTGCAGGGCGATACCTCCACCACCATGCTGCAGCCGCTCGCGGAGCTGGGTGCGATCTGCCGCCGCTACGACGTGCTGTTTTACACGGACGCCACCGCGTCGCTCGGCGGTAACGCGCTGGAGACCGACGCCTGGGGGCTGGATGCCGTCTCGGCCGGGATGCAGAAGTGCCTCGGCGGCCCGTCGGGCACCTCGCCGATCACCCTGAGCGCGCGCATGGAGGAGGCGATCCGCCGCCGCAAATGCGTTGAGGAAGGCATACGCACCGACGCCCACCGCGACGGCGACGAGGAGATGATCTACTCCAACTACTTCGATCTCGGCATGGTAATGGACTACTGGGGGCCGGAACGTCTTAACCACCACACCGAAGCCACCACCGCGCTGTTTGGCGCCCGCGAGTGCGCGCGTCTTATCCTGCAGGAAGGGCTGGATAACGGCATCGCTCGCCACAGGCTGCACGGCGATGCGCTCCTGAAGGGCATTCAGGCGATGGGGCTGGAGACCTTCGGCGACCTGAAGCACAAGATGAACAACGTGCTGGGCGTGGTTATCCCGCAGGGCGTCAACGGCGACCAGGTGCGTAAGCTGATGCTGGAGGATTTCGGGATTGAAATCGGCACCTCGTTTGGCCCGCTGCACGGCAAAGTGTGGCGCATCGGCACCATGGGCTACAACGCGCGCAAAGACTGCGTGATGACCACCCTGAGCGCGCTGGAGTCGGTGCTGAACTACCTGAAATTCTCCACCACGCAGGGGGCCGCCATGCAGGCCGCGTGGGACCACTATCACCGCGAGACGCCGCAATGAGCCCGGCGGCAGAACGGGTGATGGCCCGCGCCGACGCGCTGGCCGCCATCAGCGAAACCCCGGATGCGCTGACGAGGGTCTATCTCTCCACCCAGCATCTGCAGGCCAACCAGCTGGTGGGGCAGTGGATGAGCCAGGCGGGAATGACCGTCTGGCAGGACAGCGTGGGCAACATCTGTGGACGCTATGAGGGCGCGCAGGAAGGGACGCAGGCGGTGCTGCTCGGCTCGCATCTCGATACCGTGCGCAATGCCGGGCGCTACGACGGCATGCTTGGGGTGCTCACCGCCATTGAGGTGGTGGACAGCCTGCACCAGCAGGGTGTGCATCTGGCGCAGGCCATCGAGATTGTCGGCTTTTGCGACGAAGAGGGGACCCGCTTCGGCATTACGCTGTTAGGCAGCCGGGGCATTACCGGCACCTGGCCGCAGGGCTGGCTGGAGAAAGCCGACGCCAGCGGAATCAGCGTGGCGCAGGCTATGACCCTGGTGGGGCTCGATCCTGCCCGCGTGCTGCATGCCGCGCGCCGTCAGGAGGATTTCAGCGCCTATCTGGAGCTGCATATTGAGCAGGGGCCATGCCTTGAGCAGGAGGCGCTCGCCCTTGGCGTGGTGGAAGCCATTAACGGCGCGCGCCGTCTGAACTGCCGCTTTACCGGCGAGGCCGGGCACGCGGGAACCGTACCGATGCTCCACCGCAGGGACGCGCTGGCCGCCGCCGCCGAGTGGATGGTTATCATTGAAAACGCTACCCGACAGCAGGGCGGCAACCTGGTAGCGACGGTTGGCGAGCTGCGCTGTCTGCCGGGGGCGGTGAACGTAATCCCCGGCGAGGTTCAGCTCTCGCTGGATATTCGCGGTCCGCAGGATGCGCCGCTTGATCGGTTGCTTAACGACCTGCTGGAACATGCCCAGGCGATCGCATCGCGCCGCGGTCTGGACTTCAGCGCCGAGGAGTTTTACCGCATTGCCGCCACGCCGTGCGATATCCACCTGCAAAAGGTGCTGGGGGAGGCCGTCACATCGGTACAGGGGCGCTCGCTATCGCTGCCCAGCGGTGCGGGCCACGATGCGATTGCCATCGCGGAACGCTGGCCGGTCGGCATGCTGTTTGTGCGCTGCAAAGGGGGCGTCAGCCACCATCCGGCGGAATCGGTGATGGCTGAAGATGTCGCCCTGGCGATTGAGGTGTTTTCGCGAGCGGTGATCCAGCTGGCGGACCGCGTTACTCCAGCCCCAGCGTATATTGCGCGATCTTAAAGTAGATAATCAGCCCGGTGCCGTCGATAAGCGTCGCGATAAACGGCGCGGAGACGACCGCCGGGTCAATGCCGCAGCGCTTGAGCACCATCGGGATCACGGACGACACAATCGCACTCCAGAGCGTAATGCACACCAGCGTCAGGCTGACGATAAGCGTAATTTCCAGCCCAATCCCCATCATCCAGGCGCGAATGCACCCGGCGACACCGAGCGTGGCGGCAATCATCAGCGAGGTGGTCATCTCTTTACGCAGCACGCGGCCAACGTCGCGCAGGCGGACTTCCCCCAGCGCCATGGCGCGCACCAGGGTGGAGGTGATCTGCGTCCCGCTGTTGCCGCCCGTGCCGATCAGCAGCGGAATAAAGAACGCCAGCGCGATGGCGGACTCCAGCGCCTCTTCAAAATGCTGGATCACCGAGCTGGTGTAGGCCTCCGCGACAAACAGCAGCAGCAGCCAGACGGAACGTTTCTTCCACAGGCTATACGGGCTGGTGTCCAGATAGGGCTTCTCCAGCGGCAGCGTCGCCCCCTGAAGCTGGGCGTCTTCGGTGACGTCATCTTCCAGCAGATGGGCGATTTCGCGCTCGGTCAGGCAGCCGACGAGCTTGCCGTGGGTGACCACGGGCACCACATCCGCGCCGCCGTGTGCCAGCAGTCCGGCAACGTCGGCACGTTCATCCTCCGGTTTGACCTGCAAAAACTGCGAAATCATCAGCGATTTCACCGGCTGTACCGTATCGGCGGTTTGCAGCAATTTACGCACGGCAATCATGCCCGCCAGGCGGCCATTGTCTTCAATAAAAATATGAGACGGAATATCGTCGTCTTTTAATTTTTCGAAGAATTGCTCGCGCGCCAGCGCCACGCATAATGAAATATCGAGGACAATAAAATCGGTATTCATATATTGCGCAATGGCGCTGTCATTGAATGCCAGATTCTGGTTGTGAATAGCGTAAGACATAGTGAATTCCCTTTGAATAATAACATCTCTCAGGGGCGAGCAAGACAGGGCATGTCGAAGAGGAGATCCCCACGTCCTGGGTTCAGCACTGTACACCGTATCCCGCGAGGGAAGTTATACTGACAAAGCCTTGATTCGACAGTGCCTGTTTTACCCTGTGTCGGTTCTCTCGAACCTACCAGAGCGATAACGTGTATTTGTACAGGAGCCTCGCCATAACGAGATCGTTGTAAAACGAGAGGAATAATACGCTTATTTAAATTTACCGCTCAGAAAATTAAATAATGTTTAAGAACGGTTTAGACGATTTTTATTAATAAAATGTTGAGGGTTTATTTAGGTTAATTCATTTCTAATGGAGGATTAAATAATCAACGAAGGAGAGGGTAATGGCGTGGTTTGATAATCTGCTGAATCATTTTGCGCTGTATCCGGCACATCTTTTCGCGCTGTTATTTGTGATGGCGCTGAGTAAATCGACGGTGCTGATCTCCTCCGTGCTGCCGCCCGCCTCGGTGATGCTGCTGGCGGGCATTACCGTTAGCCAGACGAGCATGCATTCTGCACTGGCGTGGCTGGCCATAGTTTTGGGGGCAACGGCGGGTTCGGTGCTGAACTACCATATCGGCCAGCTGATGGGGCACACCCGGCTGGTCACGCGTTTCACCTCAAAGCATGCCGATAAGTTCTTGCGGGTACAGCATCAGTTGCAAAAGAACGGTGTCATCGTGCTGTTTACGTCGCGTTTTCTGGCGGTGTTGCGCTACATCGTGCCGCTGGCGGCGGGCATGCTCAGGCTGAATGCAGTCAAGGTCTACGCCGTCAGCCTGCTTTCCGCCTGCGCATGGGCGGCGCTGTATGTCGGCATTATCACCGGCATCAGCGCCTTTTGAGTTACAAACTCCCCATTCCGCCGTCCACCAGCAGCTCCGTTCCCACCGTGTAGCTCGACTCGTCGGACGCCAGATAGAGCGCGGCTTTTGCCAGCTCCGTCGTCGAGCCCATTCTGCCGAGCGGCACCAGCTTGATGATCTCCGCCATCATCGCGTTAAGCGCCTCCTCGCTTAAGCCCGTTTTGGTAAACGCCGGGGTTTCCACCGGACCGGGGCTCAGGCCGTTGACGCGGATCCCGCGCGGCAGCAGCTCCGCCGACAGCGTGCGCGCCAGCGACAGCAGGGCAGCCTTGCTCGCGGCATACACGCTGCTGGTGGGCAGGCCGATACGCGCGCTCACCGAGCCGCAGAGGATCACCGACGACGGGTTATTCAGCAGCGGCAGCAGCGCCTGAATTAAAAAGAACGGCCCCTTCAGGTTGATGCCCATCAGGCGGTCCCACGCCTCCTCCTGCCAGGCTTCCAGCGGCGCGTGCGTTACGTCGCCGGCGTTGAGAAACACCGCGTCCAGGCGTGGCCAGCGGGCGGCGAGGGTTTCCGCCAGCGCTTTTTGTGAGGCGATATCTCCCGCATCGGTCGGGATCACCCAGGCCTTATCGCCAAGAATACGTTCTGCTTCGGCGAGGGTGTCCGGGTTGCGTCCGGTCACGGCGACGCGCGCGCCTTCGGCGATAAACGCCTGCGCGGTGGCAAGACCGATGCCGCTGGTGCCGCCGGTAATCAGCGTATATTTATCTGTTAAACGACCCATGTTCTTCTCCTGAAATGTCTCTGGAGAAAGCACTATAGAAACGTTAGTATCGAAAGGAAACCAGGTACCAAATGGATACTAAAGAGGCAAGAGGTGTGCTATGGCAGAAATGCTGGAGGTGTGCTGCGAAAAAAAAACTGAGGCGTATACCTGCCCGATGACGCAGTTTGTTAACCTGATTTCCGGTAAATGGGCGATCCCCATTCTCTACCGCCTGATTGTCTTTAACACGCCCGTACGCTTTGGCGATCTGCTGCGGGCTGCTGCCCCCATCACGCAGAAAGAGCTGACGAAGCAGCTGCGCCTGTTTGAGCAGCGCGGGCTGGTGACGCGGACGGTCTACCCGGAGATCCCCCCGCGCGTGGAGTATCAAATCACCGCGCTGGGGTTAACCCTGCAGGACGCACTCTCCCCGCTGGCCGCCTGGATGAGCGAGTACGGCGACCAGCTTGAGCGTTAGGCTACTGTTTTGCGTAGCGCGGTGCCGGAATGCCGGTGCGCGCGCTGTTGAACAGCTCAAGACGCGCCGCTTCGTAGCGATCCCACAGGCCGGCATCATGCATCGGCGGGATGGTGATCGGTTCACCCTGATCCAGACCCGCCAGCGATGCATCCACCATATCGTCGGTGGTCATCACCGATCCTTCCGGCAGATCGTTCACCGTGACGCCCGAATGGCTCCAGATTTCCGTCGCCGTGGCGGCGGGCAGCACAGCCTGAATGCGCACGCTGCTGTCGGCAAATTCTTCCTGTAACCCACGGGTAAAGCTCAACACCCACGCCTTGGTGGCGCTGTAGAGCGCGCTACCGGCGCGGACGTGCAGCGCTAACACCGAGGCGATATTGATCAGCGTGCCGCGATTGTTCTGCGCCAGGCGCGGCAGGATGGCGTAGGTCAGACGCATCAGCGCCGTGGTGTTCAGGGTGTTAATGGCCTGATGCTGCGCCACATCGCCTGCGAGGAACGGCGCCATCTGGGCGGTGCCCGCGTTGTTAATGAGCGTATCAATGGCGGTATTGCTGCGCAGCTCCTCTTCCACGGCGCGGATCCCCTGTTCATCGGTAAGATCGGCCACCAGAATATCGACGGCCACGCCGTAGCGCGCGCGAAGGTCGGCGGCAAGGGTTTTCAGGCGATCTTCGCGACGGGCGACCAGTACCAGGTTAGCGCCGCGCGCGGCAAGGCGATCGGCATAAACGGCACCAATTCCGGAAGAGGCGCCCGTAATCAGGGCGGTGGTGATTTGCGTAGTCATCGTGTGTTACCTCAAGGCAAAGTGGGTTATTTGGTTTCAAGATGAAACTGAATAAACTCTCTGCTATTTGGTTTTATAATGCAACCATATTTGCGAGCATTTTGTGCTTTTGCCGTCGGGAACTATCAGGAGGGGAGTTTCGCCACGATCTCTTCAGGCGTCAGTTCGCGGCCATCGTCGGCGATAAGCGCCAGTTTACGCAGGGGTTTGCGCTGTTCGGTATCGACCAGAACGGTGCCGCATTCGTTTTCAGCAAACAAAAATTCATTCCCCCACTGGGAGAGGGCAACCAGCACCGTTTGCAGGGCGCGCCCCTTCTCGGTCAGGACATACTCCTGCCAGGCGCTGCCGTCGGACGCGGGCTGAAGCCGGAGGATGCCTTCGTCGACCAGCAGTTTTAGCCGCGTGGTCAGCATGTTTTTGGCGATACCAAGGCTTTTCTGGAACTCGCCGAAGCGTTTAATTCCGCGCAGCGCGTCGCGCACGATCAGCAGCGACCACCAGTCGCCGATGATATCCAGCGAACGGGCGACGGGGCAGGTGCTTTCTTCGAGGCGGGTACGTTTCACGGTCAATTCTCCGGTGGGGTGTGGTTTTATTATAAAACTTATTGGTGCACACAGTAAGCACGTTAATCATCAGTTTGAGAAATGCTTCCCGGAAAATTGTCACCAATCTGTCACACTGAAGGCGACATTTTAAAACGAGTGAGGAATTAGGGATGAGAAAAGCACTACTCGCGCTGGCAGTCGCCGGTTCCATTTCAGCAACGTTTGGCGTGCAGGCGCAAGAGACGCCGGAAGGGTATCAGCTGGAGCAAGTTTTAATCATGAGTCGTCACAACCTGCGCGCGCCGCTCGCCAATAACGGCAGCGTGCTGGAGCAGTCCACGCCGAAGCAGTGGCCGGAGTGGGAGGTGCCGGGCGGTCAGCTCACCACCAAGGGCGGCGTGCTGGAAGTCTATATGGGCCATTACATGCGCGAGTGGCTGGCGCAGCAGGGGATGGTGAAGACGGGAGAATGCCCGGCGGCGGATAGCGTTTATGCTTACGCCAACAGTCTGCAGCGTACCGTCGCCACCGCGCAGTTCTTCATCACCGGCGCGTTCCCGGGCTGCGACGTTCCCGTGCATCATCAGGACAAAATGGGCACCATGGATCCCACCTTTAATCCGGTGATTACCGATAACTCGCCGGAATTCCGCGAAAAAGCGCTCAAGGCGATGGAGTCCGAGCGGCAGAAAATGCAGCTTACCGAAAGCTATAAGCTGCTGGAGCAGATGACGAACTACGCCGATTCGCCGTCCTGCAAGGAGAAAAAGGTCTGCTCGCTGGCGGACGCGAAAGATACCTTCAGCGCCGACTATGAAAAAGAGCCTGGCGTATCCGGGCCGCTGAAGGTGGGCAACTCGCTGGTGGATGCGTTCACGCTGCAGTATTACGAAGGCTTCCCGGCCGACCAGGTGGCTTGGGGCGAAATCAAAACCGACCAGCAGTGGCGCGTGCTGTCTAAGCTGAAGAACGGCTATCAGGACTCGCTGTTTACCTCTACCGAGGTGGCGCAAAACGTGGCGAAACCTCTGGTGAAGTACATTGATAAAACGCTGGTCACCGAGCAGGCGAAAGCGCCTAAGATCACCCTGCTGGTGGGGCATGACTCGAACATTGCTTCCCTGCTGACGGCCCTGGATTTCAAACCCTATCAGCTGCACGACCAGCAGGAGCGCACCCCGATTGGCGGCAAGATTGTCTTCCAGCGCTGGCATGACAAAAACGCCAATCAGGAGCTGATGAAAATTGAGTATGTCTACCAGAGTTCAGAGCAGCTGCGTAACGCCAGCGTGCTATCGCTGAAGTCCCCCGCGCAGCGCGTGACGCTGGAGCTGAAAGGCTGCCCGGTGGATGCGAACGGCTTCTGTCCTGTCGATAAATTCAATGCGGTGATGAATAACGCGGCGAAGTAAAGGAGAACCCCCCGCTGCGGCGGGGGGGAACGCTTAGACGTTTTTACGTTCGATGGTTTGCTCGCCCCAGAAGAGCGAGTCTTTATCCGTTTTTTCGAAGGCGCGCACCAGCACCTCATCGTTACCTTCATCCCAAATCTGCTCGGCCAGCTTTTCATCGTATTTCGCGACTTCAAAGATAGCTTCGGCAATCTCCGGAGAGGTGTTGCGTAAACTTGCCCATTCGCCCACGTGGTGAGCTTTGGATTCTTGAGTTGGCATGCTTGTCCTCCTGTTGGGTGTTAGCCGTTCAGTTTTTTGGCCAGACCCGCGACGTATTCACCCTGATAGCGGGCGATAGACAGTTCTTCATTGCTTGGCTGACGTGAGCCATCCCCACCGGCAATGGTGGTTGCGCCGTACGGCGTACCGCCACGCACCTGGGAAATGTCAAACAGCTCCTGGGCGCCGTAGCCAATCGGCACAATCACCATCCCGTGATGAGCAAGGGTAGTCCAGGTTGAGGTAATCGTCTGCTCCTGACCGCCGCCGGTGCCGGTTGAGCTGAATACGCTTGCGAGTTTCCCGTAGAGCGCGCCGGATGCCCAAAGTCCGCCGGTTTGATCGAGGAAGGTGCGCATCTGGCCTGACATATTGCCGAAGCGGGTCGGTGTGCCGAAGATAATGGCATCATAGTCCGCCAGCTCCTGCGGGGTGGCGACCGGGGCGTTTTGCGTTTTCCCCCCGGCTTTCAGGAAGGCTTCCGCCTGCATGGTTTCCGGTACGCGTTTCACCACAACCTCAACGCCATCAACCCTGTTCGCACCTTCTGCTACCGCGTGAGCCATGGTTTCAATGTGTCCATACATGGAATAATAGAGCACCAGAACTTTTGCCATTTTGCATCACTCCTCGTTTGTTTTTTCTGACAGCGGATCGCTGCGCTCATTTAAAGATATGTCATCACGGCCAGACTGCAAAAATGAACGCCATTTCTTTGATTTATAACAATATGGTTACAAAAAGTCTTTGTAGCAAAATGAAACAACTTTTTGGCGGCGGATTTTTGAAATGATAAGAAAGGTTTATGAATCGTCGTCGCGTCATCTCACTCGAAAGGCTGAGTTCATGTTGCAGAATATTACCTGCGGCTTGCCGGATAGCGGCATTTCACTAAGCTTAGTTTCACGCGGCACAGATAAAGGCTCTGTCCTTGTGTCGCGAGGTGAAAGAATCCTCTTTTACTGAATGCGATATGATGTCTAATGTTTCACATTCTGGAGGTTAGAGATGGCAAACCATCGTGGTGGTTCAGGTAATTTCGCAGAAGACCGTGAAAGAGCATCAGAAGCAGGCCGTAAAGGTGGCCAGCATAGCGGGGGCAACTTCAAGAATGACCCGCAACGCGCATCTGAAGCTGGCAAGAAAGGGGGTAAAAACAGCCACGGCAGCAGTAAGTAACACGCCGGGTTGAACCCCTGCCGCCGGGATCTCCCGGCGGTTTTTTTATTTCTGCAACATTGAACTGTAACCAAAGGCAACGCACACTAGAGAATTGATCTTAACCGCGAGTACCGCATGTCTGTCTCACGCTTCAAATTCTCCGTTAAACCGCAGGAAGCCATCCTCATTCTCATCACCATGTTCTGGGGCGGGACGTTTCTGGCCGTTCAGTACGCGGTGACCCTCAGCGATCCGTTCTTTTTTGTTGGCCTGCGCTTTGCGACGGCGGCACTTGCCGTGGGGCTAATTTCGCTTAAAACGCTGCGGGGACTGACGCTGAAAGAACTTAAGGCCGGCGTGGCGATCGGGGTGGCGATAGCGATGGGCTACAGCCTGCAGACGTGGGGATTGCAGACCATCTCCAGCAGTAAATCCGCGTTTATCACCGCCATGTATGTGCCGCTGGTGCCGCTACTGCAGTGGCTGTGCCTGGGGCGGCTGCCGGGGCTAATGTCCTGTATTGGCATCGTGCTGGCGTTTATCGGCCTGATCTTACTGGCCGGGCCGGAAAACAACCTGCTTGCGCTGGGGCCGGGCGAAATCATCACCCTGATTGGGGCTATTGCCATTGCGGCGGAAATTATTCTGATTAGCGCCTGGGCGGGCAAGGTCGACGTCAAACGGGTGACGGTGGTGCAGCTCGCCACGGCGTCGCTGGTGGCGTTTGCGACAATGGTTCCGGCAGGGGAATCCGTGCCGCCGATGTCCACCGGCCTGGTGGTGGTCGCACTGGGGCTGGGTATCTTCAGCGCCATTATTCAGGTCACTATGAACTGGGCGCAGCGCAGCGTATCGCCAACCCGCGCGACGGTGATTTATACCGGCGAACCGGTCTGGGCGGGGATTTTCGGACGCATCGCAGGTGAGCGCTTGCCGCTTCTGGCGCTGGTGGGCGCGGCATTTATTGTCGCCGGGGTGCTGGTGAGCGAGTTAAAGCTCAAACGGAAGAAAAACGCGCTGCCAGAAAATGACAGCGCGGCGTTAAATCAGGAATCCTGATGCACTACGGCGCCCTGCGGCGCGGCGGCCATCCGGCGGCTCAGCAGGGCGTTAAGCAGGATCGCGCCGAAGGTCGCCGTGCCAATCCCACCAATCGTAAAGCCGCCCAGCGTCAGGGCAAAATCACCCGCGCCCAGCACCAGCGTGACCGCCACCATAATCAGGTTGCCGTTCTGGCTGAGATCGACCCGATGCTGCACCCAGATGCGCGCGCCGGCTACGGCGATCAGCCCAAACACCACAATCGATGCCCCGCCGATGACCGGGGACGGAATAGTGTGGATTAGCGCGCCGAACTTCGGTGAGAAGCCGAGCAGCATCGCCATCACCGCCGCCGCCACGAAGACCAGCGTCGAGTAGACCTTGGTCACCGCCATCACGCCGATGTTTTCAGCATAGGTGGTGACGCCGCTGCCGCCTACGGAGCCGGAGAGCATGGTCGCCAGACCGTCACCGACGAACGCGCGGCCCATGTACGGATCCATGCTGCGCCCGGTCATCCCCGCAACCGCTTTCAGGTGGCCTAAGTTCTCCGCCACCAGGATCACCGCCACCGGTGCGATAAGCATCATCGCCTGGGTGTTAAAGGTGGGCGAGGTCACCTTCGGCAGGCCGAACCAGGCGGCCTGGTGGAGCAGCGTAAAGTCAACCGACTTGCCCAGACCGAAAACGTTGGCCAGCAGGGCGTAGACCAGGCAAGCCACGATGAGTCCGACCAGAATCAGCAGCCGCTGAATCATGCCGCGCGTGAACACCGCCACCAGGCCGATGCACAGCACCGTGATCACCGCCATCCAGCTTTCAAACGGCGAGGCGGAGACGCTCCTGACCGCAATTGGCGCGAGGTTGAGGCCTATCGCCATCACCACGGCGCCCGTCACGACGGGAGGCATCATTCGCTCGATCCAGCGCGTGCCGATTTTCATCACCACCAGACCAATCAGGGTGTAGACCAGACCACAGGCGATGATGCCGCCGAGGGCCACGCTCAGGTTGGGGTTGATCCCCTGGCCGTTAAACCCGGTGGTGGCGATGACGACGCCCACAAAGGCGGCGCTGGAGCCGAGATAGCTGGGCACGCGCCCGCCGGTGACGAAAAAGAACAGCAGGGTACCGATACCCGACATCAGAATAGACAGGTTGGGATCGAGTCCCATCAGCATCGGCATCAGCACCGTGGCGCCAAACATGGCGACCGCGTGCTGGACGCCCATCACCATCGTCTGCCCGAGCGGAAGACGTTCATCCGGCGCGACCACGCCTGCTTCTGTGGAGGTCGATTTCAACTGCCAGTGGGGAAATCCGAACATGGTCTGTCTCCTTAAGGCGGGTTAACAGGCGGGTCGCATAAGCGCGTGATAGCCGCGGTCAAACCACACCAGCCCTTGCGGCGCGGGGTGGCGAATAATCGAAATAATGTCGCAAAACAGAATGTCGTGGGTGCCGACGCTCACTACCTGGCTGATGCGGCAGTCAAACGAGGCCAGCGCATCTTCCAGGCGCGGACAGCCCGTGTCGCCCGTCTGCCAGCGTGCGGCGGCAAAGCGTTCCGCCATCGGCGTTTTCCCGCCAAACAGGTTAGATAAAGGCTCCTGTCCGGCGCTCAGGGTATTCACGCAAAGGGTGCGGTTTTCGCTAAACGTTGGCCAGACGGACGCGCCGCGGTTCAGGCACACCAGCAGGGTGGGCGGTGAATCCGTTACGCTGCACACCGCGCTGGCGGTGAAGCCTGCCATCCCCGCCGGGCCGTCGGTGGTGATGATATTGACCGCCGCGCCAACGCAGGCCATGGCGTCGCGAAAGGTTTGTTTATCCGGTGTTGTCATCATCGCTCCTTACGCCAGACCGCAGGCATCCTCGAAGTCCAGGCGCGGCAGACGCCCGTACAGTTTGTTCGTGTCGCCGTAGCCAATATTGATCAGCAGATTGCTTTTAAGCGTCGTGCCGGTGAAAAAGGCTTCGTCGACCTTTTGACGGTCAAAGCCCGACATCGGACCGGTGTCCAGCCCCAGCGCGCGACAGGCGAAGATCAGGTAGGCAGCCTGCAGCGAGCTGTTGCGAAAGGCGGTCTCTTCCGCCAGCGCGGGGCTTGCGGTAAACCAGCTCTTTGCATCGCCGTGCGGGAACAGCTCGGGCAGGCGCTCGTAGAATTCACCGTCCCAGGCGACAATCGCCGTGACCGGGGCGGTGAGCGTTTTCTCGAGGTTGCCGCTGGAGAGCGCCGGGCGCAGCTTCTCTTTTCCCTCCGCGCTTCGCACAAACACAATGCGCGCCGGGGAGCAGTTGGCGGACGTTGGCCCCCATTTCATCAGGTTGTAGATTTCGCGCAGCGTTTCGTCGCTGACGGGCATATTCTGCCAGCCGTTATGGGTGCGGGCGCCGGTGAACAGCGTTTCCAGCGCGGCGGGGGTAATGGCTTCGCTCATTAAAGCTCCTTATAAAGCGGGTTCCGGGCTGTGGAGCAGGCTGGCAAGCCCGTTCAGCAGCAGGGTGTTGAAGGTATCCGGCTCGGTGACGTTGCAGGCATGCCCGCCCTGGCGCATCACCGCGACGTGGCTGTGCGGGATCGCCGCCTGCAGTTCAGACGAGCAAACCGCGGGCACCAGCATGTCGTCGGCGGAGCAGATGATCTGTACCGGGCAGCGAATGCGCGCCGCATGGCGGCTGAAGTCGGCCTTTTTCAGGGCGCTAAGCCTGTGCAGCAGGTTAGTTTTGCCCTGGAAATGGGCCAGCGCCAGCGCTTCTTCGGCCTCAAGACGGGGGGCGCGGGCGGCCATCCAGTCCGCCGGATAGAGAAACAGCGGCTGCGCCTCGACCCACGCCTGTGCGCCGCCGTAATGCAGCAGGCGCTCGCGGACCTGAAAGCAGCGCCGGGTGTGGGCGTTGAGGGTCAACCAGCCGTTAACGCACACCAGCGCGGCGAGAACGTCGGGCCTGTCGAGGGCCAGCTGCAGGCCGACCAGCGCCCCCAGCGCGTGCCCCACGACGCTGTAGCGTTCAATCCCGGCATCCGCCAGCGCCCGGGCCAGCTCGTCCGCCATCTGCGCAAGGCTGTAGTCTTCCGGCAGGGTGGCGGGGTTATTGCCCGTTCCGAGCTGGTCATAGCACACCACCTGATACTCCGGCTCCAGCGCGGCCAGCTGGGGCAGCCAGTAGCTGCCGCTGCCGCCGAGACCGGAAATAAAGACCACCACGGGCGCGCCTTCATACGGGGGCGGCGAGACGGAAAGTTTCATACCTGCCTCACTTCGCGATGTGCGCAACGGTGGCGATTTCAACCAGCGCCTCTGGCTTCACCAGCCCGCACTGAATGCAGAACCGCGCCGGTTTATCGCCGGGGAAGAACTCGGCGTAAATCTCGTTAATCGCGGCGTAGTTTTTCCAGTCGGTGATAAAGATGCTGTTGAAGGTCACATCCTCCATCGTGCCACCCGCCGTTTCGATCACGGTTTTGATCGTCTCCAGCACGTGGCGGGTTTGCGCCTTTGGGTCGTTGATAAACACCACGTTGTTGTCTTTATCAAACGGCAGCGTGCCGGAGACATACACCACGCCGTCGGCGAGTGTGCCGGGGACAAAAGGGGCAATCGGCGTGCTGGTGCCCGGCGGAATAATCACAGATTTTGGCATCAGGTATCTCCTCAGGCGATACGGGCAAGCGGGGGATTCAGGGCGTCGCAGAAATCTGCAACGTTACTGACCCAGCCAAAAAAGGTTTCGATATTGAACAGGGCCGCTTTCTGGGCGAATTCCGGCCCGGCCTGGTGGGTCGCGTCTTCCAGCACCACGCCAAAATACTCGAGGAAAAAGCCGTCGCGCAGGGTCGACTCCACGCAGACGTTGGTGGCGATCCCGGTGAATATCAGATGGCGAATGCCCCGGCTGCGCAGCAGGCTATCGAGCGGCGTGTTGAAAAAGCCGCTGTAGCGCGGTTTGGGCAGGACAATATCGCCCGCCTGCGGTACCAGTTCATCCACCAGCTGATAGTCCCAGCCGCCTTTCGCCAGCAGCTTGCCCTGCAGTTCGGGCCGTTTACGCATGGTTTTCAGGGCGTTCGACTTGTGGAAGTTGGGCGAGCCGGGGCCGCCGGCCTCGACGTACTGGTCATCCCAGCCGTTCTGGAACCAGATGATGAGCATGCCCGCGGCGCGCGCGGCGGCGACGGCGGTTTTAATGTTCTCAATCACCGGCCGGGTGGCGGAGACGTCGAACCCCGCCAGATCCAGATAGCCGCCCTGGCTGGCGTAGGCGTTTTGCATGTCCACCACGATCAGCGCGCTCTGCTGGGGCGCGAAGGTAATAGCTTCCGGGCGTGCGTTAAGGGTCGTCATTACGCCACCTCCTTCGTGACGGCGGGGATGTGGGCGCGGCACTGCATCAGCGGCTGGATGCGTTCGCCGAAGGTCTCCACGCCGGTGAGGAAATCGTCGAAGGTCAGCAGAACGCCTTCCGCACCGGGCACGGCCGCCACTTCGTCCAGCATTCTGGCGACGCTGGCGTACGAGCCGACCAGGGTGCCCATGTTGATATTGACGGCGGAGGTCGGATCGGCCATCTGGCGAACGTTGGTATCTGCCCCGGAGCGGGTATCCTTCTGGCTCTGCTCGGTCAGCCAGCTCAGGGCCTCCTCGTCGGCACCATCCTTATAGCGCTCCCATTTGGCGCGCGCGGCGTCGTCGGTTTCGTCGGCAATGACCATAAACAGCACGTAGGAGCCCACGTCGCGCCCGGTTTTATCGGCGGCCTCTTTCATCCGCGCGGCGGTCGGGGCGAAGGCGGCAGGCGTATTCACCCCTTTACCGAAGCAGAAGTTGAAGTCGGCGTATTTGGCGGAAAATTCCATCCCCGCGTCGCTTTGTCCGGCGCAAATCACCTTCATCGGCACCGACGGCTGCGGGCTGACGCGGCAGTCGTTCATGGTGAAGAAATCGCCCTTGAAATCGCTTTTGCCGGTCCCCCACAGGTCGCGCAGCACCTGCACGTATTCGGTCAGGTAGTCGTAGCGACGCGAGAAGTAGTCGTCACCCGGCCAGAGCCCCATCTGCTCGTACTCCGGTTTTTGCCAGCCGGTGACCAGGTTGACGCCAAAGCGCCCGCCGGAGATCGAGTCGATGGTGGAGGCCATGCGCGCGACGATTGCCGGGGGCAGGGTGAGGGTGGCGGCGGTGGCGTAGATTTGGATCCGCGAGGTGACCGCGGCCAGCCCGGCCATCAGGGTAAAGGACTCCAGGTTGTGGTCCCAGAATTCGGTTTTGCCGCCAAAGCCGCGCAGCTTGATCATCGAAAGCGCAAAGTCGAAATGGTAGTGTTCCGCTTTCTGCACGATGGCTTTATTGAGCTCAAAGGTCGGCATGTATTGCGGTGCAGTGGTCGAGATAAGCCAGCCGTTGTTGCCGATGGGTACAAATACGCCAATTTTCATCACGAACCTCTCTTCATTACGTCGCAGGTGTAACGGTGTTTTTGCAAAGGCAGTGCCAGTTTTTAAAATGGCTGTGTTATTAATGTGTTAATTAGAAGTTGGTGGATTGATGCGGTCAAATGTGGACTAACTGGTCAAAAACATTGCACAGAAAACAGGCATTCATGCGCGATCGGAGTGCAGGGTGTCGTGGGGAGACGGGGGTTTTGCTATGCTGAGGGCAACGCAGAATAAGGAGAGCGGGAATGACACAAGGCGCAGTGAAAACACCAGGTAAACGTTCGCAGGCGGTGAGCGCCAAGAAGCAGGCGATCCTCAGCGCGGCGCTGGAGACTTTTTCGCAGTTTGGTATTCACGGCACGCGCCTGGAGCAGGTGGCGGAGCAGTCCGGCGTATCCAAAACCAATCTGCTTTACTATTACCCGTCGAAAGAGGCGCTCTATGTGGCGGTGATGCAGCAGATCCTCGATATCTGGCTGGCGCCCCTCAAAGCGTTCCGCGCAGAGCTGGCCCCGCTGGTGGCGATCAAAGAGTATATTCGCCTGAAGCTGGAGGTGTCGCGCGATTACCCGCAGGCGTCGCGACTGTTTTGTCTTGAGATGCTGCAGGGCGCGCCGCTGCTGCAGGCGGAATTAACCGGAGATTTAAAACAGCTGGTGGACGATAAGTCGGCCATTATTGCCGGATGGGTCGCCAGCGGAAAGCTGGCCCCGGTCGACCCGCATCATCTGATCTTTATGATTTGGGCCTCCACCCAGCATTACGCTGACTTTGCGGCCCAGGTTGAGGCGGTGACCGGTAAAACGCTCCAGGACGAGGCGTTTTTCCACAGCACTCTGGAAAACGTGCAGCGGATGATTATCGAAGGGATCCGCCTGCGCTAGTTTCCCGGCGGGAGAGGGCAGCTTAAGTCGCCCTCTTCACACTGCATCAGCGAGGCCAGAAACGCTTCGCGCTCCACGGTTTTTTCCGCCAGGCACTGGTTAACAATCATTGGCTGGACGCTCCCGCCTTCTGTCCCCGAACCGATAAAAGCGCAGTCCGCATCGCGCAGGGTAATCCACGCCTGCTGCGCTTTTTTCAGCAGGTCGCGCTGGGGTGCAGCAGCGCGCTTAACGGCGGCCTGATACGTCTGGTTAAGCTTTTTATCGGCAGCCTGGTACTGCTGCGCGCTACAGGTATTCAGTTCAAGCTGGGTGGTCGCGTTGTCGCACTCGTCGGCCAGCGCGCTGGCGCTCAGCAGCAGTGCCGCACTGGCGATAAGATATCGTTTCATATACTCCCCAATAAAATAAGGCTCCGTCTCCGGAGCCTTATTAGCACAGCGTTAGCCTATTGTCATCAGGCTGGCGTTACCGCCTGCTGCCGCCGTGTTGACGCTGAGCGAGCGCTCCACGTACAGACGCTCCAGCAGCAGGTTGGTTTCCCCGCGCGCAAAGCCCTGCACGGAAACGATGGCACCGCTGCGGGCCGCCACCTGCTCGCAGAGTTCACGCAGCTGATCGGAATCACCGTGGTAGATCACCGCATCAAACGGCTGGGTTAGCAGGTTATCGGCTTTCGCGAAGCGAATGCGGGCCGAGACCGCCTTCGGCAGCTGTTTGGCGAGATCGCGATGCAGGGCATCTTCCGGCCACAGCACTTCACAGCCGGTTGCCATGGCGGCGGCCAGCTGCACCAGCGCGTCCTGCTCGTTATCGGCCACGCACAGCACGCGCTCGCGCGGCATCAGCGTCCAGGTGTTGCGCTCGCCGGTTGGACTCGGCAGCAGACGCTGCGTGCCCGCCTGCGCCAGCTCGCCGTACTGCTTCGCGACGGCACGCAGTTCAGGGCGTTTTTCCGCCCAGGCGATCAGCGCCTCCAGCGGCTGGGTCAGCACGGTTTTCAGCTGCGCATCCACCGGATAGTCCGCATCCTGGCGTGCCAGGGTGACGCCCAGGGCGTTCTCCGGACGGTTAGCCAGCAGACGGTACAGGTAGAGCGGACCGCCCGCTTTCGGACCGGTGCCGGAAAGGCCTTCGCCGCCGAACGGCTGCACGCCCACGACCGCTCCGACCATGTTGCGGTTGACGTACAGGTTGCCCACTTTGGCGCTGTCGGTCACCTGCGCGATAGTCTCGTCGATACGGGTATGCACGCCGAGCGTCAGGCCATAGCCGGAGGCGTTGATCTGCTCAACCAGCTCGTTCAGGTTGTTACGGTTGTAGCGCACCACGTGCAGCACCGGGCCGAAGACCTCTTTTTTCAGCTCGTCGAAGCTTGCCAGCTCAATCAGCGTTGGCGGCACAAAGGTGCCGGTCCGCCATTCGCGGGCATCTTCGCTGTTCTCGCGCACCGCCTGGAACACCGGACGGCCTTTCGCGCGCATGGTCTGAATGTGGTTTTCGATGTTGGCTTTGGCTTCCGCGTCGATCACCGGCCCGATGTCGGTGGTGAGACGGCCCGGGTTGCCCATGCGGCATTCGGCCATCGCGCCGCGCAGCATCTTCAGCGTGTGGTCCGCCACGTCGTCCTGCAGGCACAGCACGCGCAGGGCGGAGCAGCGCTGACCGGCGCTGTCGAACGCGGAGGCCAGCACGTCGACCACCACCTGCTCGGTGAGCGCGGAGGAGTCAACGATCATGGCGTTCATCCCGCCGGTTTCCGCGATGAGCGGCGTAGGACGGCCCTGCGCATCCAGACGGGTGGCAATATTGCGCTGCAGCAGCGACGCCACTTCGGTCGAACCGGTAAACATCACGCCGCGCACGCGGTTGTCGGAGGTCAGTTTGGCACCGACCGTTTCACCGCGGCCCGGCAGCAGCTGGACCACGCCCGCCGGCACGCCGGCTTCCAGAAGAATATTGATGCCCTGCGCGGCAATCAGCGGGGTCTGCTCTGCCGGTTTTGCCAGCACGCTGTTGCCTGCGGCCAGCGCGGCGGCAATCTGGCCGGTGAAGATCGCCAGTGGGAAGTTCCACGGGCTGATACAGACTACCGGGCCGAGCGGACGGTGGGTTTCGTTATCGAAATCATCGCGCACCTGACCGGCGTAGTAGTGCAGGAAGTCGACGGCCTCGCGCACTTCGGCAATCGCGTTGCTGAAGGTTTTACCCGCCTCGCGCACCAGAATGCCGATGAGCGACTGCATCTGATCTTCCATCAGCACCGCTGCACGCTCCAGAATCGCGGCGCGCTCCTGCGGCGGCGTGGCGAACCAGATAGGGGCGTTGTTCACCGCGCTGTCCAGCGCCTGATCCACTTCCGCTTCGGTCGCTTCACGCGCGTAGCCGACGATATCCTTCGGCTCGGCCGGGTTGATCACCGGCTGCATTTCGCCGTCTGCAACGGGCTGCTCCAGCATCGGTTTGGCCTGCCACTTCTGCAGCGCGCTGTTGAGCAGGGCAGAGGAGAGGGACGCCAGACGGTGTTCGTTGGCGAGATCCAGACCCGCCGAGTTGACGCGGCCTTTGCCGTACAGCTCGCGCGGCAGGGCAATCTTCGGATGCGGCAGGCCAACCTGGCCTTCCTGCGCCGCCATCTTCTCAACGGCCTGCACCGGATCGGCCACCAGCTCGTCCAGCGGCAGGGTGGTGTCGGCGATGCGGTTAACGAAGGAGGTGTTCGCGCCGTTTTCCAGCAGACGACGCACCAGGTACGCCAGCAGGGTTTCGTGCGTTCCCACCGGAGCATAGATTCGGCATGGGCGGTTCAGCTTGCCGTCCGCCACTTTACCGGTGACCTGCTCGTACAGCGGTTCACCCATGCCGTGCAGGCACTGGAACTCGTACTGGCCCGGGTAGTAGTTTTGCCCGGCCAGGCTGTAGATCGCCGCCAGGGTGTGGGCGTTGTGGGTAGCGAACTGCGGATAGATCAGGTTCGGCACGCCGAGCAGTTTTTTCGCACAGGCGAGGTAAGAGACGTCGGTGTAGACCTTGCGGGTATAGACCGGGTAGCCTTCCAGCCCTTCCATCTGGGCGCGTTTGATTTCGCTGTCCCAGTAGGCCCCTTTCACCAGGCGGATCATCAGGCGACGGCGGCTGCGGCTGGCCAGGTCAATCAGGTAATCAATGACGAACGGGCAGCGCTTCTGGTAGGCCTGAATAACGAAGCCAATGCCGTTCCATCCCGCCAGCTCCGGCTCGAAGCACAGTTTTTCCAGCAGGTCGAGGGAGATCTCCAGACGGTCGGCCTCTTCGGCGTCGATGTTAATGCCGATGTCATACTGGCGCGCCAGCAGGGTCAGGGACTTCAGGCGCGGGTAGAGTTCTTCCATCACACGGTCGTACTGCGCGCGGCTGTAGCGCGGGTGCAGGGCAGAAAGCTTGATAGAGATGCCCGGGCCTTCATAAATGCCGCGACCGTTGGACGCTTTACCGATGGCGTGGATCGCCTGCTGGTAAGAGACCATATAGGCCTGCGCGTCGGCGGCGGTCAGGGCCGCTTCGCCCAGCATGTCGTACGAGTAGCGGAAACCTTTATCTTCCAGCTTGCGTGCGTTCGCCAGCGCTTCGGCAATGGTTTCCCCGGTGACGAACTGTTCGCCCATCAGGCGCATTGCCATGTCCACGCCTTTACGGATCAGCGGCTCGCCGCTCTTGCCGATGATGCGGTTCAGAGAGCGGGAGAGGTTGGCTTCGTTATGGGTGGAGACCAGTTTGCCGGTAAACAGCAGGCCCCAGGTGGCGGCGTTGACGAACAGCGACGGGCTACGGCCAATATGGGAATGCCAGTTGCCGTTGCTGATCTTGTCGCGGATCAGCGCGTCGCGGGTGGCTTTATCCGGAATACGCAGCAGCGCTTCCGCCAGACACATCAGCGCCACGCCTTCCTGAGAGGAGAGGGAAAACTCCTGCAGCAGACCCTGAACCATCCCGGCGCGGCCGGTGGCGGTTTTCTGGTTGCGCAGCTTGTCGGCTAACTGATACGCCAGGCTGTGCGCCTGTGCGGCAATGGCTTCCGGCAGGCGGGCCTGCTCCAGCAGCATCGGCACGGCGTCGGTTTCGGCACGGCGCCAGGCGCCGGTAATGGCGGCACGGCTGACGGACTGCGGCAGGATCTGCTCGGCAAATTCAAGGAACGGCTGATGGTTCTCGTCGCCAGCGGCCGGGGCTTCTTCGCTTTCATTCGCCGCGCCGGCCAGCAGGGCAGGCAGTTCCGGCAGGCCCTCATCGCTCTCGAGTCTTTCGAGATAGTTAAAAATCGCCTGCTTGATTAACCAGTGCGGCGTGCGGTCAATGCGGGTTGCTGCGGTCTTAATCCGTTCGCGGGTTGCGTCATCCAGCTTAACCCCCATGGTGGTCATACCCATGCCAAAGCTCCTGTTGTTCTGTAATAGCGTTCTGTAGATAGCGTGAAATATCCCCTATGTTGCAACTTTGTGCAACCGTGTTAAATGTGACCTGGTTTGCAACCCGGAAAATGAATGGATTGTTAACGAATGGTTAGCTGGGAAAACGCGCTGGCTTTTGTGCGCGAGGCCTGGTTTTATGCGGTAGTTAACACTTTTCAAAGGTGCAACCCGTAAAAGCGTGAGCGAGTGCAACCTATAGGAAACTCGTATCAAACCGGGGATGAAATTGATGTAAATGCAGTGTTAAATCGTTTGTCAGCGGAAGGCGCATACGGCAGGATAGCGCGCCCAACCGAAACACAAGATACATTCACCTCGTTCCGGTGATCATATAACAAGGCAGCCCGGATGGTTGTCGCTCGACATTTTGGAGAATTTGAATGGCTATTAGCACACCGATGCTGGTGACATTTCTCGTTTATATTTTTGGCATGATCCTGATAGGGTTTTTGGCGTGGCGTTCTACAAAGAACTTTGACGACTACATTCTGGGCGGACGCAGTTTAGGCCCGATGGTGACCGCACTCTCTGCGGGCGCCTCCGACATGAGCGGCTGGCTGCTGATGGGGCTGCCCGGCGCGATTTTCATCTCCGGTATCTCTGAAAGCTGGATCGCCATCGGCCTGACCGTCGGCGCGTGGATCAACTGGAAGCTGGTGGCAGGCCGTCTGCGCGTGCATACCGAGGCCAACAACAACGCCCTGACGCTGCCGGATTACTTCACCGGACGTTTTGAAGATAACAGCCGCATCCTGCGCATTATCTCTGCGGTAGTTATCCTGCTGTTCTTCACCATCTACTGCGCCTCCGGCATCGTGGCCGGCGCGCGTCTGTTCGAAAGCACCTTCGGCATGAGCTACGAAACCGCCCTGTGGGCCGGTGCGGCGGCGACCATCCTCTATACCTTCGTGGGCGGGTTCCTGGCGGTAAGCTGGACCGACACCGTGCAGGCGAGCCTGATGATCTTCGCCCTGATCCTGACCCCGGTGATTGTGATTTTCACCGTTGGCGGCTTTGGCGAATCGCTGGAAGTGATCAAGCAGAAGAGCATCGAAAACGTCGACATGCTGAAAGGGCTGAACTTCGTAGCCATCGTCTCCCTGATGGGCTGGGGCCTGGGCTACTTCGGTCAGCCGCATATCCTGGCGCGCTTTATGGCGGCGGATTCTCACCACACCATCGTTCATGCCCGTCGCATCAGTATGACGTGGATGATCCTGTGTCTGGCAGGCGCGTGTGCGGTCGGCTTCTTCGGCATCGCGTACTTCAACAACAACCCGGCGCAGGCAGGCGCGGTCAACCAGAACGCCGAGCGCGTGTTCATCGAGCTGGCGCAAATTCTGTTTAACCCGTGGATTGCCGGTATTCTGCTCTCCGCAATCCTGGCGGCGGTGATGTCTACCCTGAGCTGCCAGCTGCTGGTCTGCTCCAGTGCGATCACCGAAGACCTTTACAAAGCCTTTCTGCGTAAAAACGCGAGCCAGAAAGAGCTGGTGTGGGTAGGACGCTTTATGGTGCTGCTGGTGGCGCTGATTGCCATCGCGCTGGCGGCCAACCCGGAAAACCGCGTGCTGGGCCTCGTGAGCTACGCGTGGGCGGGCTTCGGTGCGGCGTTTGGTCCGGTAGTGCTGTTCTCCGTCATGTGGTCACGTATGACCCGTAACGGCGCGCTGGCGGGGATGATCATTGGTGCGGTGACCGTTATCGTCTGGAAACAGTTCGCATGGCTGGGCCTGTACGAAATCATTCCGGGCTTCATCTTCGGCAGCATCGGCATCGTGGTGTTCAGCCTGCTGGGTAAAGCCCCGTCTGCCTCCATGCAGAAACGCTTTGCTGAAGCCGACGCGCATTACCACACTGCGCCGCCGTCTAAGCTCCAGGCAGAATAATTATTCTCGCTGCACAATGCAGGCCGGGTGAGCGCAAGCGCACCCGGCTTTTTTCTTGCCAAAATCCGTCATTTCCTGTGATATCCATGTGCTTATAACAATGAGGATAGCGAAGCATGACAATCAAAACAGGGGTAATGGCAGCAGCATTATTGATGCTCGCTGGCTGCACGACGCCATCGCAGCAGGCGGCGGTAGAGACCTGCAAAGCGGATAACCAGATGCAGCAAACCACGCTCTATTTCGGCTTAAATCGTCCTGCCGGGGCGCAGATCACCAGCAACGAGTGGCAGCAGTTTGTTGACCAGGACGTGACGCCGCGTTTCCGCGATGGCTTAACGGTGTTTGACGCGCGCGGGCAGTGGCTGGGGAACGACGGGAAAGTGGCGCGCGAACCCAGCAAAGCATTAATGCTGATCCACGGTAAAGATGCGCTGAGCGAGAAGAACATCGAAGCGTTGCGCGGGATTTATAAATCACGCTTCGCGCAGGAGTCGGTGATGCGCGTCGACCAGCCGGTGTGCGTGCAGTTCTAATAAAAACGGCGGGAAATCCCGCCGTTGCTGTATCGTAGGCCCGTGCAAGCGAAGCGCCGCCGGGCAAAAACACTTACAACACCAACCCCGCAAAGCTCGCCGACAGCAGGCTCACCAGCGTCGCGCCGTACACCAGACGCAGACCAAACCGCGACACCACGTTCCCCTGCTGCTCGTTCAGGCCCTTAATCGCCCCCGCCACAATGCCGATGGACGCGAAGTTCGCGAAGGACACCAGGAAGACGGATAAGATGCCCAGCCCGCGAGGAGACATCTGATGCGCGATTTTTTGCAGCTCAATCATCGCCACAAATTCATTCGCCACCAGCTTGGTCGCCATAATACTGCCCGCGTTCAGGGCGTCACTCAGCGGAATACCAATAAGCCATGCCAGCGGATAAAACACATAGCCCAAAATCTGCTGGAAGCTCATGCCAAATACGCTGGAGAAGAGGGCGTTAACGGCGCTAATAAGCGCGATAAAGCCAATCAGCATGGCCAGAATAATCATCGCCACCTTAAAACCGGCCAGAATATACTCGCCGAGCATTTCGAAGAAGCTCTGCGATTCATGCAGTTTTTCCAGCTTGATATCCGGCTCCGCTTCCGGGCGCGCCGGGTTGATAACGGAGAGAATAATAAAGGTGCTGAACATGTTCAGAATCAGCGCCGCGACGACAAATTTGGCGTCGAGCATGGTCATATAGGCGCCGACAATCGACAGGGAGACCGTCGACATTGCCGTGGCCGCCATGGTGAAGAGACGGCGAGAGGAGAGATCGCCCAGCACGCCTTTGTAGGCAATGAAGTTTTCCGACTGGCCGAGGATCAGCGAACTCACCGCGTTAAAGGATTCCAGCTTGCCCATACCGTTCAGTTTTGACAGCAGCGTGCCGATGACCCGAATAAAAATCGGCAGGATCCGCCAGTGCTGAAGAATACCAATCAGCGCGGAAATAAAAATAATTGGGCAAAGCACGCCGAGGAAAATGAACGCCAGCCCTTTTTCCCCCATTCCGCCAAAGACGAAATTGGTCCCTTCACCGGCAAATTTAAGCAGTGACTCAAAAAATCCCGAGACGTATTTAATCAGGAATAACCCGCTTTCGGCGTGCAGGAAAAAGAACGCCAGGGCAATCTCAATGACAATAAGCTGTAAAACATAACGAATGCGAATTTTTCGGCGGTCGAAACTCACCAGCCAGGCGAGCGCAAGAATAATCACCAGCGCCAGCAGGAAATGGACAATCTTAAACATGGTTTATTTTCAGTTGGTTTTTGAGAAGGATATTTAGCCACAGCGCTGGTTAACCGTAAATGGGCAATTTTATTATAACTTATAAACTTAACGGTAACGTCGGCAACTATTAACAGGCTTTGCGTTTACAACTCGTCATCAAAACACCACACATTTCGCTTGTGTTTCTTTTCGCCGTAATGATAATCACTATCACAAGAATTTACCTTTCTTTGCATCAGTTGACCGCGATAAACATTTAAGGTGTCGGCATGTTTGTTCCATTTCTCATTATGTTACGTGAAGGGCTCGAAGCTGCCCTCATCGTGAGCCTCATCGCCAGTTATCTGAAGCGAACTCAGCGCGGACGCTGGATTGGCGTCATGTGGGTCGGGGTATTCCTTGCCGCGGCGCTCTGTCTGGGCCTCGGTATCCTCATCAACGAAACCAGCGGGGAATTCCCGCAGAAAGAGCAGGAGCTGTTTGAGGGGATCGTCGCCGTAATTGCGGTGGTGATCCTTACCTGGATGGTGTTCTGGATGCGTAAAGTCTCGCGCAACGTGAAGGTGCAGCTGGAGCAGGCGGTGGATAACGCGCTGCAAAAGGGCAATAACCACGGCTGGGCGCTCATTATGATGGTCTTTTTCGCCGTCGCGCGTGAAGGCCTGGAGTCTGTTTTCTTCCTGCTGGCGGCGTTTCAGCAGGATGTGGGGATCTGGCCGCCGCTGGGTGCCGTGATGGGCCTCGCCACGGCCGTGGTGCTCGGGTTCCTGCTCTACTGGGGCGGTATCCGCCTGAACCTGGGCGCCTTCTTCAAGTGGACCAGCCTGTTTATTCTGCTGGTGGCGGCAGGGCTGGCGGCAGGGGCGATTCGCGCCTTCCATGAAGCGGGCCTGTGGAACCACTTCCAGGACGTGGCGTTTGACCTCAGCAACGTTCTCTCCACCCATTCTCTGACCGGCACCCTGCTTGAAGGTATCTTCGGCTATCAGGAAACGCCGAGCGTCAGCGAAGTGGCGATGTACTTTATCTATCTGGTTCCGGCGCTGGTGCTGTTCGCAATGCCGCCGCGTACCGGCACGCAGGCGTCGCGCGTTGCGCCGTAATCTTTGATTTAGTTACAACATACTTATAAAGGGAAGAGTCATGGCAATTCAGTTCCGTCGTAGTGCGTTATGCGCAGGCATTGCCGCGCTGTTCGCTTCTGCATTCTCCGCCTGGGGCGCGGATGTTCCTCAGGTTAAAGTCACCGTCAATGATAAGCAGTGTGAGCCGATGACCCTCACGGTGAACAGCGGCAAAACCCAGTTCATTATTCAGAACCACAGCCAGAAGGCGCTGGAGTGGGAGATCCTGAAAGGCGTTCTGGTAGTGGAGGAGCGCGAAAACATCGCCCCTGGCTTCAGCCAGAAGATGACCGCCAACCTGCAGCCGGGCGAGTATGAGATGACCTGCGGTCTGCTGACCAACCCTAAAGGGAAGCTGATCGTCAAAGGTGAAGCGACGGCCGATGCGGCGAAAGGCGCTGCGGTGCTGAGCCTGGGCGACGCGATTACGGCGTATAAAGCCTATGTCACGAAAGAGACGGCGGACCTGGCGGCGGCAACCAAAGCCTTTACCGATGCGGTGAAGGCCGGTGACATCGAAAAAGCGAAATCCCTCTATGCGCCAACCCGTCAGCACTACGAGCGCATCGAGCCGATTGCCGAACTGTTCTCTGACCTTGATGGCAGCATTGATGCCCGCGAAGATGATTATGAGCAGAAAGCCGCCGATCCGAAATTCACCGGTTTCCACCGTCTGGAAAAAGCCCTGTTTGGCGACAACTCTACCAAAGGGATGGAAAAATACGCCGAGCAGCTGAATGGCGACGTGCTGGAGCTGCAAAAGCGCATCAGCGAGCTGGCCTTCCCGCCGTCAAAAGTGGTGGGCGGCGCGGCCGGCCTGATTGAAGAAGTGGCCGCGAGCAAAATCAGCGGCGAAGAAGATCGCTACAGCCATACCGATCTGTGGGACTTCCAGGCCAACGTCGACGGCGCGCAGAAAATTGTTAACCTGCTGCGTCCTCAGCTGCAGAAAGAGAACGGCGAACTGCTGGCCAAAGTGGATGCCAACTTCAAAAAAGTCGACACCATTCTGGCGAAGTACCGGACTAAAGACGGGTTTGAAACCTACGACAAGCTGACCGATGCCGACCGTAACGCGCTGAAAGGCCCGATTACCGCTCTGGCGGAAGATCTCTCTCTGCTGCGCGGCGTACTGGGTCTGGACTAAGCACGATGAATAAGCATAGCGAGAACGATGTGGTTGAGCCTTCACGTCGTCGATTATTGAAAGGAGTAGGGGCGCTGGGGGGCGCTCTTGCTCTGGCCGGTGGCTGCCCTGTTGCACATGCGGCGAAACCGCAAAGCGCGCCCGGCACGCTGTCACCCAATGCCCGCATGGAGACGCAGCCATTTTATGGCGAGCATCAGTCGGGCATCCTGACGCCGCAGCAGGCGTCCATGATGCTGGTGGCCTTTGATTCGCTGGCCAGCGATAAAGCCGATCTGGAGCGCCTGTTCCGCCTGCTGACGACGCGCATCGCGTTTCTCACCGCGGGCGGACCGGCACCCGATACGCCGAACCCGCGTCTGCCGCCAATGGACTCCGGCATTCTGGGGCCGTTTATCGCCCCGGATAACCTGACCATTACCGTTTCGCTCGGCGAGTCGCTGTTTGATGCCCGCTATGGGCTGGCAAAACAGAAGCCGAAAGCGCTGCAGAAAATGACGCGTTTCCCGAACGACTCCCTGGACGCGGCGCTGTGTCATGGCGACCTGCTCCTGCAAATTTGTGCCAATACCCAGGACACGGTGATCCACGCCCTGCGCGATATCATCAAGCACACGCCGGATCTGCTGAGCGTGCGCTGGAAGCGGGAAGGTTTTATCTCGGACCACGCCGCCCGCAGTAAAGGGAAAGAGACGCCGGTGAACCTGCTGGGCTTTAAGGATGGTACGGCCAACCCGGACAGCAGCGATGCGGCGTTGATGAAAGACGTGGTATGGGTGACGGCGGATCAGGGCGAACCGGCGTGGGCGGTGGGCGGCAGCTATCAGGCGGTACGGATTATCCAGTTCCACGTGGAGTTCTGGGACCGCACGCCGCTGAAAGAACAGCAGACGATCTTTGGTCGCGATAAGCAAAGCGGCGCGCCGCTCGGCATGAAGAACGAGCATGACGTGCCCGACTACGCCAGCGATCCCAATGGCGATACCATCGCGCTGGACAGCCACATTCGTCTGGCTAATCCGCGCACCAAAGAGACGCAGTCCAGCCTGATGATGCGTCGAGGATACAGCTATTCGCTCGGCGTGACCAATTCCGGCCAGCTTGATATGGGCCTGCTGTTCGTCTGCTATCAGCACGATCTGGAAAAAGGCTTCCTGACCGTGCAGAAGCGGCTCAACGGCGAAGCGCTGGAAGAGTACATTAAGCCTATCGGCGGCGGCTATTTCTTTGCCCTGCCGGGCGTGCGCGATCGGAACGCGTACCTCGCTCAAGGTCTTATTGAAGACTGATAATTGTCCCCGCAACCGTTCGCGGGGACATTATTTTTTCATATGACTATCCTCCTGTTATATTTCTGTAATATTTCTATATGAGACTGATTTCACCTGTAGGGACAGTCTTAAAAGTTGCACTCAGGTAAAATAAATGTTGCATTTATGATAACTCCTGATGTAATTAAGATAAGACAGCGGTAGTTCCCGGCAGTGATGCTGAATCACTATGGAGATCGCGAATGGTTGCGTCCTGTACTGGACAAGGTAAACATAACAACCGCAGCACCCGGCGCGGAGGCTCAGACTCCGGCAGCGATTTCCTCACCACTAAATTCTCCCCCCTTCCTCAAGAATCTGATTCGACCGACGTGCAGAACGGTGCGCGTAGCTGTTCCGTATCGTTATCCGATAAAGCAAGCAATGGCTTACAAGGAAGCCAACCCTCTGATGTTCGTGCGCATAATCGTGCCGAAGCTGGCGCGTGTGATGAATACCAACAACTCAAGGTGCTATCCATGGGAAGACAAAAAGCAGTGATCAAAGCTCGTCGCGAAGCAAAACGTGTGCTGAGACGGGATTCACGTAGCCATAAACAGCGTGAAGAAGAATCGGTCACCTCGCTTGTGCAGATGAGTGGCGTAGAAGCAATTGGCATGGCCCGAGACAGCCGTGATAATTCTCCAATTGTGGCGCGCAATGAGGCTCAGGCGCACTACCTGAATGCTATCGAGAGTAAACAGCTCATCTTTGCAACCGGTGAAGCCGGATGCGGGAAAACCTGGATTAGTGCAGCCAAAGCGGCGGAGGCGCTGATTCATAAGGACGTGGAGCGCATTATTGTTACCCGTCCTGTACTGCAGGCTGATGAAGATCTCGGCTTCCTGCCCGGAGATATTTCGGAGAAGTTTGCTCCGTACTTCAGGCCCGTCTATGACGTGCTGGTGAAGCGACTGGGTGCATCCTTTATGCAGTACTGCCTGCGACCAGAGATTGGCAAGGTGGAAATCGCGCCGTTCGCCTATATGCGCGGACGTACATTTGAAAATGCGGTCGTCATTCTTGACGAGGCTCAGAACGTGACCGCTGCGCAAATGAAGATGTTTTTAACGCGCCTCGGGGAGAACGTGACGGTTATCGTTAACGGCGATATTACCCAGTGTGACCTGCCATCCGGCGTGAAATCCGGGCTGAGCGACGCCATGTCACGTTTTGAGGAAGATGAGATGATTGGGGTGGTACGCTTCACCAAAGAGGACTGCGTGCGTTCAGCGCTCTGTCAGCGCACGCTGCAGGTCTATTCCGACTAAAGGTAAAGCATTATCGCTTTGCCTCTTTCCTGTAATGTCTTCCCGGCGTAATGCCGGGAAGTGTCGTTTATACTCCACAGAAATTCTCCTTATTTAAACACCAGGTTGCTGAATTAATAATTTCGATTATTAAGTGGGTGGGTGTTCTTATTCTTTTTTACAGAAGTGTGATATGAAGTGATAATACCCACAAAATACCTGTGAATATAATGAGCGCGCTAATTGTTAGTTAAAAATTAAACGTGAATGTGGTCACAGAACATTACTATGAAGTAAAAATTAAGTTGGTGTCTTCAGGTGAGTTATCTATGTTTCGTACTTGTTCGAACAAAATTCTAAGAAGAAACACAACAGGGGAGCTTTTTCCCTGAAACATCACGCTGAGGGTCATACATGAACGAACTGGTTGGTGCTATTAATGGTGTAATCTGGAGCCCTGCGTTAATATTTTTATGTCTGGGTGTCGGCCTCTATTTCTCGCTGCGTAGTCGCTTCCTGCAATTACGGCATATCAAACATATGATTACCCTGATGTTCCAGGGGCGTCCTACCGATGCAGGCGTATCGTCGTTTCAGGCGCTGACGATGACGCTGGCAGGCCGCGTGGGGACAGGGAATATCGCCGGTGTGGCCACGGCAATTACCTTTGGCGGTCCGGGCGCGCTTTTCTGGATGTGGATAGTCGCTTTTTTAGGTGCCAGCTCCGCATTTGTCGAATCCACCCTGGGACAAGTTTATAAAGAAAAAATTAACGGTGAATATCGCGGCGGCCCTGCCTTTTATATTGAAAAAGGTTTAGGCGTTAAGTGGTACGCATGGTTATTTGCTATTGTGACTATTTTCTCCTGCGGATTATTACTTCCGGGCGTGCAGGCAAACTCGATAGGAGCGAGCCTGGATATTGCTTTTGGTCTGAGTCCGAACGTTACGGCGGCATTACTTGCGGTGCTGTTAAGTTTTATTATATTCGGCGGTGTGAAAAGGATCGCCAGCTTTAGCAGCATGGTCGTTCCATTTATGGCGCTGGGGTATATTATTGTCGCCTGCGTGATTATCGCTATTAATATTAACCAGCTCCCTTCGGTTATTCTGCTGATCTGGAAAAGTGCGTTCGGCCTTGAAGCAGGTTTCGGTGCCATCCTGGGTCAGGCCATCATGTGGGGCGTTAAGCGCGGCGTCTATTCCAACGAGGCCGCGCAGGGGACCGGGCCGCATGCATCCTCTGCGGCGGCAGTAAGCCATCCGGTGAAGCAGGGGCTGGTTCAGGCGTTCTCGGTCTACATCGACACGCTGTTTGTCTGCTCCGCGACCGGGTTTATGCTGCTGATCACCGGGCTGTATAACGTCCAGGGCGTCGACGGTGCAGCGCTTTATACCGGGATTGCTGGCGTGGCCGCGGGTCCTGGCTATGTGCAGACGGCGATGGAAAGTATGATGCCAGGTTTTGGTAATTACTTTGTTGCCATTGCGCTGTTCTTCTTTGCCTTCACGACGATTATTGCCTACTACTATATTGCCGAAACTAATATCGCCTTCATTAACCGTAAAATTCACCGTCCATGGCTGACATTCCTGCTCAAGCTATGTCTGATGGCCTCCACGGTATATGGCACGGTTCGCACCGCGGATCTGGCATGGGGACTGGGGGATATCGGGGTAGGGCTGATGGCGTGGCTCAACATTATTGCCATTGTTCTGTTGCATAAAAAAGCGTTTGCCAGCCTTAAGGATTATGAAATCCAGAATGCGCAGGGGCTGGATCCACAGTTTGACCCGGTTCGGCTGGGAATTAAAAATGCGGATTACTGGCTTGATGGGCGTAAGGATGAGGATGGTGTTCAGCCTGAACAGGTTTCATCGCTTGAAAGAAAGCAGCCTGCAGCAAAGTTGAATAGCTGAGTAATCGAATAAAAAAGCCCGGGCATTAGTTCGGGCTTTTTTTTGTAAGGCGGCTCAGTCCGCACCGGGGGGGGATTGACTCGCTTCGCTCGCCCTACGGGCAGCCTGTTCGCTGCGCTCTCAGTCTGTCCAACTGGCTACCGCCAGTTGTCGAACCCCGGTCGGGGGTTCTCATCCCCCCGCAGGCATGCAATATGCGAAAAAAAAACCCGCATTTTCATGCGAGCTCTTCTTCAAATATGGCGGTGAGGGGGGGATTGACTCGCTTCGCTCGCCCTACGGGCAGCCTGTTCGCTGCGCTCTCCGTCTGTCCAACTGGCTGTCGCCAGTTGTCGGACCCCGGTCCGGGGTTCTCATCCCCCCCTTTTCGGAGAAGAGAAAAGAAAAAAGCCCGTACTTTCGTACGAGCTCTCATCTTAAATATGGCGGTGAGGGGGGGATTCGAACCCCCGATACGTTGCCGTATACACACTTTCCAGGCGTGCTCCTTCAGCCACTCGGACACCTCACCATATTGTTTTGCTGCCTGACCGCTTGGGGGGCAACGGGGCGCTACTATAGGGAGTTGCGCTAACACGGTCAAGCAGATTTTCAGCTTTAGTGCCTGTTCGGTTAAGCATTAATCAGCTCCACGGTTTTTACGTCGTGGAGCAGAGGATTAACGCTGTGAATCGAGCACTTCGCTGTTTTTAACCACTTCCTGTGCTTTACCGTAGCTTTCGATCAACAGCCGGTAAGCCGGGAAGATGTGGGTATACACCTCAGCCCACTCAGCCGCGTCCTCACGGTTCCAGGTTCGCTGGATCTCGGAGGCCACCGCCGCCGTATCCATCGGAACCGCGCCGGCCTGCACCACGCGCGCCAGGGTGATCTCCTGCGCCATTTTGCTGTAGGTACCTGAGGCATCAATCACCGCAAACACTTTATAGCCGTCCGCCACCGCGCTGATTGACGGGAAAGCCATGCAGACGCTGGTGATTGTGCCCGCGATAATCAACGTCTTACGCCCTGTCGCTTTCACCGCCGCCACAAACTCCGGGTTATCGCAGGCGTTGATCTCGCCTTTACGGGCAACATACTGCGCATGCGGCGCGTTGGCGTGGATCTCCGGGATAAGCGGTCCGTTCGGTCCCTGTGGGACGGACGCGGTGGTGATCACCGGGATCTTCGCCAGGGTAGCGATTTTTGCCAGCGCAGCCGCACGGGCGCGCAGTTCCGGCATTGGCATATCCCCAACGGTCTGGAACAGACCGCTCTGGTGATCGATAAGCAACATCACCGCATCGTTCACATCAATAACCGGACGTGCGCCATTAAAATTCGCGGGTGTAGACATTATCTTCTCTTTTATTACGTTCAGATCTGGCCGAAGCGGCCGGAGTTAAAATCACGAATGGCTTCGTTGATTTCGCTTTTACTGTTCATCACAAACGGACCATAGCCCACGATGGGTTCATTCAGCGGCTCGCCGGCCATCAGCAGCACTTTGCTATCGCTGTTCGCCTCCAGGTGCAGTTTGTCGCCTTCCTGACTCAATACGACCAGTTGAGCTTCACCCGCCTGCGTTGTACCGTTTACCGTGATGTTGCCTTCAAGCACGACCAGCGCGGTGCTCCAGCCTTCGGGCTGATTGAGCGTCAGGTGGCTTCCCTGGTTCAGCGCAATATCCCAGACGTTGAGCGGTGAGAAGGTGTGCGCCGGGCCGGTTACAGCCTCGTAGCGACCGGCAATAACCCGCAGCGAACCACTGTTGTCCGGTAGCGTCACGGTTGGGATCGCATCCTTCGTAATGCTCTGGTAGCCCGGTGCCGCCATCTTGTCTTTGGCCGGCAGGTTGACCCAAAGCTGCATCATTTTCAGTTCTCCGCCTTTCTGCGAGAACGCGCTGGAGTGGAACTCCTCGTGCAAAATGCCTGCACCTGCCGTCATCCACTGCACGTCGCCGGGGCCAATGACGCCGCCTTTGCCCGTAGAATCGCGATGCTCCACTTCACCGGAATAGACGATGGTGACCGTTTCAAAACCCCGGTGAGGGTGTTGGCCTACGCCGCGTTTCGCCCCATCTGCCGGAAAGGTGTACGGGCCCGCGTAGTCCAGCAGCAGGAACGGGCTTAGTGGCTCGCCGTGCGTCTGATAAGAGAACATTGAACGGACCGGGAAACCATCGCCAACCCAGTGCTGGCGGGGAGCGATATAAACGCCTGTTACGTTTTTCATGCTTAACTCCTGATGTTCTGTCGATGTAATTAGCTTATATTCAGAGTTAATATCCCGGTAGATAGTGAAAATGGCATTCACTGTTCTTAAAATAGAACAATGAGGATTTATGCAGGATCTCAATGACTTCGTCTGGTTTGTGAAGGTGGTGGACTACGGTGGCTTTGCCGCAGCGGGAAGGGCGCTTGATCTGCCAAAGTCCAGGCTAAGCCGCCGTATAGCGCAGCTGGAAGAACGCCTTGGCGTGCGGCTTATCCACCGAACAACCCGACAGTTTACGGTGACCGAGGTCGGGCAGACCTTCTACCAGCACTGTAAAGCGATGATGGTGGAGGCCGAGGCCGCGGAGGAAGCCGTTGCGGCACTGCAGGCTGAACCGCGCGGTGTTGTCAGAATTACGTGCCCGATAACTCTGTTGCATGTCCACGTGGGTCCGATGCTGGCCAGATTTATGGCGCGCTACCCCGGGATCAATCTTCAGCTTGAGGCGACCAACCGGCGGGTAGACCTGGTGGGTGAGGGGGTTGATATCGCTATCCGCGTACGCCCGCGTCCGTTTGATGACAGCGACCTGGTATTAAGGGTGCTGGCTGACAGGGGTCATTGTCTGGTCGCCGGTCCGGCCTTAATTCAACGCCTGGGCGAACCCGTTGTGCCATCTGAACTCAGCGCCTGGCCCGGGTTAAGCATGAACGAGGGGAAACATATTCATAAATGGGCGCTGTCAGGTCCCGGAGGTGCCAAAGCGGAGATCCATTACCACCCCCGATTGATTACCACCGATATGCTGGCGCTACGTGAAGCTTCCATGGCCGGCATCGGCGTGGTGCAGCTGCCGATTTTGATGGTCAAGGACCAGCTGGCGTCAGGGGAACTGGTACGGGTTCTCAACGCGTGGGAACCCCGACGGGAAGTGATTCACGCAGTTTATCCTTCGCGGCGCGGCCTGCTGCCGTCCGTCAGGACGCTTGTGGATTTTCTGACCGAAGAGTATGCGCGGATGGTGGAAGAGTAATACTTCCCTCTCCCCTGGGGAGAGGGGAAGGGTGAGGGGCTCAGGCCGCACCGAGCTGCATATAGCACCGGGGGGGGATTGACTCGCTTCGCTCGCAGTTACTCGGCCCATCCATGGGCCTCGCCCCTTTGGGGCCAACGCAGGCGTTGTTCAAAAACGCTCCCGGCGTTTTTGTGCGGGCAGCCTGTTCGCTGCGCTCTCAGTCTGTCCAACTGGCTGTCGCCAGTTGTCGAACCCCGGTCGGGGGTTCTCATCCCCCCCTTTCGGAGAATATAAAAGAAAAAAGCCCGTACTTTCGTACGAGCTCTCATCTTAAATATGGCGGTGAGGGGGGGATTCGAACCCCCGATACGTTGCCGTATACACACTTTCCAGGCGTGCTCCTTCAGCCACTCGGACACCTCACCATATTGTCATCCCGTTGTTGCCGGGACGGGCGCTAATGTAAGGAAAAGCCGAACTGCCGTCAACTCACTTTTTCAGTAATTTAGCGCGTTTAGACAAACTTCAAGCAACCTGACTCCTAAATGTGCACAAAGCGCCTCTTTTATCAGCAACGCGGTTTCCTGATAAATTTGTTATGCTGGCAATCCACTTGAAAACGAAAACAAAACAGCGCAATAAGAGGCAGGAATGACCATGGATATTCTCTTCTATCACCCTACATTTGATACCGCTTACTGGATTGACGCACTTTCGGCGGCGCTGCCCGGCGCACGCGTACGCGAGTGGAAGCGTGGCGATAATGAACATGCTGATTATGCGCTGGTCTGGCACCCGCCGGTTGAGATGCTACAGGGGCGCAAACTGAAGGCGGTTTTCGCGCTGGGGGCGGGCGTTGATTCGATCCTCAGTAAACTGAAAGCGCACCCAGAAATGCTGCCTGAAAATATTCCGTTGTTCCGTCTTGAAGATACGGGAATGGGCCAGCAGATGCAGGAGTATGCCGTGAGCCAGGTGCTGCACTGGTTCCGCCGCTTCGACGATTATCAGGCCTTTAAACAGCAATCCCACTGGGAGCCGCTGCCGGATTATCGACATGAAGATTTTACCGTTGGGATCCTCGGCGCGGGTGTGCTCGGCTCAAAAGTGGCAGAAGCACTCGCTCCGTGGGGCTTCCCGCTACGTTGCTGGAGCCGCAGCCGTAAGGACTATCCGGGCGTTGAGAGTTTTGCCGGAACGGATGAGCTTCCGGCCTTTCTGAAAGGCACGCGTGTGCTTATTAACCTGCTGCCGAATACCGCCGAAACGGTGGGCATTATCAATAGTACTCTCCTGAACCAGTTAGCCGAGCAGAGCTATTTAATGAACCTCGCGCGCGGGGTCCATGTCGTGGAAGGCGATCTGCTGAAGGCGCTGGAAAGCGGAAAGCTCAAAGGCGCCATGCTGGATGTCTTTAGCCGTGAGCCGCTGCCCGCGGAAAGTCCGCTGTGGTCGCATCCACGCGTCGCGATGACCCCGCACGTGGCTGCCGTGACGCGTCCGGCAGAAGCGGTGGCGTATATATCCCATACCATCAGCGAAATGGAAAAGGGTAACGCGGTCACCGGACAGGTCGACAGACAGCGCGGCTACTGAGAGAAACCCGGCGTTCGCCGGGTTTTTGCTAATATTCGCCGCTGATACCTGCTATCCTTTGGAAAAACCGCAGAGGAGAGAGAGATGTATCCCGTTGACCTGCATATGCACACCGTCGCCAGCACCCACGCATATAGCAACCTCCATGATTATATCGCCCAGGCGAAGCTTAAAGGCATCAAGCTGTTCGCGATCACCGATCATGGCCCGGACATGGCGGATGCGCCGCACTACTGGCATTTTGTGAATATGCGGATCTGGCCACGCCTGGTGGACGGTATTGGGATACTGCGCGGCATTGAAGCGAACATCAAAAATACCGACGGTGAGATCGACTGCACCGGCCCGATGCTGACGTCTCTTGACCTTATCCTCGCCGGTTTCCATGAGCCGGTTTTCCCTCCTCAGGATAAAGACACCAACACCGCGGCGATGATTGCCACCATTGCCAGCGGAAATGTGCACATTATCAGCCATCCCGGTAACCCGAAGTATCCGATTGATATTCAGGCTGTCGCGCAGGCGGCAGCGAAGCACCGCGTGGCGCTGGAGATTAATAACTCCTCCTTTGTTCACTCGCGTAAGGGCAGCGAAGCCAACTGCCGCGACGTGGCGGCCGCCGTGCGTGACGCGGGTGGCATGGTGGCGCTGGGATCAGACTCTCATACCGCGTTTACGCTGGGTGATTTCAGCGAGTGCCTGAAAGTGCTGAATGATGTTAACTTCCCGGAAGCGCAAATCCTGAACGTGACCCCACGCCGCATGCTCGATTTCCTCGAGTCGCGCGGAATGGAGCCGATTGCCGAATTTGCCGATCTTTAATTGTGTAATGGAATCATAAAAATGAACGAGTTTTCCATCCTCTGCCGCGTGCTGGGTACGCTCTATTATCGCCAGCCGCAAGACCCGCTGTTGGTTCCGCTCTTTACGTTAATTCGTGAAGGCAAACTGGCGCAGAACTGGCCGCTGGAACAGGATGATTTACTGGAACGTCTACAAAAAAGCTGCGACATGCAGCAGATCGCGACGGACTACAATGCGCTGTTCGTCGGCGATGAGTGCCGCGTTTCGCCATACCGTTCAGCCTGGCAGGAAGGGGCAACGGAAGCGGAAGTCCGCGCGTTCCTCTCCACGCGCGGTATGCCGCTGAGCGATACGCCGGCCGATCATATCGGTACGCTGCTGCTGGCGGCGTCCTGGATCGAAGACAACGCTGGTGATGATGAGAACGACGCCATTGAAACCCTGTTCGAAACGTACCTGCTGCCGTGGGTCGGGACATTCCTGGGTAAAGTCGAAGCGCATGCCACCTCGCCATTCTGGAGAACGCTGGCCCCGCTGACCCGCGACGCTATCGCGGCAATGTGGGATGAGCTGGAAGAAGAAAACGAAGAGTGATTCAGATCACATAAATCCTGCAACTAAACATTCCAACTTGCACGTAATGTGCTGCTGATCTCATTTCTATGGTGCGCTTCTGCTAAGATGCGCGCCATGAACATATTACTTTGTATCGCAATAACGACAGGTATTCTCTCCGGACTCTGGGGATGGGTTGCCGTGTCTCTCGGATTGCTCAGCTGGGCCGGGTTCCTCGGCTGTACCGCCTATTTCGCCTGTCCGCAGGGGGGTGTCAAAGGGCTCTTTATCTCTGGCTGCACGCTGATGAGCGGTGTTATATGGGCGCTGGTGATCGTGAAGGGCAGCGCGCTGGCGCCGCATCTGGAGATGCTGGGGTACGTCATGACGGGTGTCGTTGCCTTTTTAATGTGCATCCAGGCTAAGCATCTGCTGCTTTCATTTGTGCCGGGGACCTTTATGGGGGCGTGCGCGACCTTTGCAGGGCAGGGTGACTGGAAGCTGGTGGTACCCTCCCTGGCGCTGGGGTTGCTGTTTGGCTATGCCATGAAAAACAGCGGTCTTTGGCTGGCGTCGCGGCGGGGAAAAGCGCAAAACATCACTGCGGTGAGCGAATAAAAAAAAGGCGAGATAATCATCTCGCCTTTTTTATGCGATTCCTGTCAGGATTCCGGAGGGACTGACATATCGCGGTATTTCACCAGAATCGGGTTCTGCACGTCTGCTTTGTTTTGCAGATCCCACAGCCCGCGGTCTATACCGTCGTTAATTAAGTAGATCACGCCGGTTTCAATGGCTGACATCAGACACATCATGACCGGTTCGTTAGAGGTGTAGCCGATTTCACCTTCCAGCAAACGCTGGTAATCGATGAAGCGGAATACCCCAGCCTGAACTTCATAAGACAGAATGGTTTTGCTGGTGTTCACTGAAGAGAGCACTTCGCCTGTACTGACGTTAACCACACGCAGGTTAACGGCGATTTGGTCGAGCTGATACTGGGTATCCGCACCGATACCGAAGTAACGTGCTCCCGCACCACCTGATTTAACGTTACTTTCGTAGCCAATAATCGATCCTTCAATCATCACGTTCGCTGCTGCCAGAGATTCCAGAGGCGTTCGGTTATTGGCCGCGACGGTACCATTTTCCTGTGCGGCGCGAATGATTTTCCGTTCATTCAACAGGTTCTGGAGACCCTGACGTTCCAGCGGAATAAACCAGTGCGAATCCTTGAGCGCGGTAACCAGCATCGCGGTGGCGCTTTGCGGCACGGCCGTGGAGAAGTTACTTGCCGGGTAAGGTTTAAATTGCCCGGTTTCATCCTGAATGTTGTATACGGAGACAAATATTTTCCCCGTTGGAGCAGGTAAATGCGTTAAATCAAGATAACTCTGGGCCCGAGGCATTAATGTAGGTTTTGCAGCTTCTTTAGGTGGAGCAGTTAAACAACCGCTCAATAAGCACACTGCAACAAATATCAGGAAGCGCTGCATGATCGTTGTCCTTATTTAGCTATTGTTTAAAAGTCAGTTGAATTACTTTGTAGACCGGAAACCTGAATGGTGGAGATTCTTCCGGTTTTTCGATCGGTTACGTTCAACTGAAGCTGTCCGTCCGTGTTGGCGATATCAACGATAAAGTCGTTGGTCACCATCCGGCCGGGTTTACCGGTATTAATGTTGGTCAATAACCCACCTAAAATCTGCGACTGGATAGCCTGAGTGAAGTTGTCCAGTGCGGACGGGGTATCAATGCTAAAATCCTTTAAGCTCGGATCCTTATAGGAGTTTTGCGCCTGGGCTTCGTTCAGCAGGAACGCGCCGTTATTAGGGTTACCGCCAAAGTTAGGGTTACGGAACTGAAACGTCATGTTTCCGGCCCAGCTGATGGGTGTTATCAGCATTATCGAAACAACTGCATATGCAATACGCATGACAGCCTCCGGATATCGGTTCGCTAGAACTCGTCTTTTGCTAAATCGCTGGTGCTTAATAGGGCTTTATCTATTTGCAGGCGATTAATAGCGTCTTCTGATTGTTCCAGTGCTAAGACGACGTTTTTATCGAAGTCTATTTTGGTCGGGAATAAAAACGTTTGATAAATAACGTTCTGATTAGCCGTTATTGTTATCCAACTTCCCCATCGTGCACTGGGCCGCTCGTTGATTGTTATATTACCCGTGTAAGTACTGTCCCATTTGTCACTGAAGGCACGGTAAAAAGTGTGCCCGACCGATGAGACAGTGTGGTCTGTTAACAATCCGGGAACTTCGACCTCGACGGCCTTCAGATTCCCGGCAGCGAGCAGGAAACTCGCTGCGGCGATCCAACTCAACGTGCGCTTCATGTGATTAACGCCTGAGGTTATCGTTTGCCCACGAAACAGCCTGAGTTCGGTTTTTCACAGCTATCTTCTTGAAAAGATTATAAAGGTGCGTCTTTACCGTATTTTCGCTGATAAATAACGAACGGGCGATTTCAATATTTGAAGCACCAATGCGTAACTTGTTCAGGATCTCTTTCTCACGGTGCGTGAGCAGGGCTGACTCTGAGCTGTTATAGCGATAATTTCCGGAATGCGTGATGAGATAGCTGGCAAGCTTTTGCGAAAAATAACACTCTCCGCGCAATATACCTTGCAGCCCCTCTACCACCCGGTCTTCTTCTTCCGTGACGTAGAACACGCCATTGATATGCGGCCAGCTTTCAATATCTCTGAAAGGATATTCATCAGGCGTATTCAACAATAGCACGCGGATATTATTGTTTTTCCTGCTTAAAATATCTTGCCAGTAATGGATAAGCTTTTTATCAGCTTCCATCATATCGAAAAGAATGATGCTGCCAGGTGCAATATCATCAAAAGAACGTTGAATATTATGCAATTTCCCGTTCAGTGATAATGATTGCTTTAAATGTTGTAATAAAGCTGTCGCTTGCAAAGAAGGTTTTGTGATCAACAGTAATGTATGACCATGTAAACTATGGACTTCATTATACATGATGAAACCCCACTTTTTTTTGGCACCTGGCAGCTGTCCTCCTGTTTAAAAGAGGACACCAGAAGTACTGACAGATGTTGCACTGCTGTGTGTAGAATCAGACCATAACCTCCACAGGGAGGTAAATATAAACCAATTTCGTACATCTAATTTCAATCTAGCTTTTACGAAGTTTAAAGCAAGTGTTAAACATGTAACAAGATGTAAAAATCAATATTAATTTGTGAAAATCGGTTGTTTGGAATGGCAATAATTGATGAGAAAGTTGTACACATAAATAGAGGTGCACAGATTTTAAAAATCATACAAATATTTCTAATGGATTGATTTTTAATATCATTTTTTATTTTTGTAAAGCGATAATTAAGTATGAGTTTCAGATGATTTCTAAGCCCACGAATGAGTGAATGACTGGCTTAAGAAAAGAGGCTTCGTGTCACGCGTTGAGAAAAATGTTCTCCTGCCGTTACGTTTAAACAACCCGGGAGGAAGCGTGGACAGCCTTCGTGTCGTTGTACAACCCTTTCGTAATACACCTTTAATAAAAAATATAAGCTGGCCTGATTAAAGTCATTTTTGACGTAAATTACGACTTTGTGGTGAGCCGATAAATAAAAATAAGCCGCGTGGGTGAGATATTTAAAATGTTTCAGCGGACATACTCTTCACCGTAACGACGCGTTAACACAATACGAGTCGTTTTAACAAGTAACATTGTTAAAGGGTTATGGCACGATTAAATAGCCAGGTCCAGGGTGACAACATGAAAAACGCATCGTTAATTATGATGTTTACATTACTGGGTGCGCCTGGATTTGTAACCGCAGCGAATTCAGATTTGGCAAATTCTGAATATAACTTTGCGGTTAACGAATTAAGTCTTTCATCACTAAATCAGGCAGCCATTATTGGTCAACGGGGCGTTTTCAATAACGCTGAGGTTAGCCAGGACGGTTCAAGACTCTTATCCATTGTATCCCAGGATGGGGTAGGTAACAGAGCGAGAGTTGATCAATCAGGGGGTTACAATATTGCCTGGATCGATCAGAGCGGTAACGCGAATGATGCAGGTATTACGCAAGATGGATACGGTAATAGCGCGAAAATTATCCAGAAAGGGTCGGGTAATAGAGCAAATATTACGCAGTACGGTACGCAGAAAACCGCAGTTGTAGTGCAGAAACAGTCGCAAATGGCGATTAACGTTATTCAACATTAGCGCGTTGGCGACGACTTTAATCAATCCGATGGGGGTTTACCATGAAATTTCTCAAAGTGGCAGCGCTTGCAGCAATCGTAGTTTCTGGTAGTGCTATGGCGGGTTCTATTAATCAGGGCGGCTGGGGTCATGGACATGGTCATGGCGGATACAGTGGCCCAAATTCCACCCTGAATATTTATCAGGACGGTGGCGGTAACTCAGCGGTAGCTCTGCAGACAGACGCCAGAAATTCTGTCCTGAATATTAGCCAGAAAGGTGGCGGTAACGGCGCTGACGTTGGTCAGGGTTCTGATGATAGTAAAATCAACCTGTCCCAGAAAGGTTTTGGCAACAGTGCGACACTTGATCAGTGGAACAGTAAAAAATCCGTTATGAACGTTAGCCAGTCCGGCGGCTTTAACGGTGCACTCGTAGACCAGACTGCTTCCAACTCGACTGTCAACGTGACCCAGATCGGTTTTGGTAACCACGCGACAGCTCATCAGTACTGATACTGAAATCTGTGCTACAAAAAAAACAGGGCTGATGCCCTGTTTTTTTTCGGGAGTTCATCATGAATACTTTAATTCTCCTTGCCGCGCTTTCCAGCCAGATCACCTTCAAAACGTCACAGCAGGAAAATATGACCACCATTATTCCTCAGGTCACTCTGGCGCAGTCGTGTGATTGTCAGGTTCAGATTGTTTCTTTACGAGAAGGGCAGGGGGGGCAAAGTTCTTCCCGGCAGCAAAACACACTTTTTATACCCGCTAATCAGACGATTGATTTAATGCGCCTGAGTTTAAATATTAGCGCGGGAGACACGGTGAAAATCGTTGTCACCGTTTCAGACGGTAAATCGCTACATTTATCACAACAGTGGTCGCCAACGGAACGCTCGCTCTAAACATTCATGAAATCAATATGTTGAGAATATGGCGGGTCTGTACCGTTGAGCTATGCTGATATCACGGACCTGGTCGTTATGTTCCGTAACGTGAAACTTCGTTTGCCCTAATAAATGAAGCGCGTTTACCCCTCATGGACGATTTTCTTTGAGGAGTACCTATAATGAACAACTATTTTGCTCGACTCGTGGCAGGTCTGGGTCTGGTCGTTTCTGCTTTGAGTATCCCGGCTTATTCGGCCACGGTTGTTGACGGTGGCGTCATTCATTTCCGCGGTGCTATTGTTGCAGACCCCTGTGAAGTCGCCCCCCAGAAGCAACAGATTGCAATGTCATGTCCAAATAATAACCGTATGCAAACGCGTATGGTCAGCTATACAGAGGCGCTTAACGGGAAAGTGAGCGACTCAAACCTGGCAACGCTCAATATGAAATACCTTAATCCTGAAAAAACGCTCGCGGTTGTCGAAATCCAGTATCGCTAGTGCGCGTTCTCGCGCCCTGCGGTGAAAGAGGATTTTTTCTGATAGTTTTTTCTCCCGGTCTCCTCTGCGATACACTTAAGAAAATGGCGGGTTGCAGAGGGGCTTTATGAAACCGCAAATTGAAATTATTCATGGCGATATTACGACAGTGCACGTCGACGTCATCGTCAATGCGGCCAATCCATCCCTGATGGGAGGGGGCGGCGTGGACGGGGCTATCCACCGGGCTGCCGGACCGCAGCTGCTGGAAGCCTGTAAAACCGTGCGCCAACAGCAGGGCGAATGTCCTCCCGGTCACGCGGTGATTACGCTGGCGGGCAATCTGCCTGCGAGAGCGGTAATTCACGCCGTAGGGCCTGTCTGGCATGGCGGGGATCAGCACGAAGCGAGTATTCTGGAAGAGGCTTACCGGAACTGTCTGCGACTGGCTGCCGACAATGGTTATAAAACGATGGCGTTTCCGGCCATCAGCACAGGCGTGTATGGTTACCCTAAGGCCGCTGCCGCAACGATTGCCGTAGAAACGGTTTACCGCTATTTGTCGTTAAAACCGCTGCCAGAGAAGGTGATTTTTGTCTGTTTCGACGACGACACCACGCATCTTTATCAGCGGCTTCTGACTCAGCGCAGACAAGAACTGGAGAGCTGATGCAAACGCGGCGCATCGGATGCGCCGCGTGATTTATGAGGCTTTTGCCTGTGGTTTTCCTGAAAAGAGGAAGCGCAGGAGCGGGATCCGCAGATGGATTTCGTAGAGTACGATTGCTACCCCTACAACAAACACCAGCCCGGTAAAAAAACCCAGCGTGTTGGAGGCGATGTGCGGTGTGATGTAAGCCCCGAAGAAAAGCGTCAACGGATGATGCACCAGATAGATAAACAGTGACGCATTAACGAAGTAGGTCACGCGACTGGACTTAAAGTTCAGCAAGCGGTGGCCCAGCGCGAATACCACGTTCACCATCCACAGCCCAAGCAGCATAGTGATCACGCTTTCCGTTTCATACATCCAGGCATCGCCGCTGCCGTAGCGCTGATTCAGCAGATAGGCCGCGAACGCGAGGCTTGCCCCCAGCGCGCACCACGGTGACGGGGTGACAAACAGCGATTTAAGCTTCGGATGAATAAAGGCCAGCGCGCCGATTAAAAAGAACGGAATGTAGAACAGGGACTGCATCACCACAAAATTAAATAACCCGTCGCTCAAAATCGGCGGGTAGACGATAAGCAGCGTTCGGCGCACGGCCGCATAGGCAATCCCCAACAGCAAGAAGAGCACTGACAATTTGCCCATCGTAACGTTGGCGAAGAAGGTGTCGGCTTTTGTACTCAGACGGTGGCGCAGGCGGCTGAAAATCAACAGGCTCACCGTTGTGAGCACCACCAGGACCAGCAGGAACCACAGGTGAGACACCAGCTCCCAGACCAGCGTATTGTACTTTTCATACAGCGACAGATTTGGCCAGTTCTCCGCTTTGCCTTTGACGTATTGCAACATAATGAACTGAGGCAGCGTCAGCAGTGGAATTGCGGTCAGCATGGGGATCCCCACGCGCTCTACGCGCACTTTCCACCAGCGCTTGAGCGGGTATCGCAGAAACAGCATGTAAGAAAAATAGCCGGATATGACGAAGAACACCTGCATACGGAAGGCGTGAATAAAGTCATTAAACAGCGTCAGCCACCAGGAGGGCATCTGGCTATTCACATGCCAGGTGTGGCTGGAGTAAATCAGTGAAATGTGAAAGGGGATCCCCAATAGCATCAGCCAGGCCCTGATCGAGTCGAGGAAATATTCACGTTCTGTTGGTGTTGTGCTCATATAACGTTGTGCATTCTCAGACTTTTCGTCTTATCCCTAAGACTCATAATGGTTACATTCGAAGCCAACCCTACACCAAGACCGACACCCTGTCTCCAGGATAAGCACGCAAAGTGAATAGCGGGTTCTTTCATTTGCTTATTCCCTGAGCCAGCAGCTGAACAAAGCAGTGATAATGTTGTCGGATTGCCTGAGTTTCCATTAAAATGGATCGGATCGATATAAGCACACAAAGGGGGAAGTGCTTACTTATTATGAAACATAAACCACAGATGAAGAAAATGCGTTGGTTGGGTGCTGCAGTGGTGTTATCACTGTATACCTCATCGGCACTGGCCTTTAACATCGACGATGTCGCAAAACAGGCAAAATCGATGGCAGGCAAGAGCTACGAAGCGCCGAAAAGTAACTTGCCCTCCGTTTTCCGCGACATGAAGTATGCGGACTATCAGCAGATCCAGTTCAATCACGACAAAGCGTACTGGAGCAATATTAAAACCCCGTTCAAGCTTGAATTTTATCATCAGGGTATGTACTTCGACACGCCTGTTGCCATCAATGAAGTGACGGCAACCGCGGTACGTAAGATCAAGTACAGCCCGGATTACTTCAATTTTGGCAATGTGCAACACGACAAAGATACGGTGAAAGACCTGGGCTTCGCAGGCTTTAAGGTGCTTTACCCAATCAACAGCAAAGATAAAAATGACGAAATCGTCAGCATGCTTGGAGCCAGCTATTTCCGCGTCATTGGCGCGGGGCAGGTGTACGGGCTTTCTGCGCGCGGTCTGGCTATTGATACCGCGCTGCCATCAGGTGAAGAGTTCCCACGTTTCCGTGAGTTCTGGATTGAACGTCCAAAACCAACGGATAAGCGTCTGACCATTTATGCACTCCTGGATTCCCCGCGTGCAACCGGTGCCTATCGCTTTGTGATTATGCCGGGTCGTGACACGGTAGTTGACGTGCAGTCCAAGGTTTACCTGCGTGATAAAGTGGGCAAGCTGGGCGTTGCGCCGTTGACCAGTATGTTCCTGTTCGGGCCGAACCAGCCGTCACCGGCAACCAACTTCCGCCCGGAACTGCATGACTCCAACGGTCTGTCTATTCATGCCGGTAACGGTGAGTGGATCTGGCGTCCGCTGAATAACCCGAAACATCTGGCGGTTAGCAGCTTCGCAATGGAAAACCCGCAAGGTTTTGGCCTGCTGCAGCGTGGTCGTCAGTTCTCCCGCTTTGAAGATTTGGACGATCGCTATGACCAGCGTCCAAGCGCCTGGGTCACGCCAAACGGTGACTGGGGTAAAGGTAAGGTCGAGCTGGTAGAAATTCCAACCAACGACGAAACCAACGATAACATCGTCGCTTACTGGACGCCGGATCAGCTGCCGGAAGCCGGTAAAGAGATGAACTTCAAGTACACCATTACCTTCAGCCGCGACGAAGATAAGCTGCATGCGCCGGATAACGCGTATGTAATGCAGACTCGCCGCTCAACGGGTGATGTGAAGCAGTCTAATCTTATCCGTCAGCCTGACGGTACCGTGGCGTTTGTCGTGGACTTCACAGGCCAGGATATGAAGAAACTGTCACCGGACACCGCCGTTGCCGCTCAGGCCAGCATCGGTGATAACGGTGAAATCGTTGAGAATACCGTGCGTTACAACCCGGTAACCAAAGGCTGGCGTCTGACCCTGCGCGTGAAAGTGAAAGATCCGAAACAGACCACAGAAATGCGTGCTGCGCTGGTCAGTAACGATCAGCCGCTGAGTGAAACCTGGAGCTATCAGCTACCTGCCAATGAATAATACATCTGAATATATTGATGCCATGCCGCTGACGGATATCGAAAAAGCGGCACTGCCAAAGAGCGACATCCGCGCGGTTCACACCGCGCTGGATGGTGAACATCATACGTTTTCCCGTGATGATGATACGCCGCTTGGGTCAGTCAAGGCGCGTCTGGAGCAGGCCTGGCCGGACTCGCTGGCGGAAGGGCAGTTGATTAAAGACGATGAAGGACGCGATCAGCTTCAGGCGATGCCGAAGGCTACGCGTTCCTCTATGTTCCCCGATCCATGGCGCACCAACCCGGTGGGTCGCTTCTGGGATCGCCTGCGCGGGCGTGATGTGACGCCGCGCTATCTGTCGCGCCTGACGAAAGAAGAGCAGGCGTCCGAACAGAAATGGCGTACCGTCGGGACAATCCGTCGCTATATCCTGCTGCTTCTGACGCTTGCGCAGACGGTCGTCGCAACCTGGTACATGAAAACTATCCTGCCTTACCAAGGCTGGGCGTTTATCAATCCGACGGACATGATGGGCCAGGATCTCTGGGTCTCCTTCATGCAGCTGCTGCCGTATATCCTGCAGAGTGGCATTCTCCTGCTGTTCGCGGTCCTCTTCTGCTGGGTCTCGGCCGGTTTCTGGACCGCGCTGATGGGCTTCCTGCAGCTGCTCATGGGGCGTGACAAATACAGCATTTCAGCGTCAACGGTCGGGGATGAACCCCTCAATCCCGAGCACCGTACCGCGCTGATTATGCCTATCTGTAACGAAGACGTTGACCGCGTATTTGCGGGCCTGCGTGCGACCTGGGAGTCCGTGAAGGCGACCGGCAACGCGGAGCATTTCGACGTTTACATCCTGAGCGACAGCTACAACCCGGATATCTGCGTTGCGGAACAAAAAGCGTGGATGGAGCTGATTGCAGAAGTGCAGGGCAAAGGCCAGATCTTCTACCGCCGCCGCCGTCGTCGCGTGAAGCGTAAAAGCGGTAACATCGATGACTTCTGCCGTCGCTGGGGTAACCAGTACAGCTACATGGTGGTGCTGGATGCTGACTCCGTCATGAGCGGAGACTGCCTGAGCGGTCTGGTGCGCCTGATGGAAGCCAACCCTAACGCGGGTATCATTCAGTCTTCGCCAAAAGCGTCCGGTATGGACACGCTGTATGCGCGCTGCCAGCAGTTCGCCACCCGTGTTTACGGGCCGCTGTTTACGGCGGGTCTGCACTTCTGGCAGTTGGGTGAATCGCACTACTGGGGCCACAACGCCATTATCCGCGTGAAGCCGTTCATTGAGCACTGTGCGCTGGCGCCGCTGCCGGGTGAGGGTTCGTTTGCCGGTTCTATTCTGTCGCACGACTTCGTAGAAGCGGCGCTGATGCGTCGTGCTGGCTGGGGCGTCTGGATTGCCTACGACCTGCCGGGATCGTACGAAGAGCTGCCGCCGAACCTTCTGGACGAGCTCAAGCGTGACCGCCGCTGGTGTCATGGTAACCTGATGAACTTCCGCCTGTTCCTGGTAAAAGGGATGCACCCGGTTCACCGTGCGGTATTCCTGACCGGCGTGATGTCCTATCTCTCTGCACCGCTGTGGTTTATGTTCCTGGCGCTGTCGACTGCCTTACAGGTGGTTCATGCCCTGACGGAGCCGCAATACTTCCTGCAACCGCGGCAGCTGTTCCCGGTGTGGCCGCAGTGGCGTCCGGAGCTGGCGATTGCGCTGTTTGCTTCCACCATGGTGCTGCTGTTCCTGCCTAAGCTGCTCAGTATCATTCTGATCTGGTGCAAAGGCTCGAAAGAGTACGGCGGTTTCTTCCGCGTAACCCTTTCACTGCTGCTGGAAGTGCTGTTCTCCGTCCTGCTGGCGCCGGTACGTATGCTGTTCCACACCGTGTTTGTGGTCAGTGCGTTCCTGGGCTGGGAAGTGGTCTGGAACTCGCCGCAGCGTGACGATGACTCCACGCCGTGGGGAGAAGCCTTTATGCGACACGGCTCTCAGCTGCTGCTGGGTCTGGTGTGGGCGGCCGGGATGGCCTGGCTGGATCTGCGCTTCCTGTTCTGGCTGGCACCGATTGTCTTCTCGCTGATCCTGTCGCCGTTTGTGTCCGTGATTTCCAGCCGTTCAACGGTGGGGCTGCGAACCAAACGCTGGAAACTCTTCCTGATCCCGGAAGAATATTCCCCGCCGCAGGTGCTGGTGGATACCGATCGTTACCTGGAACAGAACCGCAGTCGCTCGCTGGATGACGGCTTCATGCACGCCGTGTTTAACCCGTCATTCAACGCCCTGGCAACGGCAATGGCGACGGCGCGTCACCGCGCCAGCCAGGTGCTTGAGATTGCCCGCGATCGTCACGTTGAGCAGGCGCTTAACGAGACCCCGGAAAAACTCAACCGCGACCGTCGTCTGGTGCTGTTGAGCGACCCGGTGACAATGGCGCGTCTTCACTACCGCGTGTGGTCCGCTCCGGAGAAATACTCTTCGTGGGTGAATTACTATAAGGACGTGAAGCTGAACCCGCTCGCGCTGAAGGCGAAGTAAGTTGTTAAGAAGGGACGGGTAAGCGAATCGCCACCCGCCAGATAAAATACCGGCTTAATCGCCGGTATTTTTTTAGAGGTTAAAGATGAGAATAATCATCGTCGTTATGGTGGCATGCCTGCTCAGCGGCTGCGGCAGTATCATCAGTCGCACCATTCCAGGGCAAGGCCACGGAAATCAGTATTACCCGGGCGTGAAATGGGATCTTCGTGATTCCGCATGGCGCTACCTGACCGTGCTCGATCTGCCGTTCTCGCTGATTTTCGACACGCTGTTGCTGCCGATCGACGCCAGCCACGGCCCTTACGAATAGCGTAAATTAACGCTCGTCCCACTCATCGGCTGCGGTTTGACCTTCTTCCGTATCCAGCGGCGGCTCAAGCTGAAACTCACCCTCATCCCACTCGTGCAGGGTGTTCTCTTCCAGCCATTCCTGCCGAAGTTCGATTTCGTCATAGTCGCCATCAAAGACGGCCTGCGCACCTTCACCACTTAATATCGGCAAACATTCCCCTTCTTCACCTTCATCGGCAAAGAATTCGGCCTGCCACATAATATCTCCATCCTGCAGAACGTATTTTTGGATATTAAGCTGTTGCACGTCAGCATCTTCTTCTTCAACGCCGGGGTTGTCGGCGAGGAACTCTTCACGAGCGGCATCAATAGCTTCTTCCAGCGTGGCGTACATGGTCATTGGTGTCTCCCTGTTTTCCAGAAGGTTTCAGGGAAAGAATAGCTGAATATAAGATTCTGCAAGTATGAATGCGAAAATAAGCTGTCAGGCGTTCGTCTTATTCCGTCACGGGCCGCAGCGCGCGGGATAAACTGAACCATGAATAAATGGCATTGAACAACACGACGCCCGCCGTCACGATAAAGACGGCGCGAAAACCGAAGCTGGCTGAGATCCCGGCTCCGAGCAGCGGTCCGGTGACGTTACCGATATCGCGGAATGACTGGTTATAGCTGAAAATACGCCCGGCAATCTGGTTCGTTGAGTTGTAAATCAGCAGGGTCTGTACGGCGGGAAGCAACGCGCCGTCGGCGGCTCCCAGCAAAAAGCGAAGTAAGCCCAGCTGCCACGGAGCCTGCACCATCGACATCGGGATAAGCAGCAGGACGGAGATCACCAGCGCGGAGATCAGGATTTTCTCCGGACCCACCCGGTCTCCCAGTTTACCCAGTCTCGGGGCGCTCAGCAGCGCCGCCACGCCGGGTACGGAGGCAATCAGTCCGCTGATGAACGCAATATTGCTGACGTTACCCGCCAGGTCGCGAACGTACAGCGTCAGAATAGGGGCAATCGACCCGGTAGCCACCTGGATAATCATTGTCGTCACGAACAGGCTCAGCACCAGTCTGGGATTTTTGAGCGAGGTCAGCACCTCTCTGGCGTGGAGAATCTCTTTTTTGGCGACAGGCGTGAAGTTTTCCCGGATACAGAGCAGGGTGACGATAAAGCACAGGAACAACACGCTGGCGGTGATAAAGAAGACCGGGCGCAGGCCGTAGTTATCCGCCAGTAATCCCCCGGCCAGCGGTCCAAGCAGAGCACCGCTCACGCCACCGGTTGAGAGCGTGCCCAGCGCCCAGCCGCTTTTATGGCGGGGAATTTGCGTGGCAATCAGGGCATTCGCGTTGGGAATAAATCCACCCAACAGGCCCAGCAGCGCGCGCAGGATCAGAAACTGCCAGACGTTCTGCGCCACGCCCATCAGCGCCATGATAATGGCCATCCCCAGCGCCGAACGCAGCAGCATAATTTTCCGCCCCTTGCGATCGGCAAGGCCGCCCCAGAAGGGCGAGGCCATCGCGGAAAAGAGAAACGTGATGCTGAATACCAGACCGGACCACATATTGAGCGCGCTGTGGCCCGTCACGCCTAGCTGTTCGACGTAGAGCGGCAGGAAGGGCATAACCAGGCTAAAGGCCGCGCCGGTAAGAAAACAGCCAAGCCACGCAACCGCGAGGTTACGCTTCCAGTTTATGGGGGCATCTGAGGGTGACATAACTATCCGCATAATGAGGTGCAGAGCACCTGAAGCATAAAGTAATAAGCCTGCTAATTATGCGCCGGGGTTATGATTGCCGCAATGACGAGGAGCTTTTAAAGCTAAAACGGCATGCGGCCCTGAGGACCGCATGAGGATTAATAGCGGGACGGCGTGCCTTGTGGCCGCGTTTTAAAGCGGCGGTGCAGCCACATGTACTGCTCGGGCGCCAGCATGATGCACTTCTCCACAACGCTGTTCATCCAGCGTGCGGTGGTTTCCGCATCGTCGAGCGGCGGCGCAAGCTCCGGCTCCAGCATCATCAGCTCGTAGCCTGAACCATCCGGCTTACGGCGAGGGACGAAAGGCACGATGGCAGCTTTAGACATCCGCGCCAGCATCCAGGTACCGGTCGTTGTGGCGGCCTCTTCAACGGCGAAGAAGGGAACAAATACGCTGGCCTGTGGGCCATAGTCGTGGTCGGGGGCATACCAGACCACTTCGCCGGATTTCAGCGCGCGGATCATCCCCTTCAGATCCTTACGGTCGATCATGCTTTTGTTGGAGCGCATGCGGCCGTTGGTCTGGATTAAATCGATGACCGGGTTATCGTTAGGACGATAAACGCCAATGCCCGGCGCCTGCATGCCGAACATGCGCGCCCCGATTTCCAGCGTCAGGAAATGGACGCCGATCAGCAAAACGCCCGTCTGGTTGGCCTGAAGCGTATGCACAGGCTCCATGCCGGTTCCCGTCACCTCGCTCCAGCGGGCCATGCGTTTGTCCGGCCAGAACCACGCCATGCCGGTCTCCATAAGCCCCATCCCGACGGATTCGAAATTCTTCGCGACCATATCGTGACGCTCTGGCTCGCTCATCTGCGGAAAACAGAGCTCAAGATTGCGGTACGCAATTCTGGCGCGACGCTTCATAAACAGCTGTGCGAAACGGCCCAGAAACTTACCCAACCGAAAAATAACAGGGTAGGGAAGCTGTACCAGAAGCCATAAAAAGCCGATGCCAAGCCAGGTCAACCAATAGCGGGGATGCAAAAGGGCGGCAGTAAATTTTGGTAACTGGGTCATGTCTTTCCTGTGTTCAAACGTCCTGTTTTGCTAGTGTCTCATTTTTTGAGACATAGCCAAAATATCTGCTTTCGAAGCGTGCACGAATACAGCAATTGTTAAGCCTGATTAATCAGGGTGTGTGAAATGTAGCGTAAATTGTGTGGATGTAAATTGGTTTTGTTTGCTATATGATGCCGACCGATTTTTAATTCTCTCTAACGATTCCAGGACTGTACACCATGCCAGTGTTACACAACCGCGTGTCGAATGAGATGTTGAAAGCGCGTATGTTGGCTGAAACCGAACCGCGCACAACCATCTCTTTCTATAAATACTTCACGATCGACGATCCGCAGGCGACCCGCGATGCGCTTTATCAGGCGTTCACGGCCCTGAATGTCTTCGGCCGCGTCTACCTTGCCCGTGAAGGCATTAACGCGCAAATTAGCGTACCGGAAAGCAAAGTCAGCGCCTTCCGCGACGTGCTTTATCAGTTCGATCCGGCCCTCGACGGCTTGCGCCTGAACATTGCTCTGGACGATGACGGGAAATCCTTCTGGGTGCTGCGCATGAAGGTGCGTGAGCGCATCGTGGCGGACGGTATCGACGATCCCGAGTTTAACCCGGCGGATGTCGGTGAATATCTGAAGGCCGCGGAAGTGAATGCGATGCTGGACGATCCGGATGCCGTGTTCATTGATATGCGTAACCACTATGAGTACGAAGTGGGGCATTTCGAGAACGCGATGGAAATCCCGGCCGACACCTTCCGTGAGCAGCTGCCCAAAGCGGTTGAGATGATGCAGGAACATAAAGATAAAAAGATCGTTATGTACTGCACCGGCGGTATCCGCTGTGAGAAAGCCAGCGCGTGGATGAAGCACAACGGCTTTAATAAGGTCTGGCATATTGAAGGCGGCATTATCGAGTACGCCCGCCGCGCCCGCGAGCAGGGTTTACCGGTGCGCTTTATCGGGAAAAACTTTGTCTTTGACGAGCGTATGGGTGAGCGTATCTCGGAAGACGTTATTGCCCAGTGCCACCAGTGCGGCGCACCGTGCGATACCCACACCAACTGCAAAAACGACGGGTGTCATCTGCTGTTCATTCAGTGCCCGGCCTGTGCCGAGAAGTTTAACGGCTGCTGTAGCGAACTGTGCAGCGAAGAGAGCATCCTGCCGGAAGAAGAGCAGCGTCGCCGTCGCGCAGGACGTGAAAACGGCAACAAGATTTTCAATAAATCACGCGGCCGTCTGAATACCAAACTGGGTATCCCTGACCCGGAATGATAATAACGCCCGGCACGGCGAAAGCCTGCCGGGCGAATCTATTATGATTTCTGCTGTACACCTTCAACGGAAATAATCAGCTCAACGTCCTGAGACGCCGGACCTAAATCCGTTGTGATATTAAAATCTTTCAGGTGAATTTTACCCGCCGCTTCAAAACCTGCGCGTTTACCGCCCCACGGATCGTCACCCTGACCCAGTAATTTAGCATCAAGCGTGACCGGTTTTGTTACGCCGTTAAGCGTCAGGTTGCCGGTAATATTCAGTTTATCACCGTCTTTCTTCACCTCAGTAGAAGTGAAGGTCGCCTGCGGGAATTTCGCGACGTTGAGGAACTCCCCACTGCGCAGGTGTTTATCGCGCTCTGCGTGGTTCGTGTCGACGCTGTTCGTATTAATCGTCACATTGACTTTATCGGCCGCGGGATTTTTCTCGTCAAAAGTGAACGTGCCGTCAAAATCCTTAAAGGTGCCGTACAGCCAGCTGTAGCCCAGGTGCTGAATACGGAAATTGACGAAAGCGTGCTGGCCCTCTTTATCAATCTTATAATCCGCCGCCACGGCGGAACCGGCGGTGAATAACAGAGAACCCAGGGCGATACCCAGCAGGTGTTTTTTCATTTTATGCTCCAGAGTCAACTGACGAGCGGCCAAGCATGCGCTTTAGCGTATCGTCTTTATCAATAAAATGGTGTTTGAGGGCGGCAAGCCCGTGCAGCACGGAGAGGATCACCACGCTCCACGCAAGCCAGAGGTGAACAACCCCCGCCGTGTCGGCCTGCGTCCCAGCATCGCTAAGCGTTGCCGGAACCTCGAACAGGCCAAAAACGTTAATCGGCTTACCGTCCGCCGTCGAGATAAGGTAGCCGCTAATCAGAATGGCGAAGAGCAGCGCATAGAGCGCGATATGCGCGGCAACCGCACTCAGGCGGGTTATTTTTCCGTGAGTCTTCGGCGCGGCGGGCGGAGGGGAAACATGTCGCCAGATTACGCGAAAAATCAGCCCCATCATCAGGAGAACGCCAATGCTTTTATGTAACTCCGGTGCCTGGTGATACCAGCCGTCATAATAGCTGAGCGTGACCATCCAGAGTCCAAGTCCAAACATACCGTAGACGGCAAGAGCAAATATCCAGTGCAAACCTATGGATATTATTCCGTAGCGCCGGGAGGAGTTACGCAATTGCATCAGAATGTCCATTTTCAAATTAACCGGAAAGTAAAAATGAACGGGAAGGCGGGATATTGCAACTGAAATAATTGTCTATTAATTTTTATTTTATTTATTTCAGCAATTTTGAAAAGGATCGCTAAAGCTAATTCAATCTCTTCGTGCAAGCGAAATGGTGAGCTTCAATAAAGATAAATTAACGTCAATTATTGTCAGTAAGGCTTTTCAGTAAAATACAATGTAAACAAAATCAATAATGGCCAGCAGCGCCCACAATAAGATGTAGAGCATGAAATGCTCGCGAATATTATTCATCAGAAAGTTAACGATCCTGCGCATAACGCCCCGTAATGCAGTGTGAATGAAACGGGCCCCGAAACCTCCGGAGCCCGTGGCGGATTATCCGTTAAAACGCGAGAGTGAGAAGGGCGTCAGATCAAACTGCGGCGCGATGCCCTGGGCAAACTGTGCGGCGATCTCGCCCAGCACGGAAGCAAACTTAAAGCCGTGGCCGCTCAGCCCGGTAATCAGCAGGACGTTGTCATGCCCCGGCAGCGTATCAATGATAAAGTCTTCATCCGGGGTGTTGTCGTAGGTACAGGCCGCGCCATACAGCAAGCCGCCGACGCCCGGAAGAATAGTACGCAGGAACGTGAAGGCTTCTGAACCATCCTGCGGAAAGGCGCCGAAAGGCTTACGCCCTTCAGGGGTGGAGATAGCCTGGCCACCGTTGTGTTTACCGATTTTCAGCGCGTCTTTCTCGGAAGGGAAACCGTAGAACTGATCGCCATTCGGCAATTCGCCGGTGAAGGCCGGGAATTTATTCTGCGCGCTGTAGCGGCCATCCGACTGGAACCAGGAGAAGACCTTGCGCACCGGCTGGATCGGCAGTTCCTGCAGCAGGCGCGTGACCCAGGTTCCTGCGCTGACGAGCAGGCGGGACGCTGAATAGTCGCCGTCAAGAGTCGTTACCGTGACGCCATCAGCGTCATGCGTGATGGCCTCCACTGGACAATTAAACAGCTGCGCACAGCCGGCCTTCGCGGCAAGATCGATCCAGGTTTTGATCGCCGTTTCACAATGCAGCACGCCGGAGTGGGCTTCAAAGAGGCCGATGTAATCGTCCGGGACGGTAATTTCAGGCCAGCGTGCGGTAATGCCCGTCGCGTCCAGCTTCTCAATGTCCAGATTAAAGGCTTTCGCGCTGCGCTCGACGCCTGCGAGAAATTCAGACTGGGCCGGGCCCAGGTTGACGACGCCGGTACGTTCGAAAATGCGATCTTCGGTCTGTTTCGCCAGTTCATCCCACAGCGTCTGGGCGCGAAGCACCAGCGGGACATAGCGCTCGCCTTCGCCATACGCATGGCGGATGAGGCGGGTATCGCCATGATGGCTACCCTCCGAATGAGGAGGGAGGTGGGCATCGATCATCAGGACCTTCAGACCTGCCTGTGTTGCGTAATAACCGGCAGCGGAACCCACGGAGCCGCTACCAATAATGATTAAGTCGTATCTCATATGCATCTCGTAACCTGATGTTTTGTTAGCAGAGTAATTAACAACGCGGGGTTAGACAAGGGAGAAATAAATAAGGCACCGCGAGGGTGCCTGTAGAGAGAAAAGTGGGCATAAGCTTAGTGCCGTTTATACTCATTTTCCTGATAGTCGCCAGATTCTATTTTTGCAATACCTGCCTCTAAAATAGAAATAAACTGACGGGCGACGTCTGTTGTTAGCCACAACGTCTGTCCAACTTCCGCTTCTTCACGGTTGAGTTGATTCGGGGTCTGGTAGTGCAAACGCAGCATCAGCGCATCGTAGCTATCTACGGTACTGATATCCCAGCCAACCAGTGGATGGGTCTGGATCACTTCACTATTCTTTTCCATTATAACCCCCTTAATGCGTGTTAGAAGACAACGGCTTTGAGGTTCAATGCATGTTTTTCTGAAAGCATCTTCAGTATACCAAGTAATAAGGGTTCCAACGGGAAAAATAAACAGGTGGCAACACATTTTTCTGCTTTTTAGGATTGTTCGAACAATAAAACACCATCTCGTTCACGATTTTTAAAGAAGATGCCGAATTAATTTGAACTTGCAGGATTTTTAGACAAAAAAAAGCCGGGGCGACCCGGCAAAAAAACACAATGAGGGAGCAGTGTTAATCTGCGATAAACCAGTCGTCTGCGCTTTCCCACGTTTCCTGCAGGATTTCGCTGATGCGATCTTTATCTTCTTTCGCAGCACCAATGACGGAGAGGTTGTTCGCCGCGGCGTAACGCACCGTTACGGCACCCGCGTTGTCGGGAAAGGTGTTGTTAATACGGCGGGATAATTCGCCTGCCAGTGCATCAAGCGCGCCGGCAGGTAGAACAGTTGTTTTGGCTATGGTGACTTCAATACGCATAAATGCCCCCTGTGTAATATACTGTTTATTTATACAGGTATATTATCGGTTTGACAACAAGGGGCATTGATTTTTTAACGTTTTACCGTCCAGTTAACGGTTTCGCCCGCCAGGAATGGGATCAGCGTGTCATCCGTCAGCGCAATGGACTCCTCAACGTGGCTCGCTTTACGCTCCAGTTCGATGAAGGTGTCGTTGACCGGCAGGCCGTAGAAGCGCGGGCCGTTAAGGGAGCAGAACGCTTCAAAATGTTCGAGCGCGTTCATCTCTTCAAAGACGGTCGCGTAGCTGGCCAGTGCCGTTGGGGCGTTGAAGCAGCCTGCACAGCCGCAGCTCGCCTCTTTGCGGTGGCGGGCGTGAGGTGCGGAATCGGTGCCGAGGAACGCGCGGGAGAACCCGCTGGCAACCAGCTCGCGCAGCGCCTGCTGGTGGATGTTGCGCTTGAGAATAGGCAGACAGTACAGGTGAGGACGCACCCCGCCCACCAGCATGTGGTTACGGTTAAACATCAGGTGCTGTGGCGTAATGGTGGCGGCGATAAGATCGTTGCCGTCGCGCACATACTCTGCCGCGTCTTTGGTGGTGATATGCTCAAAGACCACTTTAAGCGCGGGCAGGCGCTGGCGCAGAGGCTCCATCACGGTCTCGATAAAGCGGGCTTCACGGTCGAAGATGTCAATCTCGGCATGCGTGACTTCACCATGGACCAGCAGCGGCATGCCCAGTTTCTGCATACGTTCCAGAACCGGCATGATGGCATCAATGCTGGTGACGCCGTGGCTGGAGTTGGTGGTGGCATTTGCCGGGTAGAGTTTCGCCGCCGTAAATACGCCTTCGTTAAACCCGCGCTCCACTTCGTTCGGATCCAGCGAGTCGGTAAGATAGCAGGTCATCAGCGGGGTAAAATCGTGTCCCGCAGGAACGGCATCCAGGATGCGCTGGCGATAGGCAATCGCGGCATCGACGGTGGTGACTGGTGGAACCAGGTTAGGCATGACAATCGCGCGGCCATAAATTTCGCTGGTATAAGGCACGACGGTTTTCAGCATATCGCCATCACGCAGATGGATATGCCAGTCGTCAGGGCGGCGGATTTTAAGAACCTGGGGTTGTGCAGTCATGGAAGCTCCGGCTTGTCAGGAATCAGTCATAAGGATGGCTGTTTTTGCCGGACACAAATCATAAGCGGAAACGTTTTCGTTTGCACACTTTTCCGTAAAAAAAAGGGCGCCACAGCGCCCTTCAGGTTAATCGGTGAAAGGAATGATAATTTCTCCCGGTTTCACCTCTATACCTTTTGCATATTTTTTCGCCAGAGCTTCACCCTTGCTTTTGTCTTCGCTTAAGACGTACGCGGGCTGCTGGTTAAAGTAATTTCGCAGCGACTGGTTGAGATAGGGCATCAGGGTTTGCAGAACCGGTGCCATCTTGTCCGGCGACACCTGCGCATCGACGACTTCCATCTCCTGCAGGAAAATTGCCCCTTTCTCTTTATTGAAAACAGGGAGTGCCTTCAGCTTGAGCTTGATGTTGGCTTTCTGATTGCCAAAGAGGGAGGACATATCGAGATCCGCATCACCGGCAAGGGTGACTTTGTTTGGCTCTTCACGACCGATCTGGCTGGTCAGGTTTGTGAGGACGATATGGGCGTCTGCCAGACCCGGCACGCCAATGTCTCTAGAGAAATTGTTATGTTTTTCCAGCGCCTGATTAATTTCCTGTTCACTGACGGTATATTGCGTGAGCTGGTTACAGCCAACCAGCAGGCCGCTGACAACTAATGCCACGGCAAAGACAATTTTCTTCATAGTGTTCCTCAACGAAAAATCGGCGCTTCTGTCCTGTTGCGCCAGTATGTCAGTGTGAATTGGCAGAAACCAGCAGAAAAAACTGAGAAGTGGGGCGGGAGTAGCTCCCGCCCGAGGGAAAGGCTACGCGCCAGGCTCGAGCATCCCGCTCGCGCTGCGTTTCTGGCTGAACTGCCACCACAGGGCAAGGAGCGTCATAAAGCCCACCGCGCCGAGCATCATCCACGGAAGTTCGGGCTGGTTAAACGCTTTGCCGGCATCAAACAACCAGCCGCCACCGGCGTAACCTAATGCGCCGCCAAGCGCTAGCCCCAGCCGGCTGAAACCCATATAGCTGCCGCGCGCACGCGCATCCGCAAGCGAGGCGCTCAGCGTTTCACGGGCAGGCTCGGCGATGATTGAGCCAATATAGAACGTGCAAATCAGCGTAAACAGCTGCTGGAGAGAGTTCACCAGACCGATCGGCATCATGCTCAGCGTCATCAGGAACAGCCCGGTCATCAGGCGATGCTCCAGACGAAAACGCCGTTCGCTCCAGCGGGCAATCGGATAGAGCAGCGTTAACGACAGGCAGGCTTCGATGGCGTACATCCATTTAACGGCTGCAGGCGTGCCAGCAATGTCGTTAACCATGATCGGCAGCATCAGCATGACCTGCACAGCCAGCATGTAGTATCCCGTCAGGGTCAACACATAGGTGACAAAACGCCTGTCGCGCAGGACGCGGCCAAGCCCTTCCCGGACCGGCGCTTTGACCGTCGACAGTTTCCAGGCGGGCAGGAACAGGCCATTAAACAGCGCGCACAGAATAAAAAGCACCGCCCCAGCGGCGCAGACCAGACGGAAGTCATACTGCAGCAGCCAGCTTCCCAGCAGGGCGCCGATAACCGCCCCGGCACTGTCCTGCATCATCAGAATCGAGAAGTAACGGCCGCGGTGCTGAGGGCGAATAAGCTTCACCACCAGCGCGGTGCGCGGCGGATCGAACAGCGTGCCGCCGATACCGGAGAGGAAACAGGAGAACCAGAGCAGCCAGGGCTCCTGGGCGACCGCCATCGTGGCAAAACCTGCCGCGCGCAGCAGCATACCGGTAACGATCATCGGTTTAGCGCCAAAGCGGTCGGCAATGGCCCCGCCAAAGACGCCCAGGCCCTGCTGGACAAACTGGCGTAACCCCAGGGCAATGCCAACCATTAATGCCGCCCAGCCCATCTGATCGACAAAGCGGATCGATATCAGCGGAAAAACGACAAAAAAGCCGAGCACAACCAGCATGTTATCGACGAGCAGGAAATATTTACCCAGGCTCCTGGCCTGTGATACGCGGGACATTTTCCCTCCAGGGAAAATAAGAAGGTGAGCACGCTAACATTCTGCGGTGTCGCCGCGTTTTTTCCCACCCCTGGGCGTGACAATATTTTTTTATCAAAAGGGTGCTTTGATAGAGAGTTCTCATCGAAAATAATGAAAAGAGGGCAAAATGGTATGTCACTGTTTTCACAGACGGCGCAGGCGCAGGTATAGTAAAGCTAATGGGTCAGCAGAAGTGACGGGAAGGAGTGGTATCGATGTTTGGCTATCGCAGTAATGTGCCAAAAGTGCGTCTGACAACGGACAGGCTGGTCGTTCGTCTGGTGCATGAGCGTGATGCCTGGCGTCTGGCGGATTATTACGCCGAGAATCGCCAGTTTTTAAAACCCTGGGAACCCGTTCGGGATGAGAGCCATTGTTACCCTTCCGGCTGGCAGGCGCGCCTCAGCATGATTACGGAATTTCACAAGCAGGGCAGCGCGTTTTATTTCGCGCTGCTGGATCCTGAAGAGAAAGAGATTATCGGGATCGCTAATTTTTCAAACGTGGTGCGTGGGTCTTTTCACGCCTGCTACCTTGGCTACTCCATCGGCCAGAAATGGCAGGGGCAGGGGCTGATGTACGAGGCGTTAACGGTGGCGATCCGCTATATGCAACGCACGCAGCATATCCATCGCATCATGGCGAACTATATGCCGCACAATCAGCGCAGCGGCAATTTGCTGGCGCGCTTAGGGTTCGAGAAAGAGGGTTACGCCAAAGACTATCTGCTGATAGACGGAGAGTGGCGCGACCACGTTCTGACGGCGTTAACCACCCGGGACTGGACCGCAGGTCGTTAAGGAGAAAAGATGAAGTATCAGCTAAACGGTACCGAAGCGCGCGTAATTGGGTGCTTACTCGAAAAACAGGTCACCACGCCGGAGCAGTATCCGCTCTCCGTCAATGCCGTGACCATGGCCTGCAACCAGAAAACCAACCGCGAGCCGGTGATGAACCTCAGCGAGCATGAGGTTCAGGACGTGCTGGATGCGCTGGTAAAACGCCACTATCTGCGCACCGTCAGCGGCTTCGGCAACCGCGTGACCAAATACGAACAGCGCTTTTGTAACTCCGAATTTGGCGACCTGAAGCTGAGCAGTGCGGAAGTGGCGGTCATCACTACGCTGTTGCTGCGCGGAGCGCAGACGCCGGGAGAACTGCGCACGCGCGCTTCGCGCATGCATGAGTTCAGCGATATGCAGGAGGTCGAGCAGACCCTGGAAGGGCTGGCCTCACGCGAAGACGGCCCATATGTGGTGCGTCTGGCGCGCGAGCCGGGCAAACGTGAAAGCCGCTATATGCACCTGTTCAGCGGCGACGTCGATGTCGCAACCGTGGAGAGCGACGCAGCAAGCAATGACACTCTTGCCGCGCGCGTAGAGGCGCTGGAAGAAGAGGTCGCCGGGCTGAAACAGCGTCTGGACGCATTGCTGGCACATCTGGGAGACTGACGGTGAAAAAATTACGCGTAGGCGTGGTGGGGCTCGGCGGCATCGCGCAAAAAGCCTGGCTGCCTGTATTAGGTGCGGCGACGGACTGGACCCTGCAAGGGGCATGGTCACCCACCCGAGAAAAGGCAGAACGTATCTGCGAAACCTGGCGCATTCCGTATGCCGCCTCACTGCAGGATCTGGCCCGCGAGTGTGATGCGGTTTTTGTGCATACCTCAACGGCAACCCACTATCAGGTGGTGAGCGAGCTGCTCAATGCGGGGGTTCACGTCTGCGTGGATAAGCCGCTGGCGGAAAATGTTCAGGATGCCGAACGGCTGATTGAGCTGGCGGCGCGCAAAAAACTGACGCTGATGGTGGGCTTCAACCGCCGCTTCGCACCGCTTTACCAGCAGCTGAAGGCACAGTCGGGCACGCTTGCCTCGCTGCGGATGGATAAGCACCGCACCGACAGCATTGGGCCAAACGATCTGCGTTTCACCCTTCTGGATGATTATCTGCACGTTGTGGATACGGCGCTGTGGCTGAGCAACGGCGAAGCGCTGCTGAAAAGCGGTACCCTGTTAACGAATGACCAGGGGGAGATGGTCTACGCGGAGCACCACTTTGCCGTTGAGCATCTTCAGATTACCACCAGCATGCACCGTCGGGCGGGAAGTCAGCGTGAATCCGTGCAGGCGGTGACCGACGGCGCGCTGTACGACATTACGGACATGCGCGAGTGGCGGGAAGAGAAGGGCAACGGCGTGGTGACGCTGCCGGCGCCAGGCTGGCAGAGCACACTCGAGCAGCGCGGTTTCGCAGGATGCGCCCGTCACTTTATCACCTGCGTGCAAAATCAGACGGTTCCTGAAACGTCCGGCGAGCAGGCCATTCTGGCGCAGCGCATTGTGGAAAGGCTCTGGCGCGATGCCATGAGCGAATAACTCGCTGTAACATCTGCGGATAGTAATTCGTTGAAATCCGGTTAGACTAAGCGCCGCTTGTTGGCTTTGCCGGGTGGCGCTTACGCTAATCTGGCCTACAAATCCGTATGGTTCTGGAAATTCACGTTAATGAACTTATTAAAATCGCTGGCGGCCGTCAGCTCGATGACCATGTTTTCCCGCGTGCTGGGTTTTGCGCGCGACGCCATTGTGGCAAGGGTATTTGGTGCAGGGATGGCCACGGACGCCTTTTTCGTCGCGTTCAAATTGCCAAACCTGCTGCGTCGTATTTTTGCTGAAGGGGCGTTTTCCCAGGCATTCGTACCTATTCTGGCGGAATATAAAAGCAAGCAGGGCGAAGACGCGACGCGCGTCTTTGTCTCTTATGTCTCCGGGCTGCTGACGCTGGCTTTGGCGGTGGTGACCGTACTCGGGATGCTGGCCGCGCCGTGGGTGATTATGGTGACCGCGCCCGGTTTTGCCGATACGGCTGACAAATTTGCGCTGACCTCGCAGCTGCTGCGCATTACTTTCCCCTATATTCTGCTCATCTCGCTGGCCTCGCTGGTGGGGGCGATCCTGAACACCTGGAACCGCTTCTCTGTTCCGGCGTTTGCGCCAACGTTTCTCAACGTCAGCATGATCGGTTTTGCCCTGTTCGCCGCGCCGCACTTCAACCCGCCGGTGCTGGCGCTGGCCTGGGCGGTTACCGTCGGCGGCGTGCTGCAGCTGGCGTACCAGCTGCCGCATCTGAAAAAAATCGGCATGCTGGTGCTGCCGCGCATCAATCTCAAAGATGCCGGGGCGATGCGCGTGATCAGGCAGATGGGGCCCGCTATTCTCGGCGTCTCCGTCAGCCAGATCTCGCTTATCATCAACACCATTTTTGCCTCTTTCCTCGTGTCCGGCTCGGTTTCCTGGATGTACTACGCTGACCGTCTGATGGAGTTCCCGTCCGGGGTGCTGGGCGTGGCGCTGGGGACCATCCTGCTGCCGTCGCTGTCGAAAAGTTTTGCCAGCGGCAACCATGATGAATATTGCCGCCTGATGGACTGGGGTTTACGTCTCTGCTTCCTGCTGGCCCTGCCAAGCGCGGTGGCGCTGGGCATTCTGGCCAAACCGCTGACGGTGTCGCTCTTCCAGTACGGGAAATTCACCGCCTTTGATGCCGCCATGACCCAGCGCGCGCTGATTGCCTACTCGGTCGGCTTGATGGGGCTGATCGTCGTCAAGGTGCTGGCGCCCGGGTTCTACTCGCGTCAGGACATCAAAACGCCGGTGAAAATTGCCATCGTGACGCTGATTATGACCCAGCTGATGAACCTGGCGTTTATTGGTCCGCTGAAGCATGCTGGCCTGTCGCTGTCTATTGGTCTGGCGGCCTGTCTGAATGCCGGGCTGCTGTACTGGCAGCTGCGCAAGCAGGATATCTTTACGCCGCAGCCGGGGTGGGGAAGTTTCCTGGTACGTCTGATCGTTGCGGTACTGGTGATGTCGGCGGCGCTTCTCGGCATGATGTACGTGATGCCGGAGTGGTCCCTCGGCACTATGCCTTATCGTCTGATGCGGCTGATGGCCGTGGTAGGCGTCGGGGTCGTGGCTTACTTTGCCACGCTCGCGGTGCTGGGGTTCAAAGTGAAAGAGTTTGCCCGCCGTACGGCATAAACGCCAAAAGGGGAGTTCACCTTATGGTGCTCCCCGCTGCATGATTTGTCGCCCAGGCGTCAAATCGAAATCTTTTTAACTCCCGCAATACGCGCAGTCGCTGTTTGACCATCCGCACCGTACAGTCCGGTTTCTTTATGCGGTTTCAATACCTCAAGCGCCTGCTGATTACGCTCAATCTGACCTTCCAGTAGCCAGCCGTTGTGCTGGTTAAGGTCGCGCAGGTGCTGGGTTTTTTCGGTAATGGTTTGCCAGCGCTCAATAATATCGTCATTGGCGCTACGCTTAGGATCCTGCTCAGCGCGGCGCTGCTGCTCCAGATAATCCAGCGTCGCCAGTAGCGAACTCTTATCTTCAGTAATACGCTGCAGCGCGCTGCCGTTGATGTGACCGGAAGAGAGATGCTGCTGTTCAGCGTCCATTACCGTTTTCAGGTCGTTAAGAACAACCGTCATTTGATCCAGTATTTCTGACAGTCGACTCATACGGTTAGTTACTCTGTAAGAAACTCTGTGCTTCCTGAATCAGGGCATCAGCAATCTTGCTGGTGTCCATTTTCAGCTCACCGTTACGAATAGCCGTTTTCAGCGCTTCAACACGTTCCATATTGATATCGTTGCTGCCTGGCTGCATCAGTTTTGCCTGCGCGTCGCTCAGGGTCACGCTGGTGCTGTTGGATGTTGACGGTTTTTCCAGACGCGTTTTCTGCGCAGGAGCGTCATTCGTTTCGCGAGGTTGTACAGCGCTTACCGGCTTCAGGGCTGATGTACGATCAATGCTCATAGTGTTGTCCTCATCGAGGGTTCGCGGCGTTTGCGCCTGACATCATCATTAGTGGAATATTTATCGGCACGCGCCGCGAAATCTTTAAAAAGATTATAGGTTAATCAGAATATTCCCATCAGAATCGACGGTTCCGCTCACCACCTGGCCTGAGGACATTCTGACGCGGGCGTTTTGCGCCACCGCGGCATTGTTTAACGCTTTCCCTTCACTGTTGATGCTAAAGCCATCTCCGTTGGCCACCACCATCACCTGTTGACCCGCTTTTACCCGCCACGACTGACGCAGCATGGAGAGCTGTATCGGCTGGCCAGGGGCGACATCACGCAGGCTGACGGCGTCCTGTGCCTGGTTCATTTCCAGCATGGTACGTGGAGGCAGCTGATCCAGACGGCCGCGCTTTAACGTCACGCTGTTCGTCTGCAGCACGCTGCCGCGCGCAATGGGTACGGCGGCGACAACATAATTGCCCGTCGCCTGAACTGCAACCTGTAAATAGCGTTTTTCGTTCGCGCAGCGTGCCAGCACGTTCACATTTCCCCACAGCCGGGTGGTTCCCGTCACGCTGAATGACGGTTGGTCACAGGTCGGGTACAGATTCGGTGGGGTGCGCACGGTAACGTTAACCTCATCGCTAAAGCCCGCCAGCTTTTCAGCAAAAAAAGCCGTCAGCCGATCCTGTAAGCCTTCAGCCTGCACCAGAGGGCTAAACAGCAAGAAAGTTGCCACCAGGCCACGTTTTAACGTTTGCATCGCAAGTTCCACCGTTTCCAGAGTTGAATGAATTCTACCTGCAGTGGTTTTGCATCAACGCAATAAATAGCGACGCATTTTGCGCTTATTCCGTCGATAGGAGAGACCGGGTGAGATTTAAGCTGTGAACTGAAATTTTGCCATCAGCGGAGGAGACATGCTCGATAAACTCGACGCCGCGTTACGTTTTCAGCAGGAAGCGCTCAATTTACGCGCCCAGCGGCAGGAGATTTTAGCCGCCAACATTGCTAACGCCGATACCCCAGGGTTTCAGGCGCGCGATATTGATTTTTCCAGTGAACTCAAAAAGGTGATGGAGCGTGGACGTGCCGAAGGAACGGGTGTTGCACTTGCCATGACATCCTCTCGCCATATTCCTGCTCAGGCGATGACCGCGCCAGCGACCGATTTACTTTACCGCATTCCCGATCAGCCCTCACTCGACGGTAACACCGTGGATATGGACCGGGAGCGTACGCAGTTTGCCGATAACAGTCTGAAATACCAGACGGGCTTAACCGTACTCGGCGGACAAATCAAAGGCATGATGAACGTCCTGCAGGGGGGGAACTGATAGATGGCCTTGTTGAATATTTTTGATATTGCCGGTTCGGCGTTAACCGCGCAGTCCAAACGCCTGAACGTGGCTGCCAGTAACCTGGCGAACGCCGACAGCGTAACCGGACCAGACGGCCAGCCTTATCGTGCCAAACAGGTTGTCTTTCAGGTCGATGCTGCGCCGGGCGCGGCGACGGGCGGCGTGAAGGTGTCTGATGTGGTAGAGAGCAAGGCGCCGGACAGGCTGGTGTATGAGCCGGGTAACCCGCTCGCGGATGCCAGCGGATACGTGAAAATGCCAAACGTGGATGTGGTGGGTGAGATGGTGAACTCCATGTCGGCTTCTCGCAGCTACCAGGCCAACGTTGAAGTGCTTAATACCGTGAAGAGCATGATGCTCAAAACGCTCACTCTCGGCCAGTAAAGGAGACATGCATGTCCATCGCCGTAAATGTGAATGATCCTACGAACTCGGGTGTTAATAACACGAAGAGTACGACGGGTTCTAACTCCCTCACCGGGAGCAATGCCTCCGATCTTCAGGGCAGCTTTCTGACACTGCTGGTGGCGCAGCTTAAGAACCAGGATCCCACCAACCCAATGCAGAACAACGAACTGACCACGCAGCTTGCGCAGATCAGCACCGTTAGCGGCATTGAGAAACTCAACACCACCCTCGGCTCCGTCTCCGGGCAGATTAACAGCGCCCAGTCTCTGCAGGCGGCAAGCCTGATTGGCCACGGGGTGATGATCCCTGGAACCACGATTCTGGCGGGCACCAGCACCACCGAAGGCAACACCACAACGACCACCACGCCGTTTGGCGTTGAGTTGCAGCAGGCGGCGGAGAAAGTTACCGCCACCATTACCGACAGCAACGGCACGGTCGTGCGCACTATTGATATCGGCGAGCTGAAGGCGGGCGTTCACACCTTTACGTGGGATGGCAGCCTGACCGACGGCACTAAAGCACCAAACGGTTCTTACAAAGTAGCGATCAGCGCCAGCAACGGGACAACCCAGCTGGTGGCGCAGCCGCTGCAGTTCGCGCTGGTCCAGGGCGTGATTAAAGGAAGCGACGGCAACAAACTGGATTTGGGAACCTCTGGTTCCACCACACTCGACGAAGTTCGGCAGATTATCTAAGCCTTAACACTTATCAGGAGTAAGTCATGGCCTTTTCTCAAGCGGTCAGCGGCCTGAATGCTGCGGCCACCAACCTGGACGTCATTGGCAACAACATCGCCAACTCCGCGACCTATGGTTTTAAATCCGGTTCTGCTTCATTTGCGGACATGTTTGCCGGTTCCAAAGTCGGCCTGGGCGTGAAAGTTGCGGGCATCACTCAGGACTTTACCGACGGCACCACCACCAACACCGGTCGTGGTCTGGACGTTGCGATCAGCCAGAACGGCTTCTTCCGTATGGTCGATTCCAACGGTTCTGTGTTCTACAGCCGTAACGGCCAGTTCAAGCTGGACGAAAACCGTACGCTGGTTAACATGCAGGGCATGCAGCTGACGGGCTACCCGGCAGCCGGAACGCCTCCAACCGTTCAGACCGGTGCGAACCCTCAGGCGATTACTATCCCGAACACCCTGATGGCGGCGAAATCAACCACCACCGCGACGCAGCAGATCAACCTGAACTCAACCGATCCTGTTCAAACTGCCCCGTTCGATGCGACCAACCCGGACACCTACAACAAAAAAGGGACCGTGACCGTATTCGACAGCCAGGGTAACGCCCACAACATGTACGTCTACTACGTGAAGACGGCCAACAATAAATGGGATCTTTACACTCAGGACGGCAGCGTTGCGGGTTCAACAGCGGCAAAAGCGGCGCAGATGAACTTTGATGCGAACGGTAACCTGGCGGGTGTCTACAACTACGACGCTGCGGGTGTACTGAGCGCAACGCCAAACGCCACGCCGGCCATTAACATCACCACGGGTTCTGTCAGCGGTGCGACGGCGGCGACCTTCTCCCTGAGCTTCCAGAACTCCATGCAGCAGAACACCGGTGCAAACAGCGTTGTGGCAACCAATCAGAACGGCTACAAGCCTGGCGACCTGGTGAGCTACCAGATCAACGACGATGGCACCGTGGTGGGAAGCTACTCTAACGAACAGTCTCAGGTTCTGGGGCAGATCGTGCTGGCAAACTTCGCCAACAACGAAGGCCTGAAATCGGAAGGCGACAACGTCTGGTCTGCCACACAGTCCTCCGGCGTGGCGCTGCTGGGTACCGCAGGCACCGGTAACTTCGGCAAGCTGACCAACGGCGCGCTGGAAGCCTCCAACGTGGATATGAGTAAAGAACTGGTGAATATGATCGTCGCACAGCGTAACTATCAGTCGAACGCGCAGACCATCAAAACCCAGGACCAGATCCTCAATACGCTGGTTAACCTGCGTTAAGCGGCTAACAGGAAAGCGCAATGGATCACGCAATATATACCGCGATGGGCGCGGCAAGTCAGACGCTCAATCAGCAGGCCGTTACCGCCAGCAACCTGGCAAACGCCTCTACGCCGGGCTTTCGCGCGCAGCTTAACGCGCTGCGCGCGGTGCCGGTTGAAGGGCTGTCCCTGCCGACCCGTACGCTGGTGACGGCATCAACCCCTGGCGCAGATATGACGCCAGGGCAGATGGACTACACCTCGCGCCCGCTGGACGTTGCCCTGCAGCAGGACGGCTGGCTGGCGGTGCAAACGGCCGACGGCAGCGAAGGCTATACCCGTAACGGCAATATCCAGGTGAGCGCGACGGGCCAGCTGACGATTCAGGGTCATCCGGTGATGGGGGAAGCGGGTCCGCTGACCGTTCCGGAAGGCTCTGAGCTGACTATCGCCGCGGACGGCACCATTTCGGCGCTGAACCCGGGCGATCCGGCCAACACCGTTGCACCCGTCGGACGTCTTAAGCTGGTTAAAGCGGAAGGCAAAGAGGTGCAGCGCGGCGACGACGGCATGTTTCGTCTGACCCAGGCGGCGCAGGCGACGCGTGGTGCCACATTACAGGCCGATCCGAGCATCCGCGTGATGTCCGGCGTTCTGGAAGGCAGCAACGTCAAGCCGGTAGCCGCCATGAGCGACATGATTGCCAGCGCCCGTCGTTTTGAAATGCAGATGAAGATCATCAGCAGCGTGGATGAAAACGCGGGCAAAGCTAACCAACTTCTGGCTATGAGTTAACAGGACTCCTTATGATCAGTTCTTTATGGATCGCGAAAACTGGCCTGGACGCCCAGCAAACCAATATGGACGTGATTGCCAACAACCTGGCAAACGTGAGCACCAATGGTTTCAAGCGTCAGCGTGCCGTTTTCGAAGATTTGCTTTATCAAACCATCCGTCAGCCGGGCGCGCAGTCTTCTGAACAGACGACGCTGCCGTCGGGCCTGCAGATTGGTACCGGCGTTCGCCCGGTGGCTACCGAGCGTCTGCACAGCCAGGGCAACCTGTCTCAGACCAACAACAGTAAAGACGTGGCAATCAAAGGCCAGGGCTTCTTCCAGGTGCAGCTGCCTGACGGGACCTCTGCCTATACCCGCGACGGTTCGTTCCAGGTCGATCAGAACGGCCAGCTGGTGACGGCGGGCGGTTTCCAGGTTCAGCCTGCGATTACCATCCCGGCGAACGCCCTGAGCATCACCATCGGACGCGACGGTGTGGTCAGCGTGACCCAGCAGGGACAGGCCGCGCCGGTTCAGGTTGGGCAGCTTAACCTGACCACCTTCATGAACGATACCGGTCTGGAAAGCATTGGTGAGAACCTCTACACCGAAACGCAATCCTCCGGTACGCCGAATGAGAGCACCCCGGGCCTGAACGGCGCGGGTCTGCTGTACCAGGGTTATGTTGAAACGTCCAACGTAAACGTGGCGGAAGAGCTGGTGAATATGATCCAGGTCCAGCGCGCGTATGAAATTAACAGTAAAGCAGTGTCGACGACCGACCAGATGCTGCAGAAACTGACGCAACTCTAAGGTGTAGCCCGGTGCGGTAAACGCCGCACCGGCTCCCTGTTTTCGAAGATGAAGGCAATGCAAAAAAACGCGGCGTTTCGTTATCCGATACTGACTGTTCTGGCTGTCACCCTCAGCGGGTGTGCTTTGATCCCGTCTAAACCATTGGTCCAGGGTGCGACGACTGCCCAACCCGTTCCCGGCCCTGCGCCAGTGGTCAACGGCTCCATTTTCCAGACCGCGCAGCCGATTAATTACGGCTATCAGCCGCTGTTTGAAGATCGCCGCCCGCGTAACGTCGGCGATACATTGACCATTGTGCTGCAGGAAAACGTCAGCGCGAGCAAGAGCTCGTCGGCGAACGCCAGCCGCGATGGCAAAACGAATTTTGGCTTCGATACCGTCCCGCGCTACCTGCAGGGACTGTTCGGCAACGCGCGAGCAGATGTCGAGGCCTCTGGCGGCAATACCTTTAACGGTAAAGGTGGCGCGAACGCCAGCAACACCTTCAGCGGTACGCTGACGGTCACGGTTGACCAGGTTCTGGTTAACGGCAACTTGCACGTTGTGGGTGAAAAACAGATCGCCATCAACCAGGGCACTGAATTCATTCGCTTCTCGGGCGTGGTTAACCCTCGCACCATCAGCGGCACCAACACCGTTCCGTCTACCCAGGTGGCGGATGCGCGCATTGAGTACGTCGGTAACGGCTATATCAATGAAGCCCAAAATATGGGTTGGCTGCAGCGCTTCTTCCTTAATTTATCGCCGATGTAAGCGAGGTGACCCATGTTTAAATCGATCTTCGCCGTGGCGCTCGCGCTGGTGACAACATTTGCCCAGGCTGACCGTATTCGCGATCTCACCAGCGTTCAGGGTGTGCGTGAAAACTCCCTGATTGGCTACGGCCTGGTGGTTGGTCTGGATGGTACCGGTGACCAGACGACCCAGACGCCGTTCACCACCCAAAGCCTGAACAACATGCTTTCCCAACTCGGCATTACCGTGCCGGCGGGAACCAACATGCAGCTGAAAAACGTGGCCGCGGTAATGGTAACCGCGTCCTACCCGGCGTTTGCGCGTCAGGGGCAGACCATTGATGTGGTGGTCTCCTCAATGGGTAACGCCAAAAGCCTGCGCGGCGGTACGCTGCTGATGACCCCGCTGAAAGGCGTTGATAGCCAGGTGTATGCTCTGGCGCAGGGGAACATTCTGGTTGGCGGTGCGGGGGCATCCGCAGGCGGAAGCAGCGTGCAGGTGAACCAGCTGAACGGTGGACGTATCACCAACGGTGCAATCATTGAGCGTGAACTGCCGACCCAGTTTGGCGCGGGCAACACCATCAACCTGCAGCTTAATAATGAAGACTTCACGATGGCGCAGCAAATTGCCGATACCATCAACCGCAGCCGCGGCTACGGTAACGCAACGGCACTCGATGCGCGCACCGTGCAGATCCGCACCTCCACCGGCAGCAGCAACCAGGTGCGCATGCTGGCTGATATTCAGAATATGGAAGTTAACGTTCCGGTCCAGGATGCGAAAGTGATCATCAACTCCCGTACCGGCTCGGTGGTGATGAACCGGGAAGTGTCGCTGGACAGCTGTGCCGTGGCGCAGGGTAACCTCTCCGTGACGGTTAACCGCTCCGCGAACGTGAGCCAGCCGAACACGCCATTTGGCGGCGGTCAGACGGTGGTAACACCGCAAACGCAGATTGATATGCGCCAGAGCGGTGGGTCGCTGCAGAGCGTTCGCTCCAGCGCCAACCTGAATAGCGTGGTGCGTGCCCTGAACGCCCTGGGCGCAACGCCGATGGATCTGATGTCCATCCTGCAATCCATGCAAAGCGCGGGCTGCCTGCGCGCCAAACTGGAAATCATCTAATGCTGACCGATAGCAAACTGTTGACCAGTGCAGCCTGGGACGCCCAGTCCCTCAACGAACTGAAAACCAAAGCAGGCAAAGACCCGGCGGCGAACATCCGCCCGGTCGCCCGCCAGGTGGAAGGGATGTTTGTACAGATGATGCTGAAAAGCATGCGCGAAACCCTGCCGAAAGACGGGATGTTCAGCAGTGATTCAACGCGTCTCTACACCAGCATGTATGACCAGCAGATTGCGCAGCAGATGACCGCCGGTAAAGGCCTCGGTCTGGCTGACATGATTGTGAAACAGACCGAAGCCGCGCAGGGCATTCAGCCTCAGGAACAGACGCAGCAGGTGCCGATGAAGTTCGACCTGGAAACGGTGACCAGTTATCAGAACCAGGCTCTGACGCAAATGGTGCGTAAAGCGATGCCAAAAGCCACGGGCAGCGGCGATGAGCCGCTCTCCGGTGACAGCAAAGACTTCCTGGCGCAGCTTTCTCTGCCCGCGCGTCTCGCCAGCGAACAGAGCGGTGTGCCGCATCACCTGATTCTGGCGCAGGCCGCGCTGGAGTCGGGCTGGGGTCAGCGTCAGATCCGCAAGGAAAACGGCGATCCGAGCTTCAACATCTTCGGCGTGAAGGCCACCTCCAGCTGGAAGGGGCCAACAACGGAGATCACGACCACTGAATACGAGAACGGTGCGGCGGTGAAGGTCAAAGCAAAATTCCGCGTCTACAGCTCCTATCTGGAAGCATTGTCCGACTACGTTGGCCTGCTGAGCCGCAATCCGCGTTATACCGCCGTTACGCAGGCGGCGACGGCGGAGCAGGGCGCTCAGGCCTTACAAAACGCGGGCTACGCGACTGACCCGAACTATGCACGCAAGCTCACCAGCATGATCCAGCAGCTGAAATCCATGGGCGAGAAGGTCAGCAAAGCCTATAGCACAGATATTGAAAATCTGTTCTGAAAGTTCTCAAGTCCCGGTGGAGGTTGCCGATAACCTTCATCAGGACTCGTGTCTGAACGTATAAAAGGAACCCCCATGTCCAGTTTGATTAACAGCGCCATGAGTGGCCTCAGTGCCGCGCAGTCGGCACTCAATACCGTCAGTAATAATATTTCAAGCTATAACGTGGCAGGTTACACCCGCCAGACCACGGTGCTGGGCGCATCTAACAGCACGCTGACCGGCGGTGGCTGGGTGGGTAACGGGGTTTATGTCTCCGGTGTCCAGCGTGAGTATGACGCCTTCATCACCAACCAGCTGCGCGCCGCGCAGACGCAGAGCAGCAGTCTGACGACGCGCTATCAGCAGATGTCAAAAATTGACGATGTGCTCTCCGATACCACCAACTCGCTCTCCACCACCCTGCAGGATTTCTTCAAAAGCCTGCAAACCCTGGTGAGCAACGCGGAAGACCCGGCTGCACGTCAGACGGTGCTGGGTAAAGCGAGTGGTCTGGTCAATCAGTTTAAAACCAACGATCAGTATCTCCGTGACCAGGACGCGCAGGTTAATACCGCCATCTCAAGCAGCGTGTCTCAGATCAACAACTACGCGGCACAGATTGCGAATCTGAACGATCAGATCTCCCGTCTGACCGGCGTTGGCGCGGGCGCGTCACCTAACGATCTTCTGGACCAGCGCGATCAGCTCGTGACTGAACTGAACAAAATCGTGGGCGTGGAAGTCTCCGTGCAGGATAGCGGCACGTTTAATATCTCTCTCGGTAACGGTTACAGCCTGGTACAGGGCAGCAAAGCCAGCCAGCTGGCGGCCGTGAAGTCCAGCGCCGATCCGGCTCGTACCACTATCGCCTACGTCGATGACGTGGCGGGCAATATTGAGATCCCGGAGAAATTTATCACCACCGGTTCTTTAGGCGGTTTACTGACCTTCCGCACGGAAGATCTGGATAAAGCCCGTAACAGCCTGAACCAGATGGCGCTGGCCTTTGCCGACGCGATGAATACGCAGCATGAAGCCGGTTTTGATGCGAACGGTGATGCGGGCGGTAAGCTGTTCAACTTTGGTTCTCCGGCGGTCCTGTCCAACAGCAAGAATGGCGGTTCGGCCGTTGTTACGGCATCTGTGGCGGACAGCAAACAGGTCCAGGCGACAGACTATAAGCTGCAGTTTAACGGCACTGACTGGACGGTCACCCGCTCGTCAGACAAAACCAGCTTTACGATGAGCCCGGATGCCAGCGGCAATCTGTCTTTTGATGGCCTTAACGTCAACGTGAGCGGCACGGCAAATACCAAAGACAGCTTTACCGTGAAGCCTGTTTCCAACGTCATCATGAACATGGATCTCGCGATCGGCGACGAGTCTAAACTGGCGATGGCATCTGTGCAGAACGGCGGCGAAAGTGACAACCGTAACGGCCAGAAACTGCTCGATCTGCAAAACGGCAAAGTGGTGGGTGGAAATAAAACCTTCAACGATGCGTATGCCTCTCTCGTCAGTACCGTCGGTAGCTCAACGGCGTCACTGAAGGTAAGCAGCCAGACGAAAGCCAACGTGGAAACGCAGTTAATCAAGCAGCAGCAGACCATCTCTGGGGTAAACCTCGACGAAGAGTATGGCAATTTGCAGCGTTATCAGCAGTATTACCTGGCCAATGCCCAGGTTCTACAAACTGCCAGTACGCTCTTCGATGCAATTATCAACATTCGTTAAGGTTGAGGTGAACAATGCGTATTAGCACCCAGATGATGTACGAGCAGAACATGCGTGGGATCACCGATTCCCAGAGCAGATGGCTGAGCTACGGTGAGCAGATGTCCACCGGCAAGCGCGTCAATCGTCCTTCGGACGATCCTATCGCCGCGTCGCAGGCCATCGTGCTGTCACAGTCTCAGTCGCAAAACAGCCAGTTCGCGCTCGCGCGTACCTTTGCAACGCAGAAGGTCTCGCTGGAAGATAACGTGTTAACCCAGGTCAACACTGCGATCTCAAGCGTGCGCGAGAAGCTGGTTTACGCCTCAAACGGCACATTAAGCGATGACGACCGTCTTTCTCTGGCGACCGATATTCAGGGGATCCGCGATCAGCTGATGAACCTTGCCAACACGACGGATGGTAATGGCCGCTTTATCTTTGCGGGATACAAAACCGAGAGCGCACCGTTTGATGCCGCGACCGGAGATTACAACGGCGGCGCTGAGGCTATCACGCAGCAGGTTGATACGGCGCGAAATATGACCATCAGCCATACCGGCCAGCAAATTTTCGAAAGCATTACCAGTAATGCGGAACAGCTGCCGGGCGGTGGATATGGCCAGACCAACATGTTCAAAATTCTGGACTCTGCTATTGCCTCGCTGAAGATACCGATTGAGAACGATCCGGCTGCCGCAACGGCGCAAAGCCAGGTGATTGCCAATGCGCAAATCGGCATCAAAAACTCCCAGAACAATATCCTGACGGTCGTTGCGGATGTGGGAACCAAGATGAACGAGCTGGAAAAACTCGATACGCTGGGCGATGACCGCGCGCTGGGTCAGACCAAGCAGATGAGTGACCTGGTTGATGTTGACTGGAACGAAGCGATTTCCTCTTACACCATGCAGCAGGCGGCCCTGCAGGCGTCTTATAAAGCGTTTAGCGATATGCAGGGCATGTCTCTGTTCCAGCTGAACAAATAACATCTTGACCTCTTGGAACATGTCTTGAAACTGGGCATGTTTTACTGCCCAATCCGTCTGGATTGGGCATTTTTTTTATGCAACTTCTGCTGATGCGGAGGTGACTCGTGCGCTTTCTATCAGACGGATTGCCAGCGCAATGACGCCACAGACCGTCGCCAGCGCGACCACGCCCGTCCAGCCGGCCAGCGAGTAAATATTGCTGCCTAACGCGGAACCCAGCGCCATCCCGATAAAGACCACCGTAAAGAGCAGGGCGTTGAGACGGCCCCGCGCCTGCGGTTCAAGGCTATATACCAGGTTCTGGTGAGCGACCAGGCTGGACTGCAGACCCAGGTCGAACCCAACGGCGGAGATGGCGATCAGAATCAGCTGTCCATGAACGCCCAGCGCGGGCATCAGGAACATCAGGGCGAATGAGACGGTCACAAGAACGGCACCAAGCTGCGTGACTTTTCCTGCGCCCAGTTTGTCTGCCAGACCCCCTGCCAGCGGGGCAGCTAACGCACCGGCGGCACCTGCAATACCAAAACCACCCGCTACGGCACTCCCCAGGTGATAGCGTTCCAGCAGCATGACCGCAAGCGTAGACCAGAAGGCGCTAAAGGCAATCGACAGAAAACCCTGAGCCAGCGCCGCACGGCGCAGCGCCGGATAGCGACGCCAGAGATGTTCCATTGAGCGCATCAGCGCGGGGTAGCTCAGCGTGGAGTGAATGGCAAAACGGGGAAGCACAAACCACATCATCACCCCGATGAACGCAATGCTCGCCGCCGCCAGCTGGTACATGACGCGCCAGCCAAACGCTTCGCCCACCACGCCGCTCACGGTTCTGGATAATAAGATACCCATCAGCAGCCCGGTCATTACCGTGCCCACGGTTTTCCCCTGTTTACCTTCCGGCGCAAGGATGGCTGCGGCAGGGACGATATCCTGTGCCATGGTGGCGGCCATGCCGATGAGCAGGCTTGCCAGCAGCAGAGAGTGGATCTGCCCGGTCAGGCTACAGCCGAGAAGAAACAGCGCCAGCGCCGCACTCTTTATCAGGATTAACGTCCTGCGGTCGTGGCGATCGCCGAGCGGCAGCAGGAACAGGATCCCCAGGGCATATCCCGCCTGGGTGAGCGTCGGAACCAGGCCCATTCCTTCGATACTCAGATGAAGGTCTGCGCCCATCAGCGGCAGCAGAGGCTGGGCATAATAGATAGATGCCACGCTGAAACCTGCACCTATCGCCAGCATTAAGATTACCCAGCGGCTCACGGCATGGGCGGCGGTTGTTGTGTTCATAAGATGTTCCTCATTCGTCGTGTGAGGCTATTTTTTATCAGTACGCCTTGCGACGGTAGCGGGCCCGGTGGTAAAACGCTTATACGTTGAACGTATAAGTGAAAGTGTGATGAAAAGAGCTGAGCGTATAGACAGGGTGGAGTTAATGCGGACGTTTGTTCGTATCGTTGAGGCGGGCTCCCTCTCAGCGGCGGCGCGGCAGCTGGCCACTACCCAGGCCACGGTAAGCAGACGGTTACAGTCGCTTGAGACCATGCTGGGCGTGCGCCTGATTTTGCGCACCACCCACACGACGCGGCTGACGGATGACGGCGAGCGCTGCTATCAGCACGCCCGTCGGGTGATTGACAGCTGGCTGGCGCTGGAAGATGAGGTGGGGCAGACGGAAGATGAGCCGGTAGGCGTGCTGCGGGTGCGCGCTCCGCACGCGTTTGGTCAGGATCAGCTTCTGAAACCCGTAACCGAGTTTTTGCAACGCTATCCGCAGCTTTCGATTGAGTGGATGCTCAACGATCGGTCGGCGGACTTTCTCGGCGACAACCTTGACTGTGCGATTCGGGTGGGCGTGGAAGTCGATCCGGCGACCGTGTCCGTGCTGCTGGCCGAAGTGCCGCGCTCGGTGGTGGCTTCACCGGCACTGCTGGCCCGTTTTCCGACGGTCAACACGCCGGAGGATTTGCAGCAGTTTCCCTGGATAGCGATCAGCTCTTTCTACCAGCGCCATGTGGAGCTTTTTCACGATGCATCACCCGCCACCGCGCGAGTGGCGATTACCCCGCGCCTCAGCACCGATAGTCTGTATGTCGCACGCAATACGGCGCTCACCGGCCTTGGCGTGGCGGTGGTATCCAGCTGGACGGTACAGGATGATATTCGGGAAGGGCGGCTGGTGCATTTGCTGCCAGACTGGCAGCCAGCGGCGTTACCGGTGCATCTTGTTTACCCCTGGTCCCGCTATTATCCGGCACGCTTGCGGCGTTTTCTGGAGTTGATGCGGCAGGTCATGCCTGAGGTGACCGGAATGAGAAAGCCCGTGCAGCAGCCATAAAAAAAGCCGACCCGATGGTCGGCTTTTTACTTTCAGCGTCGTTATTCGACAGACTGCGGACGCGTCGCCGGTGCAGTCGCCTGATGCGTTGCACTGTGGCCGCCTGCAGCGCCTTTACCGTCGAAGCTGAACGCCGGGCGTACCCAGTCACTGTGACGCGGGGCATCAGGCACGTAATCCGGCGCCGGGGCGCGCGTCATTGGTGCTGTCGCCACGTGGGCTGCGGCTGGTGCAGAAACAACCGGCTCAGGTTTCACCTCAGGCGCTTTCGCTTCTTCGACAACCGGTTCAACCTGAATCTCAACGTCCTGAACAACTTCTTCAGTGGTGGTTTCAATCAGGGTTTCGGCGGTGTTTTCCACTGCGGCTACAGGTTCAGCCTCTTCAGCGACTTCCTCAGCCACCACGGCATCTTCTTCGGCGATAAGCTGCGGTGCGGCATCAACCGGCGCGGCAATCACTTCTGGATGGGTGGTTTCTACTTCCACTGCGTGAGGGGCTTCAGCTTCAACAACCTCAGGTTCAACCACGGTTGCCGCTTCAGTCACGACAGCTTCTACCGCGGCTGCTGGTGCAATCACCTCTTCGGTTACAGGCTGTTCTTCAACAACCTGCTCAGGACGAGCAACCGGGTAACGGATCCAGACTTTGCCGGACGCCATTTCTGGCGAAGCACAGGCAATAGTCAGCGGCATTGGCGACTGAGTCGGGTAACGCTCGTCACGATAGCGACGACGGCGCTGGCCGCTGACGCGCAGATGACGTGGAGAACGGCGTGAACGGCGCGGCATACCGGCGTTATCGCGGTTTTCACCGTTATCATCCTGCTCAACGTTGTTTTCAACGACCGCTGGCAGGTCAACTTTCGCCAGCTGCGTGCCGGTTGTGCTCTCGCTGGTTTCAACCGCGATAGCGCCAGACTCTTCGGTTGCTTCAGAGGCGAAGCGAACTTTCTGAGAAAGCTGGCGCTGCTTACGACGTGGCATTACCTGAGTACGTTCTTCCTGCTCGCCGTCCTGCTGTTCAACAGGCTCTTCGCGGTTCAGGTTTTTGACTTCCTGCTGTGCCTGACGCTTCTCGTCGTTACGGCGACGGTTGCGTTCACGGCGCGGCTGCTGGTCGTCACGCTGTTTGCTCTTCTCAGACTCATCGCCCGCCTGCTGGCGAATTTCACGATCTTCAACATTCTGCTGCTGTTTCTCGCGACGGTTGCGACGGTTATCTTCGCGTTGCTCACGGCCTTCGTTATTCTCAGAGCGGTTGTCACGGTTGTCACGACGCTCGCTGCGGTCGTTACGATCGCGGCGGTTGTTCTGACGCTTGCGACGGTCCTGCTGACGCTCTGGCTTGGCTGCTTTTGGCTCTTCTTTCGGCTGCTCTGGCTGAACTTCTTCTTCAGCAAACATCTTCTTCAGCGCGCCGAAGAAGCGGCTCAGCAGACCCGGCTGTGCCGGCTGGGCTTTCGCTACCGCTGCTTCTGGTTTCTGCGCTGCAGGTTTGACAGCAGGTTTTTCCAGAGCTGCTTCCGGTGGTGCTTCAGGCATGATGAAGGTCGCTAACGCAGGCTGCTCTGGCAGTTTGCGCTCGGCTGGCTCTTCATCGGAAGGCAGGGACATCTCTTCTTCATGCAGCTTCGGCAGCAGGTAGCTGAGGGTGGTCGTCTCTTCGCCCTTACGCACGCGCAGCACGTGATAGTGTGGGGTCTGCATCTGGTCGTTTGGCACGATGATGCAGCGAACGCCACCCTGACGCGCTTCAATCGCACTTACCGCTGCACGTTTTTCGTTAAGCAGGTAAGAGGCAACGGGCACCGGCACAATGGCGTGAACCTCTTTGGTGTTCTCTTTTAGCGCTTCTTCTTCAATCAGACGCAGAATGGAGAGGGACAGCGATTCGTTATCACGCACGGTACCGGTGCCGGAGCAGCGCGGACAAACGTGATGGCTGGACTCGCCGAGAGACGGGCTCAGACGCTGACGGGACATCTCCAGCAGGCCAAAGCGTGAGATATGGCTAATCTGGATACGCGCCCTGTCCTGACGCACCGCTTCGCGTAGACGGTTTTCAACCGCACGCTGGTGGCGAACAGGGGTCATGTCGATGAAGTCGATAACAATCAGACCACCCAGGTCGCGCAGGCGGAGCTGGCGGGCGATTTCATCAGCGGCTTCGAGGTTAGTGTTGTAGGCGGTCTCTTCGATATCGCCACCGCGCGTTGCACGCGCGGAGTTGATGTCGATAGCGGTCAGCGCTTCAGTGGTATCGATAACGATAGAACCGCCGGATGGTAGACGCACTTCACGCTGGAAGGCGGACTCAATCTGGGATTCGATCTGATAGTGGCTGAACAGCGGGATTTCGCCGGTGTACAGTTTAATTTTGCTGGTGAAATCCGGACGACCCAGCGCGGCGATGTGCTGGCGCGCCAGCTCAAGCACTTTCGGATTATCGATCAGAATCTCACCGATGTCCTGACGCAGGTAATCACGGAAGGCACGCACAATAACGTTGCTTTCCTGGTGGATCAGGAACGGAGCAGGGCGGCTTTCGGCTGCTTTCTGAATGGCTTCCCAGTGCTTCAGACGGAAGCTCAGGTCCCACTGCAGCGCTTCGGCTGATTTGCCAACGCCTGCGGTACGCACGATAAGCCCCATGCCGTCAGGCAGTTCGAGGCTTGCCAGCGCTTCTTTCAGCTCGGTACGGTCATCACCTTCGATACGGCGAGAGATGCCACCCGCACGCGGGTTGTTAGGCATCAGAACCAGATAGCTCCCTGCGAGGCTGATAAAGGTGGTCAGCGCGGCACCTTTGTTGCCACGCTCTTCTTTATCAATCTGAACGATAACTTCCTGACCTTCACGCAGGACATCTTTGATGTTTGGGCGGCCATGGGCGTTGTAGTTTGCGGGGAAATATTCGCGGGCGATTTCTTTCAGAGGGAGGAAACCATGACGCTCAGCACCGTAATCGACAAATGCAGCTTCAAGGCTTGGTTCAATGCGGGTGATTTTACCTTTGTAAATGTTCGCTTTTTTCTGTTCGTGTCCAGGACTTTCGATATCCAGATCGTACAGGCGCTGCCCATCCACAAGGGCGACACGCAACTCTTCTTGCTGAGTTGCGTTGATTAACATTCTTTTCATCGTAACTTACTCGTTATTCTTACATTGACGACAAAGCTGCGGGCAAGGTGACGCTTTCCGGGGTATGAACCGATGGCCTCGTGTCTGTTCACGTCGCCAACCTCACGGTTGTCGCTCGCTTAAGAGGCGCAGAGTGTCGGTTGCCTGTATTTCATACGGAAACACAGCGCAATTATCAGGGGAATTGCCTGGGTAGAACTCTCCAGAGAACAATCCTTATACCGGGAAGTACTGCAACCCGCAGCCCGCTAACTGCCTGAAAGATCAATACGTCTTACGCCATTGCTGCGTGGATGATCGGTCAGACAAAATTGGTCATTCCGTCAACATCCTTACTTAACCAGGATTTAACACGGAAAACAGCCTCATTATTCCACTGCTCGCCGGGTTATAGCAAGATGACTTTTACCAATTATCACCCGGTTACTCACAGTTTCTTCACTTCAGAATGGCGATTGGTTTAATAACCACCAAATCGGTTGCGCGAAACGGGGAGCTGGCCGGATAAAAGTAAATATAAGCATAGAAAAATGAGTGGCGCTAATGGCTGACGATATTTAGAATCGCCAACCATGAAAACAGAGACTCCAGCCGTAAAAATGGTTGCCATCGCCGAAGATGACGCGGGGCAACGTATCGATAACTTTTTGCGCACCCAGTTGAAAGGTGTGCCAAAGAGCATGATTTACCGCATCCTGCGTAAGGGCGAAGTGCGGGTGAACAAAAAACGCGTGAAGCCCGAGTACAAACTCGAGGCGGGCGATGAAGTGCGTATTCCGCCGGTGCGCGTTGCGGAACGTGAAGAAGAGACCGTTTCACCGAAGCTACAGAAAGTGGCGGCCCTGAGCGATGTGATCCTGTACGAAGATGACCACATTCTGGTGCTCAATAAACCGTCAGGAACAGCTGTTCATGGCGGTAGCGGCCTGAGCTTCGGCGTGATTGAAGGGCTGCGAGCCCTGCGCCCGGAAGCACGCTTCCTTGAACTGGTGCACCGTCTTGACCGTGATACCTCTGGCGTACTGCTGGTGGCGAAAAAGCGTTCTGCGCTGCGTTCGCTGCATGAACAGCTGCGTGAAAAAGGGATGCAGAAAGACTACCTGGCGCTGGTGCGCGGTCAGTGGCAGTCCCATGTAAAAGTAGTGCAGGCGCCGCTGCTGAAGAATATTCTGCAAAGCGGCGAACGTATTGTCCGCGTAAGCCAGGAAGGGAAACCGTCTGAGACACGCTTTAAAGTTGAAGAGCGCTATGAGTTTGCCACGCTGGTGCGCTGCAGTCCGGTGACAGGTCGTACCCATCAGATCCGCGTGCATACGCAGTTTGCAGGGCACCCAATTGCCTTTGATGACCGCTATGGCGACCGCGAGTTTGATAAGCAGCTGGCGGGGACGGGGCTGTCGCGTCTGTTCCTGCATGCGGCAGCGCTGAAGTTTACCCATCCAAATACGGGGGAAGTCATCCGTATTGAAGCGCCGCTGGACGAGCAGTTGAAACGCTGTCTTAAGGTTCTGCGCGGCTGATTTTGCTTCCCCCCTCTCCCTGTGGGAGAGGGCTGGGGTGAGGGCATCAGGCCGCAACCTTCCAGTCATATGGTCAGCGGATTACACTCTTCTCGTCTTAACATCTGACACAGGGCAATCAGCGGTAACCCCACCAGCGTGTTGGGATCGCGTCCGTCCAGCTTGTCGAACAGCGCAATCCCCAATCCTTCACTTTTAAAGCTTCCCGCACAGTTCAGCGGACGTTCCCGGCGCACATAATCCACGATCTCTTGCTCGCTGAGATGGCGGAAGTGTACGTCGAACGGCTCGCATTCGGTTTGCAGATGACCGGTGGCGGAGTTATAGAGCGCCAGGCCGGTATAAAAGGTCACGATAGTGCCTCGCGCACGCAGAAGCTGCTGACAGGCGTTCTCCTCCGTATGGGGCTTGCCGGTGATTTCGCCGTCCAGCACGCAAACCTGGTCTGAGCCTATAATCAAATGTGCGGGGTAACGTGCGGCCAGCGACTGCGCTTTCTCTTTAGCAAGACGCATCACCAGATGACGCGGTGATTCGCCCGGCTGTGGCGTCTCATCCACCTCTGGCGCGGCGCATTCAAACGGGATCCCGAGCTTTTCCAGCAGCGTTCGGCGGTAGGGAGATGTGGAAGCAAGGACGAGATTTGGCATATTTTTATCACCAGATATAGCGTATCGATGCCAGCCATTTTAAACTACAGGCCGCAATGTGTGCGAATAATTGGCAAAAGGCAGCTCTGGTTGCCTTTTTCTTTGACTCTATGACGTTACAAAGTTAATATGCGCGCCCTATGCAAAAGGTAAAATTACCCCTGACTCTTGATCCGGTTCGTACGGCTCAAAAACGCCTCGATTACGAAGGTATCTATACTTCCGATCAGGCTGAGCGTATTGCCGAATCCGTAGTCAGTGTGGACAGTGATGTAGAATGCTCCATGTCGTTCGCTATCGACAACCAGCGTCTCGCCGTTTTAACCGGTGATGCAAAGGTGACGGTAACGCTCGAGTGTCAGCGTTGCGGGAAACCGTTTGTACAGCATGTTCACACAACGTATTGTTTCAGTCCGGTTCGTTCTGACGAACAGGCTGAAGCACTCCCGGAAGCGTATGAGCCGATTGAGGTTAACGAATTCGGTGAAATCGATCTTCTGGCTCTGGTTGAAGATGAAATCATCCTCACCTTGCCAGTGGTTCCGGTGCATGATTCTGAACACTGTGAAGTGTCCGAGGCGGACATGGTCTTTGGGGAACTGCCTGATGAAGCGCAAAAACCAAACCCATTTGCCGTATTAGCCAGCTTAAAGCGTAAGTAATTGAGGAGTAAGGTCCATGGCCGTACAACAGAATAAACCAACCCGTTCCAAACGTGGCATGCGTCGTTCCCATGACGCGCTGACTGCAGTTACCAGCCTGTCTGTAGACAAGACTTCTGGTGAGAAACACCTGCGTCACCACATCACCGCTGACGGTTTCTACCGCGGCCGCAAGGTTATCACTAAGTAATCACGCGCAAGCGTGATTAGGCTTAGTGAGGATTTCCCCGTGCAAACGGGGAATTTACCGAACCAGGCTGCGACGATACCTTGACACGTCTAACCCTGGCGTTAGATGTCATGGGGGGTGATTTTGGCCCTTCCGTGACAGTGCCTGCAGCATTGCAGGCACTGAATTCTAATTCGCAACTCACACTCCTTTTAGTCGGCAATCCCGACACAATCACGCCATTACTCGCAAAAGCTGACTTTGAACAACGTTCGCGTCTGCAGATTATCCCTGCGCAGTCAGTTATTGCCAGTGATGCCCGACCCTCGCAGGCCATTCGCAATAGTCGTGGCAGCTCTATGCGGATAGCGCTGGAGCTGGTGAAAGAAGGGCGAGCTCAGGCTTGCGTCAGCGCGGGGAATACCGGCGCGCTGATGGGCCTCTCGAAATTGCTGCTCAAACCTATTGAAGGTATTGAGCGTCCGGCGCTGGTAACGGTGTTACCGCATCAGCAGAAGGGCAAGACGGTAGTGCTCGATTTGGGCGCTAACGTCGACTGTGATAGTACTATGCTGGCTCAGTTTGCCGTGATGGGATCGGTGCTGGCAGAAGAAGTTGTCGGAATCAACACTCCCCGTGTTGCGTTACTGAACATTGGTGAAGAAGAGACCAAAGGCCTGGACAGCATTCGCGAAGCGGCTGAATTGCTCAAACAGGTTCCCTCCATCAACTATATTGGTTATCTCGAAGCCAATGAGTTGTTGACGGGTAAAACGGATGTTCTGGTGTGCGATGGCTTCACCGGGAACGTCACGTTGAAGACCATGGAAGGGGTCGTACGCATGTTTCTTTCTCTGCTGAAATCTCAGGGAGAAGGTAAAAAAAGCGCCTGGTGGCTGATTTTATTGAAGCGTTGGTTACAAAAGAGCCTGACGCGGCGATTCAGTCACCTCAACCCCGACCAGTATAATGGCGCCTGTCTGTTAGGATTGCGCGGCATCGTGATTAAGAGTCATGGCGCCGCCAATCAGCGAGCATTTGCTGTCGCGATTGAACAGGCAGTGCAGGCGGTGCAGCGACAAGTCCCTCAGCGGATTGCCGCTCGCCTGGAATCTGTATTAGCTAAAAGTGACTGAGCGTACATGTATACGAAGATTTTAGGTACCGGCAGCTACCTGCCAAAACAAGTGCGTACTAACGCCGATCTGGAAAAAATGGTAGATACGTCTGACGAGTGGATTGTCACGCGCACAGGTATCCGTGAACGTCGTATTGCCGCGCCAGACGAAACCGTGTCGACCATGGGTTACGAAGCCGCACAGCGTGCTATCGAAATGGCGGGCATTGATAAAGAACAGATTGGTTTGATCGTGGTCGCCACGACGTCTGCCACACATGCTTTCCCAAGCGCGGCATGCCAGGTGCAGAACATGCTCGGTATTAAAGGCTGTCCGGCGTTTGACGTCGCTGCCGCGTGCGCAGGCTTCACCTATGCGCTGAGCGTCGCCGATCAGTACGTGAAATCCGGTGCCGTTAAATATGCGCTGGTGATCGGTGCTGACGTGCTGGCGCGTACCTGCGATCCAACCGATCGTGGAACGATCATTATTTTTGGTGATGGTGCGGGCGCGGTGCTGCTGGGGCAGTCCGAAGAGCCGGGTATCATCTCTACGCATCTGCATGCTGATGGCAGCTACGGCGAACTGTTGACCCTGCCTAACGCCGATCGCGTTAATCCGGACAACTCGATTTACCTGACTATGGCAGGGAACGAGGTGTTCAAGGTGGCGGTAACCGAGCTTGCACATATCGTTGATGAAACGCTGGAAGCGAATAACCTTGAGCGTACCGCGCTCGACTGGCTGGTGCCGCATCAGGCGAACCTGCGTATCATCAGCGCGACCGCGAAAAAGCTGGGCATGTCGATGGATAACGTTGTCGTGACGCTGGATCGTCACGGCAACACCTCTGCGGCGTCGGTACCGTGCGCATTTGATGAAGCGGTACGCGATGGACGAATCAAACGGGGCCAGCTGGTCTTGCTTGAAGCCTTCGGTGGCGGGTTCACCTGGGGTTCCGCGCTGGTTCGTTTCTAGTATAAGGAATAAAAAATGACGCAATTTGCTTTTGTGTTCCCGGGCCAGGGCTCTCAAACCGTTGGGATGTTGTCTGAAATGGCAGCACACTATCCGGTAATTGAAGAGACTTTCCGTGAAGCTTCTGATGCACTGGGTTATGATTTATGGGCGCTGACCCAGCAGGGTCCGGCCGAAGAACTGAACAAAACCTGGCAGACTCAGCCAGCGCTGCTGACCGCGTCCGTTGCGCTGTGGCGCGTCTGGCAGCAGCAGTGCGGTAAAGCGCCAGCGCTGCTCGCGGGTCATAGCCTGGGTGAATACTCTGCGCTAGTGTGTGCCGGCGTGATCGCGTTTGCTGACGCGGTACGTCTGGTGGAACTGCGCGGTAAATTCATGCAGGAAGCGGTGCCGGAAGGTACGGGCGGCATGTCTGCCATCATCGGTCTGGATGATGCTGCAATTGCAAAAGCGTGTGAAGAATCTGCTGAAGGCCAGGTTGTCTCTCCGGTAAACTTCAACTCGCCGGGCCAGGTGGTTATTGCCGGTCATAAAGAAGCGGTTGAACGCGCGGGTGCGGCCTGTAAAGCAGCGGGTGCTAAGCGTGCGCTGCCACTGCCGGTCAGCGTGCCGTCTCACTGTGCTCTGATGAAGCCTGCCGCCGAGAAGCTGGCGGTTGAGCTGGAAAAAATAACGTTTAACACACCGACGATTTCCGTTGTGAACAACGTCGATGTGAAATGCGAAACCGCACCGGAAGCTATCCGCGACGCGCTGGTTCGCCAGCTCTACAGCCCGGTACAGTGGACCAAAACCGTTGAGTTTATGGCCTCTCAGGGCGTTGAGCACCTGTATGAAGTCGGCCCAGGTAAAGTCCTCACCGGTCTGACAAAACGTATTGTTGACACCCTGACAGCCTCGGCGATTAACGAGCCGGAAGCGATGTCAGCGGCACTCTCGCAATAAAAGAGGAATACCATGAGTTTTGAAGGAAAAATCGCCCTGGTCACTGGCGCAAGCCGCGGTATCGGGCGTGCAATTGCTGAAACACTGGTTGCGCGCGGCGCGAAGGTGATTGGTACAGCAACCAGCGAGAATGGCGCTCAGGCCATCAGCGAGTATCTGGGTGCAAACGGTAAAGGTCTGGTACTGAATGTGACTGAACCTGCATCTATTGAATCTGTTCTGGAAAATATTCGCGCAGAGTTTGGTGAAGTGGATATTCTGGTAAACAATGCCGGGATCACTCGCGATAACCTGTTAATGCGAATGAAAGACGACGAGTGGAACGATATCATCGAAACCAACCTGTCATCTGTATTCCGTCTGTCAAAAGCGGTAATGCGCGCTATGATGAAAAAGCGTCATGGTCGTATTATCACTGTCGGTTCTGTGGTTGGTACCATGGGAAATGCTGGTCAGGCTAACTACGCTGCGGCGAAAGCAGGTCTGATTGGTTTCAGTAAGTCGCTGGCGCGTGAAGTTGCGTCCCGCGGTATTACGGTAAACGTTGTTGCTCCGGGCTTTATTGAAACGGACATGACGCGTGCGCTGACTGATGAGCAGCGTGCGGGTACGCTGGCGGCAGTTCCGGCGGGTCGTCTTGGCGACCCTAAAGAAATCGCCAGTGCGGTTGCATTTTTAGCCTCTGACGAAGCGGGTTACATCACTGGTGAGACCCTCCACGTCAACGGCGGGATGTATATGGTTTAACCACGATGAAAAATATTTGCGTTATTAGGGCGAATGGCCTCAAAATAACGTAAAATCGTGGTACGAACTGCCGGGATTTAGTTGCAAATTTTTCAACATTTTATACACTACGAAAACCATCGCGAAAGCGAGTTTTGATAGGAAATTTAAGAGTATGAGCACTATCGAAGAACGCGTTAAGAAAATTATCGGCGAACAGCTGGGCGTTAAGCAGGAAGAAGTTGTGAACTCCGCTTCCTTCGTTGAAGACCTGGGCGCAGATTCTCTTGACACCGTTGAGCTGGTAATGGCTCTGGAAGAAGAGTTTGATACTGAGATTCCGGACGAGGAAGCTGAGAAGATCACCACCGTTCAGGCTGCCATTGATTACATCAACGGTCACCAGGCGTAAGTGAACATCTCCAGGCGGTCATTCGACCGCCTGAGTTTTATCTTTATTTAGTCCCACGAATCTCTTTTTTTTATCCCTCCCTGGAGGACAAACGTGTCTAAGCGTCGTGTAGTTGTGACCGGACTTGGCATGTTGTCTCCTGTCGGCAATACCGTAGAGTCTACCTGGAAAGCTCTCCTTGCCGGTCAGAGCGGCATCAGCCTAATCGACCATTTCGATACTAGCGCCTATGCAACAAAATTTGCTGGCTTAGTAAAGGATTTTAACTGTGAAGATATCATCTCGCGCAAAGAACAGCGCAAGATGGATGCCTTCATTCAATATGGAATTGTCGCTGGCGTTCAGGCCATGCAGGATTCTGGTCTTGAAATTACGGAAGAGAACGCAACCCGTATCGGCGCCGCTATCGGCTCCGGGATTGGCGGTCTTGGTCTGATCGAGGAAAACCATACATCTCTGATGAATGGCGGCCCGCGTAAGATCAGCCCGTTCTTCGTTCCGTCCACGATTGTTAACATGGTGGCGGGTCACCTGACCATCATGTTCGGCCTGCGTGGGCCAAGCATTTCAATCGCGACTGCCTGTACGTCTGGCGTACATAACATCGGCCAGGCCGCGCGCATTATTGCGTACGGCGATGCAGATGCTATGGTTGCGGGCGGTGCTGAAAAAGCCAGTACCCCACTGGGTGTCGGCGGTTTCGGTGCGGCGCGTGCGCTGTCTACCCGTAATGATAATCCGCAGGCGGCGAGCCGTCCGTGGGATAAAGATCGTGACGGCTTCGTGCTGGGCGACGGGGCGGGCATGATCGTACTGGAAGAATACGAACACGCGAAAAAACGCGGCGCGAAAATTTATGCTGAAATCGTTGGTTTCGGCATGAGCAGCGATGCTTACCACATGACGTCTCCTCCTGAGAACGGCGCGGGTGCTGCGCTGGCGATGGAAAACGCGATTCGTGATGCGGGTATTACCCCAGCACAAATTGGCTACGTGAACGCGCACGGTACTTCTACACCTGCAGGCGATAAAGCTGAAGCTCAGGCGGTTAAGTCTATCTTCGGCGAATCTGCCAGCCGCGTAATGGTGAGCTCAACCAAGTCCATGACCGGTCACCTGCTGGGTGCGGCGGGTGCGGTAGAGTCAATCTACTCCATCCTTGCGCTGCGCGATCAGGCTGTTCCGCCAACCATCAACCTGGATAACCCGGATGAAGGTTGCGATCTGGACTTCGTTCCTCACGAAGCGCGTCAGGTTAGCGGTATGGAGTACACCCTGTGTAACTCCTTCGGCTTCGGTGGTACCAACGGTTCTCTGATCTTCAAAAAGATCTGATCCTGACGTCCCTGTCGCATTTAAAAAGGTCCGCTTGCCGGGCCTTTTTTATTAAGCCTAATCTTCTTGTCGGCTGCATGACATCCTGCCAGACTAATTGCCCACGCATAAGGAGCCACCATGTTTTTAATCAATGGCCTTGAGCAGGACACGCTGCCTGCCAGCGACAGGGCGATACAGTTCGGTGATGGTTGCTTTACGACGGCGCGCATTCTGGACGGCGATGTCTGCTTGCTGGAGGCGCACATTCGACGCCTGCAGCATGGCTGTGAAAAGCTCATGATCCCCTTTACGCACTGGGACACGCTGCGTCAGGAAATGTGCGAGCTGGGAACCGGGAAGGACAGCGGCGTACTCAAAGTCATCATCAGCCGCGGCAGTGGTGGCCGGGGTTACAGCGCTGCATCGTGCCTCAACCCAACGCGTATCCTCTCCGTTTCTGCTTATCCCGCGCATTATTCTCGCTGGCGAGAAGACGGCGTCACGCTGACGCTGAGCCCTGTACGAATGGGACGAAACCCGATGCTGGCCGGGCTTAAGCATCTCAACCGCCTCGAGCAGGTGCTCATTCGTACTCATCTTGAACAGACGGACGCCGATGAGGCGCTGGTTCTTGACAGCGAAGGGTTCATTACGGAATGCTGTGCGGCTAATTTACTCTGGCGGCAGGGGGAAGAGGTGTTCACTCCGTCGCTGGAATACGCTGGCGTAAATGGGTTAATGCGTCAGTTTTGTCTGCAACAGCTGGCACGCTCTGGCTTTCGCGTTGTCGAAGTTAGCGCAGGAGAAGCGGCGCTACGGACCGCCGATGAAGTCATCATCTGCAATGCGCTGATGCCTGTTGTACCCGTCCGTGCGTATGGTCAACAACGCTGGTCTTCGCGCGAGCTGTTTCAGTTTTTAGCCCCGATATGTGAGCAAAACAGATAGTCATGAAAAAAATGTTGCGCTTTGTCCTTATTCTCATCGTTGCGCTGGGCGTCGCCGGCGGAGCGGGCGTATGGAAAGTTCGCCAGCTGGCGAACAGCAAGATCCTGGTTAAAGACGAAACGATCTTTACCCTGAAAGCGGGAACCGGCCGTCAGGCGCTTGGGGAACAGCTCTATGGCGACAAGATTATCAATCGTCCACGGGTATTCCAGTGGCTATTGCGCGTGGAGCCTGAGCTGTCACATTTCAAAGCTGGTACCTATCGCTTTACGCCGGGAATGACCGTCAGAGAGATGCTGCAGCTGCTGGAAAGCGGTAAAGAAGCCCAGTTCCCACTGCGGTTTGTGGAAGGGATGCGCCTGAGCGATTACCTCAAACAGCTGCGTGACGCGCCGTATATCAAACATACCTTAAAAGACGATAGCTATCAGACGGTGGCAGAAGCGCTGAAGCTTGAACATCCGGAATGGGTGGAAGGCTGGTTCTGGCCAGACACCTGGATGTACACGGCAGGCACGACCGATGTGGCTATCCTAAAGCGGGCGCACAAAAAAATGGTTGCCGCCGTAGATGCCGCCTGGGAAGGGCGGATGGAAGGATTGCCTTACAGCGATCCGAACCAGTTCGTGACCATGGCCTCGATCGTCGAGAAAGAGACTGCCGTCGCTGCTGAGCGCGATCGGGTGGCGTCGGTATTTATCAACCGTCTGCGCATCGGCATGCGCCTGCAAACCGATCCTACCGTTATCTACGGCATGGGAGAGAGCTATATGGGCAAGATTTCCAGAAAAGATCTGGAGACGCCAACGGCGTATAATACCTACGTGATAAGCGGTTTGCCGCCAGGCCCGATTGCCACGCCGAGCGAAGCGTCGCTGAAAGCCGCCGCGCATCCGGCTAAAACACCGTATCTCTATTTTGTGGCTGATGGAAAAGGGGGGCATACCTTTAACACCAACCTTGCCAGCCACAATCGCTCTGTTCAGGACTATCTGAAGGCACTTAAGGAAAAAAATGCGCAGTAAATACATTGTCATTGAGGGACTCGAAGGGGCGGGTAAAACCACTGCCCGCAACGTGGTGGTGGATACGCTCAAAGCGCTTGGCGTGGCGGACATGGTATTTACCCGCGAGCCGGGCGGCACGCAGCTGGCTGAAAAGCTGCGCAGCCTGGTACTGGATATCAAATCCGTCGGCGACGAAGTTATCACTGACAAGGCCGAAGTGCTGATGTTCTACGCGGCGCGCGTTCAGCTGGTTGAGACGGTGATCAAACCCGCCCTGGCCGAGGGCAAGTGGGTGATCGGCGACCGTCACGATCTGTCGACTCAGGCGTATCAGGGCGGAGGACGCGGCATCGACCAGACAATGCTCGCAACGCTGCGTAATGCCGTATTGGGTGATTTTCGCCCCGACCTGACGCTCTATCTGGATGTGACCCCGGAAGTGGGCCTCAAGCGTGCCCGCGCGCGCGGCGAGCTGGACCGCATTGAACAAGAGTCGTTTGATTTCTTTAACCGCACCCGCGCGCGCTATCTTGAGCTGGCCGCACAGGACAGCTCAATTTGTACCATTGATGCGACGCAGTCCCTGGACGACGTCACGCGCGACATTCAACACACCATTACGCAGTGGGTGCAGGAGCAGCAGGCATGAAATGGTATCCATGGTTGCGCCCACACTTTGAACAGCTGATCGGCAGCTATCAGGCGGGTCGGGGGCATCATGCGTTACTGATTCAGGCATTGCCAGGGATGGGTGATGATGCGCTGATTTATGCCATCACCCGTTTTCTGATGTGTCAGCAGCCGGAAGGGCACAAGAGCTGTGGTAAATGCCGTGGCTGCCAGCTCATGCAGGCGGGGACGCATCCAGACTACTACACCCTTGAGCCTGAGAAGGGCAAAAGCGCGCTCGGTATTGATGCCGTGCGTGAAGTCAGTGAAAAATTGTATGAGCACGCGCGACTGGGCGGCGCTAAAGTGGTCTGGCTTAAAGACGCCACCTTGCTTACCGAGGCGGCGGCTAACGCCCTGCTTAAAACCCTGGAAGAGCCGCCGGTTAAAACGTGGTTTTTCCTCTCATGCCGTGACCCGGGACGATTGCTGGCGACGTTGCGCAGCCGCTGTCGTCTTCATCACCTGGCGGTACCTCAGGAATCGTGGGCGCTGAGCTGGCTTGAACGAGAGGTGACAACGTCACCAGAGAGCGCGCTGTCCGCCTTGCGCCTGAGCAGCGGCGCGCCCGCGGCGGCGCTGGCACTACTGCAGCCTGACGTCTGGTCAGAGCGAGAAACGCTCTGCCGGGCCCTGGATGCCTCACTGAACAGTCAGGACTGGCTAAGTTTACTGCCTGAGCTTAACAGCGATCGGGCCGTTGAGCGTCTGCACTGGCTGGCCTCCTTGCTGTTGGATGCGCTCAAAATCCAGCAGGGGGCTACGCTTCTGACCAACCCGGACGCGTTGCCGCTGGTGAATACGCTGACGAACCGGCTCTCAGGGACGGTTCTTCACGCGATGCTCCATGACATCTGCCAGAGCCGTGAACAGCTTTTAACCGTGACGGGTCTTAATCGCGAGCTTTTACTGACCGACCAGTTACTGCGTATCGAACATTACCTGCAACCCGGCGTCACACCGCCTGTTTCCCATCTCTGAGAGAGACATTATGTTTTTAGTCGACTCACACTGCCATCTTGATGGCCTGGATTATCAATCCCTGCATAAAAACGTGGATGACGTGCTGGCAAAAGCCGCTGCCCGCGATGTGAAATTCTGTCTTGCGGTGGCGACCACGCTGCCGGGCTACCGCTCCATGCGTGAGCTGGTGGGCGTTCGCGATAACGTGGTGTTCTCCTGCGGCGTGCATCCGTTGAATCAGGACGAGGCGTACGACGTTGAGGATCTGCGCCGACTGGCAGCCGAAGAGGGCGTGGTGGCGATGGGCGAGACCGGGCTGGACTATTTTTACACGCCGGAAACCAAACCGCGCCAGCAGGAGTCCTTCCGCAACCATATTCGCATTGGCCGGGAACTGAACAAGCCGGTTATCGTCCACACCCGCGATGCGCGCGCGGATACCCTGGCTATCCTCCGGGAAGAAAAGGTGACGGATTGCGGTGGCGTACTACACTGTTTCACAGAAGACAGAGAAACGGCGGGGAAGCTGCTTGATTTGGGGTTTTATATCTCGTTTTCGGGGATCGTGACGTTCCGTAACGCTGAGCAGCTGCGTGATGCTGCACGTTATGTTCCGCTCGATCGTATTCTGGTGGAGACGGATTCTCCGTACCTGGCACCGGTACCGCATCGCGGTAAAGAGAACCAGCCCGCTATGACGAGAGACGTGGCTGAGTACATGGCCGTACTGAAGGGCGTCAGCATCGATGAGCTGGCCCGCGTGACGACGGAAAACTTCTCCACGCTGTTCCATATCGACCCCGCCCGCCTGCAATCTGTCTGATACACATGTTTTTTTTAGGCTCGTAATTAATAAGTAAAGCGAGTAAAGTTCACCGCCTCATTTGGGGCGGTGAGTGTGTATTTAGACACATCCGGACATGCTTTTTGTAAATAACTGAAAGTTTTTCGACCGCCTCAAGCTGAAACGTGATAGCCGTCAAACAAACTCAGAGGGAATTATTTTACTCTGTGTAATAAATAAAGGGCGCTTAGATGTCCTGTCCACGGCACGGTACTCCCCCCGGGCCAATGCGTGAAAGCGTAAAAAAAGCACAAATACTCAGGAGCACTCTCAATTATGTTTAAGAATGCATTTGCTAACCTGCAAAAGGTCGGTAAATCGCTGATGCTGCCAGTATCCGTACTGCCTATCGCAGGTATCCTGCTGGGTGTCGGTTCTGCTAACTTCAGCTGGCTGCCAGCCGTAGTGTCCCACGTGATGGCCGAAGCAGGCGGTTCTGTCTTTGCTAACATGCCACTGATCTTCGCGATCGGTGTGGCTCTGGGCTTCACCAATAACGACGGCGTTTCTGCGCTGGCTGCAGTGGTTGCCTACGGCATCATGGTGAAAACCATGGCTGTGGTTGCGCCGCTGGTTCTGCATTTACCGGCAGAAGAGATCGCCGCGAAACACCTGGCGGACACCGGTGTTCTGGGCGGTATCATCTCCGGTGCGATTGCAGCGTATATGTTTAACCGCTTCTATCGCATCAAGCTGCCTGAGTATCTGGGCTTCTTCGCGGGCAAGCGTTTCGTTCCGATCATCTCTGGTCTGGCAGCGATTTTCACTGGCGTGATCCTGTCCTTCATCTGGCCACCAATCGGCTCTGCTATCCAGACCTTCTCTCAGTGGGCTGCTTACCAGAACCCGGTTGTGGCGTTTGGTATCTACGGCTTCATCGAGCGTTGCCTGGTGCCATTCGGTCTGCACCACATCTGGAACGTTCCATTCCAGATGCAGATTGGTGAATTCACCAACGCAGCAGGCCAGGTATTCCACGGCGATATCCCACGTTATATGGCGGGCGACCCAACTGCAGGTAAACTGTCTGGTGGCTTCCTGTTCAAAATGTACGGTCTGCCAGCCGCGGCGATTGCTATCTGGCACTCTGCTAAGCCAGAGAACCGTGCAAAAGTGGGCGGTATCATGATCTCCGCAGCGCTGACCTCGTTCCTGACCGGTATCACCGAGCCGATCGAGTTCTCCTTCATGTTCGTTGCGCCGATCCTGTACGTTATCCACGCGATTCTGGCGGGCCTGGCGTTCCCAATCTGTATCCTGCTGGGTATGCGTGACGGTACGTCCTTCTCTCACGGTCTGATCGACTTCATCGTTCTGTCCGGCAACAGCAGCAAACTGTGGCTGTTCCCAATCGTGGGTGCGTGCTATGCCGTTGTTTACTACACTATCTTCCGCGTGCTGATTAAAGCACTAGACCTGAAAACTCCGGGTCGTGAAGATGCGACAGAAGACAGCAAAGCTGGCGCTACCAGCGAAATGGCTCCGGCACTGGTCGCAGCGTTCGGCGGTAAAGAGAACATCACTAACCTGGACGCGTGCATCACTCGTCTGCGTGTGAGCGTTGCCGACGTCGCGAAAGTAGACCAGCCGGGTCTGAAAAAACTGGGCGCAGCGGGCGTAGTTGTTGCAGGTTCTGGTGTACAGGCAATCTTCGGTACCAAATCCGATAACCTGAAAACCGAAATGGATGAGTACATCCGCAGCAACTAAGTTGTGACCTGGGGAGACTAAGGCAGCCGAATGGCTGCCTTTTTTATTTGTGTCTTAAAAAACGCCACTGAGACGCGAGAGCGGTCACTCTTCAGTCAGCTGATGAACATTCAGGAAAGAAATCGAGGGAGGAGGTTGAAAGGACAGGAGAAACTCGCTCATACTCTTGGATTGTGTCACACACCGATTCCGGGAGTGTGTTTACAGCGGACGCATTGCGCCAGATTAAACAAAAAAGGAAAAGGTCATGGCTGAAGAAACGATTTTCAGTAAAATTATCCGCCGCGAAATTCCGTCAGATATCGTCTATCAGGATGAACTGGTGACGGCTTTCCGGGACATTTCCCCTCAGGCTCCGACGCACATCCTTATCATTCCCAATATTCTGATTCCGACTGTAAACGACGTAAAAACCGAGCATGAAGTGGCGTTAGGTCGTATGCTGACGGTGGCTGCCAAAATCGCTGAACAGGAAGGGATTGCAGAAGACGGTTACCGTCTGATCATGAACTGCAACCGCCATGGTGGCCAGGAAGTTTATCATATTCACATGCATCTGCTGGGTGGACGTCCTCTGGGGCCGATGCTGGCACATAAAGGTCTTTGACATGCTGAAAGGGCGTATTGCAGCGCTGGTAATGGCGATGATGATTGTGGGGTGCAGCTCGCGTCCGGCGATCCCCGTGAATGATGAACAGACGCTGGTCATGGAATCTTCCGTGCTTGCTGCGGGCATCACGGCGCAACAGCCCGCGTTGACTATCAGTGAAATCAACTCATCTGCCTCCTCTACGCTCTTTAATGAAAGACATGAACCAGTGACGGTCCACTACCGTTTTTTCTGGTATGACGTAAGAGGTCTTGAAATGCATCCGCTGGAGGCGCCGCGCAGCGTCACCATTCCGGCCAGGTCGTCGGTAACGCTCTATGGCAGCGCCAACTATCTGGGTGCGCATAAGGTGAGACTTTATCTTTATCTCTGAGGGGTGAACCTTGATTAAAAATTTGAGCCGCTATGCGCTCGTGACAGCTTTCGCTCTGTTTCTCGCAGGGTGTGTGACCCGAACTGAACAGCCTGCGCCTGTGGAAGAGGCTAAACCGGGTACTGAACAGCCGACGCCGCCAACGCAGCAGCAGCCAACCGTGCCGTCTGTACCGTCTATTCCGGCGCAGCCAGGCCCGATTGAGCATCCGGACCAGACGTCACAGCCCACGCCGCGCGTGCGCCATTACGACTGGAACGGGGCAATGCAGCCGATGGTAGGCAAAATGCTGCAGGCGCAGGGCGTGACGGCGGGCAGCGTGTTGCTGGTCGACAGCGTCAACAACCGTACCAACGGTTCGCTGAACGCGGGTGAGGCGACGGAAACCCTGCGCAATGCTCTGGCTAACAACGGTAAGTTTACGCTGGTCTCGGCTCAGCAGCTCGCGGTAGCCAAACAGCAGCTGGGCCTGTCGCCGCAGGATAGCCTCGGCACACGCAGCAAGGCGATCGGCATCGCCCGTAACGTTGGCGCACAGTATGTGCTGTACTCTAACGCCACAGGTAACGTGAATACACCGGCCCTGCAGATGCAGCTGATGCTGGTTCAGACTGGCGAAATTATCTGGTCAGGTAAAGGTGCGGTTACGCAACAATGACAGCACGCGTGAAGAGATTCTGACGCGCTATTTTCCTCAGTATCGCCCTATCGCGCCGCAGGCCCACTCCGGGCTTGGCGGCGCGAGTTGCATTATAGCGCAGGGCGAACGACGTCTGGTCTTGCGGCAAAATCACGACCCCTTTGCGCCAGCCTCCCATTTCCGTCGTCAGTTTCGTGCCCTGAGGCGTCTTCCGTCAGATCTCGTGCCTGCGCCCCGTTTTTTCAAAGAGGGCTGGATGGCCGTCGACTATCTGGACGGTGACGTTAAAAGCGCGCTGCCGGACACGCCGGCGCTCGCGGCGATGCTGTATCATCTGCACCGGCAGCCGCGTCTGGGGTGGCGAATTACGTTATTCCCGCTGCTTGAACATTACTGGCAGCAAGCCCTGCCAGACAGGCGTACCCCAGTATGGCTGGCGCATCTCAGGCGGCTGCGTAAAACGGGCGAGCCCCAGCCGATTCGGCTCTCGCCGCTGCACATGGATGTTCATGCCGGAAATATTGTGCATACGCCAGCGGGCATCAGGCTTATCGACTGGGAATATGCCGGAGATGGCGACGTGGCGCTGGAACTGGCGGCAGTCTGGACGGAGAGTGAAGCCGCGCGGCAGACGCTTATCAGGGACTACGCCGAGGCGGCACACATTGACGTCGACGCGCTGAGGCGGCAGGTCAAACGCTGGCGACCGTGGGTCGTCATGTTAATGGCTGGCTGGTTTGAAATGCGCTATCGGCAGTCCAGAGACGAACACTTTATTGCGCTGGCAGACGATGCCTGGCGTCAGTTACAAACTAAAGGATAAGAGAGGTGGATGTGGGTCCAGTCATGTTGAATGTAGAAGGGTTTGAGCTGGATGCGGAGGAGCGTGAAATTCTGGCGCATCCGCTGGTGGGTGGCCTGATCCTGTTTACCCGCAACTATCACGATCCGGCGCAGCTGCGCGAGCTGGTGCGTCAGATCCGCGCCGCGTCGCGCAATCATCTGGTGGTCGCCGTCGATCAGGAAGGCGGACGCGTGCAGCGTTTTCGCGACGGTTTTACCCGTCTCCCGGCAGCCCAGTCATTTGCCGCGCTGCTCGGCACAGAAGAGGGTGGAAAACTGGCGCAGGAGGCCGGCTGGCTGATGGCCAGCGAAATGATTGCCATGGATATCGACATCAGCTTTGCCCCGGTGCTGGATGTAGGGCATATCAGCGCTGCCATTGGCGAGCGCTCATACCATGAAGACCCGCGTATTGCGCTGGCAATGGCGACCCGGTTCATCGACGGCATGCACGATGCCGGGATGAAAACCACCGGGAAACACTTCCCGGGTCACGGGGCGGTGACGGCGGATTCTCACAAAGAGACCCCGCGCGATCCTCGCCCGGAAGCGGAGATTCGCGCCAAAGATATGTCGGTTTTCCAGTCGCTTATCACCGATAACAAGCTGGATGCCATTATGCCCGCGCACGTGATTTACAGCGACGTCGACCCGCGTCCTGCCAGCGGTTCTCCGCACTGGCTGAAAACCGTTCTGCGCCAGGAACTGGGCTTCAACGGCGTGATTTTCTCTGACGATTTGTCGATGGAAGGGGCCGCGATCATGGGCAGCTACGCTGAACGCGGTCAGGCATCTCTGGATGCAGGTTGCGATATGATCCTGGTCTGCAATAATCGTAAAGGTGCCGTTAGCGTGCTGGATAACCTGTCGCCGATCAATGCAGAGCGTGTTACACAATTGTATCATAAAGGTTCATTTAGCCGTCAGGAGCTGATGGATTCGGCGCGCTGGAAGACGGTCAACGCCCGGCTTGAAGACCTGAATGAGCGCTGGCAGGCACATAAAGCCAGCCTGTAAACCCTCCCGGAAGGCGTAGCGTGGTGAGAAGACGATGATCATCTATTTACACGGTTTTGACTCAAACAGTCCTGGTAATCATGAGAAGGTGCTGCAGCTGCAGTTTATCGATCCGGATGTACGGTTGATCAGCTACAGCACGCGCCATCCGAAGCATGATATGCAGCATCTGCTCAAAGAGGTGTACAAGATGTTGCAGCTCAACGTCGACGATCGGCCATTGATTTGCGGCGTGGGGCTGGGCGGCTACTGGGCGGAGCGGATTGGCTTCCTGTGCGACATTCGCCAGGTGGTGTTCAATCCTAATCTGTTCCCGAACGAGAACATGGAAGGCAAAATTGACCGCCCGGAAGAGTATGTCGATATTGCGACCAAGTGCGTGAGCAACTTCCGTGAGAAAAACCGCGACCGCTGCCTGGTGATCCTTTCGCGTAATGATGAAGCGCTCAACAGCCATCGTGCAGCAGAGCTCCTGCATCATTACTATGAGATCGTCTGGGACGAAGAACAGACCCACAAGTTCAAAAACATCTCTCCGCATCTGCAGCGTATCAAAGCGTTTAAAACGCTGGGTTAATCAATTACCCGCATGCATCAAAGCCCGGCCGCGAAAGCGTACCGGGCTTTCTTTTTGACCAGAATTGTCTACTTTTAAGCCATCAAAACTTGATGCATATCAATTTTGGTATGACCAATGCGCCTGACGTGGTATTCTCAATGCACCTGAATGGTTTCAGTGCTGTAACCTGTTGTTAATTAAGGGTTATTTTTATAACTTTTAATTAACAATTGGTTAATAATTTGAGGGGGTCACGTTGACTACGCCATTGAAAAAGATAGTGATTGTAGGCGGTGGTGCTGGCGGGCTGGAGCTGGCTACACAGCTGGGCAAGAAGCTGGGTCGCGGTAAAAAAGCCAAAATTACGCTGGTCGATCGTAACCACAGCCACCTGTGGAAACCGCTGCTGCACGAAGTGGCGACCGGTTCTCTGGATGAGGGCGTGGACGCGCTCAGCTATCTGGCGCACGCGCGCAACCATCATTTCCAGTTCCAGCTGGGCTCGGTGGTGGACATCAACCGTGAAAGCAAAACCATCACCCTGGCAGAGCTGCGCGATGATAAAGGGGATCTGCTGGTTCCCGAGCGTAAACTGGCGTACGACACGCTGGTCATGGCGCTGGGCAGTACCTCCAACGACTTCAACACGCCGGGGGTGAAAGAGCACTGTATCTTCCTCGATAACCCGCACCAGGCGCGTCGTTTCCATCAGGAAATGCTGAACCTGTTCCTGAAGTACACCAGCAATATGGGTGCGAACGGTAAGGTGAATATCGCTATTGTCGGCGGCGGCGCGACGGGCGTTGAGCTGTCAGCGGAGCTGCACAATGCGGTGAAACAGCTGCACAGCTACGGTTATAAAGGGTTAACTAACGAAGCGCTGAACGTCACGCTGGTTGAAGCCGGTGAACGCATCCTGCCTGCGCTGCCTCCGCGTATTTCCGGTGCGGCGCACAATGAGCTCACCAAATTGGGCGTGCGGGTGCTGACGCAGACCATGGTGACCAGCGCCGACGAAGGCGGCCTGCATACCAAAGACGGCGAGTATATCAAAGCGGATCTGATGGTCTGGGCGGCAGGTATCAAAGCGCCTGACTTTATGAAAGAGATCGGCGGTCTGGAAACCAACCGCATTAACCAGCTGGTAACCGAGCCAACGCTGCAAACCACGCGTGACCCTGAAATCTTTGCTATCGGTGACTGCGCCTCCTGTGCGCGTCCTGAAGGCGGATTCGTGCCGCCGCGCGCGCAGGCCGCTCACCAGATGGCAAGCCTGGTGCTGCACAACATTCTGGCGCAGTACAAAGGCAAGCCAATGAAAGCCTATGTCTACAAAGACCACGGTTCACTGGTGTCGCTGTCAAACTTCTCTACCGTCGGCAGCCTGATGGGCAACCTGATGCGCGGCTCAATGATGGTAGAAGGGCGCATTGCCCGCTTCGTGTATATCTCCCTGTACCGCATGCACCAGATTGCGCTGCACGGCTACTTCAAAACCGGGCTGATGATGCTGGTGGGCAGAATCAACCGCGTGATCCGTCCGCGTCTGAAGCTGCACTAATCTTTCACTCCCTCCGGGCCCTCCGGAGGGAGTTTTTAGCATTTCATGCTGTAGATCACAGTTTGACTGCTTAAGAGTTCTCCTAAATACAATATATCTCCTCTTAACGCTCCTTTTTTGATCCTTTATCTTATTGGCGAAGCCGTGCCTCCATTGCAAAATTGTTACCAATAGCAACAAAGGAGGAAGTCCCGTGAATAAATCAATGTTGGCGGGTATAGGGATTGGCGTCGCGGCTGCGTTAGGTGTGGCTGCCGTTGCCAGTCTCAACGTATTAGATCGCGGCCCGCAGTATGCACAGGTGGTTTCTGCTACACCGATTAAAGAAACCGTAAAAACCCCTCGTCAGGAGTGCCGCAACGTTTCCGTGACGCACCGTCGTCCGGTGCAGGATGAAAACCGCATTGCCGGTTCTGTTCTGGGTGCGGTAGCGGGTGGCGTAATTGGTCACCAGTTCGGCGGCGGCCGGGGTAAAGACGTAGCGACCGTGGTCGGCGCTCTGGGTGGCGGCTATGCCGGTAACCAGGTGCAGGGCGCGATGCAGGATAATGATACCTACACCACGACTCAGCAACGCTGCAAAACCGTCTATGATAAGTCGGAAAAAATGCTGGGCTATGACGTGACGTACAAGATTGGCGATCAGCAGGGCAAAATCCGCATGGATAAAGACCCGGGCACGCAAATTCCACTGGATGGAAACGGCCAGCTGGTTCTGAATAACAAAGTGTAAAAAAGATGTTCTCTGAATTTAGCTCCTCATGCGCTCAGGCTGAGGAGCTTTTTTTTGCTTTAGATTTTGAGTAGCTCAGGCCACAGCCGCAGCGTGGTTTCGCTAATATTCTGCAGTTTTTCCAGCGTGGCCCCTTCACGGGCACTGATCGACATCCCCTGCAAAATACAGCTCAGGTATTGTGCCAGCAGCTGAGGGTTGCATTGCGCGGGGAGTTCACCGCGCTGCTGGCGCTGAGCCAGAAAGGCGCTGAGGGTCTCCTCCTGCATCGCATGCCGCGATTTCACCGTATTGGCAATCTCTTTGGAGGACGCCGCAAGGGTGGCAGAAGTGTTAATCATAAAGCAGCCCGCAGGCGTCTCTTTACTGGTAAAGCAGGTCGCGACGGCGGTGAAATAGTCGCGAAGCGCCTGTTCAACGCTTTTCTCTTCGCAGAACAGCTGGGCTTCATGTTTCGCCGCAAAACGCGAAATGTATCTGTCCAGCACCGCCCTGAACAGTCCCTCTTTATTGGTAAATTCGGCATACAGCGTCGGCGCTTTGGCTCCGGTGGCTTCTACCAGATCGGAAAGCGAGGTTGCTTCATACCCATGTTGCCAGAAGAGAGTCATGGCCTTATCAAGCGCTGCATCCCTGTCAAACACTTTTGGTCGGCCACGGCTTTTCTTCGCACAACTCGTGACATCGGTTGTCATTTGCCGTTGGTCCTCTGTTGGTTTGGTGAATGACCATTATAAAAATAAACGCAACCCACCACCAGTGCAGAATGCTTAAAAATAAATTAATCATATATGTATGAAAAATAACAATTTTAAAATTAAATTAATGGTCGTTATAAAATTATGTTGACGCGTGACCTGGATCACGTTTATGATTTACCTATCGATCGTTAACTAAATGATTAACGACCTCAAATTCATCTGCTAAAGGTAAACATCATGAAAAACGTAAAAACCCTCGTCGCTGCTGCTGTTCTGAGTTCACTCTCTTTCGCAAGCTTTGCTGCTGTACAAGTGCAATCCACCCCTGCTGACCAGCATAAAGTCGGGACAATCTCCGCGTCTGCCGGTACTAACCTGGGTTCACTGGAAGATCAGCTGGCACAAAAAGCGCAAGAGATGGGTGCTAAATCTTACCGCATCACCTCTGTGACCGGTCCTAACACCCTGCACGGCACTGCGGTCATCTACAAATAAGCCGGGCATAAACCCTCATTTATGCCACTGCAATAAAAAACGCCCTGCTGAGCAGGGCGTTTTTTTATTTCTGATTTACATCGACTGCTGGACGACGTCGTGATGCCGGGTGACATCGGTCGGCATGCCTGACCGGGCTTCCATCGCGCGCTCCATCACCACGCTGTTGGTATTCGCATTCGTTTTGAAGCTTACCATCGCGGCATTCAGGTTAATGGGCAGCGTCTGCGGATCGTCGCCAATATTTTTCGATAACGGCTGATGAATCTCAACCAGCCGCACGCCGCCGGGCTCCTCTGAAACCTTAATCGGCGTATTGATAATATTCACTTTGGTTCCAGGCGTAACGACGTTAAACAGCGTTTTGATATCGTCATCGCGCAGACGAATACAGCCGGAGCTGACGCGCATGCCGATGCCAAAGTCTGCATTCGTTCCGTGCAGCAGGTAGACGCCGCCGTATGCCGCGAGGCGTATCGCGTGATGCCCCATCGGGTTATCCGGACCAGCCGGCACCACGGCAGGAAGATCGATCCCCTGGGCCTTATAACGGGCACGAATGTTGGCCGTCGGGGTCCAGGTTGGATTCGCGCGTTTATCCGAGACGGTGGTGACCATCGTCGGCGTCAGGGTGTCGCCGCCCAGCTGACCAATACCGATAGGGTAGACGGTGACTTCATTTTTACCCGGCGGATAATAGTACAGACGCAGTTCGGCCAGGTTTATCACGATCCCCTCGCGCGGGGCGTCCGGCAGGATAGTCTGTAACGGGATGGTCAGTACGCTGCCCGCGCGCGGGACGTACGGATCGACGCCGGGGTTCGCCTGCAGCAGGGCCAGAAAACCGACGTTATATTTTTTGGCAATCGCTTCCAGCGAACCACCATTGTTTTCAACCACATGAAAGCGGTTTTCGCCCACGACCTTGCTGCCGGGAGGGGGAAGGGGCCAGGTGTTTGCCCGAGCGGGAAGCGCAACCGCGACGGTGGCTGCCAGCGCAAACAGGGTCATCCAGCGAGTAAAACGCGAAGAGGTCATCATTACCATAGTCCATGCAAATGATAAGGTTATTGTTTTATAAAGCGTTAATGATAATTATGGCGAATGGGTGTGTCGGGAAGATCGGGTGAAGTGCAAAGAGTTTGTAAATTGTCCCCCCGTAGCGCCGGGCTAACAGGGGAAGGGATCCCCATAAAATAATGCCTGCACGGACGACCCCCTCTCCCTTGAGGGAGAGGGCTGGGGTGTGGGGGAACATACGACTCTGGTGGTCATTCCGTTCACTTTATGTTCCTTAGTACTCTGTAACGACATGACCTGTGAACGTGCCAGGGTGGCTCAGTCGCCACCACCCTGGCGACCCGGGCTCCCGGCGGTAAATCGCCGCTACGCGGTACCTTCGGCTTATTCCTTCCGGCTTTTCGGGGACGGGCGGAGGTAACATCCCTGTAAAGCCCGCCCTCTCGGCGCATCCCTGCGCCTCGCCCCGGCCTGCAGGAAACGCCTCAGCGATTTACAGCCGGACCAGGGTGTCGCTGTAAGCTATTCATTTTCCGGAAGCAACTTTTATCGCTTCTGGTTAATAAACTACATGAAATTCCTCAGTTAAGAGGGGAATGGAGGTCAGGCGATCGCGTTCTCTTCCAGCTGGCGCATAAAGTTACGCACCCAGTCCATACGGGTTTTGCGCTCCGTCAGCTCCTGGGTAAATTTCAGACGGGTTGGACCATCCAGACGGAAATGCTGCGGCTGTTTTTGCAGCAGGCCGATGAGCCACATCGGGTTGACGTGATTCTTCTCGGCGAATTCAATCACGCCGCCTTTTTCATTGCCTTCGAGCTTGCGGATCCCCAGCTTTTGCGCCTGCTGGCGCAGCCTCGCGATATCCAGCAAATTTCTCGCCGGATCGGGCAGCAGGCCAAAGCGGTCAATCAGCTCCACCTTAATCTCTTCCAGCTCGTTCTCCTTCTTCGCGCTGGCGATGCGCTTGTAGAACGACAGTCGGGTATTCACGTCCGGAATAAAATCGTCCGGCAGCAGGGAAGGCATACGCAGCTCGACCTCGGTCTGCTGGCTGGTGAGATCTTCCAGCGACGGCTCGCGTCCGGCCTTCAGGGCATCAACCGCGTTTTCCAGCAGCTCCATATAGAGCGAGAAGCCGATGGTTTCCATGGAGCCGCTCTGGTCTTCACCCAGCAGCTCGCCGGCACCGCGGATCTCGAGATCGTGCGTGGCCAGCGCAAAGCCTGCGCCGAGGTCTTCCAGCGAGGCGATGGCTTCCAGACGCTTTTGCGCGTCGGTGGTCATCGCTTTCGGATGCGGCGTCAGCAGCCAGGCGTAGGCCTGATGGTGCGAACGCCCGACGCGGCCGCGCAGCTGGTGAAGCTGCGCCAGGCCAAAGTGATCCGCACGCTCAATGATGATGGTGTTTGCCGTCGGAATGTCGATCCCGGTTTCAATGATGGTGGTACACACCAGCACGTTAAAGCGCTGGTGGTGGAAGTCGTTCATTACCCGTTCCAGCTCGCGCTCGCGCATCTGCCCGTGACCGATAGCGATGCGCGCTTCCGGCACCAGCTCCGCCAGCCTGTCCGCCGCTTTCTGGATGTTTTCCACGTCGTTGTACAGGTAATAGACCTGACCCCCGCGCAGCACCTCACGCAGAATGGCCTCCCGCACCACCAGATTATCGTACTCGCGGACAAAGGTTTTCACTGCCAGACGGCGCGCCGGCGGCGTGGCAATAATCGACAGATCGCGCATGCCGCTCATCGCCATGTTGAGTGTTCGCGGGATTGGCGTTGCGGTCAGGGTCAGGATATCGACGTCGGCGCGCATCGCTTTGATGCGCTCTTTATGACGTACCCCGAAGCGGTGCTCTTCGTCGACGATCAGCAGCCCCAGATCTTTCCACTTCACGTCGCTTTGCAGCAGCTTGTGGGTGCCGATCAGAATATCGATTTTGCCTTCACTTGCCTGTTCGAGGATCTGCGTCTGTTCTTTGGTACTGCGAAAACGCGAGAGCATCTCGATACGTACCGGCCAGTTGGCGAAACGGTCGCGGAAGTTGTCGAAGTGCTGCTGAGCGAGCAGGGTGGTCGGCACCAGCACCGCCACCTGCTTGTTGTTTTCCACCGCAAGGAAGGCGGCGCGCATCGCCACTTCGGTTTTACCGAAGCCGACGTCGCCGCAGACTAAGCGGTCCATAGCCAGCGGCTGGCACATGTCGCTCAGCACGGCGTTGATGGCCTGGGCCTGATCCGGCGTGGTTTCAAACGGGAAGCTGTCGCAGAACAGCTGGTACTGTTCTTTATCATGCTTAAAGGCGAAGCCCTGTTTAGCCGCGCGCTGGGCGTAGATATCCAGCAGCTCGGCCGCCACGTCGCGCACTTTTTCCGCCGCCTTCTGGCGCGCGCGCGCCCAGGCGTCGCCGCCCAGCTTGTGCAGCGGCGCATTCTCTTCGGCGCCGCCCGCGTAGCGGCTGATCAGATGCAGGGAGGAGACCGGGACATACAGTTTGGCGTCGTTAGCATAGGTGAGCATCAGGTATTCACCTTTGATGCCGCCCGCTTCCAGCGTGGTCATCCCCTGATAGCGCCCAACGCCGTGCTCCAGGTGAACAATCGGCTGGCCCGGGTGCAGCTCGGCAAGGTTACGGATCAGCGTGTCCGGGTTGATGGTCCGACGGCTGTCCTGACGGCGGCGCGCGACGCGCTCGCCCAGCAGGTCGCTTTCGCAAATCAGCGCCAGGTTGTTGAGCGTGTCGATGAACCCGTGCTCGGCGGCGCCAATCATCAGATAACGACCGTTTCCGGTCGCTTCGCTCAGGCGCAGGATGCGCTTCGGCGCCACCTTAATGCGTCCCAGCAGTTCACCTAACGCTTCACGGCGGCCTTCACTCTCAACGGAGAACACCACCGGGCCGGTGAAGGACTCCAGGAACTTGCGCAGATTATCCAGCGGGGATTTCTGCTGCGCCTGAACGGCCAGGTCCGGCAGCGTCCGGAAGGCGAGGTTGGTATTGGCGGCCTTATCGGCAAGCGAATCGGTTTTCAGCTGCATGCGCGGCCAGCGCTTCAGCTCGGCGTTGAGCTCGTCGGTGCGCAGCCACAGCGCTTCCGGCGGCAGCAGTGGACGCATTGGGTCAACGCCACGGTTTTCAAAGCGGGCGCGGGTTTCGCTCTCAAAGCGGCTGGCGCTGGCGTCGATATCCCCGGTGTTGACAATCAGCGTATTCGCCGGGAAGTAGCTGAACAGGGCAGGCAGCGGCTCGTTGAAGAACAGCGGCTGCCAGTATTCGATCCCGGCAGGAAGCGTGCCTTTACTGACCTGCTGATAAATATGTTCCGCGTCGCGCTTCACCTCGAACTTATCGCGCCACTGGCTGCGGAACAGTTCAATAGCGGTTTTGTCCGTGGGGAACTCATGCGCGGGCAGTAAATTGATGGACTCCACTTCTTCCAGCGTGCGCTGCGTGTCGGCGTCGAATACGCGCAGGCTGTCGATTTCATCATCAAAGAAATCCAGACGATACGGCTGGTCGCTGCCCATCGGGTAAAGGTCAAGCAGCGCGCCGCGGGTGGCGTATTCCCCGTGCTCCATCACCTGGTCGACGTGGCGATAGCCGGCACCGTCAAGCTGCGCGCGCAGGGCGTCACGGGACAGGCGCTGGCCTTTTTTCATCACCAGCGCGTGACCGTGCAGATAGCTGTGCGGACAGACGCGCTGCATCAGGGTGTTCACCGGCACAATCAGCACGCCGCGCTGCATGGTCGGCAGCTGATAGAGCGTCGACAGGCGCGAGGAGATGATCTCCTGATGCGGAGAGAAGCTGTCATACGGCAGCGTCTCCCAGTCGGCCAGGCTGAACACCAGGCTATCGGTGAACTGGCGAATTTCATCGTGCAGGCGCAGGGCGTTTTGCATATCCGGGGCAACAAGAATCACCGGGCCTGGATGACGCTCGGCGATTTCCGCCACCAGCGTGGCGCACGCCGCGCCCGTGAGTTCACCCAGCTGGCGCTGGTCGCCCGCTTTGACAGGCAAGGAATAACGATAGTGTTCAGGCATGGCTATGTCAGAGTCTCTTATGGATATACCAACAGTATTGGGGCATATCACTGATACGCAATGTCTTTATTATCCTCGATCGTTTTACATAAGCAAATCGTAACCGCACGGCAGGGCTAAACGCCCCCAAAACGGGGGCGGAGAGGGCATTAACGCGTTGAAGGTGACAGGGTCAGCGTAGACGGAGGAGAGAAGAAAACGTCCCCAAAAAGCGCGGTGGAGATCTTACGCACCCCGAGCCCGGCAAGGGTACAGATAAACAGGCTGGCAAACGGGTAGACCAGCACCAGGGTGAGCTCTGCCCAGACCGGCCACGAGGCGGCATTCATTTCGCCAATCAGGAACAGGCTAAAGGCCTCAATCAGGATGCGGTGGGTGGTATAAATCGCAATGGTATTTGAGCCAATCACGTTCAGCAGATTGTTTGGGTGAACGGCATAGCGCTGCTCAAGGCTGTAGAACAGCTTCATGATCAGCACAATCGACAGCAATGAGAGCAGCAGCGGAACGTTAGCAAACCACAGCACCACGGAGACGGCGGCGAAAGCCCCGATTGCCAGCCAGATGCGGCGCAGGTTGACGCTTTTCATCCACGCCATCAGCTCTGCGCCATACCACGCCCCGAGGCTGTAGTAGATCATGTTGCGTACCACGCTGTTCATTCCCCACCACGGCAGCGGCAGGAAGTTAATCGCGATGCTTGCCAGCGCCAGCAGTCCCAGTACCGGCAGCTTCCAGCGGCTCAGCAGTTTAGACAGCGTGAAGTAGACCACCAGAGCATACAGATACCACAAACTGGTGCTGGCGGTGATCATCCCCAGCACAAAGCCTGAGAACGAGTCGGCGTAGGCCGCGTTCGACGAGGTGGCAAGCTCACGCTCGGGCGCCAGCCAGGCGTTCAGGTGGGTCAACGCCTGCCATTGCAGGACGCCCCACAGCGCCAGGACCCAGACAATGCTCCAGATCCGTTTATCGAGACTGGTTCGCCAGTCCACTTCGTCAATATAACGACGGATCAGATAGCCGGAGATAAAGAAGAAGACCGGCATACGAAACGGTGCGAGATAGAGGTTAAAATAGACCCAGCATTTGGCGAGAAGGCCGGAGAGCGGGTGTTGTAGCCCGATCAGATGCGGATAAAACGTGATAACCGAATGATAGATAACCACCAGGCAGATACACAGCCCTTTTATCTGGTTAATCCATAATGCTTTTTGCTTCATTGTTCGCCACTACCTTATTGCCATAAACGAACGAGCAATTGTTGTAAAACGACACCAGGATGTAATGGGTAACAGTCTGTATCAGGAGGTTTTTCGGAAAAGGTGGAGGTTGCGAGGTGAGTATTCAGACAATAGCACCCTGATTTATCTGAATTTTTCGGAAAAATGATTACCAAAGCTTACTGTTTCAGTCATTTACGCTTAACGGATTCGCTTATATACTCGTGGGTCTGCTATCAGCAAACAGACGGACTTCATGTATCAACCTGTCGCACTCTTCATAGGCTTACGCTACATGCGTGGGCGCGCCGCGGACCGCTTCGGTCGCTTTGTCTCCTGGCTTTCGACTATTGGCATTACGCTTGGCGTGATGGCACTGGTGACGGTACTTTCCGTCATGAATGGCTTCGAACGCGAGCTGCAAAACAATATCCTGGGGCTGATGCCGCAGGCCGTTCTTTCATCATCCAACGGTTCGGTTAACCCGCAACAGCTGCCGGAAAGCGCGGCGAAGTTACAGGGCGTCACGCGCGTAGCGCCGTTGACGACCGGCGACGTGGTGCTGCAAAGCGCCCGCAGCGTGGCGGTCGGCGTGATGCTGGGTATTGACCCGGCGCAAAACGATCCGCTGACGCCGTATCTGGTTAACGTGAAGCAGTCCGATCTGGAAGCCGGAAAATACAACGTGATTCTGGGTGAACAGCTTGCCGGCCAGCTTGGCGTCAACCGTGGCGATCAGCTGCGCGTGATGGTCCCTTCTGCCAGCCAGTTTACGCCGATGGGGCGCCTGCCAAGCCAGCGCCTGTTCAACGTGATTGGTACCTTTGCCGCCAACAGCGAAGTCGATGGCTACCAGATGCTGGTGAACATTCAGGACGCTTCACGCCTGATGCGCTACCCGGCAGGGAATATTACCGGCTGGCGCCTGTGGCTCGATGCGCCGCTGAAGGTCGATACCCTCAGCCAGCAAAAACTGCCGGACGGCACTAAATGGCAGGACTGGCGCGAGCGTAAAGGCGAACTGTTCCAGGCCGTGCGGATGGAAAAAAACATGATGGGGCTGCTGCTGAGCCTGATCGTGGCCGTGGCCGCATTTAACATCATTACCTCGCTGGGCCTGATGGTGATGGAGAAGCAGGGCGAAGTCGCCATTCTGCAAACCCAGGGGCTCACGCCGCGCCAGATCATGGCGGTGTTTATGGTGCAGGGGGCCAGCGCAGGCATCATCGGCGCGCTGCTCGGCGCCGTGCTGGGGGCCTTGCTTGCCAGCCAGCTTAATAACTTAATGCCGATCATCGGCGCCCTGCTCGACGGCGCGGCGCTGCCGGTGGCTATCGAGCCGCTGCAGGTGGTCGGTATTGCGCTGGCCGCGATGGCCATTGCGCTGCTTTCTACGCTTTATCCTTCCTGGCGCGCTGCCGCCACTCAACCCGCTGAGGCTTTACGTTATGAATAAGATCCTGTTGCAATGCGACAACCTGTCCAAACGCTATCAGGAAGGCACTGTGCAAACCGACGTGCTGCACAATGTGAGTTTTAGCGTGGGCGAAGGCGAGATGATGGCGATTGTTGGCAGCTCCGGCTCGGGCAAAAGTACGCTGCTGCATCTGCTGGGCGGGCTGGATACGCCAACCGAGGGCGACGTGATTTTCTCCGGCCAGCCGATGAGCAAAATGTCCTCCGCGGCGAAGGCCGAGCTGCGCAACCGCGAGCTGGGCTTTATCTACCAGTTCCACCACCTGCTGCCGGATTTCACGGCGCTGGAAAACGTGGCGATGCCGCTGCTGATTGGTAAAAAGAAACCGGCAGAAATTAACGCCCGCGCCAGCGACATGCTGAAAGCGGTAGGCCTGGGCCATCGCGGTAACCATCGTCCCTCTGAGCTTTCCGGCGGCGAGCGCCAGCGCGTGGCGATTGCCCGCGCGCTGGTCAACAACCCGCGCCTGGTGCTGGCGGATGAGCCTACCGGTAACCTGGATGCCCGCAATGCGGACAGTATTTTCCAGCTTCTGGGCGAGCTGAACGCCTCGCAGGGCACCGCGTTTCTGGTCGTAACCCACGATCTGCAGCTGGCAAAACGCATGGGGCGTCAGCTTGAGATGCGCGACGGCCATCTGAACGCGGAACTGACCCTGATGGGAGCAGAGTAATGGCGTCACCGTTATCCTTACTCATCGGTTTACGTTTTAGCCGCGGCCGCCGTCGCGGCGGCATGGTGTCGCTGATCTCCGTCATCTCGACCATCGGTATTGCGCTCGGTGTGGCGGTGCTGATTGTCGGCCTGAGCGCCATGAACGGCTTTGAGCGCGAGCTGAATAACCGCATTCTGGCGGTGGTGCCGCACGGGGAGATCGAGCCGGTTAACCAGCCGTGGACGAACTGGAGCGATGCGCTCGCCAAAGTCGAAAAAGTGCCGGGCATTGCCGCGGCCGCGCCCTATATTAACTTTACCGGGCTGGTGGAGAGCGGGGTCAACCTGCGCGCCATACAGGTGAAAGGGGTCAACCCCGTCCAGGAAGCGCGCCTCAGCGCGCTGCCAAACTATGTGCAGAACGGCGCGTGGGCCAACTTTAAGGCCGGCGAGCAGCAGATCATCATGGGTAAAGGCGTGGCCGATGCCCTGAAGGTGAAGCAGGGCGACTGGGTGTCAATCATGATCCCGAACGCCAGCGCCGACCACAAGCTGCAGCAGCCTAAGCGCGTGCGCCTGCACGTCACCGGTATTCTTCAGCTGAGCGGTCAGCTTGACCATAGTTTTGCGATGGTGCCGATGGAGGATGCGCGCCAGTATCTCGACATGGCTGACAGCGTGACGGGCATTGCCATTAAGGTGAACGACGTCTTTAACGCCAATAAGCTGGTACGCGACGCGGGCAGCGTGACCAATAACTATGTCTACATCAAGAGCTGGATCGGCACTTACGGGTATATGTACCGTGATATCCAGATGATCCGCGCCATCATGTATCTGGCGATGGTGCTGGTGATTGGTGTGGCGTGCTTTAATATCGTCTCGACGCTGGTGATGGCGGTCAAGGACAAGAGCGGCGACATCGCCGTGCTGCGTACGCTGGGGGCGAAAGACGGTCTTATTCGCGCCATCTTCGTCTGGTACGGTTTGCTGGCGGGGCTGTTCGGCAGCCTGTGCGGCGTGGTGATTGGCGTGGTGGTTTCCCTGCAGCTGACCCCGATTATCAACGGGATCGAAAAGCTTATCGGCCACCAGTTCCTGTCGGGTGATATCTACTTTATTGACTTCCTGCCGTCTGAACTGCACTGGCTGGACGTTTTTTATGTGCTGGTTACAGCACTTTTACTGAGTCTGCTGGCAAGCTGGTACCCGGCGCGTCGCGCAAGCCGAATTGATCCGGCGAGGGTATTAAGTGGCCAGTAATTACGTCATGATCTAGCGGCTTTCGGGCCGCCAGGTTAAAGGAGGAATGCGTTATGTATTACGGATTTGATATTGGCGGCACCAAGATTGCGCTCGGCGCGTTTGATAAAGACCTCAAACTGCAGTGGGAAACCCGCGTTCCCACGCCGCGCGAAAGCTACGACGAATTTTTAACCGCGATTGCCGCGCTGGTGTCGCAGGCCGATGAACGCTTTGGCGTCAAAGGCAGCGTCGGCATCGGCATTCCGGGTATGCCCGAAACCGACGACGGCACGCTGTATGCCGCCAACGTGCCTGCCACCAGCGGTAAACCGCTGCGCGCCGATCTCTCTGCTCTCCTTGAACGCGACGTGCGTTTAGACAATGATGCTAACTGCTTTGCGCTCTCTGAAGCCTGGGATGATGAATTCCGTCAGTATCCGCTGGTGATGGGGCTGATCCTCGGTACCGGCGTCGGCGGGGGGATTGTGATCGACGGTAAGCCCATCACCGGTCGCAGCTACATCACCGGCGAGTTTGGCCATATCCGCCTGCCGGTGGATGCTCTCGAGGTGGTGGGACGCGATTTCCCGCTGACCCGCTGCGGCTGCGGCCAGCACGGCTGCATCGAGAACTACCTTTCCGGCCGCGGGTTTGCATGGCTTTACGAACACTTCTATCATCAGAAACTTGAGGCCCCTCAAATCATTACCCTGTGGGAGCAAGGGGATGCGCAGGCGCGTGAGCACGTCGAGCGCTATCTGGATCTGCTGGCGGTGTGTCTGGGAAATATTCTCACCATCGTCGACCCGGATCTGCTGGTGATCGGGGGAGGGCTGTCAAACTTTACCGCGATTACGGAACGGTTGTCCGGGCGTTTGCCCCGACATTTATTGCCGGTTGCCCGCGTGCCGCGTATCGAACGCGCGCGACACGGGGATGCAGGAGGCATGCGCGGAGCCGCATTCCTTCATCTCACCGATTAGTTTACGAGGTTTCTATGCTGTCGCGTCGCCAGGGTCGACTCAGCCGTTTTCGCAAAAACAAACGCCGCTTGCGTGAGCGCTTGCGCCAGCGGATCTTTTTCAGAGACAGAATGATGCCAGAAGCGATGGATAAACCCAGAGTGGTGGTGCTGACCGGGGCGGGGATCTCCGCCGAGTCAGGAATTCGAACCTTCCGCGCGGCGGACGGGCTGTGGGAAGAGCACCGCGTGGAGGATGTGGCCACGCCGGAAGGCTTTGCCCGCGATCCGGATCTCGTCCAGGCGTTTTACAACGCCCGCCGCCGCCAGCTTCAGCAGCCTGACGTTGCGCCGAATGCGGCGCATCTGGCGCTGGCGAAGCTGGAAGAGGCGCTCGGCGATCGTTTTCTGCTGGTAACGCAGAATATCGACAACCTGCACGAGCGGGCCGGTAACAAGAACATCATTCACATGCACGGCGAGCTGCTCAAGGTTCGCTGCGCCTGGAGCGGTCAGGTGCTGGACTGGCAAGAGGACGTGCTGGCTGAGGATAAGTGCCACTGCTGCCAGTTCCCGTCGCGCCTGCGTCCGCACGTGGTCTGGTTCGGTGAAATGCCGCTGGGAATGGATGATATCTACAGCGCGCTGGCGATGGCCGACGTATTTATCGCCATCGGCACATCCGGCCATGTTTACCCGGCGGCGGGGTTTGTCCACGAAGCGCGGCTGCACGGCGCGCATACGGTAGAACTCAATCTTGAGCCAAGCCAGGTGGGCAGCGAGTTTGAAGAGAAACACTACGGTCTGGCAAGCACGGTCGTCCCGGAGTTTGTCGACAAGCTGCTGAAAGGGCTGTAACGGCAATCGCGTGAAAAGGCACCCGTCCAGCGGGTGCCTTTTTATTTATGAATGGAAGAACGCCAGCGTCTTCTCGAGCGATTTAGCCTGCTCATCCAGCGAGAGCGCCGCCGCAGAGATCTGCTGAACCAGAGAGGCATTCTGCTGGGTCGTGCTGTCCATCTGGTTAACGGCGGTGCTGACCTGGCTAATCCCGCGATTTTGCTCATCCAGCGCCTGAACGATATCGTTGATGACCAGATGCACATGCGATACCGCTTCAATCACCTGTTTCATCATCACCCCCGTTTCATTGACCAGCTCAACGCCTTTGCTCACGCGCCCTGAGGACTCGGCAATCAGCTGAGAGATCTCTTTTGCCGCGTTAGCGCTTCGCTGGGCAAGATTGCGCTCTTCCCCTGCGACGACCGCGAAGCCGCGCCCCTGTTCGCCAGCCCGTGCCGCTTCAACGGCAGCATTCAGCGCCAGGATATTAGTCTGGAAGGCGATGCCATCGACAATGCTGTTAATCTCGCCGATCTTACGTGCGCTCTCGTCAATCTCCCCGATCACCACGACCACGTCGTTTACCAGCGTTTCGCCATGCCCGGCGAGGCTCGCGGCGCGATCGGTCAGCGTGGTCGCCTTGTGGGCGTTGTCGGCGTTATTCTTCACCGTGACCGAAATCTCTTCCATGCTGGCTGCCGTTTCAACAATCGCAGCCGCCTGTTCCTCGGTTCGCGAGGCGAGGTCAAGGTTGCCCGCCGAAATTTCGCTGGTGCCGCCGTGCACGGAGTGGCTGGCTTCGCTGATATTGTCGACGATGCGCTTGAGCTGCATCTGCATGGTGTGCAGGGCATAAAAAATGCTGTGGGTATCTCCGGAACGAACCGGGATGGTGTTGTTCAGATCTCCCCGGGCAACGGCCAGGGCGATCCCGGCGGCCTCCGAAGGTTCGCCCCCAACCGGACGGTCAACTTTACGGGTGAAGATCTGTGCCATGACCAGGCTAACCGCCACGATGCTTAACACCATCATGATGATGGCTTTCAGTAAAAATGCGCGCGCTTCGGCCATCACTTCGCTGACCGGCGTGATAATGGCGAGTTTCCACGGCGTCTGGCTGTTACCGACGGCGATGTCCTGCCAGGTGATGAACACGTCCTCCTTCAGCAGCGGATCGTTTACCCGGGTGACGTCATGACCGGCAATCTGACCGGCGTAAGGCTTGCCCGCCGCGCGTTTGTCCGGGCTGGACACCACGTTATTAGCTGCGGAGAGGAGCAGGGCGTAGCCTGTGCCGTTCCACGGTTTAATCGCGCCGATCGTCGATTGCAGCGTGGCGAGGGAGAAGTCAGAGGTGACCGAACCCAGAAACTGACCGTCGCGCATGATGGGGGCGGCAATCGAGGTGAGCATCACGTCCACGCCGTTGTAGGGATAGATATAGGGCTCGATGATCACATCTTTATGGCGTTGTTTCGGCAGCAGATAATAATCGCCGCTGCCGGGCGTTTCGATGTCCGTCAGCAGGTGTAATGCCGGTTTGCCGGTGGCGTCCCGGTCGACGTAGCGGGCGTAGCGCCCGGCAGGATCTTCACCGCTCTGACCGGCCCAGACGGCATCTTTATCGTCGAACGCGTTAGGCTCAAAGGCCATCGACATGGAGAGAAACTGTGGGTGAGCCGAAAGGTAGTGGATGAGCAGCTGGTTCAGGCTCTGGCGTTCGGTCACGCCCGCCTCGCGCAGCGCCAGGGCGCTGTTGCCCATGTCCCGGGCGGCAGTCAGGGCAGAATCCAGCTGTTTGCTGACCTGCAACGCTTGCACCTCGGCAATCTGGCGGATATGTTTTTTGGCCAGAACCTCCTGCTGTGCCATCCACTGCCACATCATAAACCCGATCGTTGCCGTAAAGCCCACCGTTACGGTGAGGAAAATGGACAACAGCATCAACGTCTTGACGCTTATTTTTTTTCTTCGGACCATGGCGTCTTTCATTCTCATCTCCCGTAATATCGTGCATGTCGGGCAGGCACATATTCCTTATCGGATATTTTCTCCTCTTTCTGTAGAGCGTCAGAAATATTTAATTTAAATTTTGTTTCGTAAATCCAGTTAATTAGTGTGGATGCTTTTATTTTGTGCATTCAATCAAAATAGTGCTCGATAAAGCTCGTTATCGTCGTGTAGAAAGAGGATGCTAATAAATATAAAGTTGTAGAGGAGGATGGGATATGTACGGATTTATTGCGCGACAACCCATTTTTAACCCTGAGATGAAGACGGTGGCCTACGAGCTGCTGTTCAGAGATGGGATGACAAACCGTTTTCCGGATGTGTCGGCGGAATATGCCACCTCCAGGATGATCTCAGATCAGTTTTTATGCGTGCCGTCCCAGCGCATCGCCGGGGCACATACGTCGTTTATTAATTTCCCGTCGCGAATGGTCATAGACCGCAGTGGAGAAGCGCTGGATAAAGAAAGCGTGGTCATTGAGATCCTGGAAGATGCTGTGCCGGGAGCGGAGCTGTTGCAGGCTGTCAGGGAGATGAGTGCGGATGGTTATCAGTTTGCGCTTGATGATTTCACGCTTGCGCCAGAATGGGATGTTTTTTTACCCTATATTTCAATACTGAAGTTTGACGTCAGGAATTATACCTTAGCGCAAATTAAACAGTATCTGAAAGAGCGTAAACATTTAACCGGGCATATTAAATATCTCGCTGAAAAAATTGAGACTAAAGAGGAATTCAGCGAATACAGGGAAGAGGGATTCTCGCTGTTCCAGGGCTATTTTTTCTGCCGTCCGGAGGTCATTAAATATAAACGGCTATCGCAAAATCAGCTGGCGATTTTTCGGCTGCAAATGGAGGTCGGACGCAATAAACCCGATTTTCGGATCGTCGAGTCGTTGATTAAAACCGATCTCACGCTGTCCTATAAGATTATGCGCTACATGAAGCACACCGCATTTAAACATATCGGTGCCTGTAATTTCAGCAAGTTAACCCTGAGCGAAGTCCTCAGATACCTCGGGGAAAACCAGCTGAGACGGTTTGTTGCGGTCGTGGTCCTCGCCAGTGCGGGCAATGACACCGTCAGCGAGCTTTACCCGCTGAGCATGATGCGCGGCAAGTTCTGCGAACTGATCGCCGAGACGATGAACGAACCGACGCTGGCTGAAAATGCCTTCATGTGCGGCCTGTTTTCTCTGCTCGATACCCTCCTTGAGCTGCCGATGGCCGAGTTGATGAAGCAAATTGCGGTCCCGCAGAGCGTGAGCAATGCCCTGTGCCACCAGGAGGGACGGTTAGCCGATATGGTGAGCCTGTGCCGATACTATGAACAGCAGCAGTGGGACGAGGCGACCCGGGTTCGTCAGGTGCTGGGTCTGTCGGATGAGGATGTGGTTGAGGCGATGAGAAAGGCGACAATCTGGGCAGGGGAGAATGCGGTCAGTTAATCCTCCTCACGCCGTCCGGGCGGCGTGAGGAAGAACGTGATACCGTTACCGGCCCGCTTTTAATTTCTGGTAATACTCTTCGTAGAGGCGGCTGGCGTCACCGACATCGTTCTGCCATTCACCTTTGCTGATGGTTTCGGCATCCGGATAGAGCGATTTATCGTTAGCTACCTCAGGCTTCAGCAGCTTGCGTGCGGCGAGGTTTGGCGTCGGGTAGCCAATCGTCTCGGCAACCTGTTTCGCTACGTCCGGGCGCAGCAGGAAGTTAATCAGCTTGTGCGCCCCTTCAGCGTTTTTCGCGTTGGCGGGGATCGCAAGGCTGTCCATCCAGAAGATCCCGCCTTCTTTCGGCCAGACCACCTCAAGCGGCGTACCGGCCTGGCGGGCGACATACGCGGAGCCGTTCCACACCATCCCCAGGTTCACTTCGCCTTCCATATACGGATTTGCCGGGTTATCAGAGTTAAACGCCGCCACGTTAGGCATCAGCTTTTTCAGCTCGTTATACGCCGCTTCAATCTCTTTCGGATCCGTCGTGTTGCCCGAGTAGCCCAGCTTGCGCAGCGCGACCTGAAACACTTCACGCGCGTCGTCGGTTAACAGCAGGCTACCCTTGTACTCTGGTTTCCAGAGATCGGCCCAGCTTGTCACCGTTTTTGGATCGACGGCCTCGCTGTTCACGCCAATCGCGGTTGCCCCCCAGATATACGGAATGGAGTAGTCGTTATTCGGGTCGAACGGCTTGTTGAGCATCTCAGGATCGAGGTTTGCAAAATTGGTTAGCTTCGTTTTGTCGATCTTCTGGATCATGCCCTCTTTGCGCATTTTGTCGACAAAGTAGGTGGAAGGCACGACCAGATCGTACGCGCCGTCTTTGTAGGTTTTCAGCTTGGCGTACATGGTTTCATTCGACTCGTAGGTCGAGTAGATAACCTTGATGCCCGTTTCCTTTGTGAACTGTTCCAGCAGGCCCGGCGGCACGTACTCGGTCCAGTTGTAGAAGTAGAGCGTTTTGCTGTCATCAGCGTGCGCGGCACCCATGCCAAGCACCAGCGCCGCAGCGGCGAGCATTTTTTTCATTTCATTGTCCCCTGAGATTTTGTTTTATCACGAGCAATAACCTGGCTGGCAATCACCAGAACCAGCGAAAACACCAGCAGAATGGTCGCCAGCGCGTTCACCTCCGGTGAGACGCCGACTTTCACCATTGAATAGATCTTCAACGGCAGAATTTCATAGCTCGGACCGGTGACGAAGGAGGACACGACCACGTCATCCATCGACAGGGTGAAGCTAAGTAGCCATCCGGCCGCCACGGCGGGCATCGCCAGAGGCAGGATGATTTTGCGCAGGATGATCATCTCGCTGGCACCCAGATCTTTCGCCGCCTCCAGCATGCGCACGTCGAACCCTTTCAGGCGCGCGAAAACGGTCACCACCACAAACGGCAGGCAGAAGGTGATGTGCGAGAACAGCAGCGACCAGAAGCCAAGCTGTACGCCCAGCAGCATAAACAGCACCAGCAGCGAAATGGCCATCACGATGTCCGGCGACATCATCACCACAAACAGCATGCCGCTGACGAACGGTTTGCCGCGAAAGCGATAGCGGTAGAGCGCCACGGCGGTGAGCGAGCCAATCAGCGTCGCGAAGGTGGCGGAGAAGATCGCCATCGTCAGCGAGTGCTGCGCGGCCTGCAGCAGGCTATCGTTGTTCATCAGCAGGCTGTACCAGTTGGTGGTAAAGCCTTGCCAGTTAATCCCGAAGCGCGAGCTGTTAAACGAGTTCACGATCAAAATGATAATCGGGATATAAAGGTAAGCGTAAATGGCGGTCATAAAACCGCCGCGAAGCAGTCGACCGATCATTCGAGTTCCACCTTTTTATTCAGCAAGCGTGAGGCGCGCCAGTAGACCAGCAGCATCAGCCCCATGACCACCGTCAGCGTAATGCTGGTCGCGGACCCGAACGGCCAGTCGCGGATGTTCAGGAACTGGCTCTTGATTACGTTACCGATCAGCAGGTTTTTCGCGCCGCCCATCAGATCCGACACGTAGAACAAACCCATCGCCGGGAGCATTACCAGCAGACAGCCCGCGATAATGCCCGGCATGGTCAGCGGGATAATAATGCGGATGAAGGTCTGCAGCTTATTAGCGCCCAGATCTTTTGCCGCCTCCAGCAGCGGTTTATCCAGCTTCTCGATGCTGGAGTAGAGCGGCATCACCATAAACGGCAGCAGGATATAGACCAGGCCGACAATCACCGCGCTCGGGGTAAACATGATGCGGATCGGCGTATCAATCACTCCCAGCCACAGCAGAAACTCGTTGAGATAGCCTTTAGTGCTGAGGAAGATCTTCAGCCCGTAGATGCGGATTAACGAGTTGGTCCAGAAGGGAACAATCAGTAAAAACAGCAGCAGGGGCCGCACCTTTTGCGGCAGGCCCGCGAGGAACCATGCGAAAGGATAGCCCAGCACCAGACAGGCAAGGGTGGCGATCAGCGCCATATTGAGCGAGTGCAGCAGCACGTCAAAATAGAGCGGATCGAGCAGGCGCGCGTAGTTGTCCAGCGTAAAGACCAGCGAAACGAAATTAGCGTCGTCGCGGGTCAGGAAGCTGGTGGCAACGATCATCAGGTTGGGTAAAAAGACAAACAGCACAAGCCAACCGACGATCGTGGCAATCACCACATTCTGGAATTTACTTGTGTTCTTCATCAGCCAGCACAACCTCCCAGCTTTCTACCCAGTTGATAACCATTTTCTGGTCGAGAGAGTGGTCGAAGTCAGGGTCGTCTTCGTTAAAGAACTCGCTGACCATCACCATTTTGCCGTTCTCCAGTTCGACAACGGACTCCAGCGTCATCCCTTTGTAGTTGCGCTCGCGGATATAGCCGATTAACCCTTCGGCCTCGGTATTGCCGTGAATTTCATCAACGCGCAGATCTTCCGGGCGCAGCAGAACGTTGAGCTTTTGTCCCTTTTCGACGGGGAAATTCACCGTGATATTGCACTCGCGCCCTTCGACGCTGGCTCGCACGCGCTGGTCGTCCAGACGCTCGATCACCGTGGCGTCGAAAATATTGATCTCGCCAATGAAGCTGGCGACAAACAGATTCTTCGGCTCTTCGTAGATTTCGCGCGGCGTGCCGTCCTGCTCGATTTTGCCGTCGCGCATCACCACGATGCGGTCGGACATGGTCAGGGCCTCTTCCTGATCGTGGGTGACGAAGACAAAGGTAATGCCGAGCTTGCGCTGCAGGGCTTTGAGCTCGTTCTGCATCTGCTTGCGCAGCTTGTAATCCAGCGCCGAGAGGGATTCATCCAGCAGGAGCAGACGCGGCTTGTTGACCACGGCGCGGGCGATGGCCACGCGCTGCTGCTGGCCGCCGGAAAGCTGATGGGGTTTACGCTGGGCAAACGTCTCAAGCTGCACCATGCGCAGGGCGTCGGTGACGCGCGGTTCAATCTCGTTCGCCGGCGTTTTTTGCATCCGCAGGCCAAACGCCACGTTTTCAAACACGGTCATGTGCGGGAACAGGGCGTAGCTCTGAAAGACGGTATTGACGTGGCGATCTTCGGCGGGAACCCGGGTGATGTCCTGGTTCTCAAGATGGATATGGCCGTTATCGACGCTTTCCAGCCCGGCGATAAGGCGCAGAACGGTTGTTTTGCCGCAGCCCGAGGGGCCAAGCAGCGTCAGAAACTCACCGTCATTGATGGTAAGAGTGAGGTCGGAAATAACGTCTTTACCATCAAAACTTTTACGAATTCGTTCCAGTTGCACCAGCGGTGAACGTGAACGGGATTGTGTATTCAATTTTTGCGCTGTCCCATATAGACGCCTCAGGCAGCAGACTGAAGCGGGGTTTGTGTGTAACCACCTTGGTGACTCGTAATGAGGGCGGACATTCTACGGCAATCCCCTGCAATCGCCAATCCTTGTCACTGATTCATAAGCTACATTTACTAACGCATAACGATATAAACGGAAAATATTCTCGTTTGCGGGATAAAAGTGACCTGACGCAATATTTGCGTTTTGATGCTTATTGATAATGTTGTCACGAAAAGTGAGGGTGACTGCATGGATAAATTACTTGAGCGTTTTTTACAGTACGTTTCGCTGGATACCCAATCTAAGCCGGGTGTTCGCCAGGTGCCGAGCACCGAAGGCCAGTGGAAGTTGTTAAACCTGCTTAAAGAGCAGCTTGACGCCATGGGGCTGGTCAACGTCACGTTAAGCGAAAAAGGCACTGTGATGGGAACGCTGCCGGCGAATGTCCAGGGTGACATTCCGGCGATTGGCTTTATCTCCCATGTCGACACCTCTCCGGATTTTAGCGGCAAACATGTGAACCCGCAGATTGTGGAAAATTACCGCGGCGGCGACATTGCGCTGGGCATTGGTGACGAAGTGCTCTCGCCCGTAATGTTCCCCGTGCTGCACCAGCTGCTGGGCCAGACGCTGATCACCACCGACGGGAAGACGCTGCTGGGGGCAGATGACAAGGCGGGTATCGCGGAGATCATGACGGCGCTGGCGGTGCTGAAGGGCAAAAACATCCCGCACGGGGATATCCGCGTGGCCTTTACGCCGGATGAAGAGGTCGGCAAGGGCGCGAAGCATTTCGACGTGGAAGCCTTTAACGCGCAGTGGGCCTATACCGTCGACGGCGGTGGCGTCGGTGAACTGGAGTATGAAAACTTCAATGCCGCGTCCGTCACGATCAAAATTGTCGGCAACAACGTTCATCCTGGCTCGGCGAAAGGTGTTATGGTGAACGCGCTGTCGCTGGCGTCCAGAATTCATGCAGAAGTCCCGGCGGAAGAGAGCCCTGAACAGACCGAAGGGTATGAAGGTTTCTATCACCTGACCAGCATCAAAGGCACCGTGGACAGCGCGCAGATGCACTACATCATCCGCGATTTCGACCGCAAAGCCTTTGAGGCGCGCAAGCGCAAGATGATGGAGATCGCGAAGAAGGTCGGTAAAGGATTACACCCAGATTGCTATATTGAGCTGATCATTGAAGACAGCTATTACAACATGCGCGAGAAGGTGATGGCGCATCCGCATATTCTCGATATTGCCCAGCAGGCGATGCGCGACTGCGATATTGAACCGCAGCTCAAGCCGATTCGCGGCGGCACCGACGGTTCTCAGCTGTCGTTTATGGGGCTGCCGTGCCCGAACCTGTTTACCGGTGGCTACAACTACCATGGCAAGCATGAGTTTGTGACGCTGGAAGGGATGGAAAAAGCGGTGAAGGTGATAGTACGGATAGCGGAGTTGACCGCGAAGCGGTAAGAAAAAGCCCGGTGGCGCTACGCTTACCGAGCCTACGATAGGAATGTAGGCCGGGTAAGGCGAAGCCGCCACCCGGCAAATATCACGACTCAGTCCTCAAAGAACCAGTATCCGCTGTTGACCAGCGCGGCCAGCATCGCGAGGAAAGAAGGATCTTCCAGCGCATCGCCAAAGGTGTCGGCAGTCAGCACCAGATGGCTGGCAATGGCTTCCAGCGCCGGGCGGTGCGGAGAGTCCAGCTTCTCGCCGTTGACGAACACCTCTTCACCAATGCGCAGCACGCGCAACCCGCCCAGACGTACCAGCTTGTCACCCTGCTGGAGCGCATCATAAATCTCGTCAGCCTGATAAGGCGGCTCCGGTGGCGCAACGTCCAGCTCATGACGAGACTGGCTGATAAACTCACCAAACCACTGTTTGAAGTGCTCCGGCTCGTTAATCAAATCCAGCATCATGCCGCGCAGCTTATCGAGTTCTTCTGGCAGAATATCCGCCGGATGCTCGCGCGCAGGCACATCAGGGTCGCTGTAACGATAGCTGCCCAGCTCGCGCTGCAGAACGTAGTCGGCAAATCCGCTGATCATCTCGCGGCCGCTCGGCGCGCGGAACCCCACGGAGTAGTTGAGTGAGTTTTCCAGGGAGTAGCCTTCGTGAGGGAATCCCGGCGGAATATAGAGAATATCGCCCGGCTCCAGCTCTTCGTCGATAATTCCTTCAAACGGGTCAACCTGAAGCAGGTCAGGATGCGGGCAGTGCTGCTTCATCGGCACTTTTTCGCCCACGCGCCAGCGGCGGCGGCCCGTACCCTGAATGATGAACACGTCGTACTGGTCAAGATGTGGACCTACGCCGCCGCCCGGCACGGAGAAAGAGATCATCAGATCGTCCATGCGCCAGTCGGGCAGGGCGCGGAACGGGCGCATTAATGCGGCAGTGGGCTCATGCCAGTGGTTGACCGCCTGCACCAGCAGCGACCAGTTGTTTTCACCGAGGTGATCGTAGCTTTCGAAAGGTCCGTGGCTAACCTGCCATTTCCCGTCCTGGTGGCTGACCAGACGGCTGTCGACTTCGTTTTCCATGGCCAGACCTGCCAGCTCGTCAGGCGAGATAGGGTCGACAAAATTGCTGAATCCGCGTTTCAGAACCACCGGGCGTTTTTGCCAGTAACGTTCAATAAACTCGGGCCAGTTAAGCGTTAAGTGATAATCCATAATTTTTTTATTCCGCAGGCTCTTACTGACTCGGATTATAACGGAAGCTCAGTCCCCCGGCTGCGAGATCCTCGCATTTTTCACATAACGGGTTAACTATCGTTCAATGTGGGCTGCTGGCGACCAAAAATAACCTCCATTCTGGCGCCGCCCAGCAGGCTTTCACTGGTTTCTATTTTCCCGTCGTACTGGTCAACAATCTCACGGGCGACGGCCAATCCTACGCCCTGGCCAGGACGTAGCGTATCGGCGCGCTGACCGCGATCGAACACCACGTCACGCTTATTGCGCGGGATGCCTGGACCATCATCCTCAACGATAATATGCAGTTCGGTTTCCGTCTGACGCGCAGACACTTCCACGAACTCCAGGCAGTATTTGCAGGCGTTATCCAGCAGGTTACCCATCACTTCCATGAAGTCATTTTTTTCACCCACAAAGCTTATCTCTGGCGAGATATCGAGGCTGATGTTCACCCCTTTACGCTGATACACTTTGTTGAGGGCGGACGTGAGGTTATCCAGAAGCGGGGCTACCGGGTGCAGCTCGCGGCTCAGAAGCGCGCTGCCGGAACGCATGCTGGCGCGATGCAGGTAATAGCCAATTTGCTGTGAAATACGGCTGATCTGTTCCAGCATCACCGGCTCGGCATCATCGACGCTCAGCTTCGAACTGCGCATTGAACGCAGGGTACTTTGCATGACGGCCAGCGGTGTTTTCAGGCTGTGGGTCAGGTCGGTAAGGGTGGTACGGTATTTATCGTAGCGTTCGCGTTCACTTTTAAGCAGGCGGTTGAGGTTACGCACCAGGCTGGTGAGCTCACGGGTGGTCTCCGGGTTCAGCTTCTCGCGATGATGTTCTTCCAGCTCACGAACCTCTTTCGCCAGTGATTCAATGGGGCGCAAGCTCCACCACGCCGCCACCCACAGCAGCGGGATCACCAGCAGGAGATTCGCAGCCAGAACGTAGATGAACCAGCTCCAGACCATATAAGAACGCTTCAGCTCGACCGGAATGGTGTCGATCACCACGATGGTCAGCTGCGGCATGTTCAGCGTCGCTGGATAGAGGTTGATCGCGACGGAGTGCGTCATCTCCGTTTCGGCGTTGTCGGCGCGGATCTCGTTCAGCTTTTGCTGCAGGGAGCGATCTTCATGGATCAGCGAGCTGGTGGTGTTGAGATCGGCTTCAATTTCGTGAAATCCGTTGGTTTTGAGCCATTCCGGACGAATGCTTTTGACCAGCCAGGGAATATCACGCTGCGCCCACAGTAATTTCCCCTTTTCGTTATAAATCAGGGCCAGCGTTGGACTCTGCTGGTTGAGGTTTTCCGGCATTTCGACGGTGATTCGGTTGCTTTCCCACTTCGCCAGGGTATAAAACAGATTGCTTTCGCCACGCAACAGCCGAAAGGTGGTTTTATCAAAGCTGACGCTGTAGCCCACCAGAGCGACCATGCCGTAGGAGAGCGACAGCACCAGCACGACGGCAGCCGTGGCCAGTAAGAAACGAACCCGCAGCGAGAGGGGCAGTATGTGGCGTAAAATCCCTCTCATTTAGCGTAATTCGAACAGGTAGCCCTGGCCACGGACGGTGGTAATCACATCCTGCGGATACTGCGCCTGAATTTTCTTACGCAAACGTCCCATCAGCACGTCAATGGTATGGCTCTCGCGCAGTTCAGCATCAGGGTAAAGCTGGAGCATTAAGGAATCTTTGCTCACCACTTTGCCATTGTTACGGATCAGCGTTTCCATAATGGTGTATTCGAAGGCGGTGAGTTTGATCACTTCATCATTAATCGCTAATTCCCGGCGGGAGAGATCGACCTGGAAAGGCGGGATGGAAATAACCTGTGAAGCCAGCCCGCTGTTGCGGCGTAACAGCGCCTGCATGCGCGCCGCCACCTCTTCAATATGAAACGGCTTGGTGACGTAATCGTCTGCACCCGCGCTGAGCACTTCGACCTTATCCTGCCAGCCTTCACGGGCGGTCAGAACCAGAACCGGCAGGGAGACATCGTGGCTGCGCCAGCGGCGAATTAACGACAGACCGTCTTCGTCAGGCAACCCTAAATCGACAATGGCGATATCCGGCAGGTGTTCATTGAGATAATAATCGGCTTCTTTTGCATCTTCAGCATCGTCCACCTGATGTCCCATCTCCTGAAGCTGAACCTTCAGGTGATGGCGTAGTAATGCGTTATCCTCAACAACCAGTACGCGCATCATCTCTTCTCCCTAAAAAATTGGTATGAATAGTTTAACGCTGATTATGGAGTTTGGAACCAGCGTCATGAAATTAAATGACTTTTTTAATACTTCCAATCCCTTGGGGGCGTCCTGGGGGCAAAGCTGTCGGCATCTGATTGTTCAGCATGTTGACCTGATCTTGGTTCATATCTCCGATCCACTTCGAATACACCTCATACACCATGCGCGCATCCTCATGGCCCATCTGGCTGGCGATAAAGGAAGGGTTCGCACCGGCCATAAGCGTCCAGCAGGCGTATGTGTGTCGGGACTGATAAGGATTTCTCTCACGTATTCCCGAAAGTTTAGTGCCCCGTTTCCATCCATACGAAATCGAGTTTTTGGAAAAAAAGCTCTCATTCACTGACGATTTCTTTTCCGGGGAAAACACAAACCGCAGATTTTGTGGCTCTGTTTTGCCGATTTCCCGGTGATGGAAAATGATCTGATGTCTTGGGTTATTGCCTGTGATTTCGAACTGCTCCAGCAACGCATCATGTGCAGGCTTAAGCAGGGTGATCGTTCGTATACCAGCATCTGTTTTCGGCGGCACAAACACCCGCTTGTTCGTCAGGCTTCTTGATACGTGAATTTCACCTTTTCTCAGATCGATATCCTCCCACGCCAGAGCACAAATCTCGCCGGGCCTCATTCCCGTGTGGACGGCTACAATGATGATCAAAGCCAGTTTTCGGGGAAGGGCGGCAATCAGTGCCTGGTACTCATGAAGTAGAAGCGGATCGGGGTCTGCCTTAGATAGCTTCAGCCGGGACACTCCCTCATAAGGAGCGTGTAATATAAACTGACTTCGATTAGCAAGCTTCAGCATTTCTGATAAAACCGCCATCTGTTTATTGACTGTTGAGGGCGCACGTCCCTTTTTAACCAGGTTAGGCATTGAAGGGTTTAATACGCTGCCGGTCAGCAGTTCTTTGCGGTAATTCAGGATATCGGCGTGCTGAATATCAGCCAGTGGAGTATTTTCTCCCACAACACGTTTCAGTGTGTTAACTGCAGATGTGAGTGAATGAAGGGTAGCCCCCGACACCTCCAGAGCCTTTGTATCAATGAAAAAATCGCTCAGCTCATTAAATGTCGTGATCCGCTTTGTTGATGAAAACTTTTTCAGAGCCTTCGATTCAGGGAAGCGCGCAGCGTAGTCGAACTGGCCGAACTGGATCTCACTCACGATAACTGCGCGAAGGTTTCCCGCCTTCTTGATGTTACTGCTGTTAACCACCCAGCCACGGAGAACTTCGCGGCAGCGAATGCCGCGATAGGTAAACGTGATTCTGATTTTTCCGTTATGAAGTTCAACGCCGGTTGGAAAGTTCATCATGCTTCCTGAATAAATCTATTAATCAGCGGAAAGTTGTACCAGACCAAAGCGCGTTTGCTTTCTCCACCGGGTACCGCGGGTACTCGCTTAAAATGAACCCCTTCAATCCAGCATCCGAGGCGATAAGCTTTTATTTGCCTGTCATCCAGCCCCGTTTTCTCAGTGAGCTTTCCCGCCACCATCCACTCTTCATCAAAAATGATTTGCGCCATGCTTAACTCCATGACGCCGCCACGATACCGCAGCGGCAGATAGTAATTTGATTGTCAAAAATCACCGACCAAGCCCGGGCAGACATTGGAGGCTCCTGGCGCGGGTCATTGCCGTGGCCACGTAACTACGTGGGCGGTTTACAACCTCAACCGTAATTTTTCTCCCCTGGATCCTGATGGTGTAAAACGTCTGTTTGTCGCTGCGACCATGCTCGCCATATTTCTCAAAATGGCATTTGAGCGCGGCGGCGCATGCTGGCCCGCCGATGCTGTCTCCCTTACTACGGTTAATCAGACGCACAGGAGCCTTCCTGATGGTTGATCACGCTGAGGGCAAGCCCGGCGGCCATAGCCGGTAGTTCCTGATACTGATTGCAATATGCCGGGTTGGAACATAAACCCTGTAGCGCGGCAATTGTCAGCTGCTGCAGGTAGGTAATCGATGAGAGCGGCGCGTTTGTTTCAGCTACCGGTTTGGGCTCGGCATCCGGCTTTACAGTTACGGCTGGAGGATCGAGCTCGACAGATCTTGGTGGTGCTGGGCGGCGGTATTCCACGATCGCATCAAGCGCTATTTTCTGACGAACGCTGATATCGTCAGACCACTGTTCAAGAATCGTAGTAGCAACGTCCTGTACTTCTTCATCACTGAAATCAGGCGACAGACAGAATTCAGTCGTGGTGATATCTGCAATCAGTAACGGGAAAATATGCTTGATGTCTTTACCTGTGGTGGTGATAAGATTTTCGATATCACCCTGGTCACCGATGTTTGTGCGCCCGGACATCAGCTCGTTTAATGCATGGGCGATTTCAATCTCGCGAACACTTAGCGCTGGTGACACTTCCTGTTTTTCGACTTCATTTGAGGGGGCGGTATTTATCAGTGTATCGACAGAAAAGACGCCTCCGCCCAGGTTCTCCACTTTCGGCTGGTCCGTGGGCTGCTGCACTGGCGCTGAACTCTGAGCGAATGCCTCATTGAGTTCTTTGTCGAGCTGCGCAGCTTTGGCAGGGCAAACTGCTGGTGGCTGAGTTTCGCCAGGTAAAGGCGGTTTGGCTTCATCATTTTCGTTTACCTCAGGGGTGGCGCGGGATTTTGGGCGGCAAGCCGCATCAACCGTTTTCTGATCTGGGTGCGCGTGGTCAAATTCAACCAACTCGCGATTGATGTACTCGCGCAGCGCGACAGGATCTATCCAGAGTTCTTCCGGAGCCGATTTAATCAAGGCGATGATGGCTGCCCGGGAATAATCCAGAATACCGGGGGTGCCGCGAAGTTTTTTCCACCATGCAGTAAAGCGGGGGTCCTGTTCTGCTTCGGCCATAGCTTTCGCCGGAATAAATAATCTATTCGGGATCCCGTAAATATCGATCTCGTCGTACATGCCCAGAATCGCAACAGCAACCTCTATCTTCAGCGTAGACAGGTTGTGTGCCAGATCCGGGCTACGGTCTGTCTTGTTTCCTCCGCCCAGAGTGGAGTCATTGTCCGTGCGGTTTTCTTCGGTGTTAGTGCTAGCAGGCTGAGGTCGCTTATCAATCGGCGTATCGATCCATTTAGTGATCTGCTTTTTAATGTCCGGCCACTGTGCAGATTCTTTTGTGTTCTCACGTACCCAGGCGAGTAATTGCTCCTGCCGTTCCGGTGCAAGGGCCAGCGATCGTGTTTCTTTGGATAGTGCTTCGGCCAGCTCGCGGGCAAAGCTGGGTTCATCATCATTCTTCAGATCGATGATCTGGCCGTACTGCGCTGAAGTGATTCCAGAGACCGGGCCGAACAGTGCCAGACAAGCTGCCCGGGATGCCTGGTCGAGCTGCGCAACGATTTTAATTTCTTCCTGTGCCTTGTTGTCGTCCCATTCCGTCTTTTCTTCAGATTCAGGTTGTGGCGCCGCAGCTGGTTCACCTGCGTTCACATTCCAGATAGCCACGGTATCGAAAAATTCAGGTGAGAAAACATCAAGCTCAGGGCACAGCAAACCATCACGATGCTCCCAGATTTTCACTTTAAAATAATCATCAATATGTTCAGGGTGCTCAGCCGCCAGCTTACCGAAAATAACGGCTTCAGCGATGGCTTTTGTTGCCGCATTAACTGCGGTTGCAAGCGGTTTTAAATCTGGGTGTTTTTTTAATGCTTTATCTTTTGGGAAATAAGCACCGCCGAAAACTTTTAATTCAACAGACATAATTACCTCTATGATTTTAGGAGGGTGTTTTTTAGCGATATGGTTTTCGAATAACACGCTTTACATTTTTTAACGCGTTACGCCTTTCTCTTTTTACATTGCATTGCTCACATAAATAAATCGTGCGCTTAAAGGGGTATATGTCTTTTTTCCTTTCATGCATTTCCGATTTTTTATATTCGTGGCAGCAAACAGCGCAATGACAAATAATGTCACCCATATCAGTTAAGTTGTTGGCGTTTGTGATCATAATAAGACATGCCACAAGCGTTCTGCGCTTCTGCGAAGTTCACAGACAGCAAGCTAATATGCTTAACAGCGCAAACAGGGCAATGATACTCACCGAGCACGTAGCCACCGTCAAGCACAACGGTAACAGGGCCTGATGATGGCAAATGAACCACGCCTGAAATAGCACCGCTTATATTAAAAGTGGCAATTTCTTTATTTACGACAGCAAGATTTAGCTCAACAGTTGTTACGCTTACTTTCATTTCGAACTCCATGGTTCAGGGTGTGAAAATCCCTGCCGTTTAAGGCATGGATTTTAAGTTGGTAAAATTAAGTTATTTTTAAGCTATTTCGCCATTCCTGATGAGGTTGGCGATGCACAACGAAATTTCTGTATTTGCGTAATACTTTCCAGGCGGCATGACAACCGGCCACATCACGAAGAAATACTGAAGTGACGAGCTTACCCTGCGCCCAAGCAATTTGTTGTTCTGGTGTTAGTTGTGTTTTATCCATTTCTGAATACTCCACTTTGCAATTCACAATAAAAAGGGCGGTATAAGCATGGACCACGGGAACGCATATACCGCCAAGCGATCAAATCTTATTTCGCTTGAAGTATTTGACGCGGAGCTAAACTGTTTTCCCATAGTCGGAGGGCTGTAGCTTTTGCCCAACGATACCATTCACGGCCTGCTTCTTTGTAAGAATTACCGAGGCGCACAAGATCCCAGGTTTCTTGTAAAAAATCGGGTTCTTTATTTGCGATTTGCTGCCGGGCTTCGATCATACTGTCGATTGCTGCGTTGATTTCCAGAGCTTCGGCGTGGGCCTCTCCCATATCAAGTTCTTCTGCGAAGGAGTTGGTGATTTTCATCACACCATCCACAAACTCGATCATTTGCGAAGGGACAACCGAACAATCAATCGACTCTTCACCCACCAGTTCGTAACCATCCTCCCCGTCAGTGAGATCGATATTAAATGCAGCAAAGCACCAGTCTGCTGATTTGTTCGGACGGGCCAGCATGTCCATTCCGTTAGCAAGACGGGTCCCAGTTGCTTCTTCTGCGATCTGAAAACCATCGCGGCGCTGATAAATCATGAATTTTCTTTCCATCACCTATCTCCTCTTCACCCTTATCGCCGGGTAGGCGGAACGTTTACTGATTACTGCTGTTAAGTTTTGATAACGCTGATTGTTATTTAAACCTAACAAATCGTCAAGTTTAAATTTCGTAAAACCTAACGTAAGGGGTGCGGCAAACGCAAAGAGGCCGCTGCGGGAGCGGCCTATAGGGGTGAAAATTATTTGATGTCGAGGTTTTTGAGGATCTGCAGGATTTCTTCTTTGCTTTTGGTTTTTATGAGGTCATTGAACGTTTCATCATAGTCCTTGACCTTATCCCGCAAATTGATGATGTGTTGCTCTTTCTCTGCATTAGGAAGCTTGTCGAAGAGCTCTAGAAGCTGATGCTGCTGTGGGGATAACAATCTGTAGGATTCGGCTGGTGGTGGTTCATACCCCTCATCCCCCTTAATAATCCAGCCAGGCTCTACGTTCAGTGCTGCAGCTAGTTTGAAAAGGTTATCGCCTCTCGGTGAGGTTTCATCACGTTCCCACTGAGAGATTGTGACATGGGCAACCCCAGCCTGTTTACCTAGGCTGCGCTGGGTATATTTCAAGGCAGAGCGCCGTTCTTTTATACGCTGACCGATCGTTTTCATAGTTCGGAAATCCTAACGCGCATTGACTCTTGTTTCCTTAACATATAAAGTTAGGAAAACTTACCAAGGAGAACCCAATGAAAACCGAAGATGTAATAAAACACTTTGGGAAAAAAGCCAATGTGGCGAGAGCTCTCAACATCGCTCGATCCTCTGTCAGTGAATGGGGGGAGTTGGTCCCCGAACGACGAGCCGCGCGACTGGAAAAGATAACGGGTGGTGCATTGAAGTACGACTCAGTTTTGTATGAGCACAAAGATAACCCAAAAGATTCAAAGGAGTCTGACTGATGGAAATCAAAAAGCTGGCATGCGAGCTGGAGTCCTGGGCGCAGGAAAAGGGCTGGAAGACAGTCACACAGCTGATAACCCCGCATCACTTTGGCGATCTGCTTCAGCCATTGGATAACGTGACGGAACCTGACGAGTACGCGCGGCGCTTGCACAACAACAAGCAGATTATTCAGCGTGCATTCCGCAACGATACGCCTAACTACCTGAAACAGGCGGAAGCCCTGAGCTATGCCATCCGTACCGCCATTGATAACGAGCTGGAGCAGAAAGACTGCATGCTCTACCGGGCTGCCAGGGTTAACAAAGAGTGTATCGAAGCCACCAACGCGGTATTCACAGGGAAACCGCAACCGGTAATCCGCCGCGAGACTCTGGAAGCTATCGACGCGCTGGCGCAGCTGGTCGGCGTCAAAGTGAAGCTGGTTTCTACTTGTTCAAACGTAGCCTAGTTCAGCTGTATCGAGGTGTTCTATGAGCATGGAACTGATGGTTCAGGCGATGAAGGTCAAGGTGGGAAACCCGCTTCGTAAGCTGGTCTTGCTTAAGCTGGCCGATAACGCAAGTGACCAGGGCGAGTGCTGGCCGAGCTATCAGCATATCGCTGATCAGTGTGAGATCAGCCGTCGTTCCGTCATGAATCATGTTGCCGCGCTTTGCGAGTCTGGACTGATGCGAAAAGAGACCAGATCGGGGCCGAAAGGCAATGGCAGCAATTTCTACCGACTAACCCTGAGCGGTGCAAATACCAGTGCGAGGGTAGTGCAGGAGATTCACCAGGATGGTGAAGCAAATTCACCAGGGGCTGGTGTAGGAGATTCACCAGATGGTGCAACACATTCACCAGGGGATAGTGAAGGAGATTCACCCAGAATCAGTCACTCTTCTGAACCAGTCAAAGAACCAGAAAATACTTCTTGTCCGGACGCTCCGCCTTCGGACGGAAAATTGACAAAAACCGATTTTTTAAAGCGCCACCCAGAAGCGGTGGTCTACAGCCCTGCAAAACGCCAGTGGGGCAGCCAGGAAGATTTGACCTGTGCGCAATGGATCTGGAAGCGCGTGCTGAAACTCTACGAGGAGGCCGCAACCTTTGACGGCGAGATCGTTCGCCCGAAAGAGCCGAACTGGACGGCATGGGCGAACGAAGTTCGTCTGATGCGCACCCTTGATGGCCGTAGCCACAAGCAAATTTGTGAAATGTTCAAGCGCGTTCAGAGCGATACGTTCTGGGTTCGCCAGGTCAAATGCCCGGCCAAACTGCGCGAAAAATGGGATGACTTGATTATCCGCCTGCCGCCGCCGGGCACAGGGCATTACCAGGCTGGTGGACGGGATATCAATCAGATCTCCCGTCCCGATAACACCGTTCCGCCAGGATTCAGGGGGTAAGCATGCAAAACGCAGGTTCCATTCTCGATCGCCTTCGCCGCGTCATTCCGCCGGGCGTAGAACCCAAATTTAAGAGCGCTGCAGAGCTGATGGCCTGGCAGCGCGAAGAAGGGCAAAAGCGCGCAGCGGAGATCGACAAGATCAACCAGCAGGCGTGGGCAGAGAAAATTTTCGGGCGATCCGGGATCCAGAACCTGCACCGCAGCTGCAGCTTCGCGAACTACAAGGTGGAGGGGGATGGCCAGCGGCATGCACTGAGTATGGCAAAGAGCTATGCGCAAAATTTTGGTACAGGGTTCGCCAGTTTCGTTTTCACCGGAAAGCCAGGTACCGGGAAAAACCACCTTTCAGCGGCCATCGGCAACTACCTGCTGAAGCAGGGGAAAACGGTCCTGATTGTGACGGTTCCGGATCTGACTCTTCGCGCTAGGGCCTGTTATGACGAAGGGCGTTCTGAAGCCGCGCTGCTGGACGACCTCTGCAAAGTTGATCTGCTGGTGCTCGACGAAGTCGGTATTCAGCGCGACAGCCGCGGCGAGAAAGTTTTGTTGAACCAGATTATCGATCGCCGCCTGGCCGCCATGCGCCCGGTTGGTGTTCTGACCAACCTGAATTACGACGCGCTGGTAGAAACCCTGGGTGAAAGGGTTGTTGACCGCCTGCGCATGGATAACGGCATTTGGGTGAACTTTGACTGGGAGAGCTATCGCGGAAACGTTAGCCACCTGTGACCTGTTAAGTAAATTTTGAGGAGAAAATTATGGAATCTGTAATCGACGCACTGAAAGCCATGAAAAAAGCGACATATCGTGAGGTTGCCGCCCGTCTTGATATTGAGCCCGTAGAAGCACTGAATATGCTGCGCGAGCACAAACAGCAGGGTTTGTGTGATTTCTTCGATGGATCATGGTCGGTCGGTAGCGCGAAGGAACATAAGCCGAAGCGTATCAGACCCAAGCAGCCATCGCCGCTGGTGGAGAGGGTATTGTCAGCAATGCAGGGGCAGGGGGCCATGACGGCCAATCAGGTCGCAGAAAAACTGGGTAAAGGTTCGCGAGCCCTGAATGCATCGCTGGGTGCAATGTGCAAGGACGGTCTGGTCCTACGCCATGTGGACGGTAAAAACATTACTTGGAGCCTGGCGGGTGAACCGGTAATACAACCAGAGCAGCAGGAGCCCGCGGCAGCGGAAGTCAAGGCTGCATCGGCTCCGGAAAGCAAACCCCTTGAAGAAATTATTGGGGATATCCCGGCTTTCGTCAGCCGTCCGGATGATCTGATTATTCCTTCATCGCGTTATATCTCGACTGAAATCCGCCGCACGAAAGCGAAGCTGGCAAACCTGCAGCGTCTGCAGGGGGCCGTTCGCGAGTTGCGCCGCCACAAACATTTGCTGCAGAGGATGGGAAATGACTGATTTACCGAAATGCCCTGTATGTGGCATGTCCCCTGCACTGAGGGTTCGCTGCCGGGGAATGAACTGGGGGGCCGCAGAAATTAGGTGCTCTAACGGTTGTTCAGAATGGCGAGTTGGATTCTCTTTTCCGCCAGGAGGGGAGAGGGAGGCTCGAAGAGAGCTTGAAGATAACTGGCGTAGGCTTGTGGAAAAAACTTAACGCTATAATTGTAGTATTTGCTCTTATGCATGAAAAAGGTCAACAACACCGACAAAATGGATCGACTAGCAAATCTGCAATATAATTATTTCATTTTTCAATCCACTGACTAAACTCAGAGGGACAAGTTCGAAACACAGGGTAGGTGAAATGTCTATGAAGCAAGTTGAATCAAGGAGTTTGACAAATATTGCGGCAAAAAGAATGTATTATATTTTTCTTGTCGGGGTTATACCTTTGATTCTGATTTTTTTATCATATACTAACAACCAAGGGAGCGATTCTCTAACTTATTTATATGCGTTATCTGGTAAAGTTCCTGAGTTAATTTCAGCCAATAACCCAACATTAAGTAGTGTTATGAGTTTTTATGTTAAAATTGCTCCTTTGTTAGGTGTTTTGTTTTTCTTGATTGCCCGGAGGAAATTAACTTTAAAAACCAATTTTTCTTTCACAAAAGGTATTTTGGCTTTTATGTTATTCACCGTGTTTTATATTGCAATTATTTATTATTTGTTGGTGTCGAACGTGGAGCTAACTGAATCAGGAAGATTTATGAGGCTTTTATCAGGGAACGATTATCTTCTTACTGTTTTTTTCGTTAGCGTATTTTATGTGTGTTATATCCTCACCTGCTATTACATCAGCTATGCTTATGCAGTTTTCTTAGTATTAAAATTAAAAATTAAGCACCGGTGATAGTTAAGGGGCAGATAACATCTCTGCCCCCTTTTAGATCAATGAGCTGGTCTGATTATTTCATTGTTGATTTTATCAACGATTTTATCGTCAATGAATGAAGCTAGGTAACTAATGCCTATAATTCCTGCAATTGTTAATGCAGTAATTGGTAGCCCGACGGTTGTCGCAACAAAAGACGCCAGGGCGCCAAAGATCCCCATTGCTACACCGACAGCAATACCACTAATAACCCAGGACTCAACCTCTAGCATCAATGGACCCCAGTTTCCTGTTTCGTAGCCTTGGATGCTTTTCTCTCGGATTTTTTCTACTTTGATCACCAGATCTGCAGTCTTAAATGCTTTGCTTAGATTGCCGAGTTTGTTTGCCATATCACTCGCATTCAGGCTTTTCCAGGCGTTAACAATCGCAGTTTTATCACCTTGATTAATTTTCATCCCCGGATTAGCAATAATCTTATTCAGAGAGGCCATTGCATCATTGTAGTTACGAATTGTTTTACCTTGGAAGTTCTTAACGTTACTTGCAATTTCCCTTGACACATCCTTATATTTTTGCCCTAAGTAACTACCAACTTTTTCCCCCATGTCAGCAATAATTTCGCTGGCTTTTTGTAATGCTTCAATTTGATTATCTTCATCGAGCATCTTCTGGACATTTTCGCGCAAATTACCCCGGGCTGCTTTTGGTATACTTCCATCCCGCACTGCTTGCTCATATAAGTTCTTAAGCGCTTTCCGGGAAACTTTATCATTGGAGCCATAGTACTTTGCCGTTCTATCCCAGGTAGATGGAGCGCTCGTAGTGCTAATTCCATTTTGATTCTGGGAGTTATTACTACCAGACTGTGAACCTGAGTTACCACCATTACCACCGGAGCCTTTACCTGAATGACTGTCTACTCCTGAACTGATAGCAATTGCACCACCGGCAGAAAATACTCCAGCCGCATCACCTCTGTTAGCAGCATTCACCTGTGCACTGTTGTTTGGATCCACAGAAAATCCATTAATATTCTGTGTACGGCCACCATTCCCACCATTACCCGACGTACCGGAATTACTGCCAGAACCAGAGTTACCGATGCCAGGATTTTTGCCACCACTGAACGCATTGTTGTGTGCATTGTCGCCACCATTACCACTCATAGTTAATTCCTCTTTGACGATTAAAAGTTATAAAAACTGCATATAAACAACTGGGTATATATACAGTGATTCGAATCCTACGCCGCTGTTTTGACCGTGTCAATGACAGATTTTGGGGTATGACTATGAGTGAAAAATCCTGATAAGCTACTGATGGGAATGTTTTTTACTGGAATGGAGATCTCCATGAATAAATCTACCGGAGTATTCGTGTGTGCATTGTTAACATCATCCTTGATGAGCAGCGCATGCACCCCTCAAACAAGTGCAGAACGCCATGCACGCCAGTATGTATATGCTGCAGATGACGGCTTTGACCCGAATGTACGCGTTATAAAAGCCGACAGTATTAAGATGGCGGTGCCATTCTTTAAAACTTTTCATGATCTGGGAGCAAAAGACCGCTCATCAGGCATGTCTATAGAGGACGCCAACAAGCGTGCAGATAGTTTTCGTAGCGAGTCATTTCTGAACTCCATTCAGAGTGAAACAATTTTCGCGGGAACTCGTTACGTCGAAAATAAATCATGGTCTGCTAAACAGCGTAAAGCTATGAGCGACGCTATCTCTGAAGCCTACATTGATGGCTATGAAGGAAGAATGTGAGTAGTAATAACAGAACATTTCGGTACCAGTTTCTGCATTACATTCACGAACACACGTGGTTGTAGCTCACTAACGTAAAAGTTTTAGTTAGAGATGATTTTGTATGGTTTCTCTTAAGTTAAAGAATGGAGTTTAGTGCTTTTTTATTAATCACTTACCCGCTTATGCGGGTTTTTTTGACCCAAATTCTTGACCCTCATTTTTTTAGTGGTACTGTATAAATATACAGTTAAGTGCTAAGGGGGTTATCATGGGATTTCAATCACCAGCATTAGACCTCGCTGAGCAGATTCTCACTATTACCAACCTTTACGGTAATGACGACAACTGCCGAACCATCGAAACATCAGCTGGATACGTGATAATAAACATTGCCAGAGAGCCGAAGTTAGGTGACACCATCTTAATTGCGTTCTGCGGTAGTCTGGACTTCGCAAAAGTTCAGGGGAGGGCATTAATAACTCAGGATGGCGAGGCTATAGAGGGTGATTCACTTTATGATGCGACCATAATGGGAGTTGTGACGTACTTTCTGAATCGAGTGACAGATACCGATGATCGGCCTGTGATTTAAAAAGCTGGACCTGAGTACTGAGTTTTGAAAGCAGATCGGTTAGACAGGTCAATTATGATTAATTGATCTTTCTAACCTATTAGACATCTGGTTAGCGGAAACCTAAATGAAATCAGTTCACAGGGAGAAAAGGACCGCCCCCGCAAGGGGAAATCCATTTTTAGGGAATTGCCCATGAAATTGAATGAATTTGCTGCCGGTCTCACCAAAGACGGAATGCTTGTTTTATGTCTTACTGATGGTGAAATAACAGACTACCTTGTGACCAGCAAGGCATTGCGCACACTGATTCGCCGGGAAGGAGGCGGGCTTTCAGCCCAGATTCTGGACGATGAAGATCGGATTATCAATTTGAACTCCCTGCCAGAAGCACTTAAGGTTCTCAAGCCGTAAGTGTTGATTTATAATAATCAAACGGGCTGAACACCCACTGATTACTGCGCCAACCTGAGGAATCAAAATGGCGCAGAGCATTACCCTAAACAACTCTCACCGCCCGTCTATGTGCGGTGTTTCTGCTTATGCTGGTGGTCCAGCATGAAGAAAGCAGATAGCCTCCATCTTTCGCGTGTGGCCGCATTGGGCTGCATCGTGTGCAGAAATCAGAACCTGGGCGAAACGCCTGCGGAAATCCACCACATCCGAACCGGGCAGGGCGCAAGCCAGCGCGCTGACCATCGGAAATCAATTCCTCTGTGCCATATGCACCATCGCAACGGCGGTTATGGTGTAGCCATTCATGCTGGCCGTAAGCAATGGGAGAGAAACTTCGGTACCGAGTTGCAGCTGCTGGAGCAGGTCCAGTTAGAGCTGGGAGTATTCTATGCCTAAATACCTCATCACTCCTGTCGGAAAACCCCGCATGACCCGCGCTGATAAGTGGAAGCAGCGTCCGCCGGTGATGCGCTATCGCATGTTTTGCGATGAAGCCCGCCTTCATAGAATTCAGGTACCGGAGAACGGCACCCATATCACCTTCGTTTTGCCGATGCCGCAGAGCTGGAGCAAGAAAAAGCGTGCGGCTATGGACGGCCAGCCCCATCAGCAAAAGCCCGATCTGGACAACTTAACAAAATCTCTGTTGGACGCCTTGTTTGAGGATGATTCCCACATTTGGGACGCCCGGACATCAAAAGTATGGGGTGACACCGGAATGATACTTATCGAAGACATTGGAGAGAAAAATGCGTGACATGTACGAGGTAATGGATCGCTGGGGAGCCTGGGCTGCTGCTGATAGCAGTGGCGTCGACTGGCAGCCTATAGCTGCTGGTTTTAAAGGATTACTACCGCACGGTAAAAAGTCACGCCTGCAATGTGATGACGATGAGGGAATTAAGATTGATGGTTGCGTTACACGACTAAAGCACTATGAGCCTGAAGAGTATGAGTTGGTTATTGCTCATTTTGTGATCGGTATTTCACTGAGAGCTATTGCGAAAAAACGGAAATGCTCAGATGGAACGATTCGAAAAGAGCTACAAACCGCATTAGGATTCATTTGCGGTGTTATGCTTATGGTAGAAAGTAGATAATATTAAGGAGTCGCTTATACTACAGCGACTCCACTATTTAATGTTTAATACCACCATTGAAAATCGTCGACCTGCTTCTATAAGATAAAGGATACTTATACAAAGGAAAAATATTATCATATAGAAGAAACACTTGATTAAATAGTCTTGGGATACGAGACATATTAGACAAACTACAATCAGTGAAAGTAGAAATGCACATGTCATTATTGTATCCGCGATCAACCGTCTGTAGTGGCCAGTTTTGATCATATTTATAACTAGTCTTTTGTCCATCAATGCTGTTATTAGAGACATAGACGTGATCAAGAAGCCTAAGAGAGTTCCCGCTAATCCAGTAATAACCCCTGAGGCGCTCACTAACACCTCAACTTTTACACTATCTGATTTTAACCAAAATAATCCTACCACTAAGGCGCTTACAACAGACCTAGAGCAGAGCGTCTTCCATTGCACCAAAGTACCCATCTAACGCCTCCTGACATTCTGCTTTAGCTGTGTCAATGATACCATACATTGTAAAACTTGGAGGAAAATGAGAATTCGTCTCAACAGACTGCCACGAAAAAACCCGGTCAGCAACAAGATCGATAGGGTATTCAATACCATCCTCAAAAACATGAGCTCGAGCTGTAGTAGCCCCGGTACGCATCAAATTTCTTAAAGTCCTTTTTAATCGGTTAGTTAATCTTCCTTCAGTATCTGCTCTTCTTAAATCCACCCCCATGCTGATTTTTAAGCTATCTGCATCTGCATCATTCATCATGCCGAGAATGCTGGAACCGAAATCATCATCTGGATAGAGTGCTGGATTTGTAGGCCTTGGCAAAGTGATTTCAATTTTTTTCAATTCAATATCACCGCTCATAAGACGCGCAATTGCGTCTGACTGTAAAATTGGCCCTGCTGAAACCCTGATACCAGCTGTACTACTTAAGAAATTGACGAATTGATTGATTCCACTGGAATGGTTGTTCCTGTGCCAGGCGAGAATATTGTTTTCTTCGTAGTATATGAAAAAGTTCTTTTCAATAAGCCCTTCGCCATCCTCTAACTCTATCTGTTCTGCATCTTCGCCGGGGAGACCGATCTCAGGGATGTCTGTATCCCTGAATTTCCGAAACTGTCCGCAAACACTCTCAGGGAACCGATCGAATACTAACCCCCAAACCTCACGTGTAAACCCGCCAATTTCAAACGATGTATCATATTCTTCATCTCTCAAAGCTTCGAATAGATCGCGAACTGAAGCTAAATTTTGATTTGGCACAAGATTCAATTGAAAGAATTCAATTTTATATGAACGCTGAGGCATATCGTTTCCCTTTAGAATTCTATAGGAGGTTTCCTAAAGCAGGCTGATTCAATGATACGAAAAGTGTAACGCGTACGCAAAAACTATCGTAACCTGTTAAGACTGGTCTCTAAGCATCCTACTTAGGTATGTCTTTCACCACCCAAAAATCGATCTATGTCAACGATATATCCGTTGCTCTTTGCTATTGCTATCCTTTAGCCAAAGGAAGGAGTAGTTCTATGGGAGGTTGTGCTGTCTGTGGATGTTCTCTAAACGATTCCCAAGATGCTGTGCATAAAGGTATTGATTATAAGTCTTGTCCAAAGTGTTCAGCAGATGCTGGAGTTCATGTGTTTTATAAAACAGAAGACTTTGGGTACAGAGATATGGGCGATGGTCGGCACATAGTTCAATCTTGGTGTCCTTCGTGCCGCTCTGGTGATAATCCATCTCTTCCTGAAGCATTCAGATGTAAGTGACATAATCTTTTTAACAAGGCTGCCTAATAGGCGGCCTTTTTTTGTTTCCGCTCTTTCTGAGAGGACTCACAGCAACAGGGGGCTAAATGTCCGCAGAACCAATAACTGCAACAGTAACGGCGGGCGTGGCTGCTGGTACAACCGGAATCACTTTCGCCACGCTTTTTCCAGAGGCTACACCAGCAGTGATGGTCTGCTCCCTGGCTGGGGCCGCGCTGTATATCCTCAGTTCTGAGGACCACAAAATCTGGAAGCAGATTCTTTTTGCGCTCATTTCGTTTATCGGTGGCATTTACTGTGCCGGTACTGCTTCAGAAATTATCGCCGCCCTTATCAACGCCGGACTGAATCAGCTTAGCCCGCCAGTCACTATCAAGGTATCGCCCGCGATTGGCGCACTGGCAGCTTCAACGGTTTCCGTGACAATTCTGCTGCGCATTCTTGCCCGATCAAAAACAGGCAACCTGCCCGGCGTGAAGGGGGAAGAATGACGTGGCTGCTGCAGAACTTTCCATGGCTGTTGCTTCACCTTAATGCACTGGCCTGCATCATGATTTCGTTCCGCCTGATGTTTTTCCGTAAGCGCAGTATGCGGCGCCGCCGGGTAATGGAGTTTCTGGCCTATGGGCTGATTCTGGCCCCTGCATACACGGCTTTCCGCATCTGGCACGGCGATTATGTGCAGGTCGATTACGGTGAAATCCTCATTAACGTTGTTGTCTGTGTCGCTGTCTGGCGTGCGGGCGGCAATATCGCTCGTATTACTGGAGAGAGCACAACGTGAACCAAACACAATTTCAAAAGGCGGCAGGTATCAGCGCCGGGCTGGCAGCGCGCTGGTTTCCGCAGATAGGCAAGGTTATGCGGGAATACGGTATTACCGCACCGCTTGACCAGGCCATGTTTATCGCACAGATGGGGCACGAGTCCTCAGGCTTCACCCGGCTGGTGGAGAATCTGAATTACGCGGCTGAAAACCTGGTACCCACATTCGGCAGGCACCGCATCACACCCCAGCAGGCCGCCGCGCTCGGCAGAACGGCAACGCAACCGGCCAACCAGAAAGCGATCGCCAATCTTGTTTACGGTGGCGAGTGGGGGAAAAAGAATCTGGGTAATCAGGTAGCGGGCGACGGCTGGAAATATCGCGGGCGCGGGCTGAAGCAAATCACCGGGCTGAGCAACTACCGCAGTTGCGGTCAGGCGCTGAAGCTGGATTTGGTTACACAGCCAGAATTGCTGGAGGTGGACGAAAACGCCGCGCGCTCAGCTGCGTGGTTCTATGCTTCCCGCGGCTGCCTGCTCCACTCCGGCGATGTTGAGCGCGTTACGCTGCTAATCAATGGTGGACGAAACGGGCTGGAGCAACGCCGCGCACTGTTTAATTTGGCAAAATCCGTGCTGGTCTGAGGTGGCTATGAGCATCATCGAAATGATTTTGGGCGGTATTGCTGCGCTGGTGGCCGTCGCATTCAGCGGGTTTGTTGCTGGAAATATTCGCGGAAGCGGAAAGGCAGAAGCAAAAGCTAAGCAGCAGCGCACCGAAGAGAATGCAGCGGCGACCGTTGCCGCGGCGGAACGTAAAGCAGAAGTCACTAAAGAGGCCAGTAATGTCCAGCAGACTGTTAATCACATGCCTGATGACGATGTTGATCGCGAGCTGCGCGAAAACTTCACCCGCCCCGGTGGTGGTTGATACGGGCTGTCTGTGGACTCGGATTGTCTATCTGACAAACCACGATATTGACGTTCTGGACAAGCAGACCAAGCGCGACATCCTGGCGCATAACAAAGCGTGGCAGGCGAACTGCCAGCCAACCAAAGACAGGAAATGAAGTTACGGGTAAAAATGGAAAGGCCCTTTCTTGAAGGGCCTTGGAATTATTACCTGTTAAATACCATGAGGTGCAAGTCTTAAAACTGAGGATATTTCTTCTACATTGAGATTGAACAATCGATTCGGTGCATCGAATTTTTTATACTCCGCCAGCATTTTTGAGTAGTCATCAACTGTTTCGTTGTGGGTATTTTCAATGGGCTCTTTCTGCTCAACGTAACGATCGAATTTAATGAATGCTTCTACGATAGAGAAGTACTGCGCTTCATTATTACCATCGAATCCAGGGATTTGAATGTTCTTGTCAATCATCCTTAATTCAAATCTCTCGGTGAGACTCTGCTGAGTATCCTCAGGTAATTTCCGGATTGCAGCAGATAGACCTCGATACATATTCAATATATCAATAACAAATTCACGATCCTGCTTAGAAGCTTCTTCTGCGTTAAAGAATGAGTACTTAGCTTCAAGGATCCATGAGTTACCTGAGGTAATTGCATATTTTACGAGTTCAGTATCAATTTCAGTTTCAATTCCGAGATGTTTGGCAATGTCACAAAGCAGAATGGTGTCAATTTTATTCCTAATGTCCATATGCGATACCTTTGATTATGGGTACTAGTAGATAGTGTGTGGTTACTATAGCCATAGGAACCGCACAGATCATTACCCTTTTAAAAAAACAGTCCACCGTGATGATAATGAATCGTATTTGCAAAAGGTACTCCTGGTGATTCTGAACACCGAGGGGGCGAGGACACGCGGAAAACGGCTAGTTTTTTGCATTTTATTGGTTTCATCATCATCCGTTTAACCTCTTGATATTTCAGTCCTGATCATTTGCAGGATGTCGAAATGACTATTTTTTGTTCACCATCATGGATAACGAACTCAAAAATTTCCGGCTGAATATCACGCAGCTGGCAGCCATTACCGATCTGCACCGCCAGACGGTCGCTAGCAAGCTTGCAAATGTTCAGCCGGCACCGGGCAGCAATCCGAAACTTAAGCTTTTTGCCATCACCGATATCCTCAGGGAGTTGCTGACGAGTACCACACCGTCGGAGCTGGTGGACGTCGACAAAATGCTTCCCCCCGATCGTAAAGCCTGGTTTCAGTCGGAGCGTGAAAGGCTCAAGTTTCAGCAGGAAACTGGGGAGCTGATCCCGGCGTCAGAAGTCACCAGAGAATTTTCCTCCATGGCAAAAGCAATGGTTCAGGTGCTGGAGACGTTACCCGACATTCTTGAACGAGACTGCGCCATGACCCCTTCCGCAGTTGTCAGGGTGCAGCAGGTTATTGACGATCTGCGCGACCAGATAGCCCTCAAAGTTGAGCAGGCCGACTCACCGGAACAGGAGGATATGCCAGAAGAGGAGTAAATCATGCGACAGGCCACGGCAGCGGAAGTCAGGCGTAACGCTTCCGCCATTCTCAAAGCCCCGCGCCGTATGCCTGTGGCTGAGGCGGTTCAAAAATTTATGCGCGTACCTATGGGAGCCGGTAAACGCCTGTCCGGCAGCGATCATTTGCGCCAGTCCGTCAGCGACATCCTCTCCACCCCCGTCGGCAGCCGCGTGCTGGTTCGTGATTACGGCAGTGACCTGTTTTCGCTGGTGGACAACCCTCGCGACGATCTTACCCGACTGCGGATTATCGCGGCCACGGCCTCAGCGCTGGCGCGCTGGGAGCCCCGGTTGCGGGTCACGCGTGTAATGGTCACTTTCCCGGCAGATGAAGCAGGGTGTGTCGTCGATATCGAGGGGATCAATAAAGAGAATAATCTTCCCGTCAGCACCGGAGGCATACAGATTTATGGCAAGTAGTTATGACGTAATTAACCTGTCTGCGCTGGCGGTACCGGATGCGATTGTGGTACCGGATGCCGCCGATATTTTTACCCGCTGGCTGGCGCGCCTGCGCGAACTGGATCCAGAATTCGACGCGCTGGTCGAATCTGATCCGGCGTATAAACAGGGGGAAATCAACGCTTACCAGCTCACCCTGGCGTTTCAGCGTGTCAATGATGCGGTACGTGCTGTTTTCCTTGCCAGCGCCAGAGGAGCCGATCTTGACCAGATAGGTGCGGGTTTTAATGTTTCCCGCCTGGTGATAAATCCCGGTGATCCGGATGCCGTGCCACCCGTCGATCCTGTCTATGAAGACGATGACGCTTTCCGTGAGCGTATCCAGCTTTCGTGGGCGCAGCTGAATACGGCAGGTGCGCGCAACGCTTACCGCTTTCATGCCAAATCCGCGGATAACGATGTGCTGGATGCGGATGCCTATGGCCCGGAAACGCACAACCGCCCGGGTGAAGTGGATGTCTATGTCCTGTCGCGAACCGGTAATGGTGAGGCCAGCCCCGGCCTGACGGAAAAGGTGATGAGCGAACTAAGCGCCGATGAGGTCAGGCCTCTGACTGATTATGTCAGCGTCAAAAGCGCCACCATTGTCAGTTATGCGGTAACAGCTGAACTGGACATACCCGACGGACCGGATTCGCAGACGGTGCTGGAGCATGCCATCAGCACGCTGACCAGCTACACCCTGCTTTCACATCGCATAAACGGCCTCGTGCCGCTTTCCGCGATTTACGCTGCACTCCAGCAGCCCGGTGTTTCCAGAGTCAGGCTGATAAGTCCGGTCGCAGATCTTGAAGCGGCCGCCGGGCAGGCTCCCTGGTGTAGTGCGATAAACGTCACCCGCAAAGGAGGCTCCGTTGGATAAATTTCGTTCCCTGCTACCGCCCTCCGCCATTCAGCCTGAGCGGGCGCAGGAGCAGGCCAGCTCGGAGCAGAGCACCGCACTGGATACGGGCATGGTGCGTAAAGTGAAAGACCCCGATACCTGCCCGGCGCACTTGCTGCCCTGGCTAGCATGGGAATTTGCGGTTGATTCCTGGGAAGACGCCTGGACAGAGGCTGAAAAGCGGCAAGTGTTAAAAAATGCCGCCTATGTCCATCAGCATCGCGGTACTGCCGGCGCTGTCAGGCGGTCACTGAGCGCTGTCAGTCTCCCGACGACAGTGGTGGAGTGGTGGGAGGATCAGCCGCGTAAGGCTCCCTACACCTTCCGCGTTGAGGTTTACAGCCTTCAGGAAGTTGATGACGCTTTGTATCAGCGTATCCGGCGGCAGGTCGATAAAGCGAAGAACCTGAGGAGTCTGTTGACCTCCATTGACGTGATTGCCGACCTGGGCGCCAGGGGAACTTATTATACCGGCGGTGCTGTTACCGCCTGGATTGATGTCGATATTGAGGCAGGAGTTTAGCCATGGCTGAGAAATATTACAGTATTCTGACCAACAGAGGTAAAGAGCTGGAGGCGCAGTCTTCTGCGACCGGGAAACCCGTCATTATTAAAGACTTTGTGGTGGGTGACGGTAACGGCCAGCCCGTAACACCTAATCCGGCATTAACCGCCCTGATACATGAGGTGTATCGTTCGGGAATTTCAGCGTTGCAAGTCTCGCCGGATCAGGCGAATCAGTTTATTGCGCAGCTGGTACTGCCTCCCGGTGTGGGGGGCTTTGTTGTTCGTGAGGTCGGGCTGTTAACCGATGCCGGCGAACTGTATGCCGTGGCGAACTGTGCAGCAATTGAGAAGCCAGTAAGTGGCATCAGTGTGACGCTCCAGTTTCGCCTTGCCGTTTCAGAAACGGCGGATATCGAACTGAAGGTGGCAACCGGGGACGGCCTGTTCCTTCGCCAGGATGCAAACCTGCGCGATGTGAAGGATGCCAGTGAATCCCGGAAAAATATTGGGCTAAAAGGTGCCGCTGTACTGGATGTTGGTACAACGGCGAATACAGTCGCCGCCGGGGATGACCATCGTATCGTTAATGCCCTGCAGAAAGAAAATAATCTTTCTGATGTTCAGGATAAGGCGTTAGCCAGAGAACATTTAGAACTCAGGGCGGCGGCTGTCAGGGATGTTGCTGACAATGTAGCGGGTGCGCTCGTGCCGGTTGGTTATAAAGGGAACTTTAGTTCCGACTCAAATCATGGTGCGATTGATTTTGCGACTTACCCCTTTGTCGTCGGTGAATCACTGTTTATAGATACCCGTGGATGTACCAACACCCCGCCATTCCTGACGCAGGATTTTTACTATATCGATGTCGTATGTGCTACCGGCCCCGCTCAGGGGGGAAGGGTAAACCGGCCGTTAGTCCAGTTCGTGAGTTACACGAATTCGAAGTTGATCCTCGCCATTCGTGAGGATGATGGCAACAATATCGGCTGGCGGTATTTCAGGGCGGTGCAATACGATAATGATAATAATACTGTTACCATCCCTGGGGCGCTTAAGGCTGTCAATGGAGGTGCAGAGCTTTCACAAAATGCGATAAATATTCGAGGTGCAGGTAATAAACACCTCTGGTTTTTTAATGCTTCCGGTTCAGAAATGGGGCTCGTTTATGCCTCAGATGATAAAGTGCTTCATCTTCGCGCAGCGCAGGGACCTTCAGTCGATGTTCAATCAAACGGAAACGTGATTGCGCCTAACTATCTTGAGGCAAAGGATGATATCCATTCAGGGCGAAACATCAGCAGTGTGGGGCTGATTCAGGCGGGGGCGGGCCTGTACGACACGCCAGGAGTACGGGTGTACTCGCCAAATAACCCTCCGCCACAACAGGATTTAAGCCCATACGCGAGACGTGACTCAATTACTACCGTTGGGCTTTCATCAAACAATCCTGCATACCCTTATATGCGGCAGGAATCAACTGGAGCGATTATCAATCTTGCTCCGCAAGACTGGGTTAGCGGTAATTTTGCAACAAATGCATGGACGTCGTCTAATTTCTTGCAGGGTGGTGTCAGGTTAGCTTCACCTGGAACGGCAGATAACGGAAATAATGATGGTAACTTTGCATATGCTCCAGATGGGGCTGTAGTTACTGCTGTGATGCAAAAGACAAACTATACGGCAGTACAATTTCGATATATTCAATATAACATCAACGGCAACTGGTATACTGCATGGGTATCTTAATGGAAATGCAATCAGGCGTGTTTAAAAAATACAACCCATTAGAAATCTGGGAGAACTATACAGCGGAGCAGGTCGCTAAGTTATCACAATGTGAACTTGAATTATATTACATTGCAAAAGCTCCAGATATGAATGTCGTTTTTCTAAGGGATGAGTATGGAAATGATTGGTATCAGTGGCTAAAGACGCTCTCCAAAAAAAATCTAAAAGTATCATACGATCCTGAAACCAAAAAGATAATTCATTTTTCATATGATGCTAGTTCGATATTCCCTATTAATCAGATTGTGGTGGAAGTCTTGCCTGAAAATGTACCAGATGGATTTGTTGATGCTGGATATAATGCGTTTGGAGGTTCTTTCATCTTTGATAAAGGGAAAATCATAACTGCACCAGTAGATTATGAGCTAAAAGCTCAACGCAAAAAACAGGAGTTATTAGCCTACGCAAATAATATAATTGAACCTCTTAAAGATGCTATTGATTTGAGGATGGCAACAGAAGACGAGCAAAATACTTTATTAGCGTGGAGGCAATATCGAGTACTTTTATTGCGCGTTGATACATCGCATACATCTAATATAATCTGGCCGATCACACCCTCGTCATAGTTGCAGGAGATTTATAAAGTGTATATTAAGAAGCGCTGATTTTAATCAGCGCTTGGAAAATCACTGCTTGATTATTTTCTGAAATGGACGATGGAAAAGAAGGGTGCAAGCTTTAGCTATTTTGACTTTAAAAGAACGGCTTGAATAAATAGCCTTCCATGCTTCATCCTTTTTTTTCTTGGTTATATCGTCATTCCGATTGCCGATGGTGGTTACACTCTCATAAACTGGGTTGGTGTTGATGTATTCAGGTATAACCCCACGTAAATTAATAAAGCCGAATTCTTTAAATGTTTGCCACTGATCGGCTACGCACCAAATAGGGAATAATTTTTTGCAAAGAATGCGAGCGGCGGCTTTATTTATAATATAAGCATGAGAAAAGGCTGCATTATAAACATCATGAACAGAATGTCCGTTAGCTAATTTTAAAATGCTTTTATTGTTGTAATGGTTAACTTTAGAAAGCAAGTAAACATATGGAATGTTTTTTGGGATTGATAACTCAATTTCATCAAGGAAAACAGAAATATCTTCAGGTAAGTAAATGTCATCCTCAAGCACCAGCGCGCACTCATCTTTGGAGGCATCAAGTGCTTTATAAACTGTCAAATGGCTCAGGGAACATCCAATTTCCCCAGGAGTCACCGCGTAGCTATGTTCTCTTTTCAAAAGAGAAAACACATTTTTTGGAATACATTTTCCGTTTACAGCTGGAATTAACTCGTAATCAAGCATTAGACGCTTTGCTTGGGATTCCATTGATTCCCTTCGTTCAGTATCGCCTTCCAGATTAATAATATATATTTTCATTATTTAGAAGCTCCTTGCCAATAATCATTTGCCATACTTGAAAGAATAATTGTAGTGGAAAAAATAACTATCAATTCTATTGATGTCAACAATACATCTGTGGAACCATAGAATAAAACTGCTAAGGTAGGTATGCCAACTGGCCCAATTATAGCAGGGTGGCTACTTTTAAAAATCAACATAAAGAAAAAAATAAACAATACAAGTATGCCGAGAATACCAAAAATTGATGCGTACTGAATAAATTCATTATGTAAATGCACTGTTAGATAACCTGCTGCCTCTGATTTCTCGTTAGCATTTTTCAAAAAATTTTTTATTTCATTATTTCGATGAGTCTCACTTTGTCCAAAAGGTGATTTAGCAAAAGCCATGGCTCCAAGTTTCCACATGCTGAATCTGGCTCCCAAAGAGGTATGGTCATTTCCAAGATTGTACTCCCTTATTTCAATCATGGTGGAATCGAGACGATTAATTATTATTTTGGAATTTAAGGAAGCAACTACTACCAACGACAAAATTGAAAGAATCAGCGTCTTGAAATTAAGTAACTTATCTCGCCACATCCATGAAAGAAGCAACAGCAAGCCGAGCAAAGGATGGATAAGCATGGCCGTTCTTGTTTGAGTTAAGAAAATGATATAAGTGGAAATTATAAGAACGATTAATTGAAATAGATACTTCTTTTTAGTTGTAATGGTAGCTGCTATGATCGCTGAAAAAGCTAATGAAAATGCACTGAAAGCATATGCCGTCAGAGTTGCTCTATTAATGCCAAGAAGAATGCGCGTATCGCTGTTCATTCCTTGCAAGATCCCATAAGTGCTTGCAATAATGAAAGCCAAAGTCATCACTGATACTATGATCGTAGCGCTGGGGAATTTCTTTAGCTTATCCTTACCGTTTAAGATAAAGAGAGAAATTATTGCTGCTATAAGCCATCTTTTTCCTGGTGTATATAACAATTCAGATGATGTTTCTCCTGATAAAAACCCAGATAACAATGACCATCCCAAGAAAAGAACAGATAGCATCAAAAAAGAAAAAGCAATCCTGTTGCAATTTATTTTCTCTTCTTTTTTGATTAAGTTGAGTAATAAACCTGCTAGCGATAAATACCCGCACCAATAAAATATTACGCGCGAAGTTTTTTCATGGATAAATGCACAAGGCAGCACTACCAATAAAAGCGTAAATGTTGTTATGTAAAGTGCTTTACTAATGAACTGCACTTGTTGTGAATTAATCATTTTTTTGCATATCCTTTGATCATCAACTCTTCTTGATATGTTGTTGTTAACATAAGTCTCAAATTCTAGTGAAGCCCCTTCCTCATTTTATGCTAACTGAGCAGCCACGCCATGTGCAATAGCGGGCTGTTGTTTCTGACTAATGTTAACTCACGTGCTATGCGGTTCATTCCTGTAACATGCAACGTCGGCGTAATTTTGTTCTCTTAAATCTACCATTGAATAATTTACGAAATCAATAATTCGAACCGTCACAGAAACTTAGAAACGAAGCGGCGAATTTTTAGACAGTCATAGGGGATCTGGCGTATTGCGCACCCTCAAAGAGAAAGCTACTGTATATAAAAACAGTATATGAGGTATGTGTAATGGAATTTATCAGACCTGCTGAACTGCGAGAAATTATCGCGCTTCCGCTTTTCAGCGACTTAGTCCAGTGTGGTTTCCCAAGCCCAGCGGCTGATTATGTAGAACAACGCATTGATCTTAATGAGCTTCTTGTTGCTCATCCCAGCTCGACATATTTCGTCAAGGCTGCAGGCGACTCGATGATTGAGGCTGGGATCAGCGACGGCGATCTGCTGGTGGTGGATAGTTCCCGCAATGCTGAGCATGGAGATATCGTTATCGCCGCGGTAGAAGGGGAATTTACAGTTAAGCGCCTGCAGCTACGCCCGACAGTCCAGCTAATACCGATGAACAGCGCTTACTCACCGATCATCGTCGGTAGCGAGGACACGCTCGATGTGTTCGGTGTCGTGACTTTCATCGTTAAATCTGCGAGCTGACCATGTTTGCGCTCTGTGATGTGAATTCATTCTACGCATCATGCGAGACGGTGTTCAGGCCAGATCTGAGAGGGCGTCCGGTTGTTGTTCTCTCGAACAATGATGGCTGCGTAATCGCGCGCAGCGCCGAGGCCAAGGCCGCTGGAATTACAATGGGGGAGCCTTTCTTCAAGCAAAGAGAGTTGTTCCGGCGCGCTGGCGTGGTTTGCTTCAGCAGCAATTACGAGCTTTACGCTGACATGTCCAACAGGGTAATGACGACGCTTGAGGAAATGAGCCCCCGCGTCGAAATTTACAGTATTGACGAAGCTTTTTGCGACCTGACAGGGGTTCGCAATTGCCGGGACTTGACGGAGTTTGGCAAAGAGATACGCGCGAAGGTTCTGAAGCGTACGCACCTGACTGTCGGTGTTGGCATCGCGCAGACTAAAACCCTCGCTAAGCTCGCAAATCACGCCGCTAAGAAATGGCAGAGGCAGACGGGCGGGGTGGTCGATTTGTCGAATATCGATCGGCAACGTCGGTTGTTGGCTCTGGTACCAGTAGAGGATGTGTGGGGCGTCGGTAGGCGTATCAGCAAGAAGCTTAACGCCATGGGCATCAAAACGGCTCTGGGCCTCTCAGAACAAAGTACCTGGATTATCCGTAAACACTTTAACGTGGTACTTGAGCGAACGGTCAGGGAGCTGCGTGGCGAGCCATGCCTCGATCTGGAAGAGTTTGCACCTGCAAAGCAGGAAATTGTCTGCAGCAGGTCTTTCGGCGAACGCGTCACCGAGTACGAACAGATGCGCCAGGCCATTTGCAGCTATGCGGCGCGTGGCGCCGAAAAGCTTCGTGGTGAGCACCAGTATTGCCGCTTTATCTCTGCGTTCGTGAAAACCTCTCCCTTTGCGCTTAACGAGCCGTATTACGGTAACAGTGCGTCCATGAAGCTTCTCACCCCCACTCAGGATTCCCGCGACATTATCAACGCCGCGGTAAAGTGCCTGGACAAGATCTGGAAGGATGGCTACCGGTACCAGAAAGCTGGCATTATGCTGGGTGACTTCTTCAGCCAAGGCGTGGCCCAGCTAAACTTATTTGACGAAAACGCACCACGAGCAGGTAGCGAAAGGTTGATGGAAGTGCTCGATCACCTGAACGCTAAAGATGGAAAAGGCACGCTTTATTTTGCTGGGCAGGGCATACAGCAGCAGTGGCAGATGAAGCGTGAAATGCTATCCCCTCGGTATACGACCAGATTCTCTGATCTACTTATAGTCAGGTAAGGTTGTGGAAAATATTCATTAATCCTTAAATGATTTTATTGGCTTTAAAGAAAGCGCCTGCCAAGTATGCGAAATGTTGTTATATTGATGCCTTGCATGAAATGTATGTATCTAATTTTCGATTTTTGAGGTGGGTTAACATGATGATTTTAAAGGAAATTATTGTCATTTTTGATAAGAATTTTGAATCAATCTCATCTTTTATTACGGCATTAATAGGTGCGATTATTGGCGGGATGTTTACTCTTAAAGGGGTTGACCGTGAAGCCAGAATAACAAGGACAGAAGCTGAAAAAGAAGCGCTGGAGTTGCAATTATCTGTATTGAAGGGCATTAAAGGCGAGTTGGTAACATTATTTGATTTATATAACAAAAGAATGCGGATTCATGTAGACAATATTGTTCCGGGTCAGGCTTTGAATTTAGGGTTTCCTATTGGTGATGATAATTTTACATTTTATGAGCAAAATGCCAAATTTATAGCAAAGCTTAGTGACGATGCAAGGGATTCGATAATAAACATATATACTTATGCTCGCTCTCTGATACAGTCCTATAAAGGCAATAATCAACTTATTGAGGAGTATGAAAAAATATTATTCGGCATGGCTGAGAATAATAAAGACAAAGAAATGTATGAAAGGTTGCATGATAAAAAAGTTGAGGTCATGATTGACTATGCACAAGGCATCAAAGCGATCGATGCGGAGTTAAAAGAGGCCATCGATAAAGGTTTTAATGTCATTGATAATGAAATCGCCTCGCTTCAATGCAAACTGGAAAATAATAAAATATAAGATTTATAATTTTATTGGGTTATAGAATAAACTTTAATCATCCTTAAGTTGAGAGCGGTTCTATTAAGAATTGCCCTTGATTATTTGGATTACCCACTGCACGCGACACAGCGTGCCATATAAACTTGTCGGCTGGCACGGCACCGTCGGCCGCTATTTCTTCTGCTTCTTTCCCGCCTATATCCTGGCGCATCCATTCGTGTGCTGCTGCCGTCGACAGAACCAGTGGCCGTCGGTCGTGAATGTCGATCAGGCCTTTATCAGCTGCAGACGTTACAATCAGAAAGCCTTCAGCTTCATCACCCCGTTCAAACGGTGTGCAGCCGATCGCCGCCATGAAAATAGGCTGGTTGTCTGCGCGGTGGATGAAGTAGGGCTGTTTTTTATCACCATCTTTCTTCCACTCAAACCAACCATCTGCAAAGCAGATCGCCCTCCCATGCTGCCAGAGAGACTTAAACATTCGGCTGGTGGCCGCAGTTTCAACACGCGCGTTAATCAGGGGCGGCTTATCCCACCACCCGGGCGCGTAACCCCAGAGCACTGGATCGAGGTGCAGCTGCTCGTCGCGTTCGCTCAACAGCAGGACTTTTGTACCGGGCGCCACATTGTACCGACCAATAGGCTCTGGGTCATATGCGATATCACGATCGGCTTCATCGGCCAGGTAAGAAAGATATTCTTCACGGGTTTGGGCTTGTGCAAAACGTCCACACATAGAAACCTCCAGTCGGATGTCAGACTGAAAGTATAGGGCAGGGAGAAAAATCAGCGCGCTGGTTAAGTCTTACAAACGGATTCGTGGCGATTATGCTGATCAGGTAGAGAGGTGTAAAGCGGTGTGTTACGAAACTGTAAGAAGCTACGCAAAAGCGTGAATTTTGGGGGCAAATCTGGGGGCAAAATCGTGCTGGGGGCATGATTTGGGGCGATAAAATGACCATTATTGTCCGATAATGTCTGCACTGTAATTGTTGTAAGCTGCTGAAAAATATATAAGTTGTTGTTTTGATGTTGTTTGTAGTTTTCGCTAAGCAGTCTAACGCTGATTATGTTGTTGTGGGGATAAACATTGAGTAAACCGGGGAAAAGCATCCCCCTTTTCGGGCGAAAAGGGGGAGAGGGGCGTTACTTCAGCTCGTCGACCATAGTGATGGCGCGGCCAATGTAGTTCGCCGGGGTCATCGCCTTCAGGCGCGTTTTCTCTTCTTCCGGCAGCGCCAGACCGTCGATAAACTGCTTCATGCCTTCGGCGTCAACGCGTTTTCCGCGGGTCAGCTCTTTCAGCTTCTCGTACGGTTTTTCGATACCGTAACGGCGCATCACGGTCTGGATTGGCTCCGCCAGCACTTCCCAGTTGTGGTCCAGCTCGTCCAGCAGACGGTCACGGTTCACTTCCAGTTTGCTCACGCCTTTCAGGGTGGACTGATACGCGATTAGCGCGTAGCCAATGCCCACGCCCAGGTTACGCAGTACGGTGGAGTCGGTCAGGTCGCGCTGCCAGCGGGATACCGGCAGTTTGCTCGCCATATGCTGCAGCACGGCGTTCGCCAGTCCCAGGTTGCCTTCGGAGTTTTCGAAGTCGATTGGGTTTACCTTGTGCGGCATGGTGGAAGAGCCGATTTCACCGGCGATGGTTTTCTGCTTGAAGTGGTTCAGGGCGATGTAGCCCCACACGTCACGATCGAAGTCGATCAGGATGGTGTTGAAGCGGGCGATGCAGTCAAACAGTTCGGCGATATAGTCGTGCGGCTCAATCTGCGTGGTGTACGGGTTCCACTGAATGCCCAGAGAGGTCACGAACTCTTCGCTGAACTGGTGCCAGTCCACTTCCGGATAAGCGGCGATGTGGGCGTTATAGTTACCGACCGCGCCGTTGATTTTGCCGAGGATCTCAATCTGCTCCAGCTGACGATACTGGCGCTCCATGCGGTACGCGACGTTCGCCATCTCTTTACCCATCGTGGATGGGGTGGCTGGCTGGCCGTGGGTACGGGAGAGCAGCGGAATGTCGCGGTATTCCACGGACAGCGCTTTTACCGCGTCGATGATTTTACGCCAGTAAGGCAGCACCACCTCTTTACGCGCGGTGGAGAGCATCAGCGCGTGAGAGAGGTTGTTGATGTCTTCAGAGGTACAGGCGAAGTGAATGAACTCAGACACGGCGTGCAGCGCAGGGACGCTTTCCACTTTCTCTTTCAGGAAGTACTCAACCGCTTTCACGTCGTGGTTGGTGGTGCGTTCGATGGTTTTAATGCGCGCGGCGTCTTGTTCGCTAAACTCGGCAACGATTTTATCAAGGTAATCGTTTGCCTTTTCGTCAAAAGCAGGAACTTCCTTGATTGCTGCCTGGGCGGCCAGCTTCTGCAGCCAGCGTACTTCAACCTGAACACGGAACTTCAGCAAACCATATTCGCTGAAGATCCCGCGCAGCGCGCTGACTTTATCGCCGTAGCGTCCATCGACAGGGGATACGGCGGTCAGTGAGGATAATTCCATAATTCGCAACTCCGGGAGGTTAACAATGAGCAAGAATTTGTTTTGCCTGAGTGGTCAGGCGATTACGAGAAAACATTAACTGCAGGCGGCCACCGCCCACCTGGTGCCACAGCACGGCGGCGCGGATACCTGCCAGCAGGGACGCGCGCACTTTTGCCTGTACCTGCGGACTTTGCAGCACGGCAGGGGATCCGGTGACCTGAATACGCGGGCCCAGCGGGCTGATGACGTCAACATAAATGCTGGCCATAGCGCTCAGCAGCGTTTCCGACTGCAGGTCAAAATGATCGAGCTGACGCTGCAGCCCGGCAATGCGATCGCCCAGCGTATTCATTGCGCCTTTTGCGGCGTTCAGCTTACGTTCCAGCACCATCAGGCTCAACGTGTAGCGGGTCAGCTCCGCGTTTAATCCCTGACGGCTGCTGGCGTTAAGCACGCCCAGCAGAGTTTCAAGACCGAGACGAAGATTGGTTTCACTGCCGCCGAACACGCCCAGGGTCGAGCCGGGGTTGAGATCGATAACGCTGTTCAGCGAAACGTGCAGGGCGTCAGCGTCGCAATGACCCTGATGCGCCAGCTGTTGCACCAGACGGGCTGACTGGCAAATTCCCGCCAGCGCCAGGGTGATGTCATAGTAGTTCTTCGCCACACGGTCTCCTTTATGTGTGAATCGTATTAAACAGCAGGCAGCGGCAGGCGCTGTTCAATGATCCCGCCGCCCAGACAGATTTCGCCGCTGTAGAAGACAGCAGACTGACCCGGGGTGACGGCGGCGACCGGCTCGTCGAAACGCACGTCAATGCGATCGTCATCGAGCGCGGTAACGGTGCAAGGAATATCGGTCTGACGGTAGCGGGTTTTCACCGTGCAGCGCAGCGTGCCTTTCAGCGGCTCACGATCGACCCAGTGCAGCTGCTGCGCGATCAGGCCAACGGACATCAGACGCGGATGGTCGTGACCCTGAGCAACAACCAGAATATTGTTTTCGACATCTTTGTCGACGACGTACCACGGATCTTCGCTACCTTCTTTCGTCCCGCCGATACCCAGGCCTTTACGCTGGCCTAAGGTGTGGTACATCAGCCCCTGGTGCTGGCCAATCTCTTCCCCGTCGACGGTGACAATTTTACCCGGCTGTGCGGGCAGGTAGCGCCCCAGGAAATCGCGGAATTTACGCTCGCCGATGAAGCAGATGCCGGTAGAGTCTTTTTTCTTCGCGGTGATCAGGTCCAGCTCTTCGGCGATTTTACGCACCTGCGGCTTTTCCAGCTCGCCGACCGGGAACAGGCTCTGGGCGATCTGCTCGTGGCTCAGCGTATAGAGGAAATAGCTTTGATCTTTGTTGCCGTCCAGACCGCGCAGCAGCTGGCTTTTGCCATTCACGTCTGCACGGCGCACGTAGTGACCGGTCGCAATATAGTCTGCGCCCAAATCTTCTGCGGCGAATTCCAGGAAGGCCTTAAATTTGATCTCTTTGTTGCACAGAATATCTGGGTTCGGCGTGCGGCCCGCTTTGTACTCTTCGAGGAAGAGTTCAAAAACGTTATCCCAGTATTCTGCGGCAAAGTTAACGGTGTGCAGCTCAATGCCGAGCTTATCGCATACGGCCTGCGCGTCGGCGAGATCCGCTGCGGCGGTGCAGTATTCCTCGCCATCATCTTCCTCCCAGTTCTTCATGAACAGGCCCTCCACCTTATAGCCCTGTTGCTGTAACAGGTAGGCGGAAACGGAGGAATCGACACCGCCGGACATGCCGACGATCACTTTTTTCTGGCTGTTATCTGACATGGAATACTCACGACATTGAACTTCAAGGCGGCGTATTCTATCACGCCCCCCCACCATTGGCACCCTCTGTAAACGGCCAGTTAAATGCGCCGATAACATCCAGCGGCAGGCGTGCGCCTGACTGCCAGCAGCGAATGCTTTCCGCAACCAGCGGCGAGCGCAGGTTTGGCGCGTTCAGGATCTCGTCGGCAGTGACCCACAGACAGCGGTCGATATCGTCGTCCTGCGGCTCTGTGGCGCACGTTTCGCTAAGCTCAACGGCGAATAAAAAGCGCAGGAAGGGCGTGTGGTCAGGTGCGATCCACTGATGCATGCGGATGAGGTGCTGAGGCTCAGCGTGAATACCGGTCTCTTCCCACAGCTCGCGTTTCGCTGCCTGCAGCAGGGTCTCATTGGCTTCAAGGTGTCCGGCAGGCTGGTTCCACAGCGCTTTGCCGTTAATGCTCTCTTCGACAACAAGGAATTTACCCCGGGCGTGGACCACGCAGGCAACCGTGACATGAGGTTTAAACATAGTGACTCCTTAAGGGGTAACGTCGCGCCATTCGCCGTTTGCCAGCGTTTCCAGGGTGTAGCTGCCCATGGCGTAGCGAATCAGACGCAGGGTAGGGAAGCCGACGTGTGCGGTCATGCGCCGAACCTGGCGGTTGCGGCCTTCATAAAGGGTGATTTTGAGCCAGCTTGTTGGAATGGATTTGCGTTCGCGAATCGGCGGGTTGCGCGGCCAAAGCCACTCCGGTTCATTCACGCGTTCAATACCCGCCGGCAGGGTTGGGCCGTCGTTCAACGTCACGCCGCTGCGTAGCGCTGCCAGCGTCGCGTCATCCGGCTCGCCTTCCACCTGGACGAAGTAAATTTTGCCGGTGCGTTTGCCCGGCTGCGTGAGCTTCGCCTGCAACGCGCCGTCGTTGGTTAAGACCAGAAGGCCTTCGCTGTCGCGGTCCAGGCGCCCGGCCGCGTAGACGCCCTGAACAGGGATATAATCCTTCAGCGTGCTGCGTCCGGCTTCATCGGTAAACTGAGGCAAAACATCGTAGGGTTTATTGAACAAAATAACCCGCTTCGGCTGGGTTTCCTGCGGTCTTCTGACGGCTTGTCGCGAGCTGAATCGCTCAACCCGGTGTTTTGTAAAAGAAGTTTTCTTCATGGTATTTTCAGGCGTTATCAATTGCCGCATTATAGCCTAATAACGAAGACCTTTCATGGCGCAGGACAATCAGGTACTATCGAAGGGCTCATTACAATTTATTAACATAAGATCAGTAACAACCAGAAGCGCTCGAAGGAGAGGTTAATGGAAAGCAAAGTAGTTGTTCCGGCGGAAGGTAAAAAGATCACCCTGCAAAACGGCAAGATTAACGTTCCTCACAATCCGATTATCCCGTTCATCGAAGGTGACGGTATCGGTGTAGACGTTACCCCGGCGATGCTGAAAGTGGTTGATGCCGCTGTTGAGAAAGCCTACAAAGGCGAGCGTAAAATTTCCTGGATGGAAATTTACACCGGTGAGAAATCTACTCAAGTTTATGGCCAGGACGTCTGGCTGCCAGCAGAAACGCTGGATCTGATCCGCGACTACCGCGTTGCTATTAAAGGCCCACTGACGACGCCAGTTGGCGGCGGTATCCGTTCCCTGAACGTGGCACTGCGTCAGGAGCTGGACCTGTACGTGTGTCTGCGTCCGGTTCGTTACTATCAGGGCACCCCAAGCCCGGTTAAGCACCCTGAACTGACCGATATGGTTATCTTCCGCGAAAACTCAGAAGACATCTACGCGGGTATCGAATGGAAAGCGGACTCTGCTGACGCAGAAAAAGTGATTAAATTCCTGCGCGAAGAGATGGGCGTGAAGAAAATTCGCTTCCCTGAGCATTGCGGTATCGGCATCAAGCCATGCTCTGAAGAGGGTACTAAACGTCTGGTGCGTGCGGCTATCGAATACGCGATCACCAACGACCGTGACTCTGTGACCCTGGTTCACAAAGGCAACATCATGAAGTTCACCGAAGGCGCGTTCAAAGACTGGGGTTACCAGTTGGCGAAAGAAGAGTTCGGTGGTGAGCTGATCGACGGTGGCCCATGGCAGAAAATTAAGAACCCGAACACCGGCAAAGAGATCATCATTAAAGATGTGATCGCCGATGCGTTCCTGCAGCAGATCCTGCTGCGTCCTGCAGAATACGACGTAATTGCCTGTATGAACCTGAACGGTGACTACATCTCTGACGCCCTGGCAGCACAGGTTGGCGGTATCGGTATCGCCCCTGGCGCGAACATCGGTGACGAGTGCGCCCTGTTCGAAGCGACCCACGGCACTGCACCAAAATACGCGGGTCAGGACAAAGTGAACCCAGGCTCTATCATCCTGTCCGCAGAGATGATGCTGCGTCATATGGAATGGTTCGAAGCCGCAGACCTGATCGTTAAAGGTATGGAAGGCGCGATCAACGCGAAAACCGTCACCTATGACTTCGAACGTCTGATGGAAGGCGCTAAGCTGTTGAAATGCTCAGAGTTTGGCGACGCGATTATCGCGAACATGTAATCCACTCGCTGGGTTAGTAAAGAACGGGAACCACTTGGTTCCCGTTTTTATTATTAGTTTTCGAACATTTATCAAAAGTTTATCAAAAAAAATTATCAAAATTCCGGTGATTCTCAGCCAATTGGTTACGTAAAAGTACTGAAATTAAAGATACCTGTTTCGCACACCCTTCCCATCTCTGATCGCTTAGCTCAATATTATGTCAATTCTGGCATTATCTTCCCATTGTAAGGATTGTGTGGTATCTTGTAATCTAGAAAAAATGAGGTGGGTTTATGATTATAAATTTTGGAGCAAAAAATTTTTTTAGTTTTAAAGAAGGGTTTGATATTTCATTCGAATTAGGCAAAACTTGTCCCTCCAAAATATCCAAAGGGAAAAGTGTATCTAATATCCTGTGTGTCAAAGGAGCAAATGGTTCTGGTAAGACAAATATATTGAAAGCCATCAATTTCATATCTAACTTTGTTAGCTCATCTTTTAATAACAAGGTCGATGGTTATTTAATGTTTGATCCCTATTTTACAAGCAAAGAAGTTACTGAGTTTTATGTGACTTTTATTTTAGGTGGTACTATTTATCGCTACGAAGCTGATTTGACGGAAACGGAGGTTAAGCGCGAAACGCTTTTTAAAAAAAATAAGAGAGAAGTAAAAGCGATTGAAAGAATTAATGATGTTGTGACATATGCAATTAAAGAGTTCGATGAACTTAAAACTATAAAAATGAGGAAAAATGTTTCATTATTCAGCATGGCAATGCAATATGATGTAAAAAGCATCAAGAATATTCACGCAAAATTTAATAATGTTATTTCTAATGTGTCTTATACTGGTTTGCTTCCTCATACTCATGAGTTAGAGTTTGTAAATAAATTCTACTACGAAAATGACGAAGCTTTCTCTTTTGCTAAAGAAATAATTAAGAGGTTTGATCCTTCTATTAAAGATATTTATATAACTAAAAAGACAGATGAAGAAGGAAAGGACGTATATCGGCCCTGGTTCTTGTTTGAATTTGATAATGAAAAAGATATTCTTAGCTTGAATCAGCAATCAAGTGGCACAAAGTCGCTTTACAAACAACTTGGAAGTTATAAAGCTGTACTTGTTTTGGGTGGTTTTTTAGTTTTAGATGAGTTTGATATAAATCTACACCCTCATATTCTACCTCACTTGTTAGAGTTTTTCTTAAACGAAGATACAAATGCAGAAAATGCACAATTAATATTCACCACACATAATACTGAGATTCTTGATTTTTTAGGAAAACATAGAACCTATTTGGTGAACAAGGAAAACACAGAAAGTTATTGCTATAGACTCGATGAGATCCCAAGCGATATACTTAGGAATGATAGACTGATTTCACCAGCTTACAATCAGGGTAAAATTGGCGGAGTACCGAAAATATGACCAAGAAATTTGGTAATGCTCGGGCAGAGCGCTTTTTAAAGTCTTTCATAGATATTGCAAGCCTTGATTCTGGTGAATGTAATCTTTCATTAAGGTGTAAGTTTAATTTCTCCTATTTCGACAGCAACCAAGAGCATTCTGGGCGATTCTCGGATTGGTCTTTAGAGAATATTTGCGAGTTCATTGATAAACTTATTGATTATTCTTCGCGCTCTTTAGGTCAGTTGCAACAAATTGGGATTGGAAAAAATAGAAACGGCTTGTTATCTTTTTATGATGCATTTCCTCCTCATAGTCTATTTACAATGCCTAAGAGCGTCCCCCATCAAGCTCGTTGGGGACGTTTCAGATTAGACCAGAACAAAAGACTTGTAGGGTTTGTGGTGCCAGACGAATATCATGGAGTTAAGCATGAATCAACAGGAATGTTATATGATAAAAATACCTTTTATGTGGTGTTCTTAGACAATAATCATGACTTTTATCCACCAAGGTCGAAACGATAATAGTAATTTATGTTTATCTAAATGTAACTTACATCCTTTTAACTGGGAGTAAGTTACATTGATATTGTATTCTTTGTCATAATATCTTTACCCAATCTTTACCTCGGTCATCATGATACCTAGCTGTCTGATTGGGCGATTTATGTCCCAGTAGTTTTTGGGTATCGATGCCCTGGGCTTCATAAAGGCGCTCTGCTAAAGATCGTTGTTCGTGGAACGTTGCTGGCGTACCGTCCCCCCAATTTATTTCCGCTTTATCACGGGCCTTACTGAAATTCATTGTTATAGTGTTCGACTTCACCTGTGCACCTCGTTCGGCCATTGAGGTCGCCCGGAAGAAATGTATAAGGTATGGACTCACGGCATAGTCACGACAACGCGCAACTACATCCCTCAAACTCCAGTCAATCGCATTAAGTCTCAGGGATAGAGGGATCGCTAGCTTACTTCCCGTCTTCTCCTGAACGACATGAAGATGGTCATCCCAAATGTCGCTAAACTTCATGTTAGAAATATCTCCGAGGCGCTGACCAGTAACGAGGGCTAATAGCATTGCATTACCCATGTATTGATGGCGGGCATCAGCTATCTCGAAAATCTTTTGCCATTCGTCGAGGTTAAGACGTTGTCGGGTAATCCGCCGGCGTGGTTGTTTTGTAGCAAGAGCCGGGTTATAACCCGGCGGTACCTCGCCATAATGCTGTGCTTCTTTGAACACATCTATTAACACTGAGCGTATGACCTGAGCCATTCGCGGCTGGCCCTCTGCAACATAGGACTCCAGTATCTGGGCAACATCCCGAACATCGACGGCTGATATCAATTTCATTCCTACGCTCTCGCGAAGTAGGGCGACGGGTTTAGCCTTTTGCTTATGAGTGTTCGGCTTGATATCACCATTCTCCAGTCTTTCATCCTGAATTTTCCAATAACGATCTAACCACGTATTTGTTGTTATCGCCTTTCCTTTGCTGGTGGCGATCTTGTCACTGAGAGCCAAAACCTGCCTGGTGCGCTGTTCAGCTAGTCGCTCATTAGCTTCGATTGCTATTGCTGTTGCTTCAGCCTCGTTAGTTCCGAGGCTGTGAAATTTACCAGTAACAGGATGCTTATAACGCCAGTAGATTTTATTTACCTTACGACTGTAGAGCGGATAAAGATTAGGTATCTTAACGTTGTTTTTACGTGGTCGGGCAGCCATCAGACAGTATCCTTTGAAGCATAGGAGAATCAGATTTTTTAATAACGGGTTGGGTTAAATTACCTGTAATCTCGGCATCTTCTCTTACCCGCCAATATCTTCCTTCTTTGGTGGCCGGGGGAGTGAACATGCTCTCTTTAGCATATCGACGTAAAGTATTCAGACTTGGAGGATTACTCCGGTATTTTTCCGCAGCCCATTCTTCTAAAGTCAGCATTTGAAGCATGTGATTTACCTCATAATGGCCCATATCAGGGCCATTTTCTGAAATTAAAAAATCAGTGTTCTGTCAGACGCTGCCAGATTGCTGACACGTATTTGACCTGGTGAAGAGCATCCGAAATAGCCTTGTGAGGTTCACCCTCAAATGGGATCTCATAGCGAGGCTCGCAGCCAACGGCTTTACCCAACTCGACAACAGTTCTTACATCCCGGTTATTCCAGAACTTCCATGGGCAGGGGATCCCCGTCCGGTCATAAGATGCCTCAAGCAGGACATTGTCATAAGTGGCACCATTACCCCAGACCTGAACAGAATCAGGGCCGTTAACCGCATTCTCGCCTATAAACTCATTTAGCTGCAGTAATGCATCATCGAGCGGAATAGCATCATCCATCACTAACTCTGAACGAGCTTCAGGTGAAGCTTTGAGCCAGAAGATTATGGTAGATGCATCCGGAACTCCGCCGCTGGCCATGGCAGATTCCAGGCTAATCACTTTGTAAAAATCCGAACCGGTATTACCTGTTGATGGATCAAAGAACACGGCCCCGATAGATACGACTGGTGAATCAGCTTTTTTACCAAAAGCTTCAATGTCGATCATAAGGTGTTTATAGAGCATTTCAGGCTCGATATGATTATGATGACCGGAATCATTATTTATGGCAGTTGTGCTGCTATAAGTTTCCGTAGCGCTTGCGCTTGAGATAGTTTCTTCAGTGCCTTCTGATAACGCAGCACCGTCCGGTGTTTCATCATTGCCAGTTTCTTCCATCTGCACATTATCAACGTACTCCGCCGCGGTATTTTGTTGGTCGATTACAGCTTTGCTGGTGGCCAGCCCTTCAATAGAAAAAAGACCATTACCAACTTTTTCGAAAACCGGCAGCGTGCCGCCGTCGACTTGTGCCCCTTCATTCTGGCCGCGAGTTTCAAAAGCAGAATCAGTCACTATCTCGTTTGTCCAGCTCACCTCAGGGTTATGTCGCGCAGCCGCAAGAGTTTCGTCTGATTGAGCAGAATGATCGCTTTCAGTCAGGTTCGCGTTAATGAATCCGCTGAGAAGTGCCGGATACAGGTAATGCTCTGGGTGAGCGCTGCGGATAAGTGCAAAGATAGCTGCACGCGAGTAGTCCAAAATCCCCGGAGTTGCGCGAAGAGCTCTAGACCATTCTTTGAATGGACTTTCTTTTTTACTAACGATCTCTTTTGCCCGACGGAAAACACCACCAGGGATATCATAAATGTTGAAATCCATTGGTAACGTGGCCAGCGCAATCTCTAAATCGAGAGTGTCGAGATCATGTTTAAGGTCAGGGTTTCTGTCGGTCTTGTTGCCTCCGCCAGCATTCGTACCGCTTTCAGTACGCTGTATTTCTGCAATGCGATTGCCTTTGGCCCATTCTTTTACCAGCAGGCCGCGGTCTATGTAATCAGTCGCCGCCCAGATTCTGGTGAATCGGAGAACCAAAGCGAGTTCGTGACGCTTTTCCTGGCTGAACACTTTGCGAATGGCGTCGGTATAGCGCCACAGGTCTTTGGTGTCGTAACCCTTAACCTGTTCGCAGTTTTCTGCCGCCAGCAGCAGGTTCTGGACATAGCTATTGTCAGTGTCCATCTCCAGCGCGCTGATACCTTCGTATTCATCGCGTGTAATGTGGTGGCGCAGTTCGTCGGAGGTGAACTGGGCGAGTAGCTGCTTGCGAAAGGGCATGCTAACGACTGGATAACGTGTGGTCTCGTCATCATTCTCGTCAATCTGGATACCGTTATCAGGTTCAAGACCCTGACCTGCTATAACTCCGGTGTCGCTGGTGCTTTCAGATTTCACATGGGTTAATTTGCCGCTGCGCCAGGCTTCCACTAATTGGTTGCGATCGCTGTCATCTGCTGTAGCCCAGTCAGCCATGAATGCAGCGATATTTTCAGTTTCGTGGACTTCATCTGGCGCGAATACCTGCTTAATCGCCTGAACGAGTTTCCACTCAGCGTTCAGGCTAAGTTCGGCAACTTCAGGGATGTTGCTCTTCGCCAGCAGCAGGTTCTGAAGATAGGTGTTGCCTTCATCCAGTGACATTTCGCTGGCAGCCAGCTGCTGCTCTTTTGTGATGTGTGATTGATACTTGTCGCTGGTCAGGTGAACGGCAAAACGTACTGCTGAAGTGCGGTTTTCAAGTGGGACACTCTCGACGGTGGTTTCAACTGTAGTGGTCGCTTCCTGAGCGGCAGTGTTGTTGTCCACGGCTCCAGTAGACTCAGCTCCAGCCTTTGGCAGCCAGGTGCGTCCATCGTCCTGCAGTTCGTAGCGTTTGCACCAGGTGTAATCTACTGTGCTTTCTTCCGGCAGGTCGTCGTAAACAGGAAAATCGGTACGGACAGGCTTGCTATAATCCTTGCCCCGGCCAGTTTCAATACCAGCATCTTCCAGCTCAACATCCAGCTGCAAATTGGCTCGCGCTTCTGATTTAGCAGTGAACCAGATAACGGCATCTTCTTTGCCGGATTTCTGTGTTGCCTTGATTAAATGAAAGAATTCCATATCGGGGCCTTAATTTTGGTTGTAAGATACCCGCAGCTAGTGATTGCCGCCTTGGGTAGTGGTCATTGGTCAAAACTCGATTCCGGAAAGCTTTGGTCGGCTGACCGGGTACTTAACCCGCCTTGCGCGGGTTTTGTGCTTTATGAAGCGCTGGGATCGCCTTTTTGAGCGAGGGCGTAGCAAATGCGGCGGACTACCACCCAAAAATAGGGTAGATGTACGGCCTGGCACCGTGCTGGTTTTCTAGCGAAATCGGTCATAGTTGATCTTCTCCTGTTAATGCCTGCCTTTTAACCACCTCAGTCTCAGTGCTATCCTGAAATCTGAAATCAGCCTGCAAGGACATAAAAATGGCAACCCGTCCAATAAGTGTTTATTGGTTCAAAAACCGCGACCAATATGATTCCTGCATAGAGTTACTGACAGATTCGTGGGTTCTACCTGACGATTACCGGGATTGGCTTATCCGTTTCAATCAGATGATTGATCGTTATGAACGCAGCGGTATCGAGGTTATCAAAGTAGAAATAGAGCCCAACGAGTTCACCAACTGGTGCCTCGCCAACGGGTGTGAAATAAGCACCAAGAGCTGCAACGACTTCGCTGTTTTCCATGGCGGAAGCCAGTCGCTCCGCTACAGAGATTCTGATGGGGGATATGAGTAAACAAGCTCGCCCTTCAATTCTGAAAATTTCGATATGCATTATTTCCTACCTTGATATTTAACCCCTGTGTCGTTTGTCCCAAGGGGGCTCACTAATTTCGCCTTATCGCCGGCTATGAGCGAGCAGCGGACCTTAAACAGTTAGTTCCGCACTAAATGGTTGCTAAGCTTAGCCATGCCTTAATCTGTTATGTGACTAGGAGCATTGATTGATCCAAGCTGTGCATTACTGATAATATTCAAGATATAAAATGGCCTATACTTTACAATTGAGTTTATAATGGATTTTTCCCGATTTATGAAGCCGCAAGATCTTGAGGGCATCGAGTTAGAACACGCACCGATTGGTTTAACTATTCATTACACGGTTCTTTGCTTTAATGATAGTTTTAATCATAGTGGAAAGGAATTTTTTACCAATTTCATAAATGAATTTGGTAAAGTAAAAAAATGGATCATTTCTTCAGATTATGCATTTTATGATAAAGATAAGAAAAATGACGTAGTGACATTTTCTATTTTTCCACATCTTGCACATTTTAACAAAATGTCTGATTACATAAATGCAATTGCTCCGGCAGACATTAAAAAGGTGAAATCAGTCAGTGATGAATTCATAACTTTTCTGAGCAGTGGCCCTGTGTTTAATATTTCATTTATTCTTGATCGAGAAAGGCGGATGCACAGTGATGAAAGAAGTTATCACTTGCACCGGTTGGAGTCGATGATTCGCCTTCTGGAATATTGGTGCAAATCTACCCCTGAGGGAAAAGAAAATTATCAAAAAAGAATATTAGAGCTGAACAAGGCTAAAGACTTAATCAATTCGCCTGGGGTAAATCTACGAATTTTTAGGGACATTGAAATAGTTGCTCAGTTGGCTGCCTTTCTCCTTGCAGAAATAAGCATGACCGCTGATGTGGAAATTATTTCGTGGTTATCAGACCGGGATAGCATGTTAACCTTTAAAAATAAAATCATTGGCGACTACATGCTTGAGCAGGTAGCCTCCACCTATCATGTTTTATGTGGGAATAATGGAGTGGACTCTTCGGAGAAATTATTATTACCTAAACCTGAACTGGAGGGGGATAATTTTTATGATAGCTTCATTCGCATTCCTGATTATATCTCCGGCACTCTTGCAGATTTTGATTTCGAAAAAAACAAATCATCTCGCCCAAAGTTTGAAAAGGTGAAAAATGGCACTTTTTCCGAGGAGAGTAGAAATATCATCTATCAACTTTTTTTTCATCCGAATTTCAGAGCTTACAGGATCCCATGGGAAGTCGAAAGTGATGGTGATATTAAAGTAATTGACTGAGAAATTATCACTGCGTTTCTGCAGGAACGGCTATAAAAAAAATATACAATGCATGTCAGTATGGCGTAATTACTTATCCTATATTAAATATTTTAAACTAAAGCAGACCTACTCTTTGACTAACAACAACAACTGTCAAAAAAGTCCGTTCCTGGCACGAAGCAGAATGCCTAAAGCACAACAAAGTCTGCTGTGAAAGAAAAGCAGCCATAGCACATGCAGTAAAAATTGCTTAGATATAATAATTTTTACTGCAATATTCCGATTTTTGAATTATCCGCTTTTGGCTCAAATCTGCCAATAAATCGATTTCGATCGATTAGGTTCGTAAGCGGATCCACTAATATTATCAATTAAACATGGGTTAGAAATATCCATCTGTAAACCTTTGTCTGACCAATGAATACCCAGACGCACAAAGCATATCTCGTGCAGCTTCAGCAGCTCTCTTCAACAAAATAGGAGGGGGATTATCGATTGGCGTGGCTATTAGCGAAGATCCTTCCGTCATATTTATACTTAGCGGACAAATCACGCTAAATGAACTTATAACTAAATTTCGAACACTCTCATCAAAACAAGACACTTCTATAAAAACATCGCGGTTGTCATCATAAACGGATAATTTAAGATCAAATGCATGTGGATTTAATCTTGCAGTATTGGTTAATGCCAACTTTATTGTAGCTAATGATTCTATATCGCGATAGTATTCATGGTCATCTGGGTCCCACCCATATTTTAAAGCTAGCTCAGCAGCAGCTGATATGCTTATACATGCCATAAAACCCGTTTCCACTACTTGATCGTTACGACATAGACTATCGGTAACTACGCCTATTGCTTCTCCTCTGTCATTGATAATTGGACCTCCACTGAATCCTCCTCTAGCCATTGTTGCTATAACATAACTCAGATATTGACTTCCTCGCATAATAATTAACGAACTAATTGTGGATTTTACAGCAACTTGAAATGGATGCGCAGTAATGGGGATAGGTGGATAACCAACACATAATACATTCGTCAGTAATGCTAAATCCTCAGACTGATGGATATCATGCGTCGAACTTAGCAAGATAGAAGGTATGGATTCGTACTTTTCCACTTTGAAAACAGCCACATCGTCAACGTCACTTTCTAAAAATACGGGTTCTAAACATACTTTTAAAATTTGGGGGCGTTCTTCTTCTGAAAGTGGTGCCGCGTGATACTCAACAATCTTGTTATGTGGCTGAGTGATTCCGACTTCGATTATTGTGTTGTTAAAAACCACATGCTTGGCAGTAATAAAGTAGCCTTGGCCTATGTGAAAAGCTGTACCTATAGACTCATCACCCTCCGATGTCTGGACCGTTACGTATGCAATACTTCGCCGACATTCATGATAAACTTGTTGCAATCTCGCCTCCAATTAATTATTTGCACTACTACTTGTTTAATATATACCAGATTCTCAATGTTAATACATATCTATTAGATTCTAACGAATTAGCTTTTTCCAGATATGCCCGAAGGCTTACCCGTAAAAAGTTCTGGTGCACCTTAAGCACTCGTTAACGTCTCATCATTCTCGGGTTATTATTTTTTTTACCAGTTCAGCCAGAACGTTGAGCTGTTCGTGTAGAGGTTGTGGCAAGTAGCGAACTGATTAGTTAGCAACGTCCGCTTCTGGCACAGGGCTGCTGTTGCAGCCCTGATAACCTTAGACTTCAATCGATTCAGATATCTCTAACGCATCATCGACTTCGATGCCCAGATAACGGACTGTGCTTTCCAGTTTCTTATGGCCCAACAGAAGTTGGATCACCCGGAGATTCTTGGATTTCTTGTATATCAAGTAAGGTTTTGTTCTTCTCATGGAATGTGTGCTGTAAAGCGAAGATTCGAGACCAAGCTTTTCTACCCACCCATGAAAAATTCGGCTGTATTGTCGGGTTGATATGTGCCGGTTAGTTCCGATCCGAGACCGAAACAAGAAGTCTTTGCTGTGCAAATTGCCAAGCTTTATCAATGCAGCAACAGCTTCTCTTGTCCCTTTGGTTATCTCAAATTGCACAGGGCTACCGGTTTTCTGTTGCAGCACCGTAGCTCTGCTTGAAACCGAGCTACCATATGCAACATCAGATACTTTGAGGCTCACCAGATCGCAGCCTCGTAGCTTACTGTCTAAGGCCATATTGAACAGAGCTAAATCACGCGTTTTACCTTCCAGTTCAAGCCGGATTCGAATCCCCCAGATATGAGATATCTGAAGTGGTCTTTTTTGGCCTATGATACGGTCTTTATTCCACGGTGACGTGTTCATACTCAAATCTCCTGCAATGTGGGAGATTTGAGTATGGTTGTCCCTTATGAGCGAGAAGCGGAAGCTCTCAGTAATGGAACAACGGTGAATTTTTGCATTAGATAGTTCATATTGATTGGAAATGGGTCTCTTCCTCTAAGCAAATCAAATTAACAAAGGCTAAAAATGGCAAAGCTCGAAGAATTAAAAAAAATTTATCCCGGTGCACTGACATGGCAATTTGGCGACAGCCCAGAACTTGCTGACGAACTCGTACAACTGGTTTTGAGTGGGAGTAAAACAGCGACATGCTCTTCGATAGTTTCTTTTCAGCATGAGTATGAACGAGGCGAAGCTCCCTGCGTTGGAAGTTATAATATCATTCTTAACGGAGCCGGACAGCCAATGTGCGTGATTAGAACTCTCAGGATGCAAGTCATCCGCTTCAGTGAAATGACGAGTGAACTCGCCAGTAAGGAAGGTGAAGGCGATTTAAGTCTGGAGTATTGGAATGAAGGTCATAAGCGTTATTTTGAACGTGAAGGCACTTTTTCTGAAGAAATGGAACTTATCTTTGAGGAATTTGAACTTACAGAGATTTTGTAACTGTCTGCTCCTGGCACAGAACGGACTGGCTAACTGGGAATGGGCCCACTGTGAGAGAGGAGATGACACCCTGTTTCACAAAAAGTACTATTGTTCTACAAGCAGCTTTCATAATGAGGTTTTATGAAAATAAGAAGGTTCCGTAATGGGGATGAAATCCCATTATTTAACGTGTTTTATTCTTCTGTACATACCATCGCATCAGACTACTACACACATGAACAAATTGATGCTTGGGCCCCGGCAGAAATCGACTTGGAACAATGGGCCAATCACATGAGGCAACTACGCCCTTTTGTTGTAGAGCTTGATGGTGAAATAGCTGGATATGCAGATCTCCAACCAAATGGGTACATTGACCATTTTTATGTCTCAGGAATCTATTCAGGACAGGGGGTAGGGACGTTACTAATGAATTGCATTCATGAGGAAGCGAGGCAACATGGAACTAGTGAGCTTACTTCAAATGTAAGTAAGGCTGCGGAAGCGTTCTTTCTACGACACGGCTTTCATGTAGTGGAGAGAGGTTTTCCTATTTGCCGTGGAATTACATTAGAAAATGCACTGATGCGAAAACATTTGGCAAAATAATAAATAACCTGCAGCAGGCAGCATTGTTTGCCTGTTTGAGCTCAACAAACCAGTACAATGAATGTCCGCTCCTTTCACACTGGGGAATTATATGGCACAGCCAAAAATTACATCCTGTGATAAGCACTTGAAATATAGATTAAATCGTTGATTTAAATTCTTTTTTTAGTAAGGCATAAACAAATGTATTGTCATATCTTTCCTCGCCTTCATCCGTAATAAATGAAACAAACTCTTTAAAGCAACCCTCCTGTCGCATACCAAGGCGGGAGCACAATCTTTGAGAGGACAGGTTGTAGTCTTCAACGTACGCATAGAGACGCCTTGCCTGTTTCACGTTAAACAAATATTTAAACAGGGCCCCAACTGATTCTGTTGCATACCCGTACCCTTCATAGCGCTGATTGAAGTGCCAACCTACTGACCACGTATTAGCATCTGGTTCGCCACTATTTTCTGCAAACAGATGGCCAATCACGAGGTCGGTGTCTTTGAGGCAAACAGCAAATTGGCTTGGATCATTTGCTCTTCTGCATACTTCGTCTACGGCATCCTCAACTGAGTTGAGCGTTTCGTCCTGAAAACAGGGAGTACGTGGCGAAGACAGATAATCCAGAAGTGCTAAAGCATCACTCTCTTTAAATGAACGAAGAATGAGTCTGGGTGAAGTGGCTATTGTCATGGCTTGTCGATTCCATTAAAGATTAGTTATATGGTGCTGATTTAATGAAGAATTTATTGGGTGAATTATACTTGCTTCGACATTAACGCCCACTGTCCTGTTTGTAAACAACATAATCAAACTTTAACAATTCGTGCTGTTAAGGCGTTGATCAAACTTCTCCATAAGTGTACTGTATAAACATACAGCTTTTGCAGTGGAGGCGCTTATGAAAGTTGAATTAACCATTGATCGTACTAAAGAACTTCCAGAGGGTGCAGTCCCGGCACTTGAGAGAGAATTATTAAAACGGATCCAGAGTCAGTTCGGTAACTGCAGTCTGATTGTGCGTCGCTCAGGTTCCGATTGGTTAAGTGTTTACGGTGGCGAAAAAGAAGCGAAGAAAAAGGTTGAGGAAATCCTCCAGCAGACCTGGGAAAGTGCAGACGACTGGTTTTATTGAAACAGCATGCTGAAATTTTCCAGTTTGGAGGGGAGATTGGTGGAACAAAAAGAAGAATTACCAAACAAGGGCTATGCGGTCATCAGATGCAACGATGGGGTTATCGTTGCGCGACTGCACTCATTTCCTGATAGTGGTCGCGCGCTCATGTACAGACGTGGGGATGAAGTATCATTTATGCCGTTACAGGATGATGAGATAGTAGGAACACCGACACTCTTTACGCAGATGCTTGAACGGGCTGGTTATCGCGTTTCCAAGAATTCTGTTACACTCCCGTCATAGGCCTGAACACCCTATACCTGCTGCGCCACTGGAGAGAAACCATGGCGCAAACACCAAACCCGAATAAATGCCTACTGACCCCTCAACGGGCCAGCATTTTTCTTTTGATGTCACTCCTGCAGGAGGCGGCATGAAGAAAAGCTGGTTCACTCACACCGGGCTGACAACCGAAGAAGCCAATGAACTGGTGGCTCGCTACAAGTCTAAAGGCGTCCCCGTCGAGAAAAGCCTCGATATTGACCCTCGTCTTTGGATAGTCAGCGCATTACTACCTCAGCAAAAATCCTCAGCTAAGACAGCGCAAAGTATGCGTTCCCGGGCATGGGGGTGATCGTGACAGTCTACAACATCCTCCCGATGGGTAACCTGATGAAGTCTTTGATGGATGCGCTCTTCGAAGACGACACGCATATATGGGATTCAAGGATAACAAAGCTCTGGGGCGAGAACGGGCAGATCATTATCAGGGAGCGCAAATATGGCTCGCAGCTGGAAATGATCATTAGAGTGCTGGACCGGGCCTACGCGCTCGGCGTTCTGGCGTAAGGAGCGAACAGGATGACACCACGTCAACGCCGTAATCATATTGAAGCGCTGGGTAAAGCAGCGAGTGCGCCGCGTAAAAGCTGGTTGGGTAAAAGCATGCTTCTTACAGGTATTCAGTCGGCATGGATTAAATCATTGCTGACAACATGGGGCGAGGGGGTAACGCCTGCCGCTTCCCCGGCACTGAGCGGCCAGAAGTATGGAATTCTTGTGTCGGACATTATCTCGGTTGATGGACTGGCGCAGGCTATGTCTCAGCTCATCAAAGAATATGACGAGAACATTGGCGCGTGGGAGACATTCGCCACCACCTCAGCCAATCAGAGCATCACCGTAACTATCAACGGCACCGCCGTAATCATCCCTAGCATCGGTAAACTGGTTCAGAAAGGGAGCAATGGAGCGACCCCGATTACGCAGGGCGGGACAGGGGCAACGAATGCCGCTGATGCTCGTACAAACCTCGAATTAGGAACTGCCTCAACAAAAAATACTGGCACCTCAACAGGCGAAGTTCCGCTAATTGGCACTCTTGGTTTTGGATTTGCCCAAACGGTCGATTACTACAACCAATACTTTGATCGTGCTATTTTTCTTGCGACTAACTCGCCACAGACGTGGTTCCCTGGGAGCCAGCAGGGAACAATCATTAATGTGGCCTATCCTTCTAACACACAATTTGTTTCCCGCTGGATGGGTGACACAAGCGGCAGAGCATTTTTCCAGTCAGTAGTTAACGGGGCGTACAGCAACGCATCAGAAATTTGTATGATTGGTAAGAGCGTCACAGTAGATGGAAACGGGTTCATCAAGAAGGCATCACCCATAGTAAATATTTTTGGGGATGGAAGTGCAGAAACTAACGAAGAATCCGATGGGGTAACCGTCCAGCGCATCGACAAGGGGGTATATCTCATTGAAGGCTGCATGGGATTGAATTCAGATGCCGCCTGGGGTGGTATAGATGGAGGCTTTGAAATACCCACTGATCGAAATAAGCAGCCTTTAATCTGGCTGGATTTTGAGGTCAATGCTGACGGTTCTGTGTTGGTGAAAACCTACCACCGCACACATTCTTCAGCACCTGCTTTTGCCAGGAATGAACGTGACGGGATTAATGACGGAGAGCCTATTGATATCCCGTCAGATCAGTTCGTCAGCGTTCGTGTAGAAATGCCAGCTAATAGCATCTGGAATAAAAAACTCGATGAGGCCAGAACAGCGCTTAATGACGAGCCGGAACAAACTATTTAAAAGATGGCTTAATTCTGCTCACTTAGGGTCATTGTTGAAAAATTTACAAAAGCCATAATTCGAAGCGAGAGAAAAGCTTAGAAACGAAGCGGCGAAGCTTTAAGCAGTCAGGGTAGTACCTCTGTCTTGCGCGCTTACTCAAATAAAACTACTGTATATAAAAACAGTGTTTGAGGTGTGGGTTATGGAATTCATAAGGCCAACAGAACTGAGAGAAATTATCGCTCTCCCGCTTTTCAGTGACTTAGTACAGTGTGGTTTCCCGAGCCCGGCGGCTGATTACGTTGAACAGCGCATCGATCTCAATGAGTTACTTGTTGCTCATCCGAGCTCAACATACTTCGTCAAAGCAGCGGGTGATTCAATGATCGAGGCCGGGATCAGCGACGGTGATTTGCTGGTGGTGGACAGTTCGCGCACGGCTGAGCACGGTGACATTGTCATCGCAGCAGTAGAAGGGGAATTTACTGTTAAACGCCTGCAGCTGCGCCCGACAGTGCAACTCAATCCAATGAACAGCGCCTACAGTCCGATTGTTGTTGGCAGCGAAGACACGCTGGACGTTTTCGGCGTCGTGACTTTCATCGTTAAATCTGCGAGCTGAATATGTTTGCTCTCTGTGATGTGAATTCGTTCTACGCATCATGCGAGACTGTATTCAGGCCGGACCTGAGAGGGCGGCCGGTTGTCGTTCTCTCAAATAACGATGGCTGCGTAATCGCGCGCAGCGCCGAGGCAAAAGCCGTCGGGATAGCCATGGGCGAGCCGTTCTTCAAGCAAAAGGATTTATTCCGGCGCGCTGGCGTTGTTTGCTTCAGCAGCAATTACGAGCTTTACGCTGACATGTCAAACCGGGTAATGACGACGCTGGAAGAAATGAGCCCCCGCGTCGAAATTTACAGTATCGATGAAGCTTTTTGTGATCTGACGGGTGTTAGGAGCTGCCGGGATCTGACTGACTTTGGCAAAGAGATCCGCGCTACGGTTCTGAAACGTACGCATCTGACGGTCGGGGTTGGCATTGCCCAGACGAAGACACTGGCGAAGCTGGCCAACCACGCCGCCAAAAAATGGCAGCGCCAGACGGGCGGGGTCGTAGACCTGTCCAATATCGATCGCCAGCGCCGACTGCTTGCCCTGGTTCCGGTGGAGGACGTCTGGGGCGTCGGAAGGCGAATCAGCAAGAGGCTGAATGCCATGGGTATTAAAACGGCTCTGGACCTATCAGAACAAAGCGCATGGATTATTCGCAAACACTTCAATGTCGTGCTGGAGCGAACCGTCCGAGAGTTGCGCGGCGAGCCTTGTCTGGATCTAGAGGAGTTTGCACCAGCAAAACAGGAAATCGTCTGCAGCAGATCGTTCGGTGAACGTGTTACCGAGTATGAACAGATGCGCCAGGCTATCTGCAGCTATGCGGCGCGTGGTGCCGAAAAGCTCCGTGGTGAGCATCAGTATTGCCGTTTTATTTCGGCGTTCGTGAAGACCTCTCCCTTTGCGCTTAACGAGCCGTATTATGGCAACAGCTCATCGGTGAAGCTGTTGACTCCAACACAGGATTCCCGCGACATTATCAACGCCGCGGTAAAGTGCCTGGACAAAATCTGGAAGGATGGCCACAGGTACCAGAAAGCGGGGATCATGCTGGGAGACTTTTTCAGCCAAGGGGTGGCCCAGCTCAACCTGTTTGATGAGAACGCGCCGCGGGCCGGAAGCGAAAGGTTGATGGAAGTTCTCGATCACCTGAACGCTAAAGATGGAAAAGGCACACTCTATTTTGCCGGGCAGGGTATACAGCAGCAGTGGCAGATGAAGCGGGAAATGCTTTCGCCGCGGTACACGACAAGATACTCAGATCTGCTTGTGGTCAGGTAATGGGCTCGATTAACTCTGAACCCTGATTTTTCACATTCCCCACGGCGCGCGTCACGGCGTGCCATATAAACTTGTCTGCCGGCACGGAACCGTCAGCTGCAATCTCTTCAGCTTCTTTCCCGCCTACATCCTGGCGCATCCACTCCCTTGCCGCTTCTGGCGACAAAACAAGTGGCCGACGGTCGTGAATATCTATCAGACCTTTATCCGCTGCCGATGTCACAATGAGAAAACCTTCCGCATCATCGCCGCGCTCAAACGGTGTGCTGCCGATCGCCGCCATAAAAATCGGCTGGCCGTCTACCCGGTGAATGAAATATGGCTGCTTCTTGTCGCCTTCCTTCTTCCACTCGAACCATCCATCAGCAAAGCAGATTGCCCGGCCATGCTGCCAGAGAGGTTTGAACATCCTGCTGGTGGCCGCTGTCTCAACACGCGCGTTTATCAATGGTGCTTTATCCCACCATCCGGGGGCATAAGACCACAGGACCGGATCGAGATGCAACTGCTCGTCACGTTCGCTCAGCAACAGAACTTTTGTACCTGGCGCCACGTTGTAACGTCCAATAGGCTCAGGGTCGTATGCGATGTCGCGATCGGCTTCATCGGCTAGGTAAGCCAGATATTCTTCACGCGTTTGAGCTTGTGCAAAACGTCCACACATATAAACCTCCAGTCAAAGCTATGACTGAAAGTATAAGGCAGGGAGAAAAAACAGGTGCGCACCGAAACTTTATGATTTTGAAACAGGGGCATGATGAAGGAAGTCAGCGAGATGGTAAAGCGATGCGTTGCGAAACTGGAAGGATCTACGCAAAGTTTCGAAAATAGTGTAAAGAGGAAATCTAACCCGGTAGTGGGTCCGGGTTTGCTGTGATGACATTAGGTAAATTCATTCATTTGTAAGCCACATATCAGACTCTTCAAACATTTCCTCCAGCATACGGTTCAACTTTTCACGGTCGCTTTTGCTGGCATCACTATTCAATCCGTTAGCCTGCATAGGTTTAACCTTCACTTCAGCATCAGGGAATATGTGATGAACTCGCCTCGTCAGCTCAGCCAGAATAATTTCTCTGGCTCCATCCAAGCCCTGGACATTTCGCTTATCGTAAACCAACTCAACAAACATAACAGTCTCCTTAATCTGTTTGAGAGGAGGTTATATTTTTACTGTAAAAATATACAGTGTCAAGGCGAGTAAAACGATTTAAAGGATGGGATTTTTTCGTCCGATTGAACAGAAAGTACGGGCAATTATTCCCCAGTTTTTCCCCAATGTTTCCCCGTATAAAAATACCAATAAAAAAAACCAGCCATAAGAGGCTGGTTTTCAATGTGATTTTGGTCGGTACGAGAGGATTTGAACCTCCGACACCCCATGACGGAACGCTACTTGAACTCAAGCATCGTTTGGCCTTTATGCTGATAGATTGACATTACTGGGTGCTCCTTACAGTTTTCACACCAAAAGCCAATCTTTAATCCATGCCTTCTTCGTGATGGGTTACCTGATAAATTACGGTTTATAGTTACGTCATCGTTATCGATAATTACATGAGTACCTTCTTTTGCATCCTCCTGTCGCTCAAAGACCTCAACTTTGCCTTGATGAAGGTAATTTGAATTGCAATAAGGACAGAACAGCACATGCTCAAAGTCTGTAGATGTGAAACGAATTTCTAAGCTCATTTCTTTCCCCAAAACAAAAAACAAAGATAGTGGTATCAGCAAGTTAGCACATGGCGTTATTGGCGTAAAATTAAACAAAGATAGTTGATAATTATCTTTGAAAGCATTAGCTTATGAAAAGTTCTCGCATATAATGCTGCGTCATATGGAATGGTTCGAAGCCGCAGACCTGATCGTTAAAGGTATGGAAGGCGCGATCAACGCGAAAACCGTAACTTACGATTTCGAACGTCTGATGGAAGGCGCTAAGCTGCTGAAATGCTCAGAGTTTGGCGACGCGATTATCGCGAACATGTAATCCAGATTCTGGATTAAACAAGAGCGGGGGCCTGAGGGTTCCCGTTTTTTTTGCCTCTGCCTGCGGGAGACAACACGATGTTAGCCACCGTCCTTATCGCTGTCGTTGCATTCATCCATCTCTACATTCTTGTGTTGGAAATGTTCCTGTGGAATACCAAAACAGGGCACAAGGCCTTTAATCTGCGTCCTGATTTTGCGCGCGAGACCCGCGTGCTGGCCGCAAACCAAGGGTTGTATAACGGTTTTCTGGCTGCCGGTCTGCTCTGGAGCCTCTGGCTCGGCGAAAAGGGTATTCAGGTGGCCATCTTCTTCCTGACCTGCGTATTAATCGCCGGGCTCTTTGGCGCAGCCACCGCCAGCCGAAAAATTTTGTATGTCCAGGCCGCGCCCGCTCTCGCAGCGCTGCTTGCGTTACTCATCTGAAGCAATGCTTTGGTTGAGATTAGGCGTCCGATATACTGATGGCTTTACCTGTAAAGATTAGCGACGAGACAGTTATGAACAACGATATCCCACTGAAATATTATGACATTGCCGATGAGTACGCGACGGAAGCCGCAGAGCCCGTCGCTGACTCAGAGCGCGACGCGCTGGCACATTATTTCCAGCTGCTGCTCACCCGTTTATCGAATAATGAGGAGATTAGCGAGGAAGCCCAGCAGGAGATGGCCGCTGAGGCCGGGATCCGTGCGGGTCGCATCGATGATATTGCGAACTTCCTCAATCAGTGGGGAAATGAATAGTCTGCTTCAAAAGCCGTTATGCTGATGCTTTGCGATACAGCTTAGCATCACGCTATCGGACCACATGCATTTTTTCCGCAGAATATGCGACGCGGGGGCGTCTATAAACAGCGCGAAAATAACGGTCAGACAAAAGAGTACCACTGGTAATAGTAAGGATAATTTCACGTTTTTAACCAAAATATGAGTGTGCTTCAGGGTAATCTACCGTCTGAATGTGACGACTATATGTTTTTGCGTAAAAAATAGAAATGCCCGACTGGAAAAAAACGGACGCGCAAGGCTTCGGATTACGGTGCGACCCCGGTGAGTCGCTTCGCCAGCTCGCTTCGGGTGAGTGCTTTTGAAAAATACCATCCCTGAATCAGCGCATCGGGATATCTGCTTGCAATAAAGCGATATTGAATTTCATTTTCCACGCCCTCGAAAACAAGCGTTTTATTCAATCTTGCAAGGGCATCGCTGAAGATTACAAAGATGTTTTGCTTATAATGCTCGCTGATGCCGTCCACCAGCGACTTATCGATTTTGATTTCATCATATTCAAGCAGCGAAAGGCGGGCGAGGTTCGAGTTCTGCACGCCAAAATCATCTATTGATATTTTTACGCCGAGCGATTTCAGCTCCTGACAGAATCCCTCGAGGATATCTGCCGTGGAAACGGCTTTCTCAGAGAGTTCGACCTTCATCAGGGAAAGGGGAAGGTGATTGGCAAAACACGCACGGCGCAAAATGGTAATGAACTGTCCATCTTCAATTTCCTTGTGCCCAACGTTTATTGAGACTATCAGCTGGTGTTTTATCGCCAGAGGGGCAATTTCGGAAAGGGATTTTTCGATAATATTACTGTAATATTTTTTATACAGACCGATCTTCTTAATTAATGGGATAAACAGCTCCGGAGAGACGTCCCCGTGCTTTTGATCGCGCCATCTCGACAGAACTTCGACGCCCACGATTTTTTGATCGTGAATGCGAATAATGGGCTGATAGTTAACGCTGATGGTATTCGTGATGACGGCTTTTATCAGCGTACGTTCCAGAGAAAAACGGTCTTCATAGATACGGAAGATAAATAACGTTATCGCAATCCAGATAAAACAGAGAATGACTGCGAGAAGCGCAAAGATAAACGGAGGCAACGAGGCCAGCCCGGCGTCGTGATGCTTCACGATGACGCACAGGTCCCAGAAGGTGCTGCACTGTGTCAGAGTCAGGGTAAACAACGTCGAATGCAGCCAGCTCTGCTGATTTAGCTCCGTGGCGGCCGAAAAAAAGACTCTGCCGAAGTCTTTGGTGGTAGCACTGAGCGAATAGCTTGCGGTAACCGGGGTGAATTTATCGTAAGCATAGCGGGAGGTGAAGATAATAATATTATTATAAATTGCCGCATTGCCCGTGAAAAAGTCTTTTCTCGAAAACTGGGCCAGGAGAAAGCCCCTCGGCGTTTTATGCAGTTCTGCAGGAAGTGCAACGGGCGTCGCGAGTTTTCCCCAAAAAGCGGTACAGACAATTTTTCCCTTCTCAATATAGCCGATATCGGCAAAATAAAGATTATTAAGCTTAATTTGTCTGTAGCGATCGAGGCTGGTTTTATCACATCCCTGCGTCGTGATGCTTTTGAGACCCAGCGCCACGCTTTGGGACACGTCTTCTGAATAATGTAAAAGGGTACGGGATATTTCACGCTGTTTGCTCTTCTGCTGACCGATGATTACAACATTGACCGCATAAAGAGACAGGAAAACCAGAAGCGTTGAAGCAATAGCAACGGCAATGAGCTTTTTCATTTTCCAGTTATCCAGTCCGCTCCCTGATTTCACAAATCTTAACACAGCCAGGGCAAGGAACAAGCCTGATAGTCACGTCATGTGAGTAAATGCCGGCAGGTGAACTCATACGAAAGTATCAGTTTTTTAAGACAATTCTCATCTAAGCTATTTTCATTGTTATAAGCAATACCGGGTTAGCACAGGCTCTTCAACCAGAACATCCATGCTTGATTTTTCTATTAAGGAAAACATCGTGCGCAACGTGATGATCCCTATTCTTAGCGCTCTGTTTCTTTTTCTGAGCGGCATTTTGATTATTAACTGGCAGCTATGGCAGATGGCGAAGCTGAGTAATAGTCATACCGCCACGGCCAGCACCCAAAAAATAGAAAACATTCTGGCTGAAGCAGTCAGTGCGGCCAGCACGGCGAAGCGCGTTGCGGCCCAAGGGTGTACCAGTAGCGGACAGCTGGCGCTGGGGACAGAGGCAGCGCTAAAACCGCATCTGCGCGCCATCATGATCGAGCAGCAGGGTAAGATCATCTGTACTTCCCTTCCCGGGAATGGCGTGTTGATTATTCATCCTGAGACGTTACCTGCCGAAAAATTGGTGCTGTTACCGGGCAGTCGACTGGTGAACGGCATTCCGGTGCTTGTCTTTCAGATGCCCATCGTGGGAGGGCGCGTCATCGTCAGCATCAGTGATGCGCATTTACAGGACGTCATTGCAAGCGCATCGAACAGCATGGATCTGGGGCTGGTTGTCGGCGAAAGCATGCTTGTTCGCAACGGTGCAGTGAGGGGCTGGAAAGTGGCCTCCTGGGCGGGGGCGCTTACGGCATCAACGCAATTTCCCTTCAGCCTCGTCTGGCAACCTCCTGCCTTTTTCAGCCTGACGCGGCTTTTGCAACAGGGATGGAGCCTGATACTGCTTATTCTTGCGCTATCGGTGGCGTTGGGTATTTTGATCCGCCGATACAAGGGGAAAAGTACCTCATTTGAAGACGACTTACGTAAGGCCATTTTGCAGGGGGAGATCGTGCCTTATTACCAGCCGATCGTGAACGGCGATACCGGCGGGTTATATGGCGTTGAGGTCCTGGCAAGATGGAAGCATCCAAAGTCAGGCTTTATCCCGCCGGATGTCTTTATTCCGATTGCCGAACGTAGCGGGTTGATTATACCGCTGACCAAAGGGTTAATGGCAAAAGTGGTGGCCCAGCTTAAGCCGCTTTTGCCTAAGCTACCGGACGGGTTTCATATCGGGGTAAACATCAGCGCCAGACATATTAATGCGCCTTCATTTATCGGTGACTGCCGCGTCTTCGGGAAGGGGTTTCAGGGTAAAGAGGTCAAGCTGGTTCTCGAGGTGACCGAGCGTGAACCGCTGATCGATAATCCCCACCTCGTGCAAAACCTCAACATGCTGCATAACGCCGGCTTTGTTATTGCCCTGGATGATTTTGGTACGGGTTATTCCGGGCTGTCATGCCTTAATGCGCTGGCCATTGATTATATTAAAATTGATAAAAGCTTTGTGAACCGGGTTTCAGAGGAAAAGGACTCAACGATCCTGCTGGACTGCGTCATTGACCTGGCGAAAAAACTCTCTTTACGCATTGTTGCTGAAGGCGTAGAAACAAAAGAGCAACTGGAGTATCTCAACCGTAATGAGATAACCCTGTTACAGGGATATTATTTTGGTAAGCCCGTCTCCTATATCGATTTTATTAAAGTCATTTTATCTAAACCCAGGGAGACCGTTAGTTTGTAAAACGAAATAAAGACGAGCTTCAGTTGCATGCTTAAGTGCAATTCATTTTCCTCTTATCCCGAGCTTTGTTACAGTGACAAGAGTTGTCAGCCAGGGATGTCAGGCGTGATAAGGTGGAAAAGCTCGTGCATGTGAAAAATACTTTTTACACAACAACCATTACCGTCATCATTGTCTCATTGATCATCTCGCTGTCGCTTGCCGTCCAAATTGCCACGTCCAGACAGCAGTCAATTCAGCAAATTAATACCAGCGTGGCTAACCTGAGCCATACCCTTGATGTCTACACCGAGGGGATCATGCGCCAAAGCGAAATGTTAATTACTACCGTTTCCGACATAATCGAAATTTATGGCATGACGCCGCAACAGGCGACCAATATTCAGCGGATGATAAATAATCAGGATAATCTTCTTACCCAGATTAATAATGTGGTTGTTTACGACGCTCAGGGCGATATCTTTACCGCGTTGCACGAAACTTTTACAGGCCCACGCAAAGGATCGGACAGGTCATTTTTTATCTATCACAAGGAAAATAAAAATCAGCAGATTTTTATTGGTGAGCCCGTGGTAAGCAGAACCAATGGCAAATGGGTCATTACCATTAGTCGTCGCCTTGAAACCCACACCGGGGCATTTAACGGTGTTGTGGTGGTGACGCTGGGTATCGAGAATTTTCTCGCGCTTTACGGGCAGATTAATATTGGTCACCTGGGCGTCATTGGCTTAACGACGCAATCCGGCGTGCTGCTGATCCGTCACCCCTTTAAAAATACCTACGTCGGCACGATTTTTTCTGATTCACCCCTCTTCAGGAAATACCTAAAGGTACAAAATACCGGGATAGCCAGTTCCGTTTCGCGGTTTGATAAAATCGAACGCATTTACGCCTATGAAAAAAACCGACGCTACGGGCTCGTGACCACCGTGGCCGTCAGCATTGATGAAGCCCTCGCTCCGTGGCGCAAGCAGGCTATTCAGCTGGCGCTGCTCATTTTCGTGTTCACTGCGATACTTATCGTGGCGTCGTACTTCCTGTATTCCGACTTATCCAGAAAAACCAGAGATAATAAGGCGCTGAAGATTATCGCTTCCGAGGATGCGTTGACCGGGCTGTACAATCGTCGCATCTTTGATGAAAGAATCCTCTCTGAAATCGCGACGTGTGCCGCGCATGACGCAGCGATTTCGATACTGATTGTGGACGTGGACTACTTCAAAAAATACAACGATAACTACGGCCATCCGGAAGGGGACCGTTGTCTGGCGCTGCTGGGAAACAGTCTCAGGGAGAGCCTTACCCGTGATAATCAGATTGTGGCGCGCTACGGCGGAGAGGAGTTTGCGCTGATATTACCTGATACGGATATCCAGGAGGCGCTTCGACTGGCGCAGACGATCATTCGCAACGTGTTTTCCCTGCAAATCGCGCATGCTTTTAGCCCCTTCGGACGGGTGACGGTAAGCGTCGGGATTTCCACCGCGCGTGCGGTCGACATCGCGGGCAGCCAGCAGAATATCATTATTGCCGCTGACCAGGCGCTCTACCAGGCAAAACGCGCAGGACGTAACCGGTACGCGTTTGTTGGGGTATGAACAGAAAAAAAGCCCACTCAGGAGTGGGCAAAAAATACTGGAAGCAATGTGAGCAATGTCGTACTGAATACCTGAGTGTTACGCTCAACCATTCAGTGTTGAGAAAGATAATCTTTCTCAACAAAAGATGCAACCCCACAGTTTATGCGGCAGGCTCTTTTTGTTGGTGAATAATTGCGCACTCTCTCATTGTGATGCCTGTCACAAATTTCCTTTCTGAAATCCTGTGCTATTCTTTTTTGTGTCGTTGATTTAATGACAAAAACCATACAGAGAGGAAAGTTATGGGAATTTTATCCTGGATTATCTTTGGGCTTATTGCGGGTATTCTGGCGAAGTGGATTATGCCGGGCAAAGATGGCGGTGGTTTTATCGTCACCGTAATACTGGGTATTATCGGCGCGGTAGTCGGCGGCTGGATCAGTACGCTGTTCGGTTTTGGCAAAGTCGATGGCTTTAACTTCGGCAGCTTTGCCGTCGCGGTCATCGGTGCGCTGGTTGTTCTGTTTATCTACAGAAAAATCAAAAGCTAAGGCTTAAAAGCGTTAAAAAAGGCTGCCAGATGGCGGCCTTTTTTACGTGGCGGGTTTACCACCAGCCAAGCTGCGTGCCGGCAAACGCCGCGATGGCTACGATCAGCATAATGAGGGTCGTTTTTCTCATTTATGCCCCAGGCGCCGCGTAACCACCGACAAAAAACCATGCTAAAAAAATCACCGCCGTTATAAAAATAACGACCGGGAAGAGGATCCCTATTCTCATATCATCACCTGTTTCGGTTTTTGTAACGCCGTAGAGTGTACGGGGTTAATCCATAGTGAGAAAGCGTGTTTTGCTTTTTCCTTTCTTATCCTGATACATCGCGACATCCGCGTCGCGTAATGCGCTGTCCGGATCGGTTACCCCAGGGTCTACTTCGATAACGCCGACGCTGGCTCCGGGGTAAATGAGGTTGACGCTACCCAGCCAGTATTCACCGGCAATACAGGCGCTGAGGCGCGTTTTAAGCAGCGTGACCTGCGCGTTATCTCCTTCACTGTGGGATGTGCTCAACGACGCCACCAGAAACTCATCGCCACCCAGCCGGCCAATGATATCGTCCTGCTGTTTTTCTTCCGTCAGACGCTTGCCCACTTCAATCAGGAACTGGTCGCCAGCCTCGTGGCCGTAGCGATCGTTAATCAGCTTGAAATCATCCAGATCGATGAACGCGATGACGGTGTTACGCTTAAGGTGCCGCGCCAGGGAAAACAGCGTGGTCAGATCTTCAAAAATGGAGCGACGGTTGGGTAAACCGGTAAGGGCATCCGTGTAAGAGTGCGCGATGAGGGCCGCATTGGCTTCGCGAAGCTGGGTTACCAGCGACTCTTTCTGAATAGACTGGGCAATCAGCCCGGCGAATAACTTCAGAACCTGTTCACCGCGCTCGCTAAGCGGCTTTCTGGCCGTGCTGGTGGCACAAAGCGTTCCGTAGAGTGAACCATCCGCAAGATGGACAGGAATACTCATGTAGGTCGTAATGCCGAGCGCTTTCGCCGCCTCGCACTCCGGCCAGCGTTCGGGAACGTCGTTGCTGAATACGGTGTCGCTATCCAGCGCGCGCTTACACAGCGTTTCATCCCACGGGACGCTCAGCCCCTCAGGGATTGTCATCTGCTTGCTGTTGCGGGCGTAGAGGATATGCTGCAGTCGGGCTTCGATATCTACCTTGGTGAGGTAAGTCGACTCCATGTCAGTCACGATCTCCAGCATCTCCAGCAGCTGACGAACGAGACCTTCAAGGGATTGTTCAGTGGCGAGGGTTTCTGAAACACGGGCAAGGATAATATCCGACATGACGTAGAATGACTCCCAGGCAGAAGACGTCTGCATCTGCATGTTATGCTGAGTTTTTAGACTTCAGGCATAGTAAAACATGAATATAAAAAATTTAATATATGCAGGGAGTGGGCCGCAGGATAGAAAAAAGGCCCCGTTGTTGAGACCGGGGCAAAGACATCTTGATTACGGAATGATGTTCTCTGGTCATATCGAGAACATGCAACACTATAGTGTTGAAAAGTGCAGTTAAAATGGAGAAATCATGGAGAAAGCGGCGATGACCCGTTACCCTTAGACTGTCATGATGTCACAAGGATCAATGAGATGAGATTTCTGCTTCTGGCGCTGGCGCTTCCCCTGGCTGCCTGCACCGCGAAAACAACCCCACCCGATGCGCCGAAACCGCCTCACGCTATCGGTATGGCGAACCCGGCCTCCGTGTACTGCCTGGAGAAAGGCGGGGAACAGATCCCGGTTCAAAGCCCGCAGGGCGTACGCACGGAGTGCAAACTACCGGGCGGCGAAGTGATTGATGAATGGACGCTCTACCGTCGCGATCGTCCGCAACCCACCAGGTGACAGACGTATATTGCCTGCGATACACTTCTCTTTAGGATTATTCTTAGTCAGCCCCTGGCTACCGTTACCGTGAGAGAAGTATGTTTCAGCTTAAACCGGGCAGCATGGCGATGATCATCGGTGCCCGCACGGCGTCAGGCCGTCGCAATATTGGTAAATCTGTTGAGCTGTTTGGCCTGTGTCAGCCCGGCCTGCGTTTCGTTAACCCGGTCAACGGCGTGATGACGCAATTACCCGCTACCGCCGATCGCGCGCTTTGGCTGGTGACTGGCGATGTTTATGCCTTTGACAATCAGCACGGCTTTGCCTTTGTCCGCGCCGAACATCTGATGCCGCTCACCCCCGATGAAGCGCCGCAAATGCTTGACGAGCTGGCGATCGGCTGATCAGAGATGGCGCAGCCAGTCGGCTAATACCAGGGCGTGATTTTGCTTCGTGTCTTTGGCAGCGTAGAGCAGGGTGACGGTTTGCCTGTTCGCCAGCGTCGCAAGACGCATTCCCTCGTCAGCATGCTGCGCCAGCTCTTCCCTATAGGCCTCACTGAAGGCGGCGAAATCAATGGTTTCGCTATGAAAGGCCTTGCGTAATTCATTCGAGGGCGTGAGCGCTTTACACCATTCATCATACGCGAGGTCCGTCTTTTTAACCCCGCGCGGCCACAGTTTGTCCACCAGCACCCGATAGCCGTCGTCCGGGCCTGCCTGCTCGTATACGCGTTTGCATTGGATCATGATTCCACCCTCCCAATTTAAGGTATTGTGATAATTGCAGAAGATCGGTAGTCTGAGGTTCCTTATGTTATCTGATAATACTCTGGCATAAGGAACTTTCATGGAACACCTCCCGGTTAAAACGACGCTGCGCATTGCGCTGGTTGGCGATTACAATTCCAGTGTTATTGCGCATCAGGCGATCCCGCTGGCCATTGACGACGCCGCCGCAGTCCTTGACCTCACCGCCGATTACGACTGGCTTGCTACCACTGAGCTGACAAGCCCTGAAGATCTGGTGGGCTACGATGCCATCTGGCTGGTGCCTGCCAGCCCCTATAAAAACACCGAGGCGGCCTTTATCGCCGCGCGCTACGCCCGTGAAAACGGCGTACCGTTCCTTGGCACCTGCGGCGGATTCCAGCACGCGCTGATTGAGTATGCCCGAAACGTGCTGGGCTGGGCCGATGCGGCACATGCCGAGACGGATACCGAAGGCACGATGGTGATTGCGCCGCTGACCTGCTCGCTGGTGGAAAAAACCGATGCGATTGAGCTGCGCAAAAATACGCTGATCGCAAAAGCGTACGGCAAGCCGGAAATTGAAGAGGGGTATCACTGTAACTATGGCGTGTCGCCGGCGTTTGCACAGGCGCTGGAAAGCGGTGATATGCACGTTACGGGCTGGGACGAACAGGGGGAAATTCGCGCCGCAGAACTGGTTACGCACCCGTTCTTCGTGATCACCTTATTCCAGCACGAGCGTGCCGCGCTCGAAGGGCGTCCGGTCGTGCTGGTGCAGGCGATGCTGCGCGCCGCTCGCGGGTAAAAAAGGCAGACCCGAGGGTCTGCCACACTGTTTAACGGGGCGCGATCTCCCGGTCTCGCCCGGCTAAGATGCCGCAGAGGGCCATTATCACGGCGGCCAGGGCGCAGCCCAGAAGCGGGATTTGCCAGTCTCCCGCGCTATCGTGAATTTTCCCCATCAGCGGGGGACCGCAGGCGGCGAGCAGATAGCCAATCGACTGCGCCATGCCGGACAACGCCGCCGCCTGGTGTGCAGAACTGGCGCGCAGACCGATGAACGTCAGGCCGAGGATCATCGTTGCTCCTGTGCCAAAGCCAAACACCAGCGTCCACATCACCGCCATGCCCGGCATAAACCATAATCCCGCCGCGCTTATCGCGCACATCAGCGCCACCGCGCCTGCGATCGCCCGCTGGTCTTTCAGACGGTGGAGGATCAGCGGAACGGCGAGTCCCGGCACGGCCGTAGCCAGCTGCAACAGACCGTGCACCGAGCCAGCCTGCGCTTCGCTGTAGCCGTGGCTCAGCAGTATCGCCGGCAGCCAGCCGATGATGACGTAGTAAATCAGCGAGTTTATCCCCAAAAAGAGCGTGACCTGCCAGGCGAGGGCCGAGCGCCAGATCGCGCGGTTATGCAGCGCGCCTGCGGCCGTTACCGTTGCGACGTGTTTCTGACGCCACTGGGGCAGCCAGAGCAGCAGCGCGACCAGCGGAAACGCCATCAGCATCAGCAGCGCGCCATGCCAGCCGGCGCTACCCTGTGCCAGGGGAACGATCATTGCCGAACCGAACGCCGCCGAGACGCCCATCGTCAGGGAATAGGCGCCGGTGAGCTTCGCCACCTGGCCGGGAAAATCACGCTTAATTAATCCGGGTAACAGCACGTTCCCGAGCGCAATACCGCAGCCGACGATCGCCGTTCCGGTGAAAAGCAAAGCGGCGGAAGGCAGGGAGCGAACGGCAATCCCGACGCAAATCAGCAGCAGGGCGATAAACAGGCTGCGCTCCATGCCGATACGCCGGGCAACGCCCGCGGCGAGCGGCGAGACAATGGCGAAAGCCAGCAGGGGCAGGGTGGTCAGCAGACCGGTTTGCGCCGTACTTAAGCCATAATCAAGACGAATTGTATCGAGCAGCGGCGCTGCGCCGGTAAAGGTGACGCGAAGCGTAGTGGCAATCATCAGGATGCCTGCAACCAACAGCGCGACGTGTTTTCCTGAGGTGCGAATAGCAGTAGTCATTATGTTCTCATACGTTCAAGCGAGCGCACACAATACCCATTTTATCAGCGGTTGAAATCAGGCTAAAATGACAGTTTATCGCTAATATCGGACAAACTGATGATTGGTCTGGGACTGGAAGGCTACGATCCTGATAGCCAGTACGATGCGGCCGTCGCATTTCGCATTCAGGTAGTGGCGGAGGAACAGTATATTCCCCGGCATCATCACCGTAAGGGGCAGCTGATTCTGGCCCTCGGCGGCGCAATCACCTGTGAAGTGGAAAATGCCATGCTGATGGTTCCGCCTCAGTATGCCGTCTGGATCCCCGGCCAGATGCCTCACAGCAACAGGGCTACCCCGGGGGCGCAGCTCTGCTTTTTGTTCATTGAACCGGGGGCGGCAAGCTTGCCCGACCGCTGCTGCACCCTGAAAATCTCTCCTCTGGTGCGGGAGCTAATTTTATCCCTGGCGGAAAAGTCGCGTGAACAACTCCCACTTGCGGCCACATCGCGCCTGGTGGACGTTCTGTTTGACGAGCTGCCGCTCCAGCGGCAGGAGCATCTGCAGCTGCCCGTCTCGCCCCATCCTAAAATTCGGCTGATGAGCGAGAAGATGGCGGAAGAGCCTGCCGCCTGGCAGACGCTGGCGCAGTGGGCGAGCCACTTCGCCATGAGCGAACGCAGCCTGGCGCGGCTGGTGGTGAAAGAGACCGGTTTAAGCTTTCGCCGCTGGCGTCACCAGCTGCAGCTGATTGTGGCATTACAGCATTTGATTGGCGGGAAATCGGTACAGCAGGTGGCACAGTCACTGGGCTATGACTCGACCACCGCGTTTATCACCATGTTCAGAAAGGGACTGGGCCAGACGCCAGCGCGTTATATGGCCAGCCTGACTACGACTTCCCGATAAACAGAGAGACAAGGCCTGCCGCAATGAGCGGGCCGACCGGTACGCCACGAAAGAGCGCCACGCCCAGCACGGTGCCCACCAGCAGACCCGCCACCAGCGAGGGCTGGCTGCTCATCAGCGTAACGCCGCGTCCCCCCAGCCACGAAACAAAAATCCCCACCGCGATCGCCACCAGCGATTTCCAGTTTACAAACGAGTGCAGCAGGGTTGATGCGGGAAGGGTGCCGCTGGCAATCGGCGCCATCACCCCAATGGTTAAGATGATAATCCCGATGGTGAGGCCTTGTTTTTCTATCCACGGGAAAAAGGTATTTAACGGGGTCACGCGCACAATGATCAGCACCAGAATCGAGATGGCGACGGTGGTGTTATGGCTGACAAAGCCGAGCGCGGCGAGTGCCAGAAGAATGAGCAGAGTAGGGTCAAACATAGGGAATCCTTGCCAGAAAAATTGTGCTGTTTACTGTACGCGCAAACGCGGCAGAGAACAGTTTTAAAAAGATTTTGTCGTTGTCATAACCTTGTCATTTACGCGGATTAAAACGAAGGCAGATATCGCAAAAGGGGTCGCCATCATGAACGATCACATGTTTGTGGAAACGCTGATTATCTCCTCATCGTTTTTCGCTATTGCCGTTATTCTCATCGCCTCCGTGCTGTTTCTGGAAAGAAAAGGCTGACAGGTCGTCAGCCATCACGGTTACGCTTTGTGGAAGGTCACCAGCTCAGGACGGGCGATGCGCAGGTAATCCTGGGTATCCATAATCACGGATTTCTCCAGCAGGCCGGCGTTAAAGGCGATTTCGTCAAAACGCTCGAACAGCAGCGGGTCGGCAACCAGCGCCAGATCAGGATGGAAGCTAAAGGGCGGGATCGCGCCGAAAACGCAGGCGGTCAGGGTATCGACCTCAGCCGGGCTGGCGAGGGAGGCCTTCAGCCCGCCAAAATGGCGGGCAAGCTGGCTCAGGTCGGCCTGCAGATCGGCGGCGAGGATAGCCAGAACGTGTTTTTTTACGCCGTTTCCCTTCACCTTGCAGACGAGGGCCTTTGCGCCTTGTCGCAGATCGGTCCCGCGAATTTCACTTACCGCTTCACATTTCCCGACCGCCTCGTGCTCCATGACGCGAAACCGCGCGCCCTGCTCGGTGAGTAAGGTAATCAGCTGCTGGTGGGTGCCTGTTCCAATAACGTCGTCAGTCATAACGATTTTCCCGGTGATAATCCAGTATGCAGCGTTCTACATTAGCACGGGATGAACGGGGTCGAAAGAAAACAGCCAGCGCGTTCGCTGGCTGTTGGATTATGCGTTGCTGGTAGCAGATTGCTTGTGGAACAGCTCCCTGAACACCGGATAAATATCATCCTGGTCACGGATATGCTGCATGGCAAAATTATCGAACATTGCTTGCAGATGTTCATACTCCCGCCACAGGGTCTGGTGCGCGCGACGGGTAATTTCGATATAGCTGTAGTAACGCACCACCGGCAGAATTTTCTTCGCCAGAATCTCGTGACACAGCGGTGAGTCATCGGCCCAGTTGTCGCCATCGGACGCCTGCGCGGCATAAATGTTCCACTGCGCCGGGTCGTAACGCTCTTTGACCACTTCATCCATCAGCTTCAGAGCGCTTGATACGATGGTCCCGCCGGTCTCCTGCGAGTAGAAAAACTCATGTTCATCTACTTCTTTCGCCTGAGTATGGTGACGAATATAAACCACCTCCACGTTCTTATAGGTTCTGCTCAGGAACAGATAGAGCAGAATATAAAAACGCTTCGCCATATCCTTCGTGGCCTGGTCCATCGAGCCGGACACGTCCATCAGACAGAACATCACCGCCTGGCTGGAGGGCTCGGGGCGTTTTTCGTAATTCTTGTAGCGCAGGTCGAAGGTGTCGATAAACGGTACCCGTTCGATCTTCGCTCTTAGTTCCGCAATCTCTTTACGCAGGCGCTCCTCTTCCAGCAGTTGCGCCGGTTCCGTGGTTTCCACGACCTTCAGGCTGCTCTCCAGCTCGCGCAGTTCGCGCCGTTTGCCCGCCGTCATGGCCGTTCGTCGCGCCAGTGAATTCTGCAACGAACGCACGACGCTGATATTGGCGGGCACGCCGTTGGCGGTATAGCCCGCGCGATGGGTTTTATATTCATTAAGCTGACGATGCTGATTCTTTTTTAGATTCGGCAGCGCCAGGTCTTCAAACAGCAGGTCGAGATATTCGTCTTTCGAAATCTGGAAGACAAATTCGTCCTGACCTTCACCGTCCTGGCTGGCCTGTCCCTGACCGCTTCCTGAACCACCGCCGCCGCCCTGAGGACGCTCAATTCTGTCGTTCTGAACGAAGTGGTCATTACCTGGGTGTACGCGATGGCGCAGGCCGCCTCGCCCCTGATGAAACATCGGTTCGCTGATGTCATCGGTGGGGATGGAGACAGACTCGCCGCTGTCGACGTCGGTCACCGAGCGTTTGTTGATGGCCTCGGAGATAGACTGTTTAATTTGCGCTTTATAACGACGCAAGAAGCGCTGGCGGTTCACCGTGCTCTTGTTTTTGCCGTTAAGACGCCGGTCAATAAACCAGGTCATATACCCCCCGTACTGCATTTGCCAACTTGCATTTTGTAGGCCCGGTCAGCGCTAACCGCCACCGGGCACTTGTTTTTAAGACGATTTACGCACGCGCAGATACCATTCGCAGAGCAGGCGGACCTGCTTGCGGGTGTAGCCTTTTTCCATCATACGGTCGACAAAGTCGTCGTGCTTTTTCTGCTCATCGGTTGAGGTTTTGGCGTTAAACGAGATCACCGGCAGCAGCTCTTCGGTATTGGAGAACATTTTCTTCTCAATGACCGTGCGCAGCTTCTCGTAGCTGGTCCAGTTCGGATTGCGCCCGTTGTTATGCGCTCTGGCGCGCAGGACGAAGTTCACAATCTCGTTACGGAAGTCTTTCGGGTTGCTGATCCCGGCAGGCTTCTCGATTTTTTCCAGCTCCGCGTTCAGGGATTCACGGTCAAACAGCTGGCCGGTATCCGGGTCGCGGTACTCCTGATCCTGGATCCAGAAGTCAGCATAGGTGACGTAACGGTCGAAAATGTTCTGCCCGTATTCTGAATAGGATTCCAGGTAGGCCGTCTGGATCTCTTTGCCAATGAACTCGGCGTATTTCGGGATCAGGTAACCTTTGAGGAACTCAAGGTAGCGTTCAGCCTGCTCCTGCGGGAACTGCTCGCGTTCGATTTGCTGCTCCAGCACGTAGAACAGATGAACCGGGTTGGCCGCCACTTCCGCATGGTCGAAGTTAAAGACGCGGGAGAGGATCTTAAACGCGAAACGCGTGGACAGACCGTTCATCCCCTCGTCGACGCCAGCGTAATCGCGGTACTCCTGATACGACTTCGCTTTCGGGTCGGTATCTTTCAGGCTTTCACCGTCATAGACGCGCATTTTCGAATAGATGCTGGAGTTTTCCGGCTCTTTCAGACGCGAAAGGATGGAGAAGCGCGACAGCGTTTCCAGCGTTCCCGGTGCGCAAGGAGCGTGCACCAGCTCGCTGTGGTTAAGCAGTTTCTCGTAAATTTTGATCTCTTCGGAGATCCGCAGGCAATAAGGCACCTTGACGATGTACACGCGGTCAAGGAAGGCCTCATTGTTTTTGTTATTACGGAAGGTCACCCATTCAGATTCGTTCGAGTGGGCGAGAATAATCCCGTTAAACGGCAGGGCGGAGATACCTTCCGTCCCGTTGTAGTTGCCTTCCTGGGTAGCCGTCAGCAGAGGATGCAGCACTTTAATCGGTGCTTTAAACATCTCGACGAATTCCATAATCCCCTGGTTCGCACGGCACAGCGCGCCTGAGTAACCGTAGGCGTCCGGATCGTTTTGCGCGAAGTTTTCCAGCTTACGGATATCGACTTTACCTACCAGAGCCGAGATATCCTGGTTGTTCTCATCACCCGGTTCTGTTTTGGCGATGGCGATCTGCTCAAGGATAGACGGCCAGACCTTCACCACGCGGAATTTGGTGATGTCGCCACCAAACTCATGCAGGCGTTTTGCCGCCCACGGCGACATGATGGTCCCGAGATAGCGACGCGGGATGCCATACTCTTTATCCAGAATCTGCGCGTCTTCCTGCGGATTGAACAGGCACAGCGGATGGTCGTTCACCGGGCTGCGTTCACCGTTGGCGCTCAGCACATAGATAGGGACGCGCTGCATCAGCGACTTCAGGCGTTCAGCCAGCGAGGATTTACCGCCACCCACCGGGCCGAGTAAATAGAGGATCTGTTTCTTCTCTTCCAGACCCTGAGCGGCATGCTTCAGATAGGAGACAATCTGTTCGATGGCATCTTCCATACCATAGAACTCTTCAAACGCCGGGTATCGGGCGACCACCCGATTTGAAAAAAGACGGGAAAGCCGAGGCTCCAGGGCAGTGTCAACCATGTTTGGCTCACCAATAGCCATCAATAGCCGTTCTGCCGCATTGGCATAGGCACTGCGATCTTGCCGACAGATGGTAAGAAACTCCTGCAGTGTGAACTCTTCGTCCTTGGCAGCTTCATAGCGCTGGCGATAGTGATCGAATATATTCATGGCATGCCGTCCTTTCGTTTTTTAGCACAGGATAAGAGCCGTTCGTATGAGTAGTGGAGGCTCCCGGAAGAGAATCTCTCGCACCTCACTGCCAGAGCAGCAACCTGTGTGCCAGGTCAGACGCTAAGAACCGCAGGGTGTTCAGGAAAACTCTTCTTAAATTAAAGCGTAGATGGCATTTGCAAAACTTGCATGCCCAGAAAATCTACTTTCAATGACATATCAATAACTCATCCAAAAATTTCCACTGTCGTTATAAGACAAATGCACGTTTTTCATTCAGTGGTCATATAAATGAAAGCGGGTTGTCATCTGAAAAGTTAAAAATAACGGGTTAATCAGACTGATTAGCAGGCAAAAAATTTTGGGATGTACGGGAATGGCGGTTACACTTCATCCGCTGATTATTTGACTACAGGAAAGAATGGATTGTGACCAAACTCAAACTTCTGGCATTAGGCATCTTTGCCGCGACCGCAGTGAATACCGCACAGGCGGAAAGTCAGTGGACGGTTGGCGCGGGTGTTGGCGTCATTAACAGCCCGTATAAACAGTATGACCGTGATGTTTATCCTGTTCCCGTTATCACCTATGAAGGCGACAACGTCTGGTTCCGCGGGCTCGGCGGCGGTTACTATCTCTGGAACGATAAGGCCGATAAGCTCTCCATCATGGCCTACTACGATCCAACGCACTTCAAGCCGGGTGACAGCGACAGCCATGCGCTTCGCCAGCTCGACAAGCGTAAAAGCACCATGATGGCCGGGCTCTCTTATGTACATAACACCGAGTATGGCTTCCTGCGTACGGCCCTGGCGGGTGATACGCTGGATAACAGCAACGGCTTTATCTGGGATCTGGCGTGGTTGTACCGCTACACCAACGGCGGGCTCACCCTGACGCCGGGTATCGGTGTGCAGTACAACAGCGAGAACTACAACGACTACTATTACGGCGTCTCTAAAAACGAGTCACGCCGAAGTGGTCTGAAAAGCTACAGTGCAGATGACGGCTGGGATCCTTATCTGGAGCTGACCGCGAGCTACAACTTCCTTGGCGACTGGAGCGTGTACGGTACCGGCCGCTATGAGCGTCTGAGCGACGAAGTGAAGGATAGCCCGATGGTCGATAAGTCCTGGGCAGGCATCTTCTCTGTGGGTGTGAGCTACAAGTTCTGATTGCGCACTAATATCGTGCAATTGATGCATTAAAACGGGGCGCTTGCGCCCCGTTTGCTTTAGCGTGGTGCAGAGAATTTATCGCTTAACAATGCGAATCGTCTGCCCTAAACGAGACGGTTTTTCTTCACTCGCTTTCTGCGGGTTGGTCACGCGAGCCGTTTCCACGCAGACAAACGTTTTATACCCATCATCCGTCATGTCGGCCATGCTGACGGACAGCGCCGGACCCGGGTTCCAGCCCACCACGTCGCTGTGATGATGATGAACCACTTCAATGCCGCGGTTCAGGGCGCCGTCGTGGATCACGCTGCACGCTTCCGGGTGCAGGTAAACGCGGTCGGTACGGTCAGGGAATGCCTGAACGCCGTCGCTCAGTTTGCCTTCTTTCGCGTTATCGACTTTATCAATATAGGTATCGCCAAGGCCGCTCACCTTCACGGCGCTGATATCACCCACGTTGAAATAGGTGTGCAGGGCAGAGGTGGTTTCGAACTCGCCGTGAGCTTCCAGTTCGATTTCACAGGTTTTACCCAGTTTGAAGCGGGCATACAGGGTGAAATCGTGCGGCCAGAGGGCGCGGGTTTCATCGTTTGCCTGCAGCTCAAAGGTCAGCGCTGTGCCGTTGTCATCTTCGTTATGCGCTTTCAGCGTCCACTGCTGGTTGCGGGCAAAACCGTGAGACGGCAAACCCGGCTGTGCGGACGGGCCGAACCACGGCCAGCAGATCGGCACGCCGCCGCGAATAGCCGCCCCCTTTTTGAAGGAGGTCGCATCGCTCAGCCACAAACCTTCGGCTTCACCTTCCGGTTTCCAGGAGAGCAGGTGCGCGCCGTTCAGCGCCACGGAAGCTTTAACGCGTGGGTGGTCAACGACGATAACGTCGGCACCGTCAATCTGACGGCGGGAGAGCACAGGGGTAAGTTGTTCGACTACCGGAAGTGCAAAAATTTTATTAATCATTAAGCAATCCTCTGTCTTATAAATAAAAAAAGGCGACCGAAGTCGCCTTTTGGATCAAGCACTCATCTCAACTTATTTAGAGATGTGAGCGATCAGGTCCAGTACTTTGTTAGAGTAGCCAGTTTCGTTGTCGTACCAGGAAACCAGTTTAACGAAGTTGTCGTTCAGTGCGATACCTGCTTTAGCATCGAACACGGAAGTGCAGATTTCGCCGTTGAAGTCGGTAGAAACAACGTCGTCTTCGGTGTAGCCCAGAACGCCTTTCATTGCGCCTTCGGAAGCAGCTTTGATTGCTTTCTTAATTTCTTCATAAGAAGCAGCTTTTTCCAGACGAACGGTCAGGTCAACAACGGATACGTTAGGAGTTGGAACGCGGAACGCCATACCAGTCAGTTTGCCATTCAGTTCTGGCAGTACTTTACCTACAGCTTTAGCAGCACCGGTAGAGGATGGGATGATGTTCTGAGCCGCGCCACGGCCGCCGCGCCAGTCTTTGTGAGACGGGCCATCAACGGTTTTCTGAGTAGCGGTGGTTGCGTGAACGGTAGTCATCAGACCTTCGATGATGCCGAAGTTGTCGTTGATAACTTTAGCCAGCGGTGCCAGGCAGTTGGTGGTGCAGGATGCGTTAGACACGATATCCTGGCCAGCGTAAGTTTCGAAGTTTGCACCACGAACGAACATTGGGGTGTTGTCTTTGGAAGGACCAGTCAGAACAACTTTCTTCGCACCCGCAGTGATGTGTTTACGTGCAGTTTCGTCGGTCAGGAAGATACCGGTTGCTTCAGCAACAACGTCAACACCGATTTCGTTCCATTTCAGGTTAGCTGGGTCTTTTTCAGCAGTAACGCGGATGGTTTTGCCATTAACAACCAGGTGGCCGTCTTTCACTTCAACGGTGCCGTCGAAACGACCGTGAGTTGAGTCGTACTTCAGCATGTACGCCATGTATTCAGCGTCCAGGAGATCGTTGATACCAACGATTTCGATGTCAGAACGTTTCTGAGCAGCACGGAAAACAATACGGCCGATACGGCCAAAACCGTTGATACCTACTTTGATAGTCATATATTCCACCAGCTATTTGTTAGTGAATAAAAGGTTGCCTGTAAAATTACAAAAACCTTACGCAGCGTCAAGCGGAATCGTGTCAATCATTGCGACAAATCAATCCTGTGACTAACGTTTGTGCGACTGACTCGCCTCACTTTCCCTTTGAGCTTGCACCCATATGGGGGCTGAGCCGGGATTTTAAAGTCATCGCAGGATAAAAATGTGAACATGATCACAATTGCCTGACCGCTTATTCGCGACACATAAGTTTAGATCAAAAGTGCACGCAAGGGTGTTAATGTTTTGTTAGAATCCGGGTTGAAAGATGTCTGTTTCTACAGCGAGATGTAAGCATATGTCGAACCAACGTAACCCTGACGATTTGAAAAAAAACCTCACAGAAATGCAGTTTTACGTGACGCAGAATCACGGAACGGAACCGCCGTTCACCGGGCGTTTACTGCACAACAAGCGAGACGGCGTCTACCACTGTCTGGTCTGTGATGCCCCGTTGTTCAATTCACAAACGAAATTTGATTCTGGCTGCGGCTGGCCGAGTTTTTACGAGCCGGTGAGCGATGAGGCCATCCGCTACCTGACCGACTCGTCGCACGGCATGGTGCGCACGGAAATTCGCTGCGGCAACTGCGATGCGCACCTTGGGCACGTCTTCCCGGATGGCCCACAGCCTACGGGCGAGCGTTTCTGCGTAAACTCTGCCTCAATGAGCTTCACCGATGATGAGAACGGTGACCAGATTAAGGGTTGAAAAAACGATTCAGCAAATTATTCCTTTGAAAGGGCGCGAGTGTGAATATTGATGACATGATTAGCGGCATGACGCCGGAAATTTATCAGCGTCTGGTGACCGCCGTAGAACTGGGAAAATGGCCCGACGGCGTCGCGCTGACGCCGGAGCAAAAAGAGAACAGTTTACAGCTGGTGATGCTGTGGCAGGCGCGCAATAACACCGACGCGCAGCACATGACGATCGACACCAAAGGCCAGATGGTGATGAAGAGCAAGCGCGAGCTGAAAGAAGACTTCGGCATCACGCCGAAGCCGATTGCGACGATGAAAATGCAATAACGGTGCGGGTTGATGCCCTCTCCCACAGGGAGAGGGCGTAAAAGACTACGCCTGCGTTTCCAGCCAGTCTTCGAGCGTATACAGCGTTGCGCCTTCCGCAGCCATATCCATAAACGCCTGAGCGCTGTCCTGCGGATGAATGTTTACCCCGCGGCAGCCGTCGGTGATGACGCTGACGGTATAACCTAACTGGAGCGCGTCCAGCACGGTAAACTTCACGCAGTAATCCGTCGCCAGGCCCAGCACGATCAGCTCCGTGATTTCGTGATGACGTAACCACGCGTCCAGCGCCGTTTTCTGGCGATGCCCGTTATCAAAAAACGCGCTATAGCTGTCGATAGCCGGGTTTTCACCTTTATGGAACACCGCGTCGACGGCTTTCTGATTCAGGAGCGGATGCAGCTCCGCGCCTTCCGTCTGCTGTACGCAGTGATCCGGCCAGAAGGTTTGCGCCAGCCCGTCGAGTTCACCCTGAGTGAAAGGCTCGACGTTGTGCTGGCTGGCAAAGCTGCCGTGGTTCGCCGGGTGCCAGTCCTGGCTTGCGACAACCGCTACACCGCGGGCTTTGCACCAGTCAATCAGCGTGTTTGCCACGTCAACGGTGCTGTCACCTTCGGCGACGGCCAGCGCACCGCCCGCGCAGAAATCATTTTGCAAATCGACCAGTAGCAGGGCGCGTTGCTTCATGAGCACTCCTTATTCGTCCGGGGTCAGCTCGCCGCGCAGGTTTTTCATCATCGCGCTGCGAATGGACTGAATGTCCAGATCCTGACTCAGTAAATAGTGAAGTTTAGTCAGCGTTGCCTCAACGGTCATATCGAAGCCGCTGATGACTCCCGCATGAGCCAGCGCGTTGCCGGTGGCATAGCCGCCCATGTTGACCTTTCCGGACATGCACTGGGTCAGGTTCACGACCACAATTCCGCGCTCGCTGGCTTCCTGGAGCTCTTTCAGGAATTCGCCGTTCTGCGGGGCATTACCTACGCCATAGGAGCGCAGGATCAGCGCTTTCACCGGCTGGCGCAGGAAGTTACGCACAACGTCAGCAGAGATACCCGGGTAAATAGTGACCACGCCAATCGGTTGCGGAGTGATCGGATGCACGATCAGCTCGCCGGCGGTGTTCGGCGCAGGCGGCGTGCCCAGACGACGGATATGAATCCCGGCCTCCAGCAGCGGCTGCAGGTTAGGGGAGGCGAAGGCGTCAAAGCCGTCGGCATGGGCTTTGGTGGTGCGGTTGCCGCGATACAGACGGTTGTTGAAAAACAGCGACACTTCGTTAATCGGGTAATTCGCCGCCACGTACAGGGAGTTCAGCAGGTTGATCTGCCCGTCCGAGCGCAGCTCCGCCAGCGGAATTTGCGACCCGGTAACGATAACCGGCTTGCTCAGGTTCTCCAGCATGAAAGAGAGCGCCGAGGCGGTAAACGCCATGGTGTCGGTGCCGTGCAGGATCACGAAGCCGTCGTACTGGTCGTAATGGGCTTTAATGTCATCCGCGATGTGCTGCCAGTCTTCCGGCGTCATGTCGGAGGAGTCCATCAGCGGCTCGTATTCGTGGATGGTGAAGTCTGGCATTTCCGGACGGTGGAATTCAGGCATCAGCGCAAGCTGACGCTGAAGGTGGCCGGAGACAGGGATATAGCCGTTTTCAGAGCGCTGCATACCGATGGTACCGCCAGTGTAGGCTACATAAATCGATTTCTTCTGCATGGTAGTGAGTTCTTGTTCTTCAAAAGAAAAAAATCCCCTCTTCGCGGGAAGAGGGGACGGTTTTTAACGGACGTTAGCGCAGGTCAGGCAAAACGCGTAACGACTCTGTGGATCGTTAAAGGCCGCGAGCTTATCGCTTTCCGCCTTCATCGCTTTCGCCGCTGTGGCGACTGGCGCAGGCAGGTAAGCCTGCATCGCCTCCGGCAGCATGGCGCGTACCGAGCCGGACATGCTGTCCATGACCATATCGAAGAACGAAGGCTCGTCCTGGTAATACTCGATATGCCATTGCTTGAGCTTCGCCAGCTCGGCGGCTTTTTTCACCGCGTCATCGAAGTCGCCCAGGCTGTCCACCAGACCGTTGCTCTTCGCATCCTGGCCGGTCCAGACGTGGCCCTGCGCGATCTGGTCGATCTGCTCAGGCGTCTTTTTACGCGAGTCCGCTACCAGGGTGATAAAGCGCTTATAGCCGTTCTCAATGCTGAGCTGCATCATCTCAGAGACTTCTGGCGGCAGGGATTTGGTCACCGACACATCAGCCAGCGGAGAGGTGGCCACGCCATCGGTATGCACGCCCAGAGAATCCAGGCTGTTTTCCACGGTGTTGATCACCCCGAAGATGCCAATCGAACCGGTCAGCGTGCTTGGGTTGGCCACGATGTAGTTGGCTGGCGTTGAGATCCAGTAACCCCCGGAGGCGGCCATTCCGCCCATGGATACGACGACCGGCTTGCCGGCGGCACGCGCCGCAGCCAGTTCAGCGCGGATCACCTCGGAGGCGCTGACGCTGCCGCCAGGGCTGTTCACCCGCAGGACGATCGCTTTCACTTTTGGATCCAGGCGAGCATCGCGGATTTGTGACGCGGTAGTATCGCCGCCCACGTTCCCCGGAGTCTCCTGGCCGTCCATGATGGCGCCGTTGGCAAACACCACCGCGACGCTGTTACCGCTGTCATCAGGCTTTTTCGTCGAGTAATCATACATGCTGATGGCGCTGTAATTTTTGTCCTCTTTGCTCCAGCCAAACTGTTTGCTAAGGGATTTTTCAATCTCGGCGCTGGTGCCCAGGGCATCAACCAGTTTGTTATCGAGCGCATATTTTGCGGTATCACCGTCAACCTTACGCAGGCCATCCAGCACGCCCTGTGCGCCCGGGAACGCCTGCTCAGGCGTAATCTGGCGGTTGGCGGCAACGGTGCCGAGATAGTTCTGCCACAGCTCGCCAATCCAGCGGCTGTCCGCTTCACGGGCGGCAGGAGACATGTCGTCGCGGATAAACGGCTCGACGGCGGATTTGTACGTGCCGACGCGGAAGACGTGGGTGGTAACCTTAAGCTTGTCGAGCAGGGACTTATAGTACAGGCCGTTGGTGGCAAAACCGTGCAGATCCACCGTACCCTGCGGAGAGAGCCAGATCTTATTGGCGAAGCTCGCCAGATAATATTGCCCCTGGCTGTAGCTGTCGCCCACGGCAATCACCGGCTTGCCGCTGTCGCGGAATTCGCGCAGCGCTTTACCGATGTACTGCATTGAAGGCTGATCGCCGCCGGCAAAATCTTTCAGATCCAGCACGATCCCAGTGATGTTCCGGTCGTCTTTGGCCTGGCGGATGGTATCGACGATATCGAACAGGGAGTTTTCCTGCAGACGGTCTGACGTCGCGCCAAACAGCTGGCGGCTGATTGCCCCCAGACGGTTGCTGGCGGACGGTTTATCAACGATAACGCCGGTGATATCGAGTAACAGGGCCCCGCGAGTCGAATGCTGCGCCTGATTCGCGTTGCTGATATGCATCCAGATGCCCGCGCAAACCAGAACCAGGAAGATGAAGAAGATGTTCATCACCAGGTTGCGGACGAAGTTGAGCAGTCTCCACGTCCATTTAAAGAAACCGGCAATGATTCGCCAAAGGGTTCGCATGTATTCTCCCTAACCAGAAAATGACTGTTTCCGTCGCCACTGGACGGTAATGTTGGGTTATCGTAATGACCCAACCGCCACTTGTCAGCAGGAATCGCCTGCCAGGCTGTAACAAAATCTGCGGTCGTGTTAATTTTGTGAGTAAATTTCAAGAAAGGAGTTAACCAATGGACGCACTCGAACTGCTTGTTAACCGCCGTAGCGCTTCCCGTCTGGCCGAACCTGCCCCGGCAGGCGAGCAGCTGGAGAACATTCTGCGTGCCGGCATGCGTGCCCCCGATCACGGCACGCTGCAGCCGTGGCACTTCTTTGTGATTGAAGGCGAAGGCCGCGATCGTTTCAGCCAACTGCTGGAGCAGGGCGCGATTGCCGCCGGGCAGGATGAGAAAGGTATCGACAAGGCGCGCAATGCCCCGTTCCGCGCCCCGATGATTATCGCCGTCGTGGCGAAATGCCAGGCTGACCATAAGGTGCCGGTCTGGGAACAGGAAATGTCCGCAGGCTGTGCGGTGATGGCGATGCAAATGGCCGCCGTCGCGCAGGGCTTTAACGGTATCTGGCGTACCGGTGCGCTGACCGAAAGCCCGGCGGTCCGTGACGGTTTTGGCTGCGGTGAGCATGACAAAATTGTCGGTTTCCTCTATCTCGGCACCCCGCAGCTTAAAGCCTCCAGCACCATCAGCATTCCGGACACCACGCCTTTCGTCAGCCATTTCTGATAACGCACCTAAACTGTCTGGATTCTGAGCATCTGCCGCAGAATTCAGACAGTCATACTTACCTCTTTATGGAATGAGCGCTACCATAGCGCGATTGAGATGACAGGAGACGTCCATGAGCGAGCAAACCATTCGTTTAACGCAGTACAGCCACGGAGCCGGTTGCGGTTGTAAAATTTCGCCGAAAGTGCTGGAGACCATCCTGCACAGTGAACAGGCGAAGTTTGTCGACCCGAACCTGCTTGTCGGCAACGAAACGCGTGACGATGCTGCAGTTTATGACTTAGGTAACGGCACCAGCATTATCAGTACTACCGACTTCTTTATGCCGATTGTCGACAACCCGTTCGACTTCGGGCGCATTGCGGCCACCAACGCCATCAGCGATATCTTCGCGATGGGCGGTAAGCCGATCATGGCGATTGCCATTCTGGGCTGGCCGATCAACACCATCCCGCCGGAAGTGGCCCGTGAAGTGATTGATGGCGGTCGTTTTGCCTGCCAGCAGGCGGGGATTGCGCTGGCCGGCGGTCACTCTATTGATGCGCCCGAACCGATCTTCGGCCTGGCCGTCACCGGCGTAGTGCCGACCGAACGCGTAAAGCGCAACAGCACCGCGCAGGCGGGCTGTAAATTGTTCCTTACCAAGCCGCTGGGTATTGGCGTGCTGACCACCGCCGAGAAAAAATCCCTGCTGAAACCGGAGCACAAAGGTCTGGCAACCGAAGTCATGTGCCAGATGAACCTCGCCGGTGCGGCGTTTGCCAATATCGACGGCGTGAAGGCGATGACCGACGTCACCGGTTTTGGTCTGCTGGGGCACCTCTCTGAAGTGTGTCAGGGCGCGGGCGTGCAGGCGCAGGTCTGGTATCAGGACGTGCCGAAGCTGCCGGGCGTGGAGGAGTATATTGCTCAGGGCGCGGTGCCGGGCGGTACCCAGCGCAACTTCGCCAGCTACGGTCACCTGATGGGCGAAATGCCTGCGGAGTGGCGCAACCTGCTGTGCGATCCGCAAACCTCCGGCGGCCTGCTGCTGGCGGTCACGCCGGAATCGGAAGCCGAGGTTCAGGCAACGGCCGCCGAGTTCGGCATCACCCTGACGGCAATCGGCGAGCTGGTGACCGCGCGCGGCGGTCGTCCGATGATTGAGATCCGTTAATTCGATGCGGTTGTTTATTGCCGAAAAGCCGAGCCTGGCCCGCGCCATCGCCGACGTGCTGCCTAAACCGCATCGCAAAGGTGACGGCTTTATCGAATGCGGTAACGGGCAGGTGGTCACCTGGTGTATTGGTCACCTGCTTGAGCAGGCGCAGCCGGACGTCTACGACAGCCGCTACGCCCGCTGGAATTTAAACGATCTGCCCATCGTGCCGGAAAAATGGCGCCTGCAGCCCCGACCTTCAGTCACCAAACAGCTCAACGTGATCAAGCGCTTCCTGCATGACGCCGCTGAAATCGTGCACGCAGGTGACCCGGACAGGGAAGGGCAGCTGCTGGTGGATGAGGTGCTGGACTATCTTGAACTGGCGCCGGAAAAGCGTCAGCAGGTGCAGCGCTGCCTGATCAACGACCTCAACCCGCAGGCGGTGGAGCGTGCGATCTCGCGCCTGCGCGCCAACAGCGAGTTTATTCCGCTGTGCGTCTCGGCGCTCGCCCGCGCGCGCGCCGACTGGCTGTACGGCATCAATATGACCCGCGCCTACACCATACTCGGGCGCAACGCGGGCTATCAGGGCGTGCTCTCCGTGGGGCGCGTGCAGACGCCGGTGCTGGGGCTGGTGGTGCGTCGCGATGAAGAGATTGAGAACTTCGTCGCCAAAGATTTTTTTGAAGTGAAAGCGCATATCGTCACGCCTGAAGACGAGCGCTTTACCGCCGTCTGGCAGCCGAGCGACGCCTGCGAATCTTACCAGGATGAAGAGGGGCGCTTGCTGCACCGTCCGCTGGCGGATCATGTGGTTAACCGCATTACCGGCCAGCCGGCTATCGTCACCAGCTATAACGATAAACGGGAATCAGAACCCGCGCCGCTGCCGTTCTCTCTGTCGGCCCTGCAGATTGAGGCCGCGAAGCGCTTTGGCCTCAGCGCGCAGAACGTGCTGGACATCTGCCAGAAGCTCTACGAAACCCATAAGCTCATCACCTACCCGCGTTCGGACAGCCGCTATCTGCCGGAAGAGCACTTTGCCGGTCGCCACTCGGTGATGAACGCCATCGGCGTGCACGCGCCGGATCTGCTCCCGCAGCCTGCGGTAAACCCGGACACCCATAACCGCTGCTGGGATGATAAAAAAGTCGATGCCCACCACGCGATTATCCCGACGGCCCGCGCCAGCATCGTCAACCTGACCGAGAACGAAGCGAAGGTCTATCACCTGATTGCCCGTCAGTACCTGATGCAGTTCTGCCCGGACGCGGTATTCCGCAAGTGCGTGATTGAGCTTGAGATTGCCAAAGGTAAGTTTGTCGCCAAAGCGCGTTTCCTCGCAGAAGCGGGCTGGCGTACGCTCCTCGGCAACAAAGAGCGTGATGAGGAGAACGACGGCACGCCGCTGCCGGTGGTCGCCAAAGATGACGAACTGCTGTGCGAGAAGGGCGAAGTGGTTGAACGTCAGACCCAGCCTCCGCGCCATTTCACCGATGCGACGCTGCTGTCGGCGATGACCGGGATCGCCCGGTTCGTTCAGGATAAAGATCTGAAGAAGATCCTGCGCGCCACCGACGGTCTGGGAACGGAAGCGACGCGAGCGGGGATCATCGAGCTGCTCTTTAAGCGCGGCTTCCTGGAGAAAAAGGGACGCTATATCCACTCAACGGAGCCGGGCCGGGCGCTAATCCACTCTCTGCCGGAGCTGGCCGCCAGGCCGGACATGACCGCGCACTGGGAATCGGTGCTGACGCAGATCAGCGAGAAGCAGTGCCGCTATCAGGACTTTATGCAGCCGCTGGTCGGGACGCTTTATCAGCTGATCGATCAGGCGCGCAGCACGCCGGTGAAAACGTTCAGAGGCATGGTTGCGCCCGGTGGCGGCGCGAAGAAACCGTTCAAGAAGAAAAAGAGCGCGGCCTGACACACGTTTTTCTCCCCTCTCCCGGTGGGAGAGGGCCGGGGTGAGGGCACCCGGCCGCACGCGATAAACCTTAAATCACGCCCTGACCAATCATCGCATCCGCCACCTTCACGAACCCGGCGATATTCGCCCCGCGCACGTAGTTGGTTTGCGACGCCTCGCCGCCGTACTCCACGCAGGCATGGTGAATATCCAGCATGATGTGGTGCAGGCGCGCATCCACTTTCTCCGCCTTCCAGCCGAGACGTGCGGCGTTTTGCGCCATCTCGAGGCCGGAGGTCGCCACGCCGCCCGCGTTAGCAGCCTTGCCCGGCGCAAACAGCACGCCCGCTTCCAAAAACAGGTCCGTCGCATCGATAGTGGTCGGCATATTTGCCCCTTCGGCCACCGCTTTTACGCCGTTGCTAATCAGGGTACGCGCGGCGTCCGCATCCAGCTCGTTCTGCGTGGCGCACGGCAGGGCGATATCCACCGGAACGCCCCACGGCTGTTTCCCTTCCAGGTAGGTCAGGCCAAACTCCCGGGCATAATCCGCCACGCGGCCATCGCGGCTGGCTTTGATTTCACACAGGCGCGCCAGCTTCTCTGCCGTGAAGCCCGCTTCATCCACCACCGTGCCGCTGGAATCAGAGGCGGTCACCACGCGAGCGCCAAGCTGCATCGCTTTCTCAATCGCGTACTGCGCCACGTTACCGGAGCCGGACACCGCGACGCGCATGCCTTCAAAGCCTAAACCGTGACGCTTGAGCATCGCCTCGGTGAAGTAAACCAGGCCGTATCCTGTCGCTTCCGGGCGGATCAGGCTCCCGCCAAACGACAGCCCCTTGCCGGTAAAGACGCAGGCGCTGTTGTTGGATAGCTTTTTCATCATCCCGGCCATAAAGCCCACTTCACGTCCGCCCACGCCGATATCACCGGCAGGAACGTCGGTATCCGGGCCGAGGTGGCGGTAGAGTTCGGTCATCAGCGCCTGGCAGAAGCGCATCACTTCCCCTTCGCTTTTGCCTTTCGGGTCGAAATCGCTGCCGCCTTTCCCGCCGCCCATCGGTAGCGTGGTGAGGGCGTTTTTAAAGGTCTGCTCGAAGCCGAGGAATTTCAGAATCGACAGGTTCACGGACGGATGAAAACGCATGCCGCCCTTAAACGGGCCAATCGCCGAGTTAAACTGAACGCGCCACGCGCGGTTAACCTGTACCTGGTTGCGATCGTCAACCCACGTCACGCGGAACTGGATCACGCGCTCTGGCTCGATCATGCGTTCAAGCAGAGACATCTGGCGATAACGCGGGTTTTGTTCAAGGAAGGGCCACAGGGTGGTCATAACTTCACGCACGGCCTGAGCGAACTCGCTTTGGTGCGGGTCGCGCTGCTGAACATGGGCAAGGAAACTTTCCAGAGAGCGTGTCTGATCCATAGATATAAGAACCTCTTATCGTATTTTATGTTTATTACTTATGCGATTTGTGTTGTTTTTTTGACTATACCACCCGTACCGCTTTGTGAGGCAAGCAGAAATTTATGACGAAAGGGAAATTAATGAGAGGGCGGGCGTCATAACGAAAAGCGATGAAGAGATAAATTAAAGGTTCGGCTCTGGTTTACCGTTATAGTCAATATCAGGACACAACAGGAAGACAAGTCGATGAACCGTTATGTGATGACCGCGTTATGTTTGATGTTTACCGCTGGCGCTCAGGCTGACCGCATTCGTCCGGATGTGGAAGTGAATGTGCCGCCGGAAGTGTTTAGCTCCAGCGGCCAGAATCAAACGGTGCAGCCCTGCAATCAGTGCTGTATCTATCAGAATCAGAACTACTCGGAAGGGGCCGTTGTGAAAGCGGACGGCATTCTGCTGCAGTGCCAGCGCGACGAGCGCGCCATCAGCACGAACCCGCTGGTCTGGCGTCGCGTAAAATAATAAACGCTTCCAGCAGCGGAATATCCGCGGGGGCTAAGGGGTAGCCAAACGCCTCTTCCGGCGTACACCACGCCAGCGCGCTGTGGTAGTGCGCCGTGATATCGCCGCGGAAAGCAGGAACGTGCCAGGCATGCAGGTTAATCAACCGCTGAGAGACTTCCCGCTGGTGGCTTGCCACGTATTGTCCCGGCAGGGCGTCAATGCCCAACTCTTCACGCAGCTCGCGGATAAGCGCTTCTGGCTGGGTTTCTCCGGCCTCGACTTTACCGCCTGCAAATTCCCACATTCCCGGCTGGTCGGCGTGGGCAGGGCGCTGCGCCAGTAAAATGTTGCCGTCTTTTTCGATGATGGCGGCAACGACATCGAGTGTTTTCAGCATGGTCGTCAATAATTAATAGCGAAAAAAGACATATTATCGTGCCCTTTCTCAGAGTCCAGTAAACAGGAGAATCAGGTGAAAGAGTCCCCCGCCTGGGTTGCCCCCCTCGAATCCCTTCCCGCCAGCCTTAAACCGATAGCCGCCATGCAGAAAAAGCATTTTGGCGCGGTACTGAATCCCACCCGCTGGTGGGGGCGAATGCCGCGTCTGTTCTGGCTGGTGGCGCTGTTTGTCGGCTTTCTGGAGCGTCGTCGCGCGCGCCTGACGCCCGCGCTGCGTTCGCTACTCATGACGCGGGTATCCCAGCTCTGTCACTGCGCTTTCTGCATTGATGCCAACAGCCTGCGTCTGGCCGAGCGCTGCGGCACGCTGGATAAGGTTCAGGCCGTGAGCGACTGGCAGGATTCCGCCTTGTTCACCGAGCAGGAGCGCGCGGCGCTGGCCTACGCCGAGGCGATGACCGCCACGCCGCCCCGGGCGGATGAGGCAGTCAGAACGGCGCTGAAACGCCACTTCACGGACGATGCCATTACCGAGATGACGGCGCTGATTGCGTTTCAGAATCTCTCCGCCCGTTTTAATGCCGCGCTGGATATTCCGGCGCAGGGGCTGTGCGCCACGTTTAGCGAGACTCCCCATGCTTGACCGTCACCTGCATCCGCGGGTAAAGCCCGTTCTGAATCGTCTGGTTTCCGTGCTGGATAAGCCGGGCATCACGCCCGACGGATTAACCCTGACCGGGTTTGCCATCGGCGTGCTGGCGCTGCCGTTTCTGGCCCTCGGCTGGTATCCGGCTGCGCTGGCTGCCATCGTGCTTAACCGCCTGCTGGATGGTCTGGACGGCGCGCTGGCGCGCAGGAGAGGGCTGACCGATGCGGGGGGATTTCTTGATATCGCGCTCGATTTTCTGTTCTACGCCCTGGTGCCGTTTGGCTTTGCGCTCGCGGCTCCCGCAGAGAATGCGCTGGGGGCCACCTGGCTGCTGTTTGCGTTTATCGGTACCGGCAGCAGCTTTCTGGCGTTTGCGGCGCTGGCGGCGAAGCACGACATCGACAACCCCGGCTATGTGCACAAGTCGTTTTATTACATCGGTGGGTTAACGGAAGGGACGGAGACCATCGCGCTGTTCGTGCTGTGCTGCCTGTTCCCGGCGCACTTTACGCTGTTCGCATGGGTATTCGGCGCGCTGTGCTGGCTGACCACCACAACGCGCGTCTGGAGCGGCTATGTGACGCTGAAGTCACTCAGCCCTTAGAGAGCGCTCTCTGGCCCGCGCTCTCCGGTGGTGACCGGGTTCTGCGGGTGACTGCTCCATTCGTACCAGCCGCCATCATAGACGGCGACATTCTTCCAGCCCATCGCCCGGGCGTACATAAAGGTTTCTGACGCGCGCCACCCGGTGCCGCAGTAAAACGCGACGTGCTGTTCCGGCAGAATATTCCAGCGCTTCCACTGGGCGGCGATATCGTCCGCGCTGCGCATGGTGCCATCCGGGTTATGGAAATCTTCCATATGGGTCGCGTCGCTGCCCGCATGACCCCAGCGGGCACCGGCAATTTCACCTTTTGGCTTGATGTAGCTGTAGCCGCTGGTTTCGCCGATGAACTCCGGCCACGAACGAATGCTGACCAGGGAGGCATCCTGACGGTGCAGCATCCCGCGCGCCTGTTCCATATCAACCATCAGCTGCGGCTGGCCGGGGATCGGCGCGCCAAAATCGAGGGCAGGCGCCACTTTGCCGGGCGTGCCGCGTTCAACCGGCAGGCCTGCATCGGACCACGCCTTCCAGCCGCCGTCGAGAATACGCACATCCTTCACGCCCGCATACAGCATGATCTGCGCCACGCGCGCGGCGGCGTAAACGTCACGGCCATACAGAATGACGGTGGTGTCGTGACGGATCCCGTGCTTCGCCAGCATCGCTTTCAGCTTGTCGTCGGAGACTTTATTCCACAGCGGCTCGCTTTCCACCTCGTTGGTGTCGATGTAGCCCGCGCCGGGAATGTGGTTTAGCAGGTAAAACTTCGGTGCGCCCCAGGCGGCTTCAATCACTTTCCAGTCACCCGCCGGCGCGGCGGTCACGGGTTTACCCTGCTGGAGGCGGTGGATCCACTGCGGGTAAACCAGCTGTTCAAAGTGAGGCAGGCGCTGAAGGCGGTCGGGCGTCTTCAGAGCGTCGCTGAGCAGCGAGACGTTGCGGTATCCGGCTTTCTCCAGGCGGGATTTCACCGCCAGGTTATTGTTCTCGTCGCCGTACAGGGCGATGGCCGTCGCGGGCGTAAGCTGATGCTGTTTTGCCCAGCTCGCAATCTGCTCGTCGCTCATTGCGCCCAGCCAGGCGGCAGCCAGGTTGAGTGCGGCGGGTTCATGCCCGGAGGGGCCGCTGAGGGTCTGCGGCCAGCCGTTATAGAACGCGCTGGGGCGGGTGTCGACAGGCGTGCCGTGCTGTGCCTGAAGCTGGGAGAGCGTCATCGCGTTGGCCAAATCAGCCGCCAGAGAGGAAAAGGACGCGAGGCCGCAGAGCAGGGCCAGCGCGGTCAGTTGAGAAACACGTTTCATCGAATAACCTGACGTCAGTAAAAGAGGGGGGCATTGTCGTCTCTCCCGAAACGGAAAACATTGCGTTAGCACATTATTGCCAGCGAGAAATGTCAATCAGCTCGCCGCCGGGCGGAATATCGTCCTCATCGTGCGTGACCAGCACCACCGGGATATTGCGCGCGCGGACGGCGTCAAAAACCCATGTCCGAAACGTCGTGCGCAGCGTTTTATCGAGGCGGCTGAACGGTTCGTCCAGCAGCAGCGCCTGCGGCTCTGCGAGCAGGGCCCGCAGCAGGCTGACCCGGGCACGCTCCCCGCCGGAGAGGGTGGCCGGATCGCTGGCGTAATGACCGCTCAGCCCGGCGGAATCCAGCGCCTGCTCGACCGCTTCCCGACGCGCTCTCCCGACGATCCGCGCAGGCAAGGCCAGCAGCAAATTTTGCCCGACGCTGAACTGTTCAAACAGCAGCGCATCCTGAAAGAGAATGCCCAGCCCGCGGGCTTCAACGGGAAGGCCGTCGCAGCGACGCGCGTCGAGCCACAGTTCGCCCCGCGCCTGGAAATCGTCTGACAGCGCGCCGACCATCCACGCAAAAAGGGTCGATTTGCCGCTGCCGGACGGCCCCATCAGGGTAACGATCTCCCCGCGAGGAACGCAAAAATTGACCTCGCGGAAAAGCGGTTCGATGGTGAGATCTTTAACCTTCAGCATTAACGTAATCCTTGACGGTAGCGGCCCGCGAGCCGGGATAACAGGGCGGCAAGACCGAACACCGTGCCCGTGACCAGCAGTAATCCCAGCGCCCGGTTAGCGAGGGTCGGGATGCTGCCCCCGCTGCTGAGCGCGACGGTTTCGGTGGTCAGCGTGGCGAAGCGCCCCGCGCCAAGCCAGAGCGTCGGCATGTATTGCGCCATGCTGACGGAAAAACCAATAGCAAAGGCCAGCAGAGCCGGGCGCACCAGCAGGGGGCATTTCAGCAGTAAGAATATTTTCGCCCGTCGCCAGCCGAGCGTTCTGGCGGTAAGAATAAGCCTGGGATCGATCCGCCGCCAGGCGGGCTGCAGAACCAGCAGCATCCACGGCAACACCCACAGCAGATGGCTCCAGAGCACGGCGGCATAGCGCCCGTCGAGCCCCAGACGCAATGCAATAAAGTATTGCCCGGTGACGAGCGGCAGCGCCGGAAGGGCGAGCGGTGACCACACCCACGCTGCGCCGCGCTGCGGTCCCCATTCCAGCCAGAGAAAAATGACGATGAGGGCGATCAGGCTCGACAGCAGGCCGAAGGAGAGGCTGGTCCCCACGGAACCCACGTCGCCCCCTTGCGCCAGCATCAGCAGTACCGCAGCGCACAGGATGCCGCACGCGGGCAGTAACCCGCTGAGTGCCCGCTCAGGCAGGACGCGCTGAGACCTTCGGCGCGTCCCCGCGAGTTCCGGAATTGTGCGACGCCATACCCTCCAGAGGACGTATCCGAGGGCGGCAAGCGCGACCAGCAGCAGAAGGAGAAGCAGGCACAACAGCGTTCCTTTTGCCTGCTGCTGCGCGTCGCCCTGGCTTAGCCACTGCCAGGCCAGCACGGCCAGGGTGGGCGGGTTGCCGGGCCCGAGAACGATCGCCACGTCCACGATCGAGAGCGACCATGCCAGCACCGCCAGCATCACCGCGCCGAGGACAGGCGCGATCGCCGGGAGGATCAGCCAGCTGAGCGTCTGATAACGCCCGTAGCCAAAGGTCTGCAGGACGATCTTCTGCTGCGCGAGCCGTTGTTCCGGCAGTACGGCGTAAATGGCCCACAGCACGAACGCGCTCTCTTTGACCGCGAGCGTCAGGCCCAGCCCGACGCCGTAGCGGTCAAACGGAGCCGTACAGAAGGTACAGAGCTGATAAAACAGACCGCCCTCGGCAAACAGCAGTAACGCGCTGGTGGCGAACGCCACATGGGGGATCGCCAATAGCCAGGGCAGCCGGGTCGTGAGGCGCCGCCAGCGTTGACCTGGCCACAAAAGGCAGACGAAGAAAAGGGCAATCAGCAACGCCCCCAGCGTGGCGATGAGCGTTGAGACCAGCGTGGCGACGGTCGCCTGCGGTAGCTGCGGATCGTTCAGCAGCCGCTGCCAGTTTGTCGCAGAAAGCGCCGGTGCGAACAGCATCACGCCGGCGGGCAGGATCGGCAGATAAATCACCGCCATCGCCAGCCAGACAAGCCCGCTCAGCGGGTGCCGTAACGACGCAGCCATTCCTGCTCCAGCGCGTTCACCCAGGCGGACTGCGGCTCTGCAAGCACCTGCGGCAGCCCCTGAGGCGTATGGGCCAGCAGCTGTTTCGCTTCCTCTTCGGGCAGCGTTTTCGCATCCAGGACGCTCGGGTCTCCCCAGATGGCCGGGTCGGCCTTGCGGATTTGCGCCTGCGGTGACAGCAGGAAATTAGCGACCACCTTTGCGCCCGCGCTCGCGCCGGCATTGGCCGGGATAGCCACAAAATGGATGTTGCCGAGCATCCCGCTCTGGAAACCAAAGCTGTAGCTGTCGGCGGGCAGTTCGCCGCTCGCCACTTTCTGCTGCGCATGCGCCGGGTTAAAGGTCAGCGACAGGTTCAGACTGCCGCTGGCAAGCAGGGCATCCATTCGGGCTGGCGAGAGAGGGAAATCTTTTCCTTCGCGCCACAGCAGCGGGTGCAGCTTATCGAGGTAAGCCCAGAGCGGCGCCGTAACCTCAGCAAACGTTGCATCGGGCGCTTTTTGTAAAGCCTCAGGGCGATCGGTGAGCGTCAGCAGCAGCTGCTCAAGAAATGCCGTGCCGGTAAAATCGGGTGGGCGGGGATAGCTGATCTTACCCGGGTGCTGCTGCGCGTAGGCCTGCAGCGCCTGCGGATCCACCTGCGGCGTCGGCATGCTGGCTTTGCGGGCGATAAAGGTTAGCTGCGCGCCGCCCCACGGGGATTCCGCCCCGTCGGTTGGAATCGCAAAATCTTCCATGACGGGTTTACGGGTATCGACATAGCGCCAGTTTGGCAACGTCTGCGCCCATCCGGTTTGCAGCAGGTTCGCCTCTTTTAACGTGCGGAAATTTTCGCCGTTGACCCACAGCAGGTCAACCGAGCCGTTGGCCTTACGCCCCGCGGCGGCTTCCGTCTGGATCCGTTTTACCGCATCGGCGGCGTCCTCCAGCGGGACAATTTTTAGGGTAATGGCGTAGTGCGTTTGCATCTCACCGCTGACCCACTCAAGGTAGCGGTTGACCGCCGGATCGCCGCCCCAGGCGTTAAACCAGACGGTCTGGCCTTTGGCCTGCTGTTGGATAGCGTGCCAGCTTTCGGCGGCACAGAGGGGGGCTGCCAGCAGCAGACCGGTCAGGAACGCGCAAAAACGCACACGGCGCATAATGCCTCACTTTTTAACAGACGGGAGATAACGGGAAAACAGCCGGCGCGTCGCCAGCGGCAATAACCCCAGTAGTGTAAAGGCGATTAGCATGCCCGGCGACAAAATATCGCGCAGCGACGCCACTTTCCCCAGCTCGCGTCCGGCGTTTAGAAAGACCACCGTCGCGGGCAGCATGGCGACCTGGCTGACCCACCAGTAGCGATATACGCCAATGCGGGTCAGCCCCATCAGCAAATTCACCAGGAAAAACGGGAACAGCGGCATCAGGCGCAGGGCAAAAAGATAGCCCGCGCCGTCATGCGCCATACCGGTGTTCACCGTTTTCATCTGCTGAGCAAACCGCCGCTGGACCCATTCGCGCAGCAGATAACGGCTGGCGAGCATCGCAAGCGTCGCCCCGAGCGTGGAGGCAAACGAGACCAGAAGGGTGCCTTCCCACAGGGGAAATAACGCTCCGCCCAGCAGGGTGAGGATAGCCGCACCGGGGATCGACAGGGCGGAGACCGCCACGTAGAGGGCAAAAAAGATCAGCGCGCTTCGCAGCGGCGCGTGGTCAACATGGGAGATGAGTGCCTGCTGGTGGGTTTTAATCCCGTCCAGGGAGAGTGTGCCTGGGGGAAGTATGACAAACGTCAGAATAAATGCGCCCAGAAGGGCGCACAGGAAAGCGAGTTTTCGAATGTTCACGCGTCATTACAGCTTGAATTTAGCCCACACCGGCGCGTGGTCAGACGGTTTTTCCATGCTGCGGATCTCGTAGTCGATCCCGGTTTCGATGCAGCGCTCTGCCAGCGGCGAACTGGCGAGCAGCAGGTCGATACGCAGGCCGCGGTTGTCGTCAAAGCCTTTTGAGCGGTAGTCAAACCACGAGAAGCGATCCTGCGTGTCCGGGTTGGCGGTACGGAAGGTATCCACCAGCCCCCAGTCCAGCAGGCGCTGCATCCACTCGCGCTCTTCCGGCAGGAAGGAGCATTTGCCGGTACGCAGCCAGCGTTTGCGGCTGTCTTCACCGATGCCAATATCCAGATCGGTCGGGCTGATATTCACATCACCCATGATCAGCACCGGATTGTCTTTGTTCAGTTCGGTGGTCAGATAGTCCTGCAGATCCTGATAAAACTTGGCTTTAGCCGGGAATTTGGTCGGATGGTCGCGGCTCTCGCCCTGGGGAAAGTAACCATTAATCACGGTGATGTTCCCCAGCGGGGAAGGCAGTTCCGCCATGATGATGCGGCGCTGTGCTTCTTCGTCATCGCCGGGAAACCCGCGGCGGACTGAAACTGGCGTCTCTTTGGTCAACAGCGCAACGCCGTAATGGCCTTTCTGCCCATGATAGAAGACGTTGTAGCCGAGCTTAGCCACCTCTTCGAGGGGGAACATGTCGTCGTGAACCTTGGTCTCCTGCAGACCGATCACATCTGGCTGATGTTGTTCAACGATAGCTTCAAGCTGATGAGGGCGGGCGCGCAGGCCGTTGATATTAAAAGAGACAAATTTCATAGTCGCTGCCAGTGCAAGGTGAATAGTGCATGGATGGTAGCAGAATTTGCGTCAACTGTTACCGGGTTCGGCCAATAACTGCGACAGATAATGCCGGTGGTGCAATATTTGCACCATTCTGACGCGCATCGCCCTCAAACAGGGCGTAAATGACCGATAAATTTCGCGAGCGATCACAATTCCAGAATTATATTTGGCCTGTGCATACTCTTTCTGATTTTCATGCGGCAAAGCGCCGCTTGTCGTAAAAATATTCACTTTTTATGCACTAAAAGTGAATAACTCCATATTGTAACTTATTGATATTCTGTTACCTCAACCCGTTTATGCAATTTTATCGCTGGCTGGCACGAAGGCTGCAATCTACATTCACAGTGCAAACACTCAATTATTTAACATTCAAATAACTTTTTATTTACCGGATGAGGTCGCTATGTCTCTGTCAATTACGCGTGAAAATTTCGATGAATGGATGATGCCGGTTTACGCTCCGGCGGCTTTTATTCCGGTTCGTGGGGAAGGCTCGCGCCTGTGGGATCAGCAGGGTAAAGAGTATATCGACTTTGCAGGTGGGATTGCGGTCAACGCGCTGGGGCATGCGCACCCTGCGCTGCGTCAGGCGCTGAATGACCAGGCGGCGAAGTTCTGGCATACCGGCAACGGCTTTACCAACGAGCCCGCGCTGCGCCTGGCCAAAAAACTGATCGACGCGACGTTTGCCGAAAAGGTCTTTTTCTGTAACTCGGGGGCGGAAGCCAACGAAGCGGCACTGAAGCTGGCGCGCAAATATGCGCACGATAAATTTGGTGCCCACAAGAGCGGCATCGTGGCGTTTAAAAACGCCTTCCACGGGCGCACGCTCTTTACCGTCAGCGCGGGCGGCCAGCCTTCCTACTCGCAGGATTTTGCCCCGCTGCCGCCGGATATTCGCCACGGTATCTATAACGATCTGCAGTCCGCCAGCGAGCTGATTAACGACACCACCTGCGCGGTGATCGTCGAGCCGATGCAGGGCGAGGGCGGCGTGCTTCCGGCGCAAAAAGCCTTCCTGCAGGGGCTGCGCGAGCTGTGCGATCGCCACAACGCGGTCCTGATTTTCGACGAAGTCCAGACCGGCGTGGGCCGCACCGGCGAGCTGTATGCCTATATGCACTACGGCGTGACGCCGGACGTGCTTTCGACCGCCAAAGCGCTCGGCGGCGGCTTCCCGATTGGCGCGACGCTGACCACCAATAAATTCGCCAGCGTGATGACCGTGGGCACCCATGGCACCACCTACGGCGGCAACCCGCTGGCCACCGCCGTTGCCGGGCAGGTTCTCGACATCATTAACACGCCTGAGGTGCTGAAAGGCGTTAAGCAGCGTCACGACTGGTTTGTCGAGCGCCTGAATGCCATCAACGGCAAAACGGGGCTGTTTAAAGAAATTCGCGGCCTGGGGCTGTTAATCGGCTGCGAGCTCACCGCCGAGTTTGCCGGAAAAGCTAAACTTATTTCACAGGAAGCGGCAAAAGTGGGCGTGATGGTGCTGATTGCCGGTGCCAACGTGGTGCGTTTTGCGCCCGCGCTGATCGTCAGCGAGGAAGAGGTGCAAAACGGTCTGGACCGTTTTGCGCTGGCGTGTGAAAAAGTGAAATCCGGGGTGTCATCATGATGGTCATCCGTCCCGTTGAGCGCGGCGATCTCGCCGGGCTCATTCAGCTTGCCGGTAAGACGGGAGGCGGGCTGACCTCGCTTCCTGCCGATGAAAAAACGCTGTCGGCGCGCATTGAGCGCGCCCTGCAAACCTGGCAGGGGACGTTGCCAAAAAGCGAACAGGGGTATGTGTTCGTGCTGGAAGACACCGACACGGGGACCGTGGCCGGGATCTGCGCCATTGAAGTGGCCGTCGGGCTTAACGACCCGTGGTACAACTACCGCGTCGGCACCATGGTTCACGCCTCGAAAGAGCTGAACGTTTATAACGCGCTGCCCACGCTGTTTCTCTGCAATGACCACACGGGCGCCAGCGAGCTGTGCACGCTGTTCCTCGACCCGGCGTGGCGCAAAGAGGGCAACGGCTATCTGCTCTCCAAATCGCGCTTTATGTTTATGGCCGCCTTCCGCGATCGCTTTAACGAAAAAGTGGTTGCTGAGATGCGCGGCGTGATCGACGACACCGGCTACTCGCCGTTCTGGGAGAGCCTGGGCGAGCGCTTCTTCTCGATGGAGTTCAGCCGGGCGGACTATCTCTGCGGCACCGGCCAGAAAGCCTTTATCGCCGAACTGATGCCGAAGCATCCTATCTATACCCATTTCCTCAGTCCGGAAGCGCAGGCGGTGATTGGCGAAGTCCATCCGCAGACCGCGCCTGCCCGCGCGGTGCTGGAGAAAGAGGGGTTCCGCTACCGGAACTATGTCGACATCTTTGACGGCGGCCCAACGCTTGAGTGCGATATCGATCGCGTGCGTGCGATCCGTAAAAGCCGTCTGGTTGAGGTCTCTGAAGGTCAGCCCGCGCCGGGTGACTGGCCCGCCTGTCTGGTGTCGAATGAAAATTACGCCAACTTCCGCGCCATGCTGGTGCGTACCAACCCGAAATGTGAACGTCTGGTGCTGACGGCTGCAGAACTGGATGCCCTGAAATGTAACGCCGGCGATACGGTTCGCCTGGTGCGTCTCTGCCCTGAGGAGAAAACAGCATGACATTATGGATTAACGGTGACTGGGTCACGGGCGAAGGCGAAGAGCGTGTAAAGAGCAATCCGGTTGGAAAAGAGGTGCTCTGGAAGGGGCATGACGCCAGCGCCGCGCAGGTAGAACAAGCCTGCCAGGCCGCGCGCCGCGCCTTTCCGGCGTGGGCAAAACAGCCTTTCGCCGTGCGCCAGGAAATTGTTGAAAAGTTTGCCGGGCTGCTGGAGGCAAACAAGGCCGAACTGACGCGCATCATCGCGTCTGAAACCAGTAAACCTCGCTGGGAAGCGACAACCGAAGTGACGGCGATGATCAACAAAATCGCCATTTCGGTGAAGGCGTACCACACCCGCACCGGCGAACAGCACACCGACATGCCGGATGGCGCGGCCACGCTGCGTCACCGTCCGCACGGCGTGCTGGCAGTGTTTGGCCCGTATAACTTCCCGGGACACCTGCCGAATGGCCATATTGTGCCTGCGCTGCTGGCGGGCAATACCGTCATCTTCAAACCGAGCGAGCTCACGCCACTCACCGGCGAGGCGGTGGTCAAACTCTGGGAACAGGCCGGCCTGCCGCCGGGCGTGCTGAACCTGGTGCAGGGCGGGCGGGAAACCGGTCAGGCGCTGAGCGCGCTGAGCGATATCGACGGTCTGCTGTTTACCGGCAGCGCCGGTACGGGCTATCAGCTGCACCGCCAGCTGGCAGGGCAGCCGGAGAAAATCCTGGCGCTGGAGATGGGCGGCAACAACCCGCTGATTGTGGAAGACCCTGATGATATCGACGCCGCGGTGCACCTGACGATTCAGTCCGCCTTTATTACCGCCGGACAGCGCTGTACCTGCTCCCGCCGCCTGCTGGTGAAGCGGGGCGCACAGGGGGATGCCTTCCTGAAACGTCTGGTTGAAGTGAGCGCGCGTCTGGTGCCTGCCGCATGGGATGCCGACCCGCAGCCGTTTATCGGCGGGCTGATTTCCGAACAGGCCGCGCTGAACGTGCTTAAGGCCTGGCAGGACCACGTCGCGCGCGGCGCGAAAACCCTGCTGGAGCCGAAGCCGGTTCAGCCGGGTACCTCGCTGCTGACGCCGGGCATTGTAGAGATGAGCGGCGCAAGCAACGTGCCGGATGAAGAGGTCTTTGGCCCGCTGCTGTGCGTCTGGCGTTACGACGATTTCGATGCGGCCATTGCGATGGCGAACAACACCCGCTACGGCCTGTCGAGCGGTCTGATTTCACCGCATCGCGAGAAGTTTGAACAACTGCTGCTGGAAGCGCGCGCCGGGATTGTGAACTGGAATAAACCGCTGACCGGGGCCGCGAGCACCGCGCCGTTCGGTGGTGTAGGCGCGTCGGGCAACCATCGCGCCAGCGCGTGGTATGCCGCCGATTACTGCGCGTGGCCGATGGCGAGCCTGGAAACCCCGGCGCTGACGCTGCCGGAGACGCTTAATCCGGGGCTGGATTTTACCGGAGGGGATCGTCATGAAAGCGCGTGAGGTTAACTTTGACGGGCTGGTGGGGCTGACGCACCACTATGCCGGTCTCTCTTTTGGTAATGAAGCCTCGACGAAGCACCGTTTTCAGGTCTCCAACCCGAAGCTGGCGGCGAAGCAGGGGCTGCTGAAGATGAAGGCGCTGGCGGATGCCGGTTTCCCGCAGGCGGTGATCCCGCCGCAGGAACGCCCGAACGTGGCTGTCCTTCGTCAGCTCGGCTTTAGCGGTACCGATGAGCAGGTCGTCGAAAAAGCGGGTACGCAGACGCCGCACCTGCTCTCCGCGGCAAGCTCCGCCTCCTCTATGTGGGTGGCAAACGCCGCGACCGTCGCGCCGTCAGCCGACACGCTGGATGGCAAAGTTCATCTGGCGGTGGCGAACCTGAACAATAAATTCCACCGCGCCACAGAAGCGGAAACCACCGAGCGTGTGCTGCGCGCCATTTTCAACCATGACGCCCATTTTGAGGTGCATCAGGCTCTGCCGCAGGTGGCGATGTTTGGCGACGAAGGCGCGGCCAACCATAACCGCCTGGGAGGCGACTATGGCGACCCGGGCCTGCAGCTGTTTATCTACGGGCGAGAAGAGGGGGGCCACGCCGCGCCAACCCGTTATCCTGCTCGTCAGACGCTGGCGGCCAGCCAGGCGGTTGCTCGCCTGAACCAGGTCAATCCTTCCCAGGTGGTTTTTGCCCAGCAAAACCCGCATGTGATTGACCAGGGCGTGTTCCATAACGACGTGATTGCCGTTTCTAACCGCCAGGTGCTGTTCTGCCACGAGCAGGCGTTTGCCCATCAGGAGAAGCTGCTCGCCACGCTGCATGAGCGCGTGCGCGGCTTCACGCCAATCCAGGTGCCAACGGAGGCGGTGAGCGTGCAGGACGCGGTTGAAACCTATCTGTTCAACAGCCAGCTGCTGAGCCGTGACGATGGCAGCATGATGCTGGTCCTGCCGCAGGAATCACGGGATCACAAAGGCGTGTGGCGCTACCTGACGGAGCTGGTGAAGGCCGATAACCCGATTGACGAACTGCGCGTGTTTGACCTGCGCGAAAGCATGGCCAACGGCGGCGGGCCAGCCTGTTTACGTCTGCGCGTGGTCTTGACTCAGGACGAAATGCAGGCGGTGAACCCCGCGGTCATGATGAACGATACGCTCTTTACGCGGCTGAATGACTGGGTCGATCGCTACTATCGCGATCGTCTGACGCAGGCGGATCTGGTTGACCCGCAGCTTCTGCGTGAAGGACGCGAGGCGCTGGACGCGTTATCGACAATCCTGCAGCTGGGATCGGTTTACCCGTTCCAGCGCTAAAGGAGTGGATATGGAAAATTTACTGGCGCTGACCCTGGCCGATGAGACGCCGGAACAGAAAGAGGGGGACGGCCCCTCATTTCGCTGGCGGTGGCTGGGGCGCGGGGTGCTTGAGCTGACGCCGACCGTAAAAAGCGATCTCTCGCTGCTGCTTTCAACGGGTATCCACGGGAATGAAACCGCGCCCGTTGAGATTGTTGATCTGCTGCTGCGTGCGCTGTATCGCAATGAGATCGAACTAAAGTGCCGCGTGCTGGTGGTGCTCGGCAATCCCCCTGCGCTGGCGCAAAACAAACGGTATCTGGTGAGCGACATTAACCGCATGTTCGGCGGCCGCTGGTCGCAGTTTCCGCAGAGCGATGAAACGGCGCGGGCAGAGTGGCTGGAGAACGTCGTGACCGCGTTTTTTGCCGCCGCGGGGCCGGCGCGCTGGCATCTGGATCTGCACACGGCAATCCGCGCGTCTTACCACGTACGCTTCGGCGTTCTGCCGCAGCGCAGTCAGCCGTGGGATGAAGCGTTCCTGAGCTGGCTAGGTGACGCCGGGCTGGAGGCGCTGGTATTTCATCAGTCGCCGGGCGGAACCTTTACCCATTTCACCTGTGAACGTTTCGCTGCGCTGGCCTGCACGCTGGAGCTGGGAAAAGCGCTACCGTTCGGCCAGAACGATCTGACCCGCTTTGCGCCTACGCATCTCGCCCTTCGGGCGCTGCTGGGAGGAACGGCTCCCGAGCACGCGCATGAGCCCGTTGAGCGGTATCGGGTCGTACAGCAGATCACGCGCCGCAGCGATGCTTTCCAGCTCCACATGGCCGCGCACACCCTGAACTTCACCCCGTTCCGCAAAGGGGCGCTGCTGGCAGAGGATGGCGAGGAACGTTACGAGGTGCAGAACACCACCGAGTATGTCTTGTTCCCTAACCCCACCGTCGCGTTTGGCCTGCGGGCCGGGCTGATGCTGGAAAAAATATCCTGAACCTCTCCCCTCTCATCATCCGGGAGGGGGGGTAAAAAACTTTTCTTAACGATTAAAGCGCTTGCGCTTATTTTGCAGAATATTCCTGGTGAATTGCTTTATTATTGATCTGCACTTCGCTATACTTTTGCTAAATCTCTTTAAAATCATCGAATTGAACATTTTTTGTTGCAACTCTCCACGCTTTATCCTTATTTCCTCCACATTTGGCGAAAATTTGTTTTTTACACTTTCATTGTTTTACCGTTGCTCTGACTAATTGACGATAAACCCCGTAAAGTTAATCTCGTCAACACGGCATAGCGCCGAAGAATAACTGAAAGAAAGGAAATAAATTATGCGTAAGTTTACTGCACTGTTTGTTGCTTCTACCCTGGCTCTGGGCGCTACCAGCATGGCGTTCGCCGCAGATACTGCGACCACTACGACTGCCGCGCCTGCTGAAGGCAAAATGATGATGCATCATAAAGGTCCGGGTATGCACAACGAGATGATGATGTTTAAGGATCTCAACCTGACGGATGCGCAGAAGCAGCAGATCCGCGACATCAGAAAAGGTGAACGCGACCAGATGAAACGTCCTCCGCTTGAAGAGCGCCGTGCGATGCATGACATCATCGCCAGCGACAGCTTCGATAAGGCGAAAGCCGAAGCGCAGATCGACAAAATGGCCGAGCAGCACAAAGCCCGCATGCTGGCTCACATGGAAACCCAGAACAAGATCTACAACATTCTGACCCCGGAACAGAAAAAACAATTTAATGCGAATTTTGAGAAGCGTCTGACAGAACGTCCGGCGATGGAAGGTAAAATGCCAGCACCAACCGAATAATCGGTTCACACTCTTAAGACCGCCGGGATCCTGTCCACAAAAGCGCAACCGCTGTGGACAGGACCGGCGGTTTTTCTTTCCTGCCCTCTTGCCTGCCGCCGCCAGCGCGGTATCCTCCTGTAGTCGCTTCAGAGAATGTTTGCAGAGTCATGGCGTTAGAATTTTTATTAACGTTCCGCTAAGGCCTGCCCGCTCTGCTGCCGATACTGTTTCTGTGAATACCCAACGATAACAAACAAGACAGCAACGATAGCGATATCCTTGCCCTGGCACGGGTTGTGCCATTCAGGAGTGGTGATGGAGTTCTTTGATATCCGTAAGATGCCGGTCAGCCTCTGGCGCAATGGTGCTGGCGAAACGCGTGAGATTTGCTGCTTCCCTCCCGCGACGCGCGATTTTCACTGGCGCGCCAGTATCGCGACGATTGCCAGCAACGGCGAATTCTCCTCGTTTCCCGGTGTTGACCGGGTGATTACCTTGCTGGAAGGGGGAGAGGTGACGCTGGACGCGGGTCAGGCGTTCTCCCATACCCTCAAGCATCATCAGCCCTACAGTTTTGCCGGCGATTTGCCGGTGAAAGCGCTGCTTTCAGATGGGCGGATGGCGATGGACTTTAATATCATGACCCGGCGCGACTGCTGCCGGGCGAAGGTGCGCGTTGCTGACCGAACCTTTACCACCTTTGGCTCACGCGGGGGCGTGGTGTTCGTGCTAAGCGGGGCGTGGCAGCTGGGCGATAAATTGCTGACGGCCGATCAGGGTGCCAGCTGGGAGGAGGGTACCCATACGCTGCGTCTGCTGGAGGCTCAGGGTACCTTATTGTTCAGCGAAATCACGTGGCTGCCGGGTCATTGAGCACAATGATCTCAAACTTTCCTGCCAGGACCGGTTTACAGAGAATTTTGTAGCCATCGTGGTCAAATCCGGCGGGCGTGCGCAGCAGGGTTGCCGCGTCGTTGAGGTCGTCGACAGCGCCCAGCCAGAGCCAGTTATTGACGATGTGATACTGGGTCATGGCCTCGCCCACTTCTTTTAGCGCAACGGCGCTCTCCCAGGGCCAGCAGTTTACGCTGATGGCCGCCAGACCGGTGAGAAGCCGGGCGTGATGCGCCTCAACGCTCTCTTTCCCGCAGCAGGCACCGGCGCAGCGCTTCAGCGCGGATCGAAAACAGGCGCGTCCGCGGGTAGTTGCCTCCAGACCTAAAAGGCTGTAGCAAAGCTGTAAATCGTCCGCCAGCGTCTGCAGCGCCTGGAGCGCGGCGCGTTTATTGGCGAACAGCCCATAGAGATTCGGGGCATGAGAAAAATCGACGTCGCGCGCGTAGACGACCTGCGGCTTGCCATCGTTTATCTGCAGCGAGCAGAGCTGACGGTTGCGGCGCAGGCGCTTATTGAACAACGGCTGTTGTTCTTTGATCAACCGCGCCTCCAGCAGCAGCGCGCCCATTTCTCCCGCCGTCTGGAACCAGGTAATGCGTCGCGACTGGCGCAGCATGGCGGCCTCGTCCGGCGTACGCAGATGGGATAACACCCGGCTGCGAATGTTAACGCTCTTGCCGATATAGAGCGGCAGGGTGTCGCTTTCACCGTGAAAGATGTACACGCCCGGCTGTTTAGGCAGCGCCTCAAGCCAGGGGCGAAGGTGTTCGGGATATTCGTAGATAGCCGCCGCTTCAAACTCAAGACGCGGGGCGGATTGACGCCTGCTCACATACTGCTCCATATACTGTTCAGGTATACAGTGTAGCAGGAGTGTGGTGGTTAAAAAAGAGCCGGGTGGCGGCTACGCCTTACCCGGCCAGGACGTGCGGCCTGATGCCCTCACCCCAACCCTCTCCCACGGGAGAGGGCGCAAACATTAAAAGCGGTAACCTGGTTACCGCTTTGCTTTATTTTTTCCAGAAGTCGTCAAACACCGTAATTGGCGTATGGCGCTTGTGCTCGGTTTTCAGATACCAGCCTTCGATGATTTTCGCGGTACCTTCATCCAGCTTTTTGCCTTCCAGATAATCATCAATGTTGTCATAGGTGACGCCAAGGGCCGCTTCATCCGGCAGGGAAGGGCGATCGTCTTCAAGGTCCGCTGTCGGCGCTTTCTTATACAGATGCTCAGGACAGCCCAGCGCGGCCAGCAGCTGCTTACCCTGACGCTTGTTAAGACGGAAGATAGGGTTAATATCGGTGCCGCCGTCGCCGTATTTGGTGAAGAAACCGGTGATCGCTTCTGCCGCGTGGTCGGTGCCGACGACAACGCCTTTGGTCATCCCGGCGATGCTGTACTGCGCTTTCATGCGTTCGCGGGCTTTCTCGTTGCCGCGAACAAAATCGCTCAGCTCAATGCCCGCTTCGCGAAGCGCCTGCTCGCTTGCCAGCACCGAGCCCTTAATATTAACGGTCAGCACGCGGTCAGGCTGAATGAAGGCAATGGCATCCTGGCAATCTTGCTCGTCCGCCTGTACGCCATAAGGAAGACGCACCGCGATAAACTGCAGTTTCTCATCGCCCGTCTCTTCGCGAAGCTCTGAAATCGCCATCTGGCAGAGTTTACCGGTCAGGGTAGAGTCCTGGCCGCCGCTGATGCCCAGCACCAGGGATTTCAGGAACGCGTTCTTTTTTAAGTACGATTTTAAAAAATCCACGCTGCGGCGGATCTCTTCATGTGCATCTACCGTAGGCTTCGCGCCCAGTGCCTGAATAATCTCTTGTTGCAGAGCCATCACGCCCTCCATATGCAGTACATAAACAGAATGTGTTAGCTGTTAAAACTAACCCTTTGGGCGAGAAACGACAAGGATCACAGTTTCGAGTGCGCTAATTTGCGCCGATTTAGCAGGTTATCGTTGTTTTATTAGAATTTTCCGAAATTCGTCTGGCGTAATCCACAAAGTTGAACAATAGTACTTTTTATCCCATGCTTAGATAACACGCTGATAAACAAGAGGACGGAATATGAACAAGAACGTAGCAGGAATTCTTAGCGCAGCGGCGGTACTGACTATGCTGGCAGGGTGTACGGCTTACGATCGCACCAAGGATCAGTTTACGCAGCCCGTAGTAAAAGACGTTAAAAAAGGCATGACCCGTTCGCAGGTAGCTGCGATTGCCGGTAAACCTTCTTCTGAAGTGACCATGATTCATGCGAAAGGGACCTGCCAGACCTATATCCTGGGTCAACGTGATGGTAAGGCAGAAACCTACTTCGTCGCCCTGGATGATACCGGTCATGTGATCAACTCCGGCTATCAGACCTGTGCTGAATACGACACCGATCCGCAGGCACCTAAGGCGCAGTAACCCTGCTTGCCTGAGGATGTTAACAAACCGGCCCATGGGCCGGTTTTTTTATGCATCAGAAAATCTTATTTCTTTGCGCGAATTATTTGCCCGAAATGTGAAGGGAGTCAACAAGCCAGGTCAATGAGAGACAATTTGAGTCTATCCAGAATTATCCCCTGTCTGTACCATTGCGTATACTCACTCCAACGATAAACAACAGTACGCAAGCTACCTGTCTGCCGGGACAGCGAGTCGAGTGATAACGCGATGGCAGGTAGTTATATAAGAGGGAAATCACGATGGAAAAGAAACATATCTACCTGTTCTGCTCAGCGGGCATGTCAACGTCGCTTCTGGTGTCAAAGATGCGTGCGCAGGCTGAAAAGTATGAAGTCCCTGTGGTGATTGAAGCGTTTCCAGAGACGCTGGCGGGCGAAAAAGGCCAGACAGCCGATGTTGTTTTACTGGGGCCGCAAATTGCCTATATGTTGCCCGAAATTCAACGACTGTTACCCAATAAACCGGTCGAAGTGATCGATTCGGGGCTTTACGGCAAAATTGATGGTTTAGGTGTTCTTAAAGCTGCTGTGGCAGCCATTAAAAAAGCTGCTAATTAATTTTTATTTTTCCCGTCAAAGAGTTATTTCACACACAATACGCCGTAACATGCGTTACGGCATTTAAGGGTATTTTCCTATGAGTAAAGTCATCGCTTCACTTGAAAAGGTACTCCTTCCTTTTGCTGTTAAAATAGGAAAGCAGCCTCACGTTAATGCCATCAAAAACGGCTTTATTAAATTAATGCCGTTAACGCTGGCTGGGGCCATGTTCGTTTTAATTAACAACGTTTTTCTGAGCTTTGGTGAAGGTTCCTTCTTTTATTCATTAGGAATTCGGTTAGACGCATCCACTATTGAAACCCTTAATGGTTTTAAAGCCATTGGCGGCAACGTCTATAACGGTACGTTAGGGATTATGTCGCTGATGGCGCCTTTCTTTATTGGGATGGCACTGGCAGAAGAGCGTAAAGTGGATCCGCTGGCTGCCGGGTTATTATCCGTCGCCGCCTTTATGACCGTAACGCCTTACAGCGTGGGTGAAGCCTACGCCGTTGGCGCCAACTGGCTGGGCGGGGCCAACATCATCTCCGGTATTGTTATCGGCCTGGTGGTGGCAGAAATGTTCACCTTTATTATCCGTCGCAACTGGGTTATCCGCCTGCCGGATAGCGTACCGGCTTCCGTTTCTCGTTCATTTTCCGCGTTGATTCCAGGCTTCATTATTCTCTCCATCATGGGGATTATCGCCTGGGCGCTCTCCCACTGGGGCACTAACTTCCACCAGATCATCATGGACTCTATCTCTACGCCGCTGGCGTCGATGGGTGGCGTGGTCGGTTGGGCGTATGTGATTTTCACTTCTCTGCTGTGGTTCTTTGGCGTGCATGGTTCACTGGCACTGGCCGCGCTGGACAGCGGGATTATGACCCCCTGGGCACTGGAAAACGTTGCGCTTTACCAGCAGTACGGCTCCGTTGACGCGGCGCTGGCAGCGGGTAAAACCTTCCATGTGTGGGCGAAGCCGATGCTTGACTCCTATATCTTCCTGGGCGGTACCGGGGCGACCTTGGGTCTGATCATCGCGGTCTTTATTGTCTCTCGTCGTGCTGACTACCGTCAGGTCGCGAAGCTGGCGCTGCCATCAGGCATTTTCCAGATTAACGAACCGATTCTGTTCGGTCTGCCAATCATCATGAACCCGGTAATGTTCATTCCGTTCATCCTGATTCAGCCGCTGCTGGCCGCGATCACCCTGACGGCGTATTACATGGGCATCATTCCACCGGTCACCAACATTGCACCGTGGACCATGCCGGCGGGTCTGGGCGCCTTCTTCAACACCAACGGCAGCGTCGCAGCCTTCCTGCTGGCGATATTCAACCTCGGGATTGCCACCCTGCTGTACATGCCGTTCGTGGCGATTGCCAACAAAGCCGCCACCATTATTGATGAAGAAGAGAGCGAAGAGGATATTGCCCTCTCACTGAAATTCTAAGATTGACCGGCGCGGGGAAGCCCGCGCCAGCCACAAGGAGCTTAAACATGTTAGATTTGGATAGTATTGTCGCAGACGAAGCCGTCGAGAACGATCTCGAAGAAGTGGTGATGGGGCTTATCATCAACTCCGGACAGGCCCGCAGCCTGGCCTATGCCGCACTGAAGCAGGCCAAGCAGGGGGATTTCGCCGCGGCGAAAACCATGATGGACCAGTCCCGCACGGCGCTCAACGAAGCGCACCTGGTGCAGACAAAGCTGATTGAAGGCGATCAGGGTGAAGGGAAGATGAAGGTCAGCCTGGTGCTGGTCCACGCGCAGGATCACCTGATGACCTCGATGCTGGCGCGTGAGCTGGTGGCGGAGCTCATCGAGCTTCACGAGAAAATGCACTGAGTCGGATTTCGCAGCAGGAGGTCAGCACGATGGAAATTAAAACCGCACTTGAACAGCAGCTGTTTAATGGCAAAAATTTTCACGTGGTTATCTACAACAAGACGGAGAGCGCCAGCGGTCTGCACCAGCATGACTACTACGAGTTCACGATTGTTCTGACCGGCCGCTACTACCAGGAGATCAACGGTAAGCGCGTCCTGCTTGAGCGAGGGGATTTTGTCTTCCTGCCGATGGGGTCTTATCACCAGAGCTTTTACGAATTTGGTGCCACCCGTATTCTGAACGTGGGCGTCAGCAGACGCTTCTTTGAGAAGCACTATCTGCCGCTGGTGCCGTTCTGCTTTGTGGCCTCCCAGGTCTATCGGGTCAAAAACGAGTTTATGACCTGGATTGAAACGGTTATCGCCTCGCTTAACTTCCGCGACAATGAATTTGATGAGTTTATTGAAACGGTGACCTTCTACGTGATGAACCGGCTGCGCCATCATCGTGAGGAGCAGCAGGTGACGGATGATATTCCACAGTGGCTGCGCAGCACCGTTGAGCTGATGCATGATAAAGGCCAGTTCAGCGAAAATGCGCTGGAAAATATGGTGTCACTGTCGGGGAAATCCCAGGAATATCTGACCCGCGCGACGCAGCGCTATTATCGTAAAACACCCGTGCAAATTATTAATGAAATCCGCATTAATTTTGCAAAGAAACAGCTGGAAATTACCAACTACTCTGTCACCGATATTGCTTACGAGTCAGGATACAGTAGTCCAAGCCTATTTATTAAGACCTTTAAAAAATTGACTTCATTCACACCGAACAGTTACCGGAAGAATTTAACGGTAATTAATTAACTTTCGGCGGATTACCCGCCACAAATATTGCTTTAATGGCTTGCCCAAATAGCGGGAAGAGTACGCTATACCTTGCAGGCGATTAACCTGATACGCTAAGGGAGATATTATGCAGAAGAAATTAAAAGTCGTAACCATTGGTGGCGGCAGCAGCTATACCCCGGAATTACTTGAAGGTTTTCTGAAACGTTATCATGAATTACCTGTCAGCGAATTATGGCTGGTTGACGTTGAGGAAGGTCAGGAAAAGCTGAATATTATTTTCGACCTGTGCCAGCGCATGGTGGAGAAAGCGGGCGTGCCTCTGACCGTGCATAAAACCCTCGATCGCCGTCTGGCGCTGAAAGATGCGGATTTCGTCACCACCCAGCTGCGCGTGGGCCAGCTGAAGGCGCGCGAGCTGGACGAACGTATCCCGCTGAGCCACGGCTATCTCGGGCAGGAGACCAACGGCGCGGGCGGTCTGTTCAAAGGCCTGCGTACCATCCCGGTGATTTTCGACATCGTCAAAGACGTGCAGGAGATCTGCCCGAACGCGTGGGTGATTAACTTCACCAACCCGGCCGGGATGGTGACCGAGGCGGTCTATCGGCATACGAACTTCAAACGTTTTATCGGCGTCTGTAACATTCCGATCGGCATGAAGATGTTTATCCGCGACGTGCTGGCGCTGACCGACAGCGACGATCTCTCCATCGACCTGTTCGGCCTGAACCACATGGTATTCATTAAAGACGTGATCGTGAACGGTAAATCACGGTTTGCCGAACTGCTCGACGGCGTGGCTTCCGGTCGCCTGACGGCGGCATCGGTGAAAAACATCTTTGACCTGCCGTTCAGCGAAGGGTTGATCCGCTCGCTGAACCTGCTGCCGTGCTCGTACCTGCTTTACTACTTCAAGCAGAAAGAGATGCTGGCCATCGAAATGGGAGAGTACTATAAGGGCGGCGCGCGCGCGCAGATCGTTCAGAAAGTCGAGAAGCAGCTGTTCGATTTGTATAAAGATCCGAACCTGAACGTCAAACCGAAAGAGCTGGAGCAGCGCGGCGGGGCCTACTACTCCGATGCGGCGTGCGAGGTGATTAACGCCATCTACAACGACAAGCAGGCGGAGCACTATGTCAATGTGCCGCACCACGGCCATATCGACAATATCCCGGCTGACTGGGCCGTTGAAATGACCTGCATCCTGGGGCGCGAGGGGGCTAAACCGCATCCTCGTATCACCCACTTCGATGACAAGGTCATGGGCCTGATTCATACCATCAAAGGCTTTGAAGTGGCAGCAAGCAATGCGGCGCTAAGCGGCGAACTCAATGACGTGCTGCTGGCGTTGAACCTTAGCCCGCTGGTGCATTCCGACCGCGACGCGGAACAGTTGGCCAGCGAGATGATCCTGGCGCATGAGAAATGGTTGCCAAACTTTGCCGCTACGATCGAGAAGCTGAAGTTCAAACAGCAATAAGAGGACGCACAATGGAAAACCTGCTGATCGTTAATGCTGATGATTTTGGCCTCTCGAAAGGCCAGAACTACGGCATTATTGAAGCCTGTCGCCGGGGTGTGGTGACCTCTACCACGGCGCTGGTTAATGGTGAGGCGGTTGAACACGCGGCGCAGCTGAGCCGCGAGGTGCCTGAGCTGGGCGTCGGCATGCATTTTGTATTGACGCTCGGGATGCCGCTTTCTCCAATGCCGGGCCTGACGCGCGACGGCCAGCTGGGCAAATGGATTTGGGAACTGGCGGAGCAGGGTGCTCTGCCGCTCGAAGAGATTGCCCGCGAGCTGGAGAGTCAGTTCAACCGCTTTGTTGATGTGTTTGGTAGGGCGCCGACGCACATCGATAGCCATCACCACGTGCATATGATCCCGGCGATTTTCCCGATTGTCGCTGATTTCGCAAAGCGCAACGGCGTCGCGATGCGCGTGGATCGGGAGGTGCGCGGATTGCCGGACTGCGCTGTCACCACCACTGAGGGATTCAGCAGCGCATTTTACGGAGAAGAGATCAGCGACGCGCTGTTCCTGACGGTGCTGGATGATTCCGCCGCGCGAGGGGAACGGTCGCTGGAGGTCATGGCGCATCCTGCCTTTGTCGATAAAACCGTGCATAAAAGCGCCTACTGCTGGCCGCGCCTGGCGGAGCTGGATGTCCTGACGTCGCCGTCGTTGAAATACGCGATTGCCGAGCGAGGGTATCGTTTGGGGACGTTCGGGGATCTTTGAAATAAAGCCCGGTGGCGGCTTTGCCTTACCGGGCCTACAAAACCAATCGAATGTAGGCCGGGTAAGCGCAAGCGCCACCCGGCTTTTTTTACGCCGGTATCTGGTCAATCTTGCTGCTTCGCGACCAGACGCGGTGCGCGGCGAGCAAATCAAACAGCTTCGTCATAAAGGCATCGTCAACGTTATCGCCCTCGACAATCCCGTCCTCACCCTGATCGGCTACCTTCAGCTGCGCCTTAAACCGTCGCGCGTCGCCGGACAGCGCGATCGGTTTCAGGTGCTTATAGGCTTCGAGCAGATAATACACCGCGTCGCCGTTGGTCAGCAGGCTGGCAAGATCTCCGCCCGGAACAATTACCGCATCGACTGTGAGCGATGGCGCCCCGGCAAAGGTTGCCGCCACCGGCAGCACGGAGCCGTCATCGGCGGTCACTTCCCCCATGCGGGAATAAAGCAGTTTCGCATGCACGCCCTGGGTCTTCAGCGCCTGCATAATCCCCAGCACGTCGCTGGCGCGGGTTTTGTCGTTCAGCAGGATGGCGACCACGCGGCCTTTAATTGACCCACCCGGCACGGCATACAGGCTCAGCGACGGATCTTTCTTCACGCCGTTAACCTCTTTCGGCGGGGCAATGTTGCGCTGCTCATCGGTCAGCGTAATGCCCAGGTTATCCGCAACGCTCTGGGCGAGCTGAATATCAATGCGCGCCAGCTGATCGACCACACGCTCGCGGATGTAGGTACGCACCACTTTGCTCAGCTCAAAGCTGAAGCCGCCGATGATGTGCTGCTGCTCAATCGGCGTCTGGCTGTTCCAGAACAGGCGAGGGTGGGCGTAATACTCGCCGAACGACGGGCTGCGCTCGCGGATTTTATTGCCGTCGATACGCTCCTGATACGATTCGAATCCACCGCGTTTCGGCCCCGGCGGCGTTTCGCGCGGCCAGTTATCGTTGATAGAGTTCGGCTCATAGTTCGCCGGGTTGGTATCAATATCCTGACGGTGCATCCCGTCGCGCTGGAAGTTGTGGTACGGGCAGGTTGGGCGGTTAATCGGGATTTCGTGGAAGTTCGGCCCGCCAAGACGGCTGATCTGCGTATCGGTGTACGAGAACAACCGTCCCTGCAGGAGCGGATCGTTGGTGAAGTCCAGCCCCGGCACGATATGCCCGGGGTGGAATGCGGCCTGCTCGTTTTCGGCGAAGAAGTTATCCGGGTTGCGGTTGAGCACCATTTTGCCCACCAGCTGTACCGGCACCAGCTCTTCCGGAATCAGCTTCGTCGGGTCAAGCAGGTCGAAATCGAACTTAAATTCGTCCTCTTCCGGTATGAGCTGCAGGCCCAGTTCGTATTCCGGGAAATCGCCCGCTTCAATGGACTCCCACAGCTCGCGGCGATGGAAGTCCGGGTCGCGCCCGGTCAGCTTCTGCGCCTCGTCCCACACCAGCGAGGCTTTGCCCGCCACCGGCTTCCAGTGGAAGCGCACAAACGTGGCTTTGCCCTCGGCATTGATCAGACGGAAGGTATGGATACCAAACCCTTCCATCGTGCGATAGCTGCGCGGAATGCCGCGGTCTGACATCGCCCACATCACGTTGTGTAAGGTTTCAGGCTGCAGTGAGACGTAGTCCCAGAAGGTGTCGTGCGCACTTTGTCCCTGCGGTATGGCCCAGTGGGGCTCCGGTTTTACCGCATGGACAAAGTCAGGAAATTTATGCGCGTCCTGAATGAAGAACACCGGGGTGTTATTGCCCACCAGATCGAAAATACCCTCTTCGGTATAAAACTTGGTGGCAAAGCCGCGGATATCCCGAACCGTATCTGCCGAACCGGCGCCGCCCTGCACGGTGGAGAAGCGCACAAACACCGGGGTGATTTTATCCGGATCGGAGAGGAAATCCGCTTTGGTGATGTCTTTCAGACTCTTGTAGGGCTGGAAGTAGCCGTGCGCAGCGGAACCTCGCGCGTGGACGATGCGTTCCGGAATTCGCTCATGGTCGAAATGGGTGATTTTTTCCCGCAGGATAAAGTCTTCCAGCAGGGTTGGCCCGCGCGCGCCTGCGCGAAGGGAGTTCTGATCGTCAGCAATGCGCACGCCCTGATTGGTGGTGAGCGCAAAGCCTTCGCCGCCTTTACGGTGCGGCTCAAGAGATTTCAGCTTCTCGTTTCCCGTGTCCGGCGATTTCATGCTTCCCGGTGCGGTAGGCTGTTCGCCCGGTGCGGAGGGGCCAGGGGAGGGGCGATGAGAGCCGTCAGCAGGGGCAAGAGAGTCCATACCCGGTTGAGATTCTTCAGTGCCATGAATCGGTGATTGATGTGTTTTATCTTTGTTCGACATTGCACGCTTCTCCTTTATCCATTGCTAAAAACCCTATTAAGGATAGAACAATGTCGCGAGATGGCTCGTGAACTAAGAGTTTTCACATGCCGCCATTGACGAAAGGAGCCTTCAGGCCCACTTGGGGCGCGACGGAAGGCAGCAGGATCGGCTATCATAGAATTTTCCTGCTTCAAGAATTTGCTTTAGTGAACCAGCCGCTTATGAAACCTCTTCGTCAACAAAACCGCCAGGTTATTAGCTATGTGCCCCGCGTTGAGCCCGCGCCGCCAGACCACGCCCTGAAAGTGGAGGGTTTTCGCGATGTCTGGCAACTTCGGGGGAAATACGTGGCCTTCGTGCTGATCGGCGAACATTTCCGCCGCTCGCCCACGTTTACGGTGCCGGAGTCAGCGCAGCGGTGGGCGATGCAGATCCGCCAGGATGAAGAGGTCGAAGAATAACAGCCATAAAAAAACCGCCATCAGGCGGTTTTTTTATTTCTACCGAGATTAACGATGCGCCAGCTCGGCGTCGTCTTCACTTTCCAGAATCGCTTTGTCGGTCTGCTTCAGCCACTGGCTGGTCAGCGTACCGGCGGTCATGGAGCCGCTTACGTTCAGCGCGGTACGGCCCATGTCGATCAGCGGCTCAACGGAGATCAGCAGCGCGACCAGCGTCACGGGCAGACCCAGCGCGGGCAGCACAATCAGCGCGGCGAAGGTTGCGCCACCGCCAACGCCCGCAACGCCTGCGGAGCTTACGGTAACAATCCCGACCAGCGTGGCGATCCAGACCGGATCCAGCGGGTTAATCCCAACGGTAGGGGCAACCATAACCGCCAGCATCGCCGGGTACAGACCCGCACAGCCGTTCTGACCAATGGTGGCACCAAAGGAGGCAGAGAAGCTGGCGATGGATTCAGGCACGCCCAGACGACGGGTTTGCGCTTCAACGTTCAGCGGAATAGACGCGGCGCTGGAACGGCTGGTGAAGGCAAAGGTCAGCACCGGCCAGACTTTACGGAAGTATTTCAGCGGGCTGACGCCGTTTACGCCCAGCAGGATGCCGTGCACCACGAACATAATGCCCAGGCCCAGATAAGAGGCGACAACGAAGCTGCCCAGCTTGATGATGTCCTGCAGGTTAGAGCCGGCAACCACTTTGGTCATCAGTGCCAGCACGCCGTAAGGCGTCAGCTGCATAACCAGACGCACCAGCTTCATCACCCAGCTTTGCAGGGTGTCGATCGCGGTCAGCACGCGTTCGCCTTTAGGCGCGTCGTCTTTCAGCAGCTTCAGCGCCGCTACGCCCAGGAACGCGGCGAAAATAACCACGCTGATGATCGAGGTTGGGCTCGCACCGGTCAGGTCAGCAAACGGGTTCTTCGGAATGAAGGAGAGCACCATCTGCGGCACGGTCAGGTCAGCCACTTTACCAACGTAGTTGGTTTGAATCGCGGTAAGACGCGCCGTTTCAGCGGTACCCTGAACCAGGCCTTCTGCGGTCAGGCCAAACAGGTTGGTGACCAGCACACCCACCAGCGCGGCAATCAGCGTGGTGAACAGCAGCGTACCAATGGTCAGGAAGCTGATTTTTCCCAGCTGAGTCGCGTTATGCAGGCGAGCAACGGCGCTCAGAATAGAGGCGAACACCAGCGGCATAACGATCATCTGCAGCAGCTGAACATAGCCGTTACCGACGATGTTGAACCACTGAATGGAATCTTTCAGAACTGGATTATCGGAGCCATAAATTGCCTGTAATGCCAGACCAAATACGACACCCATGGCCAGACCAACCAGCACTTTTTTCGCCAGGCTCCACTGTTTGTGGCGCGCCTGCGCAAGAAGCAATAGCAATACAACGAACACAACGACGTTCGCGATGAGTGGAAAATTCATCCCCGTTCTCCTGATTTATTATTGGGTCGGTTTTTACCGATCCTGTTGGCGGAAGGTTAGCAGAAGTGTGATGTAGCGCTTATATCCAAATGGAATGGGTTATGACAAATGGGATAATTTTGTCGGTTTACTGTTCAATCTGGTGATGAATAAAGCGATTGAACTGAAATTGCAGCGAATTAATCATCTGGGATGACCAGCGAACTGCACTGTTTTCGGGCAAGGTTTGCGGCATCCAGACGGCGTAAGCAAACAGCGCCATGCACAATACGCGCTCAAGCTGGTTGCCTTTCTGCGGTGCGAGGATCGGAAAACGGAAACGCCAGCGGCAGGGCCAAAGCAGCGGTACGCCCGCAGGCGTCAGCATATCGGCGAGAATATGGCTTAAATAGCCCAGCACCATCCCCTGGATGGCATCGGCGGGGACTATCCAGCTTTCGGGCACCTTCAAATAGAAAAGCGTCAGCAGGCCAAACACGGCCAGCAGGCTGTGCGTGAAACCCCGGTGGCCGAACGCGCGGGCGATGGGTTTCGATACCCACTTCAGGCGTTGTCCGAGGAAAGATTTGGGATGGTCAATGTCGGGCAGCAGGCAGGTCAATACGGCAGAAGGGACAATATGCCACCAGTCCCCCTGTGCCAGCACGGGGGTGAGTTCAGCGTTTTTGGCAAATACCGCGCACGCAATAGAAAAAAGCAGGTGGCCTTCCGCCGTCATGATAAAACCCACAAAACTGTCAATTCATACAGTATAGGGTTTTTATACAGTAGGCGGAAGAGGTGACGGTGTAACTGTTTGTCACAAACCAGAGAAGGGCGTTAACCGCCCTGCAGGTGATGCGCCCTGAGTTCTGCCAGTGAGTTAAGCTTCACGTCGGCAAGGGCAAACCGGGGGTCGTGACGGCCTTCTTCTGCGGGCACCACGATGGAGCGCATCCGTGCAGCCTTCGACGCCACCATACCGTTAACGGAATCTTCCAGCGCAACGCAGTTGAGGGGATCCAGGCCGAGCTTAGCGGCGCAGTCCAGATAGACCTGCGGGTGCGGCTTGCTGTAAGGCAATTTTTCAGCGGACGCCAGCGCGTCGAAACTGTCGCGCAGTTCAAACATCGTGAGCACTTTTTCCAGCATGTGCAGCGGTGAAGCCGAGGCCAGTCCGACCTTCAGCCCCTGGGCTTTACACAGCGCGACGGCCTCACGTACGCCGGGCAGCAGCGGCCTGTTCTCTTCCACCAGAGAAATGGCGCGGCTGATAATGCGTGCGGTCACCTCATCGCGACTGGGACCTACCCACGGCTGTTGGGCAAACCACAGATCCACCACCATATCGATGCGCAGGCCCAAGGTATCGGGAAGTTCATTACGGCGGCTGATATCCACGCCGAGGCTGGCCATAACGTCCAGTTCGGCGCGATCCCACAGCGGTTCGGAATCGATCAGTAATCCATCCATGTCAAAAATTGCGGCAAGAATTTGGCGCGGTGTCGACATCACAACGTCTCCTTATCCAGGGTGTTCGACAGATGATACGTGCTAAGCACAATCTGCAATTTAGCATATTGCTTTTAAAGAGCGGGCGAAATTGATGACCAGCAGGTAGACTTAGGCACAAATAACGCGTCTTTATGAAGAGGAACTGATGACGTATCAACAAGCTGGACGCATTGCGGTCTTAAAACGTATTGCTGGCTGGGTAATTTTTATTCCTGCCGTCATTTCTACGCTGATTTCTGTACTCAAATTTATGTACGATCACAGCGAAAAACAGCCGGGTATCAATGCGGTAATGCTTGATTTCGCTCATGTCATGATTGAGATGATGCGTTTTAATACGCCATTTTTGAATGTCTTCTGGTTTAACTCACCCACTCCGGATTTTCATCAACAGCTGAATATCGGCTTTTGGGTGATATATGCCCTGATCTTTGTCGCGCTGGCACTGCAGGCCTCTGGTGCGAGAATGAGTCGCCAGACGCGCTTTTTACGCGAAGGCGTTGAGGATCAGTTGATTCTGGAGCAGGCCAAGGGCCCGGAAGGAATGAGTCGTGAGCAGATTGAATCCCGCATCGTTGTGCCGCGTCACACCATTTTCCTGCAAATTTTCCCGCTCTATATCCTTCCCGTGATTATCATTGTGGCGGGATACTTCTTCTTCTCACTGCTCGGTTTTCTGTAAGCGATAAGGGTGGCGGCAAGGCCACCCTTTCTCTTCTCAGGCGGCAAGCATACGCTCGAGTGCCCGCTGCGCGTTAACAAGGTGTTCTCCGCCAAAAAGAATGGCACGGTTCATCAGCGTATAAAGCTGATACACCGGCTGGCGGTCGAGGAAACCGGGCGGCAGGGGGGAAACAGACTGGTATCCGTCGTATATTTGCGGCGGCTGCTCAGGATGAAGCGGCAACATGGCAAGATCGCACTCTCTGTCACCCCAGTAGCAGGCCGGGTCAAAGATGTACGGGCCGTTGGGACCCAGCGCGCAGTTATTGGACCACAAATCGCCGTGAAGCAGCGACGCCTGAGGCTGGTGGGATGCCAGACGCTGTTGAACGTGCTCGACGATGGCGTCGATATTGCCAAATTCCAGCCCTTTTTCGGCGGCCAGCTCAAGCTGCCAGCCAATGCGCTGCTCGGCAAAAAATGTCGACCAGCGACGCTGCCAGGCATTGGGCTGTGGCGTGGTGGAGAGATCGTTGTCAAAGTCGAGACCAAACTGCGGCTGGTCGCTCCATTGATGCAGGCGCGCTAGCTGTTGGCCGAGGATGAACGCATTATGGGCATCCAGCGGCCGGGCGGGGAGATACTCCATCACCAGGAAGCTGTAGTCGCGGTCGCTCCCCACGGCCAGAACCTGCGGGACCGTGACCGTTTTACTGCGCGACAACAGCCCCAGCTGGTCGGCTTCGGCGGTAAATATCGGAAGCAGCTCTCGCTCATCGCACTTAACGAAAAGATCGCGCCCTGCGTAGCGTAAATGCCACGCGGCGTGGATTTCACCGCCTGGCAGTTCGTTACGCAGTTCAATTTCACCTTCACCCAGCTGCTCACGTAAAAGATGACTGATAGCCTGCCACATGTTGTCTCTCCCATGTTGTCTGCCAGATCATAAAGTTAGCGCATAACTGCGGTAAAAAAATACGAACTAACGCACACCTGAGCGGTTTAAATTCATACAGCGCACTTATTGTTCTTTTTTCCGCCAGCTTTCCCAGGTATCCACGTCAATCTCGGCAGGCTTATCGGTCACGCTCTCCACCAGACTGGCGGCCAGCGCATGAACCTCTTCCTGGCTCAGGGCGCCGATCAGACCAAATGTCAGGGTGCCTAAATCATGAATATTGCCCTCGTCATCCGTCAGGGTGAGGAGAAAATTAGCCCGGGTGAAAGCATTGTTGAGCTCATTTAGCTCGGTCAGCGATGCTTCATGAAGGTTGATGGTCACGACGTAACGTGTGATGTCACCACTGCTCATAATTCACCTCATTGTTATCATGAAAGTTTTCTTAGCATAGTCGATAGTTTGCGTTTGGCGACTCAGCGAGGACATTCCCCTCCGTAAAGACGAAGGGGAACAGGGGTTAATTTCGGGACAGGTAATCGACGATTTTTTGCGTATCGGCAAGCGAACAGAGACGCGTGCCCTGGTTGATGGTGGCGGCGCTACCCGCCGCCACGCCGTAGCGTGTCATTTCGAGCAGAGACGCACCCTGCGCCAGTTTTAGCGTCATCGCGCCCACCATGCTATCGCCCGCGCCAACCGTGCTCTGGCTCTTCATCGGCGGTGGGACAACCTGAACGGACGATGATTCATCAACTGCCAGCGCCCCCTGAGGGCCAAGGGAGACGACTACGCGCCGCGCTTTGCCGCTGCGCACCAGCTCCTGCGCGGCGGTGCGCACATCGTCAGGCTGCGTCAGTTCACGGTTGACCAGCGCGCTTAACTCTTTCTGGTTGGGTTTGACCAGCTCCAGATTGCCCGGCACCAGCGCCGCCTGCAGGGCCTCGCCGCTGCTGTCGACAATGCAGCGGATGCCGCGATGCTGCGCGGCCTGAATCAGCGCCGTTAATTTTTCCGTGCTTACGCCGGGCGGCAGGCTGCCGCTTATCACCAGCAGTGCGCCGCTCTCTATCGTCAGCACTTTCTCTTCAAGCTGACGAAACTCGTCATCGCTGAGTTTCGCGCCCGGCATGACAAAACGGTACTGTTCGCCGCTGGATCCTACGTGGACATGCAGGTTTTGCCGCGTCCAGTCTTTGGCCTCAACGGTTTCAACGGCCACCTGTTCATCAGCCAGCAGAGAGACCAGGTGTTCACCGGTGGCACCGCCTGCGGGAAAAATTGCCGTGGCTTTGCCGCCGAGATGTGTAATGGCGCGCGCCACGTTGATCCCGCCGCCGCCGGGCTCAAAGACCGGGGCGCTACAGCGCAATTTACCTTCCGGGTAAATCTGCGGCGTCAGGGTGGCGGAATCCAGGGAAGGGGAGAGCGTCAGAGTATAAATAGAAACCATCATTACCTCCTTTTAGCATGGGCTCTTATTAGCCTGGCACCTTTTGTCAGGAAGGCAATGTAAATAACAGTATGATTTTAAATATGAATACTGACAAAAAGTGAGGCGGGGGATATATAAACTAAAACGCTTTTTGAGATCGTTCTTATTCAAAAAATGAAATAAGAAAACATTGCTATGTTATTTGCGGCTTTTTATAATTTGTTACCTTTCTCTGGACGCCTTGTCATTGATCCTCAAGAAAGATTCCGGGACCGTGTGGTCTCTTTTTTTGTTGTACGGACTCCTTAATAAAATGAAGCTTTTAAAGACAGTGCCCGCTGCACTGATGCTGGCGGGTGGCGTGTTTGCGGCTATGAACGCGACCGCTGATGATACCGTTTTTACTGTCATGGACGATCCTTCCACCGCGAAAAAACCGTTTGAAGGTAACCTGAACGCCGGGTACCTGGCACAATCCGGTAACACGAAAAGCTCTTCTCTGACGGCGGACAGTACGCTTACCTGGTACGGCAACACCACCGCCTGGTCTCTGTGGGGTAATGCCAGCAACACTTCCGCTAATGACGAACGTTCTTCCGAGAAATATGCGGTAGGCGGACGTAGCCGTTACAACATGACCGACTATGACTACCTGTTTGGACAGGCAAGCTGGTTAACTGACCGTTACAACGGTTATCGCCAGCGCGATGTGTTCACCGCCGGTTATGGTCGCCAGTTCCTGAACGGTCCGGTACACAGCCTCCGTTTTGAATTCGGTCCTGGTGTGCGTTATGACGAGTACACCAATGGCGATACCAAAACCCAACCCCTCGGTTACGCTTCCGGTACCTATGCCTGGCAGATGACTGACAACACCAAATTTACCCAGGGTGTTTCTGTATTTGGTGCCGACGACACGACGCTTAACTCTGAGACGGCGCTGAACGTGGCTATTAACGAACACTTTGGTCTGAAAGTGGCCTACAACGTGACCTGGAACTCTTCACCACCAGAATCTGCGCCGGATCATACCGACCGCAGAACCACGGTTTCACTGGGTTATAGAATGTAATAAAAGCGGGCCGATGATAAGGTCGGCCCGTTTATTGTCTGTGGCTTTTTGACGTCCCTTCTGATGACCTGTCTTCGCCCCTAGCCCCAAATCATTGCCGCCCAACGGAGTAGCAGCATTGCGCCGCAGATGGCAATCAGCACCAGCACCATTTTCCAGTGTTTTACGGCAAATCGTTTTGTTGGCATAACCTAATCCTTGTTTGTTGATATCCACAGTCTACCAAACAGGGCCGAAATATGCCCCTTCTTGGGATCGATTAGGTTATGCCAGCGCAGGGGTCGCCTCAGAACCAGTGGAATCGTTCGGCGAGAATCAACAATAAACCTGTGGCGGAAAGGACATTCAATATCACAACCGTTCTGCTGGATACGTTCATGGTATGCACCTTTGGGTTTAAAGACCTGTTCAAGAGTAGCCCAGCATCTTCGAAATGCGAGCGCAGGGGAGAAGCAACCTGCAAATTCGTGCGAAAGCGCCAGCCCATCAATCTGGCCGCAGAGGGTGCAATCTCCTTTCCGTTAGTGTTAACATTACGTCGCTTGCCGTAAATCCACATTAATCTGAATTCGGCTGGTGAATGATGACGAACCAATTTGACGATTGTTGGTCAGATGGTGTCGTAATCTATTGTCAAATCACGATTATTTTCTTTGTATATGCTCTTATGTGTGGGGCATCACTGCAAATAAGGATATAAAATGCCTGTAATTACTCTTCCTGATGGCAGCCAACGCCATTTCGACCGTGCTGTTAGCCCAATGGATGTAGCCCTGGACATTGGTCCTGGTCTCGCGAAAGCGACTATCGCTGGCCGCGTTAACGGTGAGCTGGTGGATGCTTCCGATCTGATCGAAAACGATGCGACGCTTGCAATCATCACCGCGAAAGACGAAGAAGGTCTGGAGATCATTCGTCACTCCTGCGCGCACCTGTTAGGCCATGCCATCAAACAGCTGTGGCCAAACACCAAAATGGCGATCGGTCCGGTTATCGACAACGGTTTCTACTATGACGTTGACCTTGACCACACCCTGACTCAGGAAGATATCGACGCGCTCGAAAAACGCATGCACGAGCTCGCCGAAACGAACTATGACGTCATCAAGAAGAAAGTCAGCTGGCACGAAGCGCGTGAAACCTTCGTGAAGCGCGGCGAGAGCTATAAAGTCTCTATTCTTGACGAAAACATTTCGCATGATGACAAGCCTGGCTTGTACCATCACGAAGAATACGTCGACATGTGCCGTGGACCGCACGTGCCGAACATGCGCTTCTGTCATCACTTTAAGCTGATGAAGATCGCGGGCGCCTACTGGCGTGGCGACAGCAACAACAAGATGTTGCAGCGTATTTATGGTACCGCGTGGGCTGATAAAAAAGCCCTGAACGCATACCTGCTGCGCCTGGAAGAGGCGGCGAAGCGTGACCACCGTAAAATCGGTAAGCAGCTTGACCTGTACCACATGCAGGAAGAAGCGCCGGGTATGGTGTTCTGGCATAACGACGGCTGGACTATCTTCCGTGAACTGGAAACTTTCGTACGCTCCAAGCTGAAAGAGTACCAGTATCAGGAAGTGAAAGGCCCGTTCATGATGGACCGTGTGCTGTGGGAAAAAACCGGCCACTGGGACAACTACAAAGATGCGATGTTCACCACCTCGTCTGAGAACCGTGAATACTGCATCAAGCCAATGAACTGCCCGGGCCACGTTCAGATCTTCAACCAGGGTCTGAAATCCTACCGTGACCTGCCGCTGCGTATGGCGGAGTTCGGTAGCTGCCACCGTAACGAGCCATCAGGTGCGCTGCACGGTCTGATGCGTGTTCGTGGCTTTACTCAGGATGATGCGCATATCTTCTGTACTGAAGATCAGGTTCGTGACGAAGTTAACGCCTGTATTCGTATGGTCTACGATATGTACAGCACCTTTGGCTTCGAGAAGATCGTCGTCAAACTCTCAACGCGTCCGGAAAAACGTATCGGTAGCGATGAGACATGGGATCGCGCAGAAGCGGATCTCGCCGTGGCGCTGGAAGAGAACGGCATTCCGTTCGAATACCAGCTGGGCGAGGGCGCATTCTACGGTCCGAAAATTGAATTTACCCTGTATGACTGCCTCGATCGCGCATGGCAGTGCGGTACTGTACAGCTGGACTTCTCCCTGCCGCAGCGTTTAAGCGCCTCTTATGTTGGCGAAGACAACGAGCGTCAGGTACCGGTAATGATTCACCGTGCAATTCTCGGTTCTCTGGAGCGCTTCATCGGCATCCTGACCGAAGAGTTTGCTGGCTTCTTCCCAACCTGGCTTGCGCCAGTGCAGGTCGTGGTGATGAACATTACCGATTCTCAGGCGGATTACGTTAAAGAATTGACGCAGAAACTACAAAATGCGGGCATTCGCGTAAAAGCAGACTTGAGAAATGAGAAGATTGGCTTTAAAATCCGCGAGCACACTTTACGTCGTGTCCCGTATATGTTGGTCTGTGGTGATAAAGAGGTGGAAGCAGGCAAAGTCGCCGTTCGCACCCGCCGTGGTAAAGACCTGGGCAGCCTGGACGTAAGTGAAGTGATTGAGAAGCTGCAACAAGAGATTCGCAGCCGCAGTCTTCAACAACTGGAGGAATAAGGTATTAAAGGCGGAAAACGAGTTCAAACGGCACGTCCGAATCGTATCAATGGCGAGATTCGCGCCCAGGAAGTTCGCTTAACAGATCTTGAAGGTGAACCACTGGGGATTGTGAGTCTGAGAGAAGCGATCGAAAAAGCTGAAGAAGCTGGAGTAGATTTAGTTGAAATCAGCCCTAACGCCGAACCGCCAGTTTGTCGTATCATGGACTACGGCAAGTTCCTTTATGAAAAGAGTAAGTCTTCTAAGGAACAGAAGAAGAAGCAAAAAGTTATCCAGGTTAAGGAAATCAAATTCCGTCCTGGTACCGACGATGGCGATTATCAGGTAAAACTCCGCAGCCTGATTCGCTTTCTGGAAGATGGCGATAAGGCCAAGATCACACTGCGTTTCCGCGGTCGTGAGATGGCCCACCAACAGATTGGTATGGAAGTGCTTAACCGCGTCCGTGACGATCTGAGTGAACTGGCAGTAGTCGAATCCTTCCCTACGAAGATCGAAGGCCGCCAGATGATCATGGTGCTCGCTCCTAAGAAGAAACAGTAAGGCCTTCAAGCAGCAAAATCTGTGGAGCCTTCGGGTTTCATAGGTTTTGTTCGCCTATGTTTCGTTTATTTAACAATGCGAAGTGGAAGTTATTAAGATGCCAAAAATTAAGACCGTACGCGGTGCTGCTAAGCGCTTCAAAAAAACCGGTGGTGGTGGATTTAAGCGTAAGCACGCAAACCTGCGTCATATTCTGACCAAAAAATCTACTAAGCGTAAACGTCACCTGCGTCCAAAAGGCCTCGTTTCTAAAGGCGATCTGGGTCTGGTTATCGCGTGCCTGCCGTACGCATAAGCCGTTAACGTTTAATTTTTTTACTAAGAATATAGATACAGGAGAGCACATATGGCTCGCGTAAAACGTGGTGTAATTGCACGTGCACGTCACAAGAAAATTTTGAAACAAGCTAAAGGCTACTACGGTGCGCGTTCACGCGTTTACCGCGTTGCCTTCCAGGCTGTTATCAAAGCAGGTCAGTACGCTTACCGTGACCGTCGTCAGCGTAAGCGTCAGTTCCGTCAACTGTGGATTGCGCGTATCAACGCAGCAGCACGTCAGAACGGTATTTCTTACAGCAAATTCATCAACGGCCTGAAAAAAGCTTCTGTTGAAATCGACCGTAAGATCCTGGCTGACATCGCAGTATTCGACAAAGTAGCGTTCACCGCTCTGGTCGAAAAAGCGAAAGCAGCACTGGCATAAGCCAGTTGAAAGAGGGGGCTTTGCTCCCTCTTTTCATTTAACACCATCAGAAGATTGACATTTATCCGTCCAGGCTTTTCAATAAGGTCTTAACGGTTTTTACCAGACAAGGTAACGCAAGCATGAATGCTGCTATTTTCCGCTTCTTCTTTTACTTTAGCACCTGATTTCAGGAGGCTAGCGCGTGAAAGATGAAACGAAAAACAGCGCCAGATAAGCCTCCCGATGGAGGCTTTTTTTGTGCCTGAATTTGAGAGAATAACTCCACCAAATCGGTGTCTGCACCGACATAATGAGGAAAATCATGTCACATCTCGCAGAGCTGGTTGCCAGTGCAACAGCCGCCATTAATCAGGCCTCAGATGTTGCCGCGTTAGACAATGTCCGCGTCGAATATCTTGGGAAGAAAGGGCACCTGACCCTTCAGATGACAACCCTGCGTGAGCTGCCGGCAGAAGAACGCCCGGCAGCGGGTGCGGTGATTAACGAAGCCAAAGAGCAGGTACAGCAGGCGCTGAACGCGCGCAAAGCCGAGCTGGAAAGCGCGGTGCTGAATGCGCGTCTGGCCGCAGAGACGATCGACGTTTCTCTGCCGGGTCGCCGTATCGAAAACGGTGGTCTGCATCCGGTTACCCGCACCATCGATCGCATTGAAAGTTTCTTCGGTGAGCTCGGCTTTACCGTGGCGACTGGCCCGGAAATCGAAGATGATTACCATAACTTCGACGCCCTGAACATTCCTGGCCATCATCCGGCACGCGCTGACCACGACACTTTCTGGTTCGACGCTACGCGTCTGCTGCGTACTCAGACCTCCGGCGTTCAGATCCGTACCATGAAAGATCAGGAGCCGCCAATCCGCATTATCGCGCCGGGCCGCGTCTATCGTAACGACTACGATCAGACCCACACTCCAATGTTCCACCAGATGGAAGGTCTGATTGTTGATAAAAACATCAGCTTCACCAACCTGAAGGGCACGCTGCACGATTTCCTGAACAACTTCTTTGAGGAAGATCTGCAGGTTCGTTTCCGCCCGTCCTACTTCCCGTTTACCGAACCGTCTGCGGAAGTTGACGTGATGGGTAAAAACGGCAAATGGCTGGAAGTGCTGGGCTGCGGCATGGTGCATCCAAACGTACTGCGCAACGTGGGTATCGATCCGGAAGTATACTCCGGCTTTGCTTTCGGTATGGGTATGGAGCGTCTGACTATGCTGCGCTACGGCGTGACCGACTTACGTGCATTCTTCGAAAACGATCTGCGTTTCCTCAAACAGTTTAAATAAGGGCAGGACAGAACAATGAAATTCAGTGAACTGTGGTTACGCGAGTGGGTGAACACCATGCTGGACAGCGACGCGCTTTCTAACCAGATCACCATGGCGGGTCTGGAAGTGGACGGTGTTGAGCCGGTTTCCGGAGCCTTCAACGGCGTGGTCGTCGGCGAAGTAGTCGAGTGCGGTCAGCACCCTAACGCTGACAAACTGCGCGTAACAAAAGTAAACGTGGGCGGTGACCGTCTGCTGGATATCGTCTGCGGTGCGCCAAACTGCCGTCAGGGCCTGAAGGTGGCCGTGGCGACCGTCGGCGCAGTGCTGCCGGGCGATTTCAAAATCAAAGCGGCTAAGCTGCGCGGCGAGCCGTCTGAAGGCATGCTGTGCTCCTTCTCCGAGCTGGGTATTTCCGATGACCACAACGGCATCATTGAGCTGCCGCTGGATGCGCCAGTCGGCACCGATATCCGTGAATACCTGAAGCTTGATGACAACACCATTGAAATCAGCGTCACGCCAAACCGTGCCGACTGCTTAGGGATCATCGGCGTGGCGCGCGACGTGGCCGTGCTGAACCAGACCGAACTGAACGCGCCAGAAATCGCGCCGGTTAAAGCGACCATCAGCGACGTGCTGCCTATTCAGGTTGACGCTGCGGATGCTTGCCCGCGCTACCTCGGTCGCGTGGTGAAAGGCATCAACGTGAAAGCGCCAACCCCGCTGTGGATGAAAGAGAAGCTGCGCCGCTGCGGTATTCGCTCTATCGACGCAGTGGTCGACGTGACCAACTACGTTCTGCTGGAGCTGGGCCAGCCAATGCACGCGTTCGATAAAGACCGTATCGACGGCGGCATCGTTGTGCGCATGGCGAAAGAGGGCGAAACCCTGGTTCTGCTGGACGGCAGCGAAGCCAAACTGAACGCCGACACCCTGGTGATTGCGGACCACAGCAAAGCGCTGGCAATGGGCGGTATCTTCGGTGGCGAGCACTCAGGCGTCAACGACGAGACGCAAAACGTCCTGCTGGAATGCGCGTTCTTCAGCCCGCTCTCCATCACCGGTCGCGCACGCCGTCACGGCCTGCATACCGATGCCTCTCACCGCTACGAGCGCGGCGTTGACCCTGCTCTGCAGTATAAAGCGATGGAACGTGCGACCCGCCTGCTGATCGACATCTGCGGCGGCGAAGCGGGCCCGGTTATTGACGTCACCAACGAAGCGACCCTGCCGAAGCGTGCGACCATCACCCTGCGCCGCAGCAAGCTGGATCGCCTGATTGGCCATCACGTTGCCGATGCGCAGGTAACCGACATCCTGAAACGTCTGGGCTGTGAAGTAACCGAAGGGCAGGACGAGTGGAAAGCCGTTGCGCCATCATGGCGTTTCGACATGGAAATTGAAGAAGATCTGGTGGAAGAAGTGGCCCGCGTTTACGGCTACAACAACATCCCTGACGAGCCTGTCCAGGCGGGTCTGGTAATGGGCACCCACCGTGAAGCCGACCTGTCTCTGAAGCGTGTGAAAACCATGCTGAACGACAAAGGCTACCAGGAAGTGATCACCTACAGCTTCGTTGATCCAAAGCTGCAGCAGCTGATCCACCCGGGTCAGGAGGCGCTGATCCTGCCAAGCCCAATCTCCAGCGAAATGTCCGCGATGCGTCTGTCTCTGTGGACGGGCCTGCTGGGCACTGTCGTTTATAACCAGAATCGCCAGCAAAACCGCGTGCGAATTTTCGAAAGCGGTTTGCGCTTTGTACCGGATAATCAGGCAAATTTAGGCATCCGTCAGGATCTCATGCTGGCTGGCGCCATCAGCGGCAACCGCTATGAAGAGCACTGGGACCTGGCAAAAGGCACGGTTGATTTCTACGATATGAAGGGCGATCTGGAAGCGATTCTGGATCTGACCGGTAAATTATCTGAAATTGAATTCCGCGCAGAAGCTATCCCGGCCCTGCATCCTGGCCAGAGCGCAGCTATCTATTTAGACGGCAAACGCGTTGGTTTTATTGGGGTTGTTCACCCTGAGCTGGAGCGTAAGCTGGACCTGAACGGCCGTACCATCGTGTTCGAGCTGGAATGGAACCCGGTGGCTGACCGCGTTATTCCTCAGGCTCAGGACGTCTCCCGCTTCCCGGCAAACCGCCGTGATATCGCGGTTGTGGTCGCGGAAAATGTGCCTGCAGCAGATATTTTGGCCGAATGTAAGAAAGTTGGCGTAAATCAGGTAGTTGGCGTAAACTTATTTGACGTGTACCGCGGCAAGGGCGTAGCAGAAGGTTTCAAGAGCCTTGCTATTAGCCTTATCCTTCAGGATACCAGCCGTACACTCGAAGAAGAGGAGATTGCCGCTACCGTCGCCAAATGTGTAGAGGCATTAAAAGAGCGATTCCAGGCATCATTGAGGGATTGAACCTATGGCGCTTACAAAAGCTGAAATGTCAGAATATCTGTTTGATAAGCTTGGGCTTAGCAAACGGGATGCCAAAGAGCTGGTAGAGCTGTTTTTCGAAGAGATCCGTCGTGCTCTGGAAAATGGTGAGCAGGTAAAACTCTCCGGTTTTGGCAATTTTGATTTGCGAGACAAAAACCAACGTCCGGGCCGCAACCCGAAGACGGGGGAAGATATTCCCATTACAGCCCGCCGCGTGGTGACCTTCAGACCCGGCCAGAAGTTAAAAAGCCGTGTCGAAAACGCAACGCCCAAAGCAGAGTAATATGAACTAACTAAAAAGGCCGCCCACGCGGCCTTTTTTCTTTGCGCTCTCCGGCAAACCCGCCGTAAAATCAATTACATCTCACGCTACTAAAACCGTACACATGCTTGATTATGCCCATCGCCAGCACTGTTCCGATAAGCGTCGCCTGTTTTTGCTGGTGCTGTTGCTCATTGTCGCCGCAGGCGTAAGCCTCTGCGCGGGCGACAGATGGATCGGGCCTGAAAGCTGGTGGGGGCCGGACGGGCAGCTCTTCGTCTGGCAAATTCGCATGCCGCGCACCGTCGCGGTGGTTTTGGTCGGCGCCGCGCTGGCGCTGTGCGGTACCATAATGCAGGCGTTGTTTGATAACCCTCTGGCGGAGCCCGGGCTGCTCGGCGTGTCAAACGGCGCAGGCGTAGGCCTGATTGCGGCGGTAATGCTCGGCGGAGGTGAACTCTCCGGATGGAGTATTAGCCTGAGCGCTATCCTCGGCGCGCTGCTGATCACCGCGATCCTTCTTCGTTTCGCCAGACGGCACTTATCGACCAGCCGTCTGCTGCTTGCCGGCGTGGCGCTGGGGATTATCTGCAGCGCGCTGATGACCTGGGCGGTCTACTTCTCAACATCCTTTGACCTGCGTCAGCTGATGTACTGGATGATGGGCGGTTTTGGAGGCGTTGACTGGCACCAGGGCTGGCTGATGGTGCTGCTGGTACCGGTTATCGTGTGGGCTACCCTGCAGGCGCAGCCGCTGAATATGCTCGCGCTGGGTGAAACCTCTGCCCGCCAGCTCGGCATGCCGATTGGGTTCTGGCGTAATGTGCTGGTAATAGCCATTGGCTGGCTGGTCGGCGTCAGCGTGGCTCTGGCGGGCGCGATCGGCTTCATCGGGCTGGTTATTCCGCACATGCTGCGCCTGTGTGGCCTCACGGACCATCGGACCCTGCTTCCGGCCTCGGCGGTTGCCGGGGCCGTCACGCTGCTGGTGGCCGATATCATCGCCCGGCTTGCCCTGACGGCCGCAGAGCTGCCGATTGGCGTGGTGACCGCTACGCTGGGCGCGCCGGTGTTTATCTGGCTACTATTAAAAGCTGGACGTTAAATCAACAAGCCGTAAGACAACCTGAGGGAATGCTATGCAGTCAGATATCCTGAATACTGAAGTGACCACCATTGATGGCGATAACACCACGCTGGAAGGCTACAAAGGCAACGTGCTGCTTATCGTCAACGTGGCATCGAAATGTGGCCTGACGCCGCAGTACGAGCAGCTGGAAAACATTCAGAAGGCCTGGGAGAAAGACGGTTTCACCGTGCTGGGCTTCCCGTGCAATCAGTTCCTGGGGCAGGAGCCGGGCAGCGAAGAGGAGATTAAAACCTTCTGCAGCACTACCTATGGCGTGACGTTCCCGATGTTCAGCAAAATCGATGTCAACGGCGAAGACCGCCATCCGCTGTATGCGAAGCTGATCGCTGCCGCGCCGAAGGCCGTTGCGCCGGAAGGAAGCGGTTTTTATGAACGCATGGCCAGCAAAGGCCGCGCGCCGCTTTACCCGGACGATATCCTGTGGAATTTTGAAAAATTCCTGATTGGCCGCGACGGCCAGGTCGTTCAGCGTTTTTCGCCGGATATGACCCCTGAGGATCCGATCGTTATGGAATCGATCAAGCTGGCGCTGGCGAAATAATGTCGTTGCTGATGCAACTCACGGACGTTGCCGAGAGGGGACGTCTGGAGCCGATAACCGGTACCATCAATGCGGGAGAAATTCTGCATCTTGTCGGGCCAAACGGAGCAGGGAAGAGCACGCTGCTGGCACGGATGGCAGGCATGACCGACGGAGAAGGGCAGATAACGCTGCTGGAGCATACGCTCGCCGACTGGTCACCGGTCTCGCTGGCGCATCGGCGCAGTTACCTCGTGCAGCAGCAGGTGCCGCCCTTTGCGATGCCGGTCTGGCACTATCTGATGCTGCATTTGCACGACAAACAACAGACGGCACTGCTGACGGACGTTGCCGCGGCCCTGGGGCTGGAAGATAAACTGTCCCGGCATGCCAGCCAGCTTTCCGGCGGAGAGTGGCAGCGGGTACGTCTGGCGGCGGTCATTCTTCAGATCCACCCGGCAGGTAATCCTCACGGGCGAATGCTGCTTCTCGATGAACCCATGAGCGGTCTGGACGTGGCGCAGCAGGCGGCACTGGATACGCTGTTAAGCACCCTGAGACGAAAAGGTATCGCCGTGGTGATGAGCAGTCATGACCTCAACCACACCCTGCGTCATGCCCACCGGGTGTGGCTGCTGTCGCAGGGAAAGATGATCGCCAGCGGCGCGCGGGATCGGGTGCTTACGCCGCCCCATCTTGCCCGCGCGTACAACATGTCGTTCCGCAGGCTGGATATTGAGGGACATAAGATGCTGATTTCTACCGGGCAGAAGTAACCGTTTCTTGCCTCTTAGCACAATTGCACGCTAAATTACGAAAAGAACAAAAAAAGCAGAGGATTCGTCTGAAAATGCGATTCTGGTTTCTCCTGATGGCCACACTTTTTCTTGCGGGATGCAGTAGCCATCGTGCGCCGCCGCCTAACCCACGGCTTTCAGATTCGATCACCGTCATTGCCAGCCTTAACGATCAGCTGAGCAACTGGCGCGGTACGCCTTATCGCTACGGCGGCATGAGCCGCGGCGGCGTGGATTGCTCCGGCTTCGTTCTGATGACGTTCCGCGACAAGTTTGATTTACAGCTTCCGCGCGAAACGCGCAAGCAGGCCGAAATTGGCACTGAAATTGATAAAGACGATCTTCTGCCCGGGGACCTGGTTTTCTTCAAAACCGGATCGGGTGAAAGCGGTCTTCATGTGGGGATATATGATACAGACAATCAGTTCATTCACGCCTCGACAAGCCGCGGCGTGATGCGCTCTTCTCTAGATAATGTTTACTGGCGTAAAAATTTCTGGCAGGCTCGACGTATATAGTCTTTGTCAGACACTTCTCTTATGACGGCATGGTATCTAATAAATCATGCCGTTTTTTCTCAAATAAGATGCTTAAAGTTAAATTTATCTAAAATTAGCAAATCCTGCATGTGTCTGTTTTATCTAAAACTGGCTATTATTCGGCAACCAGGATAAAATTATTTTAGATTCAGGGATAAATCTGAAAATAAATACGGAACTAATGAAATTAATCTTATTAAAATCAAGACAGTGGAATTGTGTCGGCAATTGCTCCAGGATGTCCTCTCTCATCTTTAATGTGGAGCGAGTGCAATGATTATTACGCTAGATAATGCTTACCAGTCTGAACTGCTGCTTCTGCCCGCTCGTAATAGCGCAGGGGAGCTTAAAGGTTTAGAGGTTCTGGTTAACTTTACTGGCGTCGGCAGCGATGTGCGGATCCCCACTGAGCTCGTTATCCCTCGGCTTTCAGCAGCTGAAGAGTTAGTGCTGTTTAACGAAAAATTGCAATTGCTTGATACCTGTAAACTGTTTTTTATTCAGCATCAGTTAATTGCATGGATCAATATTACACCTGCAATAGTTGAATTTTTATTAAGTAATGGAAACGCTGTTTCAATTCTTGAGCGTTATCCGTTTCTTGAGTTTACTGTTAATGAGAATTATCCAGGTTTAAATAACGGCAAGGACGATCTGCAGCTGGCGAGAATGGCAATCCATTTCCCGTTGGTGCTGGCAAACTTTGGCGCAGGCGCCGCCTCGCTCAAAGCGGTCTATGATGGATTATTTAAACGGGTTATCCTCGATAAAGGATTCATTCAGCAGCGCGCACCGGAGCTCTCTTTTGAGCCTTTTATGCGCGCCATCCTCTGGCAAATCACACCGCACTGCCAGTCAGTGATCGTCTCGGGCATTGACGACCACGGCCTGTTGCAACGCGTTTTATCCTTCAATTTTGGCGCCATGCAGGGCGCACTCTGGCCAGCCGTCTCTGCGGAGCACGTTACATCGCTGGTTCAGCAGCGATAACCCTTGCTTTCGCCCGTGTTTAAGTCCGGGTAAACCCTCTACACTAAAAGCAGGAGGACTTATGACCCTGTCTTTTACTGCTCACTGGCATGACGAGTTGCCTGGCTTTTACACCGCACTCAAACCAACACCGTTACAAAATTCACGCCTTATCTGGCATAACGATTTGCTGGCAGAAGAGCTGGCCATTCCGCCTGAGCTGTTTCAGCCTTCAAAAGGCGCAGGCGTCTGGGGCGGTGAAACGCTTCTCGCCGGTATGCAGCCTCTGGCCCAGGTTTATAGCGGACATCAGTTTGGCGTCTGGGCGGGACAGCTGGGCGACGGCAGGGGGATCCTGCTCGGCGAACAACGGCTTCCTAACGGGGGAACGGTTGACTGGCACCTGAAAGGCGCGGGCCTTACTCCCTGGTCGCGAATGGGCGACGGACGCGCGGTACTGCGTTCAACGATTCGCGAGTGCCTGGCGTCCGAAGCGATGCATGCCCTGGGGATTCCCACTACGCGCGCGCTGTCGATTGTCACCAGCGATACGCCGGTAGCGCGCGAAACGGTGGAAAAAGGGGCGATGCTGATGCGTATTGCGCAAAGCCATTTGCGCTTTGGTCATTTTGAGCACTTTTACTATCGCCGCGAGCCGGAAAAGGTGCGCCAGCTGGCTGACTTTGCCATTCGTCACCACTGGGCGCATTTGCAGGACGAGGCGGATAAATACGTTCTCTGGTTCAGGGATGTGGTTGCTCGTACCGCGAGCCTGATTGCCCGCTGGCAAACGGTGGGCTTTGCGCATGGCGTCATGAATACGGACAACATGTCGATCCTCGGGCTGACCTTTGATTACGGTCCGTTTGGTTTCCTGGACGATTATCAGCCTGGCTATATCTGCAACCACTCCGACTATCAGGGACGCTACAGCTTTGACAATCAGCCCGCGGTTGGCCTGTGGAACCTGCAGCGGCTTGCGCAAACCCTGTCGCCGTTCATCGACGTAGATGCCCTTAATGATGCGCTCGACAGCTATCAGGACATATTGCTGCGAGAATACGGCACGCTGATGCGCAACAAGCTGGGGCTGGTGACGCAGGAGAGGGGCGATAACGACATCCTCAACGGTCTGTTTGCCCTCATGGCGCGTGAGGGCAGCGATTATACCCGCACCTTCCGGATGCTAGGACAGACGGAGCAGCACAGCGCCGCCTCGCCGCTGCGCGATGAGTTTATTGACAGACAGGCGTTTGACGACTGGTTTGCATCGTACCGCGCGCGGCTGCGGCAGGAACAGGTGGATGACGCCACTCGCCAGACGCAGATGAACGCGACGAATCCAGCGATGGTGTTGCGCAACTGGCTGGCGCAGCGGGCGATTGAACAGGCAGAGCAGGGTGAATACGACGAGCTACACCGCCTGCATGTGGCGCTGCGCACGCCGTTTGCCGACCGGGATGATGACTACGTCAGCCGCCCGCCTGACTGGGGCAAGCGGCTGGAGGTCAGCTGCTCAAGTTAGAGATTTTGCCGGGTGGCGGCGTCGCCTTACCCGGCAAAAATTACTGCGCAACCCAGCCGCCATCCATATTCCACGCGGCGCCGCGAACGTCCACGGCGCCCTCGCTGCACAAAAACAGCGCCAGTTCACCCAGCTGCTCCGGGGTGACAAACTCGCCCGAAGGCTGTTTCTCTGCCAGAAGCCTATCGCGAGCCTGCTCCGGCGGGACGCCCTCAGCGATACGCTGGTCGATTTGCTGTTGCACCAGCGGCGTCAGCACCCAGCCGGGGCAGATGGTGTTGGCGGTAATACCGGTGCGGGCGGTTTCCAGCGCCAGCGATTTCGTAAAGCCCACTACGCCATGCTTGGCGGCCACGTAGGCTGACTTCTCTTTTGACGCGACCAGCCCGTGAACGGAGGCGATATTGATGATGCGCCCCCAGTTTTTCTCGCGCATGGCGGGCAGCGCCAGCCGGCTGGTGTGAAACACCGACGAGAGATTAATGGCGATAATGTCGTTCCATTTCTCCACCGGAAACGCATCAACCGGGGCGACATGCTGTATCCCGGCGTTGTTGACAAGAATGTCCACGCCGCCAAACTGCGATTCGGCGTAGCGCATCATGGCTTCAATTTGCAGCACGTCACGCAGGTCCGCATCGTGATAGCCCGGCTTTTTGCCCAGCTGCGCAATCTCTTCTCTTGCTGATTCGCTGTCGCCGAAACCGTTGAGGATCAGCTGCGCCCCGGCCTTCGCCAGCACGCGGGCGATCCCAAGTCCAATGCCGCTGGTCGAGCCCGTCACCAGCGCGGTCTTACCGTTCAGATTCATCTTTCTCTCCTTACACAATGCCGGTCAGATAGAACACGGCAATGACAAAAAGCACTGCCAGACTTTTAATGAGGGTGATAGCGAAAATGCCGCCGTAGGCCTGACGATGGCTCAGGCCGGTAATCGCCAGCAGGGTAATCACCGCGCCGTTATGGGGCAGCGTATCCATCCCGCCGCTCGCCATCGAGGCCACGCGGTGCAGCACCTCAAGAGGGATATTGGCGGCGTGGGCGGCGGCGACAAACGAGTCGGACATGGCGGCGAGGGCAATACTCATCCCGCCGGACGCCGAGCCGGTGATCCCCGCAAGCACCGTCACGCTGATGGCTTCATTCAGCAGCGGATTCGGGATGGCCGCCAGCGCTTTGGATAACACCAGGAACCCGGGCAGGGCGGCGATAACCGCGCCGAAACCGTATTCCGAGGCGGTATTCATCGCCGCCAGAATGGCACCGCTCACCGCGGTCCGGCTGCCTTCAGCCAGACGCCCCCGGATATTGCGAAAGCCAAAAATCAGCACCAGCACGATACCGGAGATCAGCGCCGCCTCGACGGCCCAGATGGCGGTGATCTTGCCCACCTCGGTCACAATAGGTTTCGCCAGGCCTGGCAGAGTCAGCTCGTGGGTCGTGCCGTACCAGCCGGGGATCCAGCGGGTAAACAGCAGGTTCAGTATGCCCACGACAAGCAGCGGGGAGATAGCAATCAGCGGATGCGGGAGGTTAATGTTATCCGGCGTCTCGGGTTCATTTTTCAGATCCGTGCCGTAGCCTTCGTTGTTATTGAACGCCTTACGACGCTGGCGTTCCAGCCAGAGCAGGCCAAAGATGACAATAAACAGAGAGCCGATAAGCCCCAGCCACGGCGCTGCCCAGGCGTTCGTGCCAAAGAAGCTGGTGGGGATGATATTCTGGATCTGCGGCGTGCCGGGCAGGGCGTCCATGGTAAACGAAAACGCCCCCAGCGCCACGGTGGCCGGGATCAGCCGCTTAGGGATGCCGCTCTGGCGGAACAGCTCCGCGGCAAAAGGGTAAACCGCAAACGCCACCACGAACAGCGACACGCCGCCGTAGGTTAACAGCGCGCACACCAGGACGATCACCGGAATAGCGTGGCGACGACCGAGGATCTGAATCGCGGCGGCGACGATGGAGCGTGAGAAACCGGAAAGCTCAATCAGCTTGCCGAAAACGGCCCCCAGCAGGAATACCGGGAAGTAGAGCTTGACGAAGCCGACCATTTTTTCCATAAACAGACCGGTAAACGTCGGGCCGACGGCACCCGGATCGGTCAGCAGCACGGCGCCGAGCGCCGCAATCGGCGCAAACAAAATAACGCTGTATCCGCGATAGGCCGCCAGCATCAGCAGCGCCAGCGCCGCCAGGGCAATTAACACACTCATTACGAATCCTCACTTTAATTATTATTCGGGTATCAACGAGATGCTTAACGCTCGACGGTCAGAGCAATGCCTTGCCCGCCGCCCACGCACAGGGTGACGAGCCCTTTTTTGACTTCACGGCGCTGCATTTCGTACAGCAGCGTCACGAGGATGCGGCAGCCGGAGGCGCCAATCGGATGACCCAGGGCGATAGCGCCGCCGTTAACGTTCACCCTACGCTCATCCCAGCCGAGCTGCTTGCCCACCGCCAGCGCCTGGGCGGCAAAGGCTTCATTGGCTTCAATAAGGTCTACGTCATCGAGCGCCCAGCCCGCCCGCGCCAGCGCCGTCCGGCAGGCGCTGACCGGTCCGATGCCCATCACCGACGGGTCAACGCCCGTCACGGCGTAGCTCACGATGCGACCGAGGATTGGCAAACCGCTCTCCCGCGCCTTTTCGCCGCTCATCAGCAGCACCGCGGCGGCACCGTCGTTGAGTGTTGACGCATTTCCGGCCGTAACCGTGCCTTCCGCCTGCAGAAAGGCGGGGCGCAGCTGCGCCAGCTGCTCAGCGGTGGTGCCAGGCCGGGGCTGTTCGTCACGGCTGACGATAAGCGTCGGTTTTTTGCCCTGTTTTACCGTCACCGGCGCTATCTCGGCGTCAAACCGACCCGCTTCGATGGCAAAGGCCGCTTTGTGCTGCGACCGGGCGGCGAAGGCGTCCTGCTGCTCGCGGGAAATGGCATTCTCCCGGGCGACGTTTTCAGCGGTGATCCCCATGTGGTAATCGTTGAACGCGTCCCACAGGCCGTCAGTAATCATGCTGTCCTGCAGGCCCGTATGGCCAAAACGCAGCCCTGAACGCGCGCCGTCCAGCAGATAGGGGGCGTTGCTCATGCTCTCCTGACCGCCAGCGATAGCCACGTCCGCGTCGCCGCAGCGGATCGCCTGCGCGGCGAGCTGCACCGCTTTTAGGCCCGCGCCGCACACCAGGTTGACCGTTGTCGCCGGCGTGCTGACGGGTAATCCGGCGGTGATGGCCGTCTGGCGCGCCGGGTTTTGCCCGCATCCCGCCGTCAGCACCTGTCCGAAAATCACCTCATCGACCGCTTCAGCAGGAAGACCGCTTTTTTCAAGCAGACGACGTACCGCGACGGCACCCAGATCAGCCGCAGAGAGGGGGGCGAGCGATCCGCGAAAACTGCCAATGGGGGTTCGCGTTGCCCCGACAATCATGACCTTTTTCATCGTGAGTCCTCAGTTGAAGCGCATCTCGCGAACGTCGTCCGCCACAACCATTTTCCCGGCCGTCTTAGCCGCAATTTCGTCGATACTGACGCCGGGGGCGTATTCCCGCAGGATGAACGCGCCGTCCTCGATCTCCAGCAGTGCGAGGTCGGTTAAGACCCGACGGATACAGCCCGCGCCCGTGAGCGGCAGCGTGCAGCGCGGCAGCAGCTTTGACTCACCGCTTTTCGACGCGTGGGTCATCACCACAATGATGTTCTGCGCCCCGGCCACGAGATCCATCGCGCCGCCCATGCCCTTCACCATCTTTCCGGGGATCATCCACGAGGCGATATTGCCCTCGACGTCCACTTCAAACGCGCCCAGCACGGTCAGATCCACATGACCCCCGCGGATCATGGCAAACGACTGGGCCGAGTCGAAAATGGCCGCGCCGGTGCGCGCGGTCACGGTCTGTTTACCGGCGTTGATCATGTCGGCGTCAAGGCTCCGCTCGTCAGGAAAAGCCCCCATCCCCAGCAGCCCGTTTTCGGACTGAAGCATCACGTCCATCCCGTCCGGAATGTAGTTCGCCACCAGAGTAGGGATGCCGATCCCCAGGTTGACGTAATACCCGTCGCGCAGCTCGCGGGCGACGCGCATGGCCATCTGTTCACGGGTTAACATCGTCAGACTCCTTCCGCGCGCAGGGTGCGCTGTTCAATGCGTTTTTCAAACTGGCCGACAATCAGCCTGTCGACGTAAATTCCCGGGGTATGAATGGCTGACGGGGGCAGCTCACCCGGGGGAACTATCTCTTCCACCTCGACGACCGTTATCCGGCCCGCCGTTGCCATCAGCGGATTGAAATTTTGCGCGGTATGGCGATAGACAACGTTGCCGTACCAGTCCGCTTTCCAGCCCTTAATGAGCGCGAAATCACCGGTAATCGCCTCCTCGAGGATGTAGTGCTTTCCCGCAAACTGGCGCACGTCTTTGCCGACAGCCACGGGCGTGCCGTAGCCGGTGGCCGTGTAAAATGCCGGAATGCCCGCGCCGCCCGCGCGCACCTTTTCCGCCAGCGTGCCCTGAGGCGTGAGTTCAATCTCCAGTTCGCCGCTCAGCACCTGCCGCTCGAACAGGGCGTTCTCGCCGACGTAAGAGGCCACCACTTTGCGAACCTGCCGCGTTTCGAGCAGTATCCCGAGACCGAAACCGTCCACGCCGCAGTTGTTTGATACCACCGTCAGATCTTTCACCCGACGGCGTCTGACCTCTGCAATCAGGTTCTCCGGAATCCCGCACAGGCCGAAGCCGCCCGCCAGCAAGGTCATTCCGTCCGTCAGCCCTTCCAGCGCCTGCGCATAGCTGCCGATGCGCTTATCCAGTCCCGCCATCCTCATTCCTCCTCTTAACCGTGGCGGTATCATTAGGGGCGGCGACTCATTTGTTAATTTTGAATTTGTGACCCACTCATTTGGTTTTTTTATTAATTTCCTGTTAACTAAATTTTTTCAATTAGTTAACAGGATAAAAAATGAGAATGAGTGTCAAACAGTTACGCGCGTTTTTAGCGGTAGCTCACACTCTCAATTTCGCGCACGCCAGCGAACGGCTGAATCTTTCCCAGCCGGCCCTGAGCCTGACGATTAAAGCGCTGGAGGATGCGCTCGGCGGGCCGCTGCTGCAGCGGAGCACGCGTAAGGTCGCGCTGACGCAGGAGGGAGAGACGTTTTTGCCGATGGCGCGTCAGCTGCTTGCCGACTGGGATAACGTCGAAGAGGCGATGCACCAGTGCTTTACCCTGCAGCGCGGTAAAATCTCGGTCGCGGCCATGCCGTCGTTTGCCGCGAATGTCCTGCCCGAGGTGCTAAAAGCGTTTCGCGATCGCCACGCCGGGATCAACGTCACCGTGCATGATGTCATTAACGAGCAGGTGATAGAGATGGTGCGGGAAGGGCGGGTCGAGATGGGCATCGCCTTTGAGCCCGCGCCAACGCACAACCTGCTGTTTACCCCGCTGGGCCTCGACAGGTTTGTTGCTATTGTGCCGAAAGATTCCCCGCTGGCAGGCAAGAAGCGCCTGTCATGGGAAGATCTGCTGACGCTGGATTTCATCACCCTGCAGCGCCCGTCGGCGGTACGTCTGATGATGGAGGAGGAGCTGGCGCGAAGCGGCAGAAAGCTGGACGTGGCGCTGGAGAGTCATCAGCTGGTGACGGTCGGGCGAATGGTCGCGAGCGGGCTTGGCGGCAGTGCCGTCCCGGCGCTCTGCGAGGCGCAGATGACGGCGCTGGGCGCGGTCTGTATCCCGCTGGATAACCCGCCGATTGAAAAGTGCATCGGGGCGATCCATCCAGGGCACACGCAGCTCTCAAAAGCGGCGCATGCCCTGCTGGAAACGCTGAAGGATTTTTACCAGCCCAATCAGGGGGCAAGAAACACCTGCGGCGCGGCGTGAGCCGGATGCCTGCCGACGATAACCTGCGCGCCGTACCAGCGCGCCAGCGTATCGGCCTGCAAAACGGTTTCCGGTTCCCCCTGGGAGACGATTTTACCGCCGTGCAGCAGCAGGATGCGATCCGCCCACAGCGCCGCTAAATTGAGGTCGTGCAGCACCGCGCACACGTGCAGATGTCCCCGGCTGGTCAGGGATTTCAGCAGGCGCAGCAGATGCTGCTGGTGATAGAGATCGAGTGCAGACGTCGGTTCATCAAGAAACAGCCAGCCGCGCGGCGCGCCGTCGCACCAGAGCTGAGCCAGCGCGCGGGCGAGCTGAACGCGCTGCTGCTCGCCGCCGGAGAGCGCGGCAAACTGCCTGCCCGCCAGCGGTAAACAGCCGGTGACGTCCATGACCTCCTCAATAACCGACGCCTCGGGCGTGCGGGTCCAGGGCGCTCGCCCCATACCGACGACCGCCTCAACCGGCCAGTCAAATGCGAGCTGCGTGTTCTGGCGCATTACCGCCCGGTAGCTGGAGAGCCTGTGCGGCTGCCAGGCCGCAAGCGGTGTGCCCGCCAGGCTGCATCGTCCGCCCGCAGGTTTAAGGTAGCCGGTCAGCAGCCGCAACAGCGTTGATTTCCCGGCGCCGTTGGGGCCAATCAGCGCCACCAGCTCGCCCTGAGATAAGGTCAGCGACACGTCGTCAATCAGCGTGCGTTGTCCGGCGCGAAAAACAAGGTTTTCAGCACAATAGCGTTCAGCCATGCGCACCTCCGCGACGAAAGATAAGCCACAGAAACCACGGCGCGCCGAGAAGGCTGGTCAGTAAGCCGACCGGCATTTCCGCCGGGGCGACCAGGCTGCGCGCCAGCGTATCGGCAACCAGCAGAAGCAACGCGCCGGCCAGCACCGAGCCGGGGAGCACGGCCCGGTGGTCGGCTCCCAGCCACATGCGCACCAGGTGCGGCACCACCAGGCCGACAAAGCCGATCACGCCGCTGACCGCAACGGCGGCGGCCACCAGCAGGGCGCTGCACAACAGCAGGATCCGCTGCACGGCGGCAACCTCCACGCCGAGGTAATGTGCCTCTTCGTCGCCCAGCTGCAGCAGGTTGAGGGCGCCTGCCAGACGCCAGATCGCGAGCGCGGTGGGAACCATCAGCGACGCGACGGCCAGCAGCGTTGACCACTGCGCCTGGCCGAGGCTGCCCATTCCCCAGAGCGAAAGCTGGCGAAGCTGGGCATCATTGCTGAGCCATGACAGCACCCCGACGGCCGCGCCGCACAGGGCGTTGATGGCAATTCCCACCAGCAGCAGGCGCGACAGGGAAGCATCACGCTGTCGGCTGAGCAGGAAAATCACGAAGGTGGCGGCCAGCGCGCCGAGAAACGCCGCCAGCATCGGGGCATACAGCATCACCAGTGCAGGCAGCGAGAGCGGAAGAACCACCCACAGCGCAACGGCGAGCGCCGCGCCGCTGCTGATGCCGAGCAGTCCCGGGTCCGCCAGCGGATTTCGAAACAGCCCCTGCATCACGCAGCCCGCCAGCGCCAGTGAACCGCCGATAGCCAGCGCCAGCAGCACGCGAGGCAGGCGGATCGTCAGCCAGATTTGACGCAGCGCCTCGTCGGTGCCGTTCCACAGCAGGCTGATCGGCAGGCGTAATGCCCCAACCCCGGTCGCTGCGAGGGTCATGACGGTCAGGATCGCGGTCAGCATCCATAACGATAAGGCTATCCGCCGGGACATCAGGGCAGTTGCTCCGCTTTGGCACGCAGCTGCTGGATGGCTTCCGGCGTTCGCACGCTGAAGCCCAGCAGCGCCATATCGTCAATCGCCAGCACCTGCTTGTTCCGTCCCGCCGGGGTTTGCGCCAGGCCGGGCAGCGTCCACAGATTTGCTTCACCGCCCAGGGCGTTGAGACCGTCCTGAGAAATCACCACCAGATCGGGTCGGCTGGCGATCGTGCCTTCCTGAGACAGCGGCTGATAGCGGGTAAACCCCTGCATCGCGTTCTGCAGTCCCGCCGCACGAATGGCAGCATCCGCGCCGGTCTGTTGTCCGGCGGCCATGGCGGTCATCCCGCCGTGGTTGAGAATAAACAGCACCCGCTTATTGAGCGGCGACGCGGGAAGCGCCGACAGCGCCTGGCGCAGGGTGCTGCGCAGGACCTCCCCCTCGGCCTCGCGGTGCGTCGCTTCAGCGACGATCCGCACCTTTTCGTCAATGACGTTCAGGTCGTTACTGGCAGGAACAGCGATCACCCTGACGTGGCTTTGCTCAACCTGCTTTAGCGCCAGAGACGGCTGCGCCTGGGCGCTGGCCAGCACCAGCGTGGGGCGCATGGACAAGATCCCTTCCGCATTGAGCTGGCGCAGATAGCCCACGTCAGGCAGTGAATTCGCCGCCTGCGGCCACTGGCTGGTGCTGTCGCGGGCCACCAGGGAAGACGCCGCGCCGAGGGCGTAGACAATCTCGGTGACGTCGCCGCCGAGGGTAACGATTTTCTCCTGCGGCGCAGCAAACGCCAGCAGGGGCAGGGCGCTGAGCAGGGCAAGCCACCGTTTCATGCGGCCAGCCCTTTCGCCGTTAAGGCGTCAATCTGGCTGCGCCACTGGCTCTGCTCCGGTTCGCCTTCCGTACGCTGGCCGTACAGCTGGGCGATTTGCGTTCCGTCGGCGGCAAACAGCTCCAGGCTGGTGACATGCCCGTCAGCCATCGGCTTGCGCGTGACCCACGTTTCCGCAATGGATCCTTCAAGCAGATGCAGGGTAAAGGTTGGGTTAAAGACGTTCAGCCAGCCTTTCATTGGCACCAGCTTTTCCACCGCGCCGGTGAAGATCTGCACACAGCCGCGGTTGCCGACGAAGACCATGATTTCGTTACCGTCCCGACGCGCCGTCTCCAGGAGCTGCGCCAGCGCGGTGTTTTCTACCCGGCAGGCCAGATCGTCACCCACCAGGCGAAACGCCTGCTGGCGGCTGAGGTTATGGCGCTTGAGCAGGCTGAAGAACTGATGAACGTCGGTCATGGCGCGCCACTCGTTATCCACGAGAGCAGCATTTGCGTTTTCTGCATGAGCCGGGGCATCGGCCATCTTCAACGCCAGCGGAGGATTCTCGGCAAAGATAAAGCGGGTCAGCACGTCGCCCCAGGCTGAAACGTCGGTATTATCCGTGGCGTAGACCTTCAGCAGGGCATCGCCCTGGTGGTCGAAGAACTGAATGCTCTGCCGCTCGCCGCGGGCGGTGGCTTCACTGATGTGAAACGCGCTCGCCCACTGGTTGAGGAACAGGCGCAGATCCAGCGCGCGCGGGTTCAGCACCAGCCCGGCGTGGCCGTTCAGGTGCTGGTTGGTAAATTTCCCGACCTGCTCGTGTACGGCGTATTCGTTGCGGCAGATACATTTGGTTTCGCCCACCGCCTCCAGCGCGCCCAGGATCTCGCGGATTTCACCGCGCAGTCGCCAGGCGTCGTGACCTACGCGGGCAAAGGTCAGCTCTGCTTCACTGATGTTCATTAACCCCGCGACGTCGCGCGCGTACTTACCCGGATTGGCTTCTTTTAGCTCAAGCCAGCGCGTGTAGTGATTCATTGTCTCTTCCTTCTGAATAGTTGCCCCGAAGGGAATTACCACTGATAGCTTACGAAAATCTTGCCGTTACGACCGTCCTGCGGAATGCCCTGAGGTGACCAGTACGCTTTGTCAAAGGCGTTGCCCAGCACCAGCGTGGTGGTCACGCCCTTGAGCTGCTCCTGGCCCTTATAGCTGACGTAGAAATCGTTGACCGCATAGCCCGGCTGCTTGCTGTAGCTGCTGCTGACGTGGGTTGAGCGATCGGCAAAGGTGCCGATCCAGCCGACGGAGAACCCGCTTTGCGCCACCGGGATATCCAGCTTGCTGGTGACGGTGTCCGGGTTAATGCTGGAGATGTACTCGCCCGTATCGGTGTCTTTCCCGCGCGTGCGGTTATAGGCCAGATCGAGGCTGAAGAGATCGGCCGAATATTTTGCCATCATATCCCAACCCCAGATTTTGGCATTCGGGACGTTGTACGACATGGTGGTCGCGGCGGCAAAATCGACGGTGGTGGAGATATAGTCTTTGGCTTTGGTATCGAAATAGCTGGCTTTAAACTCCAGCGCATCGTTGGCAAGCATCAAATCGTCAAAGCGCAGGCCAAAACCAAACTCCTGCGCTTCGTTGGTTTCCGGGCGCAGGTTCGGGTTTGGCACCCAGTAGTTGGTATAGAAGCGGCCAATGGAGAAGTGTTTGGCGTCGTTATACATCTCGCCCATGGTCGGCGCGCGGAAGGCCTGCGCGTAAGAGCCAAACAGCATCAGCCAGTCGGTTGGGCTGACGGTTAACCCGGCGCGGGATGACCACTTGTCGGCATCCACATCGTTGTAGCCGTCGCTGCTGCCGCGGTAGTTGTCATAGCGCGTGCCGCCCAGCAAGGTAACAGGCAGATCGCGCAGGGTGATCTCATCCTGCAGCCAGCCGGAGCTGAAGTCGATTTTCGCGTCCGGGAAGCCGGTGGTTGCCCCGCCCGGATGCTGCTCCTGACGATAGTATTCCCCGCCGTAGGTCAGAAGGTGTGCTGCAAAGGTGTCGCTGAACAGACGGGTGCGGTTTTCCACCTTGCCGCCTTTGGTCGTCTGCTTACGAAACTCACCGCTGCCGTCGACGTTCTGGGCATTAATGCGCGCTTCGGACCAGTAGACCTTCGCGTCGGCGTCCAGCCAGTCGTACCCTTCCGGTGCAATGTGGTAGCCAACCTGCGCATCGCGCTGGATGGTGGAACGGTCGGTCATCGGGTTACTGCTGTCCGCCCCGGTGGTTTGCGGATTTTTTGGCTCCTGGGCGGCGTTGTTGTAGTAGCGCAGGGAGCCGCTCAGGGTCTGGGCCGGGTCGATTTTCCAGCTGCCTTTCGCCAGCATGTTGTTGATGGATTCGTCGTTAGGCGCGGTAGCACCGTCGCTCTGGCGGATGTCACCGCGATCCCGGCTGGACCAGGAGACCAGACCGTCCAGCGTATCGGTGCGGCCATAGGCGCTGGCGCCCATCCCGAGGCTACGATCGCCCGTCGCGCCCGTTCCAAACACGCGGTAGCCGCTGTTTTTACCCGGTTCGAGCAGATCGTTGGCATCGGCGGTGTCATAAGAGATCACGCCGCCCAGCGCGCCGCTGCCGTACAGCAGGGCCGACGGGCCGCGGACCACCTCGATACGTTTGATTAGCGCGGGATCGAGGAAGGTGCTGTTCAGGTGGCCGGTATCGGTTCCCTGGCGCACGCCGTCAACCAGCACCAGCACGCCGCGGCGGTCATAGCCGCGCAGGTTGACGTCCTGCCCGTTGGTGCGCCCAGTGCCGTCCAGCGTCAGACCGGGGACGTTACGCAGCAGATCGGCCGCCGAGCTGGCGGTTTGTTTCTCCGGCGCGCTGGCGTCAATCACGCTTACCATCATGGGCGCTTCAAAGGCGCTGCGGGCGTTGCCCGTGGCGGTGACGGTAATGTCGTCTGTGGCGGCGAACGCGATGCCCGGCAGGGCGCTAACAATCGCCAGCGCCAGAAATGACGGACGTAAAGATGCGGAAGGCAGGTGTGGCATAGCAACTCTCCATAAGAAGTGAAAAGCGCTGGCTGCCTGGGTATCACCTGGGTGGCTGGCGTATTTTTAGGTGTTGTTTATTTTGTGAGGATCAGTTTTCCGGCATGGGTCTGGCGCAGAAGATAGCGCTGTCCGTCATGCTCGATAATGACCCGTCCCTCATCGCCGAGGAGGGTTTTGCTGTCAATGCGACGCTCGGTAAGGGCTGGTGCTGTGTCTGTTTTTGCTGGCGTTGCCGCGCTGTTATCCGTACGTGACATAATGTATATAAATAACAATCAATGTAACAATGATAATCATTATCAATAAACTGCAAATTGACGGCAAGCGTTTTTGTGAAAAAAGGGTGAGGGGATCAAATTTGGGGGTGAGGTGCGGTCTGATGCCCTCACCCCGACCCTCTCCCACAGGGAGAGGGAGAAGGGCACAATCGTAAGTCGGGTAAGCGTAGCGCCACCCGACAATAACATCAGAAGCGAGAATCTACCGCAGCTGCCAGCTTCTCCAGCAGCAGTTCGCTGTCTTCCCAGCTCAGGCACGGGTCGGTGATCGACTGGCCGTAAACCATCTGCTGTCCGGCAACGATTTTCTGCGTGCCTTCTTTGATAAAGCTCTCAGCCATAATCCCTGCAACGGCGGTCGAGCCGCTGCGGATCTGCTGGCAGATCTCATCGCAGACGTCCAGCTGGCGGCGATGCTGCTTCTGGCAGTTGCCGTGGCTGAAATCCACCACCAGATGTTCCGGCAGGTCGAACTCGGCCAGCGTTTCGCAGGCCGCCGCAATATCTTGGGCATGGTAATTGGGCTTCTTTCCGCCGCGCATAATGATATGCCCGTAAGGGTTACCGCTGGTCTGGTAGATGGTCATATGACCGCTCTTATCCGGCGACAGGAACATGTGGCTGGCACGGGCAGCGCGGATGGCATCAACCGCGATACGGGTGTTGCCATCGGTCCCGTTTTTGAAGCCGACCGGGCATGAGAGGGCGGAGGCCATCTCACGGTGGATCTGGCTTTCGGTGGTGCGCGCGCCAATCGCGCCCCAGCTGATCAGATCGGCGATAAACTGCCCGGTCACCATATCGAGAAACTCGGTCGCCGTCGGAACGCCCAGCTCGTTGACCTGTAAAAGCAGCTTCCGCGCCAGCTCGATACCGTGATTCACGCGATAGCTGCCGTTCAGGTCAGGATCCGAAATCAGCCCCTTCCAGCCGACTACGGTACGCGGTTTTTCAAAGTAGGTGCGCATCACGATCTCAAGGCGATGCTGGTACTTATCCCGCAGTTCCTGAAGTCGTTTTGCATAATCCATCGCGGCATCCAGATCGTGGATGGAGCAAGGCCCAATCACTACCAGAAGACGTTTGTCTTCACCGTTCAGGATTTTTTCAATGCGGCGGCGGGAGGCCGTCACATGTTCCGCGACGGCGGCGGAAACGGGATGCCGCTGTGCCAGTTCAGCCGGCGTGACCAGGCTGTCAATGCGCGCAGTGCGGAGTTCATCGGTTTTATTCATGGAATGTCTCAGAAAATTTTTGCTTCATCGGCAGACTACCGGGAAGTGATGGGCATCACCTTAAACCAATCCCTGCTGATTTCAAGTTCGGGGCGACACCGCCCCGTGGTTGCAGATGATGATACCTGAATCTGAGCTAATGTACTAGCATATTAGTACATGCGGCGATTAAGCCCCATGATGTCGAGAATTTTGGTGGCAATTTCTTCAACCGAATAGTTGGTGCTGTTCAGCCACGGGATCTGGTTTTTGCGGTACAGCGCTTCCACTTCCGAGACCTCCATCCGGCACTGGCGCATGGAGGCGTAGCGGCTGTTCTCGCGGCGCTCCTCGCGGATGGCAGCAAGGCGTTCCGGGTTGATCGTCAGGCCGAACAGCTTGTGCTGCAGCGGCTTAAGGGCGGCGGGCAGCACCAGGTTATCCATGTCGTCGGCGATAAACGGGTAGTTTGCGGCGCGAATGCCAAACTGCATCGCCAGATAGAGGCTGGTCGGGGTTTTACCGCAGCGCGACACGCCAAGCAGGATCACCTGCGCCTGGTCGAGATTTCGCAGCGAAATACCGTCGTCGTGGGCGAGGGTGTAGTCGATAGCGGCGATACGCGCGTCGTACTTGGTCAGGTTGCCGGGGTTCAGCCCGTGGGTACGGTGGGCAATCGGGGTCGGGTCGAGCTTCAGCTCGCTCTGCAGCGGAGCCACCAGCGCCTGCACGATATCCTGGCAGAAGCCTTCACTTTGCAGAATGATGGAGCGAATCTCCGGGATCACGATAGAGTAGAACACCAGCGGGCGGACGCCGGTCTGCTGGTAGATGGCGTCAATCTGGTCCTTCACCGCTTTGGCGCGGCTCTCGTTTTCAACAAACGGCAGCGTGATGCTGTTAATCGAGACGGGAAACTGCGACATCACCGCGTGGCCCAGCACCTCGGCGGTGATCGCCGTACCATCAGAAATATAAAAAACGTGGCGATCGACAGCACTATCCATTTTACTCACCCTGAATATCAGACCTAATTGTCTGAAAGCATAAATTAAAAAAGTAAATTACACAGCAAAGAACTTATCCTAATTATGAATGAAACGCTGTTTTTGATTTTCCTGAAAAGTGGATTTCATTTTTCAAATAGCGACTTTATTTTTGGGGTTTCTGGCTGAATATAGAGGAATCATCGGGTTAATCGTTGATGGGAAAGTATCCGAAAAGTTGAAATTTTAAATTGCTTACACGATTCACCGTTTTTTTAGCGGAAATAAATATGCCAGTATAAATACGTAGTCAGGTGTTACTTACTCCGATCAAATATCACAAAAGGATTGTTTCGATGTCCAACAATGGCTCGTCACCGCTGGTGCTTTGGTATAACCAACTCGGCATGAATGATGTAGACAGAGTTGGGGGCAAAAATGCCTCCCTGGGTGAAATGATTACAAATCTGTCAGGTATGGGTGTCTCCGTACCGAACGGGTTTGCCACCACCGCCGATGCCTTTAACCTGTTTTTAGACCAGAGCGGTGTTAACCAGCGCATTTACGACCTGCTGGATAAAACGGATATTGATGACGTCACCGAGCTTGCCAAAGCCGGGGCGCAGATCCGCCAGTGGATCATCGACACACCTTTCCAGCCGGAACTGGAAAAAGCCATTCACGACGCGTACAACCAGCTCTCTGCTGACGATGCGCAGGCCTCCTTTGCCGTACGTTCCTCTGCGACCGCAGAAGATATGCCGGACGCCTCGTTTGCCGGACAGCAGGAAACCTTCCTGAACGTCCAGGGGTACGATGCGGTGCTGGTGGCGGTGAAGCACGTGTTTGCTTCCCTGTTCAACGACCGCGCCATCTCCTATCGCGTGCACCAGGGCTACGACCATCGCGGCGTGGCGCTCTCCGCTGGCGTGCAGCGCATGGTGCGCTCGGACGTGGGCTCATCCGGCGTGATGTTCTCCATTGATACCGAATCCGGCTTCGACCAGGTGGTGTTTATCACCTCCGCGTGGGGTCTGGGTGAGATGGTGGTGCAGGGTGCGGTAAACCCTGACGAATTCTATGTCCACAAGCCAACGCTGGCCGCTGGCCGTGCGGCGGTGGTGCGCCGCACCATGGGCTCGAAAAAAATCCGCATGATCTATGCCCCGACCCAGGAGCATGGCAAGCAGGTTAAAATTGAAGATGTACCGCAGGAGCAGCGCGACCGCTTCTCCCTGACCGACGCCGAAGTGCAGGAACTGGCGAAGCAGGCGGTGCAGATCGAAAAACACTACGGTCGTCCGATGGACATCGAATGGGCGAAAGACGGTAACACCGGCAAGCTGTTTATCGTGCAGGCGCGTCCGGAAACCGTCCGCTCGCGCGGTCAGGTGATGGAGCGTTATACGCTGCACGCGCAGGGTAAAATCGTGGCGGAAGGCCGCGCCATCGGTCACCGCATCGGTGCCGGTCCGGTCAAAGTGATCCACGACATCAGCGAGATGAACCGTATTGAGCCAGGCGACGTGCTGGTAACCGACATGACCGACCCGGACTGGGAACCGATCATGAAGAAAGCGGCGGCTATCGTCACCAACCGCGGCGGTCGTACCTGCCACGCGGCGATCATTGCCCGCGAGCTGGGTATTCCTGCGGTTGTCGGCTGCGGTGACGCCACCGAGCGCATGAAGGACGGGCAGAACGTGACCGTCTCCTGTGCCGAAGGTGATACCGGCTACGTCTACGCCGATATCCTCGACTTCAGCGTGAAGAGCTCAAGCGTGGATACCATGCCGGACCTGCCGCTGAAGATCATGATGAACGTCGGCAACCCGGACCGCGCGTTTGACTTCGCCTGCCTGCCGAACGAAGGCGTTGGCCTGGCGCGTCTGGAATTTATCATCAACCGTATGATCGGCGTTCACCCGCGTGCGCTGCTGGAGTTTGACGACCAGGATCCGAAGCTGCAGAACGAAATCCGCGAAATGATGAAAGGCTACGACTCGCCGAAAGAGTTCTACGTCGGCCGTCTGACCGAAGGGATCGCGACGCTGGGCGCTGCCTTCTATCCGAAACGCGTGATCGTGCGTCTGTCTGACTTTAAGTCTAACGAGTACGCCAACCTGGTCGGCGGCGAGCGCTACGAGCCGGAAGAAGAGAACCCGATGCTGGGCTTCCGCGGGGCCGGACGCTACGTGTCCGACAGCTTCCGCGACTGCTTCGCGCTGGAGTGTGAAGCGGTGAAACGCGTGCGCAACGACATGGGACTGACCAACGTCGAAATCATGATCCCGTTCGTGCGTACCGTGGATCAGGCGAAAGCCGTTGTGGACGAGCTGGCGCGTCAGGGTCTGAAGCGCGGCGAGAACGGGCTGAAGATCATCATGATGTGCGAAATCCCGTCCAACGCCCTGCTTGCCGAGCAGTTCCTCGAGCACTTCGACGGCTTCTCTATCGGCTCAAACGACATGACGCAGCTGACGCTGGGTCTGGACCGCGACTCCGGCGTGGTCTCCGAGCTGTTCGACGAGCGCAACGAGGCGGTGAAAGCGCTGCTCTCCATGTCCATCCGCGCGGCGAAGAAGCAGGGTAAATACGTCGGGATCTGCGGTCAGGGTCCATCCGACCATGAAGACTTTGCCGCATGGCTGATGGAAGAGGGGATCGATAGCCTGTCCCTGAACCCGGACACCGTGGTGCAAACCTGGCTGAGCCTGGCGGAACTGAACAAGTAACGCCACGCTGACCCGAAAAGGCGAGGATATTATTCCTCGCCTTTTTTATTTCATTTCTTATTTGCTCCCCATCACAAATAAAGTAAAAAACCAAATATCATAATTTGTCTGTCAATTTAGACAATTGTTAGCGCGCAAACCGTTGCTAATACTTGAGCCTTACTGCGCATTTCCCTTAAGAAGATGCGCAACTGGTTGAAATACGTTTTAACCTGATAAAAAGGCAAATAACAATGACACTCTCCTCTGTATTGCGTACCAAAGATAAAATAGGTTATGGCTTAGGCGATATGGCCAGCGCGCTGGTCTGGCAAACGGCAACCTTATTTCTCGCTTATTTTTATACAGACGTATTTGGGCTACCCGCCGCGATTATGGGCACCATGTTTTTAGTGGTGCGCGTGGTCGATGCGTTTGTCGATCCGTGCATTGGCGCCCTGGTTGACCGCACCCGGACGCGTCACGGACGTTTCCGTCCCTGGCTGCTGTGGTTTGCTATCCCGTTTGGCGTGAGCTGCCTCATTACCTTCTATGTGCCGGACGTTGGGCCGACGGCAAAAATCATTTACGCCTGCATAACCTACGCGATTTTAAGCCTGATTTACTCCGCGATTAACGTGCCTTACTGCGCCATGCCCGGCGCGCTGACGCTGGATCCGCGCGAGCGCCACTCTCTGCAGTCGTGGCGCTTTGGCCTGTCGTTTATCGGCGGGCTGATCGTGACGGTGATTGCCCTGCCGCTGGTCTCACTGTTAGGCCAGGGCAACGTGCAGAAAGGCTATTTCTATGCCATGAGCCTGATGGGGCTGCTGGGCATTGTGCTGTTCTTCTGCTGTTTCCTGATGACCCGCGAGCGTTATTCTCCACGCAATGATGCCTCCGGCTCCATGCTCACCGATTTAAAACTGCTGGCCGGGAACAGCCAGTGGCGTATTGTGTTCCTGTTTAATATTTTGCTGTTAACGGCGGTGGTGACGCGCGGTTCCGCCACCATGTATTACGTGAACTATGTGCTGCTGCGTCCGGATCTGGTTTTTGCCTTTATTGTTTCCGGCATGGTGGCCTCCTTAAGCGGCGCATTATTATCTGAACGACTGCTGGGGAAATTTGACCGCGTGCGCGCCTACCAGTGGACGATTATCTCCTTCGTTATCTTCGGCGCGCTGATTTTCTTCCTGCCTCCTTCACAGGTGTGGCTAATCTTTGGCCTTAACATTGTCTTTAGCTTTATTCAAAACCTTACCACGCCGCTGCAGTGGACCATGTTCTCCGATGTGGTCGACTACGAAGAGCACCGGAGCGGCCGTCGTCTGGACGGGCTGGTTTTCTCCACCGCGCTGTTTGCCATCAAGTTTGGCCTGGCGCTGGGCGGGGCGGTCGTCGGCTGGGTGCTTGGCATGGTGGATTACGCCCCGGGCCAGGCAACCCAGTCGCCAGGCGTTCTCTCGACCATCAACGCGCTTTTCACCCTTATCCCGTGCGCGCTGTTCCTCTGCATGGTCGCGCTGCTTGCCATCTACAAGCTAAACAGCCGGCTGGTGGATTCCATCGCCCGGGAGTTGGCCAGCAAGCGTGAAGTCAGACCCGAAGCGGGGCAGCTCAGCCCGGCAACCCCTTCCGCACTACAGGAGTAAAACATGACGACTATCTATAAGGACGCGGGACGTCCCGTGCACGAGCGCGTCGCCGACTTACTGGCGCGCATGACCCCGGAAGAGAAGTTCGCCCAGATGCACGCGTACTGGCTGATCCTCGATGAAAACGGCAACCACCGCGAGCGCAGCGATCTGAGTGACGAATTCGCCGGCGTGAGCGAGCAGGCTGCGCTCAGCGAACGGCTTAAGCTGGGCGTCGGGCAGATCACGCGGCCGCTGGGCACCCACATCGTTGACGCGAAAACCGGCGTGCGCGCGGCGAATCGCCTGCAGCGCATGATGATGGAAGAGACGCGTCTTGGCATTCCGGCGCTGTTCCATGAAGAGTGTCTGGTGGGGCTGCTGTGCAAAGACGCCACCCTCTTCCCGTCGTCATTGAACTACGGTTCGACCTGGGATCCGGAGCTGGTGCAGAGGGCGGCAGAGCAGATCGGCAAAGAGGCGCGCTCCGTCGGCTGCCAGCAGGGGCTTGCGCCGGTGCTGGACGTGTCCCGAGACGTGCGCTGGGGGCGAACCGAAGAGACCTTCGGGGAAGATCCCTGGCTGGTGGGCGTGATGGCGACCGCCTACGTGAAGGGTTTACAGGGCGATAAGCGCGACCTGCTGGCAACCCTGAAACATTACGTGGGTCACTCGTTCAGCGAAGGAGCGCGCAACCATGCGCCGGTCCATCTGGGGTTCAGCGAGCTGAACGACACCTTCCTGCTGCCGTTTGAAATGGCGGTCAAGCTGGCAAACGCCGGTTCGGTTATGCCCGCGTACCACGATATTGATAACCAGCCGGGGCACAGCGACAGCTTCCTGCTGACCACCGTCCTGCGCGAGCAGTGGGGGTTCGACGGTGTTATTGTGGCGGATTACGGCGGCGTCAGCCTGCTGCACCAGCACCACGGGATTTCCCACGACGCGGCCGAATCTGCCGCGCTGGCGTTCAACGCCGGGCTGGACGTTGAGCTGCCGAAAGACGACTGCGCGCGGCATCTGGCGGAAGCGGTAGAGCGCGGGCTGATCTCTATGGCGAAGGTCGATGAGGTCGTGGCGCGTACGCTGACGGAAAAATTCCGCCTTGGCCTGTTTGAAAACCCGTACGCGGATGAAAACGGTATCGACCTGCAAAACGCTATCACCCGCCGGGCCGCGCGGGAGGTGGCGACGAAATCGCTCACGCTGCTGGAAAATAACGGCATTTTACCGCTAGGCGGCAAACCTCGGGTCGCGGTAGTGGGGCCGACGGCAGACGATCCGCTGGCGTTACTCAGCGGCTACAGCTTCCCGGTGCATTTGATCATCAGCGATATGGTGGAAGAGACCTCGCAGGTCACGACCCCGCGCGCGGCGCTGGAGCAGTATCTCGGTGCTTCGAACGTCCGCTATGCCAAAGGGTGCCACATCATCGAAAAACGGATGGCGGGCGCGCCGGTCTTCCCGGGCGACAGCGGCGGCAAACCGATGCAGCAGTCGCCGGTATCGCAAAGTACCACTCTAATCCCCGAGGCCGTGAACGCCGCGCAGGAGAGTGACGTGGTGGTGGCCTGCGTGGGCGATCTCGCCGGGCTGTTCCAGAGCGGTACCGTGGGGGAAGGTTCCGATACCGATTCCCTGAACCTGCCGGGCGTGCAGCAACAGCTGCTGGAAGCGCTGGTCGCCACCGGTAAACCGGTGATTGTGGTGATGACCGGGGGGCGTCCATACAACCTGCAGGGTCTGGAAGACAAGGTCGCGGCGCTGATGATGGCCTGGGGGCCGGGGCAGGAAGGGGGCTGGGCGATTGCGGACGTGTTAACCGGACGTGCGGAGCCGCAGGGTCGCCTGGTGGTGAGCGTGCCGAAAAGCGCCGGCGCGATGCCGTATTACTACAATCACAAGCTCAAAAGCGGCGGTACGCCGTTTGCGTTCCATTTCGGTTCGCGTTACCCGTTTGGCTTCGGCCTCGGCTGGACGCAGTTTAGCTGGGGTGCAGCCCGCGTCGCCGAAAGCAGCGTGCCGGTCGACGGAGAGGTGATACTCAGTGTCGATATCACCAATACCGGGGAGCGCAGCGGCAGCGAGGTGGTGCAGGTTTACGTCAGGGATAAGGTCGCCACCCAGGTGCGGCCGCTTCAGGAGCTGAAGGCCTTCCAGCGCGTCACGCTCTCACCGGGCGAAACCGCCACGCTCACCTTTACGCTGCCGGTTGAGATGTTCAACTTCACCCGTCGCGACGGAAAACGCATCGTTGAGCCGGGCGAGTTTGAGCTTCAGGTTGGCGCATCGTCGGCGGATATCCGCGAGGCGGTGACGGTCAATGCGACAGGAGAAACGCGGGTGCTGCCTGCTGAGTGGCGGATGCTCAGTACCTGTGAGGTCAGACGCGCGTAGTCAGGATAAAAAAAAGCCCATCGTGGGAGATGGGCAAAGACTACACACAGCAATTCGTTGTTTCACTCAGGGGATTTCCATGCTTATAAATCAAGGTGTTGATTTATAACCGTGTGCTAATAGTAGGCATTGTGTTATTTAGCGTCGATCGGATTCGTCTCAATAGTTAAAGAGACGTAAAGAATTCTTGAGGTTATTAGTAGACTTACTGCTGAAAAGGCGGGTCTGACCAGTGAGCAACGAATAAATACTTTAGCAGCGTTTAAGTATCATGCGGGAGAGTGTAGGCCGGGTGGGCGTTAACGCCACCCGGCAGCATACCTTAATGCGTGTTCTTCTCTTCCAGCTCTTCCAGTTCGCTCAAAATCACGTCCGGGTCAGTTCCCGGCGGCGGAATTTCATGCACCCAGGCAGAGAACAGACGCCAGGTGACGGCGAGCAGCACCGGGCCAATAAACAGGCCAATCATGCCAAAGGCAATCAATCCGCCAATGACCCCGGAGAGGATCAGGATCAGCGGCAGGTCTGCGCCCATGCGGATGAGGATCGGACGAATCACGTTATCCATGGTGCCGACCACGCAGCTCCAGACCAGCAGCACCGTTCCCCACGTGGTATCGCCCGTCCAGTAGAGCCAGATAATGCTGGGGACCAGCACCAGCAACGGTCCCAGTTGCGCAAGACAGGTCATCAGCATGACAACGGTGAACACGGTGGCGTACGGTACGCCGGAAATTGCCAGACCGATCCCGCCCAGCACCGCCTGCACCAGCGCGGTGACCACCACCCCCAGCGCAACCGCGCGCACGGCCTGTGCGGCCAGCAGTACCGCGGCGTCACCGCGTTTGCCCGCCAGGCGGGTGGCAAAGTGACGAACGCCTAAAGCCACCTGCTCGCCGCGCCAGTAGAGCAGGGCGCTGAAGAGCAGCATCAGGGTACAGTGCATCATAAAGCGGCCGATATGCGCCGCCTGACCGACAAACCAGGTGGTAGTGGTGCCAATATACGGGCGGACTTTTGCCATCAGCGCGCTGCCGCCCATCTCCAGCAGGCTATGCCAGCCGCTGTAGAGTTTTGAGCCCACCACCGGAATGCTGTTCAGCCAGGCGAGATCCGGCAGCGTCAGGTCACCGCTGCTAATGGCGCGAATAACCGGGCCACTGGAATCCACCAGGCTATTCACCAGCAGGGCGATCGGAATAATAAACAGCAGGAACAGCAGGAGCGTCATGACCAGTACGGCGAGCCCGCGGCGGCCAAACAGCAGCTTCTGCAAGCGCAGCAGCAAAGGCCACGTGGCAACGACTACGGTCGCGGCCCACGCAAAGCCGAGAATAAAGGGTTGAACAATCCACAGACACGCAATAATCATGAGGGCCAGAAACAGCACCGACAGCAAAATTTGCGCAACATCCCTGGGCTGGCGAAGATTGACCATAAATGAAACTTTCCTTAAAAGAACGCCAGTACGACTGGCGGGAACGGAAAACCGCGTCTCTTTAATCATTAATGATCTCAGCGGTTTTTAACAGGCGAATTCTGCCTGTAATTCAGCAGAGATTATAAGAAAAAAATGTGATAAAACTTTTAAGATACACGCAAACGATTTCATACAACTCTAATTAGGGTCGACAGTCATGATCCCACAGATTTCTCAGGCACCTGGCGTCGTTCAGCTGGTGCTTAATTTTTTGCAAGCACTGGAGCAACAGGGTTTTACAGGTGATACCGCCACGAACTATGCCGACAGGCTGACGATGGCGACCGATAACAGTATCTACCAGCTTCTTCCCGATGCCGTGGTTTTCCCCCGTTCAACGGCCGACGTCGCGCTTATCGCCCGGCTCGCCACGCAGGAGCGGTTTGCCTCGCTGGTCTTTACGCCGCGCGGCGGCGGCACCGGGACCAACGGTCAGGCGCTGAACCAGGGCATCATTGTTGATATGTCGCGCTATATGAACCGCATCATTGAGATCAACCCTGAGGAGGGGTGGGTGCGGGTCGAAGCGGGCGTCATCAAAGATCAGCTTAATCAGTATCTCAAGCCTTACGGTTACTTTTTTGCCCCTGAGCTCTCCACCAGCAACCGCGCGACCCTTGGCGGGATGATTAACACGGATGCCTCCGGGCAGGGCTCGCTGGTCTACGGTAAAACCTCCGATCACGTGCTGGGCGTGCGTGCGGTGCTGCTGGGCGGCGATATTCTCGATACCCAGCCGATGCCGGTTGAACTGGCGGAAACGCTGGGCAAAGACAACACCGCCAGCGGTCGTATCTATCGCACCGTGCTGGAACGCTGTCGCGACAACCGCCAGCTTATTCTCGATAAATTCCCCAAGCTGAACCGCTTCCTGACCGGGTACGATCTGCGTCACGTCCTTAACGATGACCTGACCCAGTTTGATTTAACCCGCGTGCTGACCGGCTCCGAAGGGACGCTGGCGTTTATTACCGAAGCGCGGCTGGATATCACCCGCTTGCCGAAAGTGCGTCGCCTGGTAAACGTCAAATACGACTCCTTCGACTCCGCGCTGCGCAATGCGCCGTTTATGGTGCAAGCGCAGGCGCTGTCGGTGGAGACCGTCGACTCTAAGGTACTCAATCTGGCCCGGGAAGATATTGTCTGGCACTCCGTAAGCGACCTCATTACCGACGTGCCGGATAAAGAGATGCTCGGTCTCAATATCGTGGAATTTGCCGGCGACGACGCGGAGCTGATTGAACGGCAGGTCACCACGCTCTGCCAGCGGCTGGATGAGCTGATTGCGCAGGGTGAAGGCGGCGTCATCGGCTGGCAGCTCTGTAACGATCTGGCCGGGATCGAGCGTATCTATGCGATGCGTAAAAAAGCCGTGGGCCTGCTCGGCAATGCGAAAGGGGCGGCGAAGCCCATTCCCTTTGCCGAAGATACCTGCGTGCCGCCCGAGCATCTGGCGGATTACATCGTGGAGTTTCGCGCCCTGCTGGACAGCCACGGCCTGAGCTATGGCATGTTCGGCCACGTCGACGCCGGGGTACTGCACGTGCGTCCGGCGCTGGACATGTGCGACCCGCAGCAGGAGATCCTGATGAAGCAGATCTCCGACGACGTGGTGGCCTTAACCGCCAAATACGGCGGCCTGCTGTGGGGAGAGCACGGGAAAGGGTTCCGCGCGGAATACAGCCCGGCATTCTTTGGCGAACAGCTCTACGCGGAATTGCGTAAGGTGAAAGCGGCGTTCGACCCGCACAACCGCCTCAACCCGGGTAAAATCTGCCCGCCTGAAGGCGTAGACGCGCCAATGCTGCAGGTGGATGCCGTCAAGCGCGGCACCTACGACAGGCAGATCCCGATTGCGGTGCGCTCGTCCTGGCGCGGCGCGATGGAGTGCAACGGCAATGGCCTGTGCTTTAACTTTGATGTGAAAAGCCCGATGTGCCCGTCGATGAAAATCACCAGCAACCGTATCCACTCGCCGAAAGGGCGGGCGACGCTGGTGCGCGAGTGGCTGCGTCTGCTGGCCGACCGCGGGGTGGATCCGCTCAAGCTGGAGCAGGAGCTGCCGGAAAAACGGGCCAGCCTGCGCTCGCTGATTGAGCGCACCCGCAACAGCTGGCATGCCAACAAGGGCGAGTACGATTTCTCCCATGAGGTGAAAGAGGCGATGTCCGGCTGTCTGGCCTGTAAAGCCTGCTCTACCCAGTGCCCGATTAAAATCGACGTGCCGGAATTCCGCTCGCGTTTCCTGCAGCTTTACCACACCCGATACCTCCGCCCGGTGCGCGACCATCTGGTGGCGACGGTGGAAAGCTACGCGCCGCTGATGGCGCGGGCGCCAAAGACCTTCAACTTCTTTATCAACCAGCCGCTGGTGCGCAAGCTCTCCGAAAAACACATCGGCATGGTCGATCTCCCGCTGCTGTCGGTCCCGTCTCTGCAGCGCCAGCTTGTCGGCCACCGTTCGGCGAACATGACCCTCGAACAGCTGGAGGCGCTCGCTCCGGAGCAAAAAGCGAATGTGGTGCTGGTGGTGCAGGATCCGTTCACCAGCTACTACGATGCGCAGGTTGTGGCCGATTTCGTCCGTCTGGCGGAGAAGGTGGGTTACCAGCCGGTGGTTCTGCCGTTCTCTCCCAACGGCAAGGCGCAGCACATTAAAGGTTTCCTGACGCGATTTGCGAAGACCGCGCAGAAAACGTCTGACTTCTTAAACCGCGTGGCGCAACTCGGGATACCGATGGTCGGCGTCGATCCGGCGCTGGTGCTTTGCTATCGCGATGAATATAAGCAGACGCTGGGCGATAAGCGCGGCGATTTTAACGTCATGCTGGTGCACGAGTGGCTTCCGGTGGCGCTGGCAGATAAGGCCGTTCAGGACGTCAGCGGTGAACCGTGGTATCTGTTCGGCCACTGCACGGAAGTGACCGCGCTGCCGGGTGCCCCCGCGCAGTGGGCGTCCGTTTTTGCCCGCTTCGGTGCGAAGCTGGAGAGCGTCAACGTAGGCTGCTGCGGGATGGCCGGAACCTACGGACACGAAGTGAAAAACCACGCCAACTCGCTCGGCATCTATGAGCTGTCCTGGCATCAGGCGATGCAGCGTTTGCCGCGAAACCGCTGTCTGGCGACGGGCTACTCCTGCCGCAGCCAGGTAAAACGGGTAGAAGGTAACGGTGTGCGTCACCCATTGCAGGCTTTACTGGAGATAATTGGATGATCTGGAAACGTGCCGTCACGCTGCAGGCGCTGAACGCCATGGGCGAGGGGAATATGGTGGGGCTGCTGGATATCCAGTTCATCCGCATTGGCGACGATGAGATTGAGGCCACCATGCCGGTCGATAGTCGCACCCACCAACCGTTTGGCTTATTGCACGGCGGGGCCTCCGTCGTGCTGGCCGAAACGCTGGGCTCGGTGGCGGGGTATCTCTGTACCGAAGGGGAGCAGAAGGTTGTCGGACTCGAGGTGAATGCTAACCACATTCGCTCGGTGCGCAGCGGGCGCGTGCGCGGTGTTTGCCGCGCGCTGCACGCCGGAAGCCGCCATCAGGTGTGGCAGATAGATATTCTCGATGAGCAGGATCGCCTGTGCTGCTCGTCGCGGCTGACCACGGCGGTTGTGTAAAGTTTTCAGATGTTTTGCCTTTGGTCAAAAACTAGCCAGTCCGTTGTGATATACTGGTCAGGTTTTGTACATAAGCGAGGACATCATGGATACTGAAATAACCCCAACACAGCTGGCAATTGAATATTTACGTCGCGATAAGAGCAACCTGTCTCCGGCGCAGTACCTGAAAAAGCTGAAACAGCTTGAGCTGGAATTTACAGATTTGCTGGCGCTCTCTTCGAATGAACTGAAAGAAGAGATCTACTTTGCCTGGCGGTTGGGCGTTCACGTCCATTGAGCACATGAGAATAAAAGGGCCGCGAGTGCGGCCTTTTTTGTGTCTGAAATTCAGTATCGGGCGGCGGTGACGCCACCCGGCATTGTCTTCAGACATTCACCGCGTTAATAAGCCGCGACTTCATTGACTGATACGCCGACGCCGCAAAATCCTCCGCCCAGCGCTGGTCCTCAATCGCCTCCAGCTGTACCGCGCAGTACTTCGTTTCCGGCGTTTTGGAGATGGGGTCGAGGTTGTCCTGGGTCAGCTCGTTGCAGGCGCCAATCCACCATTGATAGGTCATATAGACCGCCCCGGGGTTGATACGCTCGCTAATGCTGGCGCGGGTAATCACTTTGCCGCGACGCGAACGCACCCAGACCAGCTGGCCCTCTGAGATGCCCAGCTTTTCCGCATCGGCTGGGTTCATTTGCACCCGGCCCGGCTCATCGGCCAGGCTTTGCAGCGCGGCGCAGTTCCCGGTCATCGAGCGGCAGGAGTAGTGTCCCACTTCACGAACCGTACACAGCACCAGCGGGAAATCCGCGTCCGGAGTTTCCGCCGGCGCGCGCCACGGGGCGGCAAAGAGCTGCCCTTTACCGGTTGGGGTGTCGAACTGATTATCTTTATACAGGTACGGCGTTCCCGGATGATCCAGCGTCGGGCACGGCCACTGCACGTGGCCCATCTCGCCCATTTTTTCATACGTCACGCCGTAGAAGAGCGGGCACAGCTCGCGCATTTCATCCCAGACCTGCTGGTTGTCGTCATAATGCATCGGGTAGCCCATCTCGGTGGCGAGCAGGCTGATGATTTCCCAGTCGCGCTTCACGTTGCCGCTGGCCTCAATGGCTTTGCCAAAACGCTGGAACCCGCGATCGGCACAGGTAAAGACGCCGCCGTGTTCACCCCAGGAGGTGGCAGGAAGCAGGACGTCCGCCACTTCTGCCGTTTTGGTCATAAAGATGTCCTGAACCACCACAAAGTCGAGCGCCTCAAAACCGCTGCGAACGAGACCGAGATCGGCTTCGGTCTGAAGCGGATCTTCCCCCATGATGTAGTAGGCCTTGACCTTGCCTTCCAGCGCCAGATGGGGCACCTCGGTAATGCGCGTTCCGACCCGATCGTCCATTTTATTGACGTCAATTTCCCAGGCATCGGCAAATTTCTGCCTGACCGCCGGATCGGTCACATCCTGATAGCCCGGGAACATATTCGGCAGAACGCCCATATCGCAGGCGCCCTGAACGTTGTTTTGTCCGCGCACCGGCCCGACGCCGACGGCAGGGCGGCCGAGGTTGCCGGTCAGCAGCGCCAGGCTGGAAAGCCCTTTGACCACATCCACGGCCTGACCAAACTGGGTCACGCCCATCCCCCACATCACGGTGGCGGAAGGGGCCGCCGCGAAGGTGCGCATCGCCTGGCGAACGTCGCGGGCGGGAATGCCGGTAAGATGCTCAACCGTCTCTGGCGCATAGTCTTTCACCGTCTGGCGATAGGCCTCAAGCCCCTCGGTAAAGCGCGCCACGTAGCTTTTGTCGTAGAGCTCCTCTTCCAGCAGCACGTAGCCAAAGGCGTTTACCAGCGCCATGTTGCTGCCGTTTTTCAGCTGCAGATGCTGGTCGGCGATGCGCGCCGTTTCAATGCGCCGCGGATCGCAGACGATAATTTTTGCGCCGTTTTCACGCGCTTTCAGCACGCGCCGGGCGACGATGGGGTGGGAGTCCGCGCAGTTATAGCCAAACACCAGCAGGCATTTTGAGTTTTCAATATCGTTGATTGAGTTGCTCATCGCGCCGTTGCCGAGCGTCTCCTGTAAACCGGCCACGGAAGGGCCGTGACAGACGCGCGCACAGCAGTCCACGTTGTTGGTGTTCAGCACCGCGCGGGCAAATTTTTGCATCACATAGTTTGTTTCATTGCCGGTTCCGCGAGAGGATCCGGTGGTCATGATTGACCGCGGCCCGTGCTGCGCTTTAATGCTGCTGAGTTTGTGCGCGGTGTAGCGGATAGCCTCTTGCCAGGTAACGGGAGTGAATGCCTCGCCTTTATGGTAGCGGATCATCGGCTGGGTCAGGCGCGGGGTGAGCAGACGGGTATCGTTGAGGAAGTCCCAGCCGTAAAAGCCTTTCAGACACAGGGTGCCCTGGTTTGTGACGCCTTCTGCGGCTTCGGCACGGATGATACGGTTATTTTCAACGACAAGGTTTAATTTACAGCCTGCACCGCAGTAGGGGCAGACGCTGGCGATCTTTTTCATCAATAACAGACCTGTTAAGAAATGAAGCAAAGTTGACTGGAAAACCCAGTCCCGTAAGCAGAGGTAAGCAGGAACCGTGCCAGGTTGGCTTTGCTGGTTTAACAGGGTGTTAAGCGGGGAAGGCGCGTGTCATCGTCAGAACATTCGTCAGTTTTGACGATGACACGAAAGCAGGATGAATGGCCGTGAAATTACAGGTCGTCCATGGTGTAGCCCACGACAATTTCCAGCGTCTTGCGAATCACATCCGCCTGAACCACGTCGTGAGTGGCTTCCAGCGTCTGAATGAGCCAGAGGATAATCGCTTTATTGGACAGATGACCTTCGGAGGCCAGAACACAGCGTACTGCAGTAGAAAAAACAGCGGACTCTTCAGCAAAACGATCGCCTGCGTGACGGAAGTATTCCGACAGCGCACTGTCTAAAAACGCAGAATGATATTCGGGTTGAAGCTGAATATTTTGTCTCATTTGTTCTCACCGTAGCTGTTAATTGCAGTCAATGTATTTTCTTTGGATCGGACGGTTTTCCACTTCCAAACAACGGCACAACATTGTCCCGGTTATCGTTGAGAGGTCCCTCTCTTTTCGTTCGTCCTTGCGCGGTTCTGCGACGTGTAAAGGCGATGCTGTTTGAGCCGATCTCGGCAATCACCACCGCAAGTGTCTCCCGCCGCCGGGGATCCTTTTCATGTTCTTTCATGATCCGCAGACGCTGAAGCAATCCTTCGGTTGTTACCGGTCCCCGCTCTTTCAAAAGAGAGAGAACGGCTTCACCGATAAGCGTGTCGATCAGTTTGTCTGCGTTACTGCTCTTCATATCCTTACCGTTCGAAGAGCAGACCAAGCAGCTTGTGGTAATGCTCTTCCTCTTCCGGGCCATCGGCCTTTTCGAGGCGGCTGAGCAGTTTGGTACAAAGCGATTTGCGATTCAGATTTCGCCCGTCGCTGAGAATTTCAACAACCACCTGGCCCAGCGTCTCCTGCTGGGTAGGAAGCACGGCTTTATCGAAGTACTGTGCGATTGCTGCTGCGGAATCTGCGACGTAACCTTTCTGCTGCATGTTTCGCTCCTGTAAAATTTTGTAATCAGTAACGTTACATTTAAGGTATACATAATTTCAAAATCTGTACATAGAAAATGTACAATTTTTTAAATTTTTTTCGATATATTTTATAAATTATTTATTTTTCATTTTGTTAGGTGTTGAGTGGGGTGCGGTAGCTATGCAGGATATATTGTACAAAAAGCGCGGCCGCTGGTAAGTTGTACAGTTGAGAAAAAAGGCCATATTAACTGCCGTAAATGATTGAGATGTAGATTATTTGTCAGGCAATTAATGTGCTATAAATGAACCTTATCCACCTCTTTTGTGGCCAAACCCCTAACCCCAGGAATCGCATGCTCACCACCATCATTTACCGCAGTCATATCTGCGAGGACGTTCCAGTGAAAGCGCTGGAAGTCATGGTTGCTGCTGCAAATAGTAAAAACCAGCAATCCAATATCACGGGGATCCTGCTGTTTAATGGCACACATTTTTTTCAGCTGCTTGAAGGGCCAGTGGAACACGTTTCTGCCATCTATGAGCAGATTTGCAACGACCCTCGCCACCACAACGTAGTGGAGCTGATGCGCGATCACGGACCTGTCCGTCGTTTTGGCAACGTGGGCATGGAGCTTTTTGATTTACGCCACTTCGACAGGGACGAGGTGCTGCAAGAGGTGCTCAACAGGGGGACGACGCGCTATCAGCTGACGTACAACGACCGCCCGCTGCAGTTTTTCCGCACCTTTGTCGAGGCCACGGAAAAAGCGAACTATTTTGAACTGCCTCCTGCGGATTCCTGGGAATTCGTGCGCGAAGAGACGCGCTTGTCCGCGCAGCCCGAGGTGGTCGCGAAAGGGGCGGATTGCAGCTTCGCGTTCCAGCCGATAGTCGATCCATTTATGCAGCAGGTCGTCTCCTGGGAGGCGCTTCTCCGCACGCCTGACGGCGGCGCGCCGGGAGTTTACTTCGCCAGTCTGCCGCGTGACGACGTGTATGCCTCGGATTTACAAAGCAAGCAGGTTGCGCTCTCCATGGCCAGCGCGCTGGGGCTACAGGACCAGACGTTATCCCTTAACCTGCTGCCGATGACGCTGGTCAACATTCCAAACGCCGTGGATTTCCTGCTCACCGCCATTGAAGCAAATGGGTTTGTACCCGAGCAAATTGTGGTGGAGTTTACCGAGAGCGAAGCCATTTCCCGATTCGATGAATTCACGGATTCGGTCAGGCAGTTAAAAAGCGCGGGCATCAGCGTGACGATCGATCACTTTGGTGCCGGATTTGCCGGGTTGCAGCTGCTGGCTCAGTTTCAGCCGGACAGAATTAAGATTAATCGCGATCTGGTCGCAAACGTGCACAAAAGTGGTCCCCGACAGGCCATTATCCAGGCGATTATCAAATGCTGTGCCTCGCTTGAGATCCAGTTCTGCGCGGTGGGGGTAGAGAAGGCTGAAGAGTGGATGTGGCTGGAGTCAGCGGGAATATCCCAGTTCCAGGGGCATCTTTTTGCCAGCCCGCGACACGGCGGTATTCCCGCGATTGCGTGGCCGGAGAAAAAGTTCGAATTCTGATAAAGCTGTACACAATCCGGCAGAGTTAACTGTACGAACGGCAAATTTTATACAACAATGTATTAACAGGTGGATGGAAAAGAACCCCGTTCACCGGTTCAAAATGCGGTCTTAGTTATACAAATAGTGTGTACAATCTGATAAGGTTGGTGCAGTTAGGTATGGAAGTTCTGAGCGTGAGGGAGTTAATGGCCTATTACAGTATCGGCGAAGTGGCCGAACGATGCGGTATCAACCCCGTTACGCTGCGTGCCTGGCAGCGCCGTTATGGATTGTTGAAGCCGCAGCGCAGCGAAGGGGGCCATCGTCAGTTTGACGATGAAGATATCCTGCGTATCGAAGAGATCAAACGCCTGATGAAAAGCGGCGTCTCGGTCGGAAAAGTCAAAGCCTTGCTGGAAAACAAAGAAGTTTTGACGCAGGGCAACTGGGTTTCATTCCAGGAAGAGATGATGACCGTTCTGCGTTACGCCAGCCCGGCAAAGCTGCGTGCCAAAATTGGCGAGTTCCGCCGCGATCACGCGATAGACGCGCTGATTGACAATATTATTTCTCCCGTCCGTCAGCGCATGAACCAGGACCAAAATACCGTGCGTCATATGGCGAGCCTGTTAGATGGAGTTCTGATTGAATTCGCGATTGCAAGCCTGGCGGAGTCCCGTAAGAAAGCCGGTAAAGACGCACTGTTGATTGGCTGGGAATGCGATGACCGCACCCACCTGTGGCTGGAAGCCGCGCGCCTGGCGCAGAAGGGCTGGCACATTGACGTCCTGGCGGAACCTATTGATTCGCCGCGTCCTGAACTGTTCCCCGGGCAAAAAATCTTCGTCTGGACGGGGAAATCACCCACGCCTCGCCAGCAGGAACAGCTCGACCACTGGCGTGAACAGGGATTTGCTGTCGCATTTCATCATTGAGTATTAAGAGGCCTTAAGGGCCTTTTTTGTTTTTGGCATTTTCTGTGCAAAATCTATCTCAAAAATAGGCATTTCCGATGCATATTTTACTTTTCTTCTCTTCATTATGAATGCCGCGACGAAATGCATTATTAATCAATGCATTGAACAAATACATCCATCCTGACTGCATCCTCTCACAGGGTCTATGCTTAATAAAACCAGGCAAAAAGGGCGCTTTAGCCGAATGCCCCTGCTGACAGAGGGTTGAAGTGATAATCGTTATCACTAACATGGTGTTATGCCCTGATGGCTTATCAGATGAGGTGGACCTATGGAACTGCATTCAGAAACCTTTAATCCTGCCGATTTCGCCTGGCGCGGCTTAACGCTCACGCCAGCGGCGGCAGCACATATTCACGAGCTGGTGGCGAAAAAGCCCGAGATCCTCGGCGTGCGTTTAGGCGTCAAACAGACCGGCTGCGCGGGTTTCGGCTACGTGCTCGACACCGTCACCGAACCCGAGAAAGATGACCTGGTGTTCGAGACTGACGGCGCGAAGCTGTACGTCGCGCTGCAGGCCATGCCGTTTATTGACGGCACCGAAGTGGACTACGTCCGCGAAGGCTTAAACCAGTTATTCAAATTTCATAACCCGAAAGCCCAGAACGAATGCGGCTGTGGCGAAAGCTTTGGGGTATAGGCGGTACTATGTCTCGTAATACTGAAGCAACGAGTGATGTAAATACCTGGAGCGGTGGGCACCTCAACTATAAAGAGGGGTTCTTCACCCAGCTCCAGACAGATGAGCTGGCGAAAGGCATTAACGAAGATGTCGTGCGGGCGATCTCGGCGAAACGTAACGAACCCGAGTGGATGCTGGAGTTCCGCCTGAGTGCCTTCCGCGCCTGGCTGGAGATGGAAGAGCCGCACTGGCTGAAAGCGCACTACGACAGGCTGAACTATCAGGATTACAGCTACTATTCTGCGCCCTCCTGCGGCAGCTGTGACGATACCTGCGCCTCGCAGCCCGGCGCGGTGCAGCAAACTGGCGCTGAAAACAGCTTCCTCAGCAAAGAGGTGGAAGAGGCCTTTAACCAGCTTGGCGTGCCCGTTCGCGAAGGGAAAGAGGTGGCGGTAGACGCCATTTTCGACTCCGTCTCGGTGGCCACCACCTACCGCGAGAAGCTGGCAGAGCAGGGGATCATTTTCTGCTCCTTCGGCGAAGCGATTCACGATCATCCGGAACTGGTGAAAAAGTACATTGGGACCGTGGTGCCTTCAAACGATAACTTCTTTGCGGCTCTTAACGCGGCGGTGGCCTCGGACGGTACCTTTATCTATGTACCGAAAGGCGTGCGCTGTCCGATGGAGCTTTCCACCTATTTCCGCATCAATGCCGAAAAAACCGGCCAGTTCGAACGCACGATTCTGGTCGCGGATGAAGGCAGCTACGTCAGCTATATCGAAGGGTGCTCCGCCCCGGTTCGCGACAGCTACCAGCTGCACGCGGCGGTGGTGGAGGTCATTATTCATAAAGACGCCGAGGTGAAATACTCCACGGTGCAAAACTGGTTCCCGGGCGACGGCAATACCGGCGGTATCCTGAACTTCGTCACCAAGCGCGCGCTGTGCGAAGGCGAAAACAGCAAGATGTCGTGGACCCAGTCTGAAACCGGCTCGGCCATCACCTGGAAATACCCGAGCTGCATTCTGCGCGGGGATAACTCCATCGGTGAGTTTTACTCCGTGGCGCTCACCAGCGGCCATCAGCAGGCGGACACCGGCACCAAGATGATCCACATAGGTAAAAACACCAGGTCGACCATTATCTCGAAAGGCATTTCCGCCGGGCACAGTCAGAACAGCTATCGCGGGCTGGTGAAAATCATGCCGACGGCCACCAATGCGCGAAACTTTACCCAGTGTGATTCGATGCTGATCGGCGCAGACTGCGGGGCGCACACCTTCCCGTACGTTGAGTGCCGTAACAATACGGCCCAGCTTGAGCACGAGGCGACGACGTCACGCATTGGGGAAGATCAGCTCTTCTACTGCCTGCAGCGGGGGATCAGCGAAGAAGACGCCATCTCGATGATCGTTAACGGCTTCTGTAAGGACGTGTTCTCTGAACTGCCGCTGGAATTTGCCGTTGAAGCCCAGAAACTCCTCGCCATTAGTCTTGAACACAGCGTCGGTTAAAGGAAAGCACATGTTAAGCATTAAAGATTTACAGGTCAGCGTAGAAGACAAAGCCATCCTGCGTGGCCTCAATTTTGACGTTAAGCCGGGGGAAGTCCACGCTATCATGGGGCCGAACGGTTCCGGGAAAAGTACGCTTTCCGCGACGCTGGCGGGGCGCGAAGATTATGAGGTGACCCACGGCTCGGTCGAGTTCAACGGCAAAGATCTTCTGGAGATGTCGCCGGAAGACCGCGCGGGAGAGGGCATCTTTATGGCCTTCCAGTACCCGGTCGAAATTCCGGGCGTCAGCAACCAGTTCTTCCTGCAGACGGCGCTGAATGCGGTACGCAAGTATCGCGGCCTGGAGGCGCTCGACCGCTTCGACTTCCAGGATTTAATGGAAGAGAAAATCAAGCTGCTGAAAATGCCGGAAGATTTGCTCACCCGCTCGGTGAACGTCGGTTTTTCCGGCGGCGAGAAAAAGCGTAACGACATCCTGCAGATGGCCGTTCTGGAGCCCGAACTGTGCATTCTGGATGAGACCGACTCTGGTCTGGACATCGACGCCCTGAAGATTGTCGCTGACGGGGTGAACTCCCTGCGCGACGGCAAGCGTTCGTTCATTATCGTCACCCACTACCAGCGCATTCTGGACTACATCAAGCCGGATTACGTCCATGTGCTTTACCAGGGGCGTATTGTGAAATCCGGAGATTTCACGCTGGTTAAACAACTGGAGGAGCAGGGTTATGGCTGGCTTACCGAACAGCAGTAATGCGCTCCAGCAGTGGCACCGGCTGTTTGAAGCCCAGGGCGGCACGCGCTCCGAGCAGGCGCAGCAGCATCTGCAGCAGATGCTGCGTCTCGGCCTGCCGACGCGTAAGCACGAGAACTGGATATACACCCCGCTTGATGGCCTGCTGAACGCCGAGTTTGTGACCCGTCTGGCGGATCTCACCCCGGCGCAGCGTGACGCGCTGGCCGTAAACGTGGATGCCGTGCGCCTGGTTTTTGTCGACGGTGAGTTCCGTCCGGAACTGAGCGACGCCCTTCAGGGGAGCGGATTTGAGATTGTGATAAACGACGATCGCCAGCCCCTGAGCGCCCCGGTTCAGCCTGAGGTTTTCCTGCACCTGACCGAGAGCCTGGCCCGCAGCGTGACGCATATCGGCGTGAAGCGTAACCAGCGTCCGGCAAAGCCGCTGCTGCTGATGCACATCACCCAGGGGCTGGACGGCGACGAAATCAACACCGCGCACTATCGCCACCATCTTGAGCTGGCGGAGGGGGCTGAGGCCACGGTGATTGAACATTACGTCAGCCTCAACGAGACGCGCCATTTTACCGGCTCGCGTTTGACGATGAATGTGGCGGCCAATGCCCAGCTTCACCACGTTAAGCTGGCGTTTGAGAATGCGCAGAGCCACCACTTTGCCCATAACGACATTGTGCTGGGTCAGGATGCCGCAGCGTACAGCCACAGCTTCCTGCTCGGCGGGTCTGTGCTGCGCCACAACACCAGCACGCAGCTTAACGGTGAGAACACCACGCTGCGCATCAACAGTCTGGCGATGCCGGTTAAATCAGAGGTGTGCGACACGCGCACCTGGCTGGAGCACAACAAGGGCTACTGCAACAGCCGCCAGCTGCACAAAACTATCGTGAGTGACAGAGGTCGCGCGGTGTTTAACGGCCTGATTAACGTGGCGCAGCACGCCATTAAAACCGACGGGCAGATGACCAACAACAATCTGCTGTTAGGGCGCCTGGCGGAGGTGGACACCAAACCGCAGCTGGAGATCTACGCCGACGACGTGAAGTGCAGCCACGGTGCGACGGTCGGGCGGATCGACGACGAGCAGATGTTCTACCTGCGTTCCCGCGGTATCGACCAGCAGGCGGCGCAGAAAATGATTATCTATGCGTTTGCCGCCGAACTGACGGAAGCGCTGAACGATGGTCAGTTGAAACAGCAGGTGCTGGCGCGTATCGGTCAGCGTCTGCCTGGAGGCGAAGCATGAGTTTTCCCGTCGAGAAAGTGCGGGCAGATTTCCCGGTTCTGACCCGTGAAGTGAACGGTCTTCCGTTGGCCTATCTGGACAGCGCGGCCAGCGCGCAGAAGCCGAATCAGGTGGTGGACGCGGAAGCCGAGTTCTATCGCCACGGCTATGCCGCCGTGCATCGGGGGATCCATACGCTGAGCGCCGAAGCGACCCAGCGGATGGAAAACGTGCGCACGCAAATTGCCGCCTTCCTCAATGCAAAATCGCCCGAGGAGCTGGTCTTCGTGCGCGGAACCACCGAAGGAATCAACCTTGTCGCTAACAGCTGGGGCAACGCGCAGGTCCACACGGGGGATAACATCATCATCACCCAGATGGAGCACCACGCCAATATCGTGCCGTGGCAGATGCTCTGCGAGCGCGTTGGCGCGCAGCTGCGGGTGATCCCGCTGAACGCCGATGGGACGCTGCAGCTCGAGCAGCTCGATGCACTGCTAGACGATAAAACGCGGCTGGTGGCGGTCACCCAGGTCTCTAACGTGCTCGGGACTGAAAACCCGGTGGCAGAGATTGTCGAAAAAGCCCATCAGGCCGGCGCGAAGGTGCTGATTGACGGCGCCCAGGCGGTAATGCACCACGCGGTTGACGTTCAGGCGCTGGACTGCGATTTCTACGTCTTCTCAGGCCACAAGCTCTATGGGCCGACCGGGATCGGCGTGCTCTACGTGAAGGAAGACATTCTGCAGGCGATGCCGCCATGGGAAGGGGGCGGCTCGATGATCGCCACAGTCAGCCTGACGGAAGGCACCACCTACGCGCGCGCGCCGTGGCGTTTTGAGGCGGGTACGCCCAACACCGGCGGGATTATCGGGCTGGGGGCGGCGGTTTCCTACGTCTCCGCAATCGGCCTTGATAGCATTCAGGAGTACGAACAGCTGCTGATGCACTATGCGCTTGCCGAGCTTGCCAGCGTGCCGGATCTGACCCTCTACGGGCCTGCCGACCGGCAAGGGGTGATCGCGTTTAATCTCGGGAAACATCACGCCTATGACGTGGGCAGTTTCCTCGATAACTACGGCGTGGCGGTCCGTACCGGGCACCACTGCGCCATGCCGCTGATGGCGTTTTACCAGGTGCCGGCAATGTGCCGCGCGTCGCTGGTGATGTACAACACAACGGAAGAGGTCGACAGGCTGGTGGCGGGGCTTAAGCGCATTCACCAGCTGCTGGGCTAACGGAGAGGCAAAAGATGGCAGAACTGCCGGACAGAGACAAATTGCTGCGCAACTTTGGGCGTTGCGCAAACTGGGAAGAGAAGTACCTTTATATCATCGAGCTGGGGCAGCGTCTGCCGCCGCTCGGTGAAGAGGCGCATAACCCGGAAAACAGTATTCAGGGCTGTCAGAGCCAGGTGTGGATTGTGATGGAGCAGTCTGACGACGGCACGATAGCACTGCACGGCGACAGCGATGCGGCCATTGTAAAAGGGCTTATTGCGGTCGTCTTTATTCTTTACCACCGGATGTCGGCGCAGGATATTGTTGCGTTTGACGTCCGCCCGTGGTTTGAAAAAATGGCCCTGACCCAACACCTCACCCCGTCACGCTCCCAGGGACTGGAAGCGATGATTCGCGCGATTCGCGCCAAAGCTGCAATCCTTAGCTAGACTTACAGAACAGCATTCATTCTGTTTCGCGAGGTGGTTCCCGCCTCGCGGTTTTTCAGCTTTCTGGCGTCCTGCCAGTGAATAAGGAATCTCAGCATGAAGCGCGCGTCTCTCATAACTCTATTACTCCTCAGTTCGCTCGGCGCACTTAATTCGGCCCGCGCGATGGACTATCCGTTGCCGCCCGCAGGCAGTCGCCTGATTGGGCAAAATCAAACCTACACGATACAGGAAGGGGATAATAAGCTGCAGACCATCGCCCGCCGGTTTAATACCGCGGCGCAGGTGATTCTGGAAACGAACAATACCATTGCGCCGGTAAACCCTGCGCCGGGAACCGTCATTACCATTCCGTCGCAAATGCTGCTGCCGGACACGCCGCGCGAGGGGATTGTGGTGAATCTCGCAGAGCTTCGGCTCTACTACTTCCCGCCGGGAGAAAATATCGTTCAGGTCTTCCCGCTCGGCATCGGACAGCTGGGGCTGGAAACGCCGGTGACGACCACGCGGGTGAGCCAGAAGATCCCGAATCCCACCTGGACACCCACGCCGGGCATCAGAGCACGCTCTCTGGAGCAGGGCATTAAATTGCCTCCGGTGGTACCTGCCGGGCCAAACAACCCGCTGGGGCGCTTTGCACTGCGTTTAGGCGTGGGCAACGGGGAATATCTCATCCACGGCACCAGCGCGCCGGACAGCGTGGGCCTGCGGGTCAGCTCCGGCTGTATGCGGATGAACGCCCCGGATATCAAAGCGCTGTTCGAACAGGTGCGGGTTGGCACGCGGGTACAGATTATCAATGAACCCGTGAAGTTCTCCGTGGAGCCGGATGGTAAACGCTATATTGAGGTCCACCGTCCGCTGGCGCAGGTTGAGGGGGAAAATCCGCAGGTCTCGCCAATTGCCCATTCCGCGGACTTTGCGACTTTTGTTTCTCAGGCGGGAAGCGATAAGGCGCTGATTGAGAAAGCCCTGGCACGTCGTGCGGGCATCCCGGTTATCGTGTCGTCGGGAAGCGGTCCGTCAGCCAGCAATAGCGTATTGTCGGTGCAGAACAGCCGGGTGTCTGCTGCGGTAGCGGAAGATGAAGGGGAGAAGGTGACGCAGTAGCCGTTTGACTCAGGCAAAAAAAATGGCGCACAATGTGCGCCATTTTATTAACAGGTACTATTACTTACGGTATTTAGTAGCCTGGTTGTCCAGACGCTGGTTAGCGCGAGCTGCGTCGTCTTTAGCAGCCTGAACGTCGGAACGCATTGCGTTCACGTCGTTGCTCAGCTGGTCAACTTTAGCGTTCAGAGTCTGAACGTCAGAAGACAGCTGATCGATTTTAGCGTTGCTGGAGCAACCAGCCAGCAGAGTAGAACCCAGGATTACCGCGCCCAGTACCAGTTTAGTACGATTCATTATTAATACCCTCTAGATTGAGTTAATCTCCATGTAGCGTTACAAGTATTACACAAAGTTTTTTGGGTTGAGAATATTTTTTTGATGGGAATACACCTATTTTTGATCGTTCGCTCAAAGAAGCATCGAATCAGCCCTTTTCGGGCAAAAATCTAAGGAAAAAAAGGCATTTATCATCGGATTCATCTTAGATAAATCGCAATTAAATAGAGAAACCCGATTTGCAATTTGAATGACTTTGGCTAATACGAGGAATAAAAAAAGCGCCCGGAGGGCGCTTTTTATCCAAATTAATTGGTTCAGGAATTATTACAGCACGTGAACAGATGCGGTATTGGTTGTGCCGCTTGGTACCAGTGCGCCAGAAACCATGACCACAACGTCACCTTTCTGTGCCAGACCGCGATCCACCAGCTCCAGAGCTACTTCTTTACCCAGACGGTAGAAATCATCCGTAGACGCGATCTCTTTCACCAGGTGAGGGATCACGCCTTTGCTCAGCACCAGCTGACGAGCCGTGGTTTCGTTGGTGGTCAGCGCCAGGATAATTGCATCCGGGAAGTATTTACGCACCGCGCGAGCTGATTTACCGCCCTGGGTGGCAACCACGATCAGTGGGGCTTCCAGTTTCTCAGCCGTTTCTACTGCACCGCGGCAAACCGCTTCGGTGATGCGCAGCTTGCGGCTGTCGTTGTTGTAGTCCAGACGGCTTTTCATTACGCGGTCGGTACGTTCGCAGATGGTAGCCATGATGGTCACCGCTTCCAGCGGGTATTTACCCTTCGCGGATTCGCCGGACAGCATAACCGCATCAGTACCGTCGAGGATGGCGTTTGCCACGTCGCCTGCTTCAGCGCGGGTTGGGCGCGGGTTTTTGATCATGGAGTCCAGCATCTGCGTTGCGGTGATAACCACTTTACGCGCGCGTACACATTTCTCGATCATCATCTTCTGCGCGAAGATCACTTCTTCAACCGGGATTTCAACGCCCAGGTCGCCACGAGCAACCATAATGCCGTCAGACGCTTCGAGGATTTCGTCGAAGTTGTTCAGGCCTTCCTGGTTTTCAATTTTGGAGATGATCTGGATCTTCTCGCCGCCGTGCGCTTTCAGGTGCTCGCGGATTTCAACCACGTCTGAGCGCTTACGGATGAAGGAGGCCGCAACAAAGTCAACGCCTTGTTCGCAACCGAAGATCAGGTCCTGTTTGTCTTTTTCAGCCAGCGCAGGCAGCGCGATAGAAACGCCCGGCAGGTTAACGCCTTTGTTTTCGCCCAGGTCGCCGTTGTTCAGCACCTTACAGATAACCTTGTTGCCTTCGATAGCGGTGACTTCCATACCGATCAGACCATCGTCTACCAGCACGGTGTTACCGACGGACAGGTCGTTGGTGAAGCCTTCATAGGTCACTGCAACGATTTCGCTGTTGCCGACAACGGATTTGTCGGTGGTGAAGGTGAAGGTCTGGCCCGCTTTCAGAGAGACGTCGTTACCGCCTTCCAGTTTGATGGTACGGATTTCTGGACCTTTGGTGTCCAGCAGGATGGCAGCTTTTTTACCGGTCTTGCTCATCACGTTGCGCAAGTTCTGGATACGCTGACCGTGTTCTGCGTAATCACCGTGGGAGAAGTTCAGACGCATCACGTTCATGCCGGCGTCCAGCATTTTGGTCAGCATCTCTTCAGATTCGGTTTTCGGGCCGATAGTACAAACAATTTTCGTCTTTTTCATGACAGTCTTAGTCTTTAAGTTGGGAAGGATATGGAAATCTCGCTCCGGGGGCGCACCGCCGCGGAGTCAAACCTGTGTTGCAAAAGAGTATATGACACGCACTAAGGATAGGAGACATCAAATGAGCGTGCAGAAGAAAGTGTGCCTGAGTGACAGCCCAACGAAGGAGAGGAGAAGTTGTACGTTGTTTTTTGTATTCCAAGCGCTGAAACCATTCACCAGGGATTAGGCGCGCATTATACGCTGATTTTAAGATAAAAGGAAAATGGAAACGGTGTTTCAGAAATAATCTGTGCAGTTTCACATAATATTGTTATCAAGGCGTTAAGCCATGATGACAACTTATGACGGCAGGTGATTGACCTGCCGCGTTTTGCTTATTTTTGCAGCGCCTGGCTGAGATCGGCAATCAGGTCTTTCGGATCTTCAATCCCGACTGACAGACGGATAAGCTGCGGCACAATGCCGTTTGCCAGGCGTTGCTCCAGCGGAATCGAGGCGTGCGTCATGCTATAAGGCTGGCTCACCAGACTTTCCACACCGCCGAGGCTTTCCGCGAGGGTGAACAGCTTCAGGTTGCGAATCACCTCGGTGGCGCGTTGCGCATCGCCTTTTACCACGACGGAAATCATCCCACCGGGCAGGGCCATCTGCGTGCGGGCAAGCTGATATTGCGGATGCGATTCCAGGCCGGGATAGAACACTTTTTCGACCAGAGGGTGCTGATCCAGCCATTGCGCAATCGCCAGCGCGTTGGTGCTGTGCTTTTCTACCCTCAACGCAAGCGTGCGAATACCGCGCAGCGTCAGGAAGCTGCTGAACGGATCCAGTACGCCGCCTACCGCGTTTTGCAGATAGCCCAGCTTATCCGCCAGTTCCCTGTTGTCCCCGACAATCGCCAGCCCGGCCACCACGTCAGAGTGGCCGTTCAGGTATTTGGTGGCGGAGTGCACCACGATATCGAAACCCGACTCCAGCGGACGGTGGATCACCGGCGACGCGAAGGTATTATCCGCCACGCTGATGACGTTATGACGGCGGGCGATCGCCGCAATGGCCGCCAGATCCGCCAGCTTCAGCAGCGGATTGGTTGGCGTTTCGACCCACACCATGCGGGTATCCGGGCGAATGGCGGCCTCGAGACCGGCTAAGTCGTCCGGTTTAACCCAGCTGACCTGCAGGCCGGTGCTGCGCTTGCGCACGTTTTCAATCAGGCGGTACGTCCCGCCGTAAACGTCATCAATGGCGACAATATGGCTGTCTTTGTCCAGCAGTTCGAGCACCGTGGAGATGGCCGCCAGACCGGAGGCGAAGGCGTAGCCGCGCGTGCCGCCTTCCAGTTCGGCGATGGCGGTTTCCAGCGCATGGCGTGTAGGGTTGCCGCTACGGGAATATTCATAGCCGGTATGCTCGCCGGGTGACGGTTGCGCAAACGTCGAGGTGGCGTAAATCGGCGGCATGACGGCGCCGTGCTGGTCGTTGAACTCGCCGCTGTGTACGCTCAGGGTAGCCAGGTTTTTCATCATCGATTCCTTTATTGCTGAAGACGGTTGCGCCAGGCGGTCAGAACGTCGCTGCGCGTAATCAGACCGAGAAAACGGTCGTTGTCATTAATCACGGCCACCAGACCGCGGTCGAAGATGGCGTTCAGGGCGCTTTCCGGGGCGTGTTTATCAAGAAACTCCACCTGGCGCGTCATGGCTGCCGTCACCGGAAGCGCGAAGCGATCGCCGTCGCCGCCGATATGCCGCAGAAGATCCCACTCGTCGATAATACCCACCACCTTGCCGTTCTCCAGCACCGGCAGCTGGGAGATGTCATACAGGCGCATGCGTGCCAGTACGGTGGAAAGCGTGTCGTCCGGGGCGGCGGTAACGGTGGCGCCTTCATCGTGGCGCAGGGCGATGTAGTCAGAGAGATCGCCGGCCTGAGGGCGCGTGATGAGCCCTTGCTGACGCATCCAGTCGTCGTTGAACATCTTCGAGAGATACTTATTGCCGCTGTCGCAGGCGAAGGTCACCACGCGTTTCGGCGCGGTCTGCGCCTGGCAATATTTCAGCGCGGCCGCCAGCAGCGTGCCGCTGGAAGAGCCAGCCAGAATGCCTTCCGTTTTCAGCAGGTCGCGCGCGGTGGTGAAGGCCTCTCGGTCGGTGATGCGCCAGGCGCGATTCACCCCTTCAATGTGGGCCAGCGGCGGAATAAAGTCTTCGCCAATACCTTCAACCAGCCAGGAGCCCGCGTCGTGATAGCGTCCGGTTTCCACCTGGTCGGCCAGAACGGAACCGGCCGGGTCAGCCAGGACAAACTCCGTGTGCGGAGAGTGCTCGGCGAACCACGCCTGCAGGCCGCCCAGCGTACCGCCTGAGCCGACGCCCACCACGATGGCGTCGATCTGGCCGTCAAGCTGCTCGTACAGTTCCGGTGCCGTGGTGGTGCGGTGCGCCAGCGGGTTGGCCTCGTTATTGAACTGGTCGATGTAAAACGCGCCGGGCAGCTCGTTGGCCAGGCGCTGGGCGTAATCCTGGTAATAGGCGGGATGGCCCTTGTTGACGTCGGAGCGGGTCAGCACCACCTGGGCACCCAGCGCGCGCAGGTGGAAAATCTTCTCGCGGCTCATTTTGTCCGGCACCACCAGGATCAGCGAGTAGCCTTTCTGGGCGGCAATCAGGGCCAGGCCGAGACCGGTATTCCCCGCCGTCGCCTCAATAATCGTGCCGCCCGGCTGCAGCTGGCCGGTACGCTCCGCTTCGTTAATCATCGACAGCGCAACGCGATCCTTAATCGACCCGCCCGGATTTTGGTTTTCCAGCTTCAGGAACAGCGAGCAGGGACCGGTATCAAGCTTATGCAGCTGTATCAGCGGGGTACGACCAATCAGTTCGGTGACGGAGTGATAAATCGTCATGATGTTTTCCTTTCTGGATGTCATGACGGGATGATAGGGCGGTGAAATTTTCTCAATAAAGAACCATTCACTGCCGTTTAGAACAGAAAGGAATATAAATGCCATTTCTGGATGGCAGGACAGCAAGACGTAAAGTTGTCTGGATGTGAGGAAGGCTATATCGGGATGAAATGCTGCAAAAATGACCGTTTTTTGCGCCCGTCCGCCAGCGGATATGCATCCGGCAGATAATCATTGCTGAAATTGGTCTAAATGCTTCCCACCCGGTAAATCCGCTGTTTATTGCCGAAAGTTATAACACATTCTTTTTTGTTCATTTAAAAGCTGATAACGCCTGTTTACTATCGTTTGGACATCCATACTGCTAAACAGCCATGCGCGAAACGGATAAAGAATAAGAATGATCGTACTCAGGAATATTTCGAAGGTTTTTGACAACGGAAAGGTCGCGCTGACTGCCGTTGATAACGTCAATTTGACGATAGAGCAGGGACAGATTTACGGGATTATCGGCTACAGCGGAGCCGGGAAAAGCACGCTGATTCGTCTGCTAAACGGCCTGGAAAAACCCAGCGCCGGAAGCGTGACCATTAACGGGCAGGATATCTCTGCGGCAAAGGGCGAAGCGCTGCGCCAGGCGCGCCTGAAAATCAGCATGGTGTTCCAGCACTTCAACCTGCTGTGGTCGCGCACGGTAAGCGAAAACATTGCTTTTTCCATGCAGATAGCCGGAGTACCTAAAGCAAAAGTCACCGCTCGCGTCACGGAACTGGTGGAGTTGGTAGGGCTGAAGGGGCGCGAGAATGCGTACCCGTCCCAGCTGAGCGGCGGGCAAAAGCAGCGCGTGGGCATTGCGCGTGCTTTGGCTAACAGCCCTGACGTGCTGCTCTGCGATGAAGCCACGTCCGCGCTCGACCCGCAGACCACCGACCAGATCCTCGATTTGCTGCTGGATATTAACCGCCGCTTCAGGCTGACCATCGTGCTGATCACCCACGAGATGCACGTGGTGCGCAAAATCTGCGACCGCGTGGCGGTGATGGAGAACGGTAAAGTCGTGGAAGAGGGCGACGTGCTGAGCGTCTTTACCCATCCGCAGCAGCCGATTACGCAGCAGTTTGTCCGTCAGGTAAGCCAGTACGCTGAGGAAGAAACCTTCAATACCGAACTGGCAAACGATCTGGAAGGCACGGTCATCAGGCTGACCTTTACCGGGCACAGCACCCATAAGCCGATTGTGGGTGAACTGACCCTGCGCTACGGCCTGCCGTTTAACATCCTGCACGGGAAAATGACGCAAACCGCCCACGGCGTGTTTGGCCAGCTCTGGGTGCACGTGGTGGCATCCGATGAACAACTGAACAATATCCTCGCCGACCTGAAGCACAGCGATATTGAAGGCGAGGTGATTAAACATGGCTGAGAATCTCTTTCCGCATCTGAAGTGGGATCAGCTCTGGGCGGCGACGCTGGAGACGCTGTACATGACCGCGCTGTCCGGCGTGGCGACCTTTGTGCTGGGCATCGTGCTGGGGCTGGCGCTGTTTTTAACCGCGCGCGGCGGATTGTTCCACAACCGCACGGTTTACAGCGTGATTTCGATTGTGGTGAACGTGTTCCGCTCCATTCCGTTCATCATTTTGATTGTCCTGCTGATCCCGTTCACCAAGACCGTCGTCGGCACCATTCTTGGCGCCAACGCGGCGCTGCCGGCGCTGATTGTGGGCGCGGCACCGTTCTACGCACGCCTGGTGGAAATCGCCCTGCGTGAAGTGGATAAAGGCGTCATCGAAGCAACGCGCTCGATGGGCGCACGACTGAGCACGTTAGTGTTTCGGGTTTTACTGCCGGAATCATCACCCGCACTGGTATCGGGTATTACGGTGACGCTCATTGCGCTGGTGAGCTACAGCGCAATGGCGGGGGTGATTGGCGCCGGCGGTTTGGGAAATCTGGCTTATCTGGAAGGATTCCAGCGCAACCATGGTGACGTCACGCTGGTGGCAACGGTGACCATACTGATCATCGTTTTCATTATCCAGTTCTGCGGCGATGTCATTACTTCACTGTTAGATAAAAGATAATCTCTAATAACACACAGGAACCACATCATGAAAAAAACACTGACACTGATCGCCGCCGCAACCCTGAGCGCCCTGAGCTTCGCGTCCTGGGCTGACACCCTGACCGTGGGCGCATCCAACACGCCGCACGCCGAAATTCTGGAGCAGGCAAAGCCAATTCTGGCAAAGCAGGGTATTGACCTGGAGATCAAACCGTTCCAGGACTACATTCTGCCGAACACCGCGCTGGCGGGTCATGACATCGACGCGAACTATTTCCAGCACATTCCTTACCTGAACAGCGTGCTGAAGGATCATGCGGGCGATAAGGACTACGATTTTGTCAGTGCGGGCGCGATCCACATTGAGCCAATCGGCATCTACTCCAAAAAATACAAGTCGCTGAAAGACCTGCCGGAAGGTGGCAAGATCATCATGCGTGACGCGGTTTCTGAAGAGGGTCGTATTCTTTCCATCTTCGAGAAAGAGGGCGTGATCAAGCTGAAGCCGGGCATCGATAAAGTGACCGCGCGCATCAGCGACATCGTCGAGAACCCGAAAAAGCTGAAGTTCACGCCGAACGTGGAAGCGTCTCTGCTGCCGCAGATGTACAACAACAACGAAGGCGATGCGGTGGTGATTAACGCCAACTACGCGATTGACGCGGGTCTGGATCCGGTTCACGACCCGATTGCGGTAGAGAGCGGTGAAAACAACCCGTACGCCAACATCATTACCGTGCATCGCGGCGACGAGAAGAAGAAAGATATCGTTGCGCTGGTGAACGTGCTGCACTCGAAAGAGATTCAGGACTGGATCCGCACCAGGTACAAAGGCGCGGTCATCCCAGTAAACAACTAAATTACTGATTTTACAGATGAAGCCCGGCGAGTCTCTCGCCGGGCTTCTTTTTTGTATCCGGCAGGAGAATCATTTAAGCTCAACGTTTAACAGGCAATGGAGTGATGACGATGGGTAACGTGACCAAAGATGATGCGTTGTACCAGGAGATGTGCCGGGTGGTCGGAAAGGTGGTGCTTGAGATGCGTGATTTAGGGCAGGAGCCAAAGCATATTGTCATTGCCGGAGTCCTGCGTACCGCGCTGGCGAACCAGCGCGTGAAACGCAGTGAACTGACAACCGAAGCGATGGAAACGGTGGTTAAAGCGCTGGCCGGGTAATGCGCCAGCGTTTCGCAAGCTGTTCGAGCGAGCAGCAGAGCAGGTAGTAGACCACGCCCGTAAAGATAAAAATGGCTGCCGGGTAGATTTGCACCCGGTTGTTGACCTGTCCCGCCACCGTGGTCAGCTCCGGTACGTTCACGATAAACGCCAGCGACGTATCCTTCAGCAGGCTGATAAAAATCCCCACCAGCGACGGCAGAATATTCCTCAGCGCCTGCGGCAGCAGCACGCGCAGGAGTGTTTGCTGCGTGCTGAATCCCTGTGACAGTGCGGCCTCGTACTGCCCGGACGGTAGCGCGTTAAGCCCGGCCAGTACCGAGTGCATTACGGTTGCCGCGGTAAACCAGGCCAGGGCCAGCGTGACGGTCAACGCTCCCGGCAGATCGCCCCCGGTCATAAGCGGCAGAAGATACCACATCCAGAAAATTACGAAGATGAGCGGGATACCGCGAATCAGCTCTGCCCATAAAAAGAGGACCTTTCGCACGAGCCCGGTAAAGCGCCAGGCCAGACATGCGAGCACTATCCCTCCGGGCAGAGCGATAACGGCGGCCCCGGCAGCCATCATTAACGACAGCAATACTCCCCCCGGTTCACCCGTTGCCGCGCGTCCCCACAGCAGATAGTCGAGGTTATCGGTGATGACGTTAAGTCCGGCAATCATGTTTTTCACTCCGAGTGGCGGCGGCGCCTGGGCGTTTACGTTTCGCGTCAGGTCCGATGCGAACCAGCACCATCCCCATGACCAGGCCGGTCAGCAGATAGAGCGCGGTTCCGAGGGTAAACGCCTCCAGCGCGTGCGCGTTATAGCTCTCGATCTGCCTGACCTGATAGGTCAGCTCGGCGAAGCCAATCCCGCTGGCGAGCGAGGAGAGCTTCATCAGATTAAGATACTGCCCCACAACGGGCTGCCAGGCGTTGGCCAGCCCCTGCGGCAGAAGGATGTAACGAAACAGACGCCACGCGGAGAATCCCTGCGCGAGCGCCGCCTCCCGCTGTCCGGCAGGCACGGAACGTAAGCCCGATTCCACCTCTTCGATTAAAAACGCCGAGGTAAAGACGCCCAACCCCCAGGCAGAACATAAAAATTCGGGCGTAAACCACCAGACGTTACCAGGCAGAATTGACCAGCTGTGATCCGCGTTCACCGCGTCGCGGAACGCCTGCGGTAGCCCGTTCCAGGCGGCAAAATACCAGAACAGCAGCTGCACCAGCAGCGGCGTATTGCGAAACAGCGACACCCAGCTGCTGACGACCGCGTTCCCGGGGCGTCCGCCGGAAAGGCGCAGGAGCATAAAAAGCAGTGCGAGCAGGCTGGCCAGCAGCATCCCGGCAAGCGTGACCCACAGGGTGGTGAGGAATCCGGAGAGTATCCACTGCAGAGGCTGTCCGGTCAGTACTCCCTGCCAGTCGAGCGCGGGCATTACAGATGCTCCTGATGCAGCGGGTTGAGCACCTTCTGCAGGAACCGCTGCGCGCGCGGATGCGACGGCTGGCTGAAAAACTGCGCCGGCGGCGCGGTTTCCAGAATTTGCCCGCCGTCGATAAAGACAATCCGGTCGGCAATTTCCCGGGCAAACTGCATCTCGTGGGTCACCACGATCATCGTGATCCCGCTGTGGGCGAGGGCTTTCATCACGTACAGCACTTCACCAATCATCTCCGGATCCAGCGCGGAGGTGGGTTCATCGAACAGAATGATTTGCGGTGAGGAGGCCAGGGCGCGGGCAATCGCGACGCGCTGCTGCTGTCCACCGGAAAGTTCTGCCGGGAAATGGTGGGCTTTTTCCAGCATCCCGACCTTCTCCAGCAGGGCCAGCGCGCGCTCCCGGGCAGGCTGCGGCTTCCAGCCGTGAACCTGCTCCAGCGCCAGGGTGATGTTCTGGCTGGCGGTGAGGTGGGCGTAAAGATTGAACTGCTGGAACACAAACCCCACGCGGCTGCGCAGCTGGCGCAGCCCGGTACCGGAGAGCTTTGCGGTAGGCTTGTTGTCGACCAGAATCTCTCCGCCGCTCAGGGTTTCAAGCTGGTTGATAAGACGGATCAGGGTGGATTTACCGGAACCCGACGGGCCGAGGATGGCGACCACTTCACCGGGCGTGATGGTGAGGTTAATGTCGTTTAAAACCTGATGGTCACCGTAGCGTTTGTCCACGTGACGAAACTCGACGCTGGCCTGTTCCAGATGTGAAAAATCCGCGGCACCGGCCGCGGAGTGTGAAAATAAACCTGAGAGCATATTACTTAGCTTCTATTTTAAAGGCGCGAGGCTGTGGGGAAGGCGTGTTTGGGCCAAACCAGACATCGTAGATTTTTGCTGCCTGACCGTTCTTCTCGAGGTTAACCAGCTCGTCGTTAACGGCCTTCAGCAGCGCCGTTTCGCCTTTTTTCACCCCAACGCCAATCTCTTCTTTGCTGAGCAGGTCGGGCAGGATTTTAAAGTTCGCTTTATCCGGCGCCTGCGCCAGCAGACCGGCCAGAATGGTGCTGTCCTGGGTGATGGCCTGTACGTTACCGTTGCGCAGTGCCGTCAGCGCCAGCGGAATATCGTCATAAGAGAGCACGCGTGACTGCGGGAAACGCTGGTGAAGCGCCTGCTCGCCCGTCGTTCCTTTGACCGCGCCAATACGCGCCCGGCTGTAGTCATCAAGCTTGTCCGGTGATTTCGCCGGCACGAGGAACTGCTGGCCGGTGACAAAGTAAGGCGTCGAGAAATCAATCACCTGCGCGCGTTCCGGGGTGATAGTGATATCCGCCACGATCAGATCAGCTTTTCCGGACTGCAGCAGCGGAATACGGTTAGCCGGATTGGTGGCAACCAGTTCAAGCTTCACGCCGAGCGATTTTGCCAGCGCTTTGGCGAAGTCCACGTCATATCCGACGATCTCGTGCGTTTTGGCATCAATAGAGCCAAACGGCGGGTTGGCGTCAAACGTGGCCACTTTCACCACCCCTGCGGCCTTAATATCCGCCAGCTGATCGGCCTGTGCCTGCGCTGAAAGCAGGCTGCCCGCCGCCAGTAATCCCAGAACCAGTGTCCGTTTTGTAAACCCTTTCATGTTTGCTGCCATAGTCATTCGCCATCCCGTTGTTTTTGTTTTACCCCGCTACGCTCCCATAAGCGAAAGCTATCGCCAAATAAGAAATCGTTCTTTGCTATGAGCAAAAAAGCATTAGTGAACAAGGTGTTAATGAAGAGTGAAAAGAACGGGAGGCTATTTGCAAATCCTGCACATCGACAGTGGATTTTGGTATTTCCCCCGCGCGGCATTTGAGTGCTTAACTGAGATCAGACACGGCGAGAGAGGGTAAGACGATGAAAAAATGGATCAGCACGTTACGGCGGTTTTTTGCGGCCCGACCAGTGAATGCGGAGAACAGCGCGCAACGTGTTCTTGAGTCAATCCTGCCTGTCGCCAGCCTGTATGGCGTCGACGTCGCCAACATTGACCCGGAGTGGTTCCATGATAAAACGTCACGCTGAACTGCGCCGCACGCGCGAAACGTACTGGAACGAGGTGTGCGTGACGTGTAACGAGTGAAATAAAAAAGCACCGGCTTCCCGGTGCTTTTTTATTAGATCTTGCAGGCGTCGCCGCAGTCGTCGTCGGCGACAATCGCCTGTGCTTTTTTGTCTGCATCGTCCAGACGTTCCGCATTACGCTCTTCGGCTTCATCCAGACCGTTAAAGACTAAGTTATCGAGATCAATTTCCATGTGGCACCTGCTCTGTTCAGTTTTTGATACTGGCACAGTATAGGGCAAAAAAAGCCAGCAATGTACCTCGCAGCACATAAGGATAATCCCTGCCATACTCAGTGCTTTATCGCTGAGGAGAGCACATGATTACACTCTGTAAAACCTGCGGAACCGCCTACGATGCCCGCCCGGACAGATGCCCAATTTGCGAGGATGAACGCCAGTACGTGCCCGCCACGGGCCAGGCATGGACCGATCTCGTCACCGTCACCGCCACGCATAGCAATAAATGGCAGCAGCTGGAGCCGCGGCTGTTTGGGATCAAAACGGTGCCCGCGTTTGCGATAAACCAGCGGGCGCTGTTCCTGCAAACGCCCCACGGCAATATCCTCTGGGACTGCATCGCCAACCTCGACCCCGCAACCAAAGCGCTCGTTACCGCCCTCGGCGGCATCAGCGCGATTGCTATTTCACATCCGCACTATTACACCACCATGCAGGAGTGGGCTGCGGCGTTTGATGCGCCGGTGTATCTGCACGCCAGCGACAAAGAGTGGGTCATGCGCGACAGCCCGGCCATTCATTTCTGGGAGGGGGATGCGCTGGATATTTTCCCGTCGGTCACCCTGCTGCGTCTGGGCGGGCATTTTGCCGGTGGAACGGTGCTGCACTGGCAGGAGGGGGGTGGGGTATTGCTGGTGGGCGATATTCTGCAGGTCACGCCGGGTAAAGACGCCGTCTCGTTTATGTGGAGCTATCCGAATTATCTTCCGCTGCCGGCCCGCACCGTGGCGTCGGTGGTGAGTCATCTCGAAGGCAAAACCTTTGAACGTCTTTACGGCGCGTTTGAAGGGCAGAACATCCAGGCCAGTGCGGACGAGATTGTGCAGCGGTCGGGCCAGAAATATATTGCTTGTCTGAAGTAAACCACGATGGGTAAACTTTACGAGTGTGATCTCGATCATGCCTAAACTAAAACAGATAAAAGAGACATTGCTATGCAACATATCATTGAAGGTTTTCTCAGCTTTCAAAAAGAGATTTTCCCGCAACGTAAAGAACTCTTCCGCAGTTTAGCGTCCAGCCAGAATCCCAAAGCGCTGTTCATCTCATGCTCCGACAGCCGTCTGGTCCCGGAACTGGTCACCCAGCAAGAGCCAGGACAACTCTTTGTCATTCGTAATGCTGGCAACATCGTACCGCCTTTCGGGCCGGAGCCTGGCGGCGTGTCCGCCACTATCGAATACGCCGTGGTGGCGCTGGGCGTCACGGATATCGTGATTTGCGGTCACTCCAACTGTGGCGCGATGAAGGCGATTGCCGATAACGCGAACCTGGAGCCAATGCCTGCTGTGTCACACTGGCTGCGCTATTCAGACGCGGCGAAAGCCGTGGTTGAGAAGAAAACCTGGGATAAGCCGATCGATAAGGTCAATGCGATGGTGCAGGAGAACGTGTTTGCGCAGCTGAGCAACATTAAGACCCACCCGTCCGTCGCGGTGGGCCTGCGTAATAACTCCATCCGACTGCACGGCTGGGTATACGACATTGAAAGCGGCAAAATTCTTGCCCTGGATAAAGCGACGAAAACCTTCGTTTCGCTGTCTGAAAATCCGGAAGTCTTCTTCGAGTAATCCTCGACAGCAGGGCATGGAAGCCCTGTCAGTTCTCGATATACGGTAATCTGCGCCGCGATCGAGACGCGGGTTTTTCCGCCGCCTTCGCCATTGCTTCCGCAATCTCTGCACACTCCGCCAGCCCCTGAACGAAGGGACGATCGTGCATCAGCCACGGTATCGCGCCGAAGGCGATGCGCCCGCGAACGGCGTCAGGCGCATTTAAGGTGTAATCCTCACCGACGTCCGGTATCTCTTCGCCCGTGGCTTCCAGCTGTTTGCGCAGCGTCGGAAAGGGCAGATCCTTCGTTTTGAGCGGCTTCTGCCCGCGCGCATCAATAAACACGTCGAAACGGTAAACGGTCTCTTGTGTAGTGATTACCGTTCGATCGCTGCCAATATCCAGCGCGTAATCGTCGCCGAGCGTCGCCACGCTAATGATGCCGGCTTCGCGAAGCGCGAGCAGCCTGCGGATAGACTGCGGAGGGATGGCCGCATAGTTGTCGATGAATACGCGGGCGAGGCCTTGCTTAAAGCGCTCTCTGTCCCGTTCGTTGAGGTGGGGAACAATCTCCTGAACCACCTCATGCAGCCGAAGCACGGTATAGCGCCAGGCTACGGTGCGCCGCTCGCGTTTGTTCCGCTCAACCTCGTTGAGATTCTCCTCTGCCCAGGTAAAGGGGCCGTGCCGTTTACGATCCTCAAACCAGGCCTCACGAATGCTGTCCGCATTCTGCTTATGCAGGGATATTTTCTCACACCACGTCGGGTCAGCCAGCTGAAGCTCTTTGACCATCAGGGTAAATATACGGTCGAGCAGGCCATCCGATCCTTGGGCAATCTCGCTTTCAGCCGCGCCTTCGGTCAATACCGACAGCGGTTCGTAAGGAATAGGGCAGTAAAAATCGGCTTCCGGCAGAATACCCGTTCGGGACATCAGGACAATCTTCAACGCGTCGCTGCCTTTATCCAGCACGAATTTATCATCACGAAATTCACCGTGCTGCATCACCACCGCCATGGCCGCGTCGAGACCGCTTAACGATGTCCCCATGATACCGACGCGGCAGGGAGGGATACTGGCGTCCATCAGACCGGACCACGGGCTTGGGAAGAACGTGCGCGTGGATTCGTCCTCGTCTGGCCAGACGTGGCCGGTGGCGATAACCGCAAGGTCGAATTGTTCAGGCAAGACGCTGCCGTTGACGGAAAGCGTAACGCCGGTTGTCGCGGGAATGATGTCTGTGATCTTCGCAGATTCATGGACATCAACGTTGAATCCCAGCCTTTTTGCCTCTTTTACGATGGAAAGAAAGCTGTCGCGGAAATATTGACCCAGCAGAAGCCGGGGCAGGAACTGCCGGTCATGCAGGCGGGTTTTATCAACCTTAAAGCGCGCAAGATGGGCGTCACTCTGTTCCTTGAGCCAGTCGAGGTAGGTGATAAAAATGGGCGGGATTTCAATGCTCGCAATGTTCGCCAGCATCAGCCGGGAATTATCGTCGTCGTTATAGGGCATACCCACGCCAGCGTCTTCGGATTGTTCGAAAACGGAAACGGAGAGCGGCGTGCTGTTCTTGAGGAGGTGATAAAAGGTGTAAATCCCTGTGGGGCCGGAGCCGATAATCGCGATCTTCTTCATCAACACGTTTCCTGTGTTTTTTCCATAAGAAAAGCGTAGCAGGAGAATAATGATGAAAATAAGGGATTAGGAAAATTCAGGATATCAGAAGAGGATTTGCACCATTTCAGGACTGAAATGGTGCGTCCGAGTGGACTCGAACCACCGACCCCCACCATGTCAAGGTGGTGCTCTAACCAACTGAGCTACGGACGCAGAATGGTGCGTTCAATTGGACTCGAACCAACGACCCCCACCATGTCAAGGTGGTGCTCTAACCAACTGAGCTATGAACGCAACGTGTTGTCGGTGACAACGGGGACGAATATTAGCGGCACAGCACCGAGGTGGCAAGAGGGAAAATGCAATTTTCTCTCTGATTTCACGCGATTGCTGTATTACCGCGCAAAGTGAAGAGAAAGTAGCCGCCGGGTGGCGGCTACTGCGTATTTAACGGGCAGCGCGTTGCAAAATGATCGTTGATGGCTGGCGCTGCAGGAAGCGCATTCGCATCATCATCATAATCGCCGCCGACGTCAGGCCGATGATAAAGCCCATCCAGAACCCTGCCGGCCCCATGCGCTCAACCACTAAGTCCGTCAGGGCCAGAATATAGCCACACGGCAGACCCAGCACCCAGTAGGCGATGAAGGTGATAAAGAAGATGGAGCGCGTGTCTTTATATCCACGCAGCACGCCGCTGCCAATCACCTGGATGGAGTCAGAGATCTGGTAAATCGCGGCCAGCAGCATCAGGTGCGATGCCAGCGTGACCACTTCCGGGTTGTCGTTATAGAGCAGGGCAATCTGCTCGCGTAATGCAACGGTAAAGAGCGCCGTACAGACAGCCATGCAGACGCCGACGCCCAGCCCGGTCCGGGCGGCCGTTTGCGCATCCAGCGTTGAGCCCTGGCCCAGGCGGAAGCCGACGCGAATCGTCACCGCCGCCGCCAGCGACATCGGCAGGACGAACATCAGGGAGCTGAAGTTCAGCGCAATCTGGTGCCCGGCCACGTTCACAATGCCCAGCGGGGAGACCAGCAGGGCAACCACGGCAAACAGGGTCACCTCAAAGAACAGGGCGAGGGCGATCGGTAACCCTAACTGCACCAGACGCGTCATGATGTTCCAGTCCGGCGTGCTAAATCTTTTCTCGTTACGAATGTCGCGCATGGAGCGGGCGCGTTTTACAAAGGCGATCATGGAGAAGAACATCACCCAGTAAACGGCTGCCGTCGCCACGCCGCACCCGACGCCGCCGAGCTCCGGCATCCCGAAATGACCGTAAATAAAGACATAGTTCACCGGAATGTTGACCAGCAGGCCGATAAAGCCCATCACCATCCCGGGCTTGGTTTTCGCCAGGCCCTCACACTGGTTACGCGCCACCTGGAAAAAGAGGTAGCCGGGCGCACCCCAGAGCAGGGCGCGCAGATAGCCCACGGCTTTATCAGCCAGTGCCGGGTCAATGTTATGCATAGCGCGAATGATGTGGCCCGCGTTCCAGAGCACGACCATGATCAGCAGGGAAACAAACCCTGCCAGCCAGAAACCCTGACGAACCTGATGGGCAATGCGCTCGCGACGACCCGAGCCATTGAGCTGAGCGATAACCGGCGTGAGCGCGAGCAGCAGACCGTGGCCGAACAGGATGGCCGGAAGCCAGATTGACGTGCCGATAGCCACGGCCGCCATATCGGTGGCGCTGTAGCCACCTGCCATTACCGTATCCACAAATCCCATTGCGGTCTGGGCCACTTGCGCGACGATCACTGGTATAGCCAGTGCCAATAGCTGGCGCGCTTCATTCATGTACTTCTGCACGTGAACACCTTTATTTTGTAGTTATTTGAGAGACTAAAAAAGCCGCCGAAACGGGCAGCAAGAAGAAAATGCAGGGGGGTGCCAGCTATTGTAGCGGGCTTTAGCTATTTATCTAGTGAAAAAATCGCCAGAAAATGCGCTCCGCTGGCAACCTCTTTTTCCAACTGTTATTGTGGTGGGATTAAACGGTGTCACCACCGTCCGGAAAAAACAGGAGTTGTAAGCATGTTTACTGGTATTGTGCAGGGCACCGCCAAAGTGGTGTCCATTGATGAAAAACCTAATTTCCGTACTCATGTTGTTGAGCTGCCGGAATATATGCTTGAGGGTATTGAAACCGGCGCGTCGATTGCTCACAACGGCTGCTGCCTGACCGTTACCGAAATTAACGGCAACCAGATTAGCTTTGATTTAATGAAAGAGACGCTGCGCATCACCAACCTGGGCGAGCTGGCGGTAGGAGATACTGTCAACGTTGAGCGGGCGGCGAAGTTTAGCGATGAGATTGGCGGCCACCTGATGTCCGGGCACATCATGACCACCGCTGAAGTGGCAAAAATCGTGACCTCGGAAAATAACCGTCAAATCTGGTTTAAAATGCAGGATCCTTCATTAATGAAATACATCCTCTATAAAGGATTTATTGGCATCGATGGGATTAGCCTGACGGTAGGTGAAGTAACGCCAACGCGTTTTTGCGTGCATTTAATTCCTGAAACGCTGCAGCGCACCACGCTGGGTGCCAAAAAACTGGGGCACCGCGTGAATATTGAAATCGATCCGCAAACCCAGGCAGTGGTGGATACGGTTGAGCGCGTGCTGGCAGCAAAAGAAGCGGCAATAATAAAGACCGCCGCAGAAGAAGAATAAAAAATAACCCCGGGCATCCGGGGTTATTTTTTTAGCGTGCGACACGTAGTCCGTGTTCAATCCCACGGCTGAATACCACCTGCCAGAGCTGAATATCCCGTGCGCGAAACGCCCCCGCGCAGGCATTCAGATAATAGCTAAACATCCGCCTGAATCGTTCAGAATAGTTGTCCGCAATCTCAGGCCAGGTCTCCTGAAAACGCGCATGCCATGCTATCAACGTGGTGTCGTAATCCGCGCCAAAGTTATGCCAGTCTTCCATCACGAAATGGGGTTCACTGGCGTTGGCAATCTGGCGGACGGAAGGCAAACAGCCATTCGGAAAGATGTATTTGTTGATCCACGGGTCGACGTTATTGTCGGTTCGCTTAGAGCCGATGGTGTGCAGCAGGAAGATGCCGTCCGGTTTCAGATTCCGATCCACCACCTCAAAATAGGTAGCGTAGTTTTTCGGCCCCACGTGCTCGAACATGCCGACGGAGACGATCCGGTCAAACTGCTCGTTCAGGTCACGGTAATCCTGCAGCCGGATATCCACGTCAAGACTCTCACAGCGCTCCCGCGCCATTTTTTGCTGTTCCGCTGAGATCGTCACGCCGACCACGCTGACGCCATAGTGTTTCGCCATAAAATACGCCAGCCCGCCCCAGCCGCAGCCGATATCCAGCACGCGCATGCCGGGCTGTAGCTGCAGCTTTTCGCTGATCAGACGCAGCTTGGCCTGCTGGGCCTCTTCAAGCGTCGACGCGTCTTTCCAGTAGGCGCAGGAGTATTGCATGAAAGGGTCCAGCATACGGCTGAACAGGTCGTTGCCCAGATCGTAGTGTTCTTTGCCGACGATCCACGCGCGTTTTTTACTTTGCAGATTAAACAGTCGGGCTGAGGCGACACGCAAAGTGTCTTTCAGATTGCGAGGGAGTTGATTTTCAAGACCGGCACGCAGCACGCTGGCAAAAAAGGTGTCCAGACGTTCGCACTCCCACCAGCCGTCCATATAGCTTTCTCCCAGGCCTAACGATCCCTCTCGCAGCACGCGTTTAAAAAAGTCGGGATGTTTAACCTGAGGATCGGATGGCGATGATCCATTGATAGTGATGCCTGCTCGACCTAACAGTTCACTGACGATCCGGGACCAGTTGTCGTCCGGAACGCTGACTTCTTCTATACACGATGAACTCATAGCTTCTCCATCACCCTACTGTGATCAGAACCTTAAAACAGCGTAGACGCTTTTTTTGGTTTGTGAGAAATCTCACGGTAAATACCGCGAGGCTAATATCCGACGTAGAACAGAGGAAGGGAGATAACCCTTGCCGAAATGCCTTCCATGGTAAAACGGGAGCACTCCGGCTCCCGTTAACACTTAATATTTATCGTATTTAATCGAACCAAATTTAGTATAGGCCTCAAAATTTGGTGATTCAACAGAAAATTCTTAGCAACCTAATCACTGAAAATTAACATAGTTTCTGGCGCGATTAGGCATGCGAGGTTTCTACCTGCGTGCTCTCACCCTGCGCGGAAGCCTGCATGCGATAGCCTATGACGGCCAGCGCAACGGTAGCCAGCATCACGCTGGTTGTCGTCAGCAGCGGCGTGGCAATCAGCGCGGAGACCACCAGGCTTGCCAGGAAGCACAGCCCCAGCTGCAGGGTGTTCTGCAGCGCAGCCGCGCGGCCTGTCGCCTGCGGGAACGGACGCAGTGCCTGGGCTACAACGATAGGGTAGATCGCCCCGTTGGCGATGGCCATCACGCAGAATGGAATCAATATTTCGGCCAGACCCGCGCCCGGAATAAAGCCAACGGCCCAGGTGCCGATGACGCTCAGCGCATAGAGCACCAGCAGCCACGGCAGCATCTGCTGGCCTTCCCATTTTTGCAGCGCCGCGCGACAGCCGTACCCGCCCACCAGGAACGCGATGGTCTGCGGAACGTAGCTCAGGCCAATGGCCGCCGGGCTATAGCCCATATCGTGCAGAATAAACGGCGAGCCGGTCAGCCACGCGAAGAAGCTTGCCGAGCAGGCGGCATAGATCAGGACATTCCCGCGATACGCTTTGGCGCTGAGCAGGGAAGTAAAGGTAATCGGCTTCGCGTCAGTATGCGCTTCTTTTTTATGCGCGGGCTTGAGGGCGAACGCCGGCAGCATCAGTACCAGAGTAATGGCAAACAGCGTGGCGAAAATGGCCTGCCAGTCGAAATGCGCGAGGATCCAGCTGCCCAGCAGGGGAGCGAGGGCAGGTGAGAGACCCACCAGCGGCATAATGGTGGCGAAAATACGGTTTGTGCGGTTAGCCGGGTAATAGTCGGTGACCAGCGCCTGCCAGGTCACGGCCGCGGCACAGACGCCCACGGCCTGAATAAACCGCAGCACCAGCAGCCAGGTGGCATCGCGTACCCATAACATTCCCAGGCAGCCTACCGCAAAAATGGCCAGGCCCAGCAACAGTACCGGTTTACGACCAAAGCGATCCGAGAGCGGTCCCCAGAGCAGCTGAGCGAAGGCAAAGCCGGCGAGGAATAAACTCAGGCTGGCGCTGATGGCGGCAGCAGGCGTTTGTAAATCTTCCTGCATGGCGGCAAACGCCGGCAGGTACATATCGGTGGCCAAAAAGCCCAGCACGCTCAAGCCGCCGAGCCAGACTAAAAAACCTTTCCTGGGTTGCATTATTTTATTCTCCTGAGGAGGCAGGTATACATTGGCGCTGAGTGTAGGGAGTGCAAAGCCGCTTGTGAAACGCTAATATTTGGCGGATGCATTCAAAAATTTTGCAGGCAGAAAATGTGGTCAGATTATTCTCTTGAAGTGGTCGATGCTGTTGCGCGTAACGGCAGCTTTAGCGGTGCGGCGCAGGAGCTGCACCGCGTCCCTTCGGCCATCAGCTACACGGTGCGCCAGCTGGAGGAGTGGCTGGCGGTTCCGCTGTTTGAACGGCGGCATCGTGATGTGGAATTAACGCCCGCAGGCGCGTGGTTTTTGAAAGAAGGGCGTTCTGTTATCAAAAAAATGCAGATCACCCGCGAACAGTGTCAGCAGATCGCTAACGGCTGGCGGGGACATCTTTCCATCGCGGTGGATAACATTGTTAAACCCGAGCGCACCCGGCAGATGATCGTCGATTTCTACCGTCATTTTTCTGACGTCGAGTTGCGGGTCTCGCAGGAGGTGTTTAACGGCGTCTGGGATGCGCTGGCGGACGGCAGGGCAGAGATGGCGATTGGGGCCACGCAGGCGATCCCGGTCGGGGGACGTTACGCTTTTCGCGATATGGGAATGCTGAGCTGGAAATGCGTGGTGGCAAGCGATCATCCGCTGGCGGCGATGGAAGGGCCGCTGAGCGATGACACGCTGCGCAACTGGCCGTCGCTGGTGCTGGAGGATACGTCCCGTTCATTGCCCAAGCGTATCACCTGGCTTCTCGACAACCAGCGGCGGGTGGTGGCCCCTGACTGGGAATCGTCGGCGACGTGCCTCAGCGCCGGGCTGTGCGTCGCGATGGTGCCCGTTCATTTCGCGCGTCCGCGCATCGATACCGGAGAGTGGGTTGAGCTGACGCTGGAGAATCCGTTCCCGGATGCGGCCTGCTGCCTCACATGGCAGCAAAATGATGTCTCGCCTGCGATGGCCTGGCTGCTGGATTATCTAGGAGACAGCGAAACGCTGAACCGGGAATGGTTACGGGAGCCAGCGTAGCTGGCCCCCGTAAAGCGATTAACGACGGTAGTCGCGGAACGGACCATCCGCAACGGAACGGCGTTCGATAAGACGCGGGTGAACTTCAATGGACTGCGACTCTTCACGCTTGTTGACGATTCTGTCCATCAGCATGTTAAAAGCCGTTTCGCCCAGCGAGTCTTTTGGCTGGTGAATGGTGGTCAGCGCCGGGGTGAAGAAGCGCGCGTTACGCACGTTGTCATACCCGATCACGGAAATATCCTGCGGTACGCGCAGGCCCAGCTCGTCGGCAGCGCAGAGCGCGCCCATGGCCATGATGTCGCCTCCGCAGAACACGGCGGTCGGACGGTGCGGCTGGGAGACGATCTGCTGCATCGCGCGGTAGCCCGATTCCGGCTCAAAGTCGCCCTGCACAATCCAGTTTTCCGGCACGTTGATCAACGCTTCTTCCATCGCTTTCATAAAACCGGCCAGACGGCCCGCGCCGGTGTTGCGCTCCAGCGGACCGGGGATCACGCCAATCTCGCGGTGACCGCGTTCGATCAAATAACGACCGGCCATATAGCCGCCTTCAAAGGCGTTATCGATAACGGAATCGGTGAAGTCTGCGCGCGCTTCGCCCCAGTCCATCACCACCATCGGAATATGGCGATACTCTTCCAGCATCGACAGCACTGACTCCGGATACTCGGAGCACATTACCAGCAGGCCATCAACGCGCTTTTGCGCCATCATCGACAGGTAGGCACGCTGTTTTTCAATGCTGTTCCACGCGTTGCCCAGAATCAGGGTATAGCCTTTCTGGAAGCAGTTCTTTTCGACCGCTTCAATGATCTCGGCAAAATAGGCCGCTTCACTGCTGGTTGCCAGCAATCCAATGGACTTGGTGTGATTAACCTTGAGGCTACGTGCAACCGCACTTGGCGAATAGTGCAGCTCTTTGATCGCTGCCCAGACGGCGTTGCGCGTCTCTTCCGCCACAAAGCGGGTTTTGTTAATTACATGTGATACGGTTGTAGTGGAAACGTTTGCGCGTTTTGCTACGTCTTTAATTGTTGCCATTAAATGTCACTCCAGACCATATCCTAAGCTCCTGAAAAACTTGAAGGTAAACGTTTGCCTTCTCTCACCCTTATCTCGCAATGTTGAATTGCGGCACGCCGGGAAAACGACACGGGACGTCAGGAGGGGGTCAATGGCCGGTACGCTAATAAATTTAGCGTGGAATTTTGTCCTATCTTGATGAAAAGGGGAAGAGGTAAAGTGGTTATCAGTATAAATCCAGGAAGATTTTTGACGTAATCTGTGCAAAAATGAGCAAGCTCACTTTTCGTGTGGGGATTAAAAGGAGAAAAATTGATGAGTTCCGATCTTAAGTTTTCGCTGTTCACCACCGTTGTTGTGCTGGCTCTGATTGTTGCGGCCGGTCTGACGGCTGCGCTGCACTGATTTACGCGGAGGGAGAGCCTTCTCCCTCCCGACTCCCCGGATTGTTACTTCTCTGGCAAAAATCTTTTGCCATTTTGTTAACTTCTCATTTTTTGTGATTGATGTCATGCTTTCCGCTTCTTTGTTCTGTGTCACCACATGACACGGCATTCGGAGTTGACGCATGAAAATCAATTTTCCCCTGCTGGCCCTGGCGATTGGCGCTTTTGGGATTGGCACCACTGAATTCTCCCCGATGGGGTTACTGCCTGTTATTGCCCGGGGCGTAGATGTCTCTATCCCTGCGGCAGGGATGTTAATTAGCGCCTACGCTATCGGCGTGATGGTCGGGGCGCCGCTGATGACGCTTCTGCTTTCGCACCGCGCGCGCCGCAATGCGCTGATTTTCCTGATGGCGATTTTCACCCTGGGCAACGTGCTTTCGGCCATTTCGCCAGATTACACCACTCTGATGCTATCGCGTATTCTGACCAGCCTTAATCACGGCGCATTCTTCGGGCTGGGATCGGTCGTGGCAGCCAGCGTGGTGCCAAAACACAAGCAGGCGAGCGCCGTGGCGACCATGTTTATGGGGCTAACGATTGCCAACATCGGCGGGGTGCCTGCGGCAACCTGGCTGGGGGAAGCGATCGGCTGGCGTATGTCCTTCCTGGCGACGGCCGGACTGGGCGTGATTGCGATGGTGGCGCTGTTCTTCTCCCTGCCGAAAGGAAGCGCCGGAGAACGTCCGGAAGTGCGTAAAGAGCTGGCTGTGCTGATGCGCCCGCAGGTGCTCTCCGCGCTGCTCACAACCGTGCTGGGGGCAGGGGCGATGTTTACCCTCTACACCTATATTTCTCCCGTCCTGCATGACATCACCCACGCAACGCCTCTCTTTGTGACCGCGATGCTGGTGCTGATTGGCGTGGGCTTCTCGATCGGCAACTATCTCGGCGGGAAATTTGCCGACCGTTCCGTGAGCGGGACGCTTAAGGGCTTCTTAACCCTGCTGATTGTCATCATGGTTGCCATTCCGTGGCTGGCGCGCAATGAGTTTGGGGCCGCGATTGCGATGGTCGTCTGGGGAGCCGCCACTTTCGCCGTGGTGCCGCCGCTGCAGATGCGCGTGATGCGTGTCGCGCACGAGGCGCCGGGACTTTCATCTTCCGTGAATATCGGTGCGTTTAACCTGGGTAATGCCCTGGGCGCCGCGGCCGGTGGGGCCGTGATTTCAGGTGGTCTGGGATACAGCTTTGTGCCGGTGATGGGGGCGATTATTGCCGCGCTCGGCCTGCTGCTGGTGATGATGTCGGGTCGTAAACAGCCTGAAGCAGCCTGCGCTGCGGAATAAACCAAAAACGCAGAAGGGCGAACCCTTCTGCGTGTCTCTTACGCGGCGAAGTTCTTCGCGACAAAGTCCCAGTTAACCAGTGCCCAGAAGTGCTCCAGGTAGTTCGGACGCGCGTTGCGGTAGTCAATGTAGTAAGCGTGTTCCCATACGTCCACTGTCATCAGCGGCTTAGCGCTGGTAGTCAGCGGGGTACCCGCGTTTGAAGTGGACACGATAGCCAGTTTGCCATCCGCCTCTTTAACCAGCCACGTCCAGCCAGAACCGAAGTTCTTGATGGCTGCATCGGTAAATTTCGCTTTGAAATCCGCGAAGCTGCCAAATGCGGCGTTGATAGCGGTAGCCAGTTCACCGGCAGGTTCACCGCCGGCATTCGGCGCCAGGCAGTGCCAGTAGAAGGTGTGGTTCCACACCTGAGCCGCGTTGTTAAAGACGCCACCCTCTGAGCTGCGGACGATCTCTTCCAGCGTTTTGCCTTCAAAATCGGTGCCCTTGATCAGATTGTTCAGGTTGGTGACGTACGTCTGGTGATGTTTGCCGTAATGATATTCCAGGGTTTCCGCAGAAATGTGCGGTGCCAGGGCGTCTTTTGCATATGGTAGTGCAGGTAATTCGAACGACATTGCTTCTCTCCTTATTGTATTTTGTGTTGCCAATAACCACACAGACAACATGGACAGGATAGCAAATTGAAAGGGTATGCAAAAGAGGAACTTACCCTGCCACGGATGTGGCAGGGCAGGGGTTAGCGAATGGTTTTCGGCGTCATCACGCGACGCGCGCCGACGTAGTGGCGTACCCAGTAGTCTTCACTGAGAGAGGTGATCTGAATATCCTGGCCGCTACGTGGAGACTGGATGAACTTCCCGTTGCCGACATACACGCCAACGTGGTCAGCCGTGCCGCGACCCTGAGTGCGGAAGAACACCAGATCGCCGTTTTCCAGCTCACCGCGGTCAACCGGTGAGGCATCGCGCAGGTGGTACATCTCATTGGCGGTACGAGGGATGCGGAATTTGACAAGATCTTTATAGGCGTAATAGACGAGGCCGCTGCAGTCAAACCCGGTACGCGGCGAACTGCCACCCCAGTGATAAGGTTTGCCAATCTGGCCCATCAGTTTGTTCATCGCGGTTTTTTGCGCTTTCTGTACACGCACTTTATGCACTTCAGCTATTTTCGTGACCTTCGTGCATTTCGCCTTGTGGCCTTTACGCGTGATGCATTTTTCAGTAACGAGGTTAGCAGCGGTTTGCGAAGCTTTACTTTTAGCGGAGTGGGCAGTGCGGGAAGGTTTTGTTTTCGTCTTGCTGGAAGCGGTCTGTTTCGTCTGAGCCGGTGTTTTTTTCTTGTCGTTCTTAGCGGTGGTTTTTTTCTTACGTTCTGTGGCTTTCACCAGATGGTTTTTTTGTACAGCAGAATGCCGCGCCTGCTGAGAGGCGTTTGCCACTGGCGTGAAAGTGAGTGAAGTAAACAGTAAAGCACAGAGCGTGATCGAGATTTTATTTATCCGCGCCACTGGGCAGTCCCCTGATAAATGCAGGTCATCAATAATACCCGCGTGTGATTTACAAAGCCCGTCGATTCTAATCTATAAAAACCCAGAAAGTTAATAGCATTTTTCAATCTACAATCGTGTTTCGTTAGCAAGTGCAAAAAAATTCATCGTTCTGTCGCACATTTGCCCACTCCCTAAGCAAAACCCTGACCGCCGCAGGGGTAAACACCATTTGCAATGCAACTTTTCGTGACTCGGGGTAGAATGTATAAACGTGACAAAAATGTTATTTTCCGATGCCAGTCTGAACCGCTACAATGTCAGACGAATGCCGTAACAGAAGTTAAAGGAAGCAAGACATGAGCACCACTATTGAAAAAATCCAGCGCCAGATCGCTGAAAACCCAATTCTGCTGTATATGAAAGGTTCTCCGAAGCTGCCAAGCTGCGGCTTCTCCGCACAAGCGGTTCAGGCGCTGTCAGCCTGTGGTGAGCGTTTTGCTTACGTTGATATCCTGCAGAATCCGGACATCCGCGCTGAGCTGCCTAAGTACGCTAACTGGCCGACTTTCCCACAGCTGTGGGTTGACGGTGAGCTGGTTGGCGGCTGCGATATCCTGATTGAAATGTATCAGCGCGGCGAACTGCAGCAGCTGATCAAAGAGACGGCGGCGAAGTACAAAACCGAAGAGCCGGACGCAGAGTAATTTTCTGCGCAAATAAAAAAGCGACCTGATAAGGTCGCTTTTTTTTATTCTTCGCTGTCGCCCATCGGCAGCGGCCAGCCGCCCAGACGCTTCCAGCGGTTGACGATCTCACAGAACAGCTCTGCGGTGCGCTCCGTGTCGTATAAAGCGGAATGCGCCTGCGTACCGTCAAAAGGTATACCCGCCGTGATGCAGGCTTTTGATAACACCGTTTGTCCCAGGGCCAGGCCGCTCAGCGCGGCGGTGTCGAAGGTCACAAAAGGATGGAAGGGGTTGCGTTTAAGCGCGGCGCGCTCGGCGGCGGCCATGGTAAAGCTGTGATCGAAGGTGGCGTTATGGGCCACCATAATGGCGCGGCTGCAGTTACTCTCTTTCATGCCTTTACGCACCATTTTGAAAATGGCGTGCAGCGCATCATATTCACTGACTGCACCACGCAGCGGGTTATGCGGATCGATACCGTTAAACGCCAGCGCTTCCGGCTGTAAGTTTGCCCCTTCGAAAGGTTCAACGTGGAAATGCAGCGTGGTGTCCGGTGTAAGCCAGCCCTGTTCATCCATCTTCAGCGTGATGGCGGCAATTTCGAGCAGCGCATCGGTTTTAGCGTTAAATCCGGCTGTTTCTACATCAATGACAACGGGATAAAAACCACGAAAACGGTCGCACAGACCGCTAAATTGAGCGTTATCGGACATCAGGGTCTCTTACCAGGGGAAAAAAGCAGAGCGCATTATGGCAAATTTTGCAGGGTGATGCAGTAAAACTACGGGCGCATGTTGCGCCCTGAGGGATCAGTTGCCCAGACCGCGACCCGCGTCTTTGGCTTCAATCAGCTCGATTTTGTAACCGTCCGGGTCTTCCACGAACGCAATCACGGTGGTGCCACCTTTTACCGGGCCCGCTTCGCGCGTAACGTTACCGCCGTTGCTGCGAATGCGCTCACACGCTTCGGCCGCGTTGTCCACTTCCAGCGCGATGTGGCCGTAGGCGGTGCCCAGCTCATAGCTGTCTACGCCCCAGTTGTAGGTCAGCTCGATCACCGCTTCATCCGTTTCCGGACCGTAACCCACAAACGCCAGCGAGTATTTGTATTCCGGGTTTTCGCTGGTGCGCAGCAGCTTCATGCCCAGGACGTTAGTGTAGAAATCAATGGAACGTTGCAGGTCGCCAACGCGCAGCATGGTGTGAAGTAGGCGCATAATTTCCTCATTAACCAATGGAATAGACTGTCTTTTTGAACAGAAACGATGTTTTAGTATAGCGGCGAAGTATCGCCGCTATCAATGAACAACGGCGAGATTACAGAGAAGGGTAGTCGGTGTAGCCTTCCGCGCCGCCGCCGTAGAAGCTTTCCGGGCGCTGCGGGTTCAGGGCCGCTTTTTTCTGCAGACGGGCAACCAGATCCGGGTTGGCGATATAGTCGCGGCCAAACGCGACGGCATCGATCAGCCCTTTGCCGATCAGATCTTCGGCTTTCTCCGGGGTATAAGCCCCCGCACCGATGATCACCCCGTGGAAACGCTCGCGCACTTTCTGACGGAAAGCGTCCGTGTAAGGCTTACCGCCAGCCCAGTCCGGCTCGGACATGTGCAGATAGGCGATGCCGCGTTTAGCCAGTTCTTCGATCAGGTACAGGGCATCGGCTTCTTCGTTCGGACCGTTGTCGACGTTCTGGAAAGAACCGATTGGAGAGACGCGGATCCCGATACGATCCGGGCTCCACTCCTGGCATACGGCGTCAACCACTTCCAGCACCAGTCGAGCGCGGTTTTCAACGCTGCCGCCGTACTGGTCGGTGCGGTGGTTAGACGACGGTGACAGGAACTGGTGCAGCAGGTAGCCATGCGCGGAGTGCAGCTCAATCAGGTCAAAACCGGCTTCACGGGCGTTGGCCACGGCCTGGCGGAAGTCGTTCACGATACCCGGAATTTCATCCAGCTCAAGCGCGCGCGGCATAGAGGTATCCACGCGGATCGCATTGCCGTTTTCATCACGCAGGGACGTACGGGTATTTGCGCTCAGGGCCGAAGCGGAGACCGGAGCCTGGCCGCCAGGCTGAATGCTGCTGTGGGAGATACGACCGGTATGCCACAGCTGGACCGCAATGCGACCCTCTTCAGCGTGAACGCCCGCGGTGATTTTCTGCCATGCGGCGATCTGTTCCGGGCTGTGAAGACCTGGCGCACCCGCATAGCCTTTAGCCTGAGCGGAAATCTGCGTGGCTTCCGTGATGATCAGGCCAGAGCTTGCGCGCTGACGATAGTATTCACCCATCAGTGGGGTTGGGATGTCGCCCGGCTCAATGCTGCGCAGACGGGTAAGCGGAGCCATAAACACGCGGTTTGGCGCAGTGACGGCACCCACTTTCAGTGGGGTAAATAATTTTTCAGCTGACATAAAGACTCCTGAGTAGACCAGTCGACTAGTAGTTGGGTAAATAAAAACGCCTGCTAAATGCCAGGCGCAGTAATGCTGTTTTTCACATGTGCCAGCGCGCTTTCCAGCGGCACGGCATTGCGCGAAATTTTTGCCTGCAGGTTAGCGCCTAGCCAGAGCGCATATAATACCTGCGCCTGGGTTAACGGTTCGCCGGAAAAGGCCAGCGTTTTTTCATCGCGGCCTTTCTCCAGCGCCTTGGCCAGCAGGGCGATAACGCCGCGGGCACCTTTATCCATCGCCGTGCGCATATCTTCAGAAAGATCGCACACTTCTGCAGACAGTTTAACGGTCAGGCATCCGCTAATAATGCCCTGCTGACAGAACTGGTTCAGCGTTTCCTGATAGTAGTTCAGAACACGATCCCGGTAGTTACCTTCACCCGACGCAAAGTGGGTCGCCAGACGCTGGTGGTAGCCAGCATAATGACGTTCCAGCATCGCTACGCCAAAAGCCTCTTTGGACCGGAAGTAGTGATAAAACGACCCCTTCGGGACCTCAGCGGTTTTTAATAGCTCGCTCAACCCCATACCGGTAAACCCGCGATGCATGCAAAGTCGCTCGCCGGTTGCCAGTAAATGTTCGCGGGTATCGTGTTCAGTATTTCTGCTCATGGCCGCACTCTAATAGACCGTTCGGTCTAATGCAAGCGAGTTTACTGACGACATGCGCTCAGTATATCCAGCTGCGGTTGATAAACCGTTGATTTCACGTCCATCATACCCAATACGGTTGAGAATAAATTGTCCTGGGAAACCGCATTTTTTGCTGCATGGTCACGCAAACACTGTTCGTTGATGCCAAAGTTTTTCGCGTAATCCGGTGACAGCCAGAACATAAACGGAATATGCGTTTGCTGCTCCGGCGCCAGCATATAAGGCGTACCGTGCAGATAAATACCGCTTTCGCCCAGCGATTCACCGTGATCTGAGAGATAAATCAGCGCGCTGTTCATGCTAGACTGGCGCGCTTTCAGCGCATCAATGGTTTTGCTGACCATGCTGTCGGTATAGAGGATGGTGTTGTCATAGGTATTGATCAGCGCCTGATGATCGCAATCCTGAATTTCATTGGTGTCGCAGGTTGGGGTGAATTTACGGAAGTTGTCCGGGTAACGGCGATAGTATGCCGGACCGTGGCTCCCCATCAGGTGGATAACCAGCACCGTATCTTGCTTCACGCCATCCAGCACGTTATCCAGACGGTAGAAGTTCACATCGTCAATACAGGATTTGTCTTTGCAGAACTGATCCAGCTGCCACTGCGTCATATCGGTATGTGGCACGCGATCGCAGGCACCTTTACAGCCGCCGTCGTTGTCGCGCCACAGCAGGTTGATACCCGCATGCTTCAGCACATCGAGCAGACCTTCCTGATGGTGAGCCAGGTCGGCATCGTATTTGCTGCGCGTCATGCCGGAGAACATGCAGGGAACGGAAACCGCGGTTTCGGTACCACACGAGGAGGCCTGCGGGAAGTTAATCACGTCCTGCTTTTTCAGTTCCGGGTTGGTTTCGCGCCCGTAACCGTTCAGGGAGTAGTTTGCCGCGCGCGAGGCTTCGCCGACGACAAGCACCAGAACGGTTTTCTTCTGTTGACCGGTAATCAGTGGCCCTTTATGGGCATCTTCACCAATGCGCACCAGCGTTTGATCGCCGGCAAACCAGCGCATCTTGCTGTACTTCACCACGGCGCTGACATAGTTCGCCGGGGTGACCATTTTGACGATGCTTTTGTTATTGCGGAACAGCGATGCGTAATCTTTATAAAACAGCGCGGCAATCAGGATAATCACCAGCAGAGCACCGAGCATCGCGGCAACGCGCGTCAGCAGCGCGTACCACCATTTACCGGTACGAATGCGGGTCAGAGCCAGCACCACGGAAGGCACAAGGCCAGCAATAACAATCCACAGAATCATCTGCGGCGTCACCAGGGCTGTCGCTTCCTGAGAGTTGGTTTCGAACACGTTCACTATCATGTTCTGATCGATCACCGCGCCATAGGTGTACATAAAGTAGGTTGCCGCAGCGCATCCGATCGTCAATACAATCAGCAGCGGCTTACGGATATAGGGGATATTCAGCAGGCTAAAGACAATCACCCAGCCGCAAAACAGCACCAGCGGTACGGACGCGGCAAAGAGGATGTCGTGCAGGTGCGAAGGGGCAATAATGGCCCAGCTGCGCTGGATAAACAGCCCGTTGATTAGCGTAAAAAAGAGTGCACAGCTCAGAGTAAATTTAATATCGTTACATTGTAACTTTTTGATTAACCACATCGATCGGTAAACCCGTTATTGTCATGATGGGCCGAGTATAGAGAGGGAAGATTAGTGAAACCTTAATGCCACAAATCTGTGATATAGGCCTTGCACGTGGTGCGATTAACGTCTTCACTGTAGGTGAGAGGAGCTTTCGGGAGGTGAGTGTGGCAGAGCAGCTGGAGTTTTTCCCCATCCAGAGCCCGTGCCGGGGTATTTGTCAGGTCGATGAACGCGGATATTGCCGCGGGTGCATGCGTACCCGCGATGAGCGTTTTAACTGGCAAAACTTTAGCGACACGCAAAAGCAGGAGGTGTTACGCCTCTGCCGACAGCGTCTTCTGCGCAAAATACGCGCAAACAAAGCGGGTGAAACCGAAGAACCCCAGCAACCTTCACTTTTTTAACACGGTAATTGCGTATACTCATGACATTACGTCCTTGAGGAAAATGTTATGGTTCAGCGAATTACTCTTGCCCCGCAGGGGCCAGAATTCTCCCGTTTTGTTATGGGCTACTGGCGCCTGATGGACTGGAATATGTCCCCCCTCCAGCTGGCGAGCTTTATTGAAGAGCACCTTGATTTAGGCATCACCACAGTCGATCATGCGGATATTTACGGTGGCTACCAGTGCGAGGCCACGTTCGGCGAGGCGCTTAAGCTGGTTCCAGCCCTGCGCGATCGCATGGAGATCGTCACGAAGTGTGGGATTGCCACCACGGCAAAACCTGAACACGCCCTCGGTCATTACATCACCGACAGCGCACATATCATCAAGAGCGCCGAGCAGTCGCTGGTCAATCTGGCGACCGATCGTATCGACCTGCTGTTAATCCACCGCCCAGACCCGCTGATGGATGCTGATGAGGTAGCGGAAGCCTTCCTGAACCTGCATCAGAGTGGGAAAGTGCGTCACTTCGGCGTTTCTAACTTTACCCCAGCACAGTTTGCGCTGCTTCAGTCTCGTCTGCCGTTTACTCTGGCCACCAACCAGGTTGAGATCTCCCCGGTACACCAGCCGCTGCTGCTGGATGGCACGCTCGATCAGCTGCAGCAGCTGCGCATTCGCCCGATGGCGTGGTCCTGCCTGGGGGGCGGACGTTTGTTTAATGATGATGAGTTCCAGCCGCTGCGCAACGAGCTTGAAACCATCGCCCGCGAACTGAACGCGGAGAGCATCGAACAGGTGGTTTACGCATGGATCCTGCGCCTGCCGTCAAAACCTCTGCCTATTATTGGCTCCGGCAAAATAGAACGCGTGCGTTCTGCGCTGGCCGCTGAAGAGCTGCAGATGACCCGTCAGCAGTGGTTCCGCATCCGTAAGGCCGCGCTGGGTTACGACGTACCATAAACCGCCTGAAGGTGACTTTCCGGTGAAATCTTTGCCCCTGGTATACACTTAAGGGGCAAAAAATAACCCGCGGAGGTCATATGAAGCGTTTTGCTCTGGCACTGGTCACGCTGGTTGTTTGCGCAGGGGCGCAGGCAGCCAGCGACGAAGTTGAAATGAATCTCGTCACCCCACAGGGTGTGGGTCAGTCCATCGGAACGGTGAAAATCACCGAAACCGATAAAGGACTGGAGTTTGCCCCCAACCTCAAAGCCCTCCCTCCCGGTGAACATGGTTTCCATGTTCATGCCAAAGGCAGCTGTCAGCCCGCTTTAAAAGAAGGTAAACCGTCTGCGGCGGAAGCGGCAGGAGGGCACCTCGATCCTCAGCATTCCGGCAAGCATGAAGGCCCGGATGGAATGGGGCATTTAGGCGATCTGCCAGTGCTGGTGGTGAATAACGACGGTAAAGCCACAGACCCCGTCGTCGCACCGCGACTGAAAAAGCTGGATGAGGTGAAAGGCAGAGCGCTGATGATCCATGTCGGCGGCGACAATATGTCCGATCGGCCTAAACCGCTTGGCGGCGGCGGGGCACGCTATGCGTGCGGCGTGATCTGATCCCCAATCGTTCCCGGTGGCGGTGCCTGTTCCAGCTGCGACAGCGAGCAGTGCAGGCGCCAGATTATCGAGGCCAAATCACGGGCTGCGGGCAGATGATGCTGTGCCAGCGTATCGCAGATCCGCTGCAGTTCATTCAGCGTGGCTTCGAGTGGCCGCTGCTGGACACCGCGCTCGCTCATTACATCGCGCAGCAGGGAGATGCAAACATCACGAACCTGCGACAGTGGATCGGAGCGCGTTTCCCACGCGCGAAGCTGCCAGACCACGTGCGAGCAGTTCAACAGCACCACGCCCCAGCGCAGCAGCCAGCGTCGGGACAGCGCGTCCTGGCTGTTATTCAGCTGGCTGACGTGATGATAGACCAGCGATTCATACTCGTTTTCACCCAGATGCGGTTTACGGCTGAGCTGGTCGACAAAACCTCTGCGTAACTCCCGAATATGCCTGCGGCTCTTGCGTGCATCGGAGCCGGGACGTAACACCGCAAAAGCCAGCCACGCTAGCCCCACGCCCAGGATCTTCGCCAGGTTGTCATTGAGAAAATCGGCGTAATCATAAACCGGGGGATTCGTCACGGAGATAAACGAGCCCATAAAGACAATCAGCTGTCCCCAGAGGCCCGCCAGCTTAGGCATTTGCAGCTTCAGAAGCTGCATGGTGGTCAACAGGGGAAACAGGAACAGCAGGAACTGCCACAGATCGCTTATCTGCACCATCAGGCCAAACTTCACCACAAAGCTGAACAGCGACAGCAGCACCAGCGTGCGCAGCAGGAGCGTAAGCGAGTTGAACGGCGAGGCCGCGACGGAGTAAAGCACGCAGCTGATGGCGGCAAGCGTCAGGGCCGCCGTACCGGACTCCCACTGCGTGGTAATACTCCACGCCCCCACCAGCATCAGCGCACAGAAGGTGCGAAAACCGCTCCACAGCGCTTCCAGATAGTCGGTATGGCGCGCGAGTGCCGGGCTGCCGGGGACGTTGAACTCCGTCAATGGGGTCGCGTTTTCGATGGCCGTAATCCAGCGGCTGCTGCGCAGGTACAGACGGCAGAAGTAATTCAGGCGCTGCCAGAAGGCGCGATGGCGGTAGTCGTACTCATCAGCCGGGGCGAGCGGAGCGATAATCCGCGCTACGGTGTAAATGTCCGCATCCGGGCGCGCAAGGGCCGCGAGCAGCGTTTCAATCACGGCACGGGTGTTTTCAGGCGGCGTTGGCCAGTTGAGCAGCATCCGGCGAAGGCTGGAGATGGCGCTGGTCATGCGCAGCTGCTGGTGCAGCAGATAGTTAAGAAGTGTGTTCTGGCGGCGAAAGCGGTAGTGGCTCCAGAACGCCTGAATGCGCAACAGATTCATCGTCAGGATCTGTCCGATAACCTTTTCATGCGCGAGGCGGATATTGTCGCTGGTATCCGGTTGCCACAGCAGGCTCGCGTGTTCCAGTAACCGGGTATGCATGGTTTTCAGCGCGGTGATGAGCGCGGTGCCGTCGGATGTGCTGGGGAGGATCATCATCATGAAGCCACCGCTGAGGATCCCGACAATCACTTCACAAACGCGCGCCTGGGCAATATCCCACAGCTCGGTGGTGTCGAGCACGTTAACCACCGGAAAGGCGATAATGGCGGCGGTATAGCCCGCCAGCTGAAACGCGTAGGCGACGTTATTGGTAAAATGGGCGCAGGCCCAGGTACAGCAGCCCAGCCATGCGGCCATGCTCAGCAGGAACAGCCACGGATCGTTCAGCGTATGGCCGGCGATAATTAACGCCGCGGTGGCGCCCAGCAGGCTGCCTGCGATGCGCCCAAGGCTTTTACTGATCACCCCGCCGACCGTCGGAAAACTGACCACCGCCGCAGACGTCATCGCCCAGTAGGGCTCATCCAGGTTCAGGTAATAAGCCACAGTTAGCGCAAGACACATGGCAATGCCGTTACGCAGCGCGTAGCGCCACTGGGGACGCGTCGCTTTCATCCACGGCGTGTTTTGCCAGGAGAGCCCCTGCAGCTTCATTAGCGGGTTCCGATAGAGACAGTGCAGGTGGTGCCAGACACCAGGGTAATGTCCTGCGGTAAACGGTCAAACTCAACGCGAACCGGAACGCGCTGGGCCAGACGCACCCACGGCACGTTCGGCTTTATGTCCGGCACCAGACCGGAATCCGTTTCGACGCTTTGATCGTAAATAGCGCGGCCAATGCTGGATACGTGACCCTGTAACTTCTGCGAGCCGCTGTAAAGCGTAATGGCGGCAGGCGATCCCTCGCGAATATGGCGAAGCTTGGTCTCTTCAAAATAGCCCACCACGTAGAAGGAGTGGCTGTCGACGAGGGCAAAAACGGGTTGTCCCGTGGTGGCATAATTCCCCACGCGAGCGGAAAGGTTGGTTACCCACCCGTCAACCGGCGCGGTAATCACCGTTTGGGTCAACTCCCACTGGGCCTGCTTCAGCGTGGCTTCGGCTACGTTGACGCTCGCCTGCATGGCCTTTACGGTGATGTTGGCGGTGTCTAAATCTTCCGCTGAGATGTAGTTTTGCGACAGGTGGCGGCGGCGGTTGGCCTCGTTGTTAGCCTTTGCCAGATCCGACTGGGCTTTAGCCAGCTGCGCCTGGGCGTTCAGAATCGCAATGTGGTACGGGGTGTCGTCGATGCGGAATAAAATGTCTCCCTTTTTGACGAACTGGTTATCCTTAACCAACAGCGCCGTAATACTTCCCGACACCTGAGGGGTAATGCTGACCTGCTCAGCGCGAACTTTGCCGTCACGCGTCCAGGGCGATTGCATATAAAAATTCCACATCCACCAGCCCGCCACCAGCGCAAGGGCAAGGACAAGCAGGGTGGAAAAGTACTTTAGCGTTTTAAGGGACATATTCACCACACAGTCAAAACGGCAAGGCCCAGGCATACGGAAAGGGCAAACAGGGAAAGATCCATCAGCATGGGATGCCAGATTTCGCCGGAGTACATCCAGTCGCGGAGCAGGCGATGCGCGATGAGCCAGAGCATAAAGCCGACCAGAACGGCCTTAAACAGGGGAGGAAAATAGACTGACGCACCGAAGATCAGATCCTGAAGGGGTAAACCCTCTGAGCGATGAAAAAACGTCACGGGCAGAAATCCTTTGCAGTGAACAGAATGCCGCATCGGCTTGTCTTAGTATGATGAAGCATCACAATTCAGTGTAAGTCATACTTTTAAGTTGGATGAATGCAGTATTGCATTTGTTTTGGCAATACAAATGCTGCACACTATTCTAAAATCAGTATAATAACTTAGCAAGCTAATTATAAGGAGATGAAATTGGAATCGCCATTAGGTTCTGATCTGGCAAGGTTGGTACGCGTCTGGCGTGCTCTGATTGACCATCGCCTGAAACCTCTGGAACTCACACAGACGCATTGGGTCACGCTGCACAACATTCACCAGCTGCCGCCCGATCAGTCGCAAATTCAACTGGCAAAAGCGATAGGCATTGAGCAGCCGTCGCTGGTGCGCACGCTTGACCAGCTGGAAGAGAAGGGGTTGATCTCGCGGCAAACCTGCGCCAGCGATCGTCGCGCCAAGCGGATTAAACTCACCGAGAAAGCGGCGCCTATCATCACGGAAATGGAAGCCGTGATTACGAAGACGCGCGGTGAGATCCTGTCAGGCGTTTCACCGGCGGAGCTGGAAATGCTCATCAGCCTCATTGGGCGCCTCGAGCAAAACATCCATGAACTGCAGTCGCGCGACTGACAAACAACCAGGCCTTGCAGCAGCAAGGCCTTTTTTTTATTTAAAGACCACCACGCGGTTACGGCCGGTCTCCTTCGCTTCATACATCGCTTTGTCGGCATTTTCCACGCACGTTTCTGCGGCTACTGCGGCTGACGTCGCCGTAAACACCCCCATGCTGATGGTGATTGGCTCAGGTAGTTGACCGCCGCTGCTGGCGTTATCGAAGCTGCTCAGATTTAACCGAATGCGTTCCGCCACCTGGTACGCCGCGTCTGATGAGGTGTTGGCCAGCATCAGAACAAACTCCTCACCACCGATACGGGCCGCGATGTCCTGGGGGCGCACGGAATCCATCAGCAGATTAGCAACAAACTGCAGGACCTTGTCGCCCTGAAGATGTCCGTACGTGTCGTTGATACGCTTGAAGCGATCGAGATCGCTGACGATGACGGAAACCGGACGGCTGGGTTTGGCGATATCCAGCGCCTGCTTTAATGATTCATAAAAATAACTGCGGTTATACAGGCGCGTGAGCGGGTCGCGAATCGAGTTCTGGTAAGACTGCTGGTATTTTACGTGCGAGTCGCGATACAGCCTGAAGACATCGTAGAGCAGAACAAAAATAATCAGCAGCGTGGCGGCCGTTTCAAATAAGCGGGCGCGATACCAGGAGATACCTTCGGCATGTCCCCCCATCAACAGCATTGAGAGCGTGACGATATAGCAGACGCACAAAAAATTACCGCCCACCCAGAATAAATTGCGTACGCGCGTAATAAACATCAGAGTTGCTAATGTCACTACCCACAGAGCAATTAATGAAATATTAATAAACTGGCTCCAGAGAACCATAAACTGACGCGTTTCATTATCAACCAGGTCAATTGATAAGAGTTGTGAATGACTGGAATAGAACCAGGCCAATCCCACCGCACAGACCGTAAAGAGAAATTCGCCGCTCACAATCGCGATATGTGCTAATCGTGAAAGGGGAGAATTGCGCATGGTATAAAGTATTGCCGCAACGATGATGAGCACCGCCATTATTAGATGGCGGAACATATAGTAGATCATCGCATCGTTGTAGTTCACGACGTTAAACTGGTAGAGGTCCAGCCAGGCGGGAAAGCTGGACAGCGTTCCGACCATCAGCAGTGCGGAGCCCGCAAAGGCGAAGGCGAATGCCACCAGATACAACCGTTTTCTGTCGCACCAGTATTTCATCGCCATGAAACAGGCAATAAACAGGTGGAACACCAGCAGAAAAATGGTAAGCGTAGGGAATAGCAGCGGTGAAAAGGAGGGAACCCATTCAACGAGTTTTAAAAACAGAGTTTGTAATATCCCGATGACAACAATGCAACCAAGGCAGAACGCGATATAACGACTCTTTAAAGAACGACGATTCGCAAGCATATACGTTTTTAACGACTTTATAATGAATGAAGGTAAGAAGATTGCGAAGAGTTTAATAAATTAGCGCGCTAAATACTTTGCGCAGAAACAATATATGACGTGGTAAATAATAGGCGTGATGAATATATTTTGTAAATATATTTTTGGAAGTGATATATATTGTAAATGGATGTGGCCTAATGACCACATCCATTTTTAATTAACGTGGAGAAACGGTCACCTGACTTCCGTTGCTTGCCAGAACAACGCGCTGGCCTGCAGAGAAGCGAGTGCTGCCTTGTTTCTGTACAACCATGATCGTGCTGCCGTCGTCTTTACGAATTTCCAGCTCTACGCCCTGGGTTTTGTTCATCGCACCCTGAACGCCCTGGCCGGCTACGCCACCCGCAACGGCGCCTGCGGCTGTTGCCAGCGAGCGACCTGTACCGCCACCGACGGTATTACCGAGGAAACCACCCAGAACGGCACCGCCGATTGCACCCATTACGTTGCTTTCATCACCACCCTGGATCTGTACAGGACGTGCGTTAACAACGGTACCGTAAGTCACGTTCTGAACCTGTTTCGCTTCAGAAGCGCTGTAAACGTCGCCAGAAAGTGAACTGTCATTCACACAGCCAGCCAGAGTTAAACCAATCAGCGAAACGCCCAGTACACGTAAAATCATTTGAATCTCCTGTTCACCAAAAACGCCCAATTGGGGGCATCCGTTATGGCTAAATTATATGGCATAAGGAGCCATAGTTCATATCTTTGCACTAACAATAAGAAAATTGTACTTGAATTTGACTTAACGAGACATAAACAGGATCTGCCTGTGCTACCCGTCTGACATTGTTAAAAAATATTATCGCCGGATGGCAAAGCGGCGCCGTTTATGGTTGAGTGGGTATCCTTAGCCCACGCAACGTAAGGAAAGCGCATGAAATCGGGTCGCTACATTGGTGTGATGTCAGGCACCAGTCTGGATGGGGTAGATGTCGTACTGGCCGCCATTGACGAAAACATGGTGGCGCAGCAGGCGAGCCTGACCTGGCCAATCCCCATTTCACTGAAAGAGGATATTCTGAGTATCTGTCAGGGGCAGCAGCTTACCCTCTCCCAGCTTGGACAGCTTGATGTTCGCCTGGGGGCGCTGTTTGCGGATGCGGTGCAGGCTTTGATGCAAAAAGAACATCTTCGCCCGCAGGACGTGGTGGCCATCGGGTGTCACGGACAAACGGTCTGGCATGAGCCAGGCGGAGATGCCCCGCATACCCTGCAAATCGGCGATAACAACCAAATTGTGGCGAAGACGGGCGTGACGGTGGTTGGCGATTTCCGTCGTCGCGATATCGCCCTTGGCGGGCAGGGCGCGCCGCTGGTACCCGCGTTCCATCAGGCGTTACTGGCGCACCCTTCAGAACGGCGTATGGTGCTCAACATTGGTGGGATTGCCAACCTGTCGATGCTCATCCCGGGGCAGCCCGTACGCGGCTATGATACCGGCCCGGGCAATATGTTAATGGATGCCTGGATCTGGCGGCAGTGCGGACAACCGTATGATAAAAACGCTGAGTGGGCGAGCGGGGGGAAAGTGATTATTCCGCTGCTGCAGTCGATGCTGAGCGATCCATATTTTGCCCTGCCAGCCCCTAAGAGCACGGGGCGTGAATACTTCAACCTGGGCTGGCTTGAGCGTCAGCTGGCGCCATTCCCGGCGCTCGCGCCGCAGGATGTCCAGGCGACGCTTGCCGAGCTGACGGCCGTGTCGATCTCCGAACAGGTTCTGCTCAGCGGCGGATGTGAACGCCTGCTGGTGTGCGGCGGAGGAAGCCGCAACCCGCTGGTGATGGCGCGTCTTGCGGGGCTACTGCCGGGTACCGAAGTGACCACGACCGATGAGGCCGGCATCAGCGGGGATGATATGGAGGCGCTGGCCTTCGCCTGGCTTGCCTGGCGCACCATTGCGGGACTGCCGGGCAACTTGCCGTCGGTAACCGGCGCGCGTGAGGCGAGCGTCCTCGGGGCGATTTTCCCGGCAAATCCTCGTCATAATCAGAGTTAACTGAAATTCAGCGCGGCGCGTCGTCGTTAGAATGGAACGAAACAGGAGGGCAGCCATGCCCTCCAGGACCAGGAAAGTCTTCGGAATACGCCCATGAAAAAACTTCTTCTTATTGCCGCTCCTTTGTTGCTGTCAGGATGCAGCGTCTACAACCAGCTCCTTGAGCGCATGCAGACCGATACGCTGGAGTATCGCTGTGACGAAAAACCGCTGACCGTAAAGCTGAACAATCCACGCCAGGAAGCCAGTTTTGTTTATGACAATAAATTGCTGACGCTGAAGCAGGGGATGTCAGCCTCCGGCGCGCGTTATTCCGACGGTATCTACGTCTTCTGGTCGAAAGGCGACAGCGCCACGGTCTACAAACGCGACCGCATTGTGCTGAACAATTGCCAGCTCGAAAATCCGAAGCGTTGAGATTTTTACAGGGGCGGCGCACAATAGCGCCACCCACTCTCAATGTCAGCTAACGCCATGTCAGATAACGACGAACTGCAGCAAATTGCGCATCTGCGCCGTGAATACACTAAAGGCGGCCTGCGTCGCCAGGATCTTCCCGCTGAACCCCTCGTGCTTTTTGAACGCTGGCTGAAACAGGCCTGCGAAGCGAAACTCGCCGACCCCACGGCCATGGTCGTCGCAACGGTGGATGAAAACGGTCAACCGTATCAGCGCATCGTATTGCTCAAGCATTATGACGAGAAAGGGCTGGTGTTCTATACCAACCTCGGCAGCCGCAAGGCGCACCATTTAGAAAACAATCCGCGTATCAGCCTGCTGTTCCCCTGGCACATGCTGGAGCGTCAGGTAATGGTCACCGGCAAGGCGGAACGTCTCTCGACGCTGGAAGTGGTGAAGTATTTCCACAGCCGCCCGCGTGACAGCCAGATTGGCGCCTGGGTATCCAAACAGTCCAGTCGAATTTCTGCTCGCGGCGTGCTGGAAAGTAAATTCCTGGAGCTGAAGCAGAAGTTCCAGCAGGGGGAAATTCCTCTGCCAAGCTTCTGGGGCGGGTTCCGCATCCCGATTGAGCAGATGGAGTTCTGGCAGGGGGGCGAACATCGCCTGCATGACCGCTTTTTATACCAGCGCGAGAATGGCGGCTGGAAAATCGACAGACTGGCACCATAATCCCCGAAATTTGTTGATTTAAGCGCTAGCGCACACCGCGCTTGCGCTTTATTCTATGGTCCTTTCGCATCAGGCGAAAAGTCGTGTACCGGCAAAGGTGCAGTCGTTTATACATGGAGAATTTGATGGCAAGCAGTAACTTGATTAAACAATTGCAAGAGCGGGGTCTCGTGGCCCAGGTGACGGACGAGGAAGCGTTAGCAGAGCGACTGGCGCAAGGCCCGATCGCGCTCTATTGCGGCTTCGATCCCACCGCTGACAGCTTGCATTTGGGGCATCTTGTTCCATTGTTATGCCTGAAACGCTTCCAGATGGCGGGCCACAAGCCTGTTGCGCTGGTGGGCGGCGCGACCGGCCTGATTGGTGACCCAAGCTTTAAAGCCGCTGAGCGTAAACTGAACACCGAAGATACCGTGCAGGAGTGGGTGGATAAGATCCGCAAACAGGTTGCACCGTTCCTCGACTTCAACTGTGGTGATAACTCTGCTATTGCCGCGAACAACTACGACTGGTTTGGCAGCATGAACGTGCTGACCTTCCTGCGCGACATCGGCAAGCACTTCTCTGTTAACCAGATGATTAACAAAGAGGCCGTGAAGCAGCGTCTGAACCGTGACGACCAGGGTATCTCCTTTACCGAGTTCTCCTACAACCTGCTGCAGGGTTATGACTTTGCCTGCCTGAACAAGCTGCACGGCGTTTCCCTGCAGATTGGCGGTTCCGATCAGTGGGGTAACATCACCTCCGGTATCGACCTGACCCGTCGTCTGCACCAGAACCAGGTCTTCGGTCTGACCGTTCCGCTGATCACCAAAGCCGACGGCACCAAATTCGGTAAGACTGAGGGCGGCGCAGTATGGCTCGATCCGAAGAAAACCAGCCCGTACAAGTTCTACCAGTTCTGGATCAACACGGCGGATGCCGATGTTTATCGCTTCCTGAAGTTCTTCACCTTCATGGATATCGCAGAGATCAATGCTCTGGAAGAAGAAGACAAGAACAGCGGTAAAGCGCCGCGCGCGCAGTACGTGCTGGCGGACGAAGTGACCAAACTGGTTCACGGTGAAGAAGGTCTGGCTGCGGCAAAACGCATTACCGCTAGCCTGTTCAACGGTACCCTGAGCGATCTGAGCGAAGCGGACTTCGAACAGCTGGCGCAGGACGGCGTGCCGATGGTTGAGATGGAAAAAGGGGCTGACCTGATGCAGGCGCTGGTGGACTCTGAGCTCCAGCCTTCGCGCGGTCAGGCGCGTAAAACCATCGCGTCTAACGCTATCACCATCAACGGTGAGAAACAGGCCGACCCGGAATACACCTTCGTTGACGGTGACCGTCTGTATGGCCGCTACACGCTGCTGCGTCGCGGTAAGAAAAACTACTGCCTTGTCTGCTGGAAATAATTAACAGTCTCCAGGGGCGTGGGAAACCACGCCCCTTTTGTTTTTTCAGGGTTTGGTAAGAAAAAATGAAGAACATCCTCGCCATTCAGTCCCACGTTGTTTTTGGACACGCTGGCAATAGCGCCGCGGAATTCCCGATGCGTCGCCTCGGCGTCAACGTCTGGCCCCTTAATACCGTACAGTTCTCTAACCACACGCAATACGGCAAATGGACCGGCTGCGTAATGCCGCCTTCGCACCTCAGCGAGGTTGTGCAGGGGATTGCCGATATCGACCAGCTTAAACGCTGTGACGCCGTGCTGAGCGGCTACCTCGGCTCAGCGGAGCAGGGGGAGCATATCCTCGGCATCGTACGCCAGGTGAAAGCCGCAAACCCGGCGGCAAAATACTTCTGCGACCCCGTTATGGGCCACCCGGAGAAAGGCTGCATCGTGGCGCCTGGCGTTGCAGAGTTTCATGTCCGCCACGCGCTGCCCGCCAGCGATATCATTGCGCCAAACCTGGTCGAACTCGAAATTCTCTGCGAGCATCCGGTTAACAGCGTTGAAGAGGCGGTAAGCGCGTCTCGTGAGCTGATCGCTCAGGGGCCGGAAGTTGTGCTGGTAAAACACCTCGCGCGCGCAGGGCTGAGCCAGGACCGTTTTGAGATGCTTCTGGTGACGAAAGATGACGCCTGGCATATCAGCCGTCCGCTGGTGGATTTCGGCCTGCGCCAGCCGGTTGGGGTCGGGGATGTCACCAGCGGTCTGCTGCTGGTGAAATTGCTGCAGGGGGCGACGATGCGCGACGCGCTGGAGCACGTTACCGCGGCGGTGTACGAAATCATGATTGCGACGAAAGAGATGCAGGAATATGAACTGCAGGTGGTTGCGGCACAGGATCGTATCGCGAAGCCGGAGCACTATTTCAGCGCAACCCGGTTATAACCGGCCAAAAATTGTAGGCCGGGTGAGCGTCAGCGCCACCCGGCAACACAGGCCGCTCGGTTAGTTCAAACCTTCCGCTTTCAGCGCCGCAGCCACCGCAGGGCGCTCTGCCACGCGTTTCATATACCATGCAATATGGTCTAACCCTTCCAGGTTCAACTTAACCGCGCGCGCCCAGCGCAGCACGGTAAACAGATACGCATCGGCAATCGTGAAGCGCGAACCACAAATCCACTGTTCGTCTTTCAGCGATTCGTTAACGTACTGCAGCTTTTTCTCAAGAAGCGCACGCAGGGTCGGTTTGAACTCCTCTGGCGTATCCGGGCGGAACAACGGCGTAAAACCTTTGTGCAGTTCGGTCGCAATGTAGTTCAGCCATTCCAGCGTCTTATAGCGAGAAATGGTACTGACCGGAGCCAGCAGCTGGCGATCGGGCACGCTATCGGCCAGGAACTGCATAATCGCGACGCCTTCGGTCAGCAGAGTACCGTCATCCAGCAAGAGAGCCGGAACTTGTCCCTTGGGGTTAATGGCAAGAAAATCATCGCCATTTTCCAGACGCTTTTTCATCAGATCAACGCCGTCCAGCGTGAAATCTTTGCCGCTCTCGCGCAGGGTGATGTGGGAAGCAAGAGAGCACGCGCCCGGTTTGTAGAACAGTTTCATCGGTAACTCCTTTTTGCTGAGGTTTCAGCTATGTTAGTGCGCCAACGGACAAAAAAAAAGCCGCTAATATGCATTAGCGGCTCGTCGTTTCTCAATAATCTTACGCGGTAGCGGTTTTGGTCGCTTCAGCCGTCTTGTCGTCGTCCTGAGTCATACGATTCAGTTTCGGCGCGGTCAGCAGCATCAGAACTGCAATAACCGCAGTAGCGATACCAATCTGCATGAACACGGTGCCGTAGACGTTCAGGGAGACCAGTGGGTCAGTGACGTTTTCAGGCACAGCCATCAGGTTCGCAATTTTACCCGCAATGATTGCCGCACCGGCAGTGGTCAGGAACCAGCTACCCATAATGAAGCCCATCAGACGCTGCGGCACCAGCTGTGCAACCATCGCCAGACCCAGACCGGAGATCATCAGCTCACCGATAGACTGCAGCGCGTAGCTCAGGATCAGCCAGTTAACGGACACGATACCCGCGTCGGTGGCAAATTTGGTACCCAGCGGCAGCACCAGGAACGCGCCGGAGCACAGCACCATACCGATCGCAAACTTGTGCGGCATCGGCAGACGGTCGCCCATCTTGTTATAGATAGCGGCCAGAATCGGGCTACCAATCATGATCCAGAACGGGTTCAGCGCCTGATACTGTTCCGGTTCGAACGCGATGCCCAGAATTGAGTGCTCAACGTTACGAATGGCGAAGAAGTTCAGTGAGGTTGGCATCTGGCTGTACAGCACGAAGAAGATAATCGCTTCCAGCATCAGAATGAACGCCACAATCATCTTGCGACGGGCAGCACCCTGCATGGCGAAAGCTTCTTTCGCAAAGATAACCACGATACCCAGCGCAACCACGCCCAGAACGGCACGGGCGATACCCTGGTTGTGCAACAGCCAGGTGGCAATTGCCGCGAGGACAACAACGCCCACGATGGTGGCCAGCAGTTTGCCCATATGAACAGGCTCGAAGTCAGGTTTTGAACCGTAGTCTTTAACCCAGCTGCGGCAGAACAGGAAGTTCACCACGGTGATCAGCATACCCACGAAGCTCAGCGCGAACGCCACGCTCCAGCCGAACTTAGCTGCGAGCCATGGGGTTGCCAGCATCGAGAAGAACGAACCGATGTTGATGGACATGTAGTACATGGTAAATGCACCGTCCAGACGCGGATCGTCTTTGCTGTAGCAGGTAGAGAGCAGGGAGGACGGGTTTGCTTTGAACAGACCGTTACCGACGGCAATCGTCGCCATACCCATATACACGACAGCGGCATCGTGCCCTGACCATGCAACCAGACCATAGCCAATCGCCAGGACGATGGCGCCCAGCATGATGACACGTTTAGTCCCGAGGACTTTATCACCCAGCCAGCCGCCAATTGCGACCAGACCGTACACCAGAGCACTAAAGGAAGAGAACAGCGTGATGGAATCGGCTTCGGACATACCCAGCTGTTTTACCAGGTAAACCGCCATGATCCCTTGCAGGCCGTAATAACCAAAACGCTCCCATAACTCGATAGAGAAGATGAGATAGAACGCTTTAGGCTGTTTAAAAGCGTTAAGACTTACGCTTTCATCTGTTGGTTTATTGTTTGCAGTAGACACATATACCTCTTTTTTTACATCCCATATTAACGGGGGTGTTCATAGCGTGATGGCCGTAGTCCATACGCCTTATAGTTATATTGGGAGGAGAAACGGCGGGTAATGTTCACTATCCTGCCCCATCTGGCAATACGTTTGTAATAATCTGTTACATATATCTGAAGTGGTATAATCGTCGGTTCATATAAATGTTATTCAGCGTTAAATTTCATACGATGATTAAAGGTAGTTTTTTCGACTGGCAATAACCCACTTCAACCGGCCTTTGGCGATATGTTCTGCTATTTGCCGTTTATCGCAGTGATATAGCCCATATTCTGAAAAATAGCTGGTCTTATCTTCGGTAATGGAAGGAGAGTATCTTGTCAGACAAAGGGTTTAGGCGGGTTTTGACAACAAAAATTCAACATGAAGTTATCAGGGTGATCGCGATCACAGATGTATAGAAATTTTTGGCTATGAAAAAAGTATTAACCTGTTTGAGCGTTAAACAAACGAACAAGTGACAGGTCAGAGGGAACGAAAGACGGACAAATAACGGCCAAAAGAAGGATGCCTGGTAGCCCTTCTTTTGGTAAGGGATTGTGACGATCAGGGATACACTTTTTCTTTGTATTCGCAGAGATCTTCAATAATGCAGGAGCCGCAGCGAGGCTTACGGGCAATACAGGTATAGCGACCGTGCAGAATCAGCCAGTGATGGCAATCAACCTTAAATTCGGCCGGAACCACCTTTAACAGCTTCTCTTCGACCTGCTCAACATTTTTCCCCGGCGCGAAGTTAGTCCGGTTAGACACGCGGAAAATATGCGTATCCACGGCGATGGTCGGCCAGCCAAACGCGGTGTTGAGCACCACGTTCGCAGTCTTACGCCCCACGCCCGGTAAGGCTTCCAGCGCGGCGCGATCTTCCGGTACTTCGCCCCCGTGCTGTTCCAGCAGGATCCGGCAGGTCTTAATGACGTTCTCGGCTTTGCTGTTAAACAGGCCGATGGTTTTGATATAGGACTTCACGCCTTCCACGCCCAGCTCCAGCATGGCTTTTGGCGTATTGGCGACCGGATAGAGCAGGGCAGTGGCTTTATTGACGCTCACATCGGTCGCCTGCGCAGAGAGCAACACCGCGATCAGCAGCTCAAACGGGGAGGTAAAGTTCAGCTCCGTCGTCGGATGCGGGTTCTCGTCCCGCAGACGGGTCAGGATCGCAATGCGCTTTTCTTTATTCATGAAGCCTTCTCGGGTGTCCCTTCCAGAACGCTACGCTCAGCCGCGCGGCGCTTACGTTTCTCATCAATCAGGTATTTTATCGCCAGCATCATGCCAAGGCCAATAAACGCGCCAGGGGGCAGCATTGCCAGCAGGAATGGCGTATCGGTGTGGAACACTTCAACGCGCAGCGCTTTGGCCCAGCCGCCCAGCAGCGCATCTGCGCCGTCAAACAGCGTGCCGTTACCGAGGATCTCGCGCAGCGAGCCCAGCACGAACATGGCGCAGGTGGCACCCATTCCAATGGAAAAACCATCCAGCGCCGACATGGCGGGGCTGTTTTTCACCGCGAATGCTTCCGCACGGCCAACGACGATACAGTTGGTGACGATAAGGGGAATAAAGATCCCAAGCGACTGGTACAGGCCGAATGCGTAAGCGTTGATGAGCATTTGTACAACGCTAACAACAGACGCAATGATCATGACGTAAATCGGAATACGAATTTCCGACGGCGTCCAGCGGCGCAGGGCGGAGATGGAGAGGTTGGTCAGGGTCAGCACCAGCGTGGTTGCCAGACCCAGACCGAGCGCGTTGGTGGCGGTGGACGTTACCGCCAGCAGTGGGCACATCCCCAGAAGCTGGACCAGCGCGGAGTTGTTCTTCCACAACCCCTGGACAATAACCTCTTTAACCTGGCTCATGATTACTCCCTACAGGCCGGAAGATTGTTGATTTGCGCGGGCAGCGTTTCGGCATACAGCCCGGCTCGTTTTACGGCGTTCACCACGGCGCGCGGCGTGATGGTCGCGCCGGTGAACTGGTCGAACTCGCCGCCATCTTTCTTCACCGCAAACGCGGTATCCCCTTCGCCATGGATAACTTTACCGGCGAAGTGCAAAATCCAGTCGCTAAGACGTGTTTCAATTTTATCGCCTAGGCCCGGCGTTTCATGATGCTGCGTCACGCGGGTACCCAGTATTGTGCCGGAGAAATCGCTGCCGACGAGCAGTTGAATGGCGCCGGAATAGCCGTCGGGCGCCGTCGCTTCCATCACCGCGCCTACCGGTTTATCCCCTTTGCGGGCAATAAAGAGGCGGTGAGAGCCTTTCCCAAGCTGCGGCGCGTCTACCACAAAGCAGCTCTTTTGCAGGTCATTATCGTAGAAATCTGATGGGATCACCTGATCGAACAGCGCCTTTTGCTGCTTTGAAGCCTGCTCTTCGATGGTCGTTTTGGTTAACGAGTTAACCAGGGCCGTCAGCCCGGTCAGGACTGCGGCGAAGACAGCCAGCGTGACGCCGTGTTTTTGCATCGTTTTTAACATGGCGAAACCCTTAGCGATGGCCGTACACGCGCGGGCGCGTGTAATAGTCGATGAGCGGAACGGTAATGTTGGCGAGCAGGACGGCAAACGCGACGCCGTCCGGGTAACCGCCAAAGCTGCGGATCAGCCATACCAGCAGGCCTGCCAGCGCGCCGAAGATCAGGCGGCCGCGGTTAGTCGTTGACGCCGTAACCGGGTCCGTCAGGATAAAGAAGGCGCCCAGCATGGTCGCACCGGAGAGCAAATGCATCTGCGGGCTGGCGAGTGATTCAGGAGAGAATACCCAACCCAGCGTGGCGCAGACCGCCAGCGTCACGAGGAAGCTGACCGGAATATGCCAGCGAATGGCTTTCTGCTGCAGCAGGAACAGGCCGCCCAGCAGATACGCCAGGTTGACCCACTGCCAGCCTGCACCCGCCAGCATGCCGCTGTAAATCGCGGATTTCATAATCTGCTCAACGCTGTGCCCGGCATGCAGGGACGTTTTAAAGGTATCGAGAGGCGTCGCCTGGCTGATGCCGTCCACGCCCATGCGCAGCGCGTTCATATCAGCGCCGAGCGCCGTATGGCCGGTAAAGATAACGTGCAGGGCATCCATAAAGCCCGGAACCGTGGCCGCAATCTCGTGCGGCGGCAGCCAGCTGGTCATCTGCACCGGGAAGGAGATCAGCAGCACCACGTAGCCAATCATCGCCGGGTTAAACGGGTTATGGCCGAGCCCGCCGTACAGCTGTTTGGCAATGATCACGGCAAAGACGGTACCGAGCACGACCATCCACCACGGGGCAAACGGCGGAATACTGATGGCGAGCAGCAGGCCGGTCAGCAGCGCGGAGTTGTCAGCCAGAATGCGTGACACCGCCATCTTACGCAGCTTCAGGACGAGTGCTTCCGCCGCGACGGCGCTGGCGCAGCCCAGGGCTATCTGGAACAGGGTTCCCCAGCCGAAAAACCAGCACTGAACGGCAATGCCCGGCAGCGCGGCCAGGCAGACCAGCATCATAATGCGTGATGTCTGACGCTGGTTGTGGGTGTAGGGGGAACTTGCGATTCTGAAAACCATTTAATCCTCGTTTACGGCTTGCTGTGCGGCTTTCTTCGCCTGAACGCGCGCAATGGCGGCGGCGACGGCGGCCTTGCGCGGGTCATCGTTGGCGGCCTGCGGCTGCTCTTCCTGCTGCGCTGCCTTACGGGCTTTGGCGCGGGCAATCGCTGCTTCTACGGCGGCTTTACGCGGGTCGACCGGTGGTGCTTCTGCTTCTGATACTACCGTTGGTGCCTGCTGAGCAGCCTTACGGGCTTTAGCCCGTGCAATCGCCGCTTCTACGGCGGCTTTACGCGGGTCGACCTGTGGTGCTTCTGCTTCTGATACTGCCTCTGGCGCCTGCTGCGCAGCCTTACGGGCTTTGGCCCGGGCAATCGCTGCTTCAACGGCGGCTTTGCGCGGATCGACCGCATCCTGCTCGATGACCACGCTTTGCTCACCCGATTTGCGGGCTTTGGCGCGCGCAATCGCCGCTTCAACGGCCGCTTTACGCGGGTCGATCTCAGTATCTGCCTGAACCGTTTGCGCTTTTTCCGCCTGACGCGCGCGAGCCGCAGCCTTTCGCGCTTCGCGGGCGGCAATCGCTTCGCTGTTATCCGGTTTTTCTCCGGCCTGGATCACTACCGTCTGGGCGGCATCGACTTTTTTCTCACGAACGCGCGCCAGTGCGGCGTTGATCGCATCCTCATCTTTCCCGGCAGGCTGAACGGCGGCCTGCTTATGGCGTTCCTGACGGGCGATTTTTTCGCGCTCCAGTCGCGCCTGACGCGCTTCGAAACGTGCCTTGGCTTCCGCGGCGCGTTTTTCTTCCATGGAAATGGCATAAATCTCGGCCTTCTCCTGACGGAAGTATTGCACCAGCGGAATGTTGCTTGGGCAGACCCAGGCGCAGGCGCCGCATTCAATGCAGTCGGCCAGGTTATGGGATTTTGCCTTGTCGTGCAGCTGGCCTTTGCTGTACCAGTACAGCTGCTGCGGGAGCAGATCCGCCGGGCAGGCATCGGCACAGGCGCTGCAGCGGATGCAACCTTTCTCTTCCTGTTCTTCACCCATTTCGGTTGGGGAAGGGGCGAGCAGACAGTTCGTGATTTTCACTACCGGAACGTCCAGCCACGGCAGCGTAAAGCCCATCAGCGGGCCGCCCATGATCACCATCTGGTCGCTGGTCGGGCAAAATTCAGCCTGTTCCAGCAGATGGCGCACCGGCGTACCCAGACGCGCCCAGACGTTGCCCGGACGGGAAACCGACTCGCCGGTCAGCGTCACCACGCGCTCGGTCAACGGCTCGCCGTCAATCACCGCGCGTTTCACCGCATAGGCGGTGCCGACGTTTTGCATCAGCACGCCGATATCCGAAGAGCGTCCGCCGTGCGGAACCTGCTTGCCGGTCAGAATTTGCGTCAGCTGTTTTGCGCCGCCAGAAGGGTACTTGGTCGGGATAACGCGCAGGCTAATATCGTGACTGCCCGCCAGCACGGCGCGCAGCATCGAGATGGCCTGCGGTTTATTGTCTTCGATACCAATCAGCACTTCCCGCGGCTTAAGAATGTGCGCCAGGATGCGGATGCCTTCCACCACCTGAGCGGCGCAATCCTGCATCAGACGATCGTCGGCGGTGATATAGGGCTCGCACTCGGCGGCGTTGATAATCAACGTCTGGATATTATCGCCACCGCCGCGCAGCTTAACGCCGGTCGGGAAGCCCGCGCCGCCCAGCCCGGCGACGCCGAACTGATGAATACGCTCGATAAGCGCTTCGCGGCTCTGGCTGCGGTAATCGCTCCAGCCGTCACGTTCAATCCAGCGGTCTTCGCCGTCGGCTTCAATGATCACGCTCAGCTCCGATAGAGCGGACGGATGGGCCACCGTATGAGGGGCAATCGCCACTACTTTACCGGAGGTAGGGGCGTGTATCGGCAGCATACGTCCACGGCCAAAGGTCAGCGGCTGACCGCGAAGAACCGTATCGCCTTCTTTCACGCACAGCTCGCCCTCAGCGCCAATATGCTGTTTGAGCGGCATGACGTAACGCGTCGCCAGCGGAATTTGACGCAGCGGCGTGCCGTTGGACTGGGTTTTCATCTCCGGCGGATGGATACCGCCGTCAAAGTCCCAAATCTTCTCTTTTCTGAAAGCAGAAAATAACTTAAGCATGTTGTTCCACAGGAATGATGCGAACCGGAATGGTTTGAAGATCCCACTTCCAGCTTTCGGTAGTCGTTTCAACCGGGCGCAGCTCAATACATTGCGTCGGGCAGGGGGCCACGCAGAGGTTACAGCCGGTGCACAGATCCGCCACGACGGTGTGCATGGCGCGGGTGGCGCCAACAATGGCGTCAACCGGGCAGGCCTGAATACATTTGGTACAGCCGATGCAGTTTGCCTCGTCGATCACGGCGAGGGCGCGAACCGGCTCCTGCACCTCCGCATCGCCATCAACGGGCTGCGGATCGACGTTAAGCAGGGCCGCGATTTTCAGCATCACCGCTTCGCCGCCGGGGGCGCAGCGGTTAATGTTTTCACCCTGAATTCCTACCGCTTCGGCATAGGGACGGCAGCCCGGGTAGCCGCACTGCCCGCACTGGCTTTGCGGCAAAAGCTCATCAATTTTTTCAACAACAGGATCGTCCTCTACGGCGAAACGGCGGGAGGCGTAACCCAGGATAAGGCCAAACACCAACCCCAGGACGCTGATAGAGGCGATGGCAATCCAGATAGCATTCATTACAACTTCACCAGACCACTAAAGCCCATAAAGGCCAGAGACATTAAACCAGCGGTCACCAGCGCAATCGCGTTACCGCGGAAGGGAGCAGGGATATCCGCTGCCGCCAGACGCTCGCGAATCGACGCGAAGAGGACCATAACAAATGAGAAACCGACGGCGGCGGAAAAACCGTACAGCGCCGACTGCATGAAGTTATGGCCAAGGTTGATGTTCAGCAGCGCAACGCCGAGAACGGCACAGTTGGTGGTGATCAGCGGCAGGAAGATACCCAGCAGGCGATAGAGGGCCGGGCTGGTTTTACGCACCACCATTTCAGTAAATTGCACAACAACCGCAATGACCAGAATAAAAGCCAGCGTACGAAGATAGATTAACCCCAGCGGGATGAGGATCCAGGTATCAATCAACCACGCGCAGATGGACGCCATCGTCATGACGAAGGTTGTCGCCAGCCCCATGCCCATCGCCGTTTCCAGCTTTTTGGACACGCCCATAAACGGGCACAGGCCAAGGAACTTCACCAGAACGAAGTTGTTAACCAGCACGGTGCCGACAAAGAGCAGTAAGTAATCGGTCATTATTTAGCCTGAAATAAAAAAGCCGCCTATTATCGGACAAACTCACGCAGGCGACAACAGGTTATCTGTAAGGTTATTACGGGTTCACGAAGGTGTTTTTTACCCGCATCGAACGCTTGAAATAGGGGACCAGCAGCGCGGCGGCCAGTAACGGGAAAAGCAGCTGACGAACGGCCAGAGCGTCTGATACGGGCGAAAAAGCAAAGGCTTTCACCGCCAGCAGAACCGAGATCAGCAGCCAGATAATGTAGTGTTTAGGTACACTTTTGCGGCGCTTAAAGAAGGCGATGGTCAACCACAGGGTGTAGTACCACATTCCAATTGCGAAAACGAACGACACAAACCACATCGCAATATTCAGCACGCTTTGCGACATCAGTGTCTGGATGGCGTGAGGGGTAATCAGTGCGGTGGTATACAGCAGCAGCGCAAGCGATGCGCTTAATAAGGCAACCAGCAGCCATGCCAGTGGGGCGATTAACCAGCCTCCAATGCGTTCTCCAGGCGTTGCGGTCATGAACTCTCCCATAATCTGCGCGAAATGTTGTACAGCCAGTTTGCAGGGCGGAGAGTATATAACATTTCGCGCGGATGGCTACTTTCTTATAAAACGTAACGCCATACGGACTTAGGCACTTCACCCACGTTGAATAAACGACCTCCGGAAACCAGCTCCGCACGGCGATGGTCAGCGGCGCGATACATATTAATGATGTCCTGATTATCCGACAGGGTGTAGTTCAGATGGTCAAACAGTTTTTCCAGGCTCTCAAGCGAATTGATCTTGCGAAATTTTAATAAATAGTCCTGAACTGTCATATTAATAAGTTTCCATATAAAAGTGAGTAATACCAGTTAAGGTAATTCGTTCGAATAATAAACGGATTAATAAAGACGTAAACAGCCCACTCAGGTAACGCGACGAAATTAGGAGTTTTCTTTGCTGAAATTCAGGCATCAGACGATGCCTGGAAGAGAAGGTTAACCGTGTTCACCAGGGCTGGCAATAAGTAACTGACATATTATGTCACTCTTTATTGCAGTAACCGGTTACTTAGGTTGGGCGACTGTGACAGGCTCCGGCGGCTGGTAGTTATCGATATGGCTGGCAACACCCAGCAAAATGACCGAAACCCCAAGAACAATCCATCCCGCTAATTCAATGATTCGATTAATAATTGACGTCATGATTCGTAGTTGTACTTTATCCATAAATACAGGTCGCAAATGTTACAGCGACGTTTCCCCGACGGCAAGCGCTTTGGGAACGGTTCCCTTAAACAAAATCAGTGGGTTAATACTATGTAACAAAAACAACCCGTACAACCTGCTATTTTAAGTCATATGGCACATTATTAATCTGTGGTAATGCCAGGCTAGCCAGTGTGAAATAAGAACGTCATAAAAGAGGACGGCACTATGAGTGATAATATCCGAGTTGGGCTTATCGGCTATGGGTACGCGAGCAAAACGTTTCATGCGCCTCTGATAGCCGGAACGCCAGGGATGACCCTGGCTGCGGTATCCAGCAGCGATGCCGCTAAAGTCCATGCCGACTGGCCTTCCGTGCCGGTTGTCTCTGAGCCAAAACACCTTTTCAACGATCCGAATATCGATTTAATCGTTATCCCCACCCCGAACGACACCCACTTTCCGCTGGCAAAGGCCGCGCTGGAGGCCGGTAAACACGTGGTGGTCGATAAGCCCTTTACCGTCACGCTGTCTCAGGCTCGCGAGCTGGATGCGCTGGCAAAGAGTCTCGGCAGGCTGCTGTCGGTGTTTCATAACCGCCGCTGGGACAGCGACTTTCTGACGGTAAAAAGGCTTCTCAGTGAAGGCACGCTAGGGGAGATCCTCTTCTTTGAATCGCACTTTGACCGCTTCCGTCCGCAGGTACGAAACCGCTGGCGCGAGCAGGCTGGTCCAGGCAGCGGCATCTGGTACGATTTAGCCCCGCATCTGCTGGATCAGGCGGTCAATCTTTTTGGTCTGCCGGTGAGCATGACGGTCGATCTGGCCCAGCTCCGGCCCGGAGCGCAGACGACCGATTACTTCCACGCGGTGCTCAGCTACCCGCAGCGGCGGATTGTGCTGCACGGCACGATGGTCGCGGCCGCGGAATCGGCCCGCTACATTATTCACGGCACGCGCGGGAGCTACGTAAAGTTTGGCCTCGATCCGCAGGAGGACCGGCTGAAAAGCGGTGAACGTTTGCCGCAGGAAGACTGGGGCTATGATATGCGCGACGGCGTGGTAACGCGGGTGGAAGGTGAGGAACTGGTAGAGGAGACCTTGCTGACGATCCCGGGCAACTATCCGGCCTATTACGCGGGCATCCGCGATGCGCTGAACGGCACGGGCGAAAATCCGGTTCCGGCCAGCCAGGCGATTCAGATTATGGAGCTGATTGAGCTGGGTATTGAATCTGCCAAACATCGCGCCACGCTCTGTCTGGCATAATTTTAAATATTTTTGTAGGCCGGGTAAGGCGTAGCCGTCACCCGGCAAATGCTCAACCGCGAGCCACTTTATCTTTAAGCGCCTGCTTCTCTTCAGGCGTCAGGAAAGCGATCTCCAGCCCGTTGATCTGCGCTTGACGGATCTGCTCCCGGCTCAGCCCCGCCTGCGGTGCGGCGATGTTGTACTCGTGGATGATATCCACGCCCTGTACTGCCGGATCGTCCGTGTTCAGCGAGGCCAGCACGCCGTGTTCAAGGAACGTTTTCAGCGGATGATGCGCCAGCGTTGCGACGGTGCTGGTCTGAATGTTAGACGTCAGGCACGACTCAATCCCGATACGCTGCTCCGCCAGGAAATCCATCAGGGCGCGATCTTCTACCGCCTTCACGCCGTGACCAATACGCTCGGCGCCCAGCTCTCGGATGGCCTGCCAGATGCTTTCCGGGCCAGCCGCTTCACCCGCATGCACGGTAATGTGCCAGCCGGCATCGCGCGCGCGGTTGAAGTGGGAGAGAAACAGACTGCCCGGGAAGCCCAGCTCGTCACCGGCGAGATCGACGGCGGTGATGGCATCGCGATGGGCCAGCAGCGCTTCCAGCTCCTGCAGGCAGGCGGCTTCGCCGAACGTACGGCTCATAATGCCAATCAGACGGGCCTGAACGTCGAAGGTTTTACATCCTTCGCGGACGCCTTCAATCACAGCTTCCACCACGCCTGCAACGGGCAGGTTGTGGGTCATCGCCATATAGCCCGGCGAGAAGCGCAGCTCGACGTAATGCAGGCCGTTACGGGCCGCATCTTCAATGTTTTCAAACGCCACGCGGCGGCAGGCATCCAGCGAGGCCAGCATTTTCACGCCCCAGTCGAGTTTGCTCAGGAAGCTGACCAGGTCCGGTTCATTGGAGGTCACCTGTACGTGAGGGATCAGCGACTCAAGCGTCTGCGCAGGAAGCGTTAAATTGAACTGGCGGCCAAGATCGAGGATGGTTTGGGCACGAATGTTACCGTCAAGGTGACGATGAATATCAGTTAAAGGCAGGCGTGTATCAATCATGGTCGCACTCTTTTCTGGTTAAAGTGCGCCATATTATAAAAACAAAACGGGGTAAAAAGCTATTTGCGCAAGGGAATATCCCGTTGCGCAAATTGATTACAGGAGCGTGTTAATCCCGGCAATGAGGCGTTGCACCCCTTGTTCCAGCTTGCTGCGTGGACAGCCGGCGTTCAGGCGAACAAAGCCGTTTCCCTCTTTGCCGTAGGTATATCCCGGCATGATGGCGACTTTTTGCTGCTCGATTAGCACTTTTTGCAGCGCCCGATCGTCAATGTTCAGCGGGCGCAGGTCAATCCAGGCCAGGTAGGTCGCTTCGGGCGGCTGCCAGTTCAGTTTCGGAAAGGCGCGGTTTACTTCCTGCGCGATATACAACAGATTCTCTTCCAGATATCCCCGCAGGGCATCCAGCCACGGAGCTCCCTGCTGATAGGCGGCGATATGCGCCGTTAGCGCCAGCACGGAAGGAGATGATAGCCCGTCCCGGCCTTTTAGTGCGCTGAGATAACCGTTACGGCTTTCCTCATCACCAATAAGGCCGTAAGCGCCCGTCAGCGCCGGAATATTAAAGCTTTTCGAGCCGGAGGTGAGAAGCGCCCATTTGCCGCGCGCCACCGCGCTCCACGGCGTGTGACGATGCTCTCCCCACACCATGTCCATATGAATTTCATCGCTGATTACCGCCACGTCATTGCGTGCGCACAGTTCAGCCATCTGCGTCAGCTCGTCCCGCGTCCAAACCTTGCCGGTTGGGTTTTGCGGGCTGCACAGCAGCAAAATTTTGTTTTCAGGTTTTGCCAGGGCCGCTTCCAGCGCAGCCATATTTCCCTGCCAGCCTGCGGCGTGCTTTTCCATCTCCACGGGCACCACATGACGCGCATTCCCTTCAATAGCTTTGTAAAACGCGTCGTATGCCGGGGTGTGAACCACTACGCCGTCGCCGGGGTGTGACCAGAGACGAATCAGCTCTGACACCATGTAGATAACGGAAGGACCATAAACGACGGTTTCCGTATCAATCGTGCTGTTAAAGCGCTGCTGGAACCAGTGCGCGACGGCGGCGAGAAACTCATCGTTCTTCCAGCGGCTGTAGCCCAGCACGCCGTGATTAATGCGCTGATGCAGCGCGTCGGTAATGCAGGGCGCGGTGGCGAAATCCATATCCGAGATGGTGAAGGGCAGCAGATCGGCCGCGCCAAAGCGGTCGGCGACGTAGTCCCACTGCGTACACCAGGTGCCGTGTCGATCCACGACGGTAGAAAAATCAAACATGACGTGAGTCCTTAAAGTAAAACCCCCTCAAGAGAGGGGGCTGAGGCATCAGGCTTCTACTGTTCGCATCAGGGTAGCCAGCTCATCCTTCACCGACTGGACCTGCGGGCCGATAACCACCTGCAAATTGTGCTGATTTAACTGTACCACGCCGATGGCCCGGTTGGCTTTCAGGGCGTTGGTATCCACTTTTGACATATCCGCCACCGACAGACGCAGGCGGGTGATGCAGTTATCGAGAGAGGTGATGTTATCCGCACCGCCCAGCGCCGCCAGAATGGCCGGTGTGTTGTAGCCGGATTTGCCCACGGTCCCGGCAACCGCCTGTTCAACGCTGCTCGCCGTATCGGTATCGCGGCCAGGCGTTTTCAGGTTAAAGCGGGTGATGGCGAAGCGGAAGATGCCGTAGTAAACCGCAAACCAGATAGCCGCCACGACCGGCACCAGGTACCACTTGGTGGACAGGCCGTGCAGGATCCCGAACACCACGAAGTCGATCACGTTGCCGTCGGTGTTGCCGATGGTCACGCCCAGCACCGCCATCACGGTAAAGCCCAGACCGGTCAGCACCGCGTGGATGAGGTACAGCACCGGTGCGACGAACAGGAACAGGAATTCGATTGGCTCGGTGGTTCCGCCCACGACGCAGGCGATCACGCCGGAAATGAGCAGGCCTTTAATTTTATGACGGTTTTCCGGGCGCGCGCAGTGGTACATCGCCAGCGCGGCACCTGGCAGGCCGCCGAGGAAGGCAGGCATTTTACCCTGAGACAGGAAGCGGGTGGCGCTTTCCGAGAAGCCGTGGGTGGTCGGACAGCTCAGCTGCGCCTGGAAGATGGTCAGCGCGCCGCTCACGTCGTGACCGCATACCTCCATCGTACCGCCCGCTTCGGTGAAGCGAATCAGGGCCACCAGGATATGCTGCAGGCCAAACGGCAGGAGCAGACGCTCGCCGGTGCCGAAGATCATCGGACCGAAATCTCCCGCGCCGTTGATGATGCGGCCGATGCCGTTGATGCCCATCGCGAAGACCGGCCAGATCAGCGGAATGATCAGACCAAACAGGCCCATCACCACCAGGGTAACAATCGGCACGAAGCGGGTACCGCCGAAGAAGGCCAGGGCATCCGGCAGCCGGATATTGTGGAAGCGCTCGTGCAGCATCCAGATAATCACACCCGCGATCACTGCCCCGAGGATCCCGGTATCAATAGACTGGATGCCGATCACGCTCTGAATGTTGTTGGCTTTCAGCACGGCGGCGTCGGTGGTCGGCAGAATGCCTTTCGCGGTCAGCCAGAAGTTAACCGCCAGGTTCATCACGGCGTAACCCACAAACCCGGCAAACGCCGCGACGCCTTTATTTTCGCGCGCCAGGCCCAGCGGGATAGCAATACAGAACATCACGGGCAGGAAGCTAAACGCAAAGGAGCCGACTTTACTCATCCAGATGAAGATCGCCTGCAGCACCGGGGTACCGAGGAACGGGATCAGCGTGATGACGTCTTTACTGCTCAGCGAGCTGCCGATCCCGAGCATGATCCCGCAGAACGAGAGGAGTGCCACGGGCAGCATAAAGGTTTTACCCAGTTGCTGGAAAAATTCCCACAGCGATATTTTTTGTGCTGCTTTCGCCGTCATAAAACGACTCCTTTATTGTTAAAATCAGTTTGCCTGCTTCAATGCTGCGAGAAGATAAAACGTTTTATCAAAGTTTAGTGCGCGCTAAATCACATTCTCAGGCTTTGACTGGTAGTATAAAGATAACGTATTGATAAAACGTTTTACCGATCTCATTTCAGGGAGTCACGCCAACACATGGCTGTAGCGAAAAAAATCACCATCAACGATGTCGCGCTGGCGGCGGGCGTTTCCGTCAGCACCGTTTCTCTGGTGCTAAGCGGAAAAGGGCGCATCTCTCCTGCGACCGGTCAGCGGGTTAACGAGGCGGTTGAGCAGCTGGGTTTTGTGCGTAACCGTCAGGCGTCGGCGCTGCGCGGCGGGCAAAGCGGAGTGATTGGCCTGATTGTTCGCGACCTGACGTCACCTTTCTATGCGGAGCTGACCGCCGGGTTAACCGAAGCGCTTGAAGCGCAGGGGCGGATGGTCTTTCTTCTGCACGGCGGTCGCGAGGCCGATCAGCTTCTTTCCCGGCTCGATATGCTGCTGAATCAGGGTGTTGACGGGGTAATCGTCGCCGGAGCGTCGGGCGTGGGCAGCGAGCTGTGCGAGCGCGCCGCCGAAAAAGGCGTGCCGCTGGTGTTTGCTTCGCGCGCCAGCTACCTCGACGAGGCCGATACGCTGCGCCCGGATAACATGCAGGCCGCGCAAATGCTGACCGAGCATCTTATTCGTCGCGGACACCAGCGCATTGCGTGGCTCGGCGGGAAAAGCTCGTCCCTGACCCGCGCCGAGCGGGTCGGCGGCTACTGCGCGACGCTGATTAAATACGGCCTGCCGTTCCACAGCGAATGGGTCGTGGAGTGTGAATCCAGTCAGAAGAAAGCGGCGGAAGCGATAGGCGCGCTGCTGCGCAGCAGTCCGACGATCAGCGCCGTGATTTGCTACAACGATGTGATTGCCATGGGCGCCTGGTTTGGCCTGATCCGCGCCGGGCGTCAGAGCGGCGAGGGCGGGGTGGAAACCTTCTTCGGTCACCAGGTGGCGCTGGGGGCGTTCGCCGACGTTGGTGAAAACGCGCTAGACGATCTGCCGATCGTCTGGGCCACCACCCCTGCGCGAGAGATGGGCTACACGCTGGCGGACAGGATCATGCAGCGCATCGACAACACGGACGTTCAGGCCGGACACCAGATTGTGGCGGCGCGGCTGGTGACGGTGAAATAATATCAGGCGGGTTGCGTTAGCGGATTGAGCAACAGTTCGGCTTCCAGCGCTTCCACAAACTTTCGTACTTTAGCCGGGATCAGCCGGGAGGTCGGGTAAACCGCCCAAACGGCCAGCGATTCCGGGTGGGCATCCTCCAGGACGATCCGCACGAGTTTACCCTCTCTGAACGCCGGCTCTACGTACCAGCGGGATAAATTGGCGATCCCTAACCCTCCCAGGCAGGCTTCGAAAATGGCCTCAATAGAGTTCGCGGAGAATCGGCCCGACACCTTTTGTTTGTAGCGCTGTTCACCCTGTTCGAATGACCAGTGGACGGTATCTGACGTGGTCAGACAGCTGTGTGTCGCCAGATCGTTAAACGATTTTGGGTAGCCATTCGCGGCAAGATACGCCGCGCTGGCGCAGAGATCGCGAGGGTTGTGACACAGGCGATGGGCAACCAGCCGGTTATCGCGCAGCGGCGCAATGCGTAACGCCACGTCTATGCCTTTTCCGACAATATCAACCTGTTCGTCGGTGGCGAATAAATCGACCTGCAGGGCGGGATGTTGCTGCATGAACCGGGTCAGCATGGGAGCAACGATCTTACGGCCAAACCCCGCTGAGGCGGTAATGCGCAGTCGTCCGGAAAGGTGCGTCCCCTCGGGAAACAGATCGGCCAGCGCGTTATTTTTATCTTCCAGCAACGCCTGCGCATGGGGCAAAAAAACGGCCCCATCGCTGGTGGGTGAGAGGGAACGCGTGGTGCGGTGCACCAGCCTGACCCCCAGTTCAGCCTCAAGATTATTAAGAGACCGTGATGCCGCCATGGCGCTCACAGAGAGCCGACGCGCGGCGCCCGCCAGGCTACCCGCCTTGACGGCTTCGACAAACACTTCAACGTCTTCCAGTTTCATTGTATCGATTTTCGTTATTCTGACTTATCAAAGTATATATCTACATTATTTATCGTTACGCTGCCATAGTCTCTTCACAACCTGAAAAATATCAATCTGGAGTGAAGATGAAAAAGTTGAAAACGGTTCTGGCGCTCAGCGGCCTGCTCCTGGCAAGCACATCGTGGGCAGATGCCCCGGCGCAGGTTAAACAGCAGGTTCCGGGCTATTATCGTCTGGCGGTCGGGGAGTATGAGGTGACGGCGCTGTTCGACGGCTATAACGATCTTTCGCCAGCCTTGCTACACGGGCTCTCAGGCGAAAAGGTTCGCGAACTGCTGGCTCAACACAAAATTGATGCCGAACGCATGCCTACCGCCTTTAACGCCTTTCTGGTGAATACCGGTAAACACCTGCTCATGATTGACAGCGGGGGTGGCCACTGCATGGCGGAAACGGCCGGCCAGTTGGTCAGCAATATGAATGCATCAGGGTACCGTCCCGAGCAGGTTGATACCATTTTCCTGACCCACCTGCATCTTGACCACGTGTGCGGCCTGAGCGATGCAGAGGGTAAGGCGTTGTTCCCCAATGCCACCGTCTACGTACCGCAGGGGGAGGCCGACTACTGGCTTGATCCCGCAAAAGAAGCGAGCGCGCCGGCTAATGCGAGGGAGTATTTCGCTATCGCCAGGAATGCGCTGTCCGCGTATAAAGCCGCCGGGCACCTTAAAACCTTCGTCCCGCCAGCTTCGCCTGTCCCGGAAGTCCAGACGGCATATGCCATAGGGCATACGCCAGGCAGTACCGTTTATCGCTTCGCGTCGCAGGGGACGGCTATCAACTTCATTGGGGATTTGATTCATGCTCCTGCCGTCCAGTTCCCGCACCCTGAAGTGTCTATTCGCTTTGATGTCGATCCGAAAAAAGCCATCTCATCCAGGGGGCAGGAGTTTAACGCGCTGGCAAAAGACGGTGAGTGGATGGCCGCAGCGCATCTGCCTTTCCCCGGTATCGGTCATATCACCGCCTGGCAGCAGGGCTATAGCTGGAATCCTGTCAATTACGGTCCTTATCAGCGTGCGGCCAACGTGCCTCTGCTGAAATAAAGTGAGGTGACGAGCATGAAAAGTTACACCGTAACGGCAAACGGTATTCGTCAGTTTGTGGTCGAAGAGGGTGAAGGTGCACCGGTTATTCTCCTGCATGGTTTTCCTGAAACAAACTATGCCTGGCGCTACCAGATACCCGTACTGTCCCGGCACTACCGCGTGATTGCACCGGATTTACGCGGGTATGGCGAAACGGATAAACCTGCTTCTGGCTATGATAAGCGCAACATGGCGCGGGACATCCGGGAACTGATGCGAGTCCTGGGTTTACAGAAAGTGGTGCTGGTGGGGCACGATCGCGGCGCGCGCGTCGCGACGCGGTTTGCAAAAGATTACCCTGAGCTGGTGGATCGACTGGTGGTGATGGATAACGTGCCAACGCGTATTGTGGCGCGCGATCTGAATGCGTCGATTGCGCGTGCGTACTGGTTCTTCCTGTTTCATCTTGTGCCAGACCTGCCGGAAGCGCTGATTGCGGGTCGGGAGCATATCTGGCTGCGCCACTTTTTCTCGGACTGGACCTACAATCCGTCGACCATCAGCGGCGAGGCGTTTGATACCTATGTTAGGGCGTATCAGGCGCCGGGTGCCGTGCGTGGCGCAATGGCTGACTATCGCGCCAACGCAGAGGATGTGGCGCAGGATATGGCTGACGCTGAGGTGAAAATCACCTGCCCGGTAATGTCGCTGTGGGGTAATGATTTTCATGCGGTCGGCAAGCTTTTCGATATGGAAAGCGTCTGGGCCGAAATGGCGGAGAACCTGCGGGCGCAGGGGATTGATGAGTGTGGCCATCTGCCGCAGGAGGAGCAGCCAGAGAAAGTGAACGCGCTTCTGCTGGATTTCCTGGCGGGATGGAAAAGTTAGCGGGCAATAAAAAAACCCCTCATGTGAGGGGTTTTGCTGTTTACTGCTGCGGCGCCGCCGGTTCGGCTGGCGCTGCCGGTTCAGCCGGTTCCGGCATCCCCAGAGTCGGCATACCAAACATGCCGACGAAGTCTTCCAGCGGCATCTTGTCGCCGTTGAGCGTTACCTGGCCGTTGGCGTACTGCAGGCTGGTGGAGATCGTGTTGTTTTCCACTTTGGTGATGCGGAACATCTGACCCATGGCCGCCAGACCTTTCACCTGCTGGCTCGCCAGCTTGCCGGCGTCTTCATCGCCGTAGCCTTCCAGCTTCGCAATCTGGGTCATAAACTCGGTCGCCATATCCATCGGGATGGTCAGCTTGCTGTCGAGCGACTTAACGCTGCGATCCACTTCCTGCGCCAGCGTCTGCGGTTCACCCGTTGCGGTTGCCGGATCTTTCAGGAACAGCGACAGGTTAAAGCTGGTTTCGCCTTTGCTGTTTTTCCAGCTCAGCGGCGCAACGGTGATCACCGGCTCGCCTTTCAGCAGGACAGGCAGGTTGTTGAACAGTACCGCCATCGCCTGCTGCTGATACACCTCAGGGTTCTGCTGGAGTGCGGCATCGGTCAGCAGCGCCTGGCTCTCTTTGCTGTATTTCTGGCTAAACTCGTGCCACGCCTGGCCGTCGATATTGCCGATCTTCAGCGACAGCTTGCCGGTGCCCAGATCCTGATTCTGCACCTTCAGGCTCTTCAGCGTGTAATCCAACTGCGTGTTGATGCTTTTACCGTCTTTGGAAACGTCGGATTTGCCGTTGACGTCCATGCCTTCCAGCACGGCCATCTCTTTTCCTTCAACCGCAATGGCTACCTTGTCGAGAGAGAGTTTCTGATCGCCGATACGCTCCTGGAAATCGGTCATTCGGCTGTTGCCGTCGGCTTTCAGGTTGTTGAAGGTGAGCTGAACCTTTTGGTTATATTCGTTCACGGCATTGACCAGGCCGCTTTCCGCTTCACCCGTCAGGGAGAACACGTTTCCGTCGCGGTCGGCATCGAGTTTGAAGTGGCCGCCGCTAAAGGCGACTTTCTCATTCTCTTTCTCGTAGTTCAGCGCTTTCAGGGCAATATTGGAACTCGTGTCACCGGCATAGCTAATTCGGGTATTAATGTCGAAAGGCGATTCATTCTTCGCCAGGTCAAACAGCGGTTTGGTGACGTCGTTATTCACCAGCACGGTATGAACGGACGCCATCGACGGGATCAGGTTAAAGGACTTCAGCTGCGCCAGCGGCAGCGGACCGTGGCTCACCACCTCATCCAGCACCACGCTCTGGCCCGGTTTCAGCCAGCCGTTTTCAGCACCGGCAACCGGCTTCACCACCAGCTGCATACGGCTGGTAAACACGCCGCGATGATAATTCTGGTAGCTCAGCTCAAGGCCCGCCTCCGGCGCGCTGCGCTTAATCTCTCCGTTAGCCTGCGCCACCATCTCAGCCAGACGGCCTTCCAGCTGTTTCCCGGTAAACCAGGAAGCACCCGTCCAGACCACGCCTAACGCTACAATCACTCCAACCGCTACGACCGATTTTTTCATTGCGACTATCCCTAAAATGAAACCAGGCGGTAAAAACCGCCTGGAGATATTAAGCCTGCAACTAGCTTAGCAAGAGTTGTTAAAAAATTCAGTAAGTGCTTAAAGCTTATTGAAAACGCGCGCCAGACGACCGGTGCCGCTTACGCTGACCGGAGACTCATTGGCTGGAACAAATGCTGACTCACCGGGCTTAAGCACCAGACGCTGTTCGCCTTTGCGCAGCGTTGCTTCGCCCTCGGCGCAGAACAGAATCGCCGCGCTTTCCTGCGCGATGGCGGTTTCGGCCTGGCTCAGGTCGTGCAGGGAGAAAGCAAAATCTTCAACCGGAATCGGGAAGTCCAGCTCTGCGCCGTTTTTCACCGGCTGAGTCAGCAGCTCCGCGGCAGGTTTCGCCACAAACTTCACGTTGGCAACCAGCTCAGGAATATCGATGTATTTCGGCGTCAGGCCCGCGCGCAGCACGTTATCTGAGTTGGCCATTACCTCCAGCGCCACGCCCTGCAGGTAGGCGTGCGGGGTTTCGGCAAACAGGAACATCGCTTCGCCCGGGTTCAGCTTCACCACGTTCAGCAGCAGAGGGGAGAACAGGCCGCTGTCGTCCGGGTAGAATTCGGAGATCAGACGGATAGTCTCCCACGGTTCACCCTGCTGGCTGCCCAGAGCCGCTTTCAGTACCGCCAGCGCGTGAGATTTCTCTTCACCCTGCATATTCAGCAGGCTGGCAAACAGCTGGCTCAGCGCGTCCGCGTTCGGGTTTTCAAGGAAGTGGGCGATAGCCTTGTGGGCACCCGCGACCGGTTGCAGCAGGGAAATGGTCTCTGAAAACTCGCGGAACGCGTTCATCGCCAGGAACGGCGTCAGCGCGAACACCAGCTCCGGCTTGTGGTTAGGATCTTTGTAGTTACGCTCGGCGGCGTCTAACGGAATACCCGCCGCGTTCTCTTTCGCAAAGCCGATTTCAGAGGCTTTCTTGTTCGGGTGAACCTGGATGGAGAGCGGCTGGTCGGCGCACAGCACCTTGAACAAGAACGGCAGTTCCCCAAAGCGCTGAGCCACCTTGTCGCCCAGCAGCGCGGCTTTATCGGCATCAATCACGTCACGCAGGCTGCGTACCTGGCCGCTGGCGTCTTCAATTTTTGAGCTGCTCTTCGGGTGCGCCCCCATCCACAGTTCTGCCATCGGCAGGTTGTTCGGGTTCGCGATACCGTAGAGATCCGTTAACGCAGTTTTACTTCCCCAGGCGTAGTTTTGCACTGAGTTAATGAGTTTTTGCATTATCAAGCCCTGATTCAATTGTGGAATTAACTCCGGGTATTAAAGCAATAAACCTCATGGAAGTAACCTGTGGATGTAAAAAGTCGTACTAGTCTCAGTTTTTGTTAAAAAATTGTGTAGGATAAGCTGACTCGCTTTTAAGCCGGGCAGCGGAACATCTGCCCTGAATAAACAGACCGAAGCAGTAAGTGAGAGACCAATGTCGAATAAACCCTTCCATTATCAGGATCCTTTCCCCCTCAGTAAGGATCGGACCGAGTATTACCTGTTAACCCGCGATCACGTCTCCGTCTCTGAGTTTGAAGGACAAGAGATCCTCAAGGTCGATCCTCAGGCGCTAACGCTGCTGGCGCAGCACGCTTTCCACGACGCCTCGTTTATGCTGCGTCCTGCGCACCAGCAGCAGGTTGCCGATATCCTGAGCGACCCGCAGGCCAGCGAAAACGATAAATACGTTGCCCTGCAGTTCCTGCGTAACTCAGACATCGCCGCGAAAGGTATTCTGCCTACCTGTCAGGACACCGGCACGGCGATCATCGTCGGTAAAAAAGGCCAGCGCGTCTGGACCGGCGGCGGTGACGAAGCGGCCCTGGCGCACGGCGTCTACAACACGTACACCGAAGATAACCTGCGCTATTCGCAAAACGCGGCGCTGGATATGTATAAAGAGGTCAACACCGGCACCAACCTGCCAGCACAGATCGATCTCTACAGCGTGGATGGTGACGAGTACAAATTCCTCTGTATCGCCAAAGGCGGCGGTTCAGCTAACAAAACCTATCTCTACCAGGAAACCAAGGCGCTGCTCACCCCGGGCAAGCTGAAGAACTACCTGGTTGAAAAGATGCGCACCCTCGGCACCGCGGCGTGCCCGCCGTACCATATCGCGTTTGTGATTGGCGGTACGTCGGCGGAAAGCACGCTGAAAACCGTCAAGCTGGCCTCAACCAAATACTACGACGGCCTGCCTACCGAAGGTAACGAGCACGGCCAGGCGTTCCGCGACGTGCAGCTTGAGCAGGAACTGCTGGAAGAAGCCCGCAATCTGGGCCTCGGCGCGCAGTTTGGCGGTAAATACTTTGCCCACGACGTGCGCGTGATCCGTCTGCCGCGTCACGGCGCCTCCTGTCCGGTCGGGATGGGCGTGTCCTGCTCTGCGGATCGCAACATCAAGGCGAAGATCAACCGCGAAGGCGTGTGGATCGAAAAACTGGAAAACAACCCGGGCAAATACATCCCGGAAGAGCTGCGCAAAGCGGGTGAGGGTGAAGCGGTTCGCGTTGACCTGAACCGTCCGATGAAAGAGATTCTGGCGCAGCTTTCGCAGTATCCGGTCTCGACCCGTCTCTCGCTGAACGGTACGATCATCGTGGGCCGCGACATCGCGCACGCGAAGCTGAAAGAGCGTCTGGACAACGGCGAAGGGCTGCCGCAGTACATTAAAGATCACCCGATCTACTACGCCGGCCCGGCGAAAACGCCTGAAGGCTACGCGTCCGGCTCGTTAGGCCCAACCACGGCAGGACGTATGGACTCGTACGTTGACCAGCTGCAGGCCAACGGCGGCAGCATGATCATGCTGGCGAAAGGTAACCGCAGCCAGCAGGTGACGGACGCCTGCCACAAGCACGGCGGCTTCTACCTCGGCAGCATCGGCGGCCCGGCTGCGGTTCTGGCGCAGGGCAGCATTAAGAGCCTGGAGTGCGTGGAGTACCCGGAATTGGGTATGGAAGCGATCTGGAAAATTGAAGTGGAAGACTTCCCGGCGTTTATCCTGGTGGATGACAAAGGCAACGACTTCTTCAAGCAGATCCAGTCGTCCCAGTGTTCGGCGTGCGTGAAGTAATTCTGTAAATTGTCGGGTGGCGGCTGCGCCTTACCCGGCCTACGAGTCTGGTAGGTCGGGTAAGCGTCAGCGCCACCCGACATCAAAAAGAGCGCACAAAGCGCCATATCGTTTCTCAGAAGTCATCAATACTTATTCCTTAAGCATGTGAGCAATCCCTCTTTTGTTATCAAGGAGAAAGTAATGACCACGGTACGCCATGAGAAAGATTCGATGGGCGCCATCGACGTCCCGGCCGATAAGCTATGGGGCGCGCAAACCCAGCGTTCGCTGGAGCACTTCCGTATTTCGACTGAAAAAATGCCCGTCTCGCTGATTCAGGCGCTGGCGCTCACCAAACGCGCCGCCGCTAAAGTGAACCAGGATTTAGGCCTGCTGCCGGCAGAAAAAGCGACCGCCATCATCAACGCCGCCGACGAAGTGCTGGCGGGTAAGCATCCCGACGAATTCCCCCTCGCCATCTGGCAGACCGGTTCCGGCACTCAGAGCAACATGAACATGAACGAAGTGCTGGCGAACCGGGCCAGCGAACTGCTGGGCGGCGTGCGCGGCATGGAGCGTAAGGTCCATCCGAACGATGACGTCAACAAAAGCCAGAGTTCCAACGACGTCTTCCCGACGGCGATGCACGTGGCGGCGGTCATCGCTATACGCGAGCAGCTTATCCCGCAGCTTAACGTCCTGAAAGCCACGCTCAACGAGAAAGCGCAGGCCTTCCGCGACATCGTCAAAATTGGCCGTACGCACCTGCAGGACGCCACGCCGCTGACGCTCGGCCAGGAGATTTCCGGCTGGGTGGCGATGCTGGAACATAACCTGAAGCATATTGATTACAGCCTGCCGCACCTGGCGGAGCTGGCGCTCGGCGGAACGGCGGTCGGGACAGGGTTAAACACCCATCCTGAATACGCGGTGCGCGTGGCGGAGGAGCTGGCAAACATCACCGGTCAGCCGTTCGTCACGGCGCCCAACAAGTTCGAAGCGCTGGCGACCTGCGATGCGCTGGTCCACACCCACGGCGCGCTGAAAGGGCTGGCGGCCTCGCTGATGAAAATCGCCAACGACGTGCGCTGGCTGGCCTCGGGTCCGCGCTGCGGCATCGGTGAAATCAGTATTCCGGAAAACGAGCCGGGCAGCTCCATCATGCCGGGTAAAGTGAACCCGACCCAGTGCGAAGCCATGACCATGCTCTGCTGTCAGGTGTTGGGCAACGACGTGGCCGTCAACCTGGGCGGTGCGTCCGGCAACTTCGAGCTGAACGTCTATCGCCCGATGGTGATCCATAACGTACTGCAATCGATTCGTCTGCTGGCGGACGGGATGGAGAGCTTTAACGAGCACTGTGCGGTAGGGATTGAGCCGAATCGCGAGCGTATCAGCCAGCTGCTCAATGAATCCCTGATGCTGGTGACGGCGCTGAATACCCATATCGGCTACGACAAAGCCGCCGAGATCGCGAAAAAAGCGCATAAAGAGGGGCTGACGCTGAAAGCCTCCGCCCTGGCGCTGGGCTATCTCACGGAGGAGGATTTCGATGCCTGGGTGCGCCCTGAGGCGATGGTCGGCAGCCTGAAATAGTCATCCCGCCACGTACAGGTGCAGCCGCGGAATAATCAGCTGCAGCGGCTGCGCCTGAGGTCGGTAACGGTGCTGGACATTTTCAGCATCGTAATTCAGCAACTCACCAATATCCGGCACGATAGCTCCCCGGTCGGCATCATAAAGCGCAATCAGCGGCGTAGGGCAGGCATACTGAACCTGTTTTTGCTGGCCGGAATACCAGACGCGGGCGATAGGCTGCACCTTCACCGGGCGCTTTATCTTGAGGCGCGCGTCCGCCGGAAGCGAGGCGATGCTGTGGTACTCCTGCTCCAGGCGCTCAATCCACTGCTCGCGCGACCACGGTGCGACGGCGCGCGGCGTCTTCAGGCTTTTTTCCAGCTGCGCCAGAATCTCATCCCGGGTGAAGTTTTTAATGATGTGCTTATTCGCCCAGCCGAAGCGCAGCGTGGCGGGGTGACGCAGTACCGTCAGCGTGCGATAGGCGTTCAGGGTAATCAGCCCCGGAAGCTGACGGTGCACCCATTCAAACCGGGCGGCAGGGGCGAGGCCGGACTCTTCGGTAACGATCTTTTCAAAGGCCGCTTTCAGGGTGTTGATATGGGTAATCTGGCTTTCCAGCGCGTCACGCGTTGTCGCATCGGTTTGCAGGCAGATCACACCGGGCAGACGCACGGCGGCCTTACTGCTGCGGTTTTCTGACTGCTGCTGGATAAACAGGCGGCGATAGTGCTTCAGCGCCAGCTCAAGGGCGGCGCTGCCGATGTGCTGTTCAACCTCGATGGTGTCCAGCGGGTCGTGCTCGGCCCCTTTAGCCACCTCGGGCAGGGTAAAGACGCGCGCGGCCAGCAGGCGGCAGTTCTGCAAACGTTCGGTCAGGGTCAGGAGCTCGTGTTCTATTTCCCGAAACGTGCTGTTCAGCCGTTCTAGGAGATCGTAAGTCGCCATAAACACTCTCGTTAGTTACAACATACTTATCATATAGCACAGCACGCCGGGTCAGGCCAGCGTGCGGTTAAGGTCAGGCAGGGACGGGAAGGGCGATGTTATGATACACCGGCCAGCTAAAGCAGAAGCGCGCGCCGCCGAGCTCGCTCTCTTCGCAATGCACCGTGCCGCCCATCGCCTGCGCGATAGAGTAAACAATCGCCAGCCCCAGGCCGCATCCGCCAGTGGCGCGATCGCGGCTGGGGTCGAGGCGGACAAACGGTTCAAACACGGTTTCTCGCGCTTCCGGGGCAATCCCCGGACCGTCATCCTCCACCGTCAGGCTGGCCTGATTGCCCTGCAAATCCAGTCCGATCTGTAGCGTACTTTCGCTGTAGCGCATGGCGTTGTTCATCAGATTGTCCAGCACGCGCTCCATCAGGCGCATATCGAGCGCGCCGTAATCACCCGGCGTGACGCGCGTTAACAGCGTGCGCTGCGGGTTCACGCTCTGAACGTCATCGATGTGGGTTTGCAGCCACGCGGGCAGATCCGGCGTGCTGAGGTTCAGCTCGTTTTGCGGACGATCGAGGCGCGCGTAGGTCAGCAGCTCCTCAATCAGCGCCTCAAGCTGGCCGATGTCGCGGTTAAGCGCCTGAGACTCCGCGTCAGTCAGATTCTCGCTCATCTCCAGACGGTAGCGCAGGCGAACCAGCGGCGTGCGCAGCTCGTGCGCAATGCCGTCGATCAGCTGCTTCTTACTGGCGATCAGGGCATTGATGTTATCGGCCATCTGGTTAAAAGCCACGCCCAGACGTTCAAAGCTGGAACCGCTGTCGAAGTGAATGCGTTCGGTAAAGTGCCCCTCGCCAAAACGCTGCGCGGCGGATTCCAGTTTCAGCATGTCCTGCCAGTGCGGGCGCATCCAGATAAAAACCGGAAACGCGAGCGAAATGGCGATAAAGGCCATCAGCGCCATGTCCAGCAGACGCATCTGGTGGAGATAGTAGAGATAGGGCACCGGCCCGACGGCCAGCACGTAATGGCTGCGCGGTATGCGCTGGATAAAGGTGTATTTCTCATCCAGCGCGACGATGTCCCCGTCGCGCAGACGCTGCATAGCGGGCGGATCCAGATCGAAATCTTTCAACGGCTCGATGCGTAAATCGAACGACAGATTCAGGTCCAGCTCTTTGAGGGTTTTCGCCCAGTCGTGTGGGGGGATCTCTCTCAGCTCGCTGCGCATCAGGTAGAGCGAGCTTTTCATCAGATCGTCCAGCGACTGCCTGCCCGCACGTTCGGCGGTGAATTTATAGACCAGCCCGACCAGCATGGTCATGACCAGGAAGCAGACAAACAGTAAAAGATAAAACTGCACAAACAGCTTTTTCATTGGGTCTCACCGAAAAAACGCTATGTGCAGAATATACATGAAAACCCTTCGCGTTTTTCACGTCTGTCGCGCGTGTTACATGGCTTTCGCGCTGTTTTTTACCTTGGCGATGAGTTTTTCCGTCACGGCCAGGCCTTCTGCAATGTGCGTATCAATCACATCGGTACCGAATTCGTTAATTAAATCCAGGAGTATTTCGAAATACTGGATAAGTTCCAGCAGGTCAAAAAGCGCTTTTTGATCGGAGCGCGAGGGAGAGGCGCGCCTTAAAGCTGCCTGATTAACAATCCACTCGAGATTGGTTTTGATGGCTTCTACCTGATTGTAGCTATACATATGCCATAGGCTTAAATCCTCATTTCAAGATTGTATGGGAGAGATATCGTAACGCTTCGCGGTGAAAGCGAGTCTACATGCAGTCGGGGCGAGCTGAAGAAAGGAGAGTGGGAGACTTAATTATGGAATAGTTCGCGTGCTTAGCAAGTCAATTGTTGCGCAAACGGATAAATAAACGCGCGAAAGAGAGGGCATCGGTGTTTAATCCCTTCATTTCGCGCAGGTTATGCTAACCGGATAACGGAGTCAGGTTTCCCAGGCGTGCGGGGCAAACAGATAACCCTTGTTACGCACGGTTTTAATGCGGTAGGGCTCGGTAGCGTTATCCTGCAGCTTTTTGCGCAGACGCGAAATCGCCACGTCAACGCTGCGGTCCATTCCGTCATAGCTCACGCCACGCAGGTTTTTCAGCAGCGCGTCGCGGTCCATAATTTGCCCTGCGTGCGTTGCCAGCTCCCACAGCAGGTCAAAGTCTGCGGTGGAGAGGGCGATAAGCTCGCCGGAGAGCAGCACCTGGCGGTTAATAGGGTCGATAGACAGCGTACCGAAGCGCATCGCTTTGTGCGGCGTCAGAGAAGGCGCGGGCGCTTCGCGTTCGATGCTGGCGTGCTGGCGCAAATGCAGGCGCAGGCGGGCAAGCAGGACGGCAGGCGGTGTGGTTTTCAGAATGTAGTCATTTGCGCCCATCTCCAGCGACAAAATGTGGTTCATATCGCTGTCCAGTGAGGTGAGCAGAACGATAGGGCCCTCCCACCGGGCGCGCAGGTCACGGCAGAGCGTCATGCCGTCTTTGCCTGGCAGCATGATATCCAGCAGCACCAGATCCGGGTTTTCACGGACGACCACCTCTTCGGCACGATCGCCGCGAGGTTCAACAATGACGTCCATATCATGTTTACCCAGATAGGCGGCGATCAGTTGCCCGACCTCGGGTTCGTCTTCAACATAAACAATCTTATTCATACAGCGTCTGTTTTCGTGAAAAAAGCCAACATACACCGCGGAACCTTAACCTTCCATTAATCTTTCAAAATTAACGCCGGTTCCGTTATTCTGGCTCTTAATGTTATTTGATTGTTATAGGAAAAAGTATGGGGCTGGCGATCAAAGCCGCGCTGGGCGCGCTGGTGGTGTTACTGATTGGCATTCTGGCAAAAACGAAAAACTACTACATTGCCGGGCTAATCCCGCTGTTCCCGACCTTTGCGCTGATTGCCCACTATATCGTGGCTTCTGAGCGGGGCACGGAAGCGTTACGCACAACCATCGTGTTTGGCATGTGGTCTATCATTCCGTATTTTCTCTACCTGCTTTCGCTGTGGTATTTCACCGGTTTTCTGCGTCTTCCCCTGGCGCTGAGCGGGGCGGTAGTCTGCTGGGGACTCAGCGCCTGGGTGTTAATTTTCTTCTGGAGCCGCTTTCACTAGCGCAGCGGTCGGCCGCCGTCCACGGCAAAGGTTCTGCCGGTGACGTAGCAGCTGGTGAGCAGATAATCCACAAGATCGATGACCTCTTTCTCGCCCGGGGCGATTTTCATGAGCGACTTATTCAGCGCCTGCTGACGATACTCTGCATCATCGTTTTCGTTAAACAAAATCATCGCCGGGGCGATGGCGTTCACCTTCACCTCGGGCGCGAGCTTGCGGGCAAACGAGCGTGTCATATTATCCAGCGCGGCTTTGCTGGCCGCGTAGGCGATGTGCTTGTCGCTGCCTCGCTCAACCACATAATCGGTAAAGTGAATAATGTCGCCCGCCGCGTGCCCATGACCGCGGAGCAGATCCTGCAGCGCGTGGTTAAGCAGATAAGGGGCATTGACGTGGATCTGCAGCATGGCGGAGAGCGTTTCGCTGAGTGACGTACCGGGTTTTTCGGCTCGCCATGCGCTGGCGTTATGGATCACGGCGCGCAGTCCCGTCGTGGCGGCTTTTACCTTTTCCGCGAAAGACAGAATGCCTTCATCGGTCGAAAAATCAGCCTGAATGCAGACCGCCCCGGCTTTGCGTAACCCTTCAATCGACGGGTATTCCGTACGGTAGCTGACAATGACCGGATGGCGAAGGTTGAGAAAGTGATGGGCGAGGGCGAGGCCGATACGGCGGCCTCCACCGGTAATCAGTATTGGGCGAAGCGGTGCATTTCCCATCGTATTCTCCTTTACAGTTCAACAATGGGAAAGGCGATGCTAACCCATTAACATCCAGGTTGCCGGCAGGGCAGCAACCAGTAACAGTCCAATTAATGCCATTTCACGGCGTTTCAGCGCGTTCTCCAGCTGATGCGTGCGGCGGGCGTAGATAAACACCAGCAGACCCGGTGCGTACAGCACCACCGACAGCAGCAGATGCATAGGCCCGGAAGCATACAACAACCACAGGCCGTAAATACAGGCTCCGACACCCACGACATAATGCGCCGGGCGTGTGGCAATTTTTAACAGATACGCACCCACTAAGAAATAGGGTACCAGAATCATCTCCGAGGCGATGGTCAGCAGGGTGTTATAGTCAGAACCTGTGAGCCAGATCAGCACCAGACAGACCTGAACGCTGATGTTGGTCAGCCAGAGCGATGCCGACGGCGCGCTGTTTTGGTTTTGACGGGCGAACAGGCGTGGAAACGCCTTGTGCGTCGCGGCCAGGAACGGCACTTCAGCCGCCATGATGGTCCAGCTCAGGTAAGCGCCGCAGACGGAGACGATCAGCCCTGCGGCAATCACCACGTCGCCCCAGGGACCAAGCATTTTCACCATCAGGCCTGCCATTGACGGGTTACGCATTTCAGCCAGTTCAGGACGCGCCACCACGCCCAGCGACAGCAGCGTCACCAGCAAATAGACCCCCAGCGCGGCCAGTACAGCCAGCAGCGTGGCGCGGCCCACATCGCGCTTATTCCTGGCCCGGGCAGAAACCACGACCGCGCCTTCTACGCCGATGAACACCCACAGGGTAATCAGCATCGTGTTTTTCACCTGCTCCCAGACGGGAACGCCCAGCGCAACGCCGCTAAGATCAAGCTTGAAAACGTCCAGACGGAACGCAATAAAGGCCAGAACGATAAACAGGCCGAGCGGAACCAGTTTCGCCAGCGTCGCCACCAGGTTGATGCTGGCGGCCGTTTGTACGCCACGCAACACCAGCCAGTGGACGAACCACAGCAACACCGAGGCGCCCACAATAGACTGCCAGGTATTCCCGTCGCCAAAGAGGCGCAGCTCAGGCGTATCGGTAAAGAAACTGAGCGCCGAGAAGACGATTACAAGATAAGAGACGTTGGCGATAACGGCACACAGCCAGTATCCCCATGCGGAACAGAAGCCAATCAGCTCGCCGAAACCTTCACGCGCATAGGTGAAAATGCCGCCGTCCAGATCGGGGCGAATGCGGGTGAGCAGCAGCATCGCGAAGGCCAGCAGCAGTATGCCGACACCCGTAATGCCCCAGCCAATGATGAGCGCGGAAGGGCTGGCGACGGCGGCCATATTTTGCGGCAAACTGAATACGCCTGCACCCAGCATTGAGCTTAATACGAGTGCAGTCAGAGCACTCAGGCCAAGTTTCTTTTCCATTGGCTTCCTGTTATGAAAGGTCAAAATCCAGAATAATTATTTCGCTCAGGCGCATAAAAATGGTGGATCACACTAAGGCGCGGGATTTTACGGAGTGTAACGAATGCATGCAATGACGTGAGGCAGAAATTCAAAAAAAGTAACAAAAAAAGGCGGCATTGCGCCGCCTTTCGTAAACGATGTTGTTACTTGTACAGATCGGCGCTGATGGTTACGTTGTTACCACGTTCCTGCCACTGGCGGGTGATGTGGTAGTACTTCGCCCCTTTCTTCGCCGCACGCTTCGCGACCTGGTAAGAGACTTCCGTCATGTTGCCGTAGTTGCCGGTAAACTTGATGCTGTCGAACGGCACCATCTGCGCTGCAGTGGCGTTGTTCAACTCTTCAATTTTGGTACCGTCCGGCAGCGTAACGGAATAACGGCCACCTTTCGTGGACTGCGTTTCGAAGAAACGGCCCACTTCAGCGCTTGGAGCAGCCGTCGTTGCTACGCCTGGAATTTCAACTTTCTTCGCTTCTTCGCCGCCTTTAGCTAGCGCCGCGCGACCTGCTTCTGAATTCGCCGGGATGGCATCCGGGCTCTGCAGAACACGTTTTTTCGCATCTTTTTTATAGATGAACGCGGTAATACGCTGGTTGCCGCCCTGGTTAGCATCGACCTGACGCACGATGAAGAAAGAGTAGGCCCCTTTCTCTTTCGCGGCTTTGGTAATGGCATCGTTCACTTCAGGCTGGCTGCGATAGAAGCCCTGAACGGTGACGGTGTCGTAAGGTTCCAGCTCAATCGCCTGATCTTTCGGCAGTTCAACAACACCGTTGATCACGCGGTTTTTTGGTGCGTCAGCTTTCGGCGCATTGTCTTTGAACAGCGCAATGGTCACGCGCTGGTTACCGCTGTTGCCGTAATCGGACTGGTCAACCACATAAAACGAGGCCGCTCCGTTTTTATCTGCGGCTTTTGATGCAGCGGCGACGGCGTCGCCAATAGAATTATAACGACCCACAATGACCGTATGGTCAAAAGGTTTTAACGCTGCCGCTTGCTCCGGCGTTAACTCTGTTGCGGCATTCGCAGACAGGGCGGTCGCGGAAAGAAGTGCGGACGCCAGGAGTGTGTTCTTAAGCTTCATAAAAATGATCCTTCGCCTTGCGCAAACCATGTACTGGTATTGTTGTTAATTTGAGACGGTCCCGATTATTGCATTTAAAACCCGTCGCTGTCTGCGCCATTTTTCACTGCCTGTGCTTACTGAATCACCGAATTCGATAACATTTAGTGATATGTTGAAAAAACACGCGTTTGACAAGTAAAACTGATAAAGCATATGACTTTTACAAGTTAATTTAATGTTAACAAGTTGTTCTCTTATGGCGCTATATCATGTTTTTACCGCTTCGCTTGCGCGTTTTATCGGTTCTGGCAGTGAATTTAAGGTAAATATCACTGTCAGTGACGCCGATCCCTTATTTTTCACAGATAAAGTAAGAAATAGTGTTTTCTGGCGGTAGATCACGGGCGCTATTTTCAGTAGGTTATAGACAGTTTGTTACTGTTTTATTTTCCGGGGTTAATCATCTCTCGTCGCTCGCGCGATGGCGAAAATTGATACAAACCGCGGGCATTTATCGATAAACCATCATCAAAAACCGATGGAAGGGAAAACTATGCGTATTGGGGTACCAAAAGAACGGTTAGCCAATGAAACCCGCGTAGCGGCAACACCGAAAACGGTGGAGCAACTGCTTAAACTGGGTTTTACGGTCGCGGTTGAAAGCGGCGCGGGCAAACTGGCGAGTTTCGATGACGAGGCCTTTATCCAGGCCGGCGCGGAAGTGGTCGACGGTGCTGACGTCTGGCAGTCGCCGGTGATTCTGAAGGTCAACGCACCGGAAGAGAGTGAGATTGCGCTGCTCAATCCGGGAACGACCCTGGTGAGCTTCATCTGGCCTGCGCAAAACCCGGAGCTGATGGAGAAGCTGGCGGCCCGCGGCGTGACCGTGATGGCGATGGACTCCGTGCCGCGCATTTCGCGCGCGCAGTCGCTGGATGCCTTAAGCTCCATGGCAAACATTGCCGGCTACCGCGCTATTGTTGAAGCGGCCCACGAGTTTGGTCGCTTCTTTACCGGTCAAATCACCGCCGCGGGTAAAGTCCCTCCGGCGAAAGTGATGGTGATTGGCGCAGGCGTGGCGGGCCTTGCCGCAATCGGTGCGGCAAACAGCCTGGGCGCTATCGTACGCGCCTTTGACACCCGTCCTGAAGTAAAGGAACAGGTCCAGAGTATGGGCGCCGAATTCCTTGAGCTGGATTTCAAGGAAGAAGCAGGCAGCGGCGACGGTTACGCGAAGGTGATGTCCGAAGCCTTTATCAAAGCCGAAATGGAACTCTTCGCCGCCCAGGCGAAAGATGTCGACATTATTGTCACCACCGCGCTTATCCCGGGTAAACCGGCGCCGAAGCTGATTACCCGTGAGATGGTTGACTCCATGAAGCCGGGCAGCGTGATTGTCGACCTGGCCGCCCAAAACGGCGGTAACTGTGAATATACCGTTCCAAATCAGGTAACCACGACCGCTAACGGCGTAAAAGTGATCGGCTATACCGATCTGCCGGGCCGCCTGCCTACGCAGTCTTCTCAGCTCTATGGCACCAACCTCGTCAACCTGCTGAAGCTGCTTTGCAAAGAGAAAGACGGCAACGTCACCGTTGATTTCGACGATGTTGTTGTGCGCGGCGTCACGGTGGTTCGTGAAGGTGAAATTACCTGGCCTGCGCCGCCTATTCAGGTTTCTGCTCAGCCTCAGGCGGCAACGAAAGCGGCACCTGAGCCAAAAGAACCCGCCAAACCGGCTTCTCCGTGGCGCAAATACGCGATCATGGCGCTGGTGATTATTCTGTTCGGCTGGCTGGCTGACGTCGCACCAAAAGAGTTCCTCGGCCACTTTACCGTCTTCGCGCTCTCCTGCGTCGTGGGCTACTACGTGGTGTGGAACGTCTCCCATGCGCTGCATACGCCGCTGATGTCGGTAACCAACGCCATCTCGGGGATCATCGTGGTGGGGGCGTTACTGCAGATTGGTCACGGCGGCTGGATCAGCTTCCTGAGCTTTATCGCGGTGCTGATCGCCAGTATCAATATTTTCGGTGGTTTCACCGTGACTCAGCGCATGCTGAAAATGTTTCGTAAAGGCTAAGGGGTAGCATATGTCTGGAGGATTAGTGACAGCCGCATACATTGTTGCTGCAATCCTGTTTATTTTCAGTCTGGCGGGGCTTTCCAAACACGAAACGTCTCAGCAGGGTAATAACTTTGGTATCGCCGGGATGGCGATTGCGCTGATTGCCACCATCTTCGGGCCGGATACCGGCAACGTGGCGTGGATCCTGGTGGCGATGATCATCGGCGGCGCGATTGGTATTCGCCTGGCAAAACGCGTTGAAATGACCGAGATGCCGGAGCTGGTTGCCATTCTGCACAGCTTCGTGGGTCTGGCGGCGGTGCTGGTGGGCTTCAACAGCTACCTGTATCACGAACCGGGCCTGGAACCGATTCTGGTGAATATCCACCTGACGGAAGTGTTCCTCGGTATCTTCATCGGTGCGGTGACCTTCACCGGTTCCATTGTCGCGTTCGGCAAGCTGCGCGGGAAGATCTCCTCTAAACCGCTGATGCTGCCAAACCGTCATAAGCTGAACCTCGCGGCGCTGGTGGTGTCGTTTGTTCTGCTGGTGGTCTTCGTGCGTACCGAAAGCGTGGGCCTGCAGGTACTGGCGTTGCTGGTGATGACCATCATCGCGCTGGCGTTTGGCTGGCACCTGGTGGCGTCCATCGGCGGTGCGGATATGCCGGTGGTTGTCTCGATGCTGAACTCCTACTCCGGTTGGGCGGCAGCGGCGGCAGGCTTTATGCTGAGCAACGACCTGCTGATCGTCACCGGTGCGCTGGTGGGTTCTTCCGGTGCGATCCTGTCTTACATTATGTGTAAGGCGATGAACCGCTCGTTCATCAGCGTTATCGCCGGTGGTTTCGGGACCGATGGGTCTTCTTCCAGTGCGGATGAAGAAGTGGGTGAGCACCGTGAAATTTCTGCGGAAGATACCGCAGACATGCTGAAAAATTCGCACTCCGTGATCATCACTCCAGGCTACGGCATGGCGGTGGCGCAGGCGCAGTATCCGGTTGCGGAAATCACCGAGAAGCTGCGCGCGCGCGGCATCAAGGTTCGCTTTGGTATCCACCCGGTGGCAGGGCGTCTGCCAGGCCATATGAACGTGCTGCTGGCGGAAGCGAAAGTGCCTTACGACATCGTGCTGGAAATGGATGAGATCAACGATGATTTCGCCGACACCGACACCGTGCTGGTCATTGGCGCCAACGATACCGTTAACCCTGCGGCACAGGACGACCCGGGTAGCCCAATCGCCGGTATGCCTGTTCTGGAAGTATGGAAGGCGCAGAACGTGATTGTGTTTAAACGCTCCATGAATACCGGCTATGCCGGGGTTCAGAACCCGCTGTTCTTCAAAGAGAACACCCACATGCTGTTCGGCGATGCTAAAGCCAGCGTGGATGCGATTCTGAAAGCGCTGTAAGTTGCGCTGAAACGAAAAAACCGCCGAATTCGGCGGTTTTTTTATTGCCGGGTGGCGCTGACGCGTACCCGGCCTACGGGTTTGTAGGCCCGGCAAGCCTGTGCCGCCGGGCGTCAGGCGTTAATCGTCTTCCGGATCGTCCAGCTCAACCGGCGTCTGGTAATCATCCGGCTTAATGACCAGCAGGTCGCAGCGCAGATGGTCGATCACCTGTTCGGCGGTGTTGCCGAGGAAGGCGGCAGAAATACCGGTCCGGCCGATGGTACCCAGCACCACAATCCCCGCCTGCAGGTGTTCCGCCAGATCCGGGATCACCTCTTCAGGCAGCCCTTTTTCCACGTGGGTCATTTTCTCATCGATGCTGAATTTCTGACGCAGCGTTTTCATGGCCAGCAGATGCTGACCCCGGATCGCGTCGTTGTACACGCTCGGGTCAAATTCAGGCAGCTCAATGGCGATATTGATCGGCGTGACCGGATAGGCGCCAACCAGATGCACTTCGGTATGATTCACCTGGTCGGCAAGCTGGATGGTCTCCTTCACCAGCTTCTCGTTCAGCGAGTTGTGGTAATCCTCTTCGCTCGCGAGGTTTACCGCCACAACGGCTTTCCCGCCTTCAGGCCACGGCTGGTCTTTCACCATCCAGACCGGGCAAGGACATTTGCGCAGCAGGTGCCAGTCGGTCGGGGTGAAGATCACGGATTCCAGCTTGTCGTGCTGGTGCGCCATCTTCAGCAGCAGGTCGTGCCCGCCGGCGACAATTTCCTGGATGATGGCTTCGAAAGGTCGGTTATGCCAGACCACTTTAATATCAATGGGCACGCCCGCTTCCAGATAATACTTCGCCTGTTCACGGATCCACGCGGTACGCTGGCTGATGACGCCCTGACGCATAGCGGTGCGCTCGTCAGGCGACAGAAGGGTGGTCATCTCATACGAGAAGTCATAGATCGGCAAAAACGCTTTGATTTTGCCACCAATCCGTTGATGTAAATACACAGCACGTCGTAATGCCGGCTGATCGTCCTGATTCGGATCGATAGCTACCAGCATGTTTTGATACTTGGCCATACAGGTCTCCTTACTACTGTCACCACAGTCTGTAATTAAAAGAGTAACCTATATATCCTGAATGAAACAGAGGGGAGGTTTTGCCAGATCAATAATTCATGAAAATTTATCAGAGGAAAAGCACCGTCGTCGTCACCGCGATAAACGCAATAAACAGCAGCACCATCACCGCTATCGCAAAGGTCGTGGAGTCCTGAACGTAGGTTTTTTCCTCCCCCTTCATTGGGCCGACAAGCATGATCCAGATGAAGATAAAGGTCACAGAGGCAATCACGACTGAAACGAAAAACAAACTTTCTCTCAATTCATAACCTCAACGAGAACCTTTTGGGTGCTGTGTGGGGACGTGCTACGGTGAAAATATCTTGAAACGGGAGTGATTATACCAGACCAATAAATCACAAGAATTTATCAGTCTGGTCATCAACATGCGGAGAGTTACGCTACGTTGCGGGCGTGCCCGGCAAGAACGGCCAGCGCCTCACCGTTTTCGATAGTGATGTATTTACCTTTAACGGCCAGCATCCCGCTTTTCTGGAAACGGCCCAGCAGACGGCTGATGGTTTCCACGGTCAGGCCCAGGTAGTTACCGATATCGCCACGCGTCATCGTCAGACGGAACTCACGCGGCGAGAAGCCACGCTCGGCGAAGCGGCGGGAGAGGTTGTAGATAAATGCGGCCAGGCGCTCTTCTGCGTTCTTTTTAGAAAGCAGCAGAATCATGTCCTGATCGCCTTTGATCTCACCGCTCATCAGACGCATCATCTGCTGACGCAGGTTAGGCATCTTGCCGGACAGATCGTCCAGGGTTTCAAACGGGATTTCGCAAACCATAGAGGTTTCGAGTGCCTGAGCAAAGCTCGGGTGATGGCCCGTGCCGATGGCATCAAAGCCCACCAGGTCGCCCGCCAGATGGAAGCCGGTGATCTGCTCATCACCCTGTTCGGTGATGGTGTAGCTTTTGATGGTGCCAGAACGGATAGCATAGAGCGATTTCAGTTCGTCTCCCGCTTTAAACAGCGTCTGCCCTTTCTGAATAGGCTTTTTGCGCTCAATGATATTATCAAGCTGATCGAGTTCATGCTCATTCAGGGTAAACGGGATACAGAGCTGGCTGATGCTGCAATCCTGGCAATGGATAGCACAACCGCCAGACTGAATGCGTCGTATAATTCGCTTTTCCGGGATCATAGGTTTGCTCAAGCCTTAATTGATATTGGTCAATTTTAACATCTTTTTGGTAAGTACGTAAGCCTGACAAACCCTCAATAAGGACAAGAGACGGCAACGTGTCGCCATCTTCTTGAAATTCCACAGCTTGATTATGGATTTTTAGCCTAACCGGTAGAAAATTAAGCACAAAAAGCCTGGAAGCTAGAGCAGGAGATACCCTTCGTGACGCAGCAGCCACTCTTTTCGCTGCACGCCGCCGGCATAGCCTGTCATGGTGCCGTTGCGGCCAATGACGCGATGGCAGGGCACCACGATGCTGACCGGGTTAGAGCCGTTAGCGGCACCCACCGCGCGTGCGGCGCCCGCGCGGCCTAACTGCTCCGCGAGCTGGCCGTAATGCATGACCTGCCCGCACGGAATCGACCGCAGCGCCTGCCACACTTCGCGCTGAAAAGGCGTGCCAGCCGTGGCGGTCGGCAGAGTATCAATGATGCTGAGATCGCCTTCGAAGTACGCCGCAAGCTTGTCGCTCAGCCCACCCGGGTTGGTTGCGCTGATACGTTCATAACCCTGCAAGCGGTAATGAATATTGAGCAGCTCTTCCATGCGGTCGCTGTGCTCTTCCCACTCAACGGCGCGCAGATTGAACGTCTCATCCGCGATAACCCACAGCGGTCCAAGCGGCGTCGCAATCTTATCTTCGAGTAATCTCAGCATCCTCATTCCTTCAGTTCAGCCTCGGGTATATTCCCGGCCCAATCGGCAGTCCGACAAGATACCATGCCACCAGCATCACCAGCCATACCCCTAAAAAGATAAGCGGGTAGGGTAAAACCAGCGAATAGTAGGTACCCAGTTTGGCCTCGGGTTTATAGCGCTGGAGGAAGCCTAAAAACAGCGGAACAAACGGCGAGACCGGCGCCAGCGGTATCACCGAGGAGTCCGCGATGCGGAACAGGATCTGGGCAAATGCAGGATGAAAACCCAGCATCATAAACATCGGCACGAAGATCGGGGCCAGAATCGACCAGATGGCGGAGCCGCTGGCGATAAACATGCACAGCAGAGATGAGAGCAGCGCCAGGCCGACAAACGCCGGTACGCCGCTTAATCCGGCCGCCTCCAGCGCATCGGTCAGGCCCACGGCCATAAACTTGCCCATGTTGCTCCAGTTAAACATCGCCACAAACTGCGCCAGCGGGAACACCATCACGATAAAGCCCGCCATCTCCTTCATCGGCTCGATCATCAGCTGCGGCAGATCGCCCTGACGGCGGATTTTGCCGGTCGCGATACCGTAGGCGAGCGAGACGACAAAGAAAAACAGAATAATCAGCGGCACGATGCCCTGAATAAACGGCGAGGGCAGGACGGTATGTTTAACCGGATCGCGCAATATGCCGTTTTCCGGCACCACCATCAGCGCCACCAGCGCGATAAAGGCCAGCGAGACCACGCCCGCCACGCGCAGGCCGAAGCGCTGCTCTTTGCTCAGGGTCTCCAGCTTTTCATCGCTACGGCCTTCCCATTTACCCAGCCGCGGCTCGATGATTTTATCGGTAATCAGCCCGCCGACAATCGTCAGGACAATCACCGAGCTGGCCATAAAGTACCAGTTGTCGATCACGCTGACGTGCATTGCCGCATCGATGGTCTTTGCCGCCTCCGTGCTGATGCCAGAGAGCAGCACGTCGGTGGTGACGATTAGCAGGTTGGCGGTAAATCCACAGCCCACGCCCGCAATCGCCGACAGCAGGCCCGCCACGGGGTGACGCCCGACGGCGAGGAAAATCAGCGCCCCCATCGGCGGCATGATCACCAGCGCGGCGTCGGAGGAGATATGGCTGAAGAAGGCGATAAACAGCACCATATAGCTGGCGTAACGCGCGCTGACGTGAGAAGCCATCTTCACCATTAATGCAGGCAGCAAGCCCACGCGTTCAGCCAGCCCGGCGCCCAGCACCAGCGCCAGAATGGCGCCCAGCGGGGCGAAGCCGCTGAAGTTTTTAATCACGTTGGGTAAAAACCAGTGCAGCCCGTCAACGCTGAGCAGGTTTTTTACCGCCACCAGGCTGCCGTCAGCCGGGCTGCGCACGCTCACGTCAAAGGCGGAGAGCACGGCGGTGGCGACCATTAAAATCACAATCAGATAGATAAACAGCAGGAAAGGGTGCGGCACTTTATTGCCGATCCTTTCAACCCAGCCATAGAGCTTACCGGATGGGGAATGCGAAGGTATGGAAGACATACTCATGGGCGTTCCTCGGGAGTGTTGTTGTGTTGTGTTTTTTTATTTTAAAGGTGACGGTGTCACGCCCTGTGGGATCGGACACACGTACGGTTTTTCTTGTATTTGTTGTTCGAACTCTTCACGGCATTTTTTCAGCAGCGCCGCGTCCTGCAGCAGGTTAAGCGCGGTTGCGCCCATCACTTTTCCGGCCAGCAGCATGCCTTTGTGGGCAATGGAGGTACGTCCCTGCGCCACCAGCTGCCAGGTGTGCAGCGGCGTGCCGACGGTAAAGCAGGGGCTGAAGCACTGGGCGACCGGCATTTTCCAGCTGACGTCGCCCACGTCGGTTGAACCCGCCAGCACGTTGTCGGTGATGGCATAGGGAGCGACTTCATCCACCAGCAGCGTCTCCTGATGACGCCGGGCAAAGGCTTTACCCGCATCACCGCCCGTCGCGGCAATATTTTTCAGACTGTTTTGCAGATCGTTGGGCGTCAGGGTGGTGCGGATCTCGCGGGCGAAGGCGCGTTCTTCCTCCGTCCAGAGCGGCGTGCCGTAGTGCTGCAGGGCGCGATACATCGCCGCCTCGAGCGTGCGGTTTGGCAGGTAGCTGGAGCAGGCTTTATCAAAGCGACACTCGACGGTGGTTTCGGTCATCATCGCCGCGCCCTGGGCGATTTTATCGATGCGTTCGTAGATCTGCTGCGCATCGGCCATCTCCGGGGCGCGGATCAGGTACAGCACCTCGGCCTGCGCCTGCACCACGTTGGGTGAAATCCCGCCGGTATCGGTAATGGCGTAATGGACGCGCGCTTTCTCAATGATGTGTTCGTTGAGGAAGTTGGTGCCGGTAGTCATCAGCGTCACGGCGTCGAGCGCGCTGCGTCCCAGATGAGGGGAGTTGGCCGCGTGTGCCGCCACGCCGTGAAAACGCCAGGCGGCCTGAATATTCGCCAGCGTGCTGACGTTAAACATCCCGGCGAAGGCTTCCGGGTGCCAGGTGACGGCGGCATCAACGTCATCAAACAGACCTTCGCGCACCATAAAGGTTTTCCCGGAGCCACCTTCCTCGCCGGGACAGCCATAAAAACGCACCGTTCCGCTGCCGCCGTGCTGCTCCAGCCAGCTTTTCACCGCCACCGCGCCCGCAAGCGCCGCGGTGCCTAAGAGGTTATGCCCGCAGCCGTGGCCGTTGGCCCCCGGCGTGGCGGATTGCGCCGTCGCGCAGTGCGCCTGCTGGCTTAGCCCGGCCAGCGCGTCGTATTCGCCCAGCAGGGCAATGACCGGTTTCCCGCTGCCGAAGCTGGCGATAAAGGCATTTGGAATACCGCCGGCCTCGCGCGTCAGCGTGAAGCCCTCGGCCTCCAGCTCGCTGGCCAGCCGTTCGGCGGACCAGAACTCTTCGAAGCGGGTTTCAGGACGATCCCAGATCGCGTCGGCAATATCGGTTAACGTCCGACATCGCGTGTCGATCGCATCGGCAATAAAAGCGTAGTTCTCCTGCATTACACACCTCGCGTCCACGGGAAATTGAGCGCAGTTCGCGCCAGCGTTTCAATGGCAATCGCCATGACCTGTTCATCGAAGTCGAATTTTTCGTTGTGATGTCCGGCGCTCAAATCCGTGCCGAACACCATATAGGACGCCATGCCGCCGTTCTCCTGCACGCGGGCCATCATCAGCGTGGCGTCTTCGGAACCCGCTGGCGCCTTCACCTTATCGATGGCGTGAATAATCCCGGAAACCCGGCTCGCCTGTTCGCGCAGGTAATCAACCCACGCCGGTGTCGGCGCGCTGGAGGTTGCGGCGCCCATCAGGCGCATCTCGGCGCTCACGCCGTAGAGCGCCGCTGCGCCGGTAATAACCGCCTGCGCGCGTTCAAAGACATACTGATTAATCGCTTCGCTTTCGCCGCGCGTTTCAACCTTTATCAGGGCATTCGCGGGCACCACGTTGCGTCCGCTGCCCGCCTGCATCACTCCGACGTTCACCCGAGAGGCGCCGTCGCTGTGCGGGGCGATGCTGTGCAGGGCGAGGGCGGCCTGCGCGGCGGCGAGCAGGGCGTTACGTCCGTCCTCCGGTTTACCGCCCGCGTGTGCGGCAACGCCGGTAAAGTTCACGTCAAACTTGGTGGTGGCCATAAAGTTATCGCTGCCGCAAATCACCGTTCCGGCAGGTACGCCGGTACCAATATGGATGGCCGTGTAATAGTCCACGTCGTCCAGCGCCCCGGCGGCAACCATGGCGTGCGCGCCGCGGGTACCTTCTTCGGCAGGCTGGAAGATCAGCTTGATGGTGCCGTTGAGCTGCGCGTCATTCTGCTTAAGCACCTGGGCCAGTCCCAGACCAATCGTGGTGTGGCCGTCGTGCGCGCAGGCGTGCATCATGCCCGGATTGCAGGAGGCAAACCCGTCGCGGAACGGGCGATGGCTGTCGTCAAGCGCTTCGCTTAAATCAAGGGCGTCCATGTCGACGCGAAACGCCAGGGTTGGGCCCGGGCGGCCGGTATTCAGGGTGGCGACAATGCCGGTGAACCCGCCTTCAAACGGCGCCAGCCATTTCTCAGGCGCGCCCTGCGCCCGCGCGCGGGCAAACTCTCGCGCCAGGGTTGTGTCATCGGGTAACCCCATCCGGCTTTCGGCATCGACCACGTCGCGGCCCATCGCCAGTGCGTAACCCAGCGAGTCCAGTATTTCCGCGACTTTCGCGGCGGTACGAAACTCTACCCAGCCGGATTCCGCAAAATGGTGAAAATCGCGACGCCACGCGCTCAGCTGCGGCGTTAACGTCTGGATGTACTGCGCCAGTGTGTCCATATCTGTTCCTGTCATCATTAAAATATGTGAACTGCTTCACGCTGTGATAGTTTTTACTTATCACTAACCGATTTTTCACAGTTTCAACCGTTCAGGAATTACCCTCGCACATCCCTTTCCATTAAAGTAGATGACAGTTTCTTTACTCTGATAAACAACGGTTATCGGTCGGGCTATGACATTCCAGATTAAATTTCATCAAATCCGGGCGTTTGTTGAGGTTGCGCGTCAGGGCAGCATTCGCGGTGCCAGCAGGACGCTGAATCTTTCGCAACCGGCGCTGACCAAATCCATCAAAGAGCTGGAGGAGGGCATGGCGGCGCAGCTTTTCGTGCGCAGGAGTAAGGGCGTCGCGTTGACCGAATGCGGTGAGGGCTTTTACCAGCGCGCCCGGTTGATTCTGGAAGAGCTGCGTGCCGCGCAGGATGACATCCGTCAGCGGCAGGGTGAGCTGGCCGGGCAGATCAACATCGGAATGGGGGCCAGCGTTTCGCGCACGCTTATGCCCGCCGTTATCACACGCTTCCATGCGCAGCATCCGCAGGTCAAGGTGCGGATAATGGAAGGGCAGCTGGTGTCGATGATCAATGAATTACGCCAGGGCGAGCTGGACTTCACCATTAACACCTATTATCAGGGACCTTACGACCAGGAATTTACGTTTGAAAAACTCTTCGAGAAGCCGTTTGCGGTATTTTGTCGCGAAGGGCATCCGGCAACGGGGGCAACGTCGATTAATGAACTTCTGCATTATAACTGGACAATGCCGACGCCGCGGGGAAGTTATTATAAGCAATTAGAGGAGGTATTTAGCTATCGCTCGCAAATACCGCGAATTGGTGTGGTCTGCGAAACATTTTCTTCCTGTATTAGCCTGGTCGCGCAAAGTGATTTCTTAAGCATTTTGCCGCAGGAGTTAGGCTGTGACCCACTGCTGGCACACCGTCTGGTCATGTTACCGGTTGTCGAATCGCTTCCCAAAGCAGCATATTATTTAATTCAACGCCGTGATTCACGTCAGACGCCCCTTGCTGAATCATTAATTACGCAATTCAGAAGGGAAGCGAGAAAATTAATCGGAGCGTGAAATGCCTATTAAAAAAACAGGATCTGCCCGACATCAGACAGACCCTATAGTACACACAGCAGTGCGTCCTTTCGCCAATCCTGGGTATTATTTCCATGGGGCAGGTATATTTAGGTATAACACCTTTCCCGAAAAATGAAAGGCGGGCGAGTGATTGATTTCACGAAATTTTAACATAAATCACGTATTTTACCTTTGCTGAAATTTTAGTTAAGTCTGATTTAAGTTTATTTAATAATTACTATATATATTCATCAGGTTAATATTATTGCCACGCATCGCCCTGTAACGGTGATTGAGACCGGTCTCTGGCGCAGGTATAGTACAGTCCTCAGATGTAGCCGGAGGATGTCCATGAACCCTGACGACAAATCCTTTTTTCTTGACGCCATGGAAGATGTCCAGCCCCTGAAGCGCTGCGCGGATATTCACTGGCAGCCCAGCCGCAATACGCGGACGCGCGAGGAGGTGGATAGCGAACAGCTGGATAACTTCCTGACGCTGGATTTTCTTGACGTGCTTCCCCTGGAAGAACCGCTGGCGTTCCAGCGCGAAGGGGTACAGCAGGGCGTTATTGATAAGCTGCGCACGGGTAAATACGCCCGTCAGGCCAGCTTAAACCTCCTGCGTCAGCCCGCCGAACGCTGCCGTCAGATGCTCTATTCTTTTATTCGCCAGGCCGGACGAGACGGGTTACGCAATCTGATTATCATTCACGGGAAAGGGCGCGAGCAGAACTCGCATCCCAATGTGGTGCGCAGCTATCTTGCGCGCTGGTTAACCGAATTTGAGGAAGTGCAGGCCTTCTGCGTGGCGCTGCCGCATCACGGCGGCAGCGGGGCATGTTACGTTTCACTGCGTAAATCCGGTGAAGCAAAACAGGAGAACTGGGAGCGGCACGCCAAGCGCAGTCGCTAGCGGGCGATATTCTCGCCCGCCCGAAACTCAAAAGGTTTCCCAGTTGCTGTCGGTGGAGGCGTTTGCGGTTGCCGGGTGCAACAGCTGGGGCGTTTTCACGCTGGCCGGGCGCGGGGCTACCGTTTTTTCTTTGCCGTTCAGACGAAACGCGGCTACCGCCTGGCGCAGCTGCTCGGACTGATCTTCCAGTGCCGCAGCCGCCGTGGCGGACTCCTGCACCAGCGCGGCGTTTTGCTGCGTCACGCTGTCCATCTGCGAAACGGCCAGGCTCACCTGCTCAATACCGCGGCTCTGCTCGTCAGAGGCAGATGAAATCTCACCCATAATATCGGTCACGCGGGTCACGGCGGCGACAATTTCCTTCATGGTGGTGCCAGCCTCGCTGACCTGCTCAGAACCGGTATTCACCCGGCTGACGGAGTTCTCAATAAGCCCTTTGATCTCTTTCGCCGCCTGCGCGCTGCGGCTCGCCAGCGTACGGACTTCACCTGCAACAACCGCAAAACCACGGCCCTGTTCCCCGGCGCGTGCCGCTTCCACCGCTGCGTTAAGCGCCAGAATGTTGGTCTGGAACGCGATGCTGTCGATCACGCCGGTAATATGCGCAATTTGCTGCGAACTGTCGGCGATTTCGTTCATGGTGCGAACCACGTTATCCACGACGTGACCGCCGCGCGCGGCCGTTTCAGAGGCGTTTTTCGCCAGCAGCGTGGCCTGACGGGCGTTATCGGAGTTCTGTTTAACCGTCGCGGTCAGCTCTTCCATGCTGGCGGCGGTCTCTTCGAGCGAGGCGGCCTGCTGCTCGGTGCGGGCGGAAAGATCGTTGCTCCCTGCGGCAATTTCGCCTGCGCCGGTGTAGATGGAATCTGTACTTCCACGTACGGCGCTGACTGTGGTCACCAGCGACTGCTGCATCTCATGCAGGCCCGCGGCCAGCTGGCCCATCTCATTGCGACCGGAGATAGCGATCTCCTGCGTCAGGTCACCCCCTGCAATGGCGCGAATATGGTTCATAATGGAGTGGAGGGGTTTTAACAGCAGGTGTTGTAAACCCTGCCAGATGACCACCAGAACCGCGATAACGGCCAGCAGAATAGCCGCCAGCGTCCACTGCATCTGCGTGAAGCTGCTCTGGTTCTCTTCGGTTGCGGCCTTCAGCAGGGTGTTGTTTTCGGCGCGCCAGCGGTTATAGACCGCTTCCATCTCGTCCTGCGCCTGCTGCGCGTCCAGATCGCCATAGGCCTGGTAGTTGTCGGCACGCAGATACTCAATCGATAAGCGCATCACTTCGTGCATCTGGTTCCAGGACTTCTGCATCTCGTCGGTTAATACCGCCTCCTGGCCGTTAACCTGCGGCAGCTTCTGCCACTCTTTGTTATAGGCTTCGGCTTTTGCCAGCGAGTCGGCTGCGGTGCCAAGCAGTTTATTGATCGCCGCAAGTGAAGCCGGGTCACGCTGGTTTTTCAGGTAGCGGATCGCCACGCGGGTGACGGTGACGCGTGTTTTCACCAGCGTGTTTACGCTGTCGCTCAGGCTTTCCTGCTGGGCATTGAGCACGCCGGAATTCTGGAAGTTATGGCGATCGTTGCTGACGGCAGAGTAGAACAACCCTCCCGTGACAACTTGCAGCAGACAGAATATGGTGAGGGCAAAGATAATACCGGTAATCACGTGCAAATTTTTCAGCATAGCGGTCGTCCGTTAGAAAGGATGCAGAGGTACACCAATACTATCGTCGTATAGAATTTAAACTTTAATTTAACTCGCGCTTAACTAAGGGCTCCGGTGAGGAACCTGTTGTAAATCCGGATCATTTTTATGAGGAAGGTTAACATGAGCAGCATTGATAAAAGCGGGACGTACGCGCTCGGGACGCGGACGGTAAAACGACTGGGCTACGGTGCGATGCAGCTCGCCGGGCCGGGCGTCTTTGGCCCACCGAAGGATAAGCAGGCCGCGCTGGACGTGCTGCGCGAAGCGGTGGCGGCGGGGGTGAACCACATTGATACCAGTGATTTTTATGGTCCCCATGTCACTAACCAGCTGATCTGCGAGGCGCTTCACCCATACCGGGACGATCTGACGCTCGTCACCAAGATTGGTGCCCGCCGCAACGACAAAGGTGCCTGGCTGCCGGCCTTTTCCGCGCAGGAACTGACTCAGGCGGTGCATGACAACCTGCGTAATCTACAGCTGGACGTGCTGGACGTGGTGAATCTGCGGATCATGTTTAGCGCACACGGGCCGGCGGAAGGGTCGATTGCGGAACCGCTCTCCACCCTGGCCGAATTACAGCAGCAGGGTCTGGTGCGTCATATTGGCCTGAGCAACGTCACGGCCACTCAGGTTGCGGAAGCCCAGAAGATGGTCCCGGTGGTGTGCGTGCAGAACATGTACAACATTGTAAACCGGGGTGACGACGCGCTGGTGGATCTGCTGGCGCAGCAGGGGATCGCGTATGTGCCGTTCTTCCCATTGGGAGGCTTTACGCCACTGCAATCTTCAGGGCTGAAGACCGTCGCGGATTCACTGGGCGCCACGCCAATGCAGGTTGCGCTGGCATGGCTGCTGCAACGTTCCCCGAATATTCTGCTGATCCCGGGCACCTCTTCCGTAGCGCATTTACGGCAAAACCTCGCGGCGGGGGAGCTGCGTTTGCCGCCTGAAGCACTGGAAACGCTGAATTCGCTGAGGGATTAAAGGTGACACGCGCAAAGCCTGAAGGATGCTTCCGGCTTTGCGCGCTTAGGCTCCTGTCTGACTTTTCTGCCTGTGCAGCGCCAACGCTTCCGCCACAATCTCCTGCTTGCTCTTACGCGTCTCAAAGGCGGTGGTTCTGATGTACTCCATCAGATCGGGATCGATGCGGGCGCTCAACATCCTGAGATCGGCCTCCTTTGCCAGACCGCGTGCAACACGCTTGTCTGGATAGTCACGGGCTGGCATTGAAAATATTCTCCAGTAAGTCTTATTAATTCGTTCGGTAAAATATGCTTTTATCTGACTTAAAAGTCAATACTCAGTGATTTAATAGTGATTGTGTTTTTATATAAGTCATTATGAAGTATTTTGATTTGTGACTTTTTCATGACTTTTGTTGGCGCGTCTCTTATCGCACTCTGGGGAGAACCATGGGGAGGGTTATCGGCGGGCAACGTTGCTAAATTAAAACCGCTCAAACTTCAACGCGTTTGGGTTCACCTTTGGAAATGACCTTGATCCTTGTCCATAATTCGTAATACTGTATTTATATACAGTATTCGGCGAGAAAGGCATTATGGACACTCTCTTTTCTTATCACTCAAATCAAGACATTGAATTACCTTTGTTTTTAGAACGCGTGGCCTGTGGTTTTCCCAGCCCGGCGCAGGAATATGTGGAGGATCGTCTCGATCTTAACCGGCTGGCAGTCAGACACCCCAGTGCGACCTATTTTATCAAGGTGAGTGGAGACTCCATGATTGGGGCGGGGATCGGCGACGGCGATCTGCTGGTGGTCGATCGTTCGTTAAATGCCGAACACGGGGATATCGTCGTGGCGTCGGTCGCCGGTGAGTTTACGGTGAAAGAGCTACAGACCCGCCCGGTTCTGAGACTTCTGCCGCATAATGCCCGCTATCAGCCGATTACCTTTCAGTCCGAAGAGGAGCTGCAGATCTTCGGCGTCGTCACCCACACTCTCAAAACGCATAAACATGTTCGCGCTGGTTGATGTGAATAGCTTTTACGCCTCCTGCGAGAAGGTATTCCGCCCCGATCTGGAGGGGAAACCCATCGTGGTGGTGTCCAATAACGACGGCTGCATTATTTCGCTGTCGCGGGAGGCAAAGCAGTTCGGCATAAAAATGGGGGAGCCGTATTTTAAATTCAAAGAAAAGCTATACCCGTCAAAAGTTTACGTCTTTAGCTCGAACTATGCGCTGTATGCCGATCTCAGCAGTCGGGTCATGCAGACGCTGACCGATCTCGCCCCGGCAATAGAGATTTACTCCATCGATGAGGCGTTCGTGAACGTTTCAGGGGTCAGCCACTGCCTGTCGCTGGAAGCGTTCGGTCACCAGATGCGCACAGAGGTCTTAAAAAATACGGGCCTAACCGTTGGCGTCGGTATTGCCCCGACCAAAACGCTGGCGAAGCTGGCCAACTATGCGGCGAAACGATGGTCCGGCACTGGCGGCGTGGTCGATCTCTCAGGCCGAGAGCGGCAGCGTAAGCTGCTGGAAAAGGTTCCGGTAGAGGAGGTGTGGGGGGTAGGGCGGCGCATCACGAAAAAGCTCAACGCTATGGGGATCACCACGGCGCTGGAGCTGGCGGAAGCGTCGTCCTGGGTCATCCGCAAACATTTCAACGTGGTACTGGAACGTACGGCCCGCGAGCTGCGCGGTGAGCCCTGTCTTGATCTGGAGGAGTTCACCCCCACGAAGCAGCAAATCATCTGTAGCCGTTCGTTTGGACACCGTATTACCCAATATGAAGAGATGCACCAGGCTATTTGCGCCTACGCGGAACGCGCTGCGGAAAAACTGCGCGGCGAGCATCAATACTGTCGTTTTATCAGCGTATTTGTTCGCACCAGCCCGCATGCGGACAACGAAATTTATTACGGCAATCAGGCTTCTGTCACCCTGATGATGCCCACCAATGACTCGCGCGATATCATCCGCGCCGCCACGGAGGCGCTGGGGCGTATATGGCTCGACGGCTATCGCTATATGAAAGCCGGGGTCATGCTGGCGGACTTTTTCAGCAGCGGCGTCGCCCAGCTTAATTTGTTTGACGATAATCGTCTGCGCGCCAACAGCGCGGCGCTGATGGAGATGATGGACAGCGTAAATCATTCCGGTAAAGGGAAGATATGGTTCGCCGGGCAGGGTATTGAGAAATCCTGGGCGATGAAGCGTGAGATGCTGTCACCGGCCTATACGACGCGGTACGCCGATTTGCCGGTGGCGAGGTAGAGTATCGTTGCGTTATTTCTTTTGAATCAACCAGGTTGCCGCAGCCGCCAGCACGCCGATCAGCGGCATTTCGCCCGCACCGGCCAGGAAGTTATGACGATCGATCTCACTATTTTTACGGATATCGGTAAGGCGAGTAAGCGCCTCTTTTTCATCCGCGGCGCCGATCTCCTCGAACTGTTTTTCGAACCCCTGGGCGATGAGCTGTGCAGCCGCATCGGTGTTTGCGCTTTCGATTGCTATGAGGTTTGGGCCTTTTTGGAAAAAACAGTACTCCGGCATAAGTGCTCCAGAAAAAGGGGATACGGTAAAAATACTCTATTCCTGGCGGTTGAAAAATGCACGTCATTTACGGCGGAAACAATCAGTTTTTCTTCAGTATTTCAGGCAGCAACTGCTCAATCACGCTGACGACCTTTCTGACGCGCTGCGGAATAAAGCGGGCGTCAGGATAGACGGCATAGAGGAAGCGATCGGGTAACCGCCAGTCGGGCAGCACCGGTACCAGCGTGCCCGCCTGCAGCGCCCTGGCCACGAGCGGTCGCTGCATGCCGCCGATACCGATGCCTGACTCCAGCGCCTGCAGCAGCGCGTCGCTGGTGTTGGCACGGAAAACGGTATTCACGTTGACCTCGACCGTTTCCTCGTCAGAAATCAGGCGCAGGGGGGCATCCAGCGGAATACCGCTGAACCGCACGTGTGGCAGCGTGGTCAGTTCGCTGACGGCGTGTACCGCCTGAAAACCGGGAGCGGCAAACAGCGCGGCTTCAATACGCGCCAGCACGCGAGCCGCGTGCGCCTGCGGAGGCTCGCTGCTCAGCCGTATCGCGACATCCACGCCCTCCGTCACCAGATCGGCAAGGCGGTCATCCAGGGAAATCATCAGCTGCAGTTCGGGATGCAGGCGCTGTAGCGCCAGCAGATGCGGCAAAATGATCTGCCCCAGGCCGCTCGGTAGCTGGACATGGACGCGTCCCCGAACGCGATGATCGGCAGGATGTAAACGCCTTTCCGCTTCCCCCATAGCGTCCAGCACAAGCTGCATATCTCGCCGGTAACGTTCCCCCTGTTCGGTCAGCTTCATCGTACGCGTCGTACGGTGCAGCAGCACCACGCCAAGCTCATCCTCAAGCGCCGCGATCTGTTGACTGACGGCGGACTGCTTAATACCGGTCTGACGGGCGGCCGCTGAAAACGAGCCCGCTTCAGCGACGCGTAGAAAGGTAGAAATGGCGGTGAGCTTATTATTCATTTAGTGATTCTGCTTATAAGTGCCATCGGTTTCAGGGGATATCTCCAGAAAAAATAATAGATCACACTGCGTCTGTCACCCTTTCCGGAGAAACACCATGAATAAGATGCAGCAACACAACGTCGCCCTGGTCGCGGGCGCCAGCGGCATTGTCGGCAGACAGCTGGTCAACACGCTCCTGCACCATCAGTGGGAGGTGATTGGCCTCAGTCGCCGCGAGGTAACCCATCCGGACGGCATTCCCATGGTGAACGTCGATTTACTGGATGCGCAGGATACCGCACGGGCGCTGCACGCCCTGAACGGTGTCACCCATATCTTTTACAGCGCCTGGGCGAACGCGGCGAACTGGACGGACATGGTTGAGCCGAACGTCACCATGCTGCGTAATCTGGTCAGCACCCTCGAAAAAACGGCGCCTTTGCAGACGGTAAGCCTGATGCAGGGATACAAAGTCTATGGTGCGCATCTGGGGCCGTTTAAAACCCCGGCGCGGGAAAGCGATCCCGGCGTGCCGGGTGCCGAATTTAACGCCGCGCAGCTCGCGTGGCTCAGCCAGTTTCAGCGGGGAAAACGCTGGCACTGGAATGCCATCAGGCCGGGCGTGGTGGGGAGCGCGGTACCGGGTAATGCCATGAACCTTGCGCTGAGCATCGCCCTGTACGCCTCCCTGTGCAAGGCGCTGGGGTTACCGCTGCGTTTTCCCGGTTCGGAACAGGCCTGGCACAGCATCGTTGACCATACCGACGCCGGGCTGCTGGCCGAGGCCACGGTGTGGGCCGCCGCGTCACCTGCGGCACAGAATCAGGCGTTCAACGTAAACAATGGCGATATCTGGCGCTGGAGCGAGCTGTGGCCGCGCATCGCTCGCTGGTTTGAACTGGACTCTGCGCCGCCGGTGAGGCTGTCATTTCATCAGCTGTTTAACGACTATCGCGGCGTATGGCGCGAGCTTGTCGAAGAGCGACTGGTGGAAGCGGATATTCTGCAGCTGAGCGACGGGCGGTTTGCCGATTTTGTCTTTAGCTGGGACTACGACATGTTTGGTGACGGGAGCAAACTCCGGCGATCGGGCTTCACGCAAATGCAGGCGACCGATGCGATGTTTTTCCGCCTGTTCGCGCAGTTGAGAGCCGCGCGGATTATTCCCTGATGAGCCTGGGCGTCCTGGTGCAGGCCAGGACGCCGGGTGTTTACTCAACCGTTAACGCATTCACAACCTCGGCCACGCTTTTCACGCTGCGGATATTCCTATCTCTTTTGCGGCATTGCGGGTGATGCCCGGCATGCCTGATTTTTATCGTCAGCATCCTGAAATCGATATCATTCCGAGCAGCTCTGAACACCGCCGGGATATGTTCTGGTGCTGCCTTGACTGTGTGCTGTGGGTGGGCGAACTGGGCGACGGCGACTATATGGCCTAGTGGGAGCGAAGCTGCAAAATGCGACATCTGGCTTTTTTTGAACTGGAACTGAGTAAAAATGGCTCTTTACCGGGTATGCAGGAACAGGCGGATACAATCCCCTCGATACATTTGAGCATGTGCATCATCTACTGAAGATAGAGCGGTGATTTTGGTTAAGGTATGATGGGATATTTATTAACCCTCAAAACTAAAAGGATTTTCCATGAGCACAAACGAAAAGACCACACCGGAAGATACCGGTTATTATCGGTATGAAGTTATCGGGGACTGCACTCTGCGAACCAGCGCTGTCGGGACTGTAAAAACCGTTCAGTGCCGGCGGGTGCCAGTCAGGGGGATCGCGCTGACCGTAGGTGTGTTCTTTGACGGCACTGGGAATAACCGGGCGAATTCAGACGATCTGCGGCTGGCATATGCGCACTGCGCTAATCTGGTTGGCGAGGATCGTGCCAGGGCGTGCGAGAAGTATGAAAAGCATGCCAGAGCAGAGTTAGGGAACGCCAGCTGGCAGGGCGGCATCACTAATATTTCGCGACTGTTTGACCTTTATCAGTCTAGTGATGAACTCAACGACAGTGAGACAGAGGCGCAGGTAAAAATCTACGTCAGCGGCATCGGGACGGCGGACGGTGAAAGCGATTCTATGCTGGGAGCGGCGCTGGGCAGCAGCCTTATCCGGCAGTTTGAAGGGGGGGTGACGAAGACAGACGAGGCGCTTGACAAAATCAGCGCAGAGCTGAGCCGCTTTATCAAACTTAACCGTGACAAAGTGGCGATAGCGAAGGTGCAGTTTGATGTGTTCGGTTTTAGCCGCGGGGCAGCGGCAGCGCGGCACTTCGCCAACCGGGTGATGAACCAGGACGCGGAGATAGCGGTGGCGATAGACAAAGGATTAGACCTGACAGGGCACCATGGAAAAGCGGCGGGAGAGGTACGCTTTCTGGGGCTGTTTGACACGGTGGCGGCCATCGGGAGTCTGCTGAACTTCTACGGCATCAACGGGCGCAGCAACCCCGGCGTCAACCTCGAACTGCGTCCCTCGGTGGCGCAGAAGGTGTTTCAGATAAGCGCAATGCACGAGTGCAGATATAACTTCAGCCTGAACAGCATAGCGGGGATGTGGCCGGAGCTGGCGCTGCCGGGTGCGCACTCGGATATCGGCGGAGGCTACAACGCGGGAGAGGATGAAATATCCCTGCTGACGATGCCGGACTTTGAAGTGATACCGGAAAGCTCGGATGAAATGCAGACGGCAGTATATCGTAAGGCGGAGAAGATGCGTCAGACGCTATATTCGCTGCCGGCGCTGAAATACCTGATGCCGCACGGTAAGGTAGAGACGAAAATGATTTCGTGGCCACTGGTTAACCGGGATAAGGCACGGGCGTTTATTTTGGAGAAGAAAGCCGGCGCGGCGGTATTTATGACTCGCCGGGCGGTGCCGAACGACTGGGAAAAGGTGAGTATGCGGGTGATGCTCGATGCGGCACAGGATGCCGGGGTGATATTCGGTGATATTGATCCGCAAAATACTGACATGGCTCTTCCCGCTGAGCTTGTTTCCCTGTGTGACAAAGCGATAGCGCAGGGGCGCGCAGTCCGACGCGGTACGGACCAGGAGAGCTTCACGGCAGATGAGATGCGGACCATCGGGCGTTACCTGCACTGTTCGGCGAACTGGAACATCGATTCGGATCTGAGTCTGTGGGTGAGTCCGTCCTCAGGAGAAGTTTTTCTGAGAAACCACTATGCGCCAACGGACGAGCGCTCGTTCGTGTGGCCGATGGCTCCTGGCAAAGGGTGGGTGCGGACGGTATGGCGGATGGACGACCAGCAGCAGTGGGAAGACAGGGCGCGGGCGAATGCGGACGCGCTGGACAGACTTTTCTGAGGAGGCAGGGATGAAACGATTACCGCTGGTAGCGGTCATGTTGGGTGTCGTATTGCTCGCCGGTTGCCACGATCGCCGGGAGGGTGTGAAGTCATTGTCAGGGGATGGTGTAGAACAGTGGGGGCAGAAACTGCCTTACGATCACTGGCAGTTTAATTTTTTCTATCCCGTCAACCTGCCGGCACTGGTGACCATGGTGTATCTGGAGGATGGGGATATCCGGGAAAGTATTTTCCGGCGACTGGACCCCACGGAACCGAGCCAGAGCAGCGTGGGGACATGGAGCCAGCGCGTGGGTGGTTTTTCAGCCAATTTTAATATCGGCAAGGCGCTGCCTGTCAGGATGACGGTGTGCTGGGACTCGGTTATCGATAAAAAGGCGTACGAAACGGAGATCTGGTTCAGTCGGGAGACATGGCAGCAGATGCTCACAGCCTATCCTGATACCTATAAGCCGGGAAAGACGTATTACCGGGATAATATGATTATCGGACTGGCACCGGGTGGAACGGTGCGGGTCTGGCTGGAGAATAACGGCGATCCTGTTGTGCTTCAGCATCCTGCGCGGCAACTCACTCTGACAGGGGAGGATATGCTGATATGCAAAGGGGTAACGAAACATCCTAACGGATATATTTATTACGGAAAGACACCCGATTTCATCAAAGGGAAAATCTATCCGTATGGCAACTGGTAGGGCATAACGGTCAGTAAAATCAAAAGGATCCTCTTGAGATCCTTTTGAGCATCAATCTGATTGTTTTGATGGGTTAAACTTCAATTTTTTTAACATGTCACATTTTGCAGCTTCGCTCCCACCAGGGCTACATCGCGCGTAAAATCGGGAACATCAAAATCACGACCTGCGCCAGCCCGGACTGGCTGGCAAAACACGGTACGCCAGAAACGCCGGATGATTTACGCAAACATCAGGCCATCAACTGGATTAATAACCGCAGCAGACAAATTCATCCGTGGACGTTTACCACGCCAGAAGGCATCGCGGAAATTACCTTGCCCGGTAAGCTTGTCGTGGATAACTCCGAGGCCTACATCGCGGCAGGCCTTGCCGGGCTGGGGTTAATGCAGGGGATGAATCTCTTTCTTCAGCCTTACATAGACAGTGGTCTTCTGGTTGAAGTCCTGCCGGACTATCGCTCGCCGGACCGCAAGCTGTCACTGCTCTATCCACACCGCCACCTCTCCCGGAAGGTGCGGGTCTTTACCGAGTGGCTGGAGAGTCTGGTGTGAAAGCGGCCAGCTCGTGACACAGCGCGCCAATCTGTTCCACGGCGTTCAGCAGGCGGGGCGTGGGTTCGTTTGCGCAGTTCAGCCGCAGAAAGTGCGTTAACTCCGCGGCAGGGGAAAACAAGGGGCCAGGGCTGACGCCAATGCCCAGCGCCAGCGCGCGACGATGCACCTCCAGCGCGTTGACCCGCTGAGGCAGTTCAACCCACAGCAGGAAACCGGCAGCGGGTACGTTAACGCGCGTACCGGGCGGAAAGCTCGCCTTGACCTGCGCCACGACGGCGCGAACGCCCTCTGAGATCCGGCGCTTCAGCCGCCGCAGATGGCGATCGTAGTCGCCGCTCGCCAGAACATCGCTCGTCGCCGCTTCCAGCAGCGGGGCGCCAGCCCATTCTCCGGCCATTCGCGCCTGTAAGACCTGCGGGGAGTAGCGTCCGGCGGCGATCCAGCCGATTCGCCATCCGGGCGCAAGCGTTTTAGACAGGGAACTGCAGTAGATCACATTCCCGCTCAGGTCGAACGCCTTGCAGGCCGGAGGGCGTTGCCCCTCGCCGACCAGATCACCGTAAACATCGTCCTCAATTAAAGGAATTTCAGCCTCTTCAAGCAGGGCAACCAGTTCCTGCTTGCGCGCGACGGGCATGCTGGCACCCAAAGGATTTTGCACCGTGGGCGAGGCCAGAACGGCCGCGGGGCGGTGGCAGCGAATAGCGTCCGCCAGCGGTTCCAGCAGCAGGCCTTCTACAGGGTCGGTGGGGATCGCTAAAGCCTTCAGGCCTAAATCCTCCAGCAGCAGGAGCGTACCAAAGTAGGCTGGCTGCTCAATCGCCACGACATCACCCGGCTGGCACACGGCCCGAAGTGCCAGGCGCAGCGCCTGCGTCGCGCCTGCGGTAATAATGAGATCGTCCGCGCCGAACCGGGCTCCCCACTGGGCAGAGCGCGCGGCAATCTTGCTTCGCAAATCCCGCCTTCCCGGAGGCAGGCTGTAGCTCTGTCCATGCGCGTCCAGACGACGGCCCGCAGAGTGCAACGCCCGCTGCAGCGCATCTCCCGGCAGCCACGCGGGATCGGGCAGGGCGGCGCCCAGCGGGATCAGCCGGGCTTCTGCACTGCTGAACAGCGACCGGGCCACGGCGGACATGGTGACGGGGACCGGGCCCGGCGAGGAACGCGCGGGCTCCGCGCGCGGAGGCTGGCTGGTCTGACGGATGTAATAGCCTGAACGCGGGCGCGCAACGATCAGCCCCTCAGCCTCAAGGCAGCGGAGGGCCTCCAGCGCCGTCGGAAGGCTAACGCGCTCGCGTTCGGCCAGTTTGCGCGCGGAGATCATCCTGTCACCGGCGCGCAGCGCGCCGGACGTAATGGTAAAACGCAGCATATCCGCAATACGGCGATAGTGAGGAGAGGACCGGGACGGGGCAGACATGGGGAACTGTTCAGGCTAATTTTCGATAAAACTGACTATACAGCCAATGATGCGCGCCATCTATAGTGTCCGGCATGTTCAGGACAAGGAGGCATTATGCAAAGCGATAACTTCAACATTTCCACCTATTTCAAACGCATAAACTATACCGGACCGGCGGGTGCCGATACGGTCACCCTGCATGCACTCATGCGCCATCAGCTCTTTTCCGTTCCCTTTGAAAATCTGGACGTACAGGCGGGCAAAGTTGTCTCGCTGGCGCCAGACGATATCGCCGATAAGGTGTTAACGCAGGGGCGCGGCGGCTACTGCTATGAGGTAAACGGGCTTTTTGCCATGGCGCTGGAGGCGTTAGGGATCCCTTACCGCTTCGTGGCGGCGCGCCCGATGTTCTACCCCGCGCGGCGGCCGAAAACCCACATGGCGATCGTTGCTGAGGTAGATAGCCGACAGTGGCTTTGCGACCTCGGTTTCGGCAGCTACGGTATTCGTGCGCCAATGGCGCTGGACACGCTTGATGTGGATATCACGCAGGATTTCGACACGTTCCGACTGAGCCGCAGCGCGGAGGGTGAGTATTTGCTTGAGGCGAAGGTTGAGGGAGAGTGGGCCCGGCAGTACGGCTTTGATCTCACCCCTCAGGAATGGATTGATTTCGTTCCGGCCAACTATCTTAACTCCACGCACCCGGATGCCATCTTTGTGCAGAAGAGGGTGGTGGTGCAGCACAGCCCGGAGGGACGCCAGATTTTGCTGGGCGATGTGCTGAAAACCATCACGGCGAACGGCACTGAAACGCGGCAGCTGGCGGAGGATGAAATCCGCCATGTCCTGAAAGACCGTTTTGCGCTGATCGCCGCGTAATCTGCCGGGAAACGGTGGAGCCTCAGCGCAGTCCGTCTTCTGCGGCGTTGCGCTGAGCTCCCCACTGTAACAGCAGGCTAAACGACGCGGGTAACACGGTCAGCGTCACCAGCGTCGCGACCAGCAGCCCGCCGATAATGGCATAGGCCATTGGCCCCCAGAAGACCTGATGAGAGATCGGGATCATGCCCAGAATGGCGGCGCAGGCGGTCAGACAGATGGGTCTGGCCCGGTGTTCCGCGGCCGCCATAATTGCGGCATCGATTGCCATCCCCTGAGCAAGATTGCTGTCAACTTCGCTAATCAGTATCACCGCGTTGCGCACGATCATCCCCGCCAGGGCGATGACGCCCAGCAGCGCGACAAACCCCATCGGCGTGCCGCCGGGCAGCATAGCCAGCACGATCCCCGGTAGGCCAAACGGGGCCATCAGGAGGGCCAGCAGCATCCGGGAATATCGCCGCAGCTGAAGCATCAGCAGCAACAGCATGAGGACCAGCGTTACCGGAAGAACGGTAAAGACGGAGCTGTTCCCCTTGTCCGATTCGGCAACCGCGCCGCCCTCTTCAATGCTGTAACCTGCGGGCAGGCTCGCGCGCAGCTTGTCGACCGCCGGACGCAGCGCCGCGGATACCGCTTCAGCCTTCAGGCCCGGGGCAAGGTCCGTTTGCACCGTGATAAAGGGCACGCGCTGGCGACGCCAGATGACCGGATCGTCCACGCCCCAGACCGGCGTCGCGACGGCGCTGAGCGGAATTTTTTTACCGTCATTCCCCTGAATCGTGAGCGAGGAGAGGGTGGCGGTGCTGTGACGTGCATCGTCCGTGGCCCGCAGCACCACGTCGACAAGGCGGTCGTTATCCCTGATGGAGGTGACAACGCTGCCGGACCAGACGGTGTTCAGCGTGCGGGCGAGGCTTTCTGACGATATTCCCGCCGCCCTGGCCGCCGTCTGATTCACCTTAAGGGTGATGACCCTTTCAGGCTCTCCGGCCGTCTGGTTAACGTCGCGTGAGAACGGGGAGCGGCCAATCGCGTCCGTGAGACGGTTCGCCAACGCCCGAACCTGCAGATAATCTGGCCCGCTCACCCGGTATTTGATGGGCCAGCCGACGGGCGGCCCCAGCTCAAGGGGCGACACGCGCGTGATGATGTCGCTAAACTGCGTCGCCAGGAGCCTGTTGAGCTGCGCATGCAGACGATCCCGCGCCTCAAGATCCTTAGCCACCACGACCATCTGGGCGATATTTTCATTTTCCAGCAGCACGTCCATCGGCAGGTAAAAACGGATGGCGCCCGACCCGACGTACGTCGAATAGCGATCGATGTTGCCGTTGCCGGCCAGCGCCTTTTCCAGCTTTTTCACCTCTCTTAGCGTTTCCGGCTGCGACGCGTTGGCCGGAAGCGTCAGGCTGACCAGCAGCTCTGGCCGATCCGATGCGGGGAAAAACTCGCCCTGCATAAACGTCGTGCCGTACGCTGACAGCCCCAGCGCGGCAAGCGCAATCAGCACGGTAGCGAGCCGGTGGCGCAGCGCCAGGCGTAAAAGTCGTCCGTACCCGCGCGCGATCCTGCCGGGGCCTGCCGCGTGATGTCTGACTTTTTCCGGCAGCAGCCACGTGCCCGTCAGCGGCGAAAACAGGATCGCGACGGCCCAGGAGCAGAGCAGGGCAATGAGCACCACCGCAAACAGGGAAAAACAGTATTCACCGGCGCTGGAGGCCGCAAAACCAACGGGAATAAAGCCGGCAATCATCACCAGAGTACCGGTGAGCATCGGGAAGGCCGTTGTTTTGAACGCATGGGTGGCCGCATGCCGACGGGAATCCCCCGCTTCCAGCCGCGAGACCATCGTTTCAACGGCGATCATGGCGTCATCCACCAGCAGGCCCAGGGCAATGATCAGCGCCCCGAGCGAGATGCGCTGAAGGCCGATGCCTGCGAGCATCATCCCGGCAAACGTCATGGCGAGCACCAGCGGGATGGCCGTCGCCACGACCAGTCCGGCCCGTAAGCCCAGCGAGACAAATGAAACCGCCAGCACGATAACAACGGCTTCGATAAGCACCCGGATAAATCCGCTTACCGCGTCACTGACCACCGCTGACTGATCGGCAACTTTCACCATCTCGATACCGTGCGGCAGCCCGGCGCTGAGGGCCGCCATTCTGGCATTCAGCGCAGCGCCGAAACGCAGCATGTTGCCCGTTGGCGCCATCGACACCGCCAGCCCGATAGCCGGCTTGCCGTTTACCCGGTAGGCCGGGGCCGGTGGCTCGGCGATTTCCCGGGTGACGGTGGCAATGTCGGTCAGCGGAATATAGCGATTGTTCACGTGCAGCGTGACGGCGCGTAAGCTCTCTTCGGTCATGAGCGCCCCGCTGACCTTGATCGCCATGTTCTCTTTTTCGGTACGCATCGTTCCTGCCGGGACAACCGCATTTTGCGCCCGGAGGGCGTCGGCAACCTCCTGAATATCAAGCCCCATCCCGGCCAGGCGCGCGGGAGAAAAGGCGAGAACCCACTGCTCCTGCTGTTCGCCCAGCAGGGTGGTTTTGCCTATATCCGGCAGGGACATCAGCTCGCGACGAATTGTCTCTGCGCGATCCCGCACCTCCCGCAGGGTGAAACCCTCAGGAATAAAGGCATAAATTGTGCCGAACGTGTCGTCAAACTCGTCGTCCACGGCAGGGACCTGCACCCCTTCAGGCAGGGACGGCGCGATGTCCTGCATTTTTTTGCGAACCTGATACCAGATATCCGGCACGCGTTGCGGGGGCGTATCGTCACGGAGGTTGACGTGGATAACGGTGCGTCCGGCACGGGTTTCACTTTCGAGATAGTCCAGCCAGGGCGTTTCCTGCAGCTTTTTTTCAAGCGTATCGGTCAGCAGGCGGGTGGTATCCGCCACGGATGCTCCCGGCCACTGCGCGGAGACGACGGCCGTTTTAATGGTGAACGCCGGATCTTCATTACGCGGCAGCTTCTCATAGCAGAACACGCCCATCGCAATCACCAGCAGCATGAAAAAGCTGACCATCTGCTGGTTTTTGAGTGCCCAGGCGGAGAGGTTAAATTTGGCTTCCGGTCCTGTGTTCATGGCTGAACCTCTCCGGCAACCACCGGCTCGCCGGACCGCAATGTGCTCACGCCCGCCGTAATCACCCTGTCGCCCGGCTCAAGGCCGGAGGCAATCATGACGGAGGTGGCCGTATAGCTCGCGGGCACCACCGCGCGCAGCTGCGCCCGCGACTGCGGGGTAATCACAAATACGGCCGGTTTGTCGCCGACGCGGGTCAGTGCCGACGCGGGGAGGGTGTAGCCGCGCGGGGCAGACGATGGCAACGTGACGGTAACGCTGGCGCCCAGCGCCATGGCCGCCGGCGGGTTTTGCAGGGTGGCTCTGACGCGCCAGGTGCGGGTCTGAGGATCGGCCTGCGGGGTAATATCCCGCAGCGCGGCAGACGCCTGTACCGACGGGTCGCTGAGGAGTGAAACCCGCAAAACCGCCTTATCCAGAGGCGGGATCGCATCCGGAGTGGCAATATCAAACGCCACGTCGCGGGCTTCACCCGTTGCCAGCGTCAGTACGGACTGACCGTCGCTGACAACCTGTCCGGCAGAGGCGTTCACGGCGGTGATGACGCCCGCCTGCGGCGCGATCAGGCGCGTCCAGCCGAGGCTTTCGCGGGCATTTCGCCACGCGGCCTCGCTGCTTTTTAAGCGCGCGCGGGCGACAAGCCAGTCGGCACGGGCGCTGTCGAGCTGCGTGCGGGCGATAGCACCCGTTGGTATGAGCTTTTGCATTCGACTGACGTTAAGCGCGGCGACCTGCGCCGAGGCTTTGGCACCTTCATAGTCGGCCTCAGCGCCGTCGAGCTGGTTTTTCCCGGTTGTATCGTCAAGCGTGGCCAGCAGCTGTCCGGCAGTGACCCGGTCGCCAATATCAACGCTGCGCGTCAGTATTCGGCCCCCGGTCCGAAAGCTCAGGGTCGTTTCATCGTGGGCATGGATCTCACCGGTTCTTTCCAGCGCGGGAAGGGTCTGGGCGGCCCCGATGACGACGTAGCGTACCGCTCGCGCAGGGTCGGGCTTATTTTCGTGTTTATCACCGCAGCCGGTCAGCGGAAAAATCGCCAGCGCAAGCAGGGCCAGGGGAAGAAAATGCAGCCAGGAAAGGGTGCGCGCCACGCCGTACAAATGATGCAGGCAGTGGCGGAGGGAGAGAAAAAATTCGTCTGACATAACGCCGCTCCATAAAGGGAATGGCGTTATTAAATGTGCGCTACGTCGAGAAAGATTCGACGTTCTGTCAAGGCTTTATCAAGAGTGGATATTTTCATTACCGGACGGGTGCCAGGGCAAAAAAATGCGCACGGCGAGGCCGCCGGTTTCCGGCAATGACGCGCTAATCTCACCCCCATGCGCCTCGCAAATCGCCCGGGCGATGGACAAACCGAGGCCGCTGCCGCCGGAATGCCGCGCGCGGGACTGCTCCTCGCGGCTAAAGCGTTTAAACATTTCCGGTAAGAACTGGGGCGACACGCCCGGCCCGTCATCGGTAAATTCGAGGATGTAATGACCGCTGGCGTAGTGCAGCGCCACCTCGAGGTGGCCGCCCTCGCGTCCGTAACGTAGCGCATTTTCCATGAGGATGGTAACGACCTGTCCAAGACGGAACGCATCGCCTCTGAAGGGGCTGGTGCGCGGGTTGCGAAGCGTTATCCGAAAATGATGCGCGTCAGCCTCGGGCATGATCCAGGCAGCCCGCTCCTGAATCAGCTCATCGAGGCAAAACGGCTGGTCCTCCAGCACGAGGTTACCCGCGTCGGCGAGCGACAGAAGGTGAAGCTCATCGGTGAGGCGGTTGAGGTGCTGAAGCTGTTTCATCACCATGCCGAGCTGTGCCGGGCTGGCATCAAACACGCCGTCTAACATGCCCTGCAGACGCCCGATGGCGGCCGTCAGGGGCGAGCGCAGCTCGTGCGCCATCGCGACGTGCGAGGCGCGGAGCTCTTTTTCATAGCGGGCGAGCTGTCCCGTCATGGAGTTAAAGTCGGTCGCAAAGCTGATCATTTCCGCCGGCGCATCCTCGATCAGTTCCGCCTGACGGCCAAACTGCCCGTCGGCGACATCCTTTGCCGCATCGCGAAGGCGGCTGAACTGCAGCGCCAGCGGCCGGGCGTGTTTGAGCCCCATCACCACGATAAACGGGATCATCACCAGCACCAGCAGGGCCACCGTGGCCCAGTCGGCTGAGGCGATAGACGGCGTGGAATAGCTCAGGCCCCACCAGGTGTCCACAATCGAGTGGAAGCGGGCCGGATTGGCCTGCGGGTTCTGGCTGAGCGTCAGAAACTCCTGGCGGACCGCCGCTGGCATTTTGCCCATTATCCAGTAGTTCTGAACCGCATAGCGCAGCCACATGCAGGTGGCAATGACGATCACGCTGCCGATAGCCAGCGCCAGGATGCGCGCGCAAATCCAGCGCCACAGAGAGGAGTGCTGATTTTTAATCATGGCTGTCTGAACCTGTAACCCACGCCGCGAACGTTGATCAGCACGCCGGAGATCCCCGCCGCTTCGAGTTTTTTACGCAGGTTATAAATATGGGTGTCCACCACGCGCTCCAGCGCCTCGCTTTCCGGCAAACAGTGCTCCAGTAAATACTGGCGGGAGAACGGGTGCGCCGGAGAACGCAGCAGCGTTGCCAGAAGCGAGAATTCCGTTGGCGTAAGATCGAGCATCACGGGCGCGTCGCCGCCGTTATCCACGCTCGCCACAATGGCGGCCACGTCCACCTCCAGCGTTTGCCAGCGAAGGATCGCCCCGTCCGTCTCTTTTTTACTGCTGCGCCGCAGCACCGCCTGCACCCGAGCCACCACTTCGCCCGGATGATAAGGCTTCACAACGTAATCATCGGCACCGTATCGCAGGGCGCCAATGCGGTCAGGGGTATCCCCCATGGCCGTGACCATGATCACCGGCACATCGCTTTTACGACGCAGGCCAGCCAGCACCTCGGTGCCGTTAAGCCCCGGCAGCATCACGTCCAGCAGAATGAGGTCGGGCTTCCACCGCTGCGCCATATCCAGCCCGGAATGACCGTCTCCGGTAATGGTCACGTCGTAATTTTCCCGCCGTAAATAGGCCTCGAGCACGCCAGCCGCATCGGCGTCATCTTCAATAATCAGCACTCTTCTGGACAACATCCGTTCACCTTGACCATTTCTTAACACTATCCCGACGATTCATTGATTCAGCCAAATCATACTGCGCCAACGTTGTGTGGCCGCCCCCGTATCAGGAGGCGCTAGCGTCCGTATGGAGAGCAGTATGATAGCGATAAAAAAAGTCCTGTATATGTCCGTCCCGCTTCTGATGGCCGTGGTTTCCGGCGCGCAGGCGGAGGATGGCGCCGCGTCCGATTCCTTAACCGTCGGGCTTGGGGGGCAGTATGCCCCGCGTTACTCAGGCTCAGACAAGCAGGTGTGGCAGGTGGTTCCGGTGCTGCAGGGACGCAAAGGCGCTTTCTTTATTGATGCGCAAAAAGGGGTGGGATATGACCTGCAAAACGACAGCGGCTGGTATTTCGAACACACGCTGGGCTACGATTTCGGAAGGGCTGAGAAAAATTCTGGCTGGCGTGAGGGCGCAAACAATCTGAAAGGGATGGGGGACATTGATGCCACCCTGAATACCGGCCTTGCCGTGGGCTGGCAGGCCGCGCCATGGCTGAGTATGGAAGGCAAAGCGACGCTGCCGTTAACGGACAGCCAGGGGGCAAGCTATCAGGCCTCCGTGACGCTAATCCCCTTACAAAATAATCAGGACACGGTTGCCTTTCAGTCAGCGGCCCTTTTTGGCGACAGCCGTTATCTGAATACCTGGTATGGGGTCAGCGAGCGGCAGAGCCGCCGCACCGGATATCGCCGCTATGCTGCGCCGGGTGGATTCTATGGCGTCGACACCAGCCTGACCTGGAGCCATCAGTTCGATGCCCACTGGGGGACGGTGCTGAGTGCGGACTATACCTGGCTGGGCGATCGTGCGAATAACAGCCCGATCGTGATGCGGCGCAATGAGGGGGCTGCAACCGCCGCTATCACCTGGACATTTTAAATTCGAGGAGCACGAGGGGGCGAGAGGATTATTTCTTCTTATCCATCATCGCTTTTAAATCGGCAAACGGGTTAAACGTGGCGACGCCCACGTCTTTTTGCGCGTCTTCCCCGGCCACCACGGTGGTGCCGTACTGATCCGCTTCGGTGTATTTCGAATGTTCGTGATCGTGGCAAAACAGGCACAACAGCTCCCAGTTGCTGCCATCTTCCGGGTTGTTGGTATGGTCGTGATCGATATGGTGCACCGTGAGTTCACGCAGATTGGAATAGACAAACTCGCGCGAGCAGCGTCCGCAGACCCAGGGATAGATTTTTAATGCTTTTTCGCGATAGCCGCTTTCCAGCCGCGCGTAGTTTTTGGGGATCAAAGCCATTGCCGGTTTTACCTGCCATGAAAAGAGTGGGGAAGATTATATCCCATTATGGGGCGGAATGAAGAACCACGCTATTCTGTCAATTTATTTGATGCTTTCCGTTAAATAAACGGCATTTATTCTTATCGGGTAATGCGTAAAGTGGACAGAACGCAACGTATTATCAGGAAAAATGGTTATGAAAAAGATCGGATTTTTATCCTTTGGTCACTGGACGCCTTCTCCGCAGTCCGGCACGCGCTCGGCGGCAGACACGCTGCTGCAGTCCATCGATTTAGCCGTGGCGGCTGAAGAGCTGGGGGCAGACGGCGCGTATTTCCGCGTGCACCACTTTGCCCGACAGCTTAGCTCGCCGTTCCCTCTGCTGGCGGCAATAGGCGCAAAAACGAAAACCATCGAAATCGGTACCGGCGTGATTGATATGCGCTATGAAAATCCGATGTACATGGCTGAAGATGCGGGCGCGGCGGATCTGATTTCCGGCGGTCGTTTGCAGCTTGGCATCAGCCGCGGCTCGCCGGAGCAGGTCATTGATGGCTGGCGCCATTTCGGCTATGTCCCGCAGGAAGGGGAAGACGAATCGGATATGGCGCGCCGTCATACCGAGGTGCTGCTTGAGGTGCTGCGCGGTGAAGGGTTTGCCAAACCCAATCCACAGCCTATGTTTCCGAATCCGCCGGGGCTGCTGCGCCTGGAGCCGTATTCTGAAGGGCTGCGCGAGCGTATCTGGTGGGGCGCCGGTTCCAATGCGACGGCCGTATGGGCCGCAAAGCTGGGAATGAACCTGCAAAGTTCAACCCTGAAGGACGATGAAACCGGCGAGCCGTTCCATATTCAGCAGGCAAAACAGATCCGCGCGTACCGTCAGGCCTGGAAAGAGGCAGGGCATTCTCGACAGCCGCGGGTGTCGGTCAGCCGCAGCATTTTTGCGCTGATGGACGACCGCGACCGGATGTATTTCGGTGCCAGCCGCAACGACAGCGATAGCGTGGGCTATCTTGATGAGAAAACGCGCGCGATCTTCGGGCGCAGCTATGCGGCGGAGCCGGACAAGCTGATTGAACAGCTGAAAAAGGACGACGCGATTGCTGAAGCCGATACGTTATTGCTGACCGTGCCGAACCAGCTCGGTGTGGATTACAATGCGCACGTGATTGAATCTATTCTCAAACACGTCGCACCGGCAATGGGCTGGCGCGAGTAGTCGTTCCGCTATCAGCCGTGAGATCGTAATGGAAAATCTGGCCCTCTGGTATCGCCGTTTTGGCGAGCCAGAAACCGTTCTGCACTCTGAAACCGCGCCGCTGGGGGCGCTTGCGCCGGGTCATCTGCGCGTGCGAATGCTGTTTTCTCCCGTGAACGCGTCCGATCTTATTCCCATTACCGGCGCCTACCGCCACAGAACCCCGTTACCGGCGGTAGCGGGGTATGAAGGTGTCAGCATTGTCACCGACGTGCCCGCGTCCTTTGCGCATCTGCTGGGTAAACGTGTCCTGCCGCTGCGCGGTCAAGGCACCTGGCAGCGCTATGTTGATTGCCCGGCAGAGTATGCTATCCCCGTTCCGGACGCTGTTGACGCACATCTGGCCGCACGGGCCTATATCAACCCGCTGGCAGCGCAGATGATGCTTACCCGCTATCCGCCTGAAGGAAAGCGGGTGCTGCTGACGGCTGCCGGGTCGGATTGCGCCATTCTGCTGGGGCAGTGGGCACGTCAGGCAGGAGCGGAAGCCGTGTACGGGATCCACCGTTCCCCCGTTCACGCTGAACGGCTGGAGGCGATGGGTATCATTCCCGTCGCGCAGCATGACGCGCAGCGGATTGGCACCGTCGCCGCGCGTGCTGACGTCGTCTACGATGCAACCGGCGGGCCGCTGGCGGAAGCGATCCTCAGCGCGATGCCCGAGCAGGGCATGTTTGTCTGCTACGGGCTGCTCTCCGGGCAAACGTTCAGACAGCAACGGCCCGCGCCGCGCGTGGCGTGGTTCCATATCCGAAACGGTCTGGATGCGCTCAGCGCTGAGGCGTGGCGCGCGGAGTTTGACCGCATCTGGCTTAATTTGCCCGCCAGCGGGTACAGCGACGTCACGGTGTATCCGCTGGCGGAATGGCGAAGGGCGATCGGTACGTATCGCGAAGGGGGAAGGACCCGCAAGCCCCTCCTGTCGATGGCGGACTGACCGCTATTTATGGCTCATATCGCTCAGCAGCACGGCGATGGTTTGCCCGCCCGCCGTCTGTTCCAGGCCAATCTTGACGATAATGGTCAGCGGGACGGAGAGCAGCATTCCAACGGGCCCGAGCAGCCAGCCCCAGAAAATCAGGGACAAAAAGACCACCAGCGTGGAGAGTCCCAGCCCTCGCCCCATCATGCGTGGCTCAAGAATGTTACCGAACACCAGGTTGATGACCAGATAGCCGGCCAGCAGGATCAGCGCGTCATAAAACCCGCTGAAAACCAGCACCTGAAGGATAGGGGGGATCGCCGCCAGCACGGAGCCGATGTTGGGAATGTAGTTAAGCGCAAACGCCAGTAACCCCCAGACAAAGGCAAAGCGAACGTCCAGCGCCAGAAGCATCGCCCAGACGACACCGCCCGTGACCAGGCTAATCGCCGTTTTCAGCACCAGATAGCGGGAGACGCTGTCCAGCGCGCGTTGAATCGCCCCCATGCCTTCAACCGGACGGACCATCATCTGCTGCAGCTTTGCCGGCAGCTGCGGCACCTCCAGCAGCATGAACACCACCGTTAAAAACAGCAGGAAAATGGAGGTCATGGCATTGGAAAGCTGCGCCAGCAGGCTGGTGACGATCGTCATCGCCGCGTTGGGGTCGATATATTTCAGCAGTTCTTCCACCGAGACTTCGATACCCGCCCGCTGCAGCCAGGGTTCTAGCTGCAGCAGGGGGATAGCCAGCGAAGAACGGTACTTCGGCAGCGTTCGCGCCAGCTCATTGAGCGAGGTCCCCAGATACGCCACCAGCAAGACCATCGCCACAATGATGATGCTGATAAGCAGCGTGATCGCCAGCACGCGCGGGATGCGCAGGCGCGTCATGCGCTGCACCAGCGGGTTAAGGATCACCGCGATAAACAGGGCCAGAATAAAGGGCACAATAATGTCGGCGGCAAAACGAACGCCTGTCAGTATGATCACCAGCATGCCCAGCATGATGACAATTTTTAACCCGTTCAGGGTAATAATGGGTTTAGCCATGGTGACTCCGAATTTTTCTTTATATTTATAATAAAGGTGAAAGGCGTTGCAATAAACTAACCAAAATCAAACGGTATGGGTAAAGAATTGCAAAGACTTTGAGTAAAATCCTGGCTTATGGTACAAATCTGGTGTGTTTAACTACCGAGGACAATTTTCATCCGCAAAGACGAGAAGCAACAACGCGGATAATTGTAATTTTATGGACAATATGTTCAGGACGTACTCTTCAAACAATACCGCTGTCTACTCCACCTCCTTCTGCCTGCTTTCTGGTGAGCAACACTGGCGCACCGCACTATAGTCATTTCTTCTGCCTGAGCTGGCGCTAAGCGCTTAGCTAACTGATTTCAATTCGTTTTTTTTTTGGTTTGCTGCACGCAGCGGGCCACAATGGATTATATTCTCAAGCAGGAGAAAAACATGTTTTACTGGATCCTATTAGCGCTGGCTATCGTCGCTGAAATTACCGGCACGCTGTCTATGAAATGGGCAAGCGTCAGCGATGGCAACACCGGTTTTATTTTGATGCTGGTGATGATTTCGCTTTCTTATATTTTCCTCTCGTTTGCGGTGAAAAAAATTGCGCTGGGCGTCGCGTATGCACTGTGGGAAGGGATCGGTATTTTGTTGATTACGCTGTTCAGCGTGCTGATATTTGACGAAACATTAACAACAATGAAGGTCGCCGGATTAACGACGCTGGTCGCGGGTATTGTGCTGATTAAATCGGGTACCCGTAAGCCTGGCAAACAGCAGAAGGAGCAGAACCATGCAACAGTTTGAGTGGGTTCATGCGGCCTGGCTGGGGCTCGCCATCGTGCTGGAAATCCTGGCGAACGTTCTGCTGAAATTCTCGGATGGTTTTCGCCGTAAACTGTACGGCCTGATGTCGATTGCCGCGGTTCTGGGGGCATTCAGCGCCCTGTCCCAGGCGGTAAAAGGGATCGATCTGTCGGTGGCCTATGCGCTGTGGGGCGGTTTTGGTATCGCCGCCACGCTGGCCGCAGGCTGGGTGCTCTTCGGCCAGCGTTTAAACAACAAGGGCTGGATGGGGCTCATCTTGCTGCTTGCCGGCATGATCATGATAAAACTCGCCTGATAACGTTGCGATCCTTAGTTTCAGGCCTCCGCGCTGGCTTACTGTGTAGCCAGCGCCTCCAGCTGGTCGCGGAAACCGGTAACGGACAAGGCGCGGTTGTCGGCGCGCCACCGGTCTTTTGCCGCCGGGGCAGAGCTCTGGACACCAATCAACTGCCAGCCCTTGTCGGTTTTCAGCATCAGCGGTGAACCACTGTCACCCGGCAACGTATCGCACTGATGCGAGAGTACACTGGTTTGCGCCCAGCCCGTCACAATACAGTCGGTGTGCGTATAAAGCGTATCCAGGTGATCGACAGGATAGCCTGACTGCGTCACCTTTCGGTCGGCGGCTTTCAGCGCGGCGGTGAGGGCGGCCTTGTCGCCGTCAAATAACGGCAGCGGCGTAATGCCCGAAGGTGGGTAGCGTAAAACGATCAGGCCATAATCCCACGAGGCGGCCGCAGGTGGCACTATCCAGCCGTCGCCATCTGGCTTCAGGCGTTTGCCGAGAGAAGGATCAACCCTTCCCTCAATGCCGTGGATTTCATAGCGCCAGGTCCCTTTTTGCGACACAAACCGCAAGGCAACGGCTTTATCCGGCTTGCCGTTTGGCGGCGTTAACAGGCAGTGGCCTGCCGTCAGGGCAAGCTGCGGGGTGATCAGCGTCGCAGTACATAAGTTACCGCTGGCGGTTTCCAGCTGGCCTATAGCATCCCAGGGTGCCTGGGTGGGATCGGCGACGCGCGTACGATCGTCATGACCGAAAAAAAGCGTCTTTAGCTCTTTCGCGCTAATGGTGTCATCACCGCCATCATCCGCATGTGAGAATCCAGAAAAAAGACCAAACGTTCCCAGTAACAACACAACAGATTTACGCATATCACACTCTGGTGGGGGTAATTATGATTATTAAAAGTGAACCCTATGAAAATACTATAGACGGGACAGCGCTAAAGTGGGAGTAAAATCAGCGTGCTACAATCAGGAAAGATAAAAATGGCTGGCGATGAGCGCGCATAAAATAAGCAGGATCAGAATCAGCTCAAACCGATAGCGTCGCAGCATACGCCCTCCGGAAATAAAAAAACGGCGCGGAACCTGTTCCGGTTCAGCGCCGGTTTACCAACGTGCCCCGAAGGGCACGGTTAAGCTTGTACTCTTACGCAGCTGGCTGTGCAGCTGGTTTAGCAGCTTCGTGTTTTACTGCTTTTTTGTGATGCTTTTTAGCAGTCTGAGCTTTCTGTTCTACAGCTGGTTTGGTTGCTTTTTTGTGGTGCTTCTTAGCGGCCTGCGCTTTCTGTTCTACAGCCGGTTTGGTCGCTTTTTTATGGTGCTTTTTAGCAGCCTGAGCTTTCTGCTCTACAGCCGGTTTAGCGGCTTTTTTGTGGTGCTTTTTGGCAGCCTGAGCTTTCTGCTCGGTTGGTGCTGCGGTTGCTGGTGCAGCGGCTTCTTTTTTCGCTGCAGCTTTGTGATGTTTCTTATGGTGAACCGCTTTTGCTGGCGCAGCGGTGGTGGTTGCAGCAGGCGCGGCAGCCGGTGCAGCAGTTGCGGTAGTGTCAGCAGCAAATGCAGCAGAAGACAGACCCATAGCAGCGGCAACAACCAGAGCTAATACTTTATTCATTCTCATACCCTCGAATTTGGTTTTTCATTTAACCCCACTGCGGGGCCGTTGAAATAACTATATCCCTGTAAATTCGAGGTTTCCGTGAGTGATTGGTATCGGCGTGTAACGGAATGTACAGAGGGGAGGAAAGTGTACGAACAGGCCAAACGCCGCTGCTCGTACGGGCCTCTGTTATTTGTTCAGTGTGGCCAGAATAGCCGCCGGAGACTGACTGCCTATAATCGTCCGTGATTCAGGCTCGATCACCACCATTACCGGGGTGATGCTAATGCCCAAACGTTCTGCCAGGGCAGATTGCCGCGCGATCAGATCGGAGCAGGCTGTGGTGGTGTCGTTATCCGGTAAAAATCCCGCCATCGCTTGTTGCAGGCTTTTGACCTTATCGGTTGAACACCAGACGCGCCCCATATCTTCAATTACCGAGTCGCGAATGGCGTTGGGCGCAACGGTCAGAAACGACATCGTCAAACCGGCATCCGTATATTGCTTAACGTTTTTCACTACGTTGCTGCAGTAAATGCACTGGTTATCAATAAACACCAGCAGCTTATATTTTTCAGCAGGAGCCTGAAACGTGATGGGCTGGAGGTCTGCAAGAGAGCGGGTAATATAGTTAAACGCGTCTTGCGGGGTATTATCCGTGGCTGCGAAAGTACTTAAACTGGTCGCACACAGAATGGCTAACATCGTTTTCATTATGCCTTTCATCATTCATCCCTTTATTTTTTTAATCCTGACCTGATGGCAGTCTAATTGTGTCGGAAGGACACGCATTCATACACCCGACGCAATCATGACAACATGTGCTAAATCATATTCTTATTGAAAAGGGTGAGAAGAGTGCCGGAGCAGGCTCCGGCAGAGGGATTAAAGATAACGGGAGGTCAGATGTTCCCGGAAGTAACGGATATTCAGATCTTCGCCCGTCGCCTGGGTGATTAATTGCGACGTGCTGAAGCGGCTGCCGTGCTGCCAGATGTTCTGACGCAGCCACTCAAAGAGTGCGGAAAAATCGCCTTCGGCGATGGAGGCCTGCAGACCCGGCAGTGCGGTTCTGGCGGCATGGAACAGCTGCGCGGCGTACATTGCGCCAAGCGTGTATGACGGGAAGTAACCAAAACCGCCGTCGGTCCAGTGGATATCCTGCATACAGCCGTTGCGGTAGTTGTCTTTGGTGGATAATCCGAGCCAGGCCTGCATTTTCTCATCCCACAGGGCGGGAATATCGTCCACCTCTATCTCGCCGTTGATCAGCGCGCGCTCAATCTCATAGCGCAGCACCACGTGTGCCGGGTAGCTCACTTCGTCCGCATCGACGCGGATATAGCCAGGTTTCACGCGCTGGTTCCAGGCAATAAAGTTCTCTTCGCTAAACGCCGCCTGGCTGCCAAAGCGGGCGTGTACCGCAGGGAGGAGATGCCTGAGGAAGGCTTCACTGCGCCCCAGCTGCATTTCAAAGAACAGGCTCTGTGACTCATGGATCGCGGTTGAGCGCGCCAGGGCAATCGGCTGTCCTGCCCACGCGCGCGGCAGGTTTTGTTCGTAGCGGGCGTGTCCGGTTTCGTGGATCACGCCAAACAGCGCGCTGAGCAGCTCATCTTCGTCATAGCGCGTGGTGATGCGCACGTCTTCCGGGACGCCACCGCAGAACGGGTGCGCGCTCACGTCCAGGCGACCGCCGTTAAAATCGAAGCCAAGCATCTTCATGGCTTCCAGGCCCAGCTCACGCTGTGTGGCCGTCGGGAAGGGGCCCTGCGGGGGAATAAACGACCGTTGAGCCTGTTTTTCCACCACGTTTGCCAGCAGGTCCGGTAGCCAGGACTTCATATCGCCGAACAGAACGTCCAGACGCGCGCTGGTCATGTCGGGCTCAAAAATATCCAGCAGCGCGTCGTACGGCGTACAGCCTTTAGCTTCAGACCGCAGGCGAGCCTCTTCGCGGCTGAGTTTTACCACCTCTTTCAGGTTGGCGGAAAAAACCTGCCAGTCGTTAGCGGGACGCTGAGTACGCCAGGCGTGTTCACACTTGCTGCCCGCCAGGGATTTGGCTTCCACCAGCGATTCCGGCAGCAGAGTGGCCTGCTGGTAGTGGCGCGTCATTTCGCGCAGGTTGGCCTGTTCGACATCATTCAGATCTTCACCTGCCGCCGCCGCTAACAGGTCGCCGACTTTTTTATCGGTCAGGATCTGGTGTTGCAGGACGCTCATCTCCGCCAGCGCCTCGCCGCGCGCGGCGCTGCCGCCCGGCGGCATCATGGTGAACATGTCCCAGCTGGCGATGGAGGAGAGGTGAGAGAAGCGGGAGAGACGCTGGAAGGTGCGGGTGAGTTGTTGGTAGTTATTGTTTTTCATGAAGTCCTCGTGTCTGAATCAGCCGATGACAAAAATTAGCATCGGCTTGATTTAAACACGAAGGCGCTGGAATGTTAATGCAGACGTTTATGCAAACTGGTGCCCACCAGCAGCGCCGCGCACAGCATCAGCGCGATAAACCCGCCCACGCCGTTCCAGCCGTAGTAATGCCAGAACACGCCGCCGAGGGTCCCGGCGATGCTGGAACCCAGGTAATAGCTAAACAGATACAGCGATGATGCCTGTCCTTTGGCGCGACGCGCGCGCGGGCCAATCCAGCTGCTGGCGACCGAGTGGGCGGCGAAGAACCCGGCGGAGAAGAGCAGCATCCCGGCAAAGATGAACCACAGCGAGGATAATAGCGTCAGCAGCAGGCCGAGTAACATTACGCCCGTGAATACCAGCAGTACCGGCCCGCGTCCATAGCGTGCGGTCATCGCCCCGGCTTTTGGCGAGCTCCAGGTGCCGGTGAGATAGGCCACAGAAAGCAAACCGACAACGGCCTGATTCAGATGCCACGGCGAGAGCATCAGGCGGTAGCCAATATAGTTAAACAGCGTGACGAAGGCGCCCATCAGCAGGAATCCCATCAGAAACAGGCGCGGCAAACCTTTGTCGCGCCAGTGCAGGCGGAAGTTGATAAACAGCGTTTTCGGGCGTAGCGATGTCGGCCGGAAATGACGCGATTCCGGCAGAATTTTCCAGAACATCAGGGCCGATGCCAGCGCAAAACATCCGATTACCGCCAGCGCAATACGCCAGTTAAAGAAGTCCGTAAACACCCCGCTCAGCAGGCGGCCGCTCATTCCGCCAATCGAGTTCCCGCTGATGTAAAGCCCCATAGAGAAAGCAACAAAGCTCGGGTGGATCTCCTCGCTGAGGTAGGTCATCCCGACCGCCGCCACGCCGCTGAGCGAGAGCCCAATCAGCGCGCGCATTACCAGAATGCCGTGCCAGCTGGTCATCATGGTCGAGAGTAACGTACAGACCGACGCCAGCATCAGCGCGGTCACCATCACCGGTTTACGGCCAATGGCGTCGGACAGCGGCCCGGTAAAGAGCAGCCCAATCGCCAGCATGCCGGTAGAAATAGAGAGTGAAACGCTGCTGCTGGCAGGCGATACGCCAAACTCATGAGAGAGAACGGGCAGGATCGGCTGAACGCAATAGAGCAGGGCGAAGGTCGCCAGACCGGCGGAAAAGAGCGCCAGCGTGACGCGCATAAATTGGGGGGTACCACGTTTAATGAACTGGACCGGCTGCGGTGCTGCGGGTAAATCATTGATATCTCTTGCCGGATCGATATCAATAGTCGTTGTACGGCTCACACTGTTTCCTTGCTTAAACATCCCCGTGATTTCTGGTGACGGGTATGACCACATGTTCAGGGTAGGAAAATGTAAATATTCTGTCTAATATATTAATAATCTCAAATGATACTTTAAAAATATGAATATCGAGCTGCGTCATCTTCGCTACTTTGTCGCCGTTGCCGAGGAGCTGCATTTTGGCCGCGCGGCGGCACGGCTGAATATCTCTCAGCCACCGTTAAGCCAGCAGATTCAGATCCTGGAGCAGCAGGTCGGGGCGCGCCTTCTGGCCCGCACCAACCGCAGCGTGAGCCTGACGGCGGCGGGTAAGCAGTTCCTGATCGACAGCCGACAAATTCTGAGCATGGTCGATGACGCCGCCGCCCGTGCAGAACGGCTCTATCTCGGAGAAGCCGGAGAGCTGCGAATCGGGTTTACCTCGTCCGCGCCGTTCATCAGCGCCGTCTCGGAGACCCTTTCGTCATTCCGTCGCCACTTTCCGGATGTTCATATTCAGACGCGCGAAATCAATACCCGCGAGCAGATTGCGCCGCTGAATGAGGGTTCGCTGGATCTGGGGCTGATGCGTAACACCCAGCTGCCGGACTCGCTGGCGTGGGAGGTGATCCTGCGCGAGCCGCTGATGGCCATGATCCCGCACGATCACCCGCTGGCGTCGCGTCCGGCGGTCTCGCTGGCAGAGCTGGCAAAAGAGCCGTTTGTCTTTTTTGACCCGCAGGTCGGGACGGGCCTGTATGACGATATCCTGGGGCTGATGCGCCGCTACGATCTTGCCCCGGTCATCACCCAGGAGGTAGGGGAAGCGATGACCATTATCGGCCTGGTCGCGGCCGGTCTGGGCGTGTCTATTCTTCCGGCCTCCTTTAAGCGGGTGCAGCTGCGTGAAATGCGCTGGGTGACCATTGCCGAAGAGGATGCCGTTTCCGAAATGTGGCTGGTGTGGTCAAAACATCGTGAACAGAGCCATGCCGCACAGCGCTTCAAACAGCAGCTAATGAGCGCCTCTGCCGGGCGGCATTTTCACGGAAAAGAGGGTAAAAATGTGCGGTAAATCACATGGCTAAGTAAATATTTGACGACGGCCATGGAAGTGCTTCACCATAGCAAACAGTTTATTTCGAAGCTCGAAAATAAGGGAGTACGAGGTGGTTGCTGATAGTCAGCCAGGGCATATCGATCAGATTAAGCAGACCAACGCTGGCGCGGTGTATCGCCTGATTGATCAGCTTGGTCCGGTTTCGCGTATCGATCTTTCGCGCCTGGCACAACTGGCACCTGCCAGTATCACCAAGATTGTCCGTGAGATGCTGGAAGCGCACCTGGTTCAGGAGACGGAAATTCAGGAACCGGGCAGCCGTGGCCGTCCGGCAGTCGGGCTGGTGGTTGAAACGGAAGCCTGGCACTACCTGTCACTGCGCATCAGCCGGGGGGAGATCTTCCTTGCGCTGCGCGACCTGAGCAGCAAGCTGGTGGTGGAAGACCGGCTTGAACTGCCGCTCAACGCGGAGGAACCTCTCCTCGACGCGATTGTCTCGCATATCGATCACTTCTTTATCCGCCATCAGCAGCGGCTTGAACGTTTAACGGCGATTGCCATCACCATGCCGGGAATTATTGATACCGAAAATGGTATTGTTCACCGCATGCCTTTTTACGACGATGTTAAAGAGATGCCGCTGGGTGAGGTGCTGAAAAATCATACCGGCGTGCCGGTCTATATTCAGCATGACATCAGCGCCTGGACGATGGCGGAGGCGCTGTTTGGCGCGTCGCGCGGCGCGCGGGATGTGATTCAGGTGGTCATCGACCATAACGTTGGGGCGGGCGTGATTACCGACGGACGTCTTCTCCACGCCGGGAGCAGTAGCCTGGTGGAAATTGGCCACACCCAGGTCGATCCGTACGGCAAGCGCTGCTACTGCGGGAACCACGGCTGTCTGGAGACCATTGCCAGCGTGGAAAGCGTGCTGGAGCTGGCGCAGGTCAGGCTCAGCCAGTCCATGAGCTCCTCGCTGCACGGACAACCCCTAACGGTGGATTCGCTCTGCGCCGCCGCGCGCCAGGGCGATCTGCTGGCGAAGGACATTATTACCGGGGTGGGGAATAACGTTGGCCGCATTCTGGCCATTATGGTGAACCTCTTCAACCCGCAAAAAATCCTGATTGGCTCGCCGCTCAGCCAGGCGGCGGAGATCCTTTTTCCGGCGATTACGGCCTGTATTCAGCAGCAGTCGCTTCCCGCGTACAGCAAAAATATCGCGGTAGAAAGTACCCAGTTTTCCAACCAGGGAACCATGGCCGGCGCGGCGCTGGTCAAAGATGCCATGTATAACGGCTCGCTGTTGATCCGCCTGTTACAGGGTTAACTCTTTTCCGCTGATGTAAGAAAAATTGCGCTATCTCAAGCCGGGTAGCGCATGCATCCCGTAGACTTCCTCCACTGAATTATTTACCTGGTTTATATTTTCGAAGCATACCCAAGAGGTGGAGTGAGTCATGCTTAAGCGTTTCTTTGTTACTGGTACAGATACCTCTGTCGGCAAGACCGTCGTATCCCGCGCATTGCTGCAGGCGCTGGCAGCAAGCGGTAAAAGCGTGGCAGGGTACAAACCGGTCGCAAAAGGCAGTAAAGAGACGCCAGAGGGATTGCGTAATAAAGACGCCCTGGTACTGCAAAGCGTCTCGTCGCTGGAACTGCCTTATCACGCGGTCAATCCCATTGCGTTAAGCGAAGAGGAGAGCAGCGTAGCGCACAGCGGCCTGATTAATTATCCCCTGTTGTCCGACGGACTGGCGAACCTGAGCGAGAAGGTTGATCACGTGGTGGTGGAAGGGACGGGCGGCTGGCGCAGCCTGATGAACGACCTGCGCCCGCTTTCTGAATGGGTCGTGCAGGAGCAGCTTCCGGTGGTGATGGTGGTGGGTATCCAGGAAGGGTGCATCAACCACGCGCTGCTGACGGCCCAGGCGATTGCCAATGACGGCCTGCCGCTGATTGGCTGGGTGGCAAACCGCATCAACCCGGGCCTGGCGCACTACGCGGAGATTATCGACGTGCTGAGCAAAAAACTGCCCGGACCGCTGGTGGGTGAACTGCCTTATCTGCCGCGCGCCGAGCAGCGCGAGCTAGCGCAGTACATCGATCTCTCTGCCCTCGGTGGCGTGTTGACCGTAGACCGAGTCGTGGCGTAACGTCCGCGACAGCACGGACGCGACCACGCAGGCGACCAGCAGGCCGGGCAGTAAAAGATATTGCCCGGTCATTTCACAGACCATCAGCGCCGACATAATGGGCGCATGCGTGGTCGCGGCAAGTAGAGTTGCCATCCCCGCCAGCCCCAGCAGAATCGCCGTCTCAGAACCCGGTAGCCACAGCGCGAACAGCTGCGCAAACAGCATCCCTGTTGCCATCCCGACAAACAGCGTAGGTGTAAACACCCCTCCGGGCGCGCCCGATCCGCTGCTCGCCAGCACTGCCAGCAGCTTACAGATGAACACCCCGGCAATGACCGTCAGCAGCGGCGGAGCGAGCAGAAAAGCCTGAACCACGCTGTAGCCATTCCCCCACACCTTCGGCGTGAGGAGAGACAGCAGCCCGACGATCGCACCGCCCAGCGCCAGCTGCCACGGCGGCGAAAGCTTGAGGCGCAGGAAAAGCCCGTGGCTGAAGTCCATCAGCCACATCAGCAGCGGTCCGCAGAGGCCCGCCACCAGCCCCATCGCGACGAGAAGAGCATAATCGGCCGCGGTAAGGATGCCGCTCAGATGGACCGCGTAGAGCGTACCCGCGCCCGGAGCCAGGAGCTGCGTCGTAAGCAGCGCCACCACCGCCGCAATCACCACGGGGCCGAGCGAGGCCAGCATCAGCGTGCCAAACAGAATTTCCGCGATGAACAGGCTTCCGGCAAGGGGGGCGTGATAGGCGCTGGCCATCCCGGCGGCGGCACCGCAGGCTATCCATAATTTCCATTCGGATTTGGGCGTAAAGCGCCGGGCGAAAAGGGAGGCGGCGAGGGCGGCAAGCAGGATCATCGCCCCTTCACGCCCGATGGCGCTTCCGCTGGCCACGACCAGCAGCGAGGCAAGGGATTTCACAAGGCTGGCGCCGTAGTCAAACTGGCCGTCTCCGGTCTCCAGCGCCTCCATGTAATCGGTAGGGGCATGAGGCCGCTGCGCGGTCAGACGCTGCCATCCCCAGAGCAGCAGCCCGGCAGCCAGCCCGCCCAGCGCGGGCGTCAGCGCGCGCCGCCAGGGCGAGAGCGACGCGGCGGCATTCACCAGGCTGCCGCTGTCGTTGCTGAGAAGCAGCCACTCCAGCAGGTACATGCTGTGTCGGAATACCGCCACGGCCAGCGCGGCCAGCACGCCGGTGACGGTGGCAATCAGCAGGCGACGAAACATCGCGCGGATGTCAGGGTAGGTATGAAGACGTTGCATGGGTCGCGTTTTAACGGGGACGATACGATATTGTGGCGGGAAATCGCGGGGTTAGCAAAAGGTCTGCGTGCGAAAAAGGCCGGGCGATGCCCGGCCAGAAAGGTTAGCTGTCGCTATGAATATTCAGCGCCCGGCGCGTGCGTCCGGAGCTCAGGTACTCAGCAATATAGTCCTGCGAAATCTCGCCGTTGTAGCGCCCGTCCTCATCCACGATCGGCATCCAGCTGGTGTTGCTCTCATACAGACGTGAAAGCACCACGCGCAGGTTGTCTTCCGCCTTGCCGGTCATGCGGAACGTATGCAGGATGTCGGCGCAGGTCCCGCTGGCGTTACGCGCTTCGCGACGCTTCACAAAGCCCAGCGGCTTGCCGTGCTCGTCAACCACGGTAATCGCGCGAATATCGTTATCATCCATGGTCGCAAAGGCTTCAGGGAGGGGAGTAGAGCCCCGCACCGTAATGGTCGGCTGCTGGTCTGTGACGTCGCCCGCCGATACCAACAGCAGACGCTTCAGGGTGCGGTCCTGACCGACAAACGAGCCGACAAACTCATTCGCCGGTTTCGCCAGCAGTTCATCGGGGCTTGCGCACTGCACGATTTTCCCCTGACGGAACACCGCAATACGGTCGCCGAGCTTCAGGGCCTCGTCGATATCGTGGCTCACCAGCATGACGGTTTTTTTCAGCTTGCGCTGCATCTCCAGGAACTGGTTCTGGATCACCTCGCGGTTGATCGGGTCCACCGCGCCGAAGGGTTCATCCATCAGCAGTACCGGAGGATCAGCCGCCAGGGCGCGGATCACGCCGATACGCTGCTGCTGGCCGCCGGACATCTCGCGCGGGTAGCGATTCAGGAACTTATGCGGATCCATCGCCACCATATCCATCAGCTCTTCGGCGCGGGTTTTGCAGCGCGCTTTATCCCAGCCCAGCATGCGCGGCACGACGGTGATGTTCTCTTCGATTGTCATATTCGGAAACAGGCCAATCTGCTGGATCACGTAGCCGATGTTGCGGCGCAGGGTGACGGTGTCCATCCCGCTGGTGTCTTCACCGTTGATCAGGATCGTCCCGCTGCTTGGGGTAATGAGGCGGTTAATCATCTTCAGGGTGGTGGTCTTTCCGCAGCCGGACGGGCCGAGCAGGACGCACATTTCCCCTTCGGGCACGGTCAGATTAACGTTGTCGACGGCCTTAAAGGTCTGTCCGTGCTTCTGTGAAAATTGTTTGGTGAGGTTTTCCAGTTTTATCATTATCGAATCCCCTTTGGAGTCAGAACCACCTGCATACGATGCAGCAGCCAGTCGAGCACAATCGCTAAAAGACAAATCATCAGCGCGCCCGCAATCAACATGCGAATATCGCTTCCGCCAATGCCGTTGAGCAGCAGCAGGCCCAGTCCGCCCGCGCCGATCACGGCGGCAATCGCCATCACGCCGATATTCATCACCACGGCGGTGCGGATGCCGCCGAAAATCACCGGCAGCGCCATCGGGATCTCAACCCAGCGCAGCCGCTGCCAGAAGGTCATGCCGATACCGCGTCCGGCTTCACGCAGGCCCGGCGGCAGGCTGTCGAGCGCCGTATGGGTGTTACGCACGATCGGCAGCAGCGAGTAGAGAAACACCGCCGTAATGGCGGGCAGGGCGCCAATTCCCTGACCGATCAGCGAAAACAGCGGGATCATCAGGCCAAACAGCGCAATGGACGGAATGGTCAGCACGATGGTGGCAATCCCCAGCACCGGCGTTGCCAGCCACTTGTGGCGAACAATCAGAATGCCGAGCGGGACCCCGATGAGAATGGCTAAGCCCACGGCCAGCGCCACCAGCCACAGATGCTGCAGCGTCAGGGTTAACAGGTAGTCCCAGTTGTCCAGAATGTAGTGAATCGTCTCCATAGCGCCTCCTACAGCAGCTGTTTGCTACGCAGGAAATCACGGGCGACCTGCTGCGGTGACTGATGGTCGATATCCACCTTCTTGTTCAGTTCGGTGATAACGTCGTTGTTGAGCTGGGCAGAGAGGGTGTTGAGCGCCTCTTCCAGGCCCGGATTGGCCTCCAGCGTGTCCTTACGGACTACCGGGGTGACGGCATAGCTCGGGAAGAAGCCTTTATCATCTTCCAGCACCTTGAGGTCGAAGCCCTTCACGCGCCCGTCGGTGGTGTAAATCAGTCCGGCGTCGACGAAGTCGTCGCGCACCGCGTTATAGACCAGACCGGGGTCCATCTGACGGATCTGCGGGCGGTCCAGGTCCATCTTATAGGCGGCCTGAAGCGGCTTCATCCCGTCGCTGCGTCCGGCAAACTCCAGGTCTAAGCCCAGCAGCCAGTTTTTGTCCGGGTTGGTTTTACGGACCTGCTCAATCTTCGCCACCATCTCCGACATGGTATTGATATGTTCCGCCTCGGCGCGCTTGCGCTGCATGGCGAACGCATAGGTGTTGTTCATGTCGGCGGGCTTGAGCCAGACCAGACCGTGCTTCGCGTCCAGGCGTTTCACCGTCTCGTAAGACTCTTGGGGCGACATGCGCTTGTTGATGTGGTTAAAGATGATCAGCGACGTGCCGGTATACTCCCAGGTCATATCAATCTGCTTGTTGATCATCGCGTTGCGGGAGATCACCGTGGCGATATTGGTTTGCGGCTGCACCTGGAATCCTTTCTTCTGCAGGTACTGCACGGTCATCGCCGAGAGAATGTGCTGCTCGGTAAAGCTCTTGGTCGCCAGAATCAGCGGGGCCGCCATCGCCTGGCTGGTGAACAGCGCCGCGGCACACAGCGCCGTCAGGCCGGAAAACAGTCTCATAAAAGCTCCTTGTTATTGTTATCGAGCGAGATGGGGACTCATCGCGCGACCCAGCGCCGACAGCAGGGTATCGAGGATCAGGGCGAACAGGGCGGTGGCCGCCGCGCCGAGGATCAGGGTCGGGAAATCGTTCAGGTAAATGCCGGGGAAAATCAGTTCGCCGTAGCTGCTGGCGCCAATCAGGAACGCCAGCGGTGCGGTACCGACGTTAATGGCGGTGGCGATGCGGATCCCCGAGAGCATGACCGGCCAGGCGGCAGGCAGCTCTACCTGGCGCAGACGCTGCCATTTGGTCATCCCGATGCCGTTTGCCGCTTCCAGCAGCGACGGCGGGACCGAGCACAGCCCGGCGTAGGTATTGCGCACGATCGGCAGCAGCGAGGCGAGGAACAGGGCGATGATGGCGGGCGTATCGCCAATGCCAATCACCACCATCGCCAGCGCCAGAACGGCCAGCGGCGGCAGCGTATTGCCGACGTTGAAGATTTGCATCACATATTCGGCGATACCCCGCGCGGCCGGGCGGCTCAGCAGAATACCGGCTGGAATACCCACCAGCAGGGCAAAAAACATCGATGAGAAAACCAGAATCATGTGCTGTTGCCCGAGATAAACCAGGTCAACCTGGCGCGCCCTGATCGTTTCCAGCCCAATGCCCCAGACGAGGAGGGCGAGAACCACGATAATGGCGCCGACAAACAGCAGCGAACGTTTGAGTAATGGGTGCATTGCGGTGTGTCTCCCTGTGCGCATGCGTTATAGCAACCATCGGTTGCCTGTTGTTATGCCATGTTTCGGCAGGGGTATTTCACCTATAGCAAGCGTTTGGGAAGGGTTCCAGCGAAGGGGTAAAATCAGTAACCCTATGAAAACAGTGACAACCTTGTGTTAGGCCTGATGGCATAAGGGCTGATTGAGGGTCAGGCAGAATAGTCCTAAAGCGAATCTTTAGATGTGACGGTGTCACATATAAAGGGCTCATACGCCGGATATCGGTCATTAACTTCACAGAGAGGCACGAACCCGTCGAACCCGCGTCGAGACGGTGATAATTGAAACGATAGCGACCACGGCGAGCATCAACCCGAGCGCCAGCATGGCGTTAAACCCGATCCACCTGAACAGCAGCAGCCCCGTGATACCGCCCGTAATAAACGAGAAAAGGGTGGTTAAGTGGGTTTTCAGCTGGCTTTTTTGCGCCGCCGTATCTTTGGAGTAATCCCTGCGCAGCATCGCCACCAGTACCGAGGCCAGGGAGATCCCCGCGTCCGTCAGCGTGCCGGTAATGTGCGTCGATCTTACCCGTCCGCCGGAAAGCTGCGTGGAGGTAGAATTATGAATGCCCATCAGAAAGCAGAGAAAAAGAATTATCTCGCGGTTGCTGGTGAGGGCATGAAAATACATTTCGTAGAAAGAGACGCCGGTCAGTAATATCCCCTCGACAAACAGGATCTGGCAAAAAACCAGCCTGACGTTATGGATAATCCCCCATATCACGATCGCGCGCGCAATAATGGCGCCGGCCACAAAAGAGAGAATAATCGAGCCGAAGAAAATAATATCGCTGAGATCGGTGGAGGAGACTTCGCTGGATAACTGTGAGGTGTTGCCGGTCATGTGTGAGGGGAAAAAACCAAATGCCCCGAGGGCGATGGCGTTTAGTAAACCTGCCGAGGTCGCCAGCCAGAGAGCAAGCCGGCGATCTTCCTTATGCGTTCGTTCTTTCTTGAGTCTAATCAGCAAGAATACCTCCAGGTTGAGCGTTGCCTGACTATTCAGGCTAGCAAAGCAGTGCAACGGGCTGTCCAGGATATGGCTTAATTATTATTCCCTCTGACGACTTTCAGGGTTAAGTAATTAAATAAAATATCCTTGCTCAACATCGGGGCGTAAATTTTAAATCATGCCGTTATTGCCGTGACGCAAAAAAGCCGGGCGCTGGTTAAGACGTTCAAACCAGGCCTCAATCGCGGGCACGTCGGGCTTATCAAACGGCGTCATCTTCCAGCGATTCACCGACAGCCCAAGCACGACATCCGCAAGGGTAAACGTCTCGCCCGCCGCAAAGGCCCCGGTGCGCTGCAGCTGGTTTTCCAGAATGGTGATGCAGTGGTTCCACTCTTTTATTCCCACCGCAATACGTTCTGGATCGTTAAAGTCCGGGTTTTTACGCCCCAGCGCCGGGAAGACATAGCGCCAGGCGTTGTTAAATTCAGTGGCCTGCCAGTCCATCCAGCGCTCAACGTTAGCGCAGGCTTGCGGTTCTGCGGGCAGCAGATCGTGACGTTCGGGCTTGCGCGCCAGATAGCGGCAGATGGAATTGGACTCCCACAGCACGAAATCGCCATCAATCAGCACCGGCACCATGGCGTTGGGGTTCAGGGCGCGGAAGGCGTCCGTTTCCGTCGAGGCGAAACCGCTGCCGTAATCTTCCTGCTGATAGGCGATGCCCGCTTCTTCGCAGGTCCAGAGCACTTTACGAACGTTGATGGAGGTGGTTTTACCGAGGATGCCGATCATTGCGCAGGTGTCCTTTAGAAGAATGAGTTGTTTAGAAACAATACACCAGTTATACGGTTGAGGTTGGGGCAAAATTTGGTGGGGCGTGCTCTGTCTGACCCCGGTAAACTTTTCTGGAAGGCGCTTCGCAAACCGCAAAGTAACCTTATGGAATTCAGCGTTATGTCTTTTCCTCTACGGGGTGCGGTCGTAAAGTGCCTGCGTTGCGGCACATCCGCCTGCAACTTATCTCCCGGCCGCTTCCGGCTGATGCCGATCTCTTTAATTTCGCCGACAACTGCGCCGCGCTGGTGAGCGTGCTGGTCGAAACCGATGATGTCGCGAGCCGTACCGCGCTGTGCGAGCGTCTCCTTCAGTCTTTGCGCAAGCTGCGCGAACTCTGCGATGTCGATCTTCCGCCGGACCTGATCGCGCAGTTGATCATGGGGGAGAAAATGAACTCCTGCGTGCCGGACTGCTGGCAGGACACCGTTACTCAGGTGGACTATGCACTGGCGCTGACGCAAGCGGTTATGGGTGGAACGCTGCCCGCTCACGTAGCGAAAGAGCTTACGGGCTTGCTGCACGATATGGTGTGGCTGCTGGCTGAGTTTGTGAAGTAGCCGCGCATTACTGCGCATTAAGTACGCTGACGTGGAGGGGCGGTAGCGCCCCTTTGAAAGCGTGATTAACGTGATGCGTTCCCCGTATCCAGAAGCGACGTTCCGTGGGAGTTGTCGATGGTACAAAGCCAGCGACCGTCGCTTTCCTGTCGAAAAACATAGGTTGCGCGGCGGGACATTTCCGTTATCCCACCCTGACCATCAGGAAAACGCAGAACGGTTTCCATGATAACGAGGGCATTGTCACCGCCTTCGATCACCTGCATCTCTCCTTGTTCCACAATCAATTGGTCCTGGAAATAATCAGAAATGGCAATAAACGCGCTGCGAATATTTTCTTTTCCGTTAACCGTCATGCCGGGCTTGACCACCAGAGCCGCGTCGTCGGCGTAGTACTCCATCAGGGCGTCATAGTTTTTGGTCGTGATGGCGCGATCGCAGGATTCGATGATCTGGCGTAGCGGATGTGGGGTCATGCGAGTTTCCTTGTTAAGGGCTAAACAGGTATTAACGTAACAGTCTGGCGTGTTTGTATAGCTACCAGGTCTTATGGATGGTGCTGTGGGTTTGAAGTGGAGGCGCTAAGTAACGTTACGTTTGCAATGAGTGGGACGCAAACATAGCTAACACATTCCGCAGATATCACGGCGATAATTGTTCAGTTGCCTAAAAATAGACCAGCACTAATGGCAGAGTTTACCGGAGGATTTAGTTTAAGCTGGAAAATTTCTCTAAAGTTTTTCGCGGAATAGCCGTTCAGTTAATGAGAACTTTGGTCAACAGATATTGTGGTCAAATAAAGTGTAGCATCTTGTAGTTAATTATATTTTTTTAGTTGCTATAAATAAAATTTATTTAACTAGGGGTAGTGATGATTAAAATCTTAGGGTTTATATTCGTAATGCTTACTGCCGGGTGTTCAACGCCAGGGAAGCCGGCGTTCTATTATACCTGGACACAATATAAAACTGGTGTTGAAGTGATGCTGGTTAATGAACCCCAGTATAAAGATGGTTTTGATGGAATTCTCCGCCTCGACGATAAAGGTGAATACGCAGTAATGACCGTTTACTACGGTGGGGATTTGTCTGGTCATTTTGGTTACGTCACCAAGGCCAGCCTCGAACATTGGATAACTTTGTACACTAACTTTTTAAAATGGGATCCGACAAAACCAGCACAGACGACGAAATTCAATATTCCGGATAATCTCTCGTGGACTCATAAAAGCTACGATGTTGAGTATCAATTTATGAACGGCAAAAAACTATTTATCATAAGGAAGCACGGTAATGGTAACTGGTTTGTAGACTTCTCAGTGCTCTCGATGGATGAAGCCAATATAACGAAATTGAATGAAGTCTATATCGAATTGAGAGAGAGGCTGAAATAGCCCGTGAAGTATTACTCTACAAGCCTCCGTTGGGAGGCTTTTTTCTTTCTGGCAGAATAAATCAGGCCGCTTTCACCGCCCTGATTTTTTTCGTGTCAGCCGCATCGGATTCAGTTTTATCCGCTGCAGCTGGGGCATTGAGATCGGGAAGCTTGCTAGTACGCAGAATATGCTGCACGGTCTCTTTCTGCTCGGCGAGATACAGGCCAAGATTTTCAGCCTGCGTTTCATCCATCTGCATTCCGCTTTGCAACAGCCAGTCGGTGAACGCATCTGCCATATCGAGCAGCTTGTCGTGAGCGTCAGCCTCTTTCTTACTGGCAAATGTCATTTTCTCTTCACCTTTTCTTATGACAACATATTTTGTTTCAACAGCCATCGTGCACCTCGCTATACTGTATTTATATACAGTGTAGCAGCAACAGATGGACGTTGCAGCAAAATATGCATTACTGGCGAAGCTGCTGTGTTTCCGGGCCACCCATACTCCGCCGCCATGCCCCAGGCGCCTGACCATACTGACGCTTAAAGCTGCGGTTGAAGGACTGCTGGGAGTCGAAGCCCAGCGCGATCGCCACGTTTAGAATAGGCTCATCGCTGCGGGTTAAGCGCTCAACCGATTTTTGCAGCTTTTGCGCGCGAATATACCCGGCGAGGGGATAGCCCGTATGCTCTTTGAAGAGGCGCTGGAGGTGCCATTTTGAGTAGCCGGACCGCCTGGCGACGGACTCAATGTCCAGACGGCTATCCAGGTTGTTGTCGATCCAGTCGAGTAAATCATGCATAAATGCGCCAGTGTTCATCTGGTTACTCCCACGCTGCCTGTCAAAAAGTATCTTTGTCTGTTGCATTAAAAGGTGGCGCGTTTTTATATTAATTGCAAGTTTTATTGTTGCATTTAAATCCCTGACCGAAACGGGTCTTTTCACATCCGCTCAAATAGCACATAAAGTGCAACAATTATTCTTGCACTTAGTTAAGCGCCTTCCTACAATCGCCGCGATAGTGTATTCGCAACTGTTACAGTTTTGTGGCGATGAACGACACAAATGGCCTTGAGATAGCCACCGGACAAAGGAAGTGGCGCAGTGCCTCCTGCTGCGTCTTGCCCGGCGGCGACAATTACCGGAATAAAAATAATGAGCCTGCAAAAAACCTGGGGTAACTTTCATCTGAACGCGCTGGGGGCCATGTTGCTCTCCGTGCTGCTCGTCGGATGCGACAACAGCGTCGCGCAAAACGCCGCGCCGCCTGCGCCCGCCGTCAGCGCTGCTGACGTGGTGGTGAAATCCATTAGCCAGTGGGATAGCTTTAACGGCCGGATTGAAGCGGTGGAGAGCGTTCAGCTCCGTCCGCGCGTTTCCGGCTACATTGATAAAGTGAATTACACCGACGGCCAGGAAGTGAAGAAGGGCGAGGTGCTGTTCACGATTGATGACCGAACCTATCGCGCGGCGCTGGAACAGGCGCAGGCGAACCTGGCGAGAGCTAAAACGCAGGCCAGCCTGGCGCAAAGTGAGGCTAATCGTACCGATAAGCTGGTCAATACCAACGTTGTCTCCCGCGAAGAGTGGGAGCAGCGTCGTTCGGCCGCCACTCAGGCGCAGGCCGATATTCGTGCCGCGCAGGCAGCAGTTGACGCCGCGCAGCTCAACCTGGACTTCACCAAAGTCACCGCGCCTATCGACGGTCGCGCCAGCCGGGCGCTGATCACCAGCGGCAACCTGGTGACTGCGGGCGACACCGCCAGCGTTCTCACCACGCTGGTCTCGCAGAAGACGGTTTACGTCTACTTTGACGTGGACGAGTCGACCTACCTTCACTACCAGAATCTGGCCCGCAGCGGGCAGGGGGCGTCCAGCAATCACACGGCGCTTCCGGTTGAGATTGGCCTGACGGGCGAGGAGGGATATCCCCACCAGGGCAAAGTGGACTTCCTGGATAACCAGCTGACGCCGAGTACCGGCACCATCCGTATGCGCGCGCTGCTGGATAACGCGCAGCGTCAGTTCACGCCGGGACTTTTTGCCCGCGTACGCCTGCCGGGCAGCGCGGAGTTCAAAGCCACGCTTATCGACGACAAAGCGGTGCTGACCGATCAGGATCGTAAGTACGTTTATATCGTCGATAAAGAGGGGAAAGCGCAGCGCCGCGACATCACGCCGGGCCGTCTGGCAGACGGTTTACGCATCGTGCGGCAGGGGCTGAACCCTGGCGATAAAGTCATCGTCGAGGGTTTACAAAAAGTGTTTATGCCGGGGATGCCGGTTAACGCGAAAACCGTTGCCATGACCGCCGCCAGCGCCCTCAACTGATCCCTTGACCTGAGAATCCATCCATGGACTTTTCCCGCTTTTTCATCGACAGGCCGATTTTTGCCGCGGTGCTGTCGATTCTGATTTTTATCACAGGGTTAATCGCCATCCCGCTACTGCCGGTGAGCGAATATCCTGACGTCGTGCCGCCAAGCGTGCAGGTTCGCGCGGAGTACCCGGGCGCCAACCCGAAAGTGATTGCTGAGACCGTGGCGACGCCGCTGGAAGAGGCGATCAACGGCGTTGAGAACATGATGTACATGAAGTCCGTCGCGGGCTCCGACGGCGTGCTGGTGACCACCGTCACCTTCCGTCCGGGAACCGACCCGGATCAGGCGCAGGTGCAGGTGCAGAACCGCGTCGCGCAGGCCGAAGCGCGTCTGCCGGAAGACGTGCGGCGCCTGGGTATTACCACCCAGAAACAGTCCCCGACGCTGACGCTGGTGGTGCATCTGTTTTCGCCCAACGGTAAGTACGACTCCCTGTATATGCGTAACTACGCCACGCTGAAGGTGAAGGACGAGCTGGCGCGCCTGCCCGGCGTCGGCCAGATCCAGATTTTCGGCTCGGGCGAGTACGCGATGCGCGTCTGGCTTGATCCCAACAAGGTGGCGGCCCGCGGGCTGACCGCGTCGGACGTGGTGACGGCGATGCAGGAGCAGAACGTTCAGGTATCCGCCGGGCAGCTTGGCGCCGAGCCGCTGCCGAAAGAGAGCGATTTCCTGATCTCCATTAACGCCCAGGGGCGTCTGCATACCGAAGAAGAGTTCGGCAATATTGTCCTGAAAACGACGCAGGACGGTACGGTCGTCCGCCTGCGCGACGTGGCGCGTATCGAAATGGGGTCCGGCAGCTATGCGCTGCGTTCCCAGCTGAATAATAAAGACGCGGTCGGGATTGGTATCTTCCAGTCGCCGGGGGCGAACGCCATTGATTTGTCTAACGCGGTGCGCGCGAAAATGGACGAACTGTCCACGCGCTTCCCGGCAGATATGAAGTGGGCGGCACCTTACGATCCAACCGTTTTCGTGCGCGACTCCATCCGTGCGGTCGTGCAAACGCTGCTGGAAGCGGTGGTGCTGGTAGTGCTGGTGGTGATCCTGTTCCTGCAAACCTGGCGCGCGTCGATCATTCCGCTGATCGCGGTGCCGGTTTCGGTGGTGGGTACCTTCAGCATTCTCTACCTGCTCGGCTTCTCGCTGAACACCCTGAGCTTGTTCGGGCTGGTGCTGGCCATCGGTATCGTGGTGGACGATGCCATCGTGGTGGTGGAAAACGTCGAGCGAAACATAGAAGAGGGGCTTGCTCCGCTTGCGGCGGCGCATCAGGCGATGCGCGAAGTGTCCGGGCCGATTATCGCGATTGCGCTGGTGCTGTGCGCGGTGTTTGTGCCGATGGCGTTTCTCTCGGGCGTTACCGGTCAGTTCTACAAGCAGTTTGCGGTGACGATCGCGATATCTACGGTGATTTCAGCGATTAACTCGCTGACGCTCTCTCCGGCGTTGGCGGCACTGCTGTTAAAACCGCACGGCGCGCCGAAGGATTTCCCGACCCGGCTTATCGATCGTCTGTTCGGCTGGATTTTCCGTCCGTTTAACCGCTTTTTCCACCGCAGCTCGAACGGCTATCAGGGGCTGGTGGGCAAAACGCTGGGACGACGCGGCTCGGTATTTGTGGTGTATCTGCTGCTGCTCTGTGCCGCTGGCGTCATGTTTAAAGCGGTTCCCGGCGGGTTTATTCCGACGCAGGATAAGCTGTACCTGATTGGCGGCGTGAAAATGCCGGAAGGTTCTTCGCTGGCGCGCACCGACGCGGTGATCCGCAAAATGAGCGAAATCGGGATGAATACCGAAGGCGTGGACTACGCGGTTGCGTTCCCGGGGCTGAACGCGCTGCAGTTCACCAACACGCCGAATACCGGGACGGTCTTCTTTGGCCTGAAGCCGTTCGATCAGCGCAAACATACTGCGGCGGAAATTAACGCTGAGATCAACGCGAAAATCGCGCAAATTCAGGAAGGTTTTGGCTTCTCCATTCTGCCACCGCCGATTTTAGGGCTGGGTCAGGGGTCGGGCTATTCTCTGTACATTCAGGATCGCGGCGGTCTGGGGTATGGGGCGCTGCAAAACGCGGTGAACACCATGTCCGGTGCGATTATGCAGACGCCGGGAATGCACTTCCCGATCTCAACCTACCAGGCTAACGTTCCGCAGCTGGACGTGCAGGTAGACCGTGATAAGGCGAAAGCGCAGGGCGTATTGCTGACCGATCTTTTCGGTACGCTGCAAACCTATCTTGGCTCGTCGTACGTGAACGACTTTAACCAGTTCGGCCGTACCTGGCGCGTGATGGCGCAGGCCGACGGACAGTTCCGCGACAGCGTGGAAGATATTGCGAATCTGCGCACCCGTAATAGCCAGGGCGAAATGGTGCCGATTGGCAGCATGGTGAAAATCACGACCACCTACGGCCCGGATCCGGTGATCCGCTACAACGGCTACCCGGCGGCAGATCTGATTGGCGATGCCGACCCGCGCGTGCTTTCGTCTGCGCAGGCGATGACGCAGCTGGACGCCATGTCTAAGCAGATCCTGCCAAACGGGATGAACATTGAATGGACGGACCTGAGCTTCCAGCAGGCGACGCAGGGCAACACGGCGCTGATCGTCTTCCCGGTCGCGGTGCTGCTGGCGTTCCTGGTCCTGGCGGCGCTGTATGAAAGCTGGACGCTGCCGCTGGCGGTGATCCTTATCGTGCCGATGACCATGCTCTCCGCGCTGTTTGGCGTCTGGCTGACCGGTGGCGATAACAACGTCTTCGTGCAGGTGGGGCTGGTGGTTCTGATGGGGCTGGCGTGTAAAAACGCGATTCTTATCGTGGAGTTTGCCCGCGAGCTGGAAATTCAGGGCAAAGGCATTATGGAAGCCGCGCTGGAGGCGTGCCGCCTGCGTTTACGTCCGATTGTGATGACCTCCATCGCATTTATTGCCGGGACTATTCCGCTGATCCTCGGCCACGGCGCGGGCGCAGAAGTGCGCGGCGTCACCGGGATCACGGTCTTCTCCGGGATGCTGGGCGTGACGCTGTTTGGTCTGTTCCTGACGCCGGTGTTTTACGTGACGCTGCGTAAGTTCGTGACGCGCGGGAAAAAAGAGGAAAGGGACGTTCTGCCCGCGTAGGAATGCTGCAGATAATAAAAAACCGCCTGCACTGTGAAGGCGGTTTTTTTACATCTGAATATGGGCCGGGTAAGCGCAGCGCCAGCCGGCAAGATCGTTACGACGTTTTTTGATACTGGGCAATAAGGTCGGGGAGCGGATCCCATCCGCTGCTATCGGCGTTTTTGACCGCTTCGAGGGCGCTTGCCACGGTATGGCGGGCCAGTACCGCTAACGAAGCCTCCTCGGCTTCTTCGGATATCGATTTGAAGTACCAGCAGGCGTTAGCGCTGACCACGCAGCGGGCCGGCACGTCAGGGCGCGACGCCCAAAGCTTTTTATCTTCGATAACCGAAAGGTAGATGTCGCGCAGGGTGATCTCTTCCGGCGGGCGACCAAGATGAATTGAGCCGTTACGGCCAAGCGTTGAGACGATAATGCCGTCACGCGTCAGCGGAACCATCAATTTGCGGATGAAGCTCGGGTTCGCTTCCAGGCCGTAGGCCAGAATCGCACTCGTAGAACGTTCACCCAATTGCTCCGCCATCGCTACGCTGAGAACCATCTGCAAAGCTGTCGGGAAGCGGTAATCTAACATTTCTCTGTCCTGGGTTGCGGTGAATCTTGTTCTTTTTGGCACCGCAGAGGTGAATAAGCAATAAACAACAATATAACAAATACGGTAATTATTTTGAAGCAATCTGCGGCATTTGCGATCGAACCCCCCGTTCTGATTTAGCAAAACGTGCGGTTCGGGAAGTCAACCGTCACCATCAGGCCACCTTCAGCGGAAGTACTCAGGTTTACGCTGCTGTTGTGTTGCTGCGCCACCGCCTTGACGATGGCAAGCCCCAGCCCGCTCCCGCTTTGCACCTGATTGGGGTCGCGGAAAAACCGGTCGAACACGCGCTCGCGCAGTTCAACCGAAATACCGGGCCCTACATCTGAAACGCGAAGCCGCGCGAAGCCATCTGCTATGCAGACATCGACCTGAATCCGCCCGCCCTCGGGACTGTACTTCACGGCGTTCTCAATGAGGTTATCAATAAGCGACACCAGGCGTTCCCTGACGCCGGGGATCCAGATGCCATCCTCGGCGAAGAATTCCAGTTCTATCCTGCGCGCAGAGGCCAGCGGTTCCAGCTCGGCCATTCGCTCCTGGATGAGCGTCGTCAGCGGCACGGTCTCCATTTCCGTATCAATGCGCGCTTCGCTGTGCATCATCAGAAGCAGCTGGTTGACGAGACGCGCTGCCCGGCTGTTGCTGCGAATCACCCCCGCAAGCAGCTCCTGCTGGCTCTCGCTGATGACCCAGGACTGCAGCGCTTCCACGTTGATGCGCATCGCCGCGAGGGGGGTACGCAGCTCGTGCGCGGCATCCGCAATGAAAACCCGTTCCCTTTCCGCGCTAAACGGTTTCGTATGTTTTACTGCCCGTGAGGATGGGAGGGCTGCGCAGGTCCTCCCACAGAATGAAGGTTAGAAAAAGACACCACAGCAGGGTCAGCAGCATCTGGGCGATGATAATTCGGCGCACCAGCGTCGGGCGCCTCAGGTGATACCAGACGTTTTGCATTAACCGGTCACCTTTTGAATGGAGACGGTATCAATGACGTACCCGACGCCCCGCACCGTCCGCACATAGCCGTCGCCGATTTTTCTCCGCAAGTTTCCCATATGCACATCGAGCGCATTGCTGAGGTTCTCTTTGTTGCCGAATATCCGTTCTTCCAGAAACCGCCGCGTAATCACGCGGTCAGCGCGCAGCATCAGCGTTTCCAGCAGCGCATATTCACTCGCCGTCAGGTCTACGTGGCGCGCGCTCACCGTCACGCGGCGCGTCGGAACATGAAGCGATAAGCCTCGAATTTCTATCGCTTCATTCTCGAAGCCGTAGCTGCGCCGCGCCAGGGCTCTGACTCGCGCCAGCAGTTCGGCGAGAATAAAAGGCTTGACGAGATAGTCGTCCGCACCGGCATCCAGCCCGCAAAGCCGGTCCTGCAGCGTGCCTCGCGCCGTCAGGATGATGACCGGGATCCCCTTGAGCTGCTGACGCAAACGCGCCATCAGGCTCATGCCATCGCCGTCGGGCAGCCCCAGGTCGAGCAAAATAAGTTCCGGCACGCAGACGTCCAGCTGATGCAGCGCATCCTCTTTGCGGCGTACCCATATGACGTCAAATCCTTGATCCGAGAGGGCGATACGTACGCCGTTGCCGAGATCCAGGTCGTCTTCGATTAGTAAAATTTTCACACTGGCAACTGTATCAACCGTGAATGAAGAACATCTTAAGAAAAAAACGGTATCAGGAAACCTGCCCGGTCTACAGCGCCTGCTCGCGCTTCAGTGTTTCTTCATGTTCGGCTCATAAGAACCTTAGGGTCGGTATTCAAAATGGGCGTTCTGGCGGTTAACCGCATGCATCGTCATCATTTGAATCCAAGGGGCTTCTTTAATGAGAAACATCGAACTTCGTCATACGTTCCCTCATTTACTTCCGGGCCGAAGCCTGAAAAACCTCGTGCCGGGCTTCGTTCTGGCGTTACTGACCATGCCTGCGCTGGCGGCAGAACAGAGTCAGGGTAACGTCTTAACGCTGGGAGGCGGCGTGGACGTCGCGCCGCGCTGCTCGGGTTCCGATAAAACCCGCGTCAGTGCGGCTCAGGTGGTGGATTACGCCATGGCAAACGGCTTTTTTATCGGCACCACGAGAGGGATCGGTTACGGCAACAACATTGGCAACCTGGACTACAGCGCCGCGCTGAGCTATCGAGTTGGGCGTAAAGATAAAGACGTGAGCAGCGATTCCATCAGCTCCGGCAGCGACGAGCTGCGAGGAATGGGCGAGATAAAAGGCTCTGCAATCATTGTGCCCGGGCTGGAGTACAGGGTGAGCGACTGGCTTCACCTGCAGATGCAGGCAGAGGTACCGGTTTCAGAAAGAGACAACGGTGAAGCGGTTCATTTCGGCATTTCCAGCCCGTTCTACACCTCATCAAAAAATGAGGTGACGCTGGCGCTGACCGGCAGCTGGGGATCAGGCAAGTATATGCAGACCTACTATGGGGTCAGCGCCGCCCAGTCGAGCGCATCGGGCTTTGCCCGACATGACGCCGGGGCCGGGATTTATAGCTACTCGATGAATCTGGACTGGACCCACAGGCTTACCTCGCGCTGGAGCGTCCTTGCCTCAGCGGGCGTTACGCAGCTGACGGGGGATGCGGGTGATAGCCCCATTGTGCAACGCAAAACATCGCCCACGGGGAGTTTGAAGGTGACGTACAGTTTTTGATGTTGGCTGCGGTGGCTTAACGTTTTGAGCACGCACTTGCGGTAATTAATGCCGCTCCGGTTGAGATGGCGGGGCGGTTCCCTTTGCAGACAGTTACAGCACTGCACACGTGGTTGACGGATTTATCTAAAGCTCCATTGTGCCGTAATGACAAACACGGAAGGTATGATAATACCCACATCCATTCCAAAATAAGACGTAAAATTATACTGGAACCCATGATATATATAGGGCGAAAATCCTATCCCCGTTGCTTTTTTAAAATCATGGTATGAACCATGGTCACCACAATCATCGAAAGTATCAAAGAAAAATTCACCTACATAGCCATAGATTCCTTTAAAAACCCAACCGTTATCCCATCCAGCCCAGTCTCTTCTTACGCCGGCAGCCAGGCATCTGTCATTAAAGCTGTTTTTCATTGTCCCTAGCACAAGACTGTATTTCGACGTATCCGAGAATTTCCTCTCAACGGATATGAACTTATTTTTAAAGTTCTCCGTGTATTGTCCTCGATTATGCGTCAGATGATAAACGTATGAGCCGGTATTTATTGAATACAGATTTATTTCATCTGCAGAGCAATGCAACGTAAAAAGATAAAAACTTCCGCACCACAGCCATGTGGGCCATCTTTTCCGATCTGTCTGCTTATGTGGAATATTATCCATATTCGCTCACTTTAGCTAACGTACTGAAATTATAAGGACTATTTTCGATCTTCAGCTGGATAAATTTTAGCATACATACCAAAACTCGAGATATTCACGTCACGGATTGGGGGCTGAAATTACGATAGAACATGTTCTGCGAACCCTTACCCCAAGCGCTTACACGAGTGAAAATCAGCCTTTTTGCCGCCGCTAAAATCATAGCCTCTGAGGTATAATCGCTGTTCAGAAAAAGGCAAAGAGGATGTGACAAGATGCTGACTTATATCACTATAGGTACAAATGATCTTCAGCGCGCCGCGGCGTTTTATGACGCGATTTTTAAAGTGCTTGGCTATTCACGTTTGCCTGCCTGGACCAAGGACTGGGCAATGTGGGGAGATGAAAATAATCCAGATGAGGGGTTTAGCTTCTGTATTTGTCCTCCCTTTGACCGACAACCCGCAACGGCGGGAAACGGGACCATGTTCGCATTCCGTGCAGCTAACGCGGAGCTTGTCAGACGTTTCCATGCAGCAGGCCTTCTTGCGGGAGGAAAGAGTGAAGGCATGCCAGGGACACGAACCGCGTACGGCCCCGATTTTTATGTTGCCTATCTGCGCGATCCTGACGGGCATAAGCTGGCATGCGTTTGTCAGCATTATTCTCCTGAAGCCGATACGTTCCCATGCGAAGAATAGTCACAAGCGGTCGTTTTTGAGCTATGTTTAACACCAGTCAGAATAATAAATAGTTGAACTGTTATTAGATTCTGAATAGTGGCGGCCTTAATCCGGAGCATTTGAAAGCCAGAACCTCACTGAGAAGTGTGCCAGCATGACGTGGCTAATATTCCTGTCCGGAGAACAACGTGTTCGGAAAACAATTGTTAAACTACATGCCAGGTTTACAAACTTTGTTAGCCTACGATAAAAGCTGGCTAAAAAATGATGTTAAAGCTGGCTTATCCGTTGCGGCTGTCGCGCTTCCGGTGGCTATTGATTATGCTGAGTTGGCGGGTGTTGGGGCAATAGTGGGGCTCTATTCCTGCGTTTTACCGATGATAGCGTATGCACTGTTTGGTTCTTCACGTCAGCTTATTGTGGGCCCTGATGCCACGACCTGCGCGGTGACTGCGGCCGTCGTGTTTCCTCTTTCTGCAGGTAATCCCGAACTGCACTGGCAGCTGACCATTATCATGACGTTGATGATGGGTGGGTGGTGCCTGCTTGCCAGTAAATTCCGCCTGGGCGCACTTGCCGATCTGCTTTCTCATCCCATCCTTACGGGTTTGCTTAATGGCGTTGCCGTGACGATTATTGTCGGGCAATTAGGCAAGGTGTTGGGGATAAAACTCGACGAAGCGCAGGTTATTGAGAAAATAATGGCCTTGCCAGGCCGTCTTTCAGAAAGCCATTTATTAACCGTTGGCATATCGCTTTTAACGTTAATTATTTTAATGGCGATCAAAACGTATCGCAGCCACTGGCCAGCACCGTTGATTGCCATTGTGATGACAACGTTACTGGTATGGGCGACATCTGCACAACAGTATGGTATTGCCACTATTGGGGGAGAAGGCTTCCAGCCTGGTTTACCCGTCGTTAACTGGGGCGCGTTCCAGCCCGGTCCGATGCGTGATTTAGTGATCCCGGCGCTGAACCTGGCGTTGGTCAGTTTTGTCAGCCTGATGCTGACCGCCCGCAGTTTCGCCGCGAAAAATGGCTATGAAATTAATGCTGATGCAGAGTTCCGGGCGCTGGGGATTGCGAACCTCATGTCGGGATTATCTCAGGGGTTTGCTATCAGTGGAGCCGATTCCCGGACCGCGGTTAATGATTCAGTGGGTGGGAAAAGCCAGCTGGTTTCCATCGTCGCAGCCTTACTCATCGGTATCGTAGTGGTGTTTTTCACTCAGCCATTACAATTTATTCCGGTATCTGCATTAGGTATTGTTTTGATGTACGCATCCTGGTCATTAATTGATCTACGCGGGTTATGGAACCTGAGGCGTAGAAATAAACAGGCATTTCGTCTGGCCTTCTTCACGTTTGGCTGTGTGTTAATTATCGGCGTTATCCAGGGGATCGGCCTTGCGGTGTTGCTTGGCCTGTTACAGTTCCTGCGTACGGTGTTTCGTCCCTCTGAGCACTTACTGGGAACTGACGACGATGGCATGATTCACTCATTAGGTAATACAACCGATATTAAAATGGTCCCGGGCGTGCTGATGTATCGATTTAACTCACCGTTGACCTATTTTAACGTGGCTTATTTTAAACGTCGGGTATTGAACCTGGTTGATGGTGCAGCAGTACAGCCTAAATGGGTGGTCATTGATGCCGTTGCTTGCTTCACCTATTCAGACATCAGCGTTCTGGCAACCATAAATGAGTTAAAGCGCGATCTGAAAGGTCGACAGATTACGTTAATCCTTGCGGGCAGAAAAACGGAATTAACGCGCTGGTTTAAAGATAGCCGGCCAACAATGAATGATGATGATATGATTCTGGCGCCAGACCTCTATCTGGCACTTCGGTTCATTCAAAGCAAAGAGAGTGCGAGTGAATCAGGTAGCGAGGTATAAGCTAAAGGCTTGCCCGCCAACCGCGAGCAAGCCGCATCCCTTAGCGATACAGCGTTTTTTCCGCAACCGGAATAAGCAACCCGGCTCGCCAGTCCGCGAGCGTTAGCTGAGCAAGTCTGCCCAGCGCGGTATAAAAGGGATGCCCAGCGTTTTCCACAAACACCGACAGGAAGCGGGTGCTCCACGGCAGCAGGTGCCACGCCAGAAGCTGAGCGCACTCTGCTTCGCGGCCATTCTCGGCCAGCCACGCCGCCAGCAGCAGCAAAGTACCAAAATGATCTTCCGGCTCATTCTGCTGCATCTCAAACGCGATATTGTTCTCACGCATCCACTGGCGCAGCGCGAGGGTCGAGTCGCCAAACAATACGGACTCACGGTCCAGCCAGACGGAACCCCACGGCGGAGCGGGCAGGGCATACGGACCAATAAACAGCCGTTGCCAGGCGTCCGCCAGCGGCTCATCGGAAGATGAGGCAAACGTATCGGCAACGGGCTGCAGCGTTTCTGCAGGCAGAGGCCAGTCCTGAACCCATTCGCCAGCGGTGAGCGCTTTCACCAGCGGCGCGGCCTGCTCGCTGTCCGGAGCGAAATAAAACAGCGCGCCCAGCACCCGGGCGCTGAACGCGAACGATTCACTATGTGAGACGTCTTTCATTAAACCTTCCTTGCTCGCGCGGATAACGCCCGCGCGACTATGTTAACCGATAATACTGACCACAGAATAAACCAGGGCCTCGTGTTTCACCCTCTACACTTTCTCAATCTGCACCAGATTGGTGTGCTGCGGGTTGCCTTTTGCCAGCGGAGAAGGACGATGGGTCGTCAGCGTGTTGATGCAGGAGCCGTGGTCGATACGATCGCCACTCATATTGGCATCGTGCCAGGCGCCCTGGCCCATGGCGCTCACGCCGGGCATGATGCGCGGCGTCACTTTCGCTTCAATTCGCACCTCGCCGCGGCTATTAAAGACGCGCACCGTATCGCCGTTCTTAATGCCGCGTTTTTCGGCATCGACAGGATTAAGCCACACCTCCTGGCGGCAGGCCGCTTTCAGCACGTCGACGTTACCGTAGCTCGAGTGGGTACGGGCTTTGAAGTGGAACCCGAAAAGCTGCAGCGGGAAATGCGCGCGCTCGGGTGCGTCCCAGCCGTCAAAGGTCGATGCGTAGACGGGCAGAGGGCTGATGGTCTCATCTTTTGCCAGCTCCCAGGTGGCCGCAATCTCTGCCAGCTTGCTGGAGTAAATTTCAATCTTGCCCGATGGCGTTTTCAGCGGATTGGCTTCAGGGTTCTCGCGGAATTTTTTATAGGCCACGAAGTGTCCGTTCGGATCTTTGCGCTTATAGATGCCCATTTTTTTCAGCTCGTCATATGACGGAAGCTGAGGATCTTTCGCGAGCATTTTGGCATACAGGAACTGCAGCCACTGTTCCTGCGTGCGTCCTTCGGTAAATTTCTGATGGATATCCGGCCCGAGGCGTTTCGCCACTTCGCTCATGATCCAGTAGATCGGCTTACGCTCGAACTTCGGCGCGGTCACGGGCTGGAGGAAAATCAGGTAGCCCATATTTCCCGCATAATCGTTAGGAATGATATCTTCCTGCTCGACGGTCATCAGGTCCGGCAGCACGATATCGGCATACTTCGCTGACGAGGTCATGAAATTGTCGATGACGACAATCATTTCGCACTTGCTTTCATCCTGCAGGATATCGTGGGTTTTATTGATATCGGAGTGCTGGTTGATGATGGTATTGCCCGCGTAGTTCCAGATGAACTTAATCGGCACGTCCAGCTTATCTTTCCCACGCACGCCGTCGCGCAGGGCGGTCATCTCCGGTCCGCGGGCGATGGCGTCCGTCCAGCTGAAGCAGGAGATTTGCGTTTTGACCGGGTTATCCGGTATCGGCATACGTTCGATGGTAATGGTGTATGTCGACTCACGCGCGCCGCTGTTGCCGCCGCTAATCCCCACGTTTCCAGTCAGAATAGGCAGCATGGCGATGGCGCGGGACGTCAGCTCGCCGTTCGCCTGCCGCTGTGGTCCCCAGCCCTGGCAGATATAGGCCGGTTTCGCGGAGCCGATTTCCCGGGCCAGCTTGATGATACGATCCGCCGGAATGCCGGTGATGCGTGAGGCCCACTCCGGCGTTTTCGCCGTGTTGTCATCGCCCTGGCCGAGAATGTACGCTTTGTAGTGGCCGTTAGCGGGCGCGCCTTCCGGCAGCGTTTTTTCGTCGTAGCCAACGCAGTATTTGTCGAGAAAAGGCTGGTCGACCAGGTTTTCGTCAATCAAAACCCAGGCAATACCCGCCACCAGTGCGGCATCGGTACCCGGACGGATCGGGATCCATTCATCTTCGCGTCCGGCTGCCGTATCGGTATAGCGCGGGTCGATAACGATCATTCGCGCGTTTGAGCGCTCGCGGGCCTGCTCCAGATAATAGGTAATCCCGCCGCCGCTCATGCGCGTTTCCGCCGGATTATTGCCGAACATCACCACCAGTTTGCTGTTTTCAATATCAGAGGTGCTGTTCCCGTCGTTGCTGCCGTAGGTGTAGGGCATGGCGCAGGCGATTTGCGCCGTGCTGTAGGTGCCGTAGTGGCTCAGGAAACCGCCGTAGCAGTTCATCAGGCGCGCCACCAGCGAAGCGTAAGGGGAGGAGCGGGTGATATTGCCGCCGACAATCCCGGAGGAGTAGTTAATATACACCGCTTCGTTGCCGTATTTGCTGACCACGTTTTTAAGGCTGGCGGTGATGGCGTCCAGCGCTTCATCCCATGTGATGCGCTCGAACTTGCCTTCACCGCGTTTGCCCACGCGTTTCATCGGGTAGTTGAGACGGTCAGGGTGATTGATCCGACGGCGAATAGAACGCCCGCGCAGGCAGGCGCGCACCTGATGGTTACCGTAAATATCTTCACCTGTGTTATCCGTTTCGACCCAGTACACTTCGTCGTCGCGGACGTGCAGACGCAGCGCGCAGCGGCTGCCGCAGTTGACCGAGCAGGCGCCCCACACCACTTTATCTTCAACAGGCTGGACGGCGTTCTTCACCGCCGCGGCGGCGCTTTTTAAACCAAAAGGAAGCGAGATCCCACCGGCGGCCAGCGCCAGAGACCCTATTGCCGTAGATTTCACGAGAGTTCGACGGCTAATCCCGCCGTGATGTTCAGTATCGGACATGGCTCACCCCATCATTATAATTACGTATTATTTTTCCCGAAATGATAACCGGGCTAATGATGGGGTGAGTGTTACTGATTTGGGGGTATTAAATCTTAATCCTTATCAAATCAAAGGGGATTGAGGGTAAATTACTGTGCTTCAGCAGCCCCGTTGCCTGAACGGGTGTACAAAATTTTAAAGGTGTCGTTGGCGCAGTGGCCCACCACCTGCGTGCCCGCCTGGTCGGCCTGATCGTTCGGCACAATGCTCAGCGTAAAACCTGATTCAGGCACACCGTTGTTGATAATTTTCTGCTGAATGTCGCTTTTCACGCGCTCGCAGGAATCCGGTGCCGCCAGCGCGGCCGTTGAGACACTCATTAACAGCAGGGCGGTAATCCAGGGTAACCGTTTCATCTGTAGCTCCTTTTCTCTGTGTAGAGATTAATTTTAGCAGGCTTCGTGTAAACAACTGTATTTGCTAATATGATTGGGAATAATCTCCCTGTACGGTAATAAATGTGAAGAAATACGCAGCGATAACGCTACTGGCAGCAACAATGGTGGGGTGCGACAACAGCTCCGCGCCGCTGTCGTTTACGCCCGAAATGGCGAGTTTCTCGAACGAATTTGATTTTGATCCGCTGCGCGGCCCGGTGAAAGACTTTACCCAGACGCTGTTCAACGAGAAGGGCGAAGTGTCCAAACGGGTCACCGGCACCGTGTCTACGGAAGGGTGTTTCGATACCCTTGAGCTGCACGACCTGGAGGCCAATACCGGCGTGGCGCTGGTGCTGGATGCCAATTACTACCTTGATGCAGAAACCCAGCAGCGAAAAGTGAAGCTGCAGGGGAAATGCCAGCTGGCCGAACTGCCGTCAGCCGGGATAACGTGGGATACCGACGACAACGGATTTGTGGTGGCGGCGCACGGCAAAGAGATGGAAGTGAAGTATCGCTACGATGCGGACGGCTACCCGCTGGGCAAAACCACCGTCTCCGGGGATCAGCACCTGTCCGTCCAGTCGACGCCGTCTAAAGACGTTCGCAAAAGAATGGATTACTCGGCGGTGAGCATGTTGAATGATAAGCCGCTGGGCAACGTGAAGCAGAGCTGCGATTACGATCGACACAATAATCCGGTGAGCTGCGACCTGACGATCACGGACGATAGCGTCAAACCTGCCGTTGAGCGCAAATACACCATCAAAAACACGATTGAATACTACTGAGAATAAAACCGCGCAGGTTACTGCGCGGTCGGTTTCAGCAGGCTGGCGCCTGACGGCTTGTGTCCGGCCAGGTGCTGATGCTGGAAGATGCACATGCGAATGGTATTGCGGTATTCGCCGTTGATAAAGAACTCGTGAATCAGCTCGCCTTCCACCATAAAGCCCAGCTTGCGGTAGATATGGATCGCTTTCTCGTTCTCTTTATCCACAATCAGGTAAAGCTTGTAGAGATTCAGAACGTTGAATCCATAATCCATCGCCAGCTTCGCTGCCCGTGAGGCAAGGCCTTTTCCCTGATGTTCAGGGGAGATGATGATCTGAAACTCCGCCCGACGGTGAACATGGTTGATTTCAACCAGCTCCACAAGTCCGGCTTTTTCGCCTTCACACTCCACCACAAAACGACGTTCACTCTGATCGTGAATGTGCTTATCGTAGAGATCGGACAGCTCAACAAAAGCCTCGTACGGCTCTTCGAACCAGTAGCGCATTACGCTGGCGTTATTGTCGAGCTGGTGGACGAAGCGCAGGTCTTCACGCTCCAGCGGGCGAAGCTTAACGTCGCAGGGCGCCGACATTACGGGGCTACCGTGCGGCCAGTGCGGCGATCCAGGCAGCGCAGGGTGTTTGGCTCCCAGTAGGCGTTGACGTTTGCACTTTGCTGGCACTTATCGCGCGCGTCAAAAGCGACATCTTCTTTATCCCACTCTTTCTCAGCACGTTTGTTGACCTTGTGGCGAAGGCTGCGGGTGTCATTCCATTGTTCTTTGTCCATGGCGGCGTTCTGGCGGCTTTGCGCGCTGTCACCAGACTCAATAATGAGCTTGCTGGTTTCCGCTGTCGCAGAGGCGGCAAAGGCGAACGATGACAGCGCTAGCAGGGCTGTCAGACAAAGGCGTTTGCTTAATGTGGTCATAGCGTTTCCTTTTAAACGGGTGCAGATAATCAAGTTATCCCGAACAGATTCTACACCAAAGCGAAAAGACGGCATACCCGCGGAGCAGGTATGGAAAAGTAAAGGATATCATCAGGTATGATGTCTAAATAAATCCTCACCTGACGTGAAATATGCTCAAAACGACGCTGCTTTTTTTTGCCACCGCGCTATGCGAAATCATCGGCTGCTTCCTGCCCTGGCTCTGGCTGAAGAAGGGGGGATCCGTATTGCTGCTCATCCCGGCAAGCGTCGCGCTGGCTCTGTTTGTCTGGCTGTTAACGCTGCATCCTGCCGCGAGCGGCCGCGTCTACGCCGCTTACGGCGGCGTCTATGTCTGTACCGCGCTGCTGTGGCTACGCGTGGTGGACGGCGTCAGGCTCAGCGCGTACGACTGGGCCGGCGCGCTGATTGCCCTGTGCGGAATGCTGATTATTGTGGCGGGATGGGGACGGGCCTGATCCCCCGGTTTTGTGATCGTTAGCCGATTTTATGATCATTATACTTGTATGGTAGTCTGGTTGGTGAGTAAGTTTCCAGCATCACAACGAATGATGTAAGGAAAGGAATTATGAAGATTGTCGCGGCTGACGTGTTTGTTACTTGCCCGGGGCGGAACTTTGTCACCCTTAAAATCACCACCGACGAGGGGATTGTCGGCCTCGGTGACGCTACGCTGAACGGGCGTGAACTCTCCGTTGCTTCCTACCTTAAGGACCACCTCTGCCCGCAGCTGATTGGCCGCGATGCGCACCGCATCGAAGATGTCTGGCAGTTCTTCTATAAAGGCGCCTACTGGCGTCGCGGTCCGGTCACCATGTCGGCCATCTCCGCCGTGGACATGGCGCTGTGGGACATCAAAGCCAAAGCGGCCAACATGCCGCTCTACCAGCTGCTGGGCGGCGCATCCCGCGAAGGCGTGATGGTTTACTGCCACACGACCGGTCACACCATTGACGACGTGCTGGAAGATTACGCCCGCCATAAAGAGATGGGCTTTAAGGCGATCCGCGTGCAGTGCGGCGTGCCGGGCATGAAAACCACCTACGGCATGGCCAAAGGGAAGGGGCTGGCCTACGAGCCTGCGACCAAAGGCGACTGGCCGGAAGAGCAGCTGTGGTCGACCGAAAAATACCTCGATTTCACACCGAAGCTGTTTGACGCGGTGCGCAGTAAATTCGGCTTCAATGAACATCTTCTGCACGACATGCACCACCGCCTGACGCCAATCGAAGCGGCGCGTTTCGGCAAGAGCATTGAAGAATTCCGCATGTTCTGGATGGAAGATCCAACGCCTGCGGAAAACCAGGCCTGCTTCCGCCTCATTCGCCAGCACACCGTCACGCCAATTGCCGTGGGCGAAGTGTTTAACAGCATCTGGGACTGCAAGCAGCTCATCGAAGAGCAGCTCATCGACTATATCCGCACCACCATTACCCACGCGGGCGGGATCACCGGAATGCGTCGCATCGCGGACTTCGCCTCGCTCTACCAGGTGCGAACCGGCTCGCACGGTCCGTCGGATCTCTCGCCTGTATGCCACGCCGCCGCGCTGCATTTCGACCTGTGGGTGCCAAACTTTGGCGTCCAGGAATATATGGGCTATTCCGAACAGATGCTGGAAGTCTTCCCGCACAGCTGGCGCTTTGATAACGGCTACATGCATCCGGGCGACAAGCCGGGGCTGGGCATTGAGTTTGATGAAAAACTGGCGGCGAAATACCCCTACGATCCGGCCTATCTGCCGGTGGCCCGTCTTGAAGACGGCACGCTGTGGAACTGGTAAACGAGGAGCGAACGATGAAAAGCGTAGTGATTCAACAGCCGAACGAACTGGTGATTGAAGAGCGGCCACTTCCGCAGCCAGGCCCGGGTGAAGTTCGCGTCAAAATCACGCTGGCGGGGATCTGCGGTTCGGACAGCCACATCTATCGCGGCCATAACCCGTTTGCGAAGTATCCACGCACGATCGGGCACGAGTTTTTTGGCGTGATTGACGCCGTGGGCGAGGGCGTAGACAGCGCCCGTCTGGGCCAGCGCGTCTCGGTCGATCCGGTGATCAGCTGCGGACACTGCTATCCGTGTTCCGTCGGAAAACCGAACGTCTGCACCTCGCTGGTGGTGCTGGGTGTACACCGCGACGGGGGCTTCAGCGAATACGCGGCGGTACCCGCTAAAAATGCCTGGCCTATCCCCGATGACATTCCGGATAGACACGCCGTCATGGTGGAGCCCTTCACCATCGCCGCCAACGTGACGGGACAGGCCTGCCCCACCGGGCAGGACGTCGCGCTGGTTTACGGCGCAGGGCCGATGGGGCTGGTCACCGTGCAGGCGCTGAAGGGCGTCTATAAGGTGAAGCAGGTTATCGTGGTTGACCGCATCGACGAACGCCTGAAAATGGCCCAGCGCAGCGGCGCGGACTGGGTGTTGAATAACGGCGAACAGTCGCTGCAGGCCGCGCTGGACGAAAAAGGCATCAAGCCGACGTTAATCATTGATGCCGCCTGTCACCCGGCGATTTTGCAGGAAGCGATAACCCTGGCCTCTCCGGCGGCGCGTATCGTGCTGATGGGCTTCTCCAGCGAGCCAAGCCAGATTGTCCAGCAGGGCATCACCGGCAAAGAGCTGGCGATCTTATCCTCGCGCCTCAATGCCAACAAATTCCCGGTCGTCATCGACTGGCTGAAAAAAGGGCTGATCGACCCGGAAAAACTGATCACTCATGCCTTTGACTATCACCATGTAACAGACGCCATTGAGCTGTTTGAGAAAGACCAGCGGCAGTGCTGCAAAGTCTTGCTCACGTTCGGGCAATAATTATTTACGCGGTTAAGAGCCTGCCCAGACAGGCTCTATGTGGTACGCATCTTACCCTTCAGAGATAGCCATTATGACGCAAGCACAACCTCAAAGAACCACCTCCGATCTGGTGAAAGCCGCCGTTTCCGGCTGGCTGGGCACCGCCCTGGAGTTTATGGACTTTCAGCTTTACTCGCTGGGGGCTGCCCTGGTCTTTCACGAGATCTTCTTCCCGGAACAGTCAGCCGCGATGGCGCTGATCCTCGCGATGGGGACATACGGCGCAGGCTACATAGCACGCATTGTCGGCGCCTTTATATTCGGCAGAATGGGCGACAGCATTGGTCGTAAGAAGGTGCTGTTTATCACCATCACCATGATGGGGATCTGTACCACGCTGATTGGCGTCCTGCCGACCTACGCGCAGATCGGGATTTTTGCTCCCGTTCTGCTGGTGACGCTGCGTATCATCCAGGGCCTGGGAGCCGGGGCGGAGATTTCCGGGGCCGGGACCATGCTGGCGGAGTACGCGCCGAAAGGCAAACGCGGCATTATCTCCTCGCTGGTGGCGATGGGCACAAACTGCGGGACGCTGAGCGCAACGGCGATCTGGGCGGTAATGTTCTTTGCCCTCGACCGTGAAGAGCTGATTGCCTGGGGCTGGCGCGTGCCGTTCCTCGCCAGCGTCGTGGTGATGATTTTCGCCATCTGGCTGCGAATGAACCTGAAAGAGAGCCCGGTGTTTGAGAAAGTGAACGATGCGCAAAGCGTGCAGCCGGACACTTCGCTGGGTTCAATGGTGAAAAGTAAATCCTTCTGGCTGGCGACCGGCCTGCGGTTTGGCCAGGCGGGCAACTCGGGTCTGATCCAGACGTTCCTGGCGGGATATCTGGTCCAGACGCTGCTGTTCGATAAAGCCATCCCGACCGACGCGCTGATGATCAGCTCCATTCTCGGGTTTATCTCCATTCCGCTGCTGGGCTGGCTTTCCGATAAAGTAGGGCGCCGTCTGCCGTACATTATCCTCAATATCTCCGCCATTCTTCTCGCGTATCCGATGCTGTCGATCATCGTCGATAAGAGCTATGCGCCGGGGACAATCATGCTCTCGATCATCGTTATCCATAACTTCGCCGTGCTGGGGCTGTTTGCGCTGGAAAATATCACCATGGCGGAGATGTTTGGCTCGCGAAATCGCTTTACCCGTATGGCTATCTCGAAAGAGGCGGGCGGTCTGGTGGCGGTGGGCTTTGGTCCGGTGCTGGCGGGGATCTTCTGCAATATGACCGGCTCCTGGTGGCCGATTGTCGCCATGCTGGTGGCCTATTCCGCGATTGGGCTGGTCTCGGCGATCCTGATGCCGGAAGTGCGCGACCGTGATTTGAGCGCAGCGGAAGATGTAGCGGAAGCCGCACCAGAAGAGAGTGTGGGTTACGGCGCGGTCTCCTCGCGGCGCTAGTGGTTTATAACTTACGTTACCTGTCACACAACTTTAGCTTTATGTCACACCACATGAGCAAAAGTTAATATAAATCAAAATCTCAAACGGCAGTATCAGTATGGTTGATGGCAGTTACTTTTTTACCCCAGCTGCCATTCTAGTTGGTGTAGTCAGCAGGCGCTGCCGCTTCTGAAGGCGCGGCAGCGGTCCACGGCTTTCTAATTAACGAGTCTTAATCATGAAAAACACCTTATTACAGGCCAACGCGACGCTGCCTCAGTACGATCGCGACAGCCTTCAACCACGCATTGTTCATCTGGGTTTTGGCGCCTTTCACCGGGCGCACCAGGCGGTATACGCCGACATCCTCGCCGCTGAGCACGGCAGCGACTGGGGCTACTGTGAGGTTAACCTGATTGGCGGCGAGCAGCAGATTGCCGATCTGAACGCGCAGGATAACCTGTACACCGTGGCGGAGATGTCTGCTGACGCATGGACATCCCGCGTGGTTGGCGTGGTTAAAAAAGCGCTGCATGCACAGGTCGACGGGCTGGAGTGCGTGCTGGCGGCGATGTGCGAACCGCAGGTGGCAATTGTCTCGCTGACCATCACCGAGAAAGGGTACTGCCACTCACCGGCGACCGGACAACTGATGCTCGATCACCCGTTTATCGTCGCCGACCTGCAAAACCCGCACCAGCCGAAATCCGCGCCGGGCGTGGTGGTGGAAGCGCTGGCGCGTCGCAAAGCGGCGGGTCTGCCCGCGTTTAGCGTGATGTCCTGCGACAACATGCCGGAGAACGGCCACGTGATGCGCAATGTGACCTGCGCTTACGCCCGAGCGGTAGACGGCGAGCTGGCGGACTGGATCGAGGCTAACGTCACCTTCCCGTCAACCATGGTGGATCGCATCGTGCCGGCGGTCACTCCCGATACGCTGGATAAAATTGAGCAGCTGACCGGCGTGCGTGACCCGGCGGCGGTCGCCTGTGAACCGTTCCGCCAGTGGGTGATCGAGGATAACTTTGTGGCAGGACGTCCAGAGTGGGAAAAAGCCGGTGCCGAGCTGGTGTCAGACGTGATCCCGTTTGAAGAGATGAAGCTGCGCATGCTCAACGGCAGCCACTCCTTCCTGGCGTACCTGGGCTATCTGGCCGGTTACCCGCATATCAACGACTGTATGGAAGATGAGAACTACCGCCTCGCCGCACATACGCTGATGCTTAACGAGCAGGCGCCCACGCTGAAAGTGAAGGGCGTTGATTTAGGTCGCTATGCCGATCTCCTGATTGCCCGCTACAGCAACCCGGCCCTGCGCCATCGGACATGGCAAATCGCGATGGACGGCAGCCAGAAGCTCCCGCAGCGTATGCTGGACTCCGTGCGCTGGCACCTGGTGCATCAGAAGCCTTTCCCACTGCTGGCCCTGGGCGTGGCAGGGTGGATGCGTTATGTTGGCGGCGTGGACGAGCAGGGTAACGCCATCGACGTGAGCGATCCGCAGCTGGCGGTGATTCAGGCGGCGGTGAAGGGAAGTGCGGAAGGGGAAAGTCGGGTTAACGCGCTGCTCGGCATTGAGGCCATCTTTGGTAAAGAGTTACCGCAGGAGCCGCGCTTCGTTGCTGCAGTGATGACCGCGTACCGGGCGCTGCTGCAAAAAGGCGCGAAAGCGACCGTCGCGCAGTACGCGTCTCAACGGTAATTCAGCACATGCCGCCGTGCGCGGCGGCATGGCTGCGCACAGTTTAGTGCATCCCAAGGCGAATCAGCTCAATCGGCTCGAACTTACCTTCGCATCCTTCCACTTCAACCGTTTTGCTGCGGCGCACCTGCGCGGCATCCAGCCCGTCGCTGTGGATCGCTTTAATCACGCCGGTTTTGCCCGTGCCGCTAATCATGACGCGGCTGCCGGTGGTGATTGCATTGCGGTTACGGTCGTATGTCAACATGGTATTTTCTCCTCTCTAACCTGTTCGTTACGGCGCTATTTCGGGTTATGCCGTTCACGGGGCATATAAATACGCCTGTCCACGCTTCATGTTTTTGTTTTTGATCAAACTCACACTTTTTTCTTTATTTCGTCGGGCGCTGACGGTTCAGGACGGTAATTTACAAAGTGGACCATTATTTTCATTAATTGATAGTTTCGATAGGGAAGCGTTGAGGGTTGGTTTATATTCCCGATGTCATCCTGTGTGCAGGAAATAACCCTTCATCGGAATAAGGAGTCAGGCTTATGTATAAGAGCATTTTGATGCCTGTAGACGTGTTTGAAATGGATTTGAGCGACAAAGCGGTTCGCCACGCGGCAAACCTTGCGAAGGCAGAGGGCGCGTCGATTACCCTGGTCAACATTCTGCCTGCCAGCAGCCGGTCTCTGCTGCGCGGGTTCAACGCCGATATTAAAAAGTTTGAAGAGTATATGACCGCAGAATCCGGTAAGAAAATGAACGAGTTAAAAAGACTGTTCGATATCGCCCCAGAGAATATTCATAGCATGGTGCGTTTTGGCAACGTCCGGGATGAAATTATCAGGCTGAGCAAGGAGGGGGAATATGATGCGATTGTCATCGGGTCGAAAAACCCGAGCATCACCACTCATCTGCTGGGTTCAAATGCGGAATCTATTCTGCGCTACGCCACGATCCCGGTGTTAGTCGTTCGCTAATCACGCCGCCGCACCCGAAAGGGGCGGCGAATATTACTCTTCGCTAAACCACTCGCTATTTTCCTGACGAATAAGCTGCACGGATTCGCTAATTTCCTGCAGATGCAGCGTCATCGCTTTTTCCACACCGTCCGGGTCGCGTTTTTCCAGCGCGCTGAAAATATCATGATGCTGTCGGAGCAGCATTTCCGGCGGGGAGACGTGATCGAGGCTCATATAGCGCACGCGGTCGATGGTGGCCTTGATGTTCTCGATGGTGTCCCAGGCCAGCTGACAATCCGCGATCTGCGCCAGCTTCTGGTGGAATTCATCATCAAGCTGGAAGAAATCATTGAGCTGCTTGCGGTCAATTGCAATACGCTGCTGGTGCAGGTTCTGCTCAAGCTGGTAACACTGTTTGTCGTTGATAAGCGTTGCGGCGCGGCGCGCCACCGCGCATTCAATGGCCTGGCGAACGAAACAGCCGTTGCGTACCTGAGAGAGTGAAATTTTGTTCACGTAGCTGCCGCGCTGCGGGCGGATCTGAATCAGTCCGTTTTCAGCAAGCTTAATAAACGCTTCACGTACCGGCTGACGGGAAACGTCAAAACGCACGGAGACCTCTTTTTCAGAAAGCGGCGTTCCCGGTGGGATCAGGCAATGGACAATATCACGTCGCAAAATGCGATAGATTTGCTGGTTAACGGGCTGGGTGGGATTGAGTTGCGATTCAGCGGCCATGAGTTGTCATTTCTCAGAGAGTTAGCCTGAACATACTACCATTCTTTTATAACCCGAAACAGACCCGGCCCGCAGGCCGGGAAGGGCGGATTTAGCCACGATGGACGCTAAGTCCTGCAAAACTCTGGCTGACTGGCATCATTTCCACGGTATTGATGTTGACGTGTTTTGGCAGCGTCGCCACCCACCAGACCGTTTCGGTCACATCTTCCGGCGTCAGCGCGTTAGCATTTTCGTAGGTTTTGCCCGCTTTCGCGTCATCGCCTTTGAAGCGCACGTTGGAAAACTCGGTGCCGCCCACCAGACCCGGCTCGATATCGGTGACGCGAATGGCGGTGCCGTGCAGGTCGGTACGCAGGTTAAGGCTGAACTGGCGCACAAACGCTTTCGTCGCGCCATAGACGTTGCCGCCTGCGTAAGGCCAGCTTCCGGCGGTGGAGCCAATGTTGATAATGTGGCCGCGGTTGCGCTCGACCATGCCCGGCAGAACCGCGCGGGTCATATAGACCAGCCCTTTGTTGTTGGTGTCGATCATGTTTTCCCAGTCTTCAACGCTAGCTTTGTGGGCTGGCTCCATGCCCAGCGCCAGACCGGCATTGTTGACCAGCACGTCGATGGCGCGCCACTCGGCGGGCAGGTTGGCAATCATCTCTTCAATGGCCGCGCGGTTACGCACGTCCAGCTGCGCGGTCAGGATGCTGTCGCCTAATTCGTCCTTCAGCTCCTGCAGGCGCTCCTGACGACGGCCCGTGGCAATAACCTTGTGCCCGTTGGCGACGAAGCGACGCGTGATGCTTTCACCAAAACCTGCCGTTGCCCCGGTAACTAAAATAATCATCTCACTGTTCCTCAACGCTTTTTGTGTTGTACTAACATAGCACGGCCGCAGAGGGTGCGTTAAGGCAACATTTGTATGACGGCGTTGCAGGGGATGGCGGCCTGGCCTACTCTGGGAGGATACCCGTACTCAGGAGCGAAAGATGACGGCCACGAATCCCTTTTTTGACATCAGCCTGCTGCCCTATCAGGCCCCCCATTTTGATGAAATCACCGACGATCACTATCGCCCGGCCTTCGATGAAGCGCTTCGCCAGAAGCGGGCGGACGTAGACGCCATTGTGTCCCAAACCGCTGCGCCGGACTTCACCAACACCGTGCTGGCGCTGGAGAAAAGCGGTGCCATGCTCTCGCGCGTCAGCAGCGTGTTCTTCGCCATGACCTCCGCGAATACCAATACGTACCTGCAGGAGCTTGAGGAACAGTTCTCCACCGAGCTTGCCGCGCTGGCGAACGACATCTGGCTGAATGACGTGCTTTTCGCCCGCGTGGAGAGCGTCTGGCAGGATCGTGCCGCGCTGGACGCCGAATCCCGTCGGCTGGTCGAGGAGACGTATCAGCGGTTTATTCTGGCCGGCGCGCGTCTCAATGAAACGGAAAAAGCCGAGCTGAAGGCGCTGAATACCGAGGCGGCGACCCTGACCAGCCAGTTCAACCAGCGTCTGCTGGCTGCCGATAAGACGGGCGGGCTGGTGGTGGATTACGCGCACCAGCTTGATGGACTCAGCGCCAGCGAGATTGCCGACGCGGCGCAGGCTGCCGCGGAGCGAGGGCTAAACGATCGCTGGCTGATCCCGCTTCTGAACACGACCCAGCAGCCCGCGCTTTCCGCGCTGCGCAATCGTCAGACCCGCGAAAACCTGTTCAACGCTGGTTGGACGCGCACCCAGAAAGGGGATGAAAACGACACTCGCGATCTGATCCTCCGCCTTACGGCGCTGCGTGCGCGGCAGGCCCGCCTGCTGGGCTTTGAGGATTACGCCAGCTGGAGTATCGCCGACCAGATGGCGAAAACTCCGGACGCCGCGCTGACCTTTATGCGCGGCATTGTGCCTGCCGCCCGTGCCCGTGCTGAGCGCGAGCAGGCCGATATTCAGAAAGTGATTGATGACGAACAGGGCGGTTTCACCGTGCAGGCCTGGGACTGGGCCTTTTATGCCGAGCGCGTGCGTCAGGCAAAATATGCCCTCGATGAATCGCAAATCAAACCCTATTTTGCGCTCAATACCGTTTTGCACGACGGCGTATTCTGGGCCGCAAGCCAGCTGTTTGGCATCCGCTTTGTGGAGCGCTTCGATATCCCGGTGTATCACCCGGACGTCCGCGTCTGGGAAATTTTCGACCACACCGGTGAGGGCATGGCGCTGTTTTACGGCGACTTCTTTGCCCGCGATTCCAAGCAGGGCGGGGCCTGGATGGGGAATTTCGTCGAGCAATCCTTCGAGCTAGCTGCCCGTCCGGTGATCTACAACGTCTGTAACTACCAAAAGCCGGCTAACGGCGGCGTTGCGCTTCTCTCCTGGGATGACGTGATCACCCTGTTCCACGAGTTTGGCCATACGCTGCACGGTCTGTTTGCCAGCCAGCGTTTCGCCACGCTCTCCGGGACCAATACGCCGCGCGATTTCGTTGAATTCCCGTCGCAGATCAACGAACACTGGGCCAGCCATCCACAGGTGTTTACCCACTACGCCCGCCATTACGAAACCGGTGAACCGATGCCGGAGGCGCTGCGTGAAAGCATGCTCAACGCGACCCATTTCAACAAGGGTTATGACATGACGGAGCTGCTGGCTGCCGCGCTGCTGGACATGAACTGGCACGGGATTAGCGAAGCCGTTTCGAGCGTTGACGCGTTTGAAGCGGCAGCACTGCAAAAAGAGGGGCTGGATCTGCCCGCCGTACCGCCGCGCTATCGCAGCAGCTATTTTGCCCATATTTTCGGCGGCGGCTACGCGGCGGGATATTACGCCTACCTGTGGACGCAAATGCTGGCGGACGACGGCTATCAGTGGTTTGTTGAACAGGGCGGCCTGACTCGTGAAAACGGGCAAAAATTCCGCGAGGCGATTTTGTCCCGTGGTAACAGCACGGATCTGGCTGAACTTTATCGGCAGTGGCGCGGGCACGATCCGAAGATTGAACCGATGCTGGAAAATCGCGGGTTGAGCGAATAGAGCCAGTCTCGTCTGAAAAAAGAACCGGGCTTTACGCCCGGTTTTTTTATAGGCTCCAACGTGCTTGTAACGTCTTCTGCAAAAATAGTTTTAATATGCGTTCTTTATAAATAAAACAGGTGAGATTAAAACTTACTTCGAACAGTATATTTAATTTACCGAGTTTAGGTAGTAAAAGAGTTAATGATTAATAATTTGATCTGGGTTAGAGAAATCAAATATTCTTTAATCTCAGATTTTTAGCTATAAATTTTTGTTATTTTGTGCCGATAAATGAAAGTGGCATACAAATCGACGTACTAGCAGTTAAGAAGGCGAAAGATGACCCTACCTCTGAACAATCCGGGCTTCACCGACACCGAGCCTTCTAAAGGCCTGATAAATAAAACCTTTACCTATATTGTAACGTTGTTGATAAGTATTTTTATTGCGGCAATAATTTCCCTGCTAATAATAAAAGATAATGTGAATGAAATCAGCGACAAGCACGATGAATTTTTGTTAAGGAAAGCCCTGGAGACCCGCCAAGAGAGCATGCGAAGTCATTTGAAAGATAATGCCGAGTGGGGAGATGCCTACAAACATCTTCATCTGAACAATGACGTTCACTGGGCATGGGATAAGCAGAACCTGGGCAAATCCCTGTATGACAACTTTGGCTACGAAGGGGTGTTTGTTCTCTCGCCGGAAGGGAGCACGCGATACAGCGTCGTTGACGGGAAGCTGAAGCTTCAGGAGCTGGAGCGCTGGTTAGACAAATCAACCAAAGACCGTTTACTCCATGAGTTGAGTATAAAAAAGGGAGTGCCGGTTTCTGTGCTAGCGCTTATCGATTCCGTGCCGGCCATTGTTTCTGCGCAATGGATAACGACGGGCGATGATACGAGCGTGCAAACCCTACCCGGAAAACCGTCGACAATGGTGTTTATAGACAAGTTAACGGCTAAAAAACTCCTCACGATTGGGCAGGATGCCGGTATCCAGAACGTTCGTACTTCACCTGATACAGCCAGTTCTCAAATAAATAATCAGACGGAATTTACCTTAAGCACCCAGAATGGGGATGTGCAAATTATCTGGGACGGTGAAAATCCCGGCCAGGCGTTAATAATTTATTTTTTGCCATTGCTCATTCTTTCCGTCGTTCTGACGGTATTGATGACGGTGATATTAATGCGCCATATTATGCACAAGGCGAGAATGCTTGACGAAAATACGTTTCTCCTCGAGCAGGCGCGGTTGAATCTTATTACGAGTGAAAAACGATTTCGGGACGTCAGTGAAACAACCAGCGACTGGTTCTGGGAAACAGATTTATCGTTAAGGATAACGTGGCTATCGGGTCGTTTTTCTACAATAACGGGATATGAAAACAGCAAATGGATAGGCCGCAGGTTGGATGAACTCTTTCCGTCGACAAGCGGATTATCACATGACTGCGCCAGGCAGCGGGACTTAACCGAACGCTTTGAATTTAAAAACTGTCCTTATACTCACGCGCAACAATCCACCTCATATTGCACGCTTCTGGCAAAGTTTTCTGCTCAGCCTGATGGAACGGTGGTGTTGCGAGGCGCGGCAACCGACGTCTCTCAGGAAGTTGAAGCAACAAAACGCGTGGAGTTCCTGTCACGCCATGATGAATTAACCGGTCTGCCGAACCGATATCACATTAAGGAATTTCTGGCTGGCAAGTTAGCGAAAGAAGACCTTAATCATTATCCCTTTGCCATGATTTGCCTTGATTTAGACAAGTTTAAACCCGTCAATGATATTTTCGGGCACTCCACCGGCGATGCCCTGCTTGGGGAGGTCACTTCACGTCTTAAAAATTGCGTTCGTCGAGGTGATTTTGTCGCACGGCAGGGAGGGGATGAATTTATGCTGCTCCTCGGCAACACCAGCCAGCAAGAGCAGATTGAGGAGGTGTGTCGTCGCATCGTGCAAGAACTTAACCGTCCTTTCGCCATTGAGGGCAATGATGTGGCGATAGGCGTAAGCATGGGCATTGCGCTGGCTCCCCGGGATAGCAGCAGCGCAAACGATCTTCTCCGCTACGCGGATATTGCGCTGTATCAGGCGAAACAATCCGGCAGAAACCGATGGGTCTATTATCGCCCTGATATGTCGGAAAAGCTGACTGAACGCAGGAAACTGGAATTAGAACTCAAGACCGCGATTCGCGAAGAACAGCTCTACCTGGTTTACCAGCCGCGTTATAACCTCCGGTATTCTAAAATTGAGGCCGTCGAAGCGCTGGTACGCTGGCAGCACCCGGCTCGGGGGACCATAATGCCCGATCAGTTTATTCCGCTGGCAGAAGAAACCGGGCTGATTATTAGCCTGAGCAACTGGGTCATACGCAAAGCCAGTACGGAGACGAAAGACAAATTGCCGGGATTATCGGTCTCCGTCAATATTTCTGCTATCGAATTCCAGGCAAGCGATCTTGCCGAAAGGATAAAAGAGATCCTTCACGAAACGGGGCTTGAACCCAACCGGCTGGAAATTGAAGTCACTGAAAACGTCACGCTTTCCGATCCTGAAAAAACCTTGCAGACCATGAAGTCTCTCAAAAAAATGGGCGTCCGCATTTTGATTGACGATTTCGGTACCGGCTATGCCTCTCTGAGCTATCTGCGGAAGTTTCAGTTTGACGGGCTTAAGCTCGACAAGAGCTTTATTTTTACCCTGGGGGACTCGCCGCAGAACCAGTCAGTCGTGGAGAAAATTATCGACCTGGGGAAAGCCTATTCCATGGCGGTAACCGCAGAAGGGGTGGAGACCGCCGAACAGCTGTCTTTTCTGAAAAAAAATAAATGTGATGAAGTTCAGGGCTACTTACTTGGAAAACCGGCCGCCATTACGGACTTAAATTTAAACGCTAACAGAGTAAATCTCTAAATCGCGCTTTCACTCAGGGCTGCGTAAATGAAAAACCGGGCTTCGCGCCCGGTTTTTGTTATCCGCTATCCGTTCGTATCCACGAGCGTAAACGCCGCTTTCTATCTCACGACCAGGACAGGGCATTTCGCATGCCGAACCACTGCCGCAGCGTTCGAACCCAACAGATACGTCGATATGTCAGGTTTGTGGGAAGCGATGATAATCAGGTCGGCATCGATCGTGTCAGCGAGCTTAAGGATTTGATCCTTTGGAGATCCCGTCACGGCGTGAGTCTGTACCTTGTCTGGAGGAATTTTGAATTGCTTAACGATTTCATCCAGCTTCGCTAAGGCCGCGTGCTGGAACTCTTTCAGCTTCGGCATTTCTACCGAATAGGCCAGGCCTAATGATGAATAATACGGAAGCGATGGAATGACGGTAAGAAAGTGAACTTTAGCTGTGTTAAGTGCTGTATGTGCCTGAACGAAGGGGATAACCATGTGCGTCAGGCTATCCTCCGAAATGTCAATTGGAACCAAAATTGAATTATACATTTGTCCCTCCTGAGTGTTTTTTACACAATTCAGGGTAGACCGTTAATTTCAGGAAAACAGAGAGCAAGCTGTCATAACGGGTACAAATTTCGGTTATGTGATAGGCGTACAGTGGAACCTGGCCGTCATTCCGTCATTCCGTCGTGACAATGAACATTCTCGCCTCCTGAGCGAGCTGGCGTTCAGCCTTAATCGGCGCATATTTTTCCGAATGATAGAAGGCAACGGCCTGCTCCAGGGTAGGGAATTCAAAAATGCCCGCATAGGGTAACGGCTCCACTTCCCCTTCCAGGAGCTGTGCGACAGCACCAAAATGAACGATTTTACCTCCTGCCTCTTCTAATGCAGACGTGAAGCGGGGGGCAAGGCTGGCCTGTCTGGCTGGATCAATAACGCGTAAGTTGATATGAACAAAGGCTGGCATAGGCGTTCCATAAGCATGACAAATAATGTATATACAGTATTAACTTTAGCATTGATTGTCGAGATGAAATGATGAACAACATTGATGTTGCGCTGTTGAAGACCATCCCGGAAGTCTGCCCGGCGTTTCAGGCGCGCGCTACCGCCAGGGCTATTACGCGCTATTACAATGCCTGCTTCAGACCGTTTGAGCTGACCGCGGAGCAGTTCAGCCTTTTGGTTGGCATCGGGGGTTCCCCAAATGAAACCGTTGCGGAACTCGCCGCCAGAGCCGGGGTGGATGCGACCACGCTGAGTCGAAATATCCGCAGTCTGGAATCGCGCGGCATTATCGACTCGGCTGGAGGCCGTGGACGTGCAGGGAAACGACTCATCCTGACAGCTGAGGGCTGGCGTCTGCTCGAGGAGCTCATCCCGGTCTGGCAATCCGCTAAACAAGAATTGTCCCATCTTGTGGGCAGCGAGCAGCTCTTCCTGACGACGGAAATGATGAAACGCCTGGCTAAAATCAGCACAGCTTTATGAATATCTCCGCGTCACCGTTCGTTTCCGGCTAAACGGCAAAGCCTAAACCGGGCGTAACGCCCGGTTTAGGCTTTATATTGCGTGACAGCTGACGGACGCGATAATTTTATTCCCGCCCATATTCCCCATAATCATATCGAGTAATTTTCGGTATTCCTCCCGGGTCATCACCTCCGCGCGAATTTCAGTTTTACCTTCTGCTTGCGCAGTAGCGGAATAAATCGCTTTCAGACTTAACGTCAACTCTTTCGCCATGTTTACGACGCTTTGCCGCACCGCATCTTCATGCTCATCATTACAGGTGATTTTAAGGACATAGCATTTTTCGCCTTCATGAAGCACGGGCAGTTGATTAATTCGCTGCGCGGCTTCGCGAAGCAATATGTTAGCGCAGAGAATAATTAGGCTGGCCATGGCGGCATTCCAGAACTGGCCTAATCCGCACAGTACGCCAATTCCGGCCGAGCACCACAGCGTTGCGGCGGTATTCAAACCACGAATATTCATTCCTTCACGCATAATGACGCCAGCGCCAAGAAAGCCGATTCCGGAGACGATCTGCGCTGCGATACGCCCTGGGCTATCAGGTGAAGTCGATACCGAACTTAGAATGAACACTGCCGCACCCGTGGCAACCAGTGCATTGGTACGAAGCCCGGCCATACGCTGGCGCCACTGTCTTTCCGCGCCAATAATTGCGCCCAGCAGCATCGCTGCGAGCAGATGAGAGATATAAGGGAACATCAGCCTGTCGCCTGTTAACGTTATTAAATAATAAGCGTCAGTGCTTTGCTAAGCACATCATAACGCCGTTTAAATGCTAAGCGTGTCAGGACAACGGTGGCGGAAAGAGTGAATGAGTAAACATGAACATGCGATCCCCCACAAATTGAGTGGTTCTTACTGTGTCGGGATACAATCGCTTAAAGAGGATTGCTGCCCACCGTTTCAGGTAAGCAGCGAGAAAATCGCGCTAGCTTACCTTCGTATCGACGATAAAATAACTTTCCAACGAAGGACTCCTGTGAAAATTTATTGCCAGTATAGTCAGGGGCGATAATGAGTAAAGCGAAAAAACAGACTCCGTTATGAATTGTTTAAGTTCGGAAAGCATGTTTTTTTAAGACGTCATCTGATTTTCAAAAATACCCGGTATACTACATTTTCTTTTTTACAGGCGATAACAGACAAAGGCAGGAAGTATGTCTCTTCGTTCGCTGCGGGCATTGTGCCTGACAAGTTTTTTCATTGCGGATGTCCGCGATGGCCTCGGTCCTTTTCTCGGTATTTTTCTGACCGAACGCCACTGGACCCCCGATGATATCGGCATCCTGATGACGGCCGGTGGGCTGGCGGGACTACTCGCTACGCTGCCGGCGGGATTCATTACCGACACCTCGCGCAGCAAGCGGACCGTGCTGGCGCTGGTGTGCCTGCTCATCACCCTTAGCACGCTCCTGCTCTGGTTTAGCCAGCAGAGCGGCATTGTCGCTGTTTCGCAAATCGTCACCGGTATCTGTGCGGCGTTTGTCGGTCCGCTGATCGCCGGAATTACCCTGGGGCTGACCGGTCAGGGCGGGTTCAGCGCGCAGATGGGCAAAAATGAGGCCTTCAATCACGGCGGCAACTTTGTTACCGCACTGATTGCAGGCGGCATTGCGTGGTACTGGGGCGTCGGCGGGATTTTCCTGCTGATGACCTGTACCACGCTGTTAACGCTCTGCGCGCTGCTTGCCATTCGCAACGGGGATATCGACAACGACGCCGCACGGGGACTCTCTTCTTCAGCGAGCCTGCCGGTTCCCGGATTTGCCGTGCTGATAAAAAACCGGGCGCTGTTCGTGACCGGACTGACGCTGCTGCTGTTTCACCTGGCGAACGCCGCGCTGCTGCCGATGCTGAGCATGAGGGTGGCCGCCGCGCCCGCCTCGATCAACCCCGGTTTGTACGCGGCGGGCACCGTTATCATCTCTCAGGCGGTGATGATTCCCGTTGCCATCTGGGTCGCCAACCGAATAGACCGATACGGCTACTGGCGCTTAATTATGCTGGCGCTGCTGGTGATGCCGGTTCGCGCCGCGCTGGCGGCGTCTACGGACGCGCCGCTCATGATGATCCCGGTACAAATTCTCGACGGGCTGGCCGCAGGGATTCTGGGCGTCGCAGTACCGTCGTTTATCGTGGTGCTGTTGCGCGGAAGCGGGCACGTCAATGCCGGGCAGAGCGTGGTGATGCTGATGCAGGGGGTCGGGGCATCCATGAGCCCGGCGTTAACCGGCACGATTGCGGGTCATTACTCATTTGCCACGGCATTCAGCGTCCTGAGCGCGATTGCGCTGGTGGCCGTACTGCTATGGTGGTGCTTTGCGCACCGGACCTGGGAAACTGACAGTACGCCGGGTGGGGCATAGACGCCACCCGGCGTCACGCTTACGCCAGTTCGTTAGGGCACGCTTCGCCCTTTTCCAGCTGCTGCAGGTTACCCAGCGTGGTTTCCGAAATGCTGATCAGCGCTTCGGCAGTCAGAAACGCCTGGTGTCCGGTAAACAGCACGTTATGACAGGCAGACAGGCGGCGGAACACGTCGTCCTGGATCACATCATTCGACTTGTCTTCAAAGAACAGATCGCGTTCGTTCTCGTACACGTCCATCCCCAGCGCGCCAATTTTCTGGGTTTTCAGCGCTTCGATAGCGGCCTGAGAGTCAACCAGCCCGCCGCGGCTGGTGTTGATGATCATCACGCCATCTTTCATCTGGTCAAACGCAGCCTGGTTGAGCAGGTGGTAGTTCTCCGGCGTCAGCGGGCAGTGCAGGGAGATCACGTCAGACTGCGAGAACAGGGTTGGCAGGTCGACGTATTCCACGCCCAGCTCCAGCGCAGCGGCGCTTGGATACGGATCGAACGCCAGCAGACGCATGCCGAAGCCTTTCAGAATGCGCAGGGCGGCGATGCCGATTTTACCGGTGCCGATCACGCCCGCGGTTTTGCCGTACATGGTAAAGCCGGTCAGCCCTTCCAGCGAGAAGTTGGCATCACGGGTACGCTGATAAGCGCGGTGAATACGACGGTTGAGCGACATCATCATGCCAATCGCATGTTCCGCGACCGCTTCCGGGGAGTACGCCGGGACGCGCACCACCCTCAGACCCAGCTCTTTCGCCGCGTCGAGGTCCACGTTATTAAAGCCCGCACAGCGCAGGGCGATATATTTCACCCCCTGTTTTTTCAACTCTTCCAGCACCGGACGACTGCCGTCGTCGTTAACAAAAATGCAGACGCCTTCACAGCCGTGCGCCGTTTTGGCGGTTTTTTCGGACAGCAGAAAGTCGAAAAATTCAAGCTCAAACCCGTAAGCCTCGTTAACATGTTGCAGATACTTTTTGTCGTACTGCTTTGTGCTATATACCGCGAGTTTCATAAGACTTTCTCCAGTGATTTTGCATTCACGTTAGCATGATTAAAATTATCTTACAATTTATAAAATATTATTGAATTCAATAAGTTCTATCAATTATTCTAGAGCATATGTGCACCCTAACTCCATGATATTCTTACTACGAGAAATCTTCGGCGCGGATCTGAACAGGGCATGTTGCGGAAAATGGAGTGGGTAGAGGATGCGAGAAACGCCTGTCTGGATTAGGTTAAAGAATGGCAAGAGGGTGTGAAAACTGCAATCCTTCTGGATGTGATGGGACGATATTAGGAACCGGGTGAGTTTCTGATAAAGAGGGAGAATGATGCATGTCGCAACAACTGGGGTTGTCCTTATCTCCGCCAATGCTGCCCGCTTTGTACTATTTCATTGTATCTATAGTAGTTTTTTTCTTGTTATATTTCGGGAAACAGAAGATTACCCGGCTAAGAAAATACCCACTGTTCATTGCCTATACGCTGTTTGTGATAGCCATTGCAGCCATTCAGATTAACGTTTTTGCCAACGGCTATGAGTTTGTTAGCGGTTTTTTACATATCGATTTTGATCCCTGGCGGTACGACTCGGTGTACTGGGGGTCATTGATATTCGCAATGCTTTACCTGCTGGCAGTGCCCAGGAACAGGTATTAATTACGCAGTTATTCCGGCTTCTTCGCCTGAAATTATGCGTAACCCACTGAATCTAAATTGTGTTCTTTAGGTTACGCATAGCAAAAAAGTTACTTCATACTATTTACAGCATCTATCCTTAATCTTGGCGTTAACTTCAACTCAACCGCTAAACATGCGACAATGATCGGCACTGCCGGCTTAATTCTTTCGCTAAATCAGGATATTAACTGCCCATGAAGGGTAAATACAAAGCCGCTCTTGCGCTTTTACTGCTGTTCATACTGTTGCCGCTGACGCTGCTGATGACGCTCGCTCAGTGGGTACCGACGCTCGCCGGGATCTGGCTGCCCGTCGGGACGCGCATCGCTTTCGAAGAGCGTCCGAAACTTACCCGTCACGCGCTGGTGATCCCCGATCTTCGCTATCTGGTTGAAGATTGCGAAATTGCCCGCATCGATAACGTTACGCTGTCACATCCGAGCCGCTGGAAGCTGGATGTCGGCGCGATGGATCTCAATTCCGTCTGTCTGAGCAAAATTCCCCAGTCTGCACCCTCAACGGTCGCCCCCAAAACGCTGGCGCAGTGGCAGGCGGTATTACCGAATACCTGGATCACGATTCACCGTCTGACGCTGTCGCCCTGGCAGCAGTGGCAGGGCGAGCTGCATGCGTCGCTGACGCCGTCCATTCAGGAGATCGCCTATAAAGGCGAGCAGGTCAGCATTAAAGGCACGCTGCGCGGTCAGACGCTCTCGGTCAGCCAGTTCGATGTACAGCTCCCGGACCAGCCGCAGCCGATTAAGCTGGTGGGCGAGTTTACCCTGCCGCTGGTGCCGGATGGCGTGCCGGTTAAAGGCCACGCGGTCGCGACCTTTAACGTGCCACAGTTAACGTCTCTGGTCGATGCCGATCTGGACTGGGAAGACAATCAGGGACAGCTGGTGGTGATGGCGCGGGACAATCCCGATCCGCTGCTCGACCTGCCGTGGCAGGTCACGGCGGAGCAGCTGAACATCAGCGACGGGCGCTGGAATTGGGATCTCTCGGGGATGCCGCTGAGCGGCCGGGTGTCTCTTCGCGCCGACAACTGGCAGCAGGGGCTCGATAAAACCACCCTGACCGGACGGCTGAATGTGCTTACTCAGGGTGATGCGGGGAAAGGCAACGCGGTACTGAACATTGGGCCCGGCAGGCTCAGCATGGAAAACAGCGACATGCCCCTGCATCTGAGCGGCGAGGCGAAGCAAAACGATCTTATTCTTTACGCCAAATTGCCCGCAACGCTGACCGGCAGCCTGTATGAACCGCAGCTGGCCTTTGAGCCGGGCGCGCTGCTCCGCTCGCGCGGGCGCATCATTGACTCACTCGATATCGATGAAATCCGCTGGCCGCTGGCGGGCGTGAAGCTGACGCAGAAGGGCGTGGACGGTCGATTACAGGCGATTCTGCGCGCTCATGAAAACCAGATGGGTGATTTTGAACTCCACCTGGACGGCCAGGCCAACGACTTTTTACCTGATAACGGTCTGTGGCAGTGGCGCTACTGGGGAAAAGGCGGCTTTACGCCGATGCATGCCCGCTGGGATGTCGCCGGGAAAGGCGAGTGGCGCGACAATCTTATTGAGCTGACGGCGCTCTCCACCGGTTTTGACAAGCTCCAGTACGGCACGATGGAGGTCAGCAAGCCGCGTCTGGTGCTGGATCGGCCGGTGCGCTGGCTGCGTGACCCCGAAAAACCGGCCTTCAGCGGCGCGCTGTCGCTCAACGCCGGGCAAACCCGTTTCTCCGGCGGCAGCGCGTTGCCGCCCTCGGTCCTGACCTTCAGCGTCGACGGTACCGACCCGACCATTTTCCAGTTTAAGGGCGACCTCCATGCGGACAAAATCGGCCCGGTACAGGTGAACGGACGCTGGGATGGCGTGCGCCTTCGCGGGCAGGCCTGGTGGCCGAAACAGTCGCTCACCGTCTTCCAGCCGCTGATCCCGCCGGACTGGAAAATGACGCTGCGCGACGGGGAGCTTTACGCGCAGGTCGCCTTCTCGGCGGCGGCCGATCAGGGCTTTGAGGCGGGCGGGCACGGCGTGCTGAAATCCGGCAGCGCCTGGATGCCGGATAACCAGATTAACGGCGTCGATTTTGTGCTGCCGTTCCGATTCAGCGAGGGAACCTGGTCTCTCGGCACGCGCGGTCCGGTCACCTTGCGCATTGGCGAAGTGGAAAACCTGGTGACCGCGCGCAACATTACCGCCGATCTACAGGGGGACTATCCCTGGACGGAGGACAATCCGCTGCTTCTCACCAACGTGAAGGTGGAAACCCTCGGCGGGAAGATCACCATGCAGCAGCTGCGGATGCCTCAGCACGATCCGGCCCTGCTGCGCGTGGACAATATCTCCTCCAGCGAGCTGATCAGCGCCGTTAATCCGAAACAGTTTACCATGTCAGGGCCGGTGAGCGGGGCGCTGCCGTTCTGGCTGGACAATGAAAAATGGATCATTAAAGATGGCTGGCTGACCAACCCGGGGCCAATGACGCTGCGCATCGACAAAGATACGGCAGACGCCATCGTGAAAGATAATATGGTGGCGGGCGCGGCGATTAACTGGCTCCGCTATATGGAAATTTCGCGTTCGTGGACGAGAATCAATTTAGATAATCTGGGTGAATTAACCATGCAGGCGACCCTCAAGGGGACCAGCCGGGTGGATGGCAAAAGCAGCTCCGTCAACCTGAACTATACCCATGATGAGAATGTCTTTACCCTCTGGCGCAGCCTGCGCTTTGGGGACAATCTGCAAACCTGGTTTGAGCAACATGCGGCGATACCTGCTCCCCGCAGTTTGACTGGCAAGGAAAGTGAGGAACAACAATGAAAAAGATGGCTGGTGTGCTCACCGTTGCCGTTGCCGCGCTACTGACCGGCTGTACGCCGCGCATTGAAGTCGCTGCGCCAAAAGAGCCGATTACCATCAATATGAATGTCAAAATCGAACATGAAATCCATATTAAGGTCGATAAAGACGTCGAAACCCTGCTGAAATCGCGCAGCGATCTGTTCTGAGGATACCATGAAACGATTAGCTCTGATTTTACTGGCGCTGGGGATGAACGTGCAGGCGGCTGCGCTGACCTTAAACGATGCCCGGGCACAGGGGCGCGTGGGGGAAACCCTCAGCGGCTATCTTGCCCCGATTCAACAGGACGCGGAAACGCTGGCGCTGGTCAGTCGTATCAATGCGGCGCGCGCGGAAAACTACCAGAAGCTGGCTGACAGCAATAATTTGCCGGTCGATGAAGTGGCTAAAATGGCCGGTCAGAAACTGGTTGCCCGCGCGCAGCCGGGCGAATACGTGAAGGGCATTAACGGAAAATGGCTCAAAAAGTAGTTAGCGGTAGCGCCTGCGGTATTCACCCGGCGAGACGCCAAAACGCTGCTTAAACGCCGTAGAAAAATGGCTATGGTCGGTGAACCCCCAGCTGTAGCCAATACCCGCCAGCTTTTCATCATCACCGGTAGATTGCAGTGCCTGCGCGCAGAGATCCAGACGACGGTTTTTGATGTACTGCGCTACCACCAGCCCCTTCTCGGCAAACATGCGGTAAAGGCTGCGCACGGACATGCCGCTCTCGGCGGCAATCCATTCCGGGCGCAGCGATTCAGACTGAATATGGTCGTCAATCAGCGCCACCACATGCTGGAACTGGCGCTCCTTGCGCGGCTGAATGATTTCACGCTGCTGGAAAGCGGGGCGCAGCAGACAGATCATCGCCTCGAGCGCCGCTTCGCTTTCACGGTCACTCAGGTCGGCATTGCTCATGCTCTCCATCAGCAGGCGATGGCTCAGCTGTACCGTGGGCAAGGTGCGGGAAAGGGCGGTCGCGCAGCTTATCTCCTGAAAACGACACTGCTGCTCAATAATCTGGCGGGGAACCAGCAGCGAAATCTGGCGGGATTTTTCCCGCCAGTTGATCGAGCATGGACGCGACGCGTCAATCAGCGTGATATCACCGGTTCTGAGCAGCGCGCGACGGTCATCCTGCTCAATTTCCGCGCTGCCTTCGAGCTGGAACACGGTATAGAACCAGGCATCATTACTCTGAGCGATCTCCTGACGGGAGCGGAACAGGTTAACGCCGCCTGCGGTCACGGTGCTGAGCTTCAGGCTGCGCGCATAGCTGGTCTCCAGCTCGCCGAAGAATTTCCCCCCGGTGGGCTGCGCGTTAAAACGCCCGCAAACCTGGTTAATTTGCGCCAGCCACTGCTGATACTGTTCCTGCTCGCTTGCACACGCCATCGTTTCTCTCACTGCACCGTCAACGTTTTCGCATTGTTGCATTTGTGTTGCATTTTGTCAGAGCTATGAGGCTGACTATAGGAAAGAACACTCACCGGTAACAGCGATATAAGCGGCAATTATCGCGATTTGCGGAGCCTGTCACAGGTGGCAAAGCGAATGTCACAGAGACAAAAGCGAGAACGCAAAACCCCACTTAGACTGGATGGACACCCTGCGAAGAATAACGAAGGAGTATCCTATGTCTGAATCACAGGTGGCCATTCAGCCTGCCGTACAACAATTTTTAGACCGTCAGCATGGCCTGTGGATTGAAGGGCGTCAGGCCGCGTCGGACAGTGAAAAGCGGCTGAACGTCTTCAACCCGGCCACGGGCGAGGTCATTGCCTCAACTGCCGATGCCAGCGTCGACGACGTTGACCGTGCTGTTATGTCCGGCTGGCGCGCGTTTGTCGCCCGCAGCTGGGCCGGAAAACTGCCGGCGGAGCGCGAGCGGATCCTGCTTCATTTCGCCGATCTGGTCGAACAGCACAGCGAGGAGCTGGCCCAGCTTGAAACGCTGGAGCAGGGCAAATCCATCAACATTTCCCGCATGTTTGAAGTCGGCTGCACCCTGAACTGGATGCGCTATACCGCCGGGCTGACCACCAAAATTACGGGTAAAACCCTCGACCTTTCCATTCCGCTGCCGCAGGGCGCCCGCTATCAGGCGTGGACGCGTAAAGAGCCGGTTGGCGTGGTGGCCGGGATTGTGCCCTGGAACTTCCCGCTGATGATCGGGATGTGGAAAGTGATGCCTGCGCTGGCCGCCGGCTGCTCTATTGTCATCAAGCCGTCAGAGACCACGCCGCTGACCATGCTGCGCGTGGCGGAGCTGGCAAGCGAAGCGGGTATTCCGGACGGGGTGTTCAACGTGGTGACCGGGAGCGGCGCGGTGTGCGGCGCAGCGCTGACCTCGCATCCGCATATTGCAAAGGTGAGCTTTACCGGCTCAACGGCGACGGGTAAGCAAATCGCCCGCGCGGCGGCGGATACGCTAACCGGGGTGACTCTGGAACTGGGCGGGAAAAACCCGGCCATTGTACTAAAAGACGCGGACCCGGCGTGGGTAATCGAAGGCCTGATGACCGGCAGCTTCCTGAACCAGGGGCAGGTGTGCGCGGCGAGCTCGCGCATCTATATTGAAGCGCCGCTGTTTGACACGCTGGTCAGCGGGTTTGAGCAGGCGGTGAAATCCCTGAGCGTCGGGCCGGGTATGTCGCCGGAGGCGTTTATCAACCCGCTGGTATCGCGCGCGCACTGCGACAAGGTGCAGACCTTCCTTGACGAAGCGAAGTCGCGCAGCGCGGAGCTGATCGTCGGTAACCGGGGGCCGGAAGGCAAAGGCTATTACGTTTCGCCTACGCTGGTGGTGAACCCGGATGCCTCACTGCGCCTGACCCGTGAAGAGGTGTTTGGCCCGGTGGTCAACCTGGTACGCGTCGCCGACGGGGAAGAGGCGCTCCAGCTGGCAAACGACACCGAATATGGCCTGACTGCCAGCGTCTGGACGCAGAATATCAGCAAGGCGCTGGAGTACACCGACCGGCTGCAGGCGGGCACCGTCTGGGTAAACAGCCATACGCTGATTGACGCCAACCTGCCGTTCGGCGGCATGAAGCAGTCCGGCACCGGACGCGACTTCGGTCCGGACTGGCTGGACGGCTGGTGTGAAACCAAATCGGTTTGCGTGCGCTACTAGTAAAAGCAAAAGGCAACCTGGAGGTTGCCTTTTTAGTGTTTGTTCCCTCTCCCATGGGAGAGGGTCAGGGTGAGGGCATCCAGCCGCACCGGGCGAATTTTGCAGGCCGTGTAAGGCGTAGCCGCCACCCGGCTTTAATTAAAGCGACCACCGATCCCGACCGGCCTCTTTCGCCCGGTACAGCGCCGCATCGGCGCGGGCGATGATCTCGGTGCCCGCTAACCCTTCCGCCATGCTTGCAATTCCCATGCTCACGGTGACACGATCGCTAACGGTTGACGCGCTGTGCGGTATAGCTTCTGTGCGCAGGCCGTCCTGAATACGTAAGGCCACCTTTTCTGCGATGTTTTCCGGACAGTTAAACAGGATCACTACAAACTCCTCGCCGCCGTAGCGTGACACCACATCATCAGGCGTGCGCACCGACTGCTTAAGCACCCGCGCCACGCGCGTCAGGCAGTCGTCACCCGCCTGGTGCCCGTAGGTGTCGTTGTAGCGTTTGAAATAGTCGATATCCAGCATGATCACCGAGAAGGTTTTTTTCTGCTCAACCGCGTTCTCCAGCACCACTTCCATTTTCCGGCGATTGGCGGTTTTGGTTAACGGATCCTGATGCGCCAGCGCATCCAGCCTGGAGATCAGCAGCTGATTTTGCTGGTTACGTCGCCAGGCCTCGTCAAACCAGCTCAGCAGGATGAAACGCCCGCAGATCAGGATCAGCGTAAAGACGCTCCAGATAACAAAAAAGTGAAGGTTGAGGCCATCGTTCCGTATCCAGCTTGCTACCGGCAAGGTGATCCAGAGCGGGAGCACAAAGGCGAGTAGCCCTTCAGGATAAAAATAGAGCGCCGTTAAGCCAGCGAGTAATAAAATGACGCACAGCGGCCAGACGTGCGGGAGCAGCAGCTGGGTGATAAACCAAAAGCAGGAGACCGACCAGATGGCGCTGCAGATAAACAGTACCACGCTAATGCCGGCGATGCGTCGCCAGGCCATGAGGATCAGCGCAGCAGAGAGAATGATAATGCCGAGCATGGAGGCATCGACCATTCTCGCCAGCTGCGGCGAGTGGGGATAAAGGGGATCGCTGGTATTAAGCAAAATGTGTCGCAGCAGAATCATCACCGCGAAGCTGATATTCACGAAGGCCAGCCACGGCAGGTTCATCGCCAGCCCGTGCATAACCATAGCATGGTGCGTTGGCCAGGTTGCCCGTTCAAGTGTCGGTTTTTTTCTTTTTTCCATAAAGCCCTTTCCCGACCGGGGGATAAATCATGCAGGTGAGATATCAGTAACTATAAGCAAGCCAGGACGATCCTCAAATCCAGAGGCAAAAAAAACCGGGCATTGCGCCCGGTACGTTATTTATTTCTGTTCGTCTTTCTTCTTCCCGAGCGTTGGCGTCTCGTCGAAGAAGTTCCACGGCTTAAGCAGGGTATGCACCCATTCCGTCGGCATTATCGGCCACTCCTCCGCGCGGGCGACATGGGTGGTGCCGGTGGTCATCCAGACCACGTCATCCTGATCGTTAAGCGACTCGTTATCCTTGCTGTACTGCCCCAGGCCCGTGTCGTGTACGGAGCGGTTCGGGAATTTTCCTTCAGGGTAGAGCTCATCCGGGTGGTAACGAGTCACCCACAGCTGTTTGTCCATAAAGCTCAGGCGATGGTAAATCCACTCGTCCGGGGCAAATTTCGCGCCGGTCGCCACCGGGTGCGTACCGCCCGCGTAAGGGATAATCTGGTACGAGACCGGGTTGCCCATGCGGTTCTCTTTACTGGTGTTGCTCAGCAGCCGAATGGTGCCCGGGTCGAACTTCTGCGCCGCCTGCTGCTCGGTATTAATATCGTACTGATTGATCTGCATGGTGCTGGTGCGCGGGCCCCCGGCGGTATTCGGCTTCACTTCCGGATCCATCGCCACCAGCTTGTTGTTGATGCCGTCCACGTCCATATCAAGACGGAAGTTGTAGATATGCTGGTGCGTGGTGCCCACGATGTTATGGTCGATCAGCGTGCCGTATTTGGTGTCGTCTTTGGCTGTGGCGTCGTGCATGGTTTTCGCCTGAACGCCTTTCACCGCCTCGATACCCGTTGCGCCGGCGTCAATGCCGATAGTGCCATTTTCATGGAACACCCAGTCAAAGATGTAATCGTAGTTGCCCACGGTACTCACCCAGCGCACCACCAGCTCGCGGCGCTCGGTGCTGACGTTTGGCTGACCCATCTCCTGATGTTTGTATTCCGGCCCGGCGTAGCGTTCGAAAATGGCGATCGCGCGCGGGATCTCCATCGGCGCGCCGGTGTAATCCGGGATGGTTTCATTGAGCATCACGGCGTTGGACGGTACGTCTTTACCGCGCATCAGCGGTGAGGTCAGGGTGCCCATACCGTAGTCGCCGGAGTCGAGATAGGCTTTAAAGTACCAGCCCACGTCCGGATCGCCGTAAGGGACGATCATGCCGCCGAGCGACCCCTGATACATCACCTGGCGCTTTTTGCCGTTGTCGTTATAGGTGACGGTTGAAATCATCGGACCGACGCGGGAGTCCAGGCTAAGGTGAAAATCCCAGTTCTGCCAGTGCACCATATCCCCGGTGATGGTGTAGTTCTTACCTTCCGGCTCAGTGATGTTGAGCGGTTTTTTCGGCGTCTCAACGCGGTCGCGGCCATCATAGGGACGCGGGGTCATGGGAACCGGAACAACGGCGCCTTCTTCAATCTTCTGGATCTTTTTCTGTTCAAGATCGACCACGGCCACCAGGTTCTCAATCGGGTGCGCCCAGTAGTTGCCGTCGCCCACGTCCAGATAGCTCACCACCTTCAGCAGGCGATCTTCCTGCTTCAGGCCGTCTTTACCGTCGAAATAGCCGACGGTCAGCGGCGTAGTAATCACTTTTTTCGGGTCGGTGATGCCGTGTTTTTTAAGCACCTCGGCGAACTCGGTGCTTTCGTTGATGATCTGCTGAACCGCGGTGAAATCATCCAGCAGCACCATGCCGTGCGCGTCTTTTACCGGCTCCCGGCGCAGGATTTTTTTATCCTTCAGGTCCACCACGCTTTCGATAACGTGCTTGCCATCGAGCATGACGATCTTCGCCTGGCGAGGGGCATCCACTGCCGTACCGTTAAGCACAAAGTCCCACACTTTGGCTTTCTCGGGCTCTGCCAGGGCGATCTGGGTAAAGCGGGTATTCGGTTTAAAGTCCGCCGAGGCTTTCACAATCTCAACGGCCTGCTTAATTTCGTCCGCCGTTAGCGCGTTTAACGGGTGAGGGCGTTTTTCTACCTGGAAGGTCTGGTCAAGGCCGGACTGGAACACATCGTTGATGAAGGTATCGGAAATAAAGGCTTTCTTGCCTTTCATCACCACCGGCACCTCGAGTCTGAGGGTTTTACCGTTGACGATGGCGGTTTTAGCGCCCGGTTTGACCTTCACAAAGGCACCGTCTTTCGCAATGGTGAACATCTGTGCGTAATCATCCCACTGAACGTCCGCGCCAAAGTCCTGCAGCGTTTTGTCCATCGGGATCATATGCGCCTCACTGCCGTGGGCGAAAACAGGGGATTGCCAGGCGCAACACAGCGCAACGGCCATGGCCAGCGCCGTTCTACGGGCAGAAAAAGAAGAATTGCTTCCCATCGTAGACCTCATCTTGTTGTGTTTATTGTGTTGTGACAGCCTTATCCTGACAGGCCTATGAGAAAAGCGTTTGCCTGCATCTGCCAGGTTATTTGCCAGTCTTGCCAGGTTAAAAAAAGAGCGGGGATACGTCACATCCCCGAGATAGAGGCTTCATGGGATCAGTATGGTGATCTATCCAGATAAATACGCACGTCGAACCCAACTGTAGTGAAAGAGTAAATATTTCCGCGAACGCGGAGATAAATATCTCCGTTTGTTACCGTTGCTGTGGCTTTAGCATCGTTGGTAACCATGACAGGTTTGATATCTGATACGTGAGACATAAAATCTTCAGTGCTTTTTTTCGCATCATAGAGATAAAAGTGAAACGTATCTCTGGATAAAGAACTCGCTTCAACCTGGGTTATGTAGAGAGCTAAACGATCATTAACGATAATTTTTTCCTGAAATTTTTCATACACGGTAAACAGATCGCGGAAAGGGTATAAGATAAACCCCAGAAAAATGACAACCGCCACTACGATTCGCCAGTTAAAATCCCGAACGTCGTGCATAATCTATTCCTGCCCTAATCCATAATTGATCAACAGGGTCATCTCCATAAGCACTGGCACCATGATATTTAGCAAATTCTACCGGATCGCTTGTGCCAGCAAGGATCTGCGCAGTACCTGCACCGCGTAGCAGCACTCCATCAGGAATGCCCGCCGCCGCGCCAACCGCACCGTAATGAAAATTTCCAAAGTTAGCATATTGCGAACGGCCTTGCTTATAGTCCCATGGGCCATGATTTCTCACCATTTGATAAAACCAGATGTACGTCATCATTGAGGGACCGCCATGAAATCGAGCGATGACCATATGGCTGACAACGTCAACGCCCGGGGGCGAAAATGAAGCAATATCGTATGGAGTAGAATATGAAGGCACACGCATAGTTAACGCTCTGCCCAGCTATCGGCGAATCGCAAATTACCGTCGCAATATGTCCAGGTTATTTTGTCGTACCGTAGTTCAACGACTTCAAGATGATTGTGTTTTTCTTTCGTCGGGTCTTTAGTGTCATGCATCAATGGCGTAACGGAAACGACGCGAACATTATCGAGATGCATATTGTAATATTCTACCTCTTGACCAGCGTCATTTATGCGATACCACCTGAATTCCGCTGTTTTGAGGGTTTGCCCAGTAGCAACGGCTTTCATCAGATAAGGAGAAGATGAATCAATTTCCTTTTGAAAAACGATTGGCGCATGGTTGCGTTTGCTGGTGATTTTACCGGTCAAAGGATCCGTTGGCAGGCGGAGGTTATGGGTAAAGCCGGTGACTTCAATGCTTCCCTCGCGGTCACGAATATCCACTGAGCCTGTGATTTTTGCGCCGCCGTCGTCCGTTAAGAAAAGATATACGGGTATTGCCATATTCAATTAACCTTCCATGTAATTGCACTTGAAAATATTCACGTCAGAAAATAATAGCCTTGATAATAATATGGTCAATTCGATTACTGTTTCTGGTTGTAACTTATCCAGACCAGGCTGGCTGGATGGATGGTTTGGTCTCCCAATGCCATCCAGTTTATATTTTCTCTTAACGCAACACATCTGCGGATTAAGAGTTAAGGCTCAAGATAAAATATCACCCTGCTGGCGCGCCACCAGCGTCAGGATGGAGTAGAGCGCCACGGCCTGCTGGTGCTGATTGAAGATCTCAACCGCCCATTCCACCACGCCGGTCGGTTTTTCCTCGGCGGTACGCTGTTTCTTCAGCGTTTTACGTTTGCAGGTCAGACGTACCTGAATGGTATCGCCAGGCTTAACCGGCTCGATAAAGCGCAGGTTCTCCATGCCGTAGTTTGCAATAACCGGCCCGACGCCCGCATCAACAAACAGCCCCGCGGCGGCTGAGATCAGGAAGTAGCCGTGCACCACGCGCTCGCCGAAGATCGACTCTGCCGCGCCGATCTTGTCCATATGGGCGTAGAAGTGGTCCCCGCTCAGGCAGGCAAAGTTCACAATGTCCGCTTCCGTGAGGGTGCGGCGCGGCGTCAGGAGGCTATCGCCCGGCTGTAGCTCCTCGAAGTATTTGCGGAACGGATGCACGCGATCTTCCTGCACCGCTGCGCCACGCACCCACTGTTTGCCAATGGCGGCCAGCATCGTCGGGCTGCCCTGAATCGCGGTGCGCTGCAGGTAGTGCTTCACCGCGCGCAGGCCGCCCAGCTCTTCGCCGCCGCCCGCGCGGCCCGGGCCGCCGTGCACCAGCTGAGGCAGCGGGGAGCCGTGGCCGGTAGACTCTTTTGATGATTCCTCGTTAAGGATCTGAATGCGCCCGTGGGCGCGCGCCGCGCCGGCAATAAACTGGCGGGCAATCGCCGAATCGGCGGTGACCAGCGTACCCGCCAGGCTGCCGCCGCCCGCGCGGGCAAGCTGCATCGCGTGGCGTGCGTTGCGATACGGCATCAGCGTCGCAACCGGGCCGAAGGCTTCGGTTGAGTGCACCGCCGGGGTTTCGTCCGGCTGCGGGCAGAACAGCAGGGTCGGTGGGAAGAACGCCCCCGGGGCCTGCAGATCCGCTTTGCCACCCAGACGGATCTGGCAGCCAGCGGCGATCAGCTGATCCACTTTTTCCTGCACGTCCGCGCGCTGTTCGGCGTTGACCAGCGCCCCCATCTTCACCCCTTCCTGCGCCGGGTCGCCCACCACCACTTTTTCCAGGCGTGAAATCAGCGCCTTGGTCACGGCGTCAATCTGGCTCTGCGGGACGATAATGCGGCGAATGGCCGTACATTTTTGCCCGGCTTTGGCGGTCATCTCGCGGACCACTTCCCGGACGAACAGCGCAAACTCCGGCTGTTCCGGCGTGACGTCTTCCCCCAGCACGCAGCAGTTCAGGGAGTCGGCCTCCATGGTGAACGGAATGGCATTCGCCACAATATTCGGGTGCACGCGCAGGCTTTGCCCGGTGCTGGCGGAGCCGGTAAAGGTCACGACGTCCTGGCTGTCGAGCTGGTCGAGCAGATCCCCCGCGCCGCCGCAGATCAGGCTGATGGCGCCGTCCGGTACAAGCCCGCTGTCCACGATGGATTTCACCATCGCCTGCGTCACCTGCGCGGTCGCGGTAGCGGGTTTGATAATGGCGGGCATGCCGGCAAGCCAGGTCGGCGCCAGCTTTTCCAGCATGCCCCAGCAGGGGAAGTTAAAGGCGTTGATGTGCACCGCCACGCCGGATTTGGAGGTGAGGACGTGGCGCGCCGCAAAGCCGCCTTCTTTCGACAGCGGGATTAACTCATCTTCCGGCCACAGCGTGTCATCCGGCAGCTCGCGGCTGCCCAGGCTGGCGTAAGTGAAGAGGGTGCCGATGCCGCCTTCAATATCCACCCAGCTGTCCGCCTTCGTCGCGCCCGTCTGGGCTGACAGGGCATAAAACGTCTCTTTCTCGCTAAGCAGGTGCTTTGCCACCGCCTTCAGCATGGCCGCACGTTCGATAAAGGTCATCTCGTGAAGCGCTTCACCGCCGCGCTCAATCGCATAACGACGGGCGGCCGCCATGTCCAGCCCTTCGCTGGTCACGCTCCACAGGGCTTCGCCACTGATGGCGTGATGAATAGTGCGTTCGCGGCCCCGGCCAGACTGCCAGGTACCGGACACGAAGCTGGCTAACTGCTGCATCGCTTATCTCCAAGTGTTACGTAATTTACTCATTAATAGTTTGATCATGAATCATAAAAATCAAGCTGAGTTTTTAATGAATTGTTAACGTTGTGATCTGGCCGGATGAATCTCACCGCTTGAAGGCGCTTTCTGAAAGGCCTGAGACAAAAGCCTTGAGAGCAGCATCACAAAACCAGGAAACAATTCTTGGGGTTATATTTAACCTTTGTGTAACTTTTAAAAAACAAAGTGATTCAACATTACGCTTTAATTTGCAAACTAACGAATCATAAAGGTGACGACGTGACGCAAGAACAACGGTTTGAGCAGCGCATAGCGCAGGAGACGGCGATTGAGCCTCAGGACTGGATGCCTGACGCCTACCGTAAGACGTTGATCCGTCAGATTGGTCAGCATGCGCACTCCGAAATTGTCGGCATGCTGCCGGAGGGGAACTGGATCGCCCGCGCGCCGACGCTGCGCCGAAAAGCGATCCTGCTGGCGAAGGTGCAGGACGAAGCCGGACACGGGCTCTACCTCTACAGCGCGGCGGAAACGCTGGGCTGCGCGCGGGAAGACATCTACCAGAAGATGCTCGACGGCAGGATGAAATACTCCTCCATCTTCAACTATCCGACCCTGAGCTGGGCCGATATCGGCGTGATCGGCTGGCTGGTAGATGGCGCGGCCATCGTCAACCAGGTGGCGCTGTGCCGCACCTCCTACGGTCCGTATGCCCGCGCGATGGTGAAAATCTGTAAAGAAGAGAGCTTCCACCAGCGCCAGGGCTTTGAGGCCTGCATGGCGCTGGCGCAGGGCAGCGAGGCCCAACGTCAGATGCTGCAGGACGCCATCAACCGCTTCTGGTGGCCGGCGCTGATGATGTTCGGGCCGAACGACGACAACTCGCCGAACAGCGCCCGCAGCCTGGCCTGGAAAATCAAACGCTTCGGCAATGACGAGCTTCGCCAGCGCTTTGTCGACAACACGGTGCCGCAGGTGGAGATGCTGGGCATGACGGTGCCGGATCCCGACCTGCGATTTGATGAAGAGAGCGGTCATTATCGCTTCGGCGAGATTGACTGGCAGGAGTTTAACGAGGTCATTAACGGGCGCGGCATCTGCAACCACGAACGCCTGGCCGCAAAACGTAAAGCCTGGGAAGAGGGGGCGTGGGTGCGGGAAGCCGCACTGGCGCACGCGGAAAAACAACACGCCCGCAAAGTGGCTTAAGAGGAATCACGATGAGCAACGTCTACTGGCCGCTGTACGAAGTGTTCGTACGCAGCAAACAAGGGTTATCCCACCGTCACGTGGGCAGTCTGCATGCCGCCGACGATCGCATGGCGCTGGAAAATGCGCGTGATGCCTACACCCGCCGCAGCGAAGGGTGTTCTATCTGGGTGGTAAAGGCGAGCGAGATTGTCGCCTCCCAGCCGGAAGAGAGCGGTGAGTTCTTCGACCCGGCGGAAAGCAAGGTTTACCGCCACCCGACGTTCTACACCATCCCCGACGGCATCGAGCATATGTGAGGCAAAGAATGAATTCAGTGACTGCCTATGCCCTGCGTCTGGGCGACAACGGTCTGGTGCTTTCCCAGCGCCTCGGCGCCTGGTGCGGCCACGCGCCGGAGCTGGAAATTGACCTCGCGCTCGCCAATATCGGCCTCGACCTGCTGGGGCAGGCGCGCAATTTCCTGACCTATGCCGCGGAGCGGGAAGGCCAGGGCGATGAAGACACGCTGGCGTTTGGCCGCGACGAGCGCCAGTTCCGCAACGTCCTGCTGGTGGAGCAGCCGAACGGCAGCTTCGCCGACACCATTGCCCGCCAGTATCTGATGGATGCCTGGAACGTGGCGCTGTACGAACGGCTGACCCAAAGCAGCGACGGTCAGCTTGCGGCCATCGCCGCCAAAGCGGTTAAAGAGGCGCGCTACCACCTGCGCTTCTGCCGCGGCTGGCTGGTGCGTCTGGGCGACGGGACCGAAACGTCCGCGCAAAAAATGCAGCAGGCTATCGACAATCTGTGGCGTTTTACGGCGGAGCTGTTCGAAGCCGATGACGTCGAGCTGGCGCTGATTGACTCCGGCGTGGCGGTTGACCCGCGCGTCCTGCGCCAGCCGTGGGAAAGCGAAGTGTTTGCCGGTCTGAATGAAGCCTGCCTGCAGGTTCCCGCAGAGGTGGCGTACCGCACCGGGGGCAAGAGGGGGCTGCATACCGAACATCTGGGCCCGATGCTGGCGGAAATGCAGTATCTCCAGCGCGCGTATCCCGGTCAGCAGTGGTAAAGGAGAACGCTATGCAACGCCTCGTCGACATCGCGCCCGCGCAAATCCCGCAGATCTGGTCGCTGCTAAGCCAGATCCCCGATCCGGAAGTGCCGGTATTAACCATCACCGATTTAGGCATGGTGCGCAGCGTGAAGGCGCAGGGGGAAGGCTGGGTCATTGGCTTCACGCCAACCTACTCGGGCTGTCCGGCAACGGAACACCTGCTGGGGGCGATCCGCGACGCGATGACCGCGAACGGCTTCACCCCGGTGCACATTGTGCTCCAGCTTGAACCCGCCTGGACAACCGACTGGATGACCACCGACGCGCGCGAGCGCCTGCGGGCGTACGGCATCAGCCCGCCCGTGGGGCATAGCTGCCACGCGCACGCGCCTGTGGAGGTGAGCTGCCCGCGCTGCGCCAGCACCGATACCTCGCTTATCAGTGAATTTGGCTCGACGGCCTGCAAAGCGCTCTACCGCTGCAACACCTGCCGCGAGCCCTTCGACTATTTCAAATGTATTTGAGGCTGCCATGACAACGTTTCATTCATTAACAGTGGCAAAAGTGGAACCCGAAACCCGCGACGCGGTGACCATTACCTTTGCGGTGCCGCAGGCGCTGCAGGAGGCCTACCGCTTCCGTCCCGGCCAGCACCTGACGTTAAAAACGAAGCTTGACGGGGACGAGCTGCGCCGCTGCTACTCCATCTGCCGGGGTACCGCCCCGGGTGAAATCAGCGTGGCGGTCAAAGCCATCGACGGCGGGCGCTTTTCCCGCTATGCGCGGGATGAGATCAAAGCGGGCATGGCCCTGGAGGTGATGGTTCCTCAGGGGCAGTTTGGCTACCAGCCGCGGGCTGAACGTGAAGGCCACTATCTGGCGATTGCGGCAGGCTCCGGGATCACTCCCATGCTGGCGATTATCTCCGCGACGCTGGCGACCGAACCCAACAGCCAGTTCACCCTGATCTACGGCAACCGCAGCAGCCAGAGCATGATGTTCCGCCAGGCGCTGGCGGACCTGAAGGACAAGTATACGCAGCGGCTGCAGCTGGTCTCCATCTTCAGCCAGGAGCGGCTGGACAGCGATCTGCTCTTTGGCCGCATCGACGGGGAAAAGCTGCAGGCGCTGGCGAAAACCCTGATTAACTTCCGCCAGTACGACGAGGCGTTTATCTGCGGCCCGTCGGCGATGATGGACGACGCCGAAGCGACGCTGAAGGCGCTGGGGATGCCGGACAAATCCATTCACCTTGAGCGCTTTAACACCCCGGGGACCACCGCTAAACGCGCGGTGCACGTCCAGGCGGAAGGACAGAAAGTGACCTTGCGCCAGGACGGGCGCGATCGTGAAATCACCCTGACGGCGGACGACGAAAGCATCCTGGATGCCGCCCTGCGTCAGGGGGCGGATCTTCCGTATGCCTGCAAGGGCGGGGTGTGCGCCACCTGTAAATGCAAAGTGCTGCGCGGGAAGGTGGATATGGCGACCAACTACAGCCTGGAGCCGGACGAGCTGGCCGCCGGATACGTGCTGAGCTGCCAGTCGCTGCCGTTAACCGCCGACGTGATTGTCGACTTCGACGCGAAGGGGATGGCATGAGCGAACTGACTGTTACCCGTCATGGCCGCGTGCTGCAGCTGACGCTAAACCGTCCGGCGGCGCGCAACGCCCTCAACAATGCGCTGTTGACGCAGCTTGCGGAACAGCTGGAGGCCGCGGCTTCTGACATCGAGATTTCCGTCTGCGTGATTTACGGCAGCGAGCGCTGCTTTGCCGCCGGGGCCGATCTCAACGAAATGGCTGAGAAAGACCTGCCCGCCACGCTGAACGATATTCGCCCGCAGCTGTGGGCGCGGATTAACGCTTTTCCTAAACCGCTGATTGCCGCCGTGAACGGCTTCGCGCTGGGCGCAGGCTGCGAGCTGGCGCTGCTGTGCGACGCGATCGTTGCTGGCGATAACGCCCGTTTCGGCCTGCCGGAAATTACGCTTGGCATTATGCCCGGCGCGGGCGGCACCCAGCGTCTTATCCGCAGCGTCGGTAAATCGCTCGCCAGCAAAATGGTGCTGACCGGAGAGAGTATCTCCGCGCAGCAGGCGCTGAGCGCCGGGCTGGTGAGCGACGTCTTCCCGCCAGCGCTGACGCTAGAGTATGCCCTGAAGCAGGCGGCGCTGATGGCGCGCCACTCTCCGCTGGCGCTGCAGGCGGCGAAACAGGCGCTGCGCCAGTCTCAGGAGGTGCCGCTCCAGGCCGGTCTGGCCCAGGAGCGCCAGCTGTTTACGCTGCTTTCTGCCACCGAAGACCGCCGGGAAGGCATCGACGCCTTCTTACAAAAACGCACCCCCGACTTTAAAGGACGCTAATTGTGGAATGTATTCTCAGTCATGTTGAGCAGGGCGTAATGACCATTACGCTGAACCGTCCGGAGCGTCTGAACAGCTTTAACGACGTGATGCACCAGCAGCTTGCCGAGTGCCTGAAACAGGCCGAGCGTGATGACACCGTTCGCTGCCTGCTGATCACCGGAGCGGGACGCGGCTTTTGCGCCGGTCAGGATCTGAACGACCGCAACGTCGACCCCAACGGCCCGGCGCCGGATCTGGGGATGTCCGTTGAAACCTTCTATAACCCGCTGGTGCGCCGCCTGGCAAAGCTGCCGAAACCGGTCATTTGTGCCGTTAACGGCGTGGCGGCAGGCGCGGGGGCCACGCTGGCGCTGGGGTGCGACATGGTCATTGCCGCGCGTTCCGCCAGCTTCGTGATGGCCTTCAGCAAGCTCGGCCTGGTGCCGGACTGCGGCGGCACCTGGCTGCTGCCGCGCGTGGCCGGACGCGCCCGCGCCATGGGGCTGGCGCTGCTCGGCGACAAGCTCAGCGCCGAACAGGCGCAGGCCTGGGGGATGATCTGGCAGGTGGTGGATGACGAACAGCTCTCCACTACCGCGCAGCAGATGGCGCTGCACTTTGCGTCTCAACCGACCTTCGGGCTGGGGCTGATCAAGCAGGCAATCAATGCAGCGGAAACCAACACCCTGGACGCCCAGCTCGATCTGGAACGCGACTATCAGCGCCTGGCCGGGCGAAGCGACGATTACCGCGAGGGCGTCAGCGCCTTCCTGGCGAAGCGCGCGCCGAACTTTACGGGGAAATAAGATGCTGAACATACGTACTGTCGCCGTGATCGGCAGCGGCACGATGGGCGCAGGGATTGCCGAAGTCGCCGCCAGCCATGGGCATCAGGTGCTGATCTACGACATCTCCAGCGACGCGATATCGCGGGCCATCGACGGGATCCGCCAGCGTCTGGCCTCCCGGGTGACGCGCGGAAAACTCTCCGCCGATGCCGGGAGCCAGATCCTCGCCCGGCTGCTTCCGGTCACGGATATCGAGGCGCTCGCCGCGGCCGATCTGGTCATAGAAGCGGCCTCCGAGCGTCTGGAGGTGAAAAAGGCGCTGTTTGCTCAGCTGGCTGAGATCTGCCCGCCGCAGACGGTGCTGACCAGCAATACCTCTTCCATCTCCGTCACGGCGATTGCGGCGGACGTCCACCACCCGGAGCGGGTCGCAGGGCTGCACTTCTTTAACCCGGCACCAGTGATGAAGCTGGTGGAGGTGGTCAGCGGGCTGGCGACCTCTCCGGAAGTAGCCGACGCGCTGTGCGAGCTGGCGCTGAACTGGGGTAAACAGCCCGTTCGCTGCCAGTCAACGCCGGGATTCATCGTCAACCGCGTCGCCCGTCCGTTTTATTCCGAGGCCTGGCGCGCGCTGGAAGAGCAGGTCGCCCCGCCGGAGGTGATTGATGCCGCCCTGCGCGACGGCGGCGGTTTCCCGATGGGGCCGCTGGAGCTGACCGATATGATTGGTCAGGACGTGAATTTCGCGGTGACCTGCTCGGTATTTAACGCCTTCTGGCAGGAGCGTCGTTTTCTGCCTTCGCTGGTCCAGCAGGAGCTGGTGCTGGCGGGAAGGCTGGGCAAAAAGAGCGGGAAGGGCGTCTACGACTGGCAGGGTGACAAACCCGCCGTGCAGTGGGTGCCGGCCGTGAAAGACAGCTACAGCCCGATGCGCGTGGAAAGAAGACGTGACGGTGTCACAGAAATTGATGATGTGTACCTGATCGAAACGCAGGGCGAAACCGCTCAGGCGCTGGCGCTGCGGCTCAACGGCCCGGTGGTGGTGGTGGACCGCATTGAGCGCGACGTGGCGGTGATTGCGTCGGCCGCCAGCAACCCGCACACCGCGACGCAAAAGGCCATCCGCTACCTGCAGCAGCAGGGTAACCGGGTGGTGCAAATCGCCGATTATCCCGGCCTGCTGGTCTGGCGCACGCTGGCGATGATTGCCAACGAAGCGCTGGATGCCCTGCAAAAAGGGGTCGCCAGCGAAAAGGACATCGATACCGCCATGCGCCTGGGCGTGAACTACCCGAGCGGGCCGATCGCCTGGGGCGAGCGTCTGGGCTGGCAGCGCCTGCTGACGCTGCTGGAGAACCTGCAGCGTCATTACGGCGAAGAGCGCTATCGCCCCTGTTCACTGCTGCGCCAGCGCGCGCTTCTGGAGAGTAGCTATGAGTCATAACGCCTGGCATAACGCCCGCGCGATGTACGAACGGGACGCCTGCGCGCAGGCGATGGGGATGGACATTGTCGACATGGATGAAGGCTACGCGGTGGTGACCATGATCATCACCCCGCAGATGCTTAACGGCCACCAAACCTGCCACGGCGGACAGCTTTTTTCGCTGGCAGACACCGCCTTTGCCTATGCCTGCAACAGCCAGGGGCTGGCGGCGGTAGCCTCAGGCTGCTCGATTGATTTTCTGCGTCCGGGCTTTGCCGGGGACACGCTCACCGCCACCGCGCGGGTGATGCACCAGGGCAAACTGACCGGCGTGTACGACATTGAAATCCAGAACCAACAACAGAAAACCGTCGCCCTTTTTCGCGGGAAATCTCACCGCATCGGCGGCAGCGTGACAGGAGAGGCAGATGCGTGACGCATTTATTTGTGATGGCGTTCGAACCCCGGTGGGGCGCTACGGCGGCGCGCTTGCCGCAGTCCGAACCGACGATCTCGGTGCCGTGCCGCTGCGCGCGCTGCTGGCCCGCTATCCCCAGCTCGACCTCGAGCGGATCGACGACGTGATTTTCGGCTGCGCCAACCAGGCGGGGGAAGATAACCGCAACGTAGCGCGCATGTCGTCCCTGCTGGCCGGGCTGCAGCAGACGGTGTCCGGAACCACCATTAACCGCCTGTGCGGATCGGGTCTTGACGCGATTGGTTTTGCGGCGCGCGCCATTAAGGCAGGCGATGGCGAGCTGCTGATCGCGGGCGGCGTGGAGTCGATGTCGCGCGCGCCGTTTGTGATGGGCAAAGCCACCGCCGCGTTTCAGCGTCAGGCGGAGATCTTTGATACCACCATCGGCTGGCGATTTGTGAATCCGCTCATGCATCAGCAATTCGGAACTGACAGTATGCCGGAAACGGCAGAGAATGTAGCTGAATTGTTAAATATCAGCCGTGCCGATCAGGACGCGTTCGCGCTGCGCAGCCAGCAGCGTACCGCGCAGGCGCAGCAGAACGGCATTCTGGCGCAGGAGATTGTGCCGGTACCGGTGCCGGGCAAAAAAGGGGCGGTCACGGAGTTCTGCGTGGATGAACATCCGCGCGCGGACACCACGCTCGAACAGCTCGCTGGACTCAAAACGCCGTTCCGTAAGAACGGGGTGGTCACGGCGGGAAATGCCTCCGGCGTCAACGACGGCGCGGCGGCGCTGATCGTCGCCAGCGAGAAGATGGCGCTGGCGCAGGGGCTAGTCCCGCGCACGCGGATCGTGGCGATGGCGACGGCGGGCGTGGAGCCTCGTCTGATGGGGCTCGGTCCGGTCCCGGCCACTCGCAAGGTGCTGGAGCGCGCCGGACTCAGCATTAACGATATGGACGTGATCGAGCTTAACGAAGCTTTCGCCTCGCAGGCGCTGGGCGTGCTGCGTCAGCTGGGCCTGCCGGATGATGCCGCGCACGTCAACCCGAACGGTGGCGCGATTGCGCTGGGCCACCCGCTGGGCATGAGCGGTGCCAGACTGGCGCTGGCCGCGAGCAATGAACTGCACCGACGCGGCGGGCGCTACGCGCTGTGTACGATGTGCATCGGTGTGGGTCAGGGCATTGCCATGATCCTTGAGCGTGTTTGAGCATAAAAACAATGTGAGTACCCTACAATGACAAATACAACAAAGCTTGATCCGATTGAAACGGCCTCCCTTGACGAGTTACAGGCGCTGCAGACCGAGCGTCTGAAATGGACGCTGCATCACGCCTACAGCAACGTGCCGATGTACAAACGCAAGTTTGACGCCGCGGGCGTTCACCCTGACGATTTCAAAGAGCTGGCGGATATCCGCAAATTCCCGTGCACCACCAAGCAGGACCTGCGGGATAACTATCCGTTCGATACCTTTGCCGTGCCGATGGAGCAGGTGGTGCGCATTCACGCGTCATCCGGCACCACCGGCAAACCGACCGTTGTCGGCTATACGCAGGGCGACATCGACAACTGGGCCAATCTGGTGGCCCGCTCCCTGCGCGCCGCGGGCGGCAGTGCGAAGGACAAAATTCACGTGGCGTATGGCTACGGCCTGTTTACCGGCGGGCTGGGCGCGCACTACGGCGCCGAGCGTTTAGGCGCGACGGTGATCCCGATGTCCGGCGGCCAGACGGAGAAACAGGCGCAGCTGATCCGTGATTTCCAGCCGGATATGATCATGGTGACGCCATCCTACTGCCTCAACCTGATTGAAGAGCTGGAGCGCCAGATGGGCGGCGATGCCAGCGGCTGTTCCCTGCGCGTGGGCGTCTTCGGCGCCGAGCCGTGGACGCAGGCCATGCGTCGCGAAATCGAAAAACGCTTAGGCATTACCGCGCTGGATATCTATGGCCTCTCCGAAGTGATGGGGCCGGGCGTGGCGATGGAGTGTATCGAAACCGTCGACGGCCCGACCATCTGGGAAGATCACTTCTACCCGGAGATCGTCAACCCGAACGACGGCACGCCGCTGGATGACGGTCAGCAGGGCGAACTGCTGTTCACCACGCTGACCAAAGAGGCGCTGCCGGTGATCCGCTACCGCACCCGCGACCTGACGCGCCTGCTTCCGGCAACCGCGCGCAGCATGCGCCGCATGGACCGGATCAGCGGCCGCAGCGACGATATGCTGATCATCCGCGGCGTCAACGTCTTCCCGTCGCAGCTGGAAGAGGAGATCGTGAAGTTCGAACATCTTTCGCCGCACTACCAGCTGGAGGTGAACCGTCGCGGGCATCTTGATTCACTTTCCGTGAAGGTGGAGCTAAAAGAGAGCAGTCTGACGCTGACGCACGAGCAGCGTTGTCAGGTGTGCCACCAGCTTCGCCACCGCATTAAGTCAATGGTGGGAATTTCCACCGACGTAATGATTGTTAACTGCGGCAGCATCCCGCGCTCGGAGGGCAAAGCCTGCCGGGTGTTTGATTTGCGTAAAGTCGCAGCTAACGGTTGAGTTTCCCTCACCCCAGCCCTCTCCCAAAGGGAGAGGGTGTAAAAAATTCCCTCTCCCTTTGGGAGAGGGTTAGGGTGAGGGGCTATCCCAGAATCCTGTGCTATGATTCATCCAGGACAAAAATTACAACAGAATGAATCACATGAATAAACTCGACGCCTTTATCCAGCACGCGGTCAGCTCCGTACCCGTCAGCGGGACCTCTCTCATCTCCTCGTTATACGGTGACGCGCTTTCCCATCGCGGCGGTGAGATTTGGCTCGGTAGCCTGGCCGCCCTGCTGGAAGGCATGGGGTTTGGCGAGCGCTTCGTGCGCACCGCGCTGTTTCGCCTCAACAAAGAGGGCTGGCTGGACGTTTCCCGCATCGGGCGGCGCAGCTTTTACCGCCTGAGCGACAAGGGGCTTCGCCTGACGCGTCGCGCGGAGAATAAGATTTACCGCGCGGAACTGCCCGCCTGGGACGGCAAATGGCTGTTGCTGCTCTCCGAAGGTCTCGATAAAGCCACCCTTGCCGACGTCAAAAAACAGCTGATCTGGCAGGGGTTTGGCACGCTGGCGCCGAGCCTGATGGCCTCGCCGTCGCAGCATCTGGCGGACGTGCAGTCCCTGCTTCACGATGCCGGCGTGGCGGAAAACGTGATCTTCTTTGAAGCCCACTCGCCGCTGGCGCTCTCCCGCGCCGCGCTGCGTTCGCGGGTGGAAGAGTGCTGGCAGTTAACCGAGCAAAACGCGATGTACGAGTCGTTTATCAACTCGTTCCGGCCGCTGCTGCCGCTGCTGAAAGAGGCCGCGCCCGAGGAGCTGACGCCGGAACGCTGTTTCCAGATCCAGCTGCTGCTGATTCACTTTTATCGTCGCGTGGTGCTGAAAGACCCGCTGCTGCCGGAAGAGTTGCTGCCCGCGCACTGGGCGGGACAAAGCGCCCGACAGCTCTGCATTAATATCTATCAGCGTGTCGCGCCGGGGGCGCTGGCGTTTGTCAGCGAGAAGGGCGAAACCTCCGTGGGCGAACTGCCCGTGCCCGGCACGCTTTACTATCAACGCTTTGGTGGTCTTACAAGCGCATAAGGAGCGAAGATGCCAGTTTATCAAATTGACGGTCTGACGCCGGTCGTGCCGGACGAGAGCTATGTTCACCCGACGGCGGTGCTGATCGGGGACGTGATTCTGGGCAAAGGCGTTTACGTCGGTCCTAACGCCAGCCTGCGCGGTGATTTTGGCCGTATCGTGGTAAAAGACGGTGCCAACATTCAGGATAACTGCGTGATGCACGGCTTCCCGGAGCAGGACACGGTGGTGGAAGAGGACGGGCATATCGGCCACAGCGCCATTCTCCACGGCTGCGTGATCCGCCGCAATGCGCTGGTGGGCATGAACGCGGTGGTGATGGACGGCGCGGTCATCGGTGAAAACAGCATCGTCGGCGCGGCGGCGTTCGTGAAGGCGAAAGCGGAGATGCCCGCCAACCATTTGATTATCGGCAGCCCGGCCAAAGCGATTCGCGAACTCAGCGAGCAGGAGCTGGCGTGGAAGCAGCAGGGCACGCGGGAGTATCAGGTGCTGGTGGAGCGCTGCAAGCTCACTATGCACCAGGTGGAGCCGCTGCGCGAGGCTGAGCCTGACCGGAAACGGCTGGCGTTTGATGAGAATTTAAGGCCGAAGTCGGCGGTGTAGGACGGGAAGTTCGCGCCACGGCACTAACGGGAAGATGTTACCCGCCTCATCATGCTATTAATCCTCAATAAAGACTCATCACGACAGAGGACGCAGAGTTATGCTGAGGGGTAAAAGAGCTGTTATCACGGGTGGCGGCGGGGGATTTGGTCAGGCGCTGTGCGTCTGGCTTGCCCGAGAGGGCGTTGAAGTGGATTTTAGCGCCCGTCGGGCGGTGGATATTCAAAAAACCTGCAGCCTCATCGCGGCTGAAGGTGGTGAGGCGAAAGGGTATCTCTGTGATTTAGCCCTGCCGGAATCCATTTCTCAGTTTTCTTCGCAGATCTTACATTCAGACAGGCCAATCGATATTTTAATTCTGAATGCTGCTCAGTGGTTGTCAGGGACAATAGACGAACATTCGAGCACAGAAATCTTCAATACCGTCAGTTCAGGCCTGACAGGTTCAATCCTGCTAACCCAGGCAATGCTTCCGGGTTTAAGACGCTCAGACAGTGCAGACATCATTGCGGTTATCTCTGCGTGCGGTATTCCGAACTTTACAGATTCGATTGCCCATCCCGCTTTTTTGCCAGCAAACACGGGCTCAGCGGTTTTACAACGAAACTGTCAGAACACTTATCTAAAGAAAACATTCGGGTAACCGGATTATATCCGCCTGATTTTGAACTGACCGGTTTAGATGCGCATGTCGATAATCAATCAAGAATGGGGGAGCGTCTGGTGAATGGATGGTCAATCTGGGAAACGATTCGTTTTGTACTGACTCAGCCTCGAAGTTGCCATATTAGTACTATCTACTTTCAGGGGCCGACTCGCGAAGATCTTGCGCATCAGGCCTGAATCTGACGGCGGGCGTTCACTACTATTGCTGATAAACGCGTTTTGGGATCCCATTAATCGCAAAGCGGCTGCCAGGGCTCTGGCTGTCTTTTTTCGCCATATCCATTAATAGCGCGATGCCAATGTAATTACTCCAGTTAAAGGTATTTTGCAGCACCACCACCGCATTGCCTTTTTCTTTGTCATAGCCGATAAAGCTGGAGTAGCCGCCGATATAGCCGACCTGATAGGTGATTTTTTCCAGGCCGATAAAGTCGGTGGTCCAGGCAATACCCTGTACTCCGTCGGGGCGTTGAATATCGGTATTTCTCACTTCGGCAAAGACGCTGTCCAGCAAGGGATTATGCGTCGTCGATACGTGATAGCGGGCATAGGTCGCCAGATCTTCGGCGTTGCTGTACAAGCTCGCTGCCGCCACCATGTTGTTGGAAAAATGCCAGTCCGGGGTGAGCTGCCCGCGCGGGATAAATTTCGGCTGATCGCCCGCGTGGCCGAGCGCACGCTCCGGGTATCCTTTTAGCTGCTGGGGAATAAAGCTGCTGTTAGCCATTTGCAGCGGACGGAAAATATAGCGCGAGGCTAAACTCTGGATATCTTCGCCGGTTTTGTGCTTCAGGATATAGCCGATCAGGGCGTAGCCGGTATTGGAGTATTGCGGCACTTTATTCTTTGGCGCCCGCCAGTCGGCGAGGTAGCGCAGCACGTTATCGCTGTCCAGCTCGCTATAGAAATTATCGCCGGTGCTTAAGTAGCTGATGAATTTTCCAAGCATCGGAACATCCATATTCTGACGCGGCAGGCCGGAGGTATGGGTTACCAGTTCAAGCAGGGTAATTTTTTGTGCATCCGCGCTAAGCGGCGTGCCCGGCGGTAGCAGTGTTGCCAGGTTATCGTTCCAGTTCAGTTGCCCTTCATTCACCAGGCACGCCACCACTTCCGCCGTGATCCCTTTGCTGAGCGAGCCGAGCGCAAACAGGGTGTCAGGCCTGACCGGATAGCGATTGACCGCATCGGTTACGCCCCAGGTGTAAAACTGCGGCGAGCCGTGATTATGGATCACCGCGACCGTCATCCCGGGAACGGATTTTTGCACCATATAGTGACGCACCACGCTGTCAACGTCGCCATCCAGCGAATCATGGGTGAGAAGTTCCTGAGTACCTTCCGGGGAGGACATCTGTGAGAGCGTGCCACAACCGCTGAGGAGTGGGAGAGTAAGCAGAAGCCAGCGAATTTTTATTGTTATGTTCTGCATACCTGATAGCGAGTGTGGTGGTCATTAGCGCGCCAGGAATGTATCACAAATAGCCTGCCTGAATGTAAACTTTCTAGACGGCGGCGGCCCTGTTGATGGTCACCGCGACTTTCGGCCTGCTTTGAGGATTTCAGTATGACTCGCTTTTATCAACTTACCGCCACCAGCCTGGATGGCCGTGTTATCTCAATGGCCGACTATGCGGGAAAGGTGGTTTTGGTCGTCAATACCGCCAGCCAGTGTGGCTTCACGCCGCAATATGCTGGTCTGGAAGCGCTATACAAGAAATACTCCGATCGAGGATTAGTGGTGCTGGGCTTCCCCTGCAACCAGTTCGGCAAACAGGAACCCGGCGGCGCCGACGAAATCTCGAAAACATGTTACATCAACTACGGCGTAAGCTTCCCGATGTTTGAGAAGGTTGAGGTCAACGGCAATGCGGCGCACCCGCTGTTTCGTTACCTGAAAAACGAATTGCCCGGCGTGCTGGGAGGTCGTATTAAGTGGAACTTTACTAAGTTTCTGATCGGCCGCGACGGTAAACCACTCAAGCGTTTTGCACCGATGACTACGCCAGAGAAAATGGATCCTGCAATTCTTGCGGCACTGGAAATGTAAGGTATCTGATAGCCGAACCTTTCTCTTAGAGCATGACGAAACACTCACATCGGAGAGAAGATAACGCCCGCTCTGTGTTCCTGACGGACTAAACGCTATTTTTAACGCGTTGTGCCGGGAGCGGACGTTATTATTTATAAAAGCTGACGGCCCGCTGATGAAGAGAAACGTAGAGTGGTTGCTCCACGCTAGCATAACGAGCTTATAAATTATAATTCTATTTTTTCGACAAGAAAAATGTTTCCTGGATTCGTTGGTTATTATCCTTCAATATTTTTTCTGATGCTTCCAGTACGGACTTTAACACTGGGGTTTCTTTACCAAATTTTATGGACTGGGTATCTATTGTGAGATTGTACACCGGAATGTTTTCAGCGCGATATACATTGTAAATCTTCAGTGTAAGTGTTGCAGGGACTTTTAAAGAAAGTTTGTCGCTAGTTGTTTTTTTATCATCGGATTTATCTTTGTTATAGTCATCAATAATTGACTGAATTTCTCTCTTAATGCCGTCTTGATAAGAACCGATAGATAAATCGGTAAGTTTGAAGATTGTTGAGTTATCGCTTTCTGTTTTTAATTCAACATTGAGAAATGTATTTTCACTATAAACTTTTCCTAATGATACATGACCGTTGTCATTGCTTAAAATGTTCTGTTTCTTAAATTCTATATTTCCCGATAACATTGCAGAGGATAACAACACTGACGCGCCAATTATTACGCTTGATATGATAATTTTCATTTTTATTCCTTGATAAGTTAAATTCATTTTTCGGGGTTTGACGTTGTTAGTTTGCCAGACTCATCAATAACTAACGCCATGCCTGTAACTGATTATTTTTTTGATCTTTTCGATCTTGAAATTTCGCTAAGAAAGCCCCATCCATCTTTTGTCACTTAGTGTTTGAGAGAGCATGTCACTCCTTTGTTTGTTAGCATTTGGAACCATATTACAATCTATTATTTTGAGTTAAAACTGTTATTTTTTGTAATGCGTCAGTTAAAGGAAATGAAGATGCCAGTGGGGTGGTAAATATGCAATTACTGTACTTGAAGAATCTGTCACCAACACCTGGATTGGATGGCAGGTATCCTGGGAGTGTCCCAGGCAAGGAATTAGCTTAACGTAACGAAAAAGGCCCCGTCAGGGGCCTGGTCTGCTTTAACAATGGACTGTTGTTCGCCTGGATTAGAAGCGGTATTGCAGGCCCGCTGTAATGGTATAGTTATGGTTAGAAATACCTGCCGCATCCCCGCCAATAGAGCCGGAGTCACCAGTATTGGTATCAATAATCTGCGTACCGCCTTTACCTTCTTCGTAACTGCTATAGGTAAATTCTGCAAAAACTTTGGCGTGCGGAGTGACGTAATACCCGGCATCAACAGAGGCACCATAATAGCGGGAATCTGTTGTCTTCTCGCGGAAAGTCAGATCGCGCATGTAATGTTCGTCGTTATCATGTGCACGCACCCAGTCACTGAATTTGAAGAGGGCATTAAATTCAAAGTCATTGAAACGGTACTGTCCTGCAAGGCCAATGTAGGGCATAGAAAAACGCTGGCTATAACCAATGCCGCGTTCGCCTGTCGGGAAGTTCCCTTGATAGGCACCGTTATCATAATTGTAAGTTCCACCAGTCGCCGTCCAACTGAAGCGTGTTTCCTGATAGCCTGCGGTTACGCCCGCTTTATAGTTATCGCCCTGGAGGATCCACCCTTTTACGTTGAGGTCATATTCATTGGCGTAGTTAACGTTCGTGGCCGGATGGCTTGAATGGTCTGTCCAGGAGGATTGTTTTTCATTCATCCAGTCATAGTCATCCATATGACCTGAACCTGATGCCAGGGACGTCCAGCCGCGGGCGTTCAATGTTAAAAATGAGTAAGCATCCCAGGTGATATCGCCTTTCAGAATGGCGACATTTTTTATTTTCCAGTCCAGTTGGCTAATTTTTCTTCCTGTAGCTTCGTCATAAACCATTTCGTGAGATTTTCCGCTCAGCATCCCGGCAGAGGCTGAAACCGCTAAACTATCCGGTGAAAAATCTGGTGTAACGATTGTTGGTCCTGCATATACTGCCCCTGAAAACGCGGCCATCATCATTCCCGCAACGATATTTCTTGTCATTTTTATTTCCCTAAAGCAAATTAATCAATGAGTTGCGGTAAAATCTTAAAAGTCATAACAATAATAATCAACTGCTAGTTTTGGTAATTTTTTATTATTTGACGTAAGGAACAATATTTAACTTTGGGCAGCCTGAAAGAGGCGATTTCTAATATTTAAATGATTTCTGGCTCAATGCGAAATAACAGTCAGCTGCGGATAAGACGACCAACTTCGCTATGGTATGCACGTCTGCAACCAGCGTCACAAACAAATTCCCATTTACCCCCGCAGCCACGGCGTAATGGTCAGCCCGGTAAGCAAGCCTTCCGGGCTGAGCAGGCGAGTGACGGTTTGCCCCCACGGCTCCATACGGTTAGCCACCAGCAACCGATAGCCTTTTTCACTCAGAACGCGGGTAGCCGAGTCCAGATCCTGAACCTCGTACTCAACCCATCCCTGCGGTATCGGGTGCTCAACTGGCCACTGTTCCTCTCCAAAACAGGATGCAGCCGCCTGTGCGAGCGGCCAGACGGCGAAATGCTTCACGCCTTCCAGCTGGCCCTCCTCAGTGAGCAGATATTCGGTATTCCCCTCCATCGGCTTCAGCGGAAGGCCGAGTGTCTGGACATAAAACGCGGTGCTGGACTCCGTATCCCGCGAAATGGGCCCGAACCCGGCGACAAATAAGACATCAATTTCTGGTAGCGTCTGCGACATATCCACTCCTGAATGAGGTGAAATTCACCCTGAATTTATCTTACGATTGGCGGAAATACGACTCTCAATTCTGGTGTTGCATTCACCCTGCCTGCACGTCCACGACGGGTTTGAAATTCAGCGCGATGACGATCAGCAGCACGACTCCCGCACTCATGATCAGCCATGCGCTGGTCAGCGAGAACGAACTGTCGCGAACGATCCCCGCTATTAGCGGCATAAGCGCGGCAATCATGTATCCACCTCCCTGAACTTTAGACAGTAACTTCCCGGCCTGGGCGGGCGTTCGCGCATGATCGAACGTGACGATGAGCGACAGCGGGAAGAGGGCGCCGATCCCGGTGCCAAGCAGCAGCGTGGATAACACCGGTGTTGTACCCGGCGCAAATACCAGGCACAGTAATCCCGCCAGCAGCAACAGCAATACGGCGATCAGCGGCACGCGGCGGTCGGGGAATTTACCGATCAGCGCGGAGACGGCAAACCCGGCGACAACCTCGGTTAACGTCAGCCAGGCCAGCATGTAGCCGCTGCTGCGTGCGGACCATCCCGCCTGAATGTAAAGCGGGGGCAGCCAGGCCAATACCAGCGTGTAGGCGCCCGTTCCCACGCCGAAAAAGAGCAACAGTAGCCCTGTTCGAGAGGACGAGAGCGTAACGGTTTCGTGGGCTGTTTTTTCCTCCTGAGGATGCTTAACCAGGGTTAACCACAGTATTAGCGCAAGCAGCGCTAACAGCCCGGCCATTGCCAGCGCGGGCTTCAGCGTGAGCCATGAGAACAACGGCTCGGCGCTGGCGGCGGCGGCTGCCGCTCCGGCCATAATGCCCGTGCTGAAGAGCGACATCACCGTGCTGGCCGTTCGCGTATATTCCTTTTTAATCAGGGCAGGCATTAACGCCTGGATCGTGCCTATGCTGGCCCCGCCCAGTAACGCGGTGCCCATAAGACTCTCCGGCGAGGCGCTAAAACCGCGCAGCAAACAGGCCGCAAGCAGTATAAAGAGCCCGAGCATAATTCCCCGAACGGCGCCGAGTCGTGCTAAAAGCCAGGGACCTGACAAGGCGGCCAGCCCCATCATCGCGACCGGTAGGGTGGTCAACAGACTGAATTGCGTAGCGGTCAGCCCCGCTTCGCGCTGCAGCACGGAAAACAGCGGTCCGACAGAAGCCAGAATCGGGCGCAGGTTCAGCCCGACGATAAAAGCGATAACGGCGAAGAGTAAAGGCGACGTGCGTTTCAACGTGGAATCCTTTTCGGTTGTGAATGGCCCGCGCAAATCGGCACGAGCATTTATCTTAACGTTAAGATAAAATATGTTTTTGCGTAAGATGTACCGCACAACAGGATAAATTCGCACGCCATCAGGGGTGAAAATGCAAGACCATGTAGACTTTATTGTCGGCCAGTGGAGCCGCGCCATGCCGGAGCTGGACGCCTCGTCGATGAAAATTTTTGGCCGAATGCTCCGGCTAATGAAGCATCTGGGAAAAGAACGGGCGCAGGCCATGGCGCAGTTTGGTTTTCGCGAGGGCGAGTTTGACGTGCTCGCCACGCTCCGCCGCGCCGGTGAGCCGTACTGCCTTTCCCCCACGCAGCTGTATAAATCGCTGTTGGTAACCTCGGGGGCGATGACGAACCGGCTCAGCCATCTAGAACAGCAAGGGCTTATCAGGCGAATTGCCGATCCGGATGATAAGCGCAGCACCCTCGTAAGCCTGACGCCGCACGGGCAGGAGCGCATCGAACAGGCGCTGATCGTCCATACGCAAACGCAAAATGCGCTGCTGAGCAGCTTATCTGACGCACAGCGCGCGCAGCTTGAGTCCCTCCTCAGGGAGCTGCTGATGACGTTCCCGTCTGAGGACCTGAGCGACAAGTCACCGAGTGCCGAAAATACAAACACTGCATAGCTAAACCTCACAGAAAGGGAACGTATGTCTTTACCGCCACTGTATGCGCTGCGCGCTTTTGAAGTTGCCGCGCGGCTGAACTCCTTCAGCAAAGCGGCTGAAGCACTGAATATCACGCCGGGCGCGGTCAGCAGGCATGTCCGGACGCTTGAACAGTGGTTCGACTGTGAGCTCTTTAAACGCCAGGGGCCGCGCGTGGAGGTCAGTGATGCCGGACGTATTCTGGCCGGACAGCTCAGCGAAAGTTTCTCCAGTATTGAGTGGGCCTGTCGCGCATTCAGAAGTGAAAACCACCTTCTGCGCCTCAAAGCCCCCAGCACCCTGACGATGCGGTGGCTTCTGAATGTGCTTAAATCCTTTCGCGAGAACCACGCGAAGCCAAAAATTGAAATTGCCAGCGTCTGGATGGACTTCGACACCGTTGACTTCAGCCGTGAGCCCTACGATTGTGCGATCCTGCTCGGTAATGGCTATTTCGGCGAGTCAACGGAAAGCAGGCTGCTCTTCAGTGAATGGCTCATTCCGGTTTGTACCCCGTCGTTGCTTGAATCTGCCCGGCATCAGCTTGCGCAGTGCGAGCTTATTCATCCCTCCCAGGACAGACGGGACTGGAAACGCTGGCTGAAAAGAACGGGGTCATTCCCCGGACTCGACGTGAGTCGAGGGATAGTATTCGACACCCTGGAGCAGGGAAGCCTGGCCGCCATGCACGGTCACGGCGTGGCGATGGCCGATCTCCGCCTCACGCTCGACGCGCTGAAAAGCGGTCTGCTCGCGCTGCCCTTCAGGGAAGCTATCGCAACCGGCGATGGCTATTACCTCGTCTGGCCGAAAAACTCGCTCAGAAGACAGAGTATTGAACGGTTGCTGGCGTGGCTTAACCTTAACGCGCCGGTGCTGCCTTCGTTGGATATCGTCTGTCTTGATTATAACGAAAAGCGGGTTTAATAAATGGCGGAATATTTATAGAGGGATATTCCCCATCCTGAACGTATTTATGCGTAGGGAATATTCGCCATCTGTTTATATCGCTCCGGCAATGCGCTGTTCAGGTTGAGCAATTTATCCAGAATATAAAGCGCAGGCGTCCCCTTTGCGCGTTCAGCAGCGATCAGCGCCGTGCGTAACAGATTGGCAGCCGACGTCATTTCACGGAAATACTCCTCAGATTCACGCGTCTGAGTTTCGCCTGACGTGGCGTAACGCACCTTTGGCCAGTCCGCAAAGTCTAGCAGCGGAAGGATCCCATCTTCTTTTGGCAAGTGTGCTGAGAGCAGCTCTTCGGCGTTACCCGGATTGCTTTGGGCGAAAGCCAAAAGATGCAGTCGATGGAGGAAAGGCGATAGCGCCTCTGAGCTTTCCTTTTCTGCTGAAAGTAACGTTATCAACTCATGCACATTTGCCTGGACGCTAAATTTATGAGGCGAGATAATATTCATTACAGGGAATAAAACATCGAGTGTCATAGGTGCTCCATACAGGCTTAGTATTATTTATTTTTCTATCCCAGGGGTGAATGGATGGTATTTCAGCGCCGTCGCTTTTGAAAAACGATAAATAGTGGGAATCAATGTGAGTTTTACTCAATGTTGCGCTTTGGAGTGCGATCACGCGCATCCTCACGTTGCAGAGTTTTGTTTCACAAACGCCATCGCTCATCGACCGTCCAGAATGGTATAACGTCGTGCGGCAATCGGGTTGCCGCCCGCTGACTCTATTCACAAAGGTGTATATGAAACAAATTACGTTCAGTGACCTGCAGCAACAAAGCGAGCAGGCTGCCAATTCTCCTCGCTTACGCGCGCACCGCAATTTACATCCCGAGCTGAGCGACCCGGTACAGCGCCTGGCTATCGCGATGGAGCCTGGTACCTATGTTCGCCCTCATCGCCACCCGCACACGTTTGAACTGCTGACGGCTCTGAGCGGTCGCTTTCTGGTGTTGAATTTTGATGACAGCGGTAACGTGACCCAGCGCGTGGTGTTAGGTGAAGACTGCAAAGTGCTGGAGATGGATGCCGGTACCTGGCATGCCGTGCTGTCGCTGGATAAAGGCGGCGTCATTTTTGAGGTGAAACACGGCGGCTATCAGCCTGTTCCGGAGCACGATACCGCCCCATGGTCACCGGCTGAGAACGCGCCCGGTACCGCGGAGCTGATGAAATGGTACGCCCAGGCGCAGGTGGGTGACGGAGGTTTTACCCTGTAATGTTCTCTACTTTTCCCGACGCGCGGAAAGGCGCGTCGGGATAGAGAGAGACGATCCCGCCAACTCAACTGACCGTATTAAAATGCCAGCCGCTGGCAGTCGACAGCATCACGAACGGGCCGGCCAGCGTGCTGTTGTGATGCGCAATGATGTCAGTGGCGGATAAATGTGCGTTATCCATTGTGGTATGTGCATCTGAAATCAATACCGTCCTGAAGCCCACCTCCGGCGCGGCCCGGCAGGTGGTGTCGACACAAAATTCTGTTTTCATCCCGGCAATGACCAGCTGTTTGATGCCTCTCTGATTAAGTTCACGCAGCAATTCGGTACCCCGAAAACAGCTGGGATGGCGCTTGGTGAAAACAACATCCTGCTCCTTCACGTCCAGCTCGGGTATCAGCTGCGTTAACGGCCCCTTCTCTGAGAAGGGGGAGTCGTCTGGTCCAACATGGCGGGCAAAAAAGACGGGTACCTGAGCGTGGCGCGCGTTGGCTATTAACAAACGGATATTTGCCAGAACGGCATCGGCGGAACAGGGTGAGACCGGGCCCCGGAAGAGGCCCTGCTGCATGTCGATAATTAAGAGAGCATTGTCAGAAATCATTTTCTTTCTCCATTCAGAGGGTGGTGAACGGAGAGGTATTTCCCCGTCCAGGCTGGCGGGGATTGAGGTTCTGTTTGTCAGTAGTTCGCTACAGATACGCCCACGCCGCCGAAGGTGCCGGTGGTGGTGAGGGTGGTTGTTGGCTGAACTGACTGATACATGGAATGACCTTTGTTTATTCATTACGCTATATGCGGAATTATCACGTTAGTTATAGCGTTGCTTAACTCATTGCTTCAAGACACCAACTTGAGTAGGGGTACGATCAAGCGGCAGGAAGCTGTCAGCAAAGGCTCGTAACCTGCTGTGCACGCCTTTGCTGACTGAATAGCCGGGATTATTTAAGGCCCTCTAGTCCCTTCAGGAACTCCTCCACCTGCTCAGGCGTCGCCGCGTCTGCCTGGTAAAGAATATCGAGCTTAACGTTCTTCAGCCCGCAGAAGCCAAACACGCCTTCGATTATCTGCGTCTGAATCGCCGTCGAATAGCCGTGTTTGTCGAATCCGGTGAGATCGCTGCCGCCGGTGGCAATCAGGCGGACGGGAACATCGCGTAAGCTGCCCACGATCCGGCCATCGTCGGCCACCTTATACGCCCAGTTCAGGGTTAATACGCGATCGAACCAGCCTTTCAACAGCGCGGGGACCGACCACCAGTACACGGGGAAAACAAACACCAGCATATCCGCTCGCTCGACGCGCTGCTGCTCGCGCAGAATATCGTCGGGAAGGGCGCTCGGATCGCCGTGATACAAATCGAGATCGGCGCGGGTCATCGCCGGATTAAACCCTTCAGTATGCAGATCGGCAATCTCAACCTGCGTACCTTGCTCGCGTAATTTTCCGGCAATACGGGCTGCCAGCGAATGGGATAACGAATTGTCGACAGGATGAGCCGTCACGATCAGTGCGTTATTAATGGCATTTGTAGCAGACATAGCGACCTCGAATGGGTGAGAATTGACGCCTATATTACTATTGGTAACTTAGGTGTCAATCCGCCCCCAGCGATCATTTTGTGCTATTCACGTAGGTCTCCAGCACGCCGGTCATGGCGCCGCTGAGCGTATCTTCCGCCACGTTCCGGGCGAGCACGCCGTTGCCCGCTGCAGTGCTGAGCGCGTCCGCGGCGCCAATAATGGCCGTCAATACCGCTTCTCCCTGAACGCCTTTAAGCGCGACAAACGGGGAAAGCGCGGTACGCAGGCAGTCGGCACATTCGGCCACGCATGCTTCACGAAACGTCTGCAACGCGTGGGATCCGGACAGCGCGGCAGCAATTGGCCCGGTTTCAGGCCCGGCACTTATGGCGCAGTCGATATAGGCGGCGCTGAAAAAGCGGATCGTCTTCTCCAGCGTTTTGCTGTCGACCGCCAGCGTCTCGCGGAATTTCGCCAGCTGCCGGTCGCTATAATCCTGGTACAGCGCCATCAGCAGCCCTTCACGATCGCCAAAGTGATCGTAGGGGATAGGCTTGGTCACGTTGGCGCGTTCGGCCAGGTAGCCAAGGGTCAACGCCTCCGTGCCTTGCTGACGAACGATTCCGCGCGCAACCTCCAGCAGCTGCACGCGGCGGTCCTCTTTTCTTAAGCGCTTAACAACCATGCTTTCCTCAGAAGTGTTATCTACTCATGGTAGTTTACACGTTTTCTGCAGGGTGCTGAACGCGTTGTTCCGCAGGTCGGATCCGGAACCAGATCGCATACATCGCGGGCAGGAAGACGAGCGTGACGATCGTCCCGCCAAGCGTTCCGCCTATCAGCGTGTAAGCCAGCGTGCCCCAGAACACCGAATGCGTCAGGGGAATGAACGCCAGCACGGCGGCCATGGCGGTCAGAAGGACCGGGCGCGCACGCTGGACCGTCGCTTCAACCACCGCCTGGAACGGCTCGAGGCCCTCCTTCTGGTTATGATCGATTTGACCGATCAGGATCAGCGTATTGCGCATAAGAATGCCGGAAAGGGCGATCAAGCCGACCAGCGCGTTGATGCCAAACGGCTGATTGAAAATCAACAGCACGGGCACTACGCCAATCAGCCCCAGCGGCGCGGTTAAGAACACCATCACCATCGCCGAGATTGAGCGCACCTGCAAAATGATGATCAGCAGCGTCAGGGCAATCATGATCGGGAACAGCGGAATCATTGCCTGCGTGGCTTTACCCGATTCCTCAATCGAACCCGCCATGTCTATTCGGTATCCGGCCGGCAGCGCATCAACAATCGGCTGGAGCTGCTTCATGACGGCGACCGACACATCCGGTGGCTGAAGATTGTTAGCGATGTCGCCCCGCACGGTAATCGTCGGGGTGCGATCGCGGCGGCGCAGGATCGGATCTTCCATACCGATCTCAATCTTGCCGATTTGCGACAGCGGCACGCGCTGTCCCGCATTGCCGACAAGGGTGAAACCCTCGATTTTTGCCGGATCGAGACGGATGTCTCCCGCCGCGCGGCCAATAACCTCAACCGAGCGAATATCTTCCCGCACGGAGGTGACGGGCACGCCTGAGAGCAGAAACTGAAGCTGATCGGCAACGGCACTGGAGGTCAAGCCGGTCGCCTGCAGGCGGTTTTGATCGAGGGTGAAATGCAGGACGGGAACGCGTGAGCCCCAGTCGGTGTTGACGGTTCTCATCATCGGGCTTGCCTGGAGCACGGCTTTCACCCTGTCAGCGATGTCATGCACCTGTTCGACATCCGGCCCCGACACGCGCCAGGCAACCGGGAAGGGCGAGTACGGGCCAAACACCAGCTGCGTTACCCGTACGCGGGCTTCGGGGGCAAGGCCGTTGGCGACAGCTTCTCTAAGCCGGAGCTTGAGCGCCTCGCGTGACGTCTCGCTGTCCGTCAGGATCACGATTTTCGCAAAAGACGGGTCGGGCAGTTCAGGCGCCATCGCCAGATAAAAACGGGGCGAGCCCTGACCAATATAGGCCGTGACAATCTTGGCTTCGGGCTGCTGGCCCAGCCACGCTTCTATTTTTGCGGTTGCGGCGCTGGTTTGCTCAATCGAGGTACCGTATGGCATCTGCACCTCAACCAGTACTTCCGGGCGATCGGAGGTCGGGAAGAATTGTTTTTTAACCAGCCCCATACCGAGCACGGCAAAAATGAAAATGGCGACCACCGACCCGGCCACCCGCCATTTTCTGGCGATAACGCGGGCAAGCAGCTGGCGAAAACGGTTATAGCGAGGCGTGTTATAGATGGCGGCATGACCCCCTTCTACTTTAGGGATCGCCGGCAGGATCTTCACCCCAAGATAGGGCGTGAACACCACCGCGACAAACCACGATGCAATCAGGGCGAGGCCGACAATCCAGAACATATTGCTGGTGTATTCCCCTGCGGTCGACTGGGCAAAGCCATTCGGCATAAAGCCAATGGCCGTCACCAGGGTACCGGCCAGCATGGGCGCAGCGGTATGGCTCCAGGCGAAGGCCGAGGCTTTGATTCTGTCGTAACCTTCCTCCATTTTCACCACCATCATTTCGATGGCGATGATGGCATCATCAACCAGCAGGCCGAGGGCGAGGATCAGGGAGCCCAGCGTAACGCGGTCAAAGTTTATCCCCGCGGCTTCCATCACCACGAAAACGACCGCCAGCGTCAGCGGGACCGCCGCCGCAACGACAACACCCACGCGCCAGCCCATGCTGATAAAACACACCACCATGACCACAAGCAGGGCGACGAAGAATTTGATCATGAACTCATCGACCGACGAGCGAATATTCACGGACTGGTCGGTGACCTTGGTCAGGGACATGCCCAGCGGCAGGCTGTCATTTATTTTCGCCGTTTCCGCATCCAGCGCTTTCCCCAGCGCCAGACCGTTCCAGCCTTCACGCATCACGATGCCCAGCAGAAGGGCGGGCTCATGCTGATTACGTATCAGCATCGTCGGGGGATCTTCGTAGCCTCGCTCAACCGTTGCCACATCGGACAGCTTGAGCGTTTTGCCCTGAGCCACAAAAGGCGTATCGCGGATTTTCTGCAGTTCATCGAACGCGCCGTCCAGGCGGATAAAAATCTGCGCGCCTCGGGTCTCAATGGAGCCCGCCGCGGCTAACGCGTTCTGGCTGTTGAGGGCGTTGAAAATATCCTGGGGTGAGAGCCCTATCGTCGCCAGACGGCCGTGGGAGAAGGAGATGTAAATCCGCTCGGCCTGTTCGCCGATAATGTTCACTTTCTTCACGCCGGGAACGTGCAGAAGCTGCTGGCGCAGGCCTTCGGCATCGCGTACCAGCTGCCGCTGCGGTTCGCCTTTCGCTTTCAGCGCAAAGAGGGCAAAGGTGACATCCGAGAATTCGTCATTGATCATCGGGCCGATGACGCCCGCCGGAAGTCGCTGCGATTCATCTCCAAGCTTCTTCCGCGCCTGATAGAACTCCTCCTGCACTTCGGCTGGCGGGGTCTTGTCCTGCAATGACAACGTGATAAACGCCATGCCGGGACGGGTATAGGTTTCGGTACGGTCATACCATTTGAGTTCCTGCAGGCGCTTTTCCAGCGGCTCGGCGACCTGATCCTGAATTTCCTGCGCGGTGGCGCCCGGCCAGACGGTTACCACCGTCATTTGCTTTACCGTGAAGGGCGGATCTTCCGCGCGTCCGAGCCCAAAGAAGGCGTAAATTCCGGCAATCGTGACCAGAACGATCAGAAACAGCGTAATGGAACGTTCGCGGACGGCCAGCGCCGACAGGTTGAAGCGGCTTCCGCTCATGGCGTATTCTCCGCCAGGGCGGCACTGCGTTGCTCGGCAAGCCTGACGACCTCACCTTCGTGCAGAAGATGGGCACCTAACGCAACAATCTTCTCACCGGGCTTCACGCCGCCCGTGACCTGCGCCGCATCTTCACCCACGCTCAGCACCCTGACGGGCGTCCATGCGACCTTTGCCAGCTGGGCGGAAATGCGCCAGACGCCGGGACCTTTTCCTGCATCATAGAGTGAAGCCAGCGGGACCTGCATGACCTGACCTTCCGCTTTATTGTCCTGAATGTTCAGCGTGACGGTCGCCCCCAGCGGCGCGTTCGCCAGCAGGCCATCCAGCACGTAGCGGGCTTCATACGTGCGGGTCGCGGCATCGGCCGAGTCAGACAGCAGGCGCAGCGTTGCGGTGACAGGATGTTTTTCATTGCCATACAGCGTGGCCTGCGCTTCGCTGCCGACGGCAGGACGCAGCGTTTCCGGAAGCTGGACGAGCGCTTCACGCTGTCCCGCTCTGGCGAGCCTGATCGCCACCTGTCCGGCGCTGACGACCTGACCCGGCTCGGCGAGCGTCTCCATGACCACGCCGTCTGAATCCGCCAGCAGTACGGCATAGCCCGTGGCGTTTTGCGCCACGCTGGCCTGCGCCCGGGCGGCGCTGAGATCGGCCCTGGCCGTGTCGGCCGCCGCTTTGATCTGGTCATACTCCGAGGCAGACACCGCGCCGGACGCCACAAGACCGCGATAGCGCGCCTCATCGCTGGTGGCTTTGCGCGCGCGCGCCTGAGCCGCATCCACCGCGCGCTGCTGCGCCTGAGCCTGTAATTTCAGGTCAACCGGATCCAGGCGCAGCAGGGGCTGGCCCTGTTTGACGGTCTGCCCCGTGTCGACCAGCCGCTCAAGGATTTTTCCCTGGACTCTGAAACCTAAATCGCTTTGCGTTCTTGCGACCACCACGCCCGTGAAGGCGCGGGCGCTATTGTTCGCAAGCTCGACGGAGGCGGATCTGACAAGCGGTGGCTTTGTGCGCGGATCGTCACTCGCGGAAATATCGCCGCACGCCACCAGGGCAAACGGCAGAAGACAAACGGCAACGCGGGCTGAAGTGAGCCTGAGCATGGGAAACCTTTTTGACGTAACAGGACGGTATCCGCATTCTCTGACTAGTGACCAAAATTGTCAATGGTCACAAATCAGGGGGCCAGGCTTCTTAAAATCAGTGAAGAGAGTAGCACTGCCGCCGTGGGGGCCATTTCGAGGTTGTACTGCAGCTGAACGGGGTTAATGTAAGGACACATCACCATGTAGACGGCAAATGTGACCTCATCCAGCGGCGTTTTTCTTTCAAACTCGCCGGCCTGCCTGCCTTCGATAATGATGCTCTCGATCAGCTTCATCAGGCTTTCACTGTATTTTTGGGTTGACGGCCACTGCTCCTGCGCGGCGACGGCGGCAATGTCGTATAGCTTACGGTCGTGGAAAAACAGCTCGCTTCCCGCCTCGGTGAGCGCTTTGAAAAGGCGGCGTAATTTTTCGCTTGCTGACGGCGCATCCTCGATGGCGGAAAGCACTGCCGCCATGATCAGCTCCAGGCGGTTAGCGCAGATCACCTCGCCGATAGCCTGTTTGGAATCGAAAAACTTATAGATGTAGGACTTTGAAAAACCAATAGATTTAGCCAGTTCGGCGACAGTGGTTTTTTCATAGCCGTAGTGACCGAAGTGCTCAAAAGCCGCTTCGACGATTTGCTCTCTGACAGCGTGGTCAAGGGGACCACGTGCTGATGGGGGATTAATATTTTTAGTCATTATTTAAGCTTAGCGTGACGGGCTACGATTAACAACGAGTGACCATTTTGAGATTTGGTTACCGTCATTCATCATGAAACGTCCAGACGGGACGATCAACCAGATGCGGTAAGTGTATCACTGTTTTTCGTGCACTATGGCATCTATCTGTCTGCGATAAGCGAGCATTTCAGCGCAACTCCCTTGCGCTGAACAGAGCCGTTTTTGCTTAAGCCGAGCGCGGGCGCAATATTTTTTCAACGATAAGCACCAGACGCCTGCGCGTCACGAACCGGTGTAGCTGCCCCAGAAGCCAGTTACCGCATCCGGTAATCAGGTAGCTACGGTTACTCTCCATGGCCTTCAACGCCAGGGTGACCACCTTGTGAGCGGGCATTCGTTTACCTACCGAAGCTTCCTCAGCATTCACCACATCAAAAAAGGCCGTATCCGTTGCGCCGGGGCAAAGCGCCAGGACGCGGATGCCCCTGGAGCGATATTCTCCCCACAGCGCGTTCGAAAACGAGAGCAGAAAGGCTTTGGTTGCGCCATAAATCGCCATATAGGGATCCGGTTGCATCGCGGCCGTTGAGGCAACGTTAATAATCACCCCGGAACCTTGCTGCAGCATTCCCGGCAGCAGGGCGTGAGTCAGCTCCACGGGGGGCATGCAGTTTACGTTAATCTCATCACGCTGCCTGTCGATTGACAGCTTTTCGAATGGCCCGTAGGTGGCGAACCCGGCGCAATTAATCAGAATGTCTGGGACGCGTCTTAAGGTTTCAAGCCGTTCCACAATGTGGGGAATGGCTTCCGGCTTCACTAAATCCTGCACGATAATCGTGATGGAGGCGCCGTGCTTTCTGACCAACTCTGCGGCAAGCGCCTGCAGCTTTGGCTCGCTGCGGGCGACGAGGATCAAGGCCACGCCTCGGGCGGCGAGCTGCCTGGCGAAATCACGACCGATGCCCGAAGATGCTCCGGTAATCAGCGCTGTTTTTCCTGTATAATCAAAAGAATTCATATCTTTAATCCCGTTTCCCTAATGTATGACGCACAGGATAAACCGTGCACTTAGGTACACGGTCAAGCGTGATTTTTCCAGGGTGAGGGCGACGCGATGCGAATTGGTGAACTGTGTGCGAAAACGGGATTGTCGAAAGAGACGGTGCGTTACTATGAGCGACAGGGGCTATTAGAGAATATCCCGCAGCCCAATCGCAGCAATAACTACAAAGTTTATTCCGCCGTGGATTTACAGCGTTTAAACATGATCAAGCATGCCAAAATGCTGGGCTTTACCTTAGCCGAAATTGCAGAGGTTTTAGCTGTCTGGGTTGACGACAACTTTACCGCTGAGCAAAAACAGGCTTCTCTGCGCCGCAAGCTGCAGCAGCTTGAAGAGAAAGAAGCGGCGTTAATTGAACTCAGAGCCAGGTTGAAAAACGCCCTAAATAAGGTCGGTCAGCCTTGCGTCGACACGTTTTGATCGCCGGGTGAGAGGAGGCCGCAAAACCGATGCGGCCTTATCTGTCAGGCAGCCAGTTCAGGCATCTGTTCCTTCACGAAATTCAATACTTTCCTCGCGTCGAGAGAGGCATAGGGCAGGCTCTCAATAATGGCGATTGAGCGCGTATTGCCCACCTTTTCTTTTATCTCATCGAGTTTGTACTGAATGTGCGGCGCGATGAGGAAACCATCGAAAGCGGGAGCGACGCTGGCGAAGTTATCCAGCCCAACAGCGCTAATCATCAGCGGATAGCCTTCGCGTTCTGCCAGAGACTGCATCTTTTTGGCGAGAGAGTTTGCGGTATTACCAAACAAACAACAGATCAGAAGCTTTTTCATATTTTTTACCTCCTGAAAACCGCACACAGAGTAGTCCTGAGGTTGTCAGCGAAATGCGCGCCATCTCTTATTTTGGCGAGAAATTAACCGCAGATGCCTGACGCGATTTAATTTTACTGCTTTTTTAGCCAGTCGAGAAAAAACTGGCTAAAAGCCGTGACCTGAAGCGGCTGCAGTTTGCGCTGGGGGTAAACAAGCTGCAGGCCGACATCTTTGCGATCGTATCGGCTAAAGCCGGTGAAGCTGTCGGCAAACAGTACCGTGAGCCTTCCGGTTTCAACATCGTCTTTGACGTCCCACCACGATTTCCCCGCGATGCCAGCTCCGCTGAGTGCCCACTGGCGAAGTAAAGCCCCGTCGTCGCACACCATGGCTGGCTCTACGCGAACGACGCTTTCCTCGCCATCTTTTTCAAAGCGCCATTCGTTCATCACCACGCCCTGCGATTCCAGCGCCAGGCACCGGTGCCGGGCTAAATCGGCAAACGTGGCGGGGACGCCGTGGTCGTTAAGATACGCCCCGGAGGCAACCAGCACCCGATGGTTCGGGCGGATATTTCTGACGACAAGGCTGCTGTCCGGCAGGTTGCCAAAACGCACGCTCATATCCAGCCGGTTAGCGACCAGGTCCTCAATGTGTTCTCTTAACGAGATGAAAAATTTAACGTCAGGATGGCGCCGGGAAAAATCAATGACGGCGGGGCTAAGATACTGTCTGCCAAAATCCGAGGGCGCGGAAAGGCGAACATTGCCGCTGAGCACGCCCTCTTTTTGCGTCAGTAACGACTCGGCATGATGCATCTCTTCCAGCACGCGCAGCGCGGCATGGTAAAACTCTTCCCCGGCGCGGGTCAGGGTGAGGGATCGCGTTGAGCGGTGAAACAGGCGCGTCTGGTAACGCTCCTCAATCGCCTTCAGCCTGGCCGTCATGGTCGCGGGGGAAAGCGACAGGCGTCGTCCGGCGGCGGAAAGACTTCCGGCCTCGGCAACTTCCACCAGTAAAGCCATGTCTTCGAGTTTGCCCATTATTCATATTTTCCGAAAAGTGCATCTACTTTTAGCGTAATTATCAAAATCAGATGCGGACTGTAAAGTGATGTTATCCAAACCATAAGGGATAAAATCATGCAACGTACCTCACTTTTTGAACGCTACAGGCTGGGTTCGCTGGACCTGAAAAATCGTATCGTCATGGCGCCGATGACCCGCGCGCGCTCCCTTCAGCCGGGAAATATCCCCTCCGCGCTGATGGCAGAGTATTACCGGCAGCGTGCCAGCGCGGGATTAATCATCACGGAAGCCACGCAGATTTCGCCTCAGGGCCAGGGATACTCATGGACACCCGGCATCCATTCGCCTGAACAGGTTTCGGGATGGCAACTCACGACGGGCGCCGTGCATCAGGCGGGCGGAGTGATTTTTTCGCAGCTCTGGCACGTCGGGCGAATGTCGCACGCCAGTTTTCACCAGGATGGTCAGCCCGTCGCCCCGTCAGCACTGGCGCCAGACGCGCAGGTGTGGGTGGTGAATGAGCGTGGGGAAGGCCAGATGGTTGACTGCCCGCAGCCGAGAACACTCTCGCGCAAGGATATTCACAGCATCATCGCGGACTATCGTCAGGCGGCACTGAATGCCGTCCAGGCCGGTTTTGATGGCGTAGAAGTTCATGGCGGAAACGGGTATCTGATAGACCAGTTCCTGCGTCAAACCTCCAACAAACGCACGGATGAGTACGGCGGTACGCTGGTGAACCGCATCCGTTTTGCCCAGGAGGTGTTAAGCGCCATTGCCGAGGCCATTGGTCACGAGCGCACGGGTATCCGCCTTTCCCCATTTATTACCCAGCGCGGGATGAACGACCCGCAGGTCTCTGAAGCCATACTTGCGCTTGCGGCCTGGTGTGAACAAAAAGGTATTGCATTCATCCACCTGGCGGAAGCCGACTGGGATGATGCCCCTCAGGTACCCGAGCGTTTCCGTCAGTCCCTTCGCGAGACCTTTAGCGGAACTCTTATCGTCGCGGGTAACTATGACCTTGATAAAGCTGAAAAGATCCTTGCTGCCGACTATGCCGATTTGATTGCCTTCGGCCGTCCGTTTATTGCCAACCCCGATTTGCCCCACCGGCTGGCAAACCAGCTGCCTCTTGCCCAGGTGCGCGACCCCGCCACGCTGTTTGGCGGTACCGGCACGGGATATACCGATTACCCAACGTACGCTCTACAGGAGGAAACATTATGACCCGTAAAACTTTAATTATCGGCGGCGGTTCCGGCATCGGTTTCGCCTTGGGCAGCCTGCTTGCCGGGCGCGGTGAGGAGATTATTCTTGCGGGACGCGACAGCGCAAAACTGGACGCCGCGCGACAGCGGCTTAGCGCCCACGCCGCGTCAGTTCACACCCTCGTGCTGGACATCAGCCGTGAGGAAGAGCTTGTCGCACTCGGTGAAACGCTGGGTGAGGTCAATAATATTGTCGTTACGGCGGGTTCACAGGCTCCGGGAGGGCTTCTTTCCGGGCTGGATCTCCGCGCGGCAAGGCTGGCCTTTGATACAAAATTCTGGGGAAGCATCAATGTCGCCCGCTATCTCGGCGGGAACATCGCCCCCCGCGGTACGCTGACGTTCACCAGCGGGTTCGTGGCGCGTCGCACCGTGGCGGGCGCCATTGTTAAAACGACGATGAATGCCGCCATTGAGGCCGCGACAAAAGTGCTGGCGAAAGAGCTTTCACCGCTGCGCGTCAACGTCGTGAGTCCGGGGCTGACCGACACGGAAGCGTACGCGGGCATGGATGCCGCCGCGCGGGAAAAAATGCTCGCTGGCGCGGCGGAAACCCTGCCGGCCAAAGCCTGGGGAAGGGCGGAGGATATCGCTCAAGGGTATCTTTTCGCCATTGATAATCCCTTTGTCACGGGGTCGGTCATTGATATTGAGGGCGGGGCGTTAATTAACTGACCCTCTCTGATTTGAACCGCAGGAAATCGACTGCGGGTAATGTAATACTCTATTGAGAGATATCATGAAATATACGACGTATTTTCATTCGGCTGTAGCGATGGTTATTTTTGCAGGTCTGTCGGGCAATGCGATTTCCGCGCAGGGGGAATGGCTGCAGCCGAAGCAGCTAATTGTGGACAACAGCCTGCCGCAGGCGAAATTAAAGACGAATGAAGCCGTCGCCAGAGAATATGCTTCATTCTGGAACACGGGTAATGAAACCCTGGCGCGTAATGCCCTGGCGGCAGGCTTTATTGATAAAACGCCTCCGGAAGGGCGTAAGCAGGGGGCGGAAGGCGCTATTTTAGCTTCCCGCGCGTTTCGTGCAGCCGTGCCTGATTTACGCTGTGACGTTGAGCAAATGATTATTTCAGGCGATCGCGTGGTTTCGCATTTACATTTTCACGGCACCTTCACCGGAACATTTGGCAAGCTGAAAGGAAAGGGGCAGAAAATAGATTTTATCGCCACGGATATTTATGAGATTGGTGACGGTAAGATCGTAGCTAACTGGCATATTGAGGACAACCTGACGCTGATGAAACAGCTGGGCGCGCTGTAAGGTCATCACTCCGGGGCGGCCCGGAGTGATGCGAAAATCCTATAAGCCAAGATCGCTCAGCGAAGGGTGATCGTCCGGGCGTCTGCCCAGCGGCCAGTGGAACAGCCGCTCAGAGGCTTTGATCGGCATATCGTTTACGCAGGCAAAGCGTCGCTTCATCAATCCGTCCGGCTCAAACTCCCAGTTTTCATTGCCGTAAGAGCGGAACCAGTTGCCGGAATCATCATGCCATTCATAGGCATAGCGCACCGCGATCCGATTCTCCGTAAATGCCCAGAGCTCTTTAATCAGACGATAGTCCAGCTCTTTTTTCCATTTCCGCTCCAGAAACGCCTGGGCTTCTTCACGGTTGGTGGCGAACTCTGCGCGGTTACGCCATTGGGTATCCAGCGTATAGGCAAGCGCGACTTTCGCCGGGTCGCGGCTGTTCCAGCCATCTTCTGCCAGTCTGACTTTTTCGATGGCGCTTTCACGAGTGAAGGGCGGTAAAGGAGGACGTGTGTTCATTGCGATTACCTCAGCGTTATATTATGTAGACAGGTCTGTCTACTTGCGGTAATCTATGCCTGTGAAATAACGCTGTCAACATTCTTTTTGAGGCTAGCCAAAAGTGAAAACAGAACCCGCAGGCAACGATACAAAAATCAGCGTCAGAGATAAGATATTACTCACGGCGCACGATCTGTTTTATTCCACGGGCTTCAGGGCGACGGGTGTGGATACGCTGATTAAAGCGTCTAAAGTGACCAAGGTGACTTTCTATCGTCATTTTTCGAGTAAGAGCTTGCTTATTCTCGCCTATTTGCACTATCGGCATGAAATATGGATTAACTGGTTTGAATCCACGCTGCGTCGACATCTCGATGAAGGCGAAATACCTGCTGATGCGATATCTGCAACGCTTTACGAATGGTTTATTTCGCCCGATTTCCACGGCTGCGCGTTTATTAACGCCAGCGCAGAGGCGAAATCGGAAGATATTGAAAGCGAGATAAAAGAGATATGCCGCAGTCATAAGTCAGAAACAAAGAAAATTATTGCCTTGCTGACGAAGAGTGCAGATGAGCGCGTCGTCAATGAAATCATGCTGCTCATTGACGGCGCAATTATTCATGCACAGATGGGCATGGATTCAGAAGCGGTAAAACATGCGTTAAAAAAGGGCCTGGAGAAACTGTCCGATCGGTGATATTCCCCGGTGCTTAATCAACTCGCGCACCGAGCCGATTAAGCACCCGCGTTACACTGTCGGAATGGTGCCGCCATCAATCACAAATTCAGTACCGGTGATACTCGCAGCATGCGATGAAGCGAGGAAGACGATGAGGTTGGCCACCTCAATCGGTCTGGCAGGGCGTCCGAGCGGTATTCCACCTAACGCCTTCATAATAATCTGCTTACCGCCTTCGTAGTCTGTTCCTGCCTGCTTTGCCAGCCTCTCCGCCAGTGCAACTGCCGCTTCAGTTTCGATCCAGCCGGGCGCAACGCGCACCACCCGAACGCCCTTCGGTGAGACTTCCTTTGAAAGACTTTTACTGTAGGTTGAGAGGGCTGCTTTAGCCGCCGCATAACCCGTTGTTGATTCCGGTAACGGCAGCTCGCGCTGAATAGACGTCACGTGAATAATCACCCCATTTCCCTGCGCGAGCATTCCGGGAAGCAGGGCGCGATCTAAGCGTACTGCAGGCAACAAATTAAGATTGAGCTCCTGCTGCCACTCTTCTTCGCCAAGCGCAGCAAAACCGCCACCGGGCGAGGTTGAACCGCCCGCAACATGGATAATCACGTCGACGCCTCCCATCTGTTCCTGAACCGCAGATGCGACAGCGGCACATCCAGCGACCGTCGTAAGGTCCGCGGCGACGAAAGTATCTGCTATATCTACGTCCGGCTCGTGGCGCGCAGTGGTGAATACCGTTGCACCGAGTTGTTTTAAAAGCCCGACGACCGCTTTTCCGAGCCCTTTCGTGCCAGCGGTAACAAGCACGCGTTTGCCTTTAAAATCAATATCTAATGACATAACCTTGCACTCCCGTTATTTACAGTACAGTTATATTCAACATAGACTGAGAAATTGACAAGTACGCACGAAAAAGTGAGCTACTGAATTATGAGTAAGTTATATAGTCCGGAATCTGCCGCGAGCGGCGTGGAGCAAGTGTTACGGCTGCTGGAAGGCCGTTGGAAATTAATTATTCTTTTTCATCTTTTCGACGGAAAAGTGCAGCGCTACTCTGATTTCGAAAAACTGATCCCCGGTATTTCCCAGAAGATGCTGGCGCAGCAGCTCAGGCAACTTGAATCCGATGGTATCGTTTCGCGGATGGTCTACCCTCAAGTGCCACCGAAAGTGGAGTATCGCCTCACCGATTGGGGTCAGGCATTATGTCCGGCGCTTGATGCCATGCTGAAATGGGCAGAAAAGCGCGAGGCTTACGCAAGCCAGTAAACCCGGCGGCCAGCACGCTGCAATGGGATAGCGTTGCCCGTAACCCATTTATGCAAAGGAAACGAAAAATGAGAACGCAGAAGCGATGCCTTGGCTGCGTGGCTATTGTGGTTGATGACTACGATCGTGCGATTGAATACTACACAGATAAGCTGGGTTTTACCCTCGTAGAAGATACGCCTCAACCGGGTAAACGCTGGGTGGTCGTCTCACCCAACCCGGAAAGCGACTGCAATATTTTGCTGGCTCGCGCCTCTAACGAGAGGCAGGAAAGCTTTATCGGCAATCAATGCGGCGGCAGAGTTTTCCTCTTCCTTCAGACGGACGATTTTTGGCGCGATTACCGTGCCATGAAAGACAAAGGCGTTCATTTCTGCGAAGAACCTCGTGAGGAAGAGTACGGTACGGTGGTGGTGTTTGAAGATATTTACGGCAACCGCTGGGACCTCTTTCAACATGCCCAACGCGGGTGATTACCAGGGATACCTTACATGACTCTTCGAATTCGCCAGGCCTCCGGGGCCGATTCAACGCTTTTAAGCGAGCTGGGATACCGAATCTATCCCGCCCATTTTCAGCATCTGTGGGTGTCAGACGCAGAGATGAAGGATTTTCTCGACGGCGAGTACGCGCTTTCCGTACTTGAACAGAGCCTGAAAGAGAACGCTGTTTCCTGGTATGTTGCCGAGACCGATCGGCCAGTGGGATTCATGAAAGTGACCTGGGAAGCCCTGCTCCCGGAAACGGGCAAGAAGGGGGTTCTCCTCAACAAGCTCTACCTCGATCCCGCCGAGACCGGCAAGAACTATGGCCAGGTGATGTTCAACAGCATCACCGACATGGCCCGGAGCAGGGGGAAAGACTATCTCTGGCTGGAAGTGCTTGAGCAGAATGCGGGAGCGTACCGGTTCTACCAGAAGCAGGGCATGCTCTGCGTTAATAACGTCCTTTTCGAAACCGCTTCACAGCAGAGCATTCTCAGAATTATGGGGATGTCTCTTTAGGGCGAGAGCTCTCGTCGCGCTGTGCCAGCGATAGCGCGCTGGCGCTGGCGGGATCGAACAGCGAGAGGCTCTCAATCTGATTGAGTAAAATCACCTTCCGGAATGACATGGCGCTGCGATGTTCGGAGTCGAGCGTGATGTCATGCTCCGCATACCACCTGCTGTAGTTATTCTCGATGCGAAAGTTCATCGTCTTCGCGTCTCTGTACCCGCTTAACATCGGGATCAGCACGATATTGGCCGTTTTTTCATATTCCAGCGTCGCGGTGTGGATCATGCCGACGTAAATCCGCCTCGACCGCAGCGTGACCTGCGCCAGTTCCCCTTGCTCCATACACTGATACAGCAGCTGTTCAATACCGCTCGACTGCGCCAGACGTTTGTAGAGCTTTTTCCGGCTTTCGCCGTCCAGCCTGGCGCTGCCTGCCCAGTTAGAGCGGTAGAGGCAAAACAGAATGGCAAACGCCAGCATCACGACCACCGGCGCCTGAATGCCTAAAAAACTCCAGTTCATAAAGTCGATTTGCCAGTCGGTATATTTCGGTGAGGCAAAGTGGAAAGCGTTGTTGGCGGCGGAAAGGGCGAGCAGGAGCAGCCAGAGCAGACCGGTGGCAATCACGCCCTGCAGAACGAAAATACAGCCGTACAGCGCCACCAGGAAATAGACGTCCCAGCCAATGGAGCGCTTGATTTTAAAACGGGTCGACAGGTCGCGGCTGGTGTACCAGTACCCGCATACCATCAGCACCATAAATATCGCCGTTCCCATATCAGGCCCTCTTCAGCATGTTGACGTGACGCAGAAAATCCTGCCGCACCTCGTTGCTTTTGTAGTTCACCGAGGCGTTCCCGTCCTGGTCGATAATGATGCGATCGCCATCTTCGACGGCTTCAATGATTTCCTGCTGGCTCATCACCTGCAGTAAGGATTCCGGGCTGGAGAAAAGGGAGAGAAAGAAACGTTTCATGCGGGCATCCTTATGAATAAAAAGGATAAGCCTGGAAGAAGACCGGCGAGTTTGCCTTAAGGATATCCTGAAAGTTAAAGCCGGGTGGCGGTTACACCTTACCCGGCCTACAGAATTCACTCTTTTGCCTACTACTAAGCCATTGACATATATATAAAATAAAAAATAAATCACCACAAACTTGGACAAATAACATTAATTGTGTAAGTTTTAATTATGCGATTACGCCACGTTGTTTACAGCCAGGATGTGACCCATGAGCACTTTGCCCTCTGTCGTGAGTCGGTTTGTTGAGTACTACGCCGCACTGGATAGCCAGCCGCCGTCCGCGCTGGTGGGGCTTTACCATTCGAATGCCACGCTTATCGATCCGTTTGGCGAGCATGACGGGATTTTCGCGCTTCAGCGCTATTTCACCCATCTGCTGGCCAACGTCGAGAACTGCCGTTTTTCTATCGATCCGCCGCTGTGCAGTGGGAACCGGTTTGTTGTCACCTGGGTGATGCACTGGTCGCATCCGCGCATTGCCGGAGGTGAGCCGCTCGATCTGCCGGGATGTTCGGTGGTGGACACGGAAAACGATCTCATCACGCGCCAGCGCGACTACTACGATGCGGGAGAGATGATCTACGAACATCTCCCGCTGCTGGGCTGGGCGGTACGCGGCGTGAAGCGGAGGGTTAAATCATGAAGACGGTGCTGATTACCGGCGCAAGCTCGGGCATTGGCGCCGGGCTGGCAAAATCCTTTGCCGCTGACGGCTACCATGTGATTGCCTGCGGGCGCGATCGGGCGCGCCTCGACGCGCTGCGCCAGATCTGCCCCAATCTCACTGTTCGCCTGTTCGATATGACCGACAGGGACGCCTGCCGCCAGGCGCTGACCGGCTGCTATGCCGATCTGATTATTCTCTGCGCCGGCACCTGCGAATATCTCGATGGGGGCGTGGTGGATGCGGCGCTGGTGGAGCGGGTGATGACGACAAATTTCCTCGGCCCGGTGAACTGTCTTGACGCGCTGCAGCCCCAGCTGACGGCTGGCAACCGCGTGGTGCTGGTGAGTTCCATGGCCCACTGGCTACCTTTCCCACGGGCAGAGGCATACGGCGCGTCCAAAGCGGCCCTGAGCTGGTTCGCCGAGAGTCTGCGCCTGGACTGGGAGCCCAAAGGTATTGCCGTCACGGTGGTTTCTCCCGGCTTTGTTGATACGCCGCTGACGCGCAAAAACGATTTTGCCATGCCGGGCAGGGTGAGCGTCGACGAGGCGGTGAAGGCGATCCGTATCGGGCTGGCGGCAGAGAAAATGCATATCGCGTTCCCCGCCGGGTTCGGCTTTATTTTGCGTGCGCTCTCCGGGTTACCGGCATTTCTTCAGCGCGCGCTGCTGCGCAGGATGGTGCGTTCATGAACATCGCAATTATCGGCAGCGGCATCGCCGGGCTAACCTGCGCCTGGCGCCTGGCCGGGCACCATCAGGTGACCCTGTTTGAAGCGGGCGCCACGCCCGGCGGCCATACCGCAACGGTTGACGTGCCGACGCCGCAGGGTACATACGCGATCGACACCGGGTTTATCGTCTACAACGATCGCACCTATCCGCGCTTTATGGGTCTGCTCAGCGAGCTGGGCATCAGCGGGCAAAAAACGCAGATGAGCTTTTCGGTGCACAACCCGGCGACGGGGCTGGAGTACAACGGACACACCCTGACGTCGCTGTTTGCGCAGCGCCGAAACCTTGTGAATCCGGCATTCTGGCGGCTGCTCGGGGAGATCGTCCGCTTCAATCGTCTGGCGAAACAGGCGCTGGACGGGGAGGTGGACCCGAACGCCACGCTGCAGACGTTTCTGGACCAGCACGGCTTCACGCCGTTTTTTGCGCGCCACTACATTCTGCCGATGGGGGCCGCGATCTGGTCCTCGTCGCTGCAGGAGATGAAGCGTTTCCCGCTGCCGCTTTTCTTACGTTTCTTCCAGAACCACGGCCTGCTGGATATCACCCATCGCCCGCAGTGGTACGTGGTGCCGGGCGGCTCGCGGGAGTATATCCGCGCCATGCTCGACAAGCTGGGCGACCGTCTGAATCTGCACCTCAATTCACCGGTTCAGCGGGTGAGCCGCCATGAGCACGGGGTTACGCTTCAGCTTGAAAACGGCAGCCATACTTTCGAACGGGTGATTTTTGCCTGCCACTCCGCCAGCGCCCTGGCTATGCTTGATGACCCGACGCCCGCAGAGCGCGAGGTGCTGGGCGATATCGGCTGGCAGCGCAACGAGGTCGTTTTACACAGCGATCCGCGCTGGCTGCCGGTGCGGCAGCGCGCGTGGGCCAGCTGGAACTACCGCCTGAGCGCGGAGGAACAGGCCAGCGCCTGCGTCACCTACAACATGAACATTCTGCAGGAGCTGCCTGCGGGCAGTCCGCTGTTCTGCGTTACCCTCAACCCTGACGCGCCGGTAGATGAACGCTTCGTTCTGCAACGCTTCGTTTATGAACATCCGCTGTTTAACCCGCAAAGCTGGCGGGCGCAGGCGCGGCGCGGCGAGATCAACGGTCACAACCGGAGCTGGTACTGCGGGGCTTACTGGTACAACGGTTTTCATGAAGATGGCGTGCGCAGCGCGCTGGACGTGGTCAACGCGATAGCGGCCGGAGAGGGGAACTGAGATGAACAGCTGCCTCTACCACGGCGTATTACGCCACCGCCGCCTTCAGCCGAAAACCCACGAATTCAGCTACAGCGTCTTTATGGCCTGGCTGGATCTCGATGAACTGCCGCAGCTCTCGTCCGTTGGCGTGCGGCGCAATCGCTTTGCCGCCGCTTCGTTTCACGATGCGGACTACCCGCTCGGTACGCCGCTCAAAGAAAACGTGCTGAGCAGGCTGGAGAGCCTGACCGGGGAACGTCCGGACGGGCGGGTCATGCTCCTGACGCAGCTGCGCTATTTCGGCTTTCATTTCAATCCGGTCAACTTTTACTACTGCTACGACGGGAAGGGGACGCTGCGCTGGGTGCTGGCGGAGGTTCGCAACACGCCGTGGAATGAACGTCATTACTATTCCGTCAACGGACAGGATGCGCAGCCGACGGAAAAAGCGTTTCACGTATCCCCCTTTAACCCAATGGACATGATCTACCACTGGCGCTTTAACGACCCGGACAACACGCTGCATATGCACATTGAAAATCATCAGGAAGCGAAGGTCTTTGACGCCACGCTGGCCCTGCGCCGGGAGCCTTTGACGCGCCCGGCGCTGCGTTCGCTTTTGGTTCGCGTCCCGCTTATGACCCTGAAAACTGTTTTTGCCATTTACTGGCAGGCGCTGCGGCTCTGGCTCAAGCGCGTGCCGCTGTATAACCACCCCTTCAGCAGGAGTGAACGCTCATGACCGACCCCGTCTTTGCGTTAGAACCCGATATCCCGCGTAACGTGCGCATCGCGCGCTGGCTGCTTTTTCGTCTGTTAAGCGGTATCCGCGGCGGCTCGCTCACCCTGCGTGAAGGGGCGCAGACCTTCCATTTTGGCGAGACATCCTCCGCGCTGCAGGCCGACGTACAAATCCTCACGCCCGGCGTTTACTGGCGCGTTTTAACGGGCGGTAGCCTTGCTGCCGCAGAAGCCTGGATGGACGGCGAATGGGAAACCACGCACCTTACGCCGCTTCTGGAACTGCTGGCGCTCAACGGCGAGGTGCTTGGCCGTCTGGAAAACGGGTTCCGCCTGTTCGGCAGGCCGCTGGAGCGTCTGCGCCACTGGACGCGGCGTAACTCCCGCGCGCAGGCGCGTGAAAATATTGCCGCTCATTACGACCTGGGCAATACCTTCTATGCCCATTTTCTGGATAAAGAGCTGCTCTATTCCAGCGCCTTGTTTACGGAGGACGAGCAGGACCTGACGGCGGCCCAGCAGGCCAAAATGGCGCGCCTGTGTGACCAGTTAATGCTAGAACCGAATGACCACCTGCTGGAGATCGGTACCGGCTGGGGCGCGATGGCGGAATACGCGGCCCGTCATTATGGCTGTCGGGTGACCACCACCACGCTGTCGCAGGAGCAATATAGCTGGGCGACCGAGCGGATCGCCCGCGCCGGGTTGCAGGATCGCGTTGAGGTGCTGCTCTGCGACTATCGCGACCTCACCGGGCAGTACGACAAGCTGGTCTCAATAGAGATGATTGAAGCCGTCGGGCAACGCTATCTGCCCACGTTCTTCCGGACCTGTCAGGCGCGGCTGCGCCCCGGAGGACGAATGGCGATTCAGGCCATCACCATTCAGGACCAGCGCTATCGCGACTACAGCAAAAGCGTCGATTTTATCCAGCGCTACATCTTCCCCGGCGGCTTCCTGCCGAGCATTACCGCGATGAACGAGTTGATGACGCGCCACACCGATTTCGTGGTGCGCAATCTCTTCGACATGGGGCCGGACTACGCCCGCACGCTGGCCCACTGGCGGCAGCGCTTTGTCCACGCCTGGCAGGAGATTGAAAAGCTCGGCTTCGATGAACGTTTCCGCCGCATGTGGCTGTACTATTTTGGCTACTGCGAAGCCGGGTTTAACGCCCGCACCATTAGCGTGGTGCAGCTGACCGCCGAGCGCGTATGAGACGTCATATTCAGGTCTTCCTGCTGGCCGTCGCGTTCGATCTCTACTGGGCGCTGGTGGTGCTCTTTCGCGAACAGGGCCTGATTATCTGGATCGCTCTGGCGATCCTGGCGTGCCTGCTGTTGCCGCCTGTATACCGTTTTTACGCCATTGGTCTGGCGGCGGCGGGCAGCCTGCTGGATACGCTCTGGGCGCTGACGGGGCTGATTGCCTTCACGAGCGACTCCCTGATGCCGCTCTGGATGGTGGCACTGTGGCTGATGTTCGCCACCGTCTGGACGCAGCTGACGCGCACCACCACGCTACCCGGCTGGCTGCTGACCCTGCTGGCCGCCGTGGGCGGGCCGGTGGCGTACCTGATTGGCGAGCGGCTGGGAGCCATCACATTTCTGGAGCCGACCTTTATCGTCGTGAGCTGGATGGCGCCGGGCTGGCTGGTGTTGATGCTGTTTTTCCACCTGCTGATGGGGAGACAAAAATGAGATCTGTGGTTTTGCTGCTTTGGCTGACGCTGGTTGTTCCGGTTGCCCAGGCCGCCGACTGGCTTGCCTGGCGGAAGGTGGGTGACGCCACGCTCACCTGGGGTCCGTTCACGGTCTATACCTCTCAGCTGCGCACCCCGGACGGGCGTTACGGTCGGGATAATCAGGATCAGGCGCTGATTATTACCTATGCGCGGGACATCGATCGCGATGATCTGGTTGAGGCGACCCGCGACCAGTGGCAGGCGCAGGGGATCCTGGCGCAGGAGCCTCAAAGCGAAGCCTGGCTGCGGATGCTCCAGTCCCTTTGGCCGGATGTCCGCCCGGGCTCACAGCTGGCGTTTGTGCTCAACGATAAGCAGGGACAGTTCTGGTATCGCGCGTCAGCGGCGCAAACATCGTTTATTCCACTTGGACCGCGTCAGTCGGAAGCGTTCAGCACCCGTTTTCTGGCCATCTGGCTCGATCCCCGCACGCAATATCCTGAGCTGCGTCAGCAGTTAATCGGAGGCCAAAAATGAAACGTATCCTGATGATGGCGCTGGCATTCACGATGCTGCTGGCGGGCTGTAGCACTGAAGTGGCCGAGTATCGCCAGCAGGAGCCGCGGCTTGATATCTTCCACTACTTCCAGGGCAAAACCGAAGCGTGGGGGATGGTGCAGGATCGCAGCGGCAAGCAGATCCGCCGTTTCCACGTTGAGATTGCCGGGGACGTTATCGGCGATACGCTGACGCTCAACGAGCACTTCGTTTACGACGACGGCGAGAAGCAGCAGCGGGTCTGGCATATTCGCCGCGTGGGGAACGATCGCTACGAGGGTACGGCAGGGGATATTGAAGGGGTTGCCACGGGACAGTCCGCAGGCAACGCCTTTAACTGGCATTACAGTATGAACGTGAAGGCCAACGGCAGCACCTGGCTACTGAACTTCGACGACTGGATGTATTTGCAGGATGAGACGCATCTGTTTAATAAAACCGAGATGAAGAAGCTGGGCGTCACCGTCGCCACGGTGACGCTGTTCTTTACCCGTAAGACCTCAGCTTAGTCGCGGACGCTGCCGGTTTTGCTGCTGGAGTAGATGAAGTACAGGGCAATCCCCAGGCACACCACCGCGCTCAGACGGCTCGGTGAAAACGGAATGGCGGGATTGCCCAGCCAGCCAAAGTTATCAATCAACATACTCATGGCGAGCTGGCCGAATATCACCGCCACCGTGGCGACGGCGGTGCCGATGCGCTGCACCGCCACGACCATGATCACAATGTAAGGCACGCCGAACATCGCCCCGAGGAGCTGCCATTTCGGCACGTCCAGCAGCGTGACCGCCTGCATAGGCTCAAAGAAGAAAATGAGCAGGGCGGTCACCAGCGCGCCGACGGAAAATGTCAGAAACGCGCTTTTGAAAACGCCCACGCTGCTGCCGAGCTGCCCGTTAATCGCGGCCTGAATGCTCAGCGTTGCGCCGCCGCAGACGGCCAGAAGAATCATTATCAGCGTCATATCATCACCCCTGTGCGACCAGAACCAGTGCCGCAATAATAAAAACCAGCGCCACGATACGTTTTGCGTTTATCTTCCTGTGCGGCGTACCCAGCAGGCCAAAGTGGTCAATGATCAGGCTTTTAAAAACCTGACCAGCCAGAATGCCAATCATCGTCAGAGCGATGCCGATGGTCGGCGTGGCGATCGTCAGAATGACCACGTAAACAGGGCCAAGCACGCCGCCGAGCAGCTGCCAGCCGGGCTGGGCGAAAAACGACGGGCTGTTACGCGGGCTGAAAAACAGCATCAGCAGAAACGTCAGCGCGGCGCCGACGCCAAAAATGCTGAACGTCGCCCATAAATCGCCCACTTCTCCCCCTAATGGCCCCAGCAGCCCCGCCTCGACGGAGAGGCCCATCCCGCCGGCAATCACCAGTAAAATCAAAATAAACTGCATTACGCTTCCTCCGTTTTCTGGCGAAGAAGATTACGTCGGTAGACCCGTGAGAAAAATGCCATAATGCAGGAAACACCATTGCAGGAAATGCATTAATGTCAGATGCCGGAAGCATGAACCTTCGCTCACTGCTGCTGTTTATTGCCGTCTATGAAACGCAGAACTTTTCCGTCGTCGCGCGACGAGAGGGAATTTCTGCCTCGCAGGTGTCGCGCATTGTTCATCAGCTTGAGGACGCGCTCGGCCAGCAGCTGTTCTATCGCAATACCCGGGCGGTGATCCCCACGGAAAGCGGGCATCTGTTTATCCGCTATGCCCGGGCGATGGTCGATAACTTCGAAGAGGCGCGTCGTGAGCTGGACGAACGTTCGACCGAACCCTCCGGCACGGTTCGCATAAATGGGCCGGTATTTTTTGGACAGAGACACGTTGCGCCCGGACTGGCAGGCCTGGCCGAGCGTTATCCACGGTTAACCATTGAGCTGACGCTGACCGATGACTTTATCGACCCGCACCGGGATGCCGCCGATCTCATCTTCCGCATCGGCACGCTGACGGATTCGACGTTCCACGCCCGTGTTTTTGGGCAGCAGCGCTACCACCTTGCCGCGTCGCCCGCGTATCTGCGTCAACACGGCATTCCGGCCGACCCGACCGAACTGAGCCAGCACAAATGTCTGGTCTATCGCGGTTCGTCCGGGCCTAACCGCTGGCTTGTGCGTCGCAAAGGGGAAAATTGGGTGCATTATCCCGTCGCGCCGCTGATGACGTCCAATAATGCGGAGTCGCTGCTCATTGCCGCGCTGGGTGGGATGGGGATCGTCCTGTTTCCGGACTGGCTGATTGGCGACAGGCTGAAGCGGGGGGAGCTGGTTGCCCTTATGCCGGAAATGGCGTGCGCCATCAACACGGAGCAACTTAATATTGCGGCGATCTATCCTAACGCACGTCATCCGCCCCTGAACGTCAGGGCGGTGATAGATTATTACGTGGCGTTTTTCGGCACGCCGCTCTACTGGCAGACGTAAGGGATTACGCGCCGAGCTCCTTGCGGATAATCTCTGCGCCGGCGCTGAGTGCTTTCAGCTTGCCGTTAGCCACCTGGCGTGAAAGCGGGGCCATGCCGCAGTTGGTTGACGGGTAAAGCTTGTCGGCATCGACGAACTGCAGCGCTTTACGCAGTGTATCGGCGACTTCCTCCGGCGTTTCAACGGCGTTGGTTGCCACATCAATCGCGCCAACCATCACTTTCTTACCGCGGATCAGCTCCAGCAGATCCATCGGCACGCGGGAGTTGTGGCACTCCAGTGAGATGATGTCGATATTCGAGGTCTGCAGCTTAGGGAAGGCCTCTTCGTACTGGCGCCACTCTGAGCCGAGCGTTTTTTTCCAGTCGGTATTGGCTTTGATGCCGTAGCCGTAGCAGATATGTACCGCGGTTTCGCACTTCAGCCCTTCAATGGCGCGCTCCAGCGCGGCGATACCCCAGTCGTTCACCTCGTCAAAAAAGACGTTAAATGCCGGTTCATCAAACTGGATAATATCCACGCCTGCGGCCTCTAACTCACGCGCTTCCTGATTGAGGATTTTGGCGAATTCCCAGGCCAGCTTTTCGCGGCTTTTATAGTGGGCGTCGTAAAGGGTGTCGATCATGGTCATCGGCCCGGGCAGGGCCCATTTGATCGGCTTGTCCGTGAGCTGACGCAGGTATTTCGCATCGTCCACGAATACCGGTTTCTGACGCGCAACGGCAGAAACCACGGTCGGCACGCTGGCGTCGTAGCGGTTACGAATGCGCACCGTCTGGCGATTTTCAAAATCCACGCCGCTCAGGTGTTCAATAAAGGTAGTGACGAAGTGCTGGCGGGTCTGTTCCCCGTCGCTGACGATATCGATACCCGCGCGGATCTGCTCATCCAGGGACAGGCGCAGCGCGTCCTGTTTACCCGCCAGGAGTTCCTGATCCTGTAATTTCCAGGGGGACCAGAGCGTTTCAGGTTGCGCAAGCCAGGTCGGCTTAGGCAGGCTGCCAGCCGTTGAAGTCGGGAGCAATGTTTTCATAATAAAAGACCTTTTTTGATGAATTAAAGCGTGTAGTTATCAGACCACTGCTCAAGAATGTGTTGGTAAGGCTTAATGAAGTATTCTTCGGTAAAGCGACCCTGTTCAATCGCCAGTCGGCTACGCTCTTCCCGGTCATAAACAATTTTGGTTAAGGAGTGATCCTGCTGGTTCAGATCCGGTCGGTAGCACAGTCCCGCCGCCGAGTTTGCGTTATAAATTTCCGGGCGATAGATTTTCTGGAACGTCTCCATCGTGCTGATGGTGGCAATCAGCTCCAGATCGGTGTAGTCACTCAGCAAATCCCCGGTAAAGAAGAACGCGAACGGCGCCACGCTGTTTTCCGGCATGAAGTAGCGAACCTTCAGGCCCATCTTCGCGAAGTACTGTTCCGTCAGCGACTCGCCATCCGGCTGATATTCAATGCCCAGTACCGGGTGCTGGTTACCGGTGCGGCGGTAGGTGTCTTTGCTGGAGACGCTCAGGCAGATCACCGGACCCTTGCTGAAGTTTTCATTGTATTCCGGCGAATTGACAAAGTGGCGGAAAATATTGCCGTGCAGTTCGCCAAACTTTTCCGGAATGCTGAAGTGCTGCTGGTTCTTGTTGTGTTCCAGCAGGCGCACGCTGAAATCATAATCCCGCACGTAAGAAGAGAAGTTATTTCCGACGATGCCAGGGATACGCTGGTTGTTTTTCTTGTCGACAATCGTGGTTTGCAATATCTCAATGGCCGGGAACGGTTTTTCCGCGCCCATGTTCAAATCGACAGAGATGATTTCCAGCTCAACCGCGTAGCGATCGGCGTTTGGGTTATCCCAGCGCGCCAGGGCGTTAAAGCGGTTGTTGATCATCACCAGCGTATTGCGCAGGTTTTCCTGACGCTTTTCCCCGCGCGCCAGGTTGGCAAAGTTGGTGGTCGTACGCGTATTTTCTGACGGGTTGTAATTCTCATCGAAGCAACTGCGCTTAAGGGTATATGTGAAAGCTTTGCTCATTGTGGTTATGCATCCTAAGTTCATGTTGCTAAGAAGTTACCGATGCATAATTTATGCCTCAGCCCGCGGCGCAGGGGAAGTGACTTAATTTCAATGCAACATGAGCGAAGTTCATGAACAGTGTTGCGCACATGCCAGGATAGGAAGAGTAAGGGGCATCGCGCCCCTTAGCGTTATGCTGTAGGACGTTCGTTCCAGGCGTCACTGTGCATGATGTTGCCGTCGACAATGCGCCAGGTGATTTTTTCGTACTGCAGACTTACGCTTTCAACATGGTTCATTTTATTGTTGGCAGCGATCTTCACGTTCGGCACGCTGCAGTTAACACCCGTAACCTTTACGTTCTCCATCAAGACGGTGTAATAACAGACTTCCTGTCCGGCATCATTGATATGATAGAACTTTATTTCAGCGCTTTTAAGCGCCTGACCGGTAGATGCTGCTTTATAGAGATAGGGCGTGGAGCTATCAACTTCCTTTTCAATCCGCATGGATGAGTGTTGACGCGTGCCGGTGATCTTGCCGTTAGCGCTGTCTACCGATAGGTTTAGGCCATGACTCAGCCCTATGATCTCAATGCTACCTTCACGGTCCTGAACATCAACGGAACCTTTAATATCTGCTCCACCATCGTCTTTTAGCCACATGTAGGGAGGAATTGGCATTCTTTATTTCCTTATTTTCTTGAGTAGCAGTGTTGTTAAGCGATAAATAACCGTGGCGAGGGTCAGTACAATTAAAATATCGATATTGGTATATGTGTCATATATTGTTTCAGCATTCACGTCGCCATAAATAAAATCACATATAGATGAGGCCACGTCATGATCAAGATAGCGTTCAGCGGGTCCCAATATGCGGCCTACTATAATGCTGATGCATAGAAACCAGACCGTTTTGAATAGCCTGATGCCCCATTTACGGACAAGTGTTGGTGTAGCCACTTTCAATCACCTCAACCCAGCCGCGTGCCATCAGTGAACGCATACAGGGAACCTGAATAAGTTCCGTACTCATCAGAGCATTGCGGATCAATGCGTAATCAGAATCATGGGCAATCGTGATACATCCCTCAGATAGCGTACCCGGATGCAGCCGAAACAAACCCCGATAGACGTTATCAATCCAGGTGCCATCATCGATACCCCAGTCATCCTTGTATAAAGCAAACCACTCATCGCGGCCAAATTCTGCCCCGGATCTAACCTTGTTCCACCGATCCTGAACCTTCGCTTTTAACCCTGAAAAGAAACCTCCAGTCCCTCTGTCAACAATCCAGTATTTCCCAGGGGGAATTGGACCTGAGCCTTTAACAGCACCACATAATCCATTGTTTCTGTAAATTCCCTGCCCGGAATGGGCCATAAACACGCCAACGCCGTGCAGGTTAAAAGGCGCATAGTCAGCATCGTTAAGCAGCATTGTTCCTTTTAAGGCCATATTTTTTCCTTACTCTTTTAATAAGAGAAAAGCAGCCTACGCCTGAAGCGGGTACAGATATTCAACTCACATCATATTTATGAGTTGCTGATTTTTTTTAAGAAAATGACCTGACATTTTTTAATCAGTCTTGCGGCCGTAACGTTAGTAAACGCTGAATAAAGAATAAACAAAGCTCAGGCGACAAAGCGCCATGCCTACTTCTCTGGCACAGGCTCCGCAATTCCCGCTATAATCCCCAAAATTTCCAACCGGTTTAGAAACAATCATGACAAAACTCACCTTACAAGAGCAGATGCTGAAAGCGGGCTTAGTCAGCAGCAAAAAAGCGGCGAAAGTGCAGCGCACGGCAAAGAAATCACGCGTTCAGGCGCGCGAGGCTCGGGAAGCGGTAGAAGAGAACAAGAAAGCGCAGATCGAGCGCGACAAGCTGCTGAGCGAGCAGCAGAAGCAGGCCGTGCTGGCGAAAGAGTTTAAGGCGCAGGTGAAGCAGCTGATTGAGATGAACCGCATCACCGTGGCGAAAGGCAACATCACCTTTAACTTCACCGACGGCAATCTGATCAAAAAAATCGACGTCGACAAGCAAACTCAGGCTCAGCTGATCAACGGCCGTCTGGCGATTGCCCGTCTGGTCATCAACGCCAGCGGCGACTGTGAATACGCGATTATTCCGGCGGTGGTGGCCGATAAAATTGCCCAGCGCGATGCCGACAGCATCGTGTTAAACAGCGCGCTCAGCCAGGAAGAGCAGGACGAAGACGATCCGTACGCGGACTTCAAAATCCCTGACGATTTGATGTGGTAAACCGCATTCAGAACGGGGCGGCGTGACGGGCGTTAACCGGCTCTCCGCTGACGGGATGAATAAAATTCAACTCGCTTGCATGCAGCATCAGCCGGGGCGTTTCCTCAGCCCCCAGCGCTTCAAGACCGCCATACAGGTCGCAGCCCAGAATCGGGTGTCCCAGCTGCTGGCAGTGAATACGCAGCTGATGGGTTCGCCCGGTCTCCGGCGTCAGTATCACCCGCGTTAACGGCAGTCCCGTACCCTGATAAAAACGTTCCACGACCCGATAGCGGGAGCGGGCGGGTTTTCCGTTGATGGCGCAAATCGACATCAGCGGAAACAGCGCCGGGTCTTTGGCAATCGGCGCGTCTATTATTCCCTCGTCGTTTTCCACATGGCCGCAAAGCAGGGCGCTGTAGACCTTCTCCACGCTGCGCTGGCTGAACTGCTGGCACAGCGCCGCGTTGATGGCCTTATTGCGCGCAACCACCATTAGCCCGGACGTGCCGAAATCCAGACGGTGTACCAGCGTGCAGCCGGGGAACGTCTGGACCAGACGATAATGGACGGAATCAAGGTTTTGCGGATTTTTGCCCGAGAGGCTGAGCAGACCGGAAGGCTTATCGATCAGCAGCAGATGTTCATCCTGCCAGAGGATCTGAATGTCGTCGTGACACGGTGGGGCAATAAAAGAATCAATAATCGCAGACATCAGGCCGCCCGGCTGGAGAGTGGGAGCGGATGATAACGAAATGCGGGGAAAAGAAAAACCCTCCCACCAGGCGGTGAGAGGGTGAAGTCTTAGGCTGCTACCAGGCTGTCGATAGCGGCTTTCGCATCGGTCTGCGCTTTGGTCGCCACTTCCGGACCGTAAGCGATACCTTCAGCGAACACGAAGTTCACGTCAGTGATGCCGATGAAGCCCAGGAACAGGCTCAGGTACGGCGCAACCAGGTCGGTTGGGGTGTCTTTATGGATACCGCCACGGCTGGTCAGAACGATCGCACGCTTGCCTTTCACCAGACCTTCAGGGCCGTTCTCGGTGTAACGGAAGGTTACGCCAGCGCGCGCCACCAGGTCGAAGTAGTTCTTCAGCTGGGTAGGGATGTTGAAGTTGTACATTGGGGCGTTGATGACGATAACGTCGTGCGCCTGCAGCTCAGCAATCAGCTCGTCGGACAGGGCCAGAGCTTCCTGCTGACGTGGAGACAGCGGTGCATCGCTTGGGCGCAGCGCGCCAACCAGCTCGCCATCCAGCACAGGAATTGGGTTTGCAGCCAGGTCACGCACGGTGATTTCGTCAGCGGAATGCTGTTCACGCCACTGTTCAACGAAGTAATCAGACAGCTGACCAGACTGAGAGTACCCTGCCAGAATACTGGATTTCAAAACTAATACTTTGCTCATGGGTGATTCCTGTTTTTGCATTTGATTGAAGGGGGTTGCCCCGTTGCTTGTTGACACTCTATTCACAATCCTGCCACAGAGATAGCGCAATATATCGAAGCCTATGTTCGAATTTTTTGAATAAGGCGCGAAAGGCGTCGATGTGGTACTCTATAGCAATCATTAAAAAGAGAGTTTATCAGGGCGTGTACTGCCCTTTAACGCTATGACAGAACAACAAAAATTGACCTTCCCGATGCTCCTGCAACAGCTCGATTCTCTGATGCTGCGCGACAAACAGCGCTTCGCCCGCCGTCTGCACGGCGTGAAGAAGGTTAAAAATCCTGATGCACAACAGGCCATTTACCAGGAGATGGCGAAAGAGATTGAACAGGCAGCAGGGAAAGTTGTGCTGCGCGAAACCGCGCGCCCGGCGATTACCTACCCGGAAAACCTGCCCGTCAGCCAGAAAAAACAGGACATCCTTGAGGCCGTCCGCGACCACCAGGTGGTGATTGTGGCGGGGGAAACCGGCTCGGGGAAAACCACCCAGCTGCCGAAGATCTGTATGGAGCTGGGACGCGGGCTAAAAGGGCTGATAGGCCACACCCAGCCGCGTCGACTGGCGGCGCGCACCGTGGCGAACCGTATTGCCGAAGAGCTGCAGACGGAGCCGGGCGGCTGCATCGGTTACAAGGTGCGATTCAGCGACCACGTTAGCGATAACACCATGGTCAAGCTGATGACCGACGGTATTCTGCTGGCGGAAATCCAGCAGGATCGCCTGCTGATGCAGTACGACACCATCATCATTGACGAAGCGCACGAGCGCAGCCTGAACATCGACTTCCTGCTCGGCTACCTGAAAGAGCTGCTGCCGCGTCGCCCGGATCTGAAAATCATCATCACCTCCGCGACCATCGACCCTGAGCGCTTCTCAAAGCATTTCAACAATGCGCCGATTATCGAGGTGTCAGGACGCACGTATCCGGTGGAAGTGCGCTATCGCCCGATTGTGGAAGAGGCGGATGATACCGAGCGCGACCAGCTCCAGGCTATCTTCGACGCCGTTGACGAGCTGGGCAACGAAAGCGCGGGCGACATCCTGATCTTCATGAGCGGCGAACGCGAAATCCGCGACACCGCCGATGCGCTCAGCAAGCGCGACCTGCGCCACACGGAGATCCTGCCGCTTTACGCGCGCCTTTCGAACAGCGAGCAGAACCGCGTATTCCAGCCGCACGGCGGGCGACGCATCGTTCTGGCGACCAACGTGGCGGAAACCTCGCTGACCGTTCCGGGAATTAAATACGTGATCGACCCGGGCACGGCGCGCATCAGCCGCTACAGCTACCGCACGAAGGTCCAGCGGCTGCCGATTGAGCCGGTCTCCCAGGCGTCCGCTAACCAGCGTAAGGGCCGCTGCGGCCGTGTGTCGGAAGGGATCTGTATTCGTCTCTATTCCGAAGATGATTTCCTGTCGCGCCCGGAGTTTACCGACCCGGAAATTCTGCGCACCAACCTGGCGTCCGTTATCCTGCAGATGACCGCGCTGGGGCTGGGCGACATCGCCGCGTTCCCGTTTGTCGAAGCGCCGGACAAACGCAACATTCAGGACGGCGTGCGTCTGCTGGAAGAGCTCGGCGCCATTACCACCGACGAGCAGGCGACGGTCTACAAGCTGACGCCGCTGGGCCGCCAGCTCAGCCAGCTGCCGGTGGATCCGCGTCTGGCCCGTATGGTGCTGGAAGCGCAAAAGCACGGCTGCGTGCGCGAGGCGATGATCATTACCTCGGCGCTCTCCATTCAGGACCCGCGCGAGCGTCCGATGGACAAACAGCAGGCGTCTGACGAAAAGCATCGTCGCTTCCACGACAAAGAGTCCGACTTCCTCGCCTTCGTAAACCTGTGGAACTATCTCGGCGAGCAGCAGAAAGCGCTCTCCTCGAACCAGTTCCGCCGCCAGTGCCGCGTGGATTTCCTCAACTACCTGCGCGTGCGCGAGTGGCAGGATATCTACACCCAGCTGCGCCAGGTGGTGAAAGAGCTGGGCATTCCGGTCAACAGCGAGCCGGCGGAGTACCGCGAGATTCATATCGCGCTGCTGACCGGCCTGCTGTCCCACATTGGGATGAAGGACGCCGAAAAGCAGGAGTATACCGGCGCGCGCAACGCCCGTTTCTCCATCTTCCCCGGTTCCGGCCTGTTCAAAAAGCCGCCGAAATGGACCATGGTCGCGGAGCTGGTGGAAACCAGCCGCCTGTGGGGGCGCATTGCCGCGCGTATCGATCCGGAATGGGTGGAGCCGGTGGCGCAGCATCTGCTTAAGCGCTCGTACAGTGAACCGCACTGGGAGCGCGCGCAGGGCGCGGTAATGGCGACCGAGAAGGTGACCGTTTACGGCCTGCCGGTGGTTGCCGCGCGGAAGGTCAACTACAGCCAGATTTACCCGGCGCTCAGCCGCGAGCTGTTTATCCGCCACGCGCTGGTGGAGGGAGACTGGCAGACGCGCCACGCCTTCTTCCGCGAAAACCTGAAGCTGCGCGCGGAAGTGGAGGAGCTTGAGCACAAGTCCCGCCGCCGCGACATTCTGGTGGACGATGAGGCGCTGTTTGAGTTTTACGACCAGCGCATCAGCCACGATGTCATCTCCGCCCGCCACTTCGACAGCTGGTGGAAGAAGGCCAGCAAAGAGACGCCGGACCTGCTCAACTTCGAAAAGAGCATGCTGATTAAAGAGGGGGCGGAGTCGGTCAGCAAGCTCGACTACCCGAACTTCTGGCATCAGGGCAACCTCAAGCTGCGCCTGACGTATCAGTTTGAACCGGGTGCCGACGCGGATGGTGTGACCGTTCATATTCCGCTACCGCTGCTAAACCAGGTCGATGAGGGCGGGTTTGAATGGCAAATCCCCGGCCTGCGCCGCGAGCTGGTGATTGCGCTGATTAAATCCCTGCCGAAACCGGTGCGCCGTAACTTTGTGCCTGCGCCAAACTATGCGGAAGCCTTTTTAGGCCGCGTCACGCCGCTGGAGCTGCCGCTGCTGGACGCGCTCGAGCGTGAGTTCCGACGCATGACCGGCACTACCATCGACCGCGAAGACTGGAACTGGGATCAGGTGCCCGATCACCTGAAAATCAGCTTCCGCGTGGTGGATGATAAAAACAAAAAGCTGCTGGAAGGGCGTTCACTGAGCGAGCTGAAAGAGGCGCTGAAAGGCAAAGTTCAGGAAACGCTGTCTGCGGTGGCGGACGACGGTATCGAGCAGAGCGGGCTGCATATCTGGAGCTTTGGTCAGCTGCCGGAAAGCTACGAGCAGAAGCGCGGCAACTATAAGGTCAAAGCCTGGCCTGCGCTGGTGGACGAGCGCGACAGCGTGGCAATCAAACTGTTTGATAACCCGCAGGAACAGCAGCAGATGATGTGGCGCGGGCTGCGTCGCCTGCTGCTGCTTAATATCCCGTCGCCGATCAAGTATCTGCACGAGAAGCTGCCGAACAAGGCCAAGCTGGGGCTCTACTTTAACCCGTACGGCAAGGTGCTGGATCTGATTGACGACTGCATCTCCTGCGGCGTGGACAAGCTGATCCACGAGGCGGGCGGTCCGGTCTGGACGGAAGAGGGCTTTGCTCAGCTCCATGAAAAGGTGCGCGCGGAGCTGAACGACACCGTGGTGGAGATTGCCAAACAGGTCGAGCAGATCCTTACCGCCGTGTTCAATATTAACAAGCGCCTGAAGGGGCGCGTGGATATGACCATGGCGCTGGGGCTCTCGGACGTGAAGGCGCAGATGGCGGGGCTGGTCTATCGCGGCTTTGTGACCGGCAACGGCTTCAATCGTCTCGGCGATACGCTGCGCTATCTGCAGGCGATTGAAAAACGTCTTGAGAAGATGGCCATCGATCCGCACCGCGATCGCGCGCAGATGCTGAAAGTGGAGAGCGTGCAGCAGGCGTGGCAGCAGTGGCTCAACAAACTGCCGCCTGCTCGCCGCGATGATGAAGACGTGCAGGCGATCCGCTGGATGATCGAGGAGCTGCGCGTCAGCTTCTTTGCCCAGCAGCTCGGTACGCCGTATCCGATTTCGGATAAGCGTATTCTGCAGGCGATGGAGCAGATTTCAGCTTAAAACCCTTGCCCGGTTTTCTCCCTCTCCCTGTGGGAGAGGGTCGGGGTGAGGGCATCAGCCCGCACAATTTTCACCCGTTCACAATCGCCAGCGTAAACCCATCCCATCCCTTAACCCCCACCGTTTGCAGCGCGGTGGCGGTTAAGCGCGGATTATCTCCTGTCATCTCAATAAAACGCCGCACCCCCAGCACGCGCGCGTCGTCGCTTTCCCCGTTGATTACCCCGCCGTCACGCACCACGTTATCGCCGATAATCACCGTACCGTGGCGGGAATAGTGCAGCGCCCACTCCAGATAGCCGGGATTGTTTGGCTTATCGGCATCAATAAAGATCAGGTCGAACGGGGGAACGTTGCCGAAATTTTCCAGCGAACTCAGCGCCGGGCCCTCAATTAATTCAATGCGTTCGTTTAACCCCGAAAGCTGAATATTCTCGCGCGCAACGCGGGCATGCGTGGGATCGGCCTCAAGCGTAATCAGCTTACCGTCCGGCGGCAGGGCGCGCGCCATCCAGATTGAGCTATAGGCACCCAGCGTCCCGATCTCAAGAACACGTCTTGCCTGCGTCATGCGCACGAACAGCGCCAGCAGTTGCCCCTGATTGGCCGCTACGTCGTGCTCGGGGAGCCCGGCGCGTTTGTTGTTTTCCAGAACCTGATTCAGTACGTCATCGTCAGGGATAAGAGAAGAAATCATGTAATTATCTACGGCAGACCATTTTTGTTGCATAGATTGACTCCTTGGATTTTTCTCCCTCTCCCTGTGGGAGAGAGTCGGGGTGAGGGCATCAGCGCGCAAGGCGGTTCACGCGCTCTTCCAGCCGCCGCCGAGCGCCCTGTACAGATCGATCTGCGCCAGCAGCAGGTTATTTTTCACCTGCACCACGCTGGTCTGCACCGAGTACAGCGTGCGCTGCGTGTCAAGCACGTCCAGATAAGAGGAGTAGCCGTTACGATTGCGGTTCTGCGCAATGCGCAGCGTCTCCTGCGCCACCTCCTGCTGGGCAAGCAGCTCGGTCAGCTGTTCCTGATAGCGCGTAATCGCATCAAGGCTGTTGTTCACTTCGGCAAACGCGTTACGCACGGTTTTTTCATAGGCGTACAGCGCCTGGTTACGCTGGGACTGGGAAATATCCACCTGCGCATTCAGCGCCTGGCGGTTCAGCAGCGGGGCAAGAATACTGCCCCCGACGCTCCAGAGCTGAGGCGGGTTGTCCAGCAGGCCGGACAGGGTGCGATCCTGTATCGATCCTGTTGCGGTCAGGTTGATCGACGGCAGCAGGCTCGCGCGCGACGCGGCAAGCGAGGCGTCCGCCGCAACCAGCTGGCGTTCGGCCTGAACGATATCCGGCCGACGGTTCAGGAGCGTAGAAGGCAGCTGTGACGGCAGCGTCAGCGGCGTTAGCGTCTCAAAGCTCCCGCTGCGCGCTACCGCGCCGGGATTGCTTCCCAGCAGCAGGCTCAAGGCGTTCTCCTGCTGTGCAATCTGATGCTGCAGCACGGGAACCTGCGCTCGCGTTGAGCGGAGTTCGGAATCCGACTGCATCAGCTCCAGACGCGAGCTGTAGCCAGTCTCAAACTGACGTTTCGCGAGGTTAAATGCCTCTTCACGCGATTTCAGCGTGGATTCGGTCACCCGCAGCTGTTCGTCAAGCGAGAGCAGGGTGACATACCCGGACGCAACGGAAGACGCGACGGTCAAATCCGCGGCGGCAGCGGCGGCTTTTTGCGCCGCCAGCGAAGCCTCGGCGGCTCTGGCCGTGCTGCGGTTGACGCCCCAGATATCCACGTCATAGCTCGCCGTCAGGCTACCTCTGTACAGCGTGCCGTAGACCGGCAGTCCGGTCGCGGCGGACTGCGAACGGGCGCGGGTCCCCGTTACGCCCGCGTCAAGCGACGGAAACAGGCTGCCGTCGGCCGCAAAGACCCGCGCCTGATACTCGTTAATCCGTTCGCGGGCGATCAGCACGTCGCTGTTGTTCTTTAGCGCCCGATCCACATAGCGGTTGAGGTTGTTGTCATGAAAATTGCGCCACCAGAGCTGCTCCGCCGGGCTGGCAGGACCAGAATCGGCACGCCACTGCGCAGGGATTTGCAGCGTCGGCTGCGCTGGTTTTACGTCAACGGACTGGCATCCGGCCAGCATGACCGCCAGCACCAGACCGGCTATCGGGCGAAGGGTCATTGTTTGCCCTCCCGCGTATCAATGGTCACCTGCACCGACATGCCCGGACGCAGCAGGGCGGACTCCTCAGGCTTACCGAGCACCTCGATGCGCACCGGAATACGCTGGGCGATTTTGACAAAGTTGCCGGTGGCGTTGTCCGGCGTGATGGCGCTGAACTCCACGCCGGTTGCCGGCGAGATGCTCTCCACGCGGCCCTGATACGCTTTGTTGTTCAGGGCATCGACGGTGAATTTGACAGGCTGGCCGACGCGCAGCTCCGCCAACTGCGTCTCTTTGATATTGGCGATAACCCAGTGCTGCGGAGGCACAAGGGTGGTGAGATGGGTCCCGGCGGTCACGTACGCCCCGAGACGCACGGCAATCTGGCCGAGCTGGCCGTCGCGCGGGGCGATAATGCGGGTGTTTTGCAGGTCAATTTGCGCCAGCTCCAGCGCCGCTTTCGCATTGTCGACATCCGCCTCCAGCGCGCCGCGGTTCACAATCACCGTCTGCAGATCCTGTCGCGACATCTCAAGGGCGGCTTTCGCCTGGTCGATGTCGGCACTGCCCTGGGCGGCACTGGCCAGCGCCGCGTCGCGCTCGCGAATGGAAAGCGAGCCGTCGGAAGTCAGCTCTTTCACCCGCTTTAAATCCGCCTGGCTTTTCAGGCTCTGGGCGCGGGCATTTTTCAGCGCGGCGTCATTTTTGGCGATGACGGCTTCGGCGCTTTTACGCTGCTGCAGGTTGTTATTCAGGGCGGCAATTTTCATCGCCAGCTGCGCCTCGGCTTGATGCACGCGCTGCCGATAGATTCGGTCATCGATCTGCACCAGCAGATCGCCTTTTTTGACCTGCTCAAAGTCCTGAACCTTGACCTCAGTGATATAGCCGTTTACCTGCGGGCTTATAAACGTCGTCTGACCGCGCACGTAGGCATTATCGGTAAACTGTGCGTGGCGGGTGAACGGCGGCAACTGCCACGCGTAAAGGATCACCAGCACGCCAACAATACCGATGGCGGCGGCGGTAAAAACGGAAACAATGCGCACATTTTTGCGGGTGTTGGCCTGCTCTTTGGCGGCATCCTGCTGACTCATAAACTCTCCAGAACTCTTTCAATTATTTATTGCCGGTGGCGTTCTTCAGCGCCAGACGGGCAGTGATGCGCAGGCGCAGCAAGCGCCATAAAATCCAGACCAGCGTGGCGGCAGCGATGCTCGCCGTCAGCAGATAAGTATCGTTATAAGCCAGAATATTCGCCTCCAGCGTTGTGACCGTTTGCAGCTGCGTTATCGCCTGCGTTCCCAGCAGCGCGCTGTCGCCGATCAGGCTTTTATACATCTGGGTATAAAGCTGAATTCGCTCGTTGACCAGCGGATTGAGCGTGGTGAGCTGGTCCGCCAGCAGGCTGGAGTGGTACTTCTCGCGCCAGGTCTGGAAGGTGCCGAGGATCGCGGAGCCCAGCAGGCCGCCGAGGTTCTGGCTCATGCCAAACATCACCGAGAAGCTGACCAGGTTGCGTGGGTCGGCGATCACGCCGCCAATGGCGGCCAGCATGGCGGGCGCCAGGAAGAAGGCGCTGCCGAAGCCGAGCAGGAACTGGCTTACCATCAGCTGATCCGGGCGGGTCAGGTTGTTGGACTGGCTGTCCAGCAGCGAGGCAACAATCATCAGCGCCAGGGAGGTAATAATTGGCCACGCCAGTTTGGTGGGCTTGATGGTGAGACAGCTGGTGACGATCCCGCAGACAATCCCGGCGAAAATAGACCACGCCAGGTGCGTCATCTGCTCGTTCTGTAAGCCTACGTACTGCAGCCAGCCGATGACCCCGGTGTTTTGCTCTGCCAGTACGATACGGATCAGCAGCATGATGAGCCCCAGACGGACGATGCTGCCGCTCGACAGCCAGCGGGTGTTCAGCAGCGGGTTGGCGCGGTTATGTTCAAAGACGATGGCAGCCACAATTAGCACCAGCGATAGCGCCAGCGACCAGCCAATCCACGGCGCTTCGAACCACCAGTCAAGGCGGCCTAACGAGAGTACGGCGCAGAGCAGGGCCATTCCGGGGGCCATTAAAAAGAAGGTGATGAAGTCTTTCTTCTCGAAGACCTTGCGCCTGTCGCCCGGCGGCAGTTTTAAGGCTATCACGCAGGCGAGGGAGATCAGCGCCAGCCCCAGCTCAAAGAAATAGAGCCCGCGCCACTCGTCCAGCTGCAGCAGTTCGGTGGAAAACAGGCGGGCCAGAGGGATGGCGAGCGACGACCCGGTAATCCCGATGGTGAGCGCCTTCAGGCGGTGCTTCGCAGGCCAGGCCTGGATCTGATAGTAAATCCCCAGCGAGCTGAGCGCGGCGGCCACCATCCCGTGCGCGGCGCGCACCATCAGCGCCGAGCTGAGATCGTTAACGAACAGGTGGAAAAAGGTCACCAGCACGTACAGCACCAGAAAACCTTCGGTGAAGGCGCGCAGACCGTACTGCTGGCGGAACTTGACCAGCAGCAGGTTGATAGAGATGTTGGTCATCACGTAGACCGCGGGCAGCCAGGCGATTTCGGTCGACCAGGCCCCGAAGGTCCCCTGCAGGTTTTGCAGATTGGCGGTCACCACCGCATTTCCCAGCGCTCCCGTCAGGCACACCAGCAGGCCAACGACGCCGTAGGCAATCCGTTTTAGCGTACTGTGCTCGGGTGTGGAAGGCGAACCCAGCAGGGCGGGTTTCTCATGTGGCTGCCACTCGCGAGGAGCATAAGGGTCGCGTTCGGGCAGGCGCATAACGTCGTTTACCTTAGAAATAATTGAATAATTAGCGGGCTAGCGATTCTACGTCTGCCGCAAATGATAATTCAAGTGAATATGATTTACGCATGTTAATCAAATGTAGAAGGGAAGTTTAAGGAAAAAGAGCGGCCCGAAAATCGGGCCGACAACGATCAGAGATGTTCGGGCTGTGCCTGCAGAAGGGTCGTTCGCTTGACGCGGCTGGCGCAGAAAATCGCGATTAGGGAAATGACTACCGTGACGGCAAGATACCAGGCCACCGGCACCCAGTCGCCGTCATATTTTGCCAGCAGTCCGGTGGCAATCAGCGGCGTGGTACCGCCTGCCAGCGCGGCACCCAGCTGATAACCGAGAGTAATGCCGGTGTAGCGTACGTTTGCACTAAAAATTTCAGAGCACAGCGTGCCGAGTACCGCCGTTACCGGTGCCCACAACACGCCAAAGGCGATGACCGTCGCAAGCACAATGCCCCAGGTTGTTCCGGTATTGAGCAGCATAAACCACGGCACGATAAACAAACCCAGGATGAAGACGCTCGCGGCATACATGCGTTGACGGCCAATTTTATCCGAGAGCAGCCCCATTAACGGGATCATCACCGTGGCCACCAGGGCTCCCAGCGTCACGGCTTCCAGCGCCTGAGATTTTTGATACGTCAGCGTCGTGGTGGCATAGCTCACGACAAACGTCGAGAAGATATAGAACGGCGCGGTTTCTACCACCTTCAGACCGGCGGCAATCAGCACTTCGCGCCAGTGATGTTTCAGGGTATCGCGCAGAGGCGCTTTCGCCACCTGGCCCGATTGTTTTACCTTCTTGAAATCAGGCGTCTCGTCGATGTCCTTACGGATCCACAGGCCGAGCAACACCAGACCCGAACTCAGCAGGAACGGGATGCGCCAGCCCCAGGAGAGGAAGTCCTCCTCGCTGAACAGGGTCATCAGCGAGACGATAAAGGTCGCCAACAGCATGCCGATGGTGACGCCCGCCTGCGGAATACTGCCGAAGAAGCCTTTACGTTTTTCGGGCGCGTATTCATAGGCCAGCAGCAGCGCGCCGCCCCATTCACCGCCGATGCCCATCCCCTGAATGATACGCATCAGGATCAGCAGAGCGGGCGCCCACAGGCCAATCATTTCATACGTGGGCAGCAGGCCGATCATGACGGTTGCACCTCCCATCAAAGAGAGGGTCAGTACGAGCGTTTTTTTACGGCCGATACGGTCGCCGATATGGGCGAAAAGTACCCCGCCAATGGGGCGAATAAAAAAGGTTAATGAGAAAGAGAGATACGAGAGAATGAGCCCGATCACCGGATCGACCATCGGGAAAAAGATCTTATTGAATACCAGCGCGGCCGCGGTGCCGTAGAGAAAATAGTCAAACCATTCAATGGCGCTCCCGGTAAGGCTGGCGATTAACACCTTCTTATTTTTTCGTAATACCGTCGTCGTACTTTCATGTTCTGTCATGACCTGAAACCCCGCCACGTTGATGATGTATGAGGTGTCACCTGGCGCGCTTCAGGTGCAACCTGCGATGATGAAAAAGGTTGTGAAATTGTTAAGCAACTTAGGGTTGGATGTTGTGTTTGGCAAGCGCAGGGGGGATAAAACTGGTCAGATCACGGTGAAATATGCAGCGTTGGGTGCTTTTGCAGAGAACATGTGCAACAGGATGTTTTGTATGATGGAAAACCAAAAGCATAATATGCAGGTGCAACCCGATTGTTTTTGGATGTTTCTGGTTATTTCAGAAAAATGACAATTTGGGCGATAAAACAACGTCTGATTTCAGAGCCCGCCTCTGCGTTATCGGTAAGAAGCCGCTACCCTGAAGAGACATAAATGAGGAGTTCACCATGGTTCAGCCCCATTTTCCCATCCTGCCGGATGCCACCCTGGCGGCCATCAATACTGTCGGTGAATGGCTGGCGCAGGACGACCTGAGTGACAGCCGCCTGCACTCGGACGTCGATGCGGTGATCCTGGCAGGGAACGCGGTGATCCCGACCATTGAGGCGGCCTGCCGTATTGCCGCGCAGAGAGAAATCCCGCTCCTGATTAGCGGCGGTATTGGTCATTCAACCGCGTTTTTATATTCAGCTATCGGCAGTCATCCGCGTTATCACACCTTACAGGTCGAAGGGCGTGCCGAAGCGAGCATTCTTGCCGACATTGCGCGGGAGTTCTGGCAGATCCCCGATGCGCGCCTGTGGATTGAAGATCGCTCCACCAACTGCGGTGAGAATGCGCGTTTTAGCTGGAATATGCTGAAACAGCATCAGCGCGCGATCGGGCGGGTGCTGGTGGTGCAGGACCCGACGATGCAGCGCCGAACGATGGCGACGTTTGCCCGCGTTTGTCGGGATGAGCCCGTATCACCGCAGTGGATAAGCCATCCCGGGTTTACGCCAACGCTGCAAAACGGAAAAGAGGGCGTGGAGTTCAGTGGGGGTAACGCCGGACTGTGGCCCGTTGACCGTTATCTTTCACTGGTTCTGGGGGAGCTGCCGCGTTTGTATGATGACGTTAACGGCTATGGTCCGGCCGGGCGGGATTTTATCGTGCACGTTGAATTCCCTGAGGCGGTGATTGCCGCGTGGAAACAGCTGCAGCAGGATCCGATCCTCGCGGATGCGTTGTCCAGGCGCTCGATTTAAGGGTGTAATCAGAAGCGATAACAACCGCTTCAGAATAACCTTTGGCTTACAGCAATGTCCTGGTCCGGCTGTATATCGCCGAAGCGTTTCCGTAAGGCCGGGGCGAGGCGCAGGGATGCGCCGAGAGGGCGTGGCCTGCAGGGATGCAGGCTCATGCCCGACCCGATAGCCTGAAGGAATAAGCTGAGGGTACCGCGAAGCGGCGATTTACCGCCGGGAGCCCGGGTTGCCAGGGTGGTGGCGATTGAGCCACCCTGGCACGTTCACCGGTTATGTCGTTAAAGAGTAGCAAGGAACATAAAGTGAACGGAATGACCACCACACCCGTATGTTCCCCTCACCCTAACCCTCTCCCACAGGGAGAGGGGATGCTTCACTGCTCATATTAGCCCTGAATAAAGGCATAGAATTACAGCGCCGCAAACTTATCCAGCGTCCGCACCAGCTGCGTCACGAAACCGTACTCGTTGTCATACCACGCTACCGCTTTCACCAGCTGTAGCTCTCCCGCTTCTGACACCTCCGTCTGCGTGGCGTCAAACACCGAACCGTAATGCGAGCCAATCACATCGGACGACACAATCTCTTCGTCGGTATACCCGAACGATTTATTGCCCTGCGTCGCCTTTTTCAGCGCGGCGTTGATCTCCTCAACGGTGACTTTCTTGCCGAGAATCGCCACCAGCTCGGTGACCGAACCCGTTTTTACCGGCACGCGCTGCGCGTGGCCTTTCAGCTTGCCGCTGAGCGCCGGGATCACCAGACCGATAGCCTTTGCGGCACCGGTGGTGTGGGGAATGATATTCTCTGCCGCCGCCCGCGAGGCGCGAAGATCTTTCCCGCGCGGGCCATCCACCAGCGCCTGCGTACCGGTATAGGCATGAATGGTGGTCATGGTGCCCACTTTTATTTCAAACGCATCGTTCAGGGCTTTCGCCAGCGGGGCGAGGCAGTTGGTGGTGCAGGATGCGACGGAAATAATGGTGTCACTGGCGTCAATGGTGTCGTCATTCACGCCGTAGACGATGGTTTTCATCTCACCCGCAGGGGCTGAGATCAGCACTTTCTTCGCGCCGGCGTCCAGGTGCGCCCGTGATTTCTCTTCTGAAGTATAAAAGCCGGTGCACTCCACGACGATATCCACGCCTGCGGCTTTCCACGGAATGTGCTTCGCCTCTTTTTCGGCGTACACCGCAATGGTTTTACCGTCCACAATCAGCGCATCCTCGGTGAAATCGACGCTCCACGGGAAGCCACCGTAGTTGGAATCATGCCTGAGCAGGTAGGCCAGCACTTTCGGTGAGGTGAGGTCGTTGATGGCGACGACGGTATTGCTGTCCTGGGTTTCAAGAAGGCGACGCAGTACAAGGCGCCCAATGCGTCCAAAGCCGTTAATGCCAATTTTACTCATGGTGTTCTCCTGTAAACGTGTCGATACGACAGTTTGAACTCATCCAGGCTTAGACCATCACGGGCAGGGCGGCAATTGAAGATGCTTCATGCGGGAGGAAGTATTTGAAAAACCATACAGAAAAGTTAATGAATTTTTAAGGAAAGGGGATTATGTTGGCGCGATAACTGTTTTTAATCGGGAAATGACATGCGCACTAAATATACAAGCCTGCAAATCGGCATCCACTGGCTGGTGTTTCTGTTAATCATCGTCGCCTACTGCGCCATGGAGTTCAAAGGTTTCTTCCCGCGCACCGCGCGTCCAGCGATCAATATGATCCACGTCTCGTGCGGGATCAGTATCCTGGTGCTGATGGTGACGCGCCTGCTGGTTCGCCTGAAATTCCGCGCGCCGCCGATTCAGCCGAAGCCAAAAGCGATGGTGACGGGGATGTCCCATCTTGGCCACCTGGTGGTGTATCTGCTGTTTATTGCGCTGCCGCTGATTGGCATTGTGATGATGTATAACCGGGGCAGCGACTGGTTTGCTTTCGGCCTGGCGATGCCGCATGCGGCGGAGTCCAATTTCGACCTGGTTGATATGCTGAAAGAGTGGCACGAGACGCTGGCGAACCTGGGCTATTTTGTGATTGGCCTGCACGCGGCGGCGGCGCTGATGCACCACTATTTCTGGAAAGATAATACCCTCCTGCGCATGATGCCGAAAAAGCGTTCGTAGTCTTTAACGCTTGCCGGGTGGCGCAGCGCCACCCGGCTTATTTTTTAACCCAGCAGCGCACGCTCTTCAGCAGTTAACGCCAGCGGCTGCGTTGACCCCGTCTCCGAGGACTTCACCGCCGCTTCCAGCACGGCCATGACCGCCAGTGCTTCAACAGGGTGGACAGGATTGGTGATTTTCCCGAGCAGCGCATCACGTACGTTGACGTAATACTGGCGCTGATCGCCTTTCGGGGTAGGGATCGTCTGCGGTGCGCCGTCGGCCCCAAAGAACACCATGCTGTCGCCGTCTTCGCCCCAGGTTTCACTGCCGGGGATCACCCCTGCGAGCAGCTGCGCTTCCTGCTGGTCGATTCTGGCTTTCACCACGCTGCCCTTGTCCCCGTGGGCGGTAAAGCGTGCCGTACCGCCAGCAACCAGCATGCTGGCGTGCAGAATGACCTTATGCTCCGGGTAGTTTAAGACCACGTGCGCCCAGTCGTTAATTTCTGCGCCGTCGCGCAGCGTGGCGATATTCCCCTGAACCGACTCCGGCAGGCCAAAGAGCTGTAGCGTCTGGTCAATCAGGTGAGGGCCCAGATCAAACCACAGACCGCTCCCGGGAACGTTCTGCTCGCGCCAGCGCACGCGCACTTCAGGGCGGAAGCGGTCAATATGCGATTCCAGGTGTTTAACCTTGCCGAGCGTACCTTGTTCAATAATCTGCTTAATGCCGAGGAAATCGCTGTCCCAGCGGCGGTTGTGGAAGACGGAGAGCAGCAGCTGCTTTTCATCCGCCAGCGCAATCAGGTCGCGGGCTTCCTGCATGTCGAGGGTAAAAGGCTTATCCACGACCACGTGTTTCCCCGAGTTCAGGGCCAGCGTCGCCAGCGGGGCGTGGGTGGCGTTGGGGGAGGCAATTACCACCAGATCGATATCAGGATGCTGAATGGCCTCTTCCGGTGTCGCAACTACCTGTACGTCCGGCAGATCGCGTTTAACTTTCTCTTCATCACGAGAAGAGACCACGGCCAGCTTAATCCCGTCCACCGACTGGATCAGCGGAGCATGGAAGGTTTTACCGACAAATCCATACCCGATCAGCGCAATGTTGATTGTTTGAACTTTACTCATGACCTTCTCCACGTTAATTCGCGCACACCGTAACCTGCAGTGCGCTATGGTCCCCAAGCTCAGGCCAGGGACGATCTAAAAAGAGTTGTTGGATGCGGGATAACCCGGAAACCAGATACGGCTCGCAGCGGTTAATTTTCAGGTGATCGGCGACAATCCAGTGCGCATGGCTTGCGTCGAGCATTGCGCGTTTAACCTCGGCATCCGCTTCTTTACCGGCGCTCAACCCGAGCTCGGCATGAATGGCGCATGCTCCAAGAATGGCGATATCTGCCCGATACCGGGACAGCAAAGACAGCGTGGCGCTTCCGGCAAACAGGCGCTGCTGGTGGTCCCATTTGCCGCCGAGCAGGATCAGCTCAACGTCTTCCCGGTCGCTAAAGTGCTGGGCGATATCCAGCGACGTGGTAATGACGGTGAGCGGCCCCTGAAGAAAGGTGGCGACGGCCATCACCGTGCTCCCGGCATCCAGAAAAAGGGTGGAGCCCGGTGGAACCTGCTGTGCGACCTGTTTACCCAGGCGCTGTTTGGTCTCCGGCAGCAGCGTGTTGCGGCCCTGACGGTTCATGGCGGAGAGGTTGAGCGCGATGGCTCCGCCGTGGTTCTTCTGTGCAAGGCCCTGGTTTTCCAGATCGGTCAGATCCCGACGGATAGTATCCGCTGAAACCTGAAGTTTTTCGGCCAGTTCAGTGATGCTGGCCTGGCCTTGCTCGCTGAGGATATCCAGGACATAGCGTTGACGAGCGGTTTTGTGCATCGGGGTACATTCCTGCAAAATGTCGCAATAGTTTGCATAATACAGCATTTTGACGCAGAGAGAAGGGGATTGTGGTCATGACGATGTGCAGCGGTGTGATGATTCACATAGGTGATTATTAAAATTTTATTAAGCAGGTATAAGGAAGCCGTTTTGAATGTTAATCACAATGTTATTGTTATGTTTTATTTAACGATTTGGTTTATACAACCAGTGTACTGCCACTGGGTAGGTTTAAATGCTGTGTAATTAAAATTATGCAGGATTTTGTTGCTTTAATTAGTTTTTTAAAGGCGCTTAATTTTAAATATATCCCATAAGCTACGTAAGTTGACACTTCTTTGAAAATCTTTGTGTCTGACCCGCGCTGAAATTAACGCAAAAATGTGCATATTACGAATTAAGAATTTTCCTTAAATAACAGTGGTTTTATATGTTTCATTTGAAACTCCATTTTCAGAGTTTTGTCCAGAAACCCCATGTTTTTTCTTATCTGTAACACCGCGTTAACATTGTGGGTGTAGTGGGGTATACCGCATTTTGTTATGCTGCTAACCAGTTTAAGAAATAAGTAAATTCTTAATTGAAATAAGACGCAGGCAGATCTCATCTCCAATGGACATGGGCATGGGGAGTATTACCTAAAATTCGGAGAGGAAACCAAAGAAGATATTAGTCTAATTATCTGTACCTCTTTTTGGGTATTTGCATGAGTATCACTCAGAGTCAGGGAGATAAAATGACGATATTGAGAAATTCTATGTTACTTCGATATACCGCCGCGATGGCACTATTTTCGATAGCCATAAATACTGCCTGCGCCAATAGTGGGCAGGTGGGTATTGCCCCCGTTTCAACAACAACCTTAAAAGAAAGTATTCTTTTTGCTATCGATCGCGATCCGTCAATTAGCCAGCAGGCCGCACAATTAGGTATTGGCCAGGCACAAATAGATGAAGCGCGCAGCGGCTGGATGCCGCAAATATCGTTGAACGGGAGTACAGGGCACAGCCAGACCACCGATTCCAGCGGGTCGCTGAAGAATTCGGCCGCCTGGGGGCTGAGCCTGACGCAGCTGCTGTACGATTTTGGCAAGACCAATAACAGCATCAGCCAGTCTTCGGCCCAGCGCGATAGCTATCGCTATCAGCTGATGGGCACGCTCTCTGACGTGGCGGAAAAAACGGCGCTGAGCTACGTCGAGGTCAAACGCTATGCCGATCTGCTGCAGGCGGCAAAGGAGAACGTTCAGGCGTTGAAAAACGTTGAGCAGCTGGCAAAGCTGCGTGCCGACGCGGGCGTGAGTTCGACCTCCGATGAGCTCCAGACCCGCACGCGTATTGCCGGCATGCAGGCGACGGTCGCGCAGTATCAGGCCGCCTTAAACAGCGCGCGCGCCAGGCTTGCGGTATTAACCGGGATGCAGGCAGAGGCCTATTCGCCGGTGCCCGCGAATCTTGCCGTGGAGCCGGACTCGCTCAACCGCATCGATTATTCCCTGATACCGGCAGTGATGGCCGCGCAAAACATGGAACGCTCGGCTCAGTATGGCGTGGAAACGGCGAAGTCCCAGCACTGGCCGACGTTAAGCCTGAAGGGCGGGCGCACCCGTTATGAATCGGACAACCGTTCGTACTGGGACGACCAGATCCAGCTCAATATTGACGCACCGCTTTATCAGGGGGGCGCAGTTTCCGCACGAGTGCGGCAGGCTGAAGGAGCACGAGCGATGGCCTCCTCTCAGGTCGATCAGGCGCGTTTCGACGTCCTGCAAAAAGCCTCCGTCGCGCAGGCTGACTGGACCGGCGCACGGGGACGAATGGAGGCGGGGAAGCAACAGCTGCAAAATGCTCTGCGGGCCCGCGATGTTTATAAAAATGAATACACCCTGAGCAAGCGGAGCATTAACGATCTGCTCAGCGTTGAGCAGGATGTCTGGCAGGCCACATCTGCGAAAATAATCGCTGAGTATGACGGCTGGAGTTCGGCAATTAATTATGCTTCCGCGGTTGATAATTTAATGCCGCTTATTGGAATAGAGAAAAACGCTGCCGCAAAATTACCCGACTTGAGTTAATAAAAGACGCGCAGTGTTGCGCAAAGTAAGACTGAAAATAATGGGTGTTTTTTCCCAGGGATAGCTACATCCGTCTGGTGGACATATCCACAGGAATCCGTACACCTGCAAGGAGAAGAATATGAGTAACATAAAAGTTGTTGATGTCATCATTCGCAAAACGGCGGAGAAAACTAAATTAACCGGCGAAGGAAATTTGTCGGTCTCTATTTCATCGCCGAGCGTGATTGAAATCCAGGGCTCTGCTCAGGATGTGGCGCGCTATGTCCGCCAGGGTAAAGACCTCCTCATTTATATGAAAGATGGCAGCGTTATTCGCTGCAATAACTATTTCGCAGAAGATCCAGAAACGCATAATCAGTCAGAGTTGGTGTTCAACGACCGTCAGGAACTGACGCATATTTCTTTTGCCGATACCGGGGAAGCATCGGGCGCTGCGGTGACCGAGTTAACCGCGCAGGCCACACCGATTAGCAGCATTCAACCTTTCCTCGAGCAGGAAAGCGTTTTAAGCGACGCGCCGTGGGGCTGGATTGCGGGAGCGGCGTTAGGCGGCGGTGCCATCGGGGCGCTGCTGGCAAACGGCGGTGACGGCGGAACTAAAACAAAAGTCATTGATAATACGAAAGAAGTTGAAAGCGCCACGCCGACCTTCTTGCTGTCGGATAAAGCGGGTGACAAGCAGGGCGTGCTGAGCGCAAACGAGATCACGGACGACAGCACCCCAACCTTTAGCGGTACCGGCCAGCCGGGCGCGACCATCCAGATCAAAGACAGCAGCGGCAGCACCATTGCCAGCACCATGGTCGGTACAGACGGCACGTGGACGGTAATATTACCGACCCAGACGGACGGGGAGCACACCTGGTCGGTCGTGCAGATCGACGGCAGTAAAACCACCTCTGCGGGCAGTATCACCGTGACGGTCTCTACCGCCGATGCCGCCATTACGCTGGCCACCACGGCGGGCGATAACGTGCTGAACGCCAGCGAGCAATCTGCGGGCTTTACGCTTTCCGGTGCCAGCAAAAACCTGGCGCAGGGTACCGAACTCACCGTGACGCTGAACGGCAAAACCTACGCGGCTGAAGTCGGGGCAGACGGCGCGTGGAGTGTTAACGTGCCTGCGGCGGACGCGCAGGCGCTGGGCGACGGAACCTGGACGGTTAACGTGAGCGGAAAAGACGCGGCGGGTAACACCGTCAGCGGAAGCCAGACGATTGGCGTGGATACCACCGCGCCAACCCTCTCTGTCGATACCCTCGCGCAGGACAACATCATTAATGCGGCTGAGCACAACCAGCCGCTGACCCTGACCGGTAAAACGAATGCGGAAGCCGGTCAGATCGTCACGGTCATCCTGAACGGTAAAAACTATAACGCTACGGTGGGTAGCGACGGCACCTGGTCCGTCACGCTTGCAGCGAACGACGTGCAGGCGCTCAACGAGGGCAATCACACTCTGACGGTTAACGTTAGCGACAAAGCGGGCAACGGTACGTCCGTGACGGGAGATTTCACGGTGGATACCGCCGCGCCGGTCGTCACTATCGATACCGTGGCGGGCGACGATACCCTCAATATCAGCGAGCAGGGGCAGGCGCAGATTATTTCCGGGCAGGCGAGCGGCGCGTCGGCAGGCGATGTGGTCACCGTGACCGTTGGCGGACAGTCTTTCACCGGCGTGGTGCTGGCGGACGGCAGCTGGAGCGTAGGCGTTCCGGCGTCCGTGCTGGGCGCGTTGGGAGAAGGTAACCATACGATTTCAGTTTCCGTGACCGACGCGGCAGGCAACACCGGCAGCGCCACGCACGGCATTACGCTGAGCGGACACCCGCCGGAATTTACGATTGACGCCATCAGCCAGGATAACGTCCTGAATGCCCAGGAGGCGATGCAGCCGCTGAGCCTGACCGGTACCAGCAATCTGCCGGACGGCACTGCCGTCACCGTGACGCTGAACAACGTCAGCTATCAGGCAACCGTCGAAAACGGTATCTGGGCGGTCCAGGTGCCGGTTTCTGACGTGTTGAATCTGGCGAACACGCTTTATACCGTCAGCGTCAGCGGGACCGACAGCGTGGGTAACAGCGGTTCTGCCGAGGCGAACCTGCTGGTGGATACCGTACTTCCGCAGGTCATTATCAATACGTTTGCGGGCGACAACCTGGTCAATAACGCCGAAGCGGGCGTCGATCAAACCCTCAGCGGTCGCGTTACCGGCGCGGCGGCGGGCGATACCGTCTCCATCACCGCAGGCGGCAAGAGCTACACCGCAACGGTTGGGAGCGATCTGACCTGGAGCGTGAAAATCCCGTCAGCGGATCTTCAGGCGTTCGGCGACGGGGATTTAACCTTCACCGCGTCCGTCACCAACGGGCACGGCAATACCGGCACCGGCGAGCGTGATATCAATATCAACGCGGAGCTGCCGGGCCTGCGCGTGAACACCATTTCCGGCGATGACGTGATCAACGCCATAGAACAGCAGCAGGATCTGAGCGTCACCGGCTCCAGCACCCATCTGGCCGCGGGCACGCAGATTATTGTCACCATCAACAGCGTGGAGTACGTCACCGCGGTTAACGCCAGCGGCAGCTGGCAGATTGGCGTTCCGGCGGCGGACCTGCAGGCCTGGACGGCGGGCGGCATGACGGTTAGCGTCAGTGCGGTAGATGCCTGGGGCAATCCCGTTGCGGCTGAACACCCGATTGAACTGGATCTGAACGCCGTGGCGGTCACCATCGATACCGTCTCCGGCGACGATCTGCTGAATGCGGCAGAAAAAGGCGCCGATTTAACAATTTCCGGCCAGACGCAGGGCGTGGAGGCGGGGCAGACCGTGGTGGTGAAATTCGCCGACCAGACCTTCACCGCGCTGGTGCAGCAGGACGGCTCCTGGAGCCTGACCGTGCCCGCCAGCGCCATGGAAACCCTGATTGACGGGCGCGCGCAGGTGAGCGTCAGCGTCACTAACGTCAATGGCAACAGTGCCGACGCGTCGCGCGTGGTCACGGTGGATACGCAGCCACCGGCGATTACGCTCGATAACCTGACCGCCGACAACATCATCAACGCGGCTGAAGCGCAGCAGGATTTAGCCTTAAGCGGTACCAGCACTGCGGAAGCGGGCCAGACGGTCACCGTGACGCTGAACGGCAAAACGTATCAGACCACGGTTCAGGCGGACGGTACGTGGCAGCTGAGCGTGCCTGCGGCTGACGTGGGTGCCCTGACGGACGGCATTGTGACCGTGACGGCCACCGTGAGCGACGTGGCGGGCAACACCAGCAGCGCCGACCGCGTGGGTCTGGTGGACGCGACCGTGCCGCAGGTGACCATCAACAGCTTTGTCACCGACACCAACACCGTTAACCAGCTCGCCCATTCACAGGCGCAGGTCCTGAGCGGCTCCGTCACCGGCGCGGCAGCGGGCGATTTGGTGACCATCACCATTAACAGCATCGATTACACCACCGTGGTGGATGCGGCGGGCAACTGGAGCCTTGGCCTGCCGGCGTCCGTCGTGCAGGGGCTGGCTGACGGCACCTGGACAGTTGACGTCTCCGTGACCGACAGATCCGGCAATACCGGAAGCAGTTCGCTGGATGTGGTGGTGAATACCGTGACGCCTGTCATCGGTATCAACACGCTGGCGGCGGACGACGTGATTAACGCGACCGAGAAAGGCGAAGATCTGCAGATTTCCGGCACCAGCAACCAGCCGGAAGGCACGACTATTACGGTGACCCTGAACGGCATTCAGTACACGGCCACCGCTGACGCCAGCGGCAACTGGAGCGTGACCGTACCGGCGGCAAACGTGCTGGCGCTGGGCGAAGCGAATTACACCGTGACGGCGAACGTCACCGATAGCGTAGGCAACAGCGCCTCAGCCTCACACGATGTGCTGGTAGACAGCTCGCTGCCGGTGGTGACGATTAACACGCTGGCGGGCGACAATATCGTTAACGCGGCGGAAGTGGCGGCAGGGCAAACCCTGTCCGGTAAAGTCACGAACGCGGCGCCAGGTGACACTGTCACGATTATCCTTGGCGGCCAGACATACACGGCTACCGTGCAGGACGATATGACCTGGAGCCTGCCGTTAAGCGAGAGCCAGTTCACCGCGCTCGGCAACGGGGATCTCACCGTATCGGCAAGCGTCACCAACGCGCACGGCAATACCGGTTCCTCTTCGCTCGACTTCACCATCGACGCCCAGCTTCCGGGACTGCGTATTGATACGGTCGCAGGCGACGACGTGATCAACGTGATTGAACACGCGCAGAACCTGATTGTGTCCGGCACCAGCACCGATCTGGCGGCGGGCAGCGCCGTGACCGTGACCATCAACGGCAAAGCCTATTCCGCAACGGTGCTGGCGGACGGCACCTGGCAGGCAGCGGTACCGGCGGCGGACGTGTCCCAGTGGGCGGATGGCTCGCTGGATATCAAGGCAAGCGCGCAGGATGCTTCTGGCAACCCGGTAACCATCGGGACCGTCGTGGACGTCGATCTCGCGCCGGTCGCCATCACCATCAACAGCGTGACCGACGACAACGTGCTTAACGCGGCGGAAAAAGGCCAGGATCTGGTGCTGTCCGGCACCACTTCCAGTGTTGAAGCGGGCCAGACCGTGACCATCACCTTCGCAGGGAAAACCTACACCACGACGGTGGATGGCAACGGCGACTGGACCTGGACCGTTCCGGCTGCCGATCTGAGCGGCCTGAAAGACGGCGACGCCAGCGTTCAGGTCAGCGTCATCAACGTGAACGGCAACGCCGCGTCTTCGGCGCAGGCATTCAGCGTCGACACCACCGCGCCGACGGTTACCATCAACACCATCAGCGGCGATAACATGCTGAATGCGGCAGAGGCGGCGCAGGATCTGACCCTGAGCGGGACCTCTACTGCCGAAGCGGGTCAGACGGTCACCGTGACCTTCAACGGCAACCAATATAGCGCGCAGGTGCAGGCGGACGGCAGCTGGACGCTGGACGTGCCTGCGGCGGATCTGGCAGGCATTACCGATGGCAGCGCGGCGGTCACGGCATCCGTGTCCGATAAAGCAGGTAACCCGGCCAGCGCGGGCTCTTCGGTGCTGGTCGACACCACCGTACCGCAGATTTCGTTCAACATCGTTGCGGGCGACGACGTCGTGAATATTGCCGAGCACGGCCAGGCGCTGATCGTCTCCGGCAAGGTCACGGGCGCGCAGGCGGGTGACGTGATTACCGTGACCCTGAACGGCAAAGACTACACCGCCATGCTGGACGCGTCCGGCAGCTGGAGCGTGGGCGTTCCGGCGGCGGACGTGGGTGCGCTGGTCAACGGTGAGCAGACGATTTCTGCGACCCTCACCGACAAAGCCGGTAACAGCACCACCGCGACGCACGAGTTTGACGTCTCCCTGACCGCGCCGGTCATTGCCATCAATACCCTGGCGGCTGACGACGTGATCAACGCGACAGAGAAAGGCCAGGATCTGCAGGTGTCCGGCACCAGCAACCAGCCGGACGGAACCACCATTACGGTGACCCTGAACGGTATCAGCTATACGGCCACCACCGACGCCAGCGGCAGCTGGAGCATCACCGTTCCGGCGGCAAACGTCTCCGCGCTGGGTGAAGCAAGCTACGTGGTGACGGCGAGCGTAACCGACGCGGCGGGCAACAGCGCGAGCACCGGCCACAGCGTGCTGGTCGACAGCTCGCTGCCGCAGGTCACCATCAACCCTGTCGCCACGGACGATGTCATTAACGCAGCGGAAGTGGCTGCCGGGCAGACTCTGAGCGGGAAAGTGAGCGGCGCGGCGAGCGGTGACACTGTCACTATTTCAATCGGCGGCAATACCTGGACCGCGACGGTTCAGGACGATTTGAGCTGGTCGGTCAACGTGCCGTCCACGGTCTTAACCGCCATCGGGAACGGCGATCTGACCGTGTCAGCCAGCGTCACCAACGGCCACGGCAACACCGGAACCGGCGAGCGCGAAATCGTTATAGACGCTAACCTGCCTGGCCTGCGCGTGGATACCGTAGCGGGCGACGACGTCATCAACAGCATTGAGCACGCTCAGAACCTGATTATCACCGGCTCCAGCGAAGGCCTGGCAACGGGCGCGGCGTTAACGGTGACCGTCAACGGCAAAACCTACGCCGCAACCGTGCTGGCGGACGGCACCTGGACGGCGGCTATTCCGGCGGCAGACGTCAGCGCGCTGAATGCGGGCACGGTCACCGTGACCGTGGAAGGCCAGAGCGCGGCGGGTAATCCGGTTTCCATCAGCCACGACGTGAAGGTGGATCTGGCGGCAGTCGCCATCAGCATTGACCCGATTGCCTCGGACGACGTAATCAACGCGGCGGAGAAAGGCGCGGACCTGGTGCTGTCCGGCTCCACCACCAACGTGGAAGAAAACCAGACCGTCACCATCACCTTCGGCGGTAAGTCGTACACCGCGACGGTCGATGCCGACGGCAACTGGACGGCTACCGTGCCGTCTGCCGATTTGGGCAGCCTGAAGGATGGCGATGCCAGCGTGCAGGTGAGCGTCACCAACGTGAACGGCAACAGCGCGTCGGCAGGCCGCGAGTACAGCGTGGACGCGACCGCGCCGACGGTGTCTATCGAGATTGTCAGCGACAACAACATCATCAATGCGGCCGAAGCGCAGCAGGATCTGGTTATTAACGGCGTGACCAACGCCGAAGCGGGCCAGACCGTCACCGTGACGCTGAACGGCGTGGACTACACCACCACCGTGCAGGCAAACGGCAGCTGGAGCGTGACCGTGCCGACCGCGGATCTGAGCGGCATTACCGACGGCAACTACACCATCAGCGCCGCCGTGTCTGATAAGGCGGGCAACCCGGCCTCTGCGGATCGCGACGTGCTGGTCGATACCACCGTCCCGCAGCTGACCATCCACACCGTTTCCGACGACGACGTGATCAACAGCGCCGAGCATGCGCAGGCACTGATTGTCACCGGTTCCGTGACCGGCGCGGCGGCGGGCGACGTGGTCACCGTCACCCTCAACGGCAAATCCTACACCGCCACTCTGGATGCCTCAGGCAACTGGAGCGTGGGCGTGCCTGCGGCGGACGTTACCGCGCTGGCCGCCGGAGATTACACCATTACAGCGGCGCTGACCGATAAAGCGGGCAACAGCAACAGCGCCACGCACGGCGTAGAGGTGAATCTGACCGCGCCGGTGCTGACCATTGACACCGTTTCCGGTGACGATGTGATCAACAACGCCGAGAAAAACCAGGATCTGACTATATCCGGTACGGCTTCCGGCCTGGCGGCAGGCGCGGTGGTGACCGTGATGCTGAACGGCAAAGCGTACAGCGCGCAGGTGGACAATAACGGAAAATGGACGACTACCGTTCCGGCGAACGAGGTCGGTCAGCTGGGCGAGGCGCTTTATACCGTCACCGCCTCAGCGACGGACAGCGTCGGCAACAATACCAGCACGTCGCACACCGTGAACGTGGAATCCGTTCTGCCGGGCGTGATCGTCAACACCATTGCGGGTGACGACGTCATTAACGCGGCGGAGCTGGCAGCCGGGCAGACCATCAGCGGTAAGGTGGTGAATGCCGAAGCGGGCAACACCGTGACCGTGACGATTGGCGGTAACAGCTACACCGCAACGGTGCAGAGCGATCTCACCTGGTCCGTGAACGTGCCGTCCGACGTGCTGACCGCGCTGGGCAACGGTGATTTGACCGTGTCAGCCAGCGTCACGAACGGCGTGGGCAATAGCGGAACGGGCGAGCGCGAAATCGTGATAGACGCTAACCTGCCGGGCCTGCGCGTGGATACCGTGGCGGGTGACAACGTGATCAACAGCATCGAACACGGGCAGAACCTGATTATCACCGGCTCCAGCGACGGGCTGATGGCAGGCGCGGCGCTGACCGTGACCGTAAACGGCAAAACCTATCCGGCGACCGTGCTGGCGGACGGCACCTGGAGCGCGGCGATCCCGGCCGCGGACGTGGGTGCGCTGAATGCAGGCACGGTCACCGTGACCGTTGCGGGCCAGAGCAGCGCCGGTAACCCGGTTTCCATCAGCCACGATGTAACGGTGGATCTGGCGAGCGTTGCCATCAGCATTGACGCCATCGCCACCGATGACGTGATTAACGCGGCCGAGAAGGGCGCGGATCTGGTGCTCTCGGGGGCGACCTCAAACGTCGAAGAAAACCAGACCGTCACCATCATCTTCGGCGGCAAAAGCTACACCGCGACCGTAGGCGCCGACGGCAAGTGGACGACCACGGTGCCAGCGGCAGATCTGGCGGGTCTGAAAGACGGCGACGCCAGCGTGCAGGTGAGCGTCACCAACGTCAACGGCAACAGCGCCTCGGCGGGCCTCGAGTACAGCGTGGATGCGACCGCACCGTCCGTGACCATCAATACCCTGGCGACGGACGACATTCTCAATGCCACCGAAGCGAAGAGCGATCTGACGGTTTCCGGCACCAGCACCGCCGAAGCGGGCCAGACGGTGACCGTGTCGCTGAACGGCAAAGACTACACCACAACCGTCAGCGCGGACGGCAGCTGGACGCTCAACGTCCCGGCGGCCGATGTTGCGGCCCTGACGGACGGCAGCGTGACCGTTACCGCATCGGTAAGCGACAAGGCGGGCAACCCGGCGTCGGTGGATCACAACCTGGCGGTAGATATCACCGTCCCGGCGGTGACCATCAATACCGTGGCGGGCGATGACGTGATTAACATCGCAGAACACGGCCAGGCGCAAATCATCAGCGGCACCGCCACCGGCGCGGCAGCGGGCGATAAGGTCACCGTCACCATCGGCGGCCAGACGTACACCACCGTGCTTGACGCGGCGGGGAACTGGAGCGTGGGCGTACCGGCGAGCGTGATTTCCGGCCTCAGCGACGGCACCGTAACCGTCACTGCGTCCGTCACCGACGCGGCGGGCAACACCGGTACCGGCACGCATAACGTGACCGTTGATACCGGTCTGCCATCGGTGGCCTTCAACGCCATCAGCGATGACAACGTCCTGAACGCGGTAGAAAAAGGTCAGGATCTGAGCGTCAGCGGCACCAGCGCCAACCTGGCGGAAGGCACCGTGGTGACCGTGACCCTCAACGGTAAAAACTACGCGGCGACGACCGCGGCAGACGGCACCTGGAGCCTGACGGTTCCGGCAGCGGATCTGGCCGGTCTCGGCCAGGCCAACTATACCCTGAACGCGACCGCCACCAACGGCGTGGGCAACAGCGTGAGCAACACCGCGAACCTGCTGGTGGACACCGCGCTGCCAACGGTCACCATCAACACCGTGGCGGGCGATAACGTCATTAACGCGGCGGAAGTGGCGGCAGGCCAGACCCTGAGCGGCACCGTGGCGAACGCCGAAGCGGGCAATACCGTCACCGTCACCCTTGGCGGCAACAGCTACACCGCAACGGTGCAGAACGATCTGACCTGGTCCGTGAACGTGCCGTCCGACGTGCTGACCGCGCTGGGCAACGGCAGCCTGAGCGTAACGGCGACCGTCACCAACGGCCACGGCAACACCGGCACCGGCGAGCGCGAGATCGCTATCGACGCTAACCTGCCGGGCCTGCGCGTCGACACCGTCGCGGGTGATGACGTGATCAACACCATCGAGCACGCGCAGAACCTGATTGTCACCGGTTCCAGCGACGGGCTGGCGGCAGGCACGGCGCTGACCGTCACCGTCAACGGTAAAGACTATGCGGCCACGGTGCTGGCGGACGGCACCTGGAGCGCGGCGATCCCGTCCACCAACGTGAGCGCGTGGCCGGAAGGCACCGTCAAAATCAGCGTGACCGGCGACAGCTCTGCGGGCAATCCGATCACCATCAGTCACGACGTGACGGTGGATCTGGCGACCGTTGCCATCAGCATCAATGCCATCGCCACCGACGACGTAATTAACGCGGCGGAGAAGGGCGCGGATCTGGTGCTGTCCGGTGCGACCACCAACGTGGAAGCCGGGCAGACCGTGACCATCAGCCTGAACGGCAAAATTTATAGCGCGACAGTAGACGACAGCGGCAACTGGACCTACACCGTACCGTCTGCGGATCTGGTACACCTCAAGGACGGCGACGCCAGCGTGCAGGTGAGCGTCACCAACGTCAACGGCAACAGCGCCTCGGCGGGCCGCGAGTACAGCGTGGATGCGACCGCGCCGTCCGTGACCATCAACACCCTTGCGGCTGACGATATTCTGAACGCCGCAGAAGCGCAGTCCGATCTGACCGTATCCGGCACCACCACCGCCGAAGCGGGCCAGACCGTGACCGTGACGCTGAACGGCAAAGACTACACCACAACCGCAGGCGCGGACGGCAGCTGGACGCTGAACATCCCGGCGGCCGATGTTGCGGCCCTGACGGACGGCAGCGTGACCGTCACCGCAAGCGTCAGCGACAAGGCGGGTAACCCGGCGTCCGTTGATCACAACCTGACAGTGGACGTCACCGTTCCGGCGGTGACCATCAACACCGTGGCGGGCGACGACGTGATTAACCTTGTTGAGCATGGCCAGGCGCACATCATCAGCGGCACCGCCACCGGCGCGGCAGCGGGCGATAAGGTCACCGTGACCATCGGCGGCCAGACCTACACCACCGTGCTGGATGCCGCGGGGAACTGGAGCGTGGGCGTACCGGCGAGCGTGATTTCCGGCCTCAGCGACGGCACCGTGACCGTCACGGCGTCCGTCACCGACGCGGCGGGCAACACCGGTACCGGCACGCATAACGTGACCGTCGATACCGGCCTGCCGTCCGTTGCCTTCAACGCCATCAGCGGCGATAACGTGCTGAACGCGGTGGAAAAAGGTCAGGTTCTGAGCGTCAGCGGCACCAGCGCCAACCTGGCGGAAGGCACCGTGGTGACCGTGACCCTGAACGGCAAAAACTACACGGCCACGACGGCGGCAGACGGCACCTGGAGCCTGACCGTTCCGGCAGCGGATCTCGCGGGTCTGGGCGAAGCCAACTACACCCTGAACGCAGCCGCGACCAACGGCGTGGGCAACAGCGTCAGCAATACGGCGACCCTGCTGGTGGACACCGCGCTGCCGACCGTTACCATCAACACCATTGCGGGCGATAACGTCATCAACGCGGCGGAAGTGGCCGCGGGCCAGACCATCAGCGGCAAGGTAGCGAACGCGGAAGCGGGCAATACCGTCACCGTATCCATTGGCGGCAATACGTACACCGCGACGGTACAGAACGATTTGACCTGGTCCGTTAACGTGCCGGAATCCGTCCTGACCGCGCTGGGCAACGGCGATTTGACCGTGTCGGCGACCGTCACCAACGGCCACGGCAACACCGGCGCGGGCGAGCGCGAAATCACTATCGACGCCAGCCTGCCGGGCCTGCGCGTCGATACCGTGGCGGGCGACGATGTGATCAACAGCATCGAGCACGGGCAGAACCTGATCGTTACCGGCTCCAGCGACGGGCTGGCGGCAGGCACCACGCTCACCGTGACCGTCAACGGCAAAACCTATGCGGCCTCCGTGCTGGCAGACGGCACCTGGAGCGCGGCGATCCCGGCGGCAGACGTCGGGGCCCTGGCTGCGGGCACGATTACCGTGACCGCTGCAGGCCAGAGCGCGGCGGGCAACCCGGTGACCATCAGCCATGACGTGACCGTCGATCTGTCAGCAGTGGCTATCAGCATCGATGCGATTGCCACCGACGACGTGATTAACGCGGCGGAGAAAGGCGCGGATCTGGTCCTGTCCGGCACCACCTCGAACGTGGAGCAAAACCAGACCGTTACCGTCATCTTCGGCGGCAAGACGTACACCGCGAAGGTGGATGCCGACGGTAACTGGACGGCCACCGTGCCGTCTGCGGATCTCGCGGGCCTGAAGGACGGCGATGCCAGCGTGCAGGTGAGCGTCACCAACGCGCACGGCAACAGCGCCTCGGCGGGCCGGGAGTACAGCGTGGATGCGACCGCGCCAGCCGTGACCATCGATACGGTCGCAGGCGATAACGTGATTAACGCCAGCGAAGCGGCTGCGGGCGTGGCCATTTCCGGCACCACCACGGCGGAAGTCGGTCAGACGGTCACCGTGACGCTGGGCGGTAAGAGCTATACCGCGCAGGTGCAGCAGGGCGGTATCTGGAACGTGAACGTGCCGGGCACAGACCTGTCCGCACTGGCGGATAACGGCTACTCCGTGCAGGTCAGCGTGAGCGACACCGCGGGTAACCCGGGCAGCGCGGGCAAAGCGATTACGCTTGATACCACGCCGCCGACCGTCAGCTTTAACGACGTCGCGGGCGATAACGTCATTAACAGCGTGGAGCACGGGCAGGCGCAGATCGTCAGCGGCACCGCAACCGGCGCGAGCGTCGGCGATAAGCTGGTCATCACCATCGGTTCGAACCAGTACACCACCACCGTTGACGCCAGCGGTAACTGGAGCGTGGGCGTGCCGGCCAGCGTGATTTCCGCGCTGAACGACGGCACCGTGACCCTCAGCGCGACGATTACCGACAGCGCGGGCAACAGCAGCACCCAGACCCACGATGTGGTAGTGAACACCGCCTCCGTGGCGCTGACCATCAACACCGTTAGCGGAGATGACGTCATTAACGCGGCTGAAGCCGGTTCGCCACTGGTGATTAACGGCTCCAGCGCCCAGTTAGCCAGCGGTACGCAGGTCACCGTGACGCTGAACGGCAAGAGCTATACGGCCACCATCCAGAGCGACGGCAGCTGGACGACCACCGTTCCGGCCGCCGACGTGGGCGCGCTGGCCGATGGCGCGAGCTATCAGGTATCCGTGTCGGCGCAGGACAGCGCGGGCAACAGTGCGTCGGCGACGCACGGCATCAGCGTGGATACTACTGCGCCGGTTGTGAGCATTGCGACGCTGTCGGCTGACGATATGCTGAACGCGGCAGAAGCACAGCAGCCGCTGACCGTGCGCGGCTCTTCCAGCGCGGAGGCGGGTCAGACCGTTACCGTGACGCTGGGCGGCAAATCCTACACTGCCACCGTCGCGAACGACGGCACCTGGACGCTCGACGTGCCGGCGGCAGACCTGGCCGCCCTGAGCCAGGGCGCGCTGACGGTGACCGCCTCGGTCAACGATAAAGCGGGTAATAACGGCCAGACCACTCACACCTTAACGGTTGACACCGTCGCGCCAACCGTGACCATCAGCACCGTGGCCGATGACGATATCGTCAACAACGCGGAGCAGGTGGCGGGCCAGACCATCAGCGGCACCACCACGGCGGAACAGGGCCAGACGGTGACCGTCTCCTTCAACGGGCACAGCTATCAGGCGACCGTCGGGGCGGACGGATCCTGGTCGGTCTTCGTGCCGGGCCGTGATTTCCTCGGCCTGAGCGACGGGGATTACACCATCACCGCTTCGGTAAGCGACAGGGCGGGCAACCCGGGCAGCGCGACGCACGACGTGACGCTGAACGGCGATGTCCCAACCATCACCATCAACACCTTTGCGCAGGACGATATCGTCAACGCCGCCGAGCACGGTACGCCGCTGGTCGTCAGCGGTACCACCGACGCCCCGGCGGGCCAGACGGTGACCATTACGCTGAACGGCAAAACCTACACGGCGACCGTCCAGAATGACGGCACCTGGAGCTATACGGTGGGCAGCGCAGACGTGACCGCGCTGGCGGACGGCGGTTCGTACGTCATTAACGCGCAGGTCAGCAACACCATCGGCAACAGCGGCAGCGATAACCACACCGTCACCGTGGATCTCACCGCGCCGTCGATGGGCATCAGCATTGACTCGCTGCAAAACGACACCGGCCTGAGCGCGACTGATTTCATCACCAACGATGCTCAGGTGGTGGTCAACGGCTCGCTGACCGCGCAGCTCGGCAATAACGAGAAGGCGCAGATCAGCCTCGACGGCGGCACCACCTGGATTGACCTGACCGTGACCGGCACCACCTGGCGCTACACCGATGGCCGCACCCTGACGGACGGTACGTATCAGTACCAGGTGCGCGTGATCGATAACGCGGGCAACGTGGGGGCGACGGACAGCCAGGACGTGGTGATTGACCTGACCATGCCTGTAGCAACGACGATTACGGTTGATTCCATCACCCAGGATACGGGTCTGTCCGGCAGCGACTTTATCACCAGCGACAACCAGATCAGCCTGAAAGGGACGCTCGGCGCGGCGCTGGGCAGCGGCGACCACGCGCAGATCAGCCTCGACGGCGGCGTTACCTGGATAGACGTCAGCGTCAGCGGCCTGAGCTGGACCTATGTCGATGGCCGCACGCTGGCCGACGGGGATTATAACTACCAGCTGCGCGTGATTGACGACGCGGGCAATATCAGCGCCACCGCCAGCCAGGTGGTGACCATTGATACGGTTGCGCCGGACGCCAGCAAAACCATCGCCATCGACAGCATCAGCGACGATACCGGCCTGAGCAGCAGCGACTTTGTCACTAACGATACGTCCCTGACGCTGCACGGCTCGCTCGGCGCGACGCTGGCCGACGGCGAGTATGCCCAGATCAGCATCGACGGCGGCGTCACCTGGCAGAACGTGATCGTCACCGGCAACAGTTGGTACTACGTCGATAGCCGCACGCTGGGTAACCAGACCTATGACTACTACGTTCGCGTGGTGGATGCCGCCGGCAACGTGGGGGCCAGCGCCCATCAGCAGGTGACCGTCGATACGGTCGCCCCGGATGCGGCGATTACGGTGACCGTGGATAACATCACCGTGGATACCGGCTTCGACAATAACGACTTCCTGACCAGTTCGACCTCGTACACACTGCAAGGAACGCTCGGCGAAGAACTCGGCGCGGGTGAATTCGTGCAGGTGAGCATGGACGGCGGCAGCACCTGGGTGTACGCCACCGTCAGCGGTACGCAGTGGAGCTACAGCGACACCCGTACCCTGACCGACGGCAGCCATAACTATCAGGTGCGGGTCGTTGACCAGGCGGGGAACGTCGGGGCAACCACCTCGCAGGCGGTGACGGTGGATACGCAGGCGCCGCAGTACGGCGTCACCATCGACAGCATCAGCGAAGATACCGGCCAGTCCGGGAGTGATTTCATCACCATGGACACCACGCTGACCATCAACGGTTCGCTGGGCAGCGCGCTGGCAAACGACGAGCGAGTACAGATAAGCCTGGACGGCGGAAATACCTGGCTCGATACCACGGTCACCAACCAGCGCTGGAGCTACACCGATACCCGCGATCTGCCTGACGGGGACTACACCTACCAGGTGCGGATTATCGACCAGGCGGGCAATGTGGGTTCCACCGCGTCTCAGATCGTCACGGTAGACACCACGCCGCCGACCACGGTTGGCACGGTCGTGAGCTACACCGACGGCGAAGGCGAGCGTCAGGGCACTTTTGGCAGCGCGGTGGCAACGGACGATAACTCGCCGCTGATCAACGGGACGCTCAACCGTGCCCCGGATGACGGCGAGATCGTGCAGCTCTACCGTGACGGGGTTCTGCTCGGCCAGGTGACCATGAACGGCAGCGCGAGCTGGTCCTTCCAGGACAACGGCCTGAGCGACGGGAATCACACCTACATCGTGCGCGTCACCGACAGGGCCGGAAACTACACGGAATCGGACGGGTTTGTGCTGAACGTCGATACCAGTATCCCGACCACCACGGCGGCGATTACCGCGCAGACCACGTCGGACACTACGCCGATCGTCAGCGGTACCGTCTCCGCTGACCTGGTGAACGGCGAATATCTGGTGGTGACGGTGAACGGCAAAACCTACACCTCCCAGACCGGCGGTGCGGTGGTAGTCGACCCGGATCACAACACCTGGTATCTGCAGATCCCGGACGGCGATGCGCTGAGCGTGGCGAGCTACAGCGTGACCGCGCAGGTGAAGAGCAGCGCGGGTAACGGCAATACCACGGGTACGGCGACCGGCAGCCTGGTGATTGATACCACCTCGGTGAATACCGACTGGGCAACCACGGCGGGGAACAGCAACAACTCCACCATGACCCTCGGCATGAACAGCAGCGGTCTGTGGAATATCATCGCTAACGGCCAGTCATACTCCAGCAGCGATAGCTCGACCTATGCCGGCAATACGCTGACCAATACCCGTAACTACTACGTGGTGAGCCAGACCGCCGCCGACTTTGACCGTAACGGCACGCAGGATATCTTCGCGACCGAGAACACCTACGCCGGCTCCACGCAGGTGATGTGGACCTATGATGGCAGCACCTATAACGCCAGCCAGCTGGCGATGGGCACCACCATCTGGTACGGCGGCGTGATTGCCTACGACAAAACCGGGGATGGCTATCTTGATCTGGCGTACGGCGATGCCGGTATGGACTCACTGACCTACCTGGTGAACAACAACGGCGTTCTGTCGCCGGACGGAACCGGCGGGGAAGGCGGGTTCTACGGTCAGTTCGATTCCGGGCGCGAAATTTCCGGGGTTGACCTGAACAACGACGGCACGGTGGATATTGTTCAGCACACCAACCGCAGCGGCGCGTACTCGTTAACCGTGATCAACAACAACGGTAACGGCACGCTCTCTATCGGTCAGAACCTGACCAACGTGTTTGTGGTCAACGCCTCGAATACCACCACGGCGGCGTCCATGACGTGGGCGGACTTCAACGGCGATGGCTACATGGATCTGTACCTGGGGAGCAGCTACAACAACAACGGCGGGGTGATTTACTACAACGACGGTACCGGGAAGCTCTCTGCCACCAAGAGCGCGGTGGAAGCCTCTAACGCCACGGCAGGGTATCTGTCGGTGGCGGTGGACTGGAACGGCGACGGTCAGATGGACATCATCAAGCTCAGCACCTACGGCGGCTCGCAGACGGCGACCCTGTTCACCAACAGCGGCTACGGTTCCACCTGGACCTCCAGCCAGCTGGCGTCCGGTATTGCCTACGCGACCGGCGTGGCGGCGGTGGACTACAACTGGGACGGCGCGCAGGATCTGCTGGTCTCTCAGCAGAACGGCAAGGTGGTGCTGGTGCAAAACAGCAAAACCATTGCTGACGGCACCGCGATGCACCTGCACATTGTCGACAGCGAGGGCATCAACGCCTACTACGGCAACACGGTCAATCTGTACAACGCCGCGGGCGTGCTGGTGGCCTCGCAGATCATCAACGCCCAGTCCGGTATCGGGTCGAACGATACCTCTGCGCTGGTGAGCTTCTACGGTCTGGATCCGAATGAAACCTATTCGGCCGAGATCCTGAAGATCACCAACGGCGTGTCGGATAACGTCACCTGGAGCGGTCTGGAGGCGGGCAACGGCAAAGAGGGCTACGTCCTGACGGCCGAAGCCGCCACCGGCGGCCACAGCGGGACCATCACCGGGACCGGGTATAACGACACCTTCATTGCAGAGGACGGCACCTATACCTACAACGGCTCCGGCGGCTGGAATACCCACTCCGACTACGACACCTGGAGCAACACCGGCGGGATGGACGTGGTGGATTACCGCAATGCGACCTCCGGCGTAACCGTTGATTTGCGCCTCTCAACCGCGCAGAACACCGGGTTCGGTACCACGCGACTGTTGAACATTGAAGGTATCAACGGCTCGGATTACGACGACGTTATTACCGGCAACAGCGGTGATAACCAGTTCGAAGGGCGCGGCGGAAACGACACCTTCAACATCGGCAGCGGTGGTCATGATACGTTGCTCTACAAGCTGATCAACGCCTCGGATGCGACGGGCGGTAACGGTCACGACGTGGTGAACGGCTTTACGGTCGGCACCTGGGAAGGGACCGCGGACACGGATCGTATTGACCTGCGCGATCTGCTCTCCGGCAGCGGCTATACGGGCACGGGCTCGGCGAGCTACGTGAACGGCGTCGCCACGCTGGACAGCAGCGCGGGCAATATCAGCGATTACATCCGCGTGGTGCAAAACGGCAGCAATACCGAGATCCAGGTTGACCTGGACGGTACCGGCGGTCAGTTCTCGCCAACCACGCTGGTGACGCTGAACGGCGTGCAGACGGATCTGGCAACGCTGCTGGCGAACCATCAGCTGTTAATTGCGTAAAACAACGCCGCGGGGAGCGATCCCCGCGGCCTTTTGCGTTTCTTTACATGAATAGCGATAACCCTATATTTCACAAGATTATTTTGCGGGCTCGTTTAGAGAGTGTTCGATTTTTAATCATTCCGTAAAGGTATCATTTCAGTGCGAAATTACCGCTCTGGACAGGACGTAGCATTATGAAGACACATCCACAGTACGAACCCTGGCTGCAGGGCATGCTCATCATCGCGAAGCACTACCGGCTGGATTTCTCAGCGGAGCATGTTCGGGTCACGATTAACCATGAAAGCCAGTCTCCGCGCCAGCTGGTGCTGGAGGAGATGGCGCGCCAGCTTGGGCTGGGGATGCGTATGGTGGCGGCTGAAGCGGTATCCCTCGATCCGTGGCGCCTGCCGCTGCTGGCGGAATTCACCGGCGGACAAATCGCGGTCATTAACCGCATGGACAGCGAAGGCAACGTCAGCCTGCAGTTTGGCGGCGACGCGGGGCTGGAGACCACGCTGACGCGTGACGAACTCGGGGCGCGGTTAAAAGGGCTGATGGTGCTGCGCCCGCTCGAATCCACGCCGGATGCCCGCGTGGACGACTACATCAAACCCTATGAGAAAAACTGGTTCTGGCAGCTGGCGCTGAAGGACTGGCGACGCTACAGCGACATTATGCTGGTGGCGCTGGTTGCCAACGTGCTGGCGCTCTCCGGCATGGTTTTCTCCATGCAGGTGTACGACAGGGTGGTACCGTCGCAGTCGGAAGCCACGCTGTGGGTCCTGTTTGGCGGCGTGATGATTGCCATCGTGTTCGAATTCATCATGCGCATGCTGCGCGTGCATATTTCCGACGTGGTGGGGAAACGCGCCGACCTGCGCATCTCCGAACGCGTGTTTGCCCACGCGCTGCGGATTAAAAACGGCGCGCGCTCCAAATCAACCGGATCCTTTATCGCGCAGATCCGCGAGCTGGAGTCGGTGCGCGAGCTGATCACCTCGACCACCATTGCGGCGATTTCCGATCTGCCGTTCTTCCTGCTGTTCGTCTTTATTCTGTGGATGATTGGCGGCCCGCTGGTGCTGGTGGTCCTGCTCGCCGTGCCGCTGCTGCTCATCCCCGGCCTGCTGGTGCAGCGCCCGCTGGGGAAACTCTCCAGCGAAGGGATGCGCGAATCCGCCATCCGCAACGCCACGCTGGTGGAAGCGGTGCAGGGCATTGAGGACATCAAGCTGATGCGCGCCGAGCAGCGTTTCCAGAACCAGTGGAACAACACCAACGACGTCGCCGCCAGCGTCGGCATGAAGCAGCGCTGGCTGACGGGCCTGCTGCTCACCTGGACGCAGGAGGTGCAGTCCATCGTCTATGCGGTGGTACTGCTGGTGGGCTGTTATCTGGTCATCAGCGGTGACATGACCACCGGTGCGCTGGTGGGAACCTCGATTCTGGCATCGCGCACTATCGCGCCGCTGTCGCAGATCTCAGGCGTGCTCTCGCGCTGGCAGTCGGCAAAGGTGGCTCGCAAGGGGTTGGACGACCTGATGCAGCGCCCGATTGACGATCCGCAGCACGGCAAGAAGGTGCATAAAGCCCACCTGCGCGGCGACTATAGCCTTGAGGACGTCGGGTTTTATTACGACGAGGAAGAGAAACTCACCGTGCTCAACATCAGCAAGCTGCAGATCCGCGCCGGAGAGCGCGTGGCGGTGCTTGGGCGCAACGGCTCCGGTAAAAGCACGCTGCTGCAGCTTCTGGCGGGCATGCAGGAGCCGCAGCAGGGCAGCATCCTGCTCGACGATATCGCCCTCAATCATCTGGACCCGGCCGACGTGCGTCGCGACATGCAGCTGCTCAGCCAGCAGGCCCGGCTGTTCTTTGGCTCCGTGCGGGACAACATCCTGATGGGGAACCCGTTAGCCACCGACGATGAGATTCATCAGGCGCTGGTTAACAGCGGCGCGCTGGAGTTTGTGCGCAAGCAGAAAATGGGGCTGAACTACATCATCAACGAGGGCGGGGCTGGCCTCTCCGGCGGTCAGCGTCAGGCGCTGCTGCTGGCGCGTGCCCTGATTACCTCGCCGACTATCCTGCTGCTGGACGAGCCTACCGCCTGGCTGGACGAAATGAGCGAGAAGCAGTTTATTCAGCATCTTCACAAATGGCTGGGTAAACGCCGGACGCTGGTGGTGGCGACGCATCGCCTGCCGATTCTGGACCTGGTCGACCGCATCATCGTGCTGGAAAACGGCAAGGTGGTGATGGACGGCCCGCGCGATGCGATCCTGCACCAGCACGGCATGGCGCCGCAGAAAGCCGCGCAGCGTACGGTGACCATGAAGCCGGCGGCGGTTGCAGAGGAGGGCGCATCATGAATGATTTCTCTCGTTTCAATAGCCGACTGAAGGAGCCGCGCCTGCCGCGCTCGTCGCTGGTGGCATGGTCCCTGTTCGCCCTGCTGGCGGTGTTTATCGCCTGGGCAAGCCTGTTCCACCTGGATGAAGTGACGACCGGCAGCGGCAAGGTCATACCGTCTTCGCATGAGCAGGTCATCCAGTCTCTGGAAGGCGGCATCATCCACAGCCTGATGGTGCGCGAAGGCGACATCGTGGAACGCGGCCAGCAGCTTGCGCAGCTTGACCGGACAAAAACCGAGTCGAGCGTGCTGGAGAGCGAGTCTCGCCTGAATGCGGCGCTGGCAACCGCTGCGCGCCTGAAGGCCGAGGTGAACGACACGGAGCTCGCGTTTCCGGAGGAGCTGGATGACGACGTTGAGCTGGTCAAACAGGAAACGGCGCTCTATCAGTCCCGTCGTGAAAGTCTCGAAAAAGGGCTGGCCGGGTTGCGTCAGGGCGCCGAGCTGGTGCAGCGCGAGCTGTCGTTAACCCGACCGCTAGTGACCCAGGGAGCGGCCAGCAAGGTTGAGGTGTTACGTCTTGAGCGTCAAAAAAATGAGCTTGAGAATAAAATCACCGAGATGAAAAACCAGTATTACGTTCGCGCCCGTGAAGAGCTGGCAAAAGCCAATGCGGAGATTGAGGCCCAGCGTTCAGTGATGAAAGGGCGTGAGGACTCCCTGACCCGGCTGACCTTCAATGCCCCGGTTCGCGGGATCGTGAAGGATATTGACGTCACGACCGTGGGAGGCGTTATCCCGCCGAACGGCAAGCTGATGAGCCTTGTCCCGCTTGACGATCAGATGGTGGTCGAAGCGAAAATCTCGCCGCGCGATGTGGCGTTTATTCATCCTGGCCAGAAAGCGCTGGTGAAAATTACGGCCTATGACTACTCCATTTACGGCGGGCTGGAAGGGGAAGTGACCATGATTTCGCCGGACACCCTGCAGGATGAGGTGAAAAGGGATGTCTACTACTATCGCGTTTATATCCGTACCGACAGTAACCATCTGACCAATAAGCAGGGTCAGGAATTTCCGGTCTTTCCGGGCATGATTGCTACCGTTGATATTAAAACCGGCAGTAAAACCATTCTGGATTATCTGTTGAAACCGCTGAACAAGGCAAAAGAGGCGCTGCGGGAACGATAGGGGAATGGCGTTCGGAACTCCGAACGCCTGCTGGATTATACGGTTGACGTCACGTTGTGAGCGTGGCGTCGCTCTTTAGGCACAACGTTGATGTAATGCGTAACATACGCAAAATATAAACCGGCATAATTTTCGACAAGGTCGATAAACGCCGGGTATATCGACATCCGACCATCACCACGATCTTTAAGATATCCCGCCTCTTGTGCCGATTTGATAATTCGGTTGACGTGGATGCGTGAAACAAAAAATTCTTTTGCGAGCGTGCTGGCTGAATAGTCAATGACCGCACCGTGAGCGGATTTATTTTTCATGGCCTGCAGATAGATATAAAGCATAATCATACGGCCGCCATCTTTATCAATAAATAATCCCACCTCAGGCAACACCTTTCTGAACGTTAATCCCCGAAAAAGATATTCAGCCGCGCGGCGGAAGAAGTTGTTTCTCAAAATATCATTATCCAGCAGATTAACATTAATATTAAATGCCGGATAAAGAATGCTGACGGGCAAAAAAGCGCCGGACATATAACGCTTAAGTTCATTGAGTCCTTTTTCAGTTGGCGCGATTCTCGTTTTGCGTCGATCATCCGTGCAGCGCCAGGTCCTGATGCGCCCGGTGGTTCTCAGTATCGTAATGATCGCAATCACGCTGTTGGGGCTGGCTATTTTATAGCGAGAGCATAGCTCTTTAATCTCTGAAACTGACTCGGCCTGATTTCCAAAAATAAAGCAACACATGGAGAGAATAATGTTAAATCGTGATTCCTGCAGCATTGTCTTGTAGAACAAAGGTTGTTTTTTGTAGATGGTGTCATTAATTGTGTAGTGCTCTAATATTGCCTCACCGAATCGCGGATTGTTCTTTATAACATCCCTTCGATGTAGCAAGGCCCTGGATGAGATGTGATTATCCATAGCATTTTTCTCGTATTTGAATGAGCCGATAGATGAAGTGTCCACTCTTCTTTTCGGAATTTTCATTATACCCTGAGAATAAGATGTTTGCCGTTGTTATTTGCAAAGAAAAGTACATTTAAACGACGGTGATTAACGCAAAGATGTTCCTGTGAGTTCAGCTGATATCTGTTTCTTACCCTGAGTCGGTACTGTAAAATTAATGTTTATAACAGGTGCGTTAAATTTTACGTATTCACAAATGGAAATGGCGCCTTAGTGCCCAGGAGCAGTTTATGACCCACACAATTTCTCTCAGAAATGAGGCGTGCGATGAACATAAATTTGTCATCTCCGCCTGCGGTTTTACGTTCCAGGGATATCGTCTGATCCTTAACCAGTACGGAATACAGGCTTCGCATATTCACTTTGACGGGGATGAGGCATCCCAACAGGATCTGGAAAATATCCTTATAAATCAGAGCGCTCATATTGTGGTGTTTCTCGGAAAAGGTATCGTCAGTCTCCTGGAGAGCCTGAAGCGACTGGCATCCGTGCTCAATGCACTTCCCGTTATTCGACGCGTCACCCTGTATGGCGACATACCGGATGGCTGGCTATATCGCACCCTGGGCACTCTTTTAAATAATAGTTATCAATTATCATTGATTCGCATAGCCCGCGTTTCAGATGTCGTCACTGGTTCTCAAACGCACCATCATGTTTTTAAAGATCGTTCGTACTTATTACGCGATCGCTACAAGGATAATCCTTCGCAAGACAACGTAAAATGGCTAACAAAAAGAGAGATTGACGTTTTATTAAATTTCTACCGCGGCATGTCCGTAAAAGAAATGTGCGATGAAATGGGGCTTTCTAATAAAACGGTTTATACGCACCGTAAGGAAGGCGTGCTGAAATTACGCTTAATTAAGCGGTGGTTACACGATTCGCACAATTTTAATGCGGAAAGAAGTATCAAGCGGCGGAGTCAAAATAAGGAGTTTACGGATAAGGAAGCAGAGATTTTCAATGCATTATATAAAAAAGAGATCTTCCCTGCTTATCAGATCATTACCGATCGTGACAAAAAAGGCGTAGGCTTTGAGATACTGATCCGCTGGAATAAAAACGGTAAAATTGTCAAGCCGGCCAGTTTTCTCACGGATATTTCAAACCATGAGATATGGTTAAAAATAACGGCGTTAGTCATCCATGCCGCCGTGTCCGGGATTAATAAGTATAACGGTAAATACTATTTTTCTGTGAATATTCCGCCTCGCCTGGCTTCCGGGAATGCATTGCCTGATATGGCAAAGAAAGCTATCGACATGCTGCTCAAACCGCAGTGGGCCGAGAAGCTGGTCTTTGAATTCGCCGAAGATATTGACGTGACGAAGGACAAGAGGATCCCTGAAACCATGCGGCATTTGCGTAATACGGGGTGTCGATTGTTCCTGGATGACTGCTTCTCTAATCATCAAACTATGTTCCCGGTGCGGCAGGTGCATTTTGATGGTCTTAAGCTGGATCGGGACATCGTTGAGCATTTTGTGGCAAACGACAATGACTATAACCTGATTAAAGCGATACAGATTTACAGCGACATGACCGGAACGGACTGTATTGCCGAGGGGGTTGATAGTGAAGAAAAGTTTGAAAAATTAGTCGCGTTAGGCGTCAAAAACTTTCAGGGATATTATTTATCGCGGGCCGTGAAAGAGGAAGAGTTAGACCGTATGGTCAGGATTTTTAGCTAAGAAAAAATAAAGCCCCGAAGGGCCTTTTATTATTTTCGACCCAGCAGCAGGCCGAGAACAATACCGACCGCACCCGCTGCGACGAGGCCGGTGAGTGGATTATTTCTGACAGCTTCAGTGACGTCGGAAACGGCATCGCTGGCCTGAGCGGCATACTTTTTCGCGGCACCTTTTACCTGATGTTTTGGTGAATCGACGAATTCACCAAACTGCTGCTGCGCTGAACCTGCGAGTTCATCAAATTTATTTTTTGCTTTATCTTCAGCAACCTGGGTGTTTTTATCAGTACCGAAATCAGACATTTTTACCTCCTTTTGTTGATAATTAAAGGATAGCCGCTCTTTCTGGATGTGGGAGACATAAGGCTAAATTCGGTACACGTCAGGGCTGTTTTCGGATATATCTCTATACCGGGAACCCGTTATTTCTCATTGTCATCCTGACCGTAATACAGTTTCCCGATGCGAATCAGCGGGCGTCCCTGAGACTTACGATGCAGGTTACTGTCCCTGAGTGAATAAACGCACCCGCAGTACTCCTGCTGGTAAAACTGCTCCCGCTTGCTGATCTCAATCATGCGTGAGGAGCCGCCCTGTTTACGCCAGTTATAGTCCCAGTAAACCATACCCGGATAGCGCGCGGCAGCACGCTGGCCGCAGTCATTTATCTGCTGCATGTTTTTCCAGCGGGAGATCCCCAGCGAGCTGCTGATGACGCTGAATCCATTTTCTGCCGCATAGAGCGCCGTACGCTCGAAACGCATATCGAAGCACATGGTGCAGCGGACGCCACGTTCGGGTTCCCATTCCATGCCTTTCGCGCGCTCAAACCAGTTATCGGTGTCGTAATCGGCATCAACAAACGGCACGCCGTGTTTTTCCGCAAACCGAATATTTTCCTCCTTCCGAATGAGGTATTCCTTCTGCGGATGGATATTGGGATTGTAGAAGAAAATCGTGTAGTCAATCCCCGACGCCTGGATAGCCTCCATCACTTCACCCGAGCAGGGGGCGCAGCAGGAATGCAACAGCAGCCTGTCGGCACCGTCGGGCAGGGTAAGTTGTGGGCGAATAAAAGGGGCTGTCGTCATGGCATTCTGCAATATGTTTATGAAATTTATGGAAGGGTAGCATAAATTCAGAATCTGTTGAGGCGGGATAAAGGCAGGACAGAGCGATCCCGCAGGGCGGGATCTTCTCCGGTACCACGTGTCGCTATTCGGCAAATTTCAGCAGCGCGTCGCTATCAAGACGATAGCGAACCCATTCGGACTGCGGCAGCGCGCCTATGCTCAGGTAAAAATCAATGGCGGGCTGGTTCCAGTCCAGAACGCTCCATTCAAGGCGGCCGCACTGCCGTTTTACCGCGAGCTGCGCGATATGTTTCAGCAGCGCTCTTCCCGCGCCTTTACCGCGATAATCCGGAGAAACGTACAGGTCTTCCATATAAATCCCGTTGCGTCCCAGCCAGGTCGAATAGCTGGTGAAGAACACGGCATAGCCGGCTATCTTGCCGTCAAACTCCGCGATCAACGCTTCGGTTTTTGTGCCTGCGCCAAAGAGCGTTTCGCGGATCTCCTCCGGCGTGGTAACCACTTCTTCCGGCGCTTTTTCATACACCGCCAGCTCGTAGATCATGGCGTATATTGCCGCTGCATCTTCGGGGCGGGCCTGACGAATGGTGATGCTCATTGTTTTTCCTGTGTTTCGATTGATGGCGTTAAGCATACGGAGTATTGTCCGAAGAATTAAGTGCAATGAAATCAACAAATGATGAATATTATGCATCCGGTACTGAGGCGTCTTGATTTAAACCTGCTGCCCGTTTTCGACGCGATTTACCGCCACCGTTCCGTTCGGCTGGCCGCTGACGAGCTGGCGATGAGCACATCGGCACTGAGCCATGCGCTGTCGCGTTTGCGCATCACCCTTAATGACCCGCTCTTTTTTCGGGAAGGGCATCGCATGTCCCCCAGCGTGTATGCCACTCAGCTTGCGCCTTCCATTGCTTCCGCATTGTCGTTCCTCAATCATGAGCTGACCCCGCAGCCGGAGTTTGACCCGGCCAGCAGTACCGAAAGCTTACAAATTGGGATTACGGACTTTACCGCGCTGTGCATTTTCCCGGTGCTGATGCACAAACTGCAGCTTGCTGCCCCGGGTTTGCGTTTCGAATTGCGCTATCTGCCGCACAGCCCTGCGCTGACGGAACTGCTGGCGGGCGAAGTGGATCTCGCGCTGGGGTTCAGCACTCAGGATGATATCCGGCACCCGGAGCTGGAAGAGATCGACTGGTTTGAAGATGAGTATGTGGTCATCAGCAACGCGCGCCGGACGCGTCTCACGCTGGAGGAGTATCTCGCGGCCCGACACCTGGTGGTGACGCCATGGAATGAGAAGCAGGGCGTTCTGGACGTGCGGCTGGAACAACTGGGCTATACCCGACAAATCGCGATCAAAACGCCGTCGATGCTCAGCGCGCCGTTTATCGTTGCGGAGAGCGACCTGCTGATGGCGATCCCCCGTTTTGCCGCTGAGAAGCTGGCTGCGGCAGCGGACCTGAGGATTCTTCCTTTACCGTTTTCGATGCGCACGTTTGAAGTGAAAATTTACTCGCATAAACGCAGCGGCCAGCGGGGCGCAACGCGCTGGCTTAAGGAGGAGCTGCAAACGCTGGCGCAGGCGCGTCATTACGGGCTGTCCGGCTCCCAGAAGAGGATGTCGCCGGGTTGACACTGCAGCGCCTCGCAAAATGAGTAGGGCGCTAAAGTCCAAACGATAAAAAGAGATGCGACCGGAGAGGAAAGTACGATATCGTAACTCTATGATTAAACGCGTAGTTCGCAGGAACACCGTCGCGACAGGACGATAAATGATTGATGACATTCGTTATCTGATAGTGTTTGCAAAGATTGCTGAGGCAGGATCCATTTCAGGTGGGGCGGAAGCGTTAGGGCTTACAACCGCAACGGCAAGCGCGCATTTATCAAAGCTGGAAAAAAATCTTGGCTGCGCGTTACTGTACAGAAATACCCGTAAACTCTCTCTGACTCACGATGGAGCCAATTTGCTGGAAACGGCCAAATCGATGCTGGCGCTGTATGAGCAGGGGGTCATTGAATTTAGGCAGCGTTCGATATCAACGGCGAATAAGCTGACTGTTTCTCTTCCTGCCGTTTTTCTGAAGAGTGCGTTTACCCGCCATCTGGCCGATTTTATAAAACGTCATCCGGGCATTTTACTGAATATCTCTTACAGCGATACGCGCAGAGATATTATTGCCGACGGTATCGATGTGGCATTTCGAATCGGCGAGCTTCCGGACAGTTCTCTTAAAGCGCGCCATCTTTTTGTGCTGCCGCGCCAGGTAGTTGCGTCCCGGGAATTGCTCAGCCATTACCCGACGATTACGCATCCTGATGACCTGGCGAAACTGCCATGGATTGGACTCAATATGAGGCAGAATAACCGGGAATTTCGACATAAAAATGGAGAAGTGGCCGTCGTAACGTATACGCCCACGGTGTATGTAGATAATGTCGAAGCCGCTTATGCCCTTGCCAGACAACAAATTGGTCTCGCAGCACCTCCTCGCTATTTAAGCGAAGAGGATGTTAAGCGCGGAGAAATGCTGGAAATACTTCCTGACTGGTCATTAGAACCGCTGAAAGTCTATGCCGTATGGCCTTCTAATATGTCGACCAGCAGTATTGCCTACAAATTGATTAATGATATTTATAACGAGATTGAGTTTCACGCGTTATAACGGGTTTAAAACGCTAAAAAGAGCATGTAACACGCCGTAATAAGCAGCAGTCCGCCCATCAACACGTTAAACGTGCGGAGCTGCCGCGTGCTCCTGAGCAGCACAGATACTTTTTCTCCCATCAAGGCCCATGCTGAAAGCGACATATAACAGACTAAAAAATAGACCGTGATAAAGACGAGAGCTGTAACAGGGCTAGAGGGTTCAGAAAACATCGCTGCCCCAGAGGCGCACGCGGTCCATGCTTTGGGGTTGATCCACTGCATGACAAAACCCTGAATAAAACCGGGTGAATCCGTTTTTGTTAATGACATATCGGACCGTGACGACGCTATCTTATAGCCCAGATACATGATAAATAAAGAACCGGCAATATTAAGATACCGGAAAAACACTGGATATTTTTCGATTGCAGCGTAAAAGCCGAAACATATAAAGATAAGTAATAACGTAAACCCTATCGTTGCACCGGAGACAAATGAGAAGGTCTTTCTAAAGCCGTGAATGGCACCAGACGATATAATCACCATATTAACGGGGCCAGGAGAAAATGAAAGCGTCAGTGAAAATATAAACATTGTTAAAAATACCAGCATTTTATCTCCGTGGGTTGGTTTATCTGCATTAGAGGTACTGCGACTATTAAGTTACAACTTTACTCGTCATGTGTCTGAATACTACCTTGTAACGTATGCCAGAATAAGTGGCCTTTATCTAAAGGTGTGTTTGATTTTTTGCACCAATCGCGCAGGCGCGGATGGCCCATTAGTGACAGGGTTTCAGTTGCTATCTCAAGGAGGAACGTCAAACGCTGGCGCAGTTTGCAAGGGGGGCTATGCCGGGCAAGCTCAGCGCTACCCGGAAAAGGTGGAAGCAAGGGATAGTCAATTTAACGGCAGGTAGATATCCGTTTGCAGCGCATGTTCTGGCACCTCGTGAATGAAGTTGAGGTAGTGGAAAAATACCGGGGCATCGCGCAGCGTTTCGCCGCTGGCCGGTAGCCAGTCGCGAAACATCGCCCACACCGTGGCGGAAATGGTATCCAGAGAACCCGTGTGGCGGGCTACGGCGTAACGTCCGCCGTCGATTTCGCCACTGCAAACCCCGAATTCATTTTCTGGTATCGCTTCAGAGATACTGCCGCAGATATCGAAACGAAAGGCGTCTGCGGGCGTGGTTGCCGGGTCATCCCAGGCGATACCAAACGTGCTGCTTTCGTGTACTGGCGATAGGCCCGAGCTTTTACGCCAGGCAATAAATTTCGCCGCGCTGTCATTTACCCGATCCGGGTTGCCACGGTGCTGAAGCATTGCCACTTGGGTCTGTGGGAAATCGACAATCTTAATTTCCATCGTTTTTTGCTCCTGAAAGGTCATTTTCGGTACGCGCTGGTGCCAGTTCAGCCAGTCCGGCTGCTGCCGAAACTGACGCGGGCTTTTTCCAAACGCGTTTCTGAAGGCGCGACTGAACGATTCGGGGCTCTGGAAACCGGCATCGAGCGCAATATCAATCACCTTATCCTGAGGATTAAACGCCAGTCGCCAGGAAGCATGACGCAGACGCAGCCACTGGATATAGCGATATAAAGGCTGGCCGCTAAACGCCAGAAACTGCCGGTGAAAATGATAAGGCGAACAGCAGGCTAACGCGCTGAGCTTCTCCAGCGTGAGCGGTTCATCGAGATGGTGGGCAATATAGTCGCACACCGTCGTGAAGCGCTCGCGGTAGGCCGTTTTGATTGCATCGTTCATTGCATCCTCCTGATGACCTACTTTGCCTCACCGAACGGCCAAAATCCTGACCGATCTTGCTGATTATGGAGAGGTTATACTGGCGGTATATCGTTGTGCGGCAGCAATCGTTCCGTCGTACCTAAGATACTGCTGAATGATGAATGATGAATGATGAATGAAGACTCACTTCCTGTACTTATATTAGGTTTGTCATAATCCAAATTTTCTTAGCTACAAAATTTTATGAGAGGTAATGATGGAAAAGGACTTAAAGCCAGAACAAATCGAAATCATAAACCGTATTGTATTTGAGCAAATCGAAAAGATGCAGGCCAGCGTAGCCAAAATTGTTGCTGAAACGGAGAGAACTACGCACCAGCAGCTGCAGGATTGCGGGATTGATATGATCGATTTTTATCCGGCTAATAAGGATTTTTTGATGATGACTCTCGTTCAACACTTAATAGATCAAGTACATGGCGGCAATATGGCTCTTGCCCAAAAAATGATATCCATGGAAGCAAAACGGCTGAACATCAGCGTACATGTTGAGGCAGAGTAAATAATCTCGAATAAGGAATAAATTAATGGGGCCATGCTTGTGAGCAGACAAATTCTTTGATTATCGCTGAGGCTATCAGCTGCTCGCCGCTGAAGTGCGGCCAGCAGCTGATAGCTTCTTTTTTCAATTCGCTGCATGATTTGCGCAAATTTCAGCGCAAAATTCCATAAAGGCTTCGACAGCAGCGGGGGGCAGTCGACGAGATGGCCGCGTGATATACAGCGGATAGGTTTCGCCAGGCCATTCCGGAAAAAGTTCGACCAGCATTCCGTCAGCGATCAATTGCGTGACGCTGAGTGAAAGTACCTGGGCAATGCCAACACCACTTACGCAGGATTGCACCATCAGATCTACATCGGTTGTCGTCAAATGACCATGAGTATCAATAGCCAGTACTTCGCGATCACGACGGAATTCCCACTCAAACGGTTTCCCGCGGCGAGGATCGATATACTGAATGCACTCATGCGTGACTAGTTCTTCAGGATGCTCAGGTCGACCATGCCGTTTCAGATATGCCGGTGATGCCACAGTGAGTACGCGCGTCTGAAAGAGCAATTTCGAAGAAATAGTTGAGGGGAGTTGTGGCCCGAAACGCACCGCAACATCTATACCCTCTGTCACAAGATCCCCTACGTCAGGCTGCTGCACTACTGTAAGTTCCAGTTCCGGATGACGTTCGCGCAAAAGAGGCAGTTTCGGGGCCAAAATATAACGAGCGAAGATTGGATTAACGCTGACCCGTAATGATCCTCGTACAGCAATGGCGGCACCGGATACGTAGCTTGCCGCAACTTCAATCCCTTCAAGATGTGGCGAGGCGCGCTCATACAAAGCTCGGCCTTCGTTCGTCAGGTTCATCGTACGCGTCGTACGGTTTAGCAAACGCACACCGAGCCTCTCTTCAAGGCGATCTATCGATCTGCTCACGCCAGAAGCGGACAGTCCCAGCACCTCGCCAGCGCGACTGAAACTACCCGCCTCGACAACTGCGGCCAACACGCTCAATCCTGACAGTAGCCTTCCGTCAAAACTCATAGAGACTCACCTTTGAATTTATTCAAATATAATTTGCATAAAACTACCTTTATCAAAAATGGTGCGCAACCTATTGTGTCAGCCAATTCGTTGCCAGGCGCTATTTTCCCTGTCCCCGGCTGGGCAAACCTCGCAACGAACGGCATCACTTAACCCTGAGGAATACGAAATGACAACGACGCGCACTCTTTTTAAAGGCGGCATCATCCTTACTTTGGATGCCGATATACCCAACCTCTCCGTGGGCGATGTTCTCGTCCATGGCGACCGTATCGCAGCTGTGGGTCCGGAACTGCAGGCGGATGATGCCCTGGTAATTGATGCAGCTGGCCATATCGTTATGCCCGGCCTGGTGGATGCTCATCACCATATGTGGCTTGGCGTAATGCGCCGCATGATGCCAAATGTCGACGATCTGTTTGATTACATTGATGTGGTCGCAGAGAAACTGGGCAAACATTATCGTCCCCTGGACATGTACCTGAGTACCAGGCTCACGGCACTTGCCTCACTGGATGCCGGTATTACTACCATCATTGATGCCTGCCACAACTCGCGCAGCCCCGAGCATACTGATGCAGCATTAGATGCTCTAAAGGAAAGCGGCATCCGTGCGTTACATATGGTCGGTGCAGCAATGGATAAAGAAGCTTCATCGGCGCATTTGCCTGCCGATTTGGAGCGACTCTCGCGAAGCTGGAATACAAGTGACAGCCTGGTGCACGTTGGTCTGTTTGGTCAGCTCAATCTTGACTGGTGGAAGGTCGCTCGCAAACTCGACATGCGTATTCTGACCGAATTCATCGGCGATCTCGCCAATCTAGGCCCTGAGTTTGCCACGCCGGGCGTACTGGACACACATAACATCTTCAACCACTGTTCAAGGGTTACTCAGGATACCTGGAAGCTCCTGGCCGATTCAGGAGTAAACATCACGGTCAATACACGGTCGGATGCGCTATTTGGCTTCGACGATGAAAGTTTTGCCTACCAGCAGGCTGTCGATCGCGGCTTGACCCCGGCACTGGGCATTGACCTTGATACTGCCTTTGGCAGCGATATGTTCGGGGAAATGCACGCTCTGTTCGGGCAACAGCGATCGGCTATGCGCTACCGTCGCTTCCGTGGTGAGGACAATGTGCCGTCACCCATCACGGCCGAGGAGGTCCTGAAAGCGGCAACGGTTAATGGCGCGCGTGCGGCCGGTTTGGAGGATCAGATTGGCACCCTTACGCCAGGCAAGCAGGCCGACATTATCATGGTTCGCACCAGCGGAGCCGCTGTTTTCCCGGTAACCAACGTAATTGGTACCGTCGTGCAGGCGATAGAGCGGTCTGATGTGGATACCGTGATGGTGGCCGGCCAGCTTCGTAAACGTGCGGGCAAGTTGGTGGATATTGATCTGGCGGCGTTCAGTACAGAGATAACCGCTTCTCGTGATTACCTGCTCAACGCCAGCGGCTATCACATCGATCTTTTTAAAGCATCCTGATGACAGAGCGGCCTGATACACCGGGCCGTTCAACCCACTTAATCATATTTCATAAAGGATAATGACATGGGAGCCCTCGCCATTAAGCGGCTCGCGGAGGATAACACCCCGCGCGTCCTGCTTCCCCGCCCGGCAACGGGCGTTATTGCCGCACTTTTCTTTGGCTATCTGGCAGTCGGACTGCCACTGCCGGTGATTCCATTGTTCATCCATGGTCATCTCGGCTTCAGTAACCTCGTGGTGGGACTGGTGGTCGGCATCCAGTTTCTGGCCACCGTCCTGACCCGCGGCTATGCCGGACGGGTTACGGACCAGCAGGGCGGTAAACGTTCTGCTCTGCAGGGAGCAATACTTTCAGCGATAGCAGGGGCGCTGTATCTGGTGGCTTCGATAACGGATTTATCGCCTGCTGCAACCCTTTGCATTGTTATCGCAGGTCGTCTGATGGCCGGTTTTGGCGAAAGTCAGTTCGTGACGGGATGTGTGTCCTGGGCCATTGCCTCAGTTGGCCCTCAGCGCGCCGGTATGTCCATGTCCTGGACCGGCATCGCGATGTTCGCGGCGCTGTCGATTGGTGCTCCTGTTGGCATGGCGTTATATCAGCATTACAGCCTCACAATGGCGATGATTGCCTGTATTGCTGCACCGATGTTGGCCGCTCTGGTTGCATTTTGTACCACATCATATATATCGCCTGGAGGTACGCGACTGCCATTCCATCGCGTAGTAGGGCGCATCTGGCGCGAAGGGCTGGGATTAATGATGCAGGGCGTTGGGTTGTCAGGACTAACCGCTTTTGCCTCGCTGTACTTTGCGGCACATCACTGGCAGAACGCCGGCCTGGTGATGACTGCGTTTGGTCTGGGTTTTATTTTCGTTCGCCTCGCCCTGGGGCATCTGCCAGACCAAACAGGCGGCTATCGCGTTGCGGTTTGGTCACTGGTGGTTGAAGCGCTTGGCCAGGCAATGTTGTGGTTGGGTTCAAACGAATGGATGGCACTAGCAGGTGCTCTGGTTACCGGACTGGGCTGTGCACTGGTTTTCCCTGCACTGGGCGTTGAAGCCTTAAACCGTGTTCCACAAGCCAACCGCGGCAGCGCAATGGGCGCATTCGTTGCATTTCTGGATGTCGCTTATGGAATCGCCGGGCCGGTAGCTGGCCTGATCGCCGGTCAGTTTAGTTATGCCGCTGTATATCTGTCTGGTGCGGCCTGTGCGCTGCTGGGGGCGCTGATTGCGAGCGCGTCTCGGATGCAGCAATCCTGAATAAACATTCGAGCCGGCAGCCTTTGCTGTCGGTTTACTAATCTGGAGAAATTATATGTCACGCATTTTCATCTCCGGTTCGTCCACAGGCCTTGGTCTGATGGCGGCCGAACTGCTGGTTCAACAAGGACATCAGGTTGTGTTGCACGCGCGTAATGCGAACCGTGCAGAAGAGGCCCACCGCGCCTTACCCCAGGCTGAAGCCGTCGTTGTCGGTGACCTGGAGACAATTGAAGGTGCCAGGCAAACGGCATTACGTGTCAACGCCCTGGGACGCTTCGATGCCGTCATCCACAATGCTGCCGTTGGCTACAATGAAGCGTATCGCGTGACCCGCGACGGGCTGCCGCACGTTTTCGCGATCAACACGCTCTCGGCTTACATCCTCACCGCGGTGATTGAACGTCCGCATCGCCTCGTCTACCTGAGTTCGGGTATGCATCATCATGCCCGGGCAAACCTGGATGATATTCTCTGGCGCAAACGTCGCTGGAATGGGGCCGACGCCTATGCGGAGAGTAAATTGCACGACGCTATGCTGGCTTTTGCTCTGGCGCGTCGCTGGCGTGATGTGCGTAGTAACAGCCTCGAGCCTGGCTGGGTGCCGACAAAGATGGGGGGGCCGCATGCCCCGGACGATATGGACCAGGCGCACCTGACCCAGGCCTGGCTTGCCGCCAGCCGTGATACTGAGGCTGACGTAACGGGGAAATATTTCTATCACATGAAGCGCATGACGGCTAATCCGCAGGCGCACGACGTTGCATTGCAGGATCGTCTCATTAATATTTGTACTGAGATTTCAGGTATAGCGCTGCCGGAGTAATACGCAACGTTAACGAAATGCGCATTAACCATAAAAAACAGAGTGTTTACATATCAAGGATAAAATAGGTACCATACCCCCCTATAGTATCAGGAGGGCATATGCCGCATTCACCCGAAGATAAAAAACGTATTCTTACTCGCGTCCGCCGCATTCGGGGCCAGGTTGAGGCCCTTGAACGCGCGCTGGAGTCGGGCGATCCCTGTCTGGCCATCCTGCAGCAAATCGCCGCCGTGCGCGGGGCTGCCAATGGCCTGATGGGCGAAATGGTTGAAATTCACCTCAAAGATGAGCTGGTGACGGGGGAAACCACGCCGGATCAGCGAGCCGTACGCATGGCAGAAGTCGGCCATTTGCTGCGCTCTTATCTAAAATAAACCCACACACCTGACAAAAAGGGAAGACATGATGAAATCTCGCGCTGCAGTTGCATTTGGTCCCGGCCAGCCGCTCAAAATCGTTGAAATCGACGTGGCACCGCCGAAGAAAGGCGAAGTGCTGATCAAAATCACCCATACCGGCGTGTGCCATACCGATGCGTTTACGTTGTCCGGTGACGATCCGGAAGGCGTCTTCCCGGCGGTGCTGGGTCATGAAGGCGGCGGGATTGTGGTGGAAGTGGGCGAGGGCGTGACCAGCCTGAAGCCGGGCGATCACGTTATCCCGCTGTACACCGCGGAGTGCGGCGAGTGTAAGTTCTGTAAATCCGGTAAAACCAACCTCTGCCAGGCGGTTCGCGCCACTCAGGGGAAAGGGCTGATGCCGGACGGTACCACCCGCTTCTCTTATAACGGCGAGCCTGTTTATCACTACATGGGCACCAGCACCTTCAGCGAATACACCGTTTGCGCGGAGATCTCGCTGGCGAAGGTGAACCCGCAGGCGCCGCTGGATAAAGTCTGCCTGCTGGGCTGCGGCGTGACCACCGGTATCGGCGCGGTGCATAACACGGCAAAAGTCAAAGAGGGCGACACCGTTGCGGTGTTCGGTCTCGGCGGCATTGGTCTGGCGGTGATTCAGGGCGCGGTGCAGGCGAAAGCCGGTCGTATCATCGCGGTCGACACCAACCCGGAGAAATTCAAGCTCGCGGGTGAAATGGGCGCTACCGATTTTGTGAACCCGAAGGATCACGAAAAACCGATTCAGGATGTCATTGTTGAGATGACCGACGGCGGCGTTGACTTCAGCTTCGAATGTATCGGCAACGTGAACGTGATGCGTTCAGCGCTGGAGTGCTGCCACAAAGGCTGGGGCGAGAGCATCATCATTGGCGTGGCCGGCGCGGGCCAGGAGATTAAAACCCGTCCATTCCAGCTGGTCACCGGTCGCGTGTGGCGAGGTTCCGCGTTTGGCGGCGTGAAGGGCCGTACTCAGCTTCCGGGTATGGTTGAAGATGCTATGGTCGGCAAGATTCAGCTCGACCCGTTCATTACCCACCGTTTGCCGCTGGAGCAGATCAACGACGCGTTCGATCTGATGCACGAAGGAAAATCCATCCGTACCGTCATTCATTTCGGCGACAAGTAACTCTTCTGCCAGCGGTTTTTCACCGCTGGCGTTTCTTTAATAATCTTCTCTAAAGTGTGACCAGTGCGGCGTTTTTAGCCGTAATCTAAATCCCCACCGTGCCGATGACTATTTAACACGCATGTTTTTACGCATCTTACCTACAAGAGAGTCGACGGTCATGGACAACACTACTTCGATGCAGGCGCAGCGCAAGCTGAGCTTCTTGCATCACATCAGGCTGGTTCCGCTGTTTTCCTCCATTCTCGGTGGCATTATTCTTCTGTTCGCCTTGAGCTCGGGTCTGGCGGGGTATTTCCTGCTGCAGGCCGATAACGATCAGCAGGATGTCACATCCGAAATTCAGGTGCGTATGGGGCTGTCGAACAGCTCAAACCATCTGCGAACCGCACGTATCAATCTGATTCACGCCGGTGCGGCAAGCCGCATCGCGGAGATGGATGCGATGAAGCAGAACATCAGCGAGGCGGAAAAGCGCATTAAGCAGTCCCAGGACAGTTTTACCGCCTATATGAACCGTACGGTGCGCACCTCTTCAGACGAAGCGCTGGACGCTGCTCTGAAAGCACGCTACGAGGCTTATATCTCGGGCATGCAGCCGATGGTGAAATTTGCCAAAAACGGCATGTTCGAAGCGATTATCAACCACGAAAACGAAACGGCGCGTCCGCTGGATGACGCTTACAACGCCGTGCTGCTGAAGGCGATCAAGATCCGTACCGAGCGTGCCAATGCGCTGACGGCGCAGGCGCACAGCCGCACGCAGCTGGGCCTGATGTTTATGGTGGGCGCGTTTGCGCTGGCGCTGGTGCTGACGGCGATGACCTTTGTCGTTCTGCGCCGTACGGTAATCAATCCTTTGCAGCGTGCAGCGAAACGTATCGAGAATATCGCCAAAGGCGACCTGACGATGCCGGACGACGTGGCCGGGCGCAGCGAAATTGGCCGCCTGACGCGCGATCTGCAAACCATGCAGCACTCGCTGGAAAACACCGTGGGCACCGTACGTCAGGGGGCGGAGGAGATCTACCGCGGCACCAGCGAGATTTCTGCCGGTAACACCGATCTCTCTTCGCGTACAGAACAGCAGGCTGCGGCCATTGAGCAAACCGCCGCAAGCATGGAACAGCTCACCGCGACGGTGAAACAGAACGCTGATAACGCCCATCATGCCAGCAAGCTTGCGGAAGATGCCTCCGGGAAAGCCAGCCGCGGCGGCCAGATGGTCTCCGGCGTGGTCAAAACCATGGGCAATATCTCCACCAGTTCGAAAAAAATCTCCGAGATCACCGCCGTCATCAACAGCATTGCGTTCCAGACCAATATCCTGGCGCTTAACGCGGCGGTAGAAGCGGCGCGGGCGGGCGAGCAGGGGCGCGGGTTTGCCGTGGTAGCAAGCGAAGTCCGAACCCTTGCAAGCCGCAGTGCGAATGCCGCAAAAGAGATCGAAAGCCTGATTAACGAATCGGTCTCGCTGATCGACCAGGGCTCCGGTGAGGTTGTGGCCGCCGGTAACACCATGAATGAAATCGTCGAAGCGGTTAAACGCGTGACCGACATCATGCTGGAGATTGCCGCCGCGTCCGACGAGCAGAGCCGCGGTATTGTCCAGGTGAGCCAGGCGATTTCTGAGATGGATAAAGTGACCCAGCAGAACGCCTCGCTGGTGGAAGAGGCCTCTGCGGCGGCGGCGTCTCTGGAAGAACAGGGCGCGCGTCTGACCGAGGCGGTTGGGGCGTTTCGTCTGAGCGGTGCAAAGTCGGGCCGCGCGGTGACGTCTGCGCCAGTGGCGAAGAACCCGCCGTTGCGTCCGGCGGCGACGGTTTCCGGGGATAACTGGGAGACGTTCTGAGTTGTCGGCAGTGTCGGGTGGCGCTTCGCTTACCCGACCTACAAAATCTGACCTACAAAAAAGGGACCTTTCGGTCCCTTTTTCACATCTTATTGCTTATCGGGCAACGCGTACGCGATAACGTAATCACCGCGATCCGGAGACTGGCGGGCGCCCCCGGCGCTAATGATGATGTACTGCTTACCGGTTTTCGGCGACACGTAGGTCATCGGGCCGGACTGGCTGCCGACCGGCAGGCGGTCTTTCCAGATCTCTTTCCCGGTGGCGGTATCAAACGCGCGCAGGTAGAAATCCTGCGTGCCGGCGAAGAACAGAAGGCCGGACTGGGTAGAGAGCGATGCGCCCAGCGTCGGCATGCCGATTGGGATTGGCATGTGCATGCGAATGCCCAGCGGGCCGGTATCTTCCACCGTGCCGACAGGTACCTGCCACACCAGCTTGCCGGTTTTCAGGTCAACGGCCGACATGGTGCCAAACGGCGGCTTCTGGCACGGAATGCCAAGCGGTGACAGGAAGCGTTCGCGCATCGCGCCGAACGGGGTGCCGTCCATTGGTACGATGCCCATCTCGATGCCGCTGGCGTTTTTCGCCACGTTAGCGCGCGGCACCATGTAGTTTGCCAGGCCCAGGCGCATATCGTTGACGAACATCAGGCTGTTGTTCGGGTCAACGGAGACGCTGCCCCAGTTCATCCCGCCGAGAGAGCCGGGGAACTGCAGGGAACGGTCGAGACCCGGCGGGGTGAAGACGCCCTGATGGCGCATCTCTTTAAACTGAATGCGGCACAGCAGCAGGTCGACAGGCGTCGCCCCCCACATGTCGGATTCGGTCAGCGTCTGGTTGCCAATCATCGGCATGCCAACGGAATACGGCTGGGTCGGAGAGTAGCGTTCACCCTCAACGTTACCTGCCGGAACGGGACGCTCTTCTACCTTCGCCACCGGCTTGCCGGTTTCGCGGTTAAGCATGAAGATCATACCCTGCTTGCTGGTCTGCACCAGCACAGGCGTGGTGCCGCCTTTACCGTCAGGCAGATCGTACAGCAGCGGCTGGGAAGGCAGGTCGAAATCCCACAGGTCGTGATGGGTCGTCTGGAAATGCCAGCGCACCTGACCGGTGGTCGCGTCGACGGCGACGATGGAGGAACTGTACTTATCATCCAGCGCGGTACGTTCGCCCGCCCAGAAATCCGGGGTGGCGTTGCCGGTTGGCAGGTAGATCAGATTCAGCTTAGCGTCGTAGGACATCGCTGACCAGACGTTCGGCGTGCCGCGGGTGTAGGTCTGGCCTTCCGGCGGCAGGCCGGTCAGGTTCGGATTACCCGGGTCCCACGCCCACGCCAGCTTACCGGTGTGCACGTCGTAGGCGCGCACCACGCCCGGCGGTTCGCCGGTTGAGTAGTTATCCGCGACGCGACCGCCGACGACGACAACATTGCCTGCGACCAGCGGCGTAGAGGTCTGCTGATAATATCCGGGCTTGATCTCGCCCATGCCGACGCTCAGATCCACGGTACCATGGTCGCCGAAATCTTCGCAGACCTTGCCGGTATCCGCGTTGATGGCAATCAGGTGGGCGTCGGTGGTCGGCAGGAACAGGCGGCGAGGGCATGCCGCAGGCTGTGTTTCTGCCTGTGACGTTGTCACGCTGGAATGATCTTCAAAATAGCCCAGACCTCGGCAGCGCTGCCAGTTAGGCGCCGTGGCTTTGGAATCGTAGCGCCATTTTTCTTTGCCGGAATCCACGTCCAGCGCCAGAACTTTGCTGTATGGGGTACAGACGTATAGCGTGTCGCCAATCTGCAATGGCGTGTTCTGATCTTCCGCGCCGGAGCCGTTGCTCTGCGGAATATCGCCGGTGTGCGCAACCCAGGCGACCTTCAGGTCGCTGACGTTGTGCTTGTTAATCTGGTCCAGCGCGGCGAAACGGTCGCCGTGGGTGGTATTGCCCCAGTGCTCCCAGTTTTTTTGCTGCTCGCCGGGGGCGACGGGTTTCACCGGAACGGGCTCGTTCGCTGCCACGAGGGTCTGCGGCTTAAACATCCAGCCCAGGCTGACCAGCATCGCCACCGCGAGCAAGGCCGCGACGCCAAAAGCGGGAGCCTTGTTCGCGGCGCTGTGGTTTGCCGCGCGCAGGAAAGGCCAGACGATGGCGCAGAGGAAGGCCAGTACGGCAAAGGTAAACAGGCGAGAGAAGAGCGGCCAGAAATCCCAGCCGGCATCGCCTACCGCCCAGAACAGCGAGGCAATAAAGGCGATGCCGTAAAGCGCGATCCCGCTGCTGCGATTTAGGAAAATCAGGATCGCGGCAATCACCATCACCACGCCCATTATCAGGAAGTATCCACTTCCGCCTACGGTGACGAGCTTAAAGCCCAGCCCGCCGACCGCCAGACCGATGAGCAACATCAGTCCGGCAAGAAGCCACTGCAGGATACGCGGTATCCCACGTGGCGCGCTGCCAAATGCCATTTCTGTCTCCTTAAGATCCCCCCGTCGTGCTGGGTATGTACCAGTTGGGTAATAAATGCGGAGGGAAGAATGATTAATACGGGTGAATTCGGGGTTGTAAAATTATTTACGAACCATTTGGTGAATTCGTCGCTATGATAAAACTGTTAAAATGTTTTGCGCAATTGTTAATGAATGATTTCGCATTAATTGATTAGGGCGCAGGACAATGCCCTCGCCCCGCTGGGGAGAGGGTTAGGATGAGAAGAGAAAGGTGTCAGACCGGCATTGATTTACGGATAGCGCTCAGCAGCGTCTGCGCGCCCGTTGAAAGCGGCGTGTCTACGCGGGTCAAAATGCCGATAGGTTCACCGGGGCCGGGGGAGGTAATCGGCAGGGCAATCAGCGTTCCCTGACGTAAATCATCTTTCACCGCGCCGGATGGGACGAACCAGACGTAGTCATAATCCAGCGTAAGCTGGCGCGAAAGCGAGGCCGACAGCGTTTCGATACATCCTGAGGGCAGCGTACACCCCTGCATTTGCAGCAAGGTTTCTGCGGTCTGGCGGGGAACTGTCCCTTTTGGGCAGACCACTACCGGCCACTCCATAACGCGGCTTAATGTGACTGTGTCCTGCAGCAGGGGGTGATCGGGACGAACCACCAGCTTCAGGGACTCCAGGAACAGCAGTTCATAGTTGAGGCCGCCCATCAGCTCAGGGTCGGACATGCGACCGATTCCGAGATCCAGTTCGCCCGATTTCAGCCCCGCGAGCAGCATAGTGTTATTCATGGTAGCGACCTGAATCGTGGTATGCCGCTGCTGCTTGTGGAACTGGCCGATAACGGGTGGAAGGATGCCCAGCGCCGCGGTAGGCAAAGCACCCACGCGCACCACCTCACTGGTTTGCTCTTCTTTTCTGTGCAGGGACTGGCCTGCGGTATTGAGCGCATCCAGCACTTTCACGGCGTGCGTGAGGAACTGTTCGCCCACGATGGTAAGCTGCGCCCCCAGCCGGCCGCGGTCAAAAAGACGGGCACCGGTCAGCTGTTCCAGCTCGTTGAGGGTTTTTGAGAGCGCAGGCTGGCTCAGGTTGAGAGTTTCAGCCGCACGCCCCAGCGTTCCCTGTTGAGCGACGGCCACAAATGTATGCAAATGGCGCAAGCGTATGCGCTGACTGAACAGACCATTTTTTTCCATAGGCGATGTTAAAAACAGAGCGATGCGGGTGACAAGTTAAGTTGTTTAATTTTGATAACCTGATAGCAAAATATTTTTAACATTTGATCTGTTTGAGTTACAACATGTTTTTTGGCGGGGGAATAAAAGCGAACATCCTTGTTCATTTATTGCTCATAGCGGAGGGGTATCGTTTAACGGTTTAGATCACGCCGTCACCGCCATCGGAACACCACACCTGGCCGGACGTAAATGAACATTCATCCGAGGCCAGCGTGACGTACAGCGGGGCAATCTCGACGGGCTGGCCCGGACGTCCCAGCGGGGTGTCGCCGCCGAACTCCTTCACTTTTTCCATCGGCTGCCCGCCGCTGGACTGCAGTACCGTCCAGTAAGGGCCAGGGGCAACCGCGTTGACGCGAATACCTTTCGGACCCAGTTGTTTGGCTAAGGATTTGGTAAACACCGCCAGACAGGCTTTCGTCTGGGCGTAGTCCAGCAGCACGGGGCTAGGCTTCACCGCCTGAACGGACGAGGTATTAATGATAACGGACGACGCTTTCAGGTGGCGCAGCGCCGCCTTGGTGATCCAGAACGGAGCGTAAACGTTGGTTTTAAACGTTGCGTCAAAATCTTCCGTGGTCAGTTCTTCAAGCGATTCACGGAACTGCTGACGGCCGGCGTTGTTGACCAGAATGTCCAGCCCGCCCAGTTTCGACACGGCTTCTTCGACCAGATTCTGACAGAAGGTTTCGTCCCGGACGTCCCCCGGCAGCGCGATAGCCTTGCGGCCTTCGGCTTCAATCAGGTCGATGACCTCAGCGGCGTCTTTTTCCTCTTCGGGAAGGTAGTTAATGGCAACGTCAGCGCCTTCACGAGCATAGGCGATAGCGACCGCGCGACCAATCCCGGAGTCTCCGCCGGTAATCAGCGCTTTTTTGCCGGCCAGGCGGCCATGTCCTTTGTAGCTTGTTTCCCCGTGGTCGGGTACAGGCTGCATTTCGGATGCCAGTCCCGGCGGCGTTTGCGGCTGTTCCGGGAACGGGGGCTGCGGGTAAGCGTTCGTACGTTGTTTAGTATCACTCATAGCTGACTCCTTAAGCCAAGGGGTGAGATTTGATGGATAACTGCAGCGTTAACGCTTCGCTGAATTATTTCTGCAAACGATCAACACGGACGACGGCAGGAGATGATTTTTTATCAAGCGAACCGTTGATACTGATCATCTGGTCGGGTTTTACCGTTCTGCCGTCGAAGACTGCCTGGGGAATAATAACGTCGATTTTTCCGGTTTTATCCTGAAATATAAACTTATCGCCGCTACCGTCAATAAGATTACCGCGTAATGAAATTGTCGCGCCATCATGCAATTCTTTTGCCTGCCTGATGGTCATAATACGCGCGTCATCGGTTCCGCGATATCCGCTATCAAGCGCGTGTGGAGGCGGTGGCGCTTCGCCTTTTTGTAAACCCCCGTTATTATCTGCCCATGCGGCCGGTACCAGAAATATCAATAAAGCGGAAATAAGTGATAATTTCATCCGATATCCTTCATTTTGCGTCTCTTGACTTATTAAGTATTGTTGCTATTCCTTTATGTGGCAAATGTGATAAGTCCTAAAAACATTCGCGTTAGAAATCAAAATTATCGGATAATAAGCGAAACGGTGACGATGGCCATGAAGCGTGAAAATGAAAAGTTACCCGGGATAGATGAGAGTTACCGTTTGCTGACGTTTGAATACGCGTTTCGTCAGGTGGGTTTTATTGTTATGCTGGGTATTATCGTCGCGGCGATTGCCGGTTTTTTTTCCAGCGGAATGGTCAGCGACACGGTCAAAACGAATTCCGCTAAATCATTGACCATAAACTATGAACGCTTTGGGCGACGGGAGACAGAGACGCGGATGGCGCTCGCGTTTCCGGTGCAAACGGAGGGGAAGTATGTCCTCAGCATGGCCAGCGAGAGCAGCGATGCGTATGAGCCCGGCAGCGTCTGGCCGCAGCCGGACGCTATGTTCAGCCGCTGAAAGACCCTCTTTTTTGTCTATAACAACCTGAAAAAAACCGACCGCTTCTCCGTGTTATTGTTCACGACACCTTCCATAGCCGGTAAATGGAACACCGTCTTCCGCGTCAACAGCGAGCCGGAAATTAACATCTGGCTATTTATCTGTTTCTGGTGGTGGTATTTAAAGTGGCCGGGCGTCGCGCGCTGCTGCAGATGACCAGCTTCGATCTCATTCTGCTCTTGATAATTAGTGAAGCCACGCAGCAGGCGCTTCTCGGACAAGATTTTTCCGTGACCGGCGCGATGATTACCATTACCACGCTGGTGGTGGCGGATATTATTTTCGGGCTGATGAAGGAATATTTCTCGCCGGTTGAGAATATTCTGGGTGGCACTAATGTTATTCTTGTTGAGAACGGCGTGCCGTTAGCCGATAAACTGAAAAAAAGTTGACGTGTCCTGTGATGATATTCTGGTGTCCGCGCGTCAAAATAATGGCATTACGGAAATAAGCGACACTAAATATGCCAAACTTGAGCGCAATGGCCATATTTCAATCATTCCTTTCGAGAAATAAGAGGCGGCAAGAGGAGCAATCTTTTTCACGACAGCAATAATACCGTGGGTGAACTGACGAAAAAGCTGGCGAGCAAATTAACCGATCTCGGGCTTCGCTTAACCACCGCGGAATCCTGCACGGGCGGAAAGCTCTCGGTGGCGCTTTGCGCAGAGGAAAACACCGCCGAATTTTATGATGTCGGCCTGGTCGTGTTCAGCGATGAAGCCAAAGCGCGGATCCTCGGCGTGCGCCCTGAGACGCTGGCGCGGTTTACTGCCGTGAGCGAGCAGACGGTAACCGAGATGGCCGCCAGTATCCGCGACATCGCCCAGGCGGATATCAGCATCGCCATCAGCGGCTACGCGGGCCCGGAAGGGGGCGACGACGGCACGGCGGCGGGGACGGTCTGCTTTGCGTGGAACATACGCGGCGAGACGAAGACCCGCACCGTGTTTTTCTCCGGTGATTGTCAGGACGTGGTCGAAAAAGCGGTGCATTACTCGCTGGCTGAAGTGGTGACAACGTTGTCGGACGGGAATAACGAATAAACTCACGTGGAGGTTCTATGGCTGTCATAGTGATTACCGGCGGGACAGCGGGCGTGGGAAAAGCCACGGCGCTGCACTTTGCAAAGGCGGGTTACGACGTGGGGCTCATCGCCCGCGATGAAGCCAGCCTGCACTCTACCCAGGAGGAATTACGGCGCTTTGGCGTTAATGCCCACGCCGTGCAGGCGGACGTCGCCGACAGCCAGGCGGTGGTGGATGCCGCTAACGAAATTGAGTATCGCCTCGGCTCGATTGATGTCTGGGTGAACAACGCGATGGGGGCCGTTCTGGCACCGTTCCGAACCCTCACGCCGGACGAGTTTCGCCGCGTGACTGAGGTGACGTACCTCGGCTACGTGAACGGCACTCGCGCCGCGCTCGAACTTATGGTTCCGCGCGACAGGGGCGTAATAATCCAGGTGGGGTCCGCGCTGGCCTACCGTTCCATTCCGCTGCAGTCAGCCTACTGCGGGGCAAAAGCGGCGATCCGCGGGTTCACCGACGCGGTGCGTACCGAGCTGATGCATGAGAACAGCCGGGTTCAGCTTTCGATGGTGCAGATGCCCGGGCTCAATACCCCGCAGTTCGAATGGGCGAGGAACAAGTTTGCCTGGGCGATGCGCCCGGTGCCGCCTGTCTTTGAGCCTGAGGTGGCCGCCAGCGCCATCTTCAGGGTGGCGCAAAAACCGGTTCGCGAGCTGTGGGTCGGCAGCAGCACCATCCAGTCAATTGTCGGGCAATTTTTCTTCCCCGGTTTTCTCGACCGGCTGATGGTGAAAAAGGCGTGGGAAGGCCAGATGACCGACGATCTCAACGCGCCGGATCGCAGGGACTACCTCAACCAGCCGGTTAACGATCTGCACATGGGGGGCGTATCGTCCTCGTCGTTATCCGACCAGAGGTAGTAATCACGATAGGGTGACGCCGGGTTACGGCGGGCCTGCTGGAACCAGGGATGCGCGTCCGACGTGTGCTGGATCAGCAGCTCGATAATGACCTGCATGCCCAGCTCGCGGGCCTGTTCGATAAAAGCGATGATATCGGCCAGCTTTCCGAAGCGGGGATCCACCTGGAGGTGGTCGCTGACGTCGTAGCCTTCATCGAGAAAGGGCGTGAGGTAAAACGGGGTGCCAGATGACCGTCGCCCCCATGCGGCGAATATAGCGCAGCTTGGCCGCGATCCCGGCGATGTCCCCGCAGCCATCGCCGTTCAAATCATAAAATAGCGCGGTATCAATCTGATAAATAATGGCTCGTGTATGCCAGTCGGTCATAGCGTTCCTCAGTGATAGCCTTCAGTATCCGACACTTTGCCCCGGAAGACGTAGTAGCTCCAGGCGGTGTACACCAGGATCACCGGAATAATCAGCAGCGTGCCTACCAGCATAAACAGCTGGCTGGCAGGCGGGGCCGCGGCTTCCCACAGGGTGATGCGCGGCGGAATAATGTTCGGCCAGAGGCTGATGCCGAGCCCGCTAAACCCGAGGAAAATAAGCCCCAGCGTCAGCAGGAAGGGGCGGGAGTGGCTGGCCGGGTTGCGGGTCAGGCGCCAGATCAGCACGCTGAAAAGCCCTACCAGCAGAGGAACCGGCAGGAACAAGAAGAAGTTGGGCAAGGTAAACCAGCGCTCGGCCACGTACTGCCAGCCGAGCGGCGTCCAGATGCTCACTACCGCAATAACCACGATCAGCGCCTGCAGCACGTGGCGGGTCAGCTCGCGCATGCGGGCCTGCAGCGCGCCTTCACTTTTCATAATGAGCCAGGTGGTGCCCAGCAGCGTGTAGGCCACAACGAGACCGATACCGCAGAAGAGATTGAAGGGGGTGAGCCAGTCAAGTGCGGAGCCAGCGAAACGCCGCCCCTCAACGTCGAAGCCGTTAATCACGGCGCCCACCACCACGCCCTGGCTGAAGGTCGCGAGCAGGGAGCCGCCGGCAAAGGAGTAATCCCAGAATTTGCGGTGCGACGGCGTGGCTTTGAAGCGGAACTCAAAGGCGACGCCGCGAAAGATGAGACCGATCAGCATCGCGGTGAGGGGGATCGTCAGCGCATCAATAATCACCGCATAGGCCAGCGGAAAAGCGCCGAATAACCCTGCGCCGCCGAGTACCAGCCAGGTCTCATTGCCGTCCCAGACCGGCGCCACGCTGTTGACCATCACATCGCGCTCCTTCGCATCGCCCACAAAGTTAAACAGCAGGCCGATGCCCAGATCAAAGCCATCCATGATGATGTACATCAGCGTGGCAAAGACGATGATGGCAAACCAGATAACTGAGATATCGACGCCCATCAGGTACTCTCCTCTTCAGGAACAGACTCAGCGGCAGACAGCGGACGGGCGGGTGTGCCCGAGGTGTTTGACGTCAGCGTATCGACAGGCTGTGGTCCTTTTTTAATCAGCCGGATGAGGTAAACATAGCCCACCCCAAACACCGACGAGTAGACGACGAAGAACGCCAGCATGCTGATGCTCATCTGCAGGGTGCTGTGCAGCGATACCGCGTCGATGGTGCGCAGATAGCCGTAGACCACCCACGGCTGGCGGCCCACCTCGGTGGTGACCCAGCCGGCGAGCAGCGCCAGCAGCCCGGCAGGCCCCATACAGAGGGCAAACCAGTGGAACGGGCGAGAGTGGTATAGCCGATGGCGATAGCGCAGCCAGACGCTAATCAGCCCGAGGGTAATCATCAGCAGCCCCATCCCGACCATGACGCGGAACGACCAGAAAACGATGGTCGAGTTTGGCCGATCTTCTTTCGGGAAATCCTTCAGCGCCGGGACCTGCTTGTCCAGGCTGTGCGTCAGAATAAGGCTGCCGAGCGCGGGGATCTCAAGACCGTATTTAGTGCGCTCCTCGTCCATATCCGGCAGGCCAAACAGCAGAAGCGGAGTGGCCTCGCCGGGCGGGTTTTCCCAGTGTCCCTCAATGGCGGCAATTTTAGCCGGCTGATGCTCAAGCGTGTTCAGGCCGTGCATATCGCCCACGACCGCCTGGATAGGGGCGACCAGCAGCGCCATCCACATCGCCATGGAAAACATGGTGCGGACGGCGGGGGTATCGTTACCGCGCAGCAGATGCCATGCGCCCGACGCGCCGACAAACAGCGCGCTGCTCAGAAACGCGGCGATAGCCATATGAATCAGGCGGTAAGGGAAGGAGGGATTAAAGACGATCGCCAGCCAGTCCTGCGGGATAACCTGTCCGTTTTCAATAGTGAAGCCCTGCGGCGTATGCATCCAGCTGTTGGACGCGAGGATCCAGAAGGTCGACATCAGCGTGCCGAGCGCCACCATGCAGGTTGAAAAGAAGTGCAGGCCAGGGCCGACCTTATTCCAGCCGAACATCATGACGCCAAGGAAACCGGCTTCAAGGAAGAAGGCGGTTAACACTTCATAGGTCAGAAGGGGGCCGGTAATACTGCCCGCGAACTGTGAGAACCCGCTCCAGTTGGTGCCAAACTGGTACGCCATGACCAGGCCGGAAACGACACCCATCCCGAAGTTAACGGCAAATATCTTGAGCCAGAAATGGTACAACGATCGCCAGACATCGTTTTTGGTGCGCAGCCACATGCCCTCCAGCACCACCAGATAGCTGGCGAGGCCGATGGTGATCGCAGGAAAAAGGATATGAAACGAGACGGTAAAAGCGAACTGAATTCTGGCCAGATGGAACGCGTCGAGTTCGAACATGGTCCGTACCTCTGAAACGATGGGGCACGAGAATTGCCGGGCAGTTTATGGCTGCCCGGCAAAACCGATTACGGTTTAGTCTTACCGGCACCCAGCTCGGCACCGGTCAGCGGGTCAGAATGTGGATCGGACTTCGTGCGGGCAGACATCGCCTTGACCAGGGTTGCCTGTTCGGTCGTGAGCGTGACGCTTGCGCTGCCATCGCCGCCGTCAACCGCAGGCTGGGGGGACTCAACGTAATCGAAATGTTTATCGCTGTTCCAGCTTCCGCGAACCTCTCCACCTTCAGACATATTGTAGTACTTGTTGGTGAATTCCTCGATTGGCGGCAATTTTCCCGGTGGGAAATTATTACGGATGGACTGCAGCGCCTTCTCAAAGGAGAGCTGATGCGCCGCCTCGCGCGTCATCAGAAACGCCAGGGCATCCTTTACGCCGGGATCGTCGGTCACGTTGATCAGCCGTTCATAGATGATTTTCGCTCTGGCCTCTGCTGCCACGTTTGAGCGCAGGTCCGCCGTTGGCTCGCCGATGGTATCGACGTAGGCCGCCGTCCAGGGCACGCCCGCCGAGTTAGTGAGCGGGGTGCCGCCACCGTACAGCAGGGAGGTGATGTGGCTGTCATTGCCGTTTTCGGTCATGGAGCGATACAGCTCGGCCTCGTTTTCCACCCCTTCCGCCAGCGCGCCTTTGGCACCTTTATTAAGCATGCCGACCAGAGTACCGATGATTTCGAGGTGGCTTAGCTCCTCGGTCGCGATATCCATCAGCATATCTTTACGGCCCGGATCGTCATCGCTCAATCCTTGTGTAAAGTACCGGCAGGCGGCAGCCAGTTCACCCTGCGGCCCACCGAACTGTTCCAGTAAAAGGTTGGCGAGGCCAGGGTTCGGTTCGGCAACGCGAACCGTGTATTGCAGCTGTTTGACGTGTCGGAACATGGCGATTCTCCCGGATTATTTTTTCGCTTCGACGCCCGATGCGTCTGAACGCAACAGGAACTGTTCCGTGGTCTGCTGAATATGGCGGATCAGCCAGTCGGCCATTTCGCGCTCTTCCGCCAGAATCGTCTCGATGGCCGGCACCGAGGCGACGTCGCCTGCTTTCTTAGCCGCCGCGAGCAGGGAGGTATAACAGGCTATTTCAAACTGTTCGAAAACATAGCCGCTGATCGAGCCCTTTACGATCTCATCCGACGGGAACATGCCGCCAATGGACTGCCCGAGCGCCGCCATTTTGCTCATCGAATCTTTTAAAACCGAACGAGAAATATCATTACGGTCGAGGATTTCTTCCAGCAATGTAATTTGCCGTTTTGTCTCATTAATATGCTGCTCAATTCTGGCGCGAACATCAGGATAATTATCGATACGGCTGGCCATGGATTCCAGCATAGATTCGGCTTGCTTTTCCATCGCATGGGCATCGCGTAGCCAGTCATGGTAGTGTTCTACGTGATTCATCATTGTATCCTCATTAGGGGTTCGCTTATTTGGTCTCACTTTCAGCAGCCTGATCGGCACGCGCGGCACTGTAGCCAGATAAATGGCCGACAATATTGGCGTAAATACTGATGATAATGACCCATAGCACGCTATTCTTCCACCATATTACGGAGGGGATGGCGAGAATGAACCATATTATGGCTGCCGCTAAATGGCACCGTTTAATTGTCCTGGGACTGATGCTCATTTTATTTAACCTGTATTATTGCGTTATTTTTGCGCTTTTTGGTTAATATTTCCTACGGCCAGGTCGGTGAGTTTAAGGTCGGTCTCTTTTTCTTCTTCCAGCGTTTCGGCAAGAAGCTTAACGGCTTTTTTATAGCCCAGTTGCTCTGCTAATGTGGCAAGGGTACCGTAGCTGGCAATTTCGTAATGCTCGACTTTTTGCGCGGCGGCAATAAGTGCGGCATCACGTACTTCATTTTTTTCCGTACTTTCGATGACTTCGTTGGCTTCTTCAATTAAGCCTTCCATCGCCACGCACTTCATGCGTTTGATTTTAATACCGTCTTCCTGCTCAACGATTTGGTCGATACGTTCGATCTGACCCTGCGTCTCTTCCAGGTGTGCGGTAAAAGCTGCGCTCAGCTTCTCGCTGGAGGCTGCGCGGGCAAGCTTGCTTAACGCTCGGGTAAGCTGCTTTTCTGCGCTGTAGGTATCCGACAGAAGATGAATAAAGACATCCTCGACGCTTTTCATATTCATAATAATTACGCTCCGGTAAAATAAAGAAAGGGTACTGCGAGCTTTTCAGCCCGCAGCATGCTCTCTGGTTTTATTAAAAGAGTATTAAATAAGATCAGGAGTTATCAGATTTACGGCCTTCGCCGTGACTGTTCTGTCCTCCTTTCTTACCCGCTTCAGAAGCGCGTTGCGGATCGTTTTTAAAGTTCCCACCGCTATGCTGGCCACCTTTACGTCCAGCTTCTGATGTTTTTTCACGGTCTTCAGCGAAATTACCGGAACCACCACGATGCTCTGCCATATAAACCTCATAGTCATATATTGGTTATGCCAGTACGATACGAAAATATTCCGTATCACTCGTCGTTCGAGTAATAAATCTAGTCGCTGTGCGGCATCCGTCAAATGCGTTTTGCTATTTGCGGTTGCGTTATTTTTAAATATTTGTAAATTTACGCTTCGCTTAAAAGAGAAATATGGATAGACAGGAAGGACTTGTAAACAGCCATTCAGATTAATCCTAACTTCGAGCTAAAAATTTGAAAGGTGAGGATAAAAATAATGGCTTACTCGAATTGGTTAGTTTGCATTCAGGAGAGACCCAAAAAATACTCCTTTATAGCTAGAAAGCGGAACCCTAAATAATTATAAGGAAAATCCTGGATAAAAGCGTTCAGGTTAAAAGGGCGGTTCCGTTCGGCGCTGTTCAGGGACCAGTAGCACACGGTTTGACCACTGTCGTCTTAAGATCACAATTCAGAAATTCTTCCCCCCGGAAGGAACGGGTTTCTCTACACTCCAGGTAATATTCACTGGAGGCATGACATCATGGCGAACACCATCACGGCTGATGACATTCGGGAACACTTTTCGCAGGCTATGTCGGCGATGTACCAGCAGGAAGTTCCGCAGTACGGCACCTTGCTTGAACTGGTTGCGGACGTAAACCTGGCGGTTCTGGAAAATAATCCACTATTACACGAACAACTGGCTAACGCCGATGAGCTTGCGCGGCTGAACGTGGAGCGTCACGGGGCGATCCGCGTCGGCACGGCACAGGAACTTTCAACCCTGCGCCGTATGTTTGCCATTATGGGCATGTACCCGGTCAGCTATTACGATCTCTCTCAGGCGGGGGTGCCCGTCCACTCAACGGCGTTTCGTCCGATAGACGATGCGGCGCTGTGCCGGAATCCGTTTCGTATTTTTACCTCGCTGCTGCGTCTTGATCTGATTGAAAACGTCGCGCTGCGCGAGCGTGCCGCGGAGATCCTGTCTCACCGCAATATCTTCCCCCCGCGCTGCCTGGAACTGATCGACCTGCACGAGTCGGAAGGGGAGTTTTCTGACGCACAGGCCCATGAGTTTGTGCAGGAAGCGTTAGAAACCTTCCGCTGGCACCGTCACGCGACGGTCGATCGGGAGACCTATCTGGCCCTGAGCAACGAGCATCGCCTGATTGCCGACGTGGTCTGCTTCCCGGGCTGCCACATTAACCATCTCACGCCGCGCACGCTGGACATTGACCGGGTACAGGAGCTGATGCCGAAGTACGGTATCGAACCAAAAATTCTGATCGAAGGGCCGCCGCGTCGCGAGGTGCCCGTCTTATTGCGTCAAACCAGCTTCAAGGCGCTGGAAGAGCCGGTGCTGTTTGCCGGTGAACATAAAGGCACCCACACCGCGCGCTTCGGTGAGATTGAACAGCGCGGCGTGGCGCTGACCCCGAAAGGTCGTGAACTGTACGATAGCCTCCTCGCCCAGGCCGGTACCGGTAAAGATAACCTGACCCATCAGCTGCATCTGCGGGAGATTTTTAACGCCTTCCCGGATAGCGAAATGCTCATGCGCCGTCAGGAGCTGGCTTATTTCCGCTACCGCCTGACGCCAGCCGGGGAAGCGCATCGGCATGCGTTTCGTCCCGGAGACGATCCGCAGCCGCTGATCGAGCGCGGATGGGTGGTTGCCCAGCCCATCACCTACGAAGATTTCCTCCCGGTCAGCGCCGCGGGGATTTTCCAGTCCAACCTCGGGAACGAAACCCAGGCCCGCAGCCACGGTAACGCCAGCCGCGATGCGTTTGAAGATGCGCTGGGATGCCCGGTGTATGACGAGTTTACGCTCTACCAGGAGGCTGAAACGCGCAGCAAACAGCGTTGCGGTTTGCTCTGAAATCGTTACTCTGCTGGGGTGTGATGGAAAAATTAAGGTCGTTATGCAAAATCCTTCCGCCCCTGTGGTTGAAACGCGCCAGGGCGCACTGTCTGGTTTAACCGATGAAAACGTCCACCTCTGGTGCGGTATTCCCTATGCCGCGCCGCCCGTGGGGGAGTGGCGCTGGCGCTCGCCCCGGCCGCCTGAACGCTGGGATGGCCTGCGCGAGGCCACGGCCTTCTCGCCCTCAAGCTGGCAAAACAGCGAGTACTGCCAGGAGCTAGGCGGCGGCGATCCGGGGCAGTTTTCCGAAGATTGCCTCTACCTTAACGTCTGGTCTCCCGCAGAGCGCGCCGAGCCGCTGCCGGTTATGGTCTGGCTGCACGGAGGCGGGTTTACGATTGGTGCCGGAGGCCTGCCGCCTTATAACGGCAAAGCGCTGGCCTCGCGCGGCGTGGTTGTGGTCACGATCAACTACCGTCTCGGCCATCTCGGCTTTTTCGCCCATCCCGCGCTGGAAGGTGAGGAAGGGCGCGTGGTGCATAATTTTGCCCTGCTGGATCAGATTGCCGCGCTCGAATGGGTACGGGATAACATCGCCGGGTTTGGCGGCGATCCCGCCAATGTGACCCTGTTTGGCGAATCCGCTGGCGCGCGCAGCGTGCTCTCGCTGCTGGCCTCTCCGCTGGCCGCAGGATTGTTCCATAAGGCGATTGTGCAAAGCGGATACACCTTACCGGACACGCCGCGCGAGCAGGCCCTGCAAAAAGGGGAAGCGCTGGCCGCCCATTTCGGCCTGGAAAATGCGACCGCCGGGCAGCTGCGCGCCATTCCGCCCGAGGCGTTCTGGCCGCTCACCGCGCCGCTGAACGTCGCCCCGGCGCCTATCGCTGGAGACTGTGTTCTGCCGGAAGCCATGCTGGACGTCTTTTTCGCCGCCCGTCAGCATCCGGTGCCGGTAATGATTGGCTCCAACAGCGATGAGGCCAGCGTGATGGCGGTGTTTGGCATCGATCTCGCCGGACAAATTCAGAAGCTTCGGCGCGAACGCCGCTTCGGGCTCGGGCTGATTAAACTGCTCTATCCGGGCGTGAAAGGCGATGAAGAGCTGGGCAGGCAGGTGTGCCGCGACATGGCTTTTACCACCATGGGCTACGTGGTGATGCAGGCCCAGCAGCGCGTCGGCGGATTGTGCTGGCGCTACTGGTTTGACTATGTCGCTGAGGCGGAACATGCCACGTACATCAACGGTGCCTGGCACGGCAACGAAGTTCCCTACGTCTTCGATACGCTCGGTCAGGTGGAGCCTTCGCGTCAGTACGTCAATGAGCGAGATCTGCAGTTTGCTGCCCACGTGGCGGATTACTGGGTGAGCTTTGCGCGTGACGCGGGTCCTCGCGACATCCTGCCCGGGCCGACGCACTGGCCCGCGTGCCGCAAAGGTCGGGACGTTCTGTTACGCATTGGCGTGAATAAACATGCAGCGTTCAGGCTTGAAAACCGCTTTATGCGCGCCCGCATGAGCCTCTTCAAGCGGGTAATGAAGCACCACGTCAGCCTCGATTAAGCAAACAGGCGCGAAACGCCGCGAGACCATTTTCCTCGCCTGGCGTTTCGCGCAGCACCAGCCGGTAGCTTGCGCCAGTTTTTATGCTTGTCTCATAGGGCCGTACCAGCCTTCCAGCGTGAATATCTTCTGCCACCAGCGTTTCGTCGGCGATGGCGACGCCCAGCCCCTGAATAGCGGCCGTAATGGCGAGATCCATCGTGTCGAAGTGTTGATTTTTGTGCATGGCAAAGCCCGGGCCTTCCTGTTTCGTCAGCCACAGCGACCAGTCCGTCTTATCCCTTGTGGGGTGAAGGAATGTTAACGAGCCCAGCGCAGCCCCCGCCCGCACCGGGCTCATCACCGGGGTGAGCGCCTCTTCGAACAGCAGATCGCCTGCGCTCATGTGCGTGCCGAACACGATGGCCGCGTCGTAAGATTCGGTTTTGAAATTGACGTTGTGATCGGTGGTGGTGGTCAGCGCGATCTGCAGATCAGGATGCTCGCGCTCCACCTCCAGCAGGCGCGGCACCAGCCAGCGCATGGCGCAGGTGGGGGCCTTCAGCCGGATCACCGTGTGCTGGCTGCGGGTCTGGTCGGCCACAGACAGCAGCTGCTCGAAAGCGGACTGCAGCTCCGGAAGCAGGGCGCTACCCTGCGGTGAGAGGCGCAGCCCGCGCGCGTGGCGCTCAAAAAGCGGAAAGCCAAACCACGCCTCAAGGGAGGCAATCTTGCGGCTCACAGCCCCCTGCGTCAGACACAGTTCGGCGGCGGCATGGGTAAGATTGAGGTGACGCGCAGTGACTAAAAATGCGTCGATGGCATTAAGGGGGAGCGAACGGCGTGACATAAAAATCACCTCAGCTATGCATTTTTCTCATGGCTATTATGACAACAATTCGATTGTCCCGACAGCACAGATGTTGTTTGAATAGTTATGCAATGTCCATGAGAAGGGAAAGAGGATGACTTTACGAACGCCTGTGCAAACGCGCTCCAAACTGCCGGATGTGGGAACCACCATTTTTACCGTTATCGGCCAGCTCTCGGCGCAGCATAACGCGATTAACCTTTCTCAGGGCGCACCGAATTTTTCCTGCGACCCGAAGCTGATTGCGGGCGTCACCCGCGCAATGGAGGCGGGGCATAACCAGTACGCGTCGATGACCGGTCTGCAGCCGCTCAAGGAACGTATTGCCGATAAAATTGCCACGCTCTACGGCACGCAGTACGACCCTGCCAGCGAGGTGCTGGTGACCGCCAGCGCCAGCGAAGGGCTCTATTCGGCGATTAGCGGGCTGGTGCACCCGGGCGATGAGGTGATCTACTTTGAGCCGTCCTTTGACAGCTACGCGCCGATTGTCCGTCTTCAGGGGGCAACCCCGATTGCCATCAAGCTCACCGTGCCGGATTTTGCCGTCAACTGGGATGAGGTTCGCGCCGCGATCACGCCGCGCACGCGCATGATCATCATTAATACGCCGCACAATCCGAGCGGTCAGGTCTTCTCCGCCAGCGACCTGCAGCAGCTGGCGGCGCTGACGCGCAATACCGACATCATTATTTTGTCTGACGAAGTGTACGAACACGTCGTTTTTGACGGCGAGCCACACCACGGGATGGCCACGCACCCGCAGCTGGCGGAGCGCAGCGTGATTATTTCCTCTTTCGGAAAAACCTATCACGTCACCGGGTGGCGCGTGGGTTACTGTGTTGCACCGGCGGTACTGATGGACGAGATTTGTAAAGTGCATCAATTTTTAATGTTTTCTGCCGATACGCCAATGCAGCACGCGTTTGCTGAGCATATGGTCGACCCGCAAACCTGGCTGTCGCTGTCGGCGTTTTACCAGCGCAAGCGCGATCTGCTGCACAGCCTGCTGGCCGATTCGCCGTTTACGCTGCTGCCGAGCGCCGGATCGTTCTTCATGCTGGCGGACTACAGCCAGTTCAGCGACGAGCGCGACAGTGAGCTGGTGAAACGGCTGATCGTTGAGTACGGCGTTGCCACCATTCCGCTGTCGGCGTTTTATGCGGACGGTACGGATAATAAATTGATTCGTCTCTCTTTTGCGAAAGATGAGGCGACGTTACGGGCAGGTGCCCAGGCCCTGTGTCGGGTTAAACCACGCTAAGATAGGCTCTGAGGAGTTGTAGATGAAATTACGCGCGTTAGTTGTCGGCATGGGATTGCTGTGTACTTTTTCTTCCTTCGCGGCTACCGAGCTGCGTTACGGGCTGGAAGCGGAATATCCGCCGTTTGAGAGCCGCAATGCGGCGGGCGAACTGGAAGGGTTTGACGTTGAACTGGGGAATGCCATCTGCGAAGCGGCAGCGCTGAAGTGCAGCTGGGTTGAAACCTCCTTTGATGCGCTGATCCCGGGCCTGGTGGCGAAGAAATTTGACGCCATCAACTCGGCGATGAACATCACCGAGCAGCGCCGCAAGAGCATTGATTTTACCCAGCCGATCTACCGTATTCCGTCGCAGCTGGTCGGCAAGGCAGGTATGGCGGTTGAGGCAACGCCTGAGGGGCTGAAGGGCAAAACCATCGGCGTGCTGCAGGGATCCATTCAGGAAACCTATGCCAAAGAGCACTGGGAAAAGCAGGGTGTCACCGTGGTGTCTTATAAAGATCAGAATATGGCCTGGGGCGATCTGCTGAATGGCCGTATCGACGCCTCGCTGGTCATGTCCGCGGCCGGGCAGGCAGGTTTCCTCAGCAAGCCGCAGGGGAAAGGGTTTGGCTTCATCGGCAAACCGGTGTCTGACGACACTATCCTTGGCAGTGGGATCGGTTTTGGGTTGCGTAAGGGTGACGAGGCCACCAAAAAGCAGCTTGATGCCGCGATCGATAAAGTACGTGCCGACGGCACGATCGCTAAACTCGCTGATAAGTACTTCCCGGGTATCGATGTCAGCGTAAAATAACCGCCTCATTAGCCCCGTCAGCTGATGTCCTGACGGGGCATTTTTAATACACTTCATCCTTCAAGCTGCCTCTGCGTTGGCTACGTCTGTTCACCCCAGTCACTTACTTAAGTAAGCTCCTTGGGATTCTCAGACTTGCCGCCTTGATCCAGCATGAATGATTTTGTGTATCTACTGTTTTTTACACCACTTTCGGGCCGTTCTGGTCGACAGAAAATATTTCACACTTTGTTCATATAATCACCGGCCAACAATTGGATTCTTAACCATTTTTGTTTAGGCTGTGCGTTCTTTCTTGCCGTCATTTCGCCGAGCGCGAAACACATTCACACGACCATAAGGACGTTTTTCCAGGCATGAATCGCAGACGTTTTCTAAAAGGCTCGCTGGCAGTGGCAGCCCTGAGCGGCACATCTGGCCTTGCTTCCCTGTTTTCCAAAGCGGCATACGCTGCCGACTCTGACATTGCTGACGGCCAGAGCCGTCGTTTCGACTTCTCCGTACTGCAATCCATGGCGCATGACCTGGCAAAAACCCCGTGGGGTGGCGCGCCGCGCCCGCTGCCGGAGACGCTGGCCACCATGACGCCGCAGGCGTACAACGCCATCCGCTACGATGAAAAACAGTCACTGTGGAACAACATTGAAGGGCGTCAGCTGGACGTGCAGTTCTTCCATATGGGGATGGGGTTCCGCCGCCGCGTGCGGATGTTCTCGCTGGACCAGTCGACCTCTATGGCGCGCGAGATCCACTTCCGTCCGGAGCTGTTCAGCTACGGCGAAACGGGTGTGGATACCAAACAGCTGGAAGGGCAAAGCGATCTCGGCTTTGCGGGCTTCCGCGCCTTTAAGGCACCTGAGCTGGCGCGTCGCGATATCGTCTCTTTCCTGGGCGCGAGCTATTTCCGCGCGGTGGATGACACCTACCAGTACGGCCTTTCCGCGCGCGGTCTGGCGGTAGACACCTTTACCGACACGCCGGAAGAGTTCCCGGACTTTACCTCCTTCTGGTTTGAAACCGTCAAGCCAGGCGATACGACCTTTACCGTTTATACGCTGCTCGACAGCCCGAGCATCACCGGCGCCTATAAATTCGTGATCCACTGCGAGAAGAGCCAGGTGATCATGGAGGTGGAAAACCACCTCTACGCGCGGAAGGACATCAAGCAGCTCGGCATTGCGCCGATGACCAGTATGTTCAGCTGTGGCAATAACGAACGCCGCATGTGTGACACCATTCACCCGCAAATTCATGACTCCGACCGCCTGGCGATGTGGCGCGGCAACGGGGAGTGGATCTGTCGTCCGCTGAACAACCCGCAGAAGCTGCAGTTTAATGCCTATATGGACAAAAACCCGAAAGGGTTCGGCCTGCTGCAGCTCGACCGCGATTTCTCGCACTATCAGGACGTGATGGGCTGGTATAACAAACGTCCGAGCCTGTGGGTTGAACCGCGTAACGACTGGGGTAAAGGCGCGGTTGGCCTGATGGAGATCCCGACCACCGGCGAAACGCTGGATAACGTGGTCTGCTTCTGGCAGCCGGAAAAAGCGGTGAAAGCGGGCGACGAGCTGGACTTTAAATATCGTCTGTACTGGAGCGCCATGCCGCCGGTGCGCTCTCCGCTGGCCAACGTCTTCGCCACCCGTACCGGCATGGGCGGCTTCCCGGAAGGCTGGGCACCGGGGGAAAATTACCCGAAAGTGTGGGCCCGTCGCTTTGCTATCGACTTCGTCGGTGGCGACCTGAAGGCCGCTGCGCCAAAAGGCATCGAGCCGGTGATTACGCTCTCCAGCGGAGAAGCGAAGCAGGTTGAGATCCTCTACGTTGAGCCGTTTGACGGCTATCGCATCCTGTTTGACTGGTACCCAACCTCGGATTCGACGGAGCCTGTGGATATGCGTCTGTTCCTGCGCTGCCAGGGCGACGCCATCAGTGAAACCTGGCTGTACCAGTATTTCCCACCGGCGCCGGATAAACGTAACTACGTTGACGACCGGATAATGCGTTAACGATCGATTCCCTCTCCCTCCGGGAGAGGGTTAGGGTGAGGGGCAATGACCGCAGCAAAATCCGAAATTATCCCGGTATCTGACGCTCTCGAGCTTCGCGCCGTCGAAGAGCGCTACGCCGCCGATCTGCATAATCTCGTCGTCAAAAACAAAACCTTTCTGCAAACCGCCTTTGACTGGGCGCAGCACGTGGGCAGCGAGGATGATACCCGCCGCAACGTGCAGAGTAACCAGATGCTGCACCAGCGCGGCTACGCCAAAATGTTTCTGATCTTCAAGGATGATGCGCTGGTTGGCGTGCTGTCGTTCAACACGATTGAACCGACGAACAAGACCGGGTACATCGGCTACTGGCTGGATGAAGGCCACCAGGGGCAGGGGATCCTCTCCCGCTCACTGCAGGCGTTTATGAGCTACTACGCTGAACGCGGGGAGATCCGCCGTTTTGTGATCAAGTGTCGGGTGGCGAATCAGCACAGCAACGGCGTTGCCGTACGCAACGGTTTTACGCTGGAAGGGTGCCTGCGGGAAGCGGAATACCTGAACGGTCGCTTTGACGATGTGAACATCTACGGGAAGATCTACGCCCTATAACGCCCCCAGCAGCGGGGTGCGGGTGATGCGCTGGTCGCCGTTAATCACCTTTTCGCCGCGCAGGTGAATGCTCTCCCCGGCAAAGGCTTCGATGACCGCATCATCGGTGATTTCAACCCGGTGCTCGATGAGAACATCGCCGCTGATCCGCGCGCGTCCCTGGATCACCACCTTATCGTCCAGCATGATCGGCCCGCCGCGCAGCCAGGCCTGACCGCCAATCAGAACGTGGTGCTTGATGACGCAGTTTCCCTCGACCACGGCATTCTCCGCAATCTGCGAGCTGTAGCGCACCGTTGGGATGGCATCTTCATCAAAGCCGGCAATCACGCGGGCGTTACCATAGACCTTTGCGCAGTCGCACACCCACACGTTGTTGAGTTCGTTTCCCTCGAGGATCGCGTTGTCGAAGACTTCGGCGCGGTGCTCAACAAAGGCAAAATTCACCATCGCTTCGCCGTAGATTTGCGCCTGGTGCACAATGCGCGACTGGCTGACGGTCGCCTTGTCGTAGATTTGCAGGATCTGGTCATGGTCCGGCGTTAGTCCTTTGGCAGCAAAGACCACGCTGTGGTGCAGCACGCGCGCTTCGCCGTAGATATGACACTCGCCCCGCACGCAGGATTGCTGAATAGTGACGTTGTCACTTATTCGCGCCCCGTGACTGATCTCCGCGCCGTCCAGCCAGCAGCTGTCACCGATACGGGCATCATGGCTCACGACGCACGGCAGGGTAAGACGCGCGTTGCCGGACACGGTCGCTCCGTCGAACACCACGCTGTTTTCGTCGTAGATCCAACATTCGCCGTCCTGCGAGAGGGCGCGCTCATCGTCAATCCAGCCGCCTCTCGTCCCGACAGTCACGTCGTTAAAGTCCGCCGTGGCGATAATCTGCCGCAGCGTGACGGAGCGGGTAGTGTCGCCGTTTTTCCATTGCCAGATGCGGGTTTCGTCGCTGAGGCGATATTTGTTCATCTTTATTTCTCTGATAAGCGTCTTCACTAAACGTAGCAAATTTTTCGATTTTCGAGCGGCTGGCAACCAGACGGTAAACGCCTTAAAATAGCATCCAGGATGCACTTTCACTTTATGAGAACGCAGGAAAACAATGACTGTCGATGAGAATTACTTCACAGAGAAATATGGCTTAACCCGTACCCATTCAGAAGTGCTGTACAGCGCGGAGATTGTGAAACCCGGTAAAACGCTGGATCTGGGCTGCGGCAACGGCCGCAACAGCCTTTATCTTGCAGCTAACGGCCACGATGTCACCGCATGGGATAAGAACCCGATGAGCATCGATAATATCGAGCGCATTAAGGCGGAAGAAGGGATCGATAACCTCCACACGGCGATTAAAGATCTCAACAACCTGAGTTTTGACGGCGAGTACGATTTCATTCTCTCCACCGTGGTGCTGATGTTCCTGGAGTCAAAAACCATCCCGGGGCTTATCGCCAACATGCAGCGCTGCACCAAGCCCGGCGGCTACAACCTGATTGTTGCCGCGATGGACACGGCAGATTACCCGTGCACTGTTGGCTTCCCGTTTGCGTTCAAAAGCGGTGAGCTGAGCAACTACTACGAAGGCTGGGAGTTGCTCAAATACAACGAAGACGTTGGCGAACTGCACCGCACCGACGAAAACGGCAACCGCATCAAGCTGCGCTTTGCCACGATGCTGGCGCGCAAGCCCGCTTAACGGGCGGCCAGCAGGCAGATCTGCAGGGCCGTGTTGTAAGACGCTTCGAACGACGACAGCGGCAGGAATTCAAACTTCGAGTGGAAGTTATGCGCGCCGGTGAAGAAGTTCGGCGTGAGTAGCCCTTTTGCCGAGAGCGCCGCGCCGTCGGTGCCGCCGCGCATGGGCGTCGGCTTCGGCGTGATGCCGAGCGATTCCATCGCTTCGAACATCAGATCGATAGCGCGCCGGTCTTCACCAATCGCATTGCTGATATTGCTGTAGGTATCTTCAATGCGATAGTCCACCCTGGCCGTTGGATACTGGGCGGCAATCCGCGCGGCTACGTCGGCAATCTGCTGCTTGCGGGCGGCAAAGCTGTCCTTGTCAAAGTCGCGGATATTGGCCTTAAGAATGGCCTCGTTTTGCCCGGCCTGAATGCCGTTAAACCAGATATAGCCCTCACGCCCCTCGGTGCACTCCGGCGTTTGCTGGCGGTCAAAATGGTTGATGTAGTCAGTCGCCATCAGCAGGGGGTTCACCAGCACGCCTTTGGCGGACATCGGGTGCGCCGTTACGCCGGTAAAGCGGATTTCAGCGGCTGCCGCATTAAAGTTCTCGTAGACAATTTCCCCCAGCTCGCAGCAGTCGATGGTCCAGGCGAAGTCGACGTCAAAGCGCTTAAGGTCCAGCGCTTTTGCACCGTTCAGGCCGATCTCTTCGTCAGGCACAAATGCCACGACGATATCCCCGTGCTGATGCTCTGCCGTCAGGTTTTCCAGCACCGTCATGACCACCGTAACCGCCGATTTATTATCCGCGCCCAATACGCTGGTTCCGTCGCTGAAAATAATTTCCTCATTCGGATACGCCAGAATTTCAGGGTGCTCTTTAACCCGCAGCCAGATGTCTTTCTCTTTATTCAAACAGAGATCTTCACCGGTAAAGGTTAATATTTGTGGATGAATATCCGGTGAAAGTCCCACGTCGACGGTATCAATATGGGTAATAAAGCCGATGCGCGGCGCGCCGGGCACGTTGCCTTTTTTGACCGCCGTTACCGTGGCGAATTCATCAATCACAATATCGTCTAACCCCAGCTGTGCCAGCTCCTGCGCCAGCTCCCGCGCCATGTCGTGCTGGCCCGGCGTTGAGGGCAGGGTTTTGACTTTGGGATCGCTCTGGCTGGTGATGGCGAGATAGCGGAAAAAACGGTGCGTTAATTGTCTGGAAAGCGGCGAGCCCATAGTGATTTGTTCCTTATTTATTTTTCGGGTGTTTGCCACATCACTTTAATGTTATTTATGAAATGGCAAAAGAATTAATTAGCCGTCGAATTAAAAAGACAGGAATAAATGATGAAAAGCAAACTCACAACTATAACGCTGGCGCTTGCTGCACTCACGGTCAGTTCCACCGTCGCCGCGAAAACGCTGGTGTATTGCTCCGAGGGATCGCCGGAAAATTTTAATCCTCAGCTATACACCTCGGGAACCAGCGTGGACGCCAGCGCCGTACCGGTCTATAACAGGCTGGTTGATTTCAAACCCGGCACCACGGAGCTGGTGCCAAGCCTGGCGGAGCGCTGGGAGGTGAGCGAGGACGGCAAGGTTTACACCTTCCATCTGCGTAAGGGCATTAAATTCCAGAGCAATAAATCCTTCACGCCGACCCGCGACTTTAACGCCGACGACGTGATCTTCTCGTTTATGCGGCAAAAAGACGTGAATCATCCCTATCACAACGTCTCTAACGGCAGCTACTCCAACTTCGAAAGCCTGGAGTTCGGCAGCCTGATTACCGCCATTGATAAAGTCGATGACCACACCGTGCGCTTTACCCTGGCGCACCCGGAAGCGCCGTTTGTCGCCGATCTGGCATGGTATTTTGCCTCGATCCTGTCCGCGGAGTATGCCGACGCGATGCTCAAAGCGGGCACGCCGGAAAAGGTGGATATGGAGCCTATAGGCACCGGGCCGTTTAAGCTGGCGCAGTATCAGAAGGATTCGCGGATCCTGTTTACGGCGTTTGCCGACTACTGGCAGGGGAAATCGAAGCTGGATCGGCTGGTGTTTAGCATCACCCCGGATGCCTCCGTGCGGTTTGCCAAAATCGAGAAGAACGAGTGTCAGGTGATGCCGTTCCCGAACCCGGCGGACCTGCCGCGCATGAAGGCGAACAAGGACATCAACCTGATGAGCAAAGCCGGACTGAATACCGGCTTTCTGGCGTTCAATACCCAAAAGCCTCCGCTGGATAACGTAAAAGTCCGTCAGGCGCTGGCGATAGCCATCAATAAGCCGGCCATTATTGATGCGGTTTTCCACGGCACCGGCACTGCGGCGAAGAACCTGCTGCCGCCGGGCGTCTGGAGCGCAGACAGCGAGCTTAAGGATTACGATTACGATCCTGAAAAGGCGAAAGCGCTGCTGAAAGAGGCCGGTTTTGCCAACGGCGTGAGCGTCGACCTGTGGGCGATGCCGGTGCAGCGTCCGTACAATCCGAATGCGAAACGCATGGCTGAGATGATTCAGGCCGACTGGGCGAAAATCGGCGTACAGACCAAAATCGTCACCTACGAGTGGGGCGAATACCTTAAGCGCGTGAAGGGCGGGGAACACCAGGCCGCGCTGATGGGCTGGACGACCGCAACGGGCGATCCCGACAACTTCTTTGGTCCGCTATTTACCTGTACATCGGCAAACGGTGGCTCAAATTCGGCGAAATGGTGCTACAAGCCCTTCGATAAAATTATTGCGGAAGCAAAATCAACCACCGATCGCGATAAACGCGTGGCGCTGTATAAAGAGGCTCAGCAAATGATGCATGATCAAATGCCGGCGGTGATGATTGCGCATTCAACCATTTTCGAACCGGTGCGCAAGGAGGTGGCGGGCTATGAAATTGACCCGTTTGGCAAACATCTGTTCTGGCAACTGGATATAAATCAGTAATTTTTCACTGCCCGGCACGCCTCCGGGCAGTCTTTTCGCAATTTGTGCTCTCCGCATCATTTTTTGTCACAACAAACCCATCGGTCTTTTGCTATAACTTCAAATGCATACTTGCAGATAACATGGAAAACTATCATGCGTACTCAAACTTTTTTTAAAGTTGCAGTGCTTACTGGTCTGTTGGCGTTGGCGGGCTGTTCTTCAAAAGTTGCGGCTCCCGAACAATATTCTGGCTTTTTAAAAGACTATTCCGGCTTGCAGCAGACGACGTCTGCGACGGGTAAACCAACGCTGCGTTGGGTTGATCCTTCTTATAACGAAGCTAATTACGACAGTATTCTCTGGACGCCGATTACTTATTATCCTGCGCCTAAACCGACCACACAAATTGGTCAAAAAACGCTTGATGAGCTGTTGAATTACACCAATAACAAAATGAAAACCGCTATTGGTACCCGTAAGCCAATTGTGACCACGCCGGGTAAACACAGCCTGATTTTCCGCGGTGCAATTACCGGGGTGAGTTCGCAGAAAGAGGGTCTGCAGTTCTATGAAGTGGTGCCGGTCGCGCTGGTAGTAGCGGGTACGCAGATGGCAACCGGGCATCGCACCATGGATACGCATCTCTTCTTTGAAGGAGAACTGATCGATGCGGCCACCAACAAACCGGTCATGAAGGTGGTGCGTAAAGGCGAAGGTAAAGATCTGAACAACGAAAGTACGCCGATGACCTTTGCGACGCTGAAGCAGGTAGTTGATGACATGGCGACGGACGCCACCATGTTTGATGTGAAAAAGACCGCGAAATAAAATAAAAAGGCCTGCGTAATGCAGGCCTTTTTATTTACGCCATTCGTAAGCGTCTGAACCAGGTTTCTGGTTTGGTAAACATCACCATATTTCCCCCCAGAATCAGCACTAATCCCACGATACCGTTGATATGCCAGACGTAGCCTTCATACACCGTGGAGATGGTCAGCGCCACCAGCGGGAAGAGCAGCGTACTGTAGGCCGCTTTGCCCGGACCGATGCGCCCCACCAGCGTGAAATAGGCGCCAAACGCAATCACCGAACCAAATACAGCCAGATAGAGCAGCGCGCCAACGTAGCTGACGGTCCACTCTGGCTCGAAGCTGTCGCCTCTGAACAGGGCAATGCAGCCCATCACCAGCGTGCCGTAGAGCATCGCCCAGGCGTTGGTGGTCATGGTTTCAAGTCCTCTGCGCTGGTGACGCATGCTGATCATATTGCCCAGCGAGAAGCCGTAGGTGCCGAGCGCGGAGAGGCCAATCCCGGTCAGGAGCGACGCGCTCCAGCCGCTGGCCAGCAGATCGTCCCAGAAGAGGGTGACGATCCCAGTCAGGCCCAGTGCTGCCGCCGTCCAGAAACGCGCGGGCGGGCGCTGCCCGAAGAAGATAAAGCTGTTAATGGCGTTATAGAGCACGGCCATGGAGAAAATCACCGATTCCAGCCCGGTATTGATGTGCGAGGCTGCGGCGTAAAAACACCAGAAGTTAAAGCAGAAAACGCAGCATCCCTGGAGGATACAAAAAAGGTGATCCCGCAGCGCCAGCTTGCGCAGGCGGCGCAGGACGATTAATACCACCATCATCGTGAGGCTGGCGACGGCGAAACGCCAGAAAATCGAGACGGGCGCCGCTACGGGACCCTGCTGCAGAAAAATCGCAATCCAGGTGGTTCCCCAGATGACCACCACCAGCCCGTATAATAATGCGTTCATACTTTTTCTCTTCTCAAACCACGGAAGCCCGCAGTATGGCGCCGAGATCGGTCAGGGGCTTTCACCGGCTTGCGGTCGACTTGCAAAATCTTGCGCTTTTTTCTTTCCCGGGGGCTGGCAACGGGAGACAACTCTTCTTAGACTGATATTCCAGTCAATCACGCGCTTACGGTCATGTCTCACGCTTACGATACCTTTGAAACGCTTTGCCAACAAAATGCGGTCCTGCGGGAAACCGTCTCGCTGAATTCGGGCATTCAGCTGGCAGCGTGGTACAACAAGCACGATACGATAACGGTAAAAAGTAACCACCATACCCTGAGCCTGTACGTAGCGGATGGCTACGAAAGCTATCAAAAAACGCCGGGCGGCTGGAAGAACGGCGGGGGACCGGACCGCTTCTGCTTGATGCCAAAAGAGAGCGAATCGACGTGGGATATCCGTGACGACCTGTCGTTTGTGCATCTGTACTGCACCGATGAACACCTGCGCGACGTGGGGGAAAAGATCTGGGACAAGCGCCCGCTTTCGCTGACGCTGGACGAGCGCATTTTTGGTAGCGATCCGAAGATCACCGCGCTGTATCGCCAGTTTTTACTCGGCTGCGACTGGCAGCAGCACGCCAACCAGCTAACCCTGAGCACGGCCTCTACGCTGCTCCTGACCCATCTGCTGCAAAACTACTCAAACGTTCAGTGGAAGCTGCCGGTCGTCACCGGCGGGCTATCGCCATTCGTGCTGCGCAACGTGCTGGCCTTTATTGAAGAGAATCTCGGGCAACCCCTTACGCTGGCTGAACTGGCGGCTCAGGCCGCCCTCAGCGAATACCATTTTGCCCGCATGTTCCGCCAGTCGACGGGGCTGGCGCCGCATCAGTATGTGATGCAGAGAAGAATGGAAAAAGCGAAGGCGCTGGTGCAGAACACGGCGACGCCGCTGACGGACATCGCCCTTGCCTGTGGGTTTAACTCCGCCAGCCACTTCAGCAACCGCTTTCGCAGCGCGACGGGCATGACGCCTTCGCAGCTACGCGCGGCGAGCGCGTGAAAACAGGGCATAGCACACGCCGCCCAGCACCAGCCCCCAGAATGCAGAACCGATGCCCAGGATCGTGACGCCGCTCGCGGTCATCAGGAACGTGACGATGGCCGCGTCGCGCTCCGCCTCGTGGCTCAGTGCCTGATATAAACTCCCGCTGATGGTGCCCAGCAGCGCCAGACCGGCGAGCGTCTGGATCCAGCTGAGCGGCAGAGCGGCCAGTAGCCCGGTAATCGAGCCGCCGAAAATCCCCGCCAGCAGATAAAATCCTCCGGCTGCGATGGCCGCCAGCCAGCGTTTTGCGGGATCCGGGTGCGCATCCGGGCTTTGACAAATGGCGGCAGTAATGGCTGCGATACAGATAGAAAAGACGCCAAAAGGGGAAAACAGCAGCGCCAGCGCTCCCGTAACGATGATGAGCGGCGAGACCGCCAGCGGGTAACCGGAGGCCTTCATCGTGGCGAACCCCGGTGCGTTTTGCGATGCCATGGTGACCAGGAAGAAGGGCACGCCAATACTCACCAGGCTGGTGAAGGTGAACGTGGGCGCAATAAACTCGGGCATCACTAGGGAGAACGCGAGCTTATCGGTGACAACGTCACCTTCCGCCCATGCCACGATACCGCCGGCCAGCAGCGTGACCACGATGGCATAGCGCGGCGCCAGCGCTTTTGCCAACAGCCACGCCGCAATCATGCTGCCGCACAGCAGAAAGTGACCCTCCAGGTGCGCAAACGCGTGCAGGCCAAACTGCAGCAACACGCCTGCCAGCATGGCGGCGGCAAGCGAATGGGGGATCAGCCACATCAGACGGGCGAAGAGCCCGGTGATGCCGCAAAGTAAAATGAGCGCATTAGCAAAGATGAACACGCCGATCGTTTCCGGCAGCGTCACGCCGTGCAGGCTGGTGGCGAGCAGCGCCGCGCCGGGCGTTGACCAGGCGGTCAGCACCGGCGCTTTGTACCACCAGGAAAGCGCCAGCGTGCTGACGCCCATTCCAATCCCCAGCGCGGTCATCCAGCCTGCGATCTGCTGTGCACTGGCACCAGCCGCCGCGGCGGCCTGCCAGATGATGGCGGCCGAGCTGGCGTAACCGACCAGCACGGCGACAAATCCAGCCAGTGCGACTGGAACAAGGTGAGAGGAAGGGCGCATAAAAACTCCGTTGTGCGTTATAACGTCCGATATAAGGTAACACTGTGCGCTATAGCGTACAAGTGGTATGCTGATCGCCATCAGGAGGGACCATGGACATCACACTACACCTTGCAACAACGCTGAAAACGCTGCGCCAGGCGCGCGGCTGGAGTTTGTCGAAGCTCGCGGACGAGACCGGCGTGTCAAAAGCGATGCTGGGGCAAATCGAGCGCAATGAATCCAGCCCGACGGTGTCGACGCTGTGGAAAATAGCCACCGGGCTGAACGTGCCGTTTTCCGCGTTCATCACGCCAGAGGCGGACCGGCAGGCGGTGTTTGACCCGCAGCAGCAGGCGATGGTGGTCAAACCGCTCTTTCCGTGGGACGAGACGCTCGGGTTTGATTATTTCTCCATTACCCTGGCACCCGGCGCGCTCAGTGAATCCACGCCGCATGAGGCCGGGGTGATTGAACATGTGGTGGTGGTCAGCGGCGAGCTGGAGATGAAGCTTGACGGCACGTGGCAGACGATTTCTGCCGATTCGGGTGTCCGTTTCGCCGGCGATAAACCGCACGCCTACCGCAACAGCAGCGACCGGACGGTGCATTTTCACTCCCTGATTCATTATCCCCGCTGACCCTGCGCAAAACTGTTTCGCTGACGCATACTTCTGACTACAATAGCCGCCATTTTGACCATAACGGATAACGACGAAGTATGCGCCTGCAATCCCATCATCTTGAACTTTTAAGCCCGGCCCGCGACGCCGCCATTGCCCGTGAAGCGATCCTTCACGGCGCTGACGCCGTCTACATTGGCGGCCCTGGCTTCGGTGCCCGCCATAACGCCAGCAACAGCCTGAGCGATATTGCTGAACTGGTGCCGTTCGCCCACCGTTTCGGGGCGAAAGTGTTCGTGACCCTGAACACCATTCTGCATGATGATGAGCTGGAGCCTGCGCAACGTCTGATTACCGATCTCTACCAGGCCGGGGTGGATGCCCTGATCGTTCAGGACATGGGCGTTCTGGAGCTGGATATTCCGCCCATTGAACTGCATGCCAGTACCCAGTGCGATATCCGCACGGTCGAGAAGGCGAAGTTTCTCTCCGACGTCGGCTTTTCGCAGATCGTTCTGGCGCGAGAGCTGAACCTGAATCAGATCCGCGATATTCACCAGGCGACAGACGCGACGATTGAATTCTTTATTCACGGTGCGCTGTGCGTCGCTTACTCCGGTCAGTGCAACATTTCCCACGCGCAGACGGGCCGCAGCGCCAACCGCGGCGACTGTTCTCAGGCCTGCCGTCTGCCGTATACCCTGAAAGACGATCGGGGCCGCGTCGTGGCGTTCGAAAAACACCTGCTCTCCATGAAGGATAACGATCAAACGGCCAACCTGGGCGCGCTTATCGACGCGGGCGTGCGTTCCTTTAAGATTGAAGGGCGCTACAAAGATATGAGCTACGTGAAAAACATCACCGCGCACTATCGCCAGATGCTGGACGCCATTATCGAAGATCGCGGCGACCTGGCGCGCGCGTCGGCCGGCCGCACCGAGCATTTCTTTATTCCGTCGACGGACAAAACGTTCCACCGTGGCAGCACGGACTATTTTGTGAATGCCCGTAAAGGGGATATCGGCGCGTTCGACTCACCGAAGTTTATCGGTTTACCGGTGGGCGAAGTGCTGAAAGTGGCGAAAGATCACCTTGATGTCGAAGTGACGGAACCGCTGGCGAACGGCGATGGCCTTAACGTGATGATTAAGCGTGAGGTCGTGGGCTTCCGTGCCAATACGGTCGAGAAAACCGGCGAGAACCGCTACCGCATCTGGCCGAATGAAATGCCCGCCGATCTCTACAAGGCGCGGCCGAACGCGGCGCTTAACCGTAACCTCGATCATAACTGGCAGCAGGCGCTGCTGAAAACCTCCAGCGAACGTCGTATCGCCGTGGATATTGAGCTGGGCGGCTGGGAAGAGCAGCTGATTCTGACCATGACTTGTGAAGACGGCATCAGCGTGACGCATACTCTCGACGGCCTTTTCGAGGTGGCAAACAACGCGGAAAAAGCGCTCAACAACCTGAAGGATGGGGTGGCGAAGCTGGGCCAGACGATTTACTACGCGCGCGCTATCGACGTGAATCTGCCGGACGCGCTGTTTGTGCCGAACAGCCTGCTTAACCAGTTCCGCCGTGAAACGGCAGAGATGCTGGATGCCGCGCGCCTGGCGCAGTATCCGCGCGCTAGCCGAAAAGCGGAAGCCGTTCCTGCACCCGTATACCCGGAGACACATTTATCCTTCCTGGCCAACGTTTATAACCATAAAGCGCGTGAATTCTATCATCGCCACGGCGTGCAGCTGATCGACGCAGCCTATGAAGCGCATGAAGAGAAGGGCGATGTGCCGGTGATGATCACCAAGCACTGCCTGCGCTTTGCGTTTAACCTGTGTCCTAAGCAGGCAAAAGGGAATATTAAGAGCTGGAAGGCAACCCCCATGCAGCTGGTAAACGGCGATGAAGTTCTGACTCTCAAGTTCGACTGCCGTCCTTGCGAAATGCATGTGATTGGCAAGATGAAAAACCACATCTTCAAAATGCCGCAGCCCGGCAGTATTGTGGCGTCCGTCAGTCCGGACGATCTGATGAAAACCCTGCCAAAACGCAAGGGCAGCTAATTACCGAACGTGCGTGTCCGGTTTGCGCGACTTCTGCCACAGGTGGTGTTCGCGCAAACCCTCCGCCGACTCTTCTGCAGCGCTTCGCAACTCATCGCTGTCGGCTTCATGACGAAGCTGATGCCCTACATTCTTGACCCATAAATATTCGTGTCCTTTGTGTCCGGCCATAAGCTGGCCTGAAAACAGCGCACAAATAAGCATGACGAAAGATAACCCTTTTTTTATCATGGTTTCACCGCTGAAAAACAATGCGGAATAATCATGTCGATTATTTCTTAGGGTTATTATTCAAAAATTAAAATTAGCGCAAAGAAAATGTCAAATAATGTTCGTTCGAAATAGCGGTTAGGACAGTTCCTAAAAACATCTGAATCTTTGTAAACTACCATTTCTGGTCCACAATTGGAGGTATGCATTACGGATTAATCTTATATAATAGTAATCTTAGGCTAAGGAACAGGTCATTTATAAATGAAAAAAATAATAGCGCTTGCGCTTCTGGCAGTGGCTGTTGGAGCCGCTGCAGGGGTTCGTTATGCAGGTAATGACGAACCAGAATATATTCAATCTGCAGAAATTCGCGTGGGTTCTTATTTAACCAGCGATTATGGTAGAGTTGCCTGCGCCAGCAAAAAAGTGAACGATCAGCGTTGGGAATTAGACTGCACTCATCAGGCGAGAGGAAAAACATTCCAGTTTGCGGTGTATCCCTCTGAAAAAGCACCTTATGGTGTCGCTCGCTCCTTTTATCTGGAAGCCATTAATGACGATGCAAAACAGAGCGCTGAGCAGGGCCTTATGCGTTATTTGCAGATCAATACCCATACTGGTTAATAAGGTTGTTTAGCGTTCGTTAAGACAACAGGTGTTAGATTGTGTGAGATCCGCTGCCCGGCCATGGAGTGTCGGGACGTAGAGACCAAAACACAAATCTATCCATGCAAGCATTTACCGCCATTTTTTGGCGGTTTTTTTTGCGCAGACCGTCGCGATAGGGTTATAGCGTCAGGCGATAATGCGACTGCACCAGGCCCGAAGGGAAGCTGCGGCTTGATACCAGGGTCAAATCAATATCCCGGGACAACGTTCCGAACAGCGGTTTTCCCTCCCCGAGCAGTACAGGTACGGTCGTGATCACCATATCGGCTACCAGTCCTTCGCGCAGGAACGACTGTATCACCTGTCCGCCATCAAGATAGACGCGATGTACGTCCTGCGCAGCGAGATCGTCCAGCACCTCCTTTGGCGTCCGGGATGAAAACTGCACTTTGCCCCTCAGCGCCTCCGGCACGGGCGTATCGGCCAGTCGTCGCGAGAGCACCAGCACGGGACGATCGTAAGGCCATGCGTCAAAGGTCAGTACCTTCTCATAACTCCCTCGTCCCATCACGATGCAGTCTTTGTCCGCGATGAACGCCTCATAGCCATGATCTTCCGCCGGATCGTCGCGCTGCACCAGCCAGTCGATATCGTCATTCTGTCGGGCGATGTAACCATCAAGACTAACCGCGATAAAAACGTGTGTGGTGACCATCAGGTGCTCCGTGTGCCAGTGTAACCCTTAAACTGACGCCTCAGCGTGCAGTAACCCGGACGTGAAAATTGTTTGCGATACTGAGCCGGGGAAAGCGCGAACTGCTGGCGAAAATGATGACGCAGTGTCGACGCCTGACCAAACCCGGTCTGTTCAGCGATGCTGTCGATGCTTAACCGGCTGCTTTCCAGGTAATCTTTTGCTCTCAGCAGGCGCTCATTGATTAACCAGCGTGCGGGCGTCGTCCCCGTTGCCGCCTCGAAGCGACGAAGGAAGGTGCGCGGGCTCATTCCGACCCGACGCGCGAGGGAGTCGACGCTGTGCGCCTCGATAAGATGCGTGTGCAGAAAATCAAACAGCTGGCCGAGACGCTGGCTTTCCCGCAGCTGCGCCACCGGGCGGGTCAGCTGCTGTGGCTGTGAACCATCCCGGTGAGGGGGAATGACCAGCCGACGCGCCACGCTGTTTGCTGTTTCCATGCCATAATCCCGCCGCACAACGTGCAGACAGAGATCGATTCCCGCCGCGCTGCCAGCGGACGTCAGAATATCGCCTTCATCCTGGTAGAGTACATCCTCAACCACGTCGATGTCAGGGTAGCGGACTTTCAGCGCGTCAATGTAGCGCCAGTGCGTCGTGGCTTTGCGGCCGTTCAATAGCCCCGTTGCGGCCAGCACAAACACTCCCGAGCAGATGGAGAGCAGCTGGCATCCTCGCGCGCTGGCCTGGCGTAGTGCCTCGCAGAGCGCGTCCGGAACCGGTGAATCTATCCCCCGCCAGCCGGGAATCACAATCAGGTCCGCAGACGCAAGCAGGCTTAAATCACCATCGGTAACGATGCGGATCCCGCCTGTTGCCCGAAGTTCACCGTAGTCCACGCTCGCCACGGCAAAACGATACCATTCGTCGCCCAGCTCGGGCCGCGGCAGGCCGAAGATCTCCACCGCCACGCCAAACTCAAAGGTACACAGACCGTCATATGCCAGCACCACCACCTGCGGGCGGGCAATTTGTCTTAAGTTTGTCATCTTTTTGCTGTTTTCTGGCATAAGCGAACGCATTCACGGGCTGAATTTGTGGATAGAGTAGTGTTAACACAAACGCCAAAGATGAGGAAGGAGCATGAGCTATGTTACTGAATTTCCGGCCGCCGAGCCGCAGGAAGCCGTTACCCATTTTCTGCGCCGCCTGAGCGTTGAAACCGACTGCGCGGATGTGCACCATGCCATCGCCAATAATGAGCAGGACTTCGTGCTGCTGCACGTAGTGGGGAGCCCGGAGCAGTTTGCCCGCCGTCACGTACCTGGCGCATTGCACCTGCCGCGGAGCCAGATGACCGCCGAGCGCATGGCCGAATGGCCTGAAGGCACGCTGTTCGTCGTTTACTGCGCAGGGCCGCACTGTAACGGCGCGGACAGAGCCGCGCTCAAGCTTGCGCGCCTCGGGCTGCCGGTCAAAATCATGCTCGGGGGGATCACCGGATGGGAGGATGAAAAGTTCGCCTTTGCCAGCAGCGAAACCGCCGTCGCGCTGTGAACATGAATTTTTTTCAACACCCGTGAAATTTTCTCGTTTGCCGGTGCCAGTGAGGTATGACATTGTTTTTGGACATTTAGACATCCAGAAGTCTAAAGCTTCAAATGATGAATTATCACTGCTGGCAATTATCGTCGGCAGACTGAGGAGATTTCCATGCAACGACAGCACGCCCCGTACCGCGCCGATGTAGTCGGCAGTTTTTTACGCCCGGATGCCATCAAACAGGCTCGCCTGAAGTTCGCCAGCGGCGAAATTGACGCCGGACAGCTTCGCGCGGTAGAGGATGATGCCATCCGCCACGTCGTTGAGCAGCAGTGTGCGTGCGGCCTGCATGTGGTCACCGACGGTGAATTTCGTCGTGCCTGGTGGCACTTCGACTTCTTCGATGGTCTGCAGGGTGTTGAGCGCTACGATTCACAGCAGGGGATCCAGTTCAACGGGGTACAAACCAAAGCCCACGGCGTGCGCGTTACCGGCAAACTGGGCTTTGGCGACCATCCGATGCTCGAGGATTTCCGCTACCTGAAAAGCATCAGCGGCAATGCTCAGCCGAAGATGACCATTCCCAGCCCGAGCGTGCTCCATTTCCGCGGCGGGCGCAAAGACATTGATGCGACGGTGTACCCGGATCTGAATGACTATTTCGACGATCTGGCGACCACCTGGCGCGACGCCATCCGCGCATTTTACGACGCGGGCTGCCGCTACCTGCAGCTGGACGACACCGTCTGGGCCTATCTTTGTTCGGACGACCAGCGCCGTCAGATCCGCGAGCGGGGCGATGATGCCGATGAGCTGGCACGCATCTATGCCCGCGTCCTGAACAAGGCGCTGGAAGGCAAGCCGGAAGATCTGACCATCGGCCTGCACGTCTGTCGCGGTAACTTCCGTTCCACCTGGATTTCCGAAGGCGGCTATGAGCCGGTGGCGGAAGTGCTGTTCGGAACGGTCAACGTTGACGCGTTCTTCCTTGAATACGACAACGACCGCAGCGGGGATTTCGCGCCATTGCGCTTCATTCGCCCGGGCAAACAGCAGGTGGTGCTGGGCCTGATCACCACGAAAAACGGCGAGCTGGAGAACCCGGAGGGGATTAAATCCCGTCTGGAAGAGGCGGCAAAATACGTGGCAAAAGAGCAAATTTGCCTCAGCCCGCAGTGCGGCTTTGCTTCTACCGAAGAGGGCAACAGCCTGAGTGAATCCCAGCAGTGGGACAAAGTCCGTCTGGTCACGCAGATCGCCAGCGAAGTCTGGTAAAGCCTCTTCCACAGCGCTGCATTATAAAAGTGCAGCGCTGTGCCATTCTGAGTCGTTCTCTTTACATCCCGCGTTCCCCCACCTGAAATAGCGCCTCCTCCATTCTGGCATCCTTTTTGCTCCTGCTTCGCTGACACATTTTTTTCCGCGTCCACGCCGTAACGGACGTTTTGACAGCGTTCTTTTTCAGGAGTGAAAATATGCAGCGTCGTACCTTATTAAAAGCCTTTGCGTTATCTGCGTCCGTCGTGGCGATGGGAATGAGTTTTGGCGTGCAGGCGGCCGATACCATCAAAGTGGGGATCATGCATTCTCTTTCCGGCACCATGGCCATCTCCGAAACGCCGCTGAAAGACGTCGCGCTGATGACCATCGACGAGATCAACGCGAAAGGCGGCGTGCTGGGTAAAAAACTGGAGCCGGTGGTGGTGGATCCCGCCTCAAACTGGCCGCTGTTTGCCGAGAAGGCGCGCCAGCTGTTAAGTCAGGATAAAGTGGCGGTGGTATTTGGCTGCTGGACGTCGGTATCGCGCAAATCCGTGCTACCGGTCTTCGAGGAGCTGAACGGTCTGCTGTTCTATCCGGTGCAGTATGAAGGCGAAGAGATGTCGCCAAACGTCTTCTATACCGGCGCGGCGCCGAACCAGCAGGCCATCCCCGCGGTGGAATACCTGATGAGCGAAGACGGCGGCGCGGCGAAGCGCTTCTTCCTGCTGGGTACGGACTATGTTTATCCTCGCACCACCAACAAGATCCTGCGCGCTTTCCTGCATTCGAAAGGGGTGGAGGATAAGGACATCGAGGAGGTTTATACCCCGTTCGGTCACAGCGACTACCAGACCATCGTCGCCAACATCAAGAAATTCTCTGCGGGCGGTAAAACCGCCGTGGTGTCGACCATCAACGGCGATTCCAACGTTCCGTTCTACAAAGAGCTGGCTAACCAGGGTCTGAAGGCGACCGACGTGCCGGTGGTGGCGTTCTCCGTGGGAGAAGAAGAGCTGCGCGGGATCGACACCAAACCGCTGGTCGGCAACCTCGCGGCGTGGAACTACTTTGAATCCGTGGATAACCCGACCAACCAGGCCTTCGTGGCGGATTACAAAGCCTATGCCAAAGCGCACAAGCTGCCGAATGCCGATACCGTGGTGACCAACGACCCGATGGAAGCCACCTACGTGGGGATCCATATGTGGGCGCAGGCGGTGGAAAAAGCGGGTACTACCGACGTGGATAAAGTGCGTGCGGCGATGGCCGGCCAGTCCATTAAGGCGCCGTCAGGCTTCACGCTCACCATGGATGCCACCAACCACCATCTGCATAAGCCGGTCATGATCGGCGAAATCGAAGGCAACGGTCAGTTCAACGTGGTGTGGCAGACGGAACAGCCGGTGCGCGCCCAGCCGTGGAGCCCGTTCATCGCCGGAAACGATAAAAAGCCCGACCAGCCGATGAAAACCGCCAGCAACTAAGCCATCACCAGGGAGAAACGTCATGAACGCCATGCGCATGTTCATCGCTCTTGTATGGCTTTCCGGACTGCTGCCAGGGATGGCGCAGGCATCGGATGCCGATCGTTTTGTTGCCGCCAGCCGCAGCCAGCAGGCGGAGTTGCTAACGCAGTGGGCCGAAGCACCGGACGCCGCGAGGCTGCCGCTGCTGCAGGCACTGCAAAAAGAAAATCTCTATACCGACAGTCAAAAGCACGCCTTTGCGCAGCGCAGCGGTCAAATGGTGTCGCTCGGTGACGCTAAGTCGATCGAAGGGGCAGCCAAAGCCGTTCGTTTGACCAACCGGCTGCGCGTGCTGGCCGCCACGGCCATCGCTACGCATCAGCTTGTGAGTGACAGTGTCACTGAAAGGCGGGCGGCGGCTCGTCAGCTTCAGCGGGATGCCCAGCCCGGAATGCTCGCTTTTCTGGAAAAGCGGGTAAACGATGAAACGGACGCGGTGGCACGTCAGGCGCTAGTACTGGCGGTGGCGAATCTCCAGCTCTCCAGCCCGCAGGCAGAGGTGCGCCGCAAGGCCGTCGAATTATTAGGGCAGTCCGACGATCCGGACGTTGAGTCCAGACTTACCCCGTTTACCCAGGCACAGGCAGAGCCGGATGCCGGGGTGCGCGCCGCCGCACAGGAGAGCCTGAGCCAGATCCAGCATCGACTGATGTGGGGCGATCTGCTGGGCCAGGCGTTTATGGGGCTCTCCCTGGGGTCGGTGCTGCTGCTGGCGGCGCTGGGGCTTGCTATCACCTACGGCCTGCTGGGCGTCATCAATATGGCGCACGGCGAGATGCTGATGCTGGGGGCATATGCCACCTGGATGGTGCAGCAGGCGATGGCCGGGCTTGCGCCACAGTGGCTGGCGCTCTATCCCGTTATCGCGCTTCCGGTCGCGTTCTGCCTGACGGCGGGCATCGGAATGGTGCTGGAGCGCACCGTGATCCGCCATTTGTACGGTCGCCCGCTGGAAACGCTGCTGGCAACGTGGGGGATCAGCCTGATGCTCATCCAGCTGGTGCGCATGACGTTTGGCGCCCAGAACCTGGAGGTGGCCAACCCGGCATGGCTGTCCGGCGGGGTGCAGGTTTTTGCCAACCTGACGCTGCCGTGGAACCGCATCGTGGTGCTGGGCTTCGTGCTGCTGGTGCTGTTCTTTACCTGGCTCATTCTGAATAAAACCCGTCTGGGGCTGAACGTGCGCGCGGTGACGCAGAACCGCAGCATGGCCGCCTGCTGCGGGGTACCGACAGGTCGCGTCGATATGCTGGCGTTTGGGCTTGGATCAGGGATTGCCGGGTTAGGCGGCGTGGCGCTATCGCAGCTCGGTAACGTCGGGCCGGAGCTGGGTCAGGGCTACATTATTGATTCCTTCCTCGTGGTCGTTCTCGGTGGCGTAGGGCAGCTGGCAGGCAGCGTGGCCGCGGCGTTTGGTCTGGGTATTTTCAATAAAATTCTTGAACCGCAGATGGGGGCGGTCCTGGGCAAGATCGTGATTCTGGTGGCGATCGTACTGTTTATTCAGAAACGCCCTCAGGGGCTGTTTGCGCTGAAAGGAAGGGTGATTGACTGATGAGCCAGCCGCTGACCTTAACGCTGGCGCGCAAAGCGCCGCGCACAACGCAACTTGCAGGCAGCCTGCTGGTGGTGTGTCTGCTGATATTACCGTTTTTCGCCTTACTGCCTGCGACGCATCCGCTGGCGCTGTCGACCTGGATGCTGACGCTGATTGGCAAGATCCTCTGCTATGCCATCGTTGCGGTGGCGCTGGATCTGGTGTGGGGCTACGCCGGGATGCTCTCTCTTGGGCACGGTATCTTCTTCGCCCTGGGCGGCTACGCGATGGGCATGTACCTGATGCGCCAGGCTGCGGGTGAAGGTCTTCCTGCGTTTATGTCGTTTCTCTCCTGGAGCGAACTGCCGTGGTTCTGGTGGGGAACCCAGCATTTTGCCTGGGCGCTGGTGCTGATTGTGATGGTACCGGGCCTGCTGGCGCTGGTGTTCGGCTGGTTCGCCTTCCGCTCAAAGATCAAAGGGGTCTATTTCTCGATTATGACCCAGGCGCTGACCTATGCCGGCATGCTGCTGTTCTTTCGCAACGAAACCGGTTTTGGCGGCAATAACGGCTTTACCGGCTTCACCACGCTGCTTGGGTTTTCGGTGACGGAAACGACCACCCGTATCGCGCTGTTTCTGGCGACCGTGCTGTTGCTGATTCTGGCGTTGGGCACCGGATTTGCCCTGGCGAAGAGCAAGTTTGGGCGCATCCTGACCGCCGTTCGCGACGCCGAAAACCGCCTGACGTTTTGCGGCTACGATCCGCGCGGGTTCAAGCTGCTGGTATGGACGCTTTCTGCCGTGCTGTGCGGCCTGGCGGGGGCGCTGTATGTCCCGCAGGTGGGCATTATCAACCCTGGCGAAATGTCGCCGACCAACTCGATTGAAGCCGCGATCTGGGTGGCGCTGGGCGGGCGCGGCACGCTGGTCGGGCCGGTGATTGGCGCGGCGCTGGTAAACGGCGCCAAGAGTTTCTTCACCGTCGCGATGCCGGAATACTGGCAGCTGTTCCTGGGGCTGATTTTCATCGCCGTCACGCTGTTTTTACCGCGCGGCGTCTACGGTCTGTTTCGAAAGGGAGAGAAATAATGCAGCCAGCCGAAGGGTTATTTACCCGCCAGTTGCCGGGCGATCGTTACCGTGAACAGACCGACCCGGTGCTGCAGCTTGAGGCCATTAACGTCAATTTTGATGGATTTCAGGCCCTGACCGATCTCTCGCTGAATATCGGCGTGGGCGAGCTGCGCTGCGTGATTGGCCCTAACGGCGCTGGTAAAACCACGCTGATGGACGTCATCACCGGCAAAACGCGGCCAAAGAGCGGCAGGGCGATTTACGATCAGTCCATCGACCTGACCGCGCTGGAGCCTGCGGCCATTGCCCGCCAGGGGATCGGGCGTAAATTCCAGAAGCCCACGGTTTTTGAAGCGCTGACGGTGTGGGAAAACCTGGAGATCGCCATGAAAACCGATAAATCCGTCTGGGCGAGCCTGCGGGCAAAACTCAACGGTGAACAGCGCGACCGAATCGATGAGATGCTGGTTTTGCTGCGCCTTAGCAGCGAGCGCGACCGCCGCGCCGGGCTGCTTTCGCACGGGCAAAAACAGTTTCTGGAGATCGGTATGCTGCTGGTTCAGGACCCGCACCTGCTGCTGCTGGATGAACCGGCCGCCGGGATGACCGACGCGGAAACCGAATACACCGCCGAGCTGTTCAAAACGCTGGCGGGTAAGCATTCCCTGATGGTGGTGGAGCACGACATGGGCTTTGTTGAGACTATCGCCGACCACGTCACGGTGCTGCATCAGGGACGCGTGCTGGCGGAAGGTTCGCTTCGCGAGGTGCAGGCCAACGAGCAGGTGATTGAGGTCTATCTGGGGCGCTAAGGAGCGATGATGTTACAGGTTAACGAACTGAATCAGTATTACGGCGGCAGCCATATCCTGCGCGGCGTGAGTTTTGAGGCCGTCACCGGAGAAGTCACCTGCCTGCTGGGGCGCAACGGCGTCGGGAAAACCACGCTGCTGAAGTGTCTGATGGGGCTGATCCCGGCGAAAACCGGGGAGGTCATCTGGCAGGGTAAAAAGATCACCCACAGCAGGCCGCACCAGCGGGTGCAGTCTGGCGTGGCTTACGTCCCGCAGGGCCGCGAGATTTTCCCGCGCCTGACCGTGGAGGAGAACCTCCTGCTGGGGCTATCACGATTTTCCGCCCGCGAGGCGAAGCAGGTCCCGGATGAGATCTGGCAGCTGTTTCCGGTGCTTAAAGAGATGAAGCATCGCCGCGGGGGCGATCTCTCCGGTGGACAGCAGCAGCAGCTGGCGATTGGCCGCGCCCTGGCGAGCCGTCCGCAGCTGCTGATTCTGGACGAACCGACCGAAGGCATACAGCCGTCGGTGATTAAAGAGATTGGACAGGTGATCCGCACCCTGGCGAACCGAGGCGACATGGCGATCCTGCTTGTCGAACAGTTTTACGACTTTGCCGCCGAGCTGGCCGACAGCTACCTGCTGATGTCCCGCGGCACCATTATCCAGCGCGGGCGAGGCGAAAACATGGAGCAGGAGGGCGTGCGCGGCCTGGTTGCGATTTGAAATGTTATATTATAACATTCTCATTCTTATAAAACGGAATGAGGGCGTTACTTTGGCTGCACATATTGGAAAATTTGCCATGACTCTGGGGGCGCTGCTGGTCAGCGGCCAGCTGTTTGCTCACTCGCACGGCCATCAGATGACCGAAGCGGAACAGCGGGCGGCAAACGGCGTGTTTGAGGATAAGGACGTCAAGGACAGAGCGCTGTCAGACTGGGACGGGACCTGGCAGTCGGTCTATCCATTCCTGCTGGACGGTTCGCTGGATCCGGTGTTTAAACAGAAAGCGCAGAAGGACAAAAGCAAAACCTATGACGAGGTGAAAGCGTACTACCGCACGGGCTATGCGACGGACGTGGATGCCATCGGCATCGAAAACAACGTGATGGAATTCCATAAGGGCAAAGCGGTCAGCCGCTGTCAGTATGATTACAGCGGCTACAAAATACTGACCTACGCATCGGGAAAAAAAGGCGTTCGCTATCTGTTTGAATGTAAGGATGCCGGCAGCAAGGCGCCGAAGTTTGTTCAGTTCAGCGACCACACCATCGCCCCGAAGGCCTCTTCCCATTTCCACATTTTCATGGGCAACACCTCCCACGAGGCGCTGCTGAAAGAGATGGATAACTGGCCGACCTATTATCCGAATGAGATGTACAAAGAGCAGGTGGTAGAAGAAATGATGCACCACTGATGCGTTATTGCCGGGTGGCGGCTACGCCTCACCCGGCCTGGAAGCGCTACGCCACGTTGGGCGTTTCACACCACGCCTTCACGCTCATCCCGCGCAAAATCATCAGCCACGCAATGACGATGGCGACCATCATGATGACAAATAACGACCAGTGCGGCAGGTTGGTCAGAATAATACCGGTGATCATCGGGTTTGCCGCCGCGCCGAGCCAGCCCAGCGCCTGAGCGGAGAAATAGCTCGCCTTCATCCCCGGCGGGGCAATGTTGTCGATCAGCATGTATTCGCCCGGTGCATAGATAATCTCACCCAGGGTAAATATGGCGGCAGCGATGCCCCAGTAAACCAGGTTTTCTCCAGAGACCATAAATCCCCCCAGCCCCACGATAAAAAACAGGGTGGCGAGGGTCATCAGCGGGCGAATATTGCTGGCAGAGATCTTGCGGCCCAGCGCGTACTGCAGCGTCACCACCACGGCGGCGTTGACGGGCAGTACCACGGCAACGACCTTCTGCGCAAAATCGCTATCGGCATGGGCGGCCAGAACATACTGCGAAATGCAGCTGGCGAACGATCCGCCCACGTAAGAGGCGAGCAGGCCAGAGAGCGTATACCAGAACAGCGCGCGGTCTTTCAGCAGCACCGACGGCTGCCAGGGCATCTTCTCCTCTGCGGTATCCAGCGCAACGCTTTTCTGCACGAAGAAATGGATGAATCCGAGCGGCAGCGCGGCGCAGAAGGCCGCCAGCCAGAACGGCAGCTGCAGGCTGTACATCACCAGCAGGGTGCCAATCGGCGGCCCGATCGTCCAGCCAATGTTCAGGAAGCTGTAGTTAAGCGAGAAGACGCGCGCTTTCTGGCTCGTGGTGAGCACGTCGGAGAACCAGGCCTTCAGCACCGTCGAAAAGACGGAATAGGCGCAGTTGATCAGCGCAAAGAACAGTACCACCAGCGTGACGTTATCGACCAGCGGGATCGCGACAAATCCGGCGATGAAAGCCACGATCGCGATCAGCATGTAGCGCTTTTTATCAAACTTATCGGCAAGAATGCCAAATCCCAGGCTGAACACTACGCCGATGGTCAGCGCAATCGTCAGGGCATAACCAATATTCTCAACGCTCATGCTGTAGACGCGCGTGAGATAAATGGTCATAAACGGCAGCGTTGCCCCCCGACCAATGGTTAATAACAATGACGATGCCAGCAGCGCTGCGGTTGAGCGCCTGAGAGATGGTTTCATATTCCTGCCCGACAGTTGCTTATGCTTTTTATGTTGTGTCCTAAAAGGAGTATCACGACATAAGGGGCTTGTATAGCACCTGATTTATCCCTAAGTGCTTCAGCTGCCTGCCAGAATTAATGATCTTCTCGCCGCCCGCTTTTTTCTGTTACCTTGAACTGTTAACAAATAATTAATAATTCAGGGGCAGGGTATGACGCGTAAAGACGGACTGCTGGCGTTGATGGTGGTCGTAGTATGGGGGCTGAATTTTGTGGTCATCAAGCTGGGGTTACACAACATGCCGCCGCTGATGCTGGCCGGTTTGCGTTTTCTGCTGGTCGCATTCCCGGCCATCTTCTTTGTGGCGCGTCCAAAGATCCCCTTTAAACTGCTGCTGGGCTACGGTCTGACCATCAGCTTCGGCCAGTTCGCGTTTCTCTTCTGCGCCATCAAGTTCGGTATGCCGGCCGGTCTGGCCTCGCTGGTCTTACAGGCGCAGGCGTTCTTTACCATTATTCTCGGCGCCTTCGTATTTGGTGAACGTCTGCAGGGCAAACAGCTGGCGGGCATTACGCTGGCGGTGTTTGGCGTTCTGGTGCTCATTGAAGCCAGCCTGAATGGTCAGCATGTGGCGCTGCTCGGCTTTATGCTGACGCTGGCGGCGGGGCTGAGCTGGGCCTGCGGGAATATCTTCAACAAGCTGATTATGCAGCACGAGGCGCGTCCGGCGGTGATGTCTCTGGTGGTCTGGAGCGCGCTGATCCCGATAATCCCGTTTCTGGCGGCGTCGTTTATTCTGGATGGTCCGGATGTGATGCTGAACAGTCTGGTCGAAATCGATCTGACCACAATCCTTTCTCTTGTCTATCTGGCCTTTGTCGCCACCATTGTGGGCTACGGGATCTGGGGATCGCTGCTGGGGCGCTATGAAACCTGGCGTGTTGCACCGTTATCCCTGCTGGTGCCGGTGGTGGGACTGGCCAGCGCAGCGATTTTGCTGGGTGAAACGCTAAGCGCGCTGCAGCTGTTTGGCGCCGTGCTGATCATGGCCGGGCTGTATATCAACGTGTTTGGTCTGCGGGTTCGTCGGGCGACGCGGGTAAGAAAGGCATAAAAAAAGCCCCGCGTCTGCGGGGCAAAAACGAATCAGAGGCCGTGCTGATTATAATAAGGCACGCCTAATTCGTCGGATTTGTCGCTACCAGCACCCATATGATTGAAATCATAAGGCGACTGGTCATGTGCGGACGGCAAAATTATCGTATCAGGATTATTTTGCTGCGTTGCACGAGGGGTTTGCTCCGCGAAGGTCTGGCTGGAGAACAGCACCAGCAAGGCGAGGGCGGCGGAGGCGGTAACTTTCATGATTTCCTCGGTTACGTCTTTACAGGCGATGATTAACTACAGTGTTTTAACGGATACAGGTAGCGGGATTCGCCCGGCACGCTGGTGATTCGGTACTTATGAGGCGGCACGTCAAAATAGTTCTTGAACGTACGCGTCAGGGTTTGCTGCGATTCAAATCCGTAACGCTCCGCCAGATAAAGGATCGGCTCATTGCTTTCTTTCAGTTTCTGGGCAATTTCCGTCAGCTTGCGGCTGCGAATGTATTGACCTAATGAATGACCGGTCTCTTTTTTGAACATCCGTTGCAGGTGCCATTTGGAGTAACCTGAACGCTCTGACACTTTTTCAAGGGAGAGCGGCGATTCCAGGTTATCTTCGATCCAGTCCAAAATGCTATGAATGGTGATAGCGTCAGTATTGCGTCTGGACATCGTCATACCTCTTTTTCTGTTTACGGCAGTATTTTCTTGAGCAAAAGCTCAAGGGTTGCCACTTCATCTGCCGTTAAGTTTTTTGTTAGTTCCTGATGCAGTGTTTGTCCTACTAATTGATGACATTGCTCGCACATGGCCGCGCCATCGCTGGTTAGCTTCACCAGTACGCCGCGTTTGTCATTCGGGTTAGGGCTTCGTTCTATCCATCCTTTGCAGACGAGACGATCGAGCATGCGGGTTAACGCGCCCAGATCGACAGAGAGCACCTTTTTCAGCTCAACCGGTGTAATACACACTTCGCAGCGAATGGAACACAGCACTTTGAACTGTGTTGCGGTGATATCCAGCGGTGACAGATAGTCATTGAGCAGGCGATCTTTTTTCTGATTTACCATATGAATAAGACGACCCAGCGGAACAACGTCGTTAAAGATATCACTGGTGCTTTTCACAATGGTTGCCCTGGCAAGTAGTTAGTCACGGCAGATATTATTGCTCAGGCAAGTATAAGTCAACTGAATGAGTCAGCCGATGCCACGAATTGCTAAAACGTTTCATGAACTTTTTTTGAGGTCTTTCAAATCATATAGATAACTGTGAGTTATCTTTCCAGGACGGAAATAATCGTTGCGTTGCGCCCATGGCTCAATGTCACACTTTCACCCTATAATTGCTGTGTTAAATATGGATAAGGACGACAACGCACTATGTTGGATTTAATAAAAGCAATCAGCCTTGGGCTGGTGGTCTTGCTGCCGTTGGCTAACCCGTTAACGACGGTGGCGCTGTTCCTCGGGCTGGCAGGGAATATGAACAGCGCCGAGCGCAACCATCAGTCGATGATGGCCTCGGTGTATGTGTTTGCCATCATGATGGTGGCTTACTATGCCGGACAGGTGGTGATGAACACCTTCGGGATTTCCATCCCTGGCCTGCGTATCGCCGGGGGGCTGATTGTGGCCTTTATCGGTTTCCGCATGCTGTTCCCGGCGCAAAAAGCGCATGAGTCGCCGGAAGCGGCCAGCAAATCGGAAGAGCTGGAAACCGAACCGAGTGCGAATATCGCCTTTGTGCCGATTGCCATGCCGAGCACGGCGGGGCCGGGTACCATCGCGATGATCATCAGCTCCGCCTCGACGGTGCGTGACAGCGCAACCTTCCCGGACTGGGTGCTGACGGTTGCGCCACCGCTGATTTTTGCGATTATCGGGGTTATCGTGTGGGCGTCGCTGCGCAGTTCTGGCGCCATTATGCGCTGGGTAGGCAAGGGTGGTATCGAGGCGATTTCCCGGCTGATGGGCTTCTTACTGGTCTGTATGGGCGTGCAGTTTATTATTAACGGCGTGCTGGAAATTATTAAGACCTATCATTGATGTGATTGCCGGGTAAGGCGAAGCCGCCACCCGGCAAGAAGGCTCACCCGTGCTGACCCTGCTCTTCCAGCGCCACCGGCCATTTACGGAAGATGAGCACCGACCATATCAGCGCCACCAGAGCCGGAATGGCGCCAAGATAGCCAATCGCCGACATTGATACGTGCAGTATTACCTGATTTCCCACCAGCGCGCCCGCGCCAATCCCCAGATTGAAAATCCCTGAGAACAGCGACATGGCGACGTCCGTTGCATCCGGTGCCAGGGCCAGGACCTTCACCTGCATGCCCAGACCAATAATCATGATCGCCACGCCCCAGAACAGGCTGAGGATCGCCAGATGGCTTTCACTGCCTGCGGCAGGCATCAGCAGCAGCAGGCAGGCCAGCAGCAGACCGATAGCGCAGCTCACCAGCGTCGACGCATGCCGGTTACCCAGCTTACCGAACAGCACGCTGCCAATAATGCCCGCTCCGCCGAGGATCAACAGCAGGACGGTGGCAAAGCTGGCGCTAAAGCCCGCTACCACCTGCACAAAAGGTTCAATGTAGCTGTACGCCGTGTAATGGGCCGTCACCACAATGACGGTAAGCAGGTAGATACCCAGCAGCGCCGGGCGACGCATCAGCAGCGGCAGGCTTTTCAGCGAGCCGGAATGCTCGCTGGGCAGCGCGGGCAGCAGCTTAATCAGGCATACCAGCGTAACCAGTGCGCCCATACCGATGGCGAAGAACGTCGTACGCCAGCCGAAGTATTGCCCCACGATGCGGCCAATCGGCAGACCCAGGACCATCGCCAGTGCGGTACCGGTGGCAATCAGGCTCAGCGCCTGGGCGCGTTTCCCTGCCGGAGCGAGACGAATAGCCAGCGACGCGGTGATCGACCAGAACACCGCATGGGCAAAGGCAATGCCGATGCGGCTAATGACCAGCACCGTAAAATTCCACGCCATAAACGACAGGACATGGCTGGCGATGAACAGCACAAACAGACCGATCAGCAGCCTGCGCCGCTCCATCTGGCTGGTCAGCAGCATAAACGGCAGGGACATCAGCGCCACTACCCAGGCGTAGATGGTCAACATAATGCCCACCTGCGCCGTCTCCATCTGGAAACTTTCAGCGATGTCAGACAACAGCCCAACCGGAACAAATTCTGTGGTATTAAAAATAAACGCGGCAATAGCCAGCGTGACCACGCGTAGCCACGCAACCCTGCGGGAAACTGTGTTCGTTGTCATAGGGATGTCGGAGATTCGTTGCTGAAAAGAAGAGGAGACGATCTTAAAACGTTGAACGGCGAAAACTCAACCATTATGTGACGCAGATCTCAATATTTACCTTATGAAAGCGGTAGCCGGGAACGCCGTTTTCATTGAATATAAAAGAACAACACAATAAAAACAGGCGGTAAGACAATGCAGGAGATTGATTTTTATCTGGTAGATGCGTTCAGCGATACCTCATTTGGCGGCAATCCGGCCGCCGTTTGCCCGCTCAAGGAATGGTTACCCGATGAGACCTTGCTGAAAATGGCGCAGCAGCATAATCAGTCGGAGACGGCTTTTTTCGTCTGCAGTAAAGGGGGCATTGAGCTACGCTGGTTTACCACGCTTACCGAAGTCAATCTCTGCGGCCACGCTACGCTTGCGGCCGCGCACGTGCTGTTTACCGAGCTGGATTACCCGGATTCGCGGATCCACTTTGATACCGCCTCTGGCCGCCTGACGGTCAGCCGGGAGGGGGAGTGGATGACGCTGGATTTCCCGGCATGTCCAACCCATCAGGAGACACCCCCGCCGGAGATGCTCTCGGCGCTGGGTATCAGCCGCTACGTTGAAGCCCGTAAAGGGCGCGCCTGGCTGATCGTTCTGGAGAATCGCCAGCAGGTTGAAGCGCTTGCGCCACGCTTCTCGGCGATGACGCCAGGCGAGCATAAGGTGAGCGTGACGGCGCGCGGTGAGGGGGAATATGATTTTGTCAGCCGATTTTTCTCACCGGGCGTTTCCGTCCCGGAAGATCCGGTCACCGGCTCCGCGCACACCATGCTGATCCCTTACTGGAGCGAAAAGCTGGGCAAAACCACGATGTTTGCCCGTCAGGTTTCAGCGCGCGGCGGCGACGTACGCTGCGAGCTGAAAGGTTCGCGCGTGCTGATGAGCGGGCAGGCCGCGCTTTATCTGAAAGGCACAGTTTTTCTGCGCTAAAAACCCATAACAAGAGAGGAAGAGACAATGCAGGAAATTGATTTTTATCTGGTGGATGCCTTCAGCGATAAAACCTTTGGCGGCAACGCCGCTGCGGTATGTCCTCTGGAAGAGTGGCTGCCGGACGAAACGCTGCTCAAAATGGCGCAGCAGCATAACCAGTCTGAGACCGCCTTTTTCGTGCGTACTGACGGCGGGTTTGAGCTGCGCTGGTTCACCACGCTGGATGAAATTAACCTGTGCGGTCACGCTACGCTTGCCGCATCGCACGTCATTTTCGAATACCTTGATTATCCGCATACCGAAATCACCTTCACCACCCGCTTTGTCGGCGAGCTGACCGTCAAACGCAGCGGCGACTGGCTGACGCTGAACTTCCCCGCGTGGTCGACGGAGGTTGTCGAGAACCCACCTGCGCTGCTGTTTAGCGCGCTGGGCATCACCGCGGCAAAAGAGGTGCGCGTCGGACGCGATTACATGGTGGTGCTGGAGAGCCAGCAGCAGGTTGAAGCGTTAACGCCGGATATCGGGGCCATGCTTCCGCTGGATAAAATGGTCTGCGTGACGGCCCCGGGAGAAGAGTATGACTTCGTCAGCCGCTTCTTCTGTCCGGGCGAAGGGGTGCCGGAAGATCCGGTCACCGGATCCGCCCACAGCATGTTGATCCCTTACTGGAGCGAAAAGCTGGGCAAAACGTCACTCAATGCCCGCCAGGTGTCATACCGTGGCGGGGATCTGCGCTGCGAGCTGAAGGGCGACCGCGTGCTGATTGGCGGCCAGGCTACGCTGTATCTGAAAGGGCGGATCTTCCTGCGCTAGCTGAGAGACGCGCTATAAGTTAATACTATGAACCACCCCGGCAGGCCTGAGCTATGTTGATATAAAAACAGCAAGGAGCCTGCCATGTATTCCATTACCTCTGAATCTGCACGTCATCCGGACATTCTCAACCTGATCGCGGCGCTTGACCGCTACCAGAGCGAACTCTATCCCGCCGAAAGCAATCATCTTCTCGACCTGTCCGCGCTGCCGGAAGCCTCGCTGATTCTGATGGTCATTCGTGACCAGCAGCTGCACGCCGTGGGCTGCGGCGCCATCGTGCTCAACGGCGACGGAACGGGGGAGATGAAGCGGGTCTATATCGATCCGGCCCATCGCGGGCAGCATCTGGGTGAAACGCTGCTGGCCGCCCTGGAAGATGAGGCCCTGAGCCGTCATTGCCACACGGTAAGGCTGGAGACGGGCATCAAACAGCGCGCCGCGGTTCGCCTGTACGAGCAGTGCGGGTATGATTTGCGGCCGGCGTTTGCCCCGTACGCTGACGATCCGCTCAGCCTGTTTATGGAGAAGGCGCTGGTTGAAGACGTTCGTTTAGCAGCGCTATAAACGCTTCCAGCTGGCGGGTCATCGCCCCGCGCCGCCACACCAGCCAGGTTGTAAGCCAGCGCCAGTTTTCCGCCAGCGGCCAGGCTTCAACCTGATGATGTCCCGGCATACTCTCCAGCATCGAGCGCGGCATCAGCGCGATGCCCGCGCCCGCAATGACGCAGGCGAGCATGCCGTGGTAGGACTCCATCTCATGAATGCGGCCGGGGGTCGCTCTGTCCGCATGAAACCAGCTTTCCAGATGTCGACGGTACGAGCAGTTCGCGCGAAAGGCGTAAACGTCGTTACCGCTGACCTGCGTAGCGCGGGCGACCTCCGCGTGCCCGGCAGGCGTGACCAGCATCATCTCTTCCCGGTAGACCGGCATGCCCTCCAGCTCCGGGTGCGACAGCGGCCCGTCGACAAAGGCGGCGCTTAAGGTGCCCTCCAGTACGCCATCAATCATCGTCCCGGAAGGCCCGGTAGAAAGGGCAAACTGAATGCGCGGATAGCGCTGGTTAAACTGCGCCAGCGTTTCGGGAATGCGTACGGCGGCGGTGCTTTCCAGCGCGCCGAGGGCAAATAACCCCTGCGGCTCATCACCCGCGACGACCATGCGCGCTTCATCCACCAGGGCTAGGATTTGCCTGCTGTAGCGCAGGAAGTTATGCCCGGCTGGAGATAAGCGCAAACGCTGGTTCTCACGAATAAACAGCTCAACGCCAAGATCGGCTTCCAGCTGGCGGATGCGAGTGGTCAGGTTAGACGGCACGCGATGCACCTTCTGCGCCGCCTGGGTGATGCTGCCCGTCAGCGCGACGGCGTTAAACATTTCAAGCTGGGTTAAGTCCATAGCATTCTCGTTTCGTGAATAAGGTGGTTAGTATTATTCATTTTTAAGAAATAGCAGAGTGAGCCACAATCAATCAACCGAAATGCGTGGAGAACATCATGAAATATTCATCTGCTACACATGCCCTGTCCGTTAACCCGGCAACGGGGGAAACCCTCGGTGCCTTCGCCTGGGCGACGCCGGAAGAGGTTGAACGCGCGATTTATCAGTCAGACGCGGGGTATCGCCAGTGGCGACGCGAAAGCGTGTCCCATCGGGCGCAGAAGCTGCGGGATCTCGGCGCCGCGCTGCGAAATCGCGCGGAAGAGATGGCGCAGACCATCTCCCGTGAAATGGGGAAACCCATCCTGCAGGCGCGGGCTGAAGTGGCAAAATCCGCCGATCTGTGCGACTGGTATGCCGAGCATGGCCCGGCGATGCTGCGTGCGGAACCCACGCTGGTGGAAAACCACAACGCTGTTATTGAATACCGTCCGCTGGGGCCGATTCTCGCGGTAATGCCCTGGAACTTCCCGCTCTGGCAGGTGCTGCGCGGCGCGGTGCCGATCCTGCTGGCAGGTAACAGCTATCTGCTTAAGCATGCGCCAAACGTGCTCGGCTCTGCGGATCTTATTGGGCAGATCTTTGCGGATGCCGGTTTCCCTGAAGGCGTATTCGGCTGGGTGAACGCCACCAATGACGGCGTAAGCCAGGCGATTAACGATCGCCGTATTGCGGCGGTGACCGTCACCGGCAGCGTGCGTGCCGGTGCGGCCATTGGCGCGCAGGCAGGAGCCGCGCTGAAAAAATGCGTTCTTGAGCTGGGTGGCTCCGACCCGTTTATCGTTCTCAACGATGCCGATCTGGATCTAGCTGTGAAGGCGGCGGTGGCGGGTCGCTATCAGAATACCGGACAGGTGTGCGCGGCGGCCAAACGCTTCATTGTGGAAGCGGGGATTGCAGACACCTTTACCCGCCGCTTCGTCGACGCCGTCGCCGCGTTAAAGATGGGCGCGCCGGAAGAAGAAGAGAACTACCTGGGCCCGATGGCGCGTTTTGACCTGCGCGATGAGCTGCATCAGCAGGTGCAGGCCACCCTGGCCGAAGGGGCAACGCTGCTGCTGGGCGGAGAGAAAATCAGCGGAGAGGGCAATTACTACGCGCCAACCGTGCTGACCAACGTCACCCCGTCGATGACGGCGTTCCGCCAGGAACTGTTTGGTCCGGTCGCGACCGTTACGGTAGCAAAAGACGCGGAGCACGCCCTGACGCTTGCCAACGACAGCGACTTTGGCCTGTCCGCTACCGTCTTCACCGCTGACGCAGCGCTGGCGGATAAATTCTCCCGCGAACTGGAGTGCGGCGGGGTGTTTATCAACGGCTTTAGCGCCAGCGACGCGCGCGTGGCCTTCGGCGGCGTGAAGAAAAGCGGCTTTGGTCGCGAGCTTTCCCACTTTGGGCTGCACGAGTTCTGCAACATTCAGACGGTCTGGAAGGATCGCGTGTAATTTATCGCCCGCCTGTGATTTCGGCCCTCATCAGGAGGGCCGTTGTCATTTATCTGCAATGGTTCTGTCATTTTCATTTCGTAGACTCGCACGCGTCTAACGCCTTGTTAATGAAGATAATTATGAACATAACGCAAATTTTTCGCCGTATTGCGCAGCGTCTCACCCCTCGTCACTTTGGCCTGCTGACGGGTATCTTTTGCATTATTGGCCTTTTCTCCGCGCTGCAGCTCTCCTCCTCATTCCTGCTTAACGCTTCCCTGAACGACGCCCAGCGCAACGAGCAGCAAAACCTTCTCGCCTGGCAGCAGCAGAGCAAGCTGGATCTGGCCCGTGTTTCCCTGCTGGCGGCAAGCGACCTGCTCAACCGGTCCGGCGTCTGGTTTATGCAGGATAAAGAGACCGGCTCCGACGGAAGCTGGCACAGCCTGATGGATGATGCGCAAAAGGCGCTGGCGGTTTCTCAGCAGGCGTGGAAGGCCTGGCTGGCGCTGAATCCGCCGAAAGACGACGCCCTGGTGAACAGCTATCAGCTTTTTTACGGCGCGATCAACGAGCAGGCTGAAGGTTTGATTAAGACCAACACCATCGACGCGTTTTTTGCCGTACCGGCTCAGGCGTTTCAGTCTGATTTTAACGACAACTATGCGCGCTATCAGCAGGCAAGCGAGAAGCAGGCCATGCAGGGGCGTCAGAGCTTAATGGCGCAGCTCACCGGCCTGCAAACGTTGTTCCTGTTTGCGCCGGTGCTGTTGCTTGCCATCGCGGCTGTCGTCTGGTTCGGCATGTCCAGATGGGTGATTACGCCGCTACGTCGGTTGATAGCGCATATTAACCGGCTGGCGGCAGGGGATCTCTCCGGCACCCCGCCGAACGTCATGCGCTTTAACCGGGAGATAGGTCAGCTTAGCGACAGCATTGCGACTATGCAGCACGGTCTGCAGCAGCTGGTGACGCAGGTCAGCCATGCCACCGCAACGATGGTGGAGAACATTGACTCCCTTGCGCAGGGTAACCAGAAGCTGTATCAGCAGTCAGCGCGCCAGGCAAAAGAGCTTGAGGATGTGACGGCGCATATTGCGGCGCTGGAAAGCCATGTGGAAGGGAATACCGGCTATGCCAGGCTCGCCAGCTCGCGGGCCGATGAGGCGCGTCAGGCGGCCGTGGGCGGCGACCGAATGATGTCTACCGTGAATGCGTCTATGCAGGCGATCGTCGACCGATCTTCTGAGATGCGCGGGATCGTGGCGATGATCGACAGCGTGGCGTTTCAGACCAACATCCTGGCGCTGAATGCCGCCATCGAGGCGGCCCATGCCGGAAACCAGGGGCGCGGCTTTGCCGTCGTCGCCAGGGAAGTCGGGCTTTTGGCCAGAAAAAGCAGCCACTCGACGCAGACCATTCAGGAGCTGATCAACCGTTCGCTGCGGGGCATTGAAGACGGTTCCCGTGCCGTTAACCTGATGGAAGAGAATCTGCAGCAGGTCACCGGTCTGGTGGGGAATTTAAGCAGTTTGCTTAATGAGATCTCAACCGCCACGCTCAGCCAGGGAGACAGTATTCACCAGATGACGCGCCAGCTTCAGGCGCTGAATCAGGTCTCCCGTCAGACGGACCTGCTGGTCTCAGACGCCTCGGATGCCTCTGAGCGGCTGCAAAAGCAATCCGATCTTTTATTGCAGGCCGTTTCGCGTTTTCGTCTTAGCGCCTGACGCAATACATAAGCCTCTGTTATACTCGCAGCCCGTTTTAGCCTGAGGGCAAGGAGCAAAGTGTGGCTGCGGTCATCCATAATGAGATGTTGGACGAGATTCTGGCGCAGGTTCGTCCGTTAATTGGAAAGGGGAAGGTTGCCGACTATATTCCGGCCCTTGCCTCGGTGAGCGGGAATAAGCTGGGGATTGCTATCTGTACCATCGACGGACAGCGATACCAGGCAGGCGATGCGACTGAGCGTTTTTCCATTCAGTCCATTTCGAAAGTGCTGAGTCTGGTTGCGGCGATGCGCCAGTATGAAGAAGAAGAGATCTGGCAGCGTGTCGGTAAAGATCCTTCCGGCCAGCCTTTTAACTCGCTGCTTCAGCTCGAGATTGAACAGGGTAAACCGCGAAATCCCTTTATCAATGCCGGGGCGCTGGTGGTCTGCGATATGCTGCAAAGCCGCCTCAGCGCACCGCGTCAGCGAATGCTGGAGATTGTTCGCCAGCTCTCTGGCGTTGACGATATTGCCTATGATGCGGTGGTGGCACGCTCGGAGTTTGAACACTCCGCCCGTAACGCGGCTATCGCGTGGCTGATGAAATCCTTCGGTAATTTCCACAACGACGTGGCGACCGTGCTGCAAAACTACTTCCATTACTGCGCCCTGAAAATGAGCTGCGTTGAGCTGGCCCAGACGTTCCTGTTCCTTGCGCACCAGGGGCACGCGCCGCATCTCGATCAGGAGGTGGTTTCTCCGCTTCAGGCCCGGCAGGTTAACGCGCTGATGGCCACCAGCGGGATGTATCAAAACGCCGGTGAGTTTGCCTGGCGCGTTGGGCTTCCTGCTAAATCGGGCGTCGGCGGCGGGGTCGTGGCGATTGTGCCGCATGAAATGGCGATAGCCGTCTGGAGCCCGGAACTGGATGAAACGGGAAATTCCCTTGCCGGCGTGGCGGTTCTGGAGAAACTGACCCAGCGTCTGGGACGTTCCGTATACTGATGTCCGATCTGGATCCTCTCTTTTCCCGCCTGGCGCGATCGACATTTCGCTCGCGCTTTCGCTTAGGCGATAAGGAAAGACAGTACTGCTGGGACAAAGGCCCCGAAACCATTGAGCGGCACGCCGCGGATTTTGTCGAAAAGCGCCTTGCGTCCGCGCACCCCGCCAACGACGGTAAACAGACGCCCATGCGCGGTCACCCGGTATTTATCGCCCAGCATGCCACCGCAACCTGTTGCCGGGGCTGTCTGGCAAAATGGCATAACATTCCACAGGGCGTAACGCTCACGGCGCAGCAACAAAATTATATCGTCAGCGTCATCCACCACTGGCTGGTGCTGCAGATGAACGCCTAAATTTGACGAGTTATACTCCCGTGGTATTTGTGTTATAGATGCATCCCAAGTTAGTCCCGATCGTGCTGACGACCGCAATAATTGCCATAAGCTCTCATATGGAATGATATTTAATGCGTTCTGCTCTTACCGCTATCAGGCCGTTCCAGGTTGACACGCCGCTGCGAAATGCAGCGACGATCTTCATCCTTACAACCTTATTCTATTTTGTGGGCGCGGAATTACGGCTCGTTGAGGCCCTGTCGCTGTTCTGGCCGCTGAACGGCGTCATGGCAGGGATTTTCGCCCGCTATGTTTACCTGAATCGCCTGCATTACTATGCGGTATGTTATGTCGCGATGCTGTTGTACGACGCGGTAACGACCAACTGGGGGTTGGCCTCAGTGACGATCAACCTATCTAACATGATCTTTATCGTCGTTGTCGCCGTGCTGGTTCAACGCGACAAGCGGCTGATGAAGAAAACCCCCGATCCGCTTAACGCATTACGCCTGTTTAACTACTGTCTGATTGCCGCGCTGCTTTGCGCCTTGCTCGGCGCGGTAGGGTCGGTCGGGATTGACAGTCATACCTTCTGGCCGCTGTTTGCCGACTGGTTTAGCGAGCAGTTCTCAACCGGCGTGCTTGTTGTGCCCTGTATGCTCACGTTACGCATGCCCGGGCGTGAGCTCAGGCTACGTCTGGAGCAGCTGCTGCCGGTGATTGCGCTGATCGTCTCGGTGATCGCGTCGGTGGTGATTGGCGGAGCGGGGAGCCTCTCGTTTCCTCTGCCTGCGCTTATCTGGTGTGCGGTTCGTTACTCGTTGCCTGCGACCTGTCTGCTGACGTTTATCACGGGCGCCACTGAAATTATTCTGGTCGCCAACTCGATTATTAATATTGCCGTGGCGACGCCGTTTACGACGCCAATGATGTTTTCAGCCCGGCTGGGGATCGCCACGATGGCGATCTGTCCGGTGATGGTTTCCGTCAGCATGGCGGCGATTAATTCCCTGATCCGCCAGGTTTCACTGAGGGCGGATTATGACTTTTTAACGCACGTCTACTCGCGTTCCGGGCTTTATGAGGCGTTAAAGCATGAAGAGACGCACCGGCATACGCGTTTTCTGACCGTCATGCTGCTGGATATTGATTATTTCAAGAGCATTAATGATAACTACGGCCACGAGTGCGGAGATCGCGTGCTGGCGTCGTTTGCCCGACAGGTTCAGCAGGTCGTCGGTGAAGACGGCATGGTGGCGCGCATGGGCGGGGAAGAGTTCGCCGTGGTGGTCAATTCAGGCGACGCGCAGCATGGTTTTGAACTGGCTGAACGTATCCGATCCACCGTTGCCAGTCATCCTTTTACATGGCGTCACCAGACGCTCTATCTGACGGTCAGCATTGGCCTCGGCAGCGGAAAGGCTGAGTCCTGGCAGCTGACCGAGGTCTTCAACAAGCTCATGGCCGAAGCGGACGATCATCTCTATCGTTCCAAAAAAGCGGGTCGAAACCGTACCAGCGCCCGGGTGGCGGACGAGCAAATTGCCGCGCCCTCCGGGAGTGAAACATAGCTGCGTTAATCGTCATAAGGCATTGACGTGAATAGTAAGCGGCTTAACAGGACGTCAGAACACTGACAATGTCTCTGTTTAAGCTACGCTTTTAGTAACGCTTTACGTCAGGAGACATTATGAAAGCACCTGCAACCCCTGAAAATGAAACAGACAGACTCAACTCGCTACGAGAATCAGGTCTGCTTGAGATTGACAGCTCCCCGGCGTTTGACCGCTTAACGCGTCTGGCAAAACGCTTCTTCCAGGTGCCGCTGGCGATGGTCAATCTCATTGATGAGCATTCGCTGATCGTTAAGTCGGCCGACGGTCAGGCACCCGGAAGCGTTCCGCGTAATATCTCATTTTGCGGGCATACGATCCTCACCGAAGCGCCGCTGGTGGTGGGGGATATGCTTCAGGACGATCGCTTTGCGGATAACCCGCTGGTGGCCGGTGAGCCTCGCGTGCGGTTTTACGCGGGCTTCCCGCTGCGCCTGCGCGACGGCGCAAGCGTTGGCTCGCTGTGCCTGATTGATTACGCTCCCCGCGAGTTTTCTGCCGCCGACCTCGCCGTGCTGGGGGACCTTGGCGCGCTGGCAGAGGATGAATTTGCTGCCATCAGCGCGGCGACCACGGATGAATTAACCGGGTTATTCAACCGTCGGGGCTTTAATCAGCTCGTGCGGTTCACGCTTTCCGTTGCCCGACGTCGCGCTGAGCCGCTCACGCTCGGCTGGCTGGATTTGGATCGCTTTAAGGAAATTAACGATCGCTTCGGGCATGAAGAGGGGGATAAGGCGCTGAAAGCGATGGCGCAGCTGATGCGCGCCTCTTTCCGTGAGGCGGATCTGCTGGTGCGTTTTGGCGGGGACGAGTTCGCCGTGCTGTTCGCGGATACGGATGAGCAGGGCGCCTGGATTGCCATGCAGTATCTTGCCGAGCAGGTAGAAAACTATAACGCCCGCAAGCTACATCCCTGGTCTCTCCATTTCTCGTGGGGGCTCAGTGAATTCGATCATAACGGCAACGACCTGCAGCAGTGGTTAAAAGATGCCGATGAAAAGATGTATGCCATGAAACAGCAGCGCCAGCGCGCCCGGTAACATAACAAAAGCGTATGTCCGATCCGTTTGCGTTAAGAAGATGTTAAATGCACAGTGACGGTATTCAACGTAAGGAAAAACAATGAATACCTCACTGCAAATTAAAAACCTCACCCGAGACGACATTCTCACCCATCTTGATGCGCTGGCCGCGATCCTCGAAAACTGTGTGAGCGGCGGGGCATCCGTCAGCTTTATACTTCCCTTTAGTCTGGATAAGGCTCGTTCGTTCTGGCGCGGCATCGCTGAAAGCGTAGGGCGCAACGAGCGCCTCGTGCTGGCCAGTATCGACCCGCAGGACGGCGTCATCGGAACGGTGCAGCTGATCGTCGACCAGCCGGAAAACCAGCCGCATCGCGCCGATGTGGCGAAGCTGCTGGTTCACGAGAAAGCGCGCCGGAAAGGTGCCGCGATGGCCTTGATGGAAGCGCTTGAAGCGGAGGCGCGGGCCAGAGATATTTCGGTTCTGGTGCTCGATACCTCCACCGGCAGCGGCGCCGAGACGTTCTACCAGCGCGCCGGCTGGCAAAAGGTGGGGGAGATCCCGCGCTATGCCCTGATGCCGGATGGCGCCATGACGGCCACCTCCGTGTTCTATAAGTTCTTATGATTATTTTGTACAACTACACCGTGGATTGATCAAAACAGGGTTTCTGGTCGTTAAGTTTTGATAAGTTATCGTACCAATCTTATCAGGCTGTATGACTAATCATAAAAGGAACCCTCTTGTGAACACGCTCAACCGTCGTGATTTTCCCGGTGCTCAATACCCGGAACGCATTATTCAGTTTGGTGAAGGCAACTTCCTGCGTGCGTTTGTCGACTGGCAAATTGACCTGCTAAATGAACATACCGATCTTAACGCCGGTGTGGTTATCGTTCGTCCTATTCAGAGCGACTTCCCGCCGTCGCTGAACACTCAGGATGGTCTCTATACCACTATCATTCGCGGCCTGAACGGGCAGGGTGAAGCGGTGAGTGAGAGCCGTCTTATCCGCTCGGTTAACCGGGAGATCGACGTCTACGGCCAGTATGATGCGTTCCTGAAACTGGCGCACAATCCGGATATGCGTTTTGTTTTCTCAAACACCACCGAAGCGGGTATCAGCTACCACGCGGGGGACAGATTCGACGATGCCCCTGCGGTAAGCTACCCGGCGAAGCTGACGCGGCTGCTGTTTGAGCGCTTTAGCCACTTCAACGGTGCAGCGGATAAAGGCTGGATCATCATTCCGTGCGAGTTGATTGACTACAACGGCGCTGCGCTGCATGAACTTGTCCTGCGCGATGCGCGGGAGTGGGCCCTGCCTGCGGCCTTTATTCAGTGGCTAAATGACGCCAACAGCTTCTGCTCTACGCTGGTCGACCGTATCGTGACCGGTTACCCGCGCGACGAAGCGGCCACGCTGGAAGCTGAGCTGGGCTATCACGATGGGTTCCTGAATACGGCTGAACATTTCTATCTGTTCGTTATCCAGGGACCGGCATCCCTTGCACAGGAACTCCGTCTGGATAAGTATCCGTTAAACGTGCTGATTGTCGACGACATCAGGCCCTACAAAGAGCGCAAAGTCGCTATCCTGAACGGCGCACACACCGCGCTGGTGCCGGTGGCATTCCAGGCCGGGCTGGATACGGTGGGCGAGGCGATGAATGATGCAGAGATCTGCGCGTTCGTCGAAAAAGCGATTTATCAGGAGATTATTCCTGTCCTCGATCTGCCGCGTGACGAGCTGGAATCTTTCGCCAGCGCGGTAACTGGGCGTTTTCGCAACCCTTACATCAGACACCAGCTGCTCTCCATCGCGCTCAACGGCATGACCAAATACCGCACCCGCATCCTGCCGCAGCTGCTGGCAGGTCAGAAGGCAAGCGGACAACTGCCCGCGCGTCTGACGTTTGCGCTGGCTGCATTGATAGCGTTTTATCGCGGGGAGCGTAACGGGGAAAACTACCCGGTACAGGATGATGCATTCTGGCTGGAACGTTATCAGCAGCTGTGGGCACAGTACCGCGATCGGCAGTTGAGCACCCGTGAGCTGGTGCAATCTGTGCTGAGCGTGAGCGAGCACTGGGAACAGGATCTCACGCAGGTCTCCGGACTTGTCGACCAGGTCACCCTGGATCTTGACGCCATTCTCCTGAAGGGAATGCGTACAGCGGTGAAACCCCTGTGCTAATGACGTCACCCGGCTTCGGCCGGGTTTAATTACATCTTAATTTAGTTACAACATACTATTTGCTCTTTTTTTAAAACCACATGCAGCACCGTGCGGTTATCGCTAAACAGGTCATAAAATTCAATGTTCCGTTAACATGCTTGCAACCGTGAGGGGGATCACGTTTAATAGTCACGCTCTTTTCCTGCTTGAAACTCACTATGATTGTTCGTCCTAAACAGCACTGGCTACAACTGATTTTTGTCTGGCACGGTTCGGTACTGCCTAAGATCTATACCCGATTGCTGCTCAACTTCCTGCTTTCTATCGCCGTTATCCTGATGCTGCCGTGGTATACCTCGCTGGGCATCAAATTTACCGTGGCGCCATTTAGCATTCTCGGCGTGGCGATCGCTATCTTTCTCGGTTTCAGAAACAACGCCTGTTATTCACGCTACGTTGAGGCTCGCCTGCTGTGGGGGCAGCTGATGATAGCGGCACGCTCGCTGTTTCGCGAGGTAAAAAACACCTTGCCTGACGATAAGCACCTTGGCGAATTTGTCCGCCTGCAGATAGCTTTTGCCAACTGCCTGCGTATGACCCTGCGCCGGGACCTGAACGCCGAAAAGCTCTCTCGCTATCTTGCTCCGGATGATTTACGCCACGTGATGAGCGCCAACTCGCCGGCGAACCGTATTTTACTGATCATGGGGGAGTGGCTGGCCGTGCGGCGGCGAAACGGCCAGCTTTCAGACATCCTGTTCCACAGCCTGAACAACCGTCTGAACGATATGTCCATCGTCCTTTCCGGATGCGAGCGCATTGCGACCACGCCGGTACCGTTTGCCTACACGCTGATTCTGCACCGCACGGTGTATCTGTTCTGCATCATGCTGCCGTTCGCGCTGGTTGTAGATCTGCACTACATGACGCCCTTTGTCTCGGCCCTGATTTCCTACACCTTTATCTCGCTGGACACCCTGGCGGAAGAGCTGGAAGACCCGTTCGGCACAGAAGATAACGATCTGCCCCTGGACGCCATCTGCAACATGATGGAACGCGATCTGCTGCAGATGAACGATGAAGAGAACATTCCGGAAAGGCTAATGCCGGATAAGCATTATCAGCTGACCTGACGGGCGTTCCACTCGTCGCGGGTGATTTCCCAAAGTTCAGAATCCAGCATGCCGCTGACGTAGGCTTTTTGTTCCGTTCTGATAAGCCGCATGCCGCTACTGTCTGAAATACGCCGGGAGCGGCTGTTGGCGGCGGCTTTCGGGGCGCGCAATACGGGTTTGTTTAGGGTATTAAACCAGAAATCCGTCGCGGCAATGCTGGCTTCGCGCATGTATCCCTGGCCCTGAAACTCCGGCGCGAGCCAGAACCCGCGGTTGTTATCCTCGACGTCGTACAGGCAAATAATGCCCATCAATTCATCCGGCACCTCACGTCGCCGGATGCTCCAGAACCAGGCAATCCCTTTCGCCACATCCGGCAGCGCCACGTTGTTGACATAGTTTTCCGCGCCGTTATCCGGGTAGGGCCAGGGCACGGAGGAGACCATATACCGGACGATCTCCCAGCGCGGATAAAGCTTTTGTATCTGGGCCGCATCTTCAGCAACCAGAGGTTTTAGCAGTAAGCGTTCTGTCGTGAGCGTCGGTATCGTCATCCGCTGATCTCCATATTTAAGCGTTATGCTTTTGTTTGTGTTCTGGTATTTTCATCTCTATCACATTCAGTTGAGGCGCGCTGGGTTTATTACCTACCAGAAATGGACATCATTTCTTTAATGGCGAAATATTGATGAGTTTTGTGTCTCTTTTAACCGGACGGGTTTTCCAGGATCTCCTGCAGCATGGCAAAGAGATAGAGGAGGCTATTGCTCATCGTGATACCCGTCTCTTTAATCATTCCACGCCAGAGCTGGAACGGTATTTTTCGCGTCCTCTCAGCGAGCTTCCGCGTCAAAATCCTTATCCGGTAGCGGTGCTGTTACCTCTTTTTTTAGTGGCGTTTGCGTTAAACCTTCTGCCTTTTCTCAGCGCATTGCAGGGGTTGTCACCTTTACATCATGCATTGAGCTTTTTCGTACCATCATTGACGATGACAGGCGCACTCATTGTGATAAGCGTAATCCTGGCTCGAGGTAAGACGTCTGGATTGTTGAGCTTTATGGCATTGTTCATCATTCTATTGATAGCGACCCTTATTCAGGGGCTATATCTCCTGTTTTCTCATGACGGAGGTCTTTGGCCACTGGTCATCGCATCATCCGCGCTGTTACTTTGTCGGATGGTTATGAACAGCAGAGGCTTTGTGCTGTTTACGCTCTATTGTCGTACTCAGCGTCTTGCCAGACTGGCACGGGAAATGCGACTAAAAAGCCGTTAAAGGGGGGGTATGACTTTACGAAAAGCTAACCCGCAGGAAGCCGAAATACTCTGGAATATTCGCAATCAGGCGATTCGTCACGGCTGTAAAACCAGCTACGGCGCCGACGTCATTGCGCGCTGGACACCGGATCTTATGCCAGAACGCTATCGGCAGATGGTCATTGAATACCCTTTTTACGTGGTGGAAGATGAAAAGGGTGATATTGCGGCAACCGGCTATCTGGATCTGGATACCCACTGTCTGGAGGCGATATTCACCTTGCCCGCTGCATCCGGTAAAGGCATGGCGACCCGGATTATCGAGGCGCTAAAAAATGAGGCCCGCAGCCGGGGGATAGCCCGCCTGAGGCTGGATGCAACACCTAACGCCCAGTCGTTTTATCAGAAACTGGGGTTTGTGACGCTGAGCGAAACCTATCATCACTCGCGTATGGCGGGGGCTGATTTACGCTGTTTCGAAATGGCGATCGATTTGTAATGTGAGGAACACATGGCTGTCACGGTAAGACCTCTATGCGAAGACGATTACTCCCAATGGCGACCGCTTTGGGATGGCTATACCCATTTTTATGATTGCTACCTCGAGGAATCCGTCACCGCATCGACATGGGAAAGGGCGCTCTCAGCGCATTCCCGGATGTTCTGCCGGGTGGTCGAGAAGGACCAAAAGGTCATCGGTTTCGCGATGTGCATTCTGCATGAAGGAACCTGGTCAACGGCCCCCGTCTGCTACCTGGAAGATCTGTTTGTTGATGCCGACGAACGCGGGGCGGGAGCCGGTAAGGCGCTCATTGATGCTCTGATTGAGGAAGGCAAGCGCGAAGGGTGGTCAAAACTGTACTGGGTCACCCGTGAGAATAACCCGGCGCGTAAACTCTATGACAAATACGGTCAAGCTGACGATTACGTCCGCTATCGCCTCTCCCTTTAAGGCGACAACGCCTGTGTTTGTATCACACTGTATCCGCGTCCCGGATACATACACAGGCTTGCAATAAACCTGCTTTCGCAAATATCCGCTATACATTGCCGTGTTGTTATATCCCCGTGAATTGTACTCAACCGGAGATACCAACATGTTTAGCAAATTCGCATACTCAACTCTCGCACTGACCGTTTCTCTTGGCACCGTGATGTCCTGTCAGGCTGAAGTCACCGGTACAAACTTCGCGGCAGCCTTTGATCATCCACAGCAAATTAACGCCGGCGATCTGAATGTCGGTTATGTCGACATCGGCCCGAAAAATGGCCAGCCGGTTATTTTACTGCACGGCTGGCCGTACGATATTCACAGCTACGCCGACGTTGCGCCCGCGCTGGCGGCAAAAGGCTATCGGGTGATTGTGCCTTCTCTGCGCGGCTACGGCACCACGCGCTTCCTGTCAGCCAAAACGCCGCGCAACGGCCAGCCTTCAGCCATGGCGAAAGATATTGTGAACCTGATGGATGCCCTGAATATTAAGCAGGCGGTATTTGCAGGATATGACTGGGGCGCTCGTACGGCGGATATCGTTGCGGCGCTGTGGCCAGAGCGCGTTAAGTCACTGGTGTCGGTGAGCGGGTATCTCATCAGCAGCCAGCAGATTGGCAAACAGCCGCTGCCGCCAAAAGCGGAGCAGCAGTGGTGGTATCAGTTCTATTTCGCCACCGCGCGCGGTGCTGAGGGCTATGCCAAAAACACGCATGACTTCGCGCGCTTAATCTGGTCTCAGGCCTCGCCTGACTGGAAATTTAGCGATGCTGTTTTTAACGCCAGCGCCAAATCCCTCGATAACCCGGATCACGTCGCCGTGACGCTCAGCAACTATCGCTGGCGTTTAGGGCTGGAAAAAGGCGAGCGTAAATACGACAGCTACGAGCAAAAACTCGCTACGCTGCCGAATATCACCGTTCCAACGATTACCATCGAAGGCGGAAACAATGGTGCGCCGCATCCGGCACCTCAGGCCTACGCGGGTAAATTTACCGGTAAATATGAGCACCGCACCTTCGGGGCAAACGTGGGGCACAATCCGCCTCAGGAAGATCCGCAGGATTTCGTCAAGGCCGTCGTTGACGCGGACAAGCTCTGAAATGTGCTATTTTCAGTACGTTAACCTTCGGTCTGGAGATTTCGGTGGAGCATATTGATCATATCCTTGTCGTCGATGACGACAGGGATATTCGTGAACTGATTGTCGATTATCTCGGTAAGTCTGGCTATCGCGCGACGGGCGCGGCCAACGGTAAAGAGATGCGCGTCGTGCTGGATAAACAGCATATCGACCCATTTTAGACCGCTTACCGGCCAGCGAACGCGCGGCCTGGCTTCCGCGCCTCGAACGGGGTAACTATCGCTATATTCTGGGGCCGGGAGAGCCCGGCAACGCGCCGACGGATAGGCGTTCGCAGGACGCCATCCGAACCTTAAAAGCGACGCTCGCGACACAGTACCCGCTCAGCTTCACCGCCGTCCCTGGTGCCGTTTCACACATCCAGGCGCATCTGACGCTGCGCGACGGCGCGCCGCTGACCATTGACCTGATCCCGCGCATGCCGCCGGTCGCCAGCTGGTTGCCCGTTGTGCTGATTCTGCAGCTGCTGCTGCTGGCTGCGTGCGCCTGGATTGCCGTGCGGCAGGTGGTGCGGCCTTTTTCACAATTTACCCGCGCGGTGGATTCGCTGGATCCGGCGGCCAGCACGCCAATGACGGAGAAAGGTCCGCTTGAGGTGCAGCGGGCAGCGCATGCCTTCAACGCAATGCAGGCACGCATTCAGTCTTATCTCAGGGAGCGCGCGCAGATCCTGGCCTCCATTTCTCACGATCTCCAGACCCCGATTACCCGCATGAAGCTCCGTGTCGAAATGGCAGGGGAACCAGAACTTCGCGACAAGCTTCTGAACGACCTTGATAACATGACGCGTCTGGTGCGGGAGGGGATTGCGTATGCCCGGTCATCAGAATCGCTGGAAGAGACCCCGCTGAAGCTGGAGCTAAACGCCTGGGTCAACAGCATCGCCTGCGATTATCAGGACATCGGTAAAAACGTGCAGTTTCAGGCAAGCGATGCCCGGCTGCCAATCGTTACGCGTCCCCAGGCGCTCCGCCGGGTGATGACTAACCTGCTGGATAACGCGCTCAAATTCGGCGAAAGCGCTGTAATAGCCATCGATGATTCGTCTGACCGGGAGGTGGTTATCCACATCACGGACGACGGGCCGGGGATCCCTGAAGCCGAGCTTGAGGCGGTTTTACAGCCGTTCTACCGGGTGGAAACATCGCGCAACCGCGATACCGGCGGAACAGGACTCGGACTGGCGATTGCCGCGCAGCTCACCGCTCAGCTTGAAGGAAAGCTCAACCTGACGAACCGGGCCGGAGGCGGACTGGATGTCTCCATTACGCTACCACGCCGTTAATTGTACGGCTTTGTATCTCCCGGCCTGGGTGATACAGAGTCAGACAAAACCTGCTTTTTTACACATATCCTGAACACATCCGCACGATGAAATAGCCTCACTGCAGCGTCGCAGGACTTGTATTGTGAGGTGTCTATGTTTCTGGTAATCGCTTTTCTGGGCGGGATGATAAGCCTGCTCAGCCCATGTACTCTCCCGGTTATTCCGCTCCTGTTCGCCGGTTTTCAGGGACAGCGACGACATATTCTGGCCCTGCTCGCGGGGATGATCGTGATGTTCACCCTGGTGGCGATGGCCGTCACCGTCGCCAGCGAGTGGATCGCAGAGGCAACCATCGTCGGGCGCTGGATCGCTCTAGTCATTCTGGCCACGGCCGCGCTGGCCTTAATTTTTCCGTCATTCGCCCAGCGTATTGCGGGTCCGGCCGTCAGCGCGGGAAATGTCCTGAACACCCGAAGCGGGCAAACGCGCGGTATGGCATCGGCTTTTCTGGCCGGGCTCGCGGTGGGGCTGCTCTGGTCTCCCTGCGCCGGTCCCATACTGGGCGCCATTTTCAGCATTAATATCGCGGGCCATTCGGCCATTACGACGGGCGCGCTGCTGGCGGCCTACGGCAGCGGATGCGCGCTGATGCTGAGCCTGCTCGTTTTCGGCGGCCGCACGCTGATTGCGCCGTTAAGAGCAAAATCGGCGCTGATGGAAAGGCTGCGGCAGGGGGCTGGCGTGGCGATGCTGGCGGCAGTCGTATTTAACGCGACAGGAATGACTTCGCTTCTGAAAGGAGCAAACGGCGTTGCGGATCGTCTGGAGACAACACTTTTGACGATGGCGAAACCCACAGCCGCGCCGGTGAAGCTCCGGCCGGTCGTGATGATAGAGCCCAGCAGCCAGCTGCCTTCGTTAAGCGGGGGAACAGGGTGGATAAACGGTGACCCTGTCACGTCTGAATCTCTGCGAGGGAAGGTGGTATTAATTGATTTCTGGACGTGGGATTGCATTAACTGCCAGCATACGCTTCCCCATGTGAAAGACTGGGCCACGAAGTATCAGTCTCAGGGGCTGGTCGTGATTGGGGTTCACACGCCGGAATATCCCTGGGAAAAGCCGCTTTCGTCGGTAAAAACCGCGGTGGAGAAATGGCAGCTGCCGTATCGGGTGGTGACGGATAACAACTATAAAATCTGGAACGCTTTCGGGAACCAGTACTGGCCAGCGCATTACTATTTCGATGCCAAAGGCCAGCTACGCTATACCGCCTTTGGCGAAGGAGATTATGCGCAGCAGGAAAAGATCATTCAGCAGCTGCTGAAAGAAGCCAGGTCATAACCCGTCAGGGCTGGCGTTGCGCCACGATAAATAGCCGCGGAAAAGCGAGCAGTATCTGCCCATTTTCCTGGAGCGGATACTGCTCTTCCAGCAGTTCATGGTAGCGTTTCAGGAAACGTTTCTGCTCGCTCTCGTTCAGTTCCTGGAGCCACGGACGCAAGCCGGTGGCACTTACCCAGTCAATAATGGCCTGGTGCGAGCTCATTTTATGGAAATAGGTTGTCCGCCAGATATCCACGTCACAGCCCGCCTCCGACAAGATGTCGTAATAGGCATGCACACCCGGGAGAGGTTGACGGCCGCGGTCAGGGTAGTCTTGCTCCAGCGCCACTTCACGCATCGCTACGTGAGTGGGTTCAAGCCAGTTGTCAGGCATCTGGATCGCTAATACGCCGTTAAGCGTGAGCAAAGAAACGAGATGAGGAAGGAGATCGTAGTGGTCAGGAACCCATTGCAGCGAAGCGTTGGCATAAATCAGGCTCAGCGGCTGGCCAGGCTTGTACTGGCGGATATCGGCCTCAACAAAATGGCAGCCAGGCAATGCGGCTCTTGCTTCCTCGAGCATTGCACGGGAGTTGTCGACCCCGGTAATGTGCGCCGAAGGCCAGCGATGCTTCAACAGCGCGGTGCTGTTTCCCGGCCCGCAGCCTAAATCAGCGATGGTGGAGACCTCATCCAGAGGAATTCTGGCGAGCAGTTCTGCGGCAGGACGCGTTCTTTCCGCGCCGTATTGCAGGTAAAGAGAAGGATTCCAGTCGGCCATTTTGGTTCTCCGTTTAGCATGCTTCTGCAAGAGTAGCACAGCAGTAAGAACAGAGATAATAGGGAAAAAATAAGAAAAAGGAAATATTACCCCTTAGATTCTTAAGGGGCAATACTTTAATTGTAATTATTTTATAATTATCGTTTTTTAATATTTTATCGGCTAAGTGCTTCTTACGCTCTGTACCCGAAACTATAAATATTAGATAATCATGAATGGATATATCCCTGGTGTTTCGTAGGTCTTTGACCTCCTGGCCACTGAGTTTCACGAGGACTTAGTGGCCGGGTACTTTTCAAGTATAAGGAATACCATGCACAATGAAAGCTGTCCTAAAAGACAGGGGATAATAGTTTCAGGTGTTATTATCAGGAATAAGAGCAATGAATTCTGTTATTGAGTTTTTTTTGCATGATTACGATGATTTACCGTCAGCATTAGCCCGCGAACTCTTCCGACTCAGGAGAAAAACCTTTCGGGACCGACTCGACTGGAAAGTTGAATGCGTTGAAGATATGGAAAAGGATCAATTTGACAACCCAAACACGACATACTTGTTGGGTATGTATGAGGGAGAGTTGTTATGCGGCGCGCGATTCATTAATTCGACGCATCCGACAATGATAAGTGAAATTTTTCACAATTATTTTGCCGAAACCATTATTTTACCGACAGATATTCCCTGCTGTGAAATTAGCCGTTTATTTTTAGATAAAGAAAGACGAGACTCCTCAAGTCTGCAGGGCGTGCCCGCCAGTAAGGCATTGTTTCTTGCGATGAATATTTATTGCATTAAGAATAAGTGTCATGGAATGTACGCAGTAGTCAGTCGTGGTATGTATGCCATTTTTCGCCATGCAAACTGGAAAGTTGAAGTTATTCAACGCGGCTTGTCTGAAAAAGGGGAGGTTATTTACTATATATTTATGCCTGCCAGTATCAACATTATTGAAGACATTATTAGCAAAGATAAATCCAGTCACTGGCTTCGCGAAATGCTGGAGCATTTACGCCACTTATAACCAGTGGCTGAGGCTCAGTCGTCCAGTAATCGTAGTTCTGTTCCAAGTTTAATTGCGTGTCTGGCATTATTCACACCGAGTTTTTTCATTACATTCCCCATATGGAATTTAACGGTGCGTTCAGCAATAGACAAAATAACAGAAATTTCTGCGTAGGTTTTCCCGGCGCTGACCCATTTAAGGATTTGTCTCTCACGTGGCGACAGAAAAACATTCTTTTTCTGTTGGTGCTGGCTATAGAGATTGAGTGTCTTCTGATGCAGTTGAACAAGGAAGCTTAGAAATTGTGGCCGATATTTTTCTATATCAATACCAGAATGCTTAGGACTGATGACGGATAAGACGACAAGATTATTCAGATAGTCATGCAGAGGGAACGTCTGCCCCTGGTAGATATCATACTGGACGCTTTCGTCGAAAATGCGCGTCAGGTTATAACCATCAGACAGGATGACATCACTTTCCCAGAAAAAATCTTCAACACAGCGCAAAGCCCGAATGATAACAGGGTCAATGAACTGGTATTTTCTGTCGAGGTAGATATCAAACCACTCGGGGCTGTTATTGATTATCCGCATCTCTGAAGGATCTTTCTTGTTCATAATGGCGTAGGCGAAGACGATCCCTTTGAAATCCTCAAAAAACGCGTCCAGCTCACTCTGAATTAGCGTATTGATCGCTATGTCGTTGTAATATGTATCCTTCACGTGAGTTGCTTGCCTCCTGTTCGAGTGGAGGAGCAAGTATAATATGCTTCGTTATCTGTAGCGAGTCGCATTTTAATCCAGCCAACAGATAAGACAGGCTACCTCAAGTGGTAGCCTGGCGAACGTGTGGCATTTCTAATGGAAAATGCAGATGACTCAGTGAATTTTTGAAGATTTTGTCAAATCCCGAAATCGTTAACTAAATATAGTAGGCTGCAAAATTTAGGAGGTTTTCCGCTTTGCATTTGAGTATTGCACAAGCGTACCGACCCAGATTCAAATCAGGATTTTAACCCGCGGTCTACATAATGCCTTTAAGAGCAATATGATAAGGAAGCGGAACTGGCGGGTCAGGATCACCGTTTTTTTCTCACGGTTGTAGAGAAGAATAGTCGCGCCGTTGCCACGGTCGTAGACCTCTCGTTGCTGTCGTTGCCATTCGCCGTCACGGCGCTGCAGGTCGAAGGTGTACTTTTTAAGGTTGTACCAGTTATCTGACAGGGTTTCACTGTCAATGATGCGCACATCTGCACGTTTTGATTGCACGTTTGTTCCTTCTTACGTAGAGTAATTATCATAAACAGCATTATCGTGCATCTTCAAGATAAAACATGCAATATCAGGAATTCATGATGCTCACCAATCAGCGAAAACAATTGATCCTCGAAAAGCTCGGCACCGAAGGCCAGGTCCAGTCAAAAGCGCTCAGCATGTTCTTTGATGTCTCTGAAGACACCATCAGGCGTGATTTGCGCGAGCTGGCGGCAGAAGGGCGTTTGCAGCGCGTTCACGGCGGCGCGCTGCCGTCATCTTCTGCTATTGCTCCCTTTGCCGAACGGCAATCCGTGAAAATGGATGCGAAAAAACGGGTCGCCCGCAAAGGCGCGCAGCTGATTTCATCAGGCCAGGTGGTGATCGTTGACGGTGGCACGACTACTTCGGAGCTGATTACGTTTTTCCCTCCAGATCTGCGCATCACGGTGGTTACGCACAGTCCGAGCATCGCCCTGGGGCTTGTGGATCATCCATCCATCGAGGTGATTCTGATCGGCGGTCGCTTGTATAAGCACTCCATTGTTGCGGTCGGCGCTGCGGCCATCGAAGGCATCGAAAATATTCATGCAGATCTGTTCTTTATGGGCGTGACCGGGATCCATCCTGAGGCGGGGCTGACAACCGGCGATTTCGAAGAAGCGTGCATCAAACGTGCATTTTCCGGCAGAGCCGCGGAGACGGTTGTGCTGGCTTCTCCTGAAAAGATCAACACAGCGTCTTCGTTTGTGATTGGCGATGTGTCATCGGTGAATACCATCGTCGTGGAAGACAATACCGATAAGGACTGGATCCGCGCGGTATCGGAAAAGGGAGTATCCGTCGTGTTGACCTCAGAGAGTGTCACTCTCTGATAGCCAGCCTGTGAGCACAGGCTGGCTGGCGGACTGCCTTAAGCCTCAGGAATGTTCTCAAGTGCTGTATAAACCTTCAGGCCATATTTGCGGGCAACCTCAATGTCCATATCGGCACCTTTAGACGGACCGGCAATACGATAAATGGCATCACATTTAGCTATTAGCCGGTGAGCAACGGGGTACAGCATCGCTTCACTGATTTCATCACCAACCGCTTTCGATCCTGCGGCTTTTGCCAACGGCAAAGCCAGCCATTCGCCAATGACCGGGATGTGACCCCGCTGGTAAACGGCTAGTGCTGCGCTTTCGAGACGCGCCAGATTCTCATCAATACGTGCCTGAACGCCTTCGGTTCCGCTGCGATAGGGGCCGGCAATTAAAATTAGCTGTTGTGTCATAGGTACCTCTGTCAGTGTTATTGCATGAAGTTGCACGTTTACTACCGATACCATACGGGATTGTGGCCGCGTTATGAAACACTTTCGTGCATTATCGTGCAAAAAGATGCATGACAGATCATTTAATCGCTTCTGAGAGAAGGGCTGAGCTACAGACTTTCCGGCGCATGGCACACCGCCTCGATATTATGGCCATCAGGCGAAATGACAAACGCGGCATAGTAATTTTCACCGTATGACCTCAACCCCGGCCCGCCGTTATCACGTCCGCCGGCGCGCAGGGCGGCATGGTAAAATGCATCGACCTGCTGGCGCGTGTCGGCCACAAACGCCAGATGCAGAGGAGCAGGTTTATCATTTGTCTGAAAAAGACAAAGCGAAACGTCGCCTGAACTCATTTCGACACCGTAGTCTGGCGTGCCTTCATCAATGAGTTCTACACCAAGCGGCTTAAGCGCATGGAGGAAGAAGGTTTTACTTTTTTCATAATCACTGACGCCGAATTTCACATGATCGAACATGGTTCCTTCCTTTATGAGATGGAGAGATAACCAGTATAGAAGGAGAGTGGGGCGAACATACGAAAGAACGTGTCAATGTGACAGTCATCAATTTATGCAGTCTTTTCCGATGCCGAAGCGGACAAATGGCATATTTAAAACGGCAGGGTTTGAGCTGGAAAAATAGACCAATCCTGTTCTGTTGTCCCGCGGGTTGTATTTTTTCAACATCTCAAGCTCAATGCCGGTGCTCATAAATGTTTTTCCGTTTTTATCAAACAGGAAGAAACACATCTTATTATCTTTGCCCGGCTCAATACTTTTACCCGACGCGTTATCAAGCGTAACTTTATAGCTGACCATATATTTTGCTTCGCCCGTTGTACTGTCCCATTGGCTTCCCTGAGACTCTTTTTGAGCGAAAATGGTTATCCCGTTGAGCTTGTCGTCATGGCTCTCTTTCTGAGCGGCCAGCGCCGTCCCGGCGGCGGACAACGCTAACGCAAGACAAATTCCTTTAGTCAGGAGACTTCGCATTTTTCTTCCTCATCATTTTTTACATTGATTCACTTAGCTATAACGCCGAACGCTTTCGTCCAACGAATGTCCAGCGCAGGTAGTCGTAAAGCCAGTTAAACAGCATCGTATAGGGCAGGAAAAACAGCACCAGACCAATCTCAACAAAAAATGCCTCAGCCACGGTCAGGTTCAGCATAACCATTGCCACAGGGATTAAGGAGATGATAAGTCCCGTTTCAAAACCAACCGCATGGATTGCGCGAACGAGAAATGTGCGCTGAAACTGATGTTTTTTCTGCAGGGAGTCAAAGAGCTTATTAAAAATAAAATTCCAGACCGTGGCGGTAAGGGCGGATATCACGGACAACGAGCCTGACTGGAGTACCGACACGTTCATCAGCCTGGCGAGAGACAGCGCGATGACAACGTTGGCCGTCACTTCAAAAATGACAGCATGGAAAACTCTCTCTTTAACACTCTTATTTAATTCAATTTCCATTTGCTTACGGCAGCGTTTTTCAAAAGCTGAAGTATATCAGACGTCTTTCAACCTTTTCTAAACGTGCAGGTTATGTTAAATACACCCCAGGCCTGCTAATGTAGAACGCACGGCCTCGGTAAGGGGGGTCTGCGGTTCATGACCTAAAAAGGCGATCAGTTTTGAATTATCCATCTCTATTGTCTGCTCCCAGAGATAGCGCATCTCCCGCATTTCACGCAGCGTGGTGTTAAACGGACTCATTGCAGAAACCAGCCACCATGGAAATGACTTCACCTTCGCCTTAATACCGGCATGCTCCGCGACGTGCTTTATAGCTGTGGTCATCGTTGTCCCATCAGGATCCCAGTGTCCACGCATATGGAAACAGGCAAACGGTTCGAGATCATCCCGCCGCGCCAGCAGTGCTGCGAGCGTTTCGGCGACATCCGGCAGATAGGCCCACTGATGGCCTGCGCCGGTTTGCCCGGGATTTTTAATGACCTTCGGTGGATGCCCCGGTTTTACCAGTCCCTGTGAAAACCAGTTGTTGCCTGCGAGGGGACCAAAAAAGTCGCCAGCCCGCAAAATCAGCACCTTTCCGCCACGCTGTGCATAGGCTGCGAGCTCCTGCTCCATTTGCACGGTATGGCTCCTTTTCGGGTAACCGGATCCTGAAGGGAATCCTCACGTAAGAGGGGGAAAGCATCCGGGCCGTAGTTATAAATCGTCCCCGGCAGAACGATTAATGCACCATTTCGCTCCGCTGCGTTGATGGTGTTATGCAGCATGGGCAAAACCAGCTGTTCCCAGTTTCGATAACCCGGCGGGTTAACGGCATGGACAATCACGCTGCATTTTGACGCCGCTGCCTGAACCTGTTCGGCATTCTGCGCATCGCCGCTTATCCACGTAATGCTTTTGTTATGGGCGTCAGTTCCCGGAACGCTGCGGCGCAATGCCCGAACATCCCATTCGTCACGGATCAATGTCGCGCCAGTCTATCTGTCACGGCGTGGTGCTCCGGAAAGTATTGATGAGTTATTAACCCATACGCTTGTCGGTTTCGATAATTTAACGCCCTTTATTTTACAGGCGCTTAAACAATACCCACAGCTAAACCGCGATCTGTTTACCGTGCCTCATATTAGTGCGCATAATGTATATTATGTTAAATATCTTCTTTGTCTAAGATGGTTATGACTCTAATAAAATAATAGGAATATAGAATTAAGTCCCCTCCCATATCTTTCGTTTGCTGACACTATGCGTGACGTACGGTTATGGTTTGGAGTTATACTACTTTTCTTTTAAATGAGTTAACGTCATGGATATCATTCAGTTACTCGAAGTGCTGAAACCCGCTAAAGACGTGTAGACCTAACAAACAATATTAATGATTTGAGCAAAGCGATATCGTGAAGCTTAAATATTCAGCTGAGAATTCTTCCCATAAGAATCCCGCCACTATTGGCGGGATTCTATTATGCCTTTCTCTGCCTGCGCAGCCAGATTAACTTGTACGCCGCCGGAATAATAAATAGCGATAACAGCGGCGCCGTGATCATCCCGCCAATCATAGGTGCCGCTATCCGACTCATGACTTCTGACCCTGCGCCCGTCCCCCAAAGAATGGGCAGCAGACCGGCAATGATCACCGCGACGGTCATTGCCTTTGGCCGCACGCGCAGCACGGCGCCATGGTAAAGGGCGTCATCCAGCGCCTGTTCTGTGAACGTGTCCCGATGGGACAACGCTGGCTGAGCCTCAACGGCATGACGCAAATACATCAGCATGACCACCCCAAATTCTGCTGCCACCCCGGCCAGAGCGATAAAACCGGTGCCGGTTGCCACAGACATATGGAAGCCCTGCCAGTAAAGGAACCAAATTCCCCCGACCAGGGCGAACGGCAGACTCATCAGGATCAGCAGCGCTTCATCCACGCGACGGAACGCCAGATACAGCAGAATAAAGATGATCATCACCGTCATCGGCACCATCAGCTTCAGTTTCTTGTTGGCGTGTTCGAGCAGCTCAAACTGCCCGGAGAATGAGAGGCTGGTGCCCGGCCTCAGCTTTACGTTCTGACTAATAGCCGTCTTAATGTCGTTCACCACCGACACCATATCCCTGCCGCGGGCATCAATATAAATCCAGCTTGCAGGCCGGGCATTCTCCGTTTTCAGCATCGTGGGGCCGGAAACCACGTTGATATCCGCCACATCGCCCAGCGTGATCTGCTGTTTCATCGGCGTCAGGATCGGCATCTGCTTTAACGTGCTCGGGCTGTTCCGGTAGTCCTGAGGATAGCGGATATTAATCGGGTACCGGGCGACGCCTTCCACCGTTTCCCCTACCGTCGCGCCGCCGATGGCCGAGGAGACAAAGAGCTGCACATCGCCCACCGTCATCCCATAGCGCGAGGCTTTTTCCCGGTTGATATCGACGTCAATGTAGCGCCCGCCCTCCAGACGTTCAGCCAGGGCAGACACCACGCCCGGCACCGTTTTGGCTACCGTCTCGATACTCTGCGCCGTGGCGTCGATATCCGACAAAACGGTACCCGACACCTTGATACCAATCGGGCTTTTGATCCCGGTCGAAAGCATATCGATGCGGTTACGAATGGGCGGAACCCAGAGGTTCGCCAGGCCGGGCAATCGAACGGTCTTATCGAGCTCGTCAATAATCTTGTCAATCGTCATGCCGGGCCGCCACTGATCCTCAGGCTTGAGCTGAATCGTGGTCTCCACCATTTCGAGCGGCGCGGAATCCGTTGCCGTTTCGGCCTTGCCGGTTTTGCCAAACACCGAGGCCACTTCAGGTACGGTTTTGATGAGTTTGTCCGTGGTCTGTAACAGCGCGGCCGCTTCTGCCGGAGAAACGCCCGGCAACGTTGACGGCATATACAGCAGATCGCCTTCATTAATCTTCGGCAGGAATTCGCCGCCCACCTGGCTGAGAGGCCAGATCACCGTGAAGATGGACAAAGCCGCAACCAGCAGGGTTGTTTTTGGCCAGCGGAGCACCTTAATCAGTAGCGGATGGTAGGCTTTAATCAGTAGCCTGTTCAACGGGTTACTGGTCTCTGCGGGAATCTTACCCCGGATCCAGAACCCCATCAGGATGGGGATAACGATGATGGCCAGCGCAGCCGCACCCGCCATGGAGTACGTTTTGGTGAAAGCCAGCGGACCAAACAGCCGCCCTTCCTGCCCCTCAAGAGTAAAGATGGGAATGAAGGATAAGGTGATGATCAGCAGGCTGATAAACAGCGCCGGGCCAACCTCGACAGAGGCATTGGTGATCACCTTCCAGCGGGTGGCGTTATCAATCTGCTCTTCCGGATGCTGGTGATCCCACTCTTCGAGCCGTTTGTGCGCGTTTTCAATCATGACGATGGCGGCATCCACCATCGCGCCGACGGCAATGGCAATGCCTCCCAGCGACATAATGTTGGCGTTCAGCCCCTGGAAATGCATGACGATAAAGGCAATACACAGGCCAAGCGGCATAGAGATAATCGCGACCAGCGCAGATCGAACGTGCCACAGGAACAGGGCGCAAACAATCGCCACCACGATAAACTCTTCGAGCAGTTTGGAACTCAGGTTGTCGATTGCCCGATCGATGAGCTGGCTGCGATCGTAGGTGGTCACAATCTCAACCCCTTCCGGCAGGCTGGCCTTCAGCGTCTCAAGCTTATCTCTCACCGTCGTGATGACTTCGCGCGCATTTTTTCCCGAACGCAGGATGACCACGCCACCCGCAACTTCCCCCTGCCCGTTCAGCTCGGCAATACCGCGGCGCATTTCCGGACCCGTTTGTACGCGGGCAACATCGCGAAGGTAAATCGGTACCCCGTTCTCGCCGGCTTTCAGAACGATGTTACTGAAATCGTCCATCGTCTGCAGATAGCCGCTGGCGCGGACCATATACTCCGCTTCCGCCATTTCAACTGACGATCCCCCCGCCTCCTGGTTAGACGACTCAAGGGCCTGCTTAACCTCCGGCAGGCTAATGCCGTACTGAGCCAGTTTTAACGGATTAACCTGGATCTGATACTGCTTCACCACGCCGCCGACGGAGGCCACTTCGGCCACGTTCGGGATAGTTTTCAATTCAAATTTCAGGAACCAGTCCTGCAATGAGCGCAACTCAGCGAGATCGTGTTTTCCGCTGCGATCCACCAGCGCATACTCAAATATCCAGCCCACGCCCGTGGCATCTGGACCAATTTCAGAGCTCACGCCGGCAGGCAGCTTGCCCTGAACCTGGTTCAGATATTCCAGCACGCGCGAACGGGCCCAGTACAAATCGGTGCCGTCTTCAAAAATGACGTACACGTACGAATCGCCAAACTGCGAAAAACCGCGCACGGTCTTTGCGCCGGGAACCGACAGCATGGTGGTCGTGAGTGGATAGGTGACCTGGTTTTCAACAATCTGCGGGGCCTGGCCGGGATAGCTGGTTTTGATAATCACCTGAACGTCAGAGAGATCGGGCAAGGCATCGACTGGCGTGTTAATAATCGTCCAGGTGCCCCAGACGCTGAGGAACAGCGCCCCCATCATGACCAGGAAACGGTTGGCGACCGACCGCCGGATAATCCATTCAATCATCATCGTCTCCTTAATGGCCAGAGTGCGCGCCGTCAGCAGCTTCAGCGTGACGCATGCGCTCCAGCGCGCCGGTAATATTGGCCTCCGAGTCAATCAGGAACAGACCGCTGACCACTACCGACTCCCCCTCTTCCAGTCCGCTACCAATGCCGGACTGCTGCTGAGACTCATGCAGAACGTGGATCCTTTTCGGGACAAAATTCCCGTCCGCATCAACCGTAATAACGCGCTGTTCTTTGCCGGTATCGATAACGGCCTGGGTGGGGATCAGCAGCATTTCCTGGCTTTGGGTATTCAGCTTCAGGTAGGCATTCATGCCCGGTTTAAGCAGCTCATCCTTGTTATCGACCTGCAGGCGCACCTGCAGCGTACGGGTGGTTGGATCCACGCTCGGCAGAAGACTCCATTTTTCAACCGGGAAGGATTTATCCGGATAAGCCGGTATCGAAACCGCAAACTGCGAGGTCTCTTTCAGCAGATAAGCAATGGATTCAGGCACTGCCGCGCCGATCCAGACCGGATCCATCCCCTGAATTTGCGCCACCACCTTATCTTTGGAAATATTCATGCCGGTACGCAGGTCAAAGGCCGTGATCGCTCCGTCGATCGGCGCCCTGATGGTAAACCGGGTCTGGATAGTGCGGGTCGCACGCAGCCTCTGAATATCCTCATCCGACATACCCGCCAGCCGAAGCCGTTCGAGAACCCCTTTGATTTGCGTCGGCGTTCCGCCGGTACCGGATAACAGCAGAAACTCGCTCTGCGCCTCTACCCAGTCAGGAATGGTTATATCAACGAGCGGCGTGCCTTTCTTCACCTTATCGCCCGTCGTCAGCGGGTACACTTTTTCCACAAAGCCTTCCGCGCGCGCCTGCACAATGACAAACTGATAGTCGTTGTAGCTGACGTTGGCCGGGATGGTCTGGGCATAGTTCAGCGTTCCGCGCGTCACCTTTTGCGTTTTTAATCCCAGGTTCTGAACCTGTGTCGGATCAATACGGATACCGGCACTGCTTTTATTGTCGTTTTCATCCGCATATTTCGGTACCAGATCCATATCCATAAACGGCGATTTACCGGGCTTATCGAATTTTACGTCTGGCTTCATCGGGTCATACCAGAAAAGTACCTTTCTTTCTGGTGCGCTATTTTCCATTTTTACAGATGAATGAAAAACCTGCCATGCCGACACTGATATCAGCCCTCCCGCAATAAGGCTGCTGACTATCACGGCAGCATATTTTATTTTTAATGAGGCCATGCCGCGTCTCGCTATTTAATGCTCTTGAGTAAAGAGAGATTGCCCTGCTGAACAAACGAGAAATTCACGTGGCTGCCGACTTTTAAGGCATTGATACTCTCGTCAGCCTGAATAAAGGTAAAACGCATGGTCATCGCGGGCCAGCCAATTTCCGGGATCGCTTCATGGGAAATCGTGACTTTTTTATTCGTGAGATCAATGTCCTTCACGATGCCGGTTCCCGTGATGACCTGCTCTGAGGTCCCTTCGCTGGCAGCACTCATCATCTCGTGCTGATGAACCTCAGCCTGGAGGCTGGCAGAAAACACAATGGAGATCGCACCAAATACAACGGCCTTAAGTGAATTGCGCATGGTTATTTTCCTGTTTAATTAAATTACGTTATTCGACCCAACCGCCGCCGAGCGCGGTGAAGAGATTAATTTCATTAACCTGCCGGGCATAAATAAGGTCGAGAATATTTTGCTGGGTAGAGAAAAGAGAACGCTCCGCGTCAAGCACTTCGATATAGCTGACCGCGCCGCTGGAATATAACCCTCTGGCACGTTGAAGCGTGATGCGGAGCGAATCCAGATACCGCTGTTGTGCAGCAAGCTGCTGGTTAATGCTGTCCCGCAGCGCGAGCGCGTCGGCAACCTGTTTAAAGGCGGACTGAATTTTTTGTTCGTAATTAACCACCGACTGCTGCTGGCGAATTTCGGCCAGCTTCAGGTTGGCCTTATTTCTGCCCGCATTAAAAATGGGAATTTCGATTTTAGGAATAAAATTCCACATCCCGCTCCCTGACGTGAACAGGCTGGACAACTCCGTGCTTCCGGTTGAAATCTCGCTGGTGAGTGATATGGACGGGAAAAAGGCGGCACGCGCCGCGCCGATATTCGCATCGGCTGCTTTAAGCTGATACTCCGCTTCCATAATATCCGGGCGCTGCAGCAGTATCGCGGAGGAAAGATGAGGAGGCAGTTTTACCGGGGCGACATCGCTGGCGTTCATGCCTCCGTCGCCCGGGAGCGCGCGATACGTGCCGAGGATCAGCTGCAGGGCATTATTGGCCTGCGCCAGCTCCCCCTCTCTTTTGGCAATCTCTGCCTGCGTGCTTTCGATCTGTCCCCGGGCCTGTTCCAGCGCCAGGACGCTCGTACTGCCCGTCACCAGCTGCTGCTCAACGAAAGCATAAGACTGCTGGTAATTTGTCAGCGTATCCTGCGCGATGCGCAGCTGTTTATACGCCAGCTGCTGGTTGAAATAGCTCTGCGACACGTTAGAGACGAGCAGGATATGCACCGCGCGACGGGCCTCTTCGCTGGCGAAAAAGTTTTGTCGGTCGGCATCGCTCATGTTCTTCAGCTTGCCGAAGAAATCGAGTTCATAGCTAAGCGCAAGGCCCGCGTCGTACTGCTGCGCGGTGGGTTTGTCACTTTTCAGCCCGCCGCTGTACGTGATGCCCGAGGAGGCATTCAGCTGAGGGTAGCGATCCGCATCCGTCACGTTGAACTGCGCCCGGGCCTCTTCGACCTTCAGGGCGGCCATTTTTAGATCGCGATTGTTCTTCAGGGCCTCCGTAATCAGCCCCGCAACCTGAGGATCGACGAAAAAGTTGCGCCAGCCGGTGTCCTGATACCCAGCCGCCGCGGGCGTCAGGCCGTTACGGGAGAGCGAAAACTGCCGGGGGACAGGTGCTTCCGGCCGCTGGTACTCCGGAGCCAGCGAGACGCAGCCTGCCAGAATAAATACCGTACTGATGCTTAGTCGTTTTAACAGGAACATAACGGTTCAAATAAAGTCCAGAGTAGTTTTAGGGCTACTCTACGGAACGCATCCTGTTTGACGGGTGACAGGATAATGACAATGTTGTCATTTTTAGCGTAAGTCATTGTTAACGGCGGTACGCTCACTAGAATGTCATCAGCAGCCAGTCAGGGGAGCACGATGAAAATACTGATCGTCGAAGACGAAATGAAAACCGGTGAGTACCTGAGTAAGGGGCTGACTGAAGCGGGGTTTGTTGTGGACCACGCGGATAACGGCCTGAACGGCTATCATCTCGCTATGACCGCGGAATACGATCTGCTGATTCTGGATATCATGCTGCCCGATGTGAACGGCTGGGATATTGTCCGTATGCTCCGCTCGGCCGGTAAAGGGATGCCCATCCTGTTACTCACGGCCCTCGGGACGATTGAACACCGGGTTAAAGGACTTGAGCTGGGCGCGGATGATTATCTGATTAAGCCTTTCGCCTTTGCGGAGCTGCTTGCCCGGGTAAGGACGCTGTTGAGGCGCGGAAATACGGTTATTGCGGAAAGCCAGCTTCAGGTGGCTGACCTGACGGCTGACCTCGTGTCGAGAAAAGTCAGCCGGGCCGGGAGCCGCATCCTGTTAACCAGCAAAGAGTTCAGCCTGCTGGAGTTTTTCATGCGTCATCAGGGTGAGGTGCTTCCCCGCTCCCTGATTGCCTCCCAGGTGTGGGACATGAATTTTGACAGCGACACTAACGCGATTGATGTGGCGGTAAAGCGGCTGCGCGCGAAAATCGATAACGATTTTGAACCGAAGCTGATCCAGACGGTGCGCGGCGTGGGCTATATGCTGGAGGTACCGGATGCGCGTTAAGCTTGCCAGGCGCCCTTTTTCACTTGCCCTGCGGCTGACCTTCTTCATCAGCCTCTCCACGATACTGGCCTTTTTCGCCTTTACCTGGTTTATGCTGCATTCCGTTGAAAAGCATTTCGCGGAGCAGGATATCAGCGACCTGCAGCAAATCAGCACCGCGATGCACCGCATACTGCAATCTCCGGCCGATCCCGATCAAAAGAAAATCAGCAAGATCAAAGAGTCGATGGCCAGCTACCGCAACGTGGCCGTTCTGCTCCTGGATCCGCAGGGCAATACCCTGTTCAGCTCGGCGCAAGGGGCGGCTTTGCGCCCGGCAATGAACACGGCGAACTTTAGCGAACACCGTCGCGCACAGGATGTGTTTCTCTGGACGGTAGAAGACCCTGCCGAAAACATGCACGCCGGGTCCGACATGAAAATGGAAACGTACCGGATTATCGCCTCCTCAGGCACGGCGACGCTTCAGGGCAAACCCCAGAACTACGTTATGCTGATCGGGCTCTCCATTAATTTTCATCTCCACTACCTTGAGGCGCTGAAAAAAAACCTTCTGGCGATTGCCGCCGTTATCAGCCTGCTGATTATTCTTGTCATCCGCATTGCGGTTCGTCAGGGACATTTGCCCCTGCGTAACGTCAGCAACGCCATTAAAAACATCACCTCCGAAAATCTGGATGCACGACTGGAGCCGACACGCGTTCCGATTGAGCTGGAACAGCTGGTCATCTCCTTCAACCATATGATCGAAAAGATTGAAGATGTCTTTACCCGCCAGGCCAATTTCTCTGCCGATATCGCGCACGAGATCAGAACGCCTATCACCAATCTGGTGACGCAGACTGAAATCGCACTGTGTCAGAACCGCTCGCAGAAAGAGCTGGAAGATGTTCTGTACTCCAGCCTTGAAGAGTACAACCGGATGACCCGGATGGTCAGCGACATGCTTTTCCTGGCGCAGGCGGATAATAACCAGCTCGTCCCTGACCGGGTGATGTTTGATTTAAGTGCGGAGGTCATTAAAGTCTTCGATTTTTTCGAAGCCTGGGCGGAAGAACGCAACGTTACGCTGAAATTTAACGGGATGCCCTGCCTGATAGAAGGCGATCCGCAGATGTTCAGAAGAGCAGTAAATAATCTGCTCTCCAATGCCCTGCGCTATACGCCAGCGGGAAAAGCGGTGACGGTCTCCATCAGAAAAAAGGAGAATGACGTTGAACTGATAATAGAAAATCCCGGGACGCCGATCCCTCATGAACATCTGGCAAAGCTGTTTGACCGTTTCTATCGCGTCGATCCGTCAAGGCAGCGCAAAGGTGAAGGCAGCGGGATCGGGCTTGCCATCGTGAAGTCTATCGTCTCCACGCACCACGGAAAAGTCTGCGTGGAATCGGATGCGGTATCGACGCGCTTCATCCTCTCCGTGCCGGGAAAAGTGGCCTGAGGCGTCAGCGCACAGCCCGACACACTTCCAGCACCTTTTCCCTGAGCCAGCGATGCCCCGGATCCCTTTCCATGCGCGGATGCCACATTTGTGACACCGTAATGCTCCGGGTTTTAAGCGGCAGTTCAAAGACGTGTACGCGCTCGTTCATCGGCTGATTGAGCAGGTACAGCGCCGGCACCATGGCAATCAGATCGGAGGCCAGCGCCACGGATAACGCCGTCGGAAAGCCGGGCACCACGCTGGCGATCTTGCGCTTTATCCCCCGTTCCGCCAGCGCGTCATCGACAAACCCGTGCAGCGATCCGTCCGGTGAGGCCACCACGTGGCCCCACGCGACATAATCGTCAAGGCTGACGTCAGGCTGTAATGACAGCGGATGTCCCTTGCGCACCGCGCCAACAAACCGATCCTGAAAGAGCCGTTGCAGCCGTATTTCCGGCCCCATATTGCTCTGCACGCCGATCTCCAGGTCGACCAGCCCCTCACGCAAATAGCGCGAGGTTTTTTCAGGTTTCGGCGAGAAGCGGATGCACACCCCGGGCGCAACGCTCGCCACCGCCGCAATCAGCAGTGGCCCAAACGCCACCACAAAACCGTCGTTGGCTCTGATGGTGAACAGCCGCTCGAGACTTTCCACCTTCAGCGCGTCGGTGGAGGGCTGCAGCACAGCCCTCGCCTCATGCACGGCGCTTCTGGCGCGGTCCCGCGTGGCTTCGGCCCAGGGCGTCAGCACCATGTGACGACCGGCCCGTACCAGGATCGGATCGCCGGTCACCTCCCGTAACCGGCTCAGGGTGCGGCTCATGGCGGAGGTACTGAGGTTCAAACGTCGCGCCGCGCCCGCCACGCTGGCTTCGGCCAGCAAAACGTCGAGCGCAACCAGAAGGTTAAAATCAGGATCGGACACGGTGGCTCCTCAGATATGGCGTTACATGCAATGATTAAGTGCAAATGCTGCGTCTTCCGCCCTGTATACCGCATGATTATAGTTTCGTCATCACTATTCTTATGCGGAGTAACGACGATGACGCTATTTTCAAACCTGCCCGGCGATGAAGGCTTACCCGGGCATGAACGCGCCCGGGTCCTGGCCGCCGTTATGACCACCACGCTGATGGGCGTCTTTGACGGCACCATGATCAACATCGCGCTGCCCTCCATGGCAAGAGCGATGCAGGTTCCCGCGAACGTGGCGGTCTGGTTCGCGAACGGTTATCTGCTGTCAGCGGCGATGACGCTGGCCATTTTCGCCGCGCTGGCGGCGCGCGTGGGCTATCGCCGGGTATTCCTTGCCGGGCTTGCCACCTTTACGCTCACCTCGCTGGGCTGCGCGCTGGCAACAACGCCGGAAATGTTAACCGGGATGCGAATTCTGCAGGGCATCGGCGGCGCGGCCACACTGAGTATCGCCCCGGCGATCCTGCGATCCGTTTTTCCGGGACGGCTGCTTGGCCGCATTATGGGGCTGCACGCCCTGCTTATCGCCTCCAGCACGGCAGTTGCCCCCGTGCTGGGCGGAACCATACTGGACGCCCTGAGCTGGCAATGGCTGTTCGCCATTAACCTTATTCCGGGCAGCATCGCCCTGCTGCTGGCATGGCGGGCCTTGCCGCGGGAATTGGCCGTTGACCGCACTTCCTTTGACGCTCCGGGCGCCGTGCTCTCCGCCGTCCTGTTAGGTTCGGCGATCATGATGGCCGACAGCCTTCAGCACGTGACGCAACACATTAACCGGCAGGCCGTCTTCTGGGGCGTTCTCGCGCTGGTCAGCGCCTTCGCCTTTACCTGGCGTATCCGGCGCGTGCAACATCCGTTACTGCCCCCGGTGATATTCAGCAACGGGCGCTTCACCCTCGCCGCGCTGACCTCGCTGGCCTCGTTTGTCAGTCAGGGCATCACCTTTGTCGCGCTGCCGTTCCTGTTTCAGAGCGTGTATGGCTACAGCCCTGTGGTCTCCGCGCTGCTGTTCACCCCGTGGCCAATTGGCATCGTGCTGATCGCGCCGCATGCGGGACGCTGGGCAGATACGATTTCCGCGCCGCTAATCTCGACAATCGGGCTGATGATTTTTGTCGGTGGGCTGGTCCTGCTGGCCACCCTGCCGGACAATCCTTCCGCGTGGAACATCTGCCTGCGCAGCCTGGTTTGCGGGATTGGGTTTGGCTGCTTCCAGAGCCCCAATAACCGGGAGATGCTCTCTAACGTGGCGCGGGAATATGCCAGCTACGCCTCCGGCGTGTTGTCGATTGTGAGGACATTCGGCCAGTGTCTCGGTGCCGCCGCGGTGGGCGTACTGCTGGCGACGACCGAATCAGACCATGACCGGGCCGTGCATTTTGCGCTGTGGATAGCCGTGATAGCCTCAACGGGATCGGTGTTATTTAGCGTGAGTCGGCTGCGCCCTGCAGTTCGGGCATCAGCGTAAACTGTTGCAGCGCCTTCCGGCGCTGCTCGTTTATAACGCCTACGCTGTAAGGCGTTCATTCCACGCATCAGTGTATTGAATATTTCCGTCCAGGATTTTCCATGTGATTTTTGCGTATCGCAAAGATACATTTTCCAGGTGACCAGTACCGGGACAATCTCTTGTATCATGCATAACTGGAGTTATTGAAATGACTTTCACACCTTCCATAAGAATATTGAAGTATTCCACTTCCTGACCAGCATCATTGATGTGATAGAACTTTAATTCAGCACTTTGAAGCGTTTGACCTGTAGCCACTGCTTTGTATAGATAGGGTGAAGATGAATCAATTGCTTTTGTTAAACTGAAAGCTGAGTGTTGCCTTGTACCTGTAAGTTTACCTGTTGCCTCATCTGTTGGAATGCTCAGGTTATGGATAAGATCTCTAAGCTCTATGCTTCCTTCACGGTCTGCAACATCAGAACCGCCACGGATCATTGCTCCACCATCGTCTTTCAAAAAGAGGTGTACTGGTACAGCCATTTCTAAAACTCCTTATGCTAATTAATCTCTTATTCCATTTGCTATGATGTTAATTACAGGCATGATCGCTACACCATCTGCATAGAACAGATCCGAATTAGTGAATGAATAAACCTTACCTGTGATTTTTATATTTACCGTGTTCCCATAAGCAGAAGCTGTAACATTGCTTGTATTGGCTTCAAGGAACGGCGATCGATCTTTAAGGGCCTTCATAATGTTCCCGCTTTTGTCTTTATCTAAATAGAAGCGGTAAATATCCGACACCGTAGCTCCTCCGTCATCATACTTTGTTATGTACAGTGTGACGGTATCAGATAGTTTCTGTTTGCTGGCAAAGCTATCGCGAGGAGGTGCATTAAAATAGTATTGATATGTCAGAAACCCGCAAACAACGATCAATAAAATCGTTGTGAGTAAACAATGAAGCCGTTTAATAACCGTGTTTCTTTGCATATTCAATCCCTTGACTTATCCAAAACTGATCGTGAGGATCATCCCCATATGGCGGTTGTTGATACCAGTGCCTCCATTTCTTTTTGGAGGTTTTAGCTCTTTCCTGCGCCCATCCTGCCCCCATCAATAACGTTTCTGATGGTATCCCGGCAGCATAGCCAGCCGAACCATAATTGAAGTTCCCAAAGTTTGCTAACTCAGGGTGTCCTTGCTTGTAATCCCACGGCCCCTTATTTCTTACTTTTTGATAAAACCAAAGATAGGTTGTAGGGATAGCCATATTTCTACTCATACCATGCGCTCTTGCAATCCTCATGTTTGCTAATGCGAGCGCGATTCCTTCTTTTGGTAACAAAGGTATAACAGCCATATTAACCATTCTTTTCACATGGATATATGGCCGCGTATCGTACACTTTTGCGATAGTAAAAAAGATATCTGTTTCAAGACAAATGACGGAAAAATAACCGATTAAGGTATTGATCGCATTAAAAATCAAAGAAATTTAGGCTTCGCCCTGTGGTTCGGGCATCAGCCTGATTCGCCCGACGGCGCTACGCTTGCACGGGCCTACAAGGAAGCTTTGCACAATGTAGGCCGGGTAAGCGCAGCGCCACCCGGCAAGAAAGACGGCGCGTTCGTTTACTCCAGCGCCAGCAGCGCAAAGCTCGCCAGCCAGTGCCCGCCGCTGTAGTGGCTGCCGACAACATGCTCAACGCTAGCCGTCAGGTGTTTCGCTACCGCCTCGCGCAGCGCCTGCTGCGCCGGATGGTTAGCGGGAAGCGCTCTGGCAATATGCTTCATGCACCAGGCGCGGCTGAGGTTTAATCCGTCCAGATGGGCAATTTTCGGGTCGGTACGATCGCTGACTTCCGCCGGGTTCATCAGCGCCGTAACGGCGCCCACCTCCGGCAGAAACGCGTCAAACCAGGCCGGGAAGTCTTCAGATACCTTGCTCATCAGCAGCGCCTCCGTCAGCGCCCCGGAAATATACTCATCACCGCCGGGCTCGTAGTGGGCCGGATAACGCGTGTCGGCGAGATAAAACCGCTCCGCCGCCGTCACAATCGCCTGTTCGAGCGCGCTATCTTCCACGGCGCGGGCGTAATCCAGCGCCAGCGCCAGGGCAAACGCCGTGTTGTAGTGCGTCCCGACGCGGATCGGATAGGTGAGCTTGCCGAGATAATCCACCAGCCTGTCGCGAATATCCTGGGTTAAAGGCTCCAGCGTTTGATACCAGACCGCGGCCTGCGGCAGCGACGACTGCTTTAGCTCCTGGGCCAGCGCCAGCAGCCAGCCGTAGCCATACGGGCGCTCAAACGAGGCGCGGAACGGCGCGGTGAAATAGGCCAGCTCCTTCGCCACGTTCTCTTCGGTCAGATGCTCGTCGACAAGCGCGACGATCGCGTCCCGGCACGGCAGCGCCGGGTAGAGGCGCAGGCAGCGCAGCAGCAGCCAGTAGCCGTGTACCGCCGAGTGCCAGTCGAAACAGCCGTAGAAAACCGGGTGCAGCTCGCGCGGCGGCAGTACGTCGCCATCATCATTCAGCAGGTGCATGATGTGGTTCGGATATTCCTGTCGCAAATAGGTTAAAGGCATGCGGGCAAACGCGTCGGCCTGATGTTGCGTTAATTCCATAACAGCTCCTTAGCGAAACACGAGGAAATACATGAGGAACACGTTCACCACCAGCAGGGTTAACGCGGTCGGGATCTGGATCTTGATCACCTGATATTTGTCTTTCAGCTCCAGCAGCGCGGCGGGAACGATATTGAAGTTCGCGGCCATCGGCGTCATCAGCGTGCCGCAGTAGCCCGCGTACATGCCAATCGCCAGCAGCGGCGCCGGGTTGCCGTGATGCACGTTAATCAGGAACGGCAAGGCGATGCCGGCGCTCAGCACCGGGAAGGCCGCAAACGCATTTCCCATGATCATGGTAAACAGCGCCATCCCTACGCAGTAAATCACCACCAGCATAAAGCGGTTATCCGGGTTCACAAACAGGCTCACCACCTTCTGCACCGAATCACCGGTGTTGGCCGCCACGAACACGCCGCCGAGCATGGCGAGCATTTGCGGCAGGATCACCGCCCAGCCGATGGTATCGACAAGACGACGAGACTGGCGAATGGCGTGCAGCGGCGTGCCTTTGGTCAGCCACCAGCCGGTGAGGATCGCCGCCACGCAGGCCACGCACAGCGCCGCGAGGGTGAGCTGTTTCTGATCGAGCAGGAACACGCCGCCAATCGACACGCCCTTCAGGAACAGCGTCCCGATAACCGTCACCACCGGGATCATCAGCGCCGGCAGGAATAGCCAGTTTTTAAGCCGATTTGACGATGCGAGACGTTCGTCTTCGGTCGACATTTGATAGTGCCCTTTCCCGACAAGACCAAAACCCGCCAGCAGCGCGATAGCGATAACGCCCCCGCCGATTATTCGGTACGCCAGCGATTTCCCCAGCTCCTGAACCATCAGATCGCCAAACAGGAAGATCCCGCCAAACAAGAACCAGAACAGCGCAGTAGTAAAACGCTTCGGATTGGCGCGATCGCGCAGGGTCATCACAACCAGCAGCATCACGACGAAGCCGATCAGGTAGTACACGCGGTTAATGGTAATAAGCGTCATCATTGCGCGGCCTCCTGCGTGTCCTGCTCAGCACGCCAGGCCATCACGTCGCGACGGATGCTGGCATCGAGGCGCAGCAGGCGCGTCATATGAATAACCAGTGCCGCAATGGCGGTTGGGATAGCCCACAGGCCGATATGCAGCGGTTCGATGCCCGGAATACCGTTTTCTTTCAGGAACGCGTCGATCAGCAGCACCGCGCCAAAGGCAATAAAGATATCTTCCCCAAAGAAGACCGCGATGTTGTCGCACGCGGCGGCATGGGCTTTGATTTTGTCACGGATGTGCTGCGGCAGCTCGCCGTATTCGTTCAGCGCCGCCCCTTCGGCCATCGGCGCCAGCAGGGGGCGTACCGTCTGGGCGTGGCCGCCCAGCGACATCAGCCCCAGCGCGGCGGTGCCTTCACGGGCGACAAAATAGAGCATCAGAATACGCGCCGAGGTGGCGCTGGCGATCTTCGCCACCCAGGCCTGGGCGCTCTCCTTGAGACCGTAATATTCCAGCAGACCAATCACGGGCAGGATCAGAATGAAGGTCGCCAGCGATCGGCTATTCACGAACTTTTCGCCAAAGGTCTCCAGCAGCATCCCGAAATCCATACCGACCAGCAGACCCGTCGCCAGCCCCGCCACCACAACCACAAGCAGCGGGTTGAAGCGCAGTGCAAAACCAATAACCACGATCGGTATCCCGATCAGCGGCAACAGCGTAGTACCGTCCATAACGTTTACCCTATCGAAAGTGAGCGTTGCACGCCGACGGCTATTTTTTTAATTTGCGGCGAGCGATGTTGTGTTTTTCGTCAGGTTTCGGAAAACCTGCGATAAAAAAGCTATATCTGAACCTCAAAAACATGTAAACAAATTATCAATAAAATGTTCTTATTTTATCGATGAGTTTACATTTCTGGCTAAGGAACGTTATGACCTCGAAAAAGAGTGCTTCACCCGATCGCGACGATATCAACGATGGCCGGATCGTCTCTTCCCGCCATCTGGTGTCCGAGCGCTGCGCGGAGCTGTCAGAGCTGGAGTACGCGCTGATCATGACCAGCAACGCGTTCAATAAATGGATGGTGCGCTGCATGACGGCAGCCGGCGAACCCGATATGGGCGCATTTGACGTCTCGCTGCTGCATCATGTGAACCACCGCGACCGCAAGAAAAAGCTGGCCGATATCTGCTTCGTCCTCAACGTGGAAGATACCCACGTGGTGACCTATGCCCTGAAAAAGCTGGTCAAAGCGGGGTACGTGACGAGCGAGAAAGCGGGCAAAGAGCTCTTTTTCTCGACTACCGAGGAAGGAAAAGCGTTGTGCATGAAATACCGGGACGTGCGGGAAGCGTGTCTGATTGCGATCCACGCGGAGAGCGGCATAGCCGGAAAGTCGATTGGCGAAACCGCGCAGCTGTTACGCACGATCTCCTCCCTGTATGACACCGCCGCCCGCGCGGCGGCATCACTCTAGGGCTAAGGACGTCTGAACAGCGTAATACTGCGTCCGGCCAGTTCGTACTCTACGGTTTCGGTGAACGCTGTCCCGGCGGCAGCGCCATCTGCCGTAGACAACTCCAGCACCCATCCCCCTTCGCCAAACTGCGGGATCTGGAAAGGCACGGTGCCTTCAAACGGGTTGAACAGCATCAGCACGTCGTGCCAGATACCGTCCTCCTGCCTGAGATCCGGCCTGCTGATAGAGACGCCGAGCGTTGAGCCTTCATCCCACTGCTCAGCCTGCTGCGGGCCGCCGCCGGCATTGAACCAGTGGATCTCCAGCCCGTCGCGCCAGCTTTCACGGCGCAATAACGGCTGCGATGCGCGAAGCGCAATGAGCCGTCGGGTGAACTCGCGCAGCGCGGCGTCGTTTTCAGAAAGTCCCTTCCAGTCGATCCACGAGATCTCGCTGTCCTGACAGTAGCCGTTGTTGTTACCCTTCTGCGTGCGGCCAAACTCGTCCCCCGCCAGCAGCATAGGCGTGCCGTGGGAAAACAGCAGCGTGGTCAGGAAATTACGCTTCTGCCGCTCCCGGGTGGCGATGATATCCGGATTCTCGGTTGGCCCTTCCTCGCCGTAGTTGTACGAGCGATTGTCATTATGCCCGTCGTTATTGTCCTCACCGTTGTCGGCGTTGTGCTTCTCGTTGTACGACACCAGGTCATTCAGCGTAAAGCCGTCGTGAGCGGTGATGAAGTTAACGCTGGCCCACGGACGACGCCCGCGCAGATCGTACAGATCCCCGGAGCCCAGCAGGCGTGCTGCAAAGTCGGTGGAGACGTTATCGCCCTTCCAGTACTCGCGTACGGTATCGCGGTATTTATCGTTCCACTCACCCCAGCCCGGCGGGAAACCGCCGACCTGATACCCGCCGGGACCGATATCCCAGGGTTCACCAATCAGCTTGAGTCTCGATAACACCGGATCCTGCGATATGGCGTCGAAGAAACCGCCGCGCGGGTCAAACCCTTCCGGCTCGCGGCCCAGTATCGTCCCCAGGTCGAAACGAAAACCGTCAATATGCATCGATTCCGCCCAGTAGCGCAGCGAATCCATCACCATCTGCAGCACGCGCGGGTGCGAGGTATTGACCGTATTTCCCGTCCCGGTGTCGTTGATGTAGTACCGGTGCTGGTCCGGCAGGGTGCGGTAATAGCTGTAGTTATCAATCCCCTTAAACGAGAGCGTGGGGCCAAGCTCGTTCCCTTCCGCCGTGTGGTTGTACACCACGTCCAGAATGACCTCGATGCCCGCGTCATGATAAGCGCGTACCATATCGCGAAAGCCCTGGATCCCCGCCGGGCCGTAGTAGCGCGACGCCGGAGCAAAAAAGCCGAGCGTGTTATAGCCCCAGAAGTTCTTCAGGCCGCGGTCAAGCAGGTGCTGGTCGTCGGGGAACCAGTGAACCGGCAGAAGCTCCACCGAGGTGATGCCAAGACTCTTGACGTAGTCGACCGAGGCTTTGTGTCCCATCCCCTCAAACGTGCCGCGCAACTCCTGCGGGATGCCCGGGTTCATCTGGGTAAAGCCCTTCACGTGGCTCTCATAGACGACGGTATGCGGCCAGGGCACGTTTGGCCGGTTGTTGTCCTGCCAGTCGAAAGCGTTCGGGTCGATGACCTTGCATTTCGGCGTGAACGGCGCGCTGTCACGCGTATCAAAGCTCAAATCTAACTTGTCATGCCCCAGCTCATAGCCGAAATGGGCGTCGTTCCAGTCGATATCGCCCACCAGTTCACGGGCATACGGATCGATAAGCAGCTTATGCGGGTTAAAGCGGTGACCGTTTTCCGGATCGTAGGGGCCGTAGACGCGATAGCCGTACAGCGCGCCGGGCTTCAGGTCCGGCACATAGCCGTGCCAAACCTCATGAGTATATTCCGGCAATTCGAGCCGGGCGATTTCCGTTTTTCCGGACGGGTCAAACAGACAGAGCTCCACACGCTCGGCGTGAGCGGAGAACAGCGCGAAGTTAACCCCTTTCCCGTCATAATTCGCTCCCAACTGCTGACCATGACCGGCCCGAATTTCAAACGTAGTATCCTTTGCCATTTTCGTTCTCCACGATTATTCGCAGGTAAGCAGAACCAGTACACATCCCTTTACTGACGTTAAATCCAGCGTCTCTTGCAGAATGCGGCTCTCACCGCTGAATAGGTCCCGATAGCGCTTCCCGACCAGTTCGTCGGGTATCGCTACCGCGGTATTGACCCACAGCTGATGGTTATCGGTGATACCAAAAGCCAGACGCGGCACGGCAACAATCAGCGCCTCCTCGTCCTTAACGCGCGCATAGACAATCAGGTTATCCTCGCGCTCGCCGGAGACCTTAAGCGGCAGCCAGTCGCCGTAGCGGAAAAGCGCGTCGTAATGCGGACGCAGCCGCAGCAGCGTGGCGGTAACGAACTGCTTAACGCGCCCGTCTCGCCAGCAGGCCGGGTTGTCAAACACCGAGGCATCCGCCGCGCTGAGGTTGTGCACCAGCGCGTTGAAATCCGGCTCCCGTCGGTTATCCGGGTCGACGAGGCTAAAGTTAAGCGCCTCGCTGCCCTGATAGATATCCGGCACGCCGGGTGCCGTCAGCTTGATTACCGTCTGGCTGAGGCTGTTCATCAGCCCGGCCCGGATAAAGGGCTGCATCGCCTCGCTAAAATCATGCAGGAACAGCGCGTTGTCCGGCGAAAGCAGGTGCCGCGCGTAGCTCAGCACCACGCTCTCATAGCTCTCGTTGCTGTCGATCCAGTCGGTGCGCTGTTTTGCCTCGCGCAGCGCTTTCTCGAGGAAGCCGAGGAAACGTTCTTCCAGCGATTTCAGCCCGTCGGCGTCGTCCGGTGACAGCGTGGCGGGCCAGACGCCCGCCAGCGCCTGATAGATCATCCACGTATCGGCGGCGTTCGGCGCGGTACCGTCATTGAGAAAACGCACCTGGGTCTGGTTCATCTGCCGCCAGCGGGCCAGGTTGTCACCCCATCGTTCCGGGGCTTCCGTCAGGGTGTAGAGACGCGCCCGGGCGTCTTCCCCGCGCTTGGTATCGTGCGTGGAGGTGCCAAGCAGCGCGTCGGGCTGTCGGGCCAGACGAATGCGCATATCCTGGTGGAAGCGGGATAATGAAAACGCGCGCGGCGTCGGGTCGGCGCCCACTTCATTGAGCGCCAGCTCCAGGTTGTGGCGAAAGAACAGCGTGTCTTCAACGGACTTTGCCATCAGCGGCCCGGTAAGCTGCTGGAAGCGGGTTCTGAACAGCGCGGCGGACTCGCGGCAATCTTCCGGCAGGTCGCCGGTAAGAATGTGTACAATCAGACTCAGCGCCGCTTCAGACGTCTCCACGCTGGCGACCACGCGGTTAAGCAGCGCCACGTCAGGCGGGGTTAATCCCTCCCGGGTGCCGTAGGTGCGGTAGACCGGAAAGGCGATAAGCAGCTCGCGCAGCGCGTGGCGGATCTCCTCGCGCGGCAGCGCAACCTCATTGCGGCGGGCCAGATCGTCAGCAAGGTTTAGCAGCGTGGTGAATTCACCCTCAAAATTGCGATCGGTCATCAGGCCTTTGGCATCGCGCAGTTCCGCTTGGCGATCGACCGTTATCCCCAGCGTCTCGTCGTGGATGGTCTCCAGGCGCGACAGGTTATCGTCGTCAACCAGCACTTCCGCCAGCGAGGCGATAAACTCGTAGCCGGTGGTGCCGGATACCGGCCAGTCGGCGGGGAGCTGTTCCCCCTTCGCGAGGATTTTTTCAACCGTGATGTAGCAGTCGGGCCCGGTTTTCTCCCGCAGGCGCTGCAGATAGCCCAGCGGATCGGCCAGGCCGTCGACGTGGTCGATTCGCAGGCCGTCCACCACGCCAGCGTGAACCAGCTCCAGGATCAGCCGGTGCGTATCGTCGAAGACCGCGTCGTCTTCAACCCGAACGCCGACCAGGCCGGTGATCTCGAAGAAGCGCCGCCACGAGAGCTGCTTCGGCGCCTCCCGCCAGGACATCAGCCGCCAGCTTTGCGCTTCATGCAGTTCAGCGATGCTCTTATCCTCGCTGTACGTGCCGGGGTTGAGCGGATATTCGGCGTCATAGTAACCCAACGCGGCCTTGTTCGTGACAGGGTCACGTTTTAGGGCGATCGCGCCCTTCTCCAGCTCGGCCTCAAAGGTGTCGCCGAGGAACGGCAGCGTTAGCGGGCGCGACCCGTCGATATCGAAATAGCGGAAATAGCGGCTCTGCTGGCCGTATTCAATCACGTCCCGCCACCAGGCGTTTTCCAGCGAGGTGGACATATGGTTCGGGACAATATCCAGAATCAGCCCCATGCCGGCCTGCTTAAGCGCTGCCGCCATGCGGTCGAAACCGTCTCGTCCGCCGATCGCCGGGTCAATTTCATTCGGGTTGGTCACGTCATAGCCGTGGGTGGAACCCGCTGTGGCGGTAAATACGGGCGACGCGTAGAGATGGCTGATGCCGAGATCTTTCAGGTAAGGCACCAGCGCCGCAACGCGGTCGAAGGTCATGCCATTACGGAACTGAATACGGTACGTGGCGGAAGGGATCATAACGATGCTTCTCCATCAGCAAAGCGAACGACAATACCGTTCGGCGGTAAAACGTCAGTGACTTCCGGCCAGGCAAAGGGCGTCTCACCCGCAAGATCGGGCAGCGCGGCGGGCTTATTACCGATATTTAGCGCCAGAGAGAGCGTCCCCGACGGGAAATGCCAGCTCACCGCCACCATGCCGGGCGCGGTCTTGATTACCTTGCCCTCAACGGCGCCGCCATGACGCAGAAGCGGAACGATATGGCGATGACGCAGCGTCAGCAGGTGGCGCGTGAAGCGCAGCCACGTTTTGCCTTCGTCGGTGGCAATCTTATTCCAGTCGAGTTTTGAACGGATGAAGGTGTTCAGGTCGTTCGGATCCGGGACGGTTTCATCGTGCCCGGCATGGCCGGTAAACTCTTTCGCGCGCCCTTCCCGCACCGCCTTTGCCAGATCGCCGTGAAAATCGGTGAAGAACAGGAACGGGTGCGTTTCACCAAACTCCTCGCCCATAAACAGCAGCGGGATATGGGGGGAAAGCAGCAGCGCTGCAAGCAGCACCCGCGTCTTGTCGGCACCGGCCAGGGCGATCAGCCGCTCGCCCTGGGCGCGATTCCCGGTCTGATCGTGGTTCTGAATAAAATCGACGAAGAACTGCGGCGGCTGCGTCTGGCACTCCACTCCGCGGGATTCGCCGGTTTGCAGCGACACCTCGCCCTGGTAGACAAAGCCTTCCGCCAGCGCCCGGGCGAACTTTTTCTCGGGCTCAAAGGCAAAATCCTGGTAATACGCGTGGGTCTCGCCGGTGGCAAACACGTGGGCAGCGTTGTGGAAGTCATCATTCCACTCGGCGGTAAACAACGGCGTGTTGCCCTGTTCATCGCGCGGGTGCAGGAAAATCACGTTGCGGCTGTCTTCCGTGGTCAGGTGAACGTGGCGGTGCGGGATCGCCTCGCGGATTTTTGCGGCAATCTCCTCCAGAATGTGCGTCTCAGCGCTGTCTTTAATCTGGTCGATGGCGTCAAAGCGCAGGCCGTCCAGACGATACTCCGTCAGCCAGTAGAGCGGCGCATTGGTGATGTACTGCCTCACCGGCTCGCGTTCGTAAGCGATGCCGTTGCCCCACGGCGTCATCCGATCTGCATCAAAGAACGCGGGCGACAGCAGAGGCAGATAGTTCCCCTCGGGGCCGAAGTGGTTAAGCACGATATCCAGCACCACGGAAAGCCCCAGCCCGTGCGCGGCGTCGATAAACGCGTGGAAATCCTGCGGCGTACCGTAGGCTGAGTGCGGGGCGTACAGCAGCACGCCGTCATACCCCCAGCCGCGGGTACCGCCAAACTGAGAGACGGGCATCACTTCAAGCTGGGTAATACCGAGCTCTGCCAGATACGGCAGCTTGTCGATGGCGGCCCGGAAGGTGCCCTCCGGGGTAAACGTGCCGATGTGCAGCTCGTAGATAACCGTGTCTTCCCACGGCCGCCCTGCCCAGTCCCGGTTGACCGGCTGATAGCGTTGGGGATCGATAACGATGGAGGGGCCGTTAACGTCGCCCTTTTGCGCGCGCGAGGCGGGATCGGGCACCGTCATGCCGTCCTGCAGAATAAATTGATATTCTGCACCGTGCGTGACGCCGGATACGTCAGCCTGAAACCAGCCGTCGCCCGTTGCCGTCATCGGCACGTCGGCGGCGGCCAGACGTAGCGTAAGTTCTTTCTGTTCTTCTGCCCAGACGCGAAAACGTACAACGTCATCGGAAATAAACTCAGCACCCCACTGCTTTTGAAATGTCCTGAATTCCATTCATTGTCCTCGAATGACCCACATTTTACGCGGAACGAAGTACAAGCTTAGTTCAGGATTAAAAGTGCGTGAGCCCAGCGGATTTAACCGCTTCGTCTATTCTTTATTAAATAACTCACTACCGGGAATACTATGCAGATTCGAAAAGGACTCAGTACCGACCTCACGCGCCTTGAATGCTGTGACTTTTCTTTCACCATAAGCCACGTTGCGCGAGAGCCCTTTATCCACTGTGATTTGCATATCGAAGCCGTCGCTGAGCCCTGGATTAAAACCTACGAGCTCGATATCCAAACCCTTGAAAACCATTGCGTTAATCCGGACGCCATATTTCTTATCGCCGAAACGGACGACGGGGAAATTGCGGGATTTATTACCGCGTCAATCGGCTGGAATAAGTTTATCTCGGTGGATTACATTGCCGTGGATCGCACGAAACGCAGAACCGGCGCCGCGCAAAAATTAATGGCCGCTGCGCACGTGTGGGCCCGCAGCGTAAACGCGCCGGGATTACGGCTTGAAACACAAAATGTGAACGTTTCTGCCTGTCTGTTTTACCGCAACTACGGGTTTACCCTGGGCGGATACGATCGTTATCTCTACAACGCCTTACCGGAAAAAGACGAGATCGCCCTGTTCTGGTATTACATGCTGGTCTAACGGCGCGGCCTTCATATTTCTGTCATTGAATTTCATTACGCTTTCGGGATTTTAACCACGGTGTTGAGGAAAGAAGTGTGAATTCAATGGCTAAGGCATTACTGCTGGCATTACCTGTTTTGAGTGCAACGGCAGCGGCGACGGCCGCCGGGGGCGATCTGTGTGAACCCAAAGCGTACGAAATGGCGCTGCGCTATCAGCAGAAATCGGCAGAGATCGTGGCCCTTCAGCTGCAGACGTATCGGTTTGCCACCGAGCGTTTTAACGAAAAGTTAAAAGATCTGGAAGCGCCAGAAAAATACGCCGTGGTGATGGATCTCGATGAAACTGTGCTGGATAACACCCCTCTGCTGGTGCGCGACACCGAGCAGTGTCACGACTATACAAAATGGGACACCTGGAGCGACTGGGAGAAACAGGGAAAACCCGGCTTAATTCCCGGTGCGAAAGCGTTTCTTGACCACGTGAATCAGAGCAAGGTCCGTATCTATTATGTCTCGGACCGCATGCAGGAAAACAAAGCCGATACGCTCAGGACGTTAAAAGCTCTGGGACTTCCACAGGTGTCCGATGAAAGCGTGCTTCTGGACACGGTCAGCAAGGAAGAGCGTCGCCAGAGCATCCTCAAAAAGCAGCAGATCGTGATGCTGTTTGGCGACAGCCTGCCGGATTTCGCCGTGCAGTTTAAAAATAAAAAGCCGAGCGAGCAGCAGCGTGAGCTGGTTGAGGCCAGCGCGGAACACTTCGGTAACGACTGGATTGTGCTGCCAAATGCCGCTTATGGCTCCTGGTCCAAAGCCACGCCGGACAGCTGGAACGCACCTCTGAAAAAATAACGTGTTACGAGCCGGGAAAGGCAGCATCGCCACCCGGCTTCTGCGCTGTGCTATCCACTGCGTTTATAGGTCCTATCATTTCTGGGCAGGTTCTTATAATTTTACGAAGAAGTAAGATGAGCGCTTTCAAAGGAGACTCGTATGCTTACCGTGAAAAAACTTGCTCTTTCTACGCTGATTTCCAGTTCATTGCTTTTCTACCCTGCGCTGCAGGCGGCGGCAGAGACGCCCCAGCACGTCGTTAAACAACCGGCGGGCGGATACAGCGTTCAGGTCGGCGACGTTCTGGTCACCTCGTTTACGGACGGGACCGTCGCGCAGGATCTGCACAAGCTGCTGCGCCGGACAACGCCGCAAAAAATCGATGCGCTGCTCGCGGAAAATTTCCAGACCAACCCGCCTGAGGTATCCATTAACGCGTTCCTGATTGCGATGCCCGGACATAAAATTCTGGTGGATACGGGCTCAGGCCAGCTCTTTGGCCCCGGCAACGGCGGACGTCTGATTGAGAGCCTCGCCACCCAGGGGGTTAAACCCGAGGACATTACTGAAGTCCTGCTGACCCACGCCCACTCCGATCACGCGGGCGGCCTGGTGAAAGACGGCAAGGTGGTGTTCAGTAACGCGCGCGTTTTCGTTGGTAAACCGGACGTCGACTTTTTCTTTAACGACGAGAATCAGAAAAAAACCGGCTACGGCAGGAACTACTTTGACGTCGCGCAGAAGACCTTAAAACCCTATCTTGACGCCGGTAAAGTGGTGCCTTTTAGCGGCACATCGGAGATTCTCCCGGGGCTGACCGGCACGGTTCATCCCGGCCATACGCCGGGTTCAGCCTTCTACACGCTGACGAGCAAAGGCGAGAAGATCACCTTTGTCGGCGACATCATTCATGCCGCGGCGGTACAGTTCCCGCAGCCTGACGTGACCATTACCTACGATGAAGATCAGAACAAAGCCGCAAGCGTGCGCGAACATGCGTTTGCTGACTTTGTGAAAAATAAAGATCTGGTTGCTGCGCCCCATCTGCCTTTTCCGGGTATCGGGTATGTCACCAAAGGCGAAAACGGCGGCTATGCCTGGGTCCCTGTGACCTATACCAACCGGGACGCCGGCAGCGCGAAATAAGATGACGACCAGCCCTGACATGGACATAGACCTGATCCTGACCCTGGACGCCCTGCTTCAGGACAGGAATATCACCCATGCGGCCGCGCGGCTGGGCATCAGCCAGCCCGCGCTGTCCGCTCGTCTCGCGCGTCTGCGAACGCTGTTTGGCGAACCGCTGTTTATTCCTTCCCCACATGGACGTGGGGTGCTGCCCACGCCGCGAGCGGAAGCGCTTAAGCCGCAGATAGAGAGCGTGCTGCGCGGCATCAGCGCGCTGTTTGCCCCCACTACGTTTGATGCCCAGACCAGTACCCGGACCTTTGTTATCGCCCTGCACGAAAACCCGGCGCTGATGCTGGGCACCGGGCTGCTTAACCAGGTGGGTACCGCTGCTCCCGATATTCGCCTGCGCTTCGCCCTGCCACAGATGTCCGAACTGGCGCAGCAGCTGGAAAACGGAGATGTGGATATCTACATCGGCGTAAGCGCGGGCGCCCATGACGGCTGGGTGAGACGCAAACTGCTCGACGATACGTTTGCCACCGCCCAGCGCAAAGGCCATCCGCGCGGGACCGGAGCGTTAGATCTGGAAAGCTACTGCGCGCTTTCTCATCTGGTGGTGTCATCGGCGGGAGATCCATTTACCGGCTTTGTCGATCAAACCCTGGCCGGGCTGGGCTACCTGCGGCACGTCGCGATGTCCACGCAGAGCTACGCCGTGGCGCCTGCGCTTGTCGCCGGTACCGACCTGGTGTGCACCCTGCCGGAACGGATGCTGAAACAGTTTGCCAGCACGCTGGATCTCTTTGCGCCGCCGCTGCCGCTCCAGCCGATTATCATCTACATGTACTGGCACCCGAAAAACAGCCAGGATCCGGCGAATGCCTGGCTGCGCGAGCAACTGCTGCAGGCCGCCGGGCGTCAGGTCTGATCGAGGGTAATCAGGAATTTTTTAAGCACTTCTGAGCGAATAATCCGGTGGCAAACCAGCGTCAGCTCGCTTTCCCGGAGCCGGTCGAGGATGTCCACGTAAACCACGTTCTCTACGCTCACCGCCTTTGCCGACGCGGGCAGCAGCGCCAGCCCAAACCCCGCCGAGACCAGGCTTATCACCGTGGGCACGTCGGTCGCGTTTTGTACCACGTCCGGCTGAAAGCCCGCCCCGCTGCAGGCGTCATAAAAGTATTGTTCCAGCCCCATTCCCTCCGGGTCGCGCAGGGAGATCCACTTTTCGTCCTTCACCGACGAAAGAGTCAGCGCGGAAGATCCCGCCAGCGGATGCTGACGATACAGCGCCAGCACCGTTTTCTCTGACGTGAACGGGCGGCTTTGCAGATCGTCAGGCAGCGACGGCAGCGGCGCCCGGATAATAGCCACATCGAGCTGGTTGCTCTGCACGGCCGCGTAGAGCGTCTGCACGTTTCCCGTCACCAGCGACATGGTAATGGCCGGCCAGCGCGTGTGCATATGGCGCAGCGCGGCGGGCAGCCTGCCGTCAAACATCGCGCTCGACACGCACCCCAGGTTTAATATCCCCTGCTCGCCCCTTGCCGTTTGCCTGGCGTCCAGAACCGCCTGCTCGGTGAGGGAAATGGCGAGCCTGGCTTTCACCAGAAACGCTTCACCCGCGGGCGTCAGGGCTAAGCGGCGGTTCGCCCGGCTAAAAAGCGTTACGCCTAAACGTTCTTCCAGCGCCTTAATCTGCTGGCTCAGGGCCGGTTGCGCCATGTTCAGACGCTCAGCGGCCCGGTGCATGTGGAGCTCTTCGGCCACCACGATGAAATGGCGCATCTGACGAAACTGCACGGAACGCTTCCTTTTTTGATATGGATTTACTTATCAATTTAGCAGTAATGATGCAATTGATGCTATTGGTCATTGCCATAAAAATGGAGGTATTCAACCGAGGGAGGAAAATATGGAAAACCCGATCAACGATCTCCGCAGCGCCATCGCCCTGCTGCAACGCCACGAAGGGCAGTATCTTGAAACTGATTATCCGGTCGATCCCAACGCGGAGCTGGCGGGAGTCTACCGCCATATCGGCGCGGGCGGCACGGTAAAACGTCCCACCCGTACGGGACCGGCCATGATGTTCAACAGCGTGAAGGGCTATCCGGGCTCCCGCATCCTGGTGGGCATGCACGCCAGCCGCGAGCGCGCGGCGCTCCTTCTGGGCTGCAAGCCCTCTGAGCTGGCAAAACACGTCGGCCAGGCGGTGAAAAAGCCGGTTGCGCCGGTTGTCGTTCCAGCCTCGCAGGCGCCCTGCCAGGAACAGGTTTTCTACGCAGACGATCCTGACTTCGACCTGCGCAAGCTGCTTCCGGCACCGACAAACACGCCGATTGATGCCGGCCCGTTCTTCTGTCTGGGGCTGGTGCTGGCAAGCGATCCGGAAGACAGCTCGCTGACGGATGTCACCATTCACCGCCTCTGCGTCCAGGAGCGCGACGAGCTTTCCATGTTCCTTGCCGCCGGTCGCCACATCGAAGTCTTCCGCAAAAAGGCGGAAGAGGCCGGAAAACCGCTGCCGGTGACGATCAATATGGGTCTCGATCCCGCCATCTATATCGGCGCGTGCTTTGAGGCGCCCACCACGCCGTTTGGCTACAACGAGCTGGGCGTCGCCGGGGCGCTGCGCCAGCAGCCGGTCGAACTGGTGCAGGGCGTGGCGGTAAAAGAGAAAGCGATCGCGCGGGCGGAAATCATCATCGAGGGCGAACTGCTTCCGGGCGTGCGCGTAAGAGAAGATCAGCACACCAATACCGGCCACGCGATGCCGGAGTTCCCGGGCTACTGCGGCGAGGCGAACCCGTCCCTGCCCGTGATCAAAGTGAAAGCGGTGACCATGCGAAACCACGCGATCCTGCAAACGCTGGTGGGACCGGGAGAAGAGCATACCACCCTGGCCGGTTTACCGACGGAAGCCAGCATCCGCAATGCCGTTGAAGAGGCGATTCCGGGCTTCCTGCAAAACGTCTATGCGCATACCGCGGGCGGCGGTAAATTCCTCGGGATCCTGCAGGTGAAAAAGCGCCAGCCGTCAGACGAAGGACGTCAGGGCCAGGCGGCGCTGATTGCCTTAGCCACCTATTCGGAGCTGAAGAACATCATTCTTGTCGACGAAGACGTGGATATTTTCGACAGCGACGACATCCTGTGGGCGATGACCACCCGCATGCAGGGCGATGTCAGCATCACCAATATTCCGGGGATCCGCGGCCACCAGCTGGATCCGTCCCAGTCGCCGGATTACAGCACTTCGATTCGCGGAAACGGCATTTCCTGCAAAACCATCTTTGACTGCACGGTGCCGTGGGCGCTGAAGGACCGCTTCGAGCGCGCGCCGTTTATGGAAGTGGATCCGCGTCCGTGGGCGCCGGAGCTTTTTACCCAGACAAAATAACCGCTTGATAGCTTAAGGCCGCGCATCAGCGCGGCCTTTCTGTCCCATTACTGCTGTTCAGGTCAGGGCTTCATTTTATTCTGTCTTTGTTTTTTCTCCCAAGGGTCATCATGACCGGGTGCTGGCGCTTCACGCACCAGGCCGCCCCAAGGAGATCGATGCTTTCTTACTGATTCGGATAATGCTTTTTCTAACCGTTCATCTTCCTGACAAAATTTATCCGCCAGCTCTGGCAGTTTAAGTTTTTCAGAGAATAGATGCAGTATATCTTCATAAGCACGTTTTTTATGCAGCAAGGGGGCTATTAGCGTCATGGCGTTGCGCACATCATCGGGCTTTATAGATAGATCTGATAATCGTTTTTCAACGGCTTCCGGCGTGGGCATTTCATCGTCTTCCATAAGCGCGTCATCAATTATTTCTTTAAGCGCTAGATACTGCCCAACCCCTATTCTTAATACATCTTTTAAGGCAGAGTATTTTTCCGGGATACCTAACTGAACGTGATCATACAGTGGGGCGTTGATAAATTTCCATCCCTGCATACCCGGGATGCTAAACACGGCATTCGATTCATCTTCTGCCAGCACGTCAAAAAGGTCGATTAATGACGCTTTTGTGAGAAGAACAGAGACAGCGCGATTGAGAATAATAGATCGCGAGTGACCAGGGAGAGGATCAACAACGTTCACCGCAATCTCTTTTCCTGAATCTATGGACGTGTGTGTACAGACGAAGGTGCTTATAGGCTGGTTTTTTTGCCCTTTCCAGCCAACTCTGGTGACGCTTTCTAACTGCGCAATGCCCTCTTCGATTCTCTGCCATCGACTGCTACTTTCGCCGCCTTTGCTCTCAAATACGTGCCACTTCCCCTGGGTCGTCTCAATCAGATAATCGGGGGTAGTCTTCTTACCCTTTTTTCGCTTAAGGCTTAAGGATGCTTTATCCGCGAGCCCGGCATGAATAAATAGCTTGATTTGTTCATGTCTGGAGTTTAACCAGTTGGTTGCAGACTGGTAGCAAAAGAAACCGCCTATAATAAAGGAAATAGTCGCTTTCTCTGAGGCTTCAATGCACTGGTAAAAATTCTTCACCTTAAAAGATCGGCTATGGCTAATACCAATACAGGCGCCGGCCAGCTTTAATCTGGCGAGTACGTATATACTAATCTTTCTGTGTATTTCTGCATTTAACATCCCTTCTGCAGTCCAGTTGATACTTTGTGAATAGCCACACTCCAGCGCACCTGGGATCGCATAAAATTTGGTTCTGGCAACAAGTGTGTCTGCAGGTAATAACATGGTTTTAGGAGGCTTATAAGCTACGCAAACATCGCCGTAGGAAGGATGATTGATCTGTTTTTTAATTCCGTCCTGCCGATTGAGATACTTTTTTAACTCAATTTTTTCTATTTCATCGTTCCTGCGACGGACGTGTGGAGGTGAAACCACCAGGTAAGTAAATTTATTTCCGCTGCTGCTCATAGTATTTCTCACGAAGGGTTAGATATTAAGTGACCAACGATTTCATCAATGCAGACAATGTCAGGCGTCTGACGATATTATACTTTTACCTCTAACACTCTTAACGCTTAAATAAGGTGGGTTTACTCCGCTTGCACTCATCCCCATTGCATATCCAGTCTGGATTGCATTGCCGCTTCCCCTGCTTTCTTGTACCCTTTCAGGGGTTACCCCAATCCCCTAAAAATCGAGACATCCGGACACCTATGACTGCACATATTTCCAAAGATCCTTTGCATGGCGTAACGCTGGAGATGATGGTCAATGCCCTGGTGGCAAAATATGGCTGGAGCGAACTGGGCGACCGAATCAAAATTAACTGTTTCAGAAAAGATCCCAGCGTTAAATCGAGCCTGAAATTTCTGCGCCGCACCCCGTGGGCGCGCGCGGAAGTGGAAGCCCTGTATCTGGACTCCCTCAACGATGAGGTAAGCACAGAACAGGCGGAGCCCGCCTTTAATCCCTGGGCCAACAGTCGGATTATCAAGAGCTAATACGCAAATGACGCGACACGTAAAACGGATTGGTGCGCTGGCTGCCTGCGCGCTTTTACTTGTGAGCTGCTCCTCCAAACCACCCAAATCACTGGTTACCCCTCTCCCCAACGTCAGTAAACCGACGCAGCAGGCAAACGAGCCGATGCGCGGGATCTGGCTGGCAACCGTCTCTCGTCTCGACTGGCCGCCAGTAGCCTCGGTGAACGGCCGCAGCGCCGATCAGCGCATCGCGATGCAGAAGCAGGCGCTGATCGGCAAGCTCGACAATCTTAAGCACCTCGGTATTAACACGGTGTTTTTCCAGGTGAAGCCGGACAGCACGGCCCTCTGGTCATCAAAAATTTTGCCGTGGTCGGATATGCTGACGGGCAACATCGGCGAATATCCGGGATACGATCCGCTGCAGTTTATGCTGGATGAAGCGCACAAGCGCGGCATGAAGGTCCATGCATGGTTCAACCCGTACCGCGTGTCGACCAACACCAAACCGTCAACCATCGCCGCCCTGAACCGGACTTCCTATCAGACCCCGTCCAGCGTCTATGTCCAGCACCCTGAGTGGGTGCGCATCTCGGGTGACCGCTTTGTGCTCGACCCCGGCATTCCGGAAGTGCGCGACTGGATAACCAAAGTGGTGACCGAAGTGGTGGCGAATTACGCGGTAGACGGCGTGCAGTTCGATGATTACTTTTACGCAGAATCGCCAGGGTCCGCGCTCAATGATTCGCAGACCTGGCGGCAGTACGGTCAGGGATTTGCCTCAAAGGCCGACTGGCGAAGACACAACACGCAGCAGCTGATCGTCCAGGTTTCCCGCGCGATTAAACAGACTAAGCCCGACGTTGAGTTTGGCGTCAGCCCGGCGGGCGTGTGGCGTAACCGCTCCTTTGACCCGGCAGGCTCGGACACCCGCGGCGCCGCGGCCTACGATGAATCCTACGCCGATACGCGTCAGTGGGTTCAGCAGGGCCTGCTCGACTACATCGCTCCGCAGATTTACTGGCCCTTCTCCCGGGACGCCGCGCGCTACGACGTGCTGACCAAATGGTGGGCCGACGTCGTTAAGCCGACCCACACTCGCCTGTATATCGGCATTGCGTTCTACAAGGTGGGCGAGCCGTCGAGAAACGAACCGGACTGGACGGTTCAGGGCGGCGTGCCGGAGCTGAAAAAGCAGCTCGATCTCAACGATTCGCTGCCCAACGTGAACGGCACCATCCTGTTCCGGGAAGATTATCTGAACCAGCCGCAGACCCAGCAGGCCGTAAACTACCTCCGAGGACGCTGGGGTAGCTGATTGATGACCAGGCAGAAACATCCCGTTTCTGCCTGTTTTTTTTACGGCTTCGGCCCGAACATCGCCTCAAGCTGCTGCGCATCCGGCATACCGACCACCTGCTGCAGCTCATTTTCCGCATTCAGATAGTAAATGGCCGGCGTGGCGTTAGCGCCCAGGCTGTCCATCAGCGTCTGGTGCTTCTGCAGGATCTCAACCGTCTTACGGGAAGCCTCGCCCTCTGGCTTCGGTAATTTTTTGCCACCGGAAAGCTCGTATTCGCGCCACGCCGAAACCGGATCTTTCGCATTCAGGATCGCGGCGGCGTTACGTCCGCTGTTGGGGTTGAGAAACGCCACCAGCAGCGTGTTGAGCTGAACCTTGCCCGCCGTCACCCACGGCTGCGCTTCGGCCCAGAACTGCTTGCAGTACGGACAGAACGGATCGGCAAACACAAAGACCTTACGCGGAGCGTTATCCGCCCCTTCCTTCAGGGGATGCGCCGCGTTGAGGTTCTTCCACATTTCGCGGCCCATCGGGGCGTAGATCTCTTTCTGGAAATAGCCCTCGCTGAGGTTCTTCCCTTTTTCATCATAAAGATAACCTGAGATCACGTGCTTGCCGTCCGGCGTAAGAAAGAGCGTCACGCCCATATCCTGATACTGCCCCAGCCAGGCTGGCGCCCCGCCCGGCGCATCCAGCTTCTTGATGATTTTGATGTTCTGCTGCTCGCTGAAGTGCTTCACCACATCCGGTATGGCTTCAGCCGCCTGTACCAGCCCTGACGTCGCCAGCGCCGAAAGTAACAGTAATTTTTTCATTTCCCTCTCCGGTTTGTCGGGGGCATTTCGCCCCCTTCAGGTTAGCGGTTTTTCAGTGCTTCACTGACCATTTCGTCGAATTGTTCGAACGGTACCCAGCCGGGAAGCAGCCCCTCGCCGATAAGCGTGGCGGGCGTGCCCTGGATCCCCATTTTTTCCGCCACAATGAGGCTGCGCCTGATCGTCAGAAAACTCTCCTCGTCTGGCGTCGTCACGCTCACGCCCGCCCGCTTTTGCGCCTCCTGAATGCTGGCGTCATCGTGGTACCCCTTTTTCGCCATCAGAGTGTGGTTCAGCTTCATAAACTGCTCAGGATGCGCACGCCAGAGGGTTAACGCGTCTCGTGCGGCGGTCAGCGAACTTTCCGAGCGGAAAGGTAAAAACTTAAAGACCACCGCCACGTCCGGGTGTTTTTCGACAATCTTCTCCAGGTACGGATCGAATTTTTTACAGTACGGGCAGTTGTAGTCGGTAAACACCACCAGGGTGAGCTTTGGGTTTTTCGCGCCGATGCGCGGGGAGTTTGGATCGTTAAACAGGAAATCAGCGATCATCTTCTGCGCGCGCTGCTCCTGGTCCGGCGTCAGCGGCTGGGCAGCGAACACCTGAACCGGGGCCAGCAGGAGCAGAAGCGTAATAAGGATTTTTTTCATAACACAGTTAGCCTTTTGCGTTGTTCAGGGTGGTGATGAGGGTGCGCTTGTCCAGCAGCGGCGAGAGGATTTCGCCGTCAGACAGGCCGGGGCCATACACCGCGTTAAACGGAATAGCGTAACGGTTTCGTTTCGCCAGAAAATCCGCGATAAACGCGGACGGCTGGCTCCAGTCTCCGCGCAGGGCCACCACGTCCGGCTGGCGCAGCGCGGCAATGACGTCCGGCTGATTCAGCACCCGATGCTCGTTAACTTTGCAGGTCACGCACCAGTCCGCCGAGATATCCACAAACACCCGCTTCCCCTGCGCCAGCGCCTGCTGGATGGCCTCCTCGCTTAGCGGCTGCCACGGGATGGACTGAGCGGTATTCTGCGCCGGAGCGTCAGGCGGCGCGTTAAGCAGCCCGCGCGCCTGATACCCGCCGAGCGCCGACAGCGCGATAATCACGAGCCAGAACAGCGGTGAGGATTTTTGCCCCTTCAGGGCTAACAGCGCGAGCGCGACGGCGATGAGCACCAGCATCACAATCTGGCTGACCGCCTCGCCCAGATGCACGCTTAACAATGTCGCCAGCCACAGGCTGGAGGCGAGCATCATCAGGCCCAGAACGACTTTTAGCGTATTCATCCAGCGGCCGGGTTTCGGCAGCAGCATGGCCGTTTTCGGCACCAGAGCGACAAACAGCCACGGCAGGCTCATGCCCACGCCGAGCATCAGGAAGATCAGCCACAGGGAGTGCAGCGGTGCGCCAAGGGCAAATGCGACCGCCGTACCGAGGAACGGCGCGGAGCACGGTGTCGCCAGCAGCGTGGCGAACATCCCTTCGCAGAAGCTGCCGCCAATCCCCGCGCCACCTGCCGTAGCCAACCGTCCCGTAGCGGCGGAAGGCAGCAGCATCTCAAACACGCCAAACAGGTTCAGCGCAAACAGGAAGGTGACGGCGATCATCAGGCCGATAAACCACGGGTTCTGGAACTGAATGCCCCACCCCAGCGACGCCCCGGCCAGCTTCAGCGCGGTCACCATTCCCGCCAGCAGCATAAAGGAGGTGAGGATCCCGGCGCTGGTGGCCAGAAAGCGCAACCTGATGGCGCGCCTGTCCGATCCCGCCTGCAGGATGCTGTTAAGCTTCATCCCCATGACCGGCAGCACGCAGGGCATCAGGTTGAGGATCAGCCCGCCCAGCAGCGCAAAGAGCACCATTTTGCCCGTCCCTTCAGGCGCAGAGGGCGCTACGGGCGTCGCGCCAACGCTCATGGTGGTTTGCTGCGCGTGACCGCCACTGGTCAGCACAAACGACAGCCTCTTGCCCTCCAGCGAGGCGGGCTTGTCTCCCCATTCGTCGGTCACGGGTACCGTCACCCGAAGCGTATTGCCGTCGTGTTTGATGACCGGCTCGCCGGGAAGAATGTCATCCTCCAGCGGGTCAAAGTAGATCCCCGGGTTATCCCACTTCCCGTCCGTCGTACCGGTAATCACCAGCTTGTCGCCAGCGAGCCAGGCGGAGAGATCCGCGGATACGCCTGACGTACCGGGCACGGCACGCATCGCCTGCTCGAACTCGCTGCGGAAGCCCTCGTCCACCGGCTGGGTAAAATCGAGATGCAGCGGGTAGTCCGTCAGCAGGCAGACGTTACTGCACGTCGAGAGCGTGAGCGTCCCGTCGAGCGTGTCGCCCTTCACCCCGTCGAGTGTAATCGGGATAGCGACCTTATCGTGATAGCCCTGCGTGGTCATGCCGGAGATATCGAAGCGCGACGGGACCGGCCAGGACCAGCTATCCGTTACGCCTTCCGGCCAGCTGATTTTTGGCGCGACGCCGCCCTCACCCGGCGATCGCCAGTAGGTTTTCCAGCCGGGCTTTAGCTCAACGGTGAGCAGGCCTTTAACGTGCGTTTGCTCCCTCTCCGCCTGAAAGCGGATGCGGGCGTGATCGTTTTGTGGGGAAACCTGCCAGCCGGTGTCTGCCGCATGGACAATGCCGATGCAGGACAGCCACAGGAAGACGAATCCCCTGAAGAGGTTAACCATGTTTTACTCCGTGAACAGTGAAAATTATCGTGTGAGGACGATGATTTTCATTCACGGAAAACGCAGTTTTTCAGGTGTATTCGGGGAGGCGGTGCCTGAACGGGCTGTTCTGCGGGAGCCAATGCCCGCCCTTGCGTAAACAGCTGCAGCAGCGCGAAGAAGATAATAATGGCCGGTAGCGCGCCGTCGAAGAACAGCGGCTGGGCGCAGAGAAGCGAGTGAGCGCCTAGCTGACAGGGCGATGGCCCGGACTGCTCGGTGCTGGTTTGCGTTGGGGCATCAGCACTCAGGGAAATCTGCGGATCCAGTCCCTGTAAAAAATGGTTGAGCATCACCGCACGCTGCACGAGGCAAAGCGCCATCGCGAGACAGGTGATAATCAAAAACCATTTTCCGAGGAGCTGACGGTTGCGCATAACGTTCCAGAGTGACAAGACGCCCCGATCATAAACGATAGTGATGAATCTACAAGTGCCGGAAGTGTAAGGTTTTGTCTGTCGCCGCTATTCGCCCGTCAGCGCGTCATAGACGTCCCGCAGCCGCGTGCGCAGAAACAGCACCGCCTTGTGCTTGCGGGATAACAGCGCCTGCTCGCTGGCGCCCGTCTCCTCTGCCAGCATTTTAATGCTGTAGCCGTGGAGTTCTGTCTTTTCAAACGCCTCCCGCTGCGGCGGCGGCAGTTCAGACAGCGCCTGCCCAAGCTCTTCCCACAGCAGCGTCTTGAGGTACTCCTCTTCTGGCGTGTGCGGTACGCCGAACAGGGTTTCGGCCAGCTCGTCTTCCGGGAAACCGTCGTCGTCTTCGCCCGTAAAATAGCCGGAGAGCGACACTTCACGCTTTTTACGCGCCCGGTCGGTCATCTCGTTACGCGCCGCGCGGAACAGCCAGGCGGCGACGTTTTCGACCGGCTGCTCCACTTTCATCAGCTGATAGGTGACTTCCTGCAAAATGTCGTCGGCATCATCGCGAACGGAGGTCCGTCTGCGAATGAAGGCTGTCAGCCGGGCGCGGCAGGCATTGAGCGCCGACATCAGCATGGATCCGCCCGCCTCCCCGGCTTTCATTTCGCTCACTCTGCTTCCGGCGCTTTTGGCGTGGCGTCGTCGCGCTTATCGTCACGATGACCGTGCCAGCCGCAGTGGCCGCGACCGTGGCGACCAAACCCTTCGCGGCGCTGCTGAATAAACGCCTCGCGCTGTTCGGGCGTCATGTTCATCCAGCGCTCGTGCATGCGGCGGTGCGCGCCAAACATCCCCGGGCGGAAACCTAACCCGCCAAACAGAATGCGGCTCAGCACCAGAATGCCCAGCGCCTGCCAGAAGCCAATAGCCTTAACGCCGAGAATGGCCGGGAGCAAGGCGTTCCACAGGGTCATCACCACCAGGCCGAGCACGATGAAAATCACCGCGCCGATGACTAAACCCTTACCCATACGGTGGCGACCGAATCCGCGCCCGTGACCTCTGCCGTGCAGTTCAAAATCTCTCATGGTGTTTACCTCGTTTACAGTAACTGATTATGGCTTGTGATGAGGTAGACGGATGAGGAAGGGAAATATTGCTGGGGTGAATAAAATTTTTTGGGCTGACGATTTGGACTCATAGCGGTAACGGCTGACGGGTGCTATGAGTCGCTTGCAGGCAAATCATCTCGTACGAAGAATTCGCTTAACCAGTGCGATAGCAATAACGGCCAGTATGATTGACACCAATGCCAGGAAGATAAGCAAGGATAATAGTGGATTTAACAAGCCACCTAAACTGGTGAAGTCGCTGATACGGCCAAGTTGCTCGGACGTGCATACACGCAAAATGATCTCAGGAATAATAAGCAAAAATATAATGACGGTCAGGACATAAACCAGAGCACTCTTGCGCTTTCCCATTTTCGATGTTGCCCCTTTCTCAAACATGATCAATGATAATAAGATAATGATACTGCAAGGTTATATAAAATGGCACAAAACTATTTGCAACTAAAAATGCAGTCGAATAAACAGTTAGCGATTGCATTAACAAACTCGCTTCGAGACATGCATGAAGAGCATATGGCTACTCTGGAGAAGGTGAAACAGGGCACACAGCGCCTGATTAGCTACGGTGCATGCCTGATGCCAGACGAGTATTATCGTAACGCTTGCCGTGATACGTGGCGCGAAGATAAACGCTTAGTCCTTGCCTTAGGTGAAATTTACAACAGAAAAGATGTCACTTTAGACATGGTTGAAATTTATTTTAGGAAAACTCTCAATAGGCTGGGCGAACAAAAAAGTAAAGGCATGATTACTAATATCCATAACTTATTGGGTAAAGCTGCCGAACATGCCTCTGCTAAAGCCAGCAAGTTAGCCCTTTCTTTTACCCTTGCGAATCTGATCATCAACAGCAGGGATTTTAAGCAAAATCACATCAGGCTTGTTAACTCATTCTCGACATGGTTTGTTAATGGTGCAACACTTTACTCAAAGGCTCAGGTAGCGGCATCTGCGGCTAATCGACTCAAATTCCAGGATCCTCAGTACTACCAGGCGCTTTATAAAGAAAATATTGAGATGTTATATTTCTTAATCGAACCGCAAATGTCTGAAATTATCTACCAGGTAAACTCCGGGGATAATAACGAGCAAGTTATAGGTGACGCTTTGTACGAGATACTGCGGAAATGAAGCAAGCAATCTTATGGCTTTTGAAGTCGTTTTTTTACCTGGTGCCAGCATTACTTATTGTACTTGGGATATATTTTTTTATCCGGTTTATACCGGACTATGCTGCTTTACTTAGCGTCGTTTGGGTGATTGCTATTTCTTTTATTTATGTGAAATATAATAAATGGTATTAAAACAGTCCTATTAGGTCTGCAAGCTGACCTCATGGGGAAGCAACTTTGAAAGTTTCGCACACTAAGTAGATAAAAGGCTCCCTGCGGAGCCTCCCTCATACCATCAAGCCTGCACCGGCAAACTAAAACTCGAAATACTCCGCGAAAGCTGCTGCGCCTGCTCTTCCAGCGATGCCGCTGCCGCAGCGGACTGCTGCACCAGCGCGGCGTTCTGCTGGGTCACGCCATCCATCTCGGTCACGGCCTGGCCGACCTGGCTGATCCCGCGGCTCTGCTCTTCGGAGGCGACGGAGATCTGCTCCATCAGCGTATTCACTTTATTCACTGACGAAATAATCGAGTCAATCACCTCGCCCGAGCGGCTCACCAGCTCCGCACCGTTTTTCACGCTGGAAACCGACTGCGCAATCAGGCTCTCGATGTCCTTAGCCGCCACCGCGCTTTTCTGCGCCAGGGTGCGTACCTCGCTGGCCACGACCGCAAAGCCGCGACCCTGCGTACCGGCGCGCGCCGCTTCAACCGCCGCGTTCAGCGCCAGAATGTTGGTCTGGAAGGCGATACTGTTAATGACGCTGGTAATGTCTTCGATGCGCTTCGAGTTCGCCGCGATGGTATTCATCGTGTCAATGACTTCACGGGTCACCGCTTCACCGGTGTGGGCATTTTTCACCGCGTCCTGCACCAGTTTCCCGGCCTGATAAACGTTGTCGGTATTGTTCGCCACCGTCGCGCTCAGCTCTTCCATGCTCGCTGCCGTCTGGGTCAACGCGGAAGCCTGCTGTTCGGTACGTGACGCCAGGTCGATATTTCCGGAGGCAATCTCCTGCGCCGCGTGCGTTACGGTATGGCTCGCATCGCGCACCTGGGCGATGGTCGCCAGCAGCGCCTGACGCATCTGCTCCATTGAGCTCATAAGATGATCGATTTCGTTATGTGCGCTCCCCTTGACCGGTACCGGAACGTCCAGCTTGCCCGCCGCAATCTGGCTGCAGTGCTCGCGCGCCAGGTTTACCGGCGCAAAGACAAAGCGCTTCATCAGCAGGCTGACGGCGACAATCACCACCACAAACAGGCTGGCGATAGCGGCAATGATCGCCAGGCCGGAGACGAAATTGCTGCTCGCATCCTCGTTCAGGTTTTTGGCGTATTTCTGGTGGATGGAAAGGACCTGGTCGAGAACGATCTCGTACTGGCGGTCGAGGCGGGAGACTTCCGGGATCAGCGCGTTAAATTTGGCCACATCGTGCGCCTCGGCGGCATCGATCAGCGGCGCCAGCCCCTGGCTGCGGTAGTTTTGCCAGGCGTCCTGATAGGCAGTCACCAGCGGCGCTTCATCCGTCAGACGCGGTGAAGCCATAAAGGCCGCAAAGGCGTGGTCCGCTTTGGTCAGCGCCTCTTTCACGGCGGTAAGCTTAGCAGCGCCGTCCGCCGAGTTGCCCGCTTCCACCATCTTCACATACTCCATCACCCGCACGCGCAGCGTACGGCTGTGGTTGATGGGGTCAATAATGGACAGCACAACCTGGATTTCTTTATTGACGTTATCCAGGGAATTATTACTTTTTATGATGAGGCCAACGCTTGTGACAATGCTGACAACAAAGAAGAAAAGCAGCGAGAACAGGACGATCAGGGACGACTTTTTCAACGACATAAACCAATACCTCAAGGAGAATTATTCCTTATGGTTATCGGCCATTCCAAAACTTAAATTAATTAAAGTTATTGAAGTATCGAACCGGGCTATTTCGCTGGCTTATAGCGTCGCTGCAGGGTGGCATTAAGCTTGCGCTGCAACGGCTGCGGCGTCTCTCCTTCGATCAATTTGCTAATCAAATCAAAGCAGTGCCACGCCAGCTGGCGGTTATCCTGACGAATAGTATCCACCGGGATCGTCAGCGAATCGTAGAGATAGTGATCGTCAAAACTGGCTAACCTGATATCACTTTGCAACAGGTTGTGCTGGCCCATATAGCGCAGCACCCCTTCCAGCAGCCCGCAGGCGGCGGCGAACAGCGCTTTCGGCGGACGCCCCAGACGGGCGCAGAGTTCAGCAAACATCTCGTAACCGGAGCTCGGGTGATAGTTGCCGTGAATGATCCACTCGGGGCGCAGTTCCACGCCGGCCTCTCGCAGACCTTGTTTAAACCCTTCCAGACGATCGCGCGTCGGAGAAAGGCGCGGCTGGCCGCCGAGAAAATAGAACTCATCAGGATGCTGGCGCGCAATGTCGGCCACCAGTTCCGCCGTCGGGGTAATGGAATCGGTGATCACCAGCGGCAGCGCGCTGTCGTTGATGTGGCGGTCAAACAGGACAACGGGCAGCTGCTCGCTCAGCTTGTGGTAGTCCGCATCGTTAAGCATGCTGGAGGCCACAATCAGTCCGTCAACCTGACGCGCCACCATGTTGTTCACCACCACCGTCTCCTGCCCCGGGTTTTCATCGCTGCAGGAGATCAGCAGCTGAACCCCTGCCTCGCGGCACAGCGTTTCCAGCTCGTGAGAAAACACGGCAAAACCGTAGTTGGTGATCTCCGGAACCACCAGACCAATGGTGTGGCTGCGGTTATCGCGCAGCGACCGGGCGTGAATGCTGGGCTGATAGTGGTGCTCTTTTGCAATCGCCAGCACGCGCTCGCGCGTCTCTTCCGCCACGCGAAGCTCTTTGCTGCGCCCGTTGAGGACCAGGCTGGCGGTGGCTTTTGACACGCCCGCCAGCTCCGCGATGTCTTTAATGGTGACGCGTTTTGTTTTTCTCACAACGACTTAGATCCGGCTGCCAAAACCCTCATTCTATCATGCAGGCGCGCAGCGACCAGTAGCGTAATGTGATATCGGACGCACCTTCGAATCGCACCCGGGCCGGATGGTCAGGAAAATAGCGGCTGCTCATCACCCCTTCACCGTGATTGATGAAGATTTCAACGCTGGAGCGGTCGCAGAGAACGCATAAATGAGTGACGTCGCCCTGCCAGTAGCGGGTCAACGTTTCACCGGTTTTCAGGCTCGCGCGTTCAAGACGTATACCCTGCTCATCGACCATGAGACGCAGCGCGCCGCCAAAATCGACGTTCACCTGCGCTGCGCTCAGCTCGAACTCCAGGCGCGTCGCGTCCATGTCCGGTGCCTCGCTGGCGCGCCCCTGCCAGCGCTGTTCATCTTCACGCAGCGCAGTCAGCTCGCGAGCCGGGGTCTGCCAGAGCCTGCCGTCGCGATAGCGTAATTCACGCGGGCAGGTCATCTGGTGCATCCAGCCGTGTGTCCGGGTTGGCTGAAGCATCTCTTCCCCGTCCGGTACGCCCATCCAGCCGATCAGAATGCGTCGTCCGTCCTCCGCCAGGGTCGTTTGGGGTGCGTAAAACTCAAAGCCCGCGTCCAGCTCGTGCAGCTCGCCGTGATCGAATGCGGCGTTTTCATAGTCAAACGCCCCGCTCATCCAGGTAGCCGGATAGGTGTTGAGATAGCGATGCGGCTCGCGCGCCAGCCCCTGCGGACAGCCGATCAGGACGTGCGTTCCGTCGAGGGCGAACAGGTCCGGACACTCCCACATATACCCCGCGTCCGTCAGGCCGTTGACGCCGTGACCGGCGATTTCCCCGCAGGACGTCCAAGCGTGCAAATCGGCTGATGTAAACAGCAGCACCTTGCCGCGCTTTTGCACATCCTGCGCGCCGAGCACCATGTACCACTCCCCGTCGTGCTGCCACACCTTCGGGTCGCGCACGTGTCCGGTGTAGCCTTCCGGCAGTGCCAGCACCGGCCCCAGCTTCGTAAAGGTCCCGTCCGGCTGTTCCACGGCGAGGCACTGCCAGGCCGTGCGGCTGCCGTCATCAAACTTAACGTTGCCGGTGTAGCAAAGGGTCAGAACGCCCTGGTTATCCACGGCGCTACCGGAGTAGCAGCCGTTGCGGTCATACTCTTCATCCGGCATCAGCGCCAGCGGCTCATGCTGCCAGTGCACCAGGTCAGCAGAGCTCCAGTGCCCCCAGCATTTAAACCGATGCTCACAGTCCAGCGGGTTCCACTGATAGAACAGGTGGTAGCGGCCGGCAAACCAGATGAACCCGTTGGGATCGTTCATCAGCCCCGTCACCGGCGCGGGGTGCCACTGCGGATAGTGGCTATCCGCCAGCGCCCGCGGCTGACCTTTCATAACGGCCTGCAGGATCGCAGGCCAGCGGGAAGGTAACGTCATTATTCAGAGTCCGTTTTATATTTCAGCAGCAGTGAGACGGTAAACGCCACGCCGAAGGCAATCACCATACCGATAATATAGTTGAGCAGCGAGCTGGCCTGCACGATGGCCATGCCCGGAATAGCGGTCAACCCAACGGCGGTCATGTAAACATGAACAGATACCACCCAGGCCCCGCCCACCGCGCCGCCGATCAGCGCGGCGATAAACGGTTTCACGAAGCGCAGGTTGATACCAAAAATAGCCGCTTCGGTGATGCCCAGCATCGCAGAAAACGCCGACGGTAAGGTAATGGCTTTAATTTTGGCATCTTTGGTTTTGAACCACACCGCCAGACAGGCGCCGCCCTGCGCCACGTTCGCCATGGCCCAGATCGGCAGCAGGAAGTTCACGCCAATCGACGGGTTGCCCAGCAGACCGGCTTCAATCGCGTGGAAGCTGTGGTGAATACCGGTGATCACAATCACCGAGTAAAGCCCACCGAACAGCAGCCCGGCCAGCCAGCCCGCGTGTTCAATTAACGTGCTCAGGATAAAGGAGATGCCGTCGCCCAGCGCGCGCCCCGCCGGGCCGATAATCAGCAAGGCGATAAAGCCGGAGATAACGACGGTGAGGAACGGCGTCAGGATCAGATCTAACGCGTCCGGGATCGCGCGGCGCAGATTTTTCTCCACGATGCTCATAAACCAGACGGCCAGCAGCACCGGGAACACCGTGCCCTGATAGCCAATCATCGCGATCTCAAGGCCGAAGAAGTTCATGGTGTGGAAGCCGGAGGCCACGCCCCAGGCGTTGGTCAGCGCCGGGTGCGTCAGAATGCCGCCCAGCGTCGCGCCGAGATACGGGTTACCGCCAAATTCCCGCGCGGCGGTAAAGCCGATCAGAATAGGCAGAATGATAAACGCCGCGGAGCTGCACATGTCCAGCATGATGTAGAGAGCGTTATCCGCATTGACCCAGCCGTAGGTTTTCACCATGCCGAGCAGGCCCATCAGCAGGCCGGAGGCCACAATCGCGGGAATGATCGGCACAAAGATGTTGGAGAGCAGACGGGCAATGCGCTGGAACGGGTTCAGCTTGCGCGCCGCCAGATCCGCGGCCTCAGACTTGCTGGATTCGCTAATCCCCGCAGCCTGAATAAACGCGGCGTAGACCTTGTTGACCACGCCCGTGCCAAAAATCACCTGCATCTGCCCGGCGTTACGAAAACAGCCTTTTACGCCGTCGACCTTGCCGATCGCCTGCTGATCGGCAAGCGCGTCATCGACCAGCACCAGACGAAGACGCGTTGCGCAGTGCGCCGCGCTGGCGATATTTTCCTTGCCACCGAGCAGCGGAATAAGCTCGCGGGCGATTTGATTAAAATCCATAGATACCTCTGCCTGACTTCTTTTTATGATGTGCGAAACGCTCCCGCAAAGCGGGAGCGTGATGGGTTAAAACCAGGTTTCCATCTGGACCCCAAAGTTCCATTCCCCGCCGGCGTTGAAGCCGCTGCTGCCAAAGGCATCATCGCTGGCGTAATGATCCAGTTTGCTGCTCCAGTCCATCCAGGTGGCAAACAGACGCAGCTCCGGACGGCTGAAGAAATCGCCGATTTTGCTCGCTTTTAACGTCGGCGCAAAGGTCAGCTTGTAGAAACTGCCGTTGACGGCGTTGCGGTCCTTATAGCCTTCCGGATTTAAATCCATGTACTGATAGCTTCCCTCAAACGCCAGGGCGAAGTTCTGCGTCACCTCTTTAATCAGACGGGTGTTGAGCGTAACCCACTCATAGCTATCGCCCTTGACGTAGCGATCTTTACTGCTCTGCGCCAGGACGGCGGGCGCAACGCTCCAGCCGCCGCCGACAGGCGTGACACCGTAACTTGCGAAGCGCCAGGTATCCGCCTCAGACAGCAGCGCGCCGTCGGAACCGATGCTTTTCACTTCCGCACCCAGCCCGTGACCGTACAGCAGCGCCGTTTTGGCTGTCCCTTCCCGCAGGCCGTAGAAGCTCTCATTATGCAAGCCGACCAGGGCATGAACGCCGGTATTGGCGGCGTCGGTTTTGATGAGATCGCCGTTGGTGTCTTTACGGTCGTCGTTATCCTTCGCCCGCAGGCCGCTCACCATCAGCTGGAACGGTCCGGCGAAGTGGTTCATGCTGAGGATATAGTTCTGAACGTTATTGTCGGTCTGCTCCACGCTGCCGAAGTTGCGGCCGTAGATGGAGAAGTTGCTGCGCAGCGAATCGTTCCATTTCACGTCGTAGACGCCGCCGCCGGTACCGGCGAGGAACACCACGTCGGAGTCCAGCCAGTGAATATCAAAGTTGTCGCGGTCGAAGCGTTTACCCGCCCAGAAGGTGCTGCCCTTCAGCGCGCCGGTAAAATCAGGCAGGTTGCCCAGCTCCGCGAAGGCCTGGCGAATATTGAGATCGCTGGTATCGGCTGACCAGTCGTTATAGGTTCTCTGACCGTCGGCCAGCATCGCTTTGAAGCGCGTGGTGGCCCCGTTATCCAGAGTTTGCTTGTGCTCCAGGTTCAGCTCGACGTAGGTGTCGGCTTCGTTACCCAGACGCCCTACCGCGCCGCCGGTTTCTCCGGCCGGGGTCAGATAAGGACCGCTTTTGCTGCTGGAGGCCGCATCGTTCATCAGCAGGCCCGAACGGGCGTAGCCGTGGAACTCAAACCCGCTGCTTTGATCCGCCTTCTTCTCCAGCGCGGTGGTGCGCTGTGCCACCGCCTGGGTGGTCGTTTGCGTCTGCTGCTGCGCGGCAACCAGCTGCTGCGTTTTTTGTTCCGCATCCGTGGCGCGTTTCTCAGCCACCTGCGCACGCGTTTCCGCCGCCTGGAGGCGCTGCTCCATCGCGGCAAGACGCGCTTCGATACTTGTCATATCCGTTTGGGCAAAAACAGAGGTACTTCCGGCCAGCATGCCTATCATCACGGCAAGTCTGCGTTTTTTATACATTTTGTCGCATCCCTAAAAGAAGTCATTAAAAGTGCTAAATTGCTAAACCGGTTTAGGTTGCTGATACTAAACCTCTGAATTTTGGATCGGCAATCTTTTTTGCTAAACCGTTTTAGTAAGTGTGATCGAGGCGACAATTCAGGCCGCCGGATGGCGGCCAGTGGAGGAAGGAATTACAGATCGTGCTGCCAGGGCAATGCGGTCATCGCCCCTTTGGCCGTGGTGGCTAATGCACCGCAGCGCTGGGCTAAGGCGATGATCGGCGTCAGGTCCTGCCCGGCAGCCAGCCCGTAGAGCAGCCCCGCCACGAAAGCATCGCCCGCGCCGGTGGTATCGACACACTCAACGGGCGTTGCCGGATAGTGTTTTACGGTGCCCTGATGCCAGGCGATCACGCCCTCCTTGCCCTGGGTGACCAGCACCAGACGCGCCGGACAGCGCGCCATCAGCACATGCAGACCGACGTTTACCTCGACATTTCCGGTTAAAAACGCCAGCTCTTCGACGGAGAGTTTCACCACGTCGGCGCTCTGCAGGGCCAGCTCCAGGCAGCGGCGCAGCGCGTTCTCATCCGGCCAGAGATCCGGGCGAATATTGGGGTCGAAGCTGACGTAACCGCCCGCCTCCCGAATGGCGGTCATCGCCTCAAACGTCGCAGAACGGCTCGGCTCTGCGCTTAATGCGATGGAACAGACGTGCAGCCATTCCCCGGCGCTGAACGTCGGCAGATCGGCGGATTCGAGAAACAGATCGGCGCTCGGGCGCACCATAAAGGTAAACGAGCGTTCGCCGTGGTCGTCGAGATCGACCACTACCGTTGAGGTGCGGTGCGCCGGGTCAAGGCGCATAGACTTCACGTCGACCTTTTCGTCAGCGAGCGTTTTCGCCATAAAGCGCCCGAAGGGATCGTCGCCAACCCTGCCGATAAAGGCGCTCTGGCCGCCCAGCCGGGCAATACCGACCGCAACGTTTGCCGGTGCGCCGCCGGGACACTGCAGCAATCTGCCTTCTCCATCGGGCAGCAAATCCACTACCGCATCGCCAAGTACCCAGATTTTTTTCATGCTTTCCTCGTAGCTAAACAATGTTAAACCGTTTTAGCTATTTAAGCACAGGCAGTGCGAAGGGGAAATAACGCGGGAGGAAAATTGGCTAACGCACCAGATGCGGCCAGTGAATATCACCGACGCCATTAAGCTGCGGGCGGGCAAACAGAAAGCCCTGGAAGCGGCGGATCCCGGCAGACTCGAGCCAGCACCACTCCTCTATCTTCTCGATCCCTTCCGCCACCAGGGTAATTTCAAGATCGGAGCAACAGCTGACGATGGAGCGCACAATCGCCTGCTTCGGGCCGCTGAGGTGGATATCGCTGACTATCTCCCGGTCGATCTTAATTTTATCCGGCTGGAAGCGGGTCAGCAGCGAAAGACCGGCATAGCCGGAGCCGAAATCATCGATCGCCAGGCCAATCCCCTCACCGCGAAGCTGCTTGATGGCGCTATTAAACTGGTTGAAGCCGGAGATCATCTCGTTTTCCGTCACTTCAATGACCACCTGCTCCGGCTGAAGGCCATGTTTTTTTATCTCGCTGACCAAAAATTCCACGGCGTTGGGGACATTCACCAGCGACATCGGCAGCAGGTTTACCGCAATCTTATGGCTGCCAATGCCCAGCTTTTCCGCGAGAGCAAAGGCATACGCTTTCGTCTGGAGATCGACTTCGTAGATTTTGTCCGGGTCAAGGGCGCTGAAGAAATACTCCGGGCTGCCGCCTTCGTTGCCGCGAATAAGGGCTTCAAGCGAACTGATCTTCCCTTCCGAGGGCTCAACGATGGGCTGGAGCGCAAACTGACAGGTTTGGTTGGCCATCAGCCCCAGGTGTTCGCCAAAGGGTAGCGTTTCGGTCGAGAGCGTCCATTTGTCCGCGGTGTAGCGTGCCCCCGACGGGACCGGACGTTTACCGGTTATAAAGGTCTGAATAAATTTGAACACCCGGTCATCGGATGTGAGATAGCTTTCCAGCTTGCTGTAATTCAGAACCGACTGCAGCACCTCTTTCGGTGACTGCGTCTGCAGATCGAACAGCAGCATACCGACGTTTTCGAAGCGTCTGCGCGGGCCATAGTCCCGCATCAGCTCGACCACTCCACTGTGCCGCTTGTCGTCACGGATTTTATGGAACAGCTTAAGCACGCTCTCTTCCGACCCTTCGAGTATTTGCAGCACGTCACTGCCTTTTGCAAGCAGAACCCCGGTGATATTCAGACTGGCATTGCGGATCCGGGCGCGCTCCACCAGTTCCCGCAGCTCGGTGGAGGGGCGGGATAAATTCAACTGGCTTCGGTAAATCAGAGTCGTCAGCACAAAAATGGGTTCCGATGAGAAAGAGTGGTGCCTTGAAGCTACTATTTAACATACTTAATCAATGCGACCTAACATATTCACACCACAGGGGAACGTTACTTTTCCCCATCGCCAATCCGGCTGTCGATCCTCTCCTGCATATAGTCGTAAAACGGGTTCGAGGTGACCCGCATCAGCGCCTCTTTTCCGACGCTCAACACGGACGTTTCGCCCCAGAGCGCAATTGTCCCCAGGCTGATGCCGTAGCGGTTTTTCACCCCAGGCTCACGGCCATAGAGATCGTCATCCGGGGGGAACGGCACCGCAATATGCGACAGGGAATAGACATCCTGCGGCCAGGCCTGCGCAAGCGGCACGACCGTCTCCCGGGTGCTGCCTGCCGGAGTGATTTTCGCCACAGTCGAGAAACTGTGCTCGCTGGCATTGGTAATAATCGTGACACCGTAACTCCTCTGCGCAACCGGCAGCAGCGCCGAAGTTGCCGTCCACGACGACGGTTTGAACAGCGGACGGAAGCTCGCCGCCTGGTTGATGTCAAACACCACCAGCTCGCTGCCGTTTGCCGGAAGCTGGTCAAACAGGCCGGTCACCACCGCGCGGGTGCTGACCGTGGAATCCATGACCGACTGGAACGCCAGAACCGGCGGCAAATTCGCCAGCCTGTTCTCCCGCGCCTCGCGGCCGATTTGCTCCTGCAGAGCCTTCGTCAGAAGCCATGACTGGCGGGCGGCGTTCACCGGGAACGAGTTATATTTGTACGGGTTATATTCCGGAGAGATATTCAGCCACGCCGCTTTGGCAAACGCCGGCAGCAGCGCCGGTAACCCGGCGAAACCGGCAAACCGCGCAAAGGCCGTCACGCCGATCATCGGTGAGAGCAGTATCACCTGCTGCGGTTTACGCAGCGAAGGCGCGTCCAGCGCATCGAGGGCATATTTCATCGCCAGCGCCCCGCCGTTGGAGTAACCCACCAGATGCAAAGGCACAGCCTCACCCGCCAGGCGCGTGGCTTCCCGCACCGCAAGACGCGTCGCCGCCAGCCACATTTCCCAGTCAACGTCCGTCAGCGCGCCGGGCGCGGTGCCGTGCCCGGGCAGGCGCGGGACCACGGCCACAAAGCCGTGCTGTTGATAGTTCACCGCAAGCCGCCGGACGCTGTAGGGCGAGTCCGTCAGACCGTGCAACAGCACCACCGCGCCGCGCGGCTTTCCGGCAGGCATCAGCACAAAGGAGCGGTTGGCATCGGGCGTAAACTGTCCCGGCCACACCAGGCTCTGGCGATAATAGCGGTTTAACGGCGTGCGTTCCTCGCCCTCTGTTTTCGCCGTCACCGCATTATCAAGATCGGCGAAAATGGCGTTTTCCCGGGCGATATACCGGGCAAAATCGGCGTTGTCCATCTCGCGCGCGGACATCTCATCGGCCCGCCAGGTGTGCCACAGGTGCAGTTCCGGCCCCTGCTGCGAGAGATAGACCCGCACCGCCAGCAGAACGACCAGGACGATCCCCACGACCATTCCTGTTTTCTTTGCAAGCGCGATCAGGCGCACGCTGACTCGCCAGGGCAAATTCGCCATGAGGGATCCCTTTTATGTTCTCAATGCTTCTATCTTATCAAAAATGTGAACGGACTGACGTATTCACCAAATTCATACCTGCCCGCTCAGCCAGTGCACCAAAAGTGAACTACGCTGCACAAATGTTGATCATTGGTTAAACAAATATTGCATGAAGTTTACTGCACAGCGGGTTTCACCCGCCCTGTGAACATGGCACGCGTCATGCATTGTTAACCCGGTAACAAAAATTCGGCTTTTGACAGCCTGTTAACAGCGAGGCGGTATGACGACGAAACTTGAGATGTTGAGCCGTATCGAAGCGACGTTCAGCCAGCTCACGCCCAGCGAAAAGCGGGTCGGAAGCTGGCTGCTGGCGCACGCCGCGCAAATCCCGTTTGAAACGGCGGAGAGCATCGGCCAGGCGAGCGGGACCAGCGGAATTACCGTCGGACGCTTCCTGCGCAAGCTGGGGTATCGCAACCTGGAGGATGCCAAAAAGAGCCTGCGCGATCCGTATCAGCCCTGGGGCATGAACGAGCGGCTGGACTCCTGGCAGCAGCAGCGCCCCCTTTCCAGCCGCCTTCAGCACGCCCTGTCGCTGGAAGTGGATGCCATCACGCAGGTGTACCAGATGGCGCAAACGGACGCCTTTCGTCAGGTGGTGCACAACCTCGCCCACGCCGACGCGGTGTTTGTGCTGGGGATCCAGTCCACGCGCGGGATTGCCAACGCCTTCTTCAGCCACCTTGAATACCTCCGCCCGCGCGTGAGCTATTCGGAGGGGGCTTCCGGCAGCTGGGTGGAATCCCTGAACTCGGGGTTTTCGCACCCGTACGTCGTGCTGACCGATACGCGCACCTACTCCTCGATGGCCCGCCAGTACTGCCGCGTCGCCAGCGAGAAAGGCATTCCGCTGGCCTTAATCACCGACATCTGGTGCCCGTGGGCGCGGGATTACCCGATTGATTTACTGCAGGTGAAAACCGATACCGGTCACTTCTGGGATTCGCTTGCCCCCGTGAGCTGTCTGTTCAACCTGCTGCTGTCGGGCGTGGTGGAAGCGCTTGGTGATGCGCTCCCGGCGCGTCTGGCGGTCAACCGACAATTACAACAAGAGTTTGGTCAATTCGAACGCTAAAGGAGCGGAGCTATGCCCGAAGAGAGTGAACTGATTGATGTGGCGAAGACGTTTCCCACACTGCATATCGATCTGAAGTACGCCACCGCCGACAACATCACCGGCCGTCCGATCTATCAGGAGGCGCTGTGCCTGCTGCATACCGACGCGGCCACCGCGCTGGCAAAAGCCATCAGCATTGCCTCGCTGGCCGGGCTGAAGCTGGTGGTGTACGACGCCTATCGGCCGCAGCAGGCGCAGGCCCAGCTGTGGGATGCCTGCCCGAACCCGGAATACGTGGTCGACGTGGCGATTGGCTCCAATCACAGCCGCGGTACGGCCATCGACGTCACCCTGATGGATGAACATAACGCCGTACTGGATATGGGTGCCGGTTTTGACGAAATGCACGACCGCTCGCATCCGTATCACCCTTCCGTGCCGCCGCACGCCCAGCGCAACCGTCTTCTGTTGAACGCCATCATGTTCGGCGGTGGTTTTGTCGGTATCAGCAGCGAATGGTGGCACTTCGAACTGCCGAACGCCGCCAGCTACCCGCTGCTCGACGACCGTTTTGCCTGTTTTCCCCTGACGCACACTTCTCTTTAAACCTGGAGCACTGCCATGAAAACATCGCTTGTTTCGACCCTGATCGCCGCCACGCTGGCCCTGAGCGCCCCGCTGGCGCTGGCCGCCGTTCCGAAAGACATGCTGGCGATCGGTAAAGCCGCCGACCCGCAAACGCTCGATCCTGCCATCACCATTGATAACAACGACTGGACCGTCACCTATCCGTCCTACCAGCGTCTGGTCAAGTACAAGCCGGGCTCTACCGAGGTGGAAGGCGATCTGTCGACGGGCTGGAAGGCGTCTGAAGACCAGAAAGAGTGGACCTTTACCCTGGCGGATAACGCGAAATTTTCCGACGGCACGCCGGTCACCGCCGAGGCGGTAAAACTCTCCTTTGAGCGCCTGCTGAAGCTCGGCCAGGGGCCGTCTGAAGCCTTCCCGAAAGATCTGAAAATAGATGCCGTCGATGACCATACGGTGAAGTTCACCCTCAGCCAGCCGTTCGCGCCTTTCCTCTACACGCTGGCAAACGACGGGGCGTCCATCATTAACCCGGCGGTGCTGAAGGCCAATGCGGCGGACGATGCGCGCGGTTTTCTGGCGCAAAACACCGCCGGTTCCGGGCCGTTTATGCTGAAAAGCTGGCAGAAAGGCCAGCAGCTGATTCTGATCCCTAACCCTCACTGGCAGGGTGAAAAGCCGCACTTTAAGCGCGTATCGGTGAAAATTATCGGTGAGAGCGCCTCGCGCCGACTGCAGCTTTCCCGCGGCGATCTGGACATTGCCGACTCCCTGCCCGTCGATCAGCTCGCAGCGCTGAAGCAGGAAGGCAAAGTCGCCGTCGCGGAATACCCGTCCCTGCGCGTGACTTACCTCTATCTCAACAACGGTAAAGCGCCGCTCAATCAGGTGGATTTACGCCGGGCCATCTCCTGGGCGACGGATTACCAGGGGATGGTGAAAGGCATTCTGAGCGGCAACGGCAAGCAGATGCGCGGCCCGATCCCGGAAGGCATGTGGGGCTTTGACGCCACGGCAATGCAGTACAGCTTTGACGAGGCCAAAGCCAAAGCGGCGCTGGAGAAGGTCAAAGACAAACCCGCCAGCCTGACCTTCCTCTACTCGGACAACGATCCGAACTGGGAGCCTATCGCCCTCTCCACTCAGGCCAGCCTCGGCAAGATCGGCATTAACGTCAAGCTGGAAAAACTGGCCAACGCCACCATGCGCGACCGCGTCGGAAAAGGCGATTACGACATTGCCATCGGCAACTGGAGCCCGGACTTTGCTGACCCGTACATGTTCATGAACTACTGGTTCGAATCGGACAAAAAAGGGCTGCCGGGCAACCGCTCGTTCTATGAGAACAAAGAGGTCGATTCCCTGCTGCAGGCCGCGCTGAAAACCACCGACCAGGCAGAACGCACCAAAGATTACCAGCAGGCACAGAAGGTGGTTATCGACGAGGCGGCCTACGTTTATCTGTTCCAGAAAAACTACCAGCTGGCGATGAACAAAGAGGTCAAAGGCTTCACCTTTAATCCGATGCTCGAGCAGGTGTTCAACATCGCCACCATGAGCAAATAACGGTTCTCGCCGGGGGAAAGCGTATGACGTTCTGGAGCATAGTGCGCCAGCGCTGCTGGGGGTTAATCCTGGTGGTGGCCGGTGTCTGTATTATCACCTTTATTATTTCACACCTGATCCCCGGCGATCCGGCCCGCCTGCTGGCCGGCGACCGCGCCAGCGACGAAATCGTGCAGAACATCCGCCAGCAGCTAGGGCTGGACCAGCCGCTGTATGTTCAGTTTGGCCGCTACGTGGACGCTCTGGCCCACGGTGATTTAGGCACGTCCATCCGTACCGGACGCCCGGTCGCGGAAGACCTGAAGGCCTTTTTCCCTGCCACGCTGGAGCTGGCCTTTTGTTCTCTGCTGCTGGCGCTGGTCATCGGCGTGCCTCTGGGGATTTTGTCCGCGGTGTACCGCAACCGCTGGCTGGATCACCTGGTGCGTTTAATGGCGATGACCGGGATCTCCACGCCGGCCTTCTGGCTTGGGCTGGGCGTCATCGTGCTGTTCTACGGGCACCTGCAGATCCTCCCGGGCGGCGGCAGGCTGGACGACTGGCTCGATCCGCCGACGCACGTCACCGGCTTTTATCTGCTGGACGCGCTGCTGGAGGGCAACGGTGAGGTCTTTTTCAACGCGCTTCAGCACCTGATTTTACCCTCGCTGACGCTGGCGTTTGTTCACCTGGGGATCGTGGCGCGCCAGGTCCGTTCGGCGATGCTGGAGCAGCTCAGCGAGGACTACATCCGCACCGCGCGCGCCAGCGGACTGCCCGGCTGGTACATCGTCCTGCGCTACGCTCTGCCGAATGCGATGATCCCGTCCATTACCGTGCTCGGGCTGGCGCTGGGCGATCTGCTTTACGGCGCCGTGCTGACCGAAACCGTCTTTGCCTGGCCGGGCATGGGCGCCTGGGTGGTGACGTCCATTCAGGCGCTCGATTTCCCTGCCGTGATGGGCTTTGCCGTCGTCGTTTCGCTGGCCTACGTGCTGGTTAATTTGGTGGTCGATCTGCTTTACCTGTGGATTGACCCGCGAATCGGGCGCGGAGGTGCCGAATGATGTTAACGCAGGAAACGCCCGCTCCGGCTAAAACCGCCGGACAACGCATCAACTGGGCAAAGCTTTTCTGGATGCTGCGTCAAAGCCCGCTCACGATCGTTGGCGGCATCATTATGATTGCGATGCTCTTCCTGATGGTGGCTTCGCCGTGGATTGTGCCCCATGACCCGAACGCGCTGGATCTGACTGCCCGCCTGCAGGCGCCGTCTGCACAACACTGGTTTGGTACCGATGAGGTGGGACGCGACCTGTTCAGCCGCGTGCTGACGGGCAGCCAGCAGTCGATTACCGCCGGGCTGGCGGTGGTGGCGATTGCGGGCGGCATTGGCTCACTGCTGGGCTGTTTTTCCGGCGTGCTGGGCGGGCGCGGCGACGCCATCATCATGCGGGTGATGGATATCATGCTCTCCATTCCCTCCCTGGTGCTGACCATGGCGCTGGCCGCCGCGCTCGGGCCGAGCCTGTTCAACGCCATGCTGGCGATTGCGATTGTCCGCATCCCGTTTTACGTCCGCCTGGCGCGCGGGCAAACCCTGGTGGTGCGCCAGTTTACCTACGTTCAGGCCGCCCGCACGTTTGGCGCCTCCCGCTGGCATTTGATCCGCTGGCATATCCTGCGCAACGCCCTTCCGCCGCTGATTGTGCAGGCTTCGCTGGACATTGGCAGCGCCATTCTGATGGCCGCCACGCTGGGGTTTATCGGCCTGGGCGCGCAGCAGCCGACCGCCGAATGGGGCGCGATGGTGGCCGTTGGCCGTAACTACGTCCTGGACCAGTGGTGGTACTGCGCCTTTCCCGGTGCGGCAATTTTGATTACCGCCGTAGGCTTTAACCTGTTTGGCGACGGTATCCGCGATCTGCTGGATCCGAAATCGGGAGGAAAACAATGATGACCGAACCAGTATTACGTATTGAGGACCTGCACCTGAGCTTCCCGATTTTTCGCGGTGAGGTCCACGCGCTGAACCACGTTTCGCTGGAGATCGGCAGGGGTGAAATCGTCGGCGTGGTGGGCGAGTCGGGTTCGGGTAAATCCGTGACCGCCATGCTCGCCATGCGGCTGTTGCCGGAAGGGAGCTACCGCATTCATCACGGACAGGTGAAGTTACTCGGCGAAAACGTCCTGACGGCGTCCGAGAAACAGCTTCGCCAGTGGCGCGGTGCCCGAGTGGCGATGATTTTTCAGGAGCCGATGACCGCCCTCAACCCGACGCGGCGGATTGGCAAACAGATGGTGGAGGTGATCCGCCAGCATCAGCCGCTTTCGCGGCGCGAGGCGCAGCAGAAGGCGATTACCCTGCTGGAAGAGATGCAAATCCCGGACGCGAAGCAGGTCATGGAGCGTTATCCGTTTGAACTCTCCGGCGGCATGCGCCAGCGGGTGATGATCGCCCTTGCCTTCTCCTGCGAGCCGGAGCTGATTATCGCCGACGAGCCGACCACAGCGCTGGACGTTACCGTCCAGCTCCAGGTGCTGCGCCTCCTGAAGCACAAGGCGCGGGCCAGCGGGACCTCGGTGTTGTTTATCAGCCACGATATGGCCGTGGTGTCGCAGCTCTGCGACAGGATGTACGTGATGTATGCCGGGAGCGTGATCGAGAGCGGTGCCACGCAAACGCTGATCCACCGACCCGTGCATCCCTACTCCATCGGCCTTCTGCGGTGCGCGCCGGAAAACGGCCAGCCGCGCGACCTGCTTCCCGCCATCCCCGGCACGGTGCCCAACCTCAGCCAGCTTCCGCAGGGATGCGCCTTCCGCGAGCGCTGCTTTGCCGCCGGGGCGAAATGCAGCGAAACGCCGCGCTTACAGCCCAACGGTGCAGAGGGCCAACAGGCTGCCTGCTGGTATCCACAACGGGAGAAACACCATGTCTGATGTACTGCTGGAACTGGATAGCGTGCACGTGAACTTTGCGGCGCGCAAAAACTGGCTGGGCCGCGTGACGGAACAGGTCCATGCCCTCAATGGGCTCGATCTGCAGATCCGCCGGGGGGAAACGCTGGGCATTGTCGGTGAATCCGGCTGCGGGAAAAGCACGCTGGCCCAGCTGCTGATGGGCATGCTTAAGCCCAGCGCCGGCGCGTGCCAGCGGGCTCACCACGCAGGCGGCATGCAGATGGTGTTTCAGGATCCGCTCTCGTCGCTCGACCCGCGATTGCCGGTCTGGCGCATCATCACCGAGCCGGTGTGGGTGCAAAAACGCAGCAGCGAGCGCGAGCGCCGTCAGCTGGCGGAGGATCTGGCGCTGCAGGTGGGCATTCGCCCGGAATACCTCGACAGGCTTCCGCACGCCTTCTCCGGCGGGCAGCGCCAGCGCATCGCCATCGCCCGGGCGCTCTCGTCCGATCCCGATATTATCGTGCTTGATGAACCCACCAGCGCGCTGGATATCTCCGTGCAGGCGCAAATCCTCAACCTGCTGGTGAACCTGCAACAGCAGCGTAATCTGACCTACGTGTTAATCTCGCATAACGTCTCGGTGGTCAGGCACATGAGCGACCGGGTGGCGGTGATGTACCTCGGGCAGATTGTGGAGCTGGGCAGCGCCGCGCAGGTGCTTGACGAGCCTCGCCATCCCTATACCCGTCTGCTGCTCGACTCGGTTCCCCGCACCGGTGAACCGCTGGATGAAAATCTGGCGTTACGCAAAACGGAGCTTCCCGGCAACCGTCACCTGCCCGAGGGCTGTTTTTTCCGCGACCGTTGTCCGATGGCAACGCAGGGGTGTGAACGTCCCCAGCCGCTACAGCCCTCACGCGAGGGCCGTAACGTCCGCTGCTGGCGCAGTCTGGATTAGATTTGCGCCATTCCGCCGTCCACAAACAGCTCGATGGCGTTAATAAAGCTGGCCGCGTCGGAGGCCAGAAACGCCACCGCTTTACCCACCTCGCCCGGCGCGCCTAAACGCCCCAGCGGTACCTGGGCGGCCAGCGCGTCGTACAGCCCCTGACGGTGTTCTTCCGGCACCAGATCGCCGAGACCTGGCGTTTTGATCGGGCCCGGGCTCACCACGTTGACGCGGATCCCGCGGCCCTGCAAATCCAGCGCCCAGGAGCGGGCAAAGTTGCGCACGGCGGCCTTGCTGGCGCTGTAGACGCTGAAGTTGGCCGTCCCTTTAACGGAGACCGTCGAGCCGGTCAGAATAATCGACGATCCGGCGGAGAGCAGCGGCAGCGCCTTCTGCACCGTGAACAGCACTCCGCGGACGTTGGTGCCAAAAATCCGGTCAAACTGCTCTTCGGTGATCGCGCCCAGCGGCAGCATATCGCCGCCACCGGCATTGGCGAACAGGATATCAAGACGGCCTTCATCTTTGGCTATCCGGGCATAAACCTCATCCAGATCGGCAAGCTTTGAAACGTCCGCGCGAATGCCCACGGCGTCAGAAGCAATCTCTGCTACCGCGGCGTCCAGTTCGGCCTGACGACGACCGGTGATGTACACCTTCGCGCCCTGCGCCGCCAGCTCCTGCGCCGTGGCAAGACCAATACCGGTGCTGCCGCCGGTGACCAGTGCGATTTTTCCTGAGAGAGTCGTGTTCATGTCATTTACCTTTTGTTGGGTTTGTGGTGCGCGCTTTCGCTCGCGTTGAACAAACTTTAGCCCTTGCGGCATTAGTGAAAAACAGGCAAAAATGAAAATGACTATTCACATACAGAAATAATCAGAGGTCATCATGGACCAGCTCATGGCGATGCGCGCCTTTACGCGGGTCGTGGAGTCCGGCAGCTTTACCCGCGCGGCGGACTCGCTGAATATGCCGATCGCCACGCTGAGCAAGCTGGTCAAATCGCTTGAGTCGCACCTGGAGATACGCCTTCTGCACCGCACCACTCGCCGGGTGGTCGCGACGCCTGAAGGGATGGAATACTATGAAAAAGCGCTCAGGGTGCTGATTGATATCGAAGATATCGACACCTCGTTTCGCGTTTCCCGCGCGACGCCAAAAGGGCATTTGCGGGTTGACGTGGGCGGCTCCACCGCCCGGGACGTGCTCATTCCCCTGCTTCCGGAATTTATGCAGCGCTACCCTGAGATCCGCATCGACCTTGGCGTGGCCGACCGGCCGGTCGATCTCATCAGCGGTAACGTAGACTGCGTGATTCGCGGCGGTCCGCTGGACGACTCAACCCTCATCGCCCGTCATCTCGGTAACGCCGAAATGGTCACCTGCGCGACGCCGGGCTACCTGAAAAACCATGGAGTTCCGGCCTATCCACAGGAGCTGTGCAACGGCCACAAGCTCATTAGCTACCTCTCGCCCGTCACCGGGCGGGCGTTTCCTTTTCGCTTCAGAAAGAACGGCGAGACGCTGGAAATCAACGTTCCGCATTATCTCGGCGTAAATGAAAGTAATGCCCATCTGGCGGCTGCCGCGGCGGGGCTGGGGATCGTTCAGACCTTTGAGTATTCGGCAAACGCGTATTTACGGGCGGGAACGCTGACGGCGATTCTGAGCGACTGGCGCCCTGCCGCCTATCCGTTTCATGTGGTTTACCCTCAGAACCGGCATCTGACGCACCGTCTTAAGGTGTTTATTGCGTGGCTGGCGGAGGTGTTTCCCGCCGCGCTGAAGGGATAGCCGGGCGCAAACCCGGCTGTGGCTTAGTTAAGTTTATAGTCCAGCGTAATCTCAGCCTTCAGGAGCTGCGATACCGGACAGCCCGCTTTGGCTTTCTGAATAATACCGTCGAACTGCTGGGGGGCGATGCCCGGAACGGTCACCTTGCTTTTCAGGGCAACCTTCGTAATCGCAAAGCCGCCGTCGGTTTTATCCAGAGATACGTCCGCCGTAGTATCAATGGAGTCGGCGGTATAGCCCGCTTCCCCGAGCATCAGCGACAGCGCCATTGAGAAGCAGGCCGCATGTGCCGCGCCAATCAGCTCTTCGGGGTTGGTCCCCTTTTCGCCCTCAAAGCGGGTATTAAAACCATAAGGCTGCTGATTGAGAACGCCGCTCTCGGTGGAAACCGTTCCTTTACCGCGCTTAATGTCGCCAGACCAGTGTGCCGAACCGTGCTTATGAATAGTCATTCTTGCTCTCCTTTTGGCTTACAAAGGGTTAAGTATAGACTACGCATCTGCCCCACCCTGGAACACAGACAATTCCGGGACTTTCACCTGCTGTACCGACAAAAAGGATAATGATATGGCGCTAAAAATCAGGATGGCCGTTGCCGTCACCACGCTGGCTCTGTCGCTCTCTTCACTGGCGAAAACGCCGGAGAATTTTATCTATACCAGCTCCGGCGAGCTCGACGCGGTGTTTCCGCTCGTTGCGCGAAGCGATATCGGCGGCGTGCAGATCGTTTACAACTGGCGCCTGCTGGAGCCCGAGAAGGACAACTATGACTTCTCGCGGATAGAACAGGATCTGGCGCGCGTTAAGGCCGCCGGAAAAAAACTCTTTATTCAAATCCAGGATCGTTTTTTTGAGGCGGACGCCCGCTACGTGCCGGACTATCTGATGCACGATAAGCAATACGGTGGGGGAATTGCGCCGCAGTTCGATAACCCCGGCGAAGGCAAGCCTGTCGGTTCAGGATGGGTGGCGCGTCAGTGGGATCCCGCCGTGCGTCAGCGCTACCAGGCTTTGCTGGCCGCCCTCGCGAAACGCTTTGATGGTGAGGTGTATGGCGTAAACCTGCCCGAAACCGCCATCGATCTCGACGAAAAAAATCCGCCCGCCGGGTTTACCTGCGACAGCTATTTCGCTGGAGAAATGGAAAATCTGGCCTTTGCGCGAAAGGCTTTTAAGAAATCACACGTGGTGCAATACGTGAACTTCTGGCCGTGCGAGTGGGATAACGACCACAACTACATGGGGCGTCTGTTTAAGTATGCCAGCGCCAACAATGTCGGTCTGGGTGGGCCGGATATTGTTCCCAACCGCAAGGCACACATGAAGAATGCCTATCCCTTCTTCCATAAAAATAAACAGACGCTGCCGCTCATCGCCATGGCGGTTCAGGAACCGACCCTGACCTATAAAAATCCTGAGACCGGCAAGCCCTTCACCAAAGCAGAATTTGATCGGTTCGCGGAAAATTATCTCGGGGCGGATATTATTTTCTGGAGCACGTCCTCTCCCTGGCTAAAGGCAAAATAATCACCCGTAAACCCTGCTCTTAAGCCAGGTAGCGGGCCAGTTCGTCGAGAAACACGCGCAGCGCGGCAGGCTGATATTCCCGTGACTGATAAATGCCATGGATGGCAAGCGGTTTCGGCTCAAGCGCCTCCAGCACCGGCACCAGCAATCCCTGTTCCAGCGCGGCAGACGCTTCGCGCTCCGGCAGCATGGCAATACCGCAGTGCTTGATCGCCGCGTCCATCAACAGTGAAGAGATGCTGGCGCTCAGGTTGCCGCTGACGGCCACGCTCAGGCTTTCCCCTTCTGGCGTCAGGAAGTGCCAGGACTGCCCGGCAAAAAAGCTGTAGTGCAGACAGTTGTGCTGCGCTAATTCTTCAGGGCTGACGGGGGTACCGTGCTGTGCCAGATACGCCGGCGAGGCGCAGAGCACCGAGCGACATTCCCCCAGCCGGCGGGCAATCATGCCGGGTTCGGGGTTGTCGGTAATGCGCACGGCGACATCAATGCGCTCTCCCACCAGGCTGACCGGGTGGTTGTTCACGTCCAGCTCAATGCGCAGCTGCGGGTAGCGCGAGAGCAGCTCAGGCAGGACCGGCGCAATCAGGTGCATGGCGGTAAAATGGGCGCAGGCCACCCGCAGCGTGCCGGAGGGCAGATCTTTCTCCGACTGGCCCTCGATTTCCTGCGAAATCTGCGAGAGCGTCCGCGTTTTTTGCAGCACCTTTTCACCCGCCGCGGTCAGCGTTAGCTTGCGCGTGGAGCGGTTTACCAGCCGCGTACCCGCCCACTTCTCCATTTGTTCCAGGTAGCGGCTCACCATCGGCCGGGAAATGCCCAGCGCGCGCGCCGCCGCGCTCAAACTTCCCAGCTCGCATATCCGGTTGTAGACCTGAGCGGCAATAACGCGATCCATAAAAGCTCCATCTGCTCGATTTATGAAACTAAGCATGTCTTGTTTCAGGAATTCTGGCAAATGCGAATATCCGTACAATAGACACATTCCTGAACAACTGAGACAACAGCATGAAACTCACTCATATTGCCCTGCTATCCACCCTTTTCACGCCGGCGGTTTTTGCCGCGCCGTTAACCATTGATACCTGGAACCCGCAGGAAAAAGGCATTTTCCCGGTCTCCTCCACGCTGGTTTCCGGCCCGAAAGAGGCGGTGTTGTTTGACGCGCAGTTCAGCGTGAAGGATGGCGAAGCGCTGGTAGAAAAAATCCGCCGCAGCGGTAAAACCCTGAATAAGATTGTGATCACCTCCGGCGATCCGGATTTCTATTTTGGCCTGCAGCCGCTGGTCAAAGCCTTCCCGAATGCCAAAGTGGTGGCCACGCAGCATGTGGTTGACCATATTAAAGCCACCAAAGATGCCAAGCTCGCCTTCTGGGGGCCGCAGATGAAGGACGGCGCGCCAACGGAGCTGGTTGTCCCGCAGGTTCTTGCCTCCACCACGTTCATGGTTGACGGGGAAAAGGTCGATATCGAGCAGTCAGACAGCTACGCGGCCTATGTGTGGATCCCCTCAGCAAAAACGATCCTCGGCGGCACCGGGGTAGCCTGGGGCATTCACGTCTGGACGGCAGACACCCAGACGCCGGAAAGCCGCAAGCAGTGGCAGGAAACGCTGGAGCATATGGCCGCGCACAAACCTGAGCGCGTGATCCCGGGCCACTACCTGGGCACTCCTCCAGCGGGCACTGGCGCGATTGATTTTACCCGCGACTATCTGCAGCGCTTTGAAAAGGCTTTAGCCGCGCATAAAGATTCCGCAGGCGTCATCAGCACCCTGAAAAAACAGTATCCAGGCCTGGCTGATGAAAGCTCGCTGGAATTAAGCGCCAAAGTGAATACTGGCGAAATGAAGTGGTAATTTAAAAACGGCTCCTGCTATATTTCCGCGATAGCAGGAGCCCCGCCAAAATATCCCCGCCGTTACCCGTCGATATAGCCACACCTTTTAAAAGCGCATAAAAGCATGCACTTATGTCATTTTTATTTCTAAGATGAATCTGAACCACAACCGGGAAAATATTTGCCATTCTGTTTATGAATTAAATTTTTTGCGAGCCGTACCATTAAACAGACAACGACACGGAGGCAGCATGTTTACTTATTACCCGGCTAATACCGCAGCAGCACAACCTGAACTCGTTAACGCGATTGCGCAGGGTCTTCACGCCGAGCACGGTGCTGTGACTGAAGATGACATTTTGATGGAACTAACCAAATGGGTGGAATCCACCGATAATGACATCCTCAGTGACATCTACCAGCAGACTATTAACTACGTCGTCAGCGGACAAAACGCACCCTTGTAAAAACCTGCTAAGCTGGATCTGCAACCTAAGGGGTTACATTTCGTTTGCGTAAGCAAACTGGTCCTTAAAACTATCAACAGGATTGAGGAGTTAACATGAAATCGAACCGTCAGGCACGCCATATTCTGGGACTGAACTACAAGCTTTCAAATCAGCGTAAAGTGGTGATTGAAGGCGACCACGAAACGCAGGTCACGCACGCCACCGGCAGAAAACGCCACGCCGGCAAGTAAGTTCCAGACTGAGATCCAGAACACCATCGGTAATCCCGATGGTGTTTTTGTTTATGTGTTGCGGTAATTAATATTTAGCTCCTTTATAATACCGCCTGACCGCACCCCATCGCACAGGCCAGAAAGATGACAAACAGCAGTGTCAGGGACGGATCTTCATAAAAAGAGTGAGTGACATGGACAACAAACTGAAAAAACATCGTTCCTTATACATCCCATACGCCGGACCGGTTTTACTCGAATTCCCCCTGCTCAACAAAGGCAGCGCCTTCAGCATGGAAGAGCGCAGCAGCTTTAACCTGCTGGGTTTACTGCCCGAAGTGGTTGAAACCATTGAAGAACAGGCGGAGCGCGCGTGGATCCAGTATCAGGGTTTCAAAACCGAAATCGACAAGCACATCTACCTGCGTAACATTCAGGACACTAATGAAACCCTCTTCTATCGCCTGGTGCAGAACCATCTCGAAGAGATGATGCCGGTGATCTACACCCCGACGGTGGGTGCGGCCTGCGAGCGTTTCTCAGAGATCTACCGTCGTTCACGCGGTGTTTTCATCTCCTATCAGAACCGCCACAACATGGACGATATTCTGCAGAACGTGCCGAACCACAATATAAAAGTGATTGTGGTGACCGACGGCGAACGTATTCTCGGCCTCGGCGACCAGGGCATTGGCGGGATGGGGATCCCAATCGGTAAACTCTCTCTCTACACCGCCTGCGGCGGCATCAGCCCGGCGTATACCCTGCCGGTGGTGCTGGACGTCGGGACCAATAACCAGCAGCTGCTCAACGATCCGCTCTATATGGGCTGGCGCCATCCGCGCATTACCGACGACGAGTACTATCAGTTTGTCGACGACTTCATCCAGGCCGTGAAGCACCGCTGGCCGGACGTTCTGCTGCAGTTTGAAGACTTCGCGCAGAAAAACGCGATGCCGCTGCTGAACCGCTATCGCGATGAGATCTGCTCTTTTAACGACGACATCCAGGGCACCGCAGCCGTGACCGTGGGTACGCTTATCGCCGCCAGCCGCGCAGCCGGCAGCCAGCTGAGCTACCAGAAAATTGTCTTCCTGGGCGCAGGCTCTGCGGGCTGTGGTATCGCCGAGCAGATCATCGCCCAGACGCAGCGCGAAGGCTTAAGCGAAGAGCTGGCCCGCTCCCGCGTCTTTATGGTTGACCGTTTCGGCCTGCTGACCGACGCTATGCCGAACCTGCTGCCGTTCCAGAACAAGCTGGTGCAGAAGCGCGAGAACCTGAAAAACTGGGATACCGACAACGAAGTCCTTTCCCTGCTGGACGTAGTGCGCAACGTGAAGCCGGATATTCTGATCGGCGTTTCCGGGCAAACCGGCCTCTTCACCGAAGAGATCATTCGCGAGATGCACAAGCACTGCGAGCGCCCTATCGTGATGCCGCTTTCCAACCCGACCTCCCGCGTGGAAGCGACGCCGCAGGACATCATCGCCTGGACCGAAGGTAACGCGCTGGTCGCCACCGGCAGCCCGTTCGACCCGGTGGTGTGGAAGGATAAAACCTATCCGATCGCCCAGTGCAACAACTCCTATATCTTCCCGGGCATTGGTCTGGGCGTGATCGCCTCCGGCGCGTCCCGCATTACCGATGAGATGCTGATGTCGGCGAGCGAAACCCTCGCGGGCTACTCGCCGCTGGTCAACAACGGTGAAGGGCTGGTGCTGCCGGAGCTGAAGGACATTCACAAGGTGTCGCGCGCTATCGCGTTTGCGGTAGGTAAAATGGCTCAGCAGCAGGGCGTGGCGGTGAAAACCTCTGCCGACGCGCTGCAGCAGGCCATCGACGACAACTTCTGGAAGCCTGAATACCGCAGCTATCGCCGTACCTCGATTTAATTCTGCACTGCGACCGTTCCCTCTCCCTTTGGGAGAGGGAATTAGATTCGCCCCCCACTAGCCAAACCCCTTTTCCCCCGCTACACTCCCTTCATCTATTAACCTACTGAATATATAAGGAGGCCAATTATGCTGTATCGTGAAATTTTCAATGTTTCACATACATTTGGTGATCGCACCAGCTCAAGCGTTATCGGTATCGTGCTGCGATAACTTCTGCTTGAGCGAAGACACCAACCCCTGAAATCCCTTCTCTCGGGCTTACTGAGTTATCGTCAGCGATGTTTGACGAGGCATAAACATGCCTGTAACTCTTGGGTAAGCAACAATGAGCACTTTACTCACTGCACAATCTTTACGCGTTGATACGGCGTTTGGCACGCTCTTCGACTCACTCTCCTTTACGCTGAAAAAAGGCGATCGCATTGGCCTGCTGGGCGACAACGGCTGCGGCAAAAGCACGCTGCTGAAGGTGCTGGACGGCACTGACTCCCCCGCCGCCGGCACGGTAGCGCTGGCCGGGCACTGCCTGATGGCGCGCGTGGAGCAACATCTTCCGGACGCCATTTTCCCGCTGACCATGCTGGATGCCGTGCTCGCACAGCTGCCTTTAGCCGAGCGCGATAGCCTGCGCTGGAAAGCCGAAACGCTGCTGGCAGGCATGGGCTTCACGCCTCAGGATATGGCGCTGCAATCCGCCACGCTGAGCGGCGGGCAGCACACCCGCCTGCTGCTGGCGCGGGCGCTGATTCACGACCCGGATCTGCTCCTGCTCGATGAACCCAGCAACCACCTTGATTTGCCGACCATGCTCTGGCTGGAACACTTTCTGCAGAACTGGTCAGGCAGCTTCGTGCTGGTCTCCCATGACCGACAGCTGCTGGATGCCGTCACCAACGGCAGCTGGATCCTGCGCGATAAAACGCTGCACTACTTCGCCCTTCCCTGCACGGCCGCCCGCAAGGCGCTTGAAGCAAAGGATGAAAGCGACGCGCAGCGCCACAAGGCGGAGCAAAAGGAGATTGACCGCGTGACCGCCAGCGCGAAGCGGCTGGCGACCTGGGGCAAGGTTTACGACAACGAAGACCTGGCCCGCAAAGCCAAACAGATGGAAAAACAGGTCGAACGGCTGAAGGAGAGCCAGACGGCGCTCACGGCAGGCAGCCAGTGGACGTTAACCCTGCGCGGCGACGCGCTGCGGGCCGACCGTCTGCTGGAGATGGAAAACCTCAGCGTCCCGCCTGCGCCCGGGCTACCGCCGCTGTTTAACATCGAAATGGCGCGGCTAAAAAGCGGCGATCGCGTGGCGATTGTCGGTCGTAACGGCTGCGGCAAATCGTCGCTGATGAGGCTTATCTGGCAACAGTTTGCCGATGAGTCCGCAGAAAGCGGGTTGAAAATCCATCCGCGCGTGTCGCCAGGCTATTACGACCAGACGCTTAATCAGCTGCCGGATGACGCCACGCTGCTCGACGCGCTGGAGCCTTTTGCACCGGATCCGCAGAACCGCAAAATGGCGCTCATCAGCGCCGGGTTCCCGTGGTCCCGCCATGGGCAGAAAATCAGCACGCTCAGCGGCGGCGAACGCTCGCGCCTGCTGTTCGTGGGCCTGACGCTTGCCCGCTACAGCCTGCTGATGCTGGATGAGCCCACTAACCACCTGGACATGGAAGGCAAAGAGGCGCTGGCGCAAACCCTTCAGCAGTTTGAAGGCGGCGTGCTGCTGGTCAGCCACGACCGTCAGTTAATTAGCCAAAGCTGCAACCGTTTCTGGCTGATTGAAGAGGGAAAGCTGAGCGAGTGGCACGATGCAGAAGCGGTGTTTGAGCGCCTGCGTGAAAGCGCGGGGCTGGCGACATCCACCGCGCCCGTCATCGACGCTGCGACGGTTCAACCCTCGCCGTATGACGATCTGCTCGAACGGCTGGTCGCGCTGGAAACGCTGCTGGAAGACGATCTGGCGCGTAAGCCGAAGCATCAAAAGCCGCATCTTCAGGCGCAATGGCGTAAAGAGATAGAGGAGATAGAGGCACAGCTGTAAGTCTGCGCCCGGCGAGTCTCTCGTCGGGCCAGTATTTCCCCCCTAAATTATTAGAGGAACGCCGTATTCTTATTCTGAAAATGGATTAAATAATGACATTATGTTGCCGTTGCCTTGCATTACAGCGCCAAACCACTAATCCTTGAGGAGTATTACACCTGCTATGCAGATACTCATCATGAACAAGGAGATACATATGAAGGCTGCTGTTGTCACTCAGGATCATCAGGTTAATGTCACCGAAAAAACCTTACGCCCGCTAAAGCACGGGGAGGCCCTGCTGAAGATGGAATGCTGCGGCGTATGCCATACCGACCTCCACGTGAAGAACGGTGATTTTGGCGATAAAACCGGGGTTATCCTGGGCCACGAAGGGATTGGCATCGTAAAAGAAGTCGGCCCCGGCGTGAAGTCGCTGAAAGTCGGTGACCGCGCAAGCGTGGCCTGGTTTTTCGAAGGCTGCGGCCACTGCGAATACTGTAATACCGGCAACGAAACCCTGTGCCGCGACGTGAAAAACGCCGGTTACTCCGTTGACGGCGGCATGGCGGAAGAGTGCATCGTCACCGCTGACTACGCCGTAAAAGTGCCGGACGGTCTGGAATCCGCTGCGGCCAGCAGCATCACCTGCGCCGGCGTCACCACCTATAAAGCGGTGAAGGTCTCGGGTATCAAACCGGGCCAGTGGATCGCAATCTATGGTCTGGGCGGTCTGGGAAACCTTGCGCTGCAGTACGCCAAAAACGTCTTTAACGCCAAAGTCATCGCTCTCGACGTTAACGACGAACAGCTGAAGCTGGCGGCCAGCATGGGTGCGGATTTAACCATCAACTCCCGCAGCGAAGACGCCGCGAAAATTGTGCAGGAGAAAACCGGCGGCGCGCATGCCGCAGTCGTTACTGCCGTCGCAAAAGCGGCCTTTAACTCAGCCGTTGACGCCGTGCGTGCCGGTGGCCGCGTGGTCGCGGTTGGCCTGCCGCCGGAAGCGATGAGCCTCGACATTCCGCGTCTGGTGCTGGACGGCATTCAGGTGGTAGGTTCCCTGGTCGGCACCCGTCAGGATCTGCAGGAAGCCTTCCAGTTCGCCGCAGAAGGTAAGGTGGTGCCGAAAGTCACGATGCGTCCAATCGAGGACATCAACGCCATCTTTAAAGAGATGGAACAGGGCCAGATCCGCGGCCGTATGGTGATCGACCTACGTTCATAATCGTTCATTTTTCATTACCGCTCCTCGCTGGGGCGGTTTTTTTATAGCCATTTTCCGGCAATCCTTATCTTAATTCCTTTGTTCCCTTGTTTTCCCCCGCGCCCGATGATGAATCCGACGCTAACAAGAAGATAACAAAGGAATTCACCATGCAAACCCCATTTCGTCTGCCGCTGCTGACGGCGCTGATTCTGGCGACAACCGCAGCCTGGGCAGCAGATGCGCCCGTCAAAGGCGGCACGCTGATTTATCTGGAGCAACAGGCGCACACCAACCTCTATCCGCCTGCCGGTGGCTTTTACCCGAACGGCGGCATTCTGAATCAAATCACCGACAAACTGACATGGCAGAACCCAAAGACGCTGCAGGTCGAACCCTGGGTGGCCGAAAGCTGGACCACCAACGCCGATAAAACCGAATACACCTTTAAGCTTCGTCCCGGCATCACCTTCTCCGACGGCACGCCGCTGGACGCCAACGCCGTGGCGAAAAACTTTGATACCTACGGTTCAGGCAATAAGGCACAGCGCCTGCCGGTGTCAGAAGTGATTAATAACTACGATCGCAGCGAAGTCATCGACCCGCTGACCGTGAAGTTCTACTTCAAAAAACCGTCGCCGGGGTTCCTGCAGGGCACCGCCACCATTGGCTCGGGTCTGGTCTCGCTCAGCACGCTGAAGCGCAACTTCGAAGAGCTGGGAGATGCCCGCCACATCATCGGTTCCGGCCCGTTTGTGGTGAAGGACGAGAAGCTGGGACGTGAAGTGACGCTCGAAGCGCGCAAAGACTACCAGTGGGGGCCGAAAAACCTGGCGCAGCAGGGGCCCGCTAATCTCGATGGCATCAAGTTTATCGTGACCCAGGAAGACAGCGTGCGCGTGGGGGCCCTGCTGGCCGGTCAGGCCGACTTTATTCGCCAGGTGCAGGCGTATGACGAAAAGCAGGCGACAGATCAAGGCTATAAAATCTACGCCGCCCCGACCCGCGGGGTGAACGACAGCATCAGCTTCCGCCCGGATAACCCGCTGGTCGCCGACGTTCGCGTTCGCCAGGCGCTGCTGCATGCCACCAATGCAAAACAGGTGGTCGAGACCCTCTTCTCGGCCAACTATCCGCAGGCGAAGTCCGTGATTGCCGGTTCCGCCGCAGGCTTTGTCGATCTCAGCGACAAATTGACCTTTGACCCGGAAAAAGCCAACCAGCTGCTGGACGAGGCGGGCTGGAAAGCAGGCGGCGACGGGATCCGCGCCAAAGACGGCCAACGTCTGGCGCTGACGGTGTATGAATCCCTGCCGCAGCCACAAAATAAAGAGGTGCTGCAGCTGGTTGCCCAGCAGTGGCGACAGGTGGGCGTGGCGCTGAGCGTCAAAGCCGGTGACGCAGGCAGCCGCACGCTGGATAACCTTGACCCGCTGAAAACCCCGTTAACCGTCTCCGAAGTGGGCCGCGCCGATCCTGACGTGGTGAAAAGCATGTTCTACCCGGCTAACCGCGACGCGCTGCTGCAAAAAGGCGGATCCAGCGACAAGGTCAAAAACTTCCGTGACGACAGGCTGAATGAACTGCTGGTGAACATTTCTGCTGAAGTCGATCCGCAAAAACGCCTGCAGCTGACGGGGGACGCCCAGCGCTACCTGCTGGATAACGCCTACGTTATTCCGATTTTCGAGGAGCCGCAGGTCTTTGCCGGTGCGCCGTGGCTGAAAGGCGTCAATTTTGAAGCGGTAGGCCGCCCGTCGTTCTACGGCGCGTGGATTGAGAAACACTGAGGAGCCGACGATGCGCCACGCACTTCTTCAACGCTTTGGGCACGGGCTGCTGGTACTGTGGGCCGCCTTTACCCTCTCGTTCGTGTTGCTCCAGGTGCTGCCGGGCGACGCGGTGCTGATTAAATTTCAGAACCCGGACCTGGGCTTAAGCCCGGCGCAAATCGAGGAGATGCGCGTGGCCTACGGCGCAGACAGCCCGCTGTGGCAGCAATACGGTCATACGCTGCTGGCGATGCTGCGCGGGGATTTCGGCTATTCGCTACAGGCAGGCGTGCCGGTCAGCGAGCTGATTGCCAGCAATCTGCCGGCTACCCTGAGCCTCGCCCTGCCTGCCTTTTTACTCGCGGTCCTGCTGGCATTTGCGCTGGCCTTTGCGTCGCGCCTGCCGGGTCTGCGCTGGCTGAGTAATACCCTCCAGTCTCTGCCAGTCCTGTTTATCTCTTTACCGACGTTCTGGCTGGGGATTGCCCTCATCCAGCTTTTTTCTTTTCAGCTGCGACTGATCCCGGTGATTAACCCGACGCCGCTGCAGGGGCTGATCCTGCCGATCGTGACCGTCGCGATCCCGATCTCCGCCCCGCTGGCGCAAATTCTGATGCGCAGCCTGGACCAGGTGGCGACGCAGCCGTTTGTCGCCGTCGCCCGTGCCAAAGGGCTGAGTGAAACCGCCGTCCTGTGGCGTCACGTGACCGGCAACGCCCTGCTGCCGGTCCTGAACATTGCCGGGCTGCTGCTGGGCGAGCTGATTGCCGGGGCACTGATCACCGAAACCGTTTTTGGCCGCAGCGGGCTCGGGCAGCTGACCCAGCAGGCGGTGAATAATCAGGACATCGCCGTGCTTCAGACGGTGGTTATGATTTCCGCCCTCGGTTTTGTCCTGATCAATCTGCTGGTGGATATGCTGATGCCGCTGCTGGATCCCCGTCTGCAAACCGTTACCGGAGGTGCATCATGAGTCTGGTCGATTACGCGGCCGCCGCGCGAAAACGCGTTCCAGCGTGGCAGGGAGTGGAATGGCAGCCGGGGCTATGGCTGGCATGGGCGGTGATTATTTTAGCCGCTTTTGCCGCCGTGGCGCCCGGCCTGTTAACCCACTTCAGCCCGATTGAGGGCATCGCCGGGGCACAGCGCCTGGCACCGCAGGCCGGTCACTGGCTCGGGACCGATCAGCTTGGCCGGGATGTTTATACGCGTATCGTTTATGGCGCCTCCCATTCCCTGAGCGCGGCGCTGGCCGCCGTGACGATGGGTCTGGTGGTAGGCACCGGTTTAGGGGTGATTGCCGGGGCGTTCGCCGGACGCGTCGAGTCTCTGCTGATGCGCTTCGTCGACGTGCTGCTGTCCATCCCGTCTCTGCTGCTCTCGCTGACGGTGATTATTCTGCTCGGGTTTGGCACCGTTAACGCCGCGATTGCCGTAGGCGTTGCCTCCATTGCCAGCTTCGCCCGCCTCGCGCGCGGTGAAGTGGTGCGCATCCGCCACACGGATTACGTCGAGGCGGCGTTCGGCAGCGGCGGGACGTTTTTCGCCGTGCTGTGGCGACACATCCTGCCCAACGCGTTAACCGCCGTCCTCGCCTTTGCCACGCTGCAGTTTGGTCAGGCCATCCTGGCGCTCTCCACGCTGAGCTTTCTCGGTTACGGCACCCCGTCGCCGGTGCCGGAATGGGGCTTACTGATTGCCGAAGGCCGTAACTATCTCTCTACCGCCTGGTGGCTCACCACTTTCCCCGGCGTCGTCGTCATCGCCGTGGTGCTGGCCACCAACCGCATCAGCCAACAGTTCAGCGGAGGTCGTTAATGACCGTGCTCTCAGTGGAAAATTTGACGATCAGCTACCGTACCGCGCGCCAGTGGCGAGAGGTGGTGCATAACGTCAGCTTCACGCTCGGACGAGGGGAAATGCTGGCGTTTGTCGGCGAATCCGGGTCCGGCAAGACGACCACGGCGCAGGCGATCATTGGCCTGCTGGCCGATAACGCCCGGCGCGATGCGGGAAAGATATCGCTCAACGGCGAGGAGATTAGCCGATGGTCCGCGAAGCGTCTCGATACCCTTCGCGGGGCGCGAATTAGCCTGGTGCCGCAGGATCCGGGTAATTCGCTCAACCCGGTGAAAACCATCGGTGTGCAGGTCGGAGAAATTATTCAGCTACACCAGAAGGTGACCCGCGCCGAGCGCGACGAGCAGGTGCTCGCCCTGCTGACAAAGGTCGGCCTGAGCCACCCCGAACAGCGCATGACGCAGTATCCCCATCAGCTCTCCGGCGGGATGAAACAGCGCGTGCTGATTGCCATCGCCATTGCCCTGCGTCCGGACGTGATCGTTGCCGATGAGCCCACCAGCGCGCTGGATGTGACGGTGCAAAAACGTATTCTCGATCTGCTGGATATCCTGCGCCGGGAATCGGGTACCGCCGTTCTGTTTGTCACCCACGATCTGGCGCTGGCCGCACAGCGCGCGGACAGGCTGCTGGTGTTTCGCGATGGCGAGGTTCAGGAACAGGGCAACACCGCCGATATCGTCCGCACGCCGCAGCACGCCTACACCCGTCAGCTGTTGAGCGATCTCCAGGGCCAGCGCCTGACCATCGCCCCGGTGGCCGGTCGCCCGCTCGCGTCCCCGGCCATTCGCGCCCGCGGCATCAGCAAGCAATTCTCCCTGGGCAAAGGTCATCAGCTTCAGGCGCTGGATCGGGTTACGTTTGACGTCAGGCGCGGCAGCACGCATGCGCTGGTCGGTGAATCCGGCTCCGGGAAAACCACCCTCGCCCGTATTTTGCTGGGTTTTGAACAGGCCGACAACGGACAGGTCATCATTGATGATATTGATGCCACCGCGCTCAGCCGCGAGGCACGCCGTCAGCTGCGCCAGAAGATCCAGTTTGTCTACCAGAACCCGTTTGCCTCTCTCGACCCGCGTCAGACGCTGTTCGAGATCATCGAGGAGCCCCTGAAGAACTTTTCTCGCCTCGGTAAGGCGCAGCGAAAGCTCCGGGTGGAGACGGTGGCTCAGCGGGTTGCCCTGCCCGTCGAACTCCTGACCCGCACCGCCCGGGAGCTTTCAGGCGGACAGCGGCAGCGCGTTGCCATCGCCCGGGCGCTGATCCTGGAACCGACCATTCTGGTGCTGGATGAAGCCACCTCCGCGCTGGACGTCACCGTGCAGGCGCAGATTCTGGCTCTGCTTCAGCAGCTGCAGCAGCAGCTGGGATTGACCTACCTCTTTATCACGCACGATCTGTCTACCGTCCGCCGGCTCGCCCACAGCGTCACGGTGCTGCGCAGCGGTCAGGTGGTCGAACAGGGTGATGTCGGAACCTTATTCGCGTCGCCGCAGAACGACTATACCCGCGAGCTGATTGACGCCATTCCCCATTTTTCATCCGCTACGGAGGAGTTCGCATGACGCGAAAACGCCTGGGATTTTTCACCCGCCTGCTTGACGACGCTACGCCGAAGGAGCGCTATCGTCTGGCAACTGAACAGATCCGCCACGCCGAACGCCACGGTTTTGACAGCGCCTGGATTGCCCAGCACCACTTCCACGAAAGTGAAGGTGGCCTGCCGTCGCCGCTGCTGTTTCTGGCGCACGTAGCCGCGCATACCGAAACCATCCGACTGGGCACGGCCATCATCACCCTGCCGATGGAAAACCCGCTGCGCGTCGCGGAAGATGCCGCCGTGCTCGATTTACTCGCTGATGGCCGTCTTGAGGTCGGTTTTGGTTCGGGCGGCACACCGACCTCATTTCTGCCGTTCGGCCTGACGTTTGAGGAGCGCGGCGCGGCCTTTGCTGACCATTTGCATGTGATCCAAAGCGCCTGGCGCGGGGATTCGCTGACCCATCCGGATAACCACCTTTACCCGCCTGCGCCGCAGCTGGCCGACCGTATCTGGATTGCCACCTTCTCTGTTGACGGAGCCGTTCGCGCCGCCCGGGCCGGACACGGTTTAATGCTCTCCCGCACGCAGCCGCGCCCGGCAGATCGGCTGGATTTAACGCTCGACGAGATCCAGAACCCGATTGTGGATGCCTACCTCGATGCGCTGCCTGCGGGCATCGCACCGCGCATTTTGGCCTCCCGTACGGCGTTCGTCGCCGACAGCGACGACTATGCGCTCAGGGTCGCGACGCCGGGCCTTACGAAACAGGCCCAGCAGCATCGCGCTGCCGGGCACGTGGTTAGAGGTGACAACGTCACCGATTATCGCCGCCAGTTTGACGCCCATATTGGTTCGCCCGATACGGTGCTGAATTCTCTGAATGCTGACTCCATTCTCAGGCGCGCCACGGATATCTCATTCCAGGTCCATTCGGTCGAACCCACGCATCGCGACACGCTGCGGTCCATCGAACTGATCGCCGAACGTATTGCCCCCCACATCCTTTGAGGAGACACCTATGTCGTTAAGTCAGGACATTCTCGCCGAGCTGGCGGAAATTAAACCCGGTTCCCCTCTGGCAGAGGCGCGCGCCACGCGTGATGCCTCCACGCGCCACGCGCAGGGCAGCTACGAAATTCTCTTTAGCCAGCAGGATGCTGATTTTGCACTGGACGAGCGCTTCGCCGTAGCGGCAAAAGTCGCCAGGTGGCACAGCGCGGAGGCGCTGGCCGCGCACTATGCGGGATTTGGCCTGGCCGATCCCACCTCAGAACGCCTGACCCCGGCGCTGAACTTCGCGCGCCTGCTGACGTTCTCCCCCGTCGAAGCGACGCCCGCAGCGTTAAGGGCGCTGACCCAGGCGGGATGGAGCAAGGAAGGCATTGTTACCCTGGCGCAGCTTATTGCGTTTGTGAGCTTCCAGAGCCGACTCATCACCGGGCTGCGGCTGCTGAACGACAGGCCCGTCGCCAAAAGCGATGCGCCGGTGGCGGCAGGCATCTGGCACACGACCGCAACAACGGTCACCGGGAAGGCGGCACCCGTCGCGTTTACCCAGCAGGAGCTGGGATGGGAACCGTGGATAGCGGCCAAACCGCTGGCTGATTTCCGTGACGATGAGGTTGCCATTCTGGCGAAATTTGGCCATACCGATTCCGACTACTTCCGCCTGCTGGGGCGCAACCTGCCGGTGCTTGAACAGCGCACGTTAACGGATAAAGGAATTTTTTATACATCGGGGGGATTGCCGCGCGCCGAGCGCGAGCTAGCCGCAACGGTCGCCAGTAAAATCAATGGCTGCATTTACTGCGCATCTGTCCATGCGCGTAAAGCCAGCCAGCTGTCAAAGGATGACGCGGCGGTAGAAGCCCTGCTGGCCGTGAGGCCGGGGCGGTCCCTGAGCGAGGGGCAATCCGCACGCTGGCAGGCGGAAATCGATTTTGCGGCGGCGCTGTCGGTCACGCCGCCTGCCGCCACGCCGCTGCACCTTGCCGCGCTGGAAAAAGAGGGGCTGGATACCTTAGCGCAGCTTGATCTGGTGCAGTCCGCCGCGTTCTTCGCCTGGGCCAACCGCCTGATGCTGACCCTGGGTGAGCCCTGGTTTGCCTGAAGCCTGTCAGGCTAGCGCGCGAGCGTTAGCCTGAGCCCGTCTGGCCCGCAGGTGACCGTAGATCAGCAGTGCGCTCATGGCCGAGAAAGAGAGTATTGCCGCCGGCAGCGTAACGTAACGCCAGCTAAAGCCGAGGACAATCATCATCCCGCCAAAGTACGCCCCAATCGCACTGCCGAGATTAAACGCCATCTGTCCCCCTGCCGCCCCCAGCATCTCACCGCCCTTCGCATTTTGCAGAAGCAGAATTTGTAGCGGCGCAGAGAGCGCGAACAGTCCGGCACAGCAGATAAAGCCCATGACCAGCGAGGCCGTTTTCAGTTCACCAAAGGCGAAAAGCAGCAGCAGCAAGGCGACAATCACCATGTCGGTGGTGGCCGCAATGCGCAGCGGGCTAAAACGCCCCGAGAGCTTACCGCTCAGCAGATTGCCCAACACCATGCCAAGCCCCATCAGCATCATGATGGCCGTCATCATCCCTTCTGAATAACCGGAGACGTTAACCATAAACGGCTTAACGAAGCTGAACCACGCGAACACCCCGGCGTTACCAAACATGGTGGCGGCAAAAATCAGCCAGGGTTCTGGTTTTTTCAGAAAATGGAACTGCTCGGTCAATTTGATTTCTGAAGTGTCGCGGATGTCCGGCACCCAGAGCAGAACCGAGAGGATCACCAGCGCATCGAACACGGCAATCAGAAAAAAGGTATAACGCCAACTGAACTGATGTCCGAGCCAGGTCCCCAGCGGAACGCCCATCAGGTTGGCCACGGTCATACCGGCGATCATCCCTGCCACCGCGACCGTCACCCTGCCCGGTGGCGCAATTTTAGACAGGATAATCGCCCCGACGCCAAAAATAGCCCCGTGCGGAAAACCGGAAATCAGCCGCCCCACAGCCAGCCAGAAATAGGACGTGGAAAACGTGAACAGGGCATTGCCGACAGCGGACATCGCTACCAGAAACAGCAGCGTGGTCTTTAACGAAAACTTGCCTGAGAACAGCGCCACAATCGGGGCGCCAATCACCACGCCGAACGCATAAAACGAGATCATATTCCCGGCGGAGGGAATCGAAATACCGGTGTCATGTGCCAGCTCGGTTAACACGCCCATAATGCCAAATTCGGCCATTCCGAGGCCAAATGTGCCAAGCGCCAACGAAAAAATTGTCTTTTTCATACTTCAACCACTGGTTAATTACACGCGACGGACATTATTGAATAATCTTGTATGGTGAGCCAGCTCAAATCAGCCGACTGGCAGGTTAATCCATTAATTCAGGTAAGGTTGTGAATACCGCTAGCCCAAAACCACGATGCCAAGCCGCTCCATCAGCTGGGCAATCTGATAGCTGTCCAGTTTGACACCCTGCAAATCAATACCGCGCACGTCCAGTTCACCCAGTTCTGAGTTGGTCAGATCGCAGTGGGTAAAATTGGCTGCTCGCCAGTCAAAAGAGGAGAACTCGCCCCCCGACAGATCCGAGCCGCTGAAGGTGGCACCGAGTATTTGCGCACCGTTCCAGCGGTTTTCCCACAACTCGCATTTTTCCAGAACCACCTTCGAAAAATTGGCATAGCTCAGGTTGCTTTTTGTTATGTAAGCACTGCAAAACCAGGTACGCGTAGTGATCATGTTCATAAAACTGGTCCCGCGAAAATCAGCCCCTTGCGCCCTGCATTCACGAATTTCGATGCCTAATGCATTCGAATGCCTGAAATCCGCCATCGATAAATCGCAGCTTTTGAAAATAGCATCTTTAAGCTGCGCCCGAGTAAACTTACCGCCCTGCTGGCTTTTCCGGTCATAGAACTGACAGCCAATAAACTCCGTGCTGGTTAAATCCGTGCCGGAAAAGTCGCAGTTACGAAAGATTGCATTCTCTATTTTCTCGCCGGTAAAACGAGTACGACCGATTTTTTCGCCCTCAAAAATCAATGCCATCACACCAACCTGTTTATTCATACAGTATCTGTCACCATTCTAACCCGTTACCTGCAGAAGAGAAACACGCTTATCTGACACACATGTCAAAAATTCCCGCGAAGGTTGCAGGCCAGCATTACACTTCAAAGTGTTAGTTCCTTCTAAGCACATCACCCGATCCGGAGATGAGAATTATCATGGGAAACGCAAAGCAGAATAAAACCAAAGCAGCGACCGTGACCAAAGCGAGCGTAGATAGCCTGGTTAAACCCGTGCTGAAGACCAAAGAGTATGAAAAAGAGCTACGTCGCCTCCACGTTGAACTGGTTAAGCTCCAGCAGTGGGTCGTCGCAAAAGGGCTAAAAGTGTGTATTGTTTTTGAAGGACGCGACGGTGCCGGTAAAGGCGGCACCATTAAAGCGATAACCGAGCGCGTCAGCCCTCGCGTGTTTCGCGTTGTAGCCCTCCCTGCACCCACCGAGAAAGAGAAAACCCAGCTCTATTTTCAACGTTATGTTCCCCATCTGCCTGCCGCCGGAGAGATCGTCATATTCGACCGCAGCTGGTACAACCGCGCGGGCGTCGAGCGGGTCATGGGATTCTGCACCCCCGAGCAGGTTGAGAAGTTTCTTGATGGTGCGCCGGTGATGGAAAAAGCGATGGTGGATGCCGGGATTATCCTGCTGAAGTACTGGCTGGAGGTCACGCCTAAAGAGCAGGAGCGCCGCCTGCGCGACCGTATTAACGATGGTCGTAAAATCTGGAAGCTATCGCCGATGGATATTAAGTCCTTTAACCTGTGGGACGAGTATACCCTCGCGCGCGACGCCATGTTTGAAGCGACAGATACCGCATGGGCGCCGTGGTTTGTGGCACGTTCAGAAGATAAAAAACGCGTGCGTCTGAATATTATTTCGCACCTGCTCACCCAAATTCCTTATAAAGAAATTCACGTCGAAAAGGTGGATTTACCGAAACGTAAAATTGGTAAAGTCAAACCCACAAAATATCCGTTCCGGTATGTGGAAGAGCGGTTCTGAAATTACTGGAATACGCCTCGCAGAATGTAGATTACCAGGGGATACGGTATTGTTTTTTGTTGGCTGCGGTTGATAATGACCGCACCAACAAAGGAGCTGAAAATGAAGCCAAACCGTAACAAAGACTATGGCAAAAGGGAGAGCATGGCGAGTGGAGTCTCCCGCGAGGCCCGTACACCAGAGGCGCGAAGACGAGAGCATCAGCAAGATAAAGAATTCATAAAAGCCATGAATGAATTTACGGCTAAAGCGGGATTATTATCAGACGATCCTTTCTTTGGAGGGATTTAATGTGCTTTCAGTTTGACGTTTACCGTAACCCTTCAGAAAGAACACGGGACTACCAGCCTTATTTTATGATAATTCAACATGACTATTATGATGATTTATCAACAAGACTGATTATTCCATTAAGCTACCATAGCTATCTACGTGGACATATCAATGCCGCGATGCCTTTAGTGAATATTGATTTCGAGCGATATTTCCTTAACACCGCTGGCATAACACACGTGGAGAAACAGAAACTAAATAATAAAGATTATGTATGTAATCTTCGCAGCGCGAGAAGTACTGTTATCGCGGCGATAGATGCGTTAGTGACCAATACATAACGTAGGCCAGCGCAAGCGCAGCGCCGCCGGGCAAAGCCGACGGCGCAGGTCTTACTTCATTCCTTCCGTACTTTCCTGTTTCGCTTCCAGCCGTTCCACATCACGATACCAGCGCGGGTGGTGTTTCTGCGCCCAGCGGCGGCTCACCTTCCCTTCAATCATCCCTTTAATCGATCCTTTTACCCAGAACGCCATATACATATGGATCAGGATGGCGTGGATAAGAATGATGGCCGACGTGGCGTGGATCAGCAGCGCGTAGCGAATCACCTGAATCGGGAAATAGTGCGCAAAATACGGACGCCAGATAATCACGCCGGTCACCAGCAGCACAAAAATCATGCTCATGATGGTCCAGAACATCATCTTCTGTCCGGCGTTGTATTTCCCCACCTTCGCGACCTTATGTTCGTTGCCCTTCAGGACTTCGACGATCCCTTTCACCCACGGGATATCCTGCTTGTCCGGGATGTTATGGTGGACAAAGCGCACGAACATAAACATCAGCACCACGAAAATCAGCACGCCAAAGAACGGATGCAGAATGCGCCCCATCTGCGGCGTGCCGAAGGTTTCGGTCAGCCACTGCAGCGTCGGGAAGAAGAACGAAATCCCCGACACCGCTACCAGGAAGAAACAGATCACGACCGTCCAGTGACAGGCGCGGTCGACAAACTTCGTGCGCACTATCATTTTCGATTTACTCATGATGATCCTCCTCGTCGTCATCCACCTCTTTGTTCGGCCCGATCCCGATGTAGTGATAAATCAGCCCGGCAAAGGTGGCGATAAAGCCCGCCGCCGAAAGCGGCTTAAGCGCACCTTTCCACAGGTTGATGGAGGTATCGATCGCCGGATCCTTCGGCAGGTTGTGGTACAGCTCCGGCTGGTCGTTATGGTGCAGCACATACATCACGTGCGTACCGCCCACGCCCTGCGGGTTATAAATGCCCGCATTCTCGTAGCCGCGCGCTTTCAGCTTGTCCACGCGCGCCTGCGCCACGTCAAGCATCTCTTTTTTGGTGCCGAAGTGGATAGCCCCGGTCGGACAGGTTTTCACACAGGCAGGCTCCTGCCCGACGCTGACGCGGTCAACGCACATGGTGCATTTGTATACCCGGTTATCCTCTTTATTGAGGCGTGGGATATTAAACGGGCAGCCCGCGATGCAGTACCCGCAGCCGATGCAGTTGTCCTGCTGGAAGTCGACGATACCGTTGGCGTACTGAATAATCGCGCCGGCAGACGGGCACGCCTTCAGGCAGCCCGGATCTTCACAGTGCATGCAACCGTCTTTACGGATGAGCCATTCCAGCCTGCCGTTCTGCTCGGTTTCGCTAAAGCGCATCACCGTCCAGGATTTGGCGCTCAGATCCGCCGGATTGTCGTAGACCCCCACGCAGTGCCCCACCTCGTCGCGGATATCGTTCCACTCCGAGCAGGCCACCTGGCAGGCCTTACAGCCTACGCAGGAGGAGACGTCGATAAGCTTAGCGACCTCTGCCTTGTAGTCACGCGCGCGGGGCGCGGGGGTAATCGGGTTGGTCGCGGAGCGTTTGATAACGTCTTGTGTTTCCATCGCCATTTAATCGCTCCTTACGCTTTCTCGATGTTGACCAGAAACGCCTTGTACTCCGGCGTTTGCGAGTTGGAATCGCCGACGTTTGGCGTCAGGGTGTTGGCGATGTAGCCTTTCTGCGCCACGCCCTCAAAGCCCCAGTGCAGCGGGATCCCGACGGTTTCCACCTGCTGGCCGTGCACGTTCAGGCTTTGGAGACGACGCGTCACCACCGCCACCGCGCGAATAAAGCCGCGCTTGCTGCTCACCTTCACGCGGTCGCCGTTGGCGATGCCTTTCGCCTTCGCCAGCGTCTCGCTGATCTCCACAAACTGTTCCGGCTGCGCGATAGCGTTAAGCCGCGCGTGCTTGGTCCAGGTGTGGAAATGCTCGGTCAGGCGGTAGGTCGTCCCCACGTACGGGAACTTGTCCTTTTTACCCAGCCGCAGCACGTCCTCTTCGTAGATGCGCACCACCGGGCTGGAGATGACGTTTGGATGCAGCGGGTTGGTGCCGAGCGGCGTTTCCATCGGCTCGTAGTGTTCCGGGAACGGCCCTTCCGCCAGCTTGTTGAGGGCAAACAGGCGTCCCAGCCCTTCCGGCTGCATGATGAACGGCCCGGTGTTGCTGCCCGGCTGGGCGGTGTTGTAGTCCGGGATATCGTTCCCCGTCCACTTCGCCCCGTTCCACTGAATCAGCATGCGTTTCGGATCCCACGGCCTGCCGTTTACGTCTGCAGACGCGCGGTTGTAAAGCACGCGACGGTTCAGCGGCCACGCCCATGCCCAGCCCAGCGTATTGCCCAGCCCGGAAGGGTCGGCGTTATCGCGGTTGGCCATCTGGTTACCCTGCTCCGTCCAGCTGCCGGTATAGATCCAGCAGGACGACGCCGTCGTGCCGTCGTCGCGCAGCAGCGCGAAGCTGCTCAGCAGCTGGCCTTTCTTCGCCACCAGGTTGCCGCTGGCGTCATAGAGATCCGCCAGCGCCACGCCGTTGTTCTCCTTCGCGACTTCCTCTGACTCAGGACGATCCGGCTGCTTGTAGTGCCAGCCCATTTTCAGCAGCGGCTCAGCGCCTTTGCCGCCTTCGGTGCGGTACATCTCGCGCAGGCGGTGGTAAATCCCGGCGAGGATCTCACCGTCATTACGCGCTTCGCCCGGCGCATCCTGACCTTTCCAGTGCCACTGCAGCCAGCGGCCGGAGTTTGCGATGGAACCGTCCTCTTCCGCAAAGCAGGTGGACGGCAGGCGGAACACTTCGGTCTGAATCGACGCCGGGTCGACATCGTTCGATTCCCCGTGGTTCTGCCAGAAGGTGGACGTTTCGGTCACCAGCGGATCGATAACCACCATGTACTTCAGCTTGCTCAGGCTGCGAACGACTTTGTTCTTGTCCGGGAAGGAGGCCACCGGGTTAAAGCCCTGGCAGATATACCCCGTGACGTTGCCCTTATCCATCATGTTGAAATACTTGATGACGTCGTAGGCCTGGTCCCACTTCGGCAGCCACTCAAAGCCCCAGTCGTTCTCCTTCTGCGCCGCGTCGCCGTAGAAGGATTTCATCAGGCTGACGTAGAACTTCGGATAGTTGCTCCAGTAGTTCACCTGGTCCGGCAGCGTCGCTTTCGGCGTATTGGCCTCAAGATACGTTTGCAGATCCGCCTGCTTTTCAGACGGCAGCGTCAGGTAGCCCGGCAGGCTGGTTGACAGCAGGCCAAGGTCGGTGAGCCCCTGAATATTTGAGTGACCGCGCAGCGCGTTCACGCCGCCTCCCGCCATCCCCATGTTGCCGAGCAGCAGCTGGATCATCGCCATGGTGCGGATGTTCTGCGCGCCGACGGTGTGCTGCGTCCAGCCCAGCGCGTAGAGGAATGTTGTGGTTCTGTCGGCGGCGCTGGTGGAGGCCAGCACTTCGCACACCTTCAGGAAGTCCGCTTTCGGCGTGCCGCAGATGTTTTCCACCACGTCCGGCGTATAGCGGGAAACGTGCTGCTTCAGCAGGTTCCACACGCAGCGCGGGTGCGTCAGCGTTTCATCACGCAGCGCGTAGCCGTTATCATCGAACTGATAGTTCCAGGACGTTTTATCGTACTGGCGTTTTTCGGCGTCATAGCCGCTAAACAGCCCGTCATCAAAGGCAAAATCATCCCGCACCAGCAGGTTCGCGTTGGTGTAGTGCTTAACGTATTCCGCGTTAATTTTATTATTTTCGATCAGGTACAGCAGCACGCCGGACAGGAACGTAATGTCCGTACCGGAACGGATTGGCGCATAGATATCGGCCACCGATGCCGTGCGCGTAAAGCGCGGATCGACGACGATAAGCGTCGCATCGTTGTTGTTTTTCGCCTCCATCGCCCAGCGGAACCCCACCGGATGGGCCTCCGCGGCGTTTCCGCCCATCACCACCACGACGTTAGCGTTTTTGATATCAACCCAGTGGTTGGTCATCGCACCGCGACCAAATGTTGGAGCAAGACTTGCTACCGTTGGTCCGTGTCAGACGCGCGCCTGGTTGTCTACCGCCAGCATGCCGAGAGAGCGCACAAATTTTTGCGTCAGCATGCCTGTTTCATTACTCGCCGCCGAGGCGCACAGCATGCCGGTGGATAACCAGCGGTTAACCGTTACGCCCTGGGCGTTCTTTTCAATAAAGTTGGCGTCGCGGTCGGCTTTCATTAATTTGGCAATACGGGAGAAGGCCTCATCCCAGGAGATACGCTGCCATTTATCAGAACCCGGTGCGCGGTATTCCGGGTAGCGCAGGCGGTTTTCGCTGTGTACATAGTCCAGCAGCCCCGCCCCTTTCGGGCAAAGTGCGCCGCGGCTTACCGGATGATCCGGATCCCCTTCAATATGGTAAATCGCTTCTCTGGCGTTCTTCGCGCCATCGCCCAGGCTATACATTAAAAGCCCACAACCTACGGAGCAGTATGTGCAGGTGTTACGGATCTCTTTTGCGCGCAGCAGCTTATAGTTGCGTGCCTGCGCCAGCGCCATTTTGGGAGCAAATCCCAGCATGGCTGCCGTTGCTCCGGCCATACCGCCCGCGCAGATTTTAAAAAATTGTCTGCGGCTGACGTCCATTGTTGTCCTCGTTATCTGAAAAGACTTCGCGCCGCAAACTAACAGCAAAGCCCCTGATTTTTTTGCGTCAAATCAAGGTCATCTGTCTTCCCCCCCTTAATAGTCACCACCGGAACCTTTAAATACTCCTTTTTGATTAACGGTTTAAGAGAATAATTGACGACAGCGTCAGGTTGAATGCGATACATTTTTCCTTTGATTGTTATTGCAATGGCGAAGTAATGGACAGAAAAAGAGCAACGCTTATTGGGCTGGCGGCAATACTGTTATGGAGTACCATGGTCGGCCTTATTCGCAGCGTGAGTGAGGGACTGGGCCCGGTAGGCGGTGCGGCGATGATTTACACCCTCAGCGGATTACTGTGTCTGGTGACGGTAGGATTTCCTGATATCAGGCGGTTTTCACCCCGCTATCTTATTGCCGGCAGCGTTTTATTTGTCAGCTACGAAATATGCCTGGCGCTGTCGCTGGGCTATGCCGCAACGCGATCGCAGGCGATTGAAGTGGGCATGGTCAATTACCTTTGGCCAAGCCTGACCATTGTGTTTGCCATCTTGTTCAACGGGCAGAAATCGACCCTGTTGGTGATCCCCGGCTTAGCCGTCTCATTGCTGGGCGTCTGCTGGGTATTGGGCGGTGAACAGGGTTTACATCTTGATGAAATAACCCGCAATATCGTTTCCAGCCCGCTGAGCTACGCGCTGGCGTTTGCCGGGGCATTTATCTGGGCCGCCTACTGCACGGTCACCAGCAAATTTGCGAAAGGACAAAATGGCATCACGCTGTTTGTTTTGCTGACCGCGCTGAGCCTGTGGGTGAAATATTTCCTGAGCGATCAGCCCGAGATGGTGTTTACGCTTCCGGTGATAGTGAAACTCGTCATGTGCGGTATTGCGCTTGGGTTTGGTTACGCCGCATGGAATATTGGCATCCTTCACGGTAACGTCACGGTACTCGCTGCCGTATCCTATTTTACCCCTGTCCTCTCCGCCGCGCTTGCCGCCGCAGTGCTGAGTTCGCCCCTCTCATTCTCGTTCTGGCAGGGCGCGCTGATGGTCTGCGCCGGGTCGTTGCTCTGCTGGTACGCAACAAGACAATAATGTCGGTTTTGCTGTCGAGGAATATTTATCCCGACAGCAAATAATTAACATAAATTTAATATGTGAGCGCACGCCAAAATATTCATATGAACAGTAGAGCACGTGTTTAGATTCTGTTTATATTCCACCCCCTTTCGTAAATTCCGGCCCTCCCGCATTGACATAAATTGACACCGGCGGGTGATTAATACTGTCCAAATACTCACAGGATTAATAGCACAAAGTGCAATAGTATGTTTCTGTTTATTTCATCCTTCAGAACGGAAATTCCGTGCATTAAAGCTATAAAACAAGGTATTACGGCTATAAAGACCATTCACCCCTCAAAAATGAACGGAAATACCGATAATTACCACTTTTTATAAAACCATAAAGAAACTATATCCACAGCAATCAACCCGGCAATTAATTGATTAAATGCTAATCATTTGACGCAATTTCATCGTCATTTACCCGATCTCGATCACACTAAATGAAATTATTGCTAATAATTTGAAACTTATTATTGAAATAGGACTACAAGATTTTTAAAAATAGCATGCCATTGACGATCAGCCTCGTTTAGAAATCGTTCAAAGTGGCTCAGGAAATACCAAAGAAAATTATAAGGAACATTTAAGATGAAACTTAAATTAGTTGCAGTGGCAGTGACTTCCATGTTGGCAGCAGGCGTTGTAAACGCGGCTGAAATTTATAACAAAGACGGTAACAAGCTGGATCTGTACGGTAAAGTAACAGGTCTGCACTATTTCTCTGATGATACTGATAACGACGGCGACAAAACTTACGTTCGTCTGGGCTTCAAAGGCGAAACTCAGATCAACGATCAGCTTTCCGGTTACGGCCAGTGGGAATATGAGTTCAAAGGCAACCGTTCTGAATCACAGGGCTCTGACGGCAACAAAACCCGTCTGGCCTTCGCGGGTCTGAAATTCAACGAATTCGGTTCATTCGACTACGGTCGTAACTACGGTGTTGCTTACGACATCGGCGCGTGGACTGACGTTCTGCCAGAGTTCGGTGGTGATACCTGGACTCAGACCGATGGCTTTATGACTGGCCGTACGACTGGCGTTGCAACCTACCGTAACACCGACTTCTTCGGTCTGGTTGACGGTCTGAACGTTGCCGCTCAGTACCAGGGTAAAAACGACCGTAACGACATCACCGAAGCGAACGGTGACGGCTGGGGTCTGTCTTCTACCTATGAAATGGACGGTTTCGGTGTCGGTGCAACCTACGCGAAATCTGACCGTACTGACCGTCAGGTTGCTGCAGGTCGCGTCGCTAACACCGTTAACGCTGGCGGTGAGAACGCAGAAGTATGGGCTGCTGGCCTGAAATACGATGCGAACAACATCTATCTGGCAACCACCTACTCTGAAACCCGCAACATGACCAACTTCGGTAACGGTTATATCGCGAACAAAGCTCAGAACTTTGAAGTTGTTGCTCAGTACCAGTTCGACTTCGGCCTGCGTCCATCCATCGCTTACCTGAAATCCAAAGGTAAAGACATCGGTTCATACGGCGACCAGGATCTGGTGGAATACGTTGACGTTGGCGCGAGCTACTACTTCAACAAAAACATGTCTACCTATGTTGATTACAAAATCAACCTGGTTGACGACAACAGCTTCACCAAAGCAACTGGCGTTGCTACCGACAACATCGTAGCTGTAGGCCTGACCTACCAGTTCTAAGATTTGTCACGATAAAAGGCCAGCCCATGCGGCTGGCTTTTTTTATACGGATTTCTGGCGTCAACAAGGAGTACGCCATGCACATATTCAAAGGACGCTGCTTGTGCGGAATGAGTCAGTTCAGCGTGAGCCTCAATAATTTTGACGTATACGCATGTCACTGCACCCAATGCCAGAAGTGGTCGGGCGGCATTGCCATGTATCTTGAGCCGCAGGGCGAACCACTTCTTGAGCAAGACTCTATCGCCCCTTCTCATTTCGCGTCATCGGCGCGCGGCGAACGCTGGTTCTGCCCCGGCTGCGGCTGCCCGCTGTGGTTCAAACTGACCTCAACGTCGCGCTATTTCATTCCCTGGACGCTGCTTGAGATGGGTGAAGATGAGCGACGCCGGCTGGTGCTAGCCGCGGAAATCTACACCGAAACCCAGCCCGCGTTCTTTGGTCTGACCGGGCAATACGCGCGCTACAGCGGTTCGGAAATTGAAGCGCTTGATAAACACTGCCTGCTTACGCCGTAAGCGGTTCGACGCCTGCAGCCCGACGAAGCCAGTTTTGCAGCAGCTTACCGTCCTCGGTCATCTCTGAATCGGCACGCGTGCAGAGATAATAGTCGCGCCCGTCGTCAATGGGTAAGTCAAATATCTTCACCAGCTCGCCGCTCTCAAGATAAGGCGCGATCAGCGGCTCGCGCATCAGCGCGCAGCCCAGCCCGGCCTGTACGCCCGCCAGCGTTAACAGCCCGTCTTCAAACAGGGGGCCGCTGCGCCGCAGAGATCGTTTTACCCCCTGCAACTGAAACCACTGCGGCCAGCTGGTGCGCTCCTCATCATGCAGCAGCGGCATTTGCAGCAGTTGCTCAGGCGTATCGATATGGCCATGAATGCGCAAAAACGCACGGCTACATACCGGAACCATCTGTCCGGAAATCAGCTTTTCGCTCTGATAGCCCGCCCACTGGCCGTTACCAAAACGAATCGACATATCCGACGCATCGCTCAGATAGTTACGATGGTTGGCATACACAACGTTGATCTCGGTCTGCGGATTAGCGCGCATGAAATCAGGCAGACGCGGGATAAACCACCCCATGCCAAAAAGCGGGATCAGGCTGATGGTGACCTGACGCGTTTGCGTCTGCTCTGCAAGATGCTCCGTTGCCTGGCGCAGCACGTTAAACGCCGCACGGATCGAGCGGTAATATTCACGTCCGTGCTGGCTCAGCACCAGCCTGCGCCCCTGACGTTCCGTCAGCGGCATTTGCAGATACCCTTCGAGGACCTTGAGCTGATGACTGACCGCCGACGGTGAGATATCCAGTTCCTGCGCGGCCAGCGTGACGCTGCCCAGCCGGGCGATGGCCTCAAAGGCCCGGACGGCGCGAAGCGGCGGGTCGTTTGCCAGACGGCTGTCTGCATACGCAGGCAAACCCACCGATTGTTCTGTTTTATTCATATGTTGATTTCTTTAGGCTTTTCACCTTAATACGAGATTACATTATCTTTATATAAATCATAAAGATAAAGCAATATCGGTTTATCATAAGAAATAATATATGTGTATTTTACAATTTAATTCATTTATCGGATGGTAGCCGCAGAAAAAAGACTTTGCGGGAACAGACGTTGGATACACTGATACAACAACTGATCAACGGTGTGATGCTGGGCAGCATTTACGCGCTGATCGCGCTGGGCTATACCATGGTGTATGGCATCTTGCGCATTATTAACTTTGCTCACGGCGATATTCTGATGGTCGGTGCGCTCACCACCCTTTCCGCCATTAACGCCCTGAATACCACTTTTCCTCATATGCCACTGCTGTTGCAGCTTGGCGTTGCCCTGATGATTGCCATGGCCGTTTGTGCCCTGCTGGCAATGGCCGTGGAGCGCTTTGCCTACCGTCGACTGCGCAACGCCCCGCGCCTGGCACCGCTTATTTCGGGTATCGGCGTCTCGGTCCTGCTGCAAACCGTGGCGATGATTATCTGGACGCGCAATCCGCTGATGTTCCCGCAGATCCTGCCTATGGAACCGATCGCCGTGACGTCAGGAAGTGAACAGCATCCCCCCGCCATTGTGACCGTCACCGGCATTGTTACCGTGGCACTGGCGCTTGCGGTGATGACGGGGCTATGGCTGCTGGTGGAATACACCCGCCTGGGCCGCGGCATGCGCGCCGTGGCGGAAAACCCGCGCGTGGCCACGCTGATGGGGGTTAATCCCAATGCCATTATTACCCTGACGTTCGCCATTGGCGGCGTATTTGCCGCGCTGGCAGGCGTCATGATGGCCAGCAACTACGGCAACGCCAGCTTCTCAATGGGCTTTTTGCCCGGGATCAAAGCCTTTACCGCCGCCGTGCTGGGAGGCATTGGTAACATTCGTGGCGCAATGATTGGCGGGATCCTGCTCGGCATCATCGAAGCGCTGGGCGCAGGTTACCTGGGTGAACTGACCCACGGCGTCTTCGGCAGCAACTATCAGGACGTCTTTGCCTTTATGGTGCTGATCCTGGTGCTGGTCTTCCGTCCGGCAGGCCTGCTGGGCGAGCGCGTAGCGCACAGGGCGTGAGGGAAACAATGACAACGCTTCAACTACAAACCCCGGCGGCGACGGGCAAATTCTGGTCAGGCATGGTTCTGTTCTGCCTCGCGCTGCTGGTTGCCCCCGTGGTAGCCACGCAGCTTGGCGGCAACTACTGGGTACGCGTTATCGACTTTGCCCTGCTCTACATCATGCTGGCGCTGGGGCTTAACATTGTGGTGGGCTATACCGGCCTGCTGGATATGGGGTTTATCGCCTTTTACGCGGTCGGCGCCTATCTCGCCGCGCTGATGGCCTCGCCACACCTGCTGGAGGTTTTGCCGATCCTCAACGTCTGGTTCCCGGACGGGCTGCACACCTCATATCTGCTGATTATTCCGCTGGCGGCGCTCGTCGCTGCGGTCTGCGGCATTTTACTGGGCGCTCCCACGCTGAAGCTGCGCGGGGACTACCTGGCGATAGTGACCCTCGGCTTTGGCGAAATCATCCGCATCCTGATGCGCAACCTCGACCGTCCGGTGAACATCACCAACGGTGCAAAGGGCATTACCGGGGTGGATACGCTGAATCTGTTCGGCATGAAGTTCAGCGGCGTATACCACTGGTTTGGTTTCAAAGTGCCCGCCCTGTGGCTGTGGTACTACCTGCTGATGCTGGTGATTGTGGCGATTATTTTTGTCTGCCTGCGCCTGCAGCATTCTCGTATTGGCCGCGCCTGGCACGCCATCCGTGAAGATGAGGATGTGGCCCGCGCGATGGGCATCAACGTGCGTAACTATAAGCTGCTGGCATTTGCGATGGGTGCCTCTTTTGGCGGCGTGGCGGGTGCCCTGTTCGGCGCGTTTCAGGGCTTTGTCTCCCCGGAATCCTTCACGTTACAGGAATCCATTGCCGTGTTGGCGATGGTGGTGCTGGGCGGGATGGGACACATTCCGGGCGTGATCCTCGGCGCGGTACTGCTTACCTCCCTGCCGGAACTGCTGCGCAGTCAGGCAGCTCCGGTTCAGCAGGCGCTGTTCGGTACGATACTGATTGACCCGGAAGTGCTGCGTCAGCTGTTCTACGGCCTGGCGCTGGTGCTGGTCATGCTGGTGCGTCCTGCCGGGATCTGGCCGGTACGCCACAAGGAGGTGAATACATGAGCCTGTTAACCGTACGCAATATGTCCAAACGCTTCGGCGGTCTTACCGCGGTGGATGACGTTTCGATCGCCGTGAACAAGGGTGAGATCTACGGCCTGATTGGTCCTAACGGGGCGGGAAAAACCACCTGTTTTAACCTGATCACCGGGCTTTATCCGGCGGACAGCGGTGAATTTTCGATTGCCGACAAGCCCTATTTCCCAAAGCACATTGAGAAAGTCACCGCCGCCGGGATTGCCCGCACGTTTCAGAACGTGCGCCTCTTTAACGACATGTCGGTGCTGGAAAACGTGATGGTGGGTCGCCACGTGCGCACCCGTAACGGCCTGTGGGCCGCGCTGAGCCGCCACAAACGCGCTCGCGAAGAAGAGAAACAGACCCGGGAGCTGGCCTGGCACTGGCTTGAGTACGCCGGCATTGCGAAGTTCGCCCACTACCGCGCCTGCGATCTGGCCTATGGCCATCAGCGCCGTCTGGAGATTGCCCGCGCGCTGGCAACGGATCCGCTGCTGCTGGCGCTGGACGAACCCGCCGCGGGGATGAACGCGGCGGAAAAAGTGGCGCTCGGCGAGCTGCTTATCCGCCTGCGCGATGACGGCATAACCCTGCTGATGATTGAACATGACGTCAAGCTGGTGATGGGCATCTGCGATCGCCTGACGGTACTTGATTACGGCAAAACACTCGCCAGCGGCACGCCGGAGAGCGTGCGTCGCGACCCGGCAGTGATCGCCGCCTGGCTTGGAGGCAACGCCCATGTCTGAATTACTGAAGGTGGAACGTGTGGACGTGCATTACGGCGGTATTCAGGCCGTACGCGATGTCTCTTTTACCCTGCGCGAGGGCGAACAGGCTACGCTGATCGGCGCGAACGGCGCGGGGAAAAGCTCCACCGTACGCGCCATTACCGGGCTGGAAAACTTTAGCGGTCGTATTGAATTCAACGGTAAAGCGGTGCGTAAGCACAAGCCCGAAACCCTGCTCCGTGACGGACTGGTGATGGTCCCGGAAGGCCGGGGGATCTTCTCCCGAATGACGGTGCTGGAAAACCTGCAGATGGGCGCCTGGCTCAGGCGTGACACTGTCACCGTCAGGCGCGAGATGAACGAGATCTTCGAGCGCTTCCCGCGCCTGGGCGAGCGCCAGCATCAGCTTGCCGGGCTGCTGTCCGGTGGCGAGCAACAGCTGCTGGCCCTTAACCGCGCCCTGCTCAGCCGCCCGCGGCTGCTGATCCTCGACGAACCTTCGATGGGCCTTGCCCCGAAGATGGTCGAGAACATTTTTGCCGTTATCGCCGGGCTGCGCGAACGCGGCGTTGCCCTGCTGCTTATCGAACAAAACGCCCGTCTCGCGCTGGAAGTCACCGACAGCGCGTGGGTGATGGACAGCGGCAGCATCGTCCATCACGGCGAATCGAAAGCGCTGCTCAATGATGACCAGATTGCACAGATTTATTTGGGCGAAATGCCCGTTTAACAACACCAGCCAACATCAGGGAAAAACAATGAAAACAGTAAAAATCAGTGCGCTCAGCGCCGCTATCCTCCTCGGCAGTTTTGCCTCGACGGCCGCTTGGGCAGTCGACGGTGAAACCGTGGTTATCGGTCTGGCAGGCCCGCTCACCGGCCCGTCTGCCCGTATCGGTAAGGATCTGGAGAACGGCGCGCAGCTGGCCATTGACGACATTAACAAGCAGCACCCGACCATCGGCGGCAAAGCGGTGACCTTCAAACTGCAGTCCGAAGACGATCAGTCCGACCCGCGCACCGCCGTGGCCGTGGCGCAGCGTCTGGTGGATAGCGGCGTGGCGGGTGTTGTCGGCCACTGGAACACCGGTACCAGCATTCCTGCCGCACGTATCTATCACGATGCGGGCATCGCGCAGGTGGCACCGGTCGCGACCGGTCACGCCTATACCAAACAGGGTTTTGATACCAGCTTCCGCGTGATGGGCCACGACGACGACGGCGGTCAGCTAGCCGGTCAGTACGCGGTTAATACGCTGAAAGCCAAACGCATTGCGGTGATCGACGACCGTACCGCCTTTGGTCAGGGACTGGCGGACCAGTTTATTAAATCGCTTGAAGCGCAGGGCGTGAAGGTTGTCGATCGTCAGTACGTTGATGACAAAACGGTGGACTTCAGCGCCGTGCTGACCGCCATCCGCAGTAAAAACGCCGATCTGATCTTCTTCGGCGGCGTCGACAGCCAGGCAGCGCCACTGGCTCGTCGTATCAAACAGCTGGGCATGAACGCTACGCTGATGGGCGCAGGCGGATTTGTCAGCCAGACGTTCCTGCAGCTGGCGCAGAAAGAAGGCGAAGGCGTGGTCGCGCTGGAGCCGGGTCTGCCCGTTGACCAGATGCCGGGTGGAAAGGCATTCGAACAGGCTTATCAGTCGCGCTACCACACCCATATCGAACTGCACGCCCCGTTCGCCTATGACGCCACCCGCGTGCTGGTTGCGGCGATGGAAAAAGCAGACTCCGTTGAGCCGTCCGACTATCTGCCCGCCCTGCGCGCCATCGGCTACTCCGGCGTCACCGGACAGATCGCGTTTGATAAAGAAGGTAACCTGAAATCGCCGTCCTTCACCGTTTACAAAGTTGTCGACGGCAAATGGCAGCCGCAAACCGTGCTGGGTGGCGCAAAAGCGAAGTAACGCAGCGAGGGCAATGTGATGAGTGATAATAACGAGCTGGGCATTCTCGCCCGCCGCAAAATTGAAGCAGAAATTATAAAGCCAATTTATGAAATCCTGGTGCGCGAGATAGGGAAACCCCGCGCCCAGGCGGTCATTGGCGAGGCCATTGAGCAGGCCGCGATTGACGCTGGCAAAGCGTTTGCCAGCAAAGAACCCAACGGCACGGACGTAAAGAGCTTCATCGCCCTGCAGTATCTGTGGGAAAAAGATAACGCGCTTGACGTGAAGGTGATCGACGCCGACGACCAGCAGTACAACTACAACGTGACCCGCTGCCGCTACGCGGAGATGTATCACGAGATGGGGCTGGGAGAGATTGGTCATCTGCTCTCCTGCGCGCGCGATGAAAAATTCATCGTTGGCTATGCGCCGGACGTGAAGCTGACCCGCACGACTACCATCATGCAGGGCGGTTCGTGCTGTGATTTCCGCTACCGCAGCAGTAAGGACAAGCCATGATCCGCGTTAACGCCGAACGGCTGTGGTCAACGCTTGAGATGATGGCGCAGATCGGCTGCACGCCCGCCGGCGGCGTGACCCGTCTGGCGCTGAGCGAGGAAGATCGTATTGCGCGTAACCTGCTGCGCGACTGGGCGCTGGACGCGGGTTTCACCTGCGACGTCGACAGCATGGGCAATATGTTTATCCGTCGCGCGGGGAAAAACACGCAGCTTGCCCCGGTCATGACGGGTTCACATGTGGATACCCAGCCGCTGGGCGGTAACTACGACGGGGTTTACGGCGTGCTGGCCGGGCTGGAGCTGCTGCGAACCCTTAACGACCATAACGTTGAGACTGAACGTGACGTTGTGCTGGTGAACTGGACTAACGAAGAAGGCGCGCGCTTTGCGCCGGCCATGCTCTCTTCAGGGGTCTGGACGGGACAGTTTAGCGAAGCATACGCGCATGCCCGCGCGGATAACGAAGGCACTACCGTGGGCGAAGCGCTGGAGAGCATTGGCTACCGGGGTGAAACCCCTGCCCGTTCGTTTCCCGTTCACGCCTGCTACGAACTGCACATCGAACAGGGTCCGATCCTGGAAGATGAAGCCATTGATATCGGGTTAGTCCGCGCGGCAATGGGCCAGCGCTGGTTTACCCTGACGCTGGACGGATTCGCCGCCCACGCGGGCACGACGCCGATGCACAGCCGCCGCGACGCGCTGACCGCCTTCGCAGAGCTGGCGCTGAAGGTGGAAGAGATTGGCTATCGGCATGCGCCGGACGGACGCGCGACGATCGGTATGGCGAAGGTTACGCCAAACTCGCGCAACGTTGTGCCGTCTCGCGTGGAATGCAGCGTTGAGTTTCGCCACCCTATGCAGCAGGCGCTTGAATCCATGGAAGCGGCACTGCATAAGGTGGCTGAAAGCCTCAGCCTGCGCGGCGTCGCTGCTGCCGTTGAGCGCATTTTTGACTACGCGCCCATCGCGTTTGATGCCGAATGCCTGGCGCGTTCGGAGAAGGCCGTGGCGGAACTGGGCTATTCGTCGAAACCGATGGTCTCCGGTGCGGGACACGACGCCTGCTATGTCAGCAAAATGGCGCCTGCCAGCATGATCTTTATCCCCTGCGTGAAAGGCATCAGCCATAACGAAGCGGAGAGGATCCTGCCGGAGTGGTCGGAGAAAGGGGCGAACGTGTTATTGCATAGCGTTCTGTCCGCGGCCCTTGAGAGATAGAACGGTGCGAAAGCAGACGAGCTCTGCTTTCGCCAGAATCTACACGGCAACGCGTCGGCTGATTTCGACAACCCGATCGCTGGGAAGGTGATAGTGGTTGATGACGTGCGTACAGTTGCGCTTCATGAACGCAAAGATGTGTCGTTGCCAGGCCGCCATGCCTGCCTCACCCTCGCCTGCGACAATGGTTTCATGCCCGACATACCAGGTGGCGTCGTCCGTGGCAAAAAGCGCGTTAATCTCGCTGACACCCTGCAGCAAACGCGGGATATCCGGGTGTTCCATAAAGCCATACTGCGCCACGCCGTGCCAGTAGCCCGGCGCCCGCTGCTCTACCCTGATGCGTTGTTCTTCCCCCACGTATGGCACATTCAGAATATCAATGGTAAGCGACAACACATCCTGCTGTAGCGCCCGGTTTCGCGCGACGTGCCAGCGCATGACCGGCGGAATATTGTTCTGTGTCCGGGTCAAAAAGACGGCGGAGCCAGCCACTCTTGGCACCGTCTTTTGCTGAAGCTGGGCAAAGAACGCATCCACGCTGACGCCCTTCTCGCCCACCGATGCGGATACCGCCTTGACGCCGCGATGCCAGATCAGCATCACCGTACAAATCGCTGCGGCCATCAGCAGCGGAATATAGCCGCCCTCCAGGACCTTAATCAGATTGGCAAATAAGAAGGTGGCATCAATCACCAGGAAGCAGAGGGCAATCACCGCGCTGCTGGCCAGGCTCCAGCGCCACACTTCGCGCATTGCCACAAACAGCAGCCCCGTGGTCATCAGCATGGTTAACGACACGGCAATGCCGTACGCGGCGGCGAGCTTATCGGAGGATTTAAAGAACACCACCAGCCCGATGGTTACCCCCATCAGCAGCCAGTTGATTATCCCGATATAAATCTGACCGTAGCTTTCCGCCGCCGTCTGCTTGATGCGTAATCGGGGTAACCAGCCAAGCTGTATGGCCTGGCGCGTCATGGAAAAAGCGCCGGTGATAATCGCCTGACTGGCGATTATCGTCGCCAGCGCGGCAAGAATGATGAGCGGAACCTGGAGCACAGGCGGACAGAGCGTGTAGAAAAGGTTTTGCTTGCTGTCGGCACCGGCCAGAATCAGCGCTGACTGGCCGGCATAGTTGAGCAGCAGCGAAGGAAAGACGATGCCGTACCAGGCAAGCCAGATGGGCTTTTTGCCAAAATGCCCCATGTCTGCATACAGGGCCTCGGCACCCGTCACGCAGAGAAAAACGCCGCCCAGGACCAGAAAACTGGTGTACCCGTTCGAAAACAAAAACGCGATGCCGTACGCAGGGTTGAGGGCCAGCAATACCGACGGGTGTTGAACGATCCCCCGCACGCCCAGCGCAGCAATCGCCAAAAACCAAACCGCCATAACCGGGCCAAATATTTTCCCTATGCGAGCAGTACCAAAAGGCTGAAGAAGAAACAGCGCCAGCAGGACCGCCACCGTCAGGGGCAATATGTACGGCTGAGATTCAGGAATGACCATCTCCAGCCCTTCAAGGGCAGAAAGCACGGAGATAGCCGGGGTTATCGCGCCGTCACCGTAAATTAAAGCGGCACCGATAAGGGCGGAAAAAATCACCCAGCGCCCGCCTTTGCCTTTCTCCACCAGAAGCGACATTAAGGCCATGATGCCCCCCTCGCCATGATTATCAATTCGCATGGCAAAGGCGGCATATTTTATGGACGTTACCAGGATGAGTGTCCAGGTAATCAGGGAGAGCAGGCCCAGGATGACGCCGGGCGTAGGGTCATGCTCAGAGAGCGACAGCACCGTGCGGAAGGTATAGAGCGGGCTGGTGCCGATATCACCAAAAACGACGCCCAGCGCGCCTCCTGCAAGCAGGGTTAACCGGGAGAGCGGTTGGGACGGTTCACTGCTGTGGCGAGGGCTCATATTTTCCAGCAAGAGTCAGATAATCCTTTAAAAAACATAGCCCATCTGCCCCACCCGCGCCAACCGCGCGCCCTGTATTACTGCGGCCTGGCCTTCGCCAGGCTAAACCAGATCCCCACTGCCAACAGCAGCAGCATTCCGCCCGCGCTGCCCAGCGCCACGCTGTGCGAAGTGATAAACGCGCTTTTCGCCGCCTCAATCACCGACTCCGCCAGCGTCGGGGTCAGATCCTGCGCCACCTTCATCGCCTCACCAATGGATGACGAGGCTTTATCTGCGAGCGAGGCGTTCAGCCCCTGCGGCAGGTCAATCGACGCCGAGAAGCTGCGGGTCAACAGCAGACCAAAGATGGCGATCCCCAGCCCGGCGCCCAGCTCATAGGACATGGTTTCAATCGCCCCTGCCGCGGCGGCTTTCTCTTTCGGCGCAGCGGCCATAATCGCCGAGGTCGAGGCCAGCAGCGCGCTGGCGGCGCTGAAGCCGAGCAGAACCATCAGGGCAGAAGCCAGCAGCTGCTGCGTGCTGAAGTCGAGCATCGACAGGCCGATAAAGCTGACGGCGCTGAGCCCCATTCCGCCAGCCGCCACAATGCGCAGACCGAGACGACCCACCAGCACACCCGCGATCGGTCCGCTAAACCCGCTCGCCACCATCAGCGGCAGCATGAACATTCCCGCTTCAAACGGCGTAAAGCCATGAACAAACTGCAGCTCCTGGGCCATCAGCAGCTCAAACCCGACCAGGGCAATCATGGCGGTCATCGCCATCACCACGCCGCTCAAAATGATACGATGGCAGAACAGACGCATGTCGATCATCGGCACGCGGGCGCGGAGCTGAATACGCACGAAGATAAACAGCAGCACCGAGCCGGTCACCAGCGCGGACGCGACCACCCACGGCGACAGGACGCCTTTTAGCGCGGTTTTCGCACTGTAGACCAGCAGCAAAATCGCCACAATCAGCATAATGGCATGGCTGATATTCAGCGGCTGCTCCGGACGCCCCTGCTGAGGAGGCACCAAACGCGCGGCCAGCGAAACCACCACCAGCACGATCGGCACGTTGATTAAAAAGACTGATCCCCAGTAAAAATGCTCGAGCAGCATACCGCCAATCAGCGGGCCAAACGCCGCGCCACCGGAGCCCACCGCAGCCCAGACGCCGAGCGCAATGTTACGATCCCGCGCGTCGATAAACAGCGTGCGGATCCCGGCAAGCGTGGCCGGAATAATCATCGCCGCGCCGATTGCCAGCGAGGCGCGCGCCGCAATCAGCCACCCTGCTGACGGGGCAAATGCTGCCGCCAGCGACGACAGGCCAAACAGCGTGCTGCCAATCATGAGCAGTCGTTTAAAACCAATGCGGTCACCCAGGGCGCCCATCGGCAGCACCATTCCCGCCATCACCAGCGAGTAAATATCGATGATCCACAGCAATTCATTGCCGCTGGCGCCCAGCGTCATGCTCAATGTCGGCGCCGCCACGTGCAGCACCGTCGCGTCGATCGCCACCGGGATATACACCAGCACGATAATCACTAACGCTAACCACTGACGAAACATAAATTTCCTTTTCTTTTAAAACATGGACACATGTCCAGGATGCGATCCTACGTAAAGTTGAACGCATGTCCAGCTTTTTGTTACACTCGTTTCATTCCCATTGAGAGTGAGTAAACATGCGATATCTGAGCAAGGATGAACGGCGGGAAGCCATCTTACAGGCCGCCATGCGCGTGGCGCTGGCTGAAGGACTGGCTGCAATGACGGTACGCCGTATTGCCGCCGAGGCCGGAGTCGCCACCGGCCAGGTACATCATCATTTTACGTCCGGCGGCGAACTAAAATCGCTGGCCTTCGTACGGCTAATTCGCGAGCTGCTGGATGCGGATGTCGCGGGTAAACAGGCCGGCTGGCGGGAACAGCTTCATGCCATGCTCGGCAGCGATGACGGGAGGTTTGAGCCCTATATTCGCCTGTGGCGTGAGGCGCAGATCCTGGCCAGCCGCGATGCCGACATCAAAGGCGCCTATGTGATGACCATGGAGATGTGGCACCAGGAAACGGTGGCGCTTATCAAAGCGGGAACGGAGGCCGGGGCATTAAATCCGGGCGATCGGGCGGAAAATATTGCCTGGCGCTTGATTGGTCTGGTGTGCGGTCTTGACGGAATGTATATCTTAAACATGCCCGAAATGGACGAAGCCGCCTTTAACAACCATCTTGATAAATTAATCACGCTCGAGTTGTTTAATACGCCGTCTAAGCAGTGATGTTGCCGGGTAGCGGCGACGCCTTACCCGGCCTGCGTATTATTTCCCGGCCTGAGGATGTGTATCAAACCCTGCCATCACCGCCGTCAATTCTGACAGTGTAAAGCCGTGCTTCGGATCGTCAACCCCAAGACCAAAGCGCTCCTGCATTAGCTGGTATAGCGCCGCAGCGTTGGGAAGATGGATCTGCTCCTCCACATGGCCGTTCCGCCAGTGGGTAAAGTTGAAGTTGGTCAGCGTCAGCTTGCCGCCGTCCGGCAGATGGCGACACATCAACAGATGATGGCGGAAATGCGACTGCGGCCAGTGCGCCGACCAGAAATTCCCCATCACGTAATCGCTGAAATACTGCGTCGTCAGGTCAAACTGGTACATCGACTGCCAGTGCTCGTGGTGCCGGAACTGCAGCACCCAGTCGTTCCCCTCGCTCAGCAGACGATACAGCCCGTGCGGCGTCTCTTGTTCTTCATTAGCGAGCAAGCGAATCGGCGCCGTCAGCGTCTGGCCTCCAAAGCCGACATCGGCAATCCAACGCTCACCGTTAAGCTCAACCAGCAGCAGGCGGTGCGTGCGCGGCGGCATTTGCGGCGGACTCGCTAATACCACGCGCCCCAGCACGCTACGCACCGTAAACCCGACTTCACGCAGGACGCGCTCGAACAGGCCGTTTTGCTCAAAGCAGTACCCTCCGCGACGTGCGGTGACCAGCTTGTCGACCAGGCACCGATCGTCAAGCTGGATTTCGCGAGGCAGAACAACATCAATATTCTCAAAAGGGATCGCACAGTTGTGATGTAAATGCAGCGCGCGCAGGGTATTGATATCCACCCGCGTCGGTTGCGCCCAGCCGATGCGGACAAAATAGGCGTTCAGAAATGGGGACATACATCAGTTTCCTTTGATTGAGATGTTCTGTTTATAAACTAATTTTACGCATCCGCTTTGATTTACGTGCTTTTTCGTCATACTCATCGGTGTAGATGAGGAGACCCTATGAGCCACTTTCGCCCTGTTGAATTACGTCATGCCAGCCGTCTGCTGAACCACGGCCCTACTGTGCTTATCACCAGTCGGGATGAAAGCCTCGACAGACGCAACGTGATGGCCGCCGCATGGTCAATGCCCGTTGAGTTTGAACCGCCGCGCATCGCAATAGTCGTGGATAAAAGCACCTGGTCGCGCGAGCTGATTGAGCGCAGCGGGAAGTTTGGCATCGTCATCCCCGGCGTGGCGGCGGCCAACTGGACATACGCGGTCGGTAGCGTCAGCGGGCGCGATGAGGACAAATTCAACTGCTACGGGATCCCGGTGGTGAACGGTCCTGAACTTGGCCTGCCGGTGATAGAAGAAAAATGTCTGGCGTGGATGGAGTGTCGGTTATTACCCGTCACCTCAGCGGCAGAAAAATACGATACGCTGTTTGGTGAAGTGGTTTCAGCGGCAGCCGATGAACGCGCGTTTATCGCCGGGCGCTGGCAGTTTGACGGGGATAAGCTGAATACCCTGCATCATCTTGGGGCCGGAACGTTTGTCGCGAGCGGGAAGATGGTGAAGGCGCCGGATTGAGAAAACCCTCCCCCTATTGGGAGAGGGTGACCGTATTACTTCGCACGCCGCGCAATAATTTCATCCGCAACATTCCGCGGGGCTTCCGCAAAATGATGGAACTCCATCGTATACGTCGCGCGTCCCTGGGACATCGAGCGCAATGTCGTGGCATAACCAAACATCTCTGCCAGCGGCACGTCAGCGCGAATAATCTGGCTTCCGTACTGCTCCGCCATCCCCTGCACCATGCCGCGGCGGGAAGAAAGATCGCCCATGATGTTGCCGGCGTACTCTTCCGGCGTTTCCACCTCCACATGCATGATCGGCTCAAGGATCACCGGGTCCGCCCTGCGGGCGCCCTCTTTAAAGCCGAGGATCGCCGCCATGCGGAACGCCATCTCCGAGGAGTCGACGTCGTGATACGAGCCAAACGTCAGCGTCGCTTTGACATCGACAACCGGATAGCCCGCCAGCACGCCGCTGTTCATCGCTTCCCGCAGCCCTTTCTCAACGGACGGGATGTACTCGCGCGGCACCACGCCGCCCTTGGTGGCATCTTCAAATTTAAAGCCACTTCCGGGCTCCAGCGGTTCCAGGCTCAGCACCACATGGCCGTACTGCCCTTTACCGCCGGACTGACGAACAAATTTACCTTCGATATCCTTCACCGTTTTACGCAGGGTTTCACGGTAGGTTACCTGTGGGCGGCCAATATTGGCCTCGACGCCAAACTCACGCTTCATGCGGTCGACGATGATCTCAAGGTGTAGCTCACCCATCCCGGAGATGATGGTCTGGCCGGACTCTTCGTCAGTATGCAGGCTAAACGATGGATCTTCCGCCGCCAGACGCTGCAGCGCGATCCCCATTTTCTCCTGATCGGCCTTAGTTTTCGGCTCGATCGCCAGCGAGATAACCGGGTCCGGGAACTCCATGCGTTCAAGCGTGATCACTGCATTAGGATCGGTGAGCGTGTCGCCGGTAGTCACATCCTTCAGCCCAACGCAGGCCGCGATGTCTCCGGCGCGCAGTTCGTCCACCTCGTGACGATCGTTGGCATGCATCAGCACGATACGCCCGATGCGCTCTTTCTTCCCTTTCACCGGGTTATACACCGCGTCACCTTTGCGCAGCACGCCAGAGTACACGCGGATAAAGGTCAGTTGCCCGACGTACGGATCGCTCATCAGCTTGAACGCCAGGGCCGAGAACGGCTCATCATCGCTCGGATGACGCTCCGCGTGCTGCCCTTTTTCATCCACGCCATCAATGGCCGGCACGTCCAGCGGCGACGGCATGAGCTCAATGACCGCATCGAGCATGCGCTGCACGCCTTTATTTTTGAACGCGCTGCCGCACAGCATCGGCTGAATTTCACCCGAGATGGTGCGAATACGCAGCCCTTTGATAATTTCCGCTTCCGTCAGGTCGCCCGTTTCCAGGTACTTATCCATCAGTTCATCGCTGGCTTCCGCCGCCGCAGAGACCATTTTTTCCCGCCATTCCTGGGCGGTACTGACCAAATCGTCCGGCACGGGCGCATAGGTAAACACCATGCCCTGCGTCGCGTCGTCCCACAGAATGGTGCGCATCTTGATGAGATCCACCACGCCGGTGAAATGATCTTCTGCGCCCACCGGAATGACAATCGGCACCGGATTGGCCTTCAGGCGCTCCTGCATCATCCGCACGACGCGGAAGAAATCGGCACCCGCACGGTCCATTTTGTTGACGAAGCCCAGTCGCGGAACGTGATATTTATTGGCCTGACGCCAGACGGTTTCCGACTGCGGCTGCACGCCTCCCACGGAGTCATACACCATCACGGCGCCGTCGAGTACGCGCATGGAACGTTCCACCTCAATGGTGAAATCCACGTGGCCCGGGGTGTCGATGATGTTGATCCGGTGCGGCTCATAACCTCTGTCCATACCCGGCCAGAAGCAGCTGACGGCCGCGGAGGTGATCGTGATCCCGCGCTCTTGCTCCTGCGCCATCCAGTCAGTGGTTGCCGCGCCATCGTGTACTTCACCCAGCTTGTGGCTCATCCCGGTGTAAAACAGGATGCGCTCAGTGGTGGTGGTTTTACCGGCATCGATATGCGCGGAGATACCGATGTTGCGATAACGTTCGAGTGGGATGGGTCGGGGCATGATATTTCCTTAAGTCTTATGACTTGTCTGTGACGACCAGGATGGTCGTGCATTCGTTCGTTTGCTATAATAGTCCTATTGTACGAGTATTATCGAACTATTTTTTAACGGTTGACCTATTGTTGATATAGCTCAATCTGACGCCAAACGCAGGAAAACGATGATCCCAAACCACCCTGAAACTGAACAAATACTGCTGGAAAATGTGCTGTTTGCCCTCGGCAATCCGCTCCGGCTGTCGATTATTCGCCGGCTCGCCGATGGCAGCGAACTCAGCTGTAACGCGCTGCGTCCGGAAGACGTGGTGAAGTCCACGATGACACACCACTGGCGCGTTCTGCGCGACAGCGGCGTTATCTGGCAGCGCCCGCAGGGGCGGGAGAACATGATTTCGTTACGCAGAGACGATCTGGATGCCCGCTTTCCGGGGCTGATGGAGATACTTTTACAGGCCAAATCATAAGGACATGCCTGTTTTTTCCTGAAAAATGCCCCGTACGTAGTTGAGGGGGCATTACGTCAGCGAAGGGATTTATCTAACCTGCATACGATATTCAATCATTCCACTTTTCTTCGCAATCCAGTCGTACAATCGTTGCCCGCGATAGTTGGCTTCATGCGTATGCCAGTAAAGGTGGCTGGCATGATGTTTTCTGGCTTCTCTCTGAACATATTCTATTAACTGTTTGCCAATGTGTTTGCCCCTTACGGCTTCGCAGACGTATAAATCTTCGAGGTAGCAGTAATCGCTCTCAGCCCAGGTCGAACGATGAAAGAGATAATGCGCAAAACCCACTACGTTTCCATTACATCGTGCAACCACGCAGAATAGCGGCTCAACGGGGCTGAAAAATCGTTGCCAGGTTCGTTCAGTAATTGCCCCGGACAGATCGACGTTGTAAGACGCCTGATATTTTCCCCATAGCGGCATCCAGCTTTCAAAATCACGTTCTTTAACTGCCTCAATTATTACGCTCGTATTATTCATATTGCCTCTTTGGTCACCCGTTTATTCGTTTCAGGAAGAGTGTATTCGCTGAATGGCACGTTTTGTCCCGCCAATTCTCGCCATCAAGGCAGACCAATTTTTCATCCTTCTGCATGCAATATTGCTTTAGAATCAAAAGACACACAGGAAAAGTGGACAACGTAATGTTTAAGCACGCACAGCTTGAAACGGTTAAGGCATGGATTATCGACCCCGCTAACGGATCGCTACCGCTTCATGAAAGGATCCAGAGAGCAATACGGACGCTGATACTGGAAGGGGTATTATCTCACGGTAAGGCCCTTCCTGCCTCACGCGCTCTGGCGGCTTCTCTCAGCGTTTCCCGGGATACCATTGAAGCGGCCTACTCCAGCCTGCATGCCGAAGGTTTTATTGAGAGACAAACAGGCAGAGGGAGCTTCGTCTCTTCCAGCGCGCGTTTTTTAAAACCCCGTCCTCGACAGAATCAGCCAACCGCTGAGATACAAAAAGCAAAACTCAGCGTCCGGGGAAAGATCGTTTATGAAAGCGGCGGGATCCGAGAATTTTCCTCCCCTCGCCCCCTTGCGCCCGGCATTCCTGAAACCCGCATGTTTCCCATTCCGATCTGGGAGCGTCTTCAGCGAGAGGTCCTGAAGGAGTTTCAGCATCAGGCATTAGAGCAAAGTCCCCCACAGGGTATAGAGCGCCTGCGACGGGCAATTGCGGAATACGTCAATCTTGAGCGCGGAACACGGGCGAATGCAGAACAGGTCATCGTTCTGACAAGTTCTCAACAGGCGCTTGCGCTCTGTTCCCACGTGCTGATGGACGCCGGGGATGGCATTGTCATTGAGGATCCCTCCTATCAAGGGGCGCACAAAGCGTTCAACGCTGCAGGGCTTCGCTGTATTCCGGTTCCTCTTGATGAAAAAGGCATCTCGGTTGACGGTCTTAATTCTCTGACCGAGCCTGCCAGGGCGATCTACCTTACGCCTTCTCATCAGTACCCTACCGGTGTGACGCTCTCTCTTGACCGACGACTGGCGGTTATTAAATGGGCAAACCGTTACGGAGCCTGGATCATTGAGGATGACTATGACAGCGAGTTTCACTACGAAGGCAAGCCTATGGCCAGTCTTCAGGGGCTTGATACTTCCAACCGGACAATTTATATCGGCACGTTCACCAAGTCTCTGTTCCCTGGGCTACGTATTGCCTACACCATCGTTCCCTCAGAACTGATAGAGCCCTTTACCATGGCGAGGACATTAATGGATGGTCACACCGCCTCAATAACCCAGCTGACGCTGGCTAAATTTCTGGAGGGGGGCCATTTTGGCGCCTATGTTCGTAAGATGCGGAGTATTTACGTTGCTCGTCGAGACGCGCTGGCAAGCATGATGGCCGAATATCTTTCCGAATATGTTACCTGTGAAACGCCTGCGGGGGGAATGCAAATGCCTTGTCACCTGAAATACGGCATATCCGAGAAAGAAATAGCCACCGCCGCCCGCCGCGCGGGTGTTGATATACTTGGTCTTACCAATTTATATGCAGGTCCTCCCGCGTCCACCGGTTTTTTGATGGGATTTGCTGCTTACACGGAAAGGGAGATAGAAGACGCTGTAAAAAAACTGGCCGCAATTTTCCGTCATGTTTGATGCCGTCGACCGGTCAGCGGCGAACACTCATTCCGGGCGAGCAAGGCTATAAACAGGTATCCGCCGGGTTGTTTTGGTGAGCGTATCAAACACCTCGGCGTCGGACGTCACGATCCTCATCCCCGTTTTGCGTAATCTCTGCACATCGGCCGCGATGCGCTGAATGCCAAACCAGAAAAGCCCGTCGAGTGCCGTTATCGCTAACCCATTTTCCAGCGCCAGCTTAAGTCGTTCGCGGGGGGCTTTAACCTGCTGGGCAATTTGCCGGTAAGGCGCTTCATTGCATCCTGTCGCGTCACTGCGCTGGATACGCGTTTTCAGCTGATAGGTAAACTCGTCAGGTATGCCGTCCAGATCCCTTTTAAGGCTATAGACGCAGCCAAAGCGCTTGCCGTTAAACAGAACATTTTTCTGACTGAGCTGAAGCTCTTTTCTGACAGCGTCAATCAGCTGGGGCGCGCGGGTGAGGAGCAGCCTGAACGGCAGCTCGAAGCTGGTGACATAATCCACATTAAGCAGCGCGAGACGCAGACGATCCTCCGCACCGGACTGTTGCTCACGGCACTCCTCCAGCACCTCCGCCCACTGGCGCGTCAGGCGCTCCGGTTCGGCGGCTTCGGTCAGGAGATATTTTTCAATCTGATAATCAACTCTTCCGGTCATCGTGTGGTATCCCGTCGCTGTGGCTGCGGTAATTCTATACAGCGCGGTGAGTTTTATAAAGGACTGAACCGCAGCGACAATCTGTAAATGTCGTTGCGATTCAGTATCCTGACGTTTCGGATCAGTGCGCCATAATCCAGCCCATCAGAAGCGTGGCGAAAATCACCGTCGACGCGCCGCCGATGCGGGTGGCGATCTGCGCGAACGGCATGAGCGACATCCGGTTAGACGCGGACAAAATGGCCACGTCCCCCGTTCCGCCCAGCCCGCTGTGGCAGCAGGTCACAATGGCCGCTTCCACAGGATACATATTCAGACGCGACGCAATAACGTAGCCGCTCAGCGCCATCGCAATCACAACCGAACCGCATACCACCACGTATCCCACCGAGAATACCGACACCACGCTCTCAAGCGGCACGTATAACATCCCGAGGCCGATCATCAGCGGCCAGACCAGCGCAGCCGAGACGAATTTATAGCAGCTATGCGCGCCGTGCTCCATTGAGGCCGGAATCACCCTGAAGTATTTACACAGAACGGCAATCAGGATCATCAGCACCGGGCCGGGAATGTGTACCAGTTTTTCAAACAATCCGCCGACGATGAAAAACGCGCACACCATCAGCAATCCGCCCCCCATCAGATGAAAATCCGTCTGCTGCGTGCTCTGCGTCCCGGCAAACAGGCTGGCGTCGTCTTTACTCCGCGTAAGCATGCCATTTCCCGAAAGCGCAGGACGTTTCGCGCCGAGACGCGCCAGCGATCCCGCACAAATAATGGCGAAGATATTCCCGACGACCGCAGCGGGTGCCAGCTGCGCAACGTAGACGTCCGGCGTCTGCCCCAGTATTGCCGAATAGGCCAGGGACAGCGGCAAAATCCCCTCGCCGATCCCGCCGCCGATAATAGGCACAATGATGAAGAAGAAGGTGTGGTAAGCCGTATAACCAAACAGTGAGCCCACAATGAGGCCGCTCAGCACGGCCATGCATGTTCCCGCCACCAGCGGAACAAACATGCGCATCATCCCCTGGATCAGCAGCACCCGGTTCATCCCCAGAATGCTGCCGACCACCAGGCAGGCGATGACGAAATAGAGCAGATTCGCCTCTTTCATCAGCAGATGGACGGTATCAAGGGTATGTTTCCCGAATACGCCAAAATAGACCAGCACGGAAGGCACCATCAGGCACAGGATCGCCGGGCCGCCGATATCTTTCAGCACCGGGATTTGACGCCCTACTTTGGCAAACGCGAAGCCGAGGGTCATAATGACCGCGAGACCACCAATCATATTTTTTGGCAGCAGCCCTGCCCAGGCGGACGTCGCCACAATGGCGGCAATCCCGACGAACAGCATCAACGGGACCGTGCCCACCTCGGTATTGTTGAGCCCAAAGGCGAAACGCGAGGTAGACAGCTCAGAAGTCGGTACAGGATTATCTTTCATATAATCACCTGAAAATTGTGTTCGGATATACAGAGAAAGGAATAAACTGGAGCTATTCCTGATACGAATAAATGTTTTTAAATATAAATAATGACTTAGATGGCCTTTTCTTAAACCAGGCTCAATATGAAATTATCACGAGCCTGCCGGGAGAAATGTGAACAATACGGCCCTTTATCTTTAAATAACTTAATTCATCATTAAGTAACTAAAGTTATTTATGATGACCAGCATCGCTTTCTTGCGCCTTATCAATATTTGACGAAAGTATTAGTTATCCAACTAATGCAATCTTTTTGAAATTAATAAAACCAGAGAGAGTGTGACCCTTGTCACTCCTGCCCTGCTTTCTAAGCGCTAGATTAGCGCTGCAATAAAACACATAAAATACCCTACAGGAAATACTATGCCTTCATTACTATTACAGTCACTGTTTCCGCTCGTCTTTATAATGTTACTTGGATGGCTAAGTGGAAAACTGGGATATTCCCGGCGTGAAGATGCAAACGTCATGGCAACCGTGGTGATTCGTTTCGCCCTTCCTTTCCATCTTTTTATCGGTGCATTGCATACCGATCCCAATAAAATTAAGAACCTGACCTTTATGGCCGTTTTAGTTGTCGGTTTAATGGGGTCGTATTTACTGACGCTATTTATTTCGCGCTACGTTTTTCGCCACGATATCAAAACCAGCGCCATTCAGTCACTGGTTTGCGCCTTTCCCGATATGGCCTACTTTGGCGCACCGGTCCTGGCGGTCTTGATTGGGCCGGAAGGATTTATCGGCGTGCTGATTGGCAATATTATTACCAGCGTTATCATGATCCCCCTGACTATCGTCCTGATTCGTATGGGTGATAAAAACGGTCAAGATGGCCTGGAGGCGCTGCACCCGGGCGCGATGATCGTGCAAAACCTCATCAAGGCGGCACGCAATCCTATCGTCTGGATCCCGGTCTCCGGCGTATTGCTCAGTCTGGCCGGCGTGCAAATCCCTTCTATTCTCAGCATGCCTATCGAAATGGTTGGCAAAGTTTCAGGCGGACTGTCCCTGTTTGCCCTCGGCCTGTTGTTTTACGGTGAACGTCCAAAACTGAACGTGCAGACGTTTACCAATATCAGTATTAAAAACCTTATTCAGCCGGCAATTATGGCCGCCGCGGGGATCGCCTTTGGCCTGAGCCATACCTTACTGCAGCAGGTCGTCATTATTGGCGCAACGCCTTCCGCTATTGCCGCGGGGATGTTTGCCTTACGCAGCGATACCTATATTGATACCGCATCCTCTTCCATATTAATTGGCACTGCCGTCGGGGTCGTGACCGAAGGCATTATGATCTATTTCATCTCTTAATCTGTTTTATTTAAAAAATTCAGGAGTTAACCATGTCCCGGAAAGAAGTTCTGTACACCCCCTATAACGGGGCCGTATTGCTGGAAAATCCGCTGCTAAATAAAGGGCTCGCATTTATTAAAGAAGAGCGTGACAATTTTAATCTGCATGGGTTATTGCCGCACAACGTTGAAACGATTGAGGAACAAACCGAGCGCGCCTGGGTGCAGTTCTGTCATTTTAAAAGCGATATTTCGCGTCATGTATACCTGCGAAATATTCAGGACACCAATGAAACTCTTTTTTATAACCTCCTGCGTTCGCACCTGAAAGAGACGTTACCGATTATCTATACCCCGACGGTCGGTGAAGCCTGCGAGCATTTCTCCACGATATATCGACGCGCGCGCGGCCTGTTTATTTCATGGCCGAATCGCCATCGTATTGATGAGATGCTGCAAAGCTTTTCGCGCAACGACGTTCGCGTGATTGTGGTGACGGACGGGGAACGTATTTTAGGGCTTGGCGATCAGGGTATCGGCGGAATGGGCATCCCAATTGGCAAGCTGTCGCTGTATACCGCCTGTGGGGGGATCCATCCGGCCTCTACCCTGCCGATTATGCTGGATGTCGGCACCAATAATCAGCAACACCTCGACGACCCGATGTACATGGGCTGGCGCCACCCGCGCATCAGCGACGACCAGTACGCTGAGTTTATGGATATGTTTGTCAGCACCGTTAAAGCGCGCTGGCCCAATGTGCTCCTGCAATTTGAAGACTTTGCGCAGAAAAACGCTACCAGGCTGCTCCAGCGCTACCGCGACCAGCTGTGCTGCTTCAATGATGATATACAGGGCACGGCCGCCGTCACCGCCGGTACGCTGATGGCGGCGGCGCATGCGGCTGGTACGCGCATTCGCGACCAGCGCGTGGTCTTCCTGGGCAGCGGCTCTGCCGGATGCGGAATAGCTGAAAAGATTGTGGCGCTGATGGTGGACGACGGCCTGACCGAGTCCGAAGCCCGCAGTCGGATCTTTATGGTCGATCGCTTCGGCCTGCTGACCGACGACATGACCAACCTGCTCGATTTCCAGAAAAACCTGCTTACCGCGCGCGACGCCGTTTGCAGCTGGCAGGTAGACTCGCAAAATATTTCCCTGCTGGACGTGGTGAAAAACGCGCATCCCACGGTGATGATCGGCGTTTCAGGCCAGCCGGGGCTGTTCAGCGAAGAGATTGTCAAAGAGATGCATCGCCACTGTCCGCGCCCAATCATCATGCCGCTCTCGAACCCGACCTCGCGGGCGGAAGCCCAGCCGCAGGATCTTATCGCCTGGACCCAGGGGGCCGCGCTGGTGGCCACCGGCAGCCCGTTTGCCCCGGTATTCTGGGAGAATGAACACTACGAGATCGCCCAGTGTAACAACGCCTATATTTTCCCGGGCCTGGGGCTGGGCGTGCTGGCCTGCAACGCGCGCCGGGTGACGGAAGAGATGCTGATGGCAGCAAGCCGCAGCCTGGCCGCGCAGTCTCCGCTGGTCACCACGGAAAAAGGCGGATTGCTGCCGCCGGTAGATCAGATTGAAACGGTTTCACGCCAGATTGCCGTCGCCGTCGCCCGGGCCGCGATTAAACAGGGCGTGGCTCCGTCGATAGATGATGAGACGCTGATGGCGCGTATTGAGAAGACCTGGTGGCAGGCGGACTATGCGCCGTACCGCAGGTCTGCGCTGTAGCGCCAGTCATGCCCTCACCGCAGGGTGAGGGCATCGCTGTGGTTTTAGTGCTGTATGCCTGAGCGGTCAGAAAAATCGCTGGCGGAGAGACTATCATCCCGAGTTGCCGCCTGTTTCAGACGGGCATACCGGTCAGGTACCCCTTCAGGACGCGTTTTGAAGCGACGATGCAGCCACATATACTGCTCTGGCGCCATGCGTACGGCCTGCTCAATTGCCCTGTTCATCTGCGTCGCCACGGCTTCTTTATCGCCGCCCTGCAACGCCTCGCTGATATCCTCAAGAATAATCAGTTCGTAACCGGAGCCATCCGCCCTGCGGCGCGGCACAAAGGGGATGACGGCAGGCTTAGCGCTTTTGACCAGCATATAGCTTCCAGCGGTCGTGGCGGCATCCGGAACCGCAAAGAACGGCACAAAGACGCTATTGGTTTTGCCATAGTCATGGTCCGGGGCGTACCACAAAATCTCATTTTGCTTCAGCGAGCGGATCATGCCCTTTAAATCATGACGATCGAGCATGGTTTTATTGGAGCGCAGGCGTCCGCGCGTCTGAAGCCAGTCCAGCAGCGCGTTATTATTCGGACGATACACCCCAATGCCGGGATTAAGCATGCCAAAGATCCGCGCGCCCAGCTCAAGGGTGAGAAAATGCATGCCAACGAGCACCACGCCATTGCCCTTTGCCCGCGCCTTTTCCATGTGCTCATACCCCTGCACGGTAAAGCATTTCTTCACCCGCCACGCGGGCCAGAACCATGCCATCCCGGTTTCGATTACCCCCATTCCTACCGATTCAAAATTACGCTGCAGCAGGGACTCTCGCTCCGCCTTTTTCATCTCCGGGAAACAAAGCTCCAGGTTGCGGCGGGCAATTTCGACGCGGCGGGGAAGCAGGCGCATCGCCAGTCGACCAAGGCAATGACCGATTCTGAACAGCAGCGGATAAGGGAGCAGCATGATGAGCCACAGAGCCGCAATGCCGGCCCAGCTTAGCCAGTAACGGGGATGAAGAAAGGCGAATGAAAAACGGGGTAATTTTGTCATGCGAAAATTATCCTTTAACGTGTCTGTCCTTAATTGATTCTTTTGAAGATCTTTCCTAAGGATTAATAATATGTCAGCCAGAAACGTTAATTGTAGCGGATAAAACAAAACGCATTTTTATCGATTTTTGCGAAAAAAATGAAGACGAGACGGGAAAAAACCGGGAAGGAGAGATCCATCCCCCCCGGCAAGTGCGCTTACATTGAATAGCCAGGCTTTTTAATTAATTCGTCCAGCTTCGGTCCTATTTCGGTATCCCAGACCTGCGCTTTCCAGTCCTCCTGGTTCACCTGATTCAACGCAACGGAGACAGAGCTGTCTTTGCTGTTGAAATGGCGAATAATGACCTCAGCAATATCCTCGGCCAGTGCGGCTTTTTGTTCGTCGTTCAAATCGCGGGGAAAACATTTGATATCTACGTGTGGCATATGCAGGCTTCCAGTTGTGAGTCAGGGCTCCACGTTATCAGATAATACCGTTGGCCTTTAACACCTTGTGCAGTTCCGGCAGCTGGCATACGGTGTCCGCAATAGCCATAAACCTCGGCGTATTGGTCGCAAACCAGTCATGGCGTGGCCCCCAGGTTCGCGCCACCGCGATATACACATCCAGCAGCGTCAGCCGTTCCCCCAACGCAAACGGGGCGGCCTTGAGCTGAGTTTCGAACCACAAATAGAGGGACTTCCGGTATTCGATGCAGTTTTTCTGCAGCTGTTCAGGCGCATCCGGCGCCCAACGTTCGGGATAGTCTGCATACGTAAACGTGGGATAGACGTTGGCCACAAACCAGATCAGCAGACGCTGAAACTGCTGGCGTTCGGCCTGCCCCACGGGCGGCGCGAGATCGGGGCATCTGTCGAGCACCATCAGGGCAATCGCCGCCGTTTCGGTCATAATGGCGCCATTTTCCAGCTCCAGCGTGGGCACCTGACACAGCGGGTTGAGCTTTTGCAGCAGCTCGCGCTGCGGACCGGGCTGGTCAAACCCGTCCACGTCGATAAATTGATAGGGGATATCGGCCAGGGTTAGCATCACTTCACCGATCGCCGAGCCCCAGCCGGGTACGCCATAGAGTTTAATCATGTTGCCTCCTCAGGGATGAAAACCCTAAGTGTATACCCGTCATACTTCAAGTTGCAGGTGCGTTGGCTGCACTCACTCACCCCAGTCACGTACTAGTGTACGCTCCCGGGAATTCGTTCCCTTGCCGCGTTACTCGGCCTGTAGCCTCGCCCCTTCGGGGCCAGCGCAAGCGCTGTTCAAAACGGCAAGCCATTTTGTCCTGCAACTCGAATTATTTTGGGTATAGAGCACCATTAGTAGGTTATCCCAGGCGGGTTGACCTCCGACTGCGCCACCGCTTCGCCCTGCTCGCCCCAGCGCGCCAGCACCTTCTGGTAATCACCCCGCTTAATCGCGCCGTCCAGCGCGGCCTGCAGCGCGTACACCAGCTCATTGCCCTTTTTGGTGGTGGTCGCGACATAGGCTTTTTTCGGCCCTAAACCGACGACGCGGGTTTTGCCCGTGAGCGCTGCCTTATAGGCCGATACCGACTGCGGACCAAAGAACACGTCCGCCCTGCCGGACTGAATATAGAGATTGCCCGAGGCATCGTCGTGGAGATAGACCGGCAGCGCAGGCGCCCTTCCCGCCTTTTTGTTCTCTTCGTTCCAGCCCAAAAGGATGCGTTCCTGATTGGTACCAGAGCCGACGATCACCTTTTTCCCGGCCAGATCTTCCGCGCTTTTGATTGACTGGATCTCGCTGGTGGATTTCACCGAAAACGCCAGCGAATCGACGCGGTAGGTCGCAAAATCAAACTTCTCTTTACGCTGTTCGGTCACCGCAATGTTCACCAGCGCCACGTCGTAGCGCCCGGAGGCGATCCCCAGCGGCCAGTCCTCCCACGCCGTCGGCACCAGCTTTAGCTTCAGCCCCAGGCTGCCCGCCAGCAGGCGGGCAATATCCGGGTCGCTGCCGATCCGCGTGCGGTTATCGCTGGCCAGCAGCGCCAGCGGCGGAGAATTCAGCGCCGAAACGGCGACCGTGAGCGTACCCGGCTCAACGAATTTGTAATTGGCGGGGATCTTCGCCACGGCCTGGGGATCGACCGTCACCGGCAGAGGCTGCTCGTTGGCTTTCAAATTAATGCTGGCGTGGCTCACCGTCGTGAAGATCAGCCCCGCCAGAAGTCCGTATTTCATTGGCGCTCCTTACAGCACTTTTGACAAGAACTGGCGCGTTCGCGCATGTGACGGACGGTTTAATACCTCGTCACTGCTTCCCTGCTCGACGATTTTTCCGTCGACCATAAACACCACCTGATCCGCCACTTCCCGGGCAAAGCCGATCTCGTGCGTCACCACCACCAGCGTGGTGCCGGACCGGGCCAGCTTTTTGATCACGTCCAGCACTTCCCCCACCAGCTCCGGATCCAGCGCCGAAGTGGGCTCATCAAACAGCATCACGCGGGGACGCAGCGCCAGCGCGCGGGCAATGGCGATACGCTGCTGCTGCCCGCCGGAAAGATGGCGCGACCAGGCATCGGCTTTATCCCGCAGCCCAACCACGTCCAGCAGGCTGTACGCCCTTTCCACCGCCTCTTTTTTGCTGAGCTTTTTATGCGCGATGGGCGCCTCTATCAGGTTTTCCAGCACCGTGAGATGCGGAAACAAATTGAAGTTCTGGAACACATAGCCCACGTTGACGCGCTGTTTGAGGATTTCCTTCTCCTTCAGCTCATAGAGCTTGTCGCCCTGACGGCGATAGCCGATGTAGTCCCCGTCGATCTGGATAAAGCCTTCGTCAACGCGCTCCAGGTGGTTAATAGTGCGCAGCAGTGTCGATTTACCGGAGCCCGACGGCCCGAGGATCACCGTCACGGACCCGGGCGGGATCTCCAGCGAAACGTTGTCGAGCGCCTTATGGCGACCAAAAAACTTGCTGACGCCGGTAATCGAAATGTGTCCTTCAGGAGAGGCTTGCATGGACGGGCTCCTGTGCTGGCGTGGTGGTGACAGAACGGGTGCGACGGGCGGCACGGTTCTGATTAACGGCAGAGCGGCGTTCGCTGCGGGCAAGCGCGCGTTCGACGCCATACTGAATAGCGGACAGGACGGTGGTGATCGCCAGGTACCACGCGGCACCGACCATCAGCAGCGGGATCACCTCCTGCGTGCGGTTGTAGATCATCTGGATGGTATAAAACAGCTCCGGCATCGCCAGGACGTACACCATCGCCGTGCCCTTGGCGAGGCTGATGATTTCATTGAACCCCGACGGCAGAATGGTGCGCAGCGCCTGAGGCAAAATGATGCGCACCGTGCGGCGCCAGGCGGGGAGGCCCAGCGCGGCGGCGGCCTCATACTGGCCGTGATCGACCCCGAGGAAACCACCGCGAACGATCTCGGCGGTATAGGCGCTCTGCACCAGGGTGAGCCCCACCACGGCGGTAGAGAACTGCCCCAGCACGTTGATGGTTTCAAAACTGCCCCAGGTAATACCGGTAAACGGCACGCCGAGCGAGAGCGTGTCGTAGAGATAGGAAAAGTTGTACAGGATAATCAGCACCACGATCAGCGGCAGCGACCGAAACAGCCAGATATAGGCCCACGCCAGGCTGCTCAGCAGCCAGGATGAAGAGAGTCTCGCCAGCGCCAGCATGCCGCCAAACACCACGCTCAGCGCGGTGCCGATCAGCGTCAGCAGCAGGGTCTGCCCGACACCTTCAAGGATCACCGGGTCAAAGAACCAGCGGGCAAACACCGCCCACTCCCAGCGCGGGTTAAAGGCCACAGACTGAATCACGACCGCCAGGACAAACAGCGCCACCGCGGCGCCGACGGCCCGCAGCGGATAACGCGCCGGGACCACCTTAATGGTTTCAACGTTGCTCATCGTCGTTCCTCATGCGGTTTTACTGAACGCTTCGCGTACCAGCGTTTTGGTGAAGCGCAGCCGGCCGTCAAACGGCGGCTGGCTGTACTCTTCCGGATCGCGGTTCAGATCGAACTGCGCCTGATAGCCCTGGCTGAGATAGAGCCGTACCGCTTCCGGCTGGCGAAAGCCGGTTGTCAGGTAAATTTGGCTGTATCCTGCCAGCACCGCCCTGCGCTCGAGCTCCTGCACCACGCGCCCGGCAAGCCCCTGCTGACGCAGGGTTTTGTCCGTCCAGATGCGTTTGATTTCCGCGGTGCGTTCGTCGAAAGGTTTGTACGCGCCGGTGGCGATAATCTTCCCGTCGCGCTCCAGAACGATAAACAGCCCCTGCGGCGCTAAATACCATTCGGTGAGCTCAACCTCCGCGTCTTTGGAGAAGTAGTCCCCGTAGCGGGCGGCATATTCACCGAACAGCCCTTCGATAATGGGCTGAAGCTCGGCGTCTTCCGGGGAAACATCACGAAATCGTTCGCTCATCACGCCTCCTTAATCGCCCAGGCCAGCCGGATTCACTTCTGACTGAGGAATACGCTCAACGCCTTCCCCCCAGCGGTTCAGAACTTTGTCGTAGTCGCCGTTTTTGATGACGCCGTTCAGCGCGGTTTGCACCGGCTCAACCAGCCCGCTGCCTTTCTTCAGCGTGACCGCGATGTGCGCCGCCTTCGGCCAGCCGCCGTCGACGCTACCCACCAGTTTGGTTTTCCCGTTCAGCGCCGCTTTCCAGGCGCCAATCACGTTCGGACCAAAGTAGGCATCCGCGCGCCCGGACTGCAGCGCCAGCGTTTGTGCCGCATCGTCTTTGGTGTAGATCGGAGTAAAGGGCTTCAGCCCCTTCTTGAGATTTTCGGCATTCCAGGCCAGCAGGATGGCCTCCTGGTTGGTGCCGGAGCCGACGATAATCCGCAGCCCGGCGATGTCCTCAGCCTTCTGCAGCGACTTGATCGGGCTGGTTGATTTCACGTAGAACCCGAGGGAATCTTTGCGGTAGGTGGCAAAGTCAAATTTCTCTTTACGCTCTTTGGTGACGGTAATGTTGCTGATGGCGGCATCATATTTCCCGGAGGCCACGCCCAGCGGCCAGTCTTCCCAGGAGGTCGGCACCACGTTTAGCTCCAGCCCCAGGCTGTCAGCGACCAGACGGGCGACGTCCACTTCACTCCCTAACAGCGTTTTGTTGTCATCGGAAAACACCGTCAGCGGCGGTTGATTGAGGCCCGCCACCGCCACGGTAAATTTCCCCGGGACGGCAAAGCGATAGTCTTTCGGCAGCTGTGCCACCGCATCGTTGTTTTTGACGGTATTAACCGGCGTTTTATTGGCCTCGATGCTCACGCCGGTGCCGTTAATATTCACATTCACTGCCCAGACGGCAGGGGAAAAGGCCAGCGCGAGCGCCAGAATAAGCGTTGTTTTCTGCATAGCGGGGTTCTCTTTTATTGTTGTGTGTATTGGTTTCCAGGTTCGTCTAAACCCAAACTTTCGCGCAGCGTGGTGCCCGGGTAGTCGGTACGGAACAGGCCGCGCGCCTGTAAAACAGGCACCACCTGGTCAACAAAGCGCGGGAAGGTGTCCGGCGTGCCGCCCTGAATGATGAAGCCGTCTGCGGCATAGCCTTCAAACCAGGCCTGCAGGCCGTCGGCCACCTCTTCCGGCGTACCGGAAAAGCGCGGGCGAGGCGAAGCGGCTTCAAGCGCCACCTGACGCAGGGTTAAGCTGCGCTCGCGGGCGTTACGCTTAATTTCATCGGTGGTGCTGCGGAAGCTGTTTTTGCCTAAGTCGCCGATATCCGGGAACGGCTCGTCGAGCGGATACTGGCTGAAATCGTGATGCTCGAAATAGCGTCCGAGGTAGTTGAGGGCATCGTTAATCGACACCAGCGCCGCCGTGGTTTGATACTGGTTTTCCACGTCATCGGCGTCTTTACCCACAATCACGCTGACGCCCTGGAAAATATGTAAATCCGACGCGCGGCGTCCGTTACTTTCCAGCTGCTGCTTCACGTCGCGGTAAAAGGCTTTCGCTTCGTCGAGCGTTTCGTGATGGGTAAAATTGGCGTCGGCATGTTTCGCCGCCAGCTTTTTCCCGTCGTCCGACGCGCCTGCCTGAAAGACAATCGGCCGCCCCTGTGGCGTTCGCCCAATATTAAGCGGACCGGCGACCTGGAAGAAATCACCGCGGTGGTCCAGGGTATGCAATTTTGCCGGGTCAAAAAACTGACCGCTCTCTTTATTGCGCACAAAGGCGTCGCCTTCCCAGGAATCCCACAGCCCTTTCACCACGTCGAGATACTCATCCGCAATGCGATAGCGCAGCGCGTGCTCGGGGTGTTTTTCGCGAGAGAAGTTCTTTGCTGATCCTTCCAGCGGGGAAGTCACCACGTTCCAGCCCGCGCGCCCGTTGCTCAGGTGATCGAGGCTGGCGAACTGGCGCGCCGTAGTGAAAGGCTCGCTGTAGGAGGTGGATAAGGTTCCCACCAGCCCCAGGCGCGAGGTGATGCTGGCGAGAGCGGATAACACCGTCAGCGGTTCAAAGCGATTTAAAAAATGCGGGATCGATTTCTCGTTGATATAGAGACCGTCGGCAACGAATAAAAAATCGAGTTTGCCCTCCTCCGCCTTTAACGCCGTCGCTTTGACGAAATCAAAATTGATGCTGGCATCGGCGACGGCCTCAGGGTGACGCCAGGCGGACATATTTCCGGATGCACCATGCAAAATGGTCCCCAGCCGCAGTTGACGATGTGCAGACATATTCACCTCTTAAGAATTAGACGTGTTGCAGGGCTTTTTCCGCAAGCTGTGCAAAATAGCGGGCAGCGGGCTCAATTAATGCTTCATCCGGATTGAATGCCGGATGGTGTAAACCGTACGGGCTTTTGCTGCCGATGCTGACAAATGCCCCAGGGATATGCTGCAGATAGACCGCGAAATCTTCCCCGCCCATATGCAGCTCGGCGTGCCGGGTTTCGTAGCCTGCTTCTCTGGCGACCGAGGTGGCGAAATCGGCCCAGCGCTCGTCGTTCACCAGCGCGGTGGGCCCGGCATACCAGGTGATGTCAATCTGCGCGCTAAAGGCGCTGGCAAACCCGGCGGCGATTTCGCCCACGCGGGCCTTCACATTCTGCTGCACTTCCGTGCGGTGGGTGCGCAGCGTGCCTTCCAGCTCGACGCTTTCCGGCAGCACGTTCCAGGTGTTACCGCCTGCAATGCGCGTCACGCTCAGCACCACCGAGTCCAGCGTGTTGACGTTGCGGCTGGCGACGCTTTGCAGCGCCGTTACCAGCTGGCTCGCCAGCACGATGGCGTCGTTGCCTTCGTGCGGACGCGCGGCGTGCGCGCCCTTACCGGTAATGCGGATCACGAAGCGATCGACGTTGGCATAAAACGGCCCGCCGCGGGTAGCGAACTCACCGACCGGCAGGCCGGGCTCGTTATGCATGCCGAAGATGGCGCTGACGTCACGCAGGGCACCGGCCCGAACCATGCTCTTCGCACCGCCAAAGTTCTCTTCGGCAGGCTGAAACAGGATCCGCACCCGGCCGTTAAGCGACGCTTCCCGCTCTTTCAGCTTTAACGCGGCGCCGAGGATCACGCTGGTGTGGATATCGTGTCCGCAGGCATGCATTACGCCTGCACGCTGGGAGCTAAACGGCACGCCGCTGCGCTCTTCAATCGGCAGGGCATCAATATCTGCGCGCAGCGCAATCAGTTTGTTGCCCGAGCCGATTTCCGCCACCAGCCCGGTCGACAGGTCGTAAGGCTGCGGAGTAATCCCGGCATTCGTCAGCCACTGGCGCAGGCGCGTTGTGGTCTCCACTTCCTGGCCGGAGAGCTCCGGGTTCTGGTGCAGCTCGCGACGCCAGGCAATCAGCTGTTCGCCAAAGCTCATACGGTGACCTCCTTGTTAAGACGCGCCTCGGCAAGCAGGCGCAGCGACGCGACGCGCGTTGCCCCCTCCGCTACCGGCGTGTCGATGATAAATTCGTCAATACCCCACTTTTCATGCAGGGCGTTAAGCTGTTCGAGCACCGACTCAGCCGTACCCGCCAGCAGCGACTGCGCCCGACGTGCAATGCGCACCGGCTCGCTGCCCGCCTGGCGCGCAAAGGCGTAGGCCTGCTCTTCGCTGGCCACGGTGACACGCTGGCCGTTTGCCAGCTCAACGCCCCACACTTCAACCTTCTGCGCCAGGGCTTCCGCCTCTGCCTGCGTCGGCGCGACAATCGCCTGTACCGCCACAATCACGTCCCGCGTGCTGTTCTTACGCCAGGTCGAGACCACCTCGCGCAGCAGCTCAGGGTCACCGTTCAGATGCGCGGCAAACACAAAGTGCCAGCCGAGCCCGGCGGCCAGCAGCGCGCTATCGATACTCGCGCCCAGCAGGAAACCCTCTGCAGGCAGCGGCGGCAGCGGCGTGGCGCGAACGGCCTCTTCATGAGACTGATGCTCAGGACGGATCCAGCGATCGAGCTGGGCCAGCTGTTCGGCGAAGCTGCCCTTTTCCAGTTGATTCAGACCCTGCTGAAGCGCGCGGGTTGAGAGCGGCAGCCCGCCGGGGGCTTTTCCGACGCCGAGATCCACGCGGCCGGGCGCCAGCGCGGCCAGCACGTTAAAATTCTCGGCGACTTTATAAGGGCTGTAGTGCTGGAGCATCACGCCGCCGGATCCGACGCGGATGCGCGTTGTCTGCCCGAGGATCCAGGCAATCAGCAGCTCCGGCGAGGGGCTGGCAAGATGGGGAGTGTTGTGGTGTTCGGCAATCCAGAAGCGGTGATAGCCCAGATTTTCTGCCTGCTGCGCCAGCGCCAGCGTACGCGCCAGTGCATCGGCAGCCGTTTCGTTTTCAGCGATGGGGCTTTTATCCAGAATGCTGATTCGCCATGACATGTTGCGTTCTCGTTTGACTTAACATGTCGACATTATTAAAGGCGCATTTCACCACTGAGAAACAATTAATTTACATTTAGTTTGCCGGAAATCAGATATATAAAACCATGCTAAGAATAAGACTTTAAGTCGGCAATCAGCGTTTTCCCCTGCTCGCGCCGGGTAATGCGGACGAAGCGAATATGCCCATACTGCGGGTTTTGCAGATCGGCTTCATAGCGCGTGCGGTTGTTACGCCAGGTTTTCATCGTCCAGATGAGAATGGACTCTCTGCTGAAGAACGCGCGCCGGAAACTCTCTTTGTTCCCGGTTCCGGGCCAGAGCTCTTGTTTATGCCAGGCGCGTTTGACTGCCCTGTTGACGGCCTGCCAGAGGGTGCGTGCAAAGCCATAATCGACCCATACCACAACGTCGACGTCACGCCATTTCACCGGGCGCGTGCGGTTATAGTTGCCGTCAAGCACCCAGTCTGGCGAAGCCTGTAGCGCCTGCTCCAGCTTTTCCTGAAACACATCGTCCGGCGTTCCCTGCCAGTCAGGCCGCCAGTAGAGTCTGTCCATCTCGATATAGGGAATAGCCAGTTCGGTCGCAATCTGCTTCGCCAGAGTGCTTTTTCCGCTCCCGCTGGTTCCGATGACGTTAATTTTCACCTCAGCCTCACTGTAATAACGAAAACTGACCAAATCATAGCGTTTTCATCCTGTTAACGAAACTCTATTTCAGCATGGCAATTTATCCTGAGAGACGATCTCCCTCTTTCAGTTTGGGTTATGTCGTTTATTTGCTGCGACTCCAGAATACGCTCCTGAAAATATTTTCATTTTTATTACATTCGCCAGCATTAACAGATTAAAAATAATGAACAACGGGTATTTCAGGCAGTCATAATTTCAGACAGAATATGCAGCAGAGCGTTATATAAAAATAATCACATTTATCATGCCGGAGCATTTTCCGGGCATTTTTTATTCTTGCACATCATCATGGAGTTACTCATGAGGCGTAACAGTTCCGTTACACAAAACGAGTATTTACTTAACGATGGTTCGACGTTAATGTCGACCACCGATACCAAAAGTCATATTACCTATGCTAATTCCGCTTTTATTGAAGCCAGCGGATATAAAGAAGAACACCTTCTGGGTGAGCCGCATAACCTCATCCGCCATCCCGACATGCCTGCCGAAGCGTTTGGCGACATGTGGTATACCCTGCAGCAGGGTGAGACCTGGACGGGGCTAGTGAAGAACCGTCGTCATAATGGCGACCACTACTGGGTGCGGGCCAACGTGACGCCGGTCTGGCAGGGTGGATCCCTGACGGGCTATATTTCCGTGCGAAATATACCCGCACGGGAAGAGATTGCGGCCAGTGAAAAACTGTATGCAAAAGTGCGTAATAACGAATTAAAACATTACCGCTTTTATAAAGGGTTACTGGTTCGGCGCGGTTTATTTTCGTTTATGTCGCTCTTTAAATGTCTCAGCACCAGTAAACGCATCCACCTGGGTATTGCGACGACGGCGTTACTCTCCTGCCTGGCGGTGTATTTATTCCCTGATAAACTTATGCAGTCGGGAAGTCTGGCGCTTCTGTTTATTGCCCTGACCTATTATCTTCATGCGCAGATCGCCCGTCCGGTAAAATCTATTGTGCAACAGATGCAGCGCGTGGTTTCAGGACGTAAAACGGACTATTACCATTTTGACAGGATCGACGACATCGGGCTGATGATGCGCCTGGTGAATCAATCAGGCTTGAACCTGAATTCGCTGGTTGACGATGTCGGGGCGCAAATCAGCGGGATTGGCACCATCAGCCAGCAGGTCGCGAAAGAAGGTGCGGCGCTGCAAACGCGTTCAGAAGAGACCGCAGACTTTCTGCAGCAAACCGCGTCAGCAGTGGAAGAGATCGCCAGCGCGGTGGAGCAGACGGCAGAAACGGCTAAAGAAGCCACGGAGATGGCGGATCGCACCCGCGACAGCGCCCACCGCGGTGAAGCGATGATGAAAGAGACCATCGGTATGATGCAATCCGTGTCGCAGGATAACAGCCAGATCGTCGATATTATCAGCGTTATCGATCGTATCGCCTTCCAGACCAACATTCTTGCGCTGAATGCGGCCGTGGAAGCGGCGCGTGCGGGTGAAGCCGGGCGCGGTTTTGCCGTGGTGGCGGCTGAGGTGCGCAATCTTGCGCAGCACTCCGCGACGGCGGCGAAAGAGATCAAAGCGCTGATTGAGAAAAACGTCGCCAGCGTCAACGCAGGCGTAGAGAAGGTAGAACAAACCGAAACGCAGCTGACGGTCATGATCGACAACGTGCTGCGGGTCTCCTCCCTGATTAAGGAGATAGGCCATGCCACGCAGGAGCAAACCCAGGCGCTGACGCTCATCAACGCATCCATCTCCCGTATCGGCGCAATGACCCACAACAATACGGGGATGGTGGATAACGTCACTCACGCCGCGAATCACCTGACGCAGCGCACCACGCGCCTGCAGCAGGCGATTGCCGTTTTTGGCGGTTAGCCGTTCGGATACTGCTCGTCGGTGACTTTTTCCAGCCATGCAACCGGGCTGCCGTTAACGGATTCGGCGATGGCAATATGCGTCATCGCCGTTTGCGCGCTTGCGCCGTGCCAGTGCTTTACGCCGGGTGGGATCCAGGCGATATCGCCCTGATTCAATATTTCCGCCGCTTTGCCCCACTCCTGTAACCAGCCGCGACCCTGCGTCACAATCAGCGTTTGCCCAAGGGGATGCGTATGCCACGCGGTGCGCGCGCCCGGCTCAAAGGTCACGGTTGCCCCGCCGACGCTGGCAGGTTCGCTCGCCTGAAATGGCGCGTCAATGCGGACGGTGCCGGTGAACCAGGCTTCCGGCCCTTTTGCTGAAGGTAATGATCCGCTGCGAATAATTTTCATCTTATGCTCCTCGTTTACTGTTGGGTTAACAGTAGCGCAAAGCAATCCGGAGCATTAGCGTGCATAATCAGATAGGAAATATGATTGAAATTCATAAATAGAGGCAATCGCGATGCTAAAAGATAATTTCAACGACCTCCTCTCTTTTATGGTAGTCGCCCGCGAGCGCAGCTTTACGCGCGCGGCGGCGCAGCTGGGCGTCTCGCAATCGGCGCTGAGTCATGCCATGCGCAAGCTTGAAGCACGGCTCGACGTTCGCCTGTTAACCCGCACAACCCGCAGCGTGGTTCCGACACTCGCGGGTGAGCAGCTTTTTACGCGCTTAAGCCCGCATCTGCTGGAGATCGAACAGGAACTCACGGCGCTTCGCAGCGCACGCGACAAACCCGCAGGCGCTATCCGCATCGTCGCCGGCGAACACGCGATGGACGCCGTGCTCTGGCCGGTCCTGAAGGCTTTTATGGTGCAGTATCCTGAGATTAACGTCGAAGTGACGGTAGATAACGGCCTGACGGATATCGTGGATGGCCGTTTCGACGCGGGAGTACGCCTGGGTGAACAGGTGGCAAAAGATATGATTGCGGTACGGATAGCGCCGGATATGCGCATGGCCGTGGTCGGTTCCAGGGATTATCTGGCTCGCTTTGGCGTGCCGCAGACGCCGGAGCAGCTCGCTGACCACCGCTGCATCAACATGCGCCTGCCCACGCGCGGCGGACTGTATCACTGGGAATTTGAACGCGACGGGCGCGAGCTTCGCGTGCGGGTTGAGGGGCAGCTTACGCTGAGCAGCCTGTCGCAGCGCATCGACGCCGCTGAGAATGGACTCGGATTAGCCTACGTGCCGGAGGCGTCGGTTCTGGAGGCGCTTAATCACGGACGGCTGGTCAGGGTCCTTGAATCGTGGTGCCCTACCTTCGAGGGATATCACCTTTATTATCCGAGCCGTCGCCAGCACACTACCGCTTTCAGGTTACTGTTAGATGCTCTGCAGCAGTCAAAATCTTTACCACCTGGTAATAATTAAGAGATTCTGATGATTAAATAATCAACCCGCCACATGTTTTGTCTAAAAACTCATCACGATTCAGCGTGTTGTGATCGCCGTCTGCTCTGACCACACGATTTCCTTCGACGTGCATCACTTTCGGCACGGTTATATTTTGCGTCGCTTATGAATTGCAGGTAGGATGCCTCGCCATGTTTCGCCTTATCCATACGCAGAATGACTGGGAAGGCGACATGTGTTTGCGCAGAAGCAATCGTTTGTATTGCGCTCTGCCAGGCAGGACTATCACGATAATGGTTCAGACAGGCAAACAGGTAACTCAATGAAAACAAGCAATAAAAGCGCAGCCGATCATCATGCTGCTAAACGTCGCTGGTTGAACTCCCACGAAGAGGGCTACCACAAAGCGATGGGCAACCGTCAGGTTCAAATGATCGCCATCGGCGGCGCTATCGGAACGGGTCTGTTTTTAGGTGCGGGTGCGCGTCTGCAAATGGCTGGCCCTGCTCTCGCCCTGGTCTATCTGGTGTGCGGGATCTTCTCTTTCTTTATTCTTCGTGCGCTGGGCGAACTGGTACTGCATCGCCCTTCCAGCGGAAGCTTCGTCTCTTACGCCCGTGAATTCCTCGGTGAAAAAGCGGCCTACGTTGCGGGCTGGATGTACTTCGTCAACTGGGCGATGACCGGTATTGTCGATATCACCGCCGTTGCGCTGTATATGCACTACTGGGGCGCGTTTGGCGATGTGCCGCAGTGGGTCTTTGCGCTTGGCGCGCTGGCGATTGTCGGCACCATGAACATGATCGGCGTGAAGTGGTTCGCGGAGATGGAGTTCTGGTTTGCGCTGGTTAAAGTGCTGGCCATCGTGGTGTTCCTGGTCGTGGGTACCGTCTTCCTCGGCAGCGGCAAGCCGCTGGACGGCAATGCCACCGGCTTCCACCTGATAACCGATAACGGCGGATTCTTCCCGCACGGTCTGCTGCCTGCGCTGGTCCTGGTTCAGGGCGTGGTGTTCGCCTTCGCCTCCATCGAACTGGTGGGTACCGCAGCAGGTGAATGTAAAGATCCGCAGACCATGGTGCCAAAAGCCATTAACAGCGTGATCTGGCGTATCGGTCTGTTCTACGTCGGTTCCGTGGTGCTGCTGGTTCTGCTGCTCCCGTGGACTGCCTATCAGGCCGGTCAGAGTCCGTTTGTGACCTTCTTCTCTAAGCTGGGCGTGCCTTACGTTGGCAGCATCATGAACATCGTGGTTCTGACGGCAGCGCTCTCCAGCCTGAACTCAGGCCTTTACTCTACCGGCCGTATCCTGCGATCCATGTCGATGGGCGGTTCTGCGCCGAAGTTCATGTCGAAAATGAGCAAGCAGCAGGTTCCCTATGCGGGGATTCTGGCAACGCTGGTGGTTTACGTCTTTGGCGTGTTCCTGAACTATCTGGTGCCGTCCCGCGTATTTGAGATCGTTCTGAACGTGGCTGCACTGGGGATTATCGCCTCCTGGGCTTTCATTGTGGTCTGCCAGATGCGTCTGCGCAAAGCGATCAAAGAAGGCAAAGCGGCTGATGTGAGCTTCAAGATGCCGGGCGCACCTGTGACCTCCTGGCTCACCCTGCTGTTCCTGTTCAGCGTGCTGGTGCTGATGGCGTTCGACTACCCGAACGGTACCTACACCATCGCGACCATTCCGCTGCTGGCGGTACTGCTGATTGCCGGCTGGTTCGGCGTGCGTAAGCGCGTTCACGAGATCCACAGCACCGCGCCGGTTCATCACGACGGTGAAAAACACGACGCACCGCTGGTAGAAGAAACCTCGCGTTAAGCATCCGGTAAGCATTAAAAAGGGAAGGCAAATGCCTTCCCTTTTTTTATCTTACAGCGCGATACGAATTACGTCGTCAGGCTGGGTGGCTTCCTGCTGGCGAGTGGATTTTTGTTTCACCGTCACGTACAGGGTTTTGCCATCCGCAGAGAGCGCCAGGCTGTTCGGGTAGACCGGCGTGTCGAAGGTTTTGGTGACTTTATAAGATTTCGCGTTAATCACGCTCACCTTACCGGCTTCACGGTGCGTCACGTAAACCTCATTGCGCGTTGGGTTAAACAGGACGGCAAGTGATTCAGGCGCGGCGATCTTCTCCATCACGCTGCCGTCTTTCAGGCTCACCACCAGCACTTCCGGCTGTTTTGAATCGGTCAGGAACGCGCGCTGGCCGGCGGTATCGAGGCTGATGTTCAGGTAGAAGTGCTCTTTGCCGTCATCCTGCACTTTTTTGCGGCTCAGGATTTTATTGGTCGCCGTATCAATGGTTACCAGCTCGCCGTCCGCATTCGTGGTGTACAGACGTTTTGCCTGCGCATCCAGCGCCAGGCCGGTGCTGTACGTACCGGTATTGGCAATAGTCTCTTTCAGCTTCAGCGTTGCGCCATCCACCACCCAAATCACGCTCTCTTTGCCGACACCGGTGATGTAAATCGTGTTGCTCGCGTCATCCGCCACCAGCTGGCGCGGCTGCAGCGGTTTGACGGTTTCACTGCGCTGGCGATTATCGAGCACCAGTCGCCCTTTCACGTCGCCCGTTTTCGCATCGATGGCCGTCACCGCGCCGTTGATGGTGTTGCCAAACCACAGGGTTTGCGTCGCGCCGTCGAGCGTGGCGCCAAAGGGTTTGAGATCGCTGTGAATCGCCTGCGTCACGTCCAGCGTAACCGGATCAAGGCGATAGATAACTCCGCCCTTATCGGTTTTGCGGCTTTGCGAGGTCGCCACCCACAGCGCATTCTCCTGCTGGCTGACCGCCATTTCATACGCCCCTTTGCCCACCGCTTTACGCAGCACCTCTTCGGCGGCATGCACCTGGAACGTCCCGGCAAGCAGTAAAGTGGCAGACAGCAGTGACAGGCTCAGACGCGGCGAGCACAGATGACGTAAAGACATAACAATTCCTTTTCTGAAAAGAGGGGTTTGGGCTGACATCACTTCCGGCAGACAACGTCATGGCATTGTCTTTTGATAATGAGAATAGTAATCATTAATAGACTGAATGTGGAGTTTTTCTTTCGCGCTTCGCCTTTCATTAACGCAATGTGCGGTTATAGTTTTCAAAACATTTACAAAACCTTTAACATGTATGGACATGTTCCATTTGGTTCGTTTATACACCACAACCGGTTTTATTCATGAAAATCATTTCTGCCCGTAAGGCCTCTCTCCCGCTGCTGCTGGTTCCCGTTATTTTGGCGCCGCTTAGCGCAATGAGCGCGGAAGAACAAACCATGATCGTCAGCGCCACGCCGCAAACCGTATCGGAGCTCGATACCCCGGCCGCTGTCAGCGTCGTTAACGGCGATGATATGCGCCAGGCCGCGCCGCGCATCAACCTGTCTGAATCTCTTGGCAGCGTCCCGGGACTGCAAATTCAGAACCGCCAGAACTATGCCCAGGATCTCCAGCTTTCAATGCGTGGGTTTGGTGCCCGCTCAACGTTTGGCGTGCGCGGTATCCGTATGTACGTCGACGGTATCCCTGCCACCATGCCGGACGGACAGGGCCAGACCTCCAACATCGATCTCTCCAGCGTGGAGAGCGTTGAAGTGCTGCGCGGCCCCTTCTCGGCCCTGTACGGCAACGCCTCCGGAGGCGTGATTAACATCAACACCCAGACCGGGCAGCAGCCGCCAACCATTGAAGCCAGCAGCTATTACGGCAGCTACGGGACCTGGCGCTACGGCATGAAAGCCACCGGCGCGATGGGTGACGGCACCCACGCCGGGGACGTGGATTACACCGTTTCCACCACCCGTTTCACCACCAAAGGCTACCGCGACCACAGCGGCGCGCGGAAGAATCTGGCCAATGCCAAGCTGGGCGTGCGCATTGACGACGCGAGCAAGCTGACGCTGATCTTCAACAGCGTGGACATGAAGGCCAACGATCCGGGCGGGCTGAGCTATCAGGAATGGCAGAACAATCCGCGTCAGTCTCCACGCGGCGATCAGTACAATACCCGCAAGACCATCAAGCAGACCCAGGCCGGCCTGCGCTACGACCGCCAGCTCAGCGCTCAGGACGATCTCAGCGTAATGATGTACGCCGGCGAGCGTGAAATGACGCAGTACCAGTCGATTCCGTATCAGCCGCAGCTAAAACCCTCCCACTCCGGCGGCGTGATTGATATGCAGCGTCATTATCAGGGTATCGATACCCGCTGGACGCACCGCGGCGAGCTGCTGGTGCCGGTGACCTTTACTACCGGCCTGAACTACGAAAACCTGAGCGAAGATCGTCGCGGATACGAGAACTTCGTGATGAACAACGGCGTGCCGGATTACGGCGTGAAGGGTGACAAGCGTCGAAACGAACGTAACCTGATGTGGAACGTCGATCCTTACCTGCAAACCAGCTGGCAGCTGACGCAGAAGCTGTCTGTGGATGCGGGGGTGCGCTACAGCTCGGTCTGGTTTGATTCCAACGACCATTACGTTACGCCGGGCAACGGCGATGACAGCGGTGACGCGAGCTATCATAAGTGGCTCCCGGCCGGTTCCGTGAAGTATGCGGTGACGGACGCATGGAACCTCTACGCTGCCGCAGGGCGTGGATTCGAAACGCCAACCATCAACGAGCTTTCCTATCGCGCCGATAACCAGGGCGGCCTGAACATCGGCCTGCAGCCGTCCACCAACAACACGTATGAAGTGGGCAGCAAAACCCGCATCGGCAATGGCCTGCTGACCGCGGCGCTGTTCCGCACCGATACGGATGATGAGATCGTGGTGGATGCAAGCTCTGGCGGGCGTACCAGCTATAAAAATGCCGGTAAAACCCGTCGTCAGGGGGTGGAAGTCTCCCTCGACCAGCAGTTTGCTGAGAACTGGAAGCTGAAGATGGCATGGACGTATCTGGATGCCACCTACCGGACTAACGTCTGCAGCGACGCAGACTGTAACGGTAACCGGATGCCGGGCATTGCCCGCAACATGGGTTACGCCTCGTTTGGCTGGCAGCCGGAGGAAGGCTGGTACGCGGGCTCTGACGTGCGCTACATGAGCGATATCATGGCCGACGACGAGAATACGGCGAAAGCGCCGTCGTATACTGTGGTCGGGCTGAACACCGGGTACAAATTCAACTACGGCAGCTGGGGCATGGATGTCTTTGGCCGCGTCGATAACCTGTTCGATAAAGAGTACGCGGGCTCGGTTATTGTCAACGAGTCTAACGGTCGTTATTACGAGCCTGCGCCAGGCCGTAACTACGGGGTCGGGCTGTCGGTCTCTTATCGCTTCGAGTAAGCGAAAAGAAAAGTTTATCTTATTAATGAAATAACGCTCCTGATGGCAATAAACCATCAGGAGTTATTCACCAGATAAATAATTAGGGGCGGAATATAGTCGCTCTGCTAAATAATCTCTTAGTTAAAATATTGTCGCTGTAAAAGCAAATTCGCTTCATCAATCACCTTATCAATCGCCTTCTGGCAGGCAACAACATCTCTTCGCTCAAGGGCGGAAAGCAGTTCGTCATAGTGATATGTCGAGGCTTTGATGTCGTTAAGCTCCTGATGCAGATAGTTCATACAGGGCCCGATGCGCACCCAGAGCTGCTCAATTAAGGCATTAAGCGTTGGCATTTCTGCATACTGATAAAGCGTAAACCGGAAGACGCGATTCGCATGCAATGCCTGCTGGACGTTCCCGTTGCGCATGGCCTCATGAAAGGCATCCGACAATTTGCGCAACGCCTCCAGTTTGCTATCAGACATATTCTGACAGGCTGCGGCGACCGCCATCGGCTCAAGCTGCTTGCGGATGGCGTTAATCTCGTTATAGCGCTCCAGCGTGACTTCCGGAACCAGAAATGCCTGTGCCGGCGTGGCGTGTAACGCCCCTGATGACACCAGGCGCAACAGCGCCTCGCGAACAGGGGTAATACTGGTTCCTAATTTATCGGCGATCTCTTTCGTAATCAGTCGTGCCCCAGGTTTGAGTGAGCCTGTAATTAACGCTCCTTTCAAACTGTGTTCAACTTGCATGGTAAGACTGACCCTTTGGGCTTTTTCTAAGTGGTCCAAATCAAGCATGTTCAATTCCTGTAGCTAAAACTTAATGCTATTTTTAAACGCCAGTTTTATTAAAACGACGCCGGTCCGATATATCCTGTATCGTCATGCCTGGTGGTGGGAAGTATGTAAAAACATCAAAAAAGCAAAATTTGTTTTTTTATTGGTTTCGGGCCCATCCGGGATGCGGACGCGAAATGCCATGTCCGTTAATTAAAGACAATATATCGTATCTTCACAAATAAATATGGCGGGAAACCCCGCCATAGTGCCGTTTATTTATTGTCACTCGCGACGCGAATCACGACTTTGCCGAAGTTACGCCCTTCAAGCAGGCCAATCAGCGCCTCGGGCGCGTTCTCCAGCCCGTCCGTTATCTGTTCGCGATAGTGAATTTTGCCCTCCTGCACCCAGCGCCCCATCGCTTCCTGGAACTCCTTAATGCGGTGACCGTAATCCTGGCCGATGATAAAGCCCTGCATACGAATGCGTTTCTTCAGGATGGTCGCCATCAGTAGCGGCAGGCGATCCGGCCCCTCGGGCAGGCCCGTCGCATTGTAGCCGCTCACCAGACCGCACACCGGCACGCGCGCGGAGGTATTCAGTAACGGCAGCACGGCGTCAAATACTTTCCCGCCGACGTTTTCATAATAGACGTCAATCCCATTCGGGCAGGCGCGTTTCAGCTGTTCGGCAAAGTCGGCCGCGTGGTGATCCAGACAGAGGTCAAACCCGAGGACCTCAACGGCATGGCGGCATTTTTCAGCCCCACCGGCGACGCCGACCACCCGGCAACCTTTAATTTTGCCGATCTGCCCGACGGTCGCACCAACCGGGCCTGTCGCCGCGGCGACCACCAGCGTTTCACCCGCTTTTGGCTGCCCGATATCCAGCAATCCCATATAGGCGGTAAAACCCGGCATGCCCAGAATACCCAGCGCCCAGGAAGGATGTGACGGATTTTCGCCCAGCTTCACCAGGCCGCTGCCGTCCGAGAGTTCATATTCCTGCCAGCCGCTGTAGCCCAGCACCCACTCCCCGGCTTTGAAGTCGGGATGATTTGACTGCTCAACGCGGCTAACCGTTCCCCCCACCATCACCGCGCCCAGCTCAACCGGCGGTGAATAGGATGGCGCATCGCTCATGCGCCCCCGCATGTAAGGGTCCAGCGACAGCCAGACGGTGCGCAGCAAAAGCTGTCCCTCAGCCGGGGCGGGAACAGGCTGCGTTTCGAGACGAAAATTTTCCGCGACCGGCGCACCCTGCGGACGAGAGGCCAGTACCCAGCGGCGATTTTGCGAAACAGGTTGATTCATCGGGATCTCCTTCTGGTACAAATGTCATTACAGCCTGGCTCACGATCGGCGTTATCGCATTAGCATTACGAGGCAGACTGGTTAAGCCGTACAACCAGATAGATGCAGGTTTCATTCGTTTCGTTGATGAACCTGCAGTCATTTGGCGGCCCCAGCTCGAGACAGTCTCCGGCGTGCATTTCGTGGCGCGTATCGCCCTCCTGAAACACCAGCTCGCCGGACTGGAGCCAGATAAGCTGACGTGCCAGCGCGTAAGAAGATGCAGGCATCGGAACATCGCTGCCCGCGGGCAGTTCAACCTGAACAAGGTCGATGGGCAGATCGGTGCGGGGAGAAACATGGCGGCGGAGATAGTGCGTCTGCGGATCTCTCCAGACGGGCTGGTTTGCAAGGCGCAGCAGCTTGCCCTCCTGCATTTCGGCCCGGGCAATAAGCGTTGACATGCTGATGCCAAACGCGCCGGAAAGGCGAGCAAGCAAGGTGGCTGTCGGGCTGCTGTCTCCGCGTTCAATCTTGTGGATCATCGCGCGCGAGACTCCTGCCCGGTCAGCAAGCTCGCTCAGGGACCATCCGCGAGACTCGCGTTCAAGGCGAATTCTTGCGCTAATCCGTTGATTCATCGTGTCTGTTATGGTGTTCATGACGTCATACTATAGTGTATGAAAGGCATTTCAATGGGCTTTTGATAACAAAAAAATATGGCTTATGCCGTAGCGTTCGGGCTATACGGTTGTGTAATATCGTAGGAATAACGTAACACTATAGTGAACAACACACAGAGGGTTAATCATGATCGTTCGTCATGCCTGCAAGGAAGACTGCGCTGCGATAGGCGAAATCTACAACCACGCGGTGCTGCATACTGCCGCGATCTGGAACGATAAAACCGTCGATACCGATAACCGAATCGCCTGGTTTGAGGCGCGCACGCTCGCGGGTTACCCGGTTCTGGTGAGCGAGGAAAACGGCGTTATCACCGGTTACGCCTCTTTCGGCGACTGGCGCGCCTTCGACGGTTTCCGTCATACGGTTGAGCATTCGGTCTACGTCCACCCGGATCATCAGGGACAAGGCATTGGCCGCACGCTGATGGTCGCGCTGATTAACGAGGCCCGCGCCATCGGTAAACACGTAATGGTGGCCGGTATTGAAGCGCAAAACCATGCCTCGATTCATCTCCATGAAACGCTTGGTTTTGTCACCACGGGGCAGATGCCGCAGGTGGGAACCAAGTTTGGCCGCTGGCTGGACTTGACCTTTTTGCAGCTGCAGCTGGACGAGCGCAGCGATCCGGACGCTATCCCATGAATCAGTCACTGACGCTAGCGTTTCTGGTGGCGGCGGGAATTGGACTGGTATTGCAAAATACCTTAATGGTGCGTATCACCCAGTCCTCCTCCACCATTCTTATCGCGATGCTGCTGAACTCTCTGGTCGGCATTGTACTGTTTGTCAGCATTCTGCTGCTGAAACAGGGCTTCGCCGGATTCAGCGAGCTGGCCGCAACGGTACGCTGGTGGACGCTTATTCCGGGGCTGCTGGGGTCGTTTTTCGTGTTTGCCAGCATCAGCGGGTATCAGAACGTTGGCGCGGCGACGACTATCGCCGTGCTGGTAGCAAGCCAGCTGATTGGCGGGCTGGTGATGGACGTGCTGAGAAGCAACGGCATTCCGCTGCGCGCCCTCATTGGCCCGGCGTGCGGCGCGGTGATGCTGGTCATCGGGGCCTGGCTGGTGGCGCGACGCCAGTTTTGATCGTTACAGTATGGTGCCGCCTTTGGTCAGCTGTTCCTCACGCGCGTCCAACTCCTCTTTATGCTGCTTACCGTGGTGCGAAATCGCGGTACGCAGACGCTGCTGCTGGGTGTAGCGATCTTCACGGCTGAGCTCAGCGTCATCGCTTAATTCGATCAGCAGTTCATTCATATGGGTAATCACGCTCTCTTCGATAGCGGCATCGACACGGGTGGTAACTTCGCTTAAATGTGACATTGTCACTCCTTGTCGTGTGCCCGGTGGCGCTACGCTTGCCGGGCCTACGGGTGCCAAATGTAGGCCGGGTAAGGCGTAGCCGCCACCCGGCGATAAAACGCTTAGTTCAGCTTCGCTTTGGAGAAATCGCTGCCCATCAGGCTCACGCTGTATCCGGTCACGTTGCTGCGGGTTGCATAGAACGTTTTCCCGTTTGCCAGTGCGATCCACGGCGCCTGCTGGTAGAAAATCTCCTGCGCCTGGCCGTAAAGTTTCGCGCGCTCGGCCGGGCTGCTGGTCAGCTTCGCTTTTTGCACCAGAGCATCATAACCCTTATCGCACCAGCGCGCGGCGTTTGATCCGGTTTTAATGCTGTTGCAGCCCAGCAGCACGTCGGCAAAGTTATCAGGGTCACCGTTATCGGACATCCAGCCAAACAGCGCGGAGTCATGTTCGCCTTTACGCATTCCGGAGAGATATTCACCCCACTCGTAAGAGACAATTTTGGCCTTCACGCCGACTTTCGCCCAGTCGCTCTGGATCATCTCTGCGATACGGCGCGAGTTCGGGTTATAAGGACGCTGAACCGGCATTGACCACAGCGTGACTTCCGCCCCCTTCTCCAGCCCCGCCTGCTTCAGCAGTGCTTTCGCTTTTTCAGGATCGTAGCTGTAGTCCTTCAGGTCTTTATTAAAGCCCAGCATATTTGGCGGGATCGGCGATTTTGCCACCGTACCAGACCCCATAAAGACCGCATTGACGATCGCCTTCTTGTCGGTCGCGTAGTTAAGCGCCTGGCGCACCAGCACGTTATCAAACGGTTTTTTCTCGGTGTTGAACGCCAGATAGCCGACGTTCAACGCATCGACCGAGTGCAGCGTCAGGTCTTTGTTATTCTTGATGACGTCAAACTGAACCGGGGACGGTGCAGGAATGATCTGGCACTCGTTGGTCTGCAGCTTCGCCAGGCGGGTTTCCACATTCGGCGTAATGGAGAAGATGAGATGCTTCGTCGGCACCTCGCCTTCCCAGTAGTTCGGGTTCGCGACGTAGCGGATCAGCGAATCCACCTTATACTGCTGCAGCACATAAGGCCCAGTGCCAATCGGCCAGGTGTCTACGTTTTCAGGCGTGCCTTTTTTCAGCATCGCGTCGGCGTATTCGGCGGAAAGAATCGAGGCGAAATCCATCCCCCAGTCGGCCAGAAACGCGGAGTTGGGTTCGCTGAGGGTGAACTGGACGTGATAATCGTCGACCTTTTTAACGTCCTGGATCAGCTTATCGAGACCGACATCGTTAAAGTATTCGTAGTTGCCCTGCGACACGTTGTGATACGGGTGTTTAGGGTCTTTCTGACGCAGAACCGAGAAAATAACGTCATCGGCGTTAAAGTCGCGCGTCGGTTTGAAGTATTTATTGCTGTTGAACTTCACCCCTTTGCGCAGGGCAAAGGTATACGTCTTACCGTCCGGCGAAATCGTCCAGGACTCCGCCAGCGACGGAACCGGTGTGTTTTTCACCGGGTCGAAATTGATCAGGCGGTTGTACAGTACCTGAGAGCTGGCCACAAAAGACGGGCCAGAGCTGGCGATTTGCGGGTTGAAGGACTCGGGAGACGCTTCAGAACAGTAAATAAGGGTGTCGTTGTTTGCCGCCCATGCGGCACCGGCTGGTAACAGCGCGCTCAGCGCAAGGGCGAGCAGTGTTTTCCCTGTAGACATGGTTATAACCCTGACAGTTTTATTATATAAGACAGTAATAACAGCACAGGCGATATGACCTGGCAAATAACGAAACACTATCAGGTTATTCTAAAGCCGCGTTTTTTGCTGTTTTAACAGCCAGCGCCCAAAAAGGTGATTTGCCTTAAGGGCCATTATTCGTCAAGCACAACCGTCACTTTCTATGCCGCAAGAAATCGGTCCTTTTAGCGTCTCTTCCCCCGTTTGGTTGCTTCCTCGTTTCGTTAAAGTAACGGTGTGAAGAAGTATATGGGATCAAATCGTGGCAAAAACTCTTTTACGCAGCGGTAACCTGGATGACTTTCAGGCCGTTGGGGGCGGCGGACAAGCCGTTTTTGAATCAGCGTTACAAATCCGGGAAGCGCTCCGGTTGCGCAAACAACAGGCCATCGTCGACTGTCTGGCTATTCCTCAGGTCAACGACAGCGGTGACCGCGTGGACTGGTATTCCCCCGTTGAAGGGAGCGTAACCAGCTGGAAAGCGGCCGATGAAGATGACCGTTATCGCGCCCTGCGCTATCTGGAAAACACGCTAGCCAGCGTTGAGTCGTTAAGCAAGAAATGCCTTCAGTCGCCCAAAACCGCACAGCAGCTTTTTGGTTCTCTGCTGTCAAAGGCGTTTCAGTTCCCGGGTGAAAACTTCCTCTTCCTGGTGGACGGAAAGCCGGTCATCAGCTTCTGGGGGTTTGTAAACCTGAACGAAAATGCGCGCGACGATGTCCTCGACTGCCTGCGTGAATCGCTGGTCCCTGAGCCTGCCCCCGTTGTGATTGAAGATCCTGAACCCGAGCCTGAGCCAGAACCGGTTGTGGCCTTCGAACACGCCGACGAGCCGCTGATCGCCCCTTCCACGGTGGTGCGTATCACGCCGGAAGATCTGTATGAGCCTGAGCCGGCACAGGCCGTTGCGCAACCAGTCCAGGAACCTGTTCCGGCGAACGTCGTGAAAAAACGTCGCATTCCCCTGTGGACGCTGCCGGTTGCCGTCGCGATCGTTGCCGCCATTGCCGCACCGCTGCTGTGGCCAAAACAGTCCCCTTCCGCTGAGCCCGTGCCGACACCGACACCTGAGCCAGTAGAGATTGCGCCAAAGCCGATCAAAACGGTTGAGCCGCTGGCCATGAAATTACCGCTGCATCAGGCAGAGGTCGTGGCCAGCAAAGAAAAAGAAGCGGCTCCGGCCGCTGCTGCGCCACAGCCCGCTCCGGTGGTGATTGTCGCCATCCCGAAAGACGCCATGGTGATGGAAGCGAATCAGGTGAAAGCGGGATCGACGCGTTTCCTGAACGGTACCTGGCGTGCGGTTCTGGACGTGAAAGATCCGGTCACCGGCAAGCCACCGTCAATGCGCTATCAGATCCAGAACAATAAAGGCTTCGCCCGGGTTGTCCATGGCGACAACGTTGTCTGCCGTGTTGAGGTCTTCTCCGGCCTGCACAGCAACGGCGAGCTGATGATTAAAAGTCGCGGTACTGCCCGCTGCACCGACGGCTCCCGCTACCCGATGCCGGAGGTTGCCTGTAAAGCAGGCGCCAGCGATATCGCAGAATGTCGCGCCCGTTATGATGCCAATACCGTCGTTCCCCTGACGTTCAAGAAAGCAGGTGCCTGATCCTATGCTGGTAAATCTTTGCGACTATAAACAAAGCGTCACGCTTATTGCCAACAGCGGCGTGCAGTTCCTTGATTTCGGTCTGACGCCGCAGGACACCGCCAGCAACGGGCGCTTCGTACGTAAAACCGCGAACGGTCCGCTTTTGCGCCTCGATTTCGACCTGGTCAACGGGCGCTATACCCTCCCGGGCACGAACGGTGGGCAGCCTGAAGTGGTCAAACCGGAAACCACCCTCCCGCTGCATCAGTCCCTGGCGGTGCTGGACGGCGTCTGGCTTCCGGTTCCGTTCCTGCGCTTCAACCCGCCGCGAACCTTCGTTGAGGGGCCGGATAACTGGGCCCGCGTTCAGGTGCGCAGGCTGGATACACCCGATACGGCAGGCAATACGCACCGCGTCACGCTCGCCCTTGACAGCCAGATTGCAGAACACGCCACGTCCGCCCTGTCCCCGGTTGAAAACGATATTCTCAACGGGACCCGATTCGCGCTGGCCTGGCGAGACAACGAAGTTGAAAGTTTCCTCGACCAGACCTGGATTGACGGCTGGCTGCGCGAGGCGTTTACCCAGTATGCCGACGGCGTTGAGAACCGCTCTGAACGCGACCTGCAGCAGGCGATGCGCAGTTTTGAATATCAGGCCCACTGGCTTAACCTGCTGACCATGCTCGGTGAACAGCTCACCGTACCGGAAGTGAAATTTGTCACCCATACGCTCAGCACGCCAGCCATTCCGGTCGACCTGATCCTCGACGTGGGCAATACCCACACCTGCGGCGTCATTATTGAAGACCACGGCGACGCCAACGATGGCCTGCGCCAGACCGCCGAGCTGCAGGTCCGCTCGCTAAGCGAGCCGCAGTTCCTGAATACGCCCCTGTTCACCAGCCGTCTTGAGTTTTCGGAAGCGCGCTTTGGCAAGCAGCACTTCTCGGTTGAAAGCGGTCGCGAAGATGCCTTTGTCTGGCCGTCAATTGTTCGCGTGGGCGATGAAGCCCGCAAGCTGGCGATGCAGCGTCTGGGGACCGAAGGCAACAGCGGCATCTCCAGCCCGCGTCGCTACCTGTGGGATGAAACGCCGGTCGTGCAGGACTGGCGCTTTAGCCAGATGAACAGCAAAACCCAGCGTGAGCCGCTTGCCACCGCGTTTCCGCTGATGAACCTGATGAACGATGACGGCGAACCGCTCTTCACGCTGCCGCAGGACGAGCGGCTGCCGGTCTTCTCGCCGCAGTACAGCCGCAGTACGCTGATGACGCACATGCTGTGCGAGCTGCTGGCGCAGGCGCTGGGGCAGATCAACAGCGTCGCCACGCGCCTGCGTCTGGGCTTCCCGGCGTCGCCGCGCCAGCTGCGCACCCTGATCCTGACCCTGCCCTCGGCCATGCCCAAGCAGGAGCGCGAAATTTTCCGTCGCCGCATGTTTGAAGCCATCGCCATCGTCTGGAAAGCGATGGGCTGGCACCCGCAGGATGAGGATTTTGTCACCCGCAAACAGCAGGATAAAAGCGTGGTGCCGGTTCCTGAAATCCAGATGGAGTGGGATGAAGCCAGCTGCGGTCAGCTGGTCTGGCTGTATAACGAAGCAATCTCCCGCTTTGGCGGTCAGACGGAAGCCTTCTTCGCCTCCCTGGCCCGCCCGGACCGTGAGCCTGAGCCGGGTAGCCAGCCGGGCCGCGCGCTGCGCGTTGCCTCCATCGACATCGGCGGCGGCACAACGGATATGGCGATCACCCATTATCAGCTGGATGACGGCTCCGGCAATAACGTCAAAATCACCCCGCAGCTGCTGTTCCGTGAAGGCTTTAAAGTCGCGGGCGACGACACGCTTCTGGACGTGATTCAGCGCTACGTGCTGCCCGCGCTGCAAACGCAGCTGCAGAAGTCCGGTATCGCTGACGCCTCGCTGCTGATGGCGTCGCTGTTCGGCGACTCCGGGCGCATCGATACCCAGGCGGTACTCCGTCAGCAAACGGCGCTTCAGCTCTTTATGCCGATTGGCCACGCTATTCTTGCCGCGTGGGAATCGAGCGACGTTGACGATCCGCTGGCCGGTCTGCATGCCACCTTTGGCGATCTCCTGCCGCAGAAACCGACCCGCAACGTAATGAATTATCTGCAGCAGGCGATCGACCATGCCCTGCCTGCGGGTTCAGACGCGTTTGACCTGTTCGCGGTGCCGCTGCATGTGAATTTCCGCGAAATGCAGGATGCAATGCTGGCCGGGCAGTTTACGCTGGCCTCGCCGCTTCACGCGGTGTGCGAGGCGATATCCCATTACAGCTGCGATATTCTGCTGATCACCGGACGCCCCGGCTGCCTGCCTGGCGTTCAGGCGCTGATTCGTCATCTGCAGCCGGTGCCTGTAAACCGTATCGTCTGGCTGGATAAATACCAGGTGCACGAGTGGTATCCGTTCAGCCAGCAGGGGCGCATTGGCAACCCGAAATCGACGGCCGCCGTGGGGGCCATGCTCTGCAGCCTGGCGCTGGACCTGCGACTGCCGCGCTTCAACTTTAAAGCCGCGGACATTGGCGCGTATTCAACCGTGCGGTATCTCGGCGTGCTGGATAACACCGTTAATACCCTGCGCGAGGAAAACGTATGGTATCAGGATATCGACCTCGATAAGCCGGGCGCGAAGCTCGACGCGCGTCTGCACTTCCCGCTGCGCGGTAACGTTACCCTCGGCTTCCGCCAGCTGGCGAACGCGCGCTGGCCCGCCACGCCGCTCTACACGCTCAGCATCAACTCGGCTGAACTGGCGAAAGCCATTGCCGGTGACGGCGTGCTGAACGTGCGGCTGAAGCTCTGCGGCGGCAGCAAGCAGGAAGGCCCTGAGGCCTTCGAGCTGAGCGATGCCTGGCTGCAGGACGGCACGCCGGTTGCCCCTGACGCATTAACCTTCAAACTGAATACCCTGGCCGATCGCCGACATAGCGGTAGCCACTACTGGATCGACAGCGGGAGCGTATACCTGAAATGACAGCGACGACGACCACCACTCAGGCCTTAATCGGGTGGATTAATGAGACGCGCCTGAACGCCCCTGTGCTGGATAACGATGCTGATGCCCTGCTTGCTCGCATCAACGCGGCGCAGGCGCGGGAGCAGGCCATTGAACGCGCCATGACGCGCCAGAGCAGCATTGGGCTTTACGGTCATTCGCAGAGCGCGAAAGCCCATCTGCTGTTATCCCTGTGCGGCAGCGGTAATGGACGCCTGAACGTGACGCCGGGCCAGCGCACCTTTGACTATTTTTCGCATATCAATCCGGGACATGCCCTGACCAATATGGCCGTCCGCTTCACCCGGGAAAGCCCGGAGGTGGCGGATGAGGCGTTCCCGCTGCGTCTAAGCCTGGTCACCGAGGCCGAGCTGGTACAGCTGTTTATTGCCCGCTCGACGCTGCATCCGCAGATGCGCGCGGTAGATAAGGCTGTCATTGAGACACGTCTGGAGAAATGGCGCGGGCTGCGCCAGCCGCAGGGCGTGCCCGGTATCACGGCTCAGGAAGTGGGTGCGATAGCCCGCTTCTGGCAAAGCACCGTACCCGCCGCTAAGCAGCAAATTGATGATGCCCTGTGGCATGAGTTCGCCAGGCTGGTGCCTTCTCTCGATCTCAGCACGCGGGCCAGCGTCTGGTCGCTGCTGTGGGGCGAGCAGCAGGAGTTGACCCAGCAGTGGTTAAAACTGGCCCATGTGCTGCACCAGACCAGCCATGCCGGCGAGCTTGCTGCCCCGCTTAGCCTGCTGGTGGACAGCTTTGGCCTGCCGGGTGAAGGATTCCTGACGCACGACGGCACGTTAGATCTTCAGGACGCGCAGGAGACGCTGCTTCATCCGCTGAATAGCGGTGAAATGCTAAACGCCATCAGCATCCCCGTCGACGTGCTGGCCTTCCTGACCCGCGAGCTGGTGCTGCCGGTTGAGAACGGCGCGCTGGATAACGTCGATATTATTGATATTCCGGTTTTTGAAGATAACCGTGCCGACCCGCTACGCCAGGCGAAGTCCCAGTGGCTGCTCGAGCATTACCGTCAACAGCTTCAGCCGGATGTGCTGGTGATTTGCAACGCGACGGCGCAGCACGAACACACGGCAAAAAAAGCAAAAGTGTTGATGAACTGGGTCAGGGAGACGCAGCCTGCTGAAGAATCTGCCCTGCCAGGGCTGGTGTGGGCGATTACCCCTCACGACGCCCGCTTTACCACCCGACAGAATCTCGATGAAGCCGTACAGCATCTGCTTGGAAAGCCGGGTTTACGCTGGGGCACGCTGCAGGCGCTGGACAGCCACAGCATGCAGCGCGTCATTGAGTGGCTCTCTCAGGCCACGCTGCCCGCGCATCGACAGAAGCGTCTCGGCACGCTGAAAGGCTTGCTGCGACAGGAGCTCTCATCGCTGATGCAGAGCTATCTGGCACCGCTGGTTGAAGAGCCGGGGACAAGACGCGCTCAGGCCGAAAACATGGTGCGCACGCTGCAAAGCAGCGCCGCCCGCCACGGCGAACTGCTTGAAGGCCTGCTGCCGCCGCTGAAAGCCTTTGAAACGCTGCTCGCCGTTCAGCAGCCGCGCGAGGAGCAGGTGAACGGGCTGTTTACGGACACTATTGACCTGTTTGCCGAGAATACCCAGGAAAGCAGCGGCCTGTTCCAGACAAAAGACAAAGCGCGTCTGGCGCACAGAGTCTGGATAAATCATCTGCGTCAGTGGAGCCGCAATGAGGCCACGGCCGCGCGCCTTGGGCTGGAGCCTTCGGTATTACAGCAAATCGCGGATGTGCTGGTGGTCACCAGCTACCGGCTTGATCTGCCTCAACAGCTTCAGCGTATCGTCGAAGCGGATAAAAGCAGCGCGGCACAGCTGCATGCCGTGATGGGCAATTTCATTGGCTGGCTGGGTTACGACCAGACGCCTGTGGCAACACGTCCGGCAAGCCGCATCCGCAAGGGGCAGGCAATCTTCGTTACGCCAGTGGTCAGCAGCGCCGAGCCTCGCTTGACGCGACTGGGAGAACAGCCTGTGCATGCGGCCACCGCGTACGTATACGACTGGCTGGTCGCACTCTATAGCCGCGCGATAGAGAACATTGATTACCAGCATCCGCATGATGTTCAGCCCGGTGCTCGCCGGGCTTTACAGGCGTTATTGCGCTGAGATGTCGGCCCGCAGCCATGCGGGCCATTTTCACCGCGCCATACAGCCAACGATCGTCTGCGCCAGCGCAGAAGGGTTTTCCCACGACATTGAATGCCCTGCCGCAGGAATGATTTTCACCTCGACGCCCTTTTGCTTCAGACTTTCCACATCGTCATCCGGCAGAGACAGTTCGCCGAAAATCAACGTTACCGGGCAAGGAAGTGACAGGAACTGCGCTTCCCATTCGGGCTCTACGCCCGCCACCAGGCTCGATGCGCCCCGCCAGACGGCATATGGCGCATTGCTCTGCAGGCACCCGGCCCAAGCCGTTTTTTCCGCGCTGAGCATGGCGTCATAGCCCTGCGTCAGAAACTGCTGCTCGGTTTGCGCCGCAATAGACCGGCTGAACATGCCCCCGCCCGCGTGAAAATTAGGCTCTGACACCATCAGGCCCTTCACGCGCGACGCCAGCAGCCCCGCCGTTTCGATAGCAATGCTGCCGCCCATGCTGTGGCCGTATAACCAAAAGGACTCCAGCTCTAGATGGTCAATCAGTTCCGCCACAACGTGGGCCTGGTCGGTGGTTTTATAGCTGTAGCGTTCAGGCTTGTCGCTGTAGCCGCTGCCGGGCAAATCGATGAGAATCGCTCTGCGCGCGCCAAACAGCGGGTCATGAACGACACGGGGATATTCATAGGAAGAGGCGCAGCCCAGCCCGTGAATGAACACCACGGGATCGCCGGTGCCGGGCAGGTCATGCCAGCGCACGGTACAACCGGCCTGCTGCGAGTAAAAACTGTTCATAAGCACTCCTTTTACGATTCACTGTGTATTTATACAGTTACCGTATCTGGAATGCCATATTCATCTTTTAAAAATGGAAGCGTGCTTCAGAAAAGCGAGACCAGCAGCGCAACGGGAAAGCTCATTGGCCAGGTTGACCCCACCAGAAAAGCGCTGAGCAGGCGGATACGTTTGCGGTCTTTAGAAAGGAACCAGGTAATTAATGCGCAGATGGAAGCCATGATTGCGTAAAAAACCAACATCTTTTGATACAACGTCATTCTGTATACCAGAGCCGAAAAAATAACCGCACGCAATATGCGTCATATGTTGATACAGATCAAGTTTTTTCGTTACAGAATAACCACTTAAAGATTGCGGATAATAACAATTGAGTATCTTACGTAACACTCATGGCGGGCGCGGGGAACGCCTGGGCGCGCATGCGGCCAGGCGTGGCGGGCTTAGTGTTTGATCATCACATGCCGGACAACCGTATAATCCTCAAGCCCGTAGACCGACATATCTTTGCCGTAGCCGGATAATTTCATGCCGCCGTGCGGCATTTCGCTCACCAGCATAAAATGGGTATTCACCCAGGTGCAGCCGTACTGCAGGCGCGCGCTCAGACGATGGGCGCGGCCCACGTCTTTGGTCCAGACCGATGACGCCAGGCCATACTGCGAATCGTTCGCCCAGGCCAGCACCTGCGCTTCGTCGTCAAACTCGGTAACGCTCACCACCGGGCCAAACACCTCCCGCTGAACGATGGCGTCGTCCTGCTTCGCCCCCGCCAGCAGGGTTGGCTGGAAGTAGTAGCCTGCCCCCTCTTTTTTGGTCCCACCGGTGACAACGCGGATGTGGCCGAGAGCTTTCGCCTCATCGACCGCCTGACAGACGCGTGAAAGATGGGCGGCCGAGCTGAGCGGTCCCAGTTCGGTAGAGTCATCCTCCGGCGCCCCCATTTTGAGGCTGGCGACCGCTGCGCCCAGCTTTTCCACCAGCGCGGCATAAATGCCCTTCTGGGCATAAATCCGGCACGCCGCCGTACAGTCCTGTCCGGCATTGTAGAAACCAAACGTCCGCACCCCTTCGACAACCGCATCCAGGTCAGCATCATCAAAGACGATAACCGGCGCTTTACCGCCCAGCTCCATGTGGGTGCGTTTAATGGAGGACGCGGTATGGCCGATGATATGTTCCCCGGTAGCAATCGAACCGGTCAGCGAGACCATACGGACTTTTTCATGCCCGGTAAGCGGATCGCCCACCGTTTTACCGCGACCAAAAAGGACGTTCAGCACACCTGCCGGGAAGATATCTTTAGCCAGCTCTCCCAGCTTCAGCGCGGTCAGGGGCGTGATCTCTGAGGGCTTAATCACCACGCAGTTCCCTGCCGCCAGCGCGGGCGCCAGCTTCCAGGCCGCCATCATCAGCGGATAGTTCCAGGGGGCAATAGAGGCAACCACGCCCACCGGATCGCGGCGGATCATCGACGTGTGCCCGTCAAGGTACTCCCCGGCGGCCAGCCCGTTCAGACAGCGGGCGGCCCCGGCAAAGAAACGGAAAACGTCGACCACCGCCGGAATTTCATCACCCAGAGCACAGTGCAGCGGCTTGCCGCAGTTGAGGGATTCGAGCCGGGCAAAGTCCTCCCCATGCGCTTCAATCGCATCCGCCAGCTTCAGCAGGCACTCGGCACGGGTTTTCGGCGTGGTTTGCCCCCACTCAGCAAAAGCACGGTCGGCCGCCTGAACCGCCGCGTCGACCTGAGCCGCTGACGCCTCGGCAATCTCCAGCAGGAGTTCTCCAGTGGCCGGGTTATAGACCGGCTGTTTTTCTCCCTCTCCGGTTACCAGTTTTCCCTCTATCAGCAGTTGTGTTTGCATAGCATTTTCCTGTTGAATTCACTGTTATTTCCCGCTGCCGGCGATGTTCTCACCGTCGCGGGTTAGCCACCAGGCTCCCAGAATGGGGATAGTTGTCACCAGCATCACCAGCAGTGCTACGACGTTGGTGACCGGAACGTCGCGCGGACGACCGAGCTGATTGAGCAACCACAGCGGTAACGTGCGCTCGTGTCCCGCCGTAAACGTTGTGACGATTATCTCGTCAAACGACAGGGCAAACGCCAGCATTCCCCCGGCCAGCAGCGCTGAACCCAGATTGGGCAGCACCACATAGCGGAAGGTTTGCCATCCGTCAGCCCCGAGATCCATCGACGCTTCCACCAGGCTCCAGGAGGTGCGTCTGAACCGGGCAATCACGTTGTTAAACACCACCACCACGCAAAAGGTGGCGTGTCCGACCACGATGGTGAAAAACCCAGGCTCAAGGTCGATCGTTTTGAAGGCCGTCAGCAGCGCCAGACCGGTGATGATCCCCGGCAACGCAATCGGCAACAGCAGCAGCAGCGAGATCGCATTCTTGCCAAAAAACTCGCTTCGCCACAGCGCCGCTGCAGCAAGCGTGCCAAGCACAAGGGCAATCGCGGTGGATAGCGCCGCAATCTGAAGTGACAACGTCACGGATTCAATAATATCGCCGCGCCCCGCCGCCACGCTGAACCACTTCAGAGTCAGCCCCTGCGGCGGAAAGCTGAAGGCCGCGTCTTCGGTATTAAAGGCATAGGTCGCGATAATCAGCAGCGGGAAGTGCAGGAAGATAACGCCTCCCCAGGCTGCCACTTTCAGGAACAGCGGTGCGCGTTCAGAGTGCATCGAATGCTCCCAGACGTTTCACGAACGCCAGATAGAGTGAAATCAGCACGATGGGCACCAGCGTGAACGCGGCGGCCATGGGCATATTGCCAATGGCACCCTGCTGCGAGTAGACCATGTTACCGATGAAGTAGCCCGGCGGCCCCACCAGCTGCGGAACGATGAAATCCCCCAGCGTCAGGGAAAAGGTGAATATTGAGCCTGCCGCAATACCCGGGATCGCCAGCGGCAGAACGACATAGCGAAAGGTCTGGCGCGGACGCGCGCCAAGGTCGGCTGAGGCCTGCAGTAGCGAGGCCGGCAGGCGTTCCAGAGCCGCCTGGACGGGCAGGATCATAAACGGCAGCCAGATATAGACGAACACCAGAAACCGTCCCAGCCCGGAGGTGGACAAGATGTTGCCGCCAATCGCCGGGAGCGTAAGGAGGGAGGTCAGGATCGGCTCCAGCCCCATATGGTTGAGAAACCACTGCGCCACCCCATCCTTCGCCAGCAGCAGCGTCCAGGCGTAGGCTTTGACGATGTAGCTCGCCCACATTGGCAGCATCACAGCGATATAGAAAAACGCTTTCCACTTGCCGCGGGTGTATCGCGCCATGTACCAGGCCATCGGGAAGGCCAGGATGGCGCTGGCAATCGTCACCGCAATCGCCATGGTTAACGTGCGCAGGATAATGTCGTAGTTTGCCGGGTTGAAAAGCGCCTGAATGTTCGCCAGGGTCAGATCCGGCGTGACGGCCATGGTGAAATCGTCAAAGGTGTAAAATCCTTGCCACAGCAGGGTCAGAAGCGATCCTAAATAGACGATGCCAAACCACATGAGCGGCGCGAGCAGAAGCAGGAACAGGCCGAGCGACGGTTTACGCCAGAACAGCGCCGTCATGCGGCTTAAGCGGCCGTGCGAGGCGGGAGGATGCGCGACACTCATAGACATTTCACCTCTCCTCGTGCAGGCGAATCATCGCCTCGCGTGACCACGACGCCATCACCGCCTGCCCCGGCGCAATGCCGCTCAGCGACGAGGTTTCACTGAGATTGGCCTGGCTCACCAGCAGTTTGGCGCCATCGGCAAGTTTCAGCTCCAGCCGCGTGGCCGCCCCCTGATACTGAACGGCCTGCACGATGCCCTGAACCTGAACGTCTCCGCCCTCATTAAGGCGAATATGTTCCGGGCGCAGGGAATAGCTGCCTTCCATGCCGCATATTTTCTGCGCAAGGCCCGCATCAAAGACGTTGGACGTGCCGACAAAACCGGCGACAAACGGCGTGCGCGGACGCATGTAGAGATCGCGCGGAGTATCCACCTGCTCGATGCGCCCGTTATTGAACACCGCCACCCGGTCTGACATGGACAGGGCCTCGCCCTGATCGTGGGTGACAAAAATAAAGGTGATGCCGAGTTCCTGCTGAAGCTTCTTTAGCTCGAACTGCATCTGTTCACGCAGTTTGAGATCGAGCGCACCTAAGGGTTCATCCAGCAGCAGGACGCGCGGCTCATTGACCAGCGCCCGGGCGATGGCGACACGCTGCCGCTGGCCGCCGGAAAGTTGTGAAGGTTTGCGGGCTATGGCAAAGCTCAGGCCCACTTTTTCCAGGGCATCACGGGCCTGCGCATGACGTTTTTTCTTGTCGATGCCTTTGACCATCAGCCCGTAGGCAACATTGTCGAGGATCGACATATGCGGGAACAGCGCGTAGTCCTGAAAGACGGTATTCACATCCCGCTCCCAGGGAGGCAGTTCGCTCGCCTCTTTGCCGAAGATAGAAATTGTGCCACCTGACAGCTGCTCAAAACCTGCGATCAGACGCAGGCAGGTGGTTTTGCCGGAGCCCGAAGGCCCCAGCATGGAGAAAAATTCTCCGTCACGAATAGCAATGGTGACCCCATCCACCGCCCGTACGTCGCCGTACAGACGGGAAACATTGTTAAACTCTACCGCGTACGTCATGTTCTGCTCCCGGGCAATTAACGACCGCCCATGATGGCGATGTAATCCTGCGTCCAGCGGCTGTAAGGGACAAATTTGCCGCCTTCGGCGATGGGGGTTTTCCAGAACATGATTTTGTCGAACTCGTTATAACCGTTTGTTTCGCAGCCTTTATCACCCAGCAGCGTGCTGGCCTTACACCCTTCAGCAACCACGGGCAGGGAGCCAAACCAGGCCGCCAGATCGCCCTGCACTTTCGGCGTCAGCGACCAGTTCATCCATTTATAGGCGCACATCGGGTGTTTTGCCTGCGCGTGCAGCATTGTGGTGTCCGCCCAGCCTGTCACCCCCTCTTTCGGGAAGACGGTGGCAATGGGCTGGTTCTCGGCCTTCAGGGCATTCGCCTGATACGGCCAGGCGCTGGAGGCCACGACGCCTTCATTTTTGAAATCGCTCATCTGAACGGTGGTGTCATGCCAGTAGCGGTGGATCAGCGCGTGCTGGTCGCGCAGCACTTTCAGCACGGCGGCATACTGTGCTTCGGTAAGCTGGTAAGGGTCATTGATACCCAGCTGCGGCTGGGTAGCTTTGACGAAGAGCGCCGCATCGGCGATATAAATCGGGCCGTCATAGGCCTGAACGCGTCCCTGATTGGTTTTACCGTCCGGCAGATCCTGTTTGGTAAAGACCACGCTCCAGCTGTCCGGCGGCGTCGGGAAGGTTTTGGTGTTGTACATCAGCAGGTTTGGCCCCCACTGATACGGCGTGCCGTAGACTTTCCCGCCGACGTTAAACCATTCCCCTTTCACAATCCGCGCGTCGAGGGTTTTCCAGTTGGGGATGAGGTCGGGGTTAATGGGCTGAACGCGTTTCCCCATGATCAGGCGCAGGGAGGCGTCACCCGAGGCGGTGACCAGGTCATATCCCCCTTTCGCCATCAGGCTGACCATTTCATCCGACGTGGCCGCCGTCTTGACGTTGACCGCACACCCGGTCTCTTTCTCAAACTGGGTGACCCAGTCGTAGTTTTTATCCGTCTGTCCGCGTTCGATGTATCCCGGCCAGGCGATAATATCCAGTCGACCTTCCCCGTCGCCGATGGCCTTTGGTGGTTCTGCGGCTTGCGCTGTCATGATAGTCATGCCGAGCGCGCACAGGCTGCTGCGGGCAAATTTTTTGCTCATAAGGGTTACTCCTGTCGCAATGAAATTTAGCGGCAGCCGTGCCGTAAAAATATCTCCCTTTTTAAACGTAGACCGCGCAAATGCGCCGCACCGTACGGCTTCAGGAAATTTCATCAAGGTGTGACCGAGGGCGCATTCCCCGTTAACTGGATTATAGACAAGGAGTTAGCCGCGAGAGACGGTATGCAGATTTCCTATGACAGGGCACCGCGAAATATTCGCAGCGCCGTCATCAGGATAAGAATTGATTATTTAAATAACGGAGAAAAGTTTATTCCAGCATCGTGCTAATTAATTTTCCTAACTGAATGACCGCCTGCTCTTCTCGCTCTCCCCACGCCCAGGAGGTATTAAACCGGAAGAACGGTGTCCACGCGTCGGAGGTGGAAAACATCTTTCCGGGCGCAATGCTGATGTGGTGCGTTAAGGCTTTTTCGCTGAGCAGCCCCGCATCCAGCTGCGCCGGAAGCTCCAGCCATAAAAAGTAGCCGCTGTCGTTATGGTGGATTTTGACGCCGGCAGGCATATGGCGCAAAAGGGACTGCCAGGCCTGCTGTTTTCGCTCGGCGAGCGTACGCCGCAGCCGGCGCAGATGGGCGTCGTAGCGTTTCGTCGCCAGGTAATCCACCAGCGCCAGCTGCACGGGTGAGCTGGTGGAGAGCGTGCTCATCAGCTGCAGCTGCTGAATGCGTCTCGCGTGTTTTCCTGCCGCAACCCAGCCGATGCGAAAACCGGCTACCAGACATTTTGAAAAGGACGAGCAGTGAAGCGTCATGTCCTGGCGATCCCATGCTTTCGCCGGGAGCGGCTTTTCGCGGCCAAAATAGAGCTCGCTGTAGACATCGTCTTCAATCAGGGGGACGTTGTGTTGCGTTAACAGCGCGACAAGCTGCGCTTTTTTCTCCGCGCTCAGCGTGAAGCCGAGCGGGTTTTGACTGTTGGTCATGATCCAGCAGGCCTTAACCGGGTACTCCTTCAGCGCCTGTTCAAGGGCATTCAGGTCAATCCCCTCGCGGACATCCGTCGCAATCGACAACGCTTTGAGCTTCAGGCGTTCCAGCGCCTGCAGCGCGCCGTAAAAACACGGGTTTTCGACTATCACCCAGTCGCCCGGCTCGGTTACCGCCTGCAGGCTGAGATTGAGCGCTTCAAGCGCGCCTGCGGTGATCACGATCTCTTCCGGGGAGATATTCATCCCCTGCTGCGCGTAGCGACGGGCAATGGCGTGGCGGAGATCGACGTTACCTGGGGGCAGGTTCTCAATCACGCTCATCGCCGTCGCGGTTTTGCTGACGTTCGCCAGCGAGCGGTTGAGCTGCTGCAGCGGGAAAAGTCGGGGATCGGGAAACGCGGAGGCAAAAGGAACAACGGACGGGTCGCGGCTGGCCTGTAAGACGTCGAAGATGTAGGTATTAATATCCACCACTTCGTCACGCATCACCTGGGCAGGTGGAGCAGGCTGATGTGCGGTCGGGCGCGAGGCAACGTAATAGCCCGACTGCGGTCTGGCGACAATGCGCCCCTGACTTTCCAGCATCTGATACGCGTGGCCAACGGTCATAAAACTCATGCCGCTGCTCGCCACCTGCTCTCGCAGCGAAGGCAGCTTATCGCCCGGCAGCCATACGCCAAGCTCAATCTGCGAGATAATTTGTTGCGCCAGACTCTGGTATTTTTTCATCAAATTCTCCTTGTGACCGACAGTGTATATCAGCAGGAGAAAAAGAGAAGATTTAGCTAACTGTTATGGTTCTTGAAACGAATTACTTACGGTACTCGGTAATGTGGCTTTGCGCCTGGCGCGCGGCGGCCAGGTGATCGAGCGTAATCATCGACGATTTGCAAAAGATGCATTTCGCGCCGAGTGGGTTTTTCTCGGACATATCAAAGACTGAGGTACGGTACTGCGAGCCATGACAGCATGGGCAGCGGAAATGAATATAAGAAGTCATAGGATTCTCCTGTGAACGTAAAAACGTAAATTACTAATGGGCCGATTGGGCAATAATAATGGTTTTAAACAAAACGAATCGGAAAGTAGATAAAGACCCAAGAGAGGCTGCGGAGAGGCACAACGTGATGAGAACTGCTTTATAAAACTACGTCAGATATTTATTTGGACTCAAAACCAGAGGGTCATTAACGCACGGCGCAGACGACAAGGCAAGCAGTTTTATGCGTAAAATTCATAAAAATACAATTTTTATACCTCACGCGAGGTATATCAGATGGTTAAAGCATGATTTTTAAGCCAACTGTTATGGTTAAAAATCACTTTTCTGCGTCTGATAGTCCGAACGTTGCCCCTATACCATAACAGCACACCGTTTGACATTGAGGCTGTGCATGTTTGGTTTAGATGCTTTTCACCTTGCACGGATACAGTTTGCCTTTACCGTATCCTTTCACATTATTTTCCCGGCGATCACCATCGGCCTGGCAAGCTATCTTGCCGTACTCGAAGGGCTGTGGCTGAAAACCAAAAATCCGGTCTGGCGCTCGCTGTACCATTTCTGGTCAAAGATTTTTGCCGTCAACTTTGGCATGGGCGTGGTCTCCGGGCTGGTGATGGCCTACCAGTTCGGCACCAACTGGAGCGGATTTTCACAGTTTGCGGGCAGCATTACCGGCCCGCTGCTGACGTATGAAGTGCTGACCGCCTTCTTCCTCGAAGCCGGGTTCCTCGGCGTGATGCTGTTCGGCTGGAACAAGGTCGGGCCGGGACTGCACTTCTTCTCCACCTGCATGGTGGCGTTGGGCACCATTATCTCCACCTTCTGGATCCTCTCGTCGAACAGTTGGATGCAGACCCCGCAGGGCTATGAGATCGTCAACGGTCAGGTCGTGCCGGTGGACTGGTTCGCCGTGGTGTTTAACCCCTCCTTCCCTTACCGCCTGTTGCATATGTCGATAGCCGCATTCCTGAGCAGCGCCCTGTTTGTGGGCGCATCCGCGGCATGGCATCTGCTGCGCGGGAATAATACCCCTGCCATACGGGCAATGTTTTCGATGGCGCTGTGGATGACGCTGATTGTCGCCCCCATCCAGGCCATGGTTGGCGATATGCACGGGTTGAACACCTTAAAGCACCAGCCCGCCAAGATTGCCGCCATTGAAGGCCACTGGGAAAATCCGCCGGGTGAACCTACCCCGCTGCTGCTGTTTGGCTGGCCGGATATGGAACAGGAGCGCACCCGCTTTGGGCTGGAGATCCCGGCGCTGGGGAGTCTTATCCTGACGCACAGTCTGGATAAACAGGTTCCGGCCCTCAAAGAGTTTCCGAAGGAAGACCGTCCGAATTCCACCATCGTCTTCTGGTCATTCCGCATTATGGCGGGCCTGGGCATGCTGATGCTGCTGCTCGGGGTAACGGCACTCTGGCTGCGCTACAAAAAACGCGTGTATTCGTCGCGCCCCTTCCTGTGGTTTGCGCTGCTGATGGGGCCAACCGGGCTGATTGCCATCCTGGCCGGGTGGATCACCACCGAAGTGGGCCGCCAGCCGTGGGTGGTCTACGGACTCCAGCGAACGAAGGATGCGGTATCTGCCCACGGTGACCTGCATATGAGCGTGAGCCTGCTGGCCTTCTTCGTCGTCTATACCTCGGTATTCGGCGTGGGTTACAGCTATATGGTGCGCCTCATCCGAAAAGGCCCGCAGCCGCATGAATCTTTCGCCACCGAGTCCGACGGACGTCCGGCGCGCCCGCTTTCTGCCGTCACAACTGAACATAAGGAGCAGCCATAATGGGTATCGATCTTTCCATTATCTGGTTTGTCATCATCGTCTTCGCCACGCTGATGTATATCGTGATGGACGGTTTTGATCTGGGGATCGGTATTCTGTTCCCGGCCACGCAGAACGCCGACGATCGCGACGTGATGGTCAACAGCGTCGCGCCGGTCTGGGACGGAAATGAAACCTGGCTGGTGCTTGGCGGTGCCGCCCTGTTCGGCGCATTCCCGCTGGCCTATGCGGTGATCGTTGATGCCCTGACCATTCCGCTAACATTAATGCTGATCGGACTTATTTTCCGCGGGGTGGCATTTGAGTTTCGCTTTAAAGCCACGCCGGCCCACCGCCCCTTCTGGGATAAGGCGTTTATAGGCGGTTCCATTCTGGCAACGTTCACCCAGGGCGTGACGGTAGGCGCCGTTATTAACGGCTTTACCGTCACCGGCCGGGCCTATACCGGCGGCCCCTTTGACTGGTTTACCGCGTTTAACCTGTTTTGCGGCGCGGGGCTGGTGGTGGCTTATGCGCTGTTAGGCTCTACCTGGCTGGTGATGAAAAGCGAAAACGCGCTGCAGGAGCGGATGCGTGAAGTGTCGAAAACGCTGTTAATCGTGCTGCTGGCGTTTATTGCGGCGATCAGCCTCTGGACGCCGCTGGCGCAACCGGCCATCGCTGCGCGCTGGTTCACGCTGCCGAATCTGTTTTACCTGCTGCCGGTCCCTGCTCTGGTGGTGATTTTTAGCCTGTACCAGTGGCGCTGCCTGAATAATCCCGCCAGCCATAGCCGTCCGTTTATCCTGACGCTGGGGCTGATATTCCTCGGCTTTAGCGGGCTTGGGATCAGCATCTGGCCGCATATTATTCCACCGTCGATCACCCTGTGGCAGGCCGCCGCCCCGACGCAAAGCCAGGGCTTTATGCTGGTGGGCGCGCTGTTGATCATTCCCGTTATTCTGGTCTACACCTTCTGGAGCTACTACGTGTTTCGCGGCAAAGTACAGCATGGGGAGGGTTATCACTGATGCAACAACCGGTCTGGAAAAGATTACTGTGGCTGGCCATTATCTGGGGCGGCAGCGTACTGGCGCTGGCTGCTGTCAGTATGCTCTTCCGCATGCTAATGACGGCGGCAGGATTTAAATCGCATTAACGTCATTCCGGGCAACCGCTGCGTTGCCCGGTACTTCTCCCCGCACTTTCAGATAAACCCCATTAACGCACGGCAGAGTATCGTTACACTGGAAAAAGATTCACGGTATTTATAGTTTGAGAAGAAAAATGAAAAAGCTCATTGCGTTAAGCGTTATTTGTCTTGTCCTTACCGGCTGCGTTAATCCGGGTAAAGCCTCCGTACAGCCGGAGCAACTTAAAAACCACCGCTTTGTGCTGGAAAACGTAAACGGTAAGGCCGTGAAGACCGCGACAACGCAACCTGAGATCGGTTTTAGCGCGCTGCCAGATATCAGTCTGGTGAATAACATCAGCGTTTCTGGCCAGATGTGTAACCGCTTCAACGGACAGGGGAAATTGTCCGAAGGCGAGCTTAAGGTTAAAACGCTCGCCATGACGCGCAAGCTCTGTACCGAGCCGCAGCTGAATGAGCTGGATCAGGCCATCGGCGACATGCTGAGCAAAGGGGCGCAGGTCGACCTGACTGAGGACCAGTTAACGCTGGCGACAGCCGATAAAACGCTGATGTTTAAGCGTGTAGAATAATCAGTAGTTACCGCAGCTTCCAACGGCAAGCGACTGTTCGCTACAGCGTTTGCCGTTTGGCAAGGCGCACATCCCAATAGCAGAACCATCAAGCTGGCGGGCGACAGACAGCGAACCGCCAATCATCGCGCAGTTGGCCTGACCTGAACTGGACATTGCCGCTTTCATTCCCGGCGCCACGTGGGCTGCCGTTGCCTGCTGGACTGGCTCACTGCTACATGCCGACAACAATAACGCGGCACACCCTACCCAAAATGCTGAACGCATGCTCTCTCCCCCATGAATAATGCGAAACCTATGCATAATAGGCATCACATCCCGTGTCGTCGAGAGCGGAAGTGCGTATTTATGCGCTTCCGAAACAATTTCTCGCAATTTTTTCGCCAAAAGTTTGATCTACTCATTGATGGCAAGAATACCAAGGACACAAAAGCGAAAATCGTAAAATCCCCCGTTTGCTAGAATACACAGATAATATTCAGGGTTTGTTGCCGTAATACAGACCCCTATTTTTTGCGCAATGTAAGGGTGTTGTCCTATGCAAACTATTGACGGTAATGGTGCAGTTGCCTCAGTCGCGTTTCGCACCAGTGAAGTTATCGCCATCTACCCGATTACGCCAAGTTCTACCATGGCCGAGCAGGCGGATGCCTGGGCGGGTAACGGGTTAAAAAACGTCTGGGGCGATGTCCCGAGAGTGGTTGAGATGCAGTCCGAAGCCGGTGCGATTGCCACGGTACACGGCGCCCTTCAGACCGGCGCGCTTTCCACGTCGTTTACCTCCTCACAGGGATTGCTGTTAATGATCCCTACGCTTTACAAACTCGCCGGTCAGCTGACGCCATTCGTTCTGCACGTTGCCGCGCGTACCGTTGCTACCCACGCGCTCTCTATCTTTGGCGACCACTCCGACGTGATGGCCGTGCGCCAGACCGGCTGCGCGATGCTGTGCGCCAGCAGCGTTCAGGAAGCTCAGGACTTTGCCTTAATTTCGCATATCGCCACGCTCAAAAGCCGCGTGCCGTTTATTCACTTCTTTGATGGTTTCCGCACCTCTCACGAAATCAACAAAATCGTCCCGCTGGCCGACGATACTATCCTGAATCTGCTGCCGCAGGCGGAAATCGACGCGCATCGCGCCCGGGCTCTTAATCCTGAACACCCGGTTATTCGCGGGACATCGGCGAACCCGGATACCTATTTCCAGTCCCGCGAGGCCACGAACCCCTGGTACAACGCGGTTTACGACCATGTTGAACAGGCAATGAATGACTTTGCCGCCGCGACCGGTCGGGAATATAAACCCTTTGAGTACTACGGACATCCGCAGGCGGAACGGGTGATTGTGCTGATGGGGTCAGCCATTGGTACCTGTGAAGAGGTGGTTGACGAGCTGCTGACGCGCGGCGAAAAAGTTGGCGTGCTTAAGGTGCGTCTCTATCGTCCGTTCTCGGCCAAACATCTGCTTTCGGCTCTCCCTGAAAGCGCCCGCGCTGTGGCGGTGCTCGACCGTACCAAAGAGCCGGGCGCACAGGCGGAACCGCTGTATCTGGATGTGATGACCGCCCTGGCAGAATCCTTTAACAATGGTGAACGTGAAACGCTGCCGCGCGTTATCGGGGGGCGCTATGGTTTGTCCTCCAAGGAGTTTGGGCCGGACTGCGTGCTGGCGGTATTCAACGAGTTAAGCGAAGCGAAACCCAAGCCGCGCTTTACCGTCGGCATTTATGATGATGTGACCAACCTGTCCCTGTCGCTACCGGAAAATACCCTGCCCTCGACCGCCAAACTTGAGGCGCTGTTCTATGGTCTGGGCAGCGACGGCAGCGTCTCCGCGACCAAAAACAACATCAAAATTATCGGCAACTCAACGCCATGGTACGCCCAGGGGTACTTCGTTTACGACTCCAAAAAAGCAGGCGGCCTGACCGTTTCCCACCTGCGCGTGAGCGAACAGCCCATCCGCTCCGCGTATCTTATTTCTCAGGCTGATTTTGTTGGCTGCCACCAGCTGCAGTTTATCGATAAATACCAGATGGCCGAGCGCCTGAAGCCCGGCGGTATTTTCCTCCTCAATACGCCGTACAGCGCAGACGAAGTCTGGGGACGCCTGCCGCAGGAAGTTCAGGCGGTGCTGAACCAGAAAAAAGCCCGTTTCTACGTGGTCAACGCCGCAAAAATTGCCCGCGAATGTGGCCTGGCTGCGCGTATTAATACCGTTATGCAGATGGCCTTCTTCCATCTGACCAACATCCTGCCGGGCGACAGCGCGCTGGCGGAACTGCAGGGCGCGATTGCCAAAAGCTACAGCAGCAAGGGCCAGGAGCTGGTCGAACGCAACTGGCAGGCGCTGGCGCTGGCACGCGAATCGTTGTTTGAGGTTCCGCTGCAGCCGGTGAATGCGACAAGCCCGAACCGCCCTCCGGTGGTGTCCGATGCGGCGCCTGATTTCGTGAAGACCGTGACGGCGGCGATGCTGGCCGGTCTGGGCGATGCCCTGCCCGTCTCTGCGCTACCGCCGGATGGTACCTGGCCGATGGGCACCACGCGCTGGGAAAAACGCAACATTGCCGAAGCGATCCCCATCTGGAAAGAAGAGCTGTGTACCCAGTGCAACCACTGCGTTGCGGCCTGCCCGCACTCTGCCATTCGAGCCAAAGTGGTATCACCGGAAGAGATGGAAGCCGCGCCGGCCAGCCTGCATTCGCTGGATGTGAAATCTCGCGATATGCGCGGACAGAAATACGTTCTGCAGGTCGCGCCGGAAGATTGCACCGGCTGTAACCTGTGCGTCGAGGTCTGTCCGGCGAAAGACAGGCAGGATCCGGAGATCAAAGCCATCAATATGATGTCGCGTCTGGAGCACGTTGAAGAGGAGAAGGTCAACTATGACTTCTTCCTGAATCTGCCGGAAATCGATCGCAGCAAACTGGAACGTATTGATATTCGTACGTCACAGCTGATTACGCCGCTGTTTGAGTACTCTGGCGCCTGCTCCGGCTGCGGTGAAACGCCGTATATCAAGCTGCTTACCCAGCTGTACGGTGACCGGATGCTGATTGCCAACGCTACCGGCTGTTCGTCCATCTACGGGGGCAATTTGCCTTCTACGCCGTACACCACCGACGCGAATGGGCGCGGTCCGGCGTGGGCAAACTCGCTATTCGAGGACAACGCCGAATTTGGCCTGGGCTTCCGCCTGACAGTCGACCAGCACCGCGCGCGCGTGATGCGCCTGCTGGAGCAGTTTGCCGGACAGATCCCCGCGGAGCTCAATGACGCGCTTCACGCGGACGCGACGCCAGAAGAACGTCGTGAGCAGGTTGCTGAGCTGCGCCGCGCGCTGCAGGGCGTGACGGGGGCTGAACAGCTGCTGACCGACGCTGACGCCCTGGTCGAAAAATCAATCTGGCTGATTGGCGGCGACGGCTGGGCTTACGATATCGGCTTTGGCGGGCTCGATCACGTGTTGAGCCTGACCGAAAACGTCAACATCCTGGTTCTGGATACGCAGTGTTATTCCAATACCGGCGGCCAGGCGTCGAAAGCGACGCCGTTAGGCGCGGTAACGAAATTCGGTGAACACGGTAAACGCAAGGCGCGCAAAGATCTCGGCGTGAGCATGATGATGTACGGTCACGTTTACGTCGCGCAAATCTCGCTGGGTGCCCAGCTTAACCAGACGGTGAAAGCGATTCAGGAAGCGGAAGCGTATCCTGGCCCGTCGCTGATCATTGCCTACAGCCCTTGTGAAGAGCATGGCTACGATCTGGCCCTCAGCCACGACCAGATGCGTCAGCTGACAGCGACCGGCTTCTGGCCGCTGTACCGGTTCGACCCGCGTCGTGCTGACGAGGGTAAATTACCGCTGGCGCTGGATTCGCGTCCGCCTTCGGACGCACTGGCCGAGACGTTAATGCAGGAACAGCGCTTCCGTCGCCTTAACGCCCAGCAGCCGGAAGTGGCTGAACAGCTCTGGAAAGATGCCGCTGCTGATCTGCAAAAACGCTATGACTTCCTGGCGCAGATGGCGGGTAAAGCCGAAAAACCGACCAGCGACTAGTTACCCTGCCCGGCTTGTCCGGGCATTTTTTTGCCATAAAAAAAGCCCGGCGTATTCACACCGGGCGAATCCAGATAATAATTGAATATCTATTTAGTTTCCTTAATAGCATTCACGTTAATTATGGATGAATCATCTTACAGGCATATAACGCCGGCTAGATTAGCTTAATTAACGCCTGATTTATAATTTAAATTTAATATAATTACTTTTAAATCATTCATCAAACCAATGATCATTTCTGCCGATTTATTCGGTTTAGATTTTACTTAGTTCGTAACAATTATATTTTATTACTCTTACACGGGAGTGATTTAGCATGAGACAACTTTCTCATTTTGAAAGTTCAACAGGTAATTAAATAAAAACAACTGCAAAGGAATATCACAATGCAAAGAAAAGTACTGGCTCTGATGATTCCGGCTCTGTTAATGGCTGGTTCTGCACATGCAGCAGAAATTTATAATAAAGACGGTAACAAATTAGATCTGTACGGAAAAGTAGATGGTCTGCACTATTTCTCCGACGATAAAGGCGCTGACGGGGATCAAACCTATATGCGTCTGGGCTTTAAGGGCGAAACCCAGATCAACGATATGATGACCGGCTACGCGCAGTGGGAATACAACATTCAGGCTAATAATACGGAAGGGTCTGATAATCAGTCCTGGACGCGTCTTGCCTTCGCCGGTGTCAAAGTGGGCGACTACGGCTCCTTCGATTACGGTCGTAACTACGGCGTGCTGTACGACGTGGAAGGCTGGACCGATATGCTGCCTGAGTTCGGTGGCGACTCCTACACCAAAGCCGACAACTTCATGACCGGCCGCGCCAACGGTGTGGCAACCTACCGTAACACCGACTTCTATGGTCTGGTGCAGGGCCTGAACTTTGCGCTGCAGTACCAGGGCAAAAATGAAGACGCCAGCAACAACCAGGAAGGCACCAACAACGGTCGCGACACGCGTCACGAGAACGGTGATGGCTTTGGTATCTCCACAACCTATGACTTCGGCATGGGAATTACTGCAGGGGCCGCGTATACCTCTTCTGACCGCACCAACGAGCAGGTCATGAATACCACAGCGGGTGGAGACAAGGCGGATGCCTGGACGGCGGGCCTGAAGTATGACGCCAATAACATCTATCTGGCGGCAATGTATTCTGAAACCCGCAATATGACACCGTATGGTGATAATACCGACGCCGTGGCGAACAAAACCCAGAACGTCGAAGTGACCGCGCAGTACCAGTTCGACTTCGGCCTGCGTCCGTCCGTTTCCTACCTGCAGTCGAAAGGTAAGGACCTGGGCAACGGCCAGGGCGACCAGGATCTGGTTAAATACGCTGACGTAGGGGTCACCTATTACTTCAACAAAAACATGTCCACCTACGTTGATTACAAAATCAACCTGCTGGATGAAGATGACAGCTTCTACAAAGACAACGGCATCAGCACCGATGATGTTGTAGCGTTAGGCCTGGTTTACCAGTTCTGATGGTCAGAGCCCGCATAATCATGCGGGCTCGCTTGTTTTTTGAAGTTCGTCACAATAGACAGCTTAAGAAAGGGGTTGGTTGAGGGAAAGTTGAAAGTAAGCTGGTTAAACTGTGGTGATAGCCCTTTTATCACTAAGGATAACAACGTTGTTTGGTCGTGTATCCCTTGCCGTACTTACCCTTTTAGCATTGCTGTGGATGGCGTTAATTTTTGATTTTGGTGATATCGTCGGGCATCTCGGCGCGCTGTTAAACCATCTGGATGGCAGTTAACAGGGTTGCCTGGGAAATAAAAAGCCACCAGCAGTGCCGGTGGCGGGTAAACGCGTATGTCGCGTTATTTTTTCACAGGTTGAGGCTTTTTATCACCTGATTCAGGGGCCTCACGCGGATCGTCTTTTTCAACACAGAGCATAGTTTCTCCTGTTTCAGTTACCCACTGCCTACTATAGCCGGAGGAGTAAAAGAGTGGCCAGGCGGCAATCATGCCTGCTCTTCACCTTTCTCGCGAAAAGAAAGATATCCAAATACCCCACTTTCCCCATCCATGGGATGGTTAACGCCGTCCATCACCTTCACCTCTGGAAAATCAAAAGGTGAAACGTTTTCAAAACAGGCGACATTAACGCCATATTCGTTTGGGTTAGAACGTCGCTGATGGAACGTGTAAATCCCGCACACCGAGCAGAAGAAATGCCGTGCAGTTCCCGTGTTAAAGCGGTACTCGGTGAGCTTATCTTCACCTTTGGTCACCTTAATGCCTGACAACGGCGCAGAAACGACGACCGCGCCCCGCATACGACAAAAGGAACAGCTGCAGCGCCGGGCGGTGTTCAGCCCATCGGTAAGTTCAACGGTGAACGCCACAGCGCCGCAATGGCACTTCGCATTTCGTCTTTCAGACATGGGCTATACCCCTTTTCTCACCAGCTCGGCAGCCTTAACGAAAACCTCATCTTCTACGCCATCGCCTTTTTGCCTGCCGAGCCTGACCAGTTCATCGACAATGCTGTTGCGATGGATCGGTTTTTGCGCTGAAACCAGCCCAATAACGGCGGCCCCAATCGCCAGCCCCACTAATCCGGTTTGTTCATCTTTGTTTTTCATATTCATGCTCCTGGTACAACAAACAAGCGTAGCAGGAATACGGTAAAACGAAATGCCGGACAGATGCTCTGTGAATGTTATTTAAACAGTTCAGAGAGGTACAACTTCCAGAATCGACAGATACGAACGGGTGTCTATTATTTTGTTCAGCTTCAGATTGGTCTGTTCAAACAAGGCCTGATACTCAGACTCTGTTCGTGCTCGTCCTCCATCAAAGCTTGTTAACAGAAGAAGGTCAATTTCAAATCGTCCCTGTTCATTATTTTCTTTTTTAATAAGCGGTTCAAAAATTAATAAGCGGGAGTTATCTTTCATTGCATTTCTGCAGCACTGAAGTATCTGTACCGCCTTCTCATCAGGCCAGTCCATGAGAATATACTTAAGCAGATAAATGTCCGCTGCAGGACAGGCTTCAAAAAAGCTCCCATTAACAGTTTCCCATCGACGATTATCATTTAACAGGTGCAGTCGATTTCGCTCAAGCACATCTTTTTGATCAAAAAGGATCCCCGTCAGGGTCGGATTTCGACGTAAAACAGCCAGCAATAAGTTACCCAGCCCGCCGGCGATATCGGCAACCACGGCGTTTTGCGGGAACGAATAGCTATCTGCGATGACTTCATTTTCTACGGATGACATAGAGGCCATACCCGCATGAAAAACGTTGTTGTCAGTCATCGTGTCGTCATGCTGCCAGTATTCGTAAAAAGGCTTGCCAAACAAATCATTAAAAACAGGTTTGCCGTGCAATATCTCATCCATTTTAGCCGCTGGCTGCCAGAATGTTGGGTCTGTCAGCATGAGCACCGCCGCACGCAAGGAAAATTCATGCTCAGAACAGAGGAATTGCGCTGAATGGCTAAGACTGTATTCAGCTTCAGATAATTCGTTGAAAACGCCACGAGAGGACAATAAGCGCATGATTCGATGAAGATAGTTAACGTCTACATTCAACTCCTTCGCCAGTTGCTTGACGGATTTTTTTCCTTCAACCAGACGATCTGCGACGCCTAATACCGCGACGGCTCGAAGTGCTGCCTGCCAGACAAAACCCATGCTTTGCTCTAACAGACACATTCCTTCTTTACGGCTTAGTAAATCCAGACTATTACGTTGCGACATTTTCTGCTCCTTACCAGTAAAAATGTGTTGAACAACTAAAACGCCGCTAACAAGCGTAAGTCTGGTAATGAGCTTTATCCATAACGTCAGAAAGGATTATTTATACAGTTTTGTACCGTTTAGCATACAGTCCGTTTAAATACGTAAAAAACCAAGGCCACTTACCTTTAATATTTAATAGTAATGCATTACAACTATTAACTTAAAAATGATTGCGTTACATCCTAAAAAAATGCCTGTCGTAATACAGGCATTTCATAGTTAGAATCTCGGCGCCAGTCCGTATTTTGGTGTTTTGATATTTGCCGCCCAAATTTTGATATCGTTTTGCAGGAGAATAGTGAAATCAGATCTCAGGTGCATCACCATGCCATTGACGCTTTCCGCGTCCACCACTGAAAAATGTTCAATTCTGTTTTTCCCTATCTGGACACAATTATATTTTGCGGGCAGCACTTTACCGTTCACATTAAGCGGCAGATTATTCTCACCACAGCGGCCTTCAGTAATATAAGATACCAGTAAATTAGCGGATTTTCTCCCAGGCTGGGAGACGCTCACCATGACAGGGAAACCTTCCGATGTCTGTGTCATATCATAAAGGACCGCATTTTTTATATACCAGGTATTATATTCCCGCTCCTGAAAAGCAGACCAGGAAGGCGCAGAAAAGAGCACCAGCACTGCAAGGATAAGAGATTCTATTTTCATGGGATGTTGTCGTCCGTGTTGTTGCACGTATTATTCAGATTGTGCAAAAAACAGCAACCACTTAAGAATAGTCCTACTACTATTGGCAGTGATGAAGGAATGAATTAAAGATATGCCTTACCGTCAACGGTCCCTGCCAACGCTCATAAAAGAGAATAAGAAGAAAAATGATAAACGGCCGCCATCATGGCGATGCTGACGACGACGCTGATGAAAAAGTAGCTTTTGAAGGGCTGCTTTTGGGTTTTATGGCGAAAGAGCTGTTGGCCGACAATGGCGCCAGGCCAGCCACCCGTCACGCCAAATACCAGCAATGTCGCTTCCGGAACCCTGCGCATCCCCTTCCGCGCCGCCATTTTATCGGCGCCATACATGACCAACGTCATCACGTTGATCGCCAGAAACCACATGAACAGAGGATGGGTGGTAAGAAGGCTGCCGATCGCAGCGAAAATCAGGAGTAAATAACAAAAGCGATTAAGGGTCATAGCACCAGTCACGGGGTGTTTACAGTTTGGATAACGCATTATACGCTAGCTGACGAAAATCTCAGAGTGAGACGGCTATTCTAAAAGCAAACTGCGCCCCGGGCCTTTACTGGCTAACATTTAAACAGCGGTAATAAGTAAGCATTATTTCATTTTGCTTTAGCGGCCAGCATTTTTTTCTTAAAAAATTAACCTGAAACATCTTACGTCGAAAACACAGCGTAAGCGCATTGTTTTAACAAAACAACAAGTATTGCATCCATTAATCTAAAGAGGGGTGCGACAATATTGATTAGAATCAAATTAAACGTTAGGCAGCTAATATTCAAGTTCGCCCATCCGCTTCATATTTTCAAAAACAATGTTGAAAACAATTAATTTGACCATTCGGTCAATGCATAACAAAATATTGCCGTGGTTAAAGCAATAATGCTCTACATTTTTTGGGGGATGATGTCCCCCCTTTTTATTTTCTCAGAAACAACTAAACAAACATTATTCCACCCTGATCTTAACTTTTGGCTTCGACAAGAGAACTTTGACCAGTTCCTTGAAAGGAAGAGGTTTGTAAAAGAAATACCCCTGTAAAAACCGGATATGATTGCGTGTGAGGTAATCGAGCTGCTCTTCTGTTTCAACGCCTTCCGCCACGATGCTAATTGAGAGTTTTTTGGCCAACTCCAGTACCGAATCAAGGATTAGCGTTGAGTCCTCATTCGCGTTAACCCTGGCAACAAAGCTCTGGTCGATTTTAATGTAATCAATATGCAGATCCTGCAGATAGGACAAGCCGGAATAACCCGTACCAAAGTCATCCAGCGCAATGGCAAATCCATTGTTATGTAACTCATTCAATGTATTAACGAGATGTGCATCAATGTCGAGTGGTTCACGCTCCGTCACTTCAACGACAAGGTTAAGATCCTGTTGAGTAAAGCTGCGCTTGTAGTGGAGACACTCTTCAACAAAGGTGGACGCAACGATATGAGAAGCGCTGAAGTTAATCCCTACGTGAAACCCTTCAGGCAGCAATGTCGCAATAGCATTCATGTGTATTGCAACCTGCCTCATTAAGCTCTGAGTCAAAGGAATAATTAAACCGGATTTCTCAGCAAGAGGAATGAAGGATGCGGGAGAAATAAACCCTGATTGAGGATGCTTCCATCTGGCCAGCACTTCCACACCCCGTAAGGTTCCCTCTTTGCCGCTCACAACGGGTTGGTAATACGGAATAATTTCATTTCTGTAAATGGCGATGCGCAGTGACTCTTCGGGTGAGACATCCTTAGAAATATAGCGTTGAAGAGTATAAGCAGAGAGAGACGATATTATCAGCAGGAATAGCACCACGCCTCCGGCTCGATTGAATAATCTCTTAAGGCTAAAAAGAGGTGGAGAGTTAAATTGAACCGAGAATGGATAACCAGAGGCTTTTACCGTTAATACCTGTTTCTTCGTAGGGTCTGCCGTCGTAACATCGCCTGTCAGGCCTAAAAGGTTATTGCCTACTCTCAGGGAATATTCAACGCCATTTAATGGCATATCCAGCGCATCACGGATATGGCTATCGCTGATGCTAACGATGATTCGGCTTCCGGCGTGAATTGTCTGGTATAAGAGAACCGGAAGACCGTTGACGGTACTGGCCGAAGGGACGAGGAGCAGTGATGACTCAGGCAGGATTGAGCTGTTGACCAACAATACGCGGTTTCCCGGTAACGAGGAGCACCAGACCGCATCATTTTTCAGAATAACGATCGTTCTCAGGTGAGGCTGTAATGCCGCCTCGGTGCCCAGCCGATATTGCCCTTCAGCATCACACTCATTCTCGGCAAGTTGCATTGCCATCTCAGTCGCATGACGAGCTTCTTTAAGAATCACATTCATGTTCCGCACGACGTAGTGCGCCTCTGCCAGGCTATCAGCCCGTGCAGAATACCAGACCTGTAAATTAATGATAAAAACGCCGAGCAAAAACATTGTCGTGGCTGCAGCTACGGGGATAGATGCATGGCGCATTTAGGGTTCTCGATTTAAGTGAAGTAGCCGCTTCAACGATGCTGAAGTGATTGAATTGTCATTGTCTTAAGCATGGTCGATAACGTAATAATTACCATGTCAGGCGTCAGAAATGTTCTCGCTAACCAGATTGAGGGGAAACAAAAGGCCGCCGAACGGCAGCCCTGGTGGATAAGTGTCTATTAATATCGCTTTATTGTATTGATCGGGGTTCTTTCTGACCAGTCTGGCCGCTCGCCGGCCATGATTGCACGCTGTTGCGTTGGCGTCACAGACTGGGTTATTTCAGGCATTGACTTGTATTCGGGTTGTTTAGGTGGAATGAGAACCAGATCGGAGCTACAGCCTGACAGCAGGAAAATAGCCAGTAGAGATGAGCTAAGCTTGAACACGTTAAACCCTTCCAATGGGATAAAATTTTAAGAAAAAGCGTGGTGCTGAACATACATAGCCTAATCCAAATATATTCACAAGATCAATGCGCACAACCCTTTTTCCGGCCCCGGACTCGCAGAGGCGAACATCAAGCCGACGACTTTTTATCGAAAATTGACAGCAGATTCAACGTGACCGGAAATGCGCCGCGAAAGCCATCTGGATGGCTAAAATAACGTTTGCTTATCAACTCAGTCCGTGCCTTAATGATTAAGTTGGTTCGATGTAATACCGAATACAATATTTTACCACGCAGTCCTCATAACCAGGCGCTATCGCTGATATCCCCTCCTTTTGAGTCCATACGTTTTAGTCATTTCTTATCATTTAAAGTGTCTTTAAAGGAGTATTTATGCCTTCACGAATTCAAGGTCTGGTTAAGTGGTTTAATGAAGATAAAGGCTTTGGCTTTATCTCCCCCCTTGATGGCAGTAAAGATGTTCTTGTTCGTTTCTCTGCCCTGCAGGGAGAAAGGTTTAATACACTATTTGAAGGTCAGAAAGTCGAATTTGCGATTCTAAGCGGCGATAAAGGCCCTTCTGCTGCAAATGTAATTCTTTTAGATAGATAAGTTTATCAATGGCCCGTGATTACCAACAAGGTTTCCTGAGTAAACGGGCCCTGGATTATATGACTGTTATTGATAGCAACAGTCAGCATATTTTCTTAACGAGTACGCTAACCAATGTGATGAAGTGCAGAACTGCTGCATGAATGGTCTAAAACTCAAAGTTAACTCATTTTGTCAACAACTTTGGTTTAGAATCGTTGGGTAGATTTAAACAAAACGTGGCAGTACGGGCAGACAAGTTGAGCGCCCTTTTGCACGCGATTAAAACTATGCTCTGAATCTTTAGAGCAATTTGGGCATGAACATTTGACTAAATGATTTCGATGGGATTGTGTTTTTTTACGTCCAGACATAGGCATCTCCTGATTTTACGGACTGCCACCATACACTTTAAAGCTAAACAATGCTTGCTTTAGTTTTGGAAAGATCTCAAAAACACAGGGTGGTTTATGAAGAATGTAATCGTTTTTTTCAATGGGAAACCAGGTAAAGTTGTCACAGTGCAACAAGCAACTACGTCCGTAAGACAAGAATATCCGGACGGTGAAGAAATACACCTTCAGATTATGTCTGCCGGTTTCCCGTCTTTAACCGGCGATCGCAACTTTGTATACGTTGCCTCTGATAGAGAACTCACCTCTCAGAAGATACTTGATGCCGCAAAAATCCATTTGTAATCAGCATTTCCGGCTTGTTCTCTGTACTTCACAAAAGGAAAGATAAAACCTCAGTAAAATCACCAGTATTTTCAGTGAGCGTTTTTAGGCTTTATCTATTGAATTAAAAAAACAAAAATGCCTTACTATTAAAGCCTGCTAAATGCAGGCGTTTTTTTATAAAACCTGCAAATATAACCCTCTCATCTTTATTTAAACAATACTGACTAAAACTCGACACTTCTTTTCATTAAGATTTTGCTTTTTGCAGGAACTAATGCAAAAGAAATGAGTCAAATGAAGACCCTTACCAGAAAAGATTATTTTATGACATCTTATATTGTAGTAACCACTGTTGCCGTTGTGATGGGATTGATAACGTTGAGTCTGATTAAAGTTTGGATTAGCACATCGAACAATCCTGACAATCTGTGACCTTATCGCAAGCCGCTTAAAGCGAGGCCACTTCCGTTTCTGGTAAATCAATGATAACCAGTGTACCAAAACTGCCTGTTTCTACAGTATGGGGAGTGCCAGCTTTAGCGATATAGAGCTGTCCAGCCGTTACAGAGATTTTTTTACCTTTCACGCCCAGCTCCAGACGTCCATCAATGACCAGTAACCCCTCGTCATACTCATGTACCTCTTCAATCACTGAGCGTTCATCCATTTGTAAAACTTTAAGATTTGCAGTTCCAATGCGGCCCAATACACGAGAGTGCCAGGTCTCCGGTAAGGCAAGTGCTTCTGTTTTGAGGTCATAAAGCGACATAAAGTCATTCCTTTTTATGTTCATTTAACGCTCTTATGCCATATAAGTTCCCCTCGGTCATATAACAAATATGGAAAACTAACACGAGTAAAATGCTATATGAGGTCCTTAAATCACACCGCACGCTAACGGCGTTGCTGCGCCAGTTATAACCCCGCAGTAAAACGTGCTGGCATTCGCCGCCGGAATCCGTACCATACGCGGCATACAATGTTTGCCCCTGCTGGCTCCGAAGGTAGTACTAAATGCAAGAGAATCAAGAGATTAACAAAAAAGAGCAATACAACCTGAATAAACTGCAAAAGCGACTGCGCCGTAACGTGGGCGAAGCCATTGCAGACTTCAACATGATTGAAGAAGGTGACCGCATCATGGTCTGCCTGTCAGGGGGTAAAGACAGCTATACCATGCTGGAGATCCTGCGTAATCTTCAGCAAAGCGCACCGGTGAAATTTTCCCTGGTGGCGGTCAACCTTGACCAGAAACAGCCGGGCTTCCCGGAGCACATTCTGCCGGAATACCTCGAGAAGCTGGGCGTTGAGTATAAAATCGTCGAAGAAAATACCTACGGTATTGTGAAAGAGAAAATCCCGGAAGGGAAAACCACCTGCTCACTCTGCTCTCGCCTGCGCCGCGGCATTTTGTATCGTACCGCGACGGAGCTGGGCGCGACCAAAATTGCGCTGGGCCATCACCGCGACGATATCCTGCAAACGCTGTTCCTCAACATGTTCTACGGTGGCAAGATGAAAGGCATGCCGCCTAAGCTGATGAGCGATGACGGCAAGCACATTGTGATCCGCCCTCTCGCCTACTGCCGCGAAAAAGACATTGAGCGTTTTTCTCAGGCTAAAGGTTTCCCGATCATTCCATGTAACCTGTGCGGTTCTCAGCCGAACCTGCAGCGTCAGGTAATTGGCGACATGCTGCGCGACTGGGATAAGCGTTATCCGGGTCGTATCGAAACCATGTTCAGCGCGATGCAGAACGTCGTCCCTTCCCATCTCGCGGATGTGGAGCTGTTCGACTTTAAAGGCATCAACCACGAGTCAGAAATTGTGAACGGCGGGGACCTGGCGTTTGATCGGGAAGATATTCCCATGCAGCCAGCGGGCTGGCAGCCGGAAGAAGATGACAATCAGTTTGAAGAGCTGCGTCTGAACGTGCTTGAAGTGAAGTAAGCGATTAGCGTCTCAGAACACCTTCTGAGACGCTTCATTCTTTATTTCAGCAGACGTACGCGACAGGTTTTACCCTTAATTTTCCCGTTTTGCAGCTGCTTCCATGCCTTATGGGCAACCGCATGGCGAACCGCTACGTAGACATGCGCCGGATGGACCGCAATCTTGCCGATATCCGCCCCGTCCAGCCCCACATCTCCGGTCAGTGCCCCTAATACGTCACCTGGACGCATCTTGGCTTTTTTACCGCCATCAATGCACAGCGTCGCCATTTCAGCCTCCAGCGGCACAATGCTGGCGCTGGCCGGTGCATTCATCCAGTTCAGCTTAATCTGCAGCATCTCAGAGAGAATATTGGCGCGCTGAGCCTCTTCCGGTGCGCAGAAGCTGATCGCCAGACCGCTGTTTCCCGCGCGCGCGGTACGGCCAATACGGTGCACGTGCACTTCAGGGTCCCACGCCAGCTCAAAGTTCACCACCAGCTCAAGGGATTTAATGTCCAGACCGCGCGCAGCGACGTCGGTTGCGACAAGAACGCGGGCGCTGCCGTTAGCGAAGCGGATCAGCGTCTGATCGCGATCGCGCTGCTCCAGATCGCCATGCAGAGACAATGCGCTCTGGCCGGCAGCATTCAGGGCGTCACAGACCGACTGACAGTCTTTTTTGGTATTACAGAACACCACGCAGGACGCAGGCTGATGCTGGCTCAGCAGTTTCTGCAGGAGCGAAATTTTCCCCTGCTGCGAGGTTTCAAAGAACTGCTGCTCGATAGCGGGCAGCGCGTCTACGCTGTCGATTTCAATGGTGAGCGGATTTTTCTGCACGCGCCCGCTGATGGCGGCGATGGCCTCCGGCCAGGTCGCGGAGAACAGCAGCGTTTGACGATCGGCCGGGGCGAAACGGATCACCTCGTCAATCGCATCGCTGAAGCCCATATCCAGCATCCTGTCTGCCTCGTCCATCACCAGCGTTTGTAACGCATCCAGCGAGACGGTGCCTTTTTGCAGGTGATCCAGCAGGCGGCCGGGCGTTGCGACAATAATGTGCGGCGCATGCTGAAGTGAATCACGCTGCGCGCCGAACGGCTGTCCGCCACAGAGGGTTAAAATCTTGGTGTTTGGCAGGAAACGCGCCAGGCGACGCAGTTCACCCGCGACCTGGTCCGCCAGTTCGCGGGTCGGGCACAGCACCAGAGACTGGGTCTGAAAAAGCGCCGCATCGATATGCTGCAACAGGCCAAGGCCGAATGCCGCCGTTTTCCCGCTGCCCGTTTTCGCCTGCACGCGCACGTCACGGCCCTCAAGGATGGCGGGCAACGCGGCCGCCTGAACAGGCGTCATCGTGAGGTAACCCAACTCGTTGAGGTTATCGAGCTGGGCGGCGGGCAGAACATTCAGGGTAGAAAAAGCGGTCACAGTAGTCTCTCGTGGTCATCTTTGCGGTCAGATGGCGCGTATCCTCGCAGATCTCGCGGTTCGATGCGACAATTTAATCGGTTCTTGATCTGGCGGCGGGTCGGGCATCGGCTGCGGACGCGGGATGGGATCGGGCATTGGCACCGGATCGGTGGGGACGGGATCGGATTGACGCGATTGTTGCAGTAGCAGAGCGTTCAGGATGCTCATCATTCCCTCCAGAATTTGCTGTCGTCCCTTTTAGGGTAGACGCTGAAAATCAGGAGGCAAAAAAAAGCCGACTATGAAGTCGGCGTCGTACGAATCAATTGTGCTATGCAGTAATTCAAAAAAGGAAGTAAGACAATATGGAGCGCAACGCCCATCGCTTGACGTTGCATTCACCTGCGGGAGTCATATTGCACCTTACGGGGTAGCTGTTTATTGACTTCGCTCAATTAAAAGAGCGTTTTGATCCCGTTAAAAGCTGAAAAAAGCGTAAATTTACAGCCATTTACTACGATGCAACCACCATGCAACACCACCAATCAAAACAACTAACATCACGCAAAACGCGGTAAAGCCGTAGCGATAAGCGCCACCCGGAATTCCCCCCAGGTTCACGCCAAACAGCCCGGTAAGAAACGTGCTGGGTAAAAACACCATCGCCATCAGAGACATCGTATAGGTTCTTCTCGCCAGCGACTCCTGCATCACCTGCGCGATTTCGTCCGCCATCACCGCCGTTCTGGCAATACAGGAATCAATCTCGTCCAGCCCGCGCCCCAGCCTGTCGGCAATATCCTGCATTCTGCGCCGCTGATCGTCATTCATCCAGGCGAGCCTTTCGCTGGCAAGACGCGCATACACGTCGCGCTGCGGCGTCATGTAGCGGCGCATCACAATCAACTGCTTACGCAATAAGGCCAGAAAACCGCGGGGCGGGATCTGCTGATCGAGCAGGTTATCTTCCAGGTCGATGATTTTGTCGTGCAGCTCTTCAATAAATTCACTCGCATGATCGGTTAGGGCGTCACAGACGTCCACCAGCCAGCTGCCGCAGTCGACCGGCCCGGTACCTTCTTTCAGATCGTTGACGATGTCATCCAGCGCCAGAACTTTTCGCTGCCGGGTCGACACAATGAGCCCGTCGTCCATGTAGACACGCATCGCAACCAGCTGATCCGGGCGTTCATCCGTGCTGCCGTTAATGCAGCGCAGGGTGATTAGCGTCCCGTCACCCATTCGGCTCACGCGGGGCCGCAGGCTTTCACCCGCCAGGGCATCGCGCACGTTATTGGGCAACAGCGGCGTCGAGGCCAGCCAGTCAGCGCTGTCCGGGTGGGTGTAGTTCAGATGTAGCCAGCAGGGATGCGCACTATCGATCGCATCATTATCTTCCAGCGGTCGCGCACCGCCGCGGCCATCCAGCACCCACGCAAAAACTGCGTCTGGAACGTTTAGTTCAGATCCTTTAATGCTTTCCACAGCGCCTCCACCTTTTTACCTCTTTCGGTGTCAGTCTAGCTTTCATCAGGTGTTAAGCAACAACTATGTATCCCATCGCGCTGAAATCGCTCAGGAATTGTACATTCTGGCCGGTGGCATTAATAAAGCCTGGCATGCCAGGCTTTACGGTACTGTCAGAGAGAGTGTTCTGGCCGCTGAAGGAAGGATGGCGAGCCGCCTGATAATAAGTAAGGAGAGCCCTGGTCAAGTCTGAAATTACGCGTTCGGGTCTGCAGCTCAATCACCTGATTACGAAGTACGTCCGAGGAACCATTGAGCTCCTCTGCCATTGCCACGTTACTTTGCGTGACCCGCTCCAGCTCCGATAGCGCCAGGGTAATCTGAGAAATACCTTTCTCCTGCTCTGACGTTGACGCGGAAATTTCGTCCATTAAGCGGCTGACATTCCCCGAGCCCGTCACGATTTCATGCATATTTTTCTCTGCCTGTGACACAACGCTGGCTCCCTGCGTGACGTTACTGCTGGTGACTTCAATCAGCGTTTTGATATTCTTCGCGGCCTCCGCGCTGCGGTGTGCCAGGTTTCTTACCTCTTCCGCGACGACAGAGAAACCCTTTCCATGATCGCCCGCCCTTGCCGCCTCAACGGCCGCGTTGAGCGCCAGGATATTCGTCTGGAACGCAATGCCGTCAATCAACGAAATAATCTCCGTCATCTGCTGCGCGCATTCGGTAATGGACTGCATATTGCTGGCGACCTGCCCCATGAGCTCACCGCCCTTGCGCGCCTGTAACGTCGCCACATTTGCCTGCTCGCTCGCCAGGCGGGTGTTATCGGCATTGTTTTTGGTGCTCGCGGCCATTTGCTCCATGCTGGCTGCGGTTTGCACCAAAGACGCAGACTGCTGCTCGGTTTTAACCGATAGCTGAGCGCTACGTGCCGAGAGTTGGTCCGATAAGGTCATAGCAGTTTGCGATGATGCCCTGATCTCCCGCACCAGCGTCGCAATATTGCCGGAAAGGCTGTTTATACCGGGGATGAGTCGTCCCGCGCAGTTATTGCCAAATTCAGGGATAGATACGCCAAGGTTACCTGCGGTCACCTCCTCAATACTCCTCTTCACCGTATTGATCGGCGTCACAAGATACTTCGTCATATAGACCCAGAGCAAAAATAGCGCAACGAAATTGATGACATTAAGCGAAATAAAGAGAGACGTATTGCTGGAAAATAGAACAACGACACCCGCACTTACCAAAAAAAGAGAGAAAAGGAACCCGATAATAAAGGTCCTGACACTAATATTTTTTAGCATGATAATACCCACGTTTTATATTTTGGTCGGCACTTAGACTTATAGCATTGGCCCGGAAGTTTTTCATCGCAAACAACGCTTGTTTTTTGTTTCGCCGTTAGCATCCTGAGATTTGTCTTAAGTCAGATAAAAAAAGCGTATTAGTGAAAATGTTTTGCTCAGCATGCTGTGATACTGGTTTCCCGCCATCTTAAGCGATAGTATCGCCCGCGGTAAGACGATACGATCGCCTTCCTATTTAAGGAGCTTTGCTACTGTTATTCGTTCTTGTTTAGCAATGCTTAATATATTAACAAGAGAATATATTTTATATTCTTAATAAGTTTTAGAGTATTAATATGACTGGTCATTTTTCACGATAAATAACTAATATGGTTTAAATGCGCATGTTCGTTGCCCGATAAAGATGTACCCGGCAGGCGAAATCGGTAACCCTCTCAGGCGTGGGACTGCATAATGCTCAATATATCGTGGGACCCTGTGTTAATCGCTATCTCTTATCTGGTGGCGTTTATCGCCTCCTTTGTGGCGCTGGACAGCGCCGGAAAGATCCCCCTCTCCAGCCGAACGGCTGCCCTCTTCTGGCGTATTGCCGGCGGGGTCACGCTGGGCATTGGCATTTGGTCGATGCACTTTATCGGCATGCTGTCGATGCAAATGCCCATGATGATGAGCTACGACCTCTGGTTAACCCTTGCGTCACTGGGCGTCGCGGTGGTTGCATCGGCCACGGCACTTAATATTGCCGTCGCGGGCAAAAAACTTTCTCCCTTTCGACTGATCTTTGCCACGGCGATCCTGAGCGCTGGCGTGGTGTCGATGCACTACATCGGTATGGCGGCCCTGATGCTGGATGGCAGCATCATCTGGGATAGCCGCCTCGTGGGGTTGTCCGTGGTTATTGCCGTTGTTGCCTCCGGCACGGCGCTGTGGCTGGCTTTTCGTCTGCGGGATAAACGCAAAGGCGTTTTTATCGATCGCATTATCGCGGCTTTCGTCATGGCTGCCGCGATTTGTGCGATGCACTATACCGGCATGAGTGCCGCGCAGTTTCAGGAAATGGCGCATACCCTCCCGGGCGGGATCGGCGAGCTGGGGTTATCCATCTGGGTTTCAGTCACCACGCTCTGCCTGCTCGGGGTGATGTTAATCATCTCACTTATCGATTCCCACCGGCGCACCAGCCGGCTGACGGATAATCTGCATCAGCTCAACCGCCAGCTTGAGCTACAGGCGCGGTTTGACGCGCTCACCGGGCTCGCAAACCGCCACCAGATGGATCTCCGCATGCAGGACTGTCTGCGCAGTGCGCTGCTGAGCAAAAAGCCCTTTGCGGTTATTTTCCTGAACGTCGATCACTTCAAACGCGTTAACGATACGTGGGGTCACAGCGTCGGTGATGAGTTATTGATCGCGGTCGCGCAGCGCATCACGGCCCGGCTCACGCGTGAGATGACCCTGGCAAGGCTGGGAGGCGACGCCTTTATCCTGCAGGTGCCGGAATGTGACGACGACAGGCTCAACGCCCTGGTCACCGCGCTGCTTGAAGACGTGCGACGCCCTCTGTCTGTCTGTGGGCACACGCTAAGCACAACGATCAGTGCGGGCGTCAGCCTTTACCCTCAGGATGGCGAAACGCTGCACGAGCTGAAGCTCAAGGCGGATGCAGCCCTAAATCGCGTCAAAGAAGAGGGCCGCAACGGCTGGGCGATTTACCGGGCCGAGATGTCAACGGCGATCCCGGCGAAACCCGGTTTCCTGCAGGAGCTTTCGCAGGCGCTTGAACGCGATCAGTTTGAGCTGTGGTACCAGCCAACCTGGCATGCGGGAGATAAAACCATTCACGGTTTTGAAGCCCTTCTGCGCTGGCGGCATCCTGAGCAAGGGGTTGTACTGCCTAATCTGTTTATCCCCTCCCTGGAGCAAACGGGTTTAATTATTCCGGTAGGTAACTGGGCCATTGAAGCGGCATGCCGACAGCTTCATTTCTGGACTGAGCAAGGTTTCAGCCAGTGGACGCTGTCGCTCAACCTATCCCCCATCCAGTTTGAACAGCCGGATATTTTCCAGATCGTTTCGTCGATGCTGGAAAAATATAGCCTGTCTCCGTCCCGGCTGATCCTGGAGGTAACGGAAAGCACCGCGCTTAAAAATCTCGACCGCAGCATTGAGTTGCTCAATGCGTTTAATCACGCGGGGATCGTTGTCTCGATTGATGATTTTGGTACAGGCTATTCCAACCTTCTGATGCTGAGCGTGCTTCCGGCAAAAGAGCTCAAGATCGACAGAAGCTTTGTCACGTCGATGCTGGAAAATGAAAAAAGCTACAAGCTGGTTGAAACCATTATCAGTATCGCCCGGACCATGGAGATGAATGTGGTGGCAGAAGGGATCGAGACGGAAGAACAGCAGGCGGTTCTCACCCGTCTCGGCTGCGATTACCTGCAGGGTTACCTTTTCTCCCGACCCTTACCTGCCGAGCAGGTACCGTGGCTACTGCTGCAGATAAACTCAGACAAACAGATTATACCCATTAATAAAATTCAAACGGACCCCGCATTTATTTCTCAAAAAAATCATGCCTGACGGGGTTAAGTGGAGTATGTTTCAAGGGAGTACACGCGAGTCAATTCTGTCATGATTGTCAGGCACATGTTGTCGATGAACAGGAAACGCCTATGTCGCAACCTTGTTTTGATGCGTTGAATGTAATTAAAACACCCGTGTGGCTCGTTTCACCCGTGTCGGAAAAGATCGTTTTTGCGAATGTGGCAGCAACGCAGATCATGGGGGATAAAACGCTCGATGACCTGCGCAAAGGGATCTACTCTGCCAGTGCGCAAACCGTCCTGTCGATGTATGTATCTGAACTGAAAACAGAGCCGGAGATCGTCGAAATCTGGACAACGAGCCGGGATGGACAGGATACGCCGTTAAGCTGTCGCCTCTCGCTTGCCCACTACGCGCCCTGGGGCGATGTGATTGTTTTCGAGGGCATCTCCCAGCAAATACTCTCAGGATTGAAGGCCAGCCGTTCCGCTACCTACCGGCGGAAAAAGCAGGGTTTTTATGCGCGCTTTTTTCTGACCAACAGCGCCCCGATGCTGTTAATCGATCCGGCCCGCGACGGTCAAATCGTCGATGCGAATCTGGCCGCTCTCAATTTTTATGGTTATTCACATAATGACATGTGCAGTAAGCATACCTGGGAAATCAATACGCTGGGGCGAGATGTGATGCCCATTATGACTGCGATTGCCGCGCTGCCCGGTGGTCATAAGCCGCTCAATTTTGTTCACCGCCTTGCCGATGGATCCACCCGCCACGTTCAGACGTATGCCGGGCCCATTGAGATCTACGGCGACAAGCTGATGCTGTGCATCATCCACGATATCACCGAGCAAAAAAGGCTGGAGCAGGAGCTGGAACATGCGGCGTTACGTGACTCCATGACGGGGTTACTCAACCGGCGCCAGTTCTACGCGATTACCGATCAAAGCAACCTGAATACACTTCCCGCGCAGCAGCAATTTAGCCTGCTGCTGGTGGATACCGACCATTTCAAAAACATTAATGACCTGTTCGGCCATCTGAAAGGCGATGAGGTGCTTATCGCCCTTTCCCGGACGCTGGAAGCCTGTAGTCGGGAGGGCGATATGGTCTTCCGCTGGGGAGGCGAAGAGTTCGTTATCCTGCTGCCCCGCACCTCTCTCGATACCGCGATGCAGATTGCCGAGTCAGTCCGCGCAGCCGTTGCCCGCATTACGATTCCGGGCCTGCCGCGGTTTACCGTCAGCATTGGCGTGGCGCGGCACAATCAGGGAGAGAGTATTGACGAGCTGTTTAAGCGTGTGGACGATGCGCTGTATCGCGCTAAAAATGACGGACGCAATAAAGTGCTTGCGGCATGAAACTGGAGTATCCGGAAAAGCCCCGCTACAATGCCCACCTCGAATCAATTAGCGTCAGGTGGGTAAAAGCCGCAATGGGAAAAACAGAAATAATACTCACCTTAATTATTTTACTCCTTATTATATTTGGCTTCTGGTTTATTTTTAGCGGTGAGATCTGGCATCTCGTCGAATTTCTTGAAAATAGCCTTTACCCGACCTTTGACGCACCGTAACGCACGTTTAATCGCTTGTTTCACCTACCGAATATGTCAGCTATCTGCTTCCCTTACAGCCGCGTAAAATACGCGGCGTTATCCTCCAACAACGTTGATAACGAATCACTTATTCATTTGCTTATGTTGCCCGTGCTCTGACGGGCTTTTTTATTTCCGGCAATTCAGCCACGCCAGGCTATATCTTAATCATCTTTATTGATAGAGGTGAGGAAAGATGAGCAAGAAGATCCTGATGCTGGTTGGCGATTACGCCGAAGATTACGAAACCATGGTGCCTTTTCAGGCGTTGCAGATGATTGGCCATCAGGTGGATGCGGTCTGCCCTGACAAACCGAAAGGCGATTACATCATGACGGCAATCCATGACTTTGACGGCGCCCAGACCTACAGCGAAAAGCCCGGTCACCGCTTTACCCTCAACGCCGATTTTTCAGCCGTAAAGGAGCAGGACTACGACGCGCTGCTCATCCCCGGCGGGAGAGCCCCCGAGTATCTGCGGTTAAATGAGGACGTCCTAAAGCTGGTACAGGCATTTGACGCCGCGCGTAAGCCGATTGCCGCAGTGTGCCACGGCCCACAGCTGCTTGCTGCCGCGGGGATCCTGAAAGGACGAACCTGTAGCGCCTACCCGGCCTGCGCGCCTGAGGTCCGTCTCAGCGGCGGACACTACGCCGCTATCGGCATCGATCAGGCCCATGTAGACGGTAACCTGGTGACGGCTCCCGCCTGGCCCGCGCATCCGCAGTGGCTGGCGAAGTTTAATGCGCTATTAGAATAACAGAGACCCGGCATTGGGCCACGCATAGCGGATGAAACCGTACCGCGTATTGCAGACCTGGCGCATTCCCGCGCCAGGTCTCATAAAACATCAGTGCTTCTCAATAAACATCGTCCGGCTATACGCCACGTCTTCCGGGTTATTAATAGGGTAGCCTTTCACCCAGGGCTTAATCAGACGACCATTGGTGTACTGGTAAATGGGCGCGATAGGCGCTTTCTCCATGAGGATTTTCTCCGCCATGTTGTAGTCCGTATTACGCGCTTTCGCCGTGGTTTCCAGCGCTGCCTGGTGGATAATTTTATCGTAGGCCGGGTCATTGAAACGCGAGATATTACCGCTGTGGGTTGAGGTCAGCAGGGACAGGAAGGTCGACGGCTCGTTGTAATCGCCTACCCATGACGCGCGGATCACGTCAAAATTGCCGGTATTACGGCTGTCGATATAGGTTTTCCACTCCTGGTTTTGCAGTTTGACGTCCACACCGAGATTTTTCTTCCACATGGACGCCACCGCAATGGCGATTTTCTGGTGGTTTTCCGAGGTGTTATACAACAGTGTCAACTTCAGCGGACGCTGAGGACCGTAGCCTGCGGCCTGGAGCAACGTTTTCGCCTGAGCGTTCAGCTCCTGCTGGGACATCTGCTCGAACGGTGAAGGCTCTGGGGTGAAACCCGCCGTCACGTCAGGGGTGAAATGCCAGGCCGGCTTCTCGCCTGTACCTAATACCTTTTCTGCCATAATGCGGCGATCGATAGTCATGCTCAGCGCAAGACGAACCCGGGCATCGGCCGTCGGGCCCTTTTGCGTGTTAAATGCGTAGTAATAGGTTCCGAGCTGAGGCGGCGTATACACCTGTCCCGGAATGTCCTTCAGGAGCTTCTGATACATGTTTTTCGGGAACGATTCGGTGATATCAATATCCCCCGCCAGATAGCGCTTAGTGGCGGACGATTCCTGATTAATCGGAATGAAGGTCACTTTTTGCAGGACAGTTTTCGCGTTGTCCCAGTAGTGCGTATTCGGCACGACAACCAGTTTTTCATTCACCACGCGGTCGTTCAGGACGTACGCGCCGTTACCCACCAGGGCGCCCGGACGCGTCCACTCTTTCCCGCTTTCAACGTTCGCTTTTTGCACCGGATAGAAGGCGAAGTTCGCCGTCAGGTTGCTAAACCACGGGAGCGGTTTGTCCAGCTGGACGCGTAAGGTTCTGGCATCCACCGCCGTCACGCCCAGGGTATCTGGCGCCGCTTTGCCATCGATAATGGCCTGCGCGTTGTTGATGCCTGCCAGCGCCGCAAACCAGGCAAACGGAGACGTGGTTTTCGGGTCAACCAGACGCTGCCAGCTGTAGACAAAATCCTGCGCGGTGACGGGCGTACCGTCTGACCATTTCGCGTTATCGCGCAGGGTAAACGTCCAGATACGGTTATCGTTGCTCTGCCAGCGCGTCGCCACGCCCGGGGTCAGCTCCCCTTTCTCGTTCTGATTCACCAGCCCTTCGAAAAGATCGCGAATCACCTGAATCTCGGGTAATCCTACCGCTTTTGCCGGATCGAGCGAAGCAGGCTCGTCTTTAATATGCCTGACCAGCTCCTGTTTTTGAGCCAGTACCGTGCCCTGGGGCACATCAGCAGCGTACGAGAGTGTAGAGAGTCCGCACAGGTACAGTGCAGCGCAGAGACGCGAAACAGGATGCTTCATAAGATCCCCTTTGATGAATTCAGGTAACAAGCAGATGCGTAATTATTTGTTTCGAAACAGAGAAATGCAAATATCTTCGTCAGGAATAGTGATTTGAGGCAATTCTCAACCGTTACGGAAACTATTTGATTAACAGCGAGTTTTGCACAACACTGCCAGTAGAGACTTCTTTATCAGGATTTCGTATGGCAATCACCCGACCACGAGCGGAGCGCGGAGCCTTTCCGCCGGGCGCTGAGCAATATGGCCGCTCATTTTTAGGCGCATCGCTGATCTGGTTCCCGGCGCCCGATGCCGATCGCAGCAGCGGTTTGATCATTGCCGGCACGCACGGAGATGAGAACTCGTCCATCGTCACGCTTTCCTGCGCGCTGCGGACGCTGACGCCTTCATTGCGACGTCACCACGTAATTCTTGCCGTCAATCCGGACGGCTGTCAGCTTGGTTTACGGGCGAATGCGAGGGGAGTCGACCTGAACCGTAATTTCCCGGCGGCAAACTGGCGCGCCGGCGAAACGGTTTATCGCTGGAACAGCTCCGCCGAGGAGCGGGACGTGGTGCTGCTGACGGGAGACAAGCCCGGCTCCGAGCCGGAAACGCAGGCGCTGTGCCAGCTTATCCATAAGATCCACCCCGCATGGGTTGTCTCCTTCCACGATCCGCTGGCCTGCATTGAAGATCCGCGTCACTCCGACCTGGGCGCGTGGCTGGCGCAGGCTTTCGCCCTGCCGCTCGTCACCAGCGTGGGCTATGAAACACCCGGATCGTTCGGTAGCTGGTGCGCCGATTTGAGCCTGCCCTGCATCACCGCTGAATTCCCGCCGATTTCCTCAGACGAAGCCAGCGAAAAATACTTAAACGCGATGATGGAGCTTCTGCGCTGGCAGCCTCAGAGATGAAGCACGCCGCTGGTAAAATTAAGCGCCGGTGAAACGTCAACCGCCAGCCACGTCGGGCCATCCAGATCGGCGAAACGGACCTGATTGACCAGCGGCAGCGCCGCGCCGATCGCCCGGGATGTGCAGAGCATGCATCCCAGCATCAGGGAAAAGCCCTGCGCCTGCGCTTCCGCCGCCAGGGCCAGCGCCTCTGTCAGCCCGCCGGTCTTGTCGAGCTTGATATTGACCATCTCATAGCAGCCCTTTAGCGCGCTCAAATTCTCGCGGGTATGACAGCTTTCATCCGCGCAGACGGGCAGCGGATGGATAAAATTCTTCAGCGCCGCATCATCCTTCGCTGGCAGAGGCTGCTCCAGCATCGCCACGCCCAGGTCAGCCAGCAGCTGGCATCGGGCGGCAAGCCCCTCGGGATGCCACGACTCGTTGGCGTCAACAATCAGCGTGGCCGAGGGAACCGCCGAGCGAATGGCGACCATCCGCTCGCTGATCAGGCGATCGTCGAGCTTCACTTTTAACAGCGTGGCCCCGGCGTCATAGAGCGCTTTTGCGCTGGCAGCCATCTGCTCCGGCTCACCAATCACGACCGTTTGCGCCGTCACGACGGACTCCGGCAGCGCCGCTCCCAGCAAGGACGTCAGCGATTGCTGGTGCCTGGCGGCCTCAAGGCTCCAGAGCGCGCAGTCGATAGCATTACGTGCTGCCCCGGCGGGTAAACGCTGCTGTAACGCCTCGCGCGTGAGCCCTTTTTGCAGCTCTGGCACCAGGGTCATGATATGCGCCATCACCGACGCAGGGCTTTCTCCATAGCGCGGGTATGGCGTACATTCCCCAACGCCTTTAAACCCCTCTTCTTCGATTTCGACTACGACCACGCTGGCTTCACTTCGGCTGCCGCGGGAGATCACAAACGGGGTATGCAATGGCCAGGCTTCTTCATAGACCTTAACGCTTTTCATCACTGACTCCTTGCAGCCCGGAAAGGCGAAAAATTTGGTTTGCCGTGTTATCCGCTGATGGCATACACTAGCCCCGACGTTAACTATATGTAAACAGGAAGATATCTATGTCACAACTCGTTCATTTCCAGGGCAACCCGGTTGCTGTTGCAGGTTCCATTCCGCAGGCTGGCAGCAAAGCGCAGGCTTTTACTCTGGTGGCTAAAGATCTGTCTGACGTCACACTGGCTCAGTTTGCGGGTAAACGCAAAGTACTGAACATTTTCCCAAGCATTGACACCGGCGTTTGTGCCGCGTCCGTGCGTAAATTCAACCAGCTGGCGACTGAAATGGACAACACCGTTGTGCTGTGCATTTCCGCTGACCTGCCGTTTGCCCAGTCCCGTTTCTGCGGTGCCGAAGGCCTGAGCAACGTTATTACCCTCTCCACCCTGCGCAGCGCAGATTTCCTCGAGAAATACGGCGTCAGCATCGCGGAAGGCCCACTGAAAGGCCTGGCGGCACGTGCCGTACTGGTTCTGGATGAAAACGACACCGTTGTCTTCAGCGAACTGGTTAACGAAATCACCACCGAGCCGGATTACACTGCCGCGCTGGACGTGCTGAAAGCATAATAAGTACTTAGCATTCTATACAACTTATTCTCAACCTCGCCGCGGCGGGGTTTTTTATTGCGCCAAAGCTGAATCGTTAAAGCACAAATGCACACAAATCACATTAATCATGCAATAACTTAGACAATATGTAACATGAGCGTGATCAATAACGCATAATAATCGTTAAATTCCCCTATTTTCATCCCCAGTGAAGCACATCACATTTCCCTTTTTGTCTAAACATTAGATTTGCTTACGAAAGAAAATAATCGTTTCAGCAAAAAGGATAATATATGAAGATTAAATTCGCTTTTACGCTCCTTGCGGTACTGATTTCTGGCCATGCAGCGGCTAAAACCTGGGTGCTGACAAGCGCTGAAAGCAGCGTAGAGAAAGGAAACTGGAAGATTTCCAGTGATGAGCTGAAAGTTAAAAATCAAACGTTCAGCATTGAGCAAAAAGTCTTGCATGGTGGTAAACAGGAAGGCAGCAAAGTCATCATAATTAGCAGCAAAGATGGCCTGACGATTACCCTGAGCCCGACCCGCGGGATGAACCTTCTCCATGTTGAAGGTTTTGGCACCCGACTGGGGTGGAATTCGCCCGTTAAAGAGGTTGTTAATCCGGCCTACATCAACCTTGAAAGCCGCAACGGTCTCGGCTGGCTGGATGGTTTCAACGAGATGATGGTGCGCTGTGGCTATGAGTGGACAGGACATCCGGTCACCGCTGACGGGCAAATTTACACCCTGCACGGCAGGGCCGGTAATACCCCTGTTTCGCAGGTCGAGGTTGAAATCGCGGATGCCGCCCCGCATGAGATCCGCGTTCGCGGTTTGATCAAAGAGAGCACGTTTAAAAAAGCGGATCTGCAAACCATGACCGAACTGCGCTACGTTCCCGGAACCAACCAGTTCAGCCTGCATGATGTGCTGACCAACCATGCGGATTACCCTCATGATTACCAAATCATCTATCACAGCAACTTCGGCACGCCGATCCTTGAAGAAGGCGCGCGTTTCCTTGCGCCGGCGGCGAGCGTGAGCCCATTCAATGACTACGCCAAAGCGGGGGTTAACGACTGGCAAACCTATGCCGGGCCGACAAAAGGCTTTGATGAGATGGTCTTTAACATTAAACCGCTCGCGGACAATAACCACGAAACGCTTGCAGCGGTGGTCAATAAAGCCGGAGATAAAGGCGCGTCAATCCAGTTTGATACCCGCCAGCTGCCCGTGCTGACCTTGTGGAAGAACACCGACACGCTGAAGCAGGGCTACGTCACGGGCATTGAGCCGGGCACCAGCTACGCCTACCCCGTTACGATTGAACGCGAGCAGAAGCGGGTTAAGCAGCTGCAGCCCGGTGCCAGCGCGCAGTTTGACCTGACCTATACCCTGCTGCACAGCCCGCAGCAGGTGAAAGAGGTCGAAAACAGGATTGCATCGATTCAGGGAGAGACAAAAACAGAAATCGTTAACACGCCGATGGCGAAGGAATAACCATAAAGCAAAAAGCCTCTTTACAGAGGCTTTTTTGTTATTCGTCGCCTTTCTTATGATTCAAACCGTACTCGCGCAGCTTGTTGGCGATCGCGGTGTGCGAGACGCCAAGGCGTTTTGCCAGCTTGCGGGTGCTGGGATAGCTGCGGTAGAGCTGCGTCAGCACTGAGCGCTCAAAACGGCTGGTGATATCGTCCAGCGAACCTTCCATCGCCTCTTCGCCGACCGATACCGTCCCCGCGTCGTAATCAGGCAACAGAATATCCTGCGGACGCAGTTCATAACCTTCCAGCTGGGTCAGCGCGCGATAAACGGCGTTTTTAAGCTGGCGAATGTTGCCCGGCCAGCCGTAGCGCATAAGCACCGTGCCGAGATCGGCAGACAGCTTCGGACGCGGCACCCCCTGCTCGTCGGCAAAGCGGGCGACGAACAGCTCCGTTAGCGGCATGATGTCCTGCGGACAATCGCGCAGCGGGGGAATATTCAGCGTCAGGACGTTGAGGCGGTAATAGAGATCCTCGCGGAAGATCCCTTTTTGCACCAGCTCAACCAGGTTTTTCTGGGTGGCGCAAATGACGCGCACGTCCACATGCACTTCGTGATCCTCACCGACGCGGCGGAAGGTTCCGTCATTCAGGAAACGCAGCAGCTTAGCCTGCATACGCGGCGACATTTCGCCGATTTCGTCCAGCAGCACGGAGCCGCCGTTAGCCTGCTCGAAGAACCCTTTCTTGCCTTCCGGCGCGTGGCCAAACAGCTCGCTTTCAACGGCATCTTCCGGAATAGAGGCGCAGTTAAGTGCCAGATAAGGCTTAGCCGCACGCGGGCTCGCCAGATGCACCGCGTGAGCCAGCAGGTCTTTCCCGGTGCCGGTATCCCCGGTAATCAGCAGCGGTGCGGTCAGGCTTGCGAGCTTGCGCGCCTGATCAACCACATGACGCATTTTCGGGCTGACGGCAATAATCTGGCTGAACGCGCCGACATCCTGACTGGAGAGGTTTTGCAGCTGGCGACCCATGCGTAACGTCGAGCGCAGCATGATCACCGCCCCGGTCAACACGCGGGTATTCCCTTCCCCTTTCAGATAGACCGGCGTGATCTCCATCAGGAAATTCTGCCCGTTAATCACCACATGCTCGCTAAGCGTGTTCTGCGGATTGCTGTCCAGCCAGCGCTGGAAGTTAAAACCGGGGATCAGCTGCGCGGCGTTATGATTGCTGAGCTTCTCCTGGCTCTGCGCGAAAAGCTGGCAGCTCGCGTGGTTAACGCGCTCAACTTTGCTTTTCAAATCCAGGGAGAGGAACGGCTCCGGCATGGCCTCCAGCAGCGCGCTCAGGGCCAGGTGCTCACGCTCAGAGGGCATCCAGGGAATGGTGCGTACATCCGTAACGCCAGCGATACGGCGGATTTCCGCCATCAGGCTGCTGAAGGTGTTAAATTCAATTTCGGCAAAATTGAGGTAAATTCGCCCGACAGGATCGATCTCAATGCCACGTAAATCAATGCTACGTAAAACAAGAAGATCGAGTAATTCGCGGGTCAGACCGAGACGGTCTTCACAGAAGACTTCAAGACGCATGGGAAATTCACCGTTTTAAGCCAATAACAGTAAAATGATATGTCAGAACACGGTGATCGGGAAGATGGCTGTCAACAAATATTGACAGCCAGCACGATAAGTGAACAAAACCTCACGGAGCCGGTTTTTTATTGAGCGTCTCTTTGAGCTGGCCGATCAGCTCGCGCCTGAAATCCCCCAGACGGGGCTTATCGCCATCGATCCACGGCAGCGGACGGCAGACCTCCATCGCTTTAATCCCCAAACGCGCGGTTAATAATCCCGCACCGATACCCTGCGCCGCACGGGCAGAAAGACGCGCCGCCAGATCCTGCGACATCCAGTCCATGCCCACTTCGCGCACCAGCTCACTCGCTCCGGCAAACGCGATATTGAGCAGGACCAGTTTGAACAATCTGAGCCGACTGTAATAACCCAGCTCTATGCCGTAAAGGTTCGCGATACGGTTGATCAGGCGCAGGTTACGCCAGGCGATAAAGGCCATATCGACCAGCGCCAGCGGGCTGACGGCAATCATCAGGGTGGATTCCGCCGCAGAGCGGCTAATCTCGCGCCGCGCCTGGGCATCCAGCACCGGCTGAACCATATGGGAATAAAGCGTCACTACTTCCCGGTCATTCTGGGTTTCATGGATGGCGGCATACCAGCGCTGAAGCGCCGGATGCGACTGATCGATTCCGGCCTGGCTGGCCAGCTTTTCACAGAACGCGCGGCCTTTGCCGGTGCCGTGACTGTGGAGCAGATCCCGCGCTTCATCACGCTCGTGCGCGCGCTGGCGCAAACGCCAGAGCCGCCGCCACTCGGTGGCAACCGACCCGATACCCGCCCCCACAATCAGCGCGCCTGCGGCACATCCGCCCAGCGCGACCCAGTCCTGAGCTTGCCAGGCATTCATCGTCCACTGCACGCCTTGACCAACCACGCTTACGCCAAACAGCGCCAGCCCGGCGGTGACCATCTTGCGCCACAGGCTGCGCTTTGGACGCAGGGCGGCTTCCACAACCGCCTCTGCCGGACCTTCCTCAACGCCGGGCTCCTCGATCAGGGCCGGGGAAAAGTTATCAGCCTGCGTGCCGCTGAAGGTCTGCGCGGTTTTAAACGCCTCCTGAGGATCCTGCTCAAGCGTTCCGGTAAAGTCTATGCGCGGTTTTAACGGTTCCGTCATCGCAATTTATCTCCAATCAAAAACTCCAGCGCCGCATCCAGACGGATGTGTGGTAATGGCCGATCGACGCTCATTGCCTGCGGGCGGAAGGCTTCAAACTGGAAGCCCTGGTTCTGCCAGAAGGCCTGACCCGGCAGCCGCGCAGGCACTTCCCCCGGATAGACGGTAAGCGGTTCACCGTCGCTGAGCCGGTTCCCGCGTAATGCCGGTATTTTCTCGCCGTTAAGATCGATCAGCCCGCTTTGCGTTGCCTGCACGGACGCAAGCCCAAGGCAATCCATGCCGATCCCTTCGAAGGCGGCGTTTTGCCAGGCGTCCTGAACCAGCTGCTGCAGCAGCGATACCATATTGGCATGCTGATCGACCGTGACGTGATCGGCCTTTGTGGCCGCAAAAAGCAGTTTGTCGATCACCGGAGAGAACAGACGGCGAAACAGCGTCCTCTGCCCGTAGTGGAAACTTTGCATCAGCTGCGTCAGGGCAAGGCGCATATCGTTGAAGGCCTGCGGCCCGCTGTTGAGCGGCTGCAGACAATCCACCAGCACAATCTGACGGTCAAATCGCAAAAAGTGGTTTTTATAGAATCCCTTAACCACTTTTTCACAGTAGTAATTGTAACGCTCGCGCAGCATCCCGGCGTTAGTGTGCCTGTCGGCCTGCGCCAGCTTCGACTCGCCCACCCCGTCCACGTCTGGCCAGGGGAAGAACTGAAGCGCAGGCGCGCCCGCTAAATCACCCGGCAGGACAAAGCGACCCGGCTGAATGAAGTGCAACCCTTCCTGCTTGCACTGATGCAAATACGCCGTCCAGGCTTCGGCAATGGCCGCCAGACGGTTTTCATCGGCCGGTGCAAGCGGATCCAGGCCTTCGCACAGCTGTCGCCATTTGGCCGACCACCCGGCGCGCTGCCCCTGCAACAACCCCGTCATCTGGCGGGACCAGCTGAGGTAGTCCTGCGCCAGCATCGGCAGGTCGAGCAACCATTCACCGGGGTAATCGACGATTTCAAGGTACAGCGTAGAAGTATCCTTGAAGTGGCGCATCAGGGATTCATTCGAGCGAAAGCGCAGCGCGAGGCGAATCTCACTCACCCCTCGCGTCGGCGTCGGCCACGTGGGCGGATCGCCGTAGAGCTGCGCCAGCCCTTCGTCATAGGTAAAGCGTGGAATACCAAAATCACGCTGAGGGACGCGCTTCACGCCCAGCAGGCGTTCTTCCCGCACCGCGCTGAGCAGCGGCAGACGCGCGCCGGCGTGCAGGTTCAGGAGCTGGTTTACCATAGCGGTGATAAACGCCGTCTTACCGCTGCGACTAAGCCCCGTCACGGCCAGACGCAGATGGCGGTCAACGCCACGGTTCACCAGTGAATTGATTTCGTTTTTAAGTCGCTTCATCGCCGTCCTTCGTTGCCTGGAAGCCTTGAATGCATGGCTTCAGAATACAATAAATGGGGGCAGATCGTTGATTATCAATTCTTATTTATTGCTATTGCCGTTTTCTCTCCAGTAAGATGAACGACATTGCTGTCAGTCCGGAGTGAGTAAGGTGTATGTCACCCACCATCTATGATATCGCACGGGTTGCGGGCGTATCGAAATCAACCGTTTCCCGCGTTCTGAATAAACAAACGAATATTTCTCCCGAAGCGCGTGAAAAAGTGCTGAAGGCGATTGACGAATTAAATTATCAGCCCAACAAACTGGCCCGCGCCCTGACCTCTTCAGGCTTCGATGCCATTATGGTTATTTCGACACGTTCAACCAAAACCACTGCCGGAAATCCTTTTTTCTCCGATGTCCTGCATGCCATTACGGCAAAAGCGGAAGAAGAAGGATTTGACGTTATTTTACAAACGTCAAAAAGCAGCGAAGACGATCTGCTGAAATGCGTGAATAAAATAAAACAGAAGATGATCAAAGGGATCATTATGCTAAGCTCACCGGCAAATGAATCCTTTTTCACCACGCTGGATGCGTATGGCGTACCGGTAGTAGTTATCGGCAAAGTCGAAGGTGAGTTTCAGAATATTTATTCCGTCGACACGGATAATTTCCATGACAGCGCCACGCTGACCGAAACCTTTATTAAAAACGGACGCCGTAAAATTGCCTGTCTGCATGCCTCGCTTGATTATCATGTTTCGATCGATCGTCTTGCGGGCTATAAAGCCAGTCTGGAAAAGCACCATATTGCCCTCAACCCGGACTGGATCAGGGATGGCGGTTATACCCATGAGAGTGCGCTTACGGCGGCGCTGGAATTGTTGTCTTCACCCACGCCGCCTGATGCAGTATTCGCTACCGACAGCATGAAGTTACTTAGCCTCTATCGCGCGGCGGATGAGTTGAACCTGATGATCCCGGAGCAGGTGGTCATTGCCGGATACAGTGACCCGATGCTGTCTCTCATTTTAACGCCCGCACCTGGCGGCTTCGATATCCCGACCCGAAAACTGGGCGAAGAGAGCTGCGATCTTCTTTTCAGGCGTATTGCGGGTCAGCCCGCACCGCAAAAAGTTCTCGTTGATACCCACTTTTTACTGGCGGCCTCGCTGCGCTAAAACCAGGGGCTTAGCGCCCCTGGCGTGCTCTCGGTCAGAACGCGTAATTTACCCCAACGCCCGCATAGTGGAAGCGGTCGTTTTTACCCTCGTCATGGTTTTCCCATTCATAAGCGTATTCAAGCGTCATGGATAAACCGTTGTTGAAGTCATAGGCATACTGCATACCCAGGCGGTTGAAATCATGTCCTTCACGCTCAGGATCGTCCTGCCAGTCCCAGTTCGACCAGCGATCGAGCCCCAGTCGGGTATAAGGCGTTAAGGTCGTCTGGCCCAATGAAATAGGCAGGTAGACGCGAATTTCCTGGGTGGAGAATTCGCCGTTATTACGCGAACCGTTCATATTGAAACCGCGCTCTAAATAGTAATTCACTTTAGCCGCAAAGGTTTCGTTAATGGTCCAGGTAAAGCCCGTTTCGGTTTCAACGCGGCTATCAGAATAACCGGTTTTCTCCAGATCGTTGGCAAACTGATACATGGCAAACCAGCCGCCAAAGCGCCAGTCATCGGTTAATTTAATATCCCAGTCAGGTTGAACTTTGTAGCGCTGCATATTCGCGCTGCCGTCTTTGGCTCCGTGCTCATCTTTAAAGTGGTAGCCATAATTACGGAAACCACCGGTCAGACCGAAAGTAAAATCATCGGTTCCAATAAAGCGATAGCGTAATTCAAATTCAGGACGGTCGAAATAGGTTCCACGGGTCATACTGCTGTAATCAACCGGCCCCTCCTGATACATCGCCAGCGAAATAGTCCACGCATCCCAGGTTGCATTGAACCACACGGAAGGTTCATATAATCCATCTTTATCGTCGCCCTGCCCCTCAACGTTTTCGATTTCATACATCGCGCCGATATTAAATTCCCACTGTTTTGCTGTTTCTGATGCTTGTGCACAGCTAACCCCTGCGCACAGCACGAGCGCAGCACTTCTTAGTAGAGTACTCATTTAATTTTCCCTTTATAAGTAACAAACAAAAAAACCGGAAATTTGCATTTCCGGCGAACACCTTTCTTATCTAATAGCCGCTTCGGTTTCAGCGTCGAAGAAATGGCACTTGTTCATATCGAACTGGATGTCGATATTATCCCCAGAGGCATAATCATTCGCCGCGCCAGCGCGCACAACCAGCTCATGGCCGCCAACGGTGGCGTAAAGCATGAACTCCGCTCCGGTCAGTTCGGCTACGCTGACTTTCGCCGCGATATTCTCACCTCGACTCTGCAGCGTGAGAATATCTTCCGGGCGGATCCCAAAGACCACGGCTTTGCGCTGATACCCTGCGGCATTCAGTGAAGCGAGCTTGTCCTCCGGGATCGCAAGACGCAGCGTTTCCGTAACAAAATAGCGATCGTCGATAGCGCCGCGAATAAAGTTCATGGCTGGCGATCCAATAAATCCTGCAACAAACATGTTTGCAGGTTCGTTGTACACCTGCTTCGGTGCACCGACCTGCTGAATAATGCCGTCTTTTAAGATCACGATGCGGGTCGCCATGGTCATGGCTTCCGTCTGATCGTGGGTCACGTAAATCATGGTGGTGTTGAGCTTCTGGTGCAGCTTGCTGATTTCAGCCCGCATCTGCACGCGAAGCTTGGCATCTAGGTTAGAGAGCGGTTCATCCATCAGGAACACGCCCGCCTCGCGCACGATCGCCCTGCCCAACGCCACGCGCTGACGCTGGCCGCCGGACAGCGCGCCGGGTTTGCGCTTGAGGTACTCGCGTAATCCGAGGATCTGTGCCGCCCAGTTAACGCGGTCTTCGATAACCGCAGGCGCAATTTTTTGCATCTTCAGGCCAAACGCCATGTTGTCGTAGACCGTCATATGCGGATAAAGCGCATAGTTCTGGAAGACCATCGCAATATCGCGAGACTTGGCGGGCACGTCATTCATGCATACCCCGTCAATAATCAGTTCACCGGCGCTGATCTCCTCCAGACCGGCAATCATTCGCAGCGTGGTGGATTTACCGCAGCCCGAAGGCCCAACGAAGACGATGAACTCCTTGTCTTCGATTTCGAGACTGAAATCCTTAACCACGTGGACCTGGTTATCATAGATTTTCTGAATGTGTTTCAGGGACAGTTGAGCCATTGTTAATTCCTTAGCAATACGTCCGGGATGCCCAAAACTCGGTCAGGCATTTCCAGGTCAGTTCCCGCGTTGAATGAAGTTGTAATCCCGCATGGTTCAGGCCAGCTCCAATCCCAACCGATAGCAATCCCGCCGCGTTGATCGCCTCAACGCCTGCAGGTGCATCTTCGATACCTATAGCCGCGTCAGGACGCACATTCAGGCCTGCACAGGCGGCGAGGAAGATCTCCGGGTCTGGTTTTGAGCGGCGAATACGGGAAGCATCGGCGCAAAAATCGAAGGCCTGATCAATGCCAAGCGCGTGCAGGATCCCCGGGGCATTCAAGGAAACGGAGGCGAGCCCAATTTTGACCTTCGCCGCACGGATATCCGCCAGCACGTCGCGAATACCGGGAAGCAGTGAATCCTCCGTCAGCGACGCCAGAGACTGGACATAGAGCGCGTTTTTCTTCGTCGCCAGCGCGAGGCACTGCTCATCGCTAAACGTCCCCTCTTTCCCGCCATGTTTCAGGATGCGCTGAAGGGAATCCATGCGGCTAATGCCCTTCAGCTGTTCGTTAAACGCTTCGTCGAAGGTGATGCCGATTTCATCCGCCACTGCACGCCAGGCCAGAAAATGGAGGTGTGCGGTATCGGTGATCACACCGTCCAGATCGAATACAACAGCCTTAAGCATCATGGCGCCTCTCCGTGGTAGCGGTCCCATTTTCAGATGCAAGAAAATCCTTATAAGCGCAAATTTTCCGCCCCGATACATGTAGCGTTTTGCCCCACAGCGTCAGCGTGGCAGGTGCCGAAGCTTCTATGGTTAACACCTCATTTTCATAGGTGAAGTGCAGCGTTGCGTTCCGCCAGCGCAGAGGGAATGTGAGTTTTTGCCAGTGAGCTGGCAGTTTCGGCGCAAGATGCAGCTCCCCTTCTACAATCTGCACACCGGCAAAGCCCTGAATGACGCCGGACCAGATAGCGCCGGTCGCAGCGGCGTGAATTCCGTCATCGCAGCTGTGCGGGTCGTCCCCAAGATCAATGGCGACGCCATCGCGCCAGAAGGCGTAGGCACCTTCGACGTCACCACAGCGGGCAGTCACAATGCCGTGAATGGCCTTGCTCAGCGAAGAATCATGGATCGTGCGGGGCTCGTAGAACGCCAGATTGGCGGCGCACTGCTGCGGGGTAAACCGCTCCGGCAACAGGTAGGTAAGCATCACCACATCGGCCTGCTTAAGGATCTGCATGTCGTTGACTTCCGCGCGGGAATAATCGAGCAGAATGGTCTGCTTCCCCGCTTTGGCTTTGTAGCGGCTCAGATCGATGGCAGGTTTTGCCATAAAGGTATCATCCTGCGGGATCACACCGTCTGAATTGGCCTCCGGCAGCCATAAGCGCGTCAGGAACCGTGTCGCTTTCTGCGTAAAACCTTCATCCTCGCGCCCAAACATCGTCATAAACTGGCGAGCGCAGGCGACGTTGTGCCAGGCCAGATAGTTGGTATAAGCGTTGTTGTTCACATGCTCGGTGTATTCGTCAGGTCCGATAACGTCATGGATTTCGAGACGACCATTAATTTCCGTCGCGCGGCCCATCCAGAACGCAGCGGTTTCCATCAAGAGCGTCAGACCTTCATTCCGGATAAAGGTCTCATCGTGCGTCGCCTGCCAGTAAGCGACGACGGCCCAGGCGATGTCCGCCACGATGTGGTGTTCCGCCAGCGCGGAGGCCACCTTCTGACGCGTGCCGGTTCGGATGTTGATAGCCGCGAACTCCGGCGTCTCTTCCAGCCCGCTGGCGGCGCTTTCCCATGGAAACAACGCGCCGGGCCAGCCGTTGCGACGGGCTTTTTCCCGCGCCCCGGCCAGGTTGAGCCAACGATAGCGCAGCAGGCTACGGGCGGTCTGGGGACGCGTGAAGAGATGGAAAGGCAGCAGGAAAATTTCGGTATCCCAAAAGACGTGGCCTTTATACCCCTCTCCAGTCAGCCCTTTGGCGGCGATACTGCTTCGCTCATCATGGGCTGGCGTCATGGTCGTCAAATGCCAGACGGCGTAATCCAGCGCCATCTGATCCTGATGTTCCGTAGAGTCAACCTCCACCCGAGCGTTACGCCAGACCTCTTGCCAGGCACACGCCGAACTCTCAAGCAAGGCGTCGTAGCCTCTTGCCGCACAGACTTTGAGATCGGCCAGCGCGTTGCGAGCGAAAGAGGCCTGCGACAGTGCCTTATCACTGCGATGTGCAACCCAGACGATTTTTTCAAGCGTGACAGTGTCACCCTTCGCAATCGTCAGCGAATGATGGGCGCTGAGACGACGATTTTTGGCGGTGAAACAGCTGTCGCTCTTCGCTGAGAGCTGACAATACGCTGAAACAGCAATCTCAGACGTGCGGTCCTGCGTTTCATATACGCCCTGCATGTATTCCTGATCGAACACTCTGACCGACACTTCATCAAGATGCTGTCTGCCGCTGTTCGTTTGCGTTGCGTCAATGCCGGTTTGCAGCACGGCGTGCGCGACGGCATCGAGCGGCGTGATGGAAAGCTGCATGGCCACTAAGGGCAACTGGACCAGCGACACAAAACGACGGCTCTCCAGACGATAGCGTTTCCCGTCAGACGAGCGCCAGACGACGCTGCGACGAAGTTCGCCATTGGCAAACGCCAGCTCGCGCTGCCACTCGAGGATTTCGCCTGACAGGAGCGTGAAATTGATGCCATCCAGCTCAACATCAATACCGATGATATCCGGCAGATTGACCAGCTCAGTGGTCTCGTTGCGACCAGCACGATGATAGAGACCCGCAAGATACATGCCTCTGGTTTGCTGGGTGTAATCTTCTTCGTGCGTAGCGCGGATCCCCATGTAGCCATTACCGCAGGCCATGATGGAGGCGTATTTATTCAGGCTGTGTGGACAAAAGCCCGGGTCGGTTAATACAGACACGTTTAGCATAACGTCACGCTTTCCCCTGTTTCTGCAGATTCATACAGCGCGGCGACGAGCTGCTGGATAACCAGCCCCTGCTCTGCATCAGCGATCATGACGGGCTCTCCCTGCACATGCCGCACAAAGGCATCCATACTGCGCATATGACGCCGATCGTCAGCCTCTTCACGCTGCGTGAGGGTGACTAAAGTCCCGGCTTCGTCGTTGTAGATGTGCGCCGGGAACAGCATGGCGCCCGCCTTTTCACCGCAAAATGCGACGTTCATGATGGATTGTTCACGGATATTGAGCGCAAACGACGTGTCCAGACGCAGAATGCCGCCGTTGCAAAATTCAATGGTGCCAAACAGGGCATCTTCAACGGTAAACTGCGTGGGATCCCACGCGCCAAACTGGCCGCTGCTTTTACGGTTTCCCAGCCTCTGGAAGCTGTGTGCCGTCACCTTTTTTACCGCCGGGAACCCCAGCACGTACATAGCGGCATCGAGCATATGGATGCCGATATCAATCAACGGCCCACCGCCCTGTAGCGTTTTGTTGGTAAAGACGCCCCAGCCGGGAACCCCGCAGCGGCGTAGCGCCTGCGCAGTGGTGTAATAAATTTCTCCCAGCGCCCCCTTCATCACGGCCTCACGCAGCAGTTGCGTATCGAGAGCAAAGCGATGGTGAAAATCATACGCCAGCACTTTTCCCGCCTTGCGCGCGGCCATGCGCATCCGATCGGCCTCCTGCGGCGTCATAGCAGGTGGTTTTTCACACATCACGTGGCAGCCAGCTTCCAGCGCTGCCATGACGTGCTCGAAATGGAACCGGTTAGGCGAACAGATGCTCACCACATCCGGCTTAACCGCCTCGAGCATATCTCGCGCATCCTGCCATACCGAGGAAATACCATGACGTTCCGCAAACGCCAGAGCCTGTTCAGGATGGCTGTCCATGACAGCCACCATCTGAACATCACTGCGCGTGGCGTAATACGAGGCATGCACTTTATCCGCGACCTGCCCGGCGCCAATGATGGCGACGCGCAGAGGCGAAGGTGTAGAAGCACTCATCACGCTCGTCATCCTTAGCATTCACGCAAGTAAGTGAGCGAATCCCGGTATGCCTGAGCCGGATCCTCGGCGCGAACACGGCACTCATACACCACGTAACCCTGGTAGTTATCGGCACGCAGCTGATCGAACAGGCTGGCAAAATCGAGGCTACCGCTGCCCGGCTGGTAGCGGTGGTTATCTGCAATGTGCACATGGCCCAGCAGATCGCGGTGCTGATGCAGCGCATCCGTCAGCGAGTCTTCTTCGATGTTCATATGATAGAAATCGCCGATGATCTGCACGTGCTTCAGACCGTTCTCTTCGATATAGCGACGCGCGTCAGCCAGGGTGTTGATCATGTGATCCTGATAGCGGTTCAGCGGCTCCAGGTAGACGGTTGTTCCGGTGCGCGCCGCCACCTCATCCAGCCAGCGCAGGGAGGCGCTTACGGCTTTGCGGTCACCGTCCAGGCTGCGTGGAGAGGTCATTGGTGGCAGACGGAAGGTGAACATCCCCCAGGCAGCAGGCACGATAATGCCCTTTCCGCCGACTTCCGCCAGCGCTTCCAGAATGCGTTCGATCTGCTGTAACCCGTTCAGACGGCGTTCTTCGATGAAATCACCGATCCAGCCATCGTATCCGCCACATGCTGTCGTCACCGGCAGACCGGTAGCTTTGATGGCCGCTTTCACTTCATGGAGGTTTTCCACCAGCAGGCGGCCGTCAATTTCGTAGCCATCAAAACCCATTGCTTTGATGTACTCGAATTTCTCCATGATGCTGGTCGGGAAAAAGGCCTGGTTTTGTGTTGCGATCTTCATGATTTGCTGTCCTTAGCTTAAAAAGTGACGCCCATTTTGATACTGAGTTCCGGGTGCTGATCGACATACTTCATATAGCTTTCCGGGGTGGTGTCGAAGGTCACGACCGGGTCGATCAGATCTTCACAATTCAGATAACCGTTCATCAGCAATTCCCAGCAGGTCTCTTCAATACGCTTGCGGCTCCAGCGCGGGTAGTCCGGGTTGGGTTCGCTGCAGGCGCGGGAGAAGACAATCTTCGCGTTATTGAAATGCGCTTCGCGGCCGAGGTTAAAGCCTTCCGCGAACGGTTTTGCGAAAGCTACATAGGAGATGGTGCCGCCGTAGGCAAGTCCGCGCAGCGCGGACTGCAGCGCATCTGCAAAGCCGCTGGTTTCGATGATCGCGTCCGCGCCCTGCTTCCCGGTCAGCTTTTTGATTTCCAGACCGACATCAGTGCCTATTGGGTTCAGACAGTGGTCTGCCCCATGACGACGGGCGATCTCACAGCGGTGTTCGATTGGATCAACGCCGATAACCACTGACGCACCGGCTTTTTTCGCCAGCTGAATCGCAATCTGCCCAATGGCTCCCAGACCGACCACGACCACAAAGTCGCCCACGCGGACGTTGGCATCACGCACGCCGCTCATGGCGAACTGCGCCGGATCGTAGCAAACGGCGTTTTTCCAGGACGCACCCTGCGGCATTTTGCGCAGCTTGTAGTTGTTCACCGCGTTAACGATCACCGTTTCCTGCAGCGGGCCGTAGCAGCAGACGCTGTCGCCGATCTGATATTCAGTGACGTCATCACCGCATTCGATAATCTTGCCAACAATCATGTTGCCCAGCTGGAACTTACCGAATTCGATCCCGCGGGCCGCCCCTTCTTCACGCGGCGTGAACATCTGCCACTCCGCGTTGAACTCTTCGTCAATAAACGGGCTTGCCGCGCGGAAGTCCACGACTTCAGTGCCGTGCTTCGGCGCGCCAAAGCGTGCACGAATTTTCACTTCATGTGCTCCCACAGCACGATCTTCATATTCCACCAGCGCCGCCACGCGTGGCGCTGTCGCTACTAATTTTTTCATGACTGACTCCTTGTTAAAATTGGCCGCCTCAGCCCTTCACGCCACCGGCGGTCAAACCACTTTTAATAAAACGTTCAGACAGGGCGTACATGATGACCACCGGAAGCGCCGTCACCAGCGATGCCGCCATCATGCGACCCCAGATATAATCTGGTGTGCTAAAGAGCGTGTTCAGCCCGACCGGCAAGGTGAAATTGCTGGCGCTGGACAGGAAAATGGACGCAAACAGATAGTCGTTCCACGCCACCATGAAGCAGTAGACAAACACCGATACGAGCCCGGAAATCGCCAGCGGCACGGTGATGCGGAAGATGATTTGCAGGCGGTTAAGGCCGTCCATCATCGCGGCTTCTTCGATTTCGTCCGGGATGGTGTCGAAATAGCTGCGCAGCATGAACACCGCTGTCGGTAACGTTTGGGTCACCATGGTGATAATCAGCGCCAGCTCGGTGTCGTAGATCCCAAGGGCAGTGATGATTTTGAACAGCGGCACCACCAGCAATATTCCGGAGAACATGTAGACGGTGTAAAAACTCGCGTTGATCGTCGTGCGGCCTTTAAAACGCAGTTTGGACAAGGCGTAAGCCCCCAGCGTGCCGAGAAACACGGCAATCACCGAGGAGATCAGCGACACCACCATGCTGTTTTTGAAATAGTCCACAAACGGGAAAATCAGTGGGTTAAAGATGTCGACGTAATGCTGCAGCGTCCACGCCTGCGGCAAAATGGTCGGGTTAAGCGATATGGCCTCTTTCGCGCTCTTGAATGACGTCATCAGCATCACGAAGAACGGGAATAGCGTGATGACCAGGAATACCGCCAGACCGAGATAAAAACCAATACGGCTCAGTACGCGTTTATTTGTTGCCATTGAGGTTTACCCTTTTTCTGGTCAGCAAAATCACCGCGAAGATGATCACGAACAGCACGACGGAGATCGCCGCAGCCTTACCCAAATCGTTGAAAGCGAATGCCGTTTTGTAGAGGTAGACGCCCAAAATATCGACCTTGATCGTCAACAGATAGACATCCGCAAACATGTAGAACATCCAGATAGTGCGGAGCGTCACTACCGTTGCCAGCACCGGCATAATCGCGGGCAGCGTAACGATTCGAAAACGCTGCCAGGCATTCGCGCCGTCCATTTCCGCCGCTTCATACAGCGACTTATCAATGGTCTGCAAAATCGCGAGGAACGAAATGAACGCGTACGGGAAGTAGCGCCAGATGGCGAACAGCACCACCAGCACAAAGCTGCTGCCAGGATTGTCGAACCACAGGGGTGCCTGGTCATACAGATGCAGCAGGTCAACGCCCAGATAGTTCACAATGCCGTAGCCGTTGTTGAACATGTATTTCCATGCAAACACCAGCGAAATGGACGGGGTAACGTAGGACAAAATCACCAGTGAACGTGCCGTTTTCCGCAGACGGAATTCACGGTTAAAGAAGATCGCAACCGCCAGCCCCAACCCCGTGCTGCCGATCACCACCAGCGCGGTGTACCAGAACGTCATCCACAGCGAGTGCCAGAATGCTGCATCACTGAGAATGCGAATGTAATTATCCAGCCCGACAAACACAGCGCTAATGCGCGGGTTAAGCGGCAGACGTAAGAAACTGATTTCAATATTGGAAATCATTGGCCAGGCCACCAGGCCCCCCAGCAAAATCAGGCTGGGGGCCAACAGCAGCATGGCGAAAGGCATATCTGAACGACCAGAAAACAACGTCTTCATAATTTCCTTCCGCAGAGCGCTCCTATCGTTGTGAAATCAGATCGGTCAGACGCTTCTGGCTGTTACTAAGCGTGTTGCTGAGATCTTTTTTCCCCACCGTGACGTTATGCACCATGGAACTGATGATGCCGGACCCGGTAACATCGCCCATGCGTGTGAAGTTTTTGTCCCCCACCGCGCCAAACACCTGCACATTCGGGAACTGCGCAATCAGTTCGTAAGGCAGTTGTCCAAACGCTTTAATCACATCGTTGTTTTTCCAGGTATCGGTGCCCACCACCAGCTTGTTCACCGGCAGTGCCGCGCCGGGAGACATCATGACCCAGTCGGTTGCGTTTTGAGCCTGCTCCATCCAGGTCACAAATTTCTCAGCCGCCTGAGTCTCATCTTCAGTTTGACCGGTGGTAATCGTCAGCGACGTGACCATGCCGTAAACAGCAGAAGAGGTTTCTGTTGGGACGACGAAGCCCAGATTGGCAGGTTTTCCGTCCTGGAATACCGCCGGAAGGATGTAGGTGGAGTACACCGCCATCGGCGCAGAACCGTTCATGAAGGCATCTTTGATCTCCATGACGTCGTTTGAACCCGGCATGGTGGTCGCGGCCAGATCTTTATAAAACGCCAGGGCTTTTGCCATTTCAGGGGTATCGATGTCGACGTTCCCTTTGGCATCAAAAACGTTCGCGCCGCCGGAAAGCGCAAACTGGGAGAATGCCTGCTCCGTCATCACGCTTTCGGCGGTGGGCAGCGCAATGCCGTAATGTTTTTTAGCCGGGTCGTTGAGCCTCTGAGTGGCTTTCAGCAGCTGTTCCCAGTTATGCGGCTCCTGGATACCCGCCGCCGCAAGCGCATCTTTGTGATACCAGACGCCGGATAGCCAGGCGCTGACTGGCACCCCCGTCCAGGCAGAACCGTCTTCCGTACGAACAACACGCAAAATGCCGTCATAGAAGGTGTCCTCGCCTACCGCTTTAATGGCTTCGCCGATAGCTTTGCGATCCAGGAGCTGTTCCTTGTCCATGACTTTCGCGTAGTCATGGCTGACTTCAATCACCTCTGGCAGCGCGCCCGTTCTGGCGAGCGTAATGACCTTGGTGTTGTAGGCATCCTCTTCGACCGGCACCTGTTTCACCGTGATGCCGGGGTTCTCTTTCTCGAACTTTTCGATCAGCTTAGTGATAACCGCCTGACGCTCCTGCTCGACTGACGAGTGCATAAACTCAATAGTGACAGCAGACTTTTTGTCGTCCTTGCACCCTGATAACAAGGCGCACGAAACCAGTGCTGAAATCAGCACAATTCTTGGCATTTTCATTTTTAAGGTCCTTTTTAGTTTTCTTTAATCCACAACACCTGCCATGGAAGTAGGGTCAGCTTTTTGTCTGTAATATCGTTTCCGGTGATCAAGTCCTTTCCGGATTGAATATCGGATTCCACCGTTTGAATGCCGTCACTGAAATTAAACAGCGCCGTTACTTTCTCACCACAACCCGCCACGCGAACGATTTTTAAAACATGTTCACCTGACGCGCTAAAATAAGCCTCACTGTCAGGGTGGAATGCTTTCTCCGCCCGACGCAGCGCGATTAACTGGCTTAACGAGCAATAGACCTGAGAGCGCAGGCTATTTTTATCTTCAAGCTCGCCATCAATTTGTCCTGCGATATATTTCTCACGATTAATCGCACGGTTATATCCCAGGCGCTCAACACCTGCATAATCATTACGGGAACCGAGAATGCTCTGGATATAAACCGCAGGCACGCCGGGGAAGCTTAAAAGGACGGCATGCGCCAGAATAAAACGGGCAATCCGTTGGCTGTCAGGACTGTTACGCGTACTTAATGCATCCAGATAGGTCACATTAATTTCATAAGGACTGCGTGTTCCATCCGGGTTATTTTTCCAGTTAACCAACGCCCCTTCAGCCTGAAGTTTTTCCACAAGCGAGAGTATTTCCGACTCGGGTAAAATTCCGCGTAACGGATTCAGACCAATCCCGTCATGCGAGGCCAGGAAGTTAAACCAGGTGGTTTTGGTGGAAGGCAACGTCAGCGACGCCGCCCACTGGCTCAGCGTCCGGACGTTCTGACAATGCACCGCATGCAGCACCAGCGGGGGCAAAGAGAACTGATAAACCATCTGCGCTTCATTTTCACCGTTACCAAAGTAAGCAACGTTATCTTTATGCGGAACGTTCGTCTCGGTGATAATCACCGTTCCCGGGGCGACAGCCTCGGTAATGGCGCGAAAAAGCTGGATGAGCTGATGGGTTTGCTCAAGGTGGATGCAGTTTGTTCCGGGTAGTTTCCACATGAAGCCTACAGCATCCAGACGAATGTATCGCGCCCCTTCAATAAGGTAATGCAGCAGCACGTCGACCATCGCGATCAGCACATGCGGAGAGGCGAAATTGAGATCAACCTGGTCCTCGCTGAAGGTGGTCCACAGGTGTCGCACGCTGCCGTCATGCAGCGTGAAAGGCGTAAGAAGCGGTAAAGCACGCGGACGCGTCACCGCGGATAAATCTGTTTCAGGATCGACAGAAATAAAGAAATCGCTATACCCAGGAATTTGCTTCAGGTAATTAGCGAACCATTTACTTTTGGCTGACATATGGTTACAGACGAAATCAAACATTAAACTGGCTGACTTTTTTAATTCGGCAACGTCTCGCCACGTTCCGGTTTCCGGTGCAACCTCATGATAATCGATAACAGAAAACCCGTCGTCCGAAGACCATGGATAAAAAGGCAAGAGATGGACATGAGAAAAAGAATGAGAAAGCCACCTGTTATAAAAACGTGTAAAAACAGGCAGCGCCTTCTCCCCTTTCGCTGAAAACTGATCGGCATAGGTGACCAGGACAACGTCTTTTTCATCCCAACCCGTTTTACGTTTTTCCGTAATAACAGAAGCGGCCTTTTCAATATTTTCCAGCAGCACATTAAGATGGGCTTCAGAAAACGTTTCTCCGTAAACAAAATTAATGATCTCTTTAATTTTTGTATCCATTTCACTTTCCATGGTAGCGGTCCCACGGAGTGGCAATCTACTCCCATGAAAAATATCTGTCAACGGACCAGAAAGGAGAAAAAGGTGATTGCAAAGCAGCTCAGCGCAATATTGTGAGCTGCCGCAAAGAAAGAACGGGGAAAAGAGGAAATGCGGTTAACCGTCGCCAGTCCCTCCCCCGTCAGGGAAAGGGCTAACGCCAGCGGGAATTATTGGGATAAGTAGCGGCGAGAAAGCCGTTTTGCCACCTTTTGCAACAGCGGTTCGAGCGCCACGGTCAGCACCATTCTGACCGGCTTGCGGGCAACGGATTTAATTGCCCAACCTGCCACACCTGCCGGGCCGAACCGTAACGCGGTCAGCAGGACCAGTTTACCTGCGATTTTCAGGCCGGGTTTTACCTTCTGACCGGCCTGTTGCCAGTGTTGTTTCATCTCATCTCTCTCTTAAAGCTGACGAAAGCGACTTCTCAGCGTAAAGGTATCCGACGTGACATAGCGTTCCATTTCCCGTAGCCGCTTCTCACCGGCGGCGAGTTGCTCATCAACGGCATTGAGAAGATCGCTGCTGGTCGGGGCTCCCTCCGCAGCCAGTTCTCCTTCCGGCATCGGGTCAAGAACAAACGACAGGACGATGTATGCCACCAGGGTAATAAACGCCAGGCCGAAGAAGATCGATAGCACCGCGACCACGCGGACAAGTTTAACCGGGACATCAAGATAGTGAGCCAGCCCGGCGCAAACGCCGCGCACCATGCCCTGCTGTGGAATTCGCCACAGCTTTTTGTTCAGATTCAGTCCAGACATTAACGGTCCCTCCAGTTTGGATGCTCAGCATCCAGGATGGCTTCCAGCGCCTGAATGCGTTCGCGCATTTTGTTCGCTTCGTCGGAGAGCTGCACCAGACGCTGTTGTTCACTCTGGGAGAGTTCGCCCCGAGAAGAACGGTTGCTGTAGTGCAGCCATAGCCAAATCGGCAAAACGAACAGCACGAAAATTGTCAGGGGAATGGCCAGAAAAAGCGCGCTCATGTGTACTCCTTGTCTTATGATGCGGCACGCTCAGGTGCCGCAGGAATTATTATTGGTTGTCTTGCTTCATTTTGGCTTTCAGTGCCGCCAGCTGCTCGCTGATTTCATCATCAGCCTTCAGATCGGCGAACTGTTGATCCAGCGACTTCTGCTTGCCGATGCCGTGGCTTTCGGCTTCCGCTTCCATGTGGTCGATACGACGTTCAAACGATTCAAAACGCGCCATCGCTTCATCGAGCTTACCGCTGTCCAGCTGACGACGCACGTCGCGGGAGGAGCTTGCCGCCTGGTGACGCAGGGTCAGCGCCTGCTGACGCGCGCGGGTTTCGCTCAGTTTGTTTTCAAGCTCACCAATCTCTTTCTTCATACGGGTGAGCGTGTCGTCCACCAGCGTCACTTCATGCTCGAGCGTCGCGACCATATCGGCCAGCTTCTGTTTTTCGATCAGCGCCGCACGGGCCAGATCTTCTTTATCTTTGCGCAGCGCAAGTTCCGCTTTTTCCTGCCATTCGTTCAGCTGAGCGGTAGCTTGTTCAATGCGACGCGTAAGCTGTTTTTTCTCCGCCAGCGCGCGGGCGGAGGTTGAACGCACTTCAACCAGCGTGTCTTCCATCTCCTGAATCATCAGACGTACCAGCTTCTGCGGATCTTCCGCTTTCTCAAGCAGTGAGTTGATGTTGGCGTTCACGATGTCGGCAAAACGAGAAAAAATACCCATAATCTAATCCTCATAGTTCTGTTATCGGGCCAGGCCCTGCTGTACTGATAATACAAACATCATGCCAGGTTTTTATCTTATTGATTTTACTAAGCCTGATTGCTTTTTGCGCAGTGAAGAACTATTCTTCCCTGGTGAATATCGCTAAGGAGTGGTTAATTTCATCATGCCCGGATACAAAGACAATTTACTCGGCGAAGCAAACAGCTTTCTCGAAGTGCTGGAACAGGTCTCTCGCCTGGCGCCGCTCAATAAACCGGTGCTGATCATCGGTGAACGTGGAACGGGGAAAGAGCTGATAGCCAACCGTCTGCATTACCTGTCCGGGCGCTGGGATGGCCCATTTATTTCCCTTAACTGCGCGGCGCTGAATGAAAACCTGCTCGACACCGAGCTCTTCGGCCATGAAGCAGGGGCGTTTACCGGTGCCCAGAAACGCCATCCCGGACGCTTTGAGCGCGCCGACGGCGGTACGCTTTTTCTGGATGAGCTGGCCACCGCGCCCATGCTGGTGCAGGAAAAACTGCTGCGCGTGATTGAGTACGGCGAACTGGAGCGAGTCGGCGGTAGCCAGCCGCTGCAGGTTAACGTGCGCCTGGTGTGCGCCACTAACGCCAACCTGCCGGAGATGGTGACTGAGGAGAAATTCCGTGCCGACCTCCTTGACCGCCTGGCCTTTGACGTCGTTCAACTTCCTCCGCTGCGCGAGCGCAAAAGCGACATCATGCTGCTGGCAGACCAGTTTGCGATTCAGATGTGCCGCGAGCTCGGACTGCCGCTGTTCCCCGGCTTCAGCGATTATGCAAAGGAGACGCTGCTCGCTTACCACTGGCCGGGAAATATCCGCGAATTGAAAAACGTCGTGGAGCGCTCCGTCTATCGTCACGGCAGCAGCGAGACGGAGCTGGACAACATCATTATCGATCCTTTTCAGCGCAGCGCGCCGTCGCTACCCACACCAGCGTCTTCAGGCGATGCACCTACTCTCCCCCTTGATTTACGCCAGTTCCAGAACGAACAGGAGAAACAGCTGCTGGAGCAAAGCCTGAAGACGGCGAAATATAACCAGAAACGGGCGGCTGAACTGCTGGGTCTGACCTACCATCAGTTAAGGGCATTGCTCAAAAAGCATCACATGCGCTGACAATATCAGCACTTACCTGCAGACATTTTTACGAAGCATGCGTAAGTGCGATACACTTTGCAGATCGAACCTAAAAACCTTAAAAATTATGCGTCTGGTTTTATCGTCCTTTTTTGCTCTCGGTCTGTTTAGCAGCCTGGCCTTTGCCGCGCCCGGGCAAACGCAGCAGCCTGACATTCGTGACAGCGGCTTCGTCTATTGCGTAAGCGGCCAGGTGGACACCTTCAACCCGCAAAAAGCGGGCAGCGGCCTGATCGTGGATACCCTGGCCGCGCAGCTTTACGACCGTCTGCTTGATGTTGATCCGTACACCTACCGTCTTGTGCCTGAGCTTGCGGAAAGCTGGGAAGTGCTGGATAACGGCGCAACCTACCGTTTTCATCTGCGCGATGACGTCGCATTTCAGCGCACGCCGTGGTTTACCCCCACGCGCAAGCTGAACGCAGATGACGTGGTCTTTACCTTCCAGCGCATCTTTAACCGCAACCACCCGTGGCATAACGTTAACGGCAGCAACTTCCCCTATTTCGACAGCCTGCAGTTTGCCGATACCGTCAAGAGCGTGCGCAAGCTGGACAACCGCACGGTTGAATTTACGCTGACGCGCCCGGATGCCTCCTTCCTCTGGCACCTGGCGACCCACTATGCGTCAGTCATGTCCGCTGAATACGCGGCGAACCTGACAAAAAAAGATCGTCAGGAGTTGCTCGATCGTCAGCCGGTTGGCACCGGTCCGTTCCAGCTCGCCGAATACCGCGCCGGGCAATATATTCGTCTGCAGCGTCATGAGCATTTCTGGCGCGGCACCCCGCTGATGCCGCAGGTGGTGGTCGATCTCGGTTCAGGTGGGACAGGACGTCTGTCAAAACTGCTCACCGGGGAGTGCGACGTACTCGCCTGGCCCGCGGCCAGCCAGCTCACCATTTTGCGTGACGATCCGCGCCTGCGCCTGACGTTACGTCCGGGCATGAATATCGCCTATCTGGCCTTTAACACGGATAAGCCGCCGTTGAATAACCCTGCCGTACGTCACGCTCTGGCGCTGGCGATTAACAACCAGCGTTTAATGCAGTCGATCTACTACGGCACGGCGGAAACCGCCGCCTCAATTTTACCGCGCGCCTCGTGGGCCTATGACGGTGAAGCTAAAATTACGGAATACAATCCGGCAAAAGCGCGTGAACAGCTGAAGGCGCTGGGGGCGGAAAACCTTACGCTGCAGCTTTGGGTGCCAACCAGCTCCCAGGCGTGGAATCCGAGCCCGCTCAAGACCGCCGAACTGCTGCAGGCAGATATGGCGCAGGTGGGCGTCAAAGTGATCATCGTACCGGTTGAGGGCCGTTTCCAGGAGGCGCGCCTGATGGACATGAATCATGATTTAACCCTGACCGGCTGGGCGACCGACAGTAACGATCCGGACAGCTTCTTCCGGCCGCTGTTAAGCTGTGCGGCGATAAATTCGCAGACCAACTACGCCCACTGGTGTAACCGGGAGTTTGACGCCGTGCTGCAAAAAGCGCTGGCTTCCCAGCAGCTGGCCTCGCGCATCGACGCCTATGATGAAGCGCAGAAGATCCTTGCCCAGGAACTCCCGGTGCTGCCGCTGGCCTCTTCCCTGCGCCTTCAGGCCTATCGTTATGATATTAAAGGCCTGGTGCTGAGCCCGTTCGGCAACGCCTCGTTCGCCGGCGTGTCGCGTGAAAAAGAACAAGAGGTGAAAAAACCATGATTATTTTTACCTTACGTCGGCTCCTTTTGCTGCTGGTGACGCTCTTTTTCCTGAACTTTGTCGGCTTCAGCCTGAGCTATTTCACGCCCCACGCCCCGCTCCAAGGGTCGTCGCTGTGGGATGCCTGGCTGTTCTGGTTTAACGGGCTGCTGCACTGGGATTTCGGCGTGTCCAGCATTAACGGGCAGCTGATTTCCCAGCAGCTGAAAGAGGTGTTCCCGGCCACGATGGAGCTGTGCATTCTGGCCTTCGGCTTTGCCCTGATGGTCGGCATCCCTGTGGGCATGCTGGCCGGGATCTATCGCAATAAATGGCAGGATAAGTTTATCAGCGCCCTCGCCCTGTTCGGCTTCTCCATCCCGGTATTCTGGCTGGCGCTGCTGCTGACGCTGTTCTTCTCGCTGACGATGGGCTGGCTACCGGTTTCGGGTCGCTTTGACCTGCTCTATACGGTTAAAACGGTGACGGGCTTTGCCATCATTGACGCGTGGCTGTCCGATTCGGTGTGGCGCCATGAAATGATCGTCAGCGCCGTGCGCCATATGGTATTGCCGGTACTGACGCTGGCGGTTGCGCCAACAACCGAAGTGATCCGCCTGATGCGCCTGAGCACCATTGAGGTATTTGACCAGAACTACGTCAAAGCCGCCGCCACGCGCGGGCTGTCGCGCCTGACCATCCTGCGCCGCAACGTCCTGCACAACGCGCTGCCGCCGGTAATTCCGCGTCTGGGATTACAGTTTTCCACCATGCTGACGCTGGCCATGATCACCGAGATGGTCTTTAGCTGGCCGGGCCTGGGGCGATGGCTGATTAACGCCATCCGCCAGCAGGACTACGCCGCTATTTCTGCCGGTGTGATGGTGATTGGTTCGCTGGTGATTATTGTTAACGTGTTGTCCGATATTCTGGGTGCCATGGCTAACCCATTGAAGCATAAGGAATGGTATGCCTTACGATAGCGTATACAGTGAAAAGCGCACGCCCGGCGTGCTGCGTACCGTGTGGCGTAAGTTCTACGGTGACACCACGGCTATGATCGGCCTTTACGGCTGCGCCGGCCTGGTGTTGCTTTGCGTCTTTGGCTCGTGGTTTGCGCCGTACGGCATCGACCAGCAGTTCCTTGGCTATCAGCTGCTGCCACCGTCCTGGTCGCGCTACGGTGAAGTCTCTTTCTTCCTGGGAACGGACGACCTCGGACGTGACGTGTTGAGCCGCCTGCTGAGCGGTGCAGCCCCGACGGTGGGCGGCGCATTTGTGGTGACGCTCGCGGCTACGATCTGCGGGCTGGCGCTCGGTATTTTTGCGGGATCCACCCATGGCCTGCGTTCGGCGGTGCTTAACCACATTCTGGATACGCTGCTGTCGATTCCGTCCCTGCTGCTGGCGATCATCGTTGTTGCCTTTGCCGGTCCGCACCTGTCGCACGCCATGTTCGCCGTCTGGCTGGCTATCCTGCCCCGCATCGTGCGCTCGGTTTACAGCATGGTGCATGATGAACTGGAAAAAGAGTACGTCGTTGCCGCGCGTCTGGACGGCGCGACGACCTTCAACATTCTGTGGTTTGCCGTGCTGCCCAACATCGCCGCCGGGCTGGTCACAGAGATCACCCGCGCCCTGTCGATGGCGATCCTGGACATCGCGGCGCTCGGCTTCCTCGATCTCGGTGCACAGCTGCCGTCGCCCGAATGGGGTGCGATGCTCGGCGACGCGCTGGAGTTAATCTACGTGGCACCGTGGACGGTCATGCTGCCGGGTGCGGCCATTATGGTGAGCGTGCTGCTTATCAACCTGCTGGGCGACGGTATTCGCCGTGCAATTAACGCGGGGGTGCAATAATGCCGCTTCTTGATATTCGCAACCTCACCATCGAATTCAAAACCGGTGAAGGCTGGGTTAAAGCCGTCGATCGCATCAGTATCACCCTCGCGGAGGGTGAAATTCGCGGGCTGGTGGGGGAATCCGGCTCGGGAAAAAGCCTGATTGCCAAAGCTATATGCGGCGTGGCGAAAGACAACTGGCGCGTGACGGCAGACCGTATGCGTTTTGACGATATCGATCTGCTGCGCCTCTCCCCCCGCGAGCGGCGTAAGCTGGTCGGGCATAACGTCTCGATGATTTTCCAGGAGCCGCAGTCCTGTCTCGATCCGTCCGAACGCGTGGGTAAACAGCTCATGCAGAATATTCCCGGCTGGACCTATAAAGGCCGCTGGTGGCAACGCGTTGGCTGGCGCAAGCGCCGCGCCATCGAGCTTTTACACCGCGTCGGGATCAAAGATCACAAAGATGCGATGCGCAGCTTCCCTTATGAGCTGACCGACGGCGAATGTCAGAAAGTGATGATTGCTATCGCGCTGGCCAATCAGCCGCGTTTGCTGATTGCGGATGAGCCCACCAACGCGATGGAACCCACCACGCAGGCGCAAATTTTCCGCCTGCTGTCGCGTCTCAACCAGAATAACAACACCACCATTTTGCTGATCAGCCATGACCTGCAAATGCTCAGCAAATGGGCGGATAAAATTGACGTGATGTACTGCGGACAAACGGTCGAAACCGCGCCGAGTGAAGATCTGATCACCGCGCCGCACCACCCGTATACGCAGGCGCTTATCCGCGCCATTCCAGATTTTGGCAGCGCGATGCCGCATAAGAGTCGCCTGAATACCCTGCCGGGGGCGATTCCGCTGCTGGAATCCCTGCCGATAGGCTGTCGTCTGGGGCCGCGGTGTCCCTATGCTCAGCGTAAATGTATCGAGACGCCACGCCTGACCGGGGCCAAAAATCATCTATACGCCTGTCATTTCCCGCTGAACATGGAGAGAGAGTGAAATGGTCGAAACCTTACTGGAAGTCCGCAACCTGAGTAAGACCTTTCGCTACCGCACGGGGCTGTTTCATCGTCAAACTGTCGACGCGGTGAAGCCGCTGAGCTTTACGCTGCGTGAAAAACAGACCCTGGCGATCATCGGCGAGAACGGTTCCGGGAAATCCACCCTGGCGAAAATGCTCGCTGGCATGGTTGAACCGACTGCAGGCGAAGTGCTGATTGACGATCATCCTCTGACGTTCGGCGACTACTCTTTCCGCAGCCAGCGCATCCGCATGATCTTCCAGGATCCGTCTACCTCGCTTAACCCGCGCCAGCGCATTTCGCAGATCCTCGATTTTCCGCTGCGTCTGAACACCGACCTGGAGCCAGAGGCGCGCCGTAAGCGCGTATTTGAAACCCTGCGTATGGTTGGGCTGTTGCCGGATCACGAAAGCTACTACCCGCATATGCTGGCACCAGGCCAGAAACAGCGTCTGGGTCTGGCGCGTGCGTTGATTTTGCGGCCAAAAGTGATCATTGCGGATGAAGCGCTTGCCTCGCTGGATATGTCGATGCGCTCGCAGCTGATTAACCTGATGCTGGAATTGCAGGAAAAACAGGGGATCTCGTATATCTACGTCACCCAGCATCTGGGAATGATGAAGCACATCAGCGATCAGGTGATGGTCATGCACCAGGGTGAAGTGGTAGAGCGCGGCAGCACCGCGGATGTGATGGCCTCTCCGCTTCATGAACTGACAAAACGGCTGATTGCCGGTCATTTCGGTGAAGCATTAACCGCCGATGCGTGGAGAAAGGACCGCTAAGCGCGACGCTTCACAAAAACTACCCCATTAAATTAAGGATTAAATAATCTGCGTGCGCTATTTAATCCTTTAATTTTCGTCTCCATCCCTGCTCCATATTTTAAGCAATATCAATCAACAGTTCTTCTCCAGAATATCCGGACATTACGGAGGAGAAGAAATGAACACCGCCACTTACGTTTTAAAATACACAGAGTATCTCATCAGAAAATGCCGCTCATTTTTAGTGACGGACCTGCATTTTCATACCGTGAGGCTTAAAAAATCAACCGGGGAAACTCCTGACATTAACTCGCCCACGACGTTGAGTGAAAAAATATGTCATCGTCTGGTCTATGACCATAATAAATTCTACACGATGCTTGCGGATAAACTCGCCGTTCGGGCATACGTTTCCTCCAGAACAACGCGCGTGAAAACGGTGCCATTAATTGGCGTTTATACCCGGCCGTCGCAGATTGATTTTTCAATTCTTCCTGACAAATTCGTCCTTAAGTGCAACCATGACAGCGGCAGCACAATAATATGTACAAACAAAGCGCAATTTAATGAAAAAGAAGCGTGTAAAAAGCTGAGCCTCGCGTTAAAGAAAAATCTTTACTACACCACGCGCGAATGGCAGTACAAAAACATTACGCCGAGCATACTTTGCGAGCCGTTTGTCGATCTCTTCGACGATGCTGACAGAAACACAACGCCCGAAATGCTGAGGATCCACTGTTTTCATGGCGTTGCCCACTATGTAGAAGCAGATTTTACGGATGATAACGGCAAAGGGTTTATCAACGTTTATGACAGGCAGTGGAACTTACAACCCTTCCGGATGGAATATCCGAATACTTCAGCAACGCCTGGCGAACCGCTCTTGTTCCGTCAGGCACTGTTGGCCTCCCAGGAGCTGGCGGATGGAATTGACTACTGCCGCGTTGACCTTATGCTAAAAAAAGATGAAATCTATTTCAGCGAAATAACCTTAAGCCCAAGACGCGGTAAACTGACGATTACCCCGCAGGAATGGGATGCTAAATTAGGAAAAATATGGCATTTATCGCCGGCAGGCAGATTTGACCTGCCGCTGAAGCTCACGAGTCGGGCCAGGTGAGCTTAAATATCGAGTGGTTTTGCGTCGATAAGGTATAGGAAACATCGCCACCATGAGCCAGCATGATGGCTTTTACCACCGACAAGCCCAAGCCACAGCCTTCCGGGTTCACATGTCTGGCGCCATTATCGCGCTGAAAGGGCTGAAACAGGAAATCATGAAACTCTCTGGGGATGCCCGGTCCCCCGTCCTGAATAAGGATATAATTGCCTTTATCAGAAACGCCATTTTTCACGATGAGCGTGCGCGAGGTTGAATAGTGTAAGGCATTATCAAATAAAACGGTCAGACACTGATTGATGCGTAATGGATCGAATACGCACTGCTGCTCCCTAAGGTCTGTATTGACGGTAAACGCCTTACGGATGAACTCGGGCATGAACGTATCAAGTGCGTTCTGTATTGTCCCTTTTAGATCGGTTTGGGACTGGCATAACGTGTATCCCGCCCCGCCATCCGAACTGACAACCCGGAGATCTTCAATCAGGCGGGTTAACCCTTCCGTCTGTTTGAGAAGATTATTAAACAGCACCGGATCCGGGGTAAAAACGCCCTCAACCAACCCCTGAAGCCGTCCGCGTAAGATCGTGACCGGGGTTCTCAGCTCATGCGCGATAGCGGCATTCCAGGATTTCCTCTGAATATCCAGCGTCTGTAATTTTTCCGCCATTTCATTGAAATCCGTCACCAGGTGATTGATCTCACCCAGCCGGGAACTGGCGCAAAATGCCCTGGCGTCCAGATCGCCCTGAGAAATCTTTTTCAGGCTGGACGCTACCGCGTTTAGCGGGGTGAGTATCCGCGATGAAAGTTTGACCGTGAAAAAGAGGGCAATAATCATACTGATCGTAGTCGCGGTCCCAATCCATGCCCAGTCCCACATCGTCATCTGCTCGTCATCGCCCGCAGCAGGGCCGCCCGGGAGGTGATCCAGAATAAAGGAGTAAAAAAACCAGGAGCCGAGTATGGCGATGGCAATGATCGTAAACGTCAGCAACAGCATATACGTTAAGATCTGACGACTCAGGACAGACTCTTTGTTCATTTCTTTTCCCCAAGCCGGTAACCCATGCCTCTGATGCTCTCGGGAACACCGTAAAGGCCGGCCAGCTCCAGTTTTTTACGCAACTTGCTCATGTGGCTATCGACCGTTCTGTCGAGTGTATCCCCTTCAGGCAGACACGCGTTGAGTAGCTCTTCGCGTGAGCAGACCTTTCGCGGATATCTCACCAGGTATGTGAGCAATTTAAATTCGGTCGTCGTTAATACCGGGGAGACAACCTCTGCCCCCACGGTGACTTCCACGTAGAAGTCATCCGGGTAGACCGTAATAAATGGCGTTCTGAGCGGCTGGGAACCCGCCTGCTGAAGCGCGGGTTTTGTCCTGCGCAGCACAGCCTCAACCCGGGCGACGACTTCAGAAGGGTTGAAGGGTTTGATCACGTAATCATCCGCGCCCAGCCTCAGCCCCATGAGCTTATCGACATCCTGATCGAGAGCGGAAACCATAATGACGGGGACAGCGCTTTCCTGACGAAGCGTGGTAAGTACGCTCCAGCCGTCACATACGGGCAGGTGAATGTCCAGCAATATGAGATCCGGTTTATGGAGGCGATTGAGCGTTATGGCCTGCTCGCCCTGCCTGGCTCTGAGCGTTTTCATTCCCGAACGCTCTAAGTAGCTCATCAGTATATCGGCGATTTCGTCTTCATCTTCAACAATAAGGATCAGCGTATTTTTGTGCATTTTATCTCCGTGGGTGAAATCCCTTTGAGCACGCTATCAGATATCTTTAGCACAATAAGACACGGCCTCCGCGAAAAAGTGCCGTGGTCACGAAAATTTCCAGGTTGATTTAAATGCCCGGTTATTTCTCCACACAGCCTACACATTCAGTCAATAAAGACTCGACAATGTCCGCGCATAATCGCTATTGAGGCATAGTCCTTTGTGCATTGCGCGTTGCAAATTACCACTGTTTCTTCAAGATTTTATGAAGTTGGCTGAAATAATGAACATGGAACTTTCTAAATATTTCTCTCCTAAAAAACTGGGTATATATTCCCTGTTCCTGCTGCTGTCGTGGGGATTACTTTATACCTGGCTGGTACTGGTGCACAGAATGGATGAAAAAGTCGCCTCGACGCTACTCTCTTCACCCATTATCTATGGCTGCATCGCATTGTCGGTGGTCTCTCTGATGATCCAAAATAAAGCCGGCGCGTTGACTGAGCTACTCGTCGTCGCCTTCTGGCTGATGATGATTTTTGTCTATCTCATTATTACGTTCACCGTACTGTTAAACGCGATGCCCGATATCGAAGATCTGATCTTTTACTACGAGTGTTATTTGATCATTTTTTTTGGCGGAGCACCGCTGTACCTCATTATGAGAATGATTTGAGCCGCTGCTCCACACGTCCTCCATAAACCGCCCATGTCCGCTAAACAGGCGCGCGGTAGAGTCTCTACCTCACTCTTTCACACAAAAATAACTCACTGAAAAGTCTGACATGACTTACCCATAATGATGAACCGTAATAATAATTTTCGTTCTTCTGAACCTGCCGGTATGATGCGCTCGCTTAAAAAACTCGCGATACGGCACCGAAAGAAACTGGCTGTCACTTTCTTCCTGGTGGTGGCCGAAAACGTGACGTTTTTACTTTATCCCGTTCTGGCTGGCATCGCGATAAATGCCATCCTCGCCGGTGAAACGCTTAACGCCGCGCTGTATGGCCTGATGGTGCTTTGCATGTGGTTCATCGGTGCGGCCAGACGAAGCGTAGACACGCGCACGTTTGCACGCATTTATGCCGGACTCGCGGTTTCCGTCGTCCTGGCACAGCGCAAATACCAGCTTAACCATTCGGCGATCGCCGCCAGGGTAACGCTCTCGCGCGAATATGTGGATTTCTTTGAAATGCACCTTCCCCTGCTTATTACCTCGCTGAGTTCACTTTTTGGTGCCGCAATCATGTTGCTGTTTATTGAATTTTGGGCCGGCGTCATGTGCTTTGCGATTGTATTTATCCTGCTCGGATTTGTCTCAGGATATGCCCGTAAAAATGAATGGCTGTTCATGCGCCTGAATAATCGGCTGGAAAAAGAAGTGGATTATGTCCATAAGGCGGGCACGGCCACGCTTCACCGACATTACTCCACGCTGGCGCGTTTACGTATCGCATTATCTGACCGCGAGGCGTGGGGCTATTTGTGGGTTGGCGTGCTTGTTGCCGCGCTTTTTACGCTGACCATCGTCTGGATGACGCGCTCAACCGGCATCACCGCCGGACATATTTACTCGGTGATGACCTATATGTGGATGTTCGCAACGAGCCTCGATGACGCGCCGCAGCTTCTTGAGAAATTTTCGCAGCTCAGGGATATCGGCAAGCGCGTATCCACTGATGATGAAATTCACGTAACCGGACGTTAATTTAATGCCGCATTTTTTTATTGAACGCCCCGTTTTCGCCTGGGTAGTAGCGCTTTTTATCGTTCTGGCAGGACTCCTGTCTATTCCCCGTTTACCGGTTGCGCAGTATCCGGCGGTAGCACCGCCTGGAATCATTATTTCCATCAGTTATCCGGGGGCCAGTCCCGATATCATGAACACGTCGGTGGTATCGTTAATCGAGCGCGAAATCTCTGGCGTAGATAATTTGCTCTACTTTGAATCATCCAGTGACACAACCGGTTCGGCATCGATTACCGTCACGTTTAAACCGGGCACGGACATCAAGCTGGCGCAGATGGATCTACAAAATCAGATTAAGATCGTCGAGTCTCGTCTACCCCAGGCGGTAAGGCAAAACGGCATCAACGTCGAGGCCGCTAACTCTGGCTTTTTAATGATGGTGGGGCTGAAGTCCGCGACGGGTCAATTTGAGGAAGCCGATTTAAGCGACTATTTTGCCAGAAACGTCAGTGACGAGCTTCGTCGCGTGCCCGGCGTAGGGAAAGTTCAGCTTTTTGGCGGCGAAAAAGCGCTGCGCATCTGGTTGGATCCCATGAAGCTCCACGGCTACGGGCTTTCGGTGAGCGATGTTCTTACCGCCGTTGGCCAGCAAAATGCCCTGGTTTCGCCCGGCAAAACGGGAGATGAGCCCGCCGCTGCAGGACAAGGGGTAACGTATCCCATCACCGTGAAGGGACAGCTCTCCTCGGTAGAGTCGTTCAGGAATATCACCCTGAAATCTGACGCATCCGGCGCCCGCCTGAAACTGTCCGACATTGCGCGGATTGAATCTGGCCTGCAAAGCTACGCCTTTGGTATCCGTGAAAATGGCGTGCCCGCAACGGCGGCAGCAATCCAGCTCTCGCCTGGTGCGAATGCGATGAGTACGGCTTCCGGCGTACGGGCGCGCATCGACGAACTTTCCCGGGTGTTACCCGACGGAATGTCGTTTACGATCCCCTTCGATACCGCGCCGTTTGTGAAACTTTCTATCATGAAGGTTGTTCAGACATTTGTAGAAGCGATGGTCCTCGTCTTCCTGGTTATGCTGCTGTTTCTGCACAAGATACGCTGTACGCTTATCCCGGCGATTGTTGCTCCCGTCGCACTTCTTGGCACCTTCACCGTGATGCTGTTGAGCGGCTACTCCATCAATATTCTGACGATGTTCGGCATGGTGCTGGCGATAGGCATTATCGTTGATGATGCCATTGTGGTCGTGGAGAACGTTGAACGACTGATGGAGGAAAAAAGCCTGTCCCCGCGTGACGCCACGCGGCAAGCCATGCAGGAAATCACCCCGGCGATTATTGGCATCACGCTGGTGCTGACCGCCGTCTTTATTCCCATGGGGTTTGCGGAAGGATCCGTCGGGATTATCTACCGACAATTTTGTATTTCCATGGCGGTTTCCATACTGCTGTCCGCGTTTCTTGCCCTGACGCTGACGCCTGCCCTGTGCGCAACGTTACTCAAGCCGCATAAGGCAGGAAAGAGCGGAGGCGGAAGGTTCGCGGTCGGGTTTAACGCGCGCTTTCGTTCGCTCACCGCCTGTTACGAAGCCGGGCTGGGTGCCGTTCTAAAGCGAACCGGGCGTATGCTGCTCCTTTACGCTGCGCTTTGTGCTGCGCTGTTTTTGGGATTGTCTTCGCTACCGTCGTCTTTTCTGCCGGATGAAGATCAGGGCTACTTTATGTCCTCAATCCAGCTGCCTTCAGATGCCACGATGCAGCGTACCCTCAACGTGGTTAAAAAATTTGAAGAGGAAATTGCGACCCGGCCGGATATTGAAAGCAACATTATGATCCTGGGCTTTGGATTTTCAGGTTCAGGGTCAAACTCGGCTATGGCCTTCACCACGCTGAAAGACTGGAAAGATCGGCAGGGCTCGACGGCCCAGGGGGAAGCCGACCGGATACAGGCCAGCATGGCAAACGTCTCTGATGCCGTCACGATGAGCCTGCTCCCGCCGGCCATTTCGGATATGGGCACCTCGTCGGGCTTCACCTGGTACGTGCAGGACAGAGCGGGACTGGGCTACGAGGCGTTAAAGCGCGCTGCCGACGCGCTGGTCCTGCAGGCCAACCAGCGCCCTGAACTGAGTGACGTGTATATAGACGGTCTGCCGGAAGGAACAAACCTTGCGCTCCAGGTGGACAGAGAAAAGGCGGAAGCAATGGGTGTCTCATTTGATGAAATCAACCAGACGCTCTCCGTCACCCTGGGCTCAAATTACGTTAATGACTATACGAACAACGGCCGCGTTCAGCAGGTGATTATTCAGGCCGATGCGCCCTACCGAATGCAGCCTGAGCAGATACTGACATTATCAGTGAAAAACCGGATGGGGCAGATGGTGCCGGTATCAACGTTTGCCACGCTTTCCTGGCACGTTGCGCCGCAGCAGTTGACGCGTTATCAGGGATATTCGGCTATTCGCATTACCGGAAATGCGGCGCCGGGTGAGTCCAGCGGCACCGCAATGAAGGTTATGGAGAGTTTGTCCAGAGATTTACCTCAGGGCATGGCGGGCGAGTGGGCAGGGAGTTCATTGCAGGAGAGAAAATCGGAATCTCAGCTTCCGGGCCTTATCGTCCTGTCGATACTGGTCGTGTTTATGGTGCTGGCCGCCCTGTATGAGAGCTGGTCTATTCCATTTGCGGTCATGCTGGTCGTTCCGCTGGGCCTTATCGGCGCGGTGATCGCGGTGTCCGTTGCCGGCATGACGAATGACGTTTTCTTCAAGGTCGGTCTGATTACGCTTATCGGCCTGTCGGCCAAGAACGCCATTCTGATTGTTGAATTTGCGAGGCAGCTCCATCGCCAGGGGCAGCCCCTGCTGGCGGCAACTATTCATGCCGCCAGCCAGCGCCTGCGCCCCATTCTGATGACGTCGTTAGCCTTCACCTTAGGGGTTGTTCCGTTGATGCTGGCCAATGGTGCGAGCGACAGTACGCAGCATGCCATCGGTACCGGCGTATTTGGCGGGATGATTAGCGGTACGCTTCTCGCCATTTTCTTCGTACCGGTTTTCTTTATCGTCATCGCGCGCTTCATCGACAACCTCAGGAAAGCGTGAATCCCCGTGCGGGATCGCGCTTCCTCGCTGGTTGGATGAGGTGAACCTGTTGCCGGGTGATATACTGGACGAATGCTGAAATTTTGAGCCCCCGCGAGTCCGCGGCGCTTTCTTCGGGGCAGGCGTCTTCGGAGAAGAGCGAGAAATATCGTGACACAAGGGGCTGTGAGTGGGCTATAATTTCGAGCTAATTTCGAATGATTTTGAAATACTGCCTGTAACGCTATGAATTACAAGGCAAAATTAGCAATGAATATAAGGATTAAAGCTATGGGTTTTCTTTCCGGTAAGCGCATTCTGGTGACTGGCGTTGCCAGCAAACTGTCCATCGCATACGGCATCGCACAGGCAATGCATCGCGAAGGCGCTGAGCTGGCGTTCACCTACCAGAACGACAAGCTGAAAGGCCGTGTTGAAGAGTTTGCCGCGCAGCTGGGTTCCAGCATTGTTCTGGAATGTGACGTTGCACAAGACGAAAGCATCGACGGCATGTTTGCTGAACTGGCAAAAGCATGGCCGAAATTCGACGGTTTCGTTCACTCCATTGGCTTCGCTCCTGGCGACCAGCTGGACGGCGACTACGTGAACGCGGTTACCCGTGATGGCTTCAAAATCGCTCACGACATCAGCTCCTACAGCTTCGTTGCGATGGCGAAATCCTGCCGCGCGATGCTGAACCCGGGCGCAGCCCTGCTGACCCTGTCCTACCTGGGCGCTGAGCGTGCTATCCCTAACTACAACGTTATGGGCCTGGCGAAAGCCTCTCTGGAAGCCAACGTACGCTACATGGCGAACGCAATGGGTCCTGAAGGCGTGCGCGTTAACGCCATCTCTGCAGGTCCTATCCGCACCCTGGCTGCTTCCGGTATTAAAGATTTCCGTAAAATGCTGGCACACTGCGAAGCGGTTACCCCGATTCGTCGTACCGTTACCATTGAAGATGTGGGTAACTCTGCAGCATTCCTGTGCTCTGACCTTTCCGCGGGTATCTCCGGTGAAGTGGTTCACGTTGACGGCGGCTTCAACATCGCTGCAATGAACGAGCTGGAAATTAAATAAGCTGTGACTCTCTTCCCGCACGGGAAGAGAGTTTCTCCCCCGCACCGCCCCTTCGTTATTCCGTTCTGCTATTTGTTATCACCTAACAATATTTTTCCCTTTATCTGCCTTACGCCAGGATATTGATCGCCATTTTGAGATCAAGGAACGCACATGGAACAACGCCGTTTTTCCGGCAAAGGCCACTGGTATCACGAGACTCAGTCGAACCACGCGCAGACAGATGTTCTGCCTCTGGTGCCCGAAGCCGCTAACGTTGACGATCGTTTTTTGCTCGATTTAGCCCTGCCTGATGAGATTGTCGCCGCCTGTTCTGGCTGGCTTACCCCTGCCAGAGCCTTGTGCCACCAGCTGTTTCCGCTCTCGATTCCCGTGAACCGCCTGCATACGCTCAGCGCCTACGATCGGCTCAGCACCGCGCTAACGGTCGCCCAGGCCTGTGGCGTTCAGCGGCTTTGTAACCATTACGCCGCCCTCCTCGCCCCGCTTCCCGGCCCGGACTCCTCGCGTGAAAGCAACCGACGTCTGGCGCAAATTACGCAGTATGCCCGCCAGCTCGCCAGCTCCCCAGATGTCATTGATGATAAAGCGCAGAACCAGCTTGATGAGGTTGGCCTGTCAATATATGACATTGTGGTGATTAACCAGATTATCGGGTTTATTGGTTTTCAGGCGCGCGTGGTCGCGGTTTTTCAGGCGCTGTTAGGACACCCCGTTCGCTGGTTGCCAGGCCATCATATTCAGCCGCACACGCTGCCCGCGAGCCACGCCGCCTGGGTGCCGCTGTTGCCCGTCGTCGAGCTGCGCTATGCGAGTGCGCACCAGCTTGAGTCGCTGTCCCGCTGGCAGGCAGAACCCGCGCTGGAGGCACTGACGCCGGTCCTTTGCCACGAGCCGTCGCTGCTCGACCTGACCGGAGAAATCCTGTTAAACACCCGCGAAGCGATCCCGCTGACCTCCCCCGCACTTTCGGCGGCGGTCGAACTGCTGACGCGCTCTCCGGACCGCTTCAGCGCCGCGCAGTTTACCCCTCTCACGGATCAAGGACTCCCCGGTGAACATGCCATCATGCTGCTTACCCGGAGCGCGTTTGATGGCTGGCTCACTCGTTTGAAAGTCGCGTTTGGTAAAGAGGAATAACCATACTAATTACCCAAAGAGCGCTTGCTGAGACAGTGAGAATCGCGTAAAACTGTCAGCCGCTCAATGGCTACGAAAATAGAACATTATGTTTCAGGACAACCCGCTGCTAGCGCAGCTTAAACAGCAACTGCATTCCCAGACGCCGCGTGCAGAAGGGGTCGTAAAAGCCACGGAAAAGGGCTTTGGCTTCCTTGAGGTTGACGCGCAGAAAAGCTACTTCATTCCGCCTCCGCAGATGAAGAAAGTGATGCATGGCGATCGCGTCATGGCCGTCATTCATACCGAGAAGGACCGCGAGTCTGCCGAGCCGGAAGAACTGATCGAACCGTTCCTGACCCGTTTTGTGGGTAAGGTGCAGAGAAAAGACGATCGTCTTGCTATCGTGCCGGATCATCCCCTGCTGAAAGATGCCATTCCCTGCCGCGCCGCCCGTGGCGTTGAGCATGATTTTAAAGAAGGTGACTGGGCCGTAGCAGAAATGCGCCGTCATCCCCTGAAAGGCGATCGCGGTTTTTATGCTGAGCTGACCCAGTTCATCACCTTTGGCGCCGACCATTTCGTGCCATGGTGGGTCACGCTGGCACGCCATAATCTTGAAAAAGAAGCGCCGAACGGCGTAGCGACCGAGATGCAGGACGAAGGTCTGACGCGCCGCGATCTCACCGCACTGGAGTTTGTCACCATCGACAGCGCCAGCACGGAAGATATGGATGACGCGCTGTACGCTGAAGAAGGCGCCGATGGCAAACTCCATCTGACCGTCGCCATTGCCGATCCAACCGCCTGGATTGCCGAAGGCAGCAAGCTGGATGACGCCGCGAAAATCCGTGCGTTCACCAACTACCTGCCGGGCTTTAACATTCCGATGCTGCCGCGCGAATTGTCAGACGATCTCTGCTCGCTGCGTCCAAATGAAGTGCGCCCGGTCCTTGCCTGCCGCATGACTATCGCCGCAGATGGCGCGATTGAAGACGATATCGAGTTCTTTGCCGCCACCATCGAATCGAAAGCCAAGCTGGCCTACGATAACGTCTCCGACTGGCTTGAAAATACCGGTAGCTGGAAACCTGAATCAGACGCCATTGCCGCGCAAATCCGTCTGCTGCATCGCATCTGCCTGAACCGCGGCGAATGGCGTAAAACCCATGCGCTGGTGTTCAAAGACCGCCCGGATTATCGCTTTGTTCTGGGTGAGAAAGGCGAAGTGCTGGACATCGTGGCCGAACCGCGACGCATTGCGAACCGCATCGTTGAAGAGGCGATGATTTCCGCCAACATCTGCGCCGCACGCGTGCTGCGCGACAAGCTGGGCTTTGGCATTTACAACGTCCACACCGGTTTTGATCCGGCGAATACCGAAGCGCTGGCGGCCCTGCTGAAGACTCACGATGTGCACGTTGATCCGGAAGAAGTGCTGACGCTGCCGGGCTTCTGCAAGCTTCGCCGAGAACTGGACGCTCAGCCGTCGGGTTTCCTGGACAGCCGCATTCGTCGCTTCCAGTCCTTCGCGGAAATCAGCACCGAGCCTGGCCCGCACTTTGGCCTTGGCCTCGAAGCTTACGCCACCTGGACATCGCCGATCCGTAAGTATGGCGATATGGTCAACCACCGTCTGCTGAAAGCGATTATCAAAGGTGAAACCATTGCCCGTCCTCAGGAGGACACCACGCTGCAGATGGCCGATCGTCGCCGCCTGAACCGCATGGCGGAACGTGACGTTGGAGACTGGCTGTACGCACGCTTCCTGCAGGATAAAGCCGGTACGGATACCCGTTTCGCCGCAGAGATCATTGATATCAGCCGCGGAGGTATGCGCGTCCGCCTGGTCGATAACGGTGCTGTCGCGTTTATTCCTGCGCCGTTCCTGCATGCGGTTCGTGACGAAATGGTCTGTAGCCAGGAAAACGGTACCGTGCAAATTAAAGGTGAAACAGTTTACAAAGTCACCGACGTGATTGACGTCACCATTGCTGAAGTCCGTATGGAAACCCGCAGTATTATCGCGCGTCCTGTCGCCTGATAACCTGTTCAATTGTCGGTCACTTCCTTTCCGGAAGGGCCGACAATTTTTCTTTTTACCCCCGCCACAAAATCATTATTTTTCCTTACTATTTTCAGTATCCCTTCGCCCAAAATGGCCATAATTATCTACAGTAAAAGAGTGTTGTTATATTCGGTTACGTGAATTTCTATACGCTCAGTATCCTTTTTCACCTGGCTCGTTTTATTATAAGAAAGCAGGGAAAAACAACAGGTTCACTTCGGTTTTGCCGCTGTTTCTCAACGGAAAAGTCGACAGCAAATGAATAATTTGTGCGCTAATGAACAGCTGCGGGAGAAAATATGATGGACGATCTGGAGCAGAATTTGCTGTTTCGCTACATGGGGACTCATAGCCCGTGGTGGCGCCTGTCAGCTGACAGCAACGCTCTGCACCTTTCCACCAGCGAAAATGCCGATGTCACTCAGGTCGTGGCGCTGGACGATGAACAGGCCGATCTCATCCGTCATTTAACCGTTATTACCTCCAGCATTTCCATGTCGCTCTCCCTGTACGGGGAAGATGTCCCGGTTCATCTTGTGGGCCGTAAAATTACCCGCAACGAGTGGGCAGGCACCGCTTCCGCCTGGAATGATACGCCCTCCGTGGCGCGCGATCTGGCTCAGGGGCTCTCTTTTGCGGAACAGGTTGTCTCCGAGGCCAACTCCGTCATTGTTATCCTCGATCAGCACGGCAATATTCAGCGTTTTAACCGGCTTAGCGAAGAGTACACCGGCCTGAAAGAGCAAGAAGTCATTGGTCAGAACGTATTTAAGCTGTTTATGAGCCGCAGCGAAGCGGCAGCCTCAAAGCGCAATATTACCGGTTTTTTTCGCAACGGCAGCTCCTACGAAGTCGAACGCTGGATCAAAACGCGTAAAGGGCAGCGGCTGTTTCTCTTCAGAAACAAATTCGTGCACAGCGGCAGCGGTAAAAATGAAATTTTCCTCATCTGTTCCGGGACAGATATTACCGAGGAGCGCCGCGCTCAGGAGCGGCTGCGCGTGCTGGCCAATACCGATACCATCACCGGCCTGCCAAACCGCAATGCGATCCACGATCTCATTTCTGACGCCATCGACAACCGCGGCGACACGCAGGTGGGCGTGGTGTATCTCGATCTGGATAACTTTAAAAAGGTCAACGACGCTTACGGGCATATGTTTGGCGACCAGCTGTTGCAGGCTGTCGCTCTCGCGATTTTGAGCTGTCTGGATGAAGAACAGGTGCTGGCGCGTCTTGGCGGCGATGAGTTTATCGTCATGGCCACCAATACCTCTCAGGGCTCTCTGGAGGCGATGGCGTCGCGCATTTTAACCCGTCTGCGCCAGCCGTTCCGAATCGGTCTGATTGAGATTTATACCGGCTGCTCTCTGGGTATCGCCCTCGCCCCGCAGCACGGGAACGACCGGGAAAGCGTTATTCGCAACGCCGATACCGCCATGTACACTGCCAAAGAGAACGGCCGGGGCAAGTTCTGCGTCTTCTCACCCGAGATGAACCAGCGCGTGTTTGAGTATCTCTGGCTGGATACCAACCTGCGCAAAGCCCTGGATAACGATCAGCTTCTGATCCACTATCAGCCGAAAATAACCTGGCGCGGAGAAGTCAGAAGCCTTGAAGCGCTGGTCCGCTGGCAATCACCCGAACGCGGCCTGATCCCGCCGCTGGAGTTTATCTCTTATGCCGAGGAGTCGGGGTTGATTGTGCCGCTGGGCCGCTGGGTGATGCTCGACGTGGTTCGCCAGGTGGCAAAATGGCGCGATAAGGGAATAAACCTGCGCGTGGCGGTGAACGTCTCTGCACGCCAGCTGGCCGACCAGACCATCTTCAGCGACTTAAAGCAGGCGCTGAAGGATCTGAATTTTGAATACTGCCCGGTCGACGTCGAGTTGACCGAAAGCTGTCTTATCGAAAATGAAGAGCTGGCGCTGTCCGTGATCCAGCAGTTCAGCCGACTCGGGGCGCAAATTCATCTGGATGATTTTGGCACCGGCTACTCTTCCCTTTCTCAGCTGGCCCGCTTCCCTATCGACGCCATTAAGCTCGATCAATCTTTCGTCAGGGATATTCATAAGCAGTCTATTTCCCAGTCACTGGTGCGCGCTATCGTCGCGGTGGCGCAGGCGTTAAATCTGCAGGTGATTGCCGAGGGTGTGGAAAATGCAAAAGAAGACGCCTTTCTGACTAAGAACGGCGTCAACGAACGGCAGGGTTTTCTGTTTGCTAAGCCGATGCCCGCTGCCGCATTCGAGCGATGGCTAAAACGATATCAAGCGCGAAATCAACGTTAACTGGCTTTACGCAGGCCCGCCGCGTGATGGCGGTTTTGCAGCGTGACCAGACGCTCCATGTAGGTGATATCTTTCGGCTCCAGGCAGAAAGCGGCATCAACCCAGTCTTCCGTGATGTCCATCAGTTCACTGCGGGGCAATTGCAGAACGCGCGTACGGGCGCGCAGCATCGCCCTTACGCCATTCAGTTTTGGCCGCAGCGTATCGATGAAGGTTCGGGTAGAGACATAGCTTTGTCCCGGTTCAAACAGGACATCCACCAGCCCGTGCTGTTCGTACCATTCAGCCGTATGGGATTCCCCTTTGTAGATGAGTTCCTCCGCCAGCTTCATGCCTGCACGGCGTGCAACCAGGGAATATCCTCCCATACCCGGAAACAGGTTGAAGGCAATCTCCGGGAAACCTAAACGGGCATCGCGCTGAGCCAGGACGAAATGGTGCGCCAGAGCGGCCTCAAACCCGCCCCCTAACGCACTGCCTTCGACCATTGCCAGAGTGATAGCCCCAGTATCAAACCCCCGCGAGGCCGCATGGACGCAATCAACGCAGGCGCGAGCGTACGCCCGTAACGCTTCCCGACGTCCGTTCTGAATGCACTCGACGAAGAACTGTAAATCACCGCCCGTATTGTACATCTCGGGAACCAGCGATCCGGTTACCCAAAAATCAACCGCAAACCCGGACTGGCGAACCAGCCATGAAAAGTTCATGATCTCCTCTATTAACGCATGGTTAAAGCAAGGACGTGGCTGAGCCCGCAGCATCATCCAGACCGTGTGACGCTCCGCCTCGTAATACCCTGACAGCTGCGTGAACCGTTCAGTATCGGTAAACAGTGTGCAGGTAGGCTGATTGATAACTGTCATAGTCTAATTCCTCTTATAAAAAAGCGCCTTGCGCGCAGTTTTAGACTAATCCACTCATTAAGCCTGCTGCATGAGGGGGAATAAATTTATCACTTACGTTTATGTAATTTAGTTATTGCATTTTTTCCCTTCTCTTTTGATCCTATTTTCTGCATCATTGAAAATATTAACTTTTCGCGCCTGGGGTGAGATTATGTCGACTATTGACGCACAAGCTGTAGCACAACGAATTGATACCGTGCTGGATATCCTGGTGGCGGGCGATTATCACTCTGCTATCCGTAATCTCGAGATCCTGAAGTCTGAACTTCTTGCTCAGAATGGTGCCGACAATGCGCCAGAAAACGGACAGCCAAAAGCGCCGTGGGAAGTTTAATCCCACCGTCTCCGACCTCGTTTCGCTTTATTAAATGGATGCTATGAATTCCCGACAACAACTCATTTTGCAGATGGTCATCGATCAGGGACGCGTAAGCGTAGTCGATCTCGCTAAAACCACTGGCGTGTCTGAAGTCACCATTCGTCAGGATCTTAATCTGCTGGAAAAACAGAGCTACCTGCGTCGCGCGCACGGATATGCTGTCCCGCTGGACAGTGATGACGTTGAGACGCGTATGATGAATAACTACGCGCTCAAACGTGAACTGGCGGAATTTGCCGCGTCACTGGTGAACAACGGCGAGACCGTCTTTATTGAAAACGGCAGCAGTAATGCCCTGCTGGCGCGCACGCTTGCCGATCAAAAAGACGTTACCATCATCACCGTCAGCAGCTATATCGCGCATTTGCTCAAAGAGACGCGCTGCGAGGTGATTCTGCTGGGCGGTATTTACCAGAAAAAAAGTGAAAGCATGGTTGGCCCGCTGACCCGTCAGTATGTTCAGCAGGTTCATTTCAGCAAGGCCTTTATCGGGATTGACGGCTGGCAGCCTGAGACAGGTTTTACCGGCCGGGATATGATGCGCTCTGACGTCGTGAATGCCGTGCTGGAAAAAGAGTGTGAAGCCATTGTATTGACCGACAGCTCTAAATTTGGCGCCGTTCACCCTTATACGATGGGCCCGGTTTCACGCTTTAGCCGCGTGATTACCGATGAACGGTTGAGCGACGCGCACCGTAATAAACTGGAAGATGACGGGCTGATCGTCAATATTATTAAAATGACCGCCTGAGTTCCCTCCGCGCCCGAATTTCGGGCGCATACGCCCTTCTTTCTCTGAGATGATTCCTGGTACTTCTTTAAGAGTTTTTACCTGTTTAACCTGCATTAAAGTCGTAAAATTAATGTTAGCGATATAACAGGAAGTGACTATCACCTGCGTGATTACGTAACGCCTGCGCGACCAGCTTTCACGGAGAACAGAATTAAGTATTCGATTCGTCTATACTTAACGTGTACATCTTTCCGTGAATCGATAATTCAGGAGAAAGTATTATGACCTTAACCAGCAAAAAATTAGCCGCCGCTGTTCTGGCAATCACTGTAGCAATGTCCCTGAGCGCGTGCTCTAACTGGTCTAAACGTGACCGTAACACCGCTATTGGTGCCGGTGCCGGTGCTCTCGGTGGTGCAGTATTAACGGATGGTAGTACGCTGGGTACATTAGGTGGCGCTGCTGTCGGTGGTATTATCGGTCACCAGGTTGGCAAATAATTATTATCTAAGCCTTCCCCGGTATTGCGATATTTGAACGCATTTCAGGTCTGACATACGCACGTATATAACACGAGCCACGGCATTTGCCGTGGCTCATTTATTTTAACCGCCTGCCAGTTTGACTTTCATACCTTTGGCTTCCAGCAGAGATTTTATTAAATCGCGCTTATCTCCCTGGATTTCAATAATGCCGTCTTTCACGGCGCCGCCGCAGCCACATTTCTTTTTCAACTCGGCCGCCAGCTTTGCCAGTTCAGCATCATTCAGGTCAATGCCGGAGATAAGGCAAACCCCTTTCCCTTTTCGTCCACTGGTTTGACGCTGGATCCGAACGATGCCGTCCCCTTTTGGACGTTCCACTTTCGCTTTCGGCTCGTCTATACGCCCACTATCAGTTGAATAGACCAGACGGCTGTTGGAATCGGTCATTAGGCCCCCTTTTTCAGCGATGCGTTGATAGCCTTAAGCGTCTCAGCCGGGTTGGCAGACTGCGTCACCGGACGCCCGATGACCATGTAGTCAACGCCAGCAGCCAGCGCCTGCTCAGGCGTCATAATACGGCGCTGATCGCCCACGTCGCTGCCTGCAGGACGGATACCCGGCGTAACCAGTTTAAAATCCTGGCCCAGCGCTGATTTGAAACGTACCGCTTCCTGTGCGGAGCAGACGACGCCATCCAGGCCGCAATGCTGCGTCAGACGCGCGAGACGTTCGGCATGCTCGGCGGGTGACAACGTCACGCCCAGGTCGCGAAGATCGTTTTCGTCCATACTGGTCAGCACTGTGACCGCAATCAGCAACGGTGCATCTTTACCGAACGGCAGGAGCGCCTCACGGGCGGCGGTCATCATTCTTGCCCCACCCGATGCATGGACGTTGACCATCCATACGCCCAGCTCTGCGGCTGCGGCAACCGCGTGCGCCGTGGTATTCGGGATATCGTGGAATTTCAGATCGAGGAAAACGTCAAAGCCGCGCTGCTGCAGATCGCGAACGATTTGCGGTCCAAACAGCGTGAACATCTCTTTGCCAACTTTCAGACGGCAGTCGCGAGGGTCGATGCCGTCGACAAACGCCAGTGCAGCGTCACGCTTATTGTAATCAAGCGCAACAACAACAGGAGAATCCGTAATTACGCGGGAAGTGGAGGATGTAACAGACGTCATGACCAGCCCTTTTCGTCTATGGGCGCGCAGCGGCGCGGAACAGATAAACGGCCAGCATTCTACCTGCCGACGCCGCAAATTGACAGGATCCATTTACGCGCCTGCCAGGCCGACAAACCGCACGGAGTTCAGGATATGGGAAAAACAATTAGTATGTTGTAACTAAAGTGGAGTGTTTTAAAAAAATTACTGCCCGTCCAGACCACGGATTGGCTTGATGGTGGACCAGGCGCGGCAGGAAGGACAGTGCCAGTAGAGCGTATACGCGGTAAAACCACACTTCTGGCAACGATAGCGCGGCTTGCTGCGCACCTGTTCGCCAACCATGTCGCGCAGCACCATCAGGCTCTCTTTGGCGCGCCCTTCTTCAGCGTCGTTCAGGTGGTAATCCATCAGCTTATGGAACACCCGCATGGTCGGATGGCGCTGCAGCTGACGCGTAATATAAACCTGCGCGGTGTCGCTTCCCTCATACTGCTCAACGACGTCTGAGAGCATCAGTTCAGCGGTGGCACCGGTATTTTCTTCCACGCAGCGACGCAGGAAAGCTACCCACTCTTCCTGCTTGTCCAGCTGTTGATAGCAGGTTTGCAGCATTTCCAGCGTTTCACTGACCAGCTCTTTGTCCTGGTCGATAACCCGCAGCAGGCTTTCAACGGCTTTGGCGTAGTTGCCACTCGCCATAAAGACGCGCCCCATCATGATGGAGATTCGCGCGCTGTTGGGGTCCGCGGCGGCGCCTTTCTTCAGCATCGCCATGGCTTTATCCATGTCGTCGTTGCCCATCTGCTGAAGAGCAAGTTCACAGTAGAAATGGGCGATCTCAACGCGCTGCTTATCTTTACCCAGCTTCACCAGACGTTCCGCGGTATCAATGGCTTTCTGCCAGTCGCTGGTGGCCTGATAAATCTGCAGGAGCTGCTGCAGCGCGCCGATGCGGAAATCTGTTTCGTCCACCAGCTGCGCGAACATATCTTCTGCGCGATCGTACAACCCTGCGGCCATGTAATCCCGCCCCAGCTGTTGCACCGCAAGGAGACGTTGATCGTAGGTCAGCGAGGCGCTTTCCATCAGGGTCTGGTGAATACGAATGGCACGATCGACCTCGCCGCGCGAGCGGAACAGGTTGCCCAGGGTGAGATGCGCTTCAACCGTCCCCGTATCCTCTTTCAGCATATCGAGGAACAGGTCTACCGCTTTGTCCTGCTGATTGCTCAGAAGGAAGTTCACCCCCGCAACGTAGTCGCGGGAGAGCCGGTTGGCCTCATCCTGTTTTGTTTGTTGCGCACTTCTGCGGCCCATATACCAGCCATAGGCTGCGGCTACAGGCAAAAGCAGAAACAACAACTCCAGCATAGTCGATTATTCCTTCACGACCGGCACACCAGAGCTTTCCGGGATGTCAGACGCAGGGGCAATGTTATTTTCGAGTCGCTTAATTTTACGTTCAGCGCGCGCAAGAGAGACACGGACTTTAAGCCAGAACAGACCGCAAACCAGCCAGCCAATGGCAAATCCGGCAGCAAATAATACCGCCAGCAGGCTCGAGACGCGATACTCACCCTGAGCCAGCAGATAGTTAAACGTCACCTGCTGATCGTTTTGTGCACCCAACGTGACTGAAATGACAAAAATCGCCAATACCAGTAAGAAAATGAGTAAATATTTCACATTACTTCCCGTTATGTGGTTCAAGCGAATAAAGTGTGTTCAATTCACCGCAATCAGCCTTATAAACTACCATTTTAGCGACGAGCGCGAAACGGAAAAAGTGACGCGCAGGTCATGGATCTATGGGCAAAATGCGGAATATCAACCGTCAGGCGTCTGTCTGGTCCCTTTCGGCAATTTCTTCTTTCTCTTCTGGCGGTGGCGTTAGCGGGCCACAGAATCGTTCAGTGAGCCAGGTCGCCAGCACGATCAGCAGCCATGAGATGAGCGTGGCGACGACCAGGTCGCGCGGCCAGTGCATCCCCAGCAGCAGGCGGCTGCCCATGACTCCCGTCGCCCAGACCAGTAAAATCACGATAGTGATCGTTCGGCGCCTTGGCCAAAGCAGCCCAACCCCCAGCAACGCCCAGCTGGCCGCAAACATGGTGTGACCGGAAGGAAACGCGAACCCGGTCTCTTTCTGCCAGTGTTTACGCAAGAATTTCGGGATATCCTGCTGTTCCGAAAGCTGTTCTTTCACCAGCGCGCCACGATCTTTTCGCTTTAAATTGTAGAACTCATCCACCGGAACATGATGCGTTTTTTCCAGCCAGACGACAAAAGGACGCGGTTCCTGAACGCGATCTTTAACCCAGGACTTTACGCCCTGGCCGACAAGGATAGCGCCCCCGAGGATCGCAAAGAGCATCAGCGCCGCGCGCAAACGAAAGCGCAGGCACCACAGAAACCAGGCGCAGAGGAGTACGTGGGTAATAATCCCCCACGGCTGGGTGACCGTTTCCGTTATCCAGTATAACGTTTTCAGCCACGTGGCATTATGCCCGGGCTGCCACATCCAGCCTGAAAGCCATACGGCCAGAGGCATAATCAGTAAAATGGCCGCACCTGCTGCCGTACGTCTGGCGATTGAAAGCATGTCTTCTCCTTTTTCGCTAAGCGTCACAATCATAACTGAAATTAATCATCCTGGTGGATATGTCGGATCGTGCGTTTAACGTTCATATAGCATGGTGCCCATTAGGCGAACCTGCTGAGCTTGTGGCAAAATGAACTGATACAGAAAGCAAAACAGGGCAAAGGCACGAAACGTGTCAGCCTACTCTGGAGAATCACATGCAGCTTAAACGTGTGGCAGAAGCCAAACTGCCAACCCCATGGGGCGATTTCCTGATGGTGGGTTTTGAAGAACTGGCAACCGGACAGGATCATGTCGCGCTGGTTTATGGTGACATTTCAGGGCAGACGCCGGTTCTGTCCCGCGTCCATTCAGAGTGTCTTACCGGCGACGCGCTGTTCAGCCTGCGCTGTGATTGTGGTTTCCAGCTGGAAGCCGCCCTGTCTCATATTGCAGAAGAAGGCCGCGGTGTGCTGCTTTATCACCGTCAGGAAGGTCGTAATATTGGTCTGCTGAATAAAATCCGCGCCTACGCGCTTCAGGACCAGGGCTACGATACGGTTGAAGCAAACCATCAGCTTGGCTTTGCCGCTGACGAACGCGACTTCACCTTATGCGCCGATATGTTCAAGCTGCTGGGCGTGGACGAAGTTCGCCTGCTGACCAATAACCCGAAAAAAGTGGAGATCCTGACCGAAGCGGGGATCAACATCGTCGAGCGCGTACCGCTGATTGTCGGCCGTAACCCGAAGAACGCCCACTACCTGGATACCAAAGCCGCCAAAATGGGTCATCTGCTGAAAGAGTAATGCTAAAAAGCCCGGCACGGGTGCCGGGCTCGTTTCATCAATCCAGCATCTTACGAATCACATAATGTAAAATGCCGTCGTTCTGGTAATAGGTCAGCTCGGTTGCCGTATCAATACGGCACCGGCAATCCAGCACCTCGATTTTCCCGTCTGCCCGCGTTAACTTCACCGGCACCGTTTTCCCCGGCTGCAGGTTTTGCAGACCGCTAATCTCAATCTGCTCTTCCCCGGTCAGTCCCAGCGTTTTACGCGTCACGCCCTGCGGAAACTCGAGCGGCAGGATCCCCATACCAATCAGATTCGAGCGGTGAATACGTTCGAACGATTCGGCGATGACCACGCGAACGCCAAGCAGACGCGGACCTTTCGCCGCCCAGTCGCGGCTGGAGCCGGAACCGTACTCTTTCCCGGCGATCACCGCCAGCGGCGTACCTTCCTGTTGATATTTGACCGCCGCATCATAAATCGAAACCACTTCCGTTCCCGGCAGATGGCGCGTCATGCCCCCTTCTACGCCCGGGACCATTTCGTTACGAATGCGGATGTTGGCAAAGGTCCCGCGCATCATGACCTCATGGTTGCCGCGACGCGAGCCGTAGGAGTTAAAATCGCGGCGTTCGACGCCCCGGCTCTGCAGATAACGGCCTGCCGGGCTATCGGCTTTGATACTCCCCGCCGGAGAGATATGGTCGGTCGTGACGGAATCCCCCAGCATCGCCAGTATGCGCGCGCCGTGGATATCCTTAAGCGGTGCCGGCTCGGCCAGCATCTCATCAAAGAACGGCGACAGACGAATATAGGTCGAGTCATCCTGCCAGTCGTAGGTATCTGAGCCCACGACGTTGATGGTTTTCCACTCCGGCGTGCCTTCAAAGACCTCCGCATACTCTTTGCGGAACATCTCGGTTGAGACCTTTTCAACGGCCAGCGCGATTTCACGCGAAGATGGCCAGATATCTTTCAGGTAGACAGGGTCATTCTTGCGATCGTGCCCAATCGGATCGGTCGCCAGGTTGATATTCATGTTGCCTGCAAGGGCATACGCCACGACCAGCGGCGGCGAGGCAAGCCAGTTGGTTTTCACCAGCGGGTGAATACGCCCTTCAAAGTTTCGGTTACCGGACAGGACCGCGCCTACCGTCAGGTCGCCCTGCTTAATCGCCGTTTCAATCGGTTCAGGCAGTGGGCCGGAGTTACCAATGCAGGTCGTACAGCCGTAGCCCACGAGGTTAAAGCCCAGCTCGTCAAGGTACGGCGTCAGTTTGGCCTGCGCCAGATAATCCGATACCACTTTGGAACCCGGTGCCAGCGAGGCCTTGACCCATGGCTGAGGTTTTAGCCCAAGCTCTACCGCCTTTTTAGCCAGCAGACCTGCCGCCATTAAGACGCTGGGGTTCGAGGTGTTGGTGCAGGAGGTAATGGCCGCAATAACAACCGCGCCGTCCGGGAGCTGATACTGATGTCCGTTCAGGACATAGTCGACTGGACGGTGGTCTTTCTGCGCCACGTTCACTTCCAGGGCATTGCTGGCGGCAAAGGCTTTTGGCACGTCACTCAGCGCAACCCGATCCTGTGGACGTTTCGGCCCGGCGAGGCTCGCCTCGACGCTTCCCATATCGAGTTCAAGCGTGCTGGTGAAGACCGGTTCATCGCCCGGGTTTCGCCACATGCCCTGCGCTTTGGTATAGGCCTCCACCAGCGCGACCTGCTCTTCGCTGCGCCCGCTAAGGCGCATGTATTCCAGCGTGACGTCATCGATGGGGAAAAAGCCGCAGGTTGCACCGTATTCAGGCGCCATATTGGCAATGGTGGCACGGTCGGCAAGCGGCAGCGAATCCAGACCATCACCGTAGAATTCTACAAACTTGCCCACCACACCATGCTTACGCAGCATCTGGGTGACGGTGAGCACCAGATCGGTGGCGGTAATGCCTTCAGACAGCTTGCCGGTGAGCTTGAAGCCCACCACGTCAGGGATAAGCATGGACACCGGCTGGCCGAGCATGGCCGCTTCCGCTTCGATACCCCCGACGCCCCAGCCCAGCACGCCCAGACCGTTGATCATGGTGGTATGGGAGTCCGTGCCCACCAGCGTGTCCGGATAGGCGACCCACTCTTTATCCTGCAATTCACTCCAGACGGCTTTACCCAGATATTCAAGGTTCACCTGGTGACAAATACCGGTACCCGGCGGGACCACGCTAAACCGGCTGAACGCCTGCTGCCCCCACTTAAGAAACACGTAGCGCTCGTGGTTGCGTTCCATCTCCAGACGCACGTTCTCGCCAAAGGCGTCGTCATCACCAAAGCGGTCAACGGTTACGGAGTGGTCAATGACGAGGTCAACGGGGGAAAGCGGATTCACTTTTGCCGTATCTCCGCCGAGACGCTTAACGGCCTCGCGCATCGCGGCTAAATCAACGACGGCCGGGACACCGGTAAAGTCCTGCATCAGCACCCTGGCCGGGCGGTAGGCGATTTCTCTGTCGGCATGGGCATTTTCCAGCCACCCTGCCAGCGCCTGGATATCATCAAGGGTGACAGAGTCACCGTCCTGCCAGCGCAATAGGTTTTCCAGTAAAACTTTCAATGACTTGGGTAAACGCGAAATGTCCCCAAGCGTTCTGGCAGCCAGCGGCAGGCTGTAGTAATGCCAGGTTTTATTTTCTGCCTGTAACGTATCCTTACTGGCTTCGCGTAGGGTTAACGACATAAGCTCCTCCTTAATCACAGAGATGCCCCGACAATCATCAGGGCCGTAATTAAAGATAACACAAAGATGTCGTAACGTTTTGATAACAACCCAAATTGATAAATTTAGGATTGGTCCAGAAAGGAAAAACAAAAAACCCCGCCGTAGCGAGGTTTTACAATTTAGTGGAGGGCCAACCAGATGAGCTGACTCCAGAACAGAATCGACACGGTAAAAACGCCGATCCATGACCAGTATTTGTGAGACGTCATGTTATTCATCATAGGGACACCAGGCATTATTTATTAAAAGATCCGAGGTAAGTCCTCAGTGCTATATTGCTGATGTGTATTTATTAAAGAGTACGAAAGTGCAGAGTCGATATTCAGACTATTTGCATCATTACGCAATTAACTAAATTATTGTTTTTTGGGTTCGTCTTCTGCGAACACATCAATAAACGCTTGCTGCTGCGGCGTTAGTTTCCAGGACGCGGGTACAACAGTCGCAGGTGCTTTACGCCCTCTGTGGCCGTTGTCACGATGCTGACACATCTGTTTTACCGTTTCTGTACGTACCGTCACTGCCATATTTAACCCCAATATTTCCAGGCCAGGAGAGCAACCACCACCCAAAACAGGGTAGAGACGAGAAAGACCGCCAGCCAGGCTTTACGCTTGAGCGCAGGATCCCTTTGCGGTTCTTCACTTCCTGAAGGCATTGCTAACCTCATACAATCGACATCGCTTATCATTTAGGACCAAACAATTGGTACAATTAATCATCTGTTGAGATAAATCCTAAAGAAACTTTAGCCGAAAAGCCAGTGAATTTACGCACCGGAAGGTATGAAATATTCAATCTTTTGACCAGAAATAAATAATTGAAAAGAAAAATTTGCGAAGGCGTAAATTAGTTTCTACTTTTGTCGCCAATTCACGACATTATAACCTTACAGATTAAATGGATAATGACATTATATGACAGGGGATGCGTAGATGATGATAATTCTAATTTAGCTTTGAGGCGTTATTTCGGTATCTTTCCCTAAGGGAAAGATACCGGGTGTGATTATTTTTCGGGGAGTTTGATGTCTTTAAACATCTCTTCAATATCTTCATTTGAGCGTAATGCAACGGCGGTATCAACCACGTCACGCGTTAAATGAGGGGCAAAGCGCTGAATAAAATCATACATATAGCTGCGAAGGAAGGTGCTACGACGGAAGCCAATCTTTGTAGTGCTATGACTGAAAACATCATGCGCATCAAGACGCACCAGGTCAGGGTCTGACACAGGATCCACCGCCATGCTGGCAATAACGCCCACCCCCAGACCAAGCCGCACATAGGTTTTAATCACGTCGGCATCCGTCGCGGTAAAGACAATGCGCGGCGTTAACCCTGCCCGGTTAAAGGCCGTATCAAGCTCGGACCGTCCGGTAAAGCCAAACGTATACGTTACCAACGGATATTGAGCCAGCTCTTCGATAGTGACCGACCCTTTACCCGCCAGGGGGTGATCGGGGGTCACCACGATAGAACGGTTCCAGTGATAGCATGGAAGCATCACCAGATCGTCATACAGATGAAGCGCTTCGGTGGCGATGGCAAAGTCTGCATTCCCCTTGGATACGGCTTCAGCAATTTGCGTTGGCGAGCCCTGGTGCATATGCAAAGAGACGCGAGGATAACGCTCGATAAAGCCTTTGATCACACCGGGTAGCGCATAGCGCGCCTGGGTGTGCGTCGTGGCAATATACAGCGAACCTTTATCCGGCCAGGTGTGTTCACCCGCCACAGACTTAATTGCATCGACTTTAGAGAGGACTTCCCGCGCAATGCGGATGATTTCCTGCCCCGCAGGCGTCACCTGGGTGAGATGCTTACCGCTGCGGGCAAATATCTGGATACCTAACTCGTCCTCCAGCATACGAACTTGTTTGCTGATGCCCGGTTGCGAGGTATACAACCCCTCGGCGGTAGAAGAGACGTTAAGGTTATGATTCACCACCTCAACGATATAACGAAGCTGCTGTAATTTCATGCCAGACCATCCGATTTAGCGCATGCGGTCAATCGCTTAAGACGATTTAATAATAAGAAACAGGTTAACTATAACCACTATATCATTTATAGCCTGACTGTATAGTACGGAACAAAAAATAATAACAAGGTAATAAAAAAGGGCCGGAAATCCGGCCCTTTTACAGGTAAGTTACGGTAAGGGAAGATTATTTCTTGCCTTCAACCCATTTGCCATCGACAAAGAAGGCTGACCATCCGGTCGCTTTACCCTCTTTCTCTGCCGCAACATACTGCTGCTTAGTTTTACGGCTAAACCGTACCACGGTTTTGTTGCCTTCCGGATCCTGCTGTGGCGCATCGGCCAGATAACGCAGTTTCTCAGGCAGACGATCGCGGAAGCGATGCAGCTCTTCCACCAGCGGCGCGCGCGTTTCACGCGATTTCGGGAAGGTGTTGGCGGCCAGGAAGACACCTGCAGCACCATCACGCAGCACGAAGTACGCGTCTGATTTCTCGCACGGCAGTTCTGGCAGCGGAACCGGATCTTCCTTAGGAGGAGCCACTTCGCCGTTACGCAGAATTTTGCGCGTGTTTTTACACTCGTCGTTGGTACAGGCCATGTACTTACCGAAACGTCCCATTTTCAGGTGCATTTCAGAACCACACTTCTCGCATTCCACAATCGGGCCGTCATAGCCTTTAATGCGGAACTCGCCCTCTTCGATCTCATACCCGTCACACGTTGGGTTATTACCGCAAACGTGCAGCTTACGTTTTGGATCGATCAGGTAGCTGTCCATTGCCGTGCCGCATTTCTTGCAGCGGCGTTTGGCACGCAGAGCGTTAGTTTCCGCATCGTCACCCTCCAGCACGTTGAGAACTTCGTTCTCAGGCACCAGGTTGATGGTCGTTTTGCAGCGCTCTTTTGGTGAAAGCGCATAGCCGGAGCAGCCAAGGAACACGCCTGTGGTTGCGGTGCGGATCCCCATCTTGCGACCGCAGGTTGGACAGTCGATGCTGGTCAGAACCATCTGGTTAGGCAGCATGCCGCCCTCTTCAGGGTCTTTCTCCGCTTTTTCAAGCTGGTCGGTAAAGTCGCTGAAGAAGCTGTCGAGTACCTTTTTCCATTCCGCCTGATGGCTGGCAACCTGGTCGAGGCTGTCTTCCATTTGCGCGGTGAAATCGTAGTTCATCAACTCGCGGAAGTTTGCTTCCAGACGGTCAGTGACGATCTCACCCATTTTTTCCGCATAGAAACGGCGGTTTTCAACGCGCACGTAGCCGCGGTCCTGAATGGTCGAGATGATGGACGCGTAGGTCGATGGACGACCAATACCGCGTTTTTCCAGCTCTTTCACCAGGGACGCTTCACTGAAGCGCGCAGGTGGCTTGGTGAAGTGCTGTGCCGGAACCAGATCGACAAGCGACAACTCGTCACCTTTATTAACCGCAGGCAGCGTTCTGTCTTCATCGCCTTTACGCAGCGCAGGCATCACCTTCGTCCAGCCGTCGAAGCGCAGAATACGACCGCGCGCCTTCAGGCGGAAATCACCCGCGCCGACGGTCAGCGTGGTGGAGTCGTACTGCGCCGGGGTCATCTGGCACGCCACGAACTGGCGCCAGATCAGCTGATACAGCTTCTGCGCGTCAGCTTCCATGTCTTTCAGCGATTCCGCTAACACCGAGACGTCAGAAGGACGAATCGCTTCGTGAGCTTCCTGAGAGTTCTCTTTGCTGGCGAACTGGTTAGCGCTTTCCGGCAGGTATTTCTTACCGAAATTGTCGCTGATGTAGCCGCGGACCATGTTGACCGCATCCTGGCTCAGGTTGGTTGAGTCGGTACGCATGTAGGTGATGTAGCCCGCTTCATACAGGCGCTGCGCCATCATCATGGTCTTCTTCACGCCATAACCCAGACGCGTGCTTGCAGCCTGCTGCAGCGTAGAGGTAATAAACGGCGCACCCGGCTTGCTGCTGGTCGGTTTGTCTTCACGTTCCAGCACCTGATAGCGTGCTTTTTCCAACAGCGCTACGGCGGCCATGGTCTGGTCGCGGTTTTCCGGACGGAAAGGCTTGTCGTTGTGATGGCTCACCTGCAGCGGCAGAGCGTCACCGCCCGGCGTGGTCACATTGGCATCGACTTCCCAGAACTCTTCCGGCACGAAGGCTTTAATTTCGCGCTCACGCTCAACGACCAGACGCACGGCGACGGACTGCACACGCCCTGCGGACAGGCCACGGGCAATCTTCTTCCACAGCAGTGGAGAGACCATGTAGCCCACAACGCGGTCCATAAAGCGACGTGCCTGCTGTGCGTTTACGCGGTCAATATTCAGCTCGCCCGGCTTCTCAAACGCCTGACGAATCGCATTCTTCGTAATTTCGTTAAACACTACACGGCTGTAGCGTTTGTCATCACCACCGATCACTTCCCGCAGGTGCCACGCAATGGCTTCCCCTTCGCGGTCAAGGTCGGTTGCGAGATAGATGTGGTCTGCTTTTTCAGCAAGCTGCTTCAGTTCGTTAACGACTTTTTCTTTACCGGGCAGCACTTCATATTGTGCATCCCAGTTATGCCATGGGTTAACACCCATGCGGTTGACAAGCGCGCTACGTTCATCCTTTTTAGGCTTTTTAGCCCCTTTGGTGGAGGTAGAGTCTGCGCTCTTTTTGCTGGCTGAGCCACTGGTCGGCAAATCGCGGATATGACCCACGCTGGACTTAACCACGTAGTCATTACCCAGATACTTATTGATCGTTTTGGCTTTTGCCGGGGACTCAACGATGACGAGAGCTTTACCCATATTCACCTTTACCTAATTTAATTCTTCCAGGAATACGCCGCACGTTGATTTCCCTTCCGCTGACGACGAGCCAATGATATTGCGACTGCGTCAGGAGATATCAACCCCTTTGTCTTACCGGACGTTAATGAGAAGACGCCCAGGTGATTGAGTTTTCGGGTATTTTTCTCACATCTCGTGTAATTCGTGACGAATTCCCGGTTGAATGTCAAGCAATTCTGTTGCCAGAATGACGAAAGCGCACACTCTACCTGATAAAATTCGTTACGCAACTTTATTAGCATGCAAAAGCAGATCCCGCCAGCCAGGACCCTGCACCTTATCCCCTCACATTACAGGGAAAATTTGCCCCCAAAGCGCCCTCGGCGTAGACTATTGTCACTGTTTAAGGAGTGGATTATGCAGAATACGACCCAACCTATTGACCGAGCCTCTCTGCTTATCGAAGCAAACAAGCTTATCCGTGACCATGAAGATACGCTGGCGGGCATTGAAGCCACCGGCGTAGAGCAGCGTAATGGCGTGCTGATTTTCAGCGGCGAATACTTCCTTGACGAACAGGGTTTACCGACCCCGAAAAGCACTGCCGTGTTTAACATGTTCAAATACCTGGCGCATACGCTTTCAGAGAAATATCACCTGGTCGATTAACGCAAAGCGCGAGGCATATGCCTCGCGTTTTTGTTTACAGCAGCGGTTTTTGTCCGCGCTGTAGCCAGCGCAGCAGCAGGCGGTCCGCGCTTTCTGCGGCACTGTTGGTAAAGCGGTCAAGGAGTCGCTTACGCTGGGTAAAGCGCACGCCCACCAGTTCCCGACCTTCCATCAGATTGAGCAGCAGATCGTCGCTGGTTCCAACTTCATCCACCAGCCCTTTCTCCTGCGCCTGGACGCCGTACCAGTGCTCGCCCGTCGCGACGTGTTCAATATCGAGCGTTGGGCGCATACGGTGTACAAAATCTTTAAAGAGATGATGCGTTTCATTGAGATCTTCGCGGAATTTTTGACGTCCTTCTTCCGTGTTTTCCCCCAGCAGCGTCAGGGTACGTTTGTACTGACCCGCCGTGTGAAGTTCGATATCGATCTCTTTATTTTTCAGGAAGCGGTTAAAGTTCGGAATCTGCGCGACCACGCCGATCGAGCCAATAATGGAGAACGGCGCGGCAACAATTTTGTCCGCCACGCAGGCCATCATGTAGCCACCGCTCGCCGCCACTTTATCCACGGCCACGGTCAGCGGGATCTGTTTTTCACGCAGGCGCTGCAGCTGTGAGGCGGCCAGTCCGTAACCGTGAACCACCCCGCCCGGGCTTTCAAGACGCACGACAACCTGATCCTGCGGTGTCGCCACGGCCAGAACGGCAGTCACTTCCTCCCGCAGAGAAGACACTTCATGCGCATCCATACTGCCTTTAAAATCGAGCACATAGACGCGCGGCGTGGCCTTATCCTGCGGCGCATTGAGCTTTGCTTTTGCCTTTGCCGCTTTGGCTTCCTGTTTATGCTTTTTCTTCTGCGCTTTCAGCCAGAGTTTCTGTTGATGACTATCAAGCAGCGCCAGAGACATCTCTTCCTGCATCTCTTTATACTGCTCGCTCAGGCGGGTGATGCGTAACTCCCCACGCTGACGCTTGCGCTGCGTCAGGTTGACAATCAGAACGGCTACCACCGCAATGGCAATCACCACCGTCGCGATTTTGGCCAAAAACAACCCATATTGAGAAAGTAATTCCACGCGCTCCACCTTGATTTAACCACGAATCTTTCACGGCAGTGTACAACAGCCCTGCCCATGCGTCTCGCTCGCGACATTACCTCTGCGAGGCGCCTTCAGGAATCCCCGGACCGGAGATTAAATATTTGCAAAATGTTAATTTTACAGTAATGCGTCCTGTAGACTGATTGAATTATCAGGCGAATTCGGGCATAAAGCCGAAAAGTCATTATAAAGGCACCATTGCGTCACCGGTCGCCTGAGGAGTCACCGTGCATTATCAACCGCAAAAAAATCTGCTGCACAACCGGATTATTCTTGTCACCGGTGCCAGCGACGGGATTGGCCGCGAGGCGGCCCTGACATACGCCGAATATGGCGCGAACGTCATTCTGATCGGCCGCAGCGAAGAAAAACTGCAAAACGTCGCTCAGGAGGTTGAGGCTAAATGCGGCACGCCTGCCCCGTGGTATACACTCGATTTACTGACCTGCACGCCCGCGGTGTGCCAGGAATTAGCCCAGCGCATCAGCGTTCACTATCCGAGACTCGACGGCGTGCTGCATAACGCCGGTTTGTTAGGCGAGGTTCGTCCGATGGATAAACAGGATCCTGATATCTGGCAGCAGGTGATGCAGGTCAACGTCAACGGCACGTTTTTCCTGATACAGGCATTGCTTCCTTTATTACTCAAATCCGAGTCCGGGTCCCTGGTCTTTACCTCGTCCAGCGTTGGCCGTGAAGGACGCGCAAACTGGGGAGCCTATGCCGTATCAAAATTCGCGACCGAAGGCATGATGCAGGTGCTGGCGGAGGAGTATCAGAGCCGCCATCTGCGCGTAAACTGCATTAACCCGGGCGGTACGCGCACCAAAATGCGCGCCAGCGCGTTCCCGAGCGAAGATCCGCAGAAGCTGAAAACCCCGGCAGACATTATGCCGCTCTATCTCTGGCTGATGGGCGACGACAGCCGCCGCAAAACCGGGATGACCTTTGACGCCCAGCCGGGACGTAAACCAGGAATTTCGCAATGAGTGAAGAACGTCATCAGCAGCGCCAGCAGCGTCTGAAAGAACAGGTCGATGCACGCGTTGCCGCAGCCCAGGACGAACGTGGGATCGTCATCGTTTTTACCGGCAACGGAAAAGGGAAAACCACCGCCGCATTCGGCACGGCGACACGCGCCGTCGGACACGGGCAAAAAGTGGGCGTGATCCAGTTTATCAAAGGCGAATGGCCCAACGGTGAGCGGAATTTGCTTGAGCCTCACGGCGTTGAGTTTCAGGTGATGGCGACCGGTTTTACGTGGGATACTCAGAATCGGGAAACGGACACCGCAGCCTGTCTCGCCGTCTGGGAGCATGCAAAGAGAATGCTGGCCGATCCCTCGCTGAATATGGTGCTGCTGGATGAGATCACCTATATGGTCGCCTACGACTACCTGCCGCTGGAAGCCGTTCTGGATGCTCTGAAGAACCGTCCTGTACACCAGACGGTTATCGTCACGGGGCGCGGGTGTCATCGGGATATTCTGGAGATGGCCGATACCGTCAGCGAACTGCGTCCGGTCAAACACGCGTTTGATGCAGGCGTCAAAGCGCAAATTGGAATTGATTACTAAAGAAAAAAGCCCGGTGCGTTCACCGGGCTTTAATATTAACCGTTGTTGTTACGGCTGCCGGAGCGGCGACTGCTGCTCACCTGGCTGTGGCGCTTCACCGCGCGACGGATCTGATTCGCCTTCATGCGACGACGATCTTTTTCCACCGCCACTTTTGAGGTGGTTTCTGGCGTCAGGCCAACCAGCTCGCGCAGGTAGTTGGTTTGGGTCAGATCCAGTTCGGTATAACCCCCGCGCGGCAGACCTTTCGGCAGCAGAATGTCGCCGTAACGGACGCGGATCAGACGGCTCACCTGGACGCCTACCGCTTCCCAGAGACGACGCACCTCGCGGTTACGGCCTTCGGTCAGGGTCACGTTGTACCACTGGTTAATGCCTTCCCCACCGGTAAATTTGATGGTTTTGAACGCCGCAGGACCGTCTTCAAGCTGAACGCCACGCGACAGATCGCGCAGTTTATTTTCGTCAACCTGGCCAAATACGCGCACCGCGTATTCACGTTCCACTTCACGGCTTGGGTGCATCAGACGGTTTGCCAGTTCACCATCGGTGGTGAACAGCAGCAGACCGCAGGTGTTCACGTCCAGACGACCGACGGCAATCCAGCGAGCGCCACGCAGTTTAGGCAGACGGTCAAACACCGTCGGACGACCTTCCGGGTCGTTGCGGGTGCACAGCTCGCCTTCCGGCTTGTAGTAAGCCAGCACGCGGCAGATCTGTTCAGCGGACTCTTTCACGGAGATGAGGTGACCGTCGATGCGGATCTTCAGCCCCGGTACGATTTCAACGCGGTCACCCAGCGTGGCGATTTTACCGTCCACACTCACGCGACCCGCTTCAATAATGGCTTCGATTTCACGGCGTGAGCCGTGGCCGGCGCGCGCCAGCACTTTCTGTAACTTCTCGCTCATTGAGCTTCCTCAGGTGTCGCCTTCACAGGCGTCGAATCAGGTCAAAAGAGGGCTGAGCCCTGCTTTGATGGCCGCGTAGTATATCTGCTTATACCTTTACAAGAAAGGCTTTACGTCACCCACGCCTTCACGAATCACTTCCGGTGCATCTTCGGTTAAGTCGACCACGGTGGTCGGCTGCTGGCCGAGATAGCCGCCGTGAATAATCAGCTCGACCACCTTCTCCAGACGATCTTTGATCTCTTCCGGATCGGACTCGGTAAACTCACTTCCGGGCAGCATCAGCGAGGTAGAAAGCATCGGTTCGCCGAGGGTTTCCAGCAGCGCCTGCGCAATCGGGTTCGACGGCACGCGCATACCGATGGTTTTGCGTTTCTCCTGCAGCAGACGACGCGGTACTTCCTTCGTGCCCTTCAGGATGAAGGTGTAGTTGCCCGGCGTGTTGTTCTTAATCAGGCGAAACGCCACGTTATCAACATACGCATAGGTCGACAGCTCAGAGAGATCGCGGCACATCAGAGTAAAGTTATGGCCGTCCGGCAGCTGGCGAATACGGCAAATGCGCTCCATTGCCCCTTTATCTTCAATTTTACAGCCCAGCGCATAGCCTGAATCGGTCGGGTAGACAATCACGCCACCTTTGCGGACGATCTCCACGGCCTGGTTGATCAGACGTGGCTGCGGGTTATCCGGATGGATATAGAAAAACTGACTCATACTTCCCTCTCTTCAATTTGCTGCGGCTGTTCCCAGAGCTGCCAGACCGGCTCAACGCCAGCGGGCAACCAGAGCTTGCGCCCCAGTTCGATCCACGCGCAGGGCTGATGGAAATCAGAGCCCTGTGACCCAAGCAGGCCGAACTGGCGGGCATAGGTCGCGAGCTGCGCGCGCTCGTTGGGCGCCTGCTGACACTGGGCGACTTCCATCGCCTCGCCACCGCATTCGGCAAAGTGTGCCAGCAGCCTTTTCAGCCATTTAGCAGAAAGATTATACCGCCCAGGATGGGCCAGCACGGCCTTACCGCCAGAATGATGAATCACATCAATAGCTTGTTTTATTGTACACCACTGTGGCGGAACGTATCCGGTTTTACCGCGTGCCAGATACTTTTTAAAGACGTCCGCCATGTTCGTCGCTTTGCCCGCGTCGACCAGAAAACGGGCGAAATGACCGCGGGTGACCGCCCCGCCGTTCGCCATCTTTTGCGCGCCTTCCAGCGCGCCCGGAATATGCGCCTTTTCCAGACGCTCGCCGATCATCTCTGCGCGCTGATTGCGGCGCGTTTTTTGTTCTTGCAAAAATGCCGTAAGTGCCGGATGGTCTATATCGATGTTCAGGCCAACAATATGAATCTCATGGTTTTCCCAGACGGTCGAGATCTCGACGCCGGACACCAGATTCAGCGCCAGCCCGCTGCGGGCAATCTCTGCGCGCGCCGCCGGAATGGCATCAGTGGTATCGTGATCGGTTATCGCCAGCGTGCCGACGCGCATTTCAACGGCGCGATGAACCAGGGCTTCGGGTGTCAGCAGGCCGTCAGAGGCCTGAGTATGGCTGTGTAAATCATAAATAATGGCGTAGGTGGTATCGCTCAAAGCACTTCCCATAACAGGTTGGAGACATCCGAAAACACCATGATACCGACTTAACGCGAAATTCTGAAATCAAGGGTTGACAACTTGCCACCGAACTAGTTAACTAGTACGAAAGTTCACACGAGAAAGGTATCTGAAAATGACAGCACATTTCGCTCTTCACGGCTGGTGGCGCACTTCCTGATCTTCGGGCAGTGTCACGCGTCTGCGAAATGCAAACAGATACCCGCCCGCTACCCAGCGGGCTTTTTTTTGAACAAAATATGAGAACAACAACATGCAAACAGCCAAACCTCATCTCGAACTGCTGACCTGCGAGGCGGCCTATCGCCACAACCCGACCGCGCTGTTTCATCAGGTGTGCGGGGCACGTCCGGCAACGCTGCTGCTGGAATCGGCGGATATTGACAGCAAGGACGATCTCAAGAGCCTGCTGCTGGTCGACAGCGCGCTGCGCATTACCGCTTTAGGTGACACTGTCACCATCAAGGCATTATCAGACAATGGCGCATCGCTGCTGCCGCTGCTGGATGCCGCCCTGCCATCGGGCATTGAAAATGAACGTCATCCAGAAATGCGCATTCTGCATTTCCCGCCGGTGAGCCAGCTGCTGGACGAAGACGCGCGCCTCTGCTCCCTGTCCGTTTTCGATGCCTTCCGCCTGCTGCAGAATCTGGTCACCGTGCCGGAAGACGAGCGTGAGGCGATGTTCTTCGGCGGGCTGTTTGCTTACGACCTGGTTGCCGGTTTTGAAGATTTGCCGGAAACCGAGCAGGGCAATCGCTGCCCGGATTATTGCTTCTATCTGGCTGAAACGCTGCTGGTGATCGACCACCAGAAGCAATACACCCGCATCCAGGCAAGCCTGTTCACGCCGTCTGCCGCTGAGAAAAACCGTCTTGAGCACCGCATCGCTCAGCTGCAGCAGCAGATGACGGAAGCACCACCCGCGCTGCCGGTGCAGCGCGTGGAGAAAATGACCTGCGACGTTAGCCAGACTGACGATCAGTACGGCGCCGTGGTTCGCCAGATGCAAAAAGCGATTCGCGCCGGGGAAATTTTCCAGGTCGTGCCGTCCCGTCGCTTCTCACTGCCCTGCCCATCGCCGCTCGCAGCCTACGACGTGCTGAAAAAGAGTAACCCAAGCCCGTACATGTTCTTCATGCAGGACAACGAATTCACGCTGTTCGGCGCCTCGCCGGAAAGCTCGCTGAAATACGACGCCACCAGCCGTCAGATTGAGATCTACCCGATTGCCGGTACCCGTCCGCGCGGACGCCGCGCCGATGGCTCGCTGGACCGCGATCTGGACAGCCGCATCGAGCTGGAGATGCGCACCGACCATAAAGAACTCTCCGAGCACCTGATGCTGGTTGACCTGGCGCGTAACGATCTGGCACGCATTTGTACTCCCGGCAGCCGCTACGTGGCGGACCTGACCAAAGTCGACCGCTATTCGTTCGTGATGCACCTGGTCTCCCGCGTGGTCGGCGAGCTGCGCCACGATCTCGACGTGCTGCACGCCTACCGCGCCTGCATGAACATGGGCACCCTCAGCGGCGCGCCGAAAGTACGCGCCATGCAGCTGATTGCTGCCGCCGAAGGACGCCGTCGCGGCAGCTACGGCGGCGCGGTGGGCTACTTCACCGCCCACGGTGACCTCGACACCTGCATCGTAATCCGCTCTGCCTACGTTGAAGACGGTATCGCCACCGTTCAGGCGGGTGCCGGGATTGTTCTTGATTCTGTTCCGCAGTCTGAAGCTGACGAAACGCGCAGTAAAGCCCGTGCGGTCCTTCGCGCCATTGCTACCGCACACCATGCACAGGAGATTTTCTGATGGCTGACATTCTGCTGCTCGATAATATCGACTCCTTTACCTATAACCTGGCAGATCAGCTGCGTGCGAATGGCCACAACGTCGTTATCTACCGCAACCACGTTCCGGCGCAGACCCTGATTGACCGTCTGGCCACCATGCAAAACCCGGTGCTGATGCTCTCCCCGGGGCCAGGCGCGCCGAGCGAAGCGGGCTGTATGCCGGAGCTGCTGACCCGCATGCGCGGCAAACTGCCGATCGTCGGCATCTGCCTCGGCCATCAGGCGATTGTTGAAGCCTACGGCGGCTACGTTGGCCAGGCGGGTGAGATCCTGCACGGTAAAGCGTCCAGCATTGAACATGACGGCCAGGCGATGTTTGCCGGGCTGCCGAACCCGCTCCCGGTCGCGCGCTATCATTCGCTGGTTGGCAGCAATATTCCCGCCGGGCTGACTATCAACGCCTCGTTTGAAGGTATGGTGATGGCGGTGCGCCACGATGCGGACCGCGTCTGCGGCCTGCAGTTCCACCCGGAATCAATCCTGACCTCCCATGGCGCCCGCCTGCTGGAGCAGACGCTCGACTGGGCGTTACAGAAGCTGGAGCAGACCAACACCCTGCAGCCGATTCTGGAAAAACTGTACCAGGCGCAGACCCTGAGCCAGCAGGAGAGCCATCAGCTCTTCTCCGCCGTGGTTCGCGGTGAGCTGAAGCCTGAGCAGCTTGCAGCCGCGCTGGTGAGCATGAAGGTGCGCGGCGAAAGCCCGCAGGAGATCGCCGGTGCCGCCACGGCACTGCTGGAAAATGCCGCCCCGTTCCCTCGCCCGGACTATCAGTTTGCGGATATTGTCGGTACCGGCGGTGACGGCAGTAACAGCATCAATATCTCCACCGCCAGCGCCTTCGTGGCGGCGGCGTGTGGTTTGAAGGTCGCGAAGCACGGCAACCGCAGCGTGTCCAGCCGGTCAGGTTCTTCCGATCTGCTCGCCGCATTCGGTATTAACCTCGATATGAACGCCGAGCGTTCCCGTGAAGCGCTGGATGACCTGGGCGTCTGCTTCCTGTTTGCGCCGAAGTACCACACCGGTTTCCGCCACGCGATGCCGGTTCGTCAGCAGCTTAAAACCCGCACGCTTTTTAACGTGCTCGGCCCGCTGATCAACCCGGCCCACCCGCCGCTGGCGCTGATTGGCGTTTACAGCCCGGAACTGGTTCTGCCGATTGCCGAGACGCTGCGCGTGCTGGGTTATCAGCGTGCCGCCGTGGTGCACAGCGGCGGTATGGATGAGGTTTCTCTTCATGCGCCAACGCTGGTGGCCGAACTGCGCGACGGTGAAATCCTGAGCTATCAGCTGGAGGCTGCCGACTTCGGCCTTGCGCCATACCATCAGGAAGCGCTGGCTGGCGGTACGCCGGAAGAAAACCGTGACATTCTCACGCGCTTATTACAAGGTAAAGGAGAGGTCGCCCATGAGGCCGCCGTTGCTGCCAACGTCGCCATGCTGATGCGTTTGCACGGTGAGGAAGACCTGAAGGCCAACGTTCAAAAAGTTCTGGATGTACTGCGCTCCGGTGCAGCTTACGATCGCGTTACCGCACTTGCGGCAAGAGGGTAAAGAATGCAGACCGTTTTAGCGAAAATCGTTGCCGATAAGGCCATCTGGGTGGAAGCCCGCAAGCAACAGCAGCCGCTTGCCAGTTTCCAGAATGACGTCGTCCCGAGCAGCCGTCGTTTCTATGACGCCCTGCGGGGTACGCGCACCGCGTTTATTCTTGAGTGCAAAAAAGCGTCCCCCTCCAAAGGCGTTATTCGTGACGATTTCGATCCGGCACGTATTGCCGGCATTTATAAGCATCATGCTTCAGCCATCTCCGTGCTGACGGATGAGAAATATTTTCAGGGCAGCTTCGATTTTCTGCCCATCGTCAGCGGCATCGCGCCGCAGCCGATCCTGTGCAAAGACTTTATTATCGACCCGTATCAGATCTGGCTGGCGCGTTTTTACCAGGCCGACGCCTGCCTGCTGATGCTCTCGGTGCTCGACGATGAGCAGTATCGCCAGCTTTCCGCCGTGGCGCACAGCCTGAATATGGGCGTGCTGACCGAAGTGAGCAACGAAGAGGAGCTGGAGCGCGCGATTGCGCTGGAAGCCAAAGTGGTCGGCATTAACAACCGCGATCTGCGCGACCTGTCCATTGACCTTAACCGTACGCGTCAGCTGGCGCCGCGTCTGGGGTCTGGCGTCACGGTGATCAGCGAATCCGGCATTAACAGCTACGCCCAGGTGCGCGAGCTGAGCCACTTCGCCAACGGTTTCCTGATTGGCTCCGCCATGATGGAACATGACGATCTCAATGCGGCTGTGCGTCGCGTGCTGCTGGGTGAAAACAAAGTCTGCGGCTTAACCCGCGAACAGGATGCTCAGGCCGCGTATGAAGCCGGGGCGATTTATGGCGGGCTGATCTTTGTGGATTCCTCTCCTCGCGCGGTCAGCGTAGAGCAGGCGCGTAAGGTCATCGCAGCGGCTCCGCTCAGCTACGTGGGCGTTTTCCGCAATGCAGATATTGCAGACGTTGCGGCAAAAGCCGACGCGTTATCCCTGAGCGCGGTGCAGCTCCACGGCGATGAAGACCAGATCTATATCGATGCCCTGCGCGCCGCGCTGGCACCACAGGTGCAGATCTGGAAAGCGCAAAGCGTTGGCGATACGTTGCCCTCGCGTAACCTGAACCACGTGGATAAATACGTCCTCGATAACGGCCCGGGCGGTACCGGCCAGCGTTTTGACTGGTCGCTGCTGAACGGCGCAAAGCTGGACAACGTCCTGCTGGCGGGTGGATTAGGCCCGGATAACTGCGTAGAAGCCGCTAAAACCGGCTGCGCAGGCCTCGATTTCAATTCAGGCGTAGAGTCCCAGCCGGGTATCAAAGATGCCAGCAAGCTGGCCTCGGTTTTTAAAACTCTGCGTGCATATTAAGGAAGAGAAGATGACGACATTACTTAACCCGTATTTTGGTGAGTTCGGCGGGATGTACGTCCCGCAAATCCTGATGCCCGCGCTGCGCCAGCTGGAAGAAGCGTTTGTCAGCGCGCAGAAAGACCCGGCGTTTCAGGCTGAATTTACCGACCTGCTGAAAAATTACGCCGGTCGTCCGACCGCGCTGACCAAATGCCGCAACCTGACGGAAGGCACCAAAACCACGCTGTATCTGAAGCGTGAAGACCTGCTGCACGGCGGCGCGCATAAAACTAACCAGGTGCTGGGTCAGGCGCTGCTTGCGAAGCGTATGGGCAAAACCGAAATCATCGCCGAAACCGGTGCGGGTCAGCACGGCGTGGCTTCTGCGCTTGCCAGCGCCCTGCTCGGTCTGAAATGCCGCATCTATATGGGAGCAAAAGACGTTGAGCGTCAGTCTCCGAACGTCTTCCGTATGCGTCTGATGGGAGCAGAAGTGATCCCGGTGCACAGCGGCTCCGCGACGTTGAAAGACGCCTGTAACGAAGCGCTGCGCGACTGGTCTGGCAGCTATGAAACCGCACACTATATGCTCGGTACCGCGGCTGGCCCGCACCCGTTCCCGACTATCGTGCGCGAATTCCAGCGCATGATCGGTGAAGAGACCAAAGCGCAGATCCTCGAAAAAGAGGGTCGCCTCCCGGATGCGGTGATCGCCTGCGTCGGCGGCGGCTCCAACGCCATCGGTATGTTCGCAGACTTTATCGACGACACCAGCGTGGGCCTGATTGGCGTCGAGCCTGCCGGTCACGGCATTGAATCGGGTGAACACGGCGCGCCGCTGAAGCATGGCCGCGTGGGGATCTACTTCGGGATGAAATCCCCGATGATGCAAACCGATGAGGGTCAGATTGAAGAGTCTTACTCTATTTCTGCCGGCCTCGACTTCCCGTCCGTCGGGCCGCAGCATGCGTATCTGAACAGCACCGGCCGCGCGGACTATGTCTCCATTACCGATGATGAAGCGCTGGAAGCCTTCAAAATGCTGTGCCGCAGCGAAGGGATCATCCCGGCGCTGGAGTCTTCGCACGCGCTGGCGCACGCGCTGAAAATGATGAAAGAAAACCCGGAAAAAGAGCAGCTGCTGGTGGTGAACCTTTCCGGACGCGGTGACAAAGATATCTTCACCGTTCACGATATTCTGAAAGCACGAGGGGAAATCTGATGGAACGCTACGATAACGTATTTGCAGAGCTGAAATCCCGCCAGGAAGGCGCGTTCGTTCCCTTCGTCACCCTGGGCGATCCGGGCCCGGAACAGTCGCTGAAGATTATCGACACCCTGATTGAAGCCGGGGCCGACGCGCTGGAGCTGGGTATTCCGTTCTCCGATCCGCTGGCGGATGGCCCGACCATCCAGAATGCGACGCTGCGCGCGTTTGCCTCCGGCGTGACGCCAACCCAGTGCTTCGAGATGCTGGCGGCGATTCGCCAGAAGCACCCGACCATTCCGATCGGCCTGCTGATGTACGCCAACCTGGTCTTTAACCGCGGTATTGATGAGTTCTATGCCGAGTGCGCGCGCGTGGGCGTCGACTCCGTTCTGGTGGCAGACGTGCCGGTTGAGGAGTCTGCGCCATTCCGTCAGGCGGCGATGCGCCATAACGTCGCCCCGATTTTCATCTGCCCGCCGAACGCCGATGACGAACTGCTGCGCCAGATTGCCTCTTACGGACGCGGGTATACCTACCTGCTCTCCCGCGCGGGCGTGACCGGTGCCGAGAATAAAGCCGCCCTGCCGCTGCATCATCTGGTGGAGAAGCTGGCCGAGTACCATGCCGCGCCTCCGCTGCAGGGGTTCGGGATTTCATCTCCGGATCAGGTCACCGCAGCGATTGACGCGAAGGCGGCTGGTGCCATCTCCGGCTCCGCGATTGTGAAGATCATCGAAAAGAACGTGGACAAGCCCGAGCAGATGCTGGCCGAGCTGAAAGCGTTTGTGACCGCAATGAAAGCGGCGACGCGTAAAGCATAACCCTTCCACCGTCTGGCTTCCTGCCAGACGGTTCATTTCTTTTAATTTCCCGAAAAATCTAATTTCAGCGTTAATAGTAATTGTAATCAATAGCACGCTTAATTACGCATTTTACTGCTTTGCCAAGATTTGCTAAGAGTAGATAGACCTATTTAACAATGATTGGCTAGTTACATTATCATCTATTAGCCAATTACCTGCAGGGCACTTTTCATAGTAATGTTTTTATTGCTAATTTCTCTGGCGGCCTCTTTTAGCGCGATGTTCATCGCTACCGTTGTGACTGGCTTTGCATATCCTTTCACGCGATTTGATTTACTTTGAAAAACATAGACATCTTGCGGGTTAGATGCCTTTCTTTGCTTAAATAACTGACGCAGTATCTTGCACAATCTAATTGTTCGCGACTCAAATCTTGGGGTTGCCGCGAGATGCAATATGTCATCTTTGATGTCGCTATACCTTATGTTTATAACTCGGCAACTTTCAGCACGTAAAAAAAATAACGTTAACCATAAGTCACCCCACGTCTTTGAAATCCGGAATAACCTCTGGTGGATAACCATGAATTCATCAGTAGTTATAGAGTCAGTTTTCGCCATTGAAAACACCAACATGCAATTCAAGCATGACTTAACATAACATTAACTATTTAAATATTAATTCAACACCTGTGCAATCGCCTCCCGAAGTCGCACGTGCGCTGGATAAGCAATTCGGGATGGTACATTATCACGACGAGCCCGGCATGAAGATCATTCAGATGAGCGAAGGCGATGAGCAATTACATCTTGATCCTTTGTTCTGAAGCGACGCCCCGTCGAGTAAGAGTGGAAAAAGAAGATGGCTGGAAAAAAACTTACTTCATTCACCTAGCAGACGATCAGCCAACTTTCATTAAAGTGATCTACAGCACTCCGTTCGTGCGAGGCGAGCAAGTAAAAGATTTATCGTTGTGATGCCTGCAACAGAACAAGGGGCCGGCCGATACTCACTACCTATGGCCATGAGTATCGCTATCTGACGCAGCAAGGAAATGCTTGAACTAGAACGTAGACTCAAAAGAAGCTGACGAGCTCGCAGCCAGCGGTGCAATAGCCACTGACCAATTCTTATGACGCACTGTTATGTACGGTGTTGGGAATGTTAAGAACCGAGGGGCTAAATGATCGTCAAATTCTATTAAAGATGAACAAATTATGTTGCCTCGACGATAGCAAGAAGCAATGATAGAATGGTTTCTGGGTCAGGTAAAGCCCTACTATTCTTTCTATATTGATATCCGTAAGGTTTGATGATGGATTTATATTTTTCGATTTGCCTGGTTTTAACATGCTTAGTGTTGGCAATACTGATTTTTAGCCTACCTCTATTTAAATTTATAGATGAAGATACTGATCCGGCAAGGTCAAACAGCATTGATGGAATTAGATTTATACTCGCTTCGTTTGTAATATTTCATCATATGGACTGTGCTTATACATATATAACAAAAGGCAATTGGGCCCCCACATCAGACTTGTTGCTTTATATGGGGAAATATGGGGTTGCTTTATTTTTCATGATTACGGCTTTCTTGTTTTGGGGGAAAACTAGAAAAGCAGATGTAGTAAATTGGGTTGATTTATATAAAAAACGCCTCTACAGAATTGCTCCTCTATCAATATTTTGCTCTTTAGTTGCTCTATTTTTACTTTTCTTACTAACCGAACGGAGGGAGTTTTCTATTGGTGTATTAACAGATGCGCTCTCTTGGTTTGATGTTGGACTTTGGAATGACAAACCCCCTGTTACTACATTCCAGTATTCTTTTATGGCTCTGGCTGGGGTGACGTGGACTCTGCGTTGGGAGTGGATTTTTTACTTTTCTCTTCCGCTATTATATATGTTCAAAAAATGGTCATTCGAATTAACCATTTCTCTTTTTGCGTTCTCCTTGTATTTTCTTCCAGGATTTACGAATGATGCATATTTGTGGGCATATTTTTTGGCTGGAATGTTATGCAGTGAAATAAAGGACAGGATAATTATAAGCAAAAAAATGGCTAATGTCATATTGGCAGTCATGATACTTATAATCATATTAGCGCAGCCCAACCTTTACGGCTCACCCGAGAAAATATTCCTCTGTGTTATGTTCTTTTCTGTGGTTTCAGGTGCGAATCTTTTTGGATTATTGATTACCAAAGCAGCTATTCGACTTGGCGCAATAAGCTATAGCTTATATTTAACTCAAGGTCTAATTTTATTCCCTGTGATCATTCATTTACAAACAAAGAATAAATTAGAATTAAACATACATACTTTTATTATTTTGACTCTGTCCTATTTAGCAATATGCATTCTCTCTTCATTTACCTATCATTTTATCGAGAGACCTTTTATAAAGAAAGTTATTTTCAGCAAAGTTAACAACAAAATATATGGCAAATGATTACTTCCGGCGCGTAAGTGCCGGAAGTTAATCTCTTGGCTTTTATTTAAAATACTTTTGCACACAGTATTTCATGGGTGGTTTTCTCGCTGTATTTATAGTCATGACGGTATACTATCAGCAGCCTTTGTGAAAGCCTCTCTGGTGTTAATCCCGTTTTCAAGAATCGATATTTATTATCCTGTTTTTGTCCAGTCTTATCACAAACCTATAGACGGTGTCGTGATCTTCACTTACGAAAGAATTTTCCTCAATTCGTTACATGCAGAAACCAATTAATTAGTAGGAAATATCTCAAACATATACCACTACTGGAGTATACAAGAAATTCGTTGTGAGCAATGGAGCAAGCTTGCTTTATGAATTGGGGATTATGATGGTGTGCAGTGGATTGCAGGATTTAATGACTAAGGTCATAAAAAGAGGCGGTATTTTGGAGAAAAGGTTTGGAGAGGTTTTGAGGCAAACGAAAAAGATATATATTCCAGTCCGTTAAATTCACTTACACCTTCTGAGTTCAGAGGCTTATTCATGTCATGGCACGCCTTCAAACAGACTTACCTGGTTAAGTTCTGGTCACCAGTCCCGGCCGTTATCGCGGCAGGCATTCTCTCTACCTACTATTTCGGCATCACCGGCACCTTCTGGGCCGTGACCGGCGAGTTCACCCGCTGGGGTGGTCAATTGCTACAGCTCGCTGGCGTGCATACCGAAGAGTGGGGTTACTTTCAACTCATTCATCTGGACGGCACGCCGCTCACCCGCATCGACGGGATGATGATCGTCGGCATGTTCGGCGGCTGTTTCGCGGCGGCGCTGTGGGCAAACAACGTTAAGTTGCGGATGCCCAAAAGCCGCATTCGCATAATGCAGGCGGTGGTCGGCGGTATCATTGCCGGGTTTGGCGCCCGCCTGGCGATGGGCTGTAACCTGGCCGCTTTCTTTACGGGGATTCCTCAGTTTTCACTTCACGCCTGGTTCTTTGCTGTCGCCACGGCCATCGGCTCTTACTTTGGCGCAAAATTCACCCTGCTGCCGCTGTTCCGCATTCCGGTGAAAATGACAAAAGTCAGCGCAGCGTCTCCGTTAACCCAGAAGCCAGACCAGGCGCGTCGCCGTTTCCGCCTCGGTATGCTGATCTTTTTTGCTATGGTCGCCTGGGCGCTTTGCACTGCGATGAATCAGCCCAAACTCGGCCTGGCGATGCTGTTCGGCGTGGTTTTTGGTCTGCTCATTGAACGCGCGCAGATATGCTTTACCTCCGCGTTTCGCGATATGTGGATCACCGGCCGTACGATGATGGCAAAGGCGATTATCGCCGGGATGGCGGTCAGCGCCATCGGTATCTTCAGCTATGTTCAGCTCGGCGTCGAACCGAAAATCATGTGGGCCGGTCCTAACGCGGTCATTGGCGGCCTGCTGTTTGGCTTCGGGATCGTGCTGGCTGGCGGGTGTGAAACCGGCTGGATGTACCGCGCCGTTGAAGGTCAGGTGCATTACTGGTGGGTGGGCCTGGGAAATGTTATCGGCTCGACGATCCTGGCGTACTTCTGGGACGATCTGTCTCCGGCGCTTGCCACGAGTTGGGACAAGGTAAACCTGTTGAACACCTTCGGGCCTCTCGGCGGCCTGCTGGTCACCTACGCCCTGCTGCTGGTCGCTTTTTTACTGGTTGTCGCGCAGGAGAAACGCTTCTTCCGTCGCGCGAGTGTTAAAACAGAAACCCAGGAGAATGCTGCATGAAAGAGATCGTGCCCGATTACCGTCTGGATATGGTCGGTGAACCCTGCCCTTATCCGGCTGTTGCCACGCTTGAAGCCCTACCGCAGCTCAAAAGAGGGGAAATTCTGGAAGTGGTCAGCGACTGTCCGCAGTCCATCAACAACATTCCGCTGGATGCGAAAAACCACGGCTACACGGTGCTGGATATCCAGCAGGATGGCCCGACCATTCGCTATTTGATTCAAAAATGATCGCTAAGGGCCTCGCGAGGGGCCTTTATCGTATTGAATTATAAGACATCTTGATCCACGGCAAAAACGCGTTTTTTGACTTAAGTAAAATCTCACTTCCCTTTTGAAGGAGGTTTTCGCGGTTTGATGTATTTACGAGCTTTACTGGTTTTCGCCTTATTGATTCCCTTCCATGCGCTGTCCCTGAATTTCTCTTCAACCTTCCTGCGCCTTAATTGTCCGCAAAGAGGGCTTGTCGAGGTCATTCTGCACGTTTATGACCATACCCAGGAACGATGGCACGGCCATTTTGAAACCGGCGCGGGACATAAACGTGCAGGTGATACCGAAATCATCCCGTTTGCCAACGGCGATATTCTCTTTCATTCCCTGTCCAGCGACGCTTTCAGCTATTTATATGATGGAGAAAATATCCTGAGACACTGCGTAAAGCTTGATGAGCGGCCGGTTTATCCGTCGTTTTGAGGTGAGCAAAGCAAACTGGCCACCCTGTGGCCAGTTTGACGGGGGATTAGAAACGATAACCCGCAGAGAACATAAACACCCACGGATCCAGGCGAGTATTGATACTTTGCTGCTGACCGCCCGCTTTGAAGCGTACGTCCGTATCAATATCCATGTACCAGACCGAGGCGTTAATCAGCCAGTCGCGGTTAATCAGATAATCCAGACCGACCTGCCCCGCCATACCCCATGAATCTTTCAGGCTGAGGTCAGTCAGACCGGCCTCTTTACCGGTATCGTTAAACTTCTCGTCGAAGAAAGTGGTGTAGTTCACACCGGCGCCAATATAAGGACGCACCTTGCTGCTGGCATCACCAAAGTACCATTGCGCCATCAGCGTTGGCGGTAAATGGTGAACCGTAGCGATATCACCGGTTGCGCCCAGACCTACGCGATGACGGAACGGCGTTGCAGCCAGAAGCTCAACACCAACGTTTTCCGTCGCCATATAGGTGAACGTTAACCCTAACTGGGTGTTATTACTGACGTTAAAACCGCCCATACCCAGCACGTTATCCGATCCTTCAGTCGGGCGAACCGTAGCCGAACCGGCACGAATAAAGAATTCGCCTGCTTCATGCGCATACGCGCCGCCAGAGAGACTGCTTAATACAAGGGCTGCCACCGCTAATTTTTTCATATCCGCTCCATCGTTGTGGTTTTAATCGCGGATGAGAATATACTCACAAATGAGTAATAAGTGATCTGCTACAGATCACATTAAAACCAGTAACTTAACATTCATTGATCTGGATTAATTTTTTGTTACGCATCCAAAAGTGATAAGTTGTTTCCATGTCAATTTTTGGCATTTCACGGTTACAAAATTTTCCCTTTTCCCCCTCTTGCTCTTCCTCTGGCGGCTGGATAATTTATCGCTCTCACAAGTTGATTTGATGCGTTCTTCTTTAGCAGGTGTGCCATGAGTGATATCAACCCGTGCATGACGTGCGGAGCCTGTTGTGCGTATTTTCGAGTCTCTTTCTACTGGGCCGAAGCCAGCGATGGCGGCGGTACCGTTCCGGTTCATCTCACAGAGCCGCTAACGCCTTTTCTGCGCTGCATGAGCGGCACAAACCAAAAGCAGGCCCGCTGCGTGGCGCTACAGGGCGAGCCCGGGGTCTCTACCAGGTGTTCCATCTATGAGGATCGGCCCAGCCCGTGCCGGGAATTTGCCATGTCGGGAGAGGATGGGCAGGTCAACGAAGCCTGCAATCGCGCCCGGGCGCGCGTTGGATTACCGCCGCTTTACAAAGATATGCTTTTCCATACAAGCCTTGATGCTGCCACAGCAGGTGCATCCGGTGTACAATTGCCGGCTAATTAACACCTGCAATACTCAAGGAGAGTGCATGTCTATCACGGCGAAGTCTGTCTACCGTGACACGGGAAATTTTTTCCGCAATCAGTTCATAACCTTTTTACTGATCGCGTTGCTATGTGCCTTTATCACGGTGGTGCTGGGCCATGCCTTCTCACCGAGTGATGAACAGATTGCCAGCCTGAGCCAGGGCGACCACCTTGCCGGAAGCGTGGGGCTGTTTGAACTGGTGCAAAACATGACGCCGGAGCAGCAGCAGATTCTGCTGCGGGCGTCTGCCGCGTCAACGTTCTCAGGCCTGATTGGTAATGCGGTTCTGGCGGGCGGCGTTTTGCTGATGATTCAGCTGGTCTCGGCGGGTCACCGGGTCAGCGCCTTACGGGCGATTGGTGCGAGTGCGCCAGTCTTACCTAAGCTGTTTATCCTGATCTTTTTAACCACCATGCTGGTGCAAATGGGGATTATGCTGGTCGTGGTGCCGGGCGTGTTACTGGCTATCGTGCTCTCATTTGCGCCTGTGATGGTGGTGCAGGATAAGATGGGGATTTTTACCGCGATGCGCAGCAGCATCAGACTGGCATGGGCTAATATGCGTCTGGTGGCTCCCGCCGTGATCGGCTGGCTGCTCGCCAAAACGCTCCTGCTGTTGTTTGCACCGAATTTTGCGGTATTAACGCCGAACGTTGGCGCGGTAGTGGCGAATACGCTGAGCAATCTGATTTCAGCGGTACTGCTGGTCTATCTGTTCCGCCTGTATATGTTAATTCGTCAGTAATCCTGAGGCGGGGGCATCGCAGCCTCCCGCCCCGCTCAGAAGATGGAATCACAGAATGAAGCAGTTTCTTGATTTTTTACCGCTCGTGGTCTTTTTTGCTTTTTATAAGCTGTACGATATTTATGCCGCGACCACTGCGCTGATCGTTGCAACGGCAGTTGTTCTGATCTACAGCTGGGTTCGCTATCGTAAAGTCGAAAAAATGGCGCTGGTCACCTTCGTCCTGGTCGCCGTATTCGGCGGACTGACTCTGTTCTTCCATAACGATGAATTTATCAAGTGGAAAGTGACCGTGATTTACGCCCTGTTTGCGGGCGCATTATTAATCAGCCAGTGGGTGATGAAAAAACCGCTGATCCAACGCATGCTGGGCAAAGAGCTGACGCTGCCTCAGGAAGTCTGGTCCCGTCTGAATATCGCCTGGGCGGTCTTCTTTATTCTCTGCGGTCTCGCTAACATCTATATTGCTTTCTGGCTGCCGCAGAATATCTGGGTTAACTTTAAGGTCTTCGGCCTGACCGCGCTGACCCTTATTTTCACGCTGTTAAGCGGCGTATACATTTATCGCCACATGCCGCAGGACGACAAGCACTGATTAACGACTGACCAGAACGTCAGAGACAGGCGTTCTGGTCTATTCTCTCCGCTGTAAAATCATAGTAGCATCCCGCCTGAAGTCTTCCGTTACGAGTTAAAACAATGACAACAACTAACGCCCCGCAGGGCGAACTGGTTTTACGCACACTGGCAATGCCCGCTGACACCAATGCCAATGGCGATATTTTTGGCGGCTGGCTGATGTCGCAGATGGATATGGGCGGCGCAATTCTGGCAAAAGAGATTGCCCACGGGCGCGTGGTGACTGTGCGAGTGGACGGCATGACCTTCCTGCGCCCGGTTGCGGTGGGAGATGTGGTTTGCTGCTACGCGCGCTGCGTCAAACGCGGCAACACCTCTATTTCAATCAACATCGAAGTATGGGTTAAGAAAGTCTCTTCTGAACCTATTGGGCAGCGTTATAAGGCCACCGAAGCGCTGTTTATTTATGTTGCAGTGGACAGCGAGGGCAAACCTCGTCAACTTCCGCAGGCCTGATTGACAGGCATAAAAAAAGCCTCCATCAGGAGGCTTTTTTTATTCCATTTGCGCCCCGCCGTTCAGGCGGAAAACTATATTCACAATCAGTCCGTTGCCCGGTTTCCCGGCCTCATAGCGCCATCTGCGCATCGCCGATTTCACTTCGCGCTCAAACATATTAGAAGGCTGAGCGGACAATATTTCCACGTTATCGACGCGGCCATCGGCAGTAACGTCAAATTTAACCCGTACGCGGCCTTCAATACGCAAGGCCTGCGCTCGCGCCGGATACTGAGGCTGGTTGCGACTCAGCGCGCGCGGACCCGCAGGGGCACTGATTGTCGGCTTAGGCGCGGCTGCGGTGTTATTCATCACCGGACGCGAAGGCGCCGCATTCTCCACCGTCTGGCTCGCGCGCGGTTCAACCGGACGTTCCTCGCGTTTCGGACGCTCCTCGACCTTCTTCACCGGCTTTGGCTTCGGCTTAGTTTTTGGCTTTGGTTCAGGTTTGTGGATCACTACCGGGACTTCCTTCGGTGGCTCCGGAACGGGCTCGGGTTCTGGCTCAGGCTCTGCCAGCGGCTGCGGCGGCGGAGGGGCAACCTGCGGCGGCTCGAGATCCGCTGGCGATACCATCGTCACGGAAATCGGCTGCGCGGGCGCGGGCATTTCAATAACCTGATGAACCGAGGTATACAGCAAACCCGCCACAACGGCACCGTGAATCACGACAGAAAGCAGCGTCGGCCAGGGAAAGCGGCGAGGTAAATCAAGGGTCATCGAAGTCATATTCATCAACGTTAAAAAACCGAACCATGATTTTAAATGCAAATAGCAATCATATTCAATAAGACACTATGCTCTGGCGCAACTTTAGCGCCTGAGAGGCCAAAAAAGGCGCATTCAGATCAGGGTATTAACATTGTTTTTATTTTACATTGCAGTCGTTTGCCCTTTCACATAACGTAACTGACACTTTTACCGGTTAAGGAGCTTCGCCGTGTTTTACGTAATTTACTCTGAAGATGTTGCTGATTCGCTCGAAAAACGCCAGTCTGTACGCCCTGCGCATCTGGCACGTTTGCAGCTGCTCCAGGATGAAGGCCGATTACTGACCGCTGGCCCCATGCCCGCAGTCGACAGCAACGATCCGGGTGCTGCCGGTTTTGCCGGCTCCACGGTTATTGCTGAATTTGAATCCCAGGAAGCCGCTCAGGCCTGGGCTGATGCAGACCCGTACGTTGCAGCGGGTGTGTATGCAAAAGTGACGGTGAGGCCGTACAAAAAAGTGTTCTGATACCGAAGCGGCTCCGAAAGGAGCCTTTTTTATGGTGGCGATTACGCGTCTCTGTGCCGGGTAAACTGCTGTTCTGTAATCAGGCTCCCCCACTGGTCGCCTTCCCACTCTTTTACCAGCGTAAACCCAAACGACTCGTACAGACGTCGTGCGGCGCTCAGCTTATTGAATGTCCAGAGATGCACGGCAGAAAAACCAACGCTGTCACAAAAGCGCATCGCTTCATTCAGCAGTTTTTTCCCCACGCCGTGTCCCCGACAGCCATCATCAAGAATAAACCAGCGAAGATGGGCTTCACCCGGCGCCAGATCCTCGCCATCGATCGCCACCGAGCCGACAATTTTGTCGTTGAGTACTGCCAGCCAAATCTGGTTACAGGGCTTCTCCAGTCTTTCACTGAACTCGGCCAGTCCTGAAGCCACTTTGGCCTCGAAGAAGCGACCAAAGTTATGCTCCCGCGAATAATAACTGCCATGCATCTCCGCAATACGGCCAATCATGCCGGGGATGTACCCCTGCACTATCTTCAGCTCGTCGGGCTGCATATCGTTGCCCGCCTCGCGGCATGCCAGCAGCGCGTTGGCATAAAGGGAGAGCCCCTCAGAAATGGTCTGCTGCTGCGCTGGAGCAAGACCCTTTATTGCTGTGACCACGCGCTCGTTGCTGAAGGCATTAATTTTGCTGACCGTCTCGTGACCTTTCGCGGTCAGCCTGAGGCTCTTTGCTCTCGCATCCTCAGTAGAAATGACCTCCTCAAGTTCGCCCGCGGCAATCAGGCGAGCCAGCATCCGGCTGACGCTGGACTTTTCCAGGCCCAGCAGTTGCACCAGCTGACTCGCCGTCATCTCCTTACGCAGAGCAATTTCGACCAGAGTATGGACGGCCGAAGGCGAGTAATTCGTTGAGGCCAGGGTAGACCCCATAAAACCTAACTCTCGCACCATCAGGCGCGAGGAACGTCGAATAACACTGACTAGTGGAGTTTCGCTGTGCATGTTGTGCCCTCATCGGTTAGTTGCACTATACAACTAACAGTTGAGGTGTTGTCAAACATAATAAAAAGGCTCCCTCAGGAGCCTTTCAAATCATCAATGCAGCGACGCTAATCTCGCCGCAAACCCGACAAACAGCAGCCCTATTAGCCCGTTCCCCAGCTTTGCCAGCTTCTTTTTTGTTTTCAGATAACGCGTGACAAACGCACCGGAGAAGATCAGGAAGCTCATGTACATAAAGCTTATCAACTCCAGCGTCGTCGCAAGGATCAGGAAAGAAGTGCCGGTACTCTTCGCATTCACGTCAATGAACTGAACGAAGAACGATACGTAGAACAGAATCGCTTTGGGGTTGGTCAGGCTTAACACCAGGGAACGTTTCATGATCATACTGGCAGGTTCGGGGCCGCTCTCATGCGCGTTTTTTTGACGGTTTACCACCGACCAGAGCATTTTGCCCCCCAGCCAGAGCAGATAGAAAGCCCCGAGATAGCGCACGATATTAAACAGTACCGGCGTGGTCTGGATTAATGCCGCGACGCCCGCCCAGGCCAGAAACATCAGCACCGCATCGCCGATAAATACGCCCGTGGCGGCAAGATACCCTTTTTTAACGCCGTGACCGATCCCGGTTTTTAGCACAAACAGGGTATTCGGCCCTGGCACCAGCACGATAAAAAATGCGCCGACAACATACGTCCAGAAATTCAGTACGCCAAACTCCGCAAACACTTCTCCCTCCTTTTGCTAAACACAACAGGAATATCGCTGCAAATACGCTATTCCTAAAAATCAGACGCTATAAAATCAGCGGGCACCCGTTACGGTGCCCTCATGGTTTCAGATATCCTGGACTGCGAACAGCAACGCATTGCGGTGCCTGGTCAATCCACATTTTCTGATGGCGTGAATACGCATATTGCGGCGGGATTGAGCTTCCAGCCAACGAGCCTTGCGACGACTCACCTGTCGCAACATGCGCCAGCGCCCTACTTCTGTTCTACTGCGCTTCATGTCTACAACTCTTTAACTAACAGAGTCGCCATTATAAACCCAACCCGGCAGCAAACCAGCGCTTTTACCTGGCGTTTTTATTTGCCAGATGAATCCTGATGCGTACACTCATAACAATACGCTTTCAAAAGGATTTTTTTACCTATGACAACCTTCTACACCGTGGTGAGTTGGCTGGTCATTTTGGGATACTGGCTGTTAATCGCGGGTGTGACATTACGCATCCTGATGAAGCGCAGAGCCGTACCCTCTGCCATGGCCTGGCTTCTGATCATTTACATCCTCCCGCTGGTGGGAATTATTGCCTATCTCTCTTTTGGTGAGCTTCATCTGGGTAAACGCCGTGCCGAGCGCGCCCGTGCCATGTGGCCCTCCACCGCGAAGTGGCTGAACGATCTTAAAGCCTGCAAACATATTTTTGCCGAGGAGAACAGCAGCGTCGCCTCCTCACTGTTTAAGCTGTGCGAGCGCCGCCAGGGGATTGGCGGCGTTAAGGGCAACCAACTGCAGCTGCTGACCTCCTCCGAAGACGTCATGCAGGCGTTAATCCGCGATATTCAGCTGGCGCGTCATAATATCGAGATGGTTTTTTATATCTGGCAGCCCGGCGGGATGGCTGACCAGGTCGCTGAGTCGCTGATGGCCGCCGCGCGGCGCGGCATTCATTGCCGCCTGATGCTTGACTCCGCGGGTAGCGTGGCATTTTTCCGTAGCCCCTGGGCGGGCATGATGCGTAATGCCGGGATCGAAGTGGTTGAGGCGTTGAAAGTGAATCTCCTGCGCGTGTTTCTGCGCCGGATGGATCTCCGCCAGCATCGCAAAATGATCATGATCGATAACTATATTGCCTACACCGGCAGCATGAACATGGTCGACCCGCGCTTCTTCAAACAGGACTCAGGAGTAGGTCAATGGGTTGATTTGATGGCGCGAATGGAGGGGCCGATTGCCACCTCGATGGGCATCGTTTATTCCTGCGACTGGGAGATTGAAACCGGCAAGCGTATCCTGCCGCCGCCGCCGGACGGCAATATTATGCCGTTTGAGGAGGCCAGCGGTCATACCATTCATACCATTGCTTCCGGGCCGGGCTTCCCGGAGGACTTGATCCATCAGGCGCTGCTGACGGCAACCTACTCGGCGCGTGAATATCTGATCATGACGACGCCCTACTTTGTCCCCAGCGACGACCTCCTGCACGCCATCTGTACAGCCGCGCAGCGCGGTGTCGATGTGAGCATCATTTTGCCGCGCAAAAATGACTCTCTCCTGGTGGGCTGGGCCAGCCGGGCATTCTTTAGCGAACTGCTGGCCGCCGGGGTGAAAATTTACCAGTTTGAAGGCGGATTGCTCCACACCAAGAGCGTGCTCGTCGACGGTGAGCTGAGCCTGGTGGGCACGGTCAACCTGGATATGCGCAGCCTGTGGCTCAACTTTGAAATCACGCTGGTCATTGATGATGCCGGCTTTGGCGGCGATCTCGCGGCGGTGCAGGATGATTATATCTCCCGCTCGCGTCTGCTGGATGCCAGACTGTGGGTAAAACGTCCGCTGTGGCAGAGAATTGCCGAACGACTGTTTTACTTCTTTAGTCCGTTGCTGTAAAACGTGCCCAACGATGTTAAACAGGTAGTCATCATGGAAATGGATCTGAACAATCGCCTGACCGAAGACGAAACGCTCGAGCAGGCCTATGACATTTTTCTCGAACTGGCGGTTGATAACCTCGATCCCGCAGACGTGATCCTTTTTAATCTGCAGTTCGAAGAGCGCGGCGGTGCCGAGCTGTTTGACCCTTCAGAAGACTGGGCTGAGCATGTGGATTTCGACCTGAACCCTGACTTTTTTGCCGAAGTGGTAATTGGGCTGGCAGATGAAGACGGTGGTGAAATTAACGATATTTTCGCTCGCGTCCTGCTGTGTCGAGAGAAAGACCATAAGCTGTGCCATATACTCTGGCGCGAATAATAAAAAAGGCTGCGATTGCAGCCTTTTTTATTTACTCCGGCAATTTATTGCCACAGCGATGACAAAACCGCGCGTCGTGATCATGTTCACCCTGCTCGCAATGAGGACACTTGCGCTGCTGCTTGCGGCTCTGAAACGCGCTGCTCATGTGTGTGGTAATAAGTCCAGTCGGAATGGCAATCACCGAATAGCCAATCAAAATCAGCACTGACGCCACAATGCGGCCCAGCGGCGTGTGGGGAGTAATATCACCATAACCCACGGTGGTGACGGTCACAATGGCCCAGTAGACGGAGGCATTGAGCGTCGTAAAGCCATATTTGGGTCCTTCTATTAAATACATCAGCGCGCCAAAAACAATCATGACGATGGCGATAAACGAGTAGAACAGAATGAGCTGATGCCGTGCGCTGACGATTGCACTCCAGAACACGCGTAATGAGGGCATAAAACGCAGTAATTTCAGAATACGTAATACGCGAATAACGCGCATCGCTCGCCAGGCAAAGACATAGCTCAGGCTGATTTCCGGCCACAGCCACATGACGTAGAGCGGCAGGATGGTGGCTAAATCAATAAATCCCCAGAAGCTGAAAACATATCGGGCCGGGTTGGGCCAGGCTATTACCCGGAGGAGATATTCAGCGGTAAAAACCAGGGTAATCGCCAGCTCAAGCCAGACAAAGATGTGCCATTCGTCAAACGTCAGGTGATATTGCGTCCCGGCACCCGATTCAATAAAGATGACGACCACGCTGATAAGCGCAAATAAACCGCAAAGACCTTCGAAGCGTCGTCCGGATACCGTTTCAGGATCGAATAAAAAATGATAAAGCCGCCGACGGGCTGACGTGAATAAACGCGACACGATTACCTCGCAAAAAATAAGGGCTGACATCATGTCAGCCCTTGCGATTATAACGGGTCTACTTTCAGGCAGGAAACCGCATGTCGGAAACTGCCTTCCAGAACCGGACGCGTTTTCGCGCATTCCGGCCCGGCCATTGGGCAGCGCGTGCGGAAGACGCAGCCCGACGGCGGGTTAATCGGTGAGGGCAATTCACCTTCCAGCAGCTGGATGGTCTTATTCTTTTCCAGATCCGGATCGGGGATTGGCACAGCGGACATCAGCGCTTTGGTGTAAGGGTGCAGCGGATTGTGGTACACCTCGTCATAGGTACCCAGCTCCACGGCGTGACCCAGATACATCACCAGCACGCGGTCTGAAATGTGTTTCACTACGGCCAGGTCATGCGCGATGAAGATCAGCGACAGCCCCATTTCACGCTGCAGCTTCTGCAGCAGGTTAACCACCTGTGCCTGAATGGACACGTCCAGCGCGGAAACCGGCTCGTCGCAGATAATCAGCTTCGGCTCGAGGATCAGCGCACGGGCGATACCAATACGCTGGCACTGGCCGCCGGAGAATTCGTGCGGGTAGCGGTTGATGAGGTTAGGCAACAGGCCGACTTTCATCATCATCGCCTTAACGCGATCGCGCACTTCCTGACGAGACATCTTCGGATGATAGGTCCGCAGCGGCTCGGCAATAATCTCGCCGATGGTCATACGCGGGTTTAACGACGCCAGCGGATCCTGGAAAATCATCTGGATATCGCTGCGCACCTCACGCCACTCGTCGGGTTTCATGCCCAGCAGATCTTTACCCAGCCAGGCCACTTTGCCGTCGGTCGCTTTTACCAGACCGATAATGGCGCGCGCAAAGGTCGATTTACCGCAGCCGGACTCTCCGACCACGCCCAGGGTTTCCCCTTCGTACAGGCGCAGCGTAACGCCATCCACCGCTTTCAAGGTCTTCGACGGCTGCCAGAACCACTGTTTTCCGTCTTTAATGTCGAAATGCACCTTAAGGTCAGCAATTTCGAGCAGCACGTTGCGTTTTTCATCTAATGCGTTCATACCAGTTCCTCCTGCGGCTTAAAGCAGGCGCGCAGACGGCCTGGTGCAAACTCTTCCAGCGGCGGAGCGCTGTTGCAGATTTCCATCGCGTGCGGGCAGCGCGGCTGGAACGGACAGCCTTTCGGCAGGCGCAGCAGGTTTGGCGGGTTGCCAGGAATGGTGAGCAGGGATTCCCCTTCCGCATCAAGACGCGGCACCGCGTTCAGCAGGCCAATGGAGTACGGGTGAGCTGGCTGATAGAAGACATCGCGCGCTTTGCCATATTCCATCGTTCGCCCGGCGTACATTACCAGCACTTTGTCACAGATGCCCGCCACCACGCCCAGGTCGTGGGTAATCATGATAATCGCCGTGTTGAACTCACGCTTCAGCTCGTTCAACAGGGTCATGATTTGCGCCTGAACGGTAACGTCCAGCGCGGTAGTAGGTTCGTCGGCAATCAGCAGCTTAGGCCGGCAGAGCAGCGCCATCGCAATCATCACGCGCTGACGCATACCGCCAGAGAACTCGTGCGGGAACATGCGCATGCGCTTGCGTGCCTCCGGCATTTTCACCGCATCGAGCATTTTGACCGACTCTTCAAAGGCTTCGGCTTTGCCCAGACCTTTGTGCAGCATCAGGACTTCCATCAGCTGCTCACCAACGCGCATGTACGGGTTCAGCGAAGTCATCGGATCCTGGAAAATCATCGAGATCTGTTCGGCGCGCAGCTTGTTCAGCTCGTGCTCCGGCAGGTTAAGGATTTCACGCCCGTTGAATTTCGCGGAACCCCCAATCACGCCGTTAGCAGCCAGCAGGCCCATCAGCGCAAAGGCAGTCTGGGATTTTCCGGAACCGGATTCCCCCACGATCCCCAGCGTTTCACCCGCGCGCAGGTTGAAGTTGAGATCGTTGACGGCGGTAACATCCCCGTCCGGCGTTTTAAAGGTCACGCGGAGGTCTTTCACATCCAGCAAAAGGTTATTCTGCTGTTGCGCCTGTGGCGCAGTGGCCGTTTCAATAATTGTCATGACGGCGCTCCTTAACGGTCTTTCGGGTCGAGGGCATCACGCAGGCCATCGCCGATAAAGTTAAAACAAAACAGGGTAACGACCAGGAAACCCGCCGGATAAAGCAGCAGCCACGGTGAAACTTCCATCGAGTTTGCGCCATCGCTCAGCAGCGCGCCCCAGCTGCTCAGAGGCTCTTGTGTGCCGAGACCCAGGAAGCTCAGGAAAGATTCAAACAGGATCATGCTTGGTACCAGCAGTGAGGCATATACCACCACCACGCCCAGCACGTTAGGAACGATATGGCGAACCACGATATTCCCGGTGGACACACCGCCTACCTGCGCGGCTTCGATAAACTCTTTGCGTTTGAGGCTCAGCGTCTGGCCGCGAACAATACGCGCCATATCCAGCCAGGACACCATCCCGATGGCCACGAAGATCAGCAGGATATTCTGGCCGAAGAAGGTCACCAGCAGGATGACGAAGAACATAAACGGGAAGGAGTTCAGGATTTCCAGCAGACGCATCATTACCGAGTCTATTTTGCCGCCGAGGTAGCCGGAAAGTGAGCCATAGAGCGTACCCACGATCACCGCGACCAGCGCGGCAGCAATACCGACCATCAGCGAGATACGGCCACCGATAGCGACACGCACCAGCAGATCGCGTCCGGATGAATCCGTGCCAAAATAGTGGCCTGATTCCATATCCGGCGCGCTGGACATCATGCCCCAGTCGGTGTCGAAATAGGTAAATTGCGACAGCATCGGCGCCAGGGTCACAAACAGCGCGATGATCACCAGAACCACCAGACTCGCAACCGCCGCGCGGTTGTGCATAAAGCGACGGCGCGCGTCCTGCCAGAGGCTACGACCTTCTACTTCCAGTTTTTCACTGAAGTTTTCCAGCGCCTCGCTGTTTTTCTTACTCAACATCATGGCGTGCTCCAGTTAGTAACGGATTTTCGGGTCGATGACGGCATACAGCACATCAACGATAGCGTTAAAGAGAATGGTCAGCGCACCGACGAGAATAGTCAGGCTCAGTACCAGCGAATAGTCGCGGTTAAGCGCGCCGTTAACAAACAGCTGGCCGATGCCCGGCAGGCCGTAAATTGTTTCGATAACCATCGAGCCGGTAATGATCCCGACGAATGCCGGTCCCATGTAGGAGAGCACGGGCAACAGTGCCGGCTTAAGCGCGTGGCGGAAGATAATCCGACGCATCGGCAGCCCTTTAGCACGCGCGGTACGAATGAAGTTCGAGTGCAGCACTTCGATCATTGAACCACGGGTTATACGCGCGATACTGGCGATGTACGCCAGAGATAATGCCACCATCGGCAAAATCATGAACTTCAATGCCCCGCCGTTCCAGCCGCCGCCAGGCAGCCACTTCAGCGTAATGGCAAATATCATCACCAGTAATGGCGCAACAACGAAGCTGGGTATGACTACCCCGGTCATCGCCACCCCCATTACTGCATAATCCCATTTGGTATTTTGTCTGAGCGCGGCGATAACGCCTGCGGTGACTCCAAAAACGATCGCCAGAATGAATGCCGCAGCACCCAATTTCGCCGAAACCGGGAAGCTGGAGGCCACCAGGTCGTTAACGGAATAGTCTTTATATTTAAATGACGGTCCAAAATCACCGTGGGCCAGCTGCTTCAGGTAATTGAAGTACTGGGTAGAGATAGGATCGTTTAAGTGGTATTTCGCTTCGATATTCGCCATGACTTCTGGCGGCAGCGTACGCTCACCGGTAAATGGACTTCCCGGCGCGAGGCGCATCATGAAGAAGGAAATCGTGATGAGAATAAATAGCGTTGGAATCGCTTCAAGACAGCGACGTAGGATAAATTTCAACATTGCCCGTACCTTCTGGCGTGTGCCTATATAATGTGACGTTGGTTAGACACCGTGGGGCGAGCACGCCCGCCCCACTCATTGCCATTAATGCTTGATAATATACAAGTTTTTAACGTAGATATTATCCATCGGGTCTTTACCGGTGTACCCACCTACCCACGGTTTCACCAGACGGGCGTTAACGTAGTAGTAAACCGGAACGATCGCGGAATCTTTATCCAGCTGCTGCTCGGCTTTAGAGTACAGTTCAGTACGCTGTGCTTCGTCAGTGGTTTTCAGCGTGTCGGCGATCAGCTTGTCAAACGCCGGGCTCTTATAGTGCGCGGTGTTGTTTGAGCTGTCGCTCAGCATGGTGTTCAGGAAGGAGGTCGGTTCGTTATAGTCCGCACACCAGCCAGCACGAGCTACATCAAAGGTGCCCTGATGACGGCTGTCGAGGAAGGTTTTCCACTCCTGGTTCTCCAGCTTGACGTTCGCGCCCAGGTTCTTTTTCCAGATTGAGGCAACGGCGATAGCCAGTTTTTTGTGCAGATCGGAAGTGTTGTAGAGCAGGCTGAAGGTCAGCGGCTTATCTGCGGTGTAGCCCGCTTCGGCCAGCAGTTTCTTCGCTTCCGCGTTACGCTGTTCCTGAGTCTGTTTGAACCACTCTGGCTCGGTCAGTTTTGCGCCATCGGTGTATGGAGGGGTATAGCTGTACGCCGGCAGATCGCCCTGGTTTTTCACTTTGTTCACGATGATATCGCGATCCAGAGCCAGCTTCAGCGCGGTACGAACACGTACGTCGGTAAACGGTGCTTTCTGGTTGTTGATTTCATAGTAATAGGTGCACAGGTACGGATCGACGTGAACTTCTTTAGGGATCTCTTTTTTCAGTTTCTGGAACAGTTCAATCGGCATGTTGTTATAGGTCATGTCGATTTCACCGCTGCGGTAGCGGTTAACGTCAGTCACTTCGGAAGAGATTGGCAGGTAGGTCACCTGGTCAATTACGGTTTTCGCGTTATCCCAATACTGCGGGTTACGGTCAAGCACCATACGTTCGTTGACCACCCAGTCTTTCAGCTTATAGGCACCATTGGTGACGATATTGGCAGGCTGCGTCCATTTCTCACCAAATTTTTCCACGGCGGATTTTGGTACCGGAGAAACGGACGGGTGAACCAGCAGCTTATAGAAGTACGGAACAGGTTCGCTCAACGTCACTTCAAAGGTATTGGCATCGATCGCTTTTACGCCCAGGTCGGTAACAGGTTTTTTGCCCGCGATGATGTCATCAATATTGGCAATATGGCCATATTGCAGGTAGCTCGCATACGGAGAGGCGGTATTTGGATTCGCCAGACGCTGCCAGCTATAAACGAAATCTTCGGCCGTAACCGGTGTACCGTCGGACCATTTCGCATCTTTACGCAGATGGAATGTCCAGACTTTGAAATCTTTGTTTTCCCATTTTTCTGCTACACCCGGTGCCGGGTGGCCGTCTACGTCTGTCACCAGCAGGCCTTCGAACAGGTCGCGGTTAACGTTAGACTCAGGGACACCTTCAATTTTGTGCGGGTCAAGAGACTGAACTTCCGCACCGTTGTTACGCACCAGCGTCTGTTTCTCCGCCAGTTGAACACCTGCAGGAACGTCCGCAGCCATTGCAGCGTTGCCCGCGATTAGCGCAGTTAAAATCCCCGCCGCTACCAGATTTTTTTTTGTGATGATGGACATTGTGTTGGTACTCCACTCATTATAATGACTGGCCTTCGCCAGCTGTGTAATCCCCTGTTGGGGCCTGTACAGCGCAGGAGTTTTTTTTGCTGCTGTCAGGTTCTTCTTTTACTGCTTGCTATCACCGACTTTTTTATTACTGACCGCTCGTATGGCCGTCTTGCGTCGATTCGTTACAGGCCTCCCCTGTTTGAGACCTGCGCTGGATATCCGAGAAGAGAACCATATGAAAATAATTCTCATCTGCTTGTTTTATGCTGCAAAATATTAGGCCGGAAAGTATCAAATGGCGTAAACGCGCGCCAATACATTTTGCAAATTTGTTAAGCAATTCTCTTTTACGGTGAGTACCGCATCGTTGAGGGCAGCCTTGCCGGACATCGAATGTCACTAAAAAAACATGATATTCAATAGGATAGAGAAAATTTTCTCTACAAGCGCGTCGCTGCGCTATCATCGAGTGATTTTGTACAAAAACTTAACAACTGGTTATTATTTAGCACATTCATCTAAGGGAATGTTGAATTTACTAATATCATTTCGGTTATCTCTCAGCAAGCCCCAGAGTATCATGTGAGTAAAATAACAGATCGATCGAAGGTTTTCTGCGCAGGCGGGTTTGGAGGGAATTAATAACTCATTGAAATACAACCAATGAACATTATTAGTAGAATTTATTATGATATGTGAGCATTTCAACTTTAGTTATAGGATTTACTGATAATGACGAAAAAAAACGGAGCCGTGGCTCCGTTCTTTCATACGAAATATCAGTGCAGCAAACCGGGGAAAATGCTTTTAATTCCTGTAACGATGAATTCAATCCCTAACGCCATCAACAGCAGGCCCATAATACGCGTTATGACGTTAATGCCCGTCTGCCCCAACAGTCGCACCAGCCAGGGTGCCATGCGGAATACTCCCCAACAGCACAGCGCGAAAAGTGCAATGGCAACGGAAAAGCCAATCAGGTGCATCAGGCTATGGTAACGCGTGCCCCAGACAATGGTTGAACTGATGGCGCCAGGGCCAGCCATGAGCGGCAAGGCCAGCGGCACCACGCCAATACTTTCGCGGATGGCAGTTTCTGACTTCTCCTGCTTGTTTTGTTTATCCTCGCCCAGCTTACCGCTGATCATTGACATGGCGATGGTCACGACCAGGATCCCACCCGCTATGCGGAACGAGTCAATCGAAATCCCGAAGAGCTGGAGAATGGCGTCACCCAGGAAAAGGGAGGTGAGCAAGATGATAGCTACTGACAGGTTAGCGGTGAGGTTGGTCTTATTCCTGGCCGCTGCCGTCTGATAACTCGTCATACTAATGAAGACAGGAATGATCCCCACCGGGTTGACCAGGGCAAACAAACCAATAAAAAATTTAAAATACGTTGGAAAATCAAAGAGCGTTTGAATCACGTTTTGCTCCGCTTATACACATGCCCGGGACTGACAATTTGTCATGAGAAATCGCGCTGAAGATACCCTTTTTATTAGCATACTTCACTCGAAATCTGCGGCAAAACGTCATCATTTCAGGATGTTAAATATATGTATAATCAATGGCAGCGCCACTTCCATTACTTACTTAATTATTTAACACTTGAAAAACCTCAACGAAATAACCCTGCTGAAAGGTATCAGCTTGGGGGAAAATTGACGCAGATCATGATTTCCGTACTCAGAAGTGAGTAATCTTGGTTACGCCCCCAGGGAGATCACCTGACAAAAAGGGATGATGCTAAGGTAAGGCTCTTTTAGTAAATTAGTGTGCTGACGCAGAAAGTAACTCTTTGTTTTACTTTGTGTTACGCAAGTCGTATCGGCTCTGTCTATACTGTGTGACGTATCGAGCGCTGGTTTACTAAAAGAGTTTAAACATTATCAGGAGAGCATTATGGCTGTTACTAATATCGCTGAACTGAACGCCCTCGTCGAGCGCGTTAAAAAAGCCCAGCGTGAATATGCCAATTTCACCCAAGAACAGGTTGATAAAATCTTCCGCGCGGCCGCACTGGCTGCTGCAGATGCTCGAATCCCTCTCGCTAAAATGGCCGTTGCCGAATCCGGAATGGGTATCGTGGAAGATAAAGTGATCAAAAACCACTTTGCTTCCGAGTATATCTACAACGCCTATAAAGATGAGAAAACCTGTGGCGTGCTGTCCGAAGACGACACCTTCGGTACCATCACCATCGCTGAACCTATCGGCATCATCTGCGGTATTGTTCCGACAACTAACCCAACGTCTACAGCTATCTTCAAATCACTGATTAGCCTGAAGACTCGTAACGCAATCATCTTCTCTCCACACCCACGTGCGAAAGACGCGACCAACAAAGCGGCAGATATTGTCCTGCAGGCGGCGATCGCTGCTGGCGCACCAAAAGATCTGATTGGCTGGATCGACCAACCTTCCGTTGAGCTCTCCAATGCGCTGATGCATCACCCGGACATTAACCTGATCCTGGCGACTGGTGGTCCTGGCATGGTTAAAGCCGCTTACAGCTCCGGTAAACCAGCAATCGGTGTGGGCGCGGGTAACACCCCTGTTGTTATCGACGAAACCGCTGACATCAAACGTGCCGTTGCGTCTGTACTGATGTCTAAAACCTTCGATAACGGCGTGATCTGTGCATCTGAACAATCTGTTGTTGTTGTCGATTCCGTGTACGACGCTGTTCGTGAACGTTTCGCCAGCCACGGCGGCTACCTGCTGCAGGGCAAAGAGCTGAAAGCCGTTCAGGACATTATCCTGAAAAATGGCGCGTTGAACGCTGCCATCGTGGGTCAGCCGGCTTACAAAATTGCTGAACTCGCAGGCTTTACCGTTCCGGCAACAACCAAAATCCTGATCGGTGAAGTGAAAGTTGTCGACGAAAGCGAGCCGTTTGCACATGAAAAACTGTCTCCAACGCTTGCCATGTACCGTGCGAAAGATTTCGAAGACGCGGTAGAGAAAGCCGAGAAACTGGTTGCCATGGGCGGTATCGGTCACACTTCTTGTCTGTACACCGACCAGGACAACCAGCCAGAACGCGTTGCCCACTTCGGTCAGATGATGAAAACTGCACGTATCCTGATTAACACTCCTGCTTCTCAGGGTGGGATCGGTGATCTGTACAACTTTAAACTCGCACCTTCCCTGACTCTGGGTTGTGGTTCCTGGGGTGGTAACTCCATCTCTGAAAACGTTGGTCCAAAACACCTGATCAACAAGAAAACCGTTGCTAAGCGAGCTGAAAACATGTTGTGGCACAAACTTCCGAAATCTATCTACTTCCGCCGTGGCTCACTGCCAATCGCGCTGGATGAAGTGATTACTGATGGCCACAAACGTGCGCTCATCGTGACTGACCGTTTCCTGTTCAACAACGGCTACGCTGACCAGATCACCTCTGTACTGAAAGCGGCTGGCGTTGAAACTGAAGTGTTCTTTGAAGTTGAAGCTGACCCTACCCTGAGCGTTGTGCGTAAAGGTGCTGAACTGGCTAACTCCTTCAAACCAGATGTGATTATCGCACTGGGTGGTGGTTCCCCAATGGATGCCGCGAAAATCATGTGGGTCATGTACGAGCATCCTGAAACCCACTTCGAAGAACTGGCGCTGCGCTTTATGGACATCCGTAAACGTATCTACAAGTTCCCGAAAATGGGCGTAAAAGCGAAAATGATCGCGGTAACCACCACTTCCGGTACCGGTTCAGAAGTTACGCCATTCGCAGTAGTAACGGACGATGCAACAGGTCAGAAATATCCACTGGCTGACTATGCACTGACCCCAGACATGGCTATCGTTGATGCGAACCTGGTCATGGAGATGCCGAAATCACTGTGTGCGTTCGGTGGTCTGGATGCGGTAACTCACGCCCTGGAAGCTTACGTTTCTGTGCTGGCATCTGAGTTCTCTGACGGTCAGGCTCTTCAGGCGCTGAAACTGCTGAAGGAAAACCTGCCAGCGTCCTACAACGAAGGGTCTAAAAACCCGGTAGCACGTGAACGCGTTCACAGTGCAGCTACCATCGCCGGTATCGCGTTTGCGAACGCCTTCCTGGGTGTTTGCCACTCTATGGCGCACAAGCTGGGTTCACAGTTCCACATTCCTCACGGTCTGGCGAACGCCCTGTTGATCAGCAACGTTATCCGTTACAACGCAAACGACAACCCGACCAAGCAGACTGCTTTCAGCCAGTACGACCGTCCGCAAGCGCGCCGTCGTTACGCTGAAATCGCAGACCACCTTGGTCTGAGCGCACCGGGTGACCGTACTGCTGCGAAAATTGAGAAACTGCTGGCATGGCTGGAAAGCCTGAAAGCTGAGCTGGGTATTCCAAAATCTATCCGTGAAGCAGGCGTTCAGGAAGCTGACTTCCTCGCTCATGTAGATAAGCTGTCTGAAGATGCATTCGATGACCAGTGTACTGGTGCTAACCCGCGCTACCCACTGATCTCCGAGCTGAAACAGATTCTGCTGGATACCTTCTACGGTCGTGAGTTCAAAGAAGGTGACGTTGCCGCTGTGAAAACAGAAGTTCCTGTCATCAAAGCTGACAAGAAAGCGAAGAAAAGCGCTTAATTGAAAGTAGAAGAAAAAACCCGCCTTTATGGCGGGTTTTTTTATGTCTGTATAACAAGGCCGGCATTATTTTCTGTTGTCGTGTTGAATCGCCGTCAGCGAGCCTACAGACAATGCTTCTTTATAATGTTTACGACAGACTGAAACATAGCGTTCATTACCGCCTATCACCACCTGCTCGCCATCTGCATAAGGTTTCCCGGCCTGGTCGAGACGAAGCACCATGCTGGCTTTGCGACCGCAGAAGCAGATTGTTTTCAATTCGACAAGCTTATCCGACCAGGCAAGCAAATATTGGCTACCGGCAAAGAGTTCACCGCGGAAATCCGTACGCAGGCCATAACACAGCACGGGGATATCAAGCTCATCGACCACCTCTGAAAGGGCATGAACCTGTTCACGCGTCAGAAACTGGCTTTCATCTACCAGAACACAGTGAATGGGCTGCAAAGCATGTTCTGTACGAATGTCCTCAAACAGATCGGTTTTCGGGTTAAACAGTCTGGCAGGCGACGAGAGCCCTATTCTGGAACTCACCTTCCCTGCGCCAAAGCGATCGTCAATTTCAGCCGTATAAACAACGGTACGCATCCCGCGCTCCTGGTAATTGTACGAGGATTGCAGCAACGCGGTGGATTTCCCGGCATTCATTGCCGAATAGTAGAAATAAAGTTGTGCCATTGGCCGTAAAACCCTAATCAATGTGTAATATTCCCGATGATTCATTGTACCATAATTTGTCTGGTCATCAGCGATGCAGCACACAGAAGAAGCGTTTCAGCGTGGAGTTCACGACCTTCTTTTCATGAAAATAGCCCGTTAAAACATGAAGTAAACTCCTTCTGCCCGGCCAATATGTAATATGTTCAGCCAAACATAACACTGCTTTTTATAGTGGAATCCCCGTTCTTTAAAATTCACTATTTATTAACTATTACAGTCTTAACATCACGGTGGGGAACTAATACAAAAGGCTGATATTTCTCCGCCGCAACTATAATTCCTGCGGTAAATGTCACAAAAAAAAGATGCAATCGACCGGGTCCAGCCGGGTTAGCTGATAACAAACGAGACTGTTGGGTGATGAAATTTAAGTTAGCGTAATTAATAATAGCGGCATTATTTAGTATTTTTTGAATTCCTTACATTCCTGGCTATTGCACAACTGAATTTATGGCTCTATTATTAGGTCAACAAACCACCCCCCATTATAAGTTTGAGATTACTACAATGAGCGAAGCACTTAAAATTCTGAACAACATCCGTACTCTTCGTGCGCAGGCAAGAGAATGCACCCTCGAAACGCTTGAAGAAATGCTGGAAAAATTAGAAGTTGTAGTTAATGAACGTCGTGAAGAAGAAAGCGCAGCTGCTGCTGAAATCGAAGAACGTACTCGTAAACTGCAGCAATATCGTGAAATGCTGATTGCTGATGGTATCGATCCAAATGAATTGCTGAACAGCATGGCTGCAGCTAAAACCGGTACTAAAGCCAAGCGTGCTGCTCGTCCTGCTAAATATAGCTACGTTGACGAGAACGGCGAAACTAAAACCTGGACTGGCCAGGGCCGCACTCCTGCTGTTATCAAGAAAGCCATGGACGAACAAGGTAAACAGCTGGACGACTTCCTGATCAAGGATTAATCCAACCGTATTCAGAAAAATCCCGCGTAATGCGGGATTTTTTTTAACCTAAATTTGTCGCAAACAACCCCTTACACTCTGTCATAAAGCATTATTTGGCAATTTTAATAACTGTACTTAGAGACAGGTTTCAGAAGTGTTTAGGGCATAAAAAAACCGGTGGGCAGCGCCTCACCGGTTTCGGACATATGTAACCGTGGCTTATTTCTTAATACCTACGCTCTCTTTGAGCCAGGTTTTAAATTCTTCACCAAGAGTATTGTGGCGAATACCATATTCAACGAACGCCTGCATATAACCAAGCTTATTACCGCAGTCATGGCTCTTACCTTTCATATGGTAAGCCTCAACGGTCTCTTTCTCGATCAGCATATCAATGGCATCCGTCAGCTGAATCTCATCCCCCGCTCCTGGAGGCGTTTTCGCCAGCAGAGGCCAGATTTCAGCGCTCAGGACATAGCGACCTACAACGGCCAGGTTTGAAGGCGCTACGTCGGCTTTAGGCTTCTCTACCACGCCAACCATTGGCACGCTTTCGCCCGGTTCAAGGTTAACGCCTTTGCAGTCAACCACACCGTATGCCGTCACGTCTTCAACAGGCTCAACCATGATCTGGCTGCTGCCGGTTTCGTCGAAACGTTTGATCATCTCAGCAAGGTTATCCTGAGAAAGATCGGATTCGTATTCGTCCAGAATTACGTCAGGCAGAATTACCGCTACAGGCTCATCACCTACAACAGGATGTGCACACATCACAGCGTGGCCCAGACCTTTAGCCAGGCCCTGACGAACCTGCATAATGGTAACGTGCGGCGGGCAAATAGACTGAACTTCTTCTAACAGCTGACGCTTAACACGCTTTTCCAGCATGGCTTCAAGTTCAAAGCTTGTATCGAAATGGTTTTCGATAGAGTTTTTTGATGAATGCGTAACCAGCACAATTTCAGTGATGCCGGCTGCGATACATTCATTAACGACATACTGGATTAATGGCTTATCAACCAGAGGCAGCATCTCTTTAGGAATTGCCTTAGTTGCTGGTAACATCCTGGTCCCCAATCCCGCTACCGGGATGACGGCCTTTCTGACTTTCGAATTTAGGGCAGCCATTCAAATTCTCCTGAGCTGTTCAAGTTTTGAACTTTTATGCAATAAATAACGCGTTGAGTATATCAGCCTCGCCCCGCAGTTCGGGTCTGAAAAGAACGCGTTGCCGATCAATTAGGATAAATACGCATGAAACTGGGCAGCGATAGTAGCACTCCCCGTAAAACACAGGTAAAGCAATCTTAAAATTAAGATCCAATTGCTTATTCCGTGGACAACATTAAGCGTAGCCGTCCCCCGGCGCCCCAAATTTGGCACTGCCAGGAGGAACAGCGGTGGCTAATTTGATTAAGATACGCCGTACCCAATGTCCCAAGCGGCACACCGTTACTCACCTCAATATGATGTTCGCCGGTATTCAGTGAAGCGTTGAGACCCGCTGAGACGAGGATCAGATTCTTTAAACCGCTGTGGTAATAGCCGACCAGCAGCGGGAACTGTCCGGGCAAATTAGCCTGACGAAAAAGCTGGTTTACCTGTTTGAGCAAACTGCCTAACTCCGGCAGTCGTTGTCCCTGATGCGATAACTGTTCCTGCAGCAAACCATTAAATAGCGCGCGAAGAAGTAACGCGGCTAATACGCCATTATCCCCCGCACGGGTGACATCCAGAGAATAAAACGCAAGGTCGGAATCAGATAATGGTGCGATATCCAGTACCAGTCCCGGCTGGTCAGCCGCCACCAGCTGGCGATAATTTACGCGGCAGTGCGAAATGGTTTGCTGTACGGGCGGCTGAAGTTCTTGCAACAGTTTCGCCGCAGCAGGAGGATCACTCACCAGTGCATCCCAGTCCTGGAAAAGACGCTCCTCTTCCTCTACCCGGGAATTAAACATATTCGGATAAAGGCACGCTAAGACCGTTTCTCGCAGCCGGTTCAGATCCTTGACCGGCTTGAGCAGAATATCCTGGACGCCAAGACGCAATGCTTTGGCGATATCCGCCATATTCTCTGTGGCAGAGATCACCAGAATCGGCGTCTGGTTGCCTTCGTTACGCAGATGTTCAACCAGCTTCAGTCCATTCATGCGCGGCATCTCAATGTCGCAAATCATCAAATCGGGCGTAATGCTGATCATTTTTTCCAGGGCGTCGATACCATCTTCAGCGAGTGAAGTGATTGCTCCCAGCGAGGATAACCACGAATCCAGTAGCGATCGGAAAACGGGCTCGTCTTCTACAATCAAAATGTGTTTTCCGGCCAATGGCTGCGTCATGGTTCCTCCCCTGGCTGACAGTAACTAAATAGTGGCATGCGATCGGCACTATCGCCTGTCAGATTTTGCTGAAGTAGTCAAAAAAAGGTGCTTAACGTGCTGTTTGCACAAAAGGCAACAATTCGTCCATTTTCTTTTCGACGGCTAACGAGCCCGCTGCGATGGCGGCCTCAGCCCGATGGAAATCAAGAGTAGAGATTTGCGGACAGTAAGGCTGAATAAGAATATCTGGCGGGTCGCCTGCCATACGATTGCGCTTAAGGCGGTTCTCCAGAACCTGGATTGACGTGGTCATGATTTCTATCGCCGTCGGCGCGGCAACCGAGCGTCGCGCGGCCATGCGCCCGATTCTGCCGCGCAGGCGCTCATGCCAGGCCAGTTTCTCGCCCTCGGCATCTTCGCTCTGGAGATTGACCGGCATGAGGTCCTGTTGCATCAGGTGGGCGTCGTGCTGCAGGTCGACGGCAATTACGATATCCGCCCCCATTGCACGGGTCAGAGAGATGGGAACCGGATTCACGACGCCACCGTCGACAAGCCAGTAACCGTTGTGTGGGACAGGCGCCATGAGCCCCGGCATGCTGCAGGAGGCGCGCACGGCAAGATGGATATCCCCTTCGGTTAGCCACAGTTCGCGACCCGTGCTGAGGTTCGTCGCGACGGCGCCGAAGGGCATCTGACAATCAGTAAAGTTTTCGAGAGGCATCACCTGGCGGAACTGGTTAAAGACGCGTTCGCCGCGCAACAGCCCACCACGCTGCCACGAGAGGTCCATCAGGCGCAGGACGTCCCAGTAGCTGAAGGAGCGCACCCAGGTCTCGAGTTCCGGAAGCTTCCCGCACGCGTAAGCGGAGCCGACAAGCGATCCTATTGAACAACCTGCGACAATATCTACGTTAATGCCCATCTTGTTTAAGGCATTAATCACGCCGATGTGCGACCATCCCCGGGCTGCACCTGAGCCCAGCGCCAGTCCAATTTTAACCTTTCTCATTAGCCCTGTTTTACTTCCCCTGGATTCCTGACATAGCGTCAACGCAACAGCTCAGTTAACATAGTGCAACCCGAAGCGTTTTACGCCTTTATTATTTGTTCCAGGAAGAGAATCGTGTCTCAACTCTGCCCTTGTGGTAGCGCTCTGGAGTATAGCCTATGTTGCCAGCGATATCTGTCTGGCGATCAGGTTGCACCAGACCCGTCACACCTCATGCGTTCACGTTACACTGCTTTTGTGATCAAAGACGCAGACTACCTGATTAAAACCTGGCATCCCTCCTGCCACGCTGACGAATTCAGACAGGACATCGAAGCCGGCTTCGCGAACACGCAGTGGCTCGGCCTTACCGTCTATGAATCCTCAACGGGCAGCCATGTTGATGAAGGTTACGTCAGCTTTGTTGCTCGTTTTACCGAGAATAATAAACCTGGTGCCATTATCGAGCATTCCCGGTTCTTAAAGGAAAGCGGGCAGTGGTATTATATTGACGGAACGCGCCCACAGTTTGGTCGTAACGATCCCTGCCCGTGTGGTTCAGGTAAAAAATTTAAAAAGTGTTGCGGGCAGTAATGCCTGACAACCCAGACTTCGCAAATACAAACAGGATTTCCCGGCGATGCAATCATTACAACGTAAAGTTCTGCGCACCATCTGTCCCGATCAAAAAGGACTGATCGCACGAATTACCAACATTTGCTACAAACATGAACTGAATATCGTGCAGAACAACGAGTTCGTTGACCACCGTACCGGCCGCTTCTTTATGCGTACCGAACTCGAAGGTATTTTCAACGACACCACCCTGCTTGCCGATCTCGACAGCGCGCTTCCGGAAGGTTCCGTACGCGAGCTGACCCCAGCCGGTCGACGCCGCATCGTGATCCTGGTGACCAAAGAAGCACACTGTCTGGGCGACCTGCTGATGAAAGCAAACTACGGCGGTCTGGACGTGGAAATAGCTGCCGTTATTGGCAACCATGAGACGCTGCGCACGTTGGTCGAGCGTTTTGATATTCCGTTTGAGCTGGTTAGCCACGAAGGTCATACCCGTGAAGAACACGACGATCTGATGGCCCAGGCCATTGAAGCGCATAACCCGGACTACGTGGTGCTGGCGAAATACATGCGCGTGTTAACGCCATCCTTCGTGGCGCGTTTCCCGAACAAGATCATCAACATTCACCACTCGTTCCTGCCAGCCTTTATTGGCGCGCGTCCCTACCACCAGGCGTACGAGCGCGGCGTGAAGATCATCGGTGCAACCGCACACTACGTGAATGACAACCTGGACGAAGGTCCAATCATCATGCAGGACGTGATTCACGTGGATCACACCTACACGGCCGAGGACATGATGCGTGCAGGGCGTGACGTTGAGAAGAACGTGCTGAGCCGTGCGCTGTATCAGGTACTGGCGCAGCGTGTCTTTGTCTACGGCAACAGAACCATCATTCTTTAATCTTTCGGAAAATGAATTGATTAGCTTTGCGCCTTTACGGATAAAAAGCAGGCAAACAGCTTCATTTCCCTAAAGGAATGCTTTACAGGGGCGCCTCATTTGATATGATGCGCCCCGCTTCCAGCAGGAAGCAGGCCAGTAAAAAGTATTACCCCGTGGTGGGGTTCCCGAGCGGCCAAAGGGAGCAGACTGTAAATCTGCCGTCATCGACTTCGAAGGTTCGAATCCTTCCCCCACCACCATCTCTCAGCATGACCTCAAAATTTGAATTACCCCTGGTGGGGTTCCCGAGCGGCCAAAGGGAGCAGACTGTAAATCTGCCGTCATCGACTTCGAAGGTTCGAATCCTTCCCCCACCACCATCACTTTCAAATGACTCTGAATCTCCTTTTTGCACCAGGCATCATGCATTTTCGTAACGGGGAAGGATGAGAAGCTTCGATTAAGGTTCGATTCGAGCGTAGCGAGAAAGCGTTGCCGCAGGCAACGACCCGAAGGGCGAGGCGCAACGCGCCGAGTAATCCTTCCACCACCACCATCACTTTCAAATAACTCCAAACTTTCTGTTCGCACCACGCATCATGCATTTCTGTAACGAGGAAGCCTTTGTAGGCCGGGTAAGGCGCAGCCGCCACCCGGAAACAGAAACCAGAAGCCTACATCGGCGGCAAACGACGCTTCACCGGCGAACTCTTCACAATCGACGTATTGCACTGGGCATGCTCCGCCAGGCCGTCCAGCAACACATCCAGCTGCTCTATCGATCGCACCACCAGCCTAATCACAAAGCAATCTTCCCCGGTGACTTTGTCGCTCTCAATACACTCCGGCATCGCCTGAATGTATTTATCCACCTTATGCAACAACCCCGGCAAAGGCCGCACGCGCACCAGCGCCTGCAGCGTATACCCCAGCGCCGCCAGATTCACCCGTGCGCCATACCCCTGAATCACACCGCGCTCTTCCAGCCTTTTCAGGCGTTCTGCCGTGCTGGGGGAAGTCAGACCGATGCGTCCGCTGAGCACCTTCAAAGACATGCGCGCATCTTCGACCAGACAGGCTAAAATTTGTCGGTCGATATCATCGAGAAGGTATTCCATCCTTTTCACCTAATTTTAAAAAGCCATCACTGCATTTCACCTTATCTCATCCCTGTAAAACCCGACAGCTATTTTCGACAATAGCGTCATACAATCAGGAGGTGGATAATGCGTGATTTCCATAATGGCGTCTGGCAAATGAGCCTGGCGATGTTAATTTCCGGCTCTATCGGTGCGTTTGTTTTACTCAGCGGTCTGCCGGTGACGGAAGTGGTGTTCTGGCGCTGTCTTATCGGGGCAATGGCGCTTTTTATTTTTATCCGGGTAAGTCAAAAGCCCTTCAGTCCCCTCACCCGCACCACGCTCCTGCTGGCCATTCTCGGTGGCGTAGCGCTCGTAGTGAACTGGCTGCTGCTCTTCGCAGCCTATGAGCGGATCTCCATTGGTCTTTCGACGGTGGTCTATAACACCCAGCCGTTTATGCTGGTCCTGATGGGAATGTTTTTAGGTGAACGCGTCAGCCTCGTGAAATGGGGCTGGCTGTTCCTCGCCTTCGGCGGCGTGGTGATCTTGCTCTCCAGCGAGCTGACCGGCGCGCACGGAAGTGAATGGCTCGCCGGAATCGGCCTGGCGATGGCCGCGGCTTTCTTCTATGCGGTCACGGCCATTATTGCCCGCAAGCTCAGATCCGTTGCGCCGCAGCATATTGCCTTTATCCAGGTGCTGACGGGCGTCGTGATGCTTTTGCCGTTTGCCAGCATGCCGTCATTTTCAGGTGATTTCCCCTGGTCGATCCTGCTGACGCTGGGCATCGTCCATACCGGCATTATGTACCAGCTGCTCTACAGCGCGATCCAGAAGCTGCCTACGCCCATTACCGGCTCCCTGTCGTTTATCTATCCGGTGGTGGCGATCGTTGTCGATAATCTGGTGTTCGGACACTCGCTGAACCTGACGCAGCTCGCTGGCGGCGCGCTGATCCTGTTTGCTGCCGCGGGCAATAACCTGGGCTGGGGCGAAAAAAAACCCCGCGAGTGCGGGGTGAGTGTCAAAACGGTGAATTAGCGACGGGCGCGCACAATCTGGTATTTGCGCGTCAGGTACTCCACCGGCGCGCTCCAGATATGCACCAGACGAGAGAACGGGAACAGCACAAACAGCGTCATACCCAGCACCAGGTGAACGCGGAAGATAAACGCCACACCGTCCAGGTGCGCGGATGCTCCGCCGTGGAAGGTCACCACGGACTGCGCCCAGCCGACCAGCTTCATCATTTCGCTGCCGTCCATGTGCTGCGCCGAGAACGGAATGGTCAGCAGGCCCAGCGCGCACTGCACCATCAGCAGGGAGAGGATCAGGATGTCCGCTGCGGTGGTAGTAGCACGCACGCGCGGGCTGAACAGACGACGTTTCAGCAGCAGCAGGCCACCGACCAGAGTCATCACGCCGCAGGCACCGCCGGCGATCATCGCCATCTTCTGCTTCACCTCAATCGGCAGCCACGCTTCATACATCCAGTGCGGCGTCAGCATCCCCAGGAAGTGACCGGCAAAAATCCCCAGAATACCGATGTGGAACAGGTTAGAGCCCACATGCATCCCTTTGCGATCCAGCATCTGGCTGGAGGCCGCACGCCAGGTGTACTGGCCGTAGTCGTAACGCAGCCAGCTTCCCACCAGGAACACGGTGCCCGCGATATACGGGTAGATGTCAAAGAAGAACATATTCAGGAAGTGCATTAGTGCCGTCCTCCGTTAGAGATATTCAAATATTGCGGGGCAACCGCGCCGGCAAAACGACGCTGGTGAGCGGAGATTTCAGACTCGCCGCAGTTCTGGTCAGCAAAGAATTTCACCTGCTCTTCTTCCCAGACCGCATCCAGCGCTTGTGGCGTATCATCGCGGGCTTCATCCGCAATTTTCTCCGCCACTTTTTTACTGTCGACCGAGGCGTTGGCCAGCTTCACCAGCAGATCGAACAGCACCGCATAGCGGCTCCCCCGCTGCTGAAGACGCGCGCCGAGCAGCGCCAGGATCGGCGCGATGTCCTGCAGACCGCCAAGCGCCTCTTCTTTCGGCAGCTGCGCCAGGTACTCCAGATACAGCGGCAGATGATCCGGCAGCTCGCGGCTGTCGAGCTGCAGGCCGTGCTGTTCGTACTGGGCCATCAGGTCCACCATCGCCTGACCGCGGTCACGGGATTCACCGTGAACGTGTTCAAACAGCAGCAGCGAGGTCGCACGCCCCCGGTCAAACAGCTGGCTGTAGTCCGACTGGGCATCCAGAAGGTCGCGCGCCAGCAGATCGCGGAGGAAAACACCAAGCCGCTGGGCATCGTCTTTATCCAGGTTTTCAGATGACGCGAGTGCATCAAAGAGTTCCTGCTGATGCTGCGCAAGCGCAGCATCCGGGTACTCGAGCAGACGCGAAACAATGACGAGTTCAATCATTGGTGCGGCTCCGTTTTGCTGGTCACATCCATAGCATCGATGCGGCGGCTGTTGAACAGGTTGAATTTGCTGTCTGACCCGTGGCAGCCGTCGCCAAAGGTAAAGCCACAGCCGTTTTTCTCCGGGAAGGCTTCGCGGGCCAGCTCGCGGTGGCTGCTCGGCACCACGAAACGGTCTTCGTAGTTAGCGATCGCCAGATAGCGGTACATCTCCTGCGCCTGCGCTTCGGTCAGGCCAACCTCTTCCAGCGCGCGGGTATCGGTCACACCGTCTACGGTTTCCGCACGTTTGAAGTGACGCATCGCCAGCATACGCTTCAGCGCGAGCAGTACCGGCTGGGTATCCCCTGCGGTCAACAGGTTAGCCAGGTACTGAACCGGGATACGCAGGCTTTCCACGTCCGGCAGAATGCCGTTACTGCTCAGTTCGCCCGCGTCAGCCGCAGACTGAATCGGCGACAGTGGCGGCACGTACCAAACCATCGGCAGGGTGCGGTATTCCGGATGCAGCGGCAGGGCCAGCTTCCAGTCCATCGCCATTTTGTACACCGGAGACTGCTGCGCGGCGTCAATCACGCTCTGCGGAATGCCGTCCTTCAGGGCCTGCTCAATCACCTTCGGATCGTTCGGATCGAGGAACACGTCCAGCTGACGCTGATACAGATCTTTCTCGTGCTCGGTGCTCGCGGCGTTTTCAATCGCGTCCGCGTCATACAGCAGCACGCCGAGGTAGCGAATACGGCCTACGCAGCTTTCTGAGCAGACGGTCGGCATTCCGGCTTCAATACGCGGGTAGCAGAAGATGCACTTCTCAGATTTACCGCTCTTCCAGTTGAAGTAGATTTTTTTGTACGGGCAGCCGGTGATGCACATGCGCCAGCCGCGGCACTTGTCCTGGTCAATAAGCACAATGCCGTCTTCTTCACGCTTGTAGATGGCACCGCTTGGGCAGGTCGCCACGCACGCCGGGTTGAGGCAGTGCTCGCACAGGCGCGGCAGATACATCATGAAGGTATTTTCAAACTGGCCGTAAATCGCCTTCTGCATGTTCTCGAAGTTCTGGTCTTTGGCGCGTTTCTCGAACTCGCCGCCCAGAATCTCTTCCCAGTTTGGACCGCTGGTGATCTTGTCCATGCGCTGACCGGTGATCAGCGAGCGAGGACGGGCGATCGGCTGGTGTTTGCTTTCCGGCGCGTTGTGCAGGTTCTGGTAGTCGTAGTCAAACGGCTCGTAGTAATCGTCGATGCCCGGCAGGTGCGGGTTAGCGAAGATTTTTCCCAGAAGCATCGCGCGGTTACCCATGCGCGGCTGCAGCTTGCCGTTGATTTTACGGATCCAGCCGCCCTTCCACTTCTCCTGGTTTTCCCAGTCGGTCGGGAAGCCGGTGCCCGGCTTGCTTTCTACGTTGTTGAACCAGGCGTACTCCATACCTTCACGGCTGGTCCAGACATTTTTACAGGTGACCGAGCAGGTATGGCAGCCGATGCATTTATCCAGATTCAGCACCATGCCGACTTGTGAACGAATTTTCATTTTACGCTCTCCTGTACCTGGTCATTACCTTCGCCGTCTAACCAGTTAATGTTCTTCATCTTACGTACCACCACGAACTCATCGCGGTTCGATCCTACGGTGCCGTAGTAGTTAAAGCCGTAGGCCAGCTGTGCATAGCCACCGATCATGTGGGTCGGCTTCGGCGTAATACGGGTCACGGAGTTGTGGATCCCGCCGCGCTGCTCGGTAATTTCTGACCCCGGCAGGTTAACGATACGTTCCTGCGCGTGATACATCATGGTCATCCCGGCCGGTACGCGCTGGCTCACCACCGCACGCGCCGTCAGGGCACCGTTGCTGTTGAACACTTCGATCCAGTCGTTATCTTCGATACCCAGATCTTTGGCGTCCGTTTCGCTCATCCAGACAATCGGACCGCCGCGCGACAGCGTCAGCATCAGCAGGTTGTCGCTGTAGGTGGAGTGGATACCCCACTTCTGGTGCGGCGTCAGGAAGTTCAGCGCCTTCTCTGGGTTACCGTTCGATTTCGCGCCCATAACTGCGGTTACGGAGCGGGTGTCGATTGGCGGACGGTAAACCAGCAGGCTTTCACCGAAGTCGCGCATCCACTGGTGATCCTGATAGAGCGACTGACGGCCGGACAGGGTGCGCCATGGGATCAGCTCGTGAACGTTGGTGTAGCCCGCGTTGTAGGACACATGCTCATCTTCCAGGCCTGACCAGGTCGGGCTGGAGATAATCTTGCGCGGCTGGGCCTGAATATCGCGGAAGCGGATTTTCTCTTCCTCTTTATTCGCCGCCAGGTGCGTATGGTCGCGACCGGTGAACTCGCTCAGTGCCGCCCAGGCCTTCACCGCAACGTGGCCGTTAGTTTCCGGGGCCAGGGTCAGGATCATCTCCGCCGCATCAATCGCCGTGTTCAGCATTGGCTGGCCTTTCGCCGGGCCGTCCGCTTTGGTGTAATTGAGCTTGCGCAGCAGATCCATTTCGCTCTGGGTGTTCCAGGCGATCCCTTTCCCGCCGTTACCGATTTTCTCCATCAGCGGGCCGATAGAGGTAAAGCGCTCGTAGGTTGCCGGATAGTCGCGTTCAACCGGAATAATGTGCGGCGCGGTTACGCCCGGGATCAGGTCGCATTCGCCTTTTTTCCAGTCCTTCACGTCCAGCGGTTGCGCAAGTTCGGCGGCAGAGTCGTGCTGGATTGGCAGCGTCACCACGTCGGTCTCTTTGCCGAGGTGCCCTACGCAGACTTCGGAGAATTTCTTCGCGATGTCTTTGTAGATATCCCAGTCGCTTTTTGATTCCCACGCAGGGTCAACGGCCGCAGACAGCGGATGAATAAACGGATGCATATCCGAGGTATTCATGTCGTCTTTTTCGTACCAGGTCGCGGTTGGCAGCACGATGTCGGAGTACAGGCAGGTGCTGGACAGACGGAAGTCGAGCGTCACCACCAGATCCAGCTTGCCGTCGAGACCGTTGTCTTTCCACTCCACCTCTTCCGGCTTCACGCCGCCCTGCTTGCCGAGATCTTTCCCCTGGATACCGTTTTCGGTACCGAGCAGGTATTTCAGCATGTACTCGTGGCCTTTACCGGACGACCCCAGCAGGTTGGAGCGCCAGATGAACAGGTTACGCGGATGGTTTTTACCGTTCTCCGGCTGTTCTGCCGCGAAGCGGATTGAGCCATCCTTCAGAGATTTCACGGTATAATCCACCGGTGACATGCCCGCCTGCTTCGCCGCTTCCGCAATGCGCAGCGGGTTAGTGCCCAGCTGCGGCGCCGACGGCAGCCAGCCCATGCGTTCAGCACGCACGTTGAAGTCAATAAGGTGGCCGCTGTAGCGGGATTTATCCGCCATCGGCGACAGCAGCTCCTGCGCGGTGACCGTTTCGTAGCGCCACTGGCTGGAGTGGTTATAGAAGTAGGAGGTGCTGTTCATATGGCGTGCCGGACGCTGCCAGTCGAGGGCAAACGCCAGAGGCTGCCAGCCGGTCTGCGGACGCAGTTTCTCCTGGCCGACGTAGTGCGCCCAGCCGCCGCCGCTCTGACCGACGCAGCCGCAGAAGATCAGCATGTTGATCAGGCCACGGTAGTTCATATCGAGGTGATACCAGTGGTTCAGACCGGCACCGACGATGATCATCGAACGGCCGTGCGTTTTGTCCGCGTTTTCTGCGAACTCGCGTGCGATACGGGTAATGTGCGAGCGAGGAACTCCGGTAATCTGTTCCGCCCAGGCCGGGGTGTAGGCCTTCACGTCGTCATAGCCGGTTGCACAGTTTTCATCGCCCAGGCCGCGCTCCAGACCGTAGTTCGCCATGGTCAGGTCATAAACGGTGGTGACCAGCGCGGTAGAGCCGTCGGCCAACTGCAGGCGCTTAACCGGCAGCTTGTGCATCAGTACGTTTTTCAGTTCAACCTTGTTGAAGTGCTCGGAACCTTCGCCGCCGAAGTACGGGAACCCGACCTCGGCGATCTCGTCCTGGCTGCCCAGCATGCTGAGGCGCAGCTCAGTCTCTTCGCCGGTGGTGCCGTTACGTTGCTCAAGGTTCCACTTGCCCTTCTCGCCCCAGCGGAAGCCGATAGAGCCGTTTGGCGCCACCAGCTCGCCGTTGCTGTTATACGCAACGGTTTTCCACTCAGGATTATTTTCCTGGCCCAGCGAATCCACCAGATCGGCTGCGCGCAGCGTACGTCCTGCGGCATAGTACCCGTCACGCTCTTCCAGCATGACCAGCATTGGCATGTCGGTGTAGCGGCGGACGTAGTCGGTGAAGTACTGGCTTGGCTTATCAAGATGGAATTCGCGCAGCATGACGTGCCCCATCGCCATCGCCATCGCGGCATCGGTACCCTGTTTCGGTGCCAGCCACAGATCGCAGAGCTTGGCAATTTCCGCGTAGTCAGGGGTTACCGCCACGGTTTTGGTGCCTTTGTAACGGACTTCAGTAAAGAAGTGCGCGTCCGGCGTACGGGTCTGAGGAACGTTTGAACCCCAGGCGATGATGTAGCTGGAGTTGTACCAGTCCGCGGATTCCGGCACGTCGGTCTGCTCGCCCCAGGTCTGCGGAGACGCCGGCGGCAGGTCGCAGTACCAGTCGTAGAAGCTCAGGCAGGTCCCGCCGATAAGTGACAGATAGCGCGCGCCGGAAGCGTAAGAGACCATCGACATCGCCGGGATCGGCGAGAAGCCAGCCACGCGGTCAGGACCGTAGGTTTTAACGGTGTAGACGTTGGAGGCGGCAATCAGCTCGTTCACTTCTTTCCATGAGGAACGCACAAAGCCGCCGCGGCCGCGAGCCTGCTTGAAGCTTTTCGCTTTATCAGCGTCTTCGATAATAGACGCCCAGGCATCCACCGGATCGCTGTGCTGCACTTTCGCCTCGCGCCACATTTTCATCAGGCGTTTGCGCATCAGCGGGTATTTCAGGCGGTTAGCGCTGTAGAGATACCAGGAGTAGCTGGCACCGCGCGGGCAGCCGCGCGGTTCATGGTTTGGCATATCCGGGCGGGTGCGCGGATAGTCGGTCTGCTGCATTTCCCAGGTCACCAGACCGTTTTTAACGAAAATCTTCCAGCTGCATGAACCGGTACAGTTCACGCCGTGGGTCGAACGGACGACTTTGTCATGCTGCCAGCGCTGGCGGTAACCGTCTTCCCAGTCCCGGTTGGTATCCAGAACCTGGCCGTGCCCATCGGCAAAAGTTTCACCCTTCTGTTTGAAGTAGCGAAACCGGTCCAAAAATTTGCTCATCGGGTATCTCCTGTATGGAGCCTGTGGCTCTCTAAATCGACATTGCTGATTTGCAGCGAAGGTAACGCCCTGAAAGAGGGGGAGAATTGATAACGATCAAGACGAGGAGGGACTTTTCGGGGAGGGGTTATACCAAATACCACCAAAGCGGTATCTTCAAAAATTTCATATCATCATGAAATATAGAGTTATTTTTAATTTATAGTACAAAAAGCCAGTCAACATTTAACATCTCAGGTATTAAGGGGTAGACCCACCTGCAAAGCGATGGCGATCACAGTGCCGCCGCAGGCGTCTGCCGTAAAAGCCGTAAGTATGTTGTAACTATTATGCTGGCAAAAAAAACGCGGCCCGAAGGCCGCGTAAACGGATAATCACACTTACTTATTTTTCTTGGTATTTCGGCCATATACCAGCCACGTAATCACAACGCAGGCGATATAGAAGACGAGGAAAACTTTCATGGCGCCGGCCGGAGAGCCGGTCAGGTCCAAAGAGATACCGAACGCTTTCGGGATAAAGAAGCCGCCAATCGCGCCGATGGCAGAGATAAAGCCCAGCGCCGCGGCCGTATCCGTTGCCGCCTCGCGCATCGCCTGCTCTTCGCTCCCGCCCTGCGCCTTCACGCGATCCATGGTCAGCTTACGGAAGATCACGGAGATCATCTGGAAGGTGGATGCACTCCCCAGCCCGGCCGTCAGGAACAGCACCATAAACACGCCGAAGAAGGCGATGAAGTTACCGCCCTGCCCGTCGACGGGCAGCGTCAGGAACAGCAACGCGCAGAAGACCGCCATCACGACGAAGTTGACCAGCGTCACGCGGGTACCGCCGAGACGGTCAGAGACCATGCCGCCCAGCGAACGCGCCAGGGCGCCAATAAATGGACCGAAGAAGGCGAACTGCAGGATCTGCACGTCCGGGAACTGCGTTTTCGACAGCATCGCGAAGCCCGCCGAGAAGCCGATAAACGAACCGAAGGTGGCCAGATACAGCAGCGCCATCACCCAAAGGTGTCCACGCTTCAGCACCGGAAGCTGCTCGCTCAGTGACGCTTTCGACGCGGACAGGTCATTCATAAAGAACCAGGCTGCGAGGGTGAAGATCACCAGGAACGGCACCCAAATCCACGCTGCGTTTTGCAGGTACAGATAAGAACCATTCGCCTGCTCAACGCCACCGCCGCCAAAGGCCGCAAAAATGGAGACCGAGATCGCCAGCGGGGCAATGAGCTGCATCACGCTAACGCCCATATTCCCCAGACCGCCGTTAATACCCAGCGCGCCGCCCTGCTTCGCTTTCGGGAAGAAGAAGCTGATGTTCGCCATGCTGGAGGCGAAGTTCGCGCCCGCAAAACCGCACAGCAGGGAGATAATCACGAACACGCTGAACGGCGTAGAGGTATCCTGCACCGCGAAGCCGAGCCACACGCAGGGGACGATCATGATGCCCGTACTGAACGCCGTCCAGCGACGACCGCCAAACACCGGCACCATAAACGCGTAAGGTACACGCAGCAGCGCGCCGGACAGCGACGGCAGCGCGGTCAGCATGAACAGCTGATCGGTCGTAAATGTGAAGCCGACTTTCGGCAAGTTTACCGCCACCGCGCTAAACAACATCCATACGCAAAACGCTAATAACAAGCACGGCACGGAAATCCACAGATTCCGGCTGGCTACACGATGGCCGCGCTGTTGCCAGAACGCCGGATCCTCTGGACGCCAGTCAGTAATAACGGCACCATTTTCCCTTTCGGGAGCGGATGAGTGACTCATAGACACCTCTGATTCTCGAATGATGCTGCAAACATTAGGGTTTTAGGGCGGCGGTAAGTTGATATAAATCAAAGGAAAAGTGGGAGGATTTGCGGCGCAAAAAAAGGTCTTATCCTTAGTGAGTAGGCAAATTCGGTAAAAAAGACGTGGTTTTTCACGGCACTGAAGGTTCCTGGCTACCTCCACCTCCTTCCCCCTACTCCGTTGGCAATTTAGGGGTAATCCTTTATTGGTATGGGTATACTCCAGGGTATGCACCAGAATAGCGCCATTCCTGCAAGCAGGCCACGTCAGGAGCACGCCACCTCTATGTTAAAAAGATGTTTATCTCCGCTGACGCTCGTGAATCAGCTCGCTCTGATTGTTTTGCTGTCCACCGCCATCGGCGTGACCGGCATGGCGATCTCCGGCTGGCTGGTACAGGGCGTACAGGGTAATGCGCATGCCATCAACGAGGCAGGCTCGCTACGCATGCAGAGTTATCGCCTGCTGGCGTCGGTCCCCCTGACGCAGGACGATCGGCCCCTGATTGATGAAATGGAGCGCACGGTCTTCAGCCCCGAGCTGGAAAACGCCGCCATCCGCGCCGGTCAGCAATCCCAGCTTAACGCCCTTCAGGGCTACTGGCACACCCAACTGCAGCCCGGGCTGAAACAGGCGCGCAGCACCGAAACCGTTGCGCAAGACGTCGCGGGGTTCGTCTCACGTATTGATGCGCTGGTCTCCGCTTTTGACCAGACAACCGAATTACGCATCGACCGGGTGGTGATGGTGCACCGCGCAATGGCGCTGTTTATGGGGCTACTGCTGATCTTCACCATCGTCTGGCTGCGCGCGCGGCTGCTGAACCCGTGGAAACAGCTGCTTGCAATGGCCCGCGCGGTGACCGCACGCGATTTTACCCAGCGCACGCACATCAGCGGGCGCAACGAGATGGCCATGCTCGGCCAGGCGCTCAACACCATGTCGGCAGAGCTCTCCGAGAGCTACGCGGTGCTGGAACAGCGCGTTCAGGAAAAAACGGCGGGACTGGAGCAGAAAAACGAGATCCTCTCCTTCCTGTGGCAAGCCAACCGCCGTCTGCACATGCAGGTGCCGCTATGCGAGCGCCTCTCTCCGGTGCTGAACGGCCTGCAAAATCTGACCCTGCTGCACGACCTTGAGCTGCGCGTCTACGACGTGGAAGACGAAGATAACCATCAGGAATTTACCTGCCAGTCGGATATGTCGTGCGATGACAAAGGCTGCCATCTTTGCCCTCGTGGCCTGCCGCCGCTGACGTCCGGCGGCACCACCCTGAAGTGGCGCCTGACCGACAGCCACACTCAGTACGGTATTCTGCTGGCAACGCTGCCAGCCGGGCGTCACCTGAGCCACGACCAGCAGCAGCTGGTCGATACGCTGGTCGAACAGCTAACGGCCACGCTGGCGCTCGACAGGCATCAGGAAAAGCAGCAGCAGCTTATCGTCATGGAGGAGCGCGCAACCATCGCCCGCGAGCTTCACGACTCGATTGCCCAGTCGCTCTCCTGTATGAAAATGCAGGTGAGCTGCCTGCAGATGCAGGATGCGGAGATGCCGGAAAGCAACAAGCAGCTGCTGAGCCAGATCCGCAACGAGCTGAACACCTCCTGGATACAGCTGCGCGAGCTGCTGACTACCTTCCGTCTGCAGCTGACCGAGCCGGGGCTGCGCCCGGCGCTGGAATCCAGCTGCCAGGAATTTAGCGCCCGGCTGGGCTTCCCGGTGAAGCTGGATTACCAGCTGCCGCCGCGGCTTGTCCCTTCCCATCAGGCGATTCATCTGCTGCAGATCGCCCGCGAAGCGCTGAGCAACGTGCTTAAACACGCTGAAGCAACAGCGGTCACGGTCACCGTCAGCCAGCACGACAATCAGGTCAAACTGACGGTTCACGACAACGGCCGCGGTGTGCCGGAAAATGCCGAACGCACTAACCACTATGGTTTAATTATTATGCGAGACCGCGCCCAAAGCCTGCGCGGTGATTGCCAGGTTCGCCGGAGAGAGACGGGCGGCACGGAAGTTGTCGTCACCTTTATTCCCGAGAAACCGCTTACAACTGCTCAAGGAGAAACCCATGACTAATCAGGAACCGGCATCCATCCTGCTGATCGACGACCATCCGATGCTGCGTACTGGCGTGAAACAGCTGGTCAGCATGGCGCCCGATATCACCGTGGTGGGCGAAGCCAGCAACGGTGAACAGGGCATTGAGCTTGCCGAATCCCTCGATCCCGATCTGATCCTGCTCGATCTAAATATGCCCGGTATGAACGGTCTGGAAACCCTCGACAAGCTGCGGGAAAAATCGCTTTCCGGGCGCATCGTCGTCTTTAGCGTGTCGAACCATGAAGAGGATGTGGTCACGGCGCTGAAGCGCGGGGCGGATGGTTATCTGCTGAAGGACATGGAGCCGGAAGACTTGCTTAAGGCGCTGCAGCAGGCCGCGGCGGGCGAGATGGTTCTCAGCGAAGCCTTAACGCCGGTGCTGGCCGCCAGCCTGCGCGCCAACCGCGCCACCTCTGACCGCGACGTCAGCCAGCTAACGCCGCGCGAGCGCGATATTCTCAAACTCATTGCCCAGGGGCTGCCTAACAAGATGATCGCCCGCCGCCTGGACATCACCGAAAGCACGGTCAAAGTGCACGTGAAGCATATGCTGAAGAAAATGAAGCTAAAATCCCGCGTTGAAGCCGCGGTGTGGGTGCATCAGGAACGCATTTTTTAAGGATTACTCCTCCGGCAGAAGCTTCCAGCGCGGGTCGTTGTCGGGCAATGCGACCAGCGGCTGCACGACGGTCAGCACGATCTCATTGGACGAGACACGCTGGCCTTTCTCATCTTCCACTACCGCCGACAGGTGCCAGCGGTTTGTCGCCCCTTCACCGTCATTCCAGGCAGGCATAATCACACTCCACCCGTCGCTGCTGTTGCTTTTGGCCGGCGACGTCAGGCTCAGCGCCTGCGTATCCCCCTGCCAGTGGATCTGACGAATGCCGTTCGCGCTGCGAACCTGAAGCTTCAGCATAACGGTCTCGCCCCCTTTCAGATCCCACGGCGGCGTTGCCAGCCAGACGGACAGCGTTTTACGCTGGCGGAACTCCATCACCGGCAGGCTAGTGCGCTCCGGCGAGTCGTAGCGGCTTCCGCGCAGGGAGCGCGTGGCGGCGACTTCACCGGCGGAAAGCTGCTTCACCAGCGGCACGCCAAAGCGATAGTTGAGCTTCAGCCCGAGGTTATTCTGGCTCTCGCCACTTTCGCCCTGCTTGTGCGCGGCGGTCAGGGTGACCAGCGGAACGGGGGTATAGTTAAGCCCCAGATTCACCGCCACCGGATTGTGATAGCCCGTTCCGCTGTTGAAGAGATCGACGTTATCGCCAAAGTATTGCTCGAAGCTCACGCTGGTATTCAGATGATGGAACCACGGCAGCCAGGCTTTAGCAGTGACGTCATATCCGCGCGCCATACGCTTCTCCTGGACGTCGGAGCGGTCGCGCCAGCCGGCAAAGGGCTGATAATAGTTGGCTGACAGGCGCAGATTTTCCCCCCACGCTTCCGCGCCCAGCCCGGCACGCTGCAGGTTTTCATCCAGGAGGTTATCGTAAAAGGTGTTGTAACCCAGCAGCCATTTCCCGGCGATCCAGCGCTGACCGATTCCTGCGTTACTGACCAGGCCATCCGTCTGCTGGGTCAGGCCAAGCTGGCTCCAGCTCAGGTAACGGTTGTTATCGTTCCAGGGGATAAACCAGCTCCCGCTGCTGCCGTTAAATTTGCCATCGTTATCCACCAGTAGGTTCACGCTGGCGTTCCCCCAGGGCGAAAGCCAGGACTCAATCTGCTGATTCACTTCGCCGCTCACCGCGTCGCGCACCTGGCCAAACGCAAACTGACGCGCCTGCTCGCCCGTTGTCAGGCCGTTGTCGGTCATGCTGGCCTCACCGAAGGCTTTCGCCATTTCGGCCAGGTGTTTTTCCCCCTCGCCCGTTGGCGCCGCCATGCCGAGGTCGGGCAAACTATCCCCGTTATTATCAAAGGGATTTTGCGCCTGATGCATAAAGGAATTCGGCGCACCGTGAACGGCTCCGACCGTAAGAAGGGGGAGTAAAAACAGCAAACGAATGCGGGACGATACAGCCATCAACGTCGTCAATAAGAACCTGTGTTTATGAATAAACTCTTATTATGTTAACGCGATAAGCCCTGAAATGCAGTCCTGGCGGACATTTCAGGATTATCCTGAAACAGCCCTTTCAGCTCCGGCACGCAGGAACCACAGTTCGTACCACAGCGCAGCTTCGCCCCCAGCGCGTTGATGGAATCACACCCTCCGACGATCGCCTCCCGTATCGTATCCTCCCCGACGCTGAAACAGCTGCAGATGATGCGTCCCGGATCCGCTTCCTTCCCGACGCTCTGTCCGTTCAGCAAGGCGTGACGTTCTGAGGCCAGCACGGGTGGGGATTGAAAAGCGGCTTCAATCACCGTATGCGCCAGCGCCGGTAACGCGGTGCCCTCCCAGAAGCCCAGCATCAGCTGGCCTTCATGCCAGGCCAGCACGCTGCTGCGTTCGCCGGTTTGCGCAACCTGCAGCTGCCAGCCCCGGACGCCGGCGTAATCCATTACCCACGACAGCAGCGGTTGATCGCCCGCCACCGTCAGGCGTGAGGCTTTACGCCACCAGTAAGCCGAAGAGGGCATTTCCGGCCATTCCCGGGCATAGAGCTCCCCCTGCCAGGCGGGCTGCCACGGCAGAATTCTGACCGCGGTTTGTTTACTCTCCGGCTGGCCAGAAACCGGATCGCAGCGCCCTTCCACCAGCGCATTCACCTTTCCCTGGCGGGAAAACTCAGCGTTCCAGTGCATAGGGGCAAACGCCTCGCCTTCCCGTATCCCGTCATTGATTCGTACTCTGACGACCATCACGCCGCGCGGCGAGCTGATGCGCGCCAGCTGGCCGTCGCACAGGGAAAACCGAACCGCGTCTGCGGGGCAAACCTCAACAAACGGTTCGGCGATATGCTGCATGAGTCTGGCCACGTATCCCGTTCGGGTCATGGTATGCCACTGATCGCGGATGCGCCCCGAGTTGAGAATCAGCGGGTATAACGCGCTGACCGTCGCGCCGTGCAACAGAGGGTTAACGGGAACGATGTTTCGGCGCGGGAAATCCCCCGTCGGCCACTGATAAGGCTCAAACTGATCCCACTCCTCACGGGTTAGCGCAGCCAGGTCATGAAGATTCAATGCCCGCGCGCCGTCATTTTCAAAAGCCGTCAGCGCCGCATGTTCGCAAAAAATCTCGTGCGGATGTTGCCAGGCAAAGGCCTCGCCGTAGCCCAGCCGTTTCGCTACCTGCGCGACGATCCACCAGTCCGGCTTCGCTTCGCCCGGCGCAGGCAGAAACGCGCGCTGGCGCGAAATGCGACGCTCGGAATTGGTCACCGTCCCGTCCTTCTCTCCCCAGCCCAGCGCCGGAAAACGGATATGGGCGAACCGGCTGGTATCTGTATCGTTCATCACCTCAGAGACCATCACCAGCGGGCAGCCCGCCAGCGCCTGACACACCGCGTGGCTGTCCGGCAGCGACACGGCGGGGTTGGTGCCCATAATCCACACCGCCTTCACCTCACCGCGGGCAATGGCGTCAAACAGCTCCACCGCCATCAGCCCCGGCGTCTGCGCCAGCCGTTCCGTTCCCCAGAAACGCGCCACCCGCGAAAGATCGTCCGGCTCATAGTTCATGTGTGCCGCCAGCTGGTTCGCCAGTCCGCCCACTTCCCTTCCCCCCATCGCGTTTGGCTGTCCGGTCAGCGAAAACGGGCCGCAGCCCGGACGGTTGAACTTCCCGCTGGCAAGATGAACGTTAATGATAGCGTTACACTTGTCGCTGCCGCTGGTGGACTGGTTGATACCCATGGTGTAGAGCGTAATTGCGCGAGGCGCGGTGATAAACCAGTCGTAAAAGGTGCCAATATCCTGCGGCGAGAGGCCGCAAAACGCCGCCACGCGCTCAACAGGCCACTCATCCGTTCCCTGAATCACATTAAGCAGACCGACAAACAGCCCGGCGTCGCTGCCGGGGGCGAGCGCCAGATGCAGGTCAGCAATATCACAGGTGGCGGTTCTGCGGGGATCGATTACCACCACCTTCATCTGCGGATTGCTGTACTTTGCCTGCACCAGCCGCTGATAGAGCACCGGATGCGTCCAGGCCGCGTTCGAGCCAGCCAGCACCACCAGATCGCTGTTTTCCACATCCTCATAGCTGCACGGCACCACGTCTTCGCCAAAGGCGCGCTTGTAGCCCACCACCGCCGAGGACATGCAGAGCCGGGAGTTGGTATCGATGTTTGCCGCACCGATAAACCCTTTCATCAGCTTGTTGGCGGCGTAGTAGTCCTCGGTAAGCAATTGTCCGGAGGCGTAAAACGCCACCGCCTGCGGTCCCCATGTGTCGATAATCTCCCGCAGACGCTCCCCCGCCGCGTTCAGCGCCTGCGCCCAGTCCACCTCAAGTCCGTCAACAGCGGGGCGCAGCAATCGCCCCTGTAACCCCGTCGTTTCCCCCAGGGCCGATCCTTTCACGCACAGGCGACCCAGGTTCGCTGGATGGGTTTCATCTCCCCGAACGCTGATCGCTTCACCTTCCACGCTGGCAACTACGCCGCAGCCGACCCCGCAGTAGGGGCACGTTGTCCGGGTTTCCGTCATGAGGCCTCCGCACGCATTACCAGGGCGTCGCTGCCAACCCACACCTTGCCGTTTTCAATTTTCACCGGCCAGGCGCGCACCGCGGGTTCGCCGTTCTCTACCTGACAGCCGTCGCGCAGGCGAATGCGCTGCTTATACAGCGGTGAAATCACCACCGGCTCGCCCGACGCATCGCCAAGAATGCCGCGTGAAAGCACGTTCGCATTACCGCCCGGTTCCCGATCGTCGAGGGCGTAAACGGTTTTGCCAAAGCGGAAGAGCGCAATCGGCTTACGTCCAAGCCGCGCGCCGATGCCCGCCTGCTCGGGGATATCGTCGATGCCGCAGATTTCCTGCCAGCGCTTGCTTTCATCCGGCGCGGTCTCGTTCACCGTCGTGCGGAACAGCGCCAGGCGGTTGGGATCGCTGAGCGTGGTTTGCCATTCGCACTGGTAGGTTTCCACCACCCGGGCCATCTCCTGCTCCAGCTCGTGGGCGATGCCGAGGCTGTCGTTGAGGATCACCTCGCGCAGATAGTCGAGGCCGCCCTCAAGGTTGTCCATCCAGGTGCTGGTGCGCTGCAGTCGATCCGCCGTGCGGATGTAAAACATCAGGAAACGGTCGACGGTGCGGATCAGCGTTTCGTCGTCCAGATCGCTGGCGAAGAGATCCGCGTGGCGCGGCTTCATCCCGCCGTTGCCGCACAGATAGAGGTTCCAGCCTTTATCGGTGGCAATCACCCCCACGTCTTTGCTCTGCGCCTCCGCGCACTCGCGGGTGCAGCCGGAGACCGCCATTTTGATTTTGTGCGGCGCGCGCAGCCCCTTGTAGCGGTGCTCAAGCCTGACCGCGAGGCCGGTGGAGTCCTGCACCCCGTAGCGGCACCAGGTTGAACCGACGCAGGATTTCACCGTGCGCAGGGATTTCCCGTAAGCGTGCCCGGTTTCGAACCCGGCCTCGACCAGCGCCTGCCAGATCTCAGGCAGCTGTTCCAGAGTGGCGCCGAAAAGGTCGATTCGCTGTCCGCCGGTAATTTTGCTGTACAGGCTGTAGCGTTTCGCAATCTGGCCGATGGCGATCAGCCCGTTGGCGGTCACTTCCCCTGCGGGCATGCGCGGCACGATGGAGTAGGTACCGTCCTTCTGGATATTGGCGAAGTAGCGGTCGTTGGTGTCCTGCAGCGGCAGGTGTGCCGGTTTCAGCAGATACTCGTTCCAGCACGAGGCAAGCACTGACCCCACCAGCGGCTTACAAATTTCGCATCCGTGCCCCTGTCCGTAGCGGCTGATAAGCTGGTCAAAGGTGCGGATATGGTTGACGCGCACGAGGTGGTAAATCTCCTGGCGTGAGTACGGGAAGTGCTCGCAGATGTCCTTTTTCACCTCCACGCCCTGCTCCGCCAGCTGGAACTCCATCACCTGCTTCACCAGCGCGCTACATCCCCCGCAGCCGGTCGCCGCTTTGGTGCACTGCTTAACGGCGCCGATATCCGTCGCGCCCGAGCTCACCGCCCGGCAGATATCGCCTTTGCTGACGTTATGACACGAACAGATCTGCGCGCTTTCCGGCAGCGCCGCCACGCCGAGCGCTTTCGGCGCGCTGCCTGACGACGCGGGTAATATCAGCGTTTCCGGCTCTTTTGGCAGGGCTATCCCGTTAAGCATCATCTGCACCAGCGTGGCGTATTCGCTGGCATCGCCCACCAGCACGCCGCCGAGCAGCGTTTTGCCGTCGTGGCTGACAACGATTTTCTTGTAAATTTGCTGCGGACCGTGCGTCCACTGATAGCTCAGCGCCCCCGGCGTGCGCCCGTGAGCGTCGCCGAACGAGGCCACGTCCACGCCGAGTAGCTTGAGTTTGGTGCTCATATCCGCGCCGGTGAAGGTTTTATCCTCTCCCGCCAGCGCGGCGGCGGCCACCCGCGCCATCTGATAGCCGGGCGCAACCAGCCCGAAGATTTTCCCCTCCCACAGGGCGCATTCACCAATGGCCAGCACGTCCGGATCGGAGGTGCGACAGCCGTCGTCAATGCAGATCCCGCCGCGTTCGCCGATAGCCAGCCCGCTGCTGCGCGCCAGCGCGTCCTGCGGACGAATGCCGGCAGAAAAGACCACCATGTCCGTTTCCAGCTGTTCGCCATCGGCAAAGCGCAGCACCAGCCCGCCGTCCGCCGTGGCGATCTCCGTTGTCGCTTTACTGGTGTGAACGCCGACGCCCAGCGCCTCAATTTTCTTGCGCAGCATCGCCGCGCCGTCGTTGTCGAGCTGGACCGCCATCAGGTTGGGCGCAAACTCAACCACGTGGGTTTCCAGCCCGAGCTGCTTCAGGGCATTCGCCGCCTCCAGCCCGAGCAGGCCGCCGCCAATCACCACGCCGCGGCGCGAGCCCGCCGCATGTGCAGCAATGTTGTCCAGGTCGTCAAGGGTGCGGTAGACAAAACAGCCCGGCAAATCGTTGCCCGGCACGGGCGGCACGAACGGGTATGAGCCGGTCGCCAGCACCAGCTTGTCCCAGTGGGTTTCGTGCCCGCTGGCGGTGCGCACCACGCGCGCGTCGCGATCGATAGCGACGACCTGCTGCGACAGGCGCAGCTCAATGCCGTTGTCGACAAAGAAATCCCCCTCCACCAGCGAAAGCGACGCCGCGCTGCGGCCGCCAAAATATTCCGACAGATGCACGCGGTCGTAGGCGGCATAGCGCTCCTCGCCAAAGACAACGATCTGATACTGCTGATGCAGATTGCGGTTAACGCAGTCTTCGAGAAAATGATGGCCGACCATACCGTGCCCAACCACCACCAGAGTAGGTTTTGTCATAGCATTCTGTCCTGCAACCTGCGGTTGCATAGTGAAACGATCGAACAGCCAGTCCGCGTGGGCGGGCGCAGCCGTTGCCAGTAAATCGGTAAATGTTGCCGCGCTGCGGCAGTCGCCCATCAGCAGTACGCCAGCCAGCGCCCCTTGATTGATCAGTAAACGGCGATAGTGACGGGTCAGCGGATCCCATGCGCTCCAGACCACGTCGCCCTCCTGCACTGCCGCGCGACCGAGACTGAACAGCTCCACGCCGGTCACCTTGAGGCGCATCCCGCTGTCGGTCAGGGTAAACGGCGCGGTGACGTCTCCGGCCAGCCGGGCGGCAAGGATATCCGCCTGCGCCAGACAGGGGGCGACCAGGCCAAACGTCTGACCGTCAATTTCGCAGCACTCGCCAATGGCGTAGACGTCCGGCTCGGAGGTTTGCATCTGGTGATCCACCACGATGCCGCGCGCGCAGCGAATGCCGCTGGCCTGCGCCAGCGTGACGCTGGGCTGCACGCCGGTCGCTAGCACCACGCGCGCGGCGGCGATTCTGCGTCCGTTCAGCAGCGTCACGCTATTCCCGTCAATCGCCGCGATGCCAGAGGCGAGCTCACAGCGCACGCCCCGCGCCGCCAGCGCCTCTTCCAGCAGCACGCCCGCCTGCTCATCCAGCTGCTGCTCCATCAGCCACGGACCGCGATGAACAAGCGTGACCTCGTCACCTGAACGCGCCAGCGCAGCCGCCGCCTCAACCCCGAGCACGCCGCCGCCCAGCACCACCGCAGGACCGACGATCGCCTGAATGGCCCGGGTATCTGCCAGGGTACGGAACGTGAACACATGCGGCGCATCGCAGCCGGGGATTGGCGGAATAAAGGGCGTTGATCCGGTGGCAAACACCAGCGCATCCCAGTCCAGCGTGCGGGCGGCGGTTTGCACTTCCCGCGTGTCCACGTTTACGGCGATCGCCTTTTCGCCCCGCAGCACCGTCACGCCCCGTTCCTGGTACCAGTCGTCATTCTGAAGACTGATGCCCACCGCCGTTTTTTCACCGCCCAGCACCGGCGAAAGCTGGATGCGGTTATAGGCATGCTCCGGCTCGTCACCGATGACGGTAATTGCGAAACGATCGGCAGCACGCCCGGTGAGCGAGGCAATCAGCCGCGTGGCCGCCATGCCATTTCCGATAATGACCAGTCGCATCAAAGCCCCCTCGCTACGCCGCTTTCGGCTGCTTTTCATAGAGGAAATGCAGGATCTGCTGGCGCATGTGGTGATAGCGGCTGTCGTCAGCCAGCTGCACCCGGTTACGCGGGCGCGGCAGGTCAACGTGCAGGATCTCCCCGACGGTCGCCGCCGGGCCGTTGGTCATCATCAGCACGCGATCGGAGAGCAGCACCGCCTCGTCCACGTCGTGGGTAATCAGCACAATGGTGGTGTTCAGCGCCTGCTGGATCTGCATCACCGAGTCCTGCAGATGGGCGCGCGTCAGCGCATCCAGCGCGCCGAAGGGTTCATCCATCAGCAGGACTTTCGGCTTCATCGCCAGCGCCCGGGCAATCCCGACGCGCTGCTTCATGCCGCCGGAGATCTCCCCCGGGCGCTTGTGCAGGGCGTGCCCCATCTGCACGCGGTCGAGGTTGTGCTCAATCCACTCCCGGCGCTCCGCCTTGCTCATGCTGTGGCGAAAAACGTGATCGACCGCCAGGGCCACGTTGTCGAAGCAGGTGAGCCACGGCAGCAGCGAATGGTTCTGGAATACCACCGCGCGCTCCGGACCCGGCCCGGCAATTTCGCGGTTGTCGCAAATCAGCCCGCCTTCCGTCGGCAGCGTGATCCCAGCGATAAGGTTAAGCAGCGTCGATTTACCGCAGCCGGAGTGCCCAATCAGGCTGACGGTTTCGCCCTCATGGATATCAAAGAAGACGTTCTGCAGCGCCAGAAATTCACCGCTGGCGGTGGAAAAACGCTGGCTCACGGCCTGGACCTGGATTAATGGTTTCATGTTCGCTCCTTATTTTTCCTGCCAGCTAAAGCGACGGGCGATCAGCATCAGCCCCTGCTCCAGCAGCAGCCCGACCACGCCAATGATGACGATGGCGATGAGAATGTTTTCGACGTTGAGGTTGTTCCACTCGTTCCAGATCCAGAAGCCGATCCCTAAACCGCCGGTCAGCATCTCGGCGGCGACAATCACCAGCCAGGCGATGCCGATGGAGAGGCGCACCCCGGTCAGCACCGCGGGCAGCACCGCCGGGAAGAGAATGCGGCGCATGATGGTCCACTCGGAAAGCTGCAGCACCCGGGCGACGTTAAGGTAGTCCTGCGGAATGCGGCGCACGCCTTCGGCGGTGTTGATCACCATCGGCCAGATGGAGCAGATAAAAATGGTCCAGCTCGACGCGGGCTCCGCTTTCTGAAACAGCAGCAGGCCGATGGGAAGCCAGGCCAGCGGGCTAACCGGGCGTAACAGCGCGATCAGCGGGCCGAACATGCGAGAGAAAAAGGTGAAGCGACCAATCAGGAAGCCGAGCGGGATCCCGGCGAGCGCGGCCAGGCCAAACCCCACCGCCACGCGCTGTAATGAGGCGAGCACGTTCCAACCGATGCCCATGTCGTTTGGCCCGTCGCGATAAAACGGATCGGCAAACAGGGTGATGGCGGAATCGAGCGTGCTGAGCGGCGTTGGGAAACCTTTGCTGTTAATCGCCGCCAGCTGCCAGAGCACCACCAGCAGTCCCAGACCGAGAAACGCCGGGATGATGCGCTGAAGGATCGCATTAATCCGACGCGCAAACGTCGGCGTACGGCGGCGAACCTGCACCGGAGGCAGGAGAAACACCTCTCCACTCTCCGGCGTCTCGTGTGAATTCGTCTTTTGCAGATGCTGCATAATCAGGCCCCTTTACGGTGAATAGCGAAACGGCTGGCGTATCCTTCCGGATCGGTACCGTTCCAGACGGTGCCGTCCATCAATGTGCTGCTGCGTAATGGTGAAGTCGGTGTGCTGATGCCCCCCACCGCCGTGGCGGCATCCTGCCAGACCGCGGTCTGGTTAATGCGCTGTGCAATACCCGCGTAGTCCGGCGCGGATTTGAGCAAGCCCCAGCGGCGGAACTGGGTTAAGAACCACATGCCGTCTGAGAGATATGGGTAGCTGACGGCCCCCTCGTTGAAGAAGCGGATCGGGTGCGCGTCCTGCCAGCGCTGGCCCAGGCCGTTGTCGTACTCGCCGAGCATGCGTCCGGTGAGATACTGTTCCTTGCAGTTGAGCCACGCCCGGCGGGAGAGGATCCGCGCGGTCTCGCGCTTGTTTTCCGCGGAGGCTTCGATCCAGCGCGCCGCCTCCAGTACCGCGCTCACCAGCGCCCGCGCGGTGTGCGGGTTTTTCTCCACCCAGTCGCGACGCGTGCCGAGGATTTTTTCCGGATGATCGGCCCAGATGGACTGCGACGTGGCGGCGGTAAAACCGATGCGGTCGTTGATGGCCCGCGCGTTCCACGGCTCGCCGACGCAAAAGCCGACCATGTTGCCAATGCGCATGTTCATCACCATCTGCGGCGGCGGCACCACTACCGTGCGCACGTCGTCAAAGGGGTTAATGCCCGCGCTGGCCAGCCAGTAGTACAGCCACATGGCGTGCGTCCCGGTCGGGAAGGTGTGCGCGAAGGTGTAGGTGCCGGGCGCCTGCTGACCAATCAGCTTTTTCAGCCCGTCAAGGTCTCGAACGCCCTTCTCCGCCAGATCGCTGGAGAGCGTGATGGCCTGACCGTTCTGGTTGAGGGTCATCAGGTTAGCCATCTGCTGCGGCTTGCCGGCGATGCCCAGCTCCAGGCCGTACAGCAGGCCGTAAAGAATGTGTGCGGCGTCCAGTTCTCCCGCCACCAGCTTGTCGCGCACCGCCGCCCAGCTCGCCTCTTTGGTGGGCACGATGGTAATACCGTATTTTTTATCAAAGCCTTTCAGCGCTGCGATAACCACCGGGGCGCAGTCGGTCAGCGGGATAAACCCGATGCGCACCGTTTCCTGCTCCGGTTTATCCGAGCCTGCCGCCCATGCAGCCTGCATGATACCCGGTAACAGCATTGCACCACTCGCCAGCACGCTGGCCTGCAAAAAACGCCGTCTCGACAAATCCGCCATGACCACTCCTGAAAAAAAACCAAAAAAAAAGCGCCCACGATGCCGAAGCACCAGTGGACGCCTTTATCCCGAAGACGCATGCGCCGCCGTTGGCGCATCGTCAAAAATGGTTAATCTGATAATGCAAAGTGAATGCCAGGTTTTAACCCGTTTTTTCCGGGGCGCTAACCGAACTCCCCTCGCCTGCACGCACCTTAATCAGGCATAAAATGCCCGCTGACCGTGCAGCTACTCCTTTGGTATTATCTGCCATAAATTCTTCACCATCAGCAGCGCGCGGGCGATATCCACCATCCTTTGGTTCTTGTCCATCGCCATTTTGCGCAGCGCCGTCCAGGCCTGTTCCTCACTCATATTCTGGTGGGTCATCAGCAGGCTTTTCGCTTTATCAATGACTTTGCGCTCTTCAAGCGTGTCGCGCAGCGATGCAAGCTGGCGCGAGAGCTGTTCTATCTCGCGCGCCTGCTGGCGCACCAGGGTGAGCAACGGTTTTTCCGGATACTGTATCAGCGGATCGTCCTGCTCATCGGCGGGAGGCACGTACTCATCGTTACGGTAAATACGCTCGTCCACCGCCGTCATCAGATCGGCGATGAGCGTCTCCTCCAGCGTGCGCAGATGCTCAAGGCGCGCGGTTTGCAGAGCAAACCAGGCCAGAGCGGTAAGGCCGTTATCGGCGGCGGGCTGGCGGGTGCAGGCCACCCTTCGTAGCTGCTCCGTTTCACGATCGGGCTGACAGTGCAGGGAAAAGGTGGTCTGGACGTCAGCAGAGCTGTGTGAGAGAAAAATTTCAAAGCAGGCCTGCTGCCCGTCGATGCGGTCAACCAGCCTCTGGCGAGTCACATCATCGAAAAAGCCCTGCGTGAAGCCAATCGCTCCCAGGGCCCGTTCCTGTCCCGCCAGCTCTTTCCCCTGCATCAGGCTATAAAGGGCAACAAAACGCCCGGCGATTTGCGGATCGTCAATGCTGTCATTGAGCTGCGGTACGATACTGAGCAGATGGCGAAGCATGCGGGAGTAGTGTTCCATCGCCTGCGGCGCCGTTACCGTTTGCTGAATAACACCGTCGCGCAGCGCGGGAAGCATATCAAGGCTCTGAAGCGCGCCGCCGATGCGTTCACAGACCGTACTTCCCGGGATCGGCAACTGTTTTTCAAGAATGTCATAAAGTGCAGCGAGGTTTTCATCCACCAGCGCCCGGCTGGCTTTGCATTCAGGAGCGTAGAGCTTACCCTGTGAACAGAGCCAGACGTTGGACGCCCCACGCTCGCACTGTAACATGTGCACCAGTTGGCTAATGCCGTGCACAAGCTCGCCAAGCTGTGCCAGCTTGCTGAGCTGCTCCCGGCGCATCATCCTTGCGCGCTCGAGCCATTCGCCAGCGCCTGGCGAAATGCCAGCCATTAATGTCATGCTTACTCTCCAGAACAGCGAAACTCGGGAAAGCTAAGCAATATTCGTGCCTTTATAAGAACAGGAGTCAACATGCAAAAGATTGTGATCGTCGCCAACGGTGCGGCTTACGGCAGCGAATCCCTTTTCAACAGTCTGCGCCTGGCGATTGCGCTGCGTGAAAAAGAGAGCGACCTGGCGTTACGACTCTTTTTAATGTCGGACGCGGTCACCGCGGGGCTGAAGGGTCAAAAACCGGCAGAGGGCTATAACATTCAGCAGATGCTGGAGATCCTCACCGCGCAAAACGTGCCGGTGAAGCTGTGCAAGACCTGCACCGACGGCCGCGGCATTACCGGTCTGCCGCTGATTGATGGCGTAGAGATTGGTACGCTGGTTGAGCTGGCCGAGTGGACGCTGTCCGCCGATAAAGTATTAACTTTTTAATAATAAACCCGTAAAAATATTATTTTCTTATGGACGCGGTTTCAGCATCAAGTTTACCTGCGGGGTTGCCGATAGGCATGGAAACAACACAGCAGGTATTTCACTTATGTTCAGATCGATTCGTGCACGCATCATCGCGGCGACGGCAGGCTGTCTGGTCGTCGCCCTTCTCCTTAATACCGTTATCAACTTCCAGGTCACGCGCCAGGATAACCAGCAGTCCCAGCGCGATATCCTGACCAGCACCAGCGCCAGCCATAACATGGCGATTGCCGACTGGGTAAAAAGCAAGATGACGGTGATCGCCTCCGCGCAGACCGTTGCGCTGAATGACGACCCGGTTCCGGTGTTTAAACAGCTTGCTCAGGCGGGTGGATTCACCAACGTCTATGTTGGCTACGCCAGCAAAACGGCGAAATTCTCTGAACCGGCGGGCGTTCCGGCGGACTATGACCCGACTATTCGCCCGTGGTATCAGCAGGTGGTCAGCACGGACGGTCCGGTTGTCACCGCGCCCTACGTTGACGCGGGGACCGGTAAACTGGTGGTTACCTTCGCCGTGCCGGTGAAAGAAAATGGCACGCTCAAAGCGGTCGTGGCGGGCGATGTAGCGATGGACAGCGTGGTGGCTAACGTGCGCGGGATCCATCCAACCCCGGCCAGCAGCGGGTTGCTTCTGAACAGTGACGGCAGCGTGATTGCCGCTAACGATCCTGCCCTCACGCTGAAACCGTTTGCTGAGACAATCAAGGGCATTGATTTTGCTGCGCTGAAAAGCGGTAACCCCGTCGACGGAACGCTAAACGACGCTGAAAAAACCTTCGTGGCGACAGCCGTGCCGGGCACAAACTGGCTGTTAGTCGTCGCGCTCGACAGCGGTGACGCCACCTCCGGCATGCGTTCCCTGCTTAAAGCCTCGGGGATTTCGCTGGTGATCCTCGCACTGCTGAGCGCCGCCATTGTGCATTTCCTGATTGCCCGCCTGCTCAAGCGTTTGTCCGACATTCGCGACGCGATGCACAACATTGCTAACGGCACTAACGATCTGTCCCAGCGCCTGCCGGACAGCGGCGAGGACGAGGTCGCGCAAATTGCCCAGGCCTTTAACGCCTTCAGCGATAAACTGTCGGTGGTGATGGTGCAGCTCCGGGATGCCAGTGAATCGGTGAAAAACGCGGCGCAGGAGATAGCCGCAGGTAACCAGGATCTCTCCGGACGTACCGAGCAGGCGGCATCCAGCCTGCGCGAGACGGCCAGCGCCGTGGAGCAGATCACCGCCTCCGTGACGCAGTCGAATGAATCGGCGGCAGAAGCGAACGATCAGGCGAGCAAGGCCTCAGCGGCCGCGGCACGCGGCGGCGAGGTGGTATCGCAGGCGATCAGCACCATGCAGTCTATTGAAGTCGCGTCGGCAAAAATTGGCGATATCACCAGCGTGATTGACGGCATTGCTTTCCAGACCAACATTCTGGCGCTGAACGCCTCCGTCGAAGCGGCGCGTGCGGGTGAGCAGGGGCGCGGGTTTGCCGTCGTAGCAGGCGAAGTGCGTAACCTGGCGAGCCGTAGCGCCCAGGCGGCGAAAGAGATCAAATCCCTGATTGACTCCACCACCGACAGCGTGGCAACAGGCTCCCGCTACGTACATCTGGCGGGGGAAAGCATGGATGAGATCCGCTCCAGCATCGGCAGCGTCTCTGGCATCATGCGCGAAATCTCCATCGCCACCAGCGAGCAGATGAAAGGGATTCATGAGATCAACCACGCAGTGACCCATCTCGACAGAATGGTTCAGCAGAACGCCGAGCTGGTGGTGGAATCCGCCGCCGCCGCGGGTGCCCTGCAGAGCCAGGCGGGCGACCTTGCTGAAACAGCCGGGCATTTCCGCATTTAATCTTCTTCCGGCGCGCGTTTAGCGGGTAAAACGCGCGCCAGCCTAAATTTTGAGGAATTTTGTCATTTTTGTTTAATCGTTATGCCATTTTTTGATCAAAATCAGCATCCCACCCCCTCCCCTTTGGTGTTATGCCATGAGTGAATTGTGAACAACATCACGCTCGGATATGGCAGCAGGGAGAGCGTTGTTTAAGACTACGGGGTAAAAAAATGGCACTGGTAAAAACAAGTTTGAAACTGTTTGGCGGGGATACGGTGGTGGTGCGTTGCTCAGAACGCTGTCGTATTCATCTGATGAGTTCGAAAGCACAAAAACAGTCCCAGGCGGATATTCTCACCGTACAGGACGATAAGGCCTGGCTTACCGTGCCGTATACCGGGACGTGGGATGTGCTGATCGATAGCCACAGCCAGTCGCTGGAGCATTCCGTCAGCTACGTGGCAGCATAAGTTTAAACGCCCGGCAAGCCGGGCGTATTGTCAGGCAAAACCCTGTCGCAGCGTGCTGTTGAGCGGGTTCCCTTCCAGCAGCGCCTTCACCTTCACCACCAGCTCATTCAGACAATCGTCCTTCATGCCGAGGCGTGTCAGCTCCTGATCGAGGGAGAACAGATACTGCGCGTTGGTGCCCAGCGGCCCGCTGGCGGCGGCAATCAACGGGGCAATCACCTGCGTGCGGGTATCCGCTTCATACAGCGGATGGCGCGGATCCATAATAAACACCAGCGCGTTGACGGTGCGTCCGTCGTCCAGTTCCAGCTTGCACCAGCTCGGCATATAGCAGCCGGTGATCATCTCGCGCTTCCAGAGCAGCGTGAGCTCCTCTTCCAGCGTGGCATCCGGCAGGCGATACGCCACGCCCGTGGTGCGCCCGCCCTCTTTCAGTGCAAGCATGCGCCCGGGCTGGCACGCGCTGCCGCGTCCGGCCGTCAGGCGCAGGCAAAACGCGCGATGCCAGCCAGGCAGCGTTCCCGTTGCCGATTCGACAAATTCCAGAGCCGGGTTCCACATCAGGGAGCCGTAGCCAAAAATCCATACCGGGCCATCATCCGGGCGGCAGGCAAGCGTGGCAGCGAGTGACGCCGCACGTTGTTCAGCTGACCAGAGAAGCGATTCCTCAATAGCACCAAATGCCGTCTTACAATCTGCCTTCATTAAGAAATCACGCGTTAACACTTTCCACCTCCGCCACTGCATGCTTCCTTGCGACATCTGTAATTCGCCTTCCCGGCATTCTGTGCTGGTCATTTTGCCAGCAGTCGAATAACGATAAGCAATTAGCGGACCAGTTGCAATACAACGGAAGTTCAACCGCCTGAAAAGTCAAAATGAAGGCAGCGAATCATTTCACGACTATTTCTTTTTATGCCATTTATCGTCGTCTCCTTTCTCATATTCATGTTTTACTGCGGCCCAGGCGACTTTGTGGGCCGTCTCTTCACGGCTGGCATCATCCCGGCGATCGTCCTTGTCTTTGTACTGATCCCAGGCGCTGTTGAACGCCTCTTTGTAGATATCCTGCGCGTGGGCGGGCAGCACGTTTTGCACGTTATCCGGTAATTCACGTTTCGCTTTATAGGGCATCACTAACCTCTCTTTTGGTTAAAGAGATAAGTGTGGACGACGATACGCCATGGTGCCACCCGACAATAATTTATGAGTGCATTATATTTTTAATTGACTGTTATTTAATGGGTATTCAACAAAAACATGGCATTATGGACATCAGAAATTAAAATAATGAAAAAGGGTAAAATTAAGTAAAAAATAAAGGGTATTTAACAGAGTTCTGTTAATTTAATGACCTCAAAAATCTATCTATAATTACAAGCACCTGCATTGATGGAGAAGCACATGACAGCAACACACGAGGCGGTAAAGACCCGCCACAAGGAGACGTCACTCATTTTCCCGGTTCTGGCACTGGCTGTGCTGCTCTTCTGGGGAAGCAGTCAGTCACTGCCAGTGGTGGTTGGTATCAATATTCTTGCCCTGGTCGGCATCTTAACCAGCGCGTTTAGCGTTGTTCGCCATGCGGACGTCCTGGCCCACCGTCTGGGCGAGCCGTACGGATCGTTAATTCTCAGTCTTTCCGTTGTTATTCTCGAAGTCAGCCTGATTTCCGCCCTTATGGCGACCGGCGATGCCGCGCCGACGCTGATGCGCGACACGCTCTATTCGATCATTATGATTGTAACGGGCGGCCTGGTAGGCTTCTCTCTGCTGCTGGGCGGGCGCAAATTTGCGACCCAGTATATGAACCTGTTCGGCATTAAACAGTATTTGATCGCCCTCTTCCCGCTGGCGATTATCGTGCTGGTCTTCCCGATGGCGCTGCCGGGTGCAAACTTTTCCACCGGGCAGGCGCTGCTGGTCGCACTGATTTCCGCCGCCATGTACGGCGTGTTCCTGTTGATTCAGACCAAAACGCACCAGAGCCTGTTTGTGTACGAGCATGAAGATGACGGCGACGATGATGACCCGCACCACGGCAAGCCGTCTGCCCACAGCAGCGCGTGGCATACGGTTTGGCTGATCGTGCATCTGATTGCGGTGATTGCCGTCACCAAGATGAACGCTAACCCGCTGGAGACGCTGTTAACCGAGCTGAACGCGCCGGTGGCGTTTACCGGCTTCCTGGTGGCGCTGCTGATCCTGTCGCCGGAAGGGCTGGGCGCGCTGAAAGCGGTGTTGAATAATCAGGTGCAGCGCGCAATGAACCTGTTCTTCGGCTCCGTACTGGCGACGATTTCACTCACCGTACCGGTGGTGACGCTGATTGCCTTTATGACCGGTAACGAGCTGCAGTTTGCGCTGGGTGCGCCGGAGATGATTGTGATGGTCGCCTCGTTGCTGCTGTGCCAGATTTCGTTCTCAACCGGACGCACCAACGTGCTGAACGGCGCGGCGCATATGGCCTTGTTTATTGCGTATCTGATGACGATATTTGCGTAATTTTATCCGGTGCGGGCTGATGCCCTCACCCCAACCCTCTCCCCCAGGGAGAGGGAGAAAGCATAAAAAAACCCGCCGAAGCGGGTTTTTTTATTATTTGCTGGTATCTAGCTCGTCGAAGCTCTTCACCAGATCGTCAATCGCTTTGATCTGCTTCAGGAACGGCTCCAGCTTGTCCAGCGGCAGCGCGGATGGGCCGTCGCATTTTGCGTTATCCGGATCCGGGTGCGCTTCAATGAACAGGCCGGCCAGACCGGTTGCCATGCCGGCGCGCGCCAGCTCGGTCACCTGGGCACGACGGCCACCGGACGCAGCGCCGAACGGGTCGCGGCACTGCAGGGCGTGGGTCACGTCGAAAATCACCGGAGACTGGCCGGAGACATTTTTCATCACGCTGAAGCCCAGCATGTCGACAACCAGGTTGTCGTAACCGAAGTTTGCGCCACGGTCACACAGAATGACCTGATCGTTGCCGCCTTCGATAAATTTATCGACGATATTGCCCATCTGCCCAGGGCTGACGAACTGTGGTTTCTTCACGTTGATAACGGCACCGGTTTTCGCCATCGCCGCAACCAGGTCGGTCTGGCGAGCCAGGAATGCCGGGAGCTGAATCACATCCACCACGTCTGCCACCGGCTGCGCCTGAGAGGCTTCATGCACGTCGGTGATCACTTTTACGCCAAAGGTCTGCTTCAGCTCCTGGAAAATTTTCATTCCCTCTTCCAGGCCCGGGCCACGGTAAGAGTTGATGGAGGAGCGGTTGGCTTTGTCAAAAGAGGCCTTAAACACGTACGGGATACCCAGCTTCTGGGTCACGGTCACGTAGTGTTCGCAGATACGCATAGCAAGATCGCGGGATTCCAGCACGTTCATGCCGCCGAACAGTACGAACGGCAGGTCGTTTGCTACCTTGATATCACCAATGCTAACCACTTTTTGTTTCATAGGATCGCCTTATTCAGGTGTGAATCGGAATTAATATTAATGCAGTGTAATTTGTTTGTGCGAGATCGCGTTGATCTGCGCACGAATCATTTCGCTAATGGGGTCTTCCGGACACTGCTCGACGAAATAATTCAAATCATTCAGCGCCACGTGTTCACAGTCGAGCTGCGCGTAGATCAGCCCGCGATCGCGAATTTCGTACGGATCTTCCGGGTTGAACTGCAGCAGCACTTCGCTGGCTCGCAACGCCAGCTCCATCTGACGCTCTTCCATTAACGCAGACTTCAGCGTATCCAGCAGCTTGCGGATCACTTCTGCGTTATCCGCCTCGTCGAGATCTTCGTTGAAGAGTTCAGCCACCGGGCTGATATTGCCTTTCAGCCACACGTCCAGCGTATGTTCATCCAGCGTGTCGCCGTTGAAGGGATTAATGAGCCACATTTCACCGTCCAGCCACTCAGCGCGCAGGATCATCTGCGTCGGGAAAATGACCGGGACTAGCGGAATATCCAGACGGTGCGCGACCCACAGCAAAATAGAACCCAGCGCCACGGCGCTGCCCTGACGATTTTTTAAGACCTGGTCCAGCCATAACGCGTCAGACAGGCGATACACGCCCCGCGTGTCGCAGAAACCCCATTCGCCGTAGAAAAGCTCCAGCAGCTTCTCTAATTGCCAGTCTTGCGGGCGGGCCTGATTAATCTCTTCACGCGCCAGGCTGACCAGATTCTCCAGCTCATCGTAGACAAACTGCGACGTAAAATCGTCGCGAATCATCTCAGAAATCAGGATCATGCCATCACAAAGCGGCACTTTATTAAATTCGAAATCGGCTAAGGACCTCATGACTTACCCCAGTAACGGTATTCTTGTGGTGGCGAGTTTAATGATGATGTACAGCACCACCAGACCCAGCAGAAAGGCGATAAACCCGACCTGCTGGCTGCGCGGACGACGACGCCCAAGCGCGATAAAACCCAAAACGATGTAGATGATAACGCCAAACAGCTTTTCAGTCAGCCATGCACCTTTATCAGTAAATGGCAGATAGCCGGTCTTCCACATGAGCCCGACACCGGAAAGTAGCAATAGCGTGTCGATGCAGTGCGGCGCGATACGCACCCAGCGGGCATCCGTCAGCGGATTGTTGCTGTAGCGCCACCAGTAACGGACGATGAAAAAGCTGATGGTCAGCGCAACGGAAATGAGGTGGACGGTAATGAGCACGGTAAAGAGGCTCATAGCCACTGCCCCAGCGTCAGGCGTTCGTTGCCGCCGTAGTCGCGGCAGGTTTCGACAGCGGCGTAGCCAGCTTGCGTAAACAGTGCCCGAACGTCCTCTCCCTGCGTCCAGCCATGTTCCACGAGCAGCCAGCCGCCGGAAAGCAAATGTTTTCGTGACGTTGTCACAATGTGATCGATATCGGCTAATCCCGCGTTGGCGGCCACGAGGGCCGTCAGCGGTTCGAAGCGCACGTCTCCCTGCGCAAGGTGCGGGTCATGTTCGTCGATGTAGGGAGGATTGCTGACAACCATAGCAAATGAGCGATTCTCCAGCGCCTCAAACCAGCTGCTTTGCAGCACCGTCACGTTGCGAAGCCCGTGACGTTCCACGTTACGCTGCGCCAGCGCCACCGCATCGGGCATTACATCCACCGCCGTCACCGCGCAGTCGCGCCGCTCGGTAGCGAGCGCCAGCGCGATAGCCCCTGTCCCGGTACCGAGATCGAGAATGCTGCAGGCCGCCGCCGGTAAACGCGCCAGCGCCTGCTCTACAAGACACTCGGTGTCCGGACGCGGGATCAGCGTCGCCGCCGAGACGTAAAGCGGTAACGACCAGAACTCACGCTCACCGACAAGGTGCGCCACCGGCTCGCCGGTTTTACGGCGGGCAAGCAGCGCGGCGAGCTGCGCTTCCTGTTCCGCGGTCAGTTCGGTTTCGCCAAAAGCCAGCAGATACGTGCGGGCTTTACCCGTCACATGCTCAAGCAAAATTTCGGCGTCGCGTTTCGGGCTTTCGCTTTCTGAAAGCTCACCGGCAGCCTCACGTAACCAGCGCTGAAAATCCATTATTCCTGCTCGGACAGCGCCGCCAGCTGGTCGGCCTGGTATTCCTGCACGATAGGCTCGATCAGCATATCCAGCTTCCCTTCCATCACCTCGTCCAGACGGTACAGCGTCAGGTTGATGCGGTGGTCGGTTACGCGCCCCTGAGGGAAGTTATAGGTGCGGTTACGGTCGCTGCGATCGCCGCTGCCCAGAAGGTTACGGCGCGTAGAGGCTTCCGCCTGCTGGCGTTTCGCCATTTCGGCTGCGTGGATACGCGCGCCCAGCACGGACAACGCTTTGGCTTTGTTTTTGTGCTGTGAACGCTCGTCCTGACATTCAACGACGATGCCGGTCGGCAGGTGGGTAATACGGATGGCGGAATCGGTGGTGTTAACGTGCTGACCGCCCGCGCCAGAGGAGCGGAACGTATCAATACGCAGGTCCGCCGGATTGATATCCGGCAGTTCAGCCTCCGGCAGCTCCGGCATCACCGCAACCGTACAGGCGGAGGTGTGAATGCGGCCCTGAGATTCGGTGGCCGGTACGCGCTGCACGCGGTGACCGCCGGATTCAAACTTGAGACGACCGTACACGCCGTCGCCGCTGATCTTGGCGATAACCTCTTTGTAGCCACCATGTTCGCCTTCGTTGGCGCTCATGATCTCCACGCGCCAGCGACGCGATTCGGCGTAGCGGCTGTACATGCGGAACAGATCCCCGGCAAACAGAGCCGCTTCGTCACCGCCGGTACCGGCGCGCACTTCCACAAACGCGTTACGCTCATCGTCCGGATCTTTCGGCAGCAGAAGCACCTGAAGCTGCTGCTCCATCTCTTCAGAACGCGCTTTCGCATCCTGCAACTCTTCCTGCGCCATCTCGCGCATTTCAGGATCGTCGAGCATCATCTGCGCGGTTTCGATATCTTCCTGAACCTGTCGCCAGTCGGTAAAGCATTTAGAAACATCACTTAACTGCGCGTATTCACGCGAGAGCGCGCGAAAACGTTCCTGGTCCGCAATGGTCCCGGCATCCCCGAGCAGCGCCTGTACTTCTTCATGGCGCTCGTGCAGAGCTTCCAGTTTAGCGACGATAGAAGGCTTCATAGGCGTAAGTGCACCTTGTCTTAGAAAATGGGTATAGGGCGCTATTCCAGCCCGAGGCTGTTGCGCAGAATAGTCAGGCGTTCATCATCCCCGTCACGGGCAGCCTGCTGAAGAGATTTGGTTGGTGCATGGATCAGGCGGTTGGTCAGTTTCCACGCCAGATCCTGCATAATCGCATTTGCGTCGCCGCCCTGTTCAAGGGCCGCTAACGCTTTGGCAGTCAGGTCATCACGCACCTGCTCCGCCTGCCCGCGGTACTCGCGGATGGTCTCGCTGGCGCTTTGCGCGCGCAGCCAGGCCATAAACTCACTGGTTTCCTGCTCGACGATGGTTTCCGCCTGAACCGCCGCCGCTTTACGCTGGGCAAGGTTGTGCGAAATGATGCTTTGCAGGTCATCCACGCTGTAGAGATAGGCGTTAGGCAGCTTGCCCACTTCCGGCTCAACATCGCGCGGGACGGCGATATCCACCAGCAGCATCGGCTGATTACGGCGGGACTTCAGCGCACGCTCCACCATCCCTTTTCCGATAATCGGCAGCGGGCTGGCGGTTGAGCTGATGATAATGTCCGCCTCTTTCAGGCGTTCATCGATGTCGCTCAGGGCAACCACCTCTGCACCCACTTCATCCGCCAGCACCTGCGCGCGTTCGCGGGTGCGGTTTGCGATAATCATCTTTTTCACTTTATGCTCGCGCAGATGGCGCGCCACAAGTTCGATGGTTTCGCCCGCGCCCACCAGCATCACGGTGACGGTAGACAGGGATTCAAAGATTTGGCGTGCAAGGGTGCAGGCCGCGAAAGCAACAGAAACCGCACTGGCACCAATGTCGGTTTCGGTTCGCACACGCTTCGCCACGGAGAACGACTTCTGGAACATGCGCTCCAGCTCGCTGGCCTTCAGATGCCCTTTTTGCGAATCCGCAAACGCTTTTTTCACCTGCCCCAGAATTTGCGGCTCGCCCAGCACCAGTGAATCCAGCCCGCTGGCGACGCGCATCAGATGGCTGACGGCATCGTTGTCCTGATGCCAGTACAGGCTGTTGCGCAGCTCGTCTTCATTGAGATTGTGGTAGTCGCATAGCCAGCGGATCAGCGCTTCGTGCAGGTTGTCCTGCTCTTCCACGCTTAAATACAGCTCGGTACGGTTGCACGTCGAGAGCACCACGCCACCCTGCACCATAGGCTGTGCAAGCAGGCTGTCCAGCGCCAGGTCAAGCGTATCCGGCGAAAACGTCACGCGTTCTCGCAGCGAAACCGGAGCCGTTTTGTGGTTGATGCCGAGTGCTAATAGGGTCATGTTGAGCGGGAGTAGTACCAGCGTTAATAAGGTTAGCAGAACGCATCATACAGGATGCGCGAGATCAATAAAAGGGACTGCCCCCTTTCGGAGTAATAGGTTACACAACCCTTTGAGATAATTTGAACGTAGACGGTAGCCCCCTTCGACGCTAGCATTAACAGTTATAACTGCAACGTATCTCAAGGATTTGTCCTCATTATGACCCGACTGATTCGCCTGCTGCCGCTGGCAGCACTGGTTCTGACCGCGTGTACCGTCACCCAACCAAAAGGCCCGGGCAAAAGCCCTGATTCACCGCAGTGGCGTCAGCACCAGCAGGACGTCCGTAATTTGAACCAGTATCAGACCCGCGGCGCTTTCGCTTATCTCTCTGACGAACAAAAGGTTTATGCCCGCTTCTTCTGGCAGCAGACGGGACAGGACAACTACCGCCTGCTGCTGTTGAACCCGCTGGGCAGCACCGAGCTGGAGCTTATCGCCAAGCCGGGCGAAGCGCAGATCACCGATAACAAAGGCCAGCACTATACCGCGTCCGATGCCGAAGAGATGATTGGCAAGCTGACCGGGATGCCAATCCCGCTCAACAGCCTGCGCCAGTGGATCCTTGGCCTGCCGGGGGAGGCAACTGACTACACCCTTGACGACCAGTACCGTCTGAGCCAGGTGAATTACACACAGAACGGCAAAACCTGGAAAGTGGTGTACAGCGCCTATGACAGCAAGAGTAAACCGTCGCTGCCATCAAACATGGAGCTGACCCAGGGCAGCCAGCGTATCAAGCTGAAAATGGACAACTGGATCGTTAAATGATGACCCACTGGCCCTCTCCGGCAAAGCTGAACCTGTTTTTATACATTACCGGCCAGCGTGCTGACGGGTACCACACCCTGCAGACGCTGTTTCAGTTTATTGACTATGGCGACACGATCTCTATTGAACTGCGCCAGGACGGGCAGATTTGCCTGCTAACGCCGGTCGAAGGCGTGGCGCATGAGGACAACCTGATCGTACGCGCCGCGCGTCTGCTGATGAAAGCCGCGGCGGAATCGGGCCGTCTGCCCGCGGGAAGCGGTGCGGATATCCGTATCGAGAAACGCCTGCCGATGGGCGGCGGTCTGGGCGGTGGATCATCCAACGCCGCCACCGTGCTGGTTGCGCTGAATCACCTCTGGGGCTGCGGGCTGTCGAAGGACGAACTGGCAGCCCTGGGCCTGACGCTGGGGGCGGATGTCCCGGTGTTTGTGCGCGGTCATGCGGCCTTTGCTGAAGGCGTGGGTGAGATTCTCTCCCCGGCTGAACCGCCGGAGAAGTGGTATCTGGTTGCCCACCCTGGCGTGAGTATTCCGACCCCGGTCATCTTTAAAGATCCTGACCTGAAAAGGAATACCCCGGTTCGGTCAATAGAAACGTTATTAAATTGTGAATTCAGCAACGATTGCGAGGATATCGCAAGAAAACGTTTTCGCGAGGTTGATGCGGTGCTTTCCTGGCTGTTAGAATACGCGCCGTCGCGCCTGACTGGTACAGGGGCCTGTGTCTTTGCTGAATTTGACACCGAATCCGCCGCTCGTCAGGTGCTTGAGCAAGCGCCGGTTTGGCTGCATGGTTTTGTAGCACGTGGGATGAACACCTCCCCCCTACAGCAGACCATTCTGGCGCAGACTGAGTTTCGGTGACAACGTCACCCTGTTCCAGACGTTGCATCGCGCTCTTTAATACACCGCCTGGATAGCCTTCGCCTGGCCCGCACAGTTTGCGGCGAACGCTATCCACCACTGGACGCATGCCTGAGGTTCTTCTCGTGCCTGATATGAAGCTTTTTGCTGGTAACGCCACCCCGGAACTAGCACAACGTATTGCCAACCGCCTGTACACTTCCCTCGGCGACGCCGCCGTAGGTCGCTTTAGCGACGGCGAAGTCAGCGTACAAATTAACGAAAATGTACGCGGTGGTGATATTTTCATCATCCAGTCCACCTGTGCTCCAACGAACGACAACCTGATGGAACTGGTTGTTATGGTCGACGCCCTGCGTCGCGCTTCCGCAGGCCGTATCACTGCTGTAATCCCTTACTTCGGCTATGCCCGTCAGGACCGTCGCGTCCGTTCCGCGCGTGTGCCAATTACCGCTAAAGTTGTTGCTGATTTCCTGTCCAGCGTCGGCGTTGACCGCGTACTGACCGTTGACCTGCACGCAGAGCAGATCCAGGGCTTCTTCGACGTTCCGGTTGATAACGTATTCGGCAGCCCAATCCTGCTGGAAGACATGCTGCAGCTGAACCTGGATAACCCAATCGTGGTTTCTCCGGACATCGGCGGCGTGGTACGTGCCCGTGCTATCGCTAAGCTGCTGAACGATACCGACATGGCGATCATCGACAAACGCCGTCCGCGCGCAAACGTTTCTCAGGTGATGCACATCATCGGTGACGTTGCTGGACGTGACTGCGTGCTGGTTGACGACATGATCGATACCGGCGGTACGCTGTGTAAAGCAGCTGAAGCGCTGAAAGAGCGTGGTGCCAAGCGCGTGTTCGCTTACGCGACTCACCCGATCTTCTCCGGTAATGCGGTAAACAACCTGCGCAACTCCGTCATTGACGAAGTTGTGGTATGCGATACCATCCCACTTAGCGACGAGATCAAAGCACTGCCAAACGTGCGTACGTTGACCCTGTCCGGGATGCTGGCCGAAGCGATTCGTCGTATCAGCAACGAAGAATCCATCTCAGCAATGTTCGAACACTAATCGAACACGGCCGAAAAACCCGCTGCGGCGGGTTTTTTTGTCTCCGGGTTTTATTTGTATGATTAATGCCTCCTTCACCTGCCATTCATATGACAGATGATGCGCATACGGATGATAGATAATTGTGAAAAACGTAGCCTCCTCACATGTTCTGCCCTTTCGCGCCCTCATCGACGCCTGCTGGAAAGAGAAGTACACCTCGTCACGCTTTGTCCGTGACCTGATTGCCGGGATCACCGTCGGCATCATCGCCATCCCGCTGGCGATGGCGCTGGCGATTGGCAGCGGCGTTGCGCCGCAGTACGGTCTGTACACCTCGGCCGTTGCCGGGATCGTCATTGCCCTGACGGGCGGTTCGCGCTTCAGCGTCTCCGGCCCGACCGCCGCCTTCGTGGTGATCCTCTACCCGGTTTCGCAGCAGTTTGGTCTGGCAGGCCTGCTGGTCGCCACCCTGATGTCGGGCGTATTTTTGATTTTGTTTGGTCTGGCCCGCTTTGGTCGCCTGATTGAATATATTCCCCTTTCCGTGACGCTGGGGTTCACCTCGGGGATTGGTATTACCATCGGAACCATGCAGATCAAAGATTTCCTCGGCCTGCAGATGCCCCACGTACCGGAGCACTATCTGCAAAAAGTGGGGGCGCTGTTTATGGCGCTGCCGACGGCCAACCTGGGCGACGCCGCCATCGGGATTGTGACGCTGGGCACGCTGATCGTCTGGCCTCGCCTCGGTATTCGTCTGCCGGGCCATCTGCCCGCGCTGCTACTGGGCTGCGCGGTGATGGCGATCGTCAATATGCTCGGTGGTCACGTCGCGACTATCGGCTCGCAGTTCCACTATGTTCTGGCGGACGGTTCACAGGGTAGCGGTATTCCGCAACTGCTACCGCAGCTGGTGCTGCCGTGGGACATGCCCGGCTCCAGCTTCACCCTAAGCTGGGATTCCCTGCGAGCCCTGCTTCCCGCCGCGTTCTCTATGGCAATGCTGGGGGCGATTGAATCCCTGCTCTGCGCCGTCGTTCTGGACGGCATGACCGGCACCAAACACAAAGCCAACAGCGAACTGGTCGGTCAGGGATTAGGCAACCTCGTCGCGCCGTTCTTCGGCGGTATTACCGCAACGGCAGCCATCGCCCGTTCTGCGGCCAACGTCCGCGCGGGTGCAACCTCACCGGTTTCGTCGGTTATCCACTCCGTGCTGGTGATCCTCGCCCTGCTGATCCTCGCCCCGCTGCTCTCCTGGCTACCGCTTTCCGCCATGGCCGCCCTGCTGCTGATGGTGGCATGGAACATGAGCGAGGCGCACAAGGTGGTGAACCTGCTTCGTCGCGCGCCGAAAGACGACATCATCGTGATGCTGATCTGTATGTCGCTGACCGTGCTGTTCGATATGGTTATTGCCATCAGCGTCGGGATCGTGCTGGCTTCCCTGCTGTTTATGCGCCGTATTGCGCAGATGACGCGCCTTTCCCCGGTTAACGTCGAGGTGCCTGACGATGTGCTGGTGCTGCGCGTGATTGGCCCGCTGTTCTTCGCCGCGGCGGAAGGTCTGTTCAGCGATCTGGAGTCCCGCATCGCGGGCAAACGGGTTGTGGTGCTGAAATGGGATGCCGTACCGGTGCTGGATGCAGGCGGCCTGGATGCCTTCCAGCGCTTTGTGGCACGTCTGCCGGAAGGCTGTGAGCTGCGGGTGAGTAACCTGGAGTTTCAGCCGCTGCGCACCATGGCGCGCGCGGGCGTGCAGCCTATCCCTGGCCGACTCTCCTTCTACCCTAACCGTGAAGCCGCGTTAGCGGATCTGTGAGTCTCATGATGCAGAGAAACGTCTGTGCATCATCACCCCGATCGCCTGCTGGAGCCATGCAAGCACGGCAGGCGTCATCCAGGTTCCTTTCATCAGGTGCGGCTCCTGCTGCATGGCTGCGCGAAACTTTTGCTGAGTTTCCGGGCTGGTGCCCGCGTAAGACTGGAACAATGCCAGCCAGTTTTCAGCCAGCTTTTGCGCCTCCTCACAGGCAGGATCGATATTTTCCCGCTGCGCCTGATGCAGTTTCGCCACCAGCGGCGGCCACTCCATCATGCGGTCAAAGTAGTGCTTCCGGGTAAAGGCCATCTCCTCGGCAGTGAGATACTTCTCCCATATGCAGAGCTTAGACTCAGCAAACGCGCGCGTGATGTAATCCGTCATCTCCGGCGTGATGCCGGTCTGCGCCTGCATCTGCGGTTCAACGCTGTGCATCTCGTTCAGCCGGGTGAGAAACTCCGGCTTGCCCGCCGTGTCCTGCTCCAGGCGTTCCATCCAGCGCGTCGCCAGATCCATCGCCCGCGCGTCAGTCGCGGATATATGTTGCTCCAGAAGCGTCTTAGCCTCTGCAACCAGCCCTGACCAGATAGCCGCCAGCGCATCCTTCTGCACCGCAAACGGCAGCTGCTGTAACTCTTCTTTGCTAAACCAGCGATCGTACATATTCATTAACTCCAGAGTCTGTAGCCAGGATTCCAGATCCGGCGTCGCATCGTCGAGGAGCCCGGTCCGCAGATCCACCAGCCGGTCGCGCAGCGTATGTATGCTGCGCAGCTGTTTATCCAGCAGCGTGATTTGCGCATCGAGTAGCTCGGTTAACGACAGCGACTCCTGTTCCAGGAAATCCCTGATTTCAGCAAGTTCCAGCCCCGCTTTTGCCAGCGTCTGGATCATGTGCAGACGCTGGACATCCGCCAGGTTGTAAAGCCGGTAACCTGCCGCGCTTCTGGCTGAAGGCAGCAACAACCCTGTTTGCTCATAGTGGTGCAATGTCCGCACGGTGATCCCGGCGCGTTTCGCCAGCTCACCCACCTGAATCAACATAACTGCTCCTTTTTCTTTGCCAGTGGCGCCACTCTGGAGCCTTACGTTACGTGAGGGTCAACCCTTGATGCAAAAAAAAACGACTCCCACGGGAGCCGTTTCGGCGTTCTTTATCAGGCACTAGCTGTGCTTATGCTGATCGCGACGACAGCGTTTGTCGTAGTGGCGCACCCACCAGTATTTATCGCAGACCTCCTCATGTCCGCTCACGCGCGCCCCGGCGAGCCACAATACCGCACCAACGAAGATGCTCAATATCGCGCCGTGCGCGAAGTATTGCGGGAGGTCAATCTGAGGTAACTGGTTTAAAATGGAATAACCTACGCCGGCTACCATCACGAACAGCCCCAACCCCATCAGCACGTTACCGAGTAACGAAGCGTTTTTGCGTTTCATGTGTCACCTCCGGAACTTTGGGTTGTCAGGAGAAAAGCCCCTAATCCTTGTGTGTAAAGTATAGACAACGCCTCTTTTATGAGTTGCGTGAATGATCACAATTACAGATAAGTCCCAAACAAAAGTTTACAAATAAGGCTTTGAACAGCTTGAAATTCTAATTGTTCAAATCAGAAATTATTCGTATTTCGCTGAGAAGATCGCAGAATTTTGTCAAGCGGCGCGCCAGACAGTAAACTACGCGCCAGATCTGGAACCCATTAGGAATTGAATCGTGACGATTAAACTAATTGTCGGCCTCGCCAACCCGGGCGCAGAATATGCGGCCACCCGCCATAACGCCGGGGCATGGTACGTCGATCTGCTGGCCGAGCGGTTACGTGCTCCCCTGCGTGAAGAACCTAAATTCTTCGGGTATACCTCACGTATCAACCTTGCTGGCGCGGATGTTCGCTTACTGGTGCCCACCACCTTTATGAACCTGAGCGGTAAAGCGGTGGCAGCAATGGCAACGTTTTATCGCATCAATCCGGATGAAATTCTGGTCGCACACGATGAGCTGGATCTCCCGCCCGGCGTGGCAAAATTCAAGCTGGGCGGCGGGCACGGCGGTCACAACGGCCTTAAAGACATCATCAGCAAGCTGGGCAATAACCCGAATTTCCACCGTTTGCGCGTTGGAATCGGCCATCCGGGCGATAAAAACAAAGTTGTCGGTTTCGTACTCGGTAAGCCCCCGGTTTCTGAGCAGAAACTGATTGACGAGGCGGTAGACGAAGCGGCGCGCTGCACCGAAATCTGGCTGAAAGATGGGTTAACCAAAGCGACAAACCGCTTACACGCTTTCAAAGCGCAATAATCCGCCCGATCCGGCTTTTTTACCGCGCGTCATGCGGGTTACGTGTATAATAGGCGTAGTTATTTACTTTTCATCAGTCGGTTATCGTTAACGGATTGATTATCAAGATATTAAGGTGATTTAGAAATGGGATTCAAATGCGGTATCGTCGGTCTGCCAAACGTGGGCAAATCCACCCTGTTTAACGCGCTTACCAAAGCGGGTATCGAAGCGGCGAACTTCCCGTTCTGTACCATCGAACCAAACACCGGCGTTGTGCCAATGCCGGACCCGCGTCTGGACCAGCTTGCGGAAATCGTTAAGCCGCAGCGCATTCTGCCAACCACCATGGAATTCGTGGACATCGCGGGCCTGGTAAAAGGCGCGTCCAAAGGTGAAGGCCTGGGTAACCAGTTTCTGACCAACATTCGTGAAACCGAAGCGATCGGCCACGTTGTGCGCTGCTTCGAGAACGACAATATCATCCACGTTAACAACAAAGTGGATCCGGCTGACGACATCGACGTCATCAACACCGAGCTGGCGCTCTCTGACCTCGACACCTGCGAACGCGCTATTCACCGCGTGCAGAAGAAAGCCAAAGGCGGCGACAAGGACGCGAAAGCGGAACTGGCTGCGCTGGAAAAATGTCTGCCGCAGCTGGAAAACGCGGGCATGCTGCGCGCGCTGAAAAACCTGACTGAAGAAGACAAGGCGGCGATCAAATACCTGAGCTTCCTGACCCTGAAGCCAACCATGTACATCGCCAACGTTAACGAAGACGGTTTCGAGAACAACCCGTACCTGGACAAAGTGCGTGAAATCGCAGCGGCTGAAGGTTCTGTGGTTGTGGCGGTTTGCGCTGCCATTGAATCCGACATCGCCGAGCTGGACGACGCTGACCGTGAAGAGTTCATGGCCGAGCTGGGTCTGGAAGAGCCGGGCCTGAACCGCGTGATCCGCGCGGGCTATGAGTTGCTCAATCTGCAGACCTACTTCACCGCTGGCGTGAAAGAAGTGCGTGCGTGGACGATTCCTGTAGGTGCGACTGCGCCTCAGGCGGCCGGTAAGATCCACACCGACTTCGAGAAAGGCTTTATTCGTGCGCAGACTATCGCGTTTGAAGACTTTATCACCTACAAAGGTGAGCAAGGCGCGAAAGAAGCAGGCAAGATGCGTGCGGAAGGGAAAGATTACATCGTTAAAGATGGCGATGTGATGAACTTCTTGTTTAACGTTTGATTTGTTTTGAATGAAAAAAATCCACGCTTAGGCGTGGATTTTTTTTAAGCTAACAAACTTACGCCCTCTTGCGCAGATAGAACTCAAGGTATTTTTTAGGTCTATCCTGAAACGCACGCTCTTTGCCGTAGTTATAAGCATCGTTGAAATATTTATATGCTTCATCGAATTGATTCAACTCGTAACAGACCATGCCGAGGTCGATTGATGGTGCTGTGTCTATATCCGATCCACGTGTGCGCAACGTCGTCTCTCCCCATTTCTTCGCCTCATCGTAATCGGCGAGATCAAAATATGCCCTGTACATGCACGCAGAGATCCAGTTGGCGAGTTCCCATTCAAGCTTTGGTTCAGGGAGAGCTTGCCATGCTTTTTGGTATTGCTCTAAAGCTTCGGAGTATTTTTGGTTGTCGTGTAACTCGTTTCCTTTTTCTACAAGAGATGTAACTCTTTTTTCATCGAATTTATAGCATACGTTTTTCATATATTTATTCATTATCATTCGAAAAGAGACCTCCTTGCCTATATAAAAGGGATATAAGCAATAAATGCCTTCAGAAGCATGGAGGTCTCTAAAAGAGTAAGTTTTTATTGTTACTAACCAAAAAAGAAATATTTAAAAGCTTCTGCCTCAACATCCTTAAGCTTGCTTTTTAGCATTAAATCGATATCTTCCAGAAAGTCCTCTCTGAAATTAAAATCATCATCTGTAGCATCACCATCATATTTACTTTGTTCTATCTCAATGGCAGAACAAAAAGCATCCAAAAAGTCGGCTAACGAATTGGAAATAATGAAATTTCTTTTTTGAATACTACCATAAACAGGAGATGTAATATTTTGGGTATCACAAAAAAGAACATCTCCATTTCTTTCAGCAAAGATTATATATTCATCGCGCCAGGTCGTGTCATTTTGAACTCGCCAGCCTGATAACATTTCATTAAGCTCTTGGGGCTCAACAATCTGTATAAAGAAAGTACCATCAAATGTTGGGTGGTCATTTAAAATCAAATGGCTATAAAAAAAACGAATTTCGCCATTTAAACTCACTGGAAAAGAAGTTTCATTTTCATCGTCTGTATAGTCTATCTCTCCCATATTTAAATCATTCATTTTGAATTTGTTAACAAAGTCTTGGATAGTATTTTTTATATGCATTATTCCTCTTTAAGAGTTAACATTATTGGCTACTCTTAAAATTACTAAGACCCATAGTTGAAAAATGTACCCATAATCCAAAGAACTTCTTCGCGCCATTAAAAAAGAAAAACAAAGAATCAATAATGGCACGACATCCTTTAATATTAAGGTAGTTTATTGCCCTTTCTTTTACGATTTGAGTCTATTTCGTAGAAATAATCTTCACAGAAAACGTCTAAAGCATTTTCCAGTGGAACAAGTTTCAACCCCCGGAAGCCTTTACTTTCTATAACTTCCTTGACCTCTTGTTTAACAATGATAAAACCACCTAACAATGTGTCGTTCAACGAAAGTATATCATATTCAAGCGCATAATCATTGAATTCAATTTTAAAAGGTATGATATCTCCGAACTTATCCTCTTCGAGAATAGATTTATCCTCATCTATAACATCGCCGCCTGGAAAATATACATATTTAAAATCATCCCGAAGAACTTGACCATTCCCAATCGAAACTGGTGTTAAATCTCGGCCAAAAAAAACATTGTGCTTATAATTTTCAAAAATTGAAAATAAAGACTTATCCATCAAGTGTCCAAAGTCTTTTTTATAATAGTCAAATTTCAAAGCCCCAACATTTTTATTGCACAACAAATAAATACGGTCTGGGCATGCATCGTCTGTTATTCGATAAGGGAAGGAAAATGCAGAGCCTTCTATTTCCCAGTTTTCATTGATCTGTAATCTTTCATCAACCATGCCCTGTAAATTTCTTGGCATGAGTGATGATTCAAAGTCATTCATGATCACATAATAGGACATTAATTCATTCTCCTGCATTTTGTTGTGGGAACATGACCCATCCAAATTTTATTCTTCATATCAATCTGGATCCGCCTTATAGCTATCCTCGCCCCTTTAGCATCCAATCTTCCAGAATTATATCGTTGCTCAACACTAGCAATGCGCTGACGGACAATGTCACTATAGTTATGATGATTACTACTATGGAAAACATCCATACCTTTCCCTGCATCTTGTTTCATCGCTGATGCACTACCTGTAACATGAATACCATTAAATGCAGAGTTCATGTCTTTTCCGATACCAATATTATTGAAGAATGATTGGTTCTCTTTCCACACCTCAACGGGTATAACATGGTGAGCAGAAAGTCTATCACCAACTTTACCAGCCATAGCTTTATCTAATATACCGCTATTAGATAGCCCCCACGGATCCACCCACCCCAGCGCATTCGGCGCATACTGGTAAAGGTTTATTCCCCCCGCCAGCCCTATCGGGTCCTGCTGCGTAAACCGCCCGCAGTCCGGGTCGTAATACCGGAAGAGATTGTAGTGCAGCCCTGTCTCACGGTCCAGGTATTGCCCCTGCATGCGCAGGTTCTGAGAATATCCTGATACCTGCGTCTCGCTTTCACGCAGCAGCTTGCCCCAGGCGCTGTTCACCCCTTCCCAGCGCACCTGCCCTTCGATATCCGTCATCCGCTCCGGCGTGCCGTTGGGCTGGCAGTGGAACCAGAAGATCTCCGGATCATCCACGCCATCGATACGCGCCAGCGGGTCGTAGCTGTCCTGATCGCTATAGACGTAGGTGAGCGGCACATCCCCGTGTACCTCCTGCAGCAGACGGAACCCTTCCCAGACAAACCGGGTGGTCACCGGCTTGCCGGTTGGCTGTCCGCCCAGCACCTGGCGGCGCGTTTTGCTGATGCGTCGCCCGAGCGGATCGTAGCGGAAGCTGACCTGCGTCTGCGGTTTATTGCGGTCCCGCGGCTGGCTGATGACCTCCGTCAGGCGATGTTCGCCGTCGTAGCGGTAGTGCCAGCGGGTCTGGCCGTTATCTTTCTCCACGGTGCGGCCGTGGATGTCATAGCGCCAGCGAATGCCGTTCAGCTGCGTCAGGTGGTTGTGCGTGACCTTCTCAGCAGATCCTTCGAGCGGGTTACCGGCAGCGTCCCAGCGCCACTGCTCCTGGCCGGGCAGCGTGCCGTCCTGAACGAGCAGGCGCCCGGCGCTGTCGTACTGCCAGCGGTACCAGCTGAAGGGGTTATCGTCCCGCTCTTCCCGCACCAGGTTATTGCGGTAGTCGTAATGCGAGCGGAGAGACCAGCGGCGCAGTGCTGGGGCGGAATGTAAAGATTACATCATTAAAAATTGCAATATGATGAACTTCTTTTTATGTTTAATTTCTTTTGAAAGAAAATATTCACGATTTGGTGTGGATTTTCCCAAAACATTGATCTAGTTTAAAAAAAACATTATAGCATAAATATGCTATCACTTTCTTTATCCATGTCTAGGCTTCCTAACGCTCCAAGATCTAAAGAATAAATCTCATCAGAACCTTTGCGCAAATTTAAGAAGTACCCAAGATCACCATCTTGACCAATCAATAAAACGTCGGGCTCAACTTCTTGAATTGCATAGGTATTATTTCTTTCAAGTAAATCAAAACAATTGAAAACATAAAGCTGATCACCATTCGCTCGTTGAATTTCATACGAGTCAGTGTCCTTGACGTTCTCAATCATAAAGCGCTTATATTTAGAAGGTAAAGGCATGTGCATGAATTTTTCAATTTCATTTAACTGATCGATTAAATCTTGTTTTTCCATATCGGATTACCTATAGATTAATAAGTTATATATCAAAATAAACATTACTACTATTTAACTCTCTTAACTGGTCAAAATATTTATAAGAGTCACTTATCGATTTCCTAGCCTGCTGCTTTGGAACACCTGCATCAATCATTTCTTTGTAACTGATATGAAACTCTTGTTTCAATGTTGTATCCCAACCTCCCGGCAAAGCTCTACGAGTTCGTTGAGCAGAACTTATATTCGCGTGCGGACTGCCTGATGCGGACTTAAGTAACGTAGCAGGTGCAGTATTTCTCTGGTAACCGTTTATTCTTTTCTTAGCCCAAGCGTCCTGTATTGGGTGGTGACTTTGTACAAACCCATCATTTTTACTATTTGTATGACCCGATGCTCTGTTTACACCAGGCGAAAGATTACCATGTGGATCAACATCACCAGTTTTATATCCGTTCGGTGCTTTACATCTCGACAACCCCCACGGATCCACCCACCCCAGCGCATTGGGCGCATACTGGTAAAGGTTTATCCCCCCCGCCAGCCCTATCGGGTCCTGCTGCGTAAACCGCCCGCAGTCCGGGTCGTAATACCGGAACAGATTGTAGTGCAGCCCTGTCTCACGGTCCAGGTATTGCCCCTGCATGCGCAGGTTCTGAGAATATCCTGATACCTGCGACTCGCTTTCCCGCAGCAGCTTGCCCCAGGCGCTGTTAACCCCTTCCCAGCGCACCTGCCCTTCGATATCCGTCATCCGCTCCGGCGTGCCGTTCGGCTGGCAGTGGAACCAGAAGATCTCCGGAGCATTAACGCCATCAATACGCGCCAGCGGATCGTAGCTGTCCTGATCGCTGTAGACGTAGGTCAGCGGCACATCCCCGTGCACCTCCTGCAGCAGACGGAACCCTTCCCAGACAAACCGGGTGGTGACCGGCTTGCCGGTTGGCTGTCCGCCCAGCATCTGGCGTCGCGTTTTACTGATGCGTCGCCCGAGCGGATCGTAGCGGAAGCTGACCTGCGTCTGCGGTTTGTTGCGATCCCGCGGCTGGCTGATGACCTCCGTCAGGCGGTGTTCACCGTCGTAGCGGTAGTGCCAGCGGGTCTGGCCGTTATCCTTCTCTATGGTGCGGCCGTGGATGTCATAGCGCCAGCGAATGCCGTTCAGCTGCGTCAGGCGGTTGTGCGTGACCTTCTCAACAGATCCTTCGAGCGGGTTACCGGCAGCATCCCAGCGCCACTGCTCCTGTCCGGGCAGCGTGCCGTCCTGAACGAGCAGGCGCCCGGCGCTGTCGTACTGCCAGCGGTACCAGCTGAACGGGTTATCGTCCCGCTCTTCACGCACCAGGTTATTGCGGTAGTCGTAATCCCAGCGGCGGGACCAGCGGCGCGGCGACGGGCGCTGCGCATTGCCGGTAAAGACGTCCCGGCGATGCAGTCGGCCAAGACGATCGTATTCGCTGCGGGTGGTCAGCAGCCCCTGGGTGCGGCCGGTCTCCCGGTGGAGTTCGTCGCGGGTAAAATCAGAGACCGACAGCTTATTGAGCGCAATGCTGAGCAGATGCCCGCTGCCGTAGTAGAACTGCTTCAGCTCGCGGCCATCGGGCAGCGTGACGGAGGTGCGGTTGCCCAGCGCATCATACTCCCACGCCAGCTCGCCGTGCTCGCCCGCTTCGCGCGTCACGCGACCGAGCGCGTCATACACAAAGGCAAGCTCCTGCTCTGCCTCGGTGGTCCACGCGTCGGCTGCAAGTGCAGGATGCAGCCCAATCCGGCTTAAAAGCCCGGACGGGGTATAGTGGTAGCGGGTCTGGCCTTCCGGCGTGGTGCGGGCGACCAGCTGGCCGCTCGCGCTCCAGGCGAAGGCGTGGGTGATGGCCTCCGGATGACCGGCAGCAAAGGTGCGCGCAATCGTGCGCCCGCAGGCGTCGTAGCGATACTGCGAGGCCACGCCATCGAGCCCCACCTCTTCCAGCAGCAGCGAATCTGGCCCCCAGCGGAACTGATACGCTTCGCCGTTCTCGTTTTCCAGGGCAATCAGACGCCCGCGGCTGTCCCAGCGGCGGCGCACCTCTTCACCCTGAGTATTACGGGTGGCGGTTAAGCGCCCCGCCTCGTCGTATCTGAACTCACTTTCTTTCCCGTCGGCGCCCGCATGCTTTACCGGCAGACCGCGTTCGTTCCATTTGAGCGATTCCGTCCAGCCTTCCGGGCGATCGAGCTGCACCGGACGCCCTGCGGCGTCGTAGCGGTAGCGCGTCTCTTCCCCGTCGGCGCCAGTCTCAGCCTCCAGCCAGCCCAGCGGATGATAGCGATAGCGGGTAATACGCCCGGAACAGTCGGTCGAACGTACGATCTGCCCGGCCTCGTTGTACTCCTGGTAGCGGCTGTTTCCGGCGGCATCGACCTCTTCAACGACCTGACCGAACTCGTCCCGGCGCAGCTGCGTCGTCTGCCCCATCGGGTCTACCACGCGCTTGAGCCCGTGATGTTCGTCGTACCAGAACCGGGTGGCGCTGCCGTCGGCTTCAATAATGGCCGCAGGAAGCGCGCGGTGCTCCAGCCAGGTGGTGGTGCGGGAATTGCCGTCGGCATCGGTCTCCTGCACCCGGTTGCCCATCTCGTCGTAGACGAAGGTGACGGCGTTGCCGAGCGGATCGATGCGACGCGTGAGAAGCTCGTTATCATTCCACTCGTAGCGCCAGTTTTCACCGCGCTCGTCTACGTAGCGGACAATCAGATTCTGCGCGTTCCAGTAGTGGCGGCGCGTCTGGCCGTCGTAGTGCTCGACGGTCGTCAGCCCGGCGGCTAAATCGTAGCTAAAGCGGCACCCGTCGCCGGTGCTGGTGCGGTTTTCCACCACGCGCCAGTGGTCGAATTTTTTCCAGCGGTATTCGCTCTCCAGACCGCCCGGCATCCTGTGCCAGACCATCAGCCCGTGCTCGTTATAGCGGTATTCACGCGTCACCACGCCGGAGGCGTCCATCGCGCTCGCCAGCTGGCCGCGCGCGTCGTAGCCCCACTGCATCAGCGGCCATGTATGGCTGCCGTCGAAATGGCTGGCAGCGGTAACGCGCTGCGGGAAACGTTCATCGTCATAGCGCAGGGTGACGTCGATTGCCCGCGGCTCGTCGTGAATACCAGTCAGCCTGCCGTGCTCGTCCCACTCCGTCAGCAGCGCGTTGCCGTATTCGTCGCTGAGGGAGGCCAGACGCAGGATGGAGGGGTTCGCCCGGGTTGGTTTATACAGACGCCACACCGCGCCGTCATCGTCGGCAATCGCCACGTCGCCGCTCTCGTTGCGGCGGATAATAATGCCTTCGCTGATGCTGTAAAATGCCCGGTCGACCGGCGGCAGCTCGAAGCTCAGCTCGCGTCCGGTTTCGTCGAACCAGGTCGCGTTGTCTTCTTCCAGCGCCAGGTAGCTGTCAAAAGTGGTTGCCCAGCCCAGACCAAACAGCCCTTCGCGGGTGGTCAGGCTGTTGTAGCTGCGCTGCCAGCGAAGCGGGAAGCGCCCCGGCAGCGAGAAGTCGAGTTCGTCGTCGTCATTCAGCACCTTCACGCCGGTGGCGGCGTGAACCGGGTGCGATGAGCCAAACACGGCGTTGACGGCCATATCGGCCAGCATCCCGCCGCCGGCCGCCGCCAGCGCGCAGGGCATATTTTTCAGGATCTTGCCCGGACGCCCGCGCAGCAGGGAGAGCGCAATCATCCCCAGCGCCAGACCCGGCGTTTTGCCGCTTTTGATATCGCGGACCGTGAGCGTGTCCCCGCCGATGATCACGTTCGGGGAGACGTCGTCGGAAACGGTTCCTTCGCAGGTGGTGCGATCTTTCGCACGCACCGCGGGCTGCCCGTTGATAAAGACGCTTTTAGAGCCTTCCGCCAGATACTGCGGCCCGGAGTGCTTTTCACACGCCACCTTGTCTTCTTCCAGCGGGGAGGTTCCGGCAGCGGCAGAGGCCACGCTCGGCTGCCACATTTCGCTGCCAAACTGTCCGGCGGCGGAAAGCAGCATGCCCGCGTAATCGGCAAAGCTGCCCGGCGACTGCGGCTCAGGTGAAGGAGTATCTGCGGGCGTCAGCGTGCCTGCCGCGCGTGCGGCGGGGATTGCGTTGGTGAGAACGTTACTGGAACCGGTCGTGATTTTACCCGCAGGCGACGGCGGGAAAAGCGCATTACCTAACCCCTCAGCGGCGTTGCTGATATCGTCGGTGATCCCCGCGACGTTCGCCAGCACGCCGCCAATGATGCCGCTTAACAGACAGCTGGATCCAATTGCTGCCACGCCTGCAGCTGCTGCCCCCGCCCCCAGCAATGGCGCCGCTACGGTTGCTGCTGCGCCTACCGCCGCGCCGATCACCGCATAGGCGGCACCTTCCGCCACAATGCTGGTGATGTCAGCAAAAATGCTGGAGTGAATAATCTCGTCGCCCTTACGGGCCGCGTTGTTATCGCTCATGCCTTACACATTCCGGTTGTCGTTTAGCGTCAGACTCTGCTTAAGCGCGCTCCAGCGCACCTCGTCCTCTTCGGTAAAGGATCTGAGTGCCGAGAGGGTAAAAATCATCAATACCGGTTTGCCCGGCGTCTGAACGGCCAGCTGTTTTTGCCACAGGCGCTGCCCGTTACGGTCAAAGGTGGTCTCAACTTCCAGCCCGTTAATGTTGCCGTCAGGCCCGGCCTTTACGTTCCTAAATTCGCTCTGGGCGATCTCACCCATCTGAGGTCGCAGTACATCCCACTGGCGGTGGAACTCTTGTTCATAGTCGCTGCCATCGGGGATCACGCCGCGGCTGACCACCACGGACAGCCCGCTTTCGTCATCGCGAATAATGTTCATGCTGTTATCCTGCCAGGCAGCAGGAAAAAGGGAAAACGAACCTTCCTGGAGGGTGTATTTCATAAGTGAACTCGGGATGATTGATATTGAGAGAAACAAGAAGGCCAATCCATGCTGGCCTTTTGGCTGGCTGTATAGTTATTTAAGCCACTGGCCTGACTGCTCGACTAAAACATGGTTGCCTTTGCTGACAACCAGATTCACGGGGGCGTACGTCACGGTATAAGCGACCTCGCCATTCTTGTACGTTGAGCCGATTATTTTACCTGCGGAGTCGCGTAACGTTTTTCCCTTTAAGGAGATCGTACTGTTATCGCTTTTTCGCACGCCGAGATAGAGCATCTCGTCACATTCGCTCTCAAAATGACCGCACCTGTTTATCAGAGAAATAGCGAACTTTTCGGTATCCAGTTTTCTGGTTTCAGCGTGATGAACCGAAGCGGCTTTACGTAACGTATAGCGCTGTGGAGCATAATCATTTCCTTTTTGAGGAGGCGTTACCAGACGCCATTCCATTTCACTCCCCTTTATTGCCAGAACAGCCCGTCCGCCTGCGCCGCCAAACGATGAGTTGAATTCAATATTGGCACGATTGCCAGCGATAGTACCGGTAAGATTACGCTCATCATTTTCCGGGCAATCTATGCGGTTGCCTCTCCGGGATATATAGCAATAAGACCCGGTGATGCGGTTGCCTGATTCAGCTAACCGCAGGGTTAACGTCGAGTCGTCGCCAGCTCCGCCTGCCCAAACCCCGTCAAACGCAGGTCTCGACTGGCTGTTCGTTGCAAACTGCATCGTATTGAACCTGGCGGCCCATTGCTGGATATCAGCATTAATACCCGGGCTATTATCAGAGGATTGGTAATGGATTACGTCCGACTCCGGAACCACCCAGGCCGCGAAGATTTTGCCGTCAGGATTGATGACCAGCGCTGAGGCATTCTCCTGGTAGAGATCCTTTAGCCAGCCCTCAACAAACAATCCTCCACCTGTGGTGGTATGGGGTTCGCCGAAGACGTCAAAGTTATCAATAAAGGTCTGGTAATGATTTCCCAGCAGCGTCCTGAGATTGTCTGTCACTTCACTGTCGTTAAGGATGCGACCTACCGTATCGAGCTTATTGTATTGCGATAATTCAAGCGCCGATGACGTTTCAACGACGCCTGTCAATAAAGCAGTGAACAATACGGCTGCCAGATATTTTTTGGTCATAAATTACTCTGAAGCACCATTATCGTAATTCATTGTTATCTTCACGACCTTACTGTCTGTAACCTCAAAAGAGAGCAATTTCTTACCCAACTCATAAGAAATCAACTGCTCCCCGGAATCATTTTCGACCTGGCCATCGCCGTATGCATTGTTCACTGCTGTAATTGTTGAACCCACATGGACACCACGCGGCGTGGCGAAGCCTTCGGCAGTCACCGTAATTTGAGACACGATATAATCATCAACGCTTCGTTCAGCTTTATCCCACCAGAGATTTGAAGTGAATATTTCTAAACCATCATTTTGATGCTGGTAGAATTTATAGTTCGTTCCGTCAAAAGGAACCTCACCGACAAAATGGCCTTCAAGCGGCACGTCAATTTTACGGGCAATATCAGGAGTCCATCTGTCGCCTAATGCGACAGACTGGCCTTTAACCTTGACGGAAAAATCCTGTTTTGTCAGAACAGGCGGACTAACCCGAGCCAAAACAACATTGCTGCTCAGACAGATAAACATCAGGGCAGAACAAAGAAATGTCGGAGTGTGTTTTTTCACATTAATTGTCATTTAATCAATATTTATTGCGCTTCTCACCACTGGAAACACCGCCAGGACATGGGAGCAGCGTTTCTTATTCGGCGCTTATGACGATTGAACCCAGACAGTCAGGATTTTTCACGGTGAAACTGAAGCTCACCTTTTGTCCATTCATATCTTTTGGTGCTGTATAGCTGGTCACTTCGTTCTCAGAGCGGCCTCGTGGATAATCAGTTAACGTCAGTTGCGGATAATGCTTTTTAACAGTATCGAGAGTGATGCACTGGCCGGACGGTGAAAAATTCAGTAACGGTGCCATACCGTCACTTTCTTTACTTAAGCGTAAATCAATTGCAGTAATGTTCGTTCCATCCGCCAGTTTGATATCGTCGGCATTGTAGAAATTGATATATTCATTCTGTTTCGTTAGCTTGAATGACAACGGAGCGTTATCCAGACTGTTAACGGACAACGTTTTGAGTGATGCGCTCATTTTTGCAATGAACTGCCAAAGATCCTGTTTCTGCATGTTACCTCCTGCCATTCCCGTCGTTAATAAAGCCGCAAGCACCGCACCCGTTTTTAGACTATGGATAATTTTTATCATACCAACCGCCATAATAATCTTCGTAATATTGCCCTGTGGTAGACGTTTGTTCGCCTTTGCCAAAAATACGGCCTATCTGCGTACGCGCTTCACTTTCCTTTATAGCCCCACGTTCGAGAGAATCATAGATACGATTATATTGTGTCTGATTTGCCGGATTGCCCGCAATACCGATATCACCACCCTTGTTGGCTATGATTTCGCGCTGGACCCGGATATTGTTCAATGTTGCAGCGCCTTCATCACTGAGTGTGCTGTTGAGATAGGCGTCGCGCGAAGAAAAATCAATGTTGGGTTCATATAAAGCGTGACCACTTTCATGTGACAGAGACTGAACAACCGCATTCGGATTACCGAGCTCGTTTTTATCAACGGTAATAACTCGCTTTTGACGATTGGCAAACGTCCCCTTGCCTGCCTCACCTTCTTCAAATGTCCAGCCTCGTTTCTTTAACGTAGCTATGTCATTTTTCATCGTTGGTGATTTATCGACAAGACTATCTACATCCTTGCCATATCCGCTTGAAGGAACATTCGATGCTGGAGGCGTTGCGTTTTTAGAGGTTTCGGCAGGTGCGCTGGCAGCCGCACCAGCCTTACTCTCCTTTCCCGGCGCAAATTTCTCCTGCACCGCCGCATCAATATCCCCTTTATGCCCCGAACCCGGTGCCGTTGTGCCCGGCTTGGTTCCCGATGTATTCAGGTGCAGCTTACCGCCCGTGGTGATATAACCATCCCCTTCCACGAAGAAGTTAAACTCTTTGCCGATCAGGTTAATCTTGCCGTTAGCATTCAGCTCAATGGCGCTCTCACCGGAGACCAGCCGCAGCTTCGTCCCGGAAGCAATAACGTACTGCTCCACCGCCGCATCCAGCTTGCCTTTCCCCGTCAGGATCTCGGTTCCGCCTTTCACGGCCTGGGTTTGGTTCGCTTCCACGCGATGCAGTTCATTTTTCTTCACGTAATGGCTGCGCGCCCCGCCGACGCTGTGCGTTTCATCATTTTTAACGCTGGTGTCCATGTTACGCTCGGCCTGGATCCACACCTGCTCTGCACCCGCTTTATCCTCAAAGCGCAGGGCGTTGGCGTTGTCCACGGAACCGTCTTTCGTGCGGCTCATAAAACCCATCTGCGTCGCCGCGGCAGGCAGCGCCCACGGCGGCATGCTCGCGTCGTTGTACACGCGACCGGTAATAATCGGCCGGTCCGGGTCGCCGTTGATAAAGTCCACCACCACCTCATCGCCGACGCGCGGGATCTGCACCCCGCCGTAGCCCTGGCCCGCCCACGCGCTCGACACGCGCACCCAGCAGGAGCTGGTGTCATCGCCCTTCGCCAGGCGGTCCCAGTGGAACTTCACCTTTACGCGGCCGTATTTGTCCGTCCAGATGCTCTCGCCGTTCGGCCCCACCACTTTTGCGGTCTGCGGGCCGTAGGTGCGCGGCCACGCCGTGGTCTGCGCCGGACGGTACACCACCGCCGACGGGATGACCGTGAAATCGGTGCGGTGAATGGTCTCCCCCTCGCCGCTGGCGTAACGGTTCTCTTCAAAGTGATAGCCCGCCGCCGTGACCAGATACTCACCGTTGTCGCTGAAGAACGGCGCGTTGGTTAACGTGAAGGTGTGCCCTGGCGCAATCCCCGCCGCCGTGGCGGTGGCCTGAATCTGCTGATGCTCCACCTGCCAGCGCTCCTGACGAATGCGGGCATAGAACTCCCCGTGCCCTTTGTCCACAAAGCGCCCCGGCCAGTCGTACACGTCGATGCTGCCCGGCTTCGGCGATGCCGGGTTCTGCTGGGCCTGGAACAGCCACGCGTTCGGCTTGCGGAAGTCATAGTCGTCGAGGCTGTAAATCCCCGGCGTCACGCTGTCCTCCAGCGCCCACTGGCTGATGCCCTCTTCATCCGTACTGCCGCCTGACGGCGTCTGGTGGTAAGGAATAACCTCATAGCCGCTGAACGGCTGATGCTGCGTGGCGGCATCGGTCAGCACCAGGGTGTGTTTGTCCGCCTCATGGCGGAAGTGATAGGCAATCCCCTCCAGCTCCATCAGGCGGCTGATGAAGTCCAGGCTCGACTCCTGATACTGCACGCAGTAGTCCCACACCCGGTAGCTGCCGGTGAGTTTATCCTCAACGTTGACCTGATGCTCACCCAGCAGGGTTTTCACAATCTGCGGCACCGTCTGGCCCTGGAAAATACGCAGGTTACGGTCGCGCTTCATCGGCCACAGGTCCGGCTCCACCGTCAGCTGGTACACCGCATAGCGGGTGCCCGTCAGCTCAACGGCGCTGACCGCCACGCGGGTAATTTTGCCGTTAACATAGCGGGACGTCAGCAGGTTCTGCGTCGGGATGGTCACCGTGACCGGCTGGCCCAGCAGCTTGCTGCGGTCGATGCGCGCGTCCGTGCCGAGCACGGTCAGCGTCAGCGCGAACGACTCGGACATCGCCTCGCGGCCCGTCAGTTTCCAGAACAGAAGCCCCTCCACCGGGAGCTGAACGGTAATTCGGTTGAGCATAATCTTTATTCCACTATGGACTAATCTCGGTGTTCATTGAGATATTTTTTAAACCGTGCTTATTTAAGCCATAAACCTGAAAACATAAGGACGCTACCCAGGGAAACGACGCTTTTAGCAACGATAAGTAAACCAGGCGCAACGACGCGTGTTATAGACGATATTGCTTCATAATTTTCTGCATTGTATTTTTTGTGCCCCCCTATAACCCCGTGAAAAATCGTGCAGAGCAGCACAACGGTAATCTTTAAACCCCATACGCACAGGAAAGACATGGAAAAGATAATCGAATATTGTTTCGCCGTTGCGACGGAGAATAATGACATTGACTGAGCGAGCCATTTCAACGTAAAACCAATAACAACCGTAGCCACTAGCACCAGAACGAACATCAACCCAGCAAGGAACCATTGTTTTTTACTGAATAAGTCTTTTCCATTCCAGATAAGCGCTAGTGTCCAAATCATAAAGAGAATAAAGAAAAGCCATTGAATCATAACGTACCACATTTATACATGTTGTTCTCCAGGCATTGTCGTGTCGTCATCTCACTTCGCATCACATTCCTTTTCCAAACCAAATACCATAAAACAACAACATACAACTTAACGCGGCGATAGATTTTGCTACCAGGCGTAATATTGGCCCGAACCGCTGATTGACTATATCAGTGACGCCATTAATTCAACCCAACTCAATATAATTTCCTTTATCCACAAACCATGGTCAACACATCTTCTCTTCTCGAAGAATCTGTATTGTCCAATTTTTGACACGCCGGGACGCTTTTAACTAACAAACCATTAGGTACAGACAAAGAAAGAGGCACGGTACAATACCCGTGCCATATGACTAATATAATTATAAGAAATTATCCTCTGGAGCTCTATCGAATAGTTCACCTGCCATTGTGGCGATACGTTCGTGTTGCACGAGTTTATCTTTCCACCCCTGCGGGATACCGGAATAACCATATAATGCTCCCGCTATTTGTCCCGCCGTCGCCGCAACGCTGTCAGCATCATCGGCAAGATTGGCAGCCAGCAGAATCGCATCCCGGAAGTTGTCAGTATTCCATACGGACCACATCGCGGCCTCAAGCGTATCGATAACATAACCACTTGAACGAATCTGATCGCGAGTTTTTTGCTTATACTCACCCGCGTTTATGATCATTACACGCGCGCACAGTGGGAAAATATGAGGCGAAAAAGCTTCTTCTTTTTGATAACCGTTAATTAAATAGTGCAATACCAATCCGAGAAATTGGCATGCGTTAATTGATTCTACCGCGCCATGCGTTGCTCTACTCTGAGCCTGGGATTCGAAGTAAATCGCACGCAGCGATTTTCGACGAAAGATAGATACCGGGGCTTGACGAATAATCCCAGCATTACCAGCAGTGTGTTTCTCTGTATTGCCATACCAGGAAGGTCCGACACGCATATACTGTTCAAGCGCGAATCGCGTCGTATTCCCGATATCGAAGCACCGACCATTACTGCTATTATCTCCGTTAAGATACCATTTCAAGAGATATTTTCTAAGCACATCGGTATGCATTCTTTTTTCTGAAAGATAAGTCTCTGCCAGACATAATGCCATGGACGTATCATCTGTCCATTCACCAGGTTTTAATTGAAAAGGCCCGCCACCAATCATATCCTCTACATGTTCACTGTCTCTTTTCTTAAACTCAAGAGTGGTGCCGACGGCGTCCCCGGCTGCCAAACCGACCAGCGATCCAAGTGCCTTATCACGTGAAACATCTTCAGTTATGGTTAAAGGTAATGTTGCATCCCATGAGTGAGATGAATTCGACGCATCAAGACTAGTGTTTCTTCTTCCATTACGGATATTAATTGGCATGTAGCTACGATAACGATCGGCATAACGATTGATTACCGAGTCTTCACTGTGAAGATCTTCCATTATGCATTCTTTATAAAAGGATTAAACCAGGAAAACTGCGCATGACAGATTATAATCTATCATTCTCTCTTTTTTTCCGTGAAACAGAAGACTTAATTACATTAAAAAATGGAGATAGCAATCAAGTGTATATGATAGTTACAGCAAAAAAGTGTTAACGATACCGGACAATCACATTTAAAAATAAAAAAAACTGCCTATCACTTACGATATCTTTTTTGCCTTTTCAGGTACTCTACGTCTTGCTCATGGGGAAGAATAACCTTCAATCCTTGCCCCATCTGCGAGGCTATATAATTAGCATTGGACAAATGCTGAGCAAGTTCGGCATCGGTAGTATCAAACTCTTTAGACGCAAGCACTCCAAGATTCAATGTGTGTAATTTACTTTTATCTTTTTCAGCACCAGTTAGAATAGATTTAATATAATCCAACTGATTTTTCGCCATAACATATAAAGAAAATGTAGGATTTTGTTCTAATCGATTATTAATTGCATCAATAGCATCATTTATATAATCTAGCGCGGTGTAATTTTCTTTACTCATGAGTCACCTTAAATATATCCTTTTCGCTTGAAAGCATTTGTATTGCCCCACCTTTTGTCTGATAGGGTACATCTTTCACTGACCAAGTATCAAGCGCGGGCAAAGAAGTACTGCGTAACATCTCGACTTTTTGCTGTGAAACATAAGGTTTTGCTACTTTATCAACAACTTGATCAGTGCCATAAATGGTACCTCTTGGATTGATGCCCAACTCTGTTGGTTTAACATCTTCTCGAAGAGCATACCAGTTTCCCTGTCGACCACCTGGCACCTGGTTTTGATAGAGTGTTTTATTTCTATTTATCGTTTCAACACTCACTCTGTTTGTATAATCAATACCATTATCAAAGTCACGAATCTGTTGTGGTGTGAACCCCTTAGATTCGAGCCAGTTTCTTGCCAGTTCTTTATTTCCTCTTGCTGTAATATCCCTATTGAGATCGCCCGTGCGTCCAAATTTTTCATTAAGTTCAGCTCTTCGGGCCGAAATATTTGGCTTAACCGGTTCGAGAACAGGCTTACCAGCCCGCCACGCATCAAACCGTGCCCCGCCTTTAATGCCAGCCCCGCCGCCGATAACGGAGCCGATCAGCATCCCCCATTTCTGACCGTCGCTACCTTCGCCACACACCATTCCACCCGCGTAGCCACCAATAGTCCCACCGCCCATCGCACCGAGTGTACTCAGAAGTGCGATTGCCGGACTGGCCAGCACCGCCATCGCTCCGGCACCAACGGCGAGCATCGTCCAGTTCACCCACTCCGGGATTTCAGGACTTATTTCATCGGTCTGAACCTTGCTTCCACCGATAATAACATTACGCGATCCCTGACTAATCTCGGCGCTGCAAGTCAACTTATCGCCTGTGCGAGAGGCGGGAAAGTTGTTGATGTAAACTTTTATCGAACCTTCCGCAACCCGTTGCAGGCTACCGCTGTGCTCATCACACTCTCCGGCTGACAGATGAGCGCGGATAGCCTTTCGGCTGTTGATAAAGACATTGGGTGAACCTTCTTTTAGCGTACCGGTAGTATGGCGTGGAGCCCATGACATACTGCCGAGGAGCTCACCCAACCCACCCGCAGCACATGCCCCAGCCGCAACGGCAGAAACAGCAACCAACGCGGTCCCTCCGGTGACGACAACGGCAGCTGCGCCCAGAATTGCCCCACCAACCAATCCTGCGATCATCCAGCCTTTTGAGGCTGTATGAGCAATCTCATCATCTACGCGAGCGGCCAGACATTCGGACATAACTATTCGGCTCGCTGTGCCATCAGATACCCACGTATCCGATCGGGTGTATTAAGTTGGTCAGAACCAGAGACCTGGCGGCATACGGAAAGCTGTGAAAGCAGGTGATGTGATTTGTCTGAGGAAGTCGTCCAGAGCGCGTAACGAAGGGGTTGGCTGTCCGGAACGGGTGCAATACTGAGTGGTTTACCCCGCTTTTCAAAAAGCAAATACTGCCCCTCTTTCGCCCGCTGAAGCGAAAGGTGTCCATACAGTTCCTGAATGTTTTCAAAGACACTGAGTACCTTACTCTCACTATCAAGCGCAAAAAATGGCCCCTGGCTGTCGGCAGCGAGCATTTCCTGGGTTTCAGTCTGAGCCGGTTTGTGGAACTTAATACTGCGGATAATTTCCTGATATTGATTATGATAATAATCGCTAAACTCGCCCGGGCAAGTACCGATATAGCACACCATCTTTTGGCCGCCAGGATGGTCACCGATCAAAATAACGGTCTGCCTCTGGAAAATGATCGCATTATCATTTTTGAACTGATAAAAAAGCTCAACCGCAGGGAGACCATCAACAGAGGTCATCAGAGAGAATTCGAGACGAAAATCGGGCACCGTAATTTCCAGTTCACGTACCAGCCGTGTTGCCGCATCATGGACTTTATCTTCGTTTTTAGCACTCGCACGAGAAACAACAAAAGTAAACTCGCTGGCTCCGTTATCACTCAGGGTAAATAAATTCATGGTTCTGTCTTTAAACACATCAGGTAAGGCGAGGGATGCTTCCTGAAGAATATATTCAGCCATTCGGGTTACTCTTATTTATTGCCATTAATAACAAAAAAACTATCCACTTCCTGCTGGATTTCACCCTGATGGGATGCGCCAGGCGGATCGATGACATTTTGTCCATCATCAGGGTTCAAGTGTAATTCGCCGGAAAGTGTATTAATTTGCGCATTCTGTTTCGCAGTAAAGTTAAAGTTATTACCAATGATATGGACGCTGCCGTCTTTTGATAGCTCGATGGCGCTTTCACCGCATTCCAGTCTCAGCGTATTGCCTGCGGAAAGGATAAAATTGTTAACGACTTTATCGTTTCGACTGTTTCCCGTCAGGCATACCACATCACCTTTAATCCCTGATTTCTGGTTTTTCGCTACCCGTAAAGTTTCATCTTCTCCAACAAACTGAGTGCGATTTTTTTCAGTAGAATGCGACTCGTCGTTTTTGACGTTAATATCCAGATTCCGCTCGGCCTGGATCCACACCTGCTCTGCGCCCGCCTTGTCCTCAAAGCGCAGGGCGTTGGCATTGTCGACGGAACCGTCTTTCGTGCGGCTCATAAAGCCCATCTGCGTCGCCGCGGCCGGCAGCGCCCACGGCGGCATGCTCGCGTCGTTGTACACGCGCCCGGTAATAATCGGACGGTCCGGGTCGCCGTTAATAAAGTCCACCACCACCTCATCGCCGACGCGCGGGATTTGCACCCCGCCGTACCCCTGGCCCGCCCACGCGCTCGACACGCGCACCCAGCAGGAGCTGGTGTCATCGCCCTTCGCCAGCCGGTCCCAGTGGAACTTCACCTTCACGCGACCGTATTTGTCCGTCCAGATACTCTCGCCGTTCGGCCCCACAACCTTCGCGGTCTGCGGGCCGTAGGTGCGCGGCCACGCCGTGGTCTGCGCCGGACGGTACACCACCGCCGACGGGATGACCGTAAAATCGGTGCGGTGAATGGTTTCCCCCTCGCCGCTGGCGTAGCGGTTCTCTTCGAAGTGATAGCCCGCCGCCGTCACTAGATACTCCCCGTTGTCGCTGAAGAACGGCGCGTTAGTTAAGGTGAAGGTGTGGCCCGGCGCAATCCCCGCCGCCGTGGCGGTGGCCTGAATCTGCTGATGCTCAACCTGCCAGCGCTCCTGGCGGATACGGGCATAGAACTCCCCGTGGCCTTTGTCCACAAAGCGCCCCGGCCAGTCGTACACGTCAATGCTGCCCGGCTTCGGCGACGCCGGGTTCTGCTGGGCCTGGAACAGCCACGCGTTCGGCTTGCGGAAGTCATAGTCGTCGAGGCTGTAAATCCCCGGCGTCACGCTGTCCTCCAGCGCCCACTGGCTGATGCCCTCTTCGTCCGTACTGCCGCCGGACGGCGTCTGGTGGTAAGGAATAACCTCATAGCCGCTGAACGGCTGATGCTGCGTGGCGGAATCGGTCAGTACCAGGGTGTGTTTGTCCGCCTCGTGGCTGAAGTGATAGGCAATCCCCTCCAGCTCCATCAGGCGGCTGATGAAGTCCAGGCTCGACTCCTGATACTGCACGCAGTAGTCCCACACCCGGTAGCTGCCGGTGAGTTTATCCTCAACGTTGACCTGATGCTCACCCAGCAGGGTTTTGACAATCTGCGGCACCGTCTGCCCCTGGAAGATGCGCAGGTTACGGTCGCGCTTCATCGGCCACAGGTCCGGCTCCACCGTCAGCTGGTACACCGCATAGCGGGTGCCCGTCAGCTCGACGGCGCTGACCGCCACGCGGGTAATCTTGCCGTTAACATAGCGGGACGTCAGCAGGCTCTGCGTCGGGATGGTCACCGTGACCGGCTGACCCAGCAGCCTGCTGCGGTCGATGCGCGCGTCCGTGCCGAGCACAGTCAGCGTCAGCGCGAACGACTCGGACATCGCCTCGCGGCCCGTCAGTTTCCAGAACAGAAGCCCCTCCACCGGGAGCTGAACGGTAATTCGGTTGAGCATAATCTTTATTCCATCTAGCTTATGCGATTCAGAAAAGAGGTTCGCATCTGTGATAAAGCGTCATTCAAGAAAGGGGCTTTTCCCCCTTGTTCATCCAAAAAACAAGAGAGTAGATTTTCAGTGACTCTGATATGACAAATAAGCCTGCATTCAACCAGATGTTTGAGATATCAAACATACTTACTAAAAGAGGGAAAAATGAGACCGAACATCTGAATGAAATCAAGCGAAATAATTCCTGAGCAAGGGCAAATTTAACCGCCCCGATGTTTCGCTTGAAAAATAACCATGTCGAAGCAAAAAAAGAGAGTAATAAAAGTAAGTCAAGCACAAAAAAAAGCATGACCAAAATGCTGAAACCATCACCTGCGTAATAATGCGATGAAGCACTAAACGCTTTTGCGTCAGAAATGAATGGGATTCTGTTGTTGCGAACTGAATTCACGCAATAAAGTAAAATTGCGAGAAGATCCATGCTTCCCCAGAAATACCCTATTTTACTTTTTAAATGCGCGACATTATTTATGTTAACGAACGTTATTATCATTTACAAAAATGGAATTCCGCATCTTCGCTTCATCTAACTCTCCGAGGTCGGAGAAAAAGGTCACGGTTGTTTTTCACTGAGGGTGGTCAATTAAGACCACCTCTCCCGAGCCTATTGAGCATTTAATTCTAATGAGATTTTGTACGTAAAGAGGGGAAACAATCATCTAACACCTCTAGAATAAGTCCCTGGCCTCGAAGTTCGTACGTTCCTAAGGATTCACCAGCCAGGTGCCCGGTTTGGTGATATCCAGCGTCTGGCCACGCGTTCTTCCGTTGCCCTGCAGTTCAATCTTCACCTCACCGGCCGGCAGCTTGAGCGATGCATAGCCGTTGGTCGCCGGACGCAGCGCTTTTGGCTCGCCGTTCACTTTCAGCGTTTCGCCGTCGAGGATGCGGATATAGACCAGCGCAACAGGGCTCTCGACAGGCGGCGGAGTCTGCTGGGCCGTCGCCTGCTCGTTAACCTTCGCCGTTTCTGGCTTCACGTCCGGCGCGTTAGCGGCGGTCTCAGTCGGACGCGTCTCTGCCGGTGGCTGCGCAGCCTGCTCGGGAGCATCATTCCCGCTGCTGAACAGCATCGCCCCGGCGACAACGCCCACCAGCACGCCTGCGGCAACCATGCCCGGGATCTTATAGCGACGCCAGTCGAGCAGCGAAGCCGGTTGTTCCTCCTCCACCGGTACCAGCATCGTGCCGGGCTTTTTCGCCGTCAGCACATCGTTGATACCGGCGACCGGCATCTCAATCAGCGCGGCGAACTCGTCGATGGACTGCGGACGGTCCTCCATGTGCAGCGCCAGCGCGCGGTCGATGGCCTGGAGCAGCGGAATGGAATAGCCCTGCGGCATGATTTCCACCAGCGGTTTGCAGGTATCCTGAATTGAGCGCACCACGCTGACCGGCGGCGGAGAGCCCACAATCAGGGTACGCAGCACCGCGCCGAGGGCGTAAATGTCCGTCCACGGGCCCTGCTCGCTTTCGTTGTCGTCGGTGTACTGCTCAATCGGGGCAAAGCCCGGGCGCAGCATGGTTTCCGTTTCGTCGGAGAGATTACCGATGGTGCGGCGCGCGGAGCCGAAATCAAGCAGCACCGGCAGGCCGTTATCCTGGATCTGAATGTTATCCAGAGAGATGTCGCGGTGCAGGTAGCCTTCGTTGTGGATAGTCTTGATCGCACCGAACAGCATCGGCAGCGTGCGGCGGATCCAGGCTTCGTTAATCAGCTCCGGCTTTTGTTCGCGCAGGCGCGAAAGCGTGGTGCCGCTGTAAAACAGCGTCCCCATGTAGGCCGTATCGTTTTGCACCCAGAAGCGCAGGACGTGCAGCAGGTTCGGGTGGTTAAAGCGCGCCAGCAGACGGGCTTCCTGAATGAAGCTGTTCAGGCCTGCGGAAAACGCTTTGCCAAAACGCTCGCTGCGCAGCACCAGGGTCATGTCGTCGCCGCGCACGGCGAGCGAGGAAGGCATAAATTCTTTGATAGCGATAGTGCGTTCGAGCTGGTGATCCCACGCGCGATAGACGATGCCAAAACCCCCGCCGCCGATCACCTCTTTGATTTCAAACTCGTTGAAGCGGTACCCGACCGGGAGCGCGTTTGGGACAGTCCGATTGTTATCATTATCCGTCATCTTTTACAGTTCTCTTGATGATTATTACGCGGCAAACTGACAGTGAAACTCGCCCTGCTCGCAGGTGACGTGCAGACGTCGGTACTGCTCGTCGCTGCGGCTGGCGGTAAGTAAGATCTGGCTCATCTGAGGCAGCAGAGTGTTGGTCAGAATAGCGTCCACCATGCGTCCCCCGGACTCCACCTCGGTACAGCGCTGAACGATCTGTTCCACCACGCTGTCGTCAAACTCAGAAATAATGCTGTGATTCTCTTCCAGACGACGCTGAATGCGCCTGAGCTGCAGGCGAACAATCTGCCCCAGCATCTCGTCGCTGAGCGGGTAGTACGGCACCACCAGAAGGCGGCCCAGCAGCGCCGGTGGGAATACCTCCAGCAGCGGCTGGCGCAGGGCGCCGCTTAACGCGTCAGGCTCCGGCATCAGCTCCGGATCGGCGCACATGGCGCTAATCAGGTCGGTGCCGACGTTAGACGTCAGAATAATGATGGTGTTACGGAAATCAATGTGGCGCCCCTCGCCGTCTTCCATCCAGCCTTTATCAAAGACCTGGAAGAAGATCTCGTGGACGTCCGGGTGCGCTTTTTCAATTTCGTCCAGCAGCACCACGCTGTACGGACGGCGGCGGACGGCCTCGGTCAACACGCCACCTTCACCATACCCTACGTACCCCGGAGGCGCACCTTTTAAGGTGGAAACGGTGTGCGCTTCCTGGAACTCGCTCATGTTGATGGTGATAACGTTCTGCTCGCCGCCGTACAGAGACTCGGCGAGCGCCAGCGCGGTTTCAGTTTTACCGACCCCGGACGGGCCGCACAGCATAAAGACGCCCACCGGTTTGTTGGGATCGTCCAGCTTCGCACGCGAGGTTTTCACGCGGCGGGCAATGAGGTCCAGACCATGACGCTGGCCGATAACGCGCTGGTTGAGCGTGTCGGCGAGGTTGAGCACCGCGTCGATCTCATTTTTCACCATCCGGCCCAGCGGGATCCCGGTCCAGTCAGAGACCACCGCAGCAACCACGTTTTCATCCACCGCCGCAAACAGCAGCGGCTCATCGCCCTGCAGGGCGTTCAGCGCCTGCTGCCGTTCCGCCAGTTGGCCGCGCAGCTCGGTGCTATCGTCATCGCTCGCCGCGAACAGCGCCGCGCGCAGGCGGATAATCTCCTGCACCAGGCTGCGCTCTTCTTCCCAGCGCAGGGCCAGGGCTTCGCGTTTTGTATCATACGCGTCGCGTTCGGCGAGTAAAGCGGTCACGCGATCGGCGTCACCGGCTCCCACGCGCGCTTCGCGTTCAGCAATCTCAATTTCCACGTCCAGCGCGGCAAGGAGGCGCAGGCAGTCTTCCAGCTGCGCGGGCGGCGCGCTCTGGCTGACCGCGACGCGGGCGCAGGCGGTGTCGAGCAGCGCAACGGCTTTGTCCGGCAGCTGACGCGCCGGGATGTAACGATGCGACAGCTTCACCGCCGCGCTGACCGCTTCGTCGAGCAGCAGCACCTGGTGGTGCGTCTCCAGCGGCGACACGGTGCTGCGCAGCATCAGAATGGCTTTCGCTTCGTCCGGCTCGTGCACCTGCACCGTCTGGAAACGACGGGTCAGCGCCGGGTCTTTCTCGATGTATTTTTTGTATTCCGCCCAGGTGGTGGCGCCAATGGTGCGCAGCTGGCCGCGCGCCAGCGCGGGCTTCAGCAGGTTCGCCGCATCGCCGGTCCCCTGCTGGCCGCCTGCGCCAATCAGGGTGTGGATCTCATCGATAAACAGAATAATCGGCGTGGTGCTGGACTGGACCTCATTGATTAACGCCTGCAGACGGGCCTCGAACTCGCCTTTCATGCCTGCGCCAGCCTGCAGCATGCCGATATCCAGCAGCCACAGCTGAATATTTTGCAGCGGCTCCGGAACGTCGCCGTCGGCGATACGCAGCGCCAGCCCTTCCACCACCGCCGTTTTCCCGACCCCGGCTTCCCCGGTCAGCAGCGGGTTGTTCTGGCGGCGACGCATCAGGATATCCACCATCTGGCGGATCTCCTCGTCGCGCCCGACAACCGGGTCAATCTTCCCTTCGCGGGCGCGGGCGGTCAGGTCCTGGCCGTACTGGGCCAGAGTGCCCTGCGCCGCCGGTACCGTACCCGCCGGTGCGTCTGCGGCGGCAGCGGCCTGCTGCGTCTCTTTGCTGTTGGCGCAAATCGCGTCGAACTGCTCAATCAGCACCTCGACGTTAAGGCGGGTGAACTGCGACGAGATGCTTTTCAGCACGTTAGCCAGGTTCCAGGTTTTAAGCATGCCGATCAGCAAATGGCCGCTGCGAATACGGCTGACGCCAAACTTCAGCGATCCAAACACCCAGGCGCGCTCCACGGCGCTGTCGATATGCTCGGAGAGATCGGAAACGGAACTGGCGCCACGCGGAAGGACGTCCAGCGCGGCCACGATATCGCGCGTCAGCTGCTGTTCATCAAGGGCAAAGTGGCGGATGACCTGCTGCAGATCGCCATCCTGCTGCTGCATCAGCTGATGCAGCCAGTGCACCAGCTCAACGTACGGGTTGCCGCGCAGCTTGCAGAACGCAGTGGCGCTTTCCAGAGAGGTAAATAACAGCGTATCCAGTTTGCCGAAAAGCACGGCACGGCTAATTTCTGACATGTTAGTTTCCATTAACAATGATTCGGTATACGGAAGGATTACCGCTCTGCGCGATACACCAGATCGCCGCGCGGGACAGGCTGCGGCTGAAGGCCCAGCCAGGTGTTATAGCCTAATCGCCCATTGCTGCCGAGCGTGGTGCCCTGAACCGCGTCTTCACGCAGGATCACCCGCGTTTCCCATTCAAACTCCACCCCGGCGTACTGACGCACCCAGTCGCGCAGCTCGGTCACCCACGCTTCACCCGGCAGAAAGCGGTTGTACTCCTCCGCGCTCAGCGGGCCAATTTCGATGCGAAACTTATGCTGCACGTCGCGGACGGCGACGCCGAGAAAGGCCGATTCACCCATGCGCGGCATGCGGCGTCCTGCTCCCAGCTGCGCCTGCTCGCGCGTGGAGAGGGGCATCCACTGCGGCACGTTGCTGACCAGTTTGACCGGCGCTTTAAAATAGCTGCGCAGGATCTTCTCCAGCCCCTCCGGATCCCGCCCGTGACGGGTCAGGTGCCCGGCGTGGGTAAAGCGGGCATGCGAGCTCAGGCTGCCTTTGTTCATCTGCCCCGGCTGGCCCATGCCAATCAGCGACGCCAGATAGCCCTCAAAGCGCTTGTTATCAGCGCGATCCAGGGAGACGGTAGGCTGCGCATCCGCCCAGGCGCGGTAAAACAGCAGCGCAAGACGGTGATGGAACAGATCGGCAAACGCGCTGAGGCTGGTGTCCTGATGATGATAAATACGCTCGCGGGCGTACTCGGTCATATGGACCGGGAGCGGGCCGTTCGGGCCAAACAGGCCGAAGCTGAGGATAGACACCTCGTGCAGCCCGCTCTCTTCCCGCTGACGTACGTGGGATAGCGTCGACGGCGCAAAGCTCATCGACGGCTGCTGGCCGATGCGCAGCGGTTCAAATTTCGGCAACGGTGCGCGTCCCAGCGGGTAGCGCTCGCCGCCCTGGGCATCAATGCGCCTTAACAGCTGAAACAGATCGTAGCGCCAGGGCGTCTCGCGAACCCCTTGCCAGAACGCGTCCGGCAGCCGGGTCAGGCGATGCACGCGCAGCGGTGCAGTGGCAGCGTCACTCATATCAGCGCCCTTTTACCCATGCGCGGCGCCCAGTAGCCAATCTCGCCGCGCTGCTGACTTTTCAGGGTGAACTCGGTGAAGCTGTTGATAGAGACCAGACGGGCAAAGAGGCGCTCCATCACGCTGCCGAAGAGCCACGGGCTGGCGCCGGAAAAGGCTCGCTCATCCACCGTCAGCGTAATGCCGATCCCGCGGGCGAACACGACCGGACCGGGTTCAGGCACGCGGCGGTGAACCGGCTCCAGCACGCAGTGGCGAACGCCCTCCACCTGACGCGCAACGGGCGTTTCGGCCAGGTTGGCATAAAGCCCTAACAGCTGGCGCAGCGCGGCCGCCCCCTCTTCGTTTTCGCTGTCCATCAGGCTGAGGTAGTTCATCTGCAGCTGGCTGATAAGCCGCCAGGTGCTGAACCCTTCCGCCAGCGCCGGACGCGGCGGCGTCGGCCCTTTACGCAGGGTGAGGGATTTCACCGGCATGGAATCGGCCACAATGAACTGCCCGAGTTCCTGCTGCAGCATCAGCGGCAGGTCGCGGCTGGTGCAGAGCACCTCGGCAGAGATATAGCGCAGGTTTTCCTGCCACGGGGCGTGCTGTTCATCCACCAGCGAAACAAACACCTCTGAACCGATATAGCCGGTACGGGTGCCGTAGCGCAGGGCGTGCTCGGACAGCACGCGCTGCTCGCGGCGCAGGGAAAAATAGGCCCCGTAGTTGCCCGCATCACCGCTCCAGGTGCTCCAGAATGGACGAAACGTCTGGTCATCGCGCTGGCCGTCCGCGCTGCCATAGATTTTTTTGACCGCGTAAATTTCATAATCCAGAGGACGAATGTTATCGACCACCAGATGGTATTCATGCTGGCCTTCATTCAGCTTCTGACGCGCCGCGACCTTTGGGAAAAGGTTGATGACCGGGGTACAGTGCAGCGCCAGATGGCTGGCATCGACCACGCGCTCCAGCTGTTCATCCGACTTATCCAGCAGAATGAAGATGTCGAAGGCTTTTTCGCCTTCACAGCGTTCGATAAGCGTGCCCAGACCGCTCAGGCTGATGAAGCGGAAGCGGGCCGGAAAGGCGAAATACTCCTGCAGCAGGCGGTAGCCGTCAAAGTTGCGCAGATCGTCGGGAAGCAGAGCCTGGTCAGGCTCAAAGCCCTCCTGGCGCAGCGCGTCCGACGCCAGCAGCTGTCGCTGCGGCTGCGGGCTGACCGTCTGGCAGACGATCCCGGCGTGATGCTCCATCACCAGCTCCAGCAGCTTCAGCGCTTCAATGTCCGGACCGCCGAGGAAAAATTCCAGACGGTCGAAATCCAGGTGTCCGAGGTTTTGCGGGCCGTCGCAGGCGATGCGGATCCTTAAGGCGCTGCCGATCTGCCGCTGGCTCAGCCCCAGCTGCGCCAGCGGCAGATCGGCGGGCACGCCGCCCAGCTCGACCTTGTCGATTTTCAGCGGCAGCAGGTTGACCTCGTGCGCCGTGGTATAGCTGCAGGTCACGCCGGTTTTTTTCAGCGCCAGGCTGTCCATCATGGTGCCGCGCGGCACAATGAAGCCCTTGCTCAGATCGCCCCGGCTGCTGTCGGGCTCAATCTCCGCGATCGCCATCGACGGCGTGGGCGCGAGATAGTTAGGCGCAATCATCTCCAGCAGACGCTGGGAGAAGCGCGGAAACTCCGCGTCCATTTTCATCTGCACGCGGGAGGTCAGGAAGGCGAAGCCCTCCATCAGACGTTCGGTATACGGGTCCGCCACTTCGATGCCGCGCATGCCCAGCCGTCCGGCGACTTTTGGGTAGCGTTCGGCAAACTCGGCCCCCATTTCGCGCAGGTAGGCCAGCTCGCGGTTGTAATATTCGAGCAGTTTACTTTCCATGATTACCCCGCATCTTTCAGTTCAAAATGGCCGTTTTCCAGATCGACATCGGTACGAAACAGAAACTCCAGCGGGTACGGCACACACCACAGACGCCCTTTGATCTCGATGGAGAGCACATTGTGCAGATCCAGCGAGGAGGTATCCGACACGCAGCGGACCTGCAGCCCCTGCGGCAAAATGCGCGGTTCAAAATTGATGATAGCCTCGGTGAGCTTGCGCTGAATGTCGTGCCATTCGATATCCGACATCCTTTTCCCGGCCAGCGGCGCGACGCCGAAGTTGACCACCGAGCGCTTCACGTGCGGCAAGTCGCTCAAGTCGCCGGAGGCATCGTGGTTGATGGTATTAAACAGCCACTGCAGATCGCGCAGGACGTTGCGCCGCAGGGCGGCGTGGGTGATCAGATTGCTGTTGGCCGACTCGCGTTTTTTTTCCGGGTCGTTATCGGTGAGCCGATCCAGCAGCGAGGGCTGCATTTTGTCGCGCGCCCCCACCTTCTCCTGCCTGCTGCGGGCTTGCCAGCCGCTGCGCAGCAGATCGCCTTCGCCAGCGGGATTACTCATCGGCTCCATCCGTCGCAAACGTCACGAGGCTTAATGACAGCAGCGGGTATTCGCTTTGCTCGCTCAGCCAGGCCTTCTGGCCCCTGCCTTCGTAAAGAGTGCCGTCTTCGTCGAGCGGCTGCCATTCGGTGGTGCGGCCCAGCCTGACCGCATCGGTGGCATCGTCAGCAAACGGATAACGCGCCGGGATCTGACACACCTGCTCCATACCGTCGGTCAGGCGCACCAGCGCGTGACGCCAGACCAGATCGGTCACGCTGGCGGGCGCCTGGAAACGGATCTCCGCGATGGCGCTGAACGGCAGCCAGAAATAACGACCGTTCACGATGGTTTCGCAGACCGGGCCGAGACGGGCATCGCCGTCCATCAGCCACTCGAAAGCCTGCGTCTCCTCGTTTTCGAGTGTGATGTGACCCGCAGTGGCCTGCGCCTGTTCGAGGGCTTCGAGACGCAGTTCCCGGGCGCGCTCGCCCTCCTCGCTCAGCGCCGAGGCCAGGGTCGTCAGCCACGGCCACTGGGTTTCAGGCATAGCCGGACGCGCCTGTCCCGCCATCACCTGCGCGCGCTGCAGTTCGCCCTGAATGGATTGCTCCAGCAGCGTGACGGTGGGCTTCGCCTGAGGCTTCAGCGCCAGCCAGCTTTTCAGCTGGGTCAGCGCGCGCGTCCAGTTGCCGCTGAGGGTTAAAAACTGCACGAACGCGGCGCGGAGGTCGGCATCTGCCGGACGGGCTTTGATTTCAGCTTCCAGACGCGCCAGCGCATCGCTGAGCGGCTCGCCCGCCAGGTGTTGATAGAGCGTATTCATAGCCACTCCTTAATTCGCCGCGCGCCATGCGCCAACGGCCGGATCGCGCAGCTGAGGACGCAGGGTGTCAATCAGCACGATATTCAGCGGCGTGCCGGGTGCGACCCAGGCGCTCCAGGTTTTTTTCACCGCCGCAATACGCGCCTGCAGTTTTGCATCATCGCTGGCAATTTCACGGGAGATCTCCACCGCTACGGTGCCGTTGCTTTTCCAGCTGTTCAGGGCGCTATCGTAAGGCAGGATCATCCAGCTCTGGTCGCTGTCTGAGGTGCTGAACACCATGCGCTCTTTGTTGACGGAGGTGATCAGCGCGTTTTCAGGATCGGCGCTTTGATTCAGACCCGCCACCGGGAAGCCATGAATGTAGGTCACCACCATCTCTTTCTGTCCACCGTTGCGGGACTGCGAAACCACGGTGTGTCCGCTCAGCCAGCTGCCGTTACCGCAGCGGGTGGTGTCAGAATCCGGAATAAAGAGCGCCGGAGCGGAAGCGCCCCCTTCCCAGAAGGTGCGCAGGTGGCAGCCGTCCTGAAGCGTAAACTCCTGCCACGGCGTACGGTCGGCGGCAACGGTGCGGGAAGCCACGTTCTGGTCCGGCGGCAGCAGAGCGCCGCTGGCTGGGGTTGCGGTGACGGTCGCAGCAGGTGCGGCCTGCTCCTGTTTCACCACCAGCGCCCAGTCCTGCGCTTTGCCTGCAGTACCCTGCGCCAGCGTGGTACCCGCCGGATCGTTGAGCGTCCAGCTAAGCTTATTCACTTTGCTGCACTGGTGTTCCAGCAGGGAGCCAAGACGCGGCACAAAGTTCTCCAGCACGGAGACGTCTTTCTTACCATTCGCCACAATGCGCAGCGCCACCTCTGGCTTACACCAGCTCTGCGGCGTGTTGTCTTTGATGTTGTCGATCCAGATATCCAGCTTCTGCGCAGGAGACTGCACGATGCGGAAATTCTCAGCCTGCGCGGTGGAGGTGACCGCCAGAAGTGCCAAACCCGATAGCCAAAGTTTCATATCGTTCCTTGTGTGTCTAATCAGTTCCGCAGGGAAGAAATTGTGCTGCGTCAGAGAGGGTGTGCAGCAAAGTGGTGTCCTGAGGGTTGCCCATCCATACCGCCAGGGCAGTATAGTTATCCTGAGCATTCCCCTCCTGTTCGCCATTCTTTTGAATGATTTGGTTCATTAAGGTCAGCCACTCCTGCGGCGTATTGACCATATGCAGCGACTGCTTCATTTGCTCTTCGCTAACGCCGTGCCAGAACCCGTCGGTGCAGAGTAAGAATGCATCGCCGTCTTCAACCTGCACCACGTCGCTGTAGCTCGCTTCCGGCCCGCCGTTTTCAATCCCCAGCGCGAGGTACAGCAGATTGCTGTTGAGATCGTCGGTCTGGTGCCCGGCGTCTTTCATCTGCTGCACCAGGCTGTGGTCGGTGGTCACATGCCACAGCCATCCCCGGCGAAACAGGTACAGGCGGCTGTCTCCGGCGTGCGCCCAGTAGGCCAGACCGTAATCACGGTCAATGAACAGGCTGACCAGCGTCGTGCCCATCCGGCGATAGTCCTGAACGGCCTGCTGTTCGCTGAGGATGGTGCGGTTCGCCGTCTGCACGTAGTCGCGGATATGCTGCGCATTAAGATGTTTGTCGCCATCGAAGCGGGAGATAATGCTGTTGCGGGCCAGCTCTGCAGCCACCTCACCGCCCGGCAGGCCCGCGATGCCGTCGCAGACGACAAAGCATGCTGAACGTTCCCCTATGGTTTCTCCCGTCTGATCCTGGTTGCTGGCGCGCGTCCCCTGGCGGGAGAGAGAAGCCGTTGCGATATTCATTTGTCTTCCGATCCGCTCTGTGAGTCTTTGTACTGATTTACCTCCATGTCGTACGCGTGAAGGAAGGCCTCGCCGAACAGGGTATGGAAGTCATCCTCAATCTCGCCAGCCGTCTCGCCATAGCTGCGAACAAAATAGTCCCACAGGGCGGCTTTGCGGCTGCCCGGCAGCGCCAGACGAGAGGTCATCCCATTCTGCTTCGCCTGCTCTTCCAGCTGTTCCGGGTTAAAGGACTGCAGCATCGCGGCAATGATGGCGCGGATACCGGAGATCATGCCCAGCTGGTGCGCCTGCAGATCGATAAGCGCGTCGCGCACGGATTTGGTCGGCGGCATAAAGCCCGGCATCGGGGTGCCGAACATCTGGATCAGCACGGTTTTGCCGGTCGGCAACAGCTTGAACGGGTTGTTGGCATCGTCCAGCACCATCGTCATATCGGCCTTCACGCCACGCTTGAGAATGGAACGCGAGGAGAGCAGCGCCACGGTCCCCTGAGAGAACATACCGAGGATTTGCCCGAGCTGTCGCATATTTTCCCGGTCAAACTGCGGGACGGGCTGCATTTCGCTCAGCCCCATGCCTTCCAGCAGCGCCTCCAGCAGCTCGCCCTGCAGCACTTCGCCCTTCTCACCGCTATTCGCCGTAGCGGTTGGGGCGGCGGCGTTATTGACTGGGTCGATGCGCAGACGGCCCTTCGGGGCCTGAGCGCTGCTGCGCGCAACGGCCTGTGGCGTAGGCATGGTGAAGCCTGCGTAATCCGGTCGCGCGGGCTCTTCTTCAGCACGCGGTTCTTCCTGCGGCTCAGGGGCGAACAGCGGAGAATCGGCCAGCACGTCCTCTTCCTGCGCGGGTTCCGGCACTGGCGCAGGCTTTTCGGTAAGAATGTCATCCGGATGGGTTAATGGGGCGCCGCCCATCAGCCCGAGCGGGTCGTCATTACGCGCGGCTGGCGCGCTGGCCTTACCGCCAAACAGGGCCAGCGGATCGAGTTCGTCCGTCGCCTCGTCTTCTTGCTTAGCGGGGGTCGTCTCGCCCGGCGGCACCAGCGTTGACGGGGTGACGTCGTCAAAAATACTCTCTTTTTTGAACAACGCTTCGTCGCTGAACAGCGTGTCCGGGTCAACGTTCTTACGCTCGAGCTTTGGATCGCTGTCGTTGAACATCGCCAGCGGATCTTCAGCGTTACGTTCCGGGGCCGAAGGCTGGGAGAACGGATCGTGCGATGCAGCAGGCTGCGGTTTTGTACGGTTGCTGGAGATGCTGTCGGAGATGGAGAACTCCTGCATCAGGCTATCCCAGATCTCCGTTGGCACGGCGGTTGGCTCGGCCTTCCCGCGCGGTGCGGCGCTCGCCGGCTTCGGTTGCGCAGCGGGCGCGGGTGCGGCTGCCGGACGCGCCTGCTGATGCATGCTGGCCGCCATACGGCTCACGGGCTGCGTATCGTGGATCAGTTCGGACACTTCGATACGGTAGTCATCAATACCGAGAATGTCGCCATCCTGCAGCTCAACCTGACGCCCTCGCTCCAGCGGAATGTCATTTAATACCACGCGGGTGACGCTGCCACGGTTGGTCACGCGGCATTCGCCCTGGGCGTCAACGTGAACAATGGCCTGCAGACGAGAGATGGTGCGGTCATTGTCCGGCAACACCAGATTGTTATCCGTACCGCGCCCAATGGTGCCGCCCGGGGCGTAAAAATCACAGCTGCTTTGCGGCGGCTGATGACCGGGTTTCGTAGAAATAATCGTGAATCGCATGGCGTATTCCTGCTGGTATGATTAGCGCTCAAACGCTGCCGCTCTCGGAGCGAGAACGGCGGCGTTTGGGGGCCGATTCCATCTGTTCTATTCTGGCGTTTTGAGCGGACGAATCGCTTCGCTATTGGCGATTAAGCTGCACTTTAAAACCTGATATTGACCCGGTTCGGTACCGCCTACTTTCTCTTTCAGTAAAGAAACAATCACCTTGTCAGCTTTTTCAAAATTCTCAGCAGGGAGATTGCTTGCTTCCAGCCATGCGGCTGCACTGGCCTCTGCATCATCTTTGAGACTTTTACTGTCCGCAATCTTACTGATGCATCGATTTTGCACCCAGTTTTCAAAGATTTGTTGCTGAGAAAAAGCGCTAACATCAGGCAGGGTTTGGGCATAAACAGCAGGGGCATTTATAGCCAGGATCAGCAGTAATAAACGTTTCATTTCAGGCTCCAGAATGTTGCGTTGGTCGGAATAAATGAACCATTACCCGGTGAGCCCAGAAAATGGCAATCATCAGAGCAAATATTTCCATTCCAGAGTGTGACATGCCCGGTAGCGTCGCTCCAGCCGTGCCCGGTGAAGATGATAATGCCCTGTTTGCCTGCAAATTGCGCAGGAGTGGGAGAAGAGACAGACATATCGGCATTGCCCAGTACCGTGGGTAGAAATGAAATCATATCTTTAACGCGGAACATATAGCGCTTTTTGTCGTTTCCGGTCACTGTCGCATATTTACTGTTAGAAGGAATCGGAATGCCACAGTAATTTAAAACGTAGCTCATACGAATTGGGCAGGCATTTTTAAAAATACCGGCGTCGATATTATGCTGAACTTTTCCACCCAACAATTTGCCAACCTGTTCTACGCTTATGTTCACTTCTCTGAATCTGTTCCAGGCGGCACCAAAAGCAGGACGCATTTGAGACATCTTGTTTCTCCTTGATAAGAAGCTCAGGATGGGGCTGTCGCTCTCGGGGCGAGAACGGCGACGTTTGGGGTTAAAACATTCTATTCAGTCTGCGTAAGCTTAAACTGGCCTGAAGGACCTTCTTGTAAGGTGAAACGGGCCGCATAGCGAATAGAATCGTTTTTTTCTGACACTTTCAAGGCAACATCATATTCTCCGGCTTGCCACGCAATCCCCTTCCACTGGTGACACTGCTGGGTCGTTAACGTCACCTCGGGGCTAAACGTTGACGGCGGCGATATCGCTTTCCATTCATTTCCCGCGCGTATCATTATGGTGGGCGAATGGCTGGTGACAGGCGCGTCTAACCCGGAATTAGCAGGGATAGCAAAGCAGGGTTCATTATTTTTCAGCGTAACCGAAAGCGACTGATATTGTCCTGGATGAGACAAACAGGCGCTGACCATCAACGTGACTGCAAACACACCGAATAACTTTTGCATAATCATGCCCGCCAATCCTGAGGGCTCTTGAGGTTGATAATGACCGGGGAAAACTCCCCGGCCACATACGCAATTACGCTTCTTTGTTTTCTTTGATGTTCCAGCCAGCGCTGCTTTCAGCACCTTTACCACCCGACGTGGTCTGCTCCCAGTACTGCTGTTTCACTTTCGCAGCCTGGAATGCATAGGTCACACCAACGGTGTCGCCGTTGTCAGCACCGGTGTACTGAACAGAGGTCACCAGCACATCTTCCAGCGTGATGCGGGAGTATTCCACCTGCTGGCCGCCGGCTTTACAGACGGACAGCTCAACTTTAGTCAGGTGTTTACCGCTGGCGCAGTGTTTCAGGATAGCGGTGGTGGATTTGTCGATCAGCGCGTTAACGTGCAGGTCGTTAAAGTTAACTTTACCGGCACCGCCGCCACCGCCAACGCTCATATTACCTGGCTGGGAAGCGCCCCAGGAGAAGGAGGTAATATCAGTCCAGCCGGTGTGGTTAGAATCTTTAGATTCGCCCGTAACACCCTCGACCTTCAGAAACATATCAATAGCCATAATATCTACTCTTCGTGGATGAACAATATTGCTTTCGAAAAAGCACTTATATGGCAAACAGGAAAGCATGGGGCTGAATAAAACCGTCCATATTTTACCTCTGCCTCTAGCCTGTCGAATTCGTACTTCGTACAGACTCTTCAGAGTGCCTGCAATTGCAACCACCCTAAATTATGGTTAGTCACACCTCATGGTAACTAAGCGCTAGACAATCATTCACTGCATCATCTAGAATATTTTCAACCGTCTATCATTCATATAAGGCAACATAAAATGAAGAAAATAATGTTATTAATACTGACAGTCGTATTTTTAGTTATCGCAATTTTCACAACTGTAGATCTTTTCCAATCAGCCTGGTATGTATTTTCATTAGAAAAAATCACTACAACTTCTGCAGGCTTACTTTTTGGGAAATTGGTTTTTTTGCTGATCATCCTTTTGGCATCTTACTTCTCACTAAAGTCCTTGCGCAAATCAAAGTCTTGACTTTAATTTTTCCGCAAAATAGTAAATAGCGATAGATGCAGCTAAAAGAATGATTAATAGAACTGTATTTATCGTTATTTCTAAGGTGGTTACCGACCAATCAAAAACAAAAATATAATAGCCAAGAGTTGAGAAAAAAAGCATAAATGAGACAATAAGCATGAGATAGACTATAACGTACTTTGATGCTCTTTCAAACACGAGTAGCTCCTGCTAAAAATCGGCTAAAAATCTCTTTATCTATAGCACCATGACTTTGTTGGAAATTTATAGCTTCAATAAATGGCTTAACATTATCTTCAACGAGAAAATATAATAAATCTAAATCACCCGCACCACGCAACTCATAGTAAATATCTTTGTTTAATTTTAACAGATCGTATGAGGTATATACTGAGCGAGAAATTGAAGCACCCACACTTAACACACCAGTAAGCCCTGCAGAAACAAGAAATCGCGGAACAATTTTTGAAACGAATAGCGTAATTAATTCATTTACGAAAACCATTTTAAAGGCTATACCACCTACTTGCGACCCACCTACTTTTAGGAGGAGCTCCTTAGATTGCTCTTCAGATAAACCAGACAGATAACGTTTGACCACTGTATTGATTAACCGACGCACATCTTCTGATGTAAGCCCTTTTTTGATTAGCGTTAACAACCTAATTTTATCTGTTTCATTTCGCCACCGATGGTCAGTATCCAGAAAATCTTTGGTTAACATCCATAAGTCTTCTGGGATTGACATAAAACCATCGACCGCGCTGCGAGCGAAAATTTCTGGACCACTCTGTTTACGCGTATCAAAAATCTTCAACATGCCATCTGCAATTTCTTTTGATGAACTCGTTCCCAATGTTGATTCCTCCTGAAGTTAATGAGCATCGATGGTTTTCTATATGAATTATGCCAATGTAGTTAACTTTGCCGGCCCAATGGGCCGGCTACACTCATCACGCGTCTTTCGTCTTCAGCGACGGCAGTTTAGAAACCAGACGCAGGGAAACGGTCAGACCTTCCAGCTGGTAGTGAGGACGCAGGAAGAACTTCGCGGCGTAGTAGCCCGGGTTATCTTCAATCTCCTGCACCTGCACTTCCGCAGCGGCCAGCGGTTTACGGGACTTGGTCTCCTGAGAGGAGTTCGCCGGGTCACCGTCGACGTAGTTCATGACCCAGTCGTTCAGCCAGCGCTCCATCTCTTCGCGCTCGCGGAAGGAGCCGATTTTGTCGCGCACGATGCACTTCAGGTAGTGGGCAAAGCGGCAGCAGGCGAACAGGTACGGCAGACGAGAGGCCAGACGCGCGTTGGCGGTGGCATCCGGGTCGTGGTACTCGGCCGGCTTCTGCAGCGACTGCGCGCCGATGAAGGCGGCAAAGTCGGAGTTTTTGCGGTGAACCAGCGGCATAAAGCCGTTTTTCGCCAGCTCGGCTTCACGACGATCGCTGATGGCGATCTCGGTCGGGCACTTCATGTCCACGCCGCCGTCATCGCTCGGGAAGGTGTGGCACGGCAGGTTTTCCACCGCCCCGCCGGACTCCACGCCGCGAATCGAGGTGCACCAGCCGTACTCTTTGAAGGAACGGTTGATGTTGGCGGCCATCGCGTACGCGGCGTTCGCCCAGGAGTAGCTGTTGTGGTTCGCGCCGTCGGTCTGCTCTTCAAAGTCAAAGCTGTCCACCGGGTTGGTGCGAATGCCGTACGGCAGACGCGACAGGAAGCGCGGCATCACCAGCCCCAGATAGCGGGCATCTTCGGATTCACGCAGCGAACGCCAGGCGGCGTATTCGGTGTTCTGGAAGATCTTGGTCAGATCGCGCGGGTTAGCCAGCTCCTGCCAGGATTCCATCTGCATCACGCCCGGTGCGGTACCGGTGATAAACGGACAGTGCGCCGCAGAGCCGATGCGCGCCATTTCGCCCAGCAGCTCAACGTCCTGCGGGCTGTGGTCGAAGTAGTAGTCGCCGACGATGCAGCCAAACGGCTCGCCGCCGAACTGACCGTACTCCTGCTCGTAGATCTTCTTGAAGATCGGGCTCTGGTCCCAGCCCACGCCCTTGAAGCGCTTCAGGGTGCGGCCCAGCTCCTGCTTGGAGATGCTCATAAAGCGGATCTTCAGCATCTCGTCAGTTTCAGTGTTGTTCACCAGGTAGCTCAGACCGCGCCAGGCGCTCTCCAGCTTCTGAAACTCGTCGTGGTGAATGATCTGATTCACCTGCTGCGACAGCTGCTCGTCAATACCGGCGATCAGGTTCTGAATGGTGCGGTAGGTGTCGTTGGAGAAAGTGACGGTGTTTTCCAGCGCCTGCTGCGCCAGCGTTTTAACCGCGCTTTCTACGGCTGAACGGGCCTGATCGGTTTTTGGGCGGAACTCTTTGTTCAGCAGCGCGCTGAATTCATCCTGGCTGAACGCCTGACCCGCCTGCTGCTCGTGTTGTTGAGTCTGGTTGCTCATCGATTATTCCTCGCTACCTTTCGCGCTTTCGTCATTTTTCGGCAACTGGCTCAGGGATTTGAGCAGCGTCGGATCCTGCAGAATTTTAGCGATCAGCTCTTCCGCACCGTTTTTGCCGTCCATATAGGTCAGCAGGTTGGAGAGCTGGGTACGCGCTTCCAGCAGCTTATTCAGCGGCTCGACCTTGCGGGCCACCGCATCCGGCAGGAAGTCGTCCATGCTGTCAAAGGTCAGATCCACGTTGAGCTTGCCTTCGCCGGTTAGGGTGTTATCCACCTGGAACGCCACGCGCGGCTTAAGCGCCTTCATGCGTTCGTCAAAGTTGTCGATGTCGATTTCGAGGAATTTACGCTCGTCGACGGCCGGCAGATTTTCAACCGGTTTGCCGACCAGATCGGCCATGACGCCCATCACAAACGGCAGCTGAATCTTACGTTCTGCACCGTAGATCTCTACGTCGTACTCGATCTGCACGCGGGGGGCACGGTTACGTGCGATGAATTTCTGCCCACTGTTACTCATTGCCATGATGTTCTCCATCAAAGATGCGCGGTGAAGGTGAAACGGCAGGCTCCATGCCTGTCGTCATAATGCCTGGACGCGTTATTCGCGGCGCCCAAAGATGTTTTCAAGTTGGTTAACGCCGTCTGGCGCCAGGTCGCGAATAATGTCCATAAAGTTAAGTTCTGACAGCCGCTGCACCCGTTCAATCATCAGCGGTGCGGGGTGGCTCGGTTCGTACTGCGCAAAATACTGCTTCGCTTTTTCCAGCATCAGCTGCGCGTCGGCGCGGCTGGTGATCTGCACGCTGCGCCAGTCGGTGACCGACTGAACGGGCTGCGCTGCCGTCGACTGCTGCTCGGCCTGGGGTTCTGCCTGCGCCTCGCGGTTCGGCAGCAGCTTGCTGATGTCGGTTACCTGACACGCGCTGGCGACCAGTCCGACGGTTTTCAGCAGCTGCTCCATCTCGGGCACGCCGCTTTCACCGAGATGCCCGGTGAGAAGCTCGCGAATCGCCAGCAGACGTTCGTTAATGACGATAACCGCGGCGGTTCCCGGCTGGTCGCCGCGGGCCAGCTCGTCAATCAGCCGCGGACGCCCGCCGGGATAGTCCGGGCATTCGGTTTTACTGCCGTCCAGCAGGGCCTGAGCATCCCGGAGCGAAATTTCATCGCCGTTTGAACGCAGCAGCGAGGCGTTACGCACGGCGACGGTGAGGTCGGACTTATCGCTCAGCCCTGCCAGGGCGTTAATGCGGTAGAACGGGTCGGTTTCGCCATACTCTTCCAGCAGCGGATAGAGCGGCTCCCAGTAGCGGGCGATCGCCTCCTGCACCAGCAGTAATCCGTCCGCGTAGCCCGCAAGCCCGCGACGGCGGGTCCAGGCATGGGTTAACGCCAGCAGGACGCGAAGATCCTTGGTGCGGGTCAGCAGGCTGGTGGCGTATTTTTCCACCGTGTTCCAGTCAGCTGGTTCTGCCGGAATAATGGTGTCGCCAAACTGCTGTTCCGCTTTCCCAAGACTTGCCTGATTCATGCTCTGGAAGTCGGCGTCGTACTCCAGGTTTTCGCCACAGGGTTTTTCGGGACTTATTGGCGCGAGAAATTCTTCGATATTCATGAGATCCCTGCTTATTCAAACATAGGCGGATAGAGACCGTGACGGCCCGGACGGGCGCCCCCTGCCGGGTCGAACAGCAGGGTGAAAAGCTGCCCGGTAAAGTTACCGCTGTGCACGTGGGTGTACAGCGGGTAGCCGTCGCAGCGGTTGGTCCACCAGTAGCTGGTCTGACGCAGAGGATCAAAACATTCAGCCGCCTGAGGCCAGCCCAGCGTGCTCTGGCCGTCCTCGTCATAGCCAATCACATCAAGTATGTCGGAACGCTTTTGCGGCTCGACCGGCTGCGGGGCCGGAATGGACATCAGCATCTCGTCGAGCTGCGAGGCGGAAAAACTGTTGCGCACCGCGTGCAGCCCCAGGCGCCCAATCTGCTGATACCAGCTTTCGGCCTGGCTGAGCAGGCTGGTCGACCATTCGGACGGCGCGAAGCTCAGCTGAAGGCAAACAGGATACTGTCGGCCAACGCTGTCGCGGCCGGGCAGCAGACAGCCCATCTGGATCATCTGGCTGCCCAGCATGGGCGGTACCACAAAATTCCAGACTGGCGCTTTTTGAAACTGGCGCTCGCCGCTGCGCTGCTCTTCCTGCTGCCAGGCCAGCAGACCGACCTGGAACCAGTGTGACCACTGGCGCTGTAAAGTGTCAGGAAAGCGACGCTGCAAAAAATCTCCGGCGCTGGGTAACTTGCCATACCAGCTGTAGCGGTTCATCGCAGGGGTATTCGTCATACGGCTGTCCTTGCGGTTATGGGCATGAGAAACGGGGAAGCTGGAACGGGTTACGAATGCTGTTTGGCGCAAACTCCAGCGTGACCTGATGTCCGTCGACGTTGAAGGTGGCCTGACGGCTGAGGCTACCCGCCCCCGGGCTGGTGCTCGCCTTATCAAAGAAGCGGTTCAGCGCCCAGGCGCCGTTGGTGACCAGCGTCGCCGTGCTGCCGTTCGCCAGCCCCAGCTGCATGCGTACCTGGTTGGTGCCGCCCGGCCCCGGCCAGTTCATGATCTGCACGGCCTGCGGGCCGTGGCTGTAGCGCAGCAGCTGGCCGTCGACGTCCAGCGTCAGGTTCAGAATGGAGTTATCCATTCGCACGGTGCGAACCGTCACCTTGAAGGACGGCGTCGTGGCGCCATTAGCAAAGAAAGCGTCGCGAATCGACTGGGCCTGTTGGAACGGTCTCAGCAGCCCTTCGCTTCCCGGCAGCGTTTTACCGTCGATGCCCGGCATAAAGCGCCAGTTTGCCTGCGTGGTATCCACTTTATTGGTCAGATTGTCGCGGAAGAAAGCGTCCATCAGCCCGGTTCCCGGCGCAAACATGCGCGCGAGATCGTCAGGGGTGACCTCGGTGCTGGCACTGCGCACCAGCGGGTAACGGCTGGCGATCGCCTGACGGCAGAATCCTCCCACCTCAACGTTAATACGCTTCCGCACGTTTTCGAGGTCGCGGCGCTGGGTATCGCTGCTGGCGCCCACCGCCATATTGCTGAACATGGTTTGTAGCCCGCCCGGCAGGCGACCGGCGCTGGCCTGCAGGCGGCTGATCGCCTCTCCGCCCGGTGCCGGCATGCCGCTGTTGGCCGCGTCCTGAACCGCGGTCAGGTAGCGATAGAGCTCATCCACCTGCTTGAGAAAATCATCAAACACGATGGTCTTCCCGCCCTTCTCCAGCGGCTGCGCCAGCTCAATCATCGGCGCGTAGTGGTCGGTGACCAGCTGTTCCGGCGCCTGGGTGACCACGGCGGCCTGGGCCGGCGCAGCGTCATTGTTGCTGAACAGCGCTTCCAGCGTGCGGGTGGCGCGGTTGCTCTGCGCCTGCGCTTTATCCGCATCTTCCGGCGCTGGCGCATTGCGCGACAGCGTCAGGACCTGGCTCAGGTTCTGCACCAGGCGGCGCAGCGGCGAGTTTGCTCCGGAGAGCAGGCGCGCGGTGTTGATGCGCTGGGAGAGATCGGCGCTGTTATTGAGCTGAATGTCGGCGAGGAAGCGATCCCAGTTCGCGATAAAATCGCGCATGTAGAGCTGGCGCACGGCGTTATCGATCTGCTGTTTATCCTCCTGCGCCGTCGCGGCCCCCAGCACCCAGGCGTCGTCCTCGTGCAGGGCGGTGGTTACGCTGTCAATCTGGCCGTTAAAGCTTTTCCAGTAACCGTCCGGGGTATACAGACCCGGCACGCCTTCGCTCACCGGTTTGCCGCTTTTGCGGGAAAACACCAGCTCGCTCTGCGGTCCGCCCAGGTCGGAAAGGGAGACCGGCTTGAGGTTGTCATCATGCTCCAGCAGGCGTTTGAGGCGACCGTATACGCGCGTGGAGAGCGGCTGCTGATTGATCATCGCTCTTTCGCGGGCCACCAGGGATTCATCCTGCGCGTACGGCGAGGCCTGAATTTTCGGTTCCAGCAGCTGCGTCAGGTGCCATTCAAGCTGCTGCAGCTGCGCCTTCGTGACGTTCTGCGGAAGATTTCGCTGCAGGTTGAGCATCACCCACGAATGCAGGAATTTGCCGTCGTAGTGCTTCGGCTGATACAGCATCTGATAGGCTTTCAGCGCTTCATAGCTGTATTCCACGTCGCTGCCGTTGTCGTTGCGCAGCCAGGTGGTGATGTGCATGGCAACGGCAGGCAACAGCATCTGATCCAGCGCTTTCTGGTACAGCGACTGCGAGGCATCGCTGACGTCATCTCCGCGGTAGAGCCCCATACGGCGGGATACGGGCGGATCGTTCACATCAAACGCGTCGCTTTTCGGCAGATCCACCAGACCGTTCAGCAGCGGCAGCAGATCGAACAGGTCACGCTGGGTCTGGTTCTGCAGCGACTTGCTCTGCTGGTCCAGCAGCGGCACCTTCGCATCCACCTCTTCCAGATAGGCCTTGTTTTTGGCATAGCTGGTCAGCCACAGACCGCCGAGGATAACCAGCAGGGCCAGCAGCGCCGCGTAGCCGGACCAGATCACCGCCCGGTTGCGCAGCTCCCACCAGCGGTTTTCGCCCGCGATACCGGCTTCCTGGAAGATGACGTTTTGCAGCAGGTTCTTAATGAAGAAACTCTGACCTTTTGCCCCCGGGATCGGCGCTTCTTTGCTGACCGAATCCCAGTTATCCGCCTCTCCCCCTTCCGGCAGCGACAGCGCGCGGTTCAGTTCGCCCATCACGCGGTCGAACGGCATGCCTTCCTGAGTCCCGCTGGCGAAGTAGATCCCGCGCGGAGAGAACTCGGTTTCGAAGTTGGAGCGGGCGAAGACCGTGCTCAGGTAATCCGCCAGCAGCGGACGCAGCGCGGCGAACTCCTGCGGGAAGAGATACGCTTCGGCGCGGGTTTTCGCGTCGTGCTCTTTCAGCATGGTTTCCGGCAGCCCGGCATCGAGGCGCTGCTGCAGCAGAGAAAACTCCTGCTGGAAGTTGCCCATCAGGTCGTAATCGGCGTGTTTGGTTTGCTCCCACGGCAGCGTAAAGCCCCAGATCTGGTCGCGCTGCGCTTTGTCGTAGTCGGCAAACCAGGCGCGGAAGCCTTTAAGCAGATCGGCCTTGGTCACCATCACGTAGACAGGGAAGCGAATACCCAGCTGTTCATGCAGCTCGGACAGACGCTGGCGCAGGTTCACCGCCTGCTGGCGGGACGCCTCGGCGGACTGGGTGAGCAGGTCAGAAATGCTGATGGTGATGATGACGCCGTTGATCGGCTGGCGGCGGCGATACTTACGCAACAGGTTGATGAACTCCAGCCATTCGCCGGCGTCCTGTACCTGCTCGCTCTCCTGGGTGGTATAGCGGCCCGCCGTGTCCAGCAGCACCGCCTCATTGGTAAACCACCAGTCGCAGTTACGCGTGCCGCCAATGCCCCGCAGCGCGGTCTTACCGAAGCGATCGGCCAGCGGGAACTGCAGCCCGGAGTTAACCAGCGCCGTGGTTTTACCGGAGCCCGGCGTGCCGATAATGACGTACCACGGCAGCTGATAGAGATATTGCGTGCTGAAGCGCTGCGTCCATTGGGCGCCCTGGCCCGCTTTGCTGAAGTGCGCTTTTTTCAGCATCTGCGCGGCTTCATCAAAGCGGCTGGCGAGGATCTGCTCCTCGCTGTTCAGCCGCTTCTGCGGATCCGCCGCTTCCGGGCTGGCGGTGTTCTCCTTGAGCTTGTCCATCAGCTTGCGGTTAAGCCAGGCATTGTACAGGCGCGGCAGAATGTGGCCCTGCGCCCAGAGCAGATAGACCACGGCGATGCTGATAATGCGGTTCTGTTCAGACTCAAGCGGTCGGGTGTCCACGATGGACAACAGGGGACCAATCATCCAGATCACCGCCGCAAGCGCCGTTACGCCGAGGAAGCTCCACAGAATGCGGTTGGTCAAGATGGAAAGAAGTGTAGTCAGCATCCTTAGTTTCCTTGCGGCAATCCGTTCAGCTCGGCCTGAGTGTTTTCAGGCGACACCAGCAGAGTAATTTCCACACGGCGGTTACGGGCGCGGTTTTCAGGCGTCGTGTTCGGCGCCACCGGGTTAATCTCGCCCCGCCCTTCCGCTTTCACGCGGCCAGGCTGAGAGAGGCTTCCCTGCAGCATTTTCTGTACCGAGCGGGCGCGTTCCAGAGAGAGTTCATAGTTCGAGGCAAAGCGCGCGCTGCGGATCGGCACGTTGTCGCTGTAGCCCACCACCAGAATTTTGCCGCTGACGTTATTCATCGCCTGCGCAATGCGGTTGATGACCGGTTCATAGCGGTCACGCACGACGGTAGAGGCAGAGGCAAACAGCCCGTCGCCCTTCAGGATAACGACGCTGCGATCCGCTTCGTCTTTCACCGCGACCAGGCCAGCCTCGATTTCAGGCTTCAGGAAGCCGCGCAGGTTCAGCACCGCTGGTAGCTGACGGGCCGGCTGCTGAATAGTGGTTTCCGGCAGCTGGGATTGGTAAATCTTCGCCAGCACCGGGTTGGTGTTATCGCCAAGGCGCCAGTTAAGCACGATATAAAACAGACAGGCGATAAACCCGGCCAGCGCCACGCAGGCCCACAGGGGAACCATCGGCCGCCAGAGCTTGCGCAGCACCGGACGATCTTCCGGATGGGGAGAAAGCGGCGGCGGATAGCTGCCGCGCACGCCGCGGATCATCTGCCACAGCCGCTGCTTGATGGTTTCAAGCTGGGTGCGGCCATTATCCAGTACCCGATAGCGTCCTTCGAAGCCCAGCAGCAGGCAGTAGTTGATCATCTCCAGCAGCAGAATATGCTCGCGCGGGTTCTGCGACAGGCGCGCCAGCAGCTGGAAGAACTTCTCACCGCCCCAGGTTTCGTTATGGAAGGTCACCAGCAGACCGTTGCTTGACCAGACGCCGCTGCTGCCCCAGGGGGTGAGCGCGGCGGCCTCATCGAGCGCCGTACACAGGCAGTAACGCGCCCCGACGATCACTTCGTAGGGCAGCCCCGCCTGCTGGCAGCGGACTTCGAAACGGCGAATCTCATCGATCAGGCGCTGGCGTAACGCCACCTGATCGTCATGGGAGACCGAATGACGGATCTGCGGAATCGCGTTGAGCAGCGGATTGGCGGCCGCCACCAGCTGATTGTTGCTACTGGCCCCGGTAAACGCGGCATCACTGCCGGTGTCCTGTCGTTCCTGCATATTAAGCGCTCGCTTTATTATTCTGTCGGGCTACGGATGGCCCAAAACTCCATATCCAGCCCCGGGAACTCCCCTGCAAGATGCAGGGCGAATGCGCCGGACTTATCCATCTCGTGCCACAGCTCGCTGCCCTTCTCCAGTTCAAAGTAGCTGTAGCCGGCATGCCACGGGATCTGCGGCGGCGCGACCGGCATGGCGCGCAGCATAATGCCCGGCAGCTGAAGCTGAACCAGATCGCGGATTTTCGAGACCGGCGCGACCTTCATCTGCGCCGGGAAATGGGTTTGCAGATGTTCGCCTGGCACATTGGCTTTTACCGCCAGCACGAAGCCGAACTCGCGCACCATGCTGGTTTCAGGCACCGTAGCGATGTTCAGGCCATGGGAGCGTTCGTTCAGCGGCAGCTGAATCGCGTGGTCTTCCATCACCAGCGACAGCCCCTGACGCAGCATCAGCATCAGTTTGCTGAAGCAGTTTGCCAGATCGTCATGATCGTAAATCGGCAGCACGCTTTCGGCGGTACGCTGCGACGTCCAGGTGGCTAGCTCGGTCGCAAACGGCAGCCAGCTGCGCCAGAGCGTTTCGGGATGCAGCAGCGGGAGGGTTTTTAAATGAGATACTTCGCCCAGATGACGGTTAACCAGCGACAGCAGCGTGAACTCAATCAGTTCGGAGGTGTTAAAGCGGCCAGGCTGGCGCAGACGACCGCCAATTTGCTGGCTGCGCTGCACCAGCAGACCGTGCAGATCGTTGATCATGCTGTAGATCTGCGGGCTGTTGTTGGCGTTGAGCATCGGCGGGATGTAGCTGTTGTCGAGCCGCACGTGGTTGTCGTTACGTTTCTCCGTCACAAACGCCACGCCGATGGCGGTCCATTCCGCCGTGAGGTCTTTTTCCAGCATCAGGGTCAGACGCAGGCGGCCAAACTGGACGGTGGCATCCCCCACCGACATGGCGTTGTCGTCTTCCACCTCTTGCTCGAAAGCGATGAAGCGCGCCAGCGAGGCCGGCTCTTCGCTAAAAATCACCTCTTCTCTCTCGCCGCGACGAACAGGCAGCGCGAGCACCACCTTTTCGTTGGTGAGGTTGTCAGGAATTTTCAGCGGTACAGGACCGTTGCGCCCGTTACGCACCTGGAAAAAGGTGCCGTCCGGCAGCAGGCCACTGCAGTAGCTCAGGGCAATGCATCCCTGACGAAGCATCGCTTCATCCAGTTCCACGTCAAGAAAGCCCCAGAGATATGACCGCTGTAGCGCGCCCCATTCACGAACATGGTTGAGCAGATAGCTTTCAGTCCGCTGAAAATGGTGTGGACGCAGGAACATGCCTTCGGTCCAGACGACCTTTTCTGCTTTCGTCATGATGATGTGTTTCCTGTGTTGAAGCGCGTTACTGGCTGATGACCCGAATGCCGTTCACGTCGAGAAAAACGTTGGCCTGAAGTTCATCCGCGGACCATTTCCAGAACTGGTAGATATGATTTTCGCCAGGCACAGGCAGAGGGAGTGAAACGCGCCATTTTTTGCCATCCAGCATCTGATACTCCGCCATCACGCCGATGTAGCGGGCCTCCGGAGAGCTTTGCCCGCTGAGGGTTTTGGACAGCTGTCCCGGCATCAGGAAGAACACGTCGCTGTTCAGCAGATTCGCGCCAAGCGTGGCTGACGCGTTGTTCTGCAGGGAGTAGAAGTCGCTGGACATGAAATCCGCATCGGATTTCAGCAACAACACCCGAACCTTAAGCGGCGCAGATTCGTTGATTTGTGGATGAGCCTGAAACTTCAGATTGTAGCGGGAGGGGTCGCTGTGTGAAGACGACGTACAACCACTGACCAGGGCGAAAATCACCGCGTAAAAGAATAACCACAGCTTATGAAAATTTTTATTATTCATAAAAATGCGCTCATGCAAGCCGTTTAGTTCAGGATCCAGGTACCGTTAGCGCTGTCTTTGCAGGCTTTGCTGTTGCCATCGACGTCGACACAGATCGCTTTTTTACGCGCCTTCGGACGGATGGCCTGTTTACGCACGGCGGCGTCGTACAGGTCGGCCTTGATCACGGCGCGCATCGGGACGTAACCAATCAGCTGATCGTTACCTTCATCGGCAAGCGCCATCCAGTAGTGTTCAACCTGCCCCAGTACCACGTACGTTTTTCCGGTGTCGAGAGTGCGGATAACTTTGCCGCCGAAGTCAGGACGGCTCATCAGGGAGGCCGGATACATGGCGCGATACGGTTCGTTGACCGGGTTGAACTCCGCAGGCGGCGTCACAGCGTGACGGTGGGTTAAGGTCACGCCGTTGACCTGGCTGGTCTCGATCGTATCGTCGTTGATCACAGGTTTCTGCGGCGCTTTACAGCCCGCCACCGCCATTACAAACAGAAGTGAAAACAGTACGCGCATTTTCATATGCTTTTCCGTAGCGATATTTCGATGATGAAGATAAGGGGGTGAAGTTTGACTTAGGTGCTATTGTTAAAATAGCCAGGATATTTTCGGGGCGTTACTATTTTAAGGGCATAGCTACCGCACGAGCCCTTCAGAATAAGGCCCAGTGTCTTCCTGACATATTTTGACAAACGGTAAACAAGTTTACATGAGCTTCGTCTCAATTCAATATTTACCGCTACGTAACTGTTGGTAAATGAAGCAGTCGGAAAATTATAGGATTAATCCTATGAAAAAAGCCGATACGGCCTACACGCTGTTATTTTTCCACCACATTACAACGCAAATTATTGTATTATAAAGAAAAAGAACAAAAGAGAACCACTTTCAATAACGCAATACTGCTATTATCGCCACTACCATAATTAGTAGAATTCGCGTATTGGTGAGGTCAGCAGAATATATGAAAGATGAATTATTTGTTGCACTAACAGGGTATCTTTAATATTGAATGCACCCGACAACGTGAATGTGGCTATTTCACTTATGTTGCACTACGTTAATTTTACGCCTCAAAATAACTTTATATTTCGCGTTGTGATAATTCCCCTGTCAGGCATAAATTATATCCATTAATCATTAAGCCTGCGTTAACCATCCTGACATTACCGCAGCCGAAAATGCTCGCAATAGCCCGCCAGCTGCGAACATTCTTTATTGCTGCCGCTCAAAGGCTTCATTCGAAATTTTATTGCTGCTACATCCTCTCCTGCTCGCCCCATCTATCTTGCCTACCGTTTGATAGATAAGATTTATTATTAAAATGATAAAATTTCGTTATAATTTCTTTAAATATTTAAGCATCAGACCCGATAAAACTCTGTAATAAAACGAATTTAAGATAAAGCATTTTTCCACACCGCATGCGCATAGCCATCCGGTCGTCATTGCTTTTACTTATTGTCCGTTGCAGCGTTTTTATGGGTTCAGACGTTGTGTGACCGAAGAAATCAGGAGTGGGTATGAATAAGAAAAGACGCTCGGTGCCGGGTATCAGACACTATGACGGTCCTGCCGGAGGCTGGGGCGCGTTAAAAGCGACGGCCATCGCGGTACGTACCCAAATGGATACCTTTGATGCTCCCGCCACGCTGCTGCGCACCAACCAGCCTGACGGTTTTGACTGCCCGGGCTGCGCGTGGCCGGATAAAGAACACAAGTCGACGTTCCAGTTCTGTGAGAACGGCGCCAAAGCCGTGACCTGGGAAGCCACCAGCAAACGCGTTACCCCCGCGTTTCTGGCTGAGAACAGCGTCTCCTCGCTGCTGGCAAAATCGGACTTTGAACTGGAAGGCTACGGTCGGCTGACGCATCCCCTGCGCTATGACCGGGCAAGCGATACCTTCCGGCCCGTCGACTGGGAAGAGGCGTTTCAACGCATCGGCGAAGTATTGCGCGGGCTCGAACCGGACCAGGTCGAGTTCTATACCTCCGGACGCGCCTCTAACGAAGCGGCGTATCTTTTCCAGCTCTTCGCCCGCGAATACGGCACCAATAACTTCCCCGACTGCTCAAATATGTGTCACGAGGCCACCAGCGTCGGTTTGCCGCGTTCGATTGGCATCGGGAAAGGCACAGTCTCGCTGGACGACTTCGATAAGACCGAGCTGGTGATCTCCATCGGCCACAACCCCGGCACCAACCATCCGCGAATGATGGGGACTCTCCATGAGCTGGCCCGTCGCAACGTGCCGATTATCGTCTTTAACCCGCTGCGCGAGCGCGCCCTCGAACGCTTCGCCGACCCGCAAAGCGTGATTGAAATGGCGACCTACGGCTCAACGGATATCGCCTCGACCTATTTCCAGGTGAAGGCCGGGGGCGATGCCGCCGCGCTGAAAGGCATTGCCAAACATCTGCTGGAAATGGAGGCCGAACGCGGTGACGTGCTCGACCATGCGTTTATTGCCGAACACACCCAGGGCATTGAGGACTTCACCGCCGATATCGCGCAAACCCGCTGGGACGAGATCGAGCGCGAGTCAGGCCTGAGCCAGGCGGCGCTCAAAAAGGTGGCCGACGCCTATGCGAAATCAAATGCCACCATCATTACCTACGGGATGGGCATTACCCAGCACAATAAAGGTACGGCAAACGTCCGCCTGATCGCCGACCTGCTGCTGCTGCGCGGAAACATCGGCAAGCCAGGCGCGGGTATCTGCCCCCTGCGCGGCCACTCCAACGTTCAGGGAAACCGCACCGTCGGGATTAGCGAGAAGCCTACCCCGGCCTTCCTGAACCGTCTGAAGGACGTTTTCGGCTTTGAGCCGCCGTCTCAGCACGGACACGATGCGGTGCAGGCCACGCAGGCGATGATCGACGGCCGCGCGAAGGCGCTCATCTGCCTCGGGGGTAATTTTGCCGTCGCGATGCCCGATCACGAGCGGGGTTTTCCGGCGATGGGCAACCTGGATTTGAGCGTGCACGTCGGGACCAAGCTCAACCGTACCCATCTGCTGGTGGGCAAAGAGACCTTTATCTTTCCGTGTCTCGGCCGCACCGAGCTGGATCTCCAGGCCACCGGCCGTCAGTCCATTACCGTCGAAGACTCCATGTCGATGGTCCATGCCTCGTCCGGCAAGCTGAAGCCCGCCTCGCCGTTACTCCGTTCGGAACCGGCTATCGTCGCCGGCATGGCGAAAGCCACGCTGCCGGAAACCCGCGTGGACTGGCTAACGCTGGTTGAGGATTACGACCGCATCCGCGATCTGATCGAGCAGACCATTCCGGGCTTTGAGAACTACAACGCGCGGATCCGCGTTCCCGGCGGCTTCCGCATGCCGCTGCCGCCGACGCAGCGCATCTGGCCAACGGCGACGGGAAAAGCGATGTTCTCGGTGTTCGACGGCGTTCACGAGAACGCCAGCGGCGAAGGTGAGCACGTTCTGCGCCTGATCACGCTTCGCAGCCACGACCAGTACAACACCACCATTTACGCCCTGGACGACCGCTACCGCGGCGTATTTGGCCGCCGCGACGTGCTGTTTATGAACGAAGACGATATGGTGCAGTCAGGCCTGGAACACGGCGACCGCGTGGATATCGAAACCGCCCTCCCCGGCAGCGTCCAGCGTCTGAAGGACATTACCGTGGTGGCGTACAACATCGCGCCGGGCACCGTCGGCGCCTATTACCCGGAGGCCAACGTGCTGGTGCCGCTTGATTATCTGGATAAGGACAGCGGTACGCCGTCGTATAAATCCGTTCCGGTTCGCATCACCCTGCGCTCGAAAGAGATCCGCATGCTGTAAGGCTGCTCGCGCAGAGATAATGATGGATATTAAACAGTTAAAATATTTAATCGCACTCGACGAGACCCGCCACTTTGGTAAAGCGGCCTCGCAGTGCAACGTCACCCAGCCGACTCTCTCCATGCGCATCCGCAGCCTGGAAGAGGAGCTGGGGCTGGTGCTGATCGTGCGCGGGCAGCGCTTTGAAGGGTTTACGCTGGAGGGTGAACGCATCCTCGCGTGGGCCCGTGCCCTGCTTGCCGCGCACGACGGGTTACAGGCGGAAGCCGCGCTGTGTAAAGGCCAGGTGGTGGGCGAATTACGTCTGGGGATGGTGCCGCTGGCGAGCGTGGATCCGATGATCTTTATTCGCCTGCTGACGCGAAAATACCCGGAGCTGACCTACAGCCTCTATTCCATGTCCTCAGCGCAGATTGCCGACGGCGTAAGTCGCAATCAGCTTGAACTGGGAATTTGCTACCTCAACAGCATCGACACCAGCCTGTTTGACGTTATCCAGCTGCCAAAAACCAAGATGGGCCTGCTGCACGACGTCCGCCATTTTCAGCTCGGCCAGGCAACGCTGACGTGGCACGACCTGACGGATTTTCCGCTGGGGTTCCTGACCAAAGGGATGCATTACCGGGCGCATATGGAGGCCAGCTTTAAATCTGCAGGCATCGAACCGACGTCCGTTTTCGAGAGCGACTCGACGTTCCAGATCATTCAGGCGGTTCAGAGCGGCGTGTGCTGCGCCGTCATGCCGCTGAACAACGGGCTGGAGGCACTGAACAGCAACTTCAGGATCGTCCCCATCGCCGACGCGAACATTGAGGCTCCCGTCGGCCTGATTATGCGCAGGCAGAAGCCGGTCTCCTCGCTGGCGCTGCGCTGCTTTACCGACGCGCAGGAGATTTATCACGCGGACAATGAGGCGTAGGCCTCGCGCGTCACCACGCTAAAACCGTCGATCAGCACCGCGTCGCGCATCTCCCGGTATTCCGGCGCATCCACCAGCTCGTGAAGCGCATCGCGAATAGCGTTAAGCGTTTCAGGCGAGGTGTTATGCGAGGTGATCAGCGGCAGTCCCGGCGTCAGCGGGGTGCGGTCAATGACCGCCAGTCCCGCAAGCCGTTCCGGCTCATGGCGCTGCAGCAGTGCCCAGGTCACACAGTCGATGGCCGCGATATCCCCCGCCCCGCGCTTCACATCAATCAGCGACTGGCGATGGCTGCCGCTGAAGGACGTTTGCGCGAAAAAGGGACCGCCGCTCGCAAGGGGAGCCACTTTTTTTCGCAGCGCATTGTAGCCGGACTGGGAATCCGGGGAGTTACAGACCGCCCGACGTCCGCGAAAATCCGCCAGCGTGAGGTGCCGATCCTCCTCGCGCACCGCCAGAAAGCTGCGGTACTGGATCCCTTCGCAGCCCGGTGCCGCGTAGTGAAAACAGCCGACCACCTGCACGTCCGGGAGCTGCGTGACCAGCGGATAACCACAGGTCTGGCTGAGGATAAGCGCAGGCTGTTGCCAGTGGCTCAGCAGGTCAGACTCCGGCCAGCCGGGATCGCGATCGACGGACACACCGCGCGCGGCCAGCAGCCCCTTTACCGCCAGCCAGAGCGCGCGCGTATCGGCGCGATCCACGGCATACATGGGAAATGCCAGCAGCTTACTCATACCCTTCCCCCTGTTGTTTTGCGGGATGAACGGTGACGTCGACGGGTCTGACCCAGAACTGACGCAGCCATTCACCATAGCCCCTGACGAGAAAACCGTGGTTTCGCCGCTGGTATGCCTCCCGGTTTTGCTCGTAGATGGCCTTCAGCCCGTACCAGGGAACGCCCGGCAGATCGTGATGCACTGAATGGTAGTTGAGATTCAAAAACAGCACCCGCCAGAATAACCCGGCCTCGTTAATGACGGAGCGCGCCAGCGGGTCGTCCGCCGCGCGATGTTCGAAAAACGATCGGACCTTGGTCAGCGCCAGCGCCGGATAGCTGACGGCCAGCACAAACCAGACGGGTGAAAAACCGGTACGCGTCATCCAGGCGAAGAGCGCCACCAGCAGCAAAACGTGAACCAGCCACATCGCCATCGCCCTCAGGTGAAGGTGGCGAAATGCCGCCACGGCGCTGCCCAGCGTCTGCAGGATATCCAGCAGCGGGGCCAGCACCAGCCGCCCGGCGAAGGTATTCCGGGCGCGGATCGTACGCTTCTGCCAGGGGGAAAAGCGCGCCCAGCTCTCGTCGGTAAAATAGTATGACTCCGGGTCATCCACCGGATGGGTCAGGCTATGGTGCCTATGATGGGCGAGATGGGAGTCCCGGTACAGGCCATACGGATACCAGACCGCCAGCGGGAGCGTGCCGAACAGCTGGTTGAGCCAGGCAAAACGCGTGGGGTGCCCGTGGATCAGCTCATGCTGCAGGGACATGTACCAGGCGGTAAACCCGATGAGCAGCAGCGTGGCGGGCAGCAGGCCGAGCGTTTGCCAGAACGCCAGCGTGGCAAACCAGCCGGCATAAATCGTGATAATCAACAGCCAGGTGGGCAGTTCGCTTCGCCATAAGAAACCCGACGCGAGGCGATGAATTTGATTGCGTTGTTGCGGATGTAAATAGAGGGAGCTTCGTTGACCCATTCCTTAAGACGCCGTTTCGCCAGAGATAATTCTCTGACGATCGGGGATAACGCCTGAAATAACAAAGAACTTAAATCGCATTGCTTTGCCAGAAACGTGGAGCACACGCGCTGCTTGACTTATTCCGTGATAAAGGTACTTTTCAGGACATGAAGAAGATCCTGATTATTGTTCCCGACGGCGGCATGCTGTTTGAGGCCGCCGGTATCGCCGATATTCTGATGCAGGCCAACCGGCTGCATCCGGAAGGGCTTGCGCAGCCGCGCTACCGGATTATCATCGCCACCACCCAGCCTCACCAGGTGATCCACGGCCAGTCCGGCCTGAATCTGCTGGCGGACTATCGCCTGCCGGAGCTGGATCCGCGTGAACCGCTGGACACCATTATTATCACCGGACGCGGCATGAACGAGCAGGAGAGCACGGCGGTGGTGGACTGGCTGCACCTCGCTGCGCCGCACGCCCGGCGGGTAGCCTCTATCTGCGGCGGCGCGATGCTGCTGGCCCAGACCGGCCTGCTGGACGGTCGCAGGGCGACCACCCACTGGCGGCTGCTGGAGACGATGCAAGCCCAGTATCCGACTATCCACGTCGAAGGCGGTCCGCTGTATATTCAGGATGGCCCCATCTGGACCTCCGGCGGCGTGAGTTCCGGGTTTGATCTGACCCTGGCGCTGGTGGAAGACGACTACGGATTTACCCTCGCCCGCGACGTGGCGCAGGATATGGTGATGTATCTGCGCCGCCCCGGCGGCCAGCTGCAGTTCAGCCGCTACAGCCTGCAGCAGCCTGGCGCATCGGGCCCGATAAGCGAACTGCAAACCTGGATCCTGCAAAACCTCACCGCCGACTTGTGCGTGGAAAATCTGGCCGAGAAAGCGGCAATGAGCCCGCGTAATTTCACCCGCGTGTTTACCCGCGACGCGGGAGTTTCTCCGGCCCGCTACGTGACCGAAACGCGTCTGGCCGCGGCCCGCCAGCTGCTTGAGCAGACCCATGACTCCCTTGAGCGCGTTGCCGAGCAAAGCGGGTTTGGCACCAGCATTAACTTGCGCCGCATCTTTGAGAAACAGCTTCACCTCACGCCCGGCGAGTACCGCCAGCGCTTCCACTGCCGCAAGATGGCGTAATCTGATCCTTTTTTGTCGTTTACGCCAAACGGCCCGACGCCTACAGTGACTCCAGACAACAGAGATAAGGAGTGCACCATGGTTAAGGTCGGTATTAACGGTTTCGGCCGTATCGGACGTAATTTCCTGCGCGCGGCGCTGGGTAACCCGGATCTGCAGATTGTGGCCATTAACGATCTGACGGACAGTAAAACCCTCGCCCATCTGCTGAAACACGATTCCCTTCTGGGCAAACTGCCCGCGCCCGTTGAAGCGGCTGACGGCGCGCTGCAGGTAGACGGGCAGCGGATCGTCGTATTTAGCGAACGCGATCCGGCGAATATCCCTTGGCGTGATGCCGGGGTAGACGTGGTGATTGAGGCCACCGGCTTCTTTACCGAGCGGGAAAAAGCGGCGGTGCATATCACCCACGGCGGCGCCAAGCGCGTCATCATTTCCGCCCCCGGGAAGAACGACGACCTGACGATTGTGATGGGGGTTAATCACGAGCAGTACGATCCAGCCCGTCACGCGGTGGTGAGTAACGGGAGTTGCACCACGAACGGCCTGGCACCTGCCGCTCAGGTGCTGCATCAGCAGTTCGGGATTGAGCATGGCCTGATGAACACCACGCATGCCTACACCAATAGCCAGGCGCTGCACGATCAGCCGGAGAAAGATCTGCGCGGCGCGCGCGCGGCGGCGCTGTCGATTGTGCCTTACTCAAGCGGCGCGGCAAAAGCACTGGGGAAAGTGATCCCATCCCTTGACGGCAAACTGACCGGGTACTCCCTGCGCGTGCCGGTGCCGGTGGTGTCGATTGTGGATTTAACGGTAACGCTGAGCCGTAACGTAACCGCCGAAGAGGTGAACGAGGCGTTCCGCAACGCGGCCGCCAGCGGGCCACTGAAAGGTATTCTGGGCTATAGCGACGAACCGCTGGTCTCCAGCGATTACCAGGGCGATCCACGCTCCTCGATTATCGACGGGCTTTCCACGCTGGTGATTGGCGGGAACATGGTGAAGATCCTGGCGTGGTACGACAACGAGTGGGGCTTCTCTAACCGTCTGGTTGATCTGGCGGTGTGGATGGATAAGAAAGGGCTGTAAGTCTTACCGTGATGCCGGGTGGCGCTTGCGCTCACCCGGCAAATAATTCACTCCGCCTTCACTTTTACTCCCATAAACACAATTACCATCGCCGTTACCAGCAAAAGACCGCTGCCCGCGAATACGCCGCTGGCACCGTTGAGGTCAAATACCGCCCCGCCCCCGGCCGCACCGGCACTGATTGCCAGCTGAATTGAGGCCACCAGCAGCTCGCCTGCACTTTCGGCTTCATCCGGAACGGTGGTAGCAAGCCAGGTTGACCAGCCCACCGGAACCAGACCAAATGCAAAGCCCCACAGCGCGACCAGGAACCCGTCCAGCATCGCCAGATGACCAAACGCCACCATCGTGAGCGCGAGAACGCCCATTGCGAACGGCACCAGCGCCAGCGTCAGGCGCAGATTGCGTGCCAGCAGATGCCCGGCAACGGAGGTGCCGACAAAGTTGGCCAGCCCAAAGCCGAGCAGGATCAGCGAAATGGTCTCAACGCTCGCCTGCCCCACCGTTTCCAGGAACGGGCGCAGGTAGGTAAAGAAGGCGAAATGGCCGCTGAAGATCAGGATGGTCGCCAGCATGCCGCCGATCATCCCCGGACGACGCAGCACGCGGAACAGCGTACTCAGGCTGCCGCTGCTCTCCGGCTTCATGGACGGCAGGACCCAGAGCTGCCACAGCAGCGCCAGCATGCTCGGCAGGATGCAGAGAACAAAGACGTTGCGCCAGCCGATCAGGCTGCCCAAATAGCTGCCGAGCGGCGCCGCGACCACCGTGGCTATCGATACGCTGGAGAAGATCACCGCCAGCGCCTTCGGCACTTTATCCGCCGGAACCAGACGCATCGTGGTCGCCGTCGACATCGCCCAGAATCCCCCGATGGCGATCCCCAGCAGCAGGCGGCCCATCAGCAGGACGTGCAGGTTGGGCGCAAAGGCTACCAGCAGGCTGGAGATAATTTGCAGCACCGAGAAAAACATCAGCACCCAGCGGCGGTCGATGCTTTTGGTTGCCGGCGTAATCAGCAGTCCGGTCACCAGCGCCACCAGCGCGGTGGCGGTGACGGCCTGTCCGGCCATTCCCTCACTCACGCCCAGGCTCGCGGCCATCGGCGTTAACAGACTGGCGGGCAGAAATTCTGCCGTAATCAAACCAAACACCCCCAGCCCCAGTGAATAGACGGCCCGCCAGGCGGGTTTTGCAGGCGCTACCGCCTCGCTCGCCGCGACACATGAATTCATCTGTTTTTCTCCCGTTATAAAAATGTGACAACCGTCGCAAAAGCATAGGAGGTTCACCCTGGACGATCTATGACATATAATCTCCACTTATTGATTATTCGTCCGGAGTTGCGCCATGACCGTACAGTCACCCGATCTGATCAGCGAACTTTTACGCGGCATGCGCCTGTCAGGGGTTAAATACCGGCGGATTGAAGCCTGCTCGCCGTTTGGCGTCGCGTTCCATCACGCCCCCGGCAAAGCGCAGTTTCATTTCGTGAGCCACGGCAGCGCCCTGCTGCGAATGGAGAGCGGTGCGGCCTTTCAGCTGAGCAGCGGAGACGCCCTCTTTATTCCAGGCGGCAATTCCCATGCCCTGCTCTCCGACGAGCGGGCCACCATTACCCCGGTCAGCGACTTTCCCAGCGAGCCTATCTGCAGCTCGGTGTGTGCCATCACCTGCGAGCCCTGCCCGGAAAGCGAGAACACCATCATCTTTAGCGGGTGCATGGATTTTGAGCTGGGCGGGATGCAGCCGCTGATCAAGGCGATGCCGGAAGTGATGATGGTCAGCCGGCTGATGTCCACCTGGCCGGAGATCCACCCGCTGCTGGCGGCGATGGAGCGGGAATCCGTGGCGCGTCAGGCCGGGTACGCCGGGATCCTTGCGCGTCTGGCCGACGTGGTGGCGGCGTTAATCGTGCGCGGCTGGGTTGAAGGCGGGTGTGGTAAAGCCACCGGCTGGGTGCAGGTTCTGCGTGACCCGCGCCTGAGCCGGGCCATTTACGCCATGCACCAGCAGCCCGGCCTGAACTGGAGCGTGGCGGATCTGGCAAAAGAAGCGGGCACGTCCCGTTCCGTGTTCGCCGAACGGTTCCTGGCCGCGACGGGAACCACCCCGGCAAAATATCTCAGCGAGCTGAGAATGCGACTGGCCATCCAGTACATTCGCCACGAAAATCAGCCGATTGAAACCGTCGCGCTGCGGCTGGGGTACGGCTCTCTGGCGGCGTTTAGCCGGGCGTTTAAGCGCATCATTGGACAGGCGCCGGGCACGCTGCGGGAAGCCAGCCAGACGCCGGAAGAGGTCTGACGGGCAGGCAATTATTAACGCGAAGCGGGCAATATTCGTCTAAGGTTTTCAGGTGATTGACAACAGCGGTCACGCTGTTTAGTGAAGACAGGAGACGAACTGATGATAAGACCTCGTACACTACGCCCCGCATTCTTGCCCCTTGCGTTAGGAGGCGCGCTGCTCGGCGTCACTACTTTCGGTTATGCCGACGATAGCCCCGCAGCCCAGACAACCTCACCCGATATTTTGCTGGGCCCGCTGTTTAACGATGTGCAAAGCGCCAAACTGTTTCCCGATCAGAAAACCTTCGCGGATGCCGTCCCCAAAAGCGACCCGCTGATGATTCTGGCGGATTACCGGATGCAGCACACGCAGTCCAGCTTTGACTTACGCCACTTTGTCGAGATGAACTTTACGCTCCCTGCGGAAGGGGAAAAATATGTTCCGCCTGCTGGACAAAGTTTACGTGAGCACATTGACGATCTCTGGCCCGTGCTGACGCGCACCACGGATAAAGCCAGCAACAAATGGGATTCCCTGCTGCCGTTACCCAAACCTTACGTTGTGCCCGGCGGACGTTTCCGCGAGGTCTACTACTGGGACAGCTATTTCACCATGCTGGGCCTGGCAGAGAGCGATCACTGGGACAAAATCAGCGACATGGTGGATAACTTTGCGTATGAGATTGATACCTTCGGCCACATTCCCAACGGCAACCGCAGCTATTACCTGAGCCGCTCCCAGCCGCCGTTTTTCTCAATGATGGTTGAACTGCTGGCGACCCACGACAGCGATGCGCTGAAGAAGTACCGCCCGCAGATGGAGAAAGAGTATGCCTACTGGATGGACGGCGTCGACGCCCTTCAGCCGGGGCAGGCTAACAAACGCGTGGTGAAGCTGGACGACGGCGCTATCCTCAACCGCTACTGGGACGACCGCGACACCCCGCGCCCGGAGTCCTGGCTTGACGACGTGAATACCGCCAAAAGTAACCCTAACCGGCCTGCGACCGAGATCTACCGTGATTTGCGTTCCGCTGCGGCCTCGGGCTGGGACTTTAGCTCGCGCTGGATGGACGATCCGCAAAAGCTCGGCACCATCCGAACCACCAGCATTGTCCCCGTGGACCTGAACGCCCTGATGTTCAAGATGGAAAAACTGCTGGCGCGGGCAAGCCAGGAGGGTGGCGACGCCGCCAGCGCAAGCAAATACGAGGCGCTGGCGACGGCGCGTCAGAAAGCCATCGAGAGCCACCTGTGGAATGATAAAGAGGGCTGGTACGCGGATTACGATCTGAAAAGCAAGAAGGTACGCAATCAGCTCACGGCGGCAGCCCTGTTCCCGCTTTACGTGAAGGCGGCGGCGCAGGATCGGGCCGATAAAGTCGCCGCGGCAACTTCATCGCGCCTGTTGAAACCGGGCGGTATTGCGACCACCACCGTAAACAGCGGCCAGCAGTGGGATGCGCCAAACGGCTGGGCCCCACTGCAGTGGGTGGCCGCGGAAGGGCTGCAGAATTACGGACAGGAGAAGGTCTCAATGGACGTGACCTGGCGCTTCCTGAAGAACGTTCAGCATACTTACGACCGCGAAAAGAAACTGGTCGAGAAGTATGACGTGTCGACAACCGGTACGGGCGGCGGCGGCGGTGAGTATCCGCTGCAGGACGGCTTCGGCTGGAGCAACGGCGTGGCGCTGAAAATGCTGGATCGGGTCTGTCCGAAAGCAAAACCGTGCGACAGCGTGCCGGAGAATCAGCCTGCGGCGAATGATGAGGCTGCGCCGGTGAAAGCTGCTGCACAGTGAGGGTATTGCCGGGTGTCGGCTACGCCTTACCCGGCCTGCGCGTGCTGGCTCTAATCCTCACAAATGAATGCGAGTAGCGAACAATCCCCTCGCCCTTTGGGGAGAGGGTTAGGGTGAGGGGAACATACGGCTGCGGTGGTCATTCCGTTCACTTTATGTTCCTTGCTACTCTTTAACGACATGACCGGTGAACGTGCCAGGGTGGCTCAATCGCCACCACCCTGGCGACCCGGGCTCCCGGCGGTAAATCGCCGCTTCGCGGTGCCCTCGTCTTATTCCTTCCGGCTTATCGGGGACGGGCGGAGGTAACGTCCCTGTAAAGCCCGCCCTCTCGGCGCATCCCTGCGCCTCGCCCCGGCCTTCAGGAAACGCCTCAGCGATTTACAGCCGGACCATGGCGTCGCTGCGAATAAATCGTTTCACTTTAAAAACCAGAATCGCTTCTGGTTAAAAATTAACTGGAGATCCCCCAGCACCGGCAAAGGGAAACGATCGTCAGAAACTATAACTCGCCCCTAACTGATACGTCCTGTCACGTCCAATCCAGCAGTTGGTCGCGTCGTAGCAGGTCAGCGTCTCTTTGTTGGTGATATTCTGCGCGCTGGCTTTGAGCGTTAACCCTGCCAGCGAGGGCAGGATTTCGCCCATCCGGTACGAGGCCGCCAGATCGTACTGCGTAGTGCCGCCCAGTTTTCCCGCATCGTTTGCCGGAGAGATTTCCATCGGCCCGGTGTAGCGTGCGCCCGCTCCCAGCATCAGTCCTTTCAGCGGCGTATTTTCAAAGGTGTAATCCCCCCAGAGGTTGAAGGCATTCTCCGGGACCTGCGTTGGACGTTTACCTTTGTACTTGTCATCTTCCCGGTTGATCGCGTGTGTGTACGCATAGTTGGCAATCAGCGTCAGGCTGTCCGTCGGACGGCTGATGGCGGACAGCTCTGCCCCTTTGGATTCCACTTCCCCGGTCTGACGATAGTTCAGGAAGCCCGGGTCGGAGGTGACGACATTTTTCTGCCGGATGTTAAACACCGAGGCGGTAAAGGTGGTGGCGTAGTCGGCCAGCAGATATTTCACCCCGCCCTCCACCTGCTTGCTGGTGGTCGGTTTGACGTCTTTCGCCACGAGCGTGCCCTGCGGTGACACCGGCGCAAAACCTTCTGAATAGCTGATAAACGGCGACAGACCGTTATCGAAGGCGTAAAGCGCGCCCAGGCGTTTGGTGACGCGATCCTGCGACACCCAGGCTTTATCACCGTTTTGCAGGTAGTTGGTGGTGACGGAGCGGTAATCGTCGTAGCGCAGGCTGCCCAGCAGGTTGAGGCCGCCAAATTCAACCTGATCCTGCAGGTAGTAACCGTTTTGCTGGTAGCTGAGACGGTTTTTCTGGGCGGTATAGAGCCCCAGCGCGCTTTCCTGGATCTGCGAATAGTCAGGATACCGCATATCGATACCCGGCGTGGCCGACGCGTAGCGATAGTAGAAATGGGAGTTCAGATTCTGATAGTCAAACCCGGCCAGCAGATGGTGTTTCCACTCGCCCAGCGCAACGGTTTTGGTCACCTGGTTGTCGATGTTGAAGCTCTTAAGGTCTTCATCGGTGGTGTAGGCAAAGCGGTTGAGCTGATACACCTCGCTTCCCGTCCCTGTCGCGTAGACGCTGCGCTGGTGGGTATCGACGTCGAAATAGCGCGCCTTCTGGTTAAAGCCCCAGCCGCTGTCAAACTCATGTTCAAAGCTGTAGCCCAGCATCCACTGACGCTGCTTAAACCCGCTCCACTCATCTCCGGCGTAATCGCGCTTGCCCGCATATTTCGAGCGCAGGTAGGCGAGCGGCAGCGGGTTAGACGGCGTCAGGCTCGGGGTGTTTTGCGCCAGCGCGTCCAGGGTGAGGCGGGTTTTGCTGTCCGGCTGCCAGGTGACGGACGGAGCAACCAGGTAGTTTTCATACCGGGTGGTGTGCGGCTGATCGTCGTTTTCCGTGGCTTTGCCCAGCAGACGGTAGTTCCAGTCGCTGTCGGCAATCTGCCCGGTTGAATCGAGATAGCCCTCTTTCAGATTACGGTTTCCGGTGTTAACGCCGATCTCCGTCCGCGCTTCCCGCTGCGGTTTTTTACTTTGAATATTCACCAGCCCACCCGGCGAACCGCCGCCGTAAAGTACCGATGAGGGACCTTTCAGGATATCAACGCTGTCGATCAGCAGCGGATCGATGCGCGCTTTGGTATTGCCGGTGACGTTATAGGGCAGCTGCAGCCCGTTGTAGAACTCCTGGTCAACGGTAAAGCCACGAATTTTATATTCGCTCATGTAGGAGGTATTTCCCCGCACCTCGGTTGAGACGCCCGGGGCATAGCGCAGGATTTCATTCACCGAATTCGCGTGACGCTTTTCAATTTCCGGCGCAGAGAGGGTCGTGATGACCTGCGGCGTTTTACTTTCAGCAACGGCCGATTTCGTGGCGCTGTTCGTCCAGGCCGGCAGCGCGCTGCCCTGCTCTGAACCTGTGACGACGATGGTGGATTCTTCGGCGAACACCGGGACCTGCAATGCCAGCGTGACGGCCCCTGCCAGGGCGCAAAGCGTAAAACGTGAGGTATTCATAATGTCGTCTTGTTGTTAGATGCAATACGGAACGACAATTATTATCATTTAGATTAACAAATCAATACTCCGCCAAAAAAACGGCCCTCCGCAGAGAGCCGTTCATGTCAATTTATGCTCGTCGCAGTAACCTGAATATGCCCAGCACCACAATGGCACCCACGACAGCGACCAGAAAACTGTGCAGGTCGAAACCACTTATGTTGCCTCCAAAGCCAAACATCGTCGCCAGCCAGCCGCCCACAACCGCACCAACGACCCCGAGTACACAGGTCAAAATAAAGCCGCCGCCATCGTTTCCCGGCATGATCAGTTTAGCGATAGCGCCAGCAATAAGACCAAAGATAATCCAGGCGATGATACCCATAGCGATGCCCTCTTGCAGGTTTAACGCGTGCGCAGAAAACCTTCTGCACAGCTAACTTAAGTATAGGTCATCGCCGGAAAACCATTTTCATCTCACCGACTTATCTTTGCTTAAACAGGCAAAAAAACTCACCGGTTTGTATTAAGTTTCATTGCAGATTGCCGATAACGCTAAGACAGTCCGTCATCTATCAAGGAGCCATCCGGCGTGAGTCATTACAGTGAGCAGTTCCTCAAGCAAAATCCGCTGGCTGTATTAGGGGTATTACGCGACCTGCAAAAAGGTGAAGTGCCGCTGCGCATCAGCTGGTCGAATAATCAGTTCATCAGCAAGATCCTTGACGCCTCGCAGGATCGGCTGGTGATTGATTTAGGCAGTCAGGAGTATGAAAACCGCGCGGCGCTAAAAGCGGAGAATATCGCGGTGATGGCCGAAACGCAGGGCGCCAAAGTGGAATTTGTCCTGTCGCGGCTGGAACTGAGCGAATATCAGGGACTGCCGGCTTTTGTTACCCCGCTTCCGACGAATCTCTGGTTTGTTCAGCGTCGTGAATATTTCCGCATCAGCGCCCCGCTTCACCCCGCCTATTTTTGTAAGGCCAAAATGCCGGACAAAAAAGAGATCCGCTTCCGCCTCTTCGATCTGTCACTCGGCGGCATGGGCGCGCTGATGGATACGCCGAAACCGGACGGGCTGGTAGAGGGCATGCGCTTTACGCAAATTGAACTGGATATGGGGGGCTGGGGTCGCTTTTATTTCGATGCGCAGCTGATTGCCATCAGCGACCGCACCGTCGTGGACAGCAAAAATGAAACTATCACCACGCCGCGTCTGAGCTTCCGTTTCCTCAACGTCGGGCCCGGCGCAGAGCGTGAGCTTCAGCGTATTATCTATTCCCTGGAGCGGGAGGCGCGGGAACGCGCAAATAAAGTTCTGTGAAGAAATCGGGCAGCGTGACCGCCGCCCGTCTGCGGCATTACATGGCATCCATCGCTTTCTGTACTTTCCAGATATAACGAGGCGCCTGTGGTGCCGGGTGATTTTTCGCCACATGCTCAAAGAATTCGTCTTTGTCCATATCGTTAATCTCTTCTATCGCCTCTTTGCGGTCAGAGGAGAAGGTTCTGAGCAACGCGCCGGCACCGTTAACGTAAGACACCACCAGCGCGTACTGCATCACCTCCGGATCCTTAATCCCCTTCAGCACGCCATGCTCCATAATGCTCAGATAGGCCGTGCCCATTGAAATGTTGCGTTCCGGGTTTTTCAGCTCGCTGGTCGACGGCTGGCCGCTCCAGCCCATGTAGCGATAAACCTCTCTCCCCGCCGTTGACGCTTTAAGCTGCATCAGCCCCACCGCGTTGGATTTGCTGACAAGCGTGGGATTACCGCCGGACTCCACCGCAATGATCGCCGTGATGAGACGCGGGCTGACGCCCCAGGCCTTCCCGGCTTGCTCACTGATCGGCATCCACTGCATGGCCCGTTTCACCGGCACTTCCGGGTTCCAGGGCGGGTTTTGATAATCATGTTTTGAACTACAGCCAGCGAGCAACACAATCAAAAAAGCAAACCATCTCAATTTCACGTCATCTATCCTTATAGCCGGTCATCGCGGTGCGCCGCCTCTTGAAGCAGGCGGCGTATAAGCGGCATGATATAGACAATTAGTTTCTCATTCAGCAAGGAATTGCCATGTCTCAGTTTCATCTTATCGCGCCGTCGGGCTACTGCATTAACCAGGACGCGGCGCAGCGGGGCGTTCAGCGTTTGCTGGAATCTGGCCATCAGGTAGAAAATCAGACGATTATCCCCCGCCGCCAGCAGCGTTTTGCCGGTACCGAAGCGCAGAGGCTGAATGATATCAATAGTCTGGTGAACCTGACGGGCGAAAACCGGGTTGTGCTTGCGGTGCGTGGCGGATACGGTGCGAGCCGGCTGCTGGAGAGCATTGACTGGCAGGGGCTGGCGCTGCGCCAGCAGCAGGATCCGCTGCTGATCTGCGGCCACAGCGATTTCACCGTCATCCAGCTCGGGCTGCTGGCCCTGCATAACGTCATCACGTTTAGCGGCCCGATGCTGGCCGGTAACTTCGGCGCACCGGAGCTGGACGCGTTCACCGTGGAACATTTCTGGCGCGCGCTGCGTAACCCTACCTACAGCGTGGAGTGGCAAGGCAATGGACCGCACTGGGAGTGTGAAGGCCAGCTCTGGGGGGGTAACCTGGCGATGCTGGTCTCGCTCATCGGCACGCCGTGGATGCCGCAAATCGAGGACGGCATTCTTGTGCTGGAAGATATCAACGAACATCCGTTCCGCGTCGAGCGCATGCTATTGCAGCTTTATCATGCCGGTATTCTTGAACGCCAGTCCGCGGTTGTGCTGGGCAGCTTCAGCGGCTCTGCCCCGAATGACTATGACGCGGGTTACTCCCTTGAGACCATGGTCGACTTCGTTCGCTCGCGGCTGGATATTCCGGTCATCACCGGTCTCGATTTCGGCCACGAGCAGCAAACCGTGACCCTGGCGCTGGGGGCGCACGCCACCCTGATCCACAATGATTCCGGCAGTCGGCTGACCATCAGCGGTCATCCTGTCATAAAGGCATAAAAAAGCCGTTATACCCCCTTAATAAAACGCTGTTGCCGTTGTTAATATGTTAGGGTTTTAGTAACAGCGTTAACATTGAGGTGGGAGTAAGAGAACATTGGATGCCGCAGCGATAATCAGCCTTTTCATTTTGGGTTCCGTCCTTGTAACCAGCAGTATTTTATTAAGTTCATTTTCATCGCGTCTCGGCATACCTATTCTTGTCATTTTCCTCGCCATCGGCATGCTGGCCGGCATTGATGGCATTGGCGGTATCCCTTTCGATAACTACCCCTTCGCCTACATGGTGAGTAACCTCGCGCTGGCGGTGATCCTGCTGGACGGCGGGATGCGCACCCAGGCGAGCTCCTTCCGCGTGGCCTTAGGGCCTGCGCTGTCGCTCGCCACGGTCGGCGTGTTGATTACCTCCGGCCTCACCGGAATGATGGCCGCGTGGCTTTTCCATCTCAATATCATGGAAGGTTTGCTGATTGGCGCCATCGTGGGCTCAACCGATGCGGCAGCGGTGTTTTCCCTGCTCGGCGGAAAAGGGCTTAACGAACGCGTTGGCTCCACGCTTGAGATTGAATCCGGCAGTAACGATCCGATGGCGGTATTTCTCACCATTACGCTTATCGAGATGATTCAGCAGCATGAAAGCGGGCTGAGCTGGATGTTTGCGTTACATATCCTGCAGCAGTTCGGTCTGGGGATCGTCATCGGCCTGGCGGGGGGATACCTCTTACAGCAGACGATCAACCGCATCTCGCTGCCCGCGGGGCTTTACCCCCTGCTGGCGCTGAGCGGCGGCATTCTCATTTTTGCCGTCACCACCGCAGTGGACGGCAGCGGTATTCTCGCGGTCTATCTCTGCGGGTTCCTGATGGGCAACCGCCCTATTCGCAACCGGCATGCCATTTTGCAGAACTTCGACGGTCTGGCGTGGCTGGCGCAAATCGGCATGTTTCTGGTGCTGGGCCTGCTGGTTACGCCATCGGACCTGCTGCCGATCGCCGTTCCGGCGCTGCTGCTGTCCGCGTGGATGATCTTCTTCGCCCGTCCGCTGTCGGTATTTGCAGGCCTGCTGCCGTTTCGCGGCTTCAACCTGCGCGAGCGGGTGTTTATCAGCTGGGTGGGCCTGCGCGGCGCGGTGCCGATTATCCTTGCGGTGTTTCCGATGATGGCCGGTCTGGATAACGCCCGGCTGTTCTTTAACGTGGCCTTCTTCGTGGTGCTGATTTCCCTTCTGTTCCAGGGAACCTCGCTCGGGTGGGCGGCGAAAAAAGCCAAAGTGGTGGTCCCGCCCGTGGGCTGGCCGGTCTCCCGCGTGGGGCTTGATATTCATCCGGAGAACCCGTGGGAACAGTTTGTCTATCAGCTGAGCGCCGACAAATGGTGCGTGGGAGCCTCGCTGCGCGATTTGCACATGCCGACCGAAACGCGCATTGCCGCCCTGTTCCGCGATAATGTCCTGCTGCACCCTACCGGCAGCACCCGCCTACGCGAGGGGGATATTCTTTGCGTGATTGGTCGCGAGCGTGACCTGCCGGCGCTGGGCAAGCTGTTCAGCCAGTCGCCTCCGGTGGCGCTGGACCAGCGCTTCTTCGGCGATTTTATTCTGGAAGCCAGCGCCAAATTTGCGGATGTCGCGCTGATTTACGGCCTGGATGAAGGTGCTGAAGACGGTGATAACCCGCAAACGCTGGGCGAAATCATCCAGCAGCGGCTTGGCGCTGCCCCGGTCGTGGGGGATCAGGTAGAGTTTGCCGGGATGATCTGGACCGTTGCCGAAAAAGAAGATAACGCGGTGCGGAAAGTCGGTTTGAGGCCGATGGAAGAGGAAGCGGAGTAGTTTTTTTGCCGGGTGGCGGCTTCGCCTTACCCGGCTTACAAAACCCTCGAACGTAGGCCGGGTAAGGGTTAGCGCCACCCGGCTAACATAAGTTACACCGTCACAACCGGCACTCTTGGTGCCAGTGCGCACATCAATTCATACCCCACCGTGCCCGCCGCGGCAGCAACGTCGTCAATCTTAACTTCGTTACCCCACAGCTCGACGGGTGAGCCAATGCCCGCCTGCGGGCATGGCGTCAGGTCAACGGCCAGCATATCCATAGATACGGTGCCCACCGTTCCCGTGCGGACCCCATCGACCCAGACCGGCGTGCCGGTCGGCGCGATGCGCGGGTAGCCGTCGGCATAGCCGCCCGCCACGATGCCAATCCGCTGTTCGCCCTTTGCCCGGTAGCGGCTGCCGTAGCCCACCGTGTCGCCGGCCTTCAGGGTTTGCACGCCAATGATTTCGCTGCGCAGGGTCATCACCGGCTTCAGGCCGCTGTTGGCGATGTCCTGCCACTGGCCCGAGGGTGACGCACCGTAAAGAACGATTCCCGGACGCACCCAGTTGTAGTGCGCCTCAGGATGCCAGAGCGTGGCCGCCGAATTTGACAGCGAGCGCGGGCAGTCCAGCCCTTCAGCCGCCTGCTCAATGCGGACCATGGCATCGGCAATACCGTCGGGTTTTTCCGCGTCGGCAAAATGGGCCATCAGCGTCATTTCGCCCACGTTTTTCATGGCGCGCAGCTGCTGCCAGACCGTATGCACCCGCTCAGGCTGAAAGCCCAGGCGGTTCATGCCGCTGTTCACCTTGAGGTAGATATCCAGCGGAGCGTGGAGCTTCGCATCCTGGATCGCCTTAATCTGCCAGTTGCTGTGCACGCTGGTGGTCAGACGGTACTTGTCCAGCAGCGGCAGATCGTCCGCATGGAAGAAGCCTTCCAGTAGTAGAATCGGCCCTTTCCAGCCGCGCTCGCGCAGCAGAATGGCCTCTTCCAGATTCAGGAGCGCAAAACCGTCGGTCGCGCTCAGGGCGCTCCAGATACGGTCAATGCCGTGGCCGTAGGCATTCGCTTTCACCACCGACCAGACGCGCGAACCCGGTGCCGCCCGACGAACAATTTGCAGATTATCCTTCAGGGCCTGAAGGTTCAGCTGGGCCAGAACAGGACGGGACATGACAACTCCTTAGCTATGCGCGCCGTGCAGGTGCTGTGGACGCGAAGGCGTAAACCCCGATTGATAGCGTGCGGCGCTTAAATCGTCAAACGGAATTGCCGGCGTGCGCCCGGAAATCAGGTCGCTCAGCAGCTGGCCCGATCCGCAGGCCATCGTCCAGCCGAGCGTGCCGTGTCCTGTATTGGTCCACAGGTTTTTGAACGGCGTGCGGCCTACGATCGGCGTGCCGTCCGGGGTCATCGGACGCAGGCCGGTCCAGAACGTCGCCTGCTCAACAAAACCGCCGCGCGGGAAGAGATCGCCCACGACCATCTCCAGCGTTTCACGACGCGGCTTCAGCAGCTCGGTGTTGAAGCCGACAATTTCCGCCATGCCGCCTACGCGAATGCGGTTGTCGAAGCGGGTAATGGCGATTTTGTAGGTTTCATCCAGAATGGTCGAGACAGGTGCGCCGCTCTCTTCTTTCACCGGAATGGTCAGCGAGTAGCCCTTCAGCGGATAAACCGGAATGTCGAGAATGCCTTTCAGCATGGCGGTGGAGTACGAACCAAACGCCATCACGTAGGCATCGGCTTTGATCACCTCGTCGCCGCACTTCACGCCGTAAATTTTTTCCCCTTCCGACAGCAGCTTGTCGACGGAGGTGTTAAAGCGGAACTTCACTCCCGCCTGCTCGCACATTTGCGCCAGACGTTGCGTAAAGAGCTGGCAGTCGCCGGTTTCGTCATTCGGCAGGCGCAGGCCGCCGGTCAGCTTGTGCGCCACTTCCGCCAGCGCCGGTTCAACCTGGCCAAGCTGGCTGGCTTCAAGGAGCTGGTACGGTACGCCCGCATCTTCCAGCACGGCGATATCGCGGGTGGCATTCTCGTACTGTTGCTCGGTGCGGAACAGCTGCAGCGTCCCGCCCTGACGGCCTTCGTACTCAATCCCCGTCGACGCTCGCAGCGCTTTCAGACAGTCGCGGCTGTATTCCGCCAGGCGCACCATGCGCCCTTTGTTCTCCATGTAGTGGCGGGTGTCGCAGTTGCGCAGCATCTGCCACATCCACTTCAGCTGGAACTGCGTGCCGTCAAGGCTGATGGCCAGCGGCGCATGGCGCTGGAACATCCATTTAATCGCTTTCAGCGGAACGCCCGGCGCAGCCCACGGCGCCGCATACCCCGGAGAGATTTGCCCGGCGTTCGCCGCGCTGGTTTCAAGCGCGGGACCGGATTCACGATCGATAACGGTTACGTCATGTCCCGCCTGACTTAAATACCAGGCGCTGGTTACCCCAACGACACCACTTCCCAGTATGACAACACGCATAGCCACTCCATTATGTGCAAAAGAACAATCTTCTAATTACAGATTGATAACCTAGTTGAAAATATTATTCAACATACGACTTTTTTATGGTGACTTACCTCACACATCCCCCAGCATCAGGGGATGGTGCTAATTTGGGATCTCCTGCTGCGCGTTATTTTTAACCAGAATAATATGCTGAGGCATACCGTTTTTTTGCCGTATCAAAAACGCGAAATCGCAAAGAAAAAATTTCTGCCCCAGCACGCTTTTTAACACGTTGATCTATGCTTGAAAGGAGGCTCTCCAGACAGAGAGAGCACCCACAACGAGGGCGCGCTAATGGCTACTATTGATTCCCTGAACAAGGACAACACACGTCTGAGCGATGGACCCGACTGGACCTTCGAGCTGCTGGATGTTTACCTCGCCGAAATCGACCGGGTCGCAAAGCTGTATCGTCTGGATACCTATCCCCATCAGATTGAAGTCATTACGTCCGAACAGATGATGGACGCCTACTCCAGCGTCGGGATGCCGATTAACTATCCGCACTGGTCGTTTGGTAAAAAATTTATTGAAACGGAACGGCTGTATAAGCACGGCCAGCAGGGGCTGGCGTATGAGATTGTGATTAACTCCAATCCGTGTATTGCCTATTTAATGGAAGAGAACACCATTACCATGCAGGCGCTGGTGATGGCGCATGCCTGCTACGGGCATAACTCATTTTTCAAGAATAACTACCTGTTTCGCAGCTGGACGGACGCCAGCTCCATCGTCGATTACCTGATCTTCGCCCGCAAATACATTACCGACTGCGAAGAGCGCTACGGCGTGGACGAAGTGGAAAAACTGCTCGACTCCTGCCACGCGCTGATGAACTACGGCGTGGACCGCTATAAACGCCCGCAGAAAATCTCCCTGCAGGAGGAGAAAGCCCGGCAGAAAAGCCGCGAAGAGTACCTGCAAAGCCAGGTGAACATGCTGTGGCGAACCCTGCCGAAGCGTGAGGAGGAAAAAACGATCGCCGAAGCGCGTCGCTACCCGTCCGAGCCGCAGGAAAACCTGCTCTATTTTATGGAGAAGAACGCCCCGCTGCTGGAGCCGTGGCAGCGTGAGATCCTGCGCATCGTGCGCAAGGTGAGCCAGTATTTTTACCCGCAAAAGCAGACGCAGGTCATGAACGAAGGCTGGGCGACCTTCTGGCACTACACCATTCTTAACCATCTGTACGACGAGGGAAAAGTGACCGAGCGGTTCATGATGGAATTCCTCCACAGCCATACCAACGTGGTGTTCCAGCCGCCCTACAACAGCCCGTGGTACAGCGGGATTAACCCGTATGCGCTTGGCTTCGCCATGTTCCAGGATATTAAGCGCATCTGCCAGTCGCCGACGGAAGAAGACAAGTACTGGTTCCCGGATATCGCCGGTTCTGACTGGCTGGAAACGCTGCACTTTGCGATGCGCGACTTTAAGGATGAGAGCTTCATCAGCCAGTTTATGTCGCCGAAGATCATGCGTGATTTCCGCTTCTTCACCGTGCTGGACGATGACCGCAACAACTATCTGGAGATTTCCGCTATCCATAACGAAGAGGGATACCGTGAGATCCGCTCTCGCCTCTCTTCCCAGTACAACCTGAGCAACCTTGAGCCGAATATTCAGGTGTGGAACGTCGATTTGCGCGGCGACCGCTCCCTGACGCTGCGCTATATCCCGCACAATCGCGCGCCGCTGGATAAAGGGCGTAAAGAGGTGCTGAAGCACGTGCATCGCCTGTGGGGTTTTGACGTGCAGCTGGAGCAGCAGAATGAAGACGGGAGCGTCGAGCTGCTGGAACGTTGCCCGGCGCGGTTGAATACGCTGTAGCGCCACCGGGCGAAAAAAAACCTCTCGTATGAGAGGTTTTTCTTTTAGCGGGTCTGAATCGCTAAATCACCCGGCAGAGTTTTCTGCATACGGTGCCAGATTTCACCGGAATCGTGACCGTAGCGGCGCACCGTCTCATAAACCTGATCGTGCAGGCCTTCGGTACAGAGCTTGCTCAGCTTATGGTAGAAGCCCAGCGCCAGGCTACGCGCTTCCGGATTGGCAAAGTAGTGGCGGCCAATGCGGGTATAAAGCCCTTTCATACCGTTGAGGATCAGGCCATACACCGGGTTGCCGGAGGCAAACGCCAGGCCGCGAAACACGTTGTAATCGAGGGTGGCAAAAGCATCGGCGTGATCTTCCACCTCGTTTGCTGTGGCCAGCACCGCAAGGGCGTCTTCCGGATGCTGACGGAAAGCGGTACGAATAAAGATCGTCGCGATGTTGGTGCGAACGGAGAGCAGATTATCAATGAGCTGCGGCACGCTTTCATGGTCGAGACGCGCCAGCGTTTCAAGAATGTTCAGCCCGGACGTTTCCCAGAAGTTGTTTACTTTCGTAGGCTTACCGTGCTGGATCGTCAACCAGCCATCGCGCGCCAGCCGCTGAAGCACTTCACGCAGCGTGGTGCGAGTGACGCCAATCAGTTCAGAGAGTTCGCGTTCAGCCGGAAGAATGGACCCCGCAGGGAAACGATTATTCCAGATGCTTTCAATGATGTACTCTTCCGCGAAACCCGCCGGGCTCTGCGCCTTAATGACCATAGTGAGATTTCCATTACACAGCTTTAGCAAATTGGACTCATCATACCAGAGGGACGCAGTAGCAGGTAGCGCGGCAAAGAGAGAAAAGAGGGATCGCCGTTTCATTTTTGTGAAATTTACAATGCAGCCTTATCCGCCTCCAGGCCGTGATTTTTGCGTATACTGATGTTTTGTCTTACTTGACGGGAAGGACGTCTGTTGTGGAAATTTCTTTTGGGCGCGCGCTATGGCGCAATTTTTTAGGCCAGTCTCCTGACTGGTATAAACTGATACTGTTGGTTTTCCTGGTCGTTAATCCCATCATTTTTAGCGTGAATCCCTTTATCGCCGGCTGGCTGCTGGTGGCGGAGTTTATCTTCACCCTGGCCATGGCGCTGAAATGTTATCCCCTGCTGCCGGGCGGATTGCTGGCGTTTGAAGCCGTCGTCATCGGTATGACCAGCGCCGAGCATGTCAAAGCAGAGCTGGCGTCTAATCTCGAAGTGCTTCTGCTGCTGATCTTTATGGTGGCGGGTATCTACTTTATGAAACAGCTGCTGCTGTTCATCTTCACGCGCCTGCTGCTCAGCATTCCGTCGAAAATGTTCCTCTCGCTGGCGTTTTGCCTTGCCGCCGCCTTCCTGTCGGCCTTCCTGGATGCGCTGACGGTCGTCGCGGTGGTGATCAGCGTCGCGGTTGGGTTTTACGGTATTTATCACCGCGTGGCCTCCTCTCGCCCAAATGAGGACCTGCAGGATGACAGCCACGTCGAGGCGCATAACCGTGACGTGCTGGAACAGTTCCGCGCGTTTCTGCGCAGCCTGATGATGCATGCCGGCGTGGGTACCGCCCTGGGCGGCGTGATGACCATGGTGGGCGAGCCGCAAAACCTGATCATTGCCAAAGCGGCGGGCTGGCACTTCGGTGATTTTTTCCTGAGAATGGCCCCGGTGAGCGTACCGGTGCTGATCTGCGGGCTGACGACCTGTCTGCTGGTGGAGAAGTTTCGCCTTTTTGGCTACGGGGCGCAGCTCCCGGAGCCGGTGCGTCAGGAACTGCATAAATTCGATGTGCAGAGCCGAAGCCAGCGGACGCGCCAGGAGACGCTACGACTGATTGCCCAAGGGATCATTGGCGTCTGGCTTATCGCGGCGCTGGCGTTCCATCTTGCCGAAGTGGGGCTGATTGGCCTGTCAGTCATTATTCTCGCCACCACCTTTACCGGCGTGACGGACGAACATGCCATCGGCAAGGCGTTTACCGAAGCCCTGCCGTTTACCGCCCTGTTGGCGGTGTTCTTTGCCGTCGTGGCGGTGATTATCGACCAGCACCTGTTCGCGCCGATTATTGCCTTTGTATTACGGGCGTCACCGGATGCTCAGCTCTCGCTGTTTTACCTGTTTAACGGCCTGCTCTCGTCGATCTCAGATAACGTCTTTGTCGGGACGGTCTACATCAACGAGGCCAAAGCGGCCATGGAGCAAGGCGTTATCAGCGCCGGACAGTTTGAGCTGCTGGCCGTGGCGATCAACACCGGTACCAACCTGCCGTCGGTAGCGACGCCAAATGGCCAGGCCGCCTTCCTGTTCCTGCTGACCTCCGCCCTCGCGCCGCTCATACGTCTTTCTTATGGCAGGATGGTGTGGATGGCACTGCCCTATACGCTGGTGCTCACGATCGTCGGATTGCTTTGCGTCAAAATTACCCTCATTCCCTGTACGCAATGGCTGGTACAAGCGGGTATACTTGCGGCGCAGTAAACTACGCATCTCGGGCAGTTCGCTGCCCGTTTGCCTTTTCGCACGATAAACATCCAATTACGTTTTATTTCGCCAGGTACAGGTGGCGCGAAAAACGAATTCGTTTACACTGCGCTTTCTAAGCATGTTCCAGGGAAATGATTATGTTGAGATTTTTAAACCAGTGCTCCCGCGGTCGCGGAGCGTGGTTGTTAATGGCCCTGACCGCCTTTGCGCTGGAAATGGTCGCGCTGTGGTTCCAGCACGTAATGGGACTGAAACCTTGCGTACTGTGTATTTACGAACGCTGCGCGCTATTCGGCATTATGGGTGCGGGCCTGGTGGGCGCGATTGCCCCAAAATCGCCGCTTCGCTATGCCGGTATTGCCATCTGGATCTACAGCGCCTGGAAAGGAATTGAACTCTCCTGGCAGCACACCATGATGCAATTGCATCCGTCACCGTTTATGACCTGTGATTTTGCCGCCCGCTTCCCGAGCTGGCTGCCGCTGGACAAATGGCTGCCGCAGGTGTTTGTTGCATCCGGTGACTGCTCCGTTCGTCAGTGGGAATTCCTGACGCTGGAGATGCCGCAGTGGCTGGTGGGTATTTTTGCCGCCTACTTCGTCGTGGCGCTGCTGGTGCTGATTGCCCAGCCGTTCAAACCGAAGAAACGCGATCTGTTCGGAAGGTAAAAGCAAAAAGGCAACCGAGGTTGCCGTTTTTAGTGCTTGCGCCCTCTCCCGTGGGAGAGAGTTGGGGTGAGGGCATCAGGCCGCACAAGCACAAAAAAACCCGCCTCGGCGGGTTTTTTAATCTCAACGGGTCGGGTGATTCATGATGTGGTCTTCCCAGTCACGCACCTCGGACTCTTTCACAGCAATGTGGCGCACAGAGATACGTTCACCGTGCATCGCCGCTTTTGAACCGGTTAACAGCGGATGCCAGTCAGGCAGACCTTTCCCTTCCGCCAGCAGGCGATACGCGCAGGTATGCGGCAGCCATTCAAACGTCGGCAGATTATCCCGGGTTAACTTGATGCAGTCAGGCTCAAATTCAAACCGGCGCTCATAGTTGCGGCACTGGCAGGTTTTAATGTTTAACTGCTTGCAGGCAACGTTGGTGAAGTAGATTTCATCCGTATCTTCATCCATCAGCTTGTGCAGGCAGCACTGCCCGCAGCCGTCACACAATGATTCCCATTCCGCGTCAGTCATGTCGTCGAGAGTTTTGCTTTGCCAGAAAGGGATGTTGTTCATCAGGATGTCCACACGTCAAAAGAAAGCGCACCTTATAACGAGTCTGGCACGTTGTTGCAAGTTTTGCCGCCCTCTTCAGGCGGCAAGATGGGGTTACAGCACGCGAGTTTTCAGCGACAGGCCGTTAAAACCGACCTCAAGCTCGTCACCGCTGAGTAGCGGGCCAACGCCTTCTGGGGTTCCGGTCAGGATCACATCGCCTGGTTTAAGGGTAAAGAAGCGGCTCATGTAGGCGATCAGGGGCACAATCTTATGGATCATGTCTGCCGTGGTGCCCTGCTGGCGGATCTCGCCGTTAACCTTCAGGCTGAGCGGCGTGTCCTGCGGATCGCCGTTAAATTCGCTCACCGGCACAAACGCCGAAATCGGGCAGGAATTATCAAACCCTTTGGCTTTTTCCCACGGCTGCCCTGCTTTCTTCATTTTGCCCTGCACGTCACGCAGGGTCAGATCCAGCGCCACGCCGTATCCGGCAATCGCTTTTTTAACATGTTCTTCCGAGGCCTGGCGCAGCGTCGCGCCGATCAGCACGGCAAGTTCAACTTCGTGATGCACCGAACCCAGCCCCTGGGGCAGCGCCAGCGGCTGGCGGATATCGCAAAGCGCCGTTTCAGGCTTAATAAACAGGACCGGCTCTTCTGGCGTCGCGCTGCCCATCTCCTGAATATGTTTTGCGTAGTTGCTGCCCACGCAAACCACTTTGCTGACGGGATAATCCAGTAATGCACCTTGCCAGTTATGATGTTGATACATGGTCGACCCCTAAACGGTTGATGTGTTGTGCCCAAAAACAGTTGAGACTATTTTTTACCGTTCGCCTCAAGATGCTGTTTTAATAAATTCTCGGGTGGCGGTGGAAGCTGTAAATAATAGCCTTGCTCGGATAAGGCCGTTTTCACTTTATCCAGATCGGCGTTAATCAGTTTCTTACGACCATCGAGCGGCAGCAGCATCGCCAGCTGTGGTCGGCCAAAGTTCTTCATTAATTCTTCAGGCACGCGTGAAAAATCGTCTTTCTTTTCGACATAAAGATAGGTCTGGTCACGGCTTGTACTTCTGTAGATCACACAAAACATGTTTTTACTCTGAATTAATGGGTGGTTGCTTGCCTCAATATACTCCTGACTATAACATGCCTGATACTCTTCGGAATATCGCAGCGAGTGGTTGCGGTTAATAGCAAATTGAGTAAGGCCAGGATGTCAAACACGCCCATCGAGCTTAAAGGCAGTAGCTTCACCTTATCAGTGGTACATTTGCATGATGCAAAACCCGAGGTTATTCGTCAGGCGTTAGAAGACAAAATCGCCCAGGCTCCCGCCTTTCTGAAGCATGCCCCTGTTGTTATCAACGTCAGCGGTCTTGAGGCGCCAGTTAACTGGAAGCTTCTCCAGCAGGCCGTCTCCTCGACCGGACTGCGTATCGTGGGCATCAGCGGCTGCAAAGATACTGAGCTGAAAGCGGAAATTGAGCGTGCGGGGCTGCCTCTTCTGAATGAGGGCAAAGAAAAAGCCTCGCGTGCGGCACCCGTTGCCGTGCAAACGCCCCCTCCTGCGGTGCAAAACGTTACTACCGTCACAAAAACGCGAATGATTGATGTGCCGGTTCGTTCCGGTCAGCGCATTTATGCACCAAACTGTGATCTGATTGTTACAAGCCACGTCAGTGCTGGCGCTGAGCTGATTGCAGATGGCAATATTCACGTATACGGTATGATGCGTGGACGTGCGCTCGCAGGTGCAAGTGGCGATCGAGATGCGCAAATATTTTGTACTCACCTGACGGCGGAACTGGTGTCCATCGCAGGTGAATATTGGCTGAGCGACAAGATCCCAGCCGAATTTTATGGCAAAGCGGCTCGCCTGCTTCTGGCAGACGACGCGTTGACCGTTCAACCGTTGAATTGATCCCTTTTTAACAAGGAATTTCTATGGCACGCATTATTGTTGTTACTTCGGGTAAAGGAGGCGTTGGCAAGACCACCTCCAGCGCGGCCATCGCTACTGGTTTGGCCCAGAAGGGAAAGAAAACCATCGTTATCGACTTCGATATCGGTCTGCGTAACCTCGACCTCATCATGGGATGTGAGCGTCGCGTCGTGTATGACTTCGTGAACGTCATTCAGGGCGATGCCACGCTGAACCAGGCGATGATCAAAGACAAGCGCACCGAGAACCTCTACATTCTCCCGGCATCTCAGACGCGTGACAAAGACGCCCTGACCCGTGAAGGGGTGGAAAAGGTGCTCGACGATCTGAAAAAAATGGATTTCGACTTCATCGTCTGCGACTCCCCTGCCGGCATCGAAACCGGTGCCCTGATGGCGCTCTACTTCGCGGATGAAGCGATCATCACCACCAACCCTGAAGTTTCATCCGTGCGTGACTCAGACCGTATTCTGGGGATCCTCGCCTCTAAATCCCGTCGTGCGGAAAATGGCGAAGACCCGATTAAAGAACACCTGCTGCTCACCCGCTACAATCCGGGCCGCGTGAACAAAGGTGACATGCTGAGCATGGAAGACGTGCTGGAGATCCTGCGCATTAAGCTGGTGGGCGTTATCCCGGAAGATCAGTCCGTGTTACGCGCCTCTAACCAGGGCGAGCCAGTGATCCTTGATACAATGGCAGATGCAGGTAAAGCTTACGCCGATACCGTTGACCGTCTGCTGGGAGAAGAACGTCCTTTCCGCTTCATTGAAGAAGAGAAGAAAGGTTTCCTCAAACGCCTGTTCGGAGGATAAGTTATGGCATTACTGGACTTTTTTCTCTCGCGGAAAAAGAACACCGCCAACATCGCAAAAGAACGTCTGCAAATTATCGTTGCGGAGCGTCGCCGTAGCGACGCCGAGCCTCACTACCTGCCGCAGCTGCGCAAGGACATCCTGGAAGTGATCTGTAAGTATGTGCAGATTGACCCGGAGATGGTCACGGTGCAGCTGGAACAAAAAGACGGGGATATTTCGATTCTGGAGCTGAACGTTACGCTCCCGGAAGCGGAAGAGTCGCGTCCGTAGGTTTGTGGTTTCATAGCCCCGGTAAGCGCAGCGCCACCGGGGGAATATGCCGGGTTTATCACCCGGCATATTTTTTATCGCGGATAGCCTTCCAGCAGCGAATTCAGGCGATCGGCCATCAATTCCCCGCGCCATCCCGCCATCATTTCCGGCACGCCATTCTGCGGCTTCAGCTTCCAGTGCCAGTTCAGCAGCTGGTTAATCTGACGACGTGAGGCGAGCAGTTCCGCGCTCAGTTTGCTTTCGGTTGCAACTGCCTGCACCAGCGCTTTGATGTCCTTGAAAGCCTTGCGATAGCCCGGCATGTCCATCAGGTTCAGCAGCGGTTCCGGCAGCGCGTCTTCCGGCAGCTCCTGCGCTTTTGCGACCAGCGCCAGCAGGGTTTTACCGTGGAAGCGGATCTCGCTGCCCGAAAGGCCAATGCTGTCCAGCTCGCCCAGGCTGCCCGGCATATAGCGCGCGATTGCCCAGAGATGCTCTTCGCGAACCACAAAGTTAACGGCCAGATCGCGCTCGCGCGCTTTACGCAAGCGCCAGTCTGCCAGCAGCTGCAGGCATGCCAGCTGACGCGTGCGCAGCTGCCAGGCGTTGCTGATATCGCGCCAGGCCTCTTTCGGGTCAACCACTTCCTGACGACGCTGCTGGGTCATACGGCATTCGTCCAGCGCAGCAGCGAGCCAGCCGGAGGCTTCCGCCTCTTTCATCAGCTGCCCGGCGATCGGCAGCAGGTAAAACACATCTGCCGCCGCGTATTCCAGCTGACGCTCGGTAAGGGGGCGCGCCAGCCAGTCGGTACGGGATTCACTTTTATCCAGCGTCAGGCCCGTATACTCCTCCACCATGGCAGCAAAGCCCCATGAGAGCGGACGATTGCTGAATGCCGCGAGGATCTGCGTGTCAATCAGCGGCTGGGGCATGATGCCAAAGGTGTTCAGAAAGACTTCCAGATCCTCACTGCCTGCGTGCAGGTATTTCGTCACGGCCGTATCGAGCAGCAGGTCACGCATCGGCGTCCAGTCGGTAATGCCGAGAGGGTCAATCAGCGACACGTGTTTACCGTCGTACATCTGAATCAAACCCAGCTGCGGATAATAGGTCCGGGTACGGACAAACTCGGTATCCAGGGCAATGGCAGGAAAGTCGCGCGTCACTTCGCACAGCGAAGCCAGCTCGTCGTTGGTCGTGATCATCTGGTAATTCAAAACGGGTTCTCTTATGTTTGCGCCCATAAAAAACGCCGGCTTAACCGGCGTCTGGGCGATTAGCGTGAAGCTCAGGCCTTATTGTCTACTTTGCCACGGGCTTCGTCACGTAATTCTCGTCGTAATATCTTTCCGACGTTGGATTTCGGCAGCTCATCGCGGAATTCAACCAGCTTCGGCACTTTATAGCCCGTCAGCTGGCGACGGCAGAACGTTACCAGCGCCTCCTCCGTCAGGGAAGGATCTTTCTTGACCACAAATATCTTCACCGCTTCACCGCTGCTGCCGGAAGGGACGCCGACAGCCGCCACTTCGAGTACGCCGCTGTGCTGCATGACAACGTCTTCGATTTCATTCGGATAGACGTTGAAGCCGGAGACCAGAATCATATCTTTCTTGCGATCGACGATGCGCAGGAAGCCTTCCTCATCCATCACCGCGATGTCACCGGTGTGCAGCCAGCCGTCTTTGATGATTTCGTCGGTCGCATCGGGACGCTGCCAGTAACCCAGCATCACCTGCGGACCTCTGACGCAAAGCTCACCCGGCTCGCCCGGCGCGACTTCGTTATCGTTATCATCGACCAGTTTGGCCTCTGTCGAAGGAACCGGCAGACCAATGCTTCCACTGTGATAGTCGATATCGTGTGGGTTCACGCTGACCAGCGGAGCACATTCCGTCAGCCCATAGCCTTCCAGCAAATACTGGCCGGTGAGCTTCACCCAGCGCTCGGCGACCGCCTGCTGAACCGGCATGCCGCCGCCCGCAGAGAGGTGCAGCGTGGAGAAATCCAGCTGCTGGAACTCTTTGTTATTAAGCAGCGCGTTAAACAGGGTATTAACCCCGGTCATGGCGGTGAACGGATATTTCGCCAGCTCTTTCACCAGGCCCGGGATATCGCGCGGGTTGGTGATGAGGATGTTCTGACCACCCAGTTCAATAAACAGCAGGCAGTTCATGGTCAGCGCAAAGATGTGATACAGCGGAAGCGCGGTGATCACCACCTCTTTGCCCGGATGCAGCAGCGGCCCGTAGGTGGCGTTCACCTGTTCAAGGTTTGCCAGCATATTGCGGTGGGTAAGCATGGCCCCTTTGGCGACGCCGGTAGTCCCGCCCGTGTATTGCAGAAACGCAAGATCTTCCGCGACCACTTCGGGTTTAACATACTGCATACGGTAGCCCGCATGCAGCGCGCGGCGGAAGGAGATGGCGTCCGGCAGGTGGTATTTTGGCACCAGGCGCTTGACGTATTTGACGACAAAGTTAACCAGCGTGCCTTTGGCGGTGGAGAGCTGATCCCCCATGCGCGTCAGGATGACGTGTTTAACCTGGGTTTTGTCGACCACTTTTTCCAGCGTATGGGCGAAGTTGGACACAATGACAATCGCGGCCGCGCCGCTGTCGTTCAGCTGATGCTCCAGCTCGCGCGGGGTGTACAGGGGGTTGACGTTGACGACAATCATCCCGGCTCGCAGGATACCGAACAGCGCCACCGGGTATTGCAGCAGGTTCGGCATCATCAGCGCGACGCGGTCCCCTTTTTGCAGCCCCAGCCCTTCCTGCAGATACGCCGCAAACGCGCGGCTACGCTCCTCAAGCTTACGGAACGTCATGACCTCGCCCATATTCACGAATGCGGGCTGGTCCGCGTAGCGCCTTACCGAGTGCTCAAATAATTCCACCAGGGATTGATAACGGTCAGGATTGATCTCAGCAGGAACATCTGCGGGATAACGGTTAAGCCAAACCTTCTTCAATGCATCACCTCTGAAATGAGTGTTCGTCGTCATCACAACCCCAATAATAAACAGTTTGTTAACATTATATTAACTCAGCGTACCAGTTTATTAATTGTTCACATTTAAGGTTGCGAAGCGCGTCACTCTTTTTTTTCGTTTTATCCGTAAAAAAACAGAGACAGCGGCTGAGCCGCTGTCTCTTTTCTAACAATAACAGTAAGTTACTCAGTAACGATCGTCTGAACCTGTGCAGGGCCCGGGTTATACCAGCCCCAGCCCGGGTAGCCGTAACGATAAGGATGTGGACCCCACATCCACGGATCCATCGGCTGAGGCGGCATGATCACCTGCTGTGCCAGCCGCCAGCGTTTATACCCGTTGACCTGCATGGTCATAAATTTATACGGCGTGCTGCCGATTTTGCCCTGCACGGCGCCGGTAATCGGCCCGACGACGGTCACCAGCTGCCCGCGAAAATCGACCGGATCGAGGAAACCGCTGACGTCCGCATAGATACGCCCGCGGGAGGCCTCACCCAGTACCGGCCGCGCGCCGCTGTCCAGCGGAACGGTCGCGATCTCCAGACGGGTTTTCCCCTGCTGGTTTTGTACGTCGATGACCTTACCGCCAAAGCGCGCTTCCTGGCCGACGTAAAGCTCAGGCGCATTCATCACTCGCACCAGATCCTGCTGTGGCGTCGGGCTGCTGCCCTTAATCGCATCAGGAACGGAAACGCATCCGCTCAGTGCTATGGCAACCGCGCCTGCCATAATAAGGCGTACTACTTTAGTCTGAACCGCCATGATGCGACTCCTTTTTCTCAGTTCCTGTTACTGAGATTCACTCGCGGCCCGGAAGTTTCTTCCACGCGACGGTGTTTCGCAAATAAACCGGCTCCGCGTGTTCAACGGCAACGGTTTTTCCTGCTGCGAGCAGCTGGCAGGCAATCGGAAGCATATCTTCCGCAGCCGGCAGCAGCATGTTGCCGTCCACCAGCGTCACACCGGTGTCGTTTGCCATGTCAGGCCACGCCTGCCAGCCGGTGCCGACGGTTGCCCACTCACCGGAGAGCTGCTGCAGTCGTTCAGTGACCGCTTCCGGCTTGAGCACGGCTTCCGTCTCTTCGCCGTGCCACACGCCCTGCTCGTCGCGGGTGTATTCGGCCCAGTAAACTTCGCCCATGCGGGCATCAATCGCGGCCAGCACGCGCGTTGCCCCGGTCATGCGCCATGCGCCCTGCGCCATCGTGGCGAGGGTAGAGACGCCGATCATCGGCAGTTCGGCGCCCAGCGCCAGCCCCTGCGCAATGCCGATCCCGATACGTACGCCCGTAAAGCTGCCGGGGCCGCGGCCAAAGGCCAGTGCATCGAGGTCGGTTAAGGAGGTGTTGCCCTGGGTTAAAATGGCTTTTACCAGGGGCAGAATGCGTTGGGTGTGTTCCCGTGGGCACTCTTCGAAATGAGCAGAAACAGCACCGTCGTTCAACAGAGCGACAGAGCAAGCCTCTGTCGCGGTATCAATAGCCAGAATTCGCATCAGTCGTCGCGCTCTCGCAAGGGTCAGTCACAAAATGGCGCGCATCTTAGCATACTCCGGGGTAAATTACTCCGCCGTTGGGTTTGCCAGGAAGCGCACCGCGCGTTTTATGTCCCGCGTCCGCGGCGCGGGCGGCAGGCTGGCAAGGAAGGTGGCGCCGTAAGGGCGCATCACCAGCCGGTTATCGCAAATGACCAGCACGCCGCGATCGGTGACGTCGCGGATTAATCGCCCTACCCCCTGCTTGAGGGTTATCACCGCGTCCGGGAGCTGTACCTCGTCAAACGGATCGCCCCCGCGCAGACGGCAGTCTTCCATGCGCGCCTTCAGCAGCGGATCGTCCGGAGAGGTAAACGGCAGCTTATCAATGATCACCAGCGAGAGCGTATCGCCGCGCACATCCACCCCTTCCCAGAAGCTGCTGGTGGCTACCAGCAGGGCATTTCCGGCGCTGACAAACTGCTGTAACAGCTGGCCTTTGCTGGTTTCCCCCTGCAGCAGCACCGGTAAGGTCATGGTGGCGCGGAACTGCTCGGCGAGATCGCGCATCATGGCGTGAGAGGTGCAGAGCATAAAGCAGCGGCCGTTGTTGGCCTCGATCATCGGTTTTAACATCGCGGCCAGGTGGCGCGCCGCACCCGGCTGGTTCGGCAGCGGCAGATTACGGGGAACGCAGAGCAGCGCCTGTTTTTCGTAATCGAACGGGCTCGGCAGGAGCAGCGATTCCGCATCCTCAATGCCGAGACGTTCCGTGAAGTGATGCAGATCGTCATTCACCGACAGGGTTGCCGAGGTGAAGATCCAGCTTCCCGGTTTTTGCGCCATCACCTCTTTAAATTTATCCGCCACCGTCAGCGGCGTGAGCGCCAGCGTGAAGTGCCGGGAGGTGCACTCATACCAGTAGCTGAACCCCGGCTGGTTAATCTCTTTCAGCCGTTTAAGCCGCCCGCGATACAGCGTGGCGCGTTCGAAGGCCGCATCCAGCAGCGCGGAGCGGCCGAGGGACAGTTTTGCCACGTCGTAGCAGAGTTCGAGGGCATCATCGAGCAGCAGCAGCGCGCGCTGGATGTTTTTGTCCGCCAGAAGCTCGCGCAGGTTACCGCGATAGCCCGGCTCGCCGAGCTGCAAGCGGAAATCCTGCGCGCTTTGCGCCAGACGGTCGGCGCACTTCTGCAGCTGCTGGGTATCTTTGAGTTCGGTCCGGTAAGCGATGGTGAAATCTTTCGCCAGATCCTGCAGCTGGCGGCTGGAAAGCGACTGGCCGAAGTACTGGCTGGCAATGTCCGGAAGCTGATGGGCTTCGTCGAAGATCATCACGTCCGCCTCCGGGATCAGCTCGCCGAAACCGCTGTCCTTGACGACCATATCCGCGAGGAACAGATGGTGGTTCACCACCACCACATCCGCGTCCATCGCCGTTTTGCGCGCTTTCACCACAAAGCAGTCTTTATACAGCGGACAGTCGCTGCCGAGGCAGTTGTCGTTGGTGCTGGTCACCAGCGGCCAGGCAGGCGAGTCTTCCGGCACGCTCGCGCAGGTGCTGATATCACCCTCTTCGGTCTGGTTCGCCCAGGCGCGAAGGATAATAACGTCGCTGAGGGTTTGCACCGGCAGGTCGCCGCCCGCCAGCGCCTGCTGCTCAAGACGTTCCAGGCAGAGATAGTTAGAGCGCCCCTTCAGCAGGGCCAGACGCCCCTTATATTTCAGCGCTTTCGCCACCGTGGGCAAATCGCGGCTGTAGAGCTGATCCTGCAGCGCCTTCGAACCGGTGGAAATAATCACCTTCTTCTTCGCGCGCAGCGCTGGAGCAAGGTAAGCATACGTTTTACCCGTGCCGGTTCCGGCTTCGACCACCAGCGGCTGAGCCTTATCGATGGCGCGTGCAACGGCGTGCGCCATCTGGCGCTGAGGCTCACGGGGCTTGAAGCCGGGAATAGCCTGCGCTAATTGACCTTCAGGGGAAAAATCGTCTGCCACGGTGCTCTCTCACTGTATTTTTGCACAGGGATTATGTCAGCCCATCCTCTCCTGTGCCACCCCAAATAGTGACGACAGGAGAACAATATGGCAGTCTTGCCGCCTGACGACGAAAAATAACGAGGAAACGTTTATGACAATTGTGCGCATTGATGCCGAAGCCCGCTGGTCTGATGTGGTGATCCATAATCAGACGCTCTACTACACCGGCGTACCGGCTAACCTGGACGCGGATGCGTTCGAGCAGACGGCTAACACCCTGGCGCAGATTGATGCGGTGCTGGAAAAACAGGGCAGCGACAAATCCCGCATTCTGGATGCAACGATTTTCCTGGCAAACAAAGAGGATTTCGCGGCGATGAACAAAGCCTGGGATGCATGGGTAGTGGCGGGTCACGCGCCTGTACGCTGTACCGTACAGGCCACGCTGATGAAGCCGGAATATAAGGTAGAGATTAAGATTATCGCGGCGGTGTAGGCCCGATTACTCTTCTGGATCTTCATCTTCATCTTCGAAACGCGCCACGATCCGCTCGCCGGAATGACTGGCGCGAATCTCCTCTGCGACAACGGTAATCGCCTGTCCGCTACTCATCCCCTGGGACATCAGTTCCTGAATTCGCTCAACCGCTTTCTGCTGCTGTTCATGGCTCAGAGAAGGTAAACCTGCAAACATCGTCAACTCCTGCTAAATTATTCGCGCTAATTATTTCACGCTGCCCGGTAGTATGCCACACATGAACATGCGCTTCCCCACTGTTATTACCCTGCCCTGGCGGACAGACGCCGCTGAATACTGGTTTGCCCGCCTGAGCCATCTTCCGTTTGCGATGCTGCTGCACTCCGGCCATGCGGACCACCCCTACAGCCGCTTCGACATTCTGGTGGCCGATCCGCTAAAGACGCTGACAACCGATGACCTGTCCTTAACTGGCGATCCGCTGGCGCAGCTTCAGCAAGCCATTAACGCGCTGGGCCTATCCGCTACGCCAAACCCGGACCTTCCCTTTCAGGGGGGCGCGCTGGGCCTGTTTGGCTACGATCTGGGTCGCCGTTTCGAAGCGCTGCCCGAGCATGCGCAGGCTGATATTCCCCTGCCCGACATGGCCGTGGGGCTGTACGACTGGGCGTTAATTGTCGATCACCTGAAAAAAACGGTTTCCCTGCTGAGCCATCGTGACGTGCAGGCGCGTCTGGCGTGGCTTGAATCGCAGCAGCCTGCACCGGCACAGACGTTCACATTGACCTCCGGCTGGCGCTCAAATATGAGTGCAGCGGAGTATGCCGAAAAATTCGCTCGCGTTCAGGCGTACCTGCATAGCGGCGACTGCTATCAGGTTAACCTCGCCCAGCGTTTCCAGGCGACGTATCATGGGGACGAGTGGCAGGCGTTTTCCCGTCTTAACGCCAGCAATAAGGCGCCGTTTAGCGCGTTTGTGCGTCTGGAACAGGGTGCAATACTCAGTCTTTCACCCGAGCGATTTATTCATCTGGCCGAGGGCACGATTCAAACCCGTCCTATTAAAGGCACCTTGCCGCGTCTTGCCGATCCCGACGCCGATCGCCAGCAGGCGGAAAAACTTGCCGCCTCGCCGAAAGACCGCGCCGAGAACCTGATGATTGTCGATCTGATGCGTAACGACATCGGCCGCGTCGCCGAACCGGGCAGCGTGCGCGTGCCGGAACTGTTTGTCGTCGAGCCTTTCCCGGCGGTGCATCATCTGGTCAGTACCATTACCGCGCGTCTACCCGCCTCTCGCACCGCCTGCGATCTGCTCCGCGCCGCGTTTCCGGGCGGCTCCATCACCGGCGCGCCGAAGGTGCGGGCAATGGAGATCATTGATGAGCTGGAGCCCCACCGCCGCAACGCCTGGTGCGGCAGCATTGGCTATATCAGTCTGTGCGGCACCATGGATACCAGCATTACCATTCGCACGCTGACGGCCTGCGACGGAAATCTTTACTGTTCGGCCGGGGGCGGCATTGTTGCCGATAGCCAGGTTGATGCGGAATATCAGGAAACCTTTGATAAAGTTAACCGTATCCTGAAACAACTGGAGTAATCACGGGTGGAAAAAGAGAACCTGACGCTGGACGATTTTTTATCTCGCTTTCAGCTATTACGACCGCAGGTCAACCGCGAAGCGCTGAACCAGCGTCAGGCGGCCGTGCTGATCCCGGTCGTGCGTCGCGCGCAGCCGGGCCTGCTGCTCACCCAGCGTTCTCCCCATTTACGTAAGCACGCGGGTCAGGTCGCCTTTCCGGGTGGCGCAGTTGACAGCTCCGACGCCTCGCTGATTGCCGCCGCGCTGCGGGAAGCGCAGGAAGAGGTTGCCATTCCGCCGGAGGCTGTGGAGGTCATCGGCGTGCTGCCGCCCGTCGACAGCGTCACCGGTTTTCAGGTCACGCCGGTGGTGGGCATTATCCCGCCTGGCCTGCAGTATCACGCCAGCGTCGATGAAGTGTCCGCGGTGTTTGAAATGCCGCTCGAAGAGGCGCTTCGGCTAAGCCGTTATCATCCGCTGGATATCCATCGTCGCGGGCATGACCATCGGGTCTGGTTGTCCTGGTATCAGCATTATTTTGTCTGGGGCATGACGGCGGGCATCATTCGTGAGCTGGCGCTGCAAATCGGCCTGAAACCTTGACTATACTTTACATTCCACCCTTTTTCGCAGGTTTGCGATCCGCGTCGCGCTATTAGCAAAACCCATCGTTAACCATTAGTTTAATTCATGTGAATAGTTAAGCCGAGGTCGGTGTTCCCTCTTACACTATGCGCAGTTATAACATCGTTACTGGAACCCCGGTAACCCTGTCAGGAGTGTGAAAGTGATTAGTATATTCGACATGTTCAAAGTGGGAATTGGCCCTTCGTCTTCCCATACTGTTGGCCCGATGAAGGCCGGTAAACAGTTCGTCGATGATCTGGTCGAAAAAGGATTACTGGAAAGCGTTACCCGTGTCGCCGTGGATGTTTACGGCTCGCTGTCATTAACGGGTAAAGGCCACCACACCGATATCGCCATTATTATGGGTCTGGCAGGCAATATGCCGGATACCGTAGATATTGATGCCATCCCGGCATTCATCCGCGACGTGGAAACACGCGGCCGCCTGCTGCTGGCAAACGGTCAGCAGGAAGTCGATTTCCCGCAGGATGACGGCATGCGTTTTCGCAGCGACAACCTGCCGCTGCACGAAAACGGCATGACCATTCACGCTTACAGCGGTGAAAAAGAGATTTACAGCAAAACGTACTACTCCATCGGCGGTGGCTTCATCGTGGATGAAGAGCATTTTGGCAAAGACAGCGTCGGCGACGTCAGCGTACCGTACCCGTTCAAATCGGCTACTGAGATGCTGGGCTACTGCAAAGAGACCGGTCTTTCACTGTCCGGCATGGTGATGCAGAACGAACTGGCCCTGCACAGCAAAAAAGAGATTGAAGACTATTTTGCGAACGTCTGGCAAACCATGCGCGCCTGTATCGACCGCGGGATGAACACCGAAGGCGTTCTGCCGGGCCCACTGCGCGTGCCGCGTCGTGCCTCTGCCCTGCGCCGTATGCTGGTGACCACGGACAAGTTCTCCAACGACCCGATGAACGTGGTTGACTGGGTAAACATGTTTGCCCTGGCGGTTAACGAAGAGAACGCCGCCGGTGGCCGCGTCGTGACGGCGCCAACCAACGGTGCGTGCGGTATCGTTCCGGCAGTGCTGGCCTACTACGATCACTTTATTGAGCCCGTAACGCCGGACATCTATATCCGCTATTTCCTGGCGGCAGGTGCCATTGGTGCGCTGTACAAAATGAATGCCTCCATCTCCGGTGCGGAAGTGGGCTGTCAGGGTGAAGTGGGCGTTGCCTGCTCCATGGCGGCGGCCGGTCTGGCAGAGCTGCTGGGCGCAAGCCCTGAGCAGGTCTGCGTGGCGGCGGAAATCGGTATGGAACATAACCTCGGTCTGACCTGTGACCCGGTCGCGGGCCAGGTTCAGGTGCCGTGCATCGAGCGTAACGCGATTGCCTCGGTGAAAGCCATCAACGCCTCACGGATGGCGATGCGCCGTACCAGCGAACCTCGCGTATCGCTGGATAAGGTGATTGAAACCATGTACGAAACCGGCAAGGACATGAACGCGAAATACCGCGAGACGTCCCGCGGTGGCCTGGCCATTAAGGTGCAGTGCGACTAATACTGCCTTTCGCCCATCTGCAACGGATGGGCGAATTTCCCTCTTCTTTCTCGTCTCCTTCTGCTTTCCCCACTACACTTTTACTGTTGCGTCCGGCTTTTGTGGCTGGTGGCTTATCAGGCGACCGTTCATGCAAACTGCACAAACGATCATTAAAAACTATCGCCGAAAACGCGCTATCGTCTGTGTGACGGTTGCGCTCCTCACGCTCATCCTGACGTTAGGCATTCGCTTTATTTCGCAGCGCAATGTTAACCAACAGCGGATCCTCGATTTTACCAGCCACACCGTTCGCGCCCTTGATAACGTCCTGCTTTCTTTAGAGAACCGCCGCAGCGTGCTGCAGCCCCTGGTGGGGCAGCCCTGCCCGCAGGCGCACCTCGCGCTGCGAAAGCAGGCAGCCATTTTGCAGACGGTACGCTCCATCGCCCTGATTAAAGACGGTATTCTGTACTGCTCGAGTATTTTCGGCAGCCGCAATGTGCCCGTTCGCGACTTCCTGAAAGAATTACCCGCCAGCACGGCGAAGCTGATTTTATCGAGCGATCAGTGGCTGCTTAAGGGTAGCCCGATATTGATCCAGTGGTATCCCGTCTCTCAGGACGGTGAAGCTGGCGTTATCGAGATCATCAATATCGATCTGATCGCCAAAATGATCCTGGAGCCCCAGCGCCCGCTCATCAATGACGTGGCGCTGACCGTGGGCGATCGCTTTCTGCGCTATGGACAACGCGTCAGCGACAGCCTGACCTTCGACGAGGAGGGCTCTCTTTTCCAGCAATCTTCAGCCCGAAATCCTTTCACCATTACGGTTAGCGGGCCAGGCCCTGGAGAATTAGCCTTAAAAAGCCTGCCAGCCCAGCTGCCTCTCGGGCTCATGCTTAGCCTGCTGCTGGGTTATCTCGCCTGGCTGGCAACGGCAAACCGGATGAGCTTTACGTGGGAGATCGATATGGGGATTGCGGGGCGGGAATTTGAGCTTTTCTGTCAGCCGCTGGTGAATGCCCGTACCCAGGCCTGCACCGGCGTGGAGATCCTGCTGCGCTGGAATAATCCGCGTCAGGGATGGATCTCCCCGGAGGTGTTTATCCCTCTGGCAGAAGAACATAACCAGATTGTCCCCCTGACCCGCTACGTCATCGCCGAAACGGTGCGCCAGATAGGCTACTTCCCTTCCAGCGCCGGTTTTCACATCGCTATTAACGTCGCCGCCAGCCATTTCCGTCACGCGGCGTTGATACAGGACCTGAACCATCTCTGGTTCAGCGCCCGTCCGCGCCAGCAGCTGGTGATAGAACTTACGGAACGGGATGCGCTGCTGGATGCGGATTATCGCATCGTTCGCGAACTGCATCGCAAAGGGGTAAAGCTGGCCATCGACGATTTCGGGACCGGGAACAGCTCCCTCTCCTGGCTTGAAAAGCTGCACCCGGACGTGCTGAAAATCGATCGGTCGTTTACCACCGCCATCGGCACCGACGCCGTGAACTCGACGGTGACGGATATGATTATTGCGTTGGGCCAGCGGCTGAATATTGAACTGGTTGCTGAAGGGGTCGAAACGGAGGAGCAGGCGCGCTACCTGCGCCGCCATGGCGTACCTGTCCTGCAGGGGTTTTTCTATGCGCGGCCCATGCCGCTACGGGATTTTCCGAAGTGGCTGGCGGGAGGCGCGCCCCCGCCAGCGCATCATAACGGGCACATCGTGCCCTTAATGCCGCTGCGCTAAGCCGGCCTACTCATTTTCGTCGTGGGCTGATTGTTCTTTAACAATGCGAACCATATCAACGCGATAGTCGTTGGCTTCAACGATCGTAATGTGCAGCGGTGCCAGCTCGATAACATCTCCGACGCGCGGGATTTGCCCGTTAACCGCGATAACCAGACCGGCAACGGTCGCGATGTCTTCTTCATCGTTGATGACGTTTTCCAGGCCCAGCGTGTGCGAGAGCGCGTGCAGGTCGGTGGTACCTTTAACCAGCCAGCCTTCACCGTCGGCAACGATCTCTGGCGTTTCGTCGGCATCCGGGAATTCACCGGCAATCGCTTCCAGCACGTCCAGCGGCGTAACCAGCCCCTGCACCACGCCAAACTCGTTGGTGACGATAACAAAGCTACCGCGAGCGCGGCGCAGCACCCCGAGCAGGTTGATAGGATCCAGCGTTTCCGGCACGACAATCGCAGGCGACGCGGCGGCAACGGCTTCCACGTTGACGCCCTCTTCCAGGGCCACCAGCATCTCTTTTGCCCGCACCACGCCGATTATCTCATCCAGCTCACCGCGACACACCGGGAACAGGCTGTGCGGAGAAGAGAGCAGCTGCTGGCGAATTTCATCGACGCTCAGGTTTGCATCAACCCAGCTGATTTCCCCGCGTGGCGTCATGATGCCGCGCAGCGAACGGGAGGCCAGGGAGAGCACGCCGTTAATCATGTAGCGCTCTTGTTCCACAAACGCCCCTTCCGGGACCGGAACCGGGTTATGGTTTTCGGAATCAGACTGGACGTTCACCTGACGACGACCGCCCATCAGGCGCAGTATCGCGTCTGCGGTACGGGCGCGCAGCGGCTGATTCGACTGCTGCTTGATAAAGTTACGGCGCGCAATCTGGTTGAACAGCTCGATCAGAATCGAGAAGCCAATCGCGGCGTACAGGTAGCCTTTCGGAATATGGAAGCCAAAACCTTCCGCCACCAGGCTCAGACCAATCATCAGCAGGAAGCTCAGACACAGCACGACCACCGTTGGATGCTGGTTAACGAAGCGCGTCAGCGGCTTCGAGGCCAGCAGCATGACCGCCATCGCAATAACGACAGCCGCCATCATTACCGGCAGATGATTCACCATGCCGACCGCCGTGATCACCGCATCCAGCGAGAAGACCGCATCAAGCACCACGATCTGCAGCACCACCACCCAGAAGCTGGCATAGCCTTTACCGTGCCCGTCATCGTGCTGACGGTTTTCCAGCCGCTCGTGTAGCTCCGTCGTCGCTTTGAAAAGCAGGAATATCCCCCCAATCAGCATGATTAAATCACGCCCGGAGAAGGTGTAGTTCATGATGGAGAATAGTGGTTTGGTCAGCGTGACCATCCAGGAGATGACGGAGAGCAGCCCCAGTCGCATAACCAGCGCCAGCGAGAGACCAATCAGACGCGCTTTATCACGCTGTTTTGGCGGCAGTTTGTCCGCAAGGATGGCGATAAACACCAGGTTATCAATGCCGAGAACAATCTCCAGCACCACCAGCGTGAGCAATCCCACCCAGATTGACGGGTCCATTAAGAATTCCATGACAAGCTCCTGCTAAAGGAATGACGAAACGGTGCCCCACTCATCGTGGGCAAAACAGAGGCAAACAGAGTTGATACGTGGCGAGGATCGCCGGTGAATAAGGCGCGAAATGGCCTGGCAGATGACTGACGTCGGTGACGGTCCATATAGTGGGCTGTAACCCTATACTCCTGAACGATTAAACGGAGGCTAAACATATCAGAGACACTGTGTTTTTAGCAAAGATTTACGTTCCTTTGCAAAGTTCTGTAACACAGCGGCTTTACGCTACAGATAAATCTGTCACGCGTGGCTAAATTACGGATCTTCATCACATAAATTATTTTTTCACTATCTAAAATAATTCGCGGAAGTCTTAGTTTTTTTGAACTCTAACCCTTATCTGAATCGATTCGGTTCGCCAATACGATTCTCAGTACGGCTGCCTGGCAGGCGTATTAATGATAATAAAAGGAGGTAGCAAGTGACCATTGCTATTGTCATAGGCACACATGGTTGGGCTGCTGAGCAGCTACTCAAAACGGCAGAGATGCTGTTGGGCGAGCAGGAAAACGTCGGCTGGATCGATTTCGTTCCCGGTGAAAACGCCGAGACGCTGATAGAGAAGTACAACGCTCAACTCGCGAAGCTGGATACCAGCAAAGGCGTGCTGTTTCTCGTTGATACATGGGGCGGCAGCCCGTTCAATGCCGCCAGCCGCATTGTCGTCGATAAAGAGCACTATGAAGTTGTCGCCGGGGTTAATATTCCCATGCTGGTGGAAACCTTCATGGCGCGCGACGACAATCCGGCGTTTGATGAGCTGGTGGCGCTGGCCGTTGAAACCGGTCGCGAAGGGGTAAAAGCCCTGAAGGCGCAGCCGGTTGAAAAACCTGCCCCTGCTCCCGCAGCGGCACCAAAAGCGGCTACACCGGCAAAACCGATGGGCCCGAACGATTACATGGTCATCGGCCTGGCGCGTATTGATGACCGCTTAATCCACGGCCAGGTCGCGACGCGCTGGACCAAAGAGACCAACGTTCGACGCATTATTGTGGTCAGCGACGAAGTTGCCGCCGATACCGTACGTAAAACCCTTCTGACTCAGGTTGCTCCTCCTGGCGTTACCGCGCACGTCGTGGATGTCGCCAAGATGATCCGCGTTTACAACAACCCGAAATACGCGGGTGAACGCGTAATGCTCCTGTTCACTAACCCGACAGACGTTGAGCGCATTGTTGAAGGCGGCGTGAAAATCACCTCCGTGAACATCGGTGGTATGGCATTCCGTCAGGGCAAAACGCAGGTCAACAACGCCATTTCAGTCGATGCGAAAGATATCGAGGCATTCAACAAGCTGAATGCGCGCGGTATTGAACTGGAAGCCCGTAAGGTTTCTACGGATCAAAAACTGAAAATGATGGATTTGATCGGCAAAGTTGGGAAATAAGCCCGCGCCGGTTCTCATATAAAGTTTATGTAATAGGAGAAGTGCAATGGAGATTACCACTCTTCAGATTGTGCTGGTGTTCGTCGTCGCATGTATTGCGGGTATGGAATCCGTACTTGATGAATTTCAGTTCCACCGCCCTCTGGTGGCCTGTACGCTGATTGGGGCCGTTCTGGGTGACATGAAAACCGGTATCATCATCGGTGGTACCCTGGAAATGATCGCCCTGGGCTGGATGAACATCGGCGCGGCGGTTGCGCCCGATGCCGCGCTGGCCTCTATCATTTCGACCGTTCTGGTTATTGCTGGTCACCAGAGTATTGGTGCCGGTATCGCCCTGGCGATCCCGCTGGCAGCCGCAGGCCAGGTGCTGACTATCATCGTTCGTACTATCACCGTTGCCTTCCAGCACGCGGCGGATAAGGCGGCCGAAAACGGCAACCTCACGGCACTGTCGTGGATCCACGTTTCATCCCTGTTCCTGCAGGCGATGCGTATCGCGATCCCGGCGGTTATCGTGGCGATCTCTGTCGGTACCAGCGAAGTGCAGAGCATGCTGAACGCCATTCCTGAAGTGGTCACCGGCGGTCTGAATATCGCGGGCGGTATGATCGTGGTCGTCGGTTATGCGATGGTCATCAACATGATGCGGGCAGGCTACCTGATGCCGTTCTTCTACCTCGGCTTCGTGACCGCTGCCTTCACCAACTTCAACCTGGTTGCACTGGGTGTTATTGGTGCGGTAATGGCTATTCTCTACATCCAGCTCAGCCCGAAATATAACCGCGTCGCGGGTGCCCCAGCGCAGGCTGCTGGTAACAACGATCTCGATAACGAACTGGACTAACAGGTGAGCGAAATGGTTGATATGACAAAAACTACCACCGAGAAAAAACTCACTCCGGGTGATATTCGTGGCGTGTTCATCCGTTCTAACCTGTTTCAGGGTTCATGGAACTTCGAACGTATGCAGGCGCTCGGCTTCTGCTTCTCCATGGTTCCGGCGATCAAACGCCTGTATCCGGAAAACAACGAAGCGCGCCGTCAGGCGATCAAGCGTCACCTGGAATTCTTTAACACTCATCCTTACGTTGCGGCTCCGGTTCTGGGCGTAACGCTGGCGATGGAAGAACAGCGTGCGAACGGCGCAGAGATTGACGACGGTGCCATCAACGGTATCAAAGTCGGCCTGATGGGCCCGCTGGCCGGCGTCGGTGACCCAATCTTCTGGGGTACCGTGCGTCCGGTCTTCGCGGCGCTGGGTGCCGGTATCGCGATGAGCGGCAGCCTGCTTGGCCCGCTGCTGTTCTTCATCCTGTTCAACGCCGTGCGCCTGCTGACCCGTTACTACGGTGTGGCCTACGGCTACCGTAAAGGGGTGGACATCGTTAAGGACATGGGCGGCGGCTTCCTGCAAAAACTGACTGAGGGGGCGTCAATCCTCGGCCTGTTTGTCATGGGGGCGCTGGTTAACAAGTGGACGCACGTGAACATCCCGCTGGTGGTATCAACCATCACCGGTCAGGATGGTCAGACCCGCGTCACCACCGTGCAGACGATTCTGGATCAGCTGATGCCGGGCCTGGTGCCGCTGCTGTTAACCTTCGCCTGCATGTGGCTGCTGCGTAAGAAAGTGAACCCGCTGTGGATTATCGTTGGCTTCTTCATCATCGGTATCGCGGGCTACGCTGTCGGCCTGCTGGGTCTCTAAGTTTCAACGCTATTGGCCGGGGGCTTGCCCCCGGTTTTTTTTATCTGGAGGATGAATGACTGTCACGGACATCGTACTGGTTCTATTTATTGCTGCCCTTCTGGCTTACGCGATCTATGACGAGTTCATCATGCCGCGCCGTCACGGCGAGACGCTGCTCTCCCTTCCCCTTCTGCGACGCGGGCGCGTGGATGCGTTTATCTTCGCGGGTCTCATCGTTATTCTTATTTACAATAACGTCACCAGCCATGGTGCAATATTAACCACATGGTTATTATGTGCGCTGGCATTAATGGCGGTTTATCTGTTCTGGATCCGCACGCCGAAAATCATTTTTAAATCCCGCGGATTTTTCTTCGCCAATGTGTGGATAGAATATAACCGTATTAAAGAGATGAATTTATCCGAAGACGGCGTGCTGGTGATGCAATTAGAACAACGCCGCCTGCTTATTCGGGTGAAGAATATTGACGACCTGGAAAAAATATACAAGTTACTTGTTAAAACTCAATGAGTTAAATATATAGCAATGGCTATATTCTGTGTTTATCTTGCGCAAGAAATATAGCCGAAGCTATATCCCCTTCGTTAATTTGTTCTCTATTTGTTAACGATATTTTCACGCTTAAAGACAAATGAAAATCGTTATCACCAAGCATTTTAAATAATGCCTCTTCGTTGTTGTTTTATATTCTCAAAATATGTTAAGGTTGCGCCCGTCGTTGGGGAGTAGCCGATTTCCTGTTCGCAGGAAATGTACGTGTCAACATACTCGTTGAAAAACGTGGCGCGTACGGATCGCTGACAGCACATCTTATGTGCGGCGCGATCAGGCGAGACCATAGATACATCAACTGCTGTTTACTGGGGGCAGTGATGTGTCATATGGATATCCCCGGTCTGGACGCTGTTATGAATATCTCCGCTACGATCCTCCTCGCTTTTGGCATGTCCATGGACGCTTTTGCGGCTTCCATCGGAAAAGGTGCCACGCTCCACAAACCTAAGTTCTCAGAAGCCCTGCGTACCGGCCTCATTTTTGGCGCTATCGAAACGCTGACGCCGCTTATCGGTTGGGGACTTGGCATGCTCGCCAGCCAGTTCGTGCTGGAGTGGAACCACTGGATTGCCTTCGTACTGCTGGTGTTTCTCGGTGGCCGAATGGTGATAGAAGGTTTTCGCGGCAGTGATGATGAAGACGAGGAGCCGCAGCACCGCCACGGGTTCTGGCTGCTGGTCACCACGGCGATTGCCACCAGCCTTGATGCGATGGCCGTCGGCGTCGGTCTGGCATTCCTGCAGGTCAATATTATCGCCACCGCGCTGGCCATCGGCTGCGCAACGCTGATCATGTCCACGCTGGGCATGATGGTCGGACGGTTTATCGGCCCGCTGCTGGGTAAACGCGCCGAGATCCTGGGAGGAATTGTGCTGATTGGCATTGGTGCCCAGATCCTCTGGGCACACTTCGCCGGTTAATCTTCGCGCTGCCAGACGTGGATACTGAAATCCGTCTGGCAGTTAAATATTGATTGTAGAGCTAACGCTTCCCACACTTCCGGTTTTGCCCGCCACGCGAACGGCGTCATCTGCAGCAGCGCGGTTGCTTCTTCCCCTTTCAGCGTCATTTCATACGCTACGGTTTGCTCCTGCTTCAGGGTAAAACCGGCCAGCTGTTCAGAATGAGGGGCATGCAGTCGCACCTCGTCGTAGATCAGGCCTTTCAGCTCCATCAGATGACGCGGGCCCGGCGTCACGGTGACGACCCATCCGCCCGGTTTCACCACGCGAGCCAGCTCTTCCGCCTTGCAGGGCGCGTAAATGCGGATAACCGCATCCATGCTGGCATCGTCAAACGGCAGCCGGTGGCTGGATGCCACGCAGAACGTCACGTCCGCGTAACGCTTTGCCGCCGCGCGAATGGCCACTTTCGACACGTCCAGACCGAATGTCAACGCGCCCTTCTCGCGTGCGATCCCGGCAAACCGTGCGGTGTAGTACCCTTCCCCGCAGCCGATATCGAGCATGGCGGTGGCTGAACCCGGCAGGATGTCATTCAGCATCTGCGCGACGGTCTCCCGCAGCGGCAGATAGTGCCCGGCATCCAGAAACGCACGACGCGCCTGCATCATCTCTGCACTGTCGCCTGGATCGCGGGAGCGCTTATGCTGCACCGGCAGAAGATTCACGTAGCCTTCTTTTGCCATATCAAACTGATGCCCCTGCGGACAGGTATAGCTTTTATCTGAATGCGTCAGGGGGGCGTGGCAAAGGGGACAGCTGAAGGACATGGTGACTCCGGAGCATAATCAAAGGGCGAAGTGTACCGCTATTCGCCCTGGTTATAAACGCCCGGTTAACGCATAACGATAAGGTGGTCGGAACCCGCCGGTAACCCGTCAGGTTTTACATTCTCCAGACGCAGCACGTTACCCATAATCTCGCTGAAAACAGGCGCGGAAACGGCACCGCCGTAGTAGGCGCCATTTTGCGGATCGTTAATGACCACCACCAGGGCAAAGCGCGGATCGCTGGCGGGCGCAACGCCGGCCGTATACGCAACGTATTTATCGACATACTTTCCGCTGTCGTCAATTTTCTTCGCCGTGCCGGTTTTCACCGCCACCCGGTAATCGCGAACGGCGGCCTTAACGCCCCCGCCGCCGGGCAGCGCAACGCTCTCCATCATGTGTTCCACCTCGTGTGCGATCTCTTCCGGCATGACCCGGTGCCCGATAACGGGTGGATCGATACGCGTAATCGAGAGAGGTCGCTCGAGCCCGAAGCCGCCGATCGTGGCGTAGACGTGCGCCAGCTGGAGCGGCGTCACCATCAGCCCGTAGCCGAAGGCAAAGGTCGCACGATCGAGCTGGCTCCAGTATTTACGATTTGGCAACAGCCCCGCGCTCTCGCCCGTTAAGCCAAGCCCCGTATTCGTGCCAAACCCAAAGTTTCGATAGGTATCAATAAGATGCTGGACAGGCATTGCCAGGGAGAGTCGGGATACGCCGGTGTCGCTCGATTTTTGCAGGATCCCGGTCATCGTCAGTTCAGGATAATAGCCCACGTCGCGGATACGATGCCCGTCAAGGGTATACGGGTGAGTGTCAATCACGCTGTCCGGCTGGACCAGGCCCTGCTGCAGGGCCGTCATCAGCACCAGCGGCTTGACCGTCGAACCGGGTTCGAACGTATCGCTGATCGCGCGATTACGAAAATCGTTTATCGTCGCGCCTTCCCGATTATTGGGGTTGAAATCCGGATAGCTCGCCATGGCGAGTATTTCCCCGGTTGGGATATTAATGAGCACCGATGCGCCAGACTCCGCCTTGTTCCAGGCCACGGCATTATCGAGTGCATCTTCGGTGATGGTTTGCAGCCGCTCGTCGATACTTAACTGGATGTTATGCGCCGGCGCGGGCGCCACTTCCGTCAGGTTTTCAACCACGCGACCGTAGCGGTCTTCCCTTACCTGCCGCACTCCGGCCTTGCCGGTCAGCTGCGCGTTAAAGCTTTTTTCCACACCTTCAATGCCCTGCCCGTCAATATTGGTGAAGCCAATCAGGTTCGCTGCCACATGGCCGGCAGGATAAAAACGGCGGGATTCATCGCGTAAATTGATACCGGGCAGATTCAGCTTATCGATCCACTTCGCCTGTGCGGGATCGACCTGACGGGCAAGATAAATAAAACGCCCCTGCGGGTTGGCGTTGATTCGCGCCGAAAGTGTGCCCAGGGAGAGATGCAGCGCGTTTGCCAACGCCTGCCAGCGTTCGTCAATGCCAACGCCCCCTTTTGCCAGCACCGTTTTAGGATCGGCCCAGACGGCCCGGACGGGCACGCTCACCGCCAGGGGGCGACCTTCGCGATCCATTATCATGCCCCGCGGCGCATCAATCGCCAGCTGGCGGAGGGATCGCATATCTTCCTGCTTCACCAGATTGTCAGGCTTGATGATTTGCAGCCAGGCAACGCGGCCCAGCAAAAAAGCCAGACTACAAAAAATAGCTAAACAGAGCAGCACAAAACGCGCTGGCGTGAAATTGCCAGCGGTGGTTATCAATTTCTTCTTCACCTGAACCCCAGGACTGTTAAACAACGCCCTGATTTAACGGGAAAAGATGGGGTTAAGGTGGCAAAACAGTGCTACTAACATCGCAGCTTTGCAACAAGTTACTAACAAGACCGCCAATGGTAATATTTTGAAAGATAAGGGACATAAAAAAGCCCCGCATTATGCGAGGCTTTATGTCTGAGATTGAAGTGCGAAGCGCTTCAGTCAGCAGCGGTTCGATCAGATAGCAGTTACGTTAACTGCAGCTGGGCCTTTCTGGCCGTCCTGAATTTCGAACTCAACGTTCTGGCCTTCAGCCAGAGTTTTGAAGCCGTTACCCTGGATTGCAGAGAAGTGTACGAACACGTCTTTGCTGCCGTCAGCAGGAGTAATGAAACCAAAACCTTTAGACTCGTTGAACCACTTAACTTGACCTTTAATCTTTGCCATTTTGCAAAATTCCTTAGAGTGTTTTCTTAGCCCGCAGGCATTAACTGAGATAAAACTGAGACATTACTGCATGAGGCACTAATATAAGGTTCGGCAGAGAAGCGGTATTCAACGACAACGTGTTTACTCAGGACTTCTTTACTGAAAATGCCACACATAAACAGAACTGTACCTCGTTTGACCCAAAACGTGTTATCACACACTATGTTTAATATGGCAAGCCATTTTTAAACATGTCTCGATCCGCCGCACAAATTCGAACAGTGCCTGTCAGGTTTTGCACAATTATGCGCATCACTTACAGACAGCTCTGCTGCGTAACAAAGACCCAGCGTTGCTTTCACAAGCGCTGTAATCTAAGACTTTTTTAACATAGCTCAATCATTACGAAGCGTCCAGCAAACGGGAAAAGAAATCTTACGTCCTGATTGAGTTAGAACAATTTGTGAAAACTTATGCTTAAATCATTGTAACGCGACCAAATTGTTTCAGAGAAAAAACACTGTTAATAACCCGCGCCGAACTGTATTAAAATGCACCAACTAATAAACAGTGTTATGCACCAAAATAATGAAATTTTTATGACTCTGCATCAAAAGAAGGCAAGCAAAACGTTTCGATAAAAATAAAACATTCCTTCACGCGTTTACATACAGAATATATGCACTACGTTATCGCTTCGCTTATAAGGATAAATATTCACCAACTTTCAGTACCCTGAAAGAATGATTAACTGGTGCTAAATTATCTAGCGCGTCAGTTAACTCCCGCACAGGTTCATCGAGGGCTTCATCTGCCAGTTCAAACACGCCCCAGTGAATGGGAAACGCCAGAGGACAACCCAGCTGCTGCCACAATGCCACCGCAGATTGCGGATCCATATGATGGACAGCCATGAACCATCGTGGGGCATAGGCACCTATTGGTAACGCGGCAGCATCGATATGGCCAAGGCGTTCAGGTATCAATAGCAGTTCAGGCGAATACCCCGTATCTCCGCTGAACCAGAAACGATGATGTCGACCTTCCATAACCCAGCCGCACCATAATGAGCGATTGCGGTTCCATGGCGTGCGCATACTCCAGTGCTGTGCCGGTACGGCGGTCAGCGTCATCCCCTGCCAGGTGAAGCTCTGCCACCAGTCGAGCTCAACCACGCGTTTTGCCCCCCGGCGGCGAAACCAGTCGGCCAGGCCCAGCGGAACAAAAAAACTGACCTCGGGGAAGCGCTTGAGAATACGGCGAATGGTCGCGTCATCAAGATGATCGTAATGATTATGGGAGATGACGACCGCATCAAGCTGATTGAGTTGACAGACTGACAGCGCGGGAGGCGTTTTGCGCTGGGGTCCCAGGAAAGGGAGTGGAGAAGCGCGCTGTGAAAAAACCGGATCGGTAAGGATGATATTGCAGTCCAGCTGCAGCATTACGCTCGCGTGTCCCAGCCACCATACCCCATCTTCATGAGGTTGCGTAAGCTCAACCGGTTGCCACCACTGTTGGATAAAGTCTTCATAGCCCAGCGCGGGTGGCTTCGGTAAACCGGCCTCTTTACGCGCTTTGCGCCAACGGTCAAGATCGCCGGGTTGATGTCCGACAGGATCGGTATTACGAAAACCGTTCGGGGTGTGATGTTTCAGGGAGGGGTCATACCAGGGATTTTTCCAAACCACAGCCACCTCCCAGCATAAAAAGATTAACGCTCAGCCACCAGGCGGATAAAGTCGTCTTCGTCTTTGCTTTCTTCAGCGACCGCGTCTTTCGGCGCGTCTTTCTCTTCCGGTTCGTTAGCCTCACACAGACGGCGTAGCAGCGCATTCTGACGTTTTTGCTGATCGAGCAGCGCTTCCAGCAGTTCAATCTGCTCGTTAGTACGGGAGCTGGCGCGGTTCACAAAAAACCAAATGACCAGGCCCACAAGCAGAACAACCAAAGAAATCATCAGGGATGCCATATTCAGCAGCCCTGAATTCAGTAACTCACCCATTTCACCACCTCAATAAAAACGTCTATTTTACCACTGGCGCGAAGGAAGGAAATCACCTTGAGAAAAAATGCGTATTACCACGGAATAAACTTATTGATTGCGCAAACGCCGCTAAAAAACTGTACATCCTGATCGCACATCACATTGATCGTCTGCGTCCATAACACCACGCACGCTATCAGCACGATAATCAGAATTACCCAGCGTATTTTTTTCACTCCACACTCCGTCTAAAAACCTGATGTAACGAGGTTAACACGCTTATCTTAAACAAGGGCTAACTGTACCGCCATCGCACTTTTTTCAGAATCCTGCACTTGTTTCATCGTGTAAACCATTTACGCTAGCTTTATGATAACAACGACAAAAGAGGTTAATGATGCGCTTCATTATTCGAACAATTATTGCACTGGCTATCGTCTGGATTGGCCTTCTGCTCACGGGTTATGGCGTGCTTGTTGGAAGCACCGAAAACGCAGCCGGGTTAGGGATTCAATGTAAATATTTAACGGCACAGGGCGTGAGCACTGCGCAATATTTGCATACTGACAGCGGGATCGTTGGCTTGACCAACTGTCCGGTCCTGCGAAAGACATCCGTCGTGATTGATAATGGCTAATCAGCCGGTGACATGACTGATATAAAAAACGCCGCAACAGATGCGGCGTTTTTTTATGCGATCAGAGATTAAAACGGGTAGTCGTGATAACCCATTTGTTCAGAAATCTTACGTGCGGCAGTGTGCAGAATAGCCACATACTCATGCAGGCGCTCTTCGGAGAAGCGTAAGGTTGGGAAGGAGATACTTAAGCCCGCGATTACTACGCCAAAGCGGTCAAACACCGGAACGCCGATGCAGCGCAGCCCTTCTTCCTGCTCTTCGTTATCTTCGCCATACCCCTGCTCGCGTACGCGATCGAGCACCGTTAACAGCGCGTCTGTGCTGGTAATGGTTCGCGAGGTACTTTGCTTGTATTCCACGCCTTCGAGGATCTGTTTCACTTCCTCACGATCGCGCCAGGCCAGCAGAACCTTACCAATCGCGGTGCTGTAGAGCGGGTTGCGACGACCAATGCGCGAGTACATGCGCAAATTGTACATGGAGTCGATTTTATGGATGTAAACAATGCTGTCTTCATCCAGCGCACCGAGATGGATGGTCTCTTTGGTCAGGCGAGAGATTTCACGCATCTGGATATCAGCGCTGCGGATCAGGTCAACATTTTGCAGCGCACGAGCGCCCAGCTCAAACAGCTTGAGCGTCAGAGAGTATTTTTCAGATTCGCCTTCCTGGGCAACGTAGCCCAGCGACTTCATGGTTTGTAAAAAGCGATATACGGTGCTTTTAGACATCATCACGCGCTGCGACAACTCTGTAATACCTATTTCACGCTCATCCCCCAGCGCCTGTAAGATGCCAAACACCTTCAGCACGGAAGAAACAGAATCTGGCTGTTTATCCAAATCCGCAATAGCCATTTACCACCTCATAGAGAGTGTTTTATAAAAATCAGAACCGGTTTTTATTATAAGTTCCCGTCATGTCACCTGCAATCAATCCGCGTTTACTTCGTTACAAATCTGCGACATATCGCGGCTGTAACAATGCTAAAATAGTTATCCTGAGAATAATTTCACGCTGAGCTTTTTTAATCCTAATGGAAAAGACCCTTTCCGATGGCCTGCCTTTACCCCAGCGGTATGGCGCTATAGCGACCATCATTATCGGTATCTCAATGGCCGTCCTTGACGGCGCAATCGCGAACGTTGCCCTGCCAACCATCGCCAGCGACCTGCATGCCTCTCCCGCCAGTTCGATATGGATCGTTAACGCATATCAGATTGCGATTGTGGTTTCCCTGCTCTCGTTCTCTTTCCTGGGCGATATGTTCGGTTACCGTCGGGTGTATCAGTGCGGTCTGGTGGTTTTCACCTTCACGTCCTTGCTATGCGCCCTTTCAGATTCGCTGCATACCCTGACGCTTGCCCGCATCGCGCAGGGTTTTGGCGGCGCGGCGCTCATGAGCGTAAACACGGCGTTGATCCGCTTAATTTATCCCCAGCGTCATCTGGGGCGCGGCATGGGGATAAACTCGTTTATTGTCGCCGTCTCTTCCGCCGCCGGGCCGACTATTGCGGCGGCGATCCTTTCCGTTGCGTCATGGCAATGGCTGTTTGCTATTAACGTGCCGCTGGGCATTGTCGCTATATTCTTTGCCCTGCGCTTTCTTCCCGCTAACGGCCCTAAAAGCACCATGCCGCGCTTCGATGTGGCGAGTGCAGTGATGAATGCCCTGACCTTTGGCCTGCTGATTACGGCGCTGAGCGGCTTTGCGCAGGGACAGTCTCTGATGCTTACCGCCGCGGAGCTCATCGCCCTGCTGGCGATCGGCTTCTTCTTTGTTCGCCGCCAGCTCACTCTCCCCGTGCCTTTACTGCCGGTGGATCTGCTGCGTATTCCCCTCTTTTCCCTCTCCATTTGCACGTCTGTCTGCTCGTTCTGCGCCCAAATGCTGGCTCTGGTTTCTCTGCCCTTCTTTCTGCAGAGCGTGATCGGCCGTTCAGAAGTGGAGACCGGCCTGCTGTTAACCCCCTGGCCACTAGCGACCATGGTGATGGCGCCGCTGGCAGGTTACTTAATTGAACGCGTCCATGCCGGTTTACTGGGAGCATTGGGGCTTGCGGTGATGGCGACAGGCCTATTCGCGCTGGCTCTGCTACCGTCATCGCCAACCGATCTGGACATCATCTGGCGCATGATCCTGTGCGGCGCTGGGTTTGGCCTGTTCCAGTCCCCTAACAATCACACCATCATCACCTCCGCGCCGCGCCATCGCAGCGGTGGTGCCAGCGGCATGCTGGGGAGCGCGCGCCTTCTGGGACAAAGCAGCGGCGCAGCCCTGGTCGCCCTGATGTTTAACCTCGCCGGGCAAAACGGCAACCATGTTGCGCTTCTCACCGCGGGAGCCCTTGCCTCGCTCGCGGCGGTCGTCAGCGGCCTGCGCGTGACCCAGCCCAGGGTTCAGGCATAAAAAAAGCCGGGCTGAGTGTTCTCCTGCCCGGCTTATTAGAGTTCTTAGCGTTACTTCAGATATTCCCCACTGCGCAGCGCTTCGATACGTTTATCCAGCGGCGGGTGAGACATAAACAGCTCGCTCAGCGATTTGGATTTACCGTTAATGCAGAAGGCCATCATGCTATTCGCTTCCTGCGGCTCGTAGCTGGTTTTCAGACGCTGCAGCGCGGCAATCATCTTCTCACGACCAACCAGCTTCGCCGAGCCGGCATCCGCGTGGAATTCACGGTGGCGGGAGAACCACATGGTGATGATGCTGGCCAGAATACCGAATACCAGTTCCAGAACCATCGAAACGGCGAAGTAGATCAGCGGGTTGCCGTTGCTCTCTTCACCTTCATCACGGTTTCCGCCCATAAAGCCTGCCGCGATCTGCGCCAGAATACGGGAGATGAAGATCACGAAGGTGTTCACCACGCCCTGAATCAGGGTCATGGTCACCATGTCACCGTTGGCGATATGGCTGATTTCGTGGGCAATAACCGCTTCGGCTTCGTCACGGCTCATGTTCTGCAGCAATCCGGTGCTGACGGCAACCAGTGACGCATCGCGACGGGCGCCCGTGGCGAAAGCGTTGATGTCCGGGGCATGGTAAATCGCCACCTGCGGCATGGCGATCCCGGCCTGACGGGATTGCTGAGCCACCGTGTTCATCAGCCACTGTTCCATATCGTTACGCGGCTGTTCAATAACCTCACCACCCACCGATTTCAGTGCCATCCACTTCGACATCAGCAGGGAGATGAACGAGCCACCAAAACCAAACAGCAGCGCCATAATCAACAGACCCTGAACGCTGCTCGACTGAATTCCTGTCAGGCTTAGCACGAGCCCGAAAACCACCATGACCGCCAGGTTGGTGAGCAGGAAGAGCGCGATTCGCATCATAATTTTCTTTTTACCTCAGTTTAACAAAACGCACTATGCGATTACCCACATCGTATGGGTATTGCGGCTATTTTCAAGCATCCGGCGGGCGTAAGTCACCAGAAAGACACAACTTTACACAATTGGAAATCTGACTGACGGAAGGATGCAGAACAAAAAGAAACAGGCACAATTTCTTGTGCCTGTTGGGAGGTTATTTTGCCGGAGCGGGCTGTACGGCTGGTTTCTCTTTTTCCTGATTCGCCAGGTCGAGAGCGATATGCACCGTCTCGTCCAGATACGGATCCGGCTCCTGGTAATCTTTTGGCAGATCGTCCAGTTTCTTGAGCAGAGGCTTGCCTTCGCGCTTGAAGCGATCGTTGATACGCGCCAGGCGGGTTGCATCATCCTCGTTGTTCTCTTTCTCACGCTGTGCATAGTTCAGAGAAACGATATTCCGCTTATCTTTCAGGGCATTGAATCGTGCAATGTCCTTCATGATGTACTGGAACTCCGGATCTTTCGCGATGCGGTCGTTATGCGCTTTCAGCAGTTCTGGGCCAAATTGCGTCATATCACCCGCTTTCACGTAGGTCGCGGCATTGATGCTGTCCCACGGCAAGGCGTTATCTTCAAACTTCTCGCCGGTTTCCGTCTCTTCCGTGCCTGTCGGCATCATGATGTCCGGCGTTACGCCCTTACGCTGCGTACTGCCGCCGTTCACGCGGTAGAATTTCTGAATGGTGTACTGAACCGAGCCCAGCGCAGGCCATTCCGGACGCAGCATCTGATCGTAAATACGATTCAGAGAGCGATACTGCTGTACGGTACCTTTCCCGAAGGTTGGCTCACCGACAATCAGCGCGCGACCATAGTCCTGCATTGCAGCGGCAAAGATTTCAGACGCGGAAGCACTGAAGCGGTCAACCAGGACCACCAGCGGGCCTTTGTAGTAGACCACACCGTCGTTGTCGGCATCTTCACGCACTTTACCGTTGTTATCGCGCACCTGAACCACAGGGCCAGATGGAATGAACAGACCGGAGAGTGAAACCGCTTCTGTCAGCGCCCCGCCGCCGTTACTGCGCAGGTCGATGATAATGCTGCTGACGTTCTGCTTCTCAAGCTTCTGCAGCTGAACTTTCACATCGTCAGTCAGCCCTACGTAGAAGCCAGGAATATCCAGGACACCGACCTTCTCTTTACCCACGGTTTTCACCGACATTTTCACCGCGCGGTCTTCCAGACGGATACGCTCGCGGGTCAGGGTAACTATACGGGTTTTAGTGCCTTTACCGGCAGGCAGAATTTCCAGACGAACCTTGCTGCCTTTCGGACCTTTGATCAGCGCAACCACGTCATCGAGACGCCAGCCGATCACGTCGACCATGTTCTGGCCTGTTTGTCCTACACCCACAATGCGATCGCCTACGCTAATCGCTTTGCTTTTGGACGCCGGGCCACCCGCGACCATGGAATTGATCACCGTGTAATCATCGTCCATCTGCAGCACCGCGCCGATACCTTCCAGAGACAGGCTCATCTCGGTATTGAACTGTTCGGTGTTGCGTGGAGAGAGATAGTTGGTGTGCGGATCAATTTCGTGCGCAAAGGCGGTCATCGCGAGTGAGAAAACATCCTCACTGTTGGTCTGCGCCAGACGACGAATGGCAAATTTGTAACGACGCGTCAGCGTATCACGGATCTCTTTTTCGTCTTTGCCGGTCAGCTTAAGGCTCAGTTCGTCGTATTTAACTTTACCGTCCCACAGCGCATTCAACTCGGCTTCATCTTTCGGCCAGGGTGCTTTACTGCGATCCAGGTTAAAGGTGTCAGTGCCGGTGAAGTCCATCGGACGTTCCAGCACTTTCAGCGCGTACTGATAGCGTTCAAAGCGGCGCTTTTGCGACAGGTTGTAGAGATCGTAAAACAGATCCAGCTTGCCTGAACGCAACTCATCACCCACCTCGGATTTGCGCTTAGCGAACTGCTCGACATCGCTGGCGAGCAAAACGTTATGGCTGTAATCCAGCAAGTTCAGATAGCGGTCAAAGATTTTGGCCGAAAAGGCCTGATCGAGATCGAACTGACGATAGTGCGAGCGGGTAAAACGTGAGGTCACGCGCTCGCTCACCGTCGCATGTTGCGTCTCTTCCTTGAGTACCGGAATTTGATCAACACGCGTGATATCGTCCACTGCAAAAGCGTGACCTGTTATGGCAAACAGGCCCGCCAGCGCGGTGAGCTTAAAAAAAGTGTTCATGCCAGGCTTGGCCTCCGTTTCAGAACAACAAGTGTTCTGCGCGTACAATCATTGACATACCAGAAGTCAGCTGTACACGAACGCCATCTTTGGTGATTTCCAGTACGGTGGCGTCCATAGCATTGTTACCCGCTTTTACCTTCAGTGCCTGACCTACGCTCAGGGCGTTAATGTCAGAAACCGGCGTATGGCGCGGCTCTTCACGAGGGGCACGCGGGGCTTTTGCTGCTGGTTTGTCTGCACGCGGTTTGCGATCGTTATTATCGTGACGGCGCGGCGCAGGGCGTGGTTTACGCTCACGACGAGGCGCTTCTTCCTGGCCGTTTGCCGCTGCGGCTTCGCGTTTTTTCGCCTGCTGTTCTGCACGTTGTGCCTGAACGCGTGCTTTGGCTTCTTCAAGCTGCTTGCGCGCGTGCTCAACGTGCTGCTCGTCCAGCTCACCGCAAGGGTTGCCGTCGAGGTCCACGCGGGTCGCGCCTGGTTTGATACCGTACAGGTAACGCCAGCTCGAAGTATAAAGACGTAAGGCGGAACGCAGCTGAGTTTTGCTGAGGTTCATTTCCCCTTCAACACGCGCCACCAGATCCTGAAAAATACCGACTTTCAGGGGACGAGCTTCACCTTCCGCGCTGAAGCACTGCGGGAAACGCTCGGCCAGAAATGCGATAACTTCTTTACTGCTATTCAACTTAGGTTGATTTTCCATGAAATTTCCTGATTACAACGGACGTTGCCAACAAGCGCAGGCATGAACAGGCGTCATTATAATGACGCTATCAGTAAATGCTACGTTATCCGTTGATTATCCTGCGACGCTCGCAAAGAATTTTTGATAATCGGTTGCAGCGAGTACGTTTTCCAGATTCGCCACCAGCTCGCGTAGCCCCTGTTCGTCCTCGGTTGTAAAGCGACTGAAGACCGTACTGTCGATATCCAGAACGCCAATAATCTGATTTTTTACCACCAGCGGCAGAACGATTTCAGAATTACTGGCAGCATCACAGGCAATATGCCCGTCAAACGCATGAACATCTTCCACACGCTGGACCTGATTTTCGGCCACCGCCGTGCCGCATACGCCACGCCCTACCGGAATACGCACGCAGGCCAGTTTGCCCTGGAACGGGCCGAGCACCAGCGTTTCACCTTCCAGGAGGTAAAAGCCGGCCCAGTTCACGTCAGAGAGACGTTCAAACAGCAATGCGCTAGTATTTGCCAGAGTAGCTAAGAAGCTGGTCTCACCCGCCATCAATGCCTTAAAATCGCGGTTCAGATCCGCGTAGAATTCTGTTTTGTTCATTATTCAATCACTTAGTTGTCTTACAAATTTACCGCATAGCCTATTAAAATAAGCATTAAATGCGCTCATGCTCAAGATGAATCCGTTCATGAGTTATTATAACTTTCAACAATACTTATTTGTGCGCAGCTGATGGCCTTAAAAACAACCAAAATTACGCCGACAAGAAAGATAACTGTCCATACGGTAAGCGAAGCTTTGCCACGTGCACATTATCAGCGTTGCCCCCAGTGCGATACGCTTTTTATGTTGCCGAAGATGAAATCGCACCAAAGTGCCTTTTGTCCCCGCTGCGACGCCAAAATTCGCGATGGCCGCGACTGGTCGCTCACCCGCCTCGCCGCCATGGCCGTCACCATGCTGCTGCTGATGCCCTTCGCCTGGAGCGAACCGCTGCTGAAACTCTACCTGCTTGGCGTGCGCATTGACGCCAACGTGCTGCAGGGTATCTGGCAGATGACCCGTCAGGGGGATCCCATCACCGCTGCAATGGTGCTGTTCTGTACCGTTGGCGCGCCGCTGGTGCTGGTCGCCGCCATTGCCTATCTGTGGTTTGGCAATATTCTCGGCATGAACCTTCGGCCGGTACTGCTGATGCTGGATAAGCTCAAAGAGTGGGTGATGCTGGATATTTATCTGGTGGGCGTGGGCGTTGCGTCAATAAAGGTACAGGACTACGCCTTTTTGCAGCCCGGCATCGGACTCTTTGCTTTCATCAGCCTGGTATTGCTGAGCATACTGACGCTTATCCACCTGAACGTTGAACAGCTCTGGGAGCGATTTTACCCTCAGCGCCCCGCCACGCGTCCTGATGAAAATCTGCGCGTCTGTCTGGGATGTCACTATACCGGCTTGCCCGACGCGCGTGGTCGCTGCCCGCGGTGCCACATTCCGTTGAGGCTGCGGCGCAACAACAGCCTGCAAAAATGCTGGGCCGCGCTGATCGCCTCCCTGGTGTTTCTGATCCCAGCCAATATGTTGCCGATTTCCATCATTTACGTGAATGGCGGGCGTCAGGAGGATACTATCCTCTCCGGGATTATCTCCCTTGCGCACAGCAACGTCGGGGTGGCGGCGATCGTCTTCATTGCCAGTATCCTGGTTCCCTTTACCAAAGTGGTGGTGATGTTTACCCTGCTCATCAGCATTCACTTTAAATGTGAACAAGGCTTACGGACCCGCATTCTGCTGCTGCGGTTCGTCACCTGGATTGGCCGCTGGTCAATGTTAGATCTGTTCGTGATTTCACTGATGATGTCGCTCATCAATCGCGACCAGCTACTTGCTTTTACAATGGGACCCGCGGCTTTTTATTTCGGCTCTGCGGTGATATTGACTATTCTTGCTGTGGAATGGCTGGATAGCCGCTTACTTTGGGATGCACATGAGTCAGGAAACCCCCGCTTCGCCGACTGAAGCGAGAATTAAAACAAAACGCCGCATTTCGCCATTCTGGTTGCTGCCCGTCATCGCCCTGATGATTGCAGGCTGGCTTATCTGGACGAGCTATGAAGATCGCGGGAGTACCGTCACTATTGATTTCCAGACCGCAGACGGCATCGTCGCCGGGCGAACGCCCGTTCGCTTCCAGGGGGTTGAAGTGGGTACGGTTCAGGATATCTCCCTTGGAAAAGGGCTGAACAAGATTCAGGTGCGGGTCAGTATTAAATCTGACATGCAGGATGCCCTGCGCAGCGAAACGCAGTTCTGGCTGGTGACGCCAAAAGCGTCTCTGGCCGGCGTGTCCGGGCTGGATGCGCTAGTGGGCGGTAACTATATCGGCATGATGCCGGGTAAAGGTGAGCCGCAGGATCACTTTGTTGCCCTGGATACACAGCCCAAGTACCGCCTCAACAACGGCGATTTAATGATCCATCTGCAGGCGCCGGATCTCGGTTCTCTGAACAGCGGTTCGCTGGTCTATTTCCGCAAAATCCCGGTTGGCCGCGTGTACGATTACGCGATCAACCCGAATAAACAGGGCGTCACCATCGACGTGCTGATCGAGCGTCGCTTCACCAATCTGGTGAAAAAAGGCAGCCGCTTCTGGAACGTCTCCGGCGTGGATGCGGACGTCAGCCTGAGCGGTGCGAAAGTGAAGCTGGAAAGTCTGGCCGCGCTGGTGAATGGTGCCATTGCCTTTGACTCCCCGGAAAACTCAAGCCCTGCCACCGCTGATGACTCATTTGGATTGTACGCTGACCTGGCGCACAGCCAGCGCGGCGTGCTCGTTAAACTCGCCCTGCCCGATGCTAAGGGGCTAAAAGCGGGTTCGACGCCGCTGATGTATCAGGGGTTGCAGGTTGGTCAGCTCACCAAAATGACGCTCAACCCGGGCGGCTCGGTCACCGGCGAAATGACTGTCGATCCGAGCGTGGTCGATCTCCTGCGCGAGAAAACGCGTATCGAAATGCGCAGTCCAAAGCTCTCTCTGAACGATGCCAGCCTCAGCACGCTGTTGACCGGCAATACGTTTGAGCTCATCCCCGGCGAAGGTAAACCCAGCAATAGCTTCGTGATTGCCCCGGCGGATAAATCCCTGCTGCAAAAGCCGGGCGTAGTGACCGTCACCCTGAATGCGCCAGAAAGTTACGGAATCGAAGCCGGTCAGCCGTTAATTTTACACGGCGTGCAGGTCGGTCAGGTGCTGGAGCGTAAGCTCTCCGCGAATGGCGTGACCTTCTCGGTCGCCATCGATCCGCAGTACAGCGACCTGGTGCACGGTGACAGCAAATTCGTGGTGAACAGTCGCGTCGATGTGAAGGTGGGACTGGACGGCGTGGAGTTCCTCGGCGCCAGCGCCAGCGAATGGGTTAACGGCGGCATCCGCATTCTGCCCGGCGATAAAGGCCCCGTTCGCGACAGCTATCCGCTGTATGCCAACCTGGAGAAAGCGGTTGAAAACAGCCTGAGCGATCTCCCTACCACCACGCTGACGCTAAGCGCCGAGACGCTGCCGGACGTACAGGCGGGCTCCGTGGTGCTCTACCGCAAGTTTGAGGTCGGGGAAGTTATCACCGTTCGCCCGCGTGCGGATGCGTTTGATATCGAACTGCATATCAAGCCGGAGTACCGCAAGCTGCTGACGCCAAACAGCGTCTTCTGGGCCGAGGGCGGCGCGAAAGTTCAGCTTAACGGTAACGGGCTGACCGTGCAGGCCTCCCCGCTCTCACGCGCGCTGCGCGGAGCGATTAGCTTCGATAACCTCAGCGGCGCGGGCGCGAATCTGCGTAAAGGCGATAAGCGTATTCTCTTCCCGTCCGAAACCGCCGCACGCGCCGTGGGTGGACAGATTACCCTGCACGCGTTTGATGCCGGCAAGCTGGCGGAAGGTATGCCAATTCGCTATCTCGGCATTGATATCGGGCAGATCCAGAAGCTGACGCTGATTACCTCGCGCAACGAGGTGCAGGCCACCGCCGTGCTGTACCCGGAATATGTGCAGACCTTCGCCCGCACGGGTTCGCGCTTCTCGGTGGTGACGCCGCAGATCTCGGCCGCGGGCGTTGAGCATCTCGACACCATTTTGCAGCCGTACATCAACGTTGAGCCGGGCCAGGGCAATGCCCGTCGTGATTTCGAGCTTCAGGAAGCCACGATCACCGACTCGCGCTACCTTGGCGGCCTGAGCATCGTGGTGGAAGTGCCGGAAGCGGGCTCGCTCAGCATCGGCACCCCGGTACTGTTCCGCGGCATTGAGGTGGGTACGGTCACGGGCCTGACGCTCGGTACGCTCTCCGACCGCGTGATGGTGGCGTTACGCATCAGCGAACGCTACCAGCACCTGGTACGCAATAACTCGGTATTCTGGCTGGCGTCCGGCTATTCACTGGACTTTGGCCTGACGGGTGGCGTGGTGAAAACCGGCACCTTCAACCAGTTCATTCGCGGCGGTATCGCGTTTGCCACGCCGCCGGGCACGCCGCTGGCACCGAAAGCGCAGCCGGGTAAACACTTCCTGCTGCTCGAAAGCGAACCGAAAGAGTGGCGTGAATGGGGAACCGCCCTGCCGCGTTAATCTGCAAGGCTCCGGTGTCAACGCACCGGAGCCTTTATGTTACACTGCGCACCTGAACTTTTCCCTGTGGTGTGCCCGTGGCTCAAAACTCCGTATTTCTTCCTGAACAATTCCTGGCGCAGATGCGCGAGGCGCTTCCCTCTCACCTGTCGTTAGACGATTTTATCGCCGCCTGCCAGCGTCCGTTACGCCGAAGTATTCGCGTCAACACGCTGAAAATCAGCGTCGATGATTTTCTGGCGCTGGTCTCGCCGTACGGCTGGCAGCTTACGCCGGTCCCGTGGTGCGCCGAGGGTTTCTGGATCGAACGCGATGACGAAGCCTCGCTGCCGCTGGGCAGTACCGCTGAACATCTGAGCGGTCTGTTCTATATTCAGGAAGCCAGCTCGATGCTGCCGGTGGCCGCCCTGTTCGCCGATGGCAATGCGCCTGAACGCGTGATGGATGTTGCCGCAGCGCCCGGCTCAAAAACCACGCAAATTGCCGCCCGGATGGGTAACCACGGGGCGATACTCGCCAACGAGTTTTCCGCCAGCCGCGTGAAGGTGTTGCATGCCAACATCAGCCGCTGCGGTATTCATAATGTTGCCCTGACGCACTTCGACGGACGCGTGTTTGGCGCCGCCTTACCGGAAGCCTTCGATGCCATTCTGCTGGACGCCCCTTGCTCCGGCGAAGGAGTGGTGCGTAAAGATCCCGATGCGTTAAAAAACTGGTCCGTGGAAAGCAACCTTGAGATCGCCGCCACGCAGCGCGAGCTGATCGAGAGCGCATTTCACGCGTTGCGCCCCGGCGGCACGCTGGTCTATTCAACGTGCACCTTAAACCGCGATGAAAACGAAGACGTCTGCCTGTGGCTGAAAGCGAACTACCCGGATGCCGTGGAGTTTCTGCCGCTTAACGATCTGTTCGTCTCGGCACAGGAGGCGGTCACGCCGGAGGGTTTCCTCCACGTGTTCCCGCAGATTTACGACTGCGAAGGGTTCTTTGTGGCGCGTCTGCGTAAAACGCAGGCGGTTGCTCCCCTGCCCGCGCCTAAATTTAAGGTCGGCAACTTCCCGTTTGCTCCCCTTAAAGGTCGCGATGCAGCACAGCTTGAAGCCGCCGCCAAAAAGGTTGGGCTGGTCTGGGATGAGAGTCTGCACCCCTGGATGCGTGATAAAGAGATATGGCTGTTCCCGGCACAGATCGAGCCGCTCATCGGAAAGGTCCGTTTTTCGCGAATCGGGATCCGCCTGGCGGAAGTGCATAACAAAGGCTATCGCTGGCAGCATGAGGCCGTTATCGCCCTTGCCGGATGCGAGAATAACTTTGCCCTGACGCATCAGGAAGCCGAAGAGTGGTACCGTGGTCGCGATGTCTATCCGGACTGCACGCCGTCAGGCGATGAAGTGATCGTAACGTATCAGGGATATCCGCTGGGGCTGGCAAAAAAAGTCGGCTCAAGGCTGAAAAACAGCTATCCGCGCGAGCTGGTTCGGGATGGCCGTCTGTTTACCGGTAACGATCGCACAGCCTGAAAAAAAGCGCATTTTTTTACTGGCGATTTTGCTCTCCTTGTCTACGATCAAAGATGGGTGATCGTACTGGTCATACCAGATTTTGACAACCGACCCGGAGAGCACTATGACGAAAACCAGCGTGCGTATTGGCGCTTTTGAGATCGACGACGCAGAGCTGCGCGGCGAAGCACAAGGCGATCGAACGTTAAGTATTCCCTGCAAATCCGACCCGGATTTGTGCATGCAGCTCGATGCATGGGATGCAGACACCAGCGTCCCGGCAATACTTGATGGCGAACATTCTGTCCTTTACCGTGAGCATTACGATAGTAAAACCGATGCCTGGGTCATGCGTCTTGCCTGACCTAAAGAGAACCCGCCCGAAGGCGGGTTATTTATTACTGCAGCTGCGCCAGCGTGAAGTAACCGTCGAACACAGCCCCCGTATCAATGTAGTGAAGATTATTAAAATTGTATCTTCTGTCGAGGGGCGTATGCCCAAACCAGAAATGATCCGCGCCGCTGATGCCCTCTCCTTTGCCCACCATAAATCCCATCAGCCTGTCGCGGTTCCATAAGACGCGCTGGGCGCTAACCGGTTTTTGCCAACAGTATTCCGCGGCCGGATAATCCGCATGGGCAATCACATTCAGACCGTTCGCACAGGTTATCTCAATGATATGCGGTAAATCGCGACAGGCGTCGAGCAACGACAGGGCAAGCTGTTGCTGGTCGCGTTCAAGATGCGAAAACCATATTCCACCATTCATCGTCCAGAGAGAAAAATCGTTATTATCCAGACTGTCGAGAGCCATTTGCTCATGGTTTCCACGCACGGCACGAAACCATTTTTCATGAATTAACTGCAGGCATTTAACGCTATCAGGGCCACGATCGATCACATCCCCGACTGAAATAAGTAAATCCTCATATGGGTTAAAATGACGGCGTTTAAGCTCATCCATAAGCCACTGGTAACAACCGTGTATATCGCTGACAACCCAGACGTGACGCCACATCCCACCTTCAATTCGCTGATACATAGGACCTCCTTTAAACAGTATAGCCGCCGCAGAAAAGGCAACAGACAGGCGCGGTCATCACGAAGTCAAACAAACGGTAAACCAAACAGAAATAAAGATCCTCGCGCTATTAATCCCTTTTTATTGGCTCTTTAGAATAAGGGTATAAAAAAAGAGGGGTCTTCACGTGTCTAATACGCACCTGCATAACGATGTTTTTTATCCGCATCGCACAAATATTATTTCCGAGCTGGTGAACGGCAAACGCGTGCCGGGTCCGATCTGGCGCAAACGCGAATATCGTCTGAAGTTCCTTTTACGCTCGCTTCTGTTCTGGTCCTCCACCCATCGCATGCTGGAAGCCCTTTCGGGTCGCGACGATTTCGACAGGCTGCTGGCCTCTCAAATTACGTTGCCCAGTAAGACCCACCGACAATATCTGATGCGCGGCCTGACGGCTAACGATCGCGCCGACGCTATCGTCAACCATTACTACTGGATTGATAGCCTGAAAGAGAGCGGTCTCGCTCAGGCCCTGACGAGCCAGCAGGAGCAAACCGTTGTGCAGTTCCATGCTAAAGACGGCGTAACCTATAGGGTCAATGCTTCCTCTGCGGGAAAAGCCGAGCGCGAAGGAGAAAGCACGCTGTGGCTACACGACAACGAGGATACGCTGCTGGCCAGCCTGACCTTTAGCGTCGCGCGCAGCAACGGTCAACATGTCATGGTCATTGGCGGGCTTCAGGGGCCCCGTCGCTGCGTATCGCGAGACGTCATTAAACAGGCCACCCGCGCCTGTCACGGCCTGTTCCCTAAGCGCGTGTTGATGGAAGTTCTTTTTCAGCTGGCTGCGCAGTCATCTGTCCGGGCGATTTTTGCCGTCAGCGACGAGGGGCACGTTTTCCGCGCGTTGCGATATCGCCTGAGCAAAGGCCGCCATTTCCACGCCAGCTACGATGAATTTTGGGCATCTCTGGACGGTAAAAAGCTTTCGGCCTTCTGCTGGCAGCTGCCGCGGCAGATGGAGCGTAAATCGCTTGAAGAGATTGCCAGTAAAAAACGTGCCGAATATCGCCGTCGCTTTGAGCTGCTCGATGAAATAGAGGTATCCGTTAAGTCCCATTTTTAAGCCTGGCTGGCGCCTTCGCCCACTGCATAGCGGATGCATTCTGTTTAAAAGAGGAATGATAAAGCAGTGCACTCTTGCGCAGGGCGAGTGCGCTCAGTTAGCATTGCGCGAAATGATACCGGCGAATGCGTTGGGAAAAGCGCACTGTGGGCGCATAAAATGAGGGACTTCGGTAATGATCTATGACTGCTTCTTATATTACGATGAAGATATGCTTCTCGAAATCAGACTGAACACGCTCGCGGACGTTGTCGATCGCTTCGTTATCGTTGAGTCAACGCATACCTTTACCGGTAAAAAGAGGCAGCTGCATTTTGACATTAATAAATACAGTCAGTTTAAAGATAAAATTATCTACATTGTGCATGATAAAGAACCGATTACGATAGCCGCCGAAGAATCTCATCCAGCCCGAGAAGTGATTCCGGGTCTGCCAGAGGGTATGGTGGTGGATGCGTGGGCAAATGAAGCCGCGCAGAGGAATGCCATCATGCAGGGTTTGACGCATGCCAACGATGATGATTTGATTTTAGTTTCCGATGTCGATGAGATATTTTCACCCCAGGTGGTAGCATCGATAAACCCCAAAAAGCTCTGCACTACTATTTATCAGAATTTCTATAACTATCAGTTCAACCTGCAGGTTTTTAATACTGACAACACGCCAAGAAAATGCAAATTACCGAGAGCCACACAATATAAAAATCTCGTTAGTTTCTTTGGCGGCGAACCTGAATCATTCAGGAATCTTAAACGCACCCGAAGCGTTAAAAACTGGTCCTGGCTAAAGTGGAACTGGTTCAAGATTAACAACAGCATCATTGAAAATGGTGGCTGGCATTTCTCTTGGGTAATGACACCCGAGCGCATCTCAGAAAAAATGTCGACCATATCCCATACAGAATACGATCTTCCTGAGTTTAACAACCCGGAACACATCATGAAGGTCATTAAAAACGCGGAAGATATCTGGGGGCGCGACAGGACATTAATCAAGCAAGAGCTAACGGTTGAAAACTTCCCGGAGTACATTGTCCGCCACAAAGACAAATTCAGCACGTTCATTATTTAACCTAGGGCTGCCCTTTTGCTCCCCAGAAGGCGTTTGCTCAGCGGTCGCTCGGCCACAAAATTTTAACAAAGATCCCAAAAAACCCTGGACGCACGCGGTCCTGAGTATGTTATGGTTTACAGAGGATATGGAATGTTCGAGTAATTTTCGGGGGATTTCATGTTAAAACCGAAAAAACCATTGAAAAACAAATAGATAAAAAGAGACCGAATACGATTCCTGTATTCGGTCCAGGGAAATGGCTCTTGGGAGAGAGCCGTGCGCTAAAAGTTGGCATTAATGCAGGCTAAGTCGCCTTGCCTTTTAAGAATAGATGACGACGCCAGGTTTTCCAGTCCACAGCTAAAGCGGTCGGAAAAAAAGCGCCAGAGCATCATTAAAAGTGAAAAACCGCAGTGCTTTCGCAAGCATCTGCGGTTTTTTATTGGAAACCCGAACGTTAGCAGAGCTTGTCGGCGCGCTCGATAAACGGTGCCAGACTCATTTTTTGTCCCGGATGCGACGGGTCATCGATTTGAATAATGCTAATCGGCTGGCCGCTGCTCTTGCCGCTGGCTACCTGCTGCTCTGCGGTATCATTCAGGGGGTATTGCACCAGCGTGCTCGGATTGATGGCATACAGCGCATGGCCTGGACGGCAGGTCAGCATCACCTCTTCGCGATTGAACGCCCATTTGTCCTTACCCACCTCGAAACGGCTCACGGTGATGACCTGCGGTGCGGCAAACGCGCTCCCCGTACAGGCCAGCAATAAGAGAGAAAGTACTGTCTTTTTCATATGATATTTAACCTTGTCAGAAGGGTTCCCAGGTGGCGAACAGGCTGACCGTTGCCAGCACCAGCGCCCCCAGCACCACTTCTGCCTGTGTCATCCTGATAAAAATCTGCTTTGCTCGCCCGGTCTCCGGACGAAAACGTGGCACCAGAAAATACCGATTTGCCAGCGCAATTACCACCATCAACGCCACCAGCGCACATTTGAACAACAAAAACTGCACGTAGCCAGCCTGCCAGGGAATATCGAGGCCCAGTATCATGAGTGCATTTATCACCCCGGAGAGCAGCACGCCCGCAACGGCATAATGCCCCACGCGCGAGAAGCGCATCATGGTAAAGATGGCGGCATTCTGCCAGCGCCCTTTCGCCAGTCGCATGCAGAACAGCAGGGGCAGTAATCCGCCAAGCCAGGTGGCGGCACAGATCAGGTGAAAAGCATAATTAAGACGCTGCAGCGCCCCCATCGGACCGTCGTTCATCGCCGCGTGACCTACCCCAGCCAGCAGGATAAGCTGGCCCATTGCGAGCAGCAGCAGACGCGAACCTTTCAGCGGCGCGAGCCATGCGGCACTGACCGTTATCGCAGCGAGGATCATTTGCCACAGCCAGACGCCGCCAAACCGGGTTCCCATCACGCTGAACCAGACCTGTGGCGCAAACACATCTCCCCAGCCGTTGCCCATCAATCCACCCTGCAGCATAAACATCAGGACCGCAGCCGCCAGGCTCACTAGGGCCGCCACTTTCTGCTGAGACTGAAAACGCCGGGACAGCAGACGGTGGAGAGAGGAAGGCGCAAACCAGACGCTATAAAGCGCATTGCCAAACACCAGCATCAGCGCCCCGAAATGGATAAAGCGTAACCCGACATAACACAGCGCCAGCATGCTATTTCACGCTAAAGTGATAGCTGCCTTTGGTTTTATGGCCGTCTACGGAGACCACGTGCCAGTCCACCTGGTAAGTTCCTGCTGCCAGCGTTTGTTCCAGCGGCACGGTAAGCTGAGCTTTGTTCTTTTCGTCGCGCGTAACGGTTCCCGTTTTGATGACCTGATTTTGCGCATCCGTTACCACCACACCGCTAAAACCAGGTTCGATACCTTCCGAAAAATTCAGCGTAAGTGCCTGAGGTGCGGTCACCACGCTGTCTGCTGCTGGGACCTGCTGGTTAAGATGCGCATGTGCAAGCACGGAGGGCGTCATCATTGTCGAGGCCACAAAAACCAGTGCGCAAACTGCGCGGGAAGCGGAGAAACCCATCCAATCATTCCTTTTTGTTATGTCTGTATGCTAAAGAATAACGCTGTATAATAAACGAGTCGAGGATCATCCTGCCTCCGCTTGTCATCATCGTGCAATCGCGGTAACGTTGCCGCCGTATAAAAAGGAGAAGGTAATGAAGATCAATCTGGCCGCCCTTCCGCAGGACGAGATGGATAAAGTGAATGTCGATCTCGCTGCCGCTGGCGTCGCGTTCAAAGAGCGTTACAACATGCCCATCGTGGCTGAAGTCGTGGAACGGGAACAGCCCGCCCATCTGCGCGACTGGTTCCGCGAAAGACTCATCGCCCACCGTCTTGCCTCGGTCAATCTCTCCCGTTTACCGTACGAGCCTAAAGTTAAATAAGCTTAACGAGTCGTTACACTTCCTTACGCGTAATCTGGCAGGATAAGAAAACCCTGATAAATATGGGTCTATTCTTAAATCTCTGCGACTCAGTGTATAAGGAAGTCACGATGTCACATTGGAATATAGCGGCAGCCCAGTATGGCGGGCTGCATCAGACCGTAGATGACCATGTTACGCACCACCTGCGCTTCATCGCCGAAGCAGCGCGGCAGCGGTGCGAACTGCTGGTTTTCCCTGAACTCTCATTAACGGGCTCTGGCGCGCCGACGTTACCTCCCCCGCCCGATGACGCGCAGCTGGAGCCGCTGCTCAACGCGGCACATCTACACCAGATTACCGTTATTGCCGGGCTCCCCCTGGAACAGAATGGCCAGCGCCAGAAAGGCCTTGTGCTGTTTTCGCCCGCCCGCCATCGCATTTTGCGCTATCCGCAAGGGCGCGGTGCCAGCCTCGTGCCGGGGGATAAACACCTTAGCATCCTTGATGCACATCCCGATTCCCCCAATCTCGATCCCCGGGCAACGCTTGTTACCAGCTGCTAGTCGGTAGGGGATAATCGCTGGCGGCAGTCCATCAGTAACCTGCAGCGCTTCGCGCATAAATATGCCATTGCGGTGCTGATGGCGAACGCCTGCGGCGGCAGCGCGCTGTGGGATGAAAAAGGCCAGCTGGTCGTGCGCGCGGATAAGGGCGAGCTTCTGGTGACCGGCACGCTCGGCGGAGAGGGTTGGCAAGGCGATATCATTCCTTTAGGCTAGGCGTTTTAAGCTCAGGAGTTTTCAATGCTGCGCGTCATCGATACCGAAACTTGTGATCTTCAGGGCGGAATAGTGGAAGTGGCCTCTGTCGACGTGGTTGATGGTAAAATCGTCAACCCCATGAGCCATCTGGTGCGTCCCGATCGCCCCATAAGCCCTCAGGCAATGGCTATCCATCGCATTACCGAATCGATGGTGGCGGATAAGCCGTGGATCGAAGAGATCATCCCTCACTACTACGGTAGTCCGTGGTACGTCGCGCATAACGCCAGCTTTGACCGCCGGGTGTTGCCTGAAATGCCGGGGGAATGGATTTGCACCATGAAGCTGGCGCGTCGTCTGTGGCCGGGGATTAAATACAGCAATATGGCGCTGTACAAGTCCCGCAAGCTCAGCGTACGTACCCCTGAGGGGCTTCACCATCACCGCGCCCTGTATGACTGCTATATCACCGCCGCGCTGCTGATTGATATTATGAATATCTCTGGCTGGACGCCGGATGACATGGCGACGATCACCGGACGTCCCGCGCTGCTGACCACGTTTACCTTTGGTAAATATCGCGGGAAGCCGGTGTCCGAGGTGGCGGATAAAGACCCGGGCTATTTGCGCTGGCTGTATAACAACCTCGACAGAATGAGCCCGGAACTGCGCTTAACGCTGAAACATTATCTGGGCGACGCTTAACGCTCCGCACGGCCTGGCAGCGTGTCCTGCGCCAGGCCTATTAAAAAGGCATATTCCAGGGCAACGCCTTCGTACGATTTAAATCGCCCCGATTTCCCTCCGTGTCCGGAATCCATGTCGGTACACAGCAGCAGCAGATTGTCATCGGTTTTCAGCTCCCGCAGCTTTGCCACCCATTTTGCCGGCTCCCAGTACTGCACCTGAGAATCATGCAAACCGGTGGTGACCAGCATGTGCGGGTAGGCTTTCGCCTCAACGTTATCGTACGGGCTGTACTCTTTCATATAGCGGTAGTACATCTCATCCTGCGGATTCCCCCACTCCTCAAACTCTCCGGTGGTAAGCGGAATGGATTCATCGAGCATGGTCGTGACCACATCGACAAACGGTACCTGCGCGACAATCCCCTTAAAGCGGTCGGGACGCTGGTTGATCGCCGCCCCCATTAGCATGCCGCCCGCGCTGCCCCCCATCCCAAAGCAGAGCTGCGGAGCGCCGTAGCCCTGCTCAATCAGCGCATCGCAGACGTCGAGGTAGTCATTGAAGGTGTTTTTCTTTTTCAGGAATTTCCCGTCTTCATACCAGTTCTGGCCCAGCTCACCGCCGCCGCGAATATGGGCGATGGCGAAAACAAAGCCGCGATCGAGCAGGCTTAACCGGCTGCTGCTGAAATCGGCATCCATGCTTGAGCCATACGAGCCGTAGCCGTACACCAGGATCGGGTTTTTGCCTTTCTGGAAATGGCCTTTGTGATAGACCAGCGAGACCGGCACCTCCACACCATCACGGGCGGTGACCCACAGATGCTCGCTGCGGTAGTTTTCGGACTCAAAACCTTTTACCTCGGTCTGTTTAATCACCTGGCGCTGCCCGGTATCCATATCCAGCTCAAACAGGGTGTCCGGCGTGGTCATGGAGGAGTAGCCGTAGCGCAACCGCGACGATTCGGGTTCAGGGTTGAACCCAATCCACGTCACGTAGGCCGGGTCATCAAACGCAATCCCCACCACTTCCCGGGTTTTACGGTTGATTTGCCGGATACTGGTCAGCCCGCGCTGACGCTCTTCCACCACCAGCCAGTCGGTAAACAGGGTGAACCCTTCCAGCATCACCTGATCCCGCGCGGGGATAAGCACCTCCCACTTGCGCTCATCGCGCACTTTGGTTTTATAGAGACCAAAGTTTTTGCCCTCGCGATTGGAGCGCAGATAAAAGCTGTGCTGGAAGTGATCCAGGCTGTACTCGTGATCCTTACGGCGCGGCAGGAAACAGAGCGGCTGGGCGTCCGGCAGTTCGGCATCGAGCAGCAGAACTTCCGACGTCGTCGCGCTGGCAAGGAAGATAATCACATAGTGGCGTGAGGAGGTTTTATGCAGGCTGACATAGAACGTTTCGTCTTTCTCTTCATAAACCAGCTCGTCGTCAGCGGAGTCTGTTCCCACGGTATGTCGCCACACCTGGTAAGGCAGCAGCGTCGACGCGTGCTTTTTGACGTAGTAGACCGTCTCGGAATCATTCGCCCAGACAAAATCCGGGGAGACGTTTTCCAGCATTTCCGGATACCAGTTGCCGGTGTCCAGATTGCGAAACCGCAGGCCGTACTGGCGGCGGGAGAGATAATCCTCCGCCAGCGCCATCACCGCGTTGTCAGGGGAAATGGACATGCCGCCCAGGGTATAAAACTCGCTGTGGGCGGCCCGCTGGTTGGCATCGAGCAGAATATCCCACTCATCCCATTCGGCGCTTAACACCGACTGACGCTGGTAGATGGGATACTCATTGCCGGGCTCGTAAATATGGCGATAGCGATAGCCGTTTTTGGTCCAGGGCGCGGAGATATCGCGCTGGGGAATACGCTGCACCATTTCATTCAGGAGCTGGTCCTGAAGCGTCTGCTGGCTGGACATGACCTTTCGGCCATAGTCGTTTTCCTCGTGCAGGTAGTCGAGTACCTCTGGCCGGGAGCGAGAATCGTCCCGCAGCCAGTAATAGTTGTCTATACGCGTATCGCCATGCGTGGTGATCGCATAAGGAGTACGTCGGGCTTTCGGTGGCATGTCATCATTCTTTTAAGTTTTACACCCTATAAGGTTGGCAAAACCCACGCATGATGCAAGCGAAACAGCGTCGCGACGGCGACGGCTATCCCTGTAACGCCTGTTTTTGCTCCCGGATATCCCGCTCAATACCCTCGCGCACGTCCTGAGGGATCTTTAACGCATCGCCCAGAGCGTTAAGGTAGCTGCGTTCCATAAAGTGATCGATATCGATGGCGGCGCAGCTGAGGAAATAGAGCTCCAGCGCCTCTTCCTCATTTTTCACACTTTGCGCAAGACGCTGCGGCTCGAGCGGCTGTTCTATCGCCTGCGCCACCAGCACTCTTCCCTTCTCTTCAACACCGGCCTCGCGCAGCTGCTGCTCGATCGCCGTTCGTTCCTTATCGTCAATATGCCCGTCGCTTTTCGCGGCAAAGACCAGCGCAAGAATGAGCCGTTCGGTACGCAGATCCAGCGGCGAGGTGTGCTCGCCGTAATGCGGTTCATCGCTGTGCGCGGTCCGTACCCTGTCCTTGTATTTATTCCACAGCACGGTGCCCGCGATGGCGCCGCCGCCGGCCAGCAGCGCGCCTGTACCATACTTTGCCAGCAGCTTGCGTGAGGATTTATTCGCGACCAGCAGGCCTGCCAGCCCGCCGAGCGCCCCGGGTACCAGCAGTTTGCTGAGGCCCCGTTCGCCAGACGATGTTTTCTGCCCTAACAGGGATTGCAATTGATTTAACCAGCCAGACATGGTTTCCCTCACTTAACGGTGAACATGTTCCACAGCGTAAGCGAGCGGGCGTCAGGAAATGTCTGGTCGGGCTAAAGAAGCGCAAATTTCTGCCCTCGCGTTTATCCCTGCGCAAGACAGACGCAAACGTTTTCGTTTATACTGCGCGCAACTTTTTCAGGGGGATTGTTATGATTCGTTTAGGAACTGCGCTGCGACCTGCGGCGACGCGAGTGATGCTGTTGGGATCGGGCGAGCTGGGAAAAGAGGTCGCCATTGAGTGCCAGCGTTTAGGTGTGGAAGTCATTGCCGTAGACCGTTACGCCGACGCACCCGCCATGCACGTCGCCCATCGTTCTTATGTGATTAACATGCTGGATGGCGATGCCCTTCGTGAGCTGATTACGCGCGAGAAACCTGATTTTGTCGTGCCGGAAATTGAGGCCATCGCCACCGATACGCTGATCGCTCTGGAACAGGAAGGCCAGCGCGTGGTGCCCTGCGCGAAAGCCGCAAAGCTCACCATGAACCGCGAAGGCATTCGTCGCCTGGCGGCGGAAGAGCTGGGATTGCCCACCTCGAGCTACCGTTTTGCGGGCGATAAGGCCGCATTCCTGAAGGCCGTCGAAGAGATTGGCTACCCGTGCATCGTTAAGCCGGTGATGAGCTCCTCCGGAAAAGGACAGAGCTTTATTCGCGACAGCAGCACCCTGGATAGCTCGTGGGATTATGCCCAGCAGGGTGGCCGGGCCGGAGCCGGTCGCGTCATCGTCGAAGGCGTCGTGAAGTTTGATTTCGAAATCACCCTGCTGACCGTCAGCGCCGTTGACGGCGTCCATTTCTGCGACCCGATTGGGCACCGTCAGGAAGATGGCGATTACCGCGAATCCTGGCAGCCGCAGCAGATGAGCACCCTGGCGCTGGAGCGTGCTCAGGAGATCGCCCGTAAAACCGTCCTGGCGCTGGGCGGCTATGGCCTGTTCGGCGTGGAGCTGTTTGTGTGCGGTGATGAGGTGATTTTCAGCGAAGTCTCCCCTCGCCCGCATGACACCGGCATGGTGACGCTGATTTCGCAGGATCTCTCCGAGTTCGCCCTGCACGTGCGCGCGTTCCTCGGCCTGCCCGTCGGCGGGATTCGTCAGTATGGCCCGGCCGCCTCGGCGGTGATCCTGCCGCAGTTAACCAGCCAGAACGTCACGTTTGATAACGTCGACGGGGCGGTGGGTGCAGGATTGCAGGTACGTTTGTTCGGCAAGCCGGAGATCGACGGAACCCGCCGTCTTGGCGTGGCATTAGCCACCGGGGATAACGTTGACGACGCCGTGGCGAGAGCGAAAGCGGCCGCTGCGAACGTCAAGGTTGCAGGATAAAAAAACGGGCCGTAAGGCCCGTTTTTCATGCGGCGAATGGCTTACTGTTTCGCACCTTCAACCGCTTCGCGAGCCAGTTTGGTGATGCGATCCCAGTCGCCCGCTTCCAGCGCATCCGCCGGAACCAGCCATGAACCACCGATGCAAAGCACGCTTTTCAGCGCCAGGTAGTCACGGTAGTTGGCAGGAGAGATACCGCCCGTCGGGCAGAAGCGCACCTGAGAGAATGGACCCGCAATCGCCTGCAGCGCTTTGGTGCCGCCGTTCGCTTCAGCCGGGAAGAATTTGAACTCTTTCAGACCGTAGTCCATGCCCAGCATCAGTTCAGAGACGGTGCTGATGCCAGGGATCAGCGGAATGGTACCTTCAGTGGCGGCTTTCAGCAGCGGCTCGGTCAGGCCAGGGCTGATGGCGAACTGCGCGCCCGCTTCGGTCACTTCTGCCAGCTGCTGCGCGTTGAGAACGGTACCCGCACCGATGATGGCGTCCGGCACTTCTTTGGCGATAGCGCGGATAGCATCCATCGCGCAGGCGGTGCGCAGGGTCACTTCCAGAACGCGAACGCCGCCCGCAACCAGCGCTTTCGCCATCGGTACAGCGTGCTCCAGCTTGTTTACCACGATAACCGGCACGACAGGGCCAGTGGTCAGGATTGCTTCTGCACTTGTTTTCCAGTTTTTCATCAGAGTTTTCTCTCGCCAGATCGTTAAAATCAAGTCGTCTTAAAACGTAATACAGGTTGCGCCCTGCTCCGCACCGGAGAGTTTCTCACGCAGCGCGCTGAACATTTCGCGTCCGGTCCCCACGCGCGATGCGCTCAGGTCAGGAATATGGGGCTGACGTGCCGCCAGCTCGGCGTCATCCACCAGCAGGGTTAACTCGCCCGTCTGGCCGTTCACGCGGATCATGTCACCATCGCGTACTTTCGCCAGTAAACCGCCGTCGTAGGCTTCCGGCGTCACGTGGATGGCTGAAGGCACTTTACCGGATGCCCCGGAGAGGCGTCCATCGGTGACTAGCGCAATTTTGAAACGGTGGTCCAATAATACACCAAGTGGTGGCATAAGTTTATGTAATTCTGGCATCCCGTTAGCTTTAGGCCCCTGGTGACGCACCACCACTACGCAGTCTTTATCAAGCAGACCGGCGTCAAAGGCGGGTAATACGTCGTGCTGGCTTTCAAACACCACCGCCGGCGCTTCGATAACCTGGTTCTCTTCCGGTACGGCAGAGGTCTTCATTACCGCACGACCGAGGTTGCCGCTCAGCACTTTGGTGCCGCCATGAGGAGAGAACGGTTTGTCGATCGTGGCAATCACCTGCGCATCAAGGGAAGCGCTCGCCCCTTCACGCCAGTCCAGCTCGCCGTTGTTCAGCCACGGCTCCTGGGTGTAGCGCTGAAGGCCAAAGCCAGCCACGGTATTTACGTCTTCATGCAGCAGTCCGCCTTTCAGCAGCTCCCGCATCAGCAGCGGTACGCCGCCTGCAGCCTGGAAGTGGTTAATATCCGCCGGACCGTTCGGGTACAGACGCGCCATCAGCGGCACTACAGAAGAGATCTCGGAGAAGTCATCCCAGTTAATCAGAATGCCCGCCGCACGCGCCATGGCCACCAGATGCATGGTGTGGTTAGTTGAGCCACCGGTTGCCAGCAGCGCGACAATCCCGTTAACAATGACTTTTTCGTCAACCATTTTACCCATCGGCATCCATTCGTTGCCGTTGCCGGTCAGACGCGTGACCTGACGGGCCGCGGCCTCGGTCAGCGCCTTGCGCAGCGGTGCATCTGGCTGGATGAAGGACGAGCCCGGAAGCTGCATCCCCATAAACTCAACGACCATCTGGTTAGTGTTAGCCGTACCGTAGAACGTACAGGTCCCCGGCGCATGGTAAGACGCAGCTTCCGCCTCCAGCAGCGCCTGACGGTCTGCTTTCCCTTCCGCGTACAGCTGGCGAATACGCACTTTTTCTTTGTTCGGCAGACCGCTCGCCATTGGGCCGGACGGGACGAAGATCGCAGGCAGATGCCCAAACGACAGCGCCGCCATCACCAGGCCCGGGACAATCTTGTCGCACACGCCGAGGTACAGCGCGCCATCAAACATATTGTGTGACAAGCCCACCGCGGCAGACATCGCAATCACTTCGCGGCTCAGCAGGGACAGCTCCATACCGTCCTGCCCCTGCGTCACGCCGTCACACATGGCAGGCACGCCGCCCGCCACCTGGCCCACCGCATTCACGCTGTGCAGCGCGTTACGGATGATAGTGGGATAGACCTCATACGGCTGGTGGGCGGAAAGCATATCGTTATAGGAGGTAATGATGGCGATATTGTTACGCAACATGCTTTTCAGCGACGCTTTATCATCAGGCTGGCAGGCGGCGAAGCCGTGCGCCAGGTTCCCGCAGGCCAGCTGAGATCGGTGGACGGTGCTGCTCTTTGCCTGTTCAATCCGGGCGAGGTAGGCCGAACGGGTCTCTTTCGAGCGCTCGATAATGCGCTGTGTTACGCGTAACAATGTCGGATTCATAAAAGCTCCTCTAAATTATCTGTCCGGCTCGGGAGTTTACAAAGTCGCTGGCAGTTGTTAACAACGCTGAAACGCTTGCTGTCCGGAGCTCAGGGGCAAAATCACTTCCGGCAGTGTAATAAAAAAAGCTCCGCGGGTGAATCCACGCGGAGCTTAAAAGTTGAAAATTGTGCCACTAGCTGTGTTAGATCATGTTACCGGTAAAATAACACTTTCGAGCTAGAGGATTATCTTACTCAAACTCGTTCCAGGAGCGGCCATCGCGGGTGATCATCGCCACCGACGCGACAGGTCCCCATGTACCAGCCTGGTACGGTTTTGGCGCATCCTGATCGGCAGCCCAGGCTTCGGTGATGGAGTCGACCCATTTCCACGCCTCTTCCACTTCGTCGCGACGCACGAACAGCGCCTGGATACCGCGCATGGTTTCCAGCAGCAGACGCTCGTAAGCATCGGCCAGGTGCGTCTGGTTGAAGGTTTCGGAGTAGCTCAGATCCAGCTTGGTGGTCTGCAGGTTGTGTTTATGATCCAGCCCCGGCACTTTGTTCAGGATCTGGATATCCACCCCTTCGTCCGGCTGCAGACGAATGGTCAACTTGTTCTGCGGCAGTTCCTGCCAGGACTCTTTGAACAGGTTCAGTTCCGGGTTTTTGAAGTACACAACCACTTCGGAACATTTAGCCGGCAGACGTTTACCGGTGCGCAGGTAGAACGGAACGCCCGCCCAGCGCCAGTCGTCGATATCCACGCGGATCGCCACGAACGTCTCGGTGTTGCTGGACTTGTTCGCGCCCTCTTCTTCCAGGTAGCCCGGCACTTTTTTGCCTTGCGCAAACCCGGCGGTGTACTGACCGCGGACGGTCTTCTCACGCACGTTGGAGCGGTCGATGCGGCGCAGTGACTTCAGCACTTTCACTTTTGCGTCACGGATGCTGTCAGCCGTCAGGTCAGACGGTGGAGACATGGCAATCATGCACAGAATTTGCAGCAGGTGGTTCTGGATCATGTCGCGCATCTGGCCGGCCTGGTCAAAGTAACCCCAGCGACCTTCAATCCCCACCTCTTCCGCTACGGTGATTTCCACGTGGTCGATAGTGCGGTTGTCCCAGTTATTCACAAACAGGGAGTTAGCGAAACGCAGCGCCAGCAGGTTCAGAACCGTCTCTTTACCGAGATAGTGGTCAATGCGGTAGACCTGGCACTCTTCAAAGAACTCGCCCACCTGGTCGTTGATTTCACGCGAGGTTGCCAGCGACGTACCCAGCGGCTTCTCCATCACGACGCGCGCCGGTTTGGCGTTCAGTTTGGCTTCGCCCAGACCTTTGCAGATGGCGCCGAAGGTGCTTGGCGGCATGGCGAAATAGTTAATGGTGACACGGTTTTTCTGATCCAGCATCGCGCCTAAGCGGGTAAACGCGCTGACGTCGTTGACGTCCAGGTTGCAGAAATCGAGGCGTCCACTCAGGGTATCCCACAAACTTTCATCAATTTTTTCTTTCATGAAAGTTTCGAGCGCCTCGCGGACGACTTTGGTGTAAGCGTCCTTGTCCCAGTCAGCGCGCCCGACACCCAGGATACGGGTATCCGGATGAATTTGGCCCGCTTTCTCCAGTTGATACAGGGAAGGCAGCAATTTTCGGCGTGCAAGGTCGCCTTTCGCGCCGAAAATGACCAGGTCACATGCCTGGGCTGTTTGCGTTACCGCCATGTCATTCTCCTCAGTTGGATCACCTGGTACTTCTGCCAGGTATCGTTGTAATTTTATTACAATGCACTGTACTGCTTTTACGTCATTCCCGAAACCATTAGCGCTTATCGTCGCGTGCGATACCGCGATTTTTCACCATCTGGGTGATTACGACGGCGTAATGACGCAACAACCGCCGTTTCTTTGCGCAACAGGGTCACAGCAAAACCCGACACCGATCAAGTAATGAAAAAAAACAACAACATTATCTTGTCGATTGTTACCCTTAATGGAAGCCACAGGGGTAATATCGGCTAAATCGAATCACGATTTCATCAATTTATGAAATCGTTTACACCCATGAGCATCCTGTTAACATGAACATGCTGGAAAAAATCCAGTTTCAACTGGAACACCTTAGCAAATCCGAGCGAAAAGTGGCCGAGGTCATTCTCGCCTCTCCCGCTCAGGCGATTCATTCAAGCATCGCCGCTCTGGCACAGGAAGCGGGTGTTAGCGAACCCACGGTAAATCGCTTTTGCCGTAGCCTGGAAACGCGCGGCTTTCCTGATTTTAAACTGCATCTGGCACAAAGTCTGGCTAACGGCACCCCATATGTTAATCGTAATGTGGATGAAGACGACAGCGTTGATGCCTATACCGCGAAAATTTTTGAATCGGCCATGGCTTCGCTTGACCACGTGCGCCAGTCTCTGGACATGAGTTCCGTGAATCGCGCGGTGGATTTGCTCACCCAGGCCAAGCGGATTGCGTTCTTTGGTCTCGGGTCGTCGGCAGCCGTGGCGCATGACGCCATGAACAAATTTTTCCGCTTTAACGTCCCGGTTATTTATTCCGATGACATTGTGCTGCAACGCATGAGCTGTATGAATTGCAGTGAAGATGACGTCGTGGTACTGATTTCGCACACCGGTCGCACCAAGAGTCAGGTAGAGCTGGCACAGCTGGCCCGTGAAAACGATGCCATGGTGATTGCCCTCACCACGGCAGGCACGCCGCTGGCGCGTGAGGCGACGCTGGCGATCACCCTCGACGTGCCGGAAGACACCGACATTTATATGCCGATGGTTTCCCGACTGGCGCAGCTTACCGTGATTGACGTGCTGGCAACCGGTTTTACCTTACGTCGGGGCGCAAAATTCCGGGATAACTTGAAGCGGGTCAAGGAAGCGCTGAAGGAATCGCGTTTTGATAAAGAATTGCTTATAAAGAGCGATGTTCCCTGATAGTTGATAACGAAGACGTAACCAATAATTACGATGTAACGATTTACGGCATTCGGTCCACTCTCCGCTGCCTTGCAGCAGATGAAGGCCGATTCAATGTTCACGCAACACCAAAGTTGTTTCAGTCAACGGAGTATTACATGTCCAGAAGGCTTCGCAGAACCAAGATCGTAACCACCTTAGGCCCGGCCACCGATCGCGATAATAATCTTGAGAAAATTATCGCTGCCGGCGCCAACGTGGTGCGTATGAACTTCTCTCACGGTACGCCAGAAGACCATAAGTTACGTGCCGATAAAGTGCGTGAAATCGCAGCCAAACTGGGCCGCCACGTTGCTATCCTCGGCGATTTGCAGGGTCCAAAAATCCGCGTATCGACCTTTAAAGAGGGTAAAGTTTTCCTCAATATCGGCGACAAATTCCTGCTGGATGCCAACCTGGGCAAAGGCGAAGGCGATAAAGAGAAAGTCGGTATCGACTATAAAGGCCTGCCGGCTGACGTTGTGCCAGGCGATATCCTGCTGCTCGACGACGGTCGCGTACAGCTGAAGGTGCTGGAAGTTCAGGGCATGAAAGTGTTCACCGAAGTCACCGTCGGCGGCCCGCTCTCCAACAATAAAGGCATCAACAAACTGGGCGGTGGCCTCTCTGCAGAAGCGCTTACCGACAAAGACAAAGCGGACATCGTCACTGCCGCGCTGATCGGCGTTGACTACCTGGCGGTCTCCTTCCCGCGCTGCGGCGAAGATCTGAACTATGCGCGTCGCCTGGCTCGTGATGCAGGCTGCGATGCTAAAATCGTCGCGAAAGTTGAACGCGCGGAAGCCGTTTGCGATCAGGATGCCATGGACGATGTGATCCTCGCATCCGACGTGGTGATGGTTGCGCGTGGAGACCTGGGCGTGGAAATTGGCGACCCTGAGCTGGTAGGGATCCAGAAAGCGCTGATTCGTCGCGCACGTCAGCTGAACCGCGCGGTGATCACCGCCACTCAGATGATGGAATCGATGATCACCAACCCAATGCCAACCCGTGCAGAAGTTATGGACGTGGCTAACGCCGTGCTGGACGGTACCGATGCGGTGATGCTCTCAGCGGAAACCGCTGCAGGCCAGTATCCGGCAGAAACCGTGGCCGCCATGGCGCGCGTCTGCCTGGGCGCTGAAAAGATCCCAAGCATTAACGTTTCTAAACACCGTCTGGACGTGCAGTTCGACAACGTGGAAGAAGCGATTGCGATGTCTGCGATGTACGCGGCAAACCACCTTAAAGGCGTTACCGCGATCATCACCATGACCGAATCTGGCCGCACCGCGCTGATGACCTCTCGTATCAGCTCTGGTCTGCCGATCTTCGCCATGTCCCGTCACGAACGTACGCTGAACCTGACCGCGCTGTACCGCGGCGTGACGCCGGTTCACTTCGACAGCACCAACGACGGCGTAGCTGCGGCGCACGATGCCGTGAACCTGCTGCGCGACAAAGGCTATCTGGTATCCGGTGATATCGTCATTGTGACCCAGGGCGACGTGATGAGCACCATCGGCTCAACCAACACCACGCGCGTTATGACCGTCGAGTAATAACGTCTGTGTTAAAAAGCCCTCTCCAGATGGAGAGGGCTTTTTTTATTTCCTCGGATAAAGCTCTTTACGTTTATAGGGCTCTGTTTCACCCGGTTTCCGCGTTTTAAGCAGCTTCAGTATCCACGTATACTGTTCGGCATGCGGCCCCACCAGTATCTCCACCTCTTCGTTCATTCGACGCGCGATCGTGTGGTCGTCTGCGGTCAGCAAATCATCCATCGGCGGACGAACTTCAATACTCAAGCGATGCGTTTTCCCGTCATAGACCGGGAACAGCGGGATCACGCGGGCACGGCAGACTTTCATCAGGCGGCCAATCGCGGGGAGCGTCGCTTTATAGGTCGCAAAGAAATCGACAAACTCGCTGTGCTCGGGGCCGTGGTCCTGATCCGGCAGATAATAGCCCCAGTAGCCCTGACGTACCGACTGAATGAAGGGCTTAATGCCATCGTTACGCGCATGCAAACGTCCGCCAAAACGACGGCGCACCGTATTCCAGACAAAATCGTAGATTTTATTTCCCTGGTTATGGAACATCGCCGCCATTTTCTGGCCCTGAGACGCCATCAGCATAGCCGGAATATCAACACCCCAGCCGTGGGGGACAAGGAAAATGACTTTCTCGTCGTTGCGGCGCATCTCCTCGATGATGTCCAGCCCTTTCCAGTCAACGCGATCGACGATTTTATCCGGCCCTTTCAGCGCCAGTTCAGCCATCATCGCCATTGCCTGCGGGGCGGTGGTATACATCTCATCAATGATTGCCTCGCGCTCGGCGTCGCTTTTCTCAGGAAAACAGTAGTAAAGGTTGATCTGCGCGCGGCGGCGGGCGCTCTTGCCTAAACGCCCGGCCAGACGGCCAATTTTACCGAGAACGGGATCGCGAACAGAGGCAGGCAGCATCGCCATCCCCGCAAAGGCGTAAACACCAAGCCAGGCGCCCCAGTTGCGCGGATGGCGGAAGGATTTTTCAAACTCAGGAATGTATTCAATATTGTTTTTTTTGGTTTCCATGCTGGATCCAGGGTCTGATGACGCAAAATTTTATTCAGATAGTGTAGCGAGGCAGTCGTCCACGCACAAAAGAAAAAGCCGGCGTCAGTGTGCGCCGGCTTTTTTAACAAAAACAGAGGGCTTAGTTTAAGCTCAGCTGCGGCATCACCTCTTTCACCTGCGCCAGATAATCAGTACGATCTTTACCGGTCAGGCCTTCGGTACGCGGCAGTTTCGCCGTCAGCGGGTTCACGGCCTGTTGGTTGATCCACACTTCATAGTGCAGGTGCGGGCCGGTAGAGCGTCCGGTATTGCCGGAGATCGCGATACGGTCACCACGCTTCACCTTCTGGCCCGGTTTGACCAGCAGCTTACGCAGGTGCATGTAGCGGGTCGTATAAGTGCGGCCATGACGTACCGCGACATAATATCCGGCGGCACCGCTACGCTTGGCCACCACCACTTCACCATCTCCAACCGCCAGTACCGGCGTGCCCTGCGGCATGGCAAAGTCAACGCCACGGTGCGGCGCGACGCGCCCGGTTACCGGGTTCAGACGACGCGGGTTAAAGTTAGAGGAGACGCGGAACTGTTTTGCCGTCGGGAAGCGCAGGAAGCCTTTTGCAAGGCCCGTACCGGTACGGTCATAGAACTTGCCGTCTTCGGCACGAATCGCGTAGTAATCTTTGCCCTCGGAGCGCAGACGTACGCCCAGCAGCTGGCTTTGCTCGCGCTTGCCGTCCAGCATTTCGCGGGACATCAGGACGGAGAACTCATCGCCCTTCTTCAGCTTGCGGAAATCCATCTGCCACTGCATGGCTTTGATCACCGAGCTGATTTCAGCGCTGGTCAGGCCTGCATCGCGCGCGCTGGAGACAAAGCTCGCGCCCACGGTGCCTTTCAGAACGCTGTTAACCCAGTCACCCTTCTGCATTTCGCTGGTCATCTTGAAACCGTTTGCAGTGCGATCGTAGGTGCGGGTTTCGCGGCGGGACATTTCCCAGGTCAGACGCTGGAGATCGCCATCCGCCGTTAAAGTCCAGGAGAGCTGCTGTCCGATTTTCAGGTTGCGAAGATCTTTATCCGCAGCCGCCAGCTGGCTGATATTGCCCATGTCGATGCCGTACTGGTTCAGCACGCTGCTCAGCGTATCCCCGGTAGAGACAACATATTCGTGGATACCCGCCTCGTTCTCGGTTTTATCGTCCAGCTCATCCTGCGGGATAGCTTCATCTTCCTGAGCCGCCTGGTCGATAGGCTCACTGGCTTCAGGCAGCAAAGAACGGATTTCGCTCTTTTCAAGCTCAATGGTTTTAATGATAGGGGCAGAACTCGGGTGGTAAACATAGGGCCGCCAGACGGCGACCGCTAAGGTGAGAACTGTAAGCGACCCCAGCATAACGCGGTGGGGTCGTGGCAGATTGTTAAATGCCAGGGCGACAGAGCGGGCTATCTGTTGCACGTATTCACTTCCTCGTTAATCTCCTTTCAGGCAGCTAGCATACTGGTTCGCCAGTTGGCTGAGGAACTGCGAATAGCTCGCTTTGCTCAACTGGATATTCGTACCTAGCGGGTCAAGGGTTCCCATGCGCACGGATGTTCCCCTGGCCACGGCTTCTACGACCGCTGGCCTGAACTGTGGCTCAGCAAAAACGCATGTCGCTTTTTGCTCAACCAACTGTGTTCTGATTTCATGTAAACGCTGCGCACCAGGCTGAATTTCAGGGTTGACGGTGAAGTGGCCCAGTGGGGTCAAACCGTAGTGTTTTTCGTAATAGCCGTAGGCGTCATGAAAAACGAAATACCCTTTACCTTTCAACGGTGCGAGCTCATTACCAACCTGCTTATCGGTTGCGGCTAATTGTGCCTCAAAATCCTTCAGGTTGGCGTCTAGTTTGGCTCGACTTTGCGGCATAAGTTCCACTAATTTGTCATGGATTGCAACCGCTGAAAGCCGCGCTATCTCTGGGGATAACCAAAGATGCATGTTGTACTCGCCGTGATGGTGATCTCCATCACCTTTTTCGCCGTCTGCGGCATGATGGTCGTGTTCGTCATCGTCGTCATCCGCCCCTTTCATGAGCAACGGTTTCACGCCGGAGAGTTCGGCAATCGCGACCTGTTTTTCGCCAGCAACCTGTTTTGCTGACTTTTGCATAAACGCTTCCATTTCAGGACCAATCCAGACAACTAAGTCCGCGTTTTGTAAGCGTTTTACATCCGACGGGCGCAGGGAATAGTCATGCTCGGATGCACCATCAGGGAGCAGAACCTGGGTTTCAGTTACCCCGTCTGCAATGGCGGACGCGATGAAACCGAGTGGTTTAAGCGAAGCGACAACCGCAGCGTTAACATCTTGTGCGGTTGTACCCCAAAGGGCAGCGGATAATGCTGCGAAAAGAAGCGTATTTTTATGTAACATAATGCGACTAATCATCGTAGTGAATGCGTGGAATGTGATATTATAACATTCGTTGACTTCTTCAAGCTTAAAATGACATGACGACATTGGTTTCTCTTGAAAATATCTCGGTCTCATTCGGCCAGCGCCGCGTCCTCTCTGACGTGTCGCTCGATCTGAAGCCCGGCAAAATTCTGACGCTGCTCGGTCCCAATGGCGCAGGCAAATCCACCCTGGTGCGCGTGGTGCTGGGTCTGGTCGCACCCGATGAAGGCGTGATTAAGCGCGAGGAAAAATTGCGTATTGGCTATGTGCCGCAAAAACTTCACCTCGACGCCACGCTGCCGCTGACGGTCAGCCGTTTCCTGCGTCTGCGCCCCGGCACCCGTAAAGCCGATATTCTCCCGGCGCTGAAACGCGTGCAGGCGGGCCATCTTGTCGATGCGCCGCTGCAAAAACTGTCCGGCGGTGAAACTCAGCGTGTTTTACTTGCCCGCGCGCTGCTGAGCAGCCCGCAGCTGCTGGTACTGGATGAGCCAACTCAGGGTGTGGATGTGAATGGGCAGGTTGCGCTTTATGATTTGATCGACCAGCTACGTCGGGAGCTTGATTGCGCCGTGCTGATGGTGTCTCACGATCTCCATCTGGTGATGGCAAAAACCGACGAAGTGCTGTGCCTCAACCACCATATCTGCTGCTCCGGTACGCCTGAAGTGGTGTCAATGCATCCGGAGTTTATCTCCATGTTCGGCCCCCGCGGCGCTGAACAGCTGGGTATTTACCGTCATCATCATAATCATCGCCATGATTTGCAGGGACGAATCGTACTGCGTCGGGGAAATGGACACTCATGATTGAACTGTTACTGCCCGGCTGGCTGGCCGGGATTATGCTTGCCTGCGCCGCGGGTCCACTCGGCTCGTTTGTTGTCTGGCGCAGAATGTCCTATTTTGGCGATACCCTGGCGCACGCGTCTCTGCTGGGCGTTGCCTTTGGTCTGCTGCTGGATGTCAACCCCTTCTACGCGGTGATTGTGGTCACGCTGCTGCTGGCCGCCGGTCTGGTCTGGCTGGAAAAGCGCCCTCACCTCGCCATTGATACGCTGCTTGGCATTATGGCGCACAGTGCCCTGTCTCTGGGCCTTGTGGTGGTCAGCCTGATGTCGAACATCCGCGTGGATCTGATGGCCTACCTCTTCGGCGACCTGCTGGCCGTGACGCCGGAAGATCTCATCGCTATCGCCGTTGGCGTGGTGGTGGTGCTCGCTATTCTGCTCTGGCAGTGGCGGAATTTACTGGCCATGACCGTCAGTCCTGATCTGGCATTTGTCGACGGCGTGAAGCTGCAGCGCGTAAAACTGCTGCTGATGCTGGTGACGGCATTAACGATTGGTGTCGCAATGAAGTTTGTCGGCGCGCTGATTATTACGTCGCTGTTGATCATCCCTGCCGCCACGGCGCGTCGCTTTGCCCGTACGCCGGAGCAGATGGCCGGCGTAGCCGTGATTATCGGAATGATTGCGGTAACGGGTGGGTTAACCTTCTCGGCGTTCTATGACACGCCTGCGGGGCCGTCAGTGGTGCTGAGTGCGGCGGTGCTGTTTATCTTAAGTATGATGAAAAAGACCGCGAATTAACATGGAGGGCGCAGAAGCCCTCACCGGCCCTCTCCCTCGGGGAGAGGGAACACAACATTACGGCATTGCCGGTGGCGTAATGCCGAAATGATTCCACGCCCGCACCGTTGCCATACGTCCACGCGGGGTACGCTGCAGGAAGCCCTGCTGGATCAGATACGGCTCCAGCACATCTTCAATCGTCTCACGCTCTTCCCCAATAGCCGCAGCCAGGTTATCCAGCCCGACCGGGCCGCCAAAGAACTTATCCAGTACCGCCAGCAGCAGTTTACGGTCCATATAGTCAAAGCCTTCGGCATCGACGTTCAGCATATCCAGCGCCTGAGCGGCGATCTCCGCGGAAATCGAGCCATCGTGCTTCACCTCGGCAAAGTCACGCACGCGACGCAGCAGACGGTTGGCGATACGCGGCGTACCGCGGGAACGCTTCGCCACTTCAAACGCGCCCTCTTCGCTCATTTCGAGCCCCATATAGCGGGCGCTACGGCCAACGATGTGCTGGAGATCCGCCACCTGGTAAAACTCAAGACGCTGCACGATGCCGAAACGGTCGCGCAGCGGAGAGGTCAACGACCCGGCGCGGGTGGTGGCGCCAATCAGGGTAAACGGCGGCAGATCGATTTTGATGGAGCGCGCGGCCGGGCCTTCACCGATCATGATATCCAGCTGGTAATCTTCCATCGCCGGATAGAGCACTTCCTCCACCACCGGCGACAGGCGGTGGATCTCATCGATAAACAGCACGTCATGCGGTTCGAGGTTGGTCAGCATCGCGGCGAGATCGCCCGCCTTCTCCAGCACGGGGCCGGAGGTGGTGCGCAGGTTGACGCCCATTTCATTGGCAACGATATTCGCCAGCGTGGTTTTGCCTAAACCGGGAGGGCCAAAAATGAGCAGGTGATCGAGCGCATCGCCGCGCAGCTTTGCCGCCTGGATGAAAATCTCCATCTGGGAACGAACCTGCGGCTGGCCGATATACTCATCAAGCAGCTTAGGGCGAATCGCGCGATCCACCACGTCATCTGCCTGAATAGTGCCTGCCGACACCAGGCGGTCTGCTTCAATCATCCTTTACCTCACAATGCAGCGCGCAGCGCTTCACGAATCAGGGTTTCACTGCTGGCGTCCGGTTTGGCAATTTTGCTCACCATACGGCTGGCCTCCTGAGGTTTATAGCCCAGCGCCACCAGCGCGGCAACCGCTTCCTGCTCGGCGTCATCATCCGTCGCAGGGCCGCCAGGTGAGGTCAGTACCAAATCGGCAGCCGGAGTGAACAGATCGCCATGCAGACCTTTAAAGCGGTCTTTCATTTCGACAATCAGGCGCTCGGCGGTTTTCTTACCAATGCCCGGGAGCTTAATCAGCGCCGCAGGATCTTCACGCTCAACGGCATTCACGAACTGTGGTGCCGACATGCCGGACAAAATCGCCAGCGCCAGCTTCGGCCCAACGCCGTTGGTTTTAATCAGCTCGCGGAACAGGATCCGTTCCTGCTTGTTATTGAAGCCGTACAGCAGCTGGGCATCTTCACGCACCACAAACTGGGTAAAGACAATCGCCTCTTTGCCCGCGTCCGGCAGCTCGTAGAAGCAGGTCATCGGCATATGGACTTCATAGCCCACGCCACCCACTTCCAGCAGCACTAACGGGGGTTGTTTTTCAATGATGATGCCTCTGAGTCTGCCTATCACATGACGCTCCTGCGTTCTGGGAGAATTTAACTGTCGACATAATAAAAAAAGGCTGGATGTTTATCCAGCCTGATTTCTGATTATCGTAACCTGCCTCGCGCCAGATTGAGCCGCGACTCGCTCATTTGCATCGCATTCTGGCTGACGTGACAGTGGGTAATCGCAATCGCCAGCGCATCCGCGGCGTCGGCCTGCGGGTTCGCGGGAAGCTTCAGCAAGGTACGCACCATATGCTGTACCTGGCTTTTCTCCGCGCTCCCAATCCCCACCACCGTCTGCTTAACCTGACGTGCCGCGTATTCGAATACCGGCAAATCCTGGTTCACGGCAGCGACGATGGCGACCCCGCGCGCCTGACCGAGCTTTAGCGCCGAATCGGCGTTTTTCGCCATAAAGACCTGCTCGATGGCGAAGTAGTCCGGCTGAAACTGGGTGATGATCTCCGACACGCCCGCATAAATGAGCTTCAGGCGCGAAGGAAGATCGTCCACTTTGGTGCGAATACAGCCGCTGCCCAGGTAGGTTAGCTGGCGTCCCACCTGACGGATAACGCCATAACCGGTGACGCGTGAGCCTGGGTCAATCCCGAGAATAATCGACATCACGCGTCTCCCGTAAAGGGTTTACAGGCTCTCATCAGAGAGTCGCTGCAACCTCATCAGAGATTTCACCGTTGTGGTACACTTCCTGCACGTCGTCGCAGTCTTCGAGCATGTCGATCAGACGCAGCAGTTTTGGTGCCGTTTCCGCATCCATGTCCGCTTTGGTGGACGGGATCATGGACACTTCAGCGTTGTCCGCTTTCAGGCCAGCCGCTTCCAGCGCGTCGCGCACGGCACCCATCTCTTCCCACGCGGTATAAACGTCGATAGCGCCGTCATCGAAGGTCACTACGTCTTCCGCACCGGCTTCCAGCGCCGCTTCCATGATCGCATCTTCGTCGCCTTTCTCGAAGGAGATGACGCCTTTTTTGCTGAACAGGTAAGCCACGGAACCGTCAGTGCCCAGGTTGCCACCGGTTTTGGTGAACGCGTGGCGCACTTCCGCAACGGTACGGTTACGGTTGTCGGACAGGCACTCAACCATCACCGCCGTACCGCCAGGACCGTAACCTTCATAAATGATGGTTTCCATGTTCGCGTCTTCATCACCGCCCACGCCACGTGCGATAGCACGGTTCAGGGTGTCACGCGTCATGTTGTTAGACAGCGCTTTATCCACCGCCGCGCGCAGACGCGGGTTAGAAGCCGGGTCGCCGCCGCCCAGACGCGCTGCTGTCACCAGCTCGCGAATGATTTTGGTAAAGATCTTACCGCGCTTGGCATCCTGTGCCGCTTTGCGGTGTTTGGTGTTGGCCCACTTACTATGACCTGCCATAAAAAGTTCTCCAAAAATCGCGCCTTCTCAGGCTGCGTTAATTACAAATTCTTCAATCGCCTGCCGGTTGCTCCACGACTTGGTCAGTGCGGCGGCATCCGCCGCATTCACCCAGCGGTAGGTCAGGTGTTCGGTAAACACGATCTCCCGTTCATGGGGGAGCGCGAGACAGAACCACGACTCCGTATTGCGCTCGGTACCCGGCGCGTAGCGATGACGTAAATGGCTAAAAATTTCGAACTCCACCGTGCGCTGACAGTCCTTCAGGGTCAGTTGCTCGCGGGCAACGTCGATGGCGACCTCTTCCTTTACTTCACGCGCGGCGGCCTGCGGCGCGGTCTCCCCCTCTTCCAGACTGCCGGTAACCGACTGCCAGAATTCAGGGTCATCGCGCCGCTGCAACATCAGCACCCGCTTCGTGTCTTCTGCATAAATGACCACCAGGACCGAAACGGGGAGCTTATATGTCATATCAGTTTTTCTCTTCCTTCTTCACCACATCAATGCCCAGTTCGGCCAGTGCGGCCGGGTTGGCAAAGCTTGGCGCTTCGGTCATCAGACACGCTGCGGCAGTGGTTTTCGGGAAGGCGATAACATCACGGATGTTATCGGTGCCGGTCAGCAGCATGGTCAGACGGTCAAGACCGAAGGCCAGACCCGCGTGCGGCGGCGTACCGTATTTCAGGGCGTCCAGCAGGAAGCCAAACTTCTCGCGCTGCTCCTGCTCGTTGATGCCCAGAATGCCGAACACGGTCTGCTGCATTTCACCGCTGTGAATACGCACGGAACCGCCGCCCACTTCATAGCCGTTGATAACCATGTCATAAGCGTTCGCGACCGCCTCTTCCGGTGCCGCTTTCAGCTCTGCCGCCGTCATCTCTTTTGGCGAGGTGAACGGATGGTGCATTGCGGTCAGGCCGCCTTCACCGTCGTCTTCAAACATTGGGAAGTCGATAACCCACAGCGGCGCCCATTTGTTTTCGTCGGTCAGGCTCAGGTCTTTGCCGAGCTTCAGACGCAGCGCGCCCATCGCATCCGCCACGACTTTCTTGTTGTCTGCGCCGAAGAAGATCATGTCGCCGTCCTGCGCGCCGGTGCGCTCAAGGATCGCTTCCACGATGTCCGCGTTCAGGAATTTCGCTACCGGGCTGGTGATGCCTTCCAGACCTTTCGCACGCTCGGTCACTTTAATATAGGCCAGACCTTTCGCGCCGTAGATCTTGATGAAGTTGCCGTAGTCGTCGATCTGCTTGCGGCTCAGGGCAGCACCACCCGGTACACGCAGCGCTGCTACGCGGCCTTTAGGATCGTTAGCCGGGCCAGCGAATACGGCAAACTCAACGCCTTTCACCAGGTCTGCTACGTCCACCAGCTCCATCGGGTTACGCAGGTCTGGTTTGTCAGAGCCGTAACGACGCTCGGCTTCAGCGAAGGTCATGATAGGGAAATCGCCCAGCTCAACGCCTTTCACGTCGTTCCACAGGCTACGCACCAGAGCTTCCATCACTTCACGCACCTGCTCGGCGGTCATGAAGGAGGTTTCCACATCGATCTGGGTAAATTCTGGTTGGCGGTCAGCGCGCAGGTCTTCGTCGCGGAAGCATTTAACAATCTGATAGTAGCGATCGAAGCCGGACATCATCAGCAGCTGTTTGAACAGCTGTGGAGACTGCGGCAGCGCGTAGAATTTGCCTTTATGAACGCGGGATGGAACCAGGTAATCGCGTGCGCCTTCCGGCGTGGCTTTGGTCAGCATCGGGGTTTCGATGTCGAGGAAACCGTGGTCATCCATAAAGCGGCGCACCAGGCTGGTGATTTTCGCACGGGTTTTCAGGCGCTGAGCCATTTCCGGACGACGCAGATCCAGGTAGCGGTATTTCAGACGCGCTTCTTCAGTGTTGACGTGGTTGGAGTCCAGCGGCAGCGCTTCTGCACGGTTGATGATCACCAGATCGGACGCCAGCACTTCGATGGCACCCGTCGCCATGTCGGCGTTGACATTTTTCTCGTCACGCGCGCGCACTGTGCCGGTAACCTGAATGCAGAACTCATTACGCAGCTCAGAGGCCAGCTTCAACGCATCTGCGCGATCCGGATCGAAGAACACCTGAACGATACCTTCGCGGTCGCGCATATCGATGAAGATAAGGCTACCAAGATCACGACGACGATTGACCCAACCACACAGGGTTACCTGCTGTCCAACGTGGGACTGACGCAGCTGCCCGCAATATTCTGTACGCATGAGATATCCCTTAATTAGCCGCAGGCTAAATGTCGCCTGGTATGCAGGCTACTATGTCGCAGCTTTCTGTATGTCACAACTGGATGAAAAAAGGCGGCTATTATACTGGAAATTCCGCCGGACGATAAGAGCGAACCACGGCCAGGCGGTCGTTTGCTGCACTCTTATTGCGCATTCTCACAAAAATTAACAAAATTATCCGACCAGGAACAGGCCATGACGTCGTATGGTGTCTGGAAGTGATTCATTTAACGGGAGTAACGATGTTAACACTTGATGCCAGTAAAACCGCACTTGTTGTGATTGATTTACAGGAAGGCATTCTGCCCTTCGCCGGTGGCCCGCATACTGCGGATGATGTGGTCAACCGCGCTGCTCGCCTGGCGGAAACATGTCGTGCCAGCGGTGCGCCTGTTGTCATGGTGCGAGTCGGCTGGTCCGCTGATTACGCCGAAGCGTTAAAACAGCCCGTTGATGCCCAGGCTCCTGCACGCGCCCTGCCGGAAAACTGGTGGACGTACCCGGCCGCACTCGGCAAACGCGACAGCGATATTGAAGTGACCAAACGCCAGTGGGGCGCTTTTTACGGTACCGATCTCGAGCTGCAGCTCCGCCGTCGCGGCATCGACACCATCATCCTGTGCGGCATTTCCACCAACATCGGCGTGGAGTCTACCGCCCGCAACGCGTGGGAGCTGGGCTTTAATCTGGTGATCGCCGAAGATGCCTGCAGCGCGGCCTCCGAGGAACAGCACCAGGGCAGCATGACCCATATCTTCCCGCGCATCGGCCGCGTGCGCAGCACGGATGAGATTGTCAGCGCGCTATGATGTACGTGGGCCTGCCCCAGTGGTCGCACCCGAAATGGGTGCGCCTTGGCATCACCAGCCTTGAGGAGTATGCCCGGCACTTCAACTGTGTCGAGGGTAACACCACCCTGTATGCGCTCCCCAAAGCCGAGATTGTTGCGCGCTGGCGGGAACAAACCACCGACGACTTCCGCTTCTGCTTTAAGTTTCCGTCCACCATTTCCCACCAGGCCGCGCTGCGCAACTGCGGTGATTTGACCGAAGAGTTTTTTACGCGCATGTCGCCGCTCGCGAACCGCATCGGTCAGTACTGGATCCAGCTACCCGCCACGTTTGGCCCGCGCGATTTGCCTGCGCTCTGGCAGTTCCTGGATGCCCTGCCCCGCGAATTCACCTACGGCGTTGAAGTCAGGCATCCTGAATTTTTTGCGAAGGGCGAAGCAGAAAAAGCGCTCAATCGCGGCCTGCTTGAGCGTTCCGTTAACCGGGTGATCCTCGATAGCCGACCGGTGCACAGCGCTGTCCCCCATAGCGAAGCCATCGTTGAAGCTCAGCGTAAAAAACCGAAAGTGCCGGTCCACGCCATCGTGACCGCGCATAACCCAATGGTCAGATTTATCGGCAGCGACAACATGCAGCAAAACCAGGCGATGTTCGCCGTCTGGCTGGAAAAACTGGCCTCGTGGGAACACGCCACCACACCGTATCTCTTTTTGCACACGCCGGATATTGCCCAGGCCCCCGAACTGGTCGATGCTCTTTGGCAGGCCTTGCAGGCTGCGGTGCCGTCCGTGGGCAGCGCCCCTTCCATCCCACAACAATCTTCTCTTTTCTGATATCACCCCCTATCATAGTGAAGTGCCATCTGCCAAAAACAGGGAGTTTGTATGGTCAGCGCGCTGTATGCGGTGTTAGGTGCATTACTGCTGATTAAGTTTTCATTTGATGTTGTGCGCCTCAGAACGCTGTACCGCGTCTCTTACGGTGACGGCGGATTTTCCGAGCTACAAAGTGCTATCCGCATTCATGGCAACGCGGTCGAATACATCCCCGCAGCCTTAATCCTGCTGCTGTTTATGGAGATGAATGGCGCAGAAACCTGGATGGTGCACATCTGTGGCCTGCTTCTTATTGCTGGCCGCCTGATGCACTATTACGGTTTTCACCACCGCTTAATCCGCTGGCGTCGTTCCGGCATGAGTGCGACCTGGTGTTCGCTTTTGCTGATGGTGCTGGCTAACCTGTGGTATATGCCGTGGGAGTTGGTTTTCTCCCTCCATTAGCGCACAATACGCCACTTTATTTTTCCCGGATTTTTACGTTATGTCAGATCGCGACACGCTTTTTTCCGCGCCTATCGCCAGCCTGGGCGACTGGACCTTCGATGAACGGGTAGCCGAAGTCTTCCCGGATATGATCCAGCGCTCTGTTCCCGGTTATTCCAATATTATCTCAATGATCGGCATGCTGGCTGAGCGCTTCGTTCAACCCGGCACGCAGGTCTATGACCTGGGCTGCTCGCTCGGCGCGGCAACGCTGTCGGTTCGTCGTAACGTTCACCACGAAGGCTGCCGAATCATTGCCGTCGATAACTCCCCGGCGATGGTTGAGCGCTGCCGTCGCCACATTGACGCGTATAAAGCCCCTGTTCCCGTAGACGTGGTGGAAGGCGATATCCGCGATATTGAGATCGATAACGCGTCGATGGTGGTGCTGAATTTCACCCTGCAGTTCCTGGTGCCTGAAGACCGTCAGCTGCTGCTGGACAAAATTTATCAGGGGCTGAATCCCGGCGGCGCTCTGGTGCTCTCGGAGAAATTCAGCTTCGAAGATGCCGAGGTTGGCGAACTGCTGTTCAATATGCACCACGATTTCAAACGGGCGAACGGCTACAGCGAGCTGGAGATCAGCCAGAAGCGCAGCATGCTCGAAAACGTGATGCTGACGGATTCCGTAGAAACCCACAAAGCGCGCCTGCGCAAAGCCGGATTTGAGCACAGCGAACTGTGGTTCCAGTGCTTTAACTTCGGCTCTCTGGTGGCGTTGAAAGCGGGAGAATCCGCATGATCGAATTCAGCAACTTCTATCAGCTGATTGCCAAAAACCAGCTCTCCCACTGGCTGGAAACCTTGCCCGCGCAGATTGCCGCCTGGCAGCGCGATCAGCAGCACGGCCTGTTAAAGCAGTGGTCAAATGCGGTGGAGTTTCTGCCCGAACTGACCCCGCATCGTCTGGATCTTCTGCACAGCGTAACCGCCGAGAGCGAAGAGCCGCTTCCGGCCGGACAGATCAACCGCATCGAAACGCTGATGCGTAACCTGATGCCGTGGCGCAAAGGGCCGTTTTCACTTTACGGCGTGAACATCAATACCGAATGGCGCTCGGACTGGAAATGGGATCGCGTTCTGCCTCACCTTTCCGACCTGACCGGACGTACCATACTGGACGTGGGCTGCGGCAGCGGTTACCACATGTGGCGCATGATTGGCGCGGGCGCGCATCTGGCGGTCGGTATTGACCCGATGCAGCTGTTCCTGTGCCAGTTTGAAGCGGTGCGCAAGCTGCTGGGTAACGACCAGCGCGCGCACCTGCTGCCGCTGGGCATTGAACAACTCCCTGCCCTGAAAGCCTTTGATACCGTCTTCTCCATGGGCGTACTGTACCACCGTCGTTCCCCGCTTGAACACCTGTGGCAATTGAAGGATCAGCTGGTCAGCGGCGGCGAGCTGGTGCTGGAAACGCTGGTAATTGAAGGCGATGAACATGACGTTCTTGTGCCGGGCGATCGCTACGCACAGATGCGCAACGTTTACTTCATCCCTTCCGCGCTGGCGCTGAAGAACTGGCTGGAGAAGTGCGGGTTTGTGGATGTGCGGATTGCCGACGTCAGCGTGACCTCGCTCGAGGAACAGCGCCGCACCGACTGGATGATCACCGAATCGCTGGAGCAGTTCCTCGACCCGGCCGACCACAGCAAAACCATCGAAGGCTATCCGGCTCCGATGCGTGCGGTGTTGATTGCGACCAAGCCGTAGCCTTTTAGCCGGGTGGCGGCTACGCCTTAACGGCCTACTCGTAGCACGTTTTCTTCGAAATAGTTCAGGTTGCAGCAAGGCGGCTACGCAGCGAATCCCCGGGAGCTTACATCAGTAAGTGACCGGGGTGAGCGAGGCGGCCAACGCAGCTGCGGCTTGAAGCATGAAAGACAAAAAAAGGCCCCTGTTGAAATTGCAGGGGCCTGGTACAAGCAAGCATCATATTGGGCGACATGATGCGCGGTAAAAATCGGTACGTTGCTACACGTGATGGCGCTCAATCAGCGACTTCATTTCCGCAACCGACTCTCCCTCTACGCCATAGCGTGAATACTCATCCGCTTCAGCATCCGTCGACATTGACAATCCTGTATTGCGATAACGCATGGGCGAAGGTATCCATTTACCCGCGGAGCTGTGCAGCTCTTCTACCCCTGCGTTTAAAAACCGTTCCAGATTGCTGGCGCGGACTCCCGCACCCGCCATTATTATTGGAACACCGGAATGTGCTTTTAGTTCCGTAATTAATTGCAGTCCTTTTTCAGCTGACGCCTGCTGACCCGATGTGAGGATGCGCGCCACGCCAAGTTCTCCAAGCGTTTCAAAGGCCTGAAGCGGATCTTTACACATATCAAATGCGCGATGAAAAGTGACGGCCAGCCCCTGCGCGGCGCTCATAATCTGACGCATGCGCGGTATATCGATATTGCCGTCTTCATCCAGCAGGCCGGTCACCAGCCCTGGAAACCCGAGGTCCCGAACGAGCGCGATATCATCAAGCATGGCACTGAACTCGCCCGCCGTGTAACAAAAATCACCGCCGCGCGGACGAATAATCGGGTGAACGGGAATGGTGACGGCCTGACGGGCAGACTTCAACACGCCGTAAAACGGCGTCAGCCCGCCCTCTTTGGGTGCCGCGCACAGTTCAATGCGGTCAGCCCCGTGCTTTTGCGCGGTCACGGCACACTCCACGCTGTAACAACAAATCTCCAGCAGCGCCATTTAATCCTCCTGAAATTCCACTAAACGAAATATCATGACACGCCGTCCGTTTTCAGTCCCGGCGTGAACTCACATCTCTTACGCTTCGCTGGCAACGATCTGCTCAATGGTCCACGGATGAAACTTCACCGTGACCTGTCCGTCAGTGACGGCCAGCGTCGGGTTAGGTAACCGCTCGCGCTCGCCTTTGGGTGAACTCGTCTTCACAAAAATTCCCGGTTTGCTTAAGCCTTCGTCGGAAAGGAGGGCCAGCGCGCGCGCGTTCAACGTTTCCGGCTCACCCGGCAGGACAATTTCGATATGCTCCCAGCCTTCGTGCGGATAGCGTTTCTCGCCCGGCCACGGCAGTTCAACCACGGTGAATTGCCAGTGCGCCACGTTCACCGGTTCATGCAGTTTGAACAGGCAAATGGGACGGCCATTGATGATGTTCTCGGAGAGCAACTCGCCGCACCGTTCGAACCCGCGACGCCAGCGCTCCGCCGTGGCATTCTGATGACAGCGCAAAGAGATGTGATCGGCCTCAAGCGGCGCGATATCCAGACCGAGACGGGTGGCAAGATCTGTGAACGCCTGGGTGAAGCGCGGTAAATCTGCGGAAATATCATGCAGTTCGTCAATGGATTGCCAGTTCGCCATAAGTCACTCTCTTTTCATGTCGCAAAGCCGCTAATTTACTCTGTTGCCCTGTTTTGACCAACCGCAGAATCTGGCTTTTTGCGACTGCATGATTATGCACACCTTCACCGCCTGGATTCTGAGCAATCTTCAGGCCCCGCAATGCTGACGCCAGAGGGCATTTGCAGTATACTCCCGCCCTAAATTCTTTAACTGGCGCGGGCGGTTGTAAGCCCGCATCAAAAACGTAAGGTATCCAGGTGAATATTCAGGCTCTTCTCTCCGAAAAAGTCAGTCAGGCACTGATTGCCGCAGGCGCGCCTGCGGATTGCGAACCGCAGGTTCGTCAGTCAGCAAAAGTACAGTTTGGCGACTATCAGGCTAATGGCGTGATGGCAGTGGCTAAAAAACTGGGCATGCCGCCGCGACAGCTCGCTGAGCAGGTACTGACGCATCTGGATCTTTCCGGCATTGCCAGCAAAACCGAAATCGCCGGTCCGGGCTTTATCAACATCTTCCTTGAGCCTGCATTCCTGGCAAGCCACGTTGACGCGGCGCTGAAATCTGACCGTCTGGGCGTTTCCCAGCCGGAGGCGCAGACCGTCGTGATCGACTACTCTGCCCCGAACGTGGCGAAAGAGATGCACGTTGGCCACCTGCGCTCCACCATCATCGGTGATGCCGCAGTGCGCACGCTCGAGTTCCTCGGTCACAAGGTGATCCGCGCGAACCACGTGGGCGACTGGGGTACCCAGTTCGGCATGCTGATTGCTTACCTGGAAAAACAGCAGCAGGAAAACGCCGGTGAAATGGCGCTGGCGGATCTGGAAGGGTTCTACCGCGAAGCCAAAAAGCACTACGACGAAGACGAAGCTTTTGCCGAGCGCGCGCGCAGCTACGTGGTAAAACTGCAGGGCGGCGACCAATACTTCCTCGAGATGTGGCGCAAGCTGGTCGACATCACCATGTCTCAGAACCAGCTGACCTATAACCGTCTGAACGTCACCCTGACCCGTGACGACGTGATGGGCGAAAGTCTCTACAACCCAATGCTGCCCGGCATTGTGGCTGACCTGAAAGCGAAAAACCTGGCGGTAGAGAGCGAAGGCGCAACGGTGGTGTTCCTTGACGAGTATAAAAACAAGGAAGGCGAACCGATGGGCGTGATCATCCAGAAAAAGGATGGCGGCTACCTCTACACCACTACCGATATCGCCTGTGCGAAATACCGTTACGAGACGCTGCATGCTGACCGCGTGCTGTACTACATCGACTCCCGTCAGCACCAGCACCTGATGCAGGCGTGGACCATCGTGCGTAAAGCCGGTTACGTGCCGGATTGCGTGCCGCTGGAACACCACATGTTCGGCATGATGCTGGGCAAAGACGGCAAGCCGTTCAAAACCCGTGCGGGCGGAACCGTGAAGCTGTCCGACCTGCTGGACGAAGCGCTGGAGCGCGCCCGCCGTCTGGTGGCCGAGAAGAACCCGGACATGCCTGCCGACGAGCTGGAAAAACTGGCCAACGCCGTGGGTATCGGTGCGGTGAAATACGCGGATCTCTCCAAGAACCGTACCACCGACTATATCTTCGACTGGGATAACATGCTGGCGTTTGAAGGCAACACGGCGCCTTACATGCAGTACGCCTACACCCGCGTGCTCTCGGTGTTCCGTAAGGCGAACATTGATGAATACGTACTGGCGAATGCAACAGTGACCATCACGGAAGATCGTGAAGCACAGCTGGCGGCGCGCCTGCTGCAGTTTGAAGAGACGCTGACGGTTGTCGCGCGTGACGGCACGCCGCACGTAATGTGTGCTTACCTGTACGATCTGGCGGGTCTGTTCTCCGGCTTCTACGAACACTGCCCTATTCTGTCTGCGGAAAACGAATCGGTCCGCAACAGCCGCCTGAAGCTGGCGCAGCTCACGGCGAAGACCCTGAAGCTGGGTCTGGATACCCTGGGTATCGAAACCGTAGAACGCATGTAATACAAAAAACCCGGCAAGCGCCGGGTTTTTTCTTATCAGAAATACTTCCGTAAATATTCCGTCAAACAGAGAATCGCCATCGCCTGTCCGTATGGCATAGACGTCAGCGGGATCTGGCGATAAAACTCAAGATCGCTGCCCATGCCCGTGCCGAACGACGTTTGCAACAGCTCGCCTTCCGCCGAAATATTTTTGACGATACCGCGAATCGCTTTTTCTGCCACTTCGGCATACTCCGCGCCAACGTAGCGCTTGCGCACGGCTTTCAGAATGCCGTAGGCAAACCCTGCCGTGGCGGACGCCTCAAGATAAGAATGTGGATCGTCGAGCAGCGTATGCCATAGCCCGCTGTCGTCCTGATATTTCGCCAGCGCGGCAATCTGCGCATTCAATACCTGCGCCAGGTAGCGGCGCACCGCGTTGCTTTCCGGCAGATCCACCAGCTCAAGGAAGTCCGGGATGACGATGGTGAGCCAGCTGTTGCCGCGCGCCCAGCGGGCACGGGCAAAGTTATGATTACCGTCATAGCTCCAGCCGTGGAACCACAGCCCGGTCTCCCGGTCCATCAGGTTCTGCACGTGCAGCAGGAACTGATAGACCGCCTCTTCAACGTACTCCGGCTTATTGAGCAGCTTGCCGATTTTCGCCAGCGGCAGCACCGTCATCATCAGCGTGTCATCCCACATCTGTTGATGGTTTTCTTCCGCCAGGGTGATGTGCTGCATCCCGCCGTGTTCCGTGCGCGGCATCTCTGCCATCGCCCATTCCGCCCAGCTTTCCAGCCACGGCCACCAGGCCTGATTTTGGGTCTCTTCGTAGCGATAAGCCAGCGTCAGAAACGGCGACATGGTATTCACGTTTTTGGTGGTCGCACCTTCCGCAAACCGGTCGGCAAACCAGCTGTCGATAATGTCTCGCATACCTTCATCGCCGGTCTGGCAGTAATACTGCCAGATACCGTACAGGCCAACGCCGTGCGTCCACTCCCATCCGGCCCAGCCTTTGGTGTCGATCACGCGCCCGTCGTCCAGCCGCAGCAAAAATTCACCCGTTTTGTCGTGGATATTGACCAGGCTATGCGTCACCTTTTGAATCAGCGATTTCAGCTCGTCCCGGGCGATAAAGCGCTCTGGCTGACGCAGTAACGGGCTATGTTTGACAGGCCAAACTTTCATCATCTTAACCTCTGTTGTATGTCGAATTCAGTACCGCGCGCTCTTTCAGAGAGGGTGCCGCTGGCTTGTTGCGATTCAGATAACCGATGTTGTTATTGCCCCACAGTGACTCATAAGGCATACCGGCCAGCATCTCAACGGTGGCGCGGGCGTGTGGCGTCGCTGACTCAGGCATCGCATGACCACACTCGCGCATTTTCGCGGTCTCCTCGCGCAGCGTGCTGTGGGTCTGCAGATTGAGCCTGAAGCGCAGGGAAACGAGGAAGCCGCAGAACAGCACCATGATGGTGCCCACGCTCAGGATCGTCAAAATGGTGTGGCTCACTTCCGCAGGCTGCACTTTCTGACCGCTGACAAAGCCGGACATCTGCATCACAATACCCACCAGCATCACCGCGCCGGCCTGTGACGCCTTACGGGTCAGGGTCATGATGCCCGCGAAGATCCCTTCGCGGCGCTGGCCGGTGATCGCCTCATCCACGTCAGCAATGTAGGTGTAGGTGTTCCATGGCACGTAGTTGATCCCGCCGCGCCCCAGCCCAGCCACCGCAGAGATCAGCAACAGCAGAGCGTAGACGTCGCTCATGCCCGCGTAATAAAGCATGGCGTAAGAGAGAGACGCCAGGCCAAACAGCACCACGGCCATGCGGTAGGACGGCGCGGGTCCGAAGCGGATACACAGCGGGATCATGGCGATAACCGCAAGGAACTGGAAGATGGCCATCGTGCCCAGCAGACTGGACGCCACTGACGCTTCCTGCATCAGCACGAACACTACGTAGTAGGTGAATACCGCGTTAAACACGTCCTGCGCGATATAGCCGCCGAGGTACATGCCCAAATGCTGACGGAAAATCTTGATGCGCAGCGTGGAGCTGAGCTCAACGATCAGGCGGTTGAGGCTTTGCCCTATCGTCAGCTTCTTCTTCTCTTCTTCAGCACGCAGCGCCGCTTCAGACCACTCTTCGCGCGGACGTTCCCAGGTGAAGAACCAGACGAAAGTCAGCATCAGCGCGCAGAGCACAGAGAAAACCAGGCTTGCGTAGAAGAAGGAAACCGCGTTGTCTTTCCCGAACCAAGTCAACAGGATCCCCGGCAGGAAGGAAGCCAGAATGGCGGACATCTGGGCCATAGCGATACGCGCCCCGGAGAACTTGGTTTTCTGTTTAAAGTCATCGGTCATTTCCGGCACCAGCGTTTCGTACGGCACCAGAATCATGGTGTAAACAATATCAAACAGCAGATAGGTCAGCAGGTAGTACCCGAAGCTCATGTCCCCAACCCACATCAGCGAGTAGCTGAACACGCAAGGGATCCCCAGCAGAATAAAGAACTTACGACGGCCAAAGCGCTTGCCGAGCCAGGTCGTACCAAAGTTATCGGTTAAAAAGCCCATCAACGGGCTAACGACGGCATCCAGCACCCTTGCCGCAGCAAAGATGAACGTTGCTTCGATCGGTGAAAGCCCGCAGAAGGTGGTATAAAAATATAAAAGCCAGGCCGCCGTAAGGGCGGTGGTACCCGCCCCGAGAAAATCACCTGACCCGTAAGCAAGATAATTCGCGAGTCCAATTTTACGTGTTTTCATTGCCGTCAACCCTAATCAGTTTCAGGAGACTCCCTGCAAGCACGCTTCGTCCGGGAGCTTTTATACGGCTACAGTAAATGCATCGACCTGTTGATACCTTTCTGTTTCTGCCACTCCTGAGAGGGTGCATGGCAAAAATACAAAGAGTAGGGTCACGCGCGTCACTGATTTATAAAACAGCGTTTCTATTTGATCAAAAGGAGAGGTCAGTTTTGAGAGCCAGCCATCAGAATGGCCTGATGGCTGGTGAAAAGGCAGGGTGTTAGCGATAGTTCACGATGACAGAATTACTCTGCACTTTCAGCGCCGGGATTAAACGTCCCCCACCCGGCACTTCCCAGATGAAACGCAAAGGTTCAATAGCCGGTACGCCGTTGAATGCCTGCGTCGTGCCATTTTCGCCGTCGATTTCCGTGCAGCGAGTCTGAGAACAAAGGCGCACCCGCAGCCCTGCGGGCGTTGGGCCAATCAGCCGGTAATTCCAGACCACAAGACCCATCTGACCGGAAACGCCTTCAGCAGGCGCCAGCGGGTTAGATGACATGGCGACGCCCCGGTTGCTGAGGGTCACCCCCATGCTGCTTGCCTGCCATGTGCCCTCCCCGGCAGCGTGCGCCGCCAGCGGGAAGAGCAAAATCCAGAGCCATTTACGCATTATTTTCCTCCAATCGTCGCGGTCATGCGGATATGACGGTTATCCGACAGCTCCATATTCGACAGCACGACCAGCTGATTCAGACTACGACGCAGGAAACGCGACAGCAGCGGACGCAGCGCATGGTTAACCAGCAGCACCGGCGGTGCGCCCAGCATCTCCTGGCGCGCCAGCGCCTCCTGCGTTTGCGCCAGCAGACGGTCCGCCAGCCCCGGCTCCAGGCCGCCCCCGCCCTGCAGGGCCTGCAGCAGCAGACGTTCAAGCGGCGTATCGAGGCCAATAACCTGCACTTCTCCGGTTCCCGGGAACCACTGCTGGGTGATCGCACGACCCAGCGCCACGCGTACCACCGCCGTCAGCTCGTGCGGATCGTTTTGTATCGGCGCATGCTCGGCAAGGGTTTCCAGAATAGTGCGCATATCGCGGATCGGCACTTTCTCTTCAAGCAGGTTTTGCAGCACCTTGTGCAGCGTGGTTAAGGTCACCACGCCCGGGACCAGATCTTCCGTCAGCTTCGGCATCTCCTGCGTGACGCGGTCCAGCAGCTGCTGCGCCTCCTGACGGCCAAACAGCTCTGCCGAGAATTGCCCAATCAGGTGATTAAGATGGGTCGCCACCACGGTACTGGCTTCAACAACCGTATACCCCTGGATTTGCGCCTGCTCTTTCAGGGCACTTTCAATCCAGATAGCGGCCAGGCCAAAGGCCGGGTCGATAGTTTGCTCGCCCGGAAGCGTGCCTGCGGCGGTGCCCGGGTTAATCGCCAGCCAGCGGCCCGGATAGGCATCACCGCTGCCAATTTCGACACCTTTCATCAGAATGCGATAGCGCGCGGGCGGCAGGTCCATATTGTCGCGGATGTGAACAACCGGCGGCAGGAAGCCCATATCCTGGGCGAATTTTTTACGGATACTGCGGATACGGCCAAGCAGCTCGCCATCCTGCTGGAAATCGACCATCGGAATCAGGCGATAGCCCACTTCCATTCCCAGGGAATCTTCCAGCTGAACGTCGTTCCAGGTCGCTTCGACGGCCTGGGTATTCTCCGGCATTTTTACCTGAACAGGCTCCGCTGCCGGTTTGGTTTCACGGCCGCGCATCCACCAGGCAAGCCCCAGCAGACCCGCAGTAAACAGCAGGAAAACGAGATTTGGCATCCCCGGCACCAGGCCGAGCAAACCCAGAACGGCAGCGGCCAGCAGCATCACGCGCGGGTTGCTGAACAGCTGGCCCACCATCTGCTCGCCAACGTCCTGATCGGTACTCACGCGGGTCACAATCACACCCGCCGCCGTGGAGATAACCAGCGCCGGGATCTGCGCAACCAGACCGTCACCAATGGTCAGCAGCGTATAGCTTTCCGCCGCGTGGCCCATGTCCATCCCGTGCTGCAATACACCCACCAGCAGGCCGCCGACCACGTTAATCACCATGATCAGAATGCCCGCGATGGCGTCACCGCGCACAAACTTGCTCGCACCGTCCATGGAGCCGTAGAAGTCCGCCTCCTGCGTCACTTCCGAACGGCGTTTTTTGGCTTCATCTTCGGCGATAAGACCGGCATTCAGGTCGGCATCGATCGCCATCTGTTTGCCCGGCATCCCGTCCAGCACAAAACGCGCGCCCACTTCCGCAATACGCCCTGCACCTTTGGTGATAACCATAAAGTTGATAATAACGAGGATAACGAACACCACGATACCGATAGCGAAATTGCCGCCCACCAGGAAGTGGCCGAACGCTTCAACCACTTTACCTGCCGCTGCCGCACCAGTGTGACCTTCCATCAGGATGATACGCGTGGACGCTACGTTCAGCGCCAGTCGGAGCAAGGTGGTAAACAGCAGAATGGTCGGGAACGCGGCAAACTCCAGGGTACGCTGGGTGAACATCGCCACCAGCAGCACCATAATGGACAGCGCAATATTGAAAGTGAAAAGCAGATCGAGGATGAACGCCGGGAGCGGGAGTACCATCATCGAAAGAATTAGCAGGATCAGAATCGGCCCGGCAAGGATTTGCCATTGGGTCGATTTCAGGTTGCCGGGCAGGCGCAACATTGCCACCAGATTAGCCATCAGTGTCCTTCTCGTTCATAAAATCCAGCGCGGCAGGCACCGGAAGGTTTTCAGGTTTTACAGGCCGCTGACCGCCAGCCAGACGCCAGCGCTTCAACTGCCACACCCAGGCCAGCACTTCCGCCACGGCGGCGTAGAGTTGTCCCGGGATCTGTTGTCCAATATCCGCATGGCGGTACAGGGCACGCGCCAGCGGAGGGGCTTCCAGGATCGGCACGCGGTTTTCAGTACCAATTTCCCTGATACGGAGTGCGATCAGCCCCGCCCCTTTCGCAACGACTTTCGGCGCGCTCATTTTGTTTTCGTCATAGCGCAGCGCAACGGAATAGTGCGTTGGGTTGGTAACAATGACGTCGGCCTTCGGCACATCGTCCATCATGCGGCGACGGGCGGCGGCACGCTGCATCTGGCGGATACGCCCTTTTACGTGCGGGTCACCTTCCATCTGCTTATATTCGTCACGGATATCCTGACGCGACATGCGCAGCTTTTTGAAGTGGGTATAAAGCTGGAAGATCACGTCAAAACCCACCATCGGGATAATGCTGAGCACCACAAGCAGCGCGCAGAGCCCGACCAGATTCAGCGCGTTGCTCATCGCGGTGAGAGGCGATTCGCTGATAAGACGCATCATTTCTGGCCAGTGGTACCAGAGGTAAAAGCCTGCGGAACTGCCCATCAGCACCGATTTGAGGACGGCTTTGAGCAGCTCAGCCCCGGTCTGCGCAGAGAACATTTTCGCAATACCCGGCAGCGGGTTCAGTTTGGAAAATTTCGGTTGCAGCGATTTGGCACTGAAAACCAGACCGCCGAGCATCACCGGAGAGACCAGCGCGACCAGCACAACCCCGGTAATCAGGGGCAACAGCGCGACCATGGCCCCCTTAATAAGCTGAATAATCTGGCTGAGGATCAGATTCGGATCGTTGACCATGCTGTGGTCAAAACGTAAGCCGGTGGACAACATTCCCGCCAGCTTTCGGGCGAGCGACTCCCCGCCCCACCAGATAATGCACACCCCTACGATAAGGATCAGCAGGGAAGTTAATTCTCGGGATCGGGGGATCTGCCCTTCCTCACGCGCTTTTTCTAGCCGGTGGGGTGTGGGGGCTTCCGTTTTGTCGTCGTTCTCTTCTGCCACAGTGCATGCTCAGCCCATTACGTCACGGGTATCATGCCAGCGCAGTCTTTCATCAATGGGTTGAAAAAACCCTATAACCGGGTCTTCTTTTCGAGTTTACCCCCCTCCGCACGTTGGGTGACGAAAGGAGAGTGAGCAATGATCGAACAAATATAGTCGAGCTTTTATGATGTTTTCGTATAAAAAATGAATTAAGCGCAGTTTCAAAGAAGATTTATGCTAAGAACATTACTGAAGAAAACCAACATAGCCGTCGAATTTAATCATCTGGCATTGCAGAATTGATATAACTATGTAAATTGAAGAATTCAGAGTAACAGGTATTATGTAAACCACTAACATGCTTAATCCAAAAATGGATTCATCTATATAACATTAGTCCTGTAACACACTTAACGGAAGAAAATTAAACGTTATAATTTCACGCGACATAATTTACTTTTCATAAAAAAGCAAAATGTATGCCAGATATTTCTTTTTACTTAAAGGGACAATTAAGATGGAGTTCAAAAAGAATATTATTTCGAGCGTAGTCTTTGCAACAGTCTCGATGAATGGTTTCGCCGCAGAAATGAATGCCGGCACGATCCACTTCACAGGCGAAATTATCGAATCAAGTTGCACCATTCAGGGTGACGATGGCACGGACAGTACAATTCCACTGGGTACCTATCCAATATCATTGTTTACGGATGTTGGTACGGAAACCGCACTTATGCCGTTCTCTATTACGCTGGCGAACTGCCCGTTAAAAAGCGATGGGCTTCCGGCTGTACAGTTGACCTTTAACGGCCCAACAACCCTGACCGGAACCAATACGCTACTGGACGTCAGTAAAATTACCACCACGGGTGAAACCGCGGCCACTGGTGTCGGCGTTGCCGTCAGCCAGGCGGGTAAAAATGATCAACTCATCACCATGGACGGCGCTGAAGAGCAAGTCTATATCGAGCTTGCGACAAAACCCTCAGATACGATTAAGGCTGACTTTAATGCCCGCTATAAATCGTTTGCATCCACAGTGACCGCCGGTCCGGCAGATGCTGATATGACTATAAATATTCTTTACCGTTAATAAATTCACTATTGACATTCAGAATATATATATATGGCATCATGACGTTTAAGGAGTCATGCTCTGATAATAGTCCGAACCCGAATTCGGACTATTATCATTTCCCCTCAACCTCCTTTATTGAAGGTTTCACCATGCGCATTTTACTCCAGGTCTTATTATGGATTCCTGTTATTGCGAGCACCTTTTGTCACGCAGCAGGTGTTCAGATCGGTCGCACACGCATAATCTACGATGCCGCGAAAAAGGAAGTTGCCCTGCCCTTACAAAATAATGATAAAGAACTTCCCTGGTTGATACAGTCATGGACGGATACGGGTGATGGTAAAACGCACGGACCGTTTATCGTGACACCCCCTCTTTTTCGACTCGATCCGCAAAAAGAGCAAAGCCTGCGCATTACCTGGAACGGGACAGCCTTAGCAGGGGATAAAGAGTCGCTGTTCTATATGAACGTGCGAACCGTTCCTGCCACGGCTACGGATGAGGGTGACAAAAACGTCCTGCGGTTAATCTATAAAACGCGTCTGAAACTGTTCTGGCGCCCTGTAGGTCTGAGCGGAACACCCTCTGAAACCTGTAAAAACCTGCGCTTCGCTCGTCATGGTCAGCAGCTCACTGTCATCAACGCGGGGGCGTTCTACAGCGTCTTTGACTCACTTGCGCTGGGCTCGCACAAAGTGGAGAAAGCAGATATGGCTGCCCCTAAATCCCGCGTTGACATTCCTCTCCCTGACAATGCTCAGGGGACGAGCGTCACCTGGCGCTGCATCACCGATTACGGCAACGCTTCAGAAAAATACACTTCCACACTTGCGCAGGATTAAAAGACCGCGATGATGACAGGACGTAATGATTTGTCATACGGGCGGCTCTTTAGACTGAATCCGCTTCTTCGCTGCCTTAGCGGTGTCTTGCTCATGGCGAGCTTCTCGACGCTGGCTCGTGAGTATCGTTTCTCTCCCTCATCGCTGGAAGGGGACATGCTGGCACAGCAGGATATCGACCTTTCACTCTTTTCGAAGTCGAATGCTCAGCTACCCGGCACCTATTCTTCACGAGTGCAGGTGAACGAACGCCGCTTAAGCACCACCAATATCGCTTACGTCAGCTCTCCGGAAGGGTCACTGATACCGCAGCTCACACCGGATATGCTGCGGGCATGGGGGGTTGCGATCGATCGGTATCCCGCCTTGCTTGCGTTACCCGCCAATAAGGCTTTGCCTGAAGATATCAGCAACTATATCCCTCTGGCCTCCGCGCGGCTTGATTTTTCAACCATGACGTTAGCGTTGAGTATTCCTCAGGCTGCGTTAAGTGGGACTGGTCACGATTACATCGATCCCTCGCGCTGGGACGACGGTGTTCCCGTGTTGTTCAGTGACTACGCTTTTTCAGGATCAAAAAATAAGGACAGCGGCGACAGCAGCGCCACCAGTCAGTATCTGAATTTGCGCACCGGCGCCAACCTGGGTGGCTGGCGAGTGCGCAACTATTCTACGTGGAGCAATTCAGAGAGTGAAAACCTGTGGGAAAATATCAATACCTTTCTGCAGCATGATGTTGACGCCCTCAAGGCGCAGTTCACGGCCGGAGAAAGCAGCACGCATGGCGAGGTATTTGATAGCTTACAGTACCGGGGCGTTAACCTTGCGTCGGATGAAGAGATGCTTCCCTATAGCCAACGCGGCTATGCCCCTGTCATACGCGGCATCGCCAGTTCAAATGCAGAAGTCTCGGTGCGCCAGAACGGCTATCTCATCTATCAGCAAAATGTCGCGCCGGGCGCGTTCGAAATCAACGATCTCTACTCCACGACCAACAGCGGCGATCTGGACGTTACGGTGAAAGAGGCTGACGGCACCGAGCATCGCTTTACGCAGCCCTACTCCAGTATCGCGGTTATGCTGCGGCCAGGGCGTATGAAGTATGAAATGACCGCAGGCCGTTATCGTGCTGAAAGCGGGAGCGACCAAAAGGAACCCGACTTTTTCCAGGGAAGCATGATTTACGGTTTAAATAACCTTCTCACCTGGTTTGGAGGAATGACGCTCTCGAAAGACTATAACGCTGCCAATACCGGTGCCGGTCTGGCGCTTGGACCGCTGGGCTCAATGTCAGCTGACGTTACCATGGCCGACACCCGACTTGACGATAACAGCCAGCATACTGGCCAGTCATGGCGCCTGCTTTATACCGGTAAACTAGATTCGACCAACACCAACTTCAGCCTCGGCAGCTACCGATACACCAGCCGCGGGTATTACAGCTTTGCCGACGCCAACCAAAAGCGTGACGGCCACGAAGACGATCTACTGTTTCGTTACAATAAACGCAACCGCATTCAGGCCAGCGTTAGCCAGGCCATTGCAGGGGTGAGTCTGTATCTTAACGGTTATCAGCAGGATTATTGGAGCACCTCTAAAAAAGAGCGCAGCCTGTCGGTTGGCTTCAATACCGTTGTTGCCGGAACGAGTTATCACATGGCCTATTCGTACAGCAAAACCAATGACGAAGAGTCTGACAGGATGGTGTCTTTGGGATTTAGCATTCCGCTCACCAGATGGCTGCCGCGCGCCTGGAGTAGCTATAACATCAGCAATACAAAAAATGGCTATACGCGGCAAAACGTGGGGCTCAGCGGCACACTGCTGGACGACGAGCGTCTGAGCTACTCGTTGCAGCAGAGCCATTCCAACCACGACGGGGAAGATACCAGTAGCGTATATGGCAGCTACCGTTCGCAATACGCCAACCTGACCGCCGGGTATTACGCTTCCACTGATGACTCTCAGCAGCTTAACTACGGCATTAGCGGCGGTATTGTTGCCCATCCTCGTGGCGTCACGCTGGCTCAATCTTTAGGTAGCCAGTTTGCTATCGTGAACGCCAACGACGCTTCCGGCGTTCGTTTTATGAACCAACGGGGTATTCAGACCGACTGGCATGGTAATGCAGTCATTCCATCCCTCACGCCCTACCAGGAGAACAATATTCGTATTGATACCTCGAGCCTCCCGGAAAATGTAGACAGCAGCGATACCGCTATCACCGTCATTCCATCGCGCAACGCGGCGGTGCTGGCCAGATTTGACGCCCACACAGGCTATCGGATGCTGGTCACCCTGAAACGTCCAAACGGTCTCTCCGTTCCGTTCGGTGCCATCGCGACCTCTAGCGCCCCGGTGATGAGCGGCATTGTCGACGAAACCGGCACCGTCTATCTGGCAGGGATTGGAGAGACCGCACAGCTCACCGTGAAATGGGGCAATGGTACGGGCCAGCAATGCCACGCCAGCATTACGCAACAGTCAGCCAACCAAACCGAAAGCCCTAACGGTATTCGCTCGGTTAGCGAGCTTTGTCAGCAGGAATAAGCACATGAGAACTATATTCAAGAAACTGGCTGTCTGGGCGTCATTGACCGCGGCCTTGAGTCTGGCCACAACCAGCCCGTGCGGGGGAGCCGTGACTTTACTGCATAACTGCTTCGGTGCGCCGCAAGCCTACACCACTTCGTTCGACCATGAGTTTTCGGCCAGCGAAAATATTGCCAATCATGACTATGATGTGCCAAATCATCTGGTGGGAGATGGCCCGGCTATAGTTGCCAACTGCACCTGCCCCGGAAATATGTTTTCTTCGAGCATGGTCTATGAAAAAACGTTTGCCGGGAGTCCGTTGAATTCTGGAACAAACGGATACGGCTACCTGACTGAAAAAATCGATGCCGATATCACCGCCTACGCTGATGCCATTAATTCTCCGGACGGCACTTCTTTGACCCCGCTACCTGTCAATGAATACCCGACGTCCAGGGGAAATATGCGTAGCACTACCGAGAATGCGCTCGCCAAAACGGAGGGAGATGCTAACGTCTGCAGTAATGGCACCCAGCCGAGCAATGCCGCTGCAATAAAGCGCAACTTCCGCTGGAACGTCGTTGCGATCATGCTTCACGTTAAAAAACCCATCCTGGGTCAAGAGGTGATCCCTTCGACGATCGTCGCGCAAAACTATGCCTGTCTCTATTTCGGTACGGGGGCAAGCTGCGATCCTGGGCAGGCAGAACAGGTCTCTGATATCTGGTTTAGCGGCACGCTATCTGCGCCGCTAAGCTGCACCATCAATGAAGGCAGCACCATTGAGGTTGAGTTCGGCAGCATTGTCAGCAAGCAATTCGTCATCAAGGGGCAACCGCCAAAACGCTATGCCCTCAAAAACGTTGATATTACCTATCACTGTGATGATAACGCAGTGGGAAACTCGGACCGGATAAAGCTTACGCTCACTGCAGATCAGGGCGTTGTAGATAGCAGTATGCCGTACATTGCAAAACTTCTGGACAGGGACGATCTCGGGGTGCGTATATATGATGAAAACAGTCAGAACGTCGCGCTGGATGGTACTTATGAATTTCCTGTAATGATGGACGGACAGGGAAACGGTAGGGTCAAAATTCAGGCTGCACCGGTCGGCACGACTGATATCCCCCCTGTCCCGGGCCGCTTTGAAGGTAACGTGACAGTGAAGATGAATCTCCGCTAACCGAAATACCCTCAGGTTGACGCCGCAGCCTGAGGGTAATCAGATCAATTAGAAACCGAGGCTGTCCAGCAGGTCGTCTACCTGATCCTGGCTTGCCACAACGCCCGCTTTGCTGGCGTCGAGCTGTGGACCATTGAGCAGGCTTTCGTTCTCGCGTTTTGGACGGGCTGCCGGTTCCGGAATGTTCTCCAGCAGAACCATCAGCAGCTGACGCTCAATCTCCTGGATAACATCCATCATGCGCTTGATCACCTGACCGGTGAGGTCCTGGAAATCTTGCGCCATCATGATGTCCAGCAGCTGGGCGTTGGTGAAACTGGTGTGGCCCGGCACATCACCCAGGTACTGACGGGTATCCGTCACCAGCTCGCGGGCATCCGCCAGCTCGATAGGATTCTCAAACCACTCGTCCCAGCGTTTGCTCAGCGCTTTCGCCCCCTTTTCCATCGCATCCTGGTGCGGCTGTGACGCTTCAACGCTGTTCAGCGCACGTTCCGCGGCCTGAGCGGTCATCTGCACAACATAGTCCAGACGATCGCGGGCATCAGGAATGGCTTCCGCCGCTTCGGCAATCGCCTGATCCAGACCCAGCTCGCGCAGGCTGTCACGCAGCATGCGCGTCAGGCTGCCGATGCGGACGATGATATCGCTCGGCGAGTGTTCTTCAACGGGTTTCATAGCAGGTTGCAACATTTCCATCACCTCACATGCCGAGTTTCTCGAAGATCTTACCGAGCTTCTCTTCCAGGGTTGCCGCGGTGAATGGCTTCACCACATAGCCGCTTGCGCCCGCCTGTGCAGCGGCAATGATGTTCTCTTTTTTCGCTTCTGCAGTAACCATCAGAACCGGCATAGACGCCATTCCCGCATCGGCACGAATGGTTTTCAGCAGTTCCAGACCGTCCATGTTAGGCATGTTCCAGTCGGAGATAACAAAACCAAACCCGCCAGCCTGCAGTTTGTTCAGCGCATCAACGCCGTCTTCTGCTTCTTCAACGTTGTTGAAGCCCAGCTCTTTCAGCAGGTTGCGCACGATGCGACGCATGGTGGAAAAGTCATCCACAACCAAAAACTTAAGCTCTTTATCCGCCATAAAATAATACTCCTGAGTCAAATACGTATTGCCTGTCCGGCACTGATTTTCGCCAGCATCTGCTGGCTTACCTGGCTAAGATCGACCACTTCGCTCACGCCACCCATATTGATGGCCTCGCGCGGCATGCCGAACACCACACAACTTGCTTCATTCTGCGCAATCGTCCAGGCGCCAGCCTGGTGCATTGCAAGCATTCCGGCGGCACCATCGTTGCCCATCCCCGTCAGGATCACCCCAACGGCGTTGCGCCCCGCATGTTTCGCCACCGAATGAAACAGCACATCCACCGACGGACGGTGCCGGTTGACCGGCGGTCCGTCATGAATTTTGATTTGATAGTTAGCGCCGCTGCGCGCCAGCTCCATATGCTTGTCGCCCGGGGCGATATAGGCATGTCCCGGGAGCACGCGCTCGCCGTCTTCCGCCTCCTTCACGCTGATCTGGCACAGCTTGTTCAGGCGTTCGGCGAACGAACGGGTAAAGCCTGGCGGCATATGCTGAGTGATCAGAATACCCGGACTTGAAAGCGGCAATGGCTGGAGTACATGACGAATTGCCTCTGTTCCTCCGGTTGACGCCCCAATGACCAGCAGTTTTTCCGAGCTGAGTAAGGGACCGGCCTTCAGGGTCGCAGGCGCGGCCAATGGCGTATGGGCAGCAAGCTTCGCACGCGACGCGGTGCGGATCTTCTCGGCGATCATTTCGCTGTAGGCCAGCATCCCTTCGCGTATGCCGAGCTGCGGTTTGGTGACAAAATCCACCGCCCCCAGCTCCAGCGCGCGCAGGGTGATTTCCGATCCTTTTCCGGTCAGGGAGGAGACCATCACCACCGGCATGGGCCGAAGCCGCATTAATTTTTCGAGGAAATCTATGCCATCCATGCGCGGCATCTCGACATCCAGCGTTAGCACGTCGGGGTTATATTTTTTAATTAAATCCCGCGCTACCAGAGGATCGGGCGCAGTGGCCACCATCTCCATGTCGCTGTGGCTATTGATAATTTCAGTCATGATCTGACGCATCAGCGCTGAATCATCGACAGACAACACCCTGATTTTACTCATGCTTTTTCCTTACTCAGCGCATATACCGTTTGCCCACGCAGGCTAAACTCACGCGCGAGGTTGCTGAAGTTTTCCGAGTGCCCGGCAAACAGTAAACCGTCAGGCTTGAGCAACGGAACAAACCGACGCAGAATGTCCTGTTGCGTCGTTTTATCAAAATAGATCATGACGTTACGGCAAAAAATGGCGTCGAACGGCCCCGGCACGTTGTACTGCTTATCCAGCAGGTTAACGGGCGCGAATTCGACGCAGTTCGCCAGCTCCTGGCGTACGCGCACCAGGCCTTCATGCGGGCCCGTCCCGCGCATGAAATAACGCTGCAGCTGCTGCGGCGACAGCGTTTTCAGTTCATCCTGGCGATACACGCCGTTACGCGCCTTCTCCAGCACCTCGGTATCGATATCGCTGGCGTAGACTTTCCAGCGTCCGGGCGTCATGCCCAGGGTGTCGGCAAGGGTGATCGCCAGCGAGTACGGCTCTTCACCCGTCGAGGCGGCCGCACTCCATACGCGATACTCCCCGGTGCGACGGCGGGCGTGCTCGGCCAGAACCGGGAAGTGGTGAGCTTCACGGAAAAACGCCGTCAGGTTGGTGGTTAACGAGTTAATAAAAGCCTGCCACTCTGCGCTGTTCTGGTTCGCCTCGAGCATGCTCAGATAGCGGCCAAAATCATCCAGCCCCAGCGTACGCAAGCGCCGCACCAGACGGTTGTAGACCATGTCCCGCTTATGATCCGCAAGCACGATCCCCGCACGCTGGTAGATTAACTGACATATCCGACGAAAATGCGCGTCGGACAGCGCGAGGCGCTGTGTCATCTGCAACAATAATGACGTTTGCCCAGGGGGCATTGGTGATGTCATAGCGCCTTCTTAATTACATTCAGGATACAACTGGCACGGCCTGCGACCGCCCGACTTCTGTTACTGCTTCAACGTGCTCTTTCACATTAAATACCGCGACCAGTCCGGTCAGACGATCCGCCTGGCTGGCCAGCTGGTCGGTTGCCGCTGCCGCTTCCTCAACTAACGAGGCGTTCTGTTGCGTCACCTGATCCATCTGGCTGACGGCCTGAGCAACCTGCTCAATGCCGCGGCGCTGTTCGTCCGACGCCGAGGCAATTTCGCCCATGATGTCGTTCACCCGCGTCACGGAGGTGACGATCTCGTGCATGGTTTTCGCCGCCGTATCCACCAGCGTTGAGCCCTGCTGAACGCGCGAGACCGACTCTTCGATCAGGACCTTAATTTCTTTCGCCGCGTTGGCGCTACGGCTCGCCAGGTTACGCACTTCCCCCGCCACCACCGCAAATCCACGCCCCTGCTCCCCGGCGCGCGCCGCTTCCACGGCGGCATTCAGCGCCAGAATGTTGGTCTGGAACGCTATACCGTCAATCACGCTGATGATGTCGCCAATTTTCTGCGAGCTGGTGGCAATCTCCTGCATGGTGCTGGCGACATGGGACGCCTGGTCCCCGCCTTTCTTTGCCGTCATCGCCGCCTGTTTTGACAGGTCAGACGCCTGACGCGCGTTATCGGCGTTCTGGCTTACCGTCGCCGTCAGCTGCTCCATGCTGGCCGCCGTCTGCGCCAGCGAGGCCGCCTGCTGCTCGGTGCGGGACGAGAGATCGTTGTTCCCCGCCGCAATCTCAGAGATCCCGGTGTGCATGGCATAGCTGCCCTGCCGCACGTCGCTCACCGTTTCCCGCAGCGATCCCTGCATCGCCTTCAGGCTGGCAAAGATCGCCGAAATTTCATTCTTGCCGAACACCGCCACCGGACGCGCCAGGTCGCCTTTCGCAATACTGTCGAAGTGGCTGCTGATAATCGCCAGCGGCTGCACGATCATTCTGCGCGACCAGAGCAGCGCCCCGCCGGTCAGCAGCCCTGCCAGAATCACAACCACGGCAAAGATGATGCCCGACATGTGATAGCTTTGACGGCTCTGGTCACCGGCACGCTGTACAGACTGGTTAATATCCTGCTGCCAGGCGTTGAAGCTGCCGTCAAACGCCGCCTGAGACGCCTGGACCGGTGCGGTCATAAAGTCCGACAGCTGGTTGTTCTCAAGCCACGTCGCCTGGTGGTCCAGATCGCTATACCACTGTTCAAAGTTCGTCTTCATGGCGGCCTTCAGCGCTTTCTCTTTCTCGCTGTCGGCGGCCTGCGCCGTAAAGGCTTTAAACTGTGCGTCAGCCTGCTTCAGGCTGTCGCGCGCGGTCGCCATCAGCGCTTTAATGTCATCCGGCGGATAACTCAGCGCGGTTAAGGTTCCCGCCTTGTTCAGCGCAGTGCTTGCCTGCAACAGCACAGCACGCGTTTGTGCCAGTGCGGAGCGCTGCTGATTACTCGCCTCAACTTCCTGCAAATTCTGATAGCCATCGCGAAACGCCCAAAAAGACAACCCGTTACTGCCAACCTGCAACACACCGCAAAGGATCAGAATCAAAAACAGTGTGGTCGAGATACGAATACGATTTAACATCCACGCTCCCATCAAGCGGCAAGCAGCCGCGGTTTAATTGTCAGTCAAAATGTTTCCCAGTTTTCATCTTGTCCGGTCGTCGCGGTGCGCGTACGGTTTGCAGCCGATTCAGCGGCTGGCGCGCGATACGTCGCCTGCGGGGTGACCGAGTTTCCAGCGAGTGAAGCGAGACGAAACGCCGAGACGGCCATCTTCAGACGGCTCGCCTGGTCTTCCAGAGCAGCGGCCGCCGCAGCGGACTCCTGCACCAGCGCGGCGTTTTGCTGTGTCACGCGATCCATTTCCGATACCGCCAGGGCAACCTGGTCGATACCACGACTCTGCTCATCGGACGCAGAGGCGATTTCACCCATGATGTCCGTCACGCGGGTAACGGCATTCACGATGTCATTCATGGTCTCCCCGGCGCTTTCCACCAGCACGGAGCCGGTATCCACGCGGGAGACGGAATCTTCAATCAGGGACTTGATCTCTTTTGCTGCGTTGGCGCTGCGGCTGGCCAGGTTGCGTACTTCCCCGGCCACCACGGCAAACCCGCGCCCCTGTTCGCCCGCGCGCGCCGCTTCCACGGCGGCGTTCAGCGCCAGAATGTTGGTCTGGAAGGCAATGCCGTCGATGACGCTGATGATGTCGGCGATTTTCTTCGAGCTGTCTGCGATTTCGTGCATGGTTTTCACCACGCCATCCACCACGCGTCCGCCGCGCTGCGCCGTCTCGGAGGCGCTTTCTGCCAGCTGAGACGCCTGGCGGGCGTTATCGGCGTTCTGCTTCACGGTCGCGGTGAGCTGCTCCATGCTGGCGGCCGTCTCTTCCAGGGCGGAAGCCTGCTGCTCGGTTCGGGATGAGAGATCGTTATTCCCCATCGCAATTTCGCTGGTGCCGGTATAGATAGCCTCCGACCCGTTGCGCACGTTGGCGACGGTTTCGATTAACGAACGCTGCATATGGTCAACGCTGTTTGCCAACTCGGTGATCTCATTGCGCCCGGAGACGGTCAGCGTTTTGGTCAGGTCACCGCCGGCGATTTCACGAATATGGGCAATGACGCGGCCGAGAGGGTTTAGCAGGATATGGCGAATGCCGTACCAGACCGCAACCAGCACAATAACCAGCGCCAGCGCCATCACGGCCATCTGCCATTTCGCAAAGCGGTAGTCATTCTGGCTTTCCGTAAAGGCCGAGTGATAGAGATCGCCGCTGGCCTTCGCGTATTCCCCCAGCGCCGCGCCGAGTGCGTTTTGCATCCCCTGCGTCGGCTGCGCGAAATAGGCGTCCATATTGCCGCTCTCCAGGAACTGAATCAGCTCTGCCAGACCGGCATGATAGGCGTTGTATTTTTCGTCAATGTTCTGGCTCACCTGCTCCATTGCAGGCTGTGGGGTAATCTTTTTAAAGGCGTCGTAATGTTTAGCGGCATCAGCGAGGGTGGCACGGGCATTTTTCAACAGATCGGTTTTCGCGCTGCTCTGCTGATTGTTCGGGTCCATCATCATGCGCGCGGACGAGCGGCTCAGGTTGATGCGCGTTTGCAGCATCAGATCCCACGTCGACGTGAGTTCACTCTGCTGCAGGCGGAGATCGTTCGAGGCCGCGAAGCTGTCCTGGTTCTGTTTTAATGACGAGAAAAAAAGCCCGCCGGAGATGAGCTGAAGAAGTGCGAAAATGACCAGCACCATCATGAGCATTGTGACAACGCGGATACGGTTCAACATACAACACCTTCTCATAGATTTATTAACGGTGTTATCGGCACAGCCCACAGGAACTTTACATTTGCGAAAGGGAAAAGCGCGGGGTTAAAACGCCACGTCGACAATCAGCGTGTCGGTGTAGGTTCCGGCGGGCGGCGTGGCCTGATTGGTCAGGACTTTAGCGGTGTAGTTGTAGGTGCGCAGTAAACCGTCGGTACTGACCTGGGACGATACCGCGCTGGACCAGCGCTCGCTGCCGCTGCCGCCCCAGCGGTTACCGGTGGCTTCCTTATAGATGTCGTAGCTCATGGCGTTGCTGCCGCTCACCATCCGCCGCACGTTGTTCAGCGCGTTGGCGCCGTTATTAATGCCGATGGTATACGAACTTCCTTTGGTACAGGTGACGGCAATCGCCTGCGAGACGGTGGGGAAACTTTGCACCAGCGGCGCGCTGTTGAAGTTCACATCTGGCGTTGTCATGGCGCTGCAGTCGTTGGTGACGGTCATATCGAGCAGGATGGTGGTTGTCGCGGTTCCCGTCTGATTGATTGTGCAAACGCCAAGCGCGCCCACGGAGCAGACGCTGTAGTTAATGCTGAAGGTTAACTGCACCTGATATGGCCCGGCAGTCACGTTTTGCCCGGCGACGGTGCGGAAATAGAGCGGAATGTTGTACTGCTTTGACCCCAGCAACCCCAGCAGGGTATTCCCGCTCCAGGTATACGATTTACTAATCTGTACCTCGCTGCTGCTCGCGCATCCTGATAACCCGCACAGCCGGGTGGGGATGACGTCGGTGATGGCCGCATTATCCGTGCGTTTCATCGTTGCCCGACTGCTGCCCGAAACCGATGCCGCGGTGTAGGTCAGCGTTACCGAGTCGCTGGTCAGCAGATTCAGCACGGCATCGCAGGCCACCACCAGCGTGCCGGAGGTTTGAACTTCCCCGGTTCCGCCGAGCGCGAACGAGGTGACGCTGCCAAACGACGCATTAACCGTGCTGACAGTACACGCCGCCCAGCCGCCGCCGGAGAACAGCAGCAGGATCAACAGCAGCAGGCGCGTCATGGCGCCTCCCGGCAAATCAGCGGCCCGTAGGTTTTCAGCTTATGCTCCGGATTGGCCTCCACGGTCAGAGTTGTCTTGCAGCGCCTCCCGTCAGGTGCGATCACCTCCAGCGGGTTCACATCGCTGAGATTTTCCAGCCAGGCGATGCCGTCATACCCCACCACCGCATTGCTGCGCGAGGCGCGTCGAACCTGGCTTCCCACCGGCAACGCCTTCCCGCGCGCGTCATGCAGAATAACGCTTGCCACCCGCTCCTGCTCCATCGGGAAATCGACCAGATAGCCGCTGTGACGCCGAATCGCGATCCGGCGTTCGGTCTCTTTCAGACGGGTATCCGCCGGCAGATTCAGAGTATCAATCCGGTAGCTTGCGGGGTAATACGCCGATACCCCGCTCACCAGCAGGTAGCCGTTGTTATTGGTTTTACCTACGGGCTGGTTCTCATAGCTGACGGGCACGTCAGGGTGGCCGTCGGTACTGATGACCACAAACGCATCGTTGATCTTATTCGCCGCGAACAGCTCGCCGTCCATAAGCACAACGGCGCCCATCGCCTCGCCCCACCAGGTCATGGTATCCCTTTCGCCATAGCCGCCGCCCTGCAGCTCGATATTGTTATTGCGCCAGCCCAGCGTACCCTGTTGATAATCACTGGATCTCGACTGGTTGGCCCAGGCCATGTTCCAGCTGAACCCACCGTCAGAAGGCATGGAGTGGTTGTAGTTAATGCGCTGGGTACTGCCTGCATCCGGAGTGTTTTCGACGGTGACGGCAGCGCTGTCGCGTGCGCCCAGCGGCACCTGCAGCGACAGCGCGACCGTCCAGTCTCCCCACTGCCGATCCCGGCTGCCGGCCAGATAAATGCTGCTCGCCCCCCACAGGTTGCGGCTCCAGGAGAGATTAAGCAGCTCGGTTTTTTGGCTATCAAAACTCTCCACGCCGATCCAGGCTGCACCGATGTTGCCGTACCGTCCCAGATTGAAGGTCAGCGAATACTGGTCCGTATTACGGCTAAAGCTGGCGATGGGCTTATCGTTTTCGTCATACACCGTCGGCTGGTCGTAAAGGGCGAGATTGCCAAAGCCGCGGTCGCGACGCGTGTGCTGGGTGGCGACGCTAAACTCGCTGGTACTGTACTGGTAACCCCAGTTGATTTGCCCGCCCGCATCACCGCGCATGCGGCTTTGCGAGTAAGAGGTATTCACCACGCCAAACTGACCGAGTTTTATCACCGTCCCCGCGCCGCCCAGCGCCAGCTCCTGCGCCCCTTCCGCGTGGCCCTCGAGGGTTAGCCAGTCCGTCATTCCGTAGCGATACGAGCCGCTGCCGGCTGCCGGACCGTAGTCAAAATTCTTGATACCGTAATTACGCCGCAGGCTGCCGAGCGTCACGGCGCCGTCGCTCAGCCCTTGCTTAAGCAGGTCGCTGGTGACGTAAAACGGTAGCGTGGTGCTTACCTGGCGCCCCAGCGCATCCGTCGTGACCAGCACCGCATCCCCGGCCCCGTTGATATAGGGCAGATTGGTCAGGGTGAAAGGCCCCGGCTGAAGCTGGGTTGAACCGGAGCGATAGCCGTTGATAAAGAGATCGACCGAAGTGGGTACCGCGGCTTCCCCCGCGAACTCGGGCAGCGGCCATGTCACCAGGTCAGGACGCAGGGAGAAATCCCGCCCGACGCTTATCCCCCCTATTCGCACGCTGGAGCTCCAGCTCAGGGCATCGCTGATCACGTCCCCGGCGCTCCAGCTCATCGCGTCATCTTCGTTGGTGAACAGCAGGGTCGTGTCATAGCGGACATACCCTTCCTGCTGGCCGTGGTTACCGGTGAAATTTTCCCGCGCGTAACCGGTCGAGGAAAACGAGCCGTTCTCGTTGAAGTAGCGGAACTCATGCCAGATCGACGCCTGACCGCCGATATGTTCCGTGTGGTTGGTGTAGAGATCGTAATTCAGCAGCGCGCCGCGCCCGAAGTGCGGTTTGGCCTGCGCCGCTTGCGGGCTGAAAGGCGTCACGCGGGCCGTCACCCAGTCGCGGGGAACGGTCAGCAGCAGGCGCTGCGCGGCGCTGTCGTACTCCACCCGAACCTGAGCAAGCGAGGAGAGATTTACCTCGCCAGTGGGAACGTGCGCCGGGGGCAGCCCCGCGCGCAGCAAATCGGCGCTGGAGATAAAGAAAGCGCCTTTACGCTGCGTCACGGGCACGACCAGGCCGGTGTCGTAGTGATTGACCACGATGGCCAGCTGGAAAACCGCTTCATCATTTATCGCCTGTGCCTGGTGAGGCGGCGGCAAACTGTCGTCGCCGGGCCTGGCCAGTGTCGCGGAACTGACGCATAGCAGTATCATCATCGCCGGCTTCAGTTGACGGGCGTCGACTGCCATTGTTCGTCCCTGGCATTAATCTGCGCGCTCATCCGCTCTGGCTGACGAACGCCAGCGGGTATAGGCCAGCTGCGGGTGCTGCCCGGCAGGACGTAACCCAGCAATCCCTCCGCCACCGTGCGTTTCTGACCTCCCTGCTCCAGCGCCACCTGGCTCATCCTGACGTGGACATCCCCCCGATTTTTGACCTCCAGCGCAGGCTTACCCTCAGCCTGCGTCACCCGCCAGCTCAGGTTTTGGGTCTCCACCAGCGCGTGATGCGCCCCCTCTTTGATGGTCGGGATCCCCTGTCCATATACGAACAGAGGGATGGAGTAACGCATCTGCAATTTCAGGCCGATGGCGGGTTCAGCTTTGGCATCTGGCTGGGGGATTTCATCGACGATAATGCGATAGGCCTGTTCGACCCCTGCAGGAACCGTAGCCTGTTTGATAAGGCGAATGAGCTGCTTGCTGCCTGTGCCAATCGTGACGATGGGCGGGCTGGCGACCACGTCCTGCTGCGCGGTATAGCGCTCGTGTCCGTCCTCCTGCTTCCAGCGCACGATGCGGACCTGCATCGTCGTGGCGCTGTTTCCCTGGTTCTGGATCCACAGTTCCGTGGCGTTGGCGTCCGCTGCAAGCCAGGGATCGATGGGCCAGAGCAGGATGGTGGCGGCCGCCTGCGCCTGGCCAGCAACCGCCATTCCCAACGCGCCCGCCAGACAAACCGGTCTGAAAAATGGCTTCATCAACACTCTCCCTTTATTACCATGACAAGGTCACGGTGAGCTGATCGGAATAGGTTCCCGCCGGGCTAAACCCGGTCAGTAGCGCCACGCCAAAAAGCGGCAGCGCGATGTTATTGCTGTTGGTATAGGTCACCGCTATCGCCTGGTTGACGCCAATTTCGCTGTTCGCGGCCAGCGAGCTGCTGCTGTAGAGCCGGTATGGCACCATATCGACGCCGTTCGCGCGCTTCATGCGACGAACGGATGAATAATTTTGACCGCCATTAATGCTCATGCTCAGCGCCACGCCTGGCGTACAGGCAATAGACAACGCCCCGTTTGGCACAAAGCTGGTGCTGACCGGCGCGCTCTCGACGCCGTTATGGCTGCCAAAATCCAGCGTACCGAGAAGCCCTCCGCTACCGGTGGCCACCGCGCATCCCGGGACAATCGTCGCGCTGACCTTAAAGGACTGGGATGTCACCGCATCCGCCGTGGGCATCATGAGCAATCCGACGATCATCGCGAAAAAAGGCTGCACGCGTCCCTCTGCGCATTTGCGCAGACCTGTGAGAGATGCCTTCATGGCGGTTCGGGACTAGTAGGTGACGCTGACGTTAATCGTGTCGGTGTAGGTCCCCGGGACGACCGTCACGCTGTTACCGCCGCCGGTAATCCGTCCGTACAGGGTGTAACTGTCCACCCCGCCTGCCGTGGACGCGATCGGCAGCGCGGCGTTATTGGCAATCACGGTGTTAAACCCGCTGTCGCTGTACAGGCTGTAGGCCACGCCCTGTGCCGCGTTGGCCGTATTCACCAGATAGCGTTCAGGCGTACCCGGCGAACCGACAACCGAGCCGGGCGCGGTGGAGTGGGTATTACCGGTGATCGCGACCGTATAGCTGGCGGTCGTACATTGAATAGTGAAGGTGTTTCCGCCGCTGGCGCCGCTCAGCTGCGTCGTAAGCGTGGAAAAGGTTGCCGGATGGGTACCAAAATCGAGCGTACCGAAGTTGATGCCACTTTGCGCGGGCGATCCGTTTATCAGACACCCGTTTGTCAGCGTCAGCGTCGCGCCTATAGTGCCGCTGCTGGTGACGGCAAGCGCCTGATGGGCCATTGTCGCAGTCAGTAAGGTGCCTGCGCCGATCAAAAGGAGTTTTCTTTTCATTTACCACCCTCCAGAAGACGTCTCCGTTCCCTTGCCACATTTTATTTTTGTCGTTCAAGATGTTAGCCCCGCTTAACGTTCCTCTGAGGGGGTTATTGAGAATTTAGTTTACGGATATCGCTTCGACCACCTGACCCTTAACGCATAAGGCATATGTCTTATTGACTCAATTTTCTTATAAATAACAGAAAGTTAAATTAATTCGGCGGGCAATTTTATTCTATCCGGGCAGAATATATCCATTAAAGTGTGACAGTGATCACAATATATCGTCGACTCATTAACAACAAAATTAATAAAACTTAAAAAGGAGTTGTATCCCCCTACACTTTGCGTCAATTTATGTGCCGAATAATTTCCCGCATCGTAATAAAAAATTTATATGTATTGATGCGGGCTACATCTGAAGCGCATAGAGGGTCTTTTTTCGTGGCAAGTGCAAACAAACTCACACTCTTCATCGTGATATTCATGCTGGCGGGTATTCTTTCAGGGGCAGCAATTCATGAGTATGCATCTGCGGATGCCATCAAAGCCTGGTCGGATAATATTACCCTTCTGACCGATATTTTCCTCCGTCTGATCAAAATGGTCATTGCACCTTTGGTCTTCAGCACGCTCACCGTCGGCATTATGAAGCTGGGCGAAACCTCCACCATTGGCCGCGTTGGCGGCAAAGCGATGGTGTGGTTTATCAGCTCATCCGTGCTCTCAATTCTGGTTGGCCTGTTCATCGTCACGCTGGAGCATCCGGGAAGCGGTCTGAACCTGACGGTTCCGACAGAAGCGGTAGATACCGGCCTGGCCGTTGGCGGCATGACGCTGAAAGCGTTCCTGTCGCACACCATTCCGACCAGTATCGCGGGGGCGATGTCGAACAATGAGATCCTGCAGATTGTGGTGTTCTCGATGTTCTTCGGCATCGGCGGCGCGTCGCTGGGGCAAAAATTCAACGCGCCGCTGGTGGCCGCGCTGGATGTGGTTTCCCATATCATGCTGAAGGTAACGGGTTACGTAATGTACGTTGCTCCGCTGGCCATTTTCGCGGCGATTTCATCCGTCATTGCCACGCAGGGTCTGGGCATTCTGCTGAACTACGCCTCCTTTATTGGCGGCTACTATGTTGCCATTCTTCTCACCTGCATGGTGCTGCTGGCCGTGGGCTACATGGTGCTGAAAAAAGAGGTGTTTCGCCTGGTCAGCATGCTGAAAGACCCGGTCCTGGTGGCGTTTACCACCAGCAGCTCTGAAGCCGCCTACCCGAAAACGCTGGAGCAGCTGGAGCGCTTTGGCTGCTCGCGCAACATCGCCTCTTTCGTTCTGCCGATTGGCTACTCCTTCAACCTTGTGGGTTCGATGGTGTACTGCTCTTTCGCCTCGATGTTTATCGCTCAGGCGTACAACATTCACCTGAGCTTCTCTGAAGTGACGGTGCTGATGCTGACTCTGATGCTGGCGTCGAAAGGGATTGCGGGCGTGCCTCGTTCATCCCTGGTAGTGCTGGCAGCAACCATTCCAAGCTTTAACATTCCGGTGGCGGGTATTCTGCTGCTGATGGGGATCGACCACTTCCTGGATATGGGCCGTTCCGCAATTAACGTGCTGGGGAATGGGATCGCGACCGCGATGCTGTCCCAGAATGAAGGCTCGCGGGAAGCTGAAGCTGAACTGGTAAAGCAGGAAGCGTAAGGTGAAAAAAAGGTGAGGCCTGATGCCCTCACCCCAGCCCTCTCCCACAGGGAGAGGGTGCAAACACAAAAAACGGCAACCTGGGTTGCCGTTTTGCATTTACCTACGCTACGTGACTCGCGGCGATATCCAGCAGCGCCATCTCATCGCTGTTCAGCAACTTCTCAATGTTCACCAGGATCAGCATACGCTCGCCGAGCGCGCCCAGGCCGGTCAGGTATTCGGTCGACAGCGTGACCGCAAACTCCGGCGCAGGACGAATTTGGTCAGAGGTCAGGGAAAGCACATCAGATACGCCGTCCACCACGATACCTACCACGCGCTGCCCCAGATTCAGAACGATCACCACGGTGTTGTCGTCGTAGTCAACGTCGCCCTGGCTGAACTTCACGCGCAGGTCCACGATTGGCACAATGACACCACGCAGGTTGGTGACACCTTTAATAAAAGCAGGCGTGTTAGCGATGCGGGTAACCTGGTCGTAACCACGGATTTCCTGCACTTTCAGGATATCGATGCCGTACTCCTCATCGCCTAAAGTGAATACCAGGAATTCCTGCCCTGATGGCTCGCCCGCCAGTTTCGTTACATTACTCATACCGGTCATGTTATTACCTTCTACTTAATCAGGCGGCTGTGTACGCCACACGTTGTTCACGATTTAAACCCTGAAGCGCCGACACATCGACGATCAGCGCCACGCTACCATCACCCAGAATGGTGGCGGCAGAAATACCCGGCACTTTGCGGTAGTTGCTTTCGAGGTTCTTCACTACCACCTGGTGCTGGCCAATCAGCTGATCGACCAGCAGCGCGTAGCGACGGCCCGCGCTTTGCAGGATCACAACGATGCCCTGCGTGGCCTCTGTCTTCGCCCCGTCCACTTCGAACACTTTCCACAGTTCCACCAGCGGCAGGTATTCACCGCGCACTTCGAGCACGCGCTCGCCGCCCGCCAGCGGATGCAGATCTTCTTCACGCGGCTGCAGGGATTCCATCACGGCGTTCAGCGGCAGGATAAAGACTTCGTCCGCCACTTTGACAGACATGCCGTCGAGGATCGCCAGCGTCAGCGGCAGCAGAATGCGAATGGTGGTGCCGGAACCCTGTTTAGACTGGATCTCAACGTGGCCGCCCATCTCCTGGATGTTACGTTTCACCACGTCCATGCCTACGCCGCGCCCGGACACGTCAGTCACCTGCTCTGCGGTAGAGAAGCCCGGCGCGAAGATGAGCATGCCCACTTCTTCGTCGGTCATGTTTTCATTGACCGCCATTCCCTGCGAAATCGCTTTTGCCAGGATGCGCTCGCGGTTAAGACCCGCGCCGTCGTCGGTCACTTCGATGCAGATGTTTCCGCCCTGGTGTTCAGCGGAGAGGATCAGGTTGCCGACCGGGGATTTACCGGCGGCAATGCGGTTTTCCGGCAGTTCGATACCGTGGTCGAGGCTGTTACGCACCAGGTGCGTTAACGGGTCGATAATGCGCTCGATCAGGCTCTTATCCAGTTCGGTTGAGCTGCCCATCAGGGTCAGTTCAATCTGTTTATTCAGCTTGCTGGCAAGGTCGCGGACCAGACGCGGGAAGCGGCTGAAGACATATTCCATCGGCATCATACGGATGGACATGACCGATTCCTGCAGGTCGCGGGCGTTACGCTGCAGCTGGCCCATGCTGGTGATCAGATCGCCGTGCGTGACCGGGTCCAGTTCGTTAGAACGCTGGGCCAGCATCGACTGGGTGATGACCAGTTCACCCACCAGGTTAATCAGCTGGTCGACCTTCTCAACGGCAACGCGGATACTGGTTGACTCGCTGGAGCGCGCGGCAGGCTTTTCACCACGGCCAGGTGCCGCGGCCTCTTTTGGCACGGCCTTCAGCGCCGGAGCCGCAGGAGCCACAGCCGGTGCGGCGGCCTGAGCGACAGAGGCCACCTCTTCCGCAGCGGCAGGGACTTCAACCGCAGCCGTTTCGGTTTCGAAGGCGATCTGGTCAGCTTCGATCACAAAGCACAGTACCGCCACGATATCGTCCTGGCCAATACCGTCATCAAGCGTCGCGGCAAGGCTGTCTTTGCCTTTTACCACGTTGCTTAATTTCGCCAGGTTACCCAGCTCTTCTTCCAGTAGGTTAACTTCACTCTCTTTAAGGCGAGACAGCACAACGCGCAGTTTGCCCGCTTGTGCAGCGGCTGGCGCGGCCTCGGCGGCAGCAACCGCATCGACAACGCTCAGTTTCGCCGCAGGGACAACGGCTGCTGCGACCTCACCTTTTGCTTCCAGGGCGAGCTGGCGCAGCGCGTTACAGATGTATTCAAAGCTGGCGGCATCAGGCTCTGCCGAACTTTTATAGGCGTCGAGCTGTTCCTGCATAATATCTTTGGTTTCCAAAAACAGGTTGATAATGTCGGTATTGAGCTGCATCTCACCGCGTCGTGCTTCATCAAGCAGGTTTTCCATTAAATGGGTCGTTTCCTGCAGGATGGTAAATCCAAAGGTTCCGGCTCCGCCTTTAATAGAGTGCGCCGCACGGAAGATGGCATTGAGCTGCTCGGAGTCCGGTGCTTCGGGCACCAAATCGAGCAAGTGTTGCTCCATATCGGCCAACAATTCGTCGGCTTCATCAAAGAATGTCTGGTAAAAATCGCTAATATCCATGCTCACGCTATCACCTCGGATTGGCTGGTGGCGATGTTGGAACGGCAGCCGAAGGAACGGCCCCAGGCTGTTTTAAATCGTCCAGTGACTCATTCTGACTTTCGGCGTTTTCATGCAGGATGGCCTGCTCCGCCTGCTGGTTCAGCACTAAAAGACTGATACGACGGTTGATGGCATCATCCGGCCCGCGGTCGGAAACGCGCATGGTTGCGGCCATGCCGACTACGCGCAGTACCTTGCCATCATCAAGCCCACCTGCCACCAGCTCGCGACGCGAGGCGTTGGCACGATCGGCAGAAAGCTCCCAGTTGCTGTATCCCTTCTCCCCACTGGCGTACGGGAAATCATCCGTGTGTCCTGACAGGCTGATTCGGTTAGGAATGCCGTTCAGCACCGGTGCAATGGCACGCAGAATGTCGCGCATGTACGGTTCGACTTCCGCACTCCCGGTTTTAAACATTGGGCGGTTCTGGCTGTCGATAATCTGAATACGCAGCCCTTCCTGCACCAGGTCGATCTTCAGATGCGGGCGCAGCGCGCGCAGCTTCGGATCCGCCTCAATCAGCTGATCGAGATCGCCACGCAGTTTCTTCAGACGCGCCTGCTCCATCTTTCTTTTCAGCTCGTCGATGTTCGGCTCTTTTTTCACCTCACCCTTCTGCTGGGTGTAATCATCGCCGCCGCCCGGGATCGGGCTTTCGCTGTTAGAGATACGCGGCCCGCCGGCCACCGCCGTTGCCAGCGGCGTACGGAAATATTCGGCAATCTGGATCAGTTCTTTTGGGCTGGAGATGGAGATCAGCCACATCACCAGAAAGAACGCCATCATTGCGGTCATAAAGTCGGCGTACGCAATTTTCCACGAGCCGTGCGCGCCATGCCCGCCGCCCTTGTGCTTGCGTTTTTTTACGATGACGATCGGATGGGACTGGTTTTTCATGCGTCCTCAGTTGTCGTCTGTTGGTTTGGGTTTTTCACCGCACGCACGTGTTCTTCAAGCTCGATAAACGACGGACGCTCGCTGGAGTAAAGCGTTTTACGGCCAAACTCAACCGCGATCGGTGGCGCGTAACCGTTGAGGTTAGAGAGCAGCGTGATCTTCACGCACTGCATCATTTTGGTGGTTTCCGCGCTCTTCTGGCGCAGAACGCTCGCCAGCGGCGAAATGAAGCCGTACGCCAGCAAAATACCGAGGAAAGTTCCCACCATCGCGTGGGCAATCAGCGCGCCCAGCTCGGCTGCCGGACGGTCTGCCGAGGCCAGGGCGTGAACCACGCCCATTACCGCGGCAACGATACCGAATGCCGGAAGCGAGTCGCCGACCAGCGCCAGGCTGTTGGCCGGCACTTCAGATTCGCTTTCGTGGGTTTCAATCTCTTCGTCCATCAGCGCTTCGATTTCGAAGGTATTCATGTTGCCGCTGATGATGAGTCGCAGATAGTCGACGATGAAATCCAGCATCATGGCGTCAGCAAGAATTCGCGGATAGCTGGCAAAAATTTCGCTTTCTTTCGGGTTTTCAATATCCCGTTCAAGCGAGAACATGCCCTGCTGACGCGACTTCGCCATCAGGCGATAGAGCAATGCCAGCAGATCCATATACATACTTTTGGTGTATTTCGAGCGACGGAACAGCAACGGAATCGCTTTCAGCGTGCCCTTGATCGATTTACCGTTGTTACCAACGATAAAAGCCCCTACCCCTGCGCCGCCGATGATAATAAGTTCAGCCGGTTGATAGAGTGCTCCAAGGTGCCCGCCGGTCATCATGTAACCGCCGAAAACTGTACCGAGAACTACCAGGTAACCTAATAAGATAAGCACGACATCATCCTTCCGCTAGTGACTATGGCAAGGACGTCCAGCTCGCAGCGTTTACCGTTTGCGGGGTAAAAAAAAGCAGCGGTAATTGCTTACCGCTGCTGGAATCTTTCCCACACGTTCGGGTTAAACAGCTTGTTCGATCTGTTCATCCAGCAGTTGTGGAATAATATCGGCAGCATCCCGGGAAAGTTTACGTCTTTTTACTGCGCGGGATGGAGGCTGACATAAACTACAGGCGAAGCTGCCTGCAGGCTGATGAGCATGGGTAATAAAATTGCCGTCGCAGCAGTTGCAGCGCGACAGTTCAAGCATTCCGCTCTCAACAAAACGCACCAGCGTCCATGCGCGGGTCAGCGCCAGCAGAGGGCCTTCTTCCTGCTGTGGGCATTGTTCAAGGTAAAGTTTGTACGCTTTGATCACGGCGTCAACGCCGCTGCACAAACCGGTTTTGAGAAGATACTGCCAGGCATTACAGAACATGGAAGCATGAATATTCTGCTCCCACGTCATAAACCAGTCGGTAGAAAACGGCAGCATGCCTTTCGGCGGGGGACTACCACGTAACTCTTTGTACAGCTTGATGAGACGACCACGGCTCAGCTGAGTCTCGCTTTCCAGCATTTGTAAACGAGCACCCAGCGTAATCAGCTCCATGGCCAACTGTATGTCACGCGCTTCCTGAACAATGCTTTTCTCGCTCATTGCTAGGCCCTTTTCTTACGGGCTACGTCATCAGGCTGGCTGATTTCGTTAAGCAAGCGAGTGGAAAGAAGAATGCCGGTATGGATCTGCTGAAGATCGTCCACACGGGATTCCTGCGTCAGACGCGTTATTGTCTGCGAATCATCGAAACGGAACTGGCAAACCAGTTGATTCGTTTCAGCCAGTTTAACCATCTGCGGGAGGGTTAAGCCGCCCAGCATGGTTGCCATTTCTTCGTTAATACCCAGACGAAACATCGCGGACGCCTTGTCCTGACTAATCAAACGCTGCGCGAGCAGTAAATACGACAAATTGATGTCATAGATATGTTTTAGCAACTCGGATGTATGCATTGTTCCCATCCCGAATAACCAACTATTATTTTTATGCGGAAAGACCGCACCCCGTGATGTCGCCGGGAAATCACCCGGTATAAAAAAGAAAAGGCTAAATGCATAGTTGAATTTAGGTTTGTATTCACTGAAACCGTAAGAGAGAAACCGCGAATGCGTCTCTTACATGATTTATCATTTCTTACAAATAACTAAGATTTTTCCTAATTCGACGCAAACTCTACTCGTCAGTTTTGACACATACAATCCAGCCACCCTCAAATTTAAAAAAAATGTGATCCACGTCACACAATTTAAGTGAATATGACCAATAAATCCATCAGTATGACTTGTAATTTGTTCAATATTTAGACAATCAGTACTGTTTTGTATTCTTAATTGACGAATACTCATGCAGAAGGGTGATCCGAACTGGCATGCAACGTGCTTTTCCTGCCGTAAGCGCCGCGCGGAAACATTTACATCAGGCCCCTCTCCTAGAAACATTTTTCTTACCGTGAAAAAACATATAGTTATGCAGCTAGTACAAAAAAGTTGTTTCAGGACGTGATCATTCGAAATGAGTTTGTAACGCATCAAAACGATTTAACAGTCAAAGCGTGGATTTGTGTGATTTACGTTAAGTTGTTAATTTTTTTCATTTAGGCGCATTTTTCAGTTATTCTTCTTATAAGAATAATTAATGAATAATTATGATAAGCTTCACACTAATGTCGTAATCTGCTCTTGCAGAACCGGAGATTTCGCGGTAAAGGTGGTTAAACGCTGTCTTTCAGACATCCAAGGAGTGCGCCATGAGTTACTCCCATCTTCTTGTTTCCGTTGCAGTTTCCCCCGAAAGCCATCAGCTCGTCGCCCGGGCAGTTTCCATTGCCAGACCCCACAATGCCCGCATCAGCCTCATCACGCTCGCTGCCGAGCCGGAGATGTATAATCAGCTGGCCGCCCCCATGCTGGAGGATATTCGCGAGGTTCTGCAGGAAGAAACGCAGCAATTTCTGCGCGAATTAGTGGAAAAGGCACAATATCCTGTTTATGAGACCGTTATTGCGACCGGGGAACTTAACGCCCATATTCTCGATATGTGTCGTAAACAAAATATTGATTTAGTGATTTGCGGGAACCATAACCACAGCTTTTTATCGCGGGCAGCCTGCGCGGCGAAATCTATTGTCGCGTCGAGCCAGGTCGATGTGCTATTAGTGCCGCTTGGGGGGCATTAACCCCCCAGCAGTAAATCAGGCGAGTTTAGGGAAGGTCGCGATCTTTTTTTGCAGATCGCCTTCATGACTTTGCGGAGCGATATCCCGGAGATCCTGAATAAAACGCGCCTGCCAGTGGTTAATATCGTTCTTCCGGATTGTTTCCATCATGTCAGCATGGCGGGAAATACGTTCCGTGAGCGGCATTGTCAGGGCGCGATTCAGCGCATTAGCCACGTCATCCCTGTCGTAAGGGTTAACGATGAGCGCCGACGTGAGCTCATTTGCGGCCCCGGCAAACTGGGAAAGCACCAGAACACCCGGGTCGGCAGGATCCTGGGCCGCCACATACTCTTTCGCCACCAGGTTCATCCCGTCGCGCAGCGGCGTGACTAGCCCAACGTCCGCATAGCGGAAGACCTTCATCAGGATCTTACGGTCAAAGTGTTGATTCAGGTAAAACAGCGGCGTCCAGCCCAGCTGGCCGTAGCGGCCATTAATGCGCCCTGCTTCTGTCTCCAGCTGATGGCGAATATCCTGATAGGCCTGAACCTCACCGCGCGACGTCGGCGCGATCTGGGTATAGCGGATTTTCCCGTGATGCTGCGGGTATTTATCCAGCAGCGTTTCATACGCCAGGAAGCGTTCCGGCAGCCCTTTGGAATAATCAAGACGCTCAACCGAGAAGATATTTTTCACGTGCTTGAGTTCATTCTTAAGCTGCGCCAGCTTCGGCGGCAGCGGGCCGGAAGCCTGCTCCGCGATTTCGTCAGGTTCAATCCCTATTGGATAGACCTCGGTGTGGAAGGTTTTCCCCCACGCCGTATGGGTTTTCCCGCCTTTGGTCACCAGACGCGCTTTGCCAGACACGGAGTCAAGGAACGCGAGGCGGTCATTTTCGGTCTGGAACCCAAGCAAATCGTAATCACACAGCGCCTCCAGCAGCTCTTCATGCGGCGGCAGCGCGGTAAAAATCTCCGGCGTCGGGAACGGGATGTGCAGGAAGAAGCCAATGCGGTTATTTACCCCCCTCTTTCGCAGCTCGCGCGCGAAGGGCAACAGGTGATAATCGTGGATCCATAAAATATCGTCTTCTTCGATTAATGGCAGCAGTTTATCCGCCAGCAGCGCATTCACGCGCGAGTAGCCTTCGAAGGATTCACGCTGGAATTTGACCAGGTCAAGACGATAGTGAAACGCAGGCCACAGGACGGCATTTGAGAACTGCGAGTAATACTCGTCATAGTCTTTCTCTTTCAATGCAAATGAAGCCCACGTAATGTTTCCTCGCGTCACCTTTTTGAGCGGTTTCTCTTCTTCACTGATTTCTCCACTCCAGCCAAACCACAGCCCGCCAGCGGCTTTTAAGGCACCTAACACCCCTACCGCCAGGCCACCTGCACTGGCTTTTTTATCGTCAGGCGGTGCGATTCGGTTAGAGACGACGACTAAGCGACCCATAATGGTTTCCCCCTTTGCTTTGCGCTATTTGTTGTTGTTGCTGGTTAGCGATGTCAGATATCCACTGCCAGACGCTGGCGACATCCGCCAGTCGCCATTCGGCAACGGTGTCACCAGGCCCCACCTTGACGGCGATCCCTTCGGCCTGATTCACCACGCGAAACCCGGCCTCGTCGGTCAGGTCATCGCCAATAAATACCGGTGTACGTCCCTTAAATGGCGGTTCCGCCATAAACGCCGCAATAGCAGCACCTTTATTAATCCCCTCAGGTTTTATCTCAACGACGCACTTCCCCGGCTGCAGCGCGAGCTGCGGGTGTGCATCGGCCACGCTGCGAGCAATCGCAAAGACCGCCGCCTCGTGATGCGGTGCCTGCCGATAGTGCAAAGCGAAAGCCATGCCCTTCTCTTCCAGTTCAGTGCCCGGAAGCGACTCAAGCGCCGAGGAGAGTTGAGTGTGTAACGCCTTAATTAAGGTCTCAGGAAGTGATACAACGTGCAGTTGATCATGGATATCGCGGCGCTCCGCTCCGTGTACACCGGCTAGCGGAAAGTGGTAAGGACTGGCGAGCACGTCCAGCTCGGCCATTGAGCGCCCTGAAATCAATGCCAATGCGCCCTCGTTCAGTCTTGAGAGCTGCTGCAAATTCTCTAGCACCGTATCCGGGACGACCACGTCGTCAGGATGCGGCTGGATCCCGGCGAGCGTCCCGTCGAGGTCAAAAAAGAAAGCATATTTTCCGGGCAGTACAGGCGGTGCGGTTAACAAGTCAGCCACCCTTTTCCTCCTTACGGTTTACGAGAGGTAAACGCCTTTACCTCTTTCATAGTCATGTAAGTATAGACAGTGTGACGTGGCTCGCCATTTGACAACCGCCCCGCCAGTATTACTGGCGAGGCGGTTAAGGGGTCAACTATGGTTATAAGTTGAGCAATAAAAGGTGGGGAAAAGGACTAAACGGTACGCTTCGCTTTTTGCTTGTAACGGTCGAAAATCACCGCTGCCAGCAGGATCAGGCCACGCACGACGTACTGCGAGAACGGCGAAATATTCAGCAGGTTCATGGCGTTCTCTACCGTGCCTAAAATCAGGATACCGGCCACCACATATGAGATTTTTCCGATGCCGCCCTTGAGGGAAACGCCCCCTAAAACGCAGGCCGAAATCACGATCAGCTCGTAACCAATAGAGGTCATCGGCTGGCCGCTGGTCATGCGCGACGCAAGAATAATTCCCGCAGCGGCAGAAACCAGCCCTGAGAGCACAAAGATAATAATCTTGGTTCGCACTACCGGCACCCCGGCCAGACGAGCGGCCTCTTCGTTACCGCCAATCGCCAGCGTATTGCGGCCAAAGGTGGTCCGGTTGAGCAGGAAGCCGAACAGGATCAGGCAGGCCACGGTCAGCCAGATTGGCGCAGGCAGACCCAGCCAGTTGGCGTAACCCAGGGTAAAGAAGCGCTCGTCTTCAATCCCCACAGCTTTACCGTCGGAGATAATATAGGCCAGCCCGCGGACAATTTGCATTGTCGCAAGCGTGGTGATCAGGGCGTTAATCTTCAGGCGTGCGATAACAAACCCGTTCACCAGACCGCTGATGACGCCGAGTAGCAGACCGGCCAGAACGCCAATCCACAGGCTCTCCGTCATGTTGATCACCACTGCCGTCGTGACGCCCGCACAGGCAATCACCGACGCTACTGACAGGTCAAAATCGCCGGAGGCCAGACAGAACAGCATCCCGCAGGCCACCATCCCGGACATGGAAATGGCCAGCCCCAGCCCCTTCATATTAATGAAGGTGGCAAAGTTAGGAACAAAGATCGCGCAGGCGAGGAACAGCGCGGCAAAGACCACAAGCATGCCGTACTGATCCCAGATACGTCCAAAACTCAGCGCCGACTTCGACTTAGGCGCTCCGGATGTAGTAACAGAGGACATCATTAACTCCTTACTCAGGCGACAGCCTGGCTGACTTTAGGCATGGCGAGGTTCAACGCCTGTTGTTCATTCGCCTGTTCATGAAGTAATTCACCGGCAATTTCGCCTTCACGCATCACCACAATGCGGTCGGCCACGCCAAGCACCTCCGGCAGATCGCTGGAGGCGAAGAGCACCGCCACGCCGCGTTTTGCCAGCTCATAGATCACGTTATAAATCTCGTGTTTTGCCCCCACATCGATACCGCGCGTCGGCTCATCCAGCAAAATGACCTTCATATCTTCGGACAGCCAGCGGCCTAAAATCGCCTTCTGCTGGTTTCCGCCTGACAGATTCATGATCAGCTGTTCCGGACCCGGCGTTTTAATATTCAGCGAGCGAATATGGTGGTCGGCATTGCTCGACTCCCAGCCATCGTTTATCAGGCAGCCTGCGCGAATAAACTTGCGGCGGGCGGAAATATTGATGTTGTCGCGTACCGAATGCACCGGAATAATCCCCTCGGCTTTACGGTCTTCCGGGCAGAGCATCATGCCCGCCCCGATCGCGTGGGCCGGTTTCTGGATATCGACCCGTTCACCGTCAATAGAAACCTGCCCTTCGGTAATACGGGTTCCACCGAACAGGCCTTTCATTAATTCACTGCGCCCCGCCCCCACCAGACCAAACAGGCCGACAATTTCGCCGCTGCGAACGGATAACGAAATAGGCGTGCGCACGCCCGGCGCTTTGACGCTGTCCAGGCGCAGGCGTTCAGGGCCATACTGACGCGGCTGCCAGTGATAAATATCACCCAGCTCGCGTCCGACCATCGCCTGAACAAGCTGGTCATGGTTAACCTGCTGCATGTCGGTAAAGGTGCGCACATAGCGCCCATCTTTAAAGACGGTGATGGCGTCGCTCAGGGCAAATATCTCTTCCATGCGGTGCGAGACATACAAAATCGTACGGCCTTCCTGACGCAATTCGCGGATCACGCGGAACAGATTTTCTATTTCACGCGCAGAGAGCGAACTGGTGGGCTCATCGAAGGCGATAATTCTGGCGTTACGCGCCAGCGCCTTGGCAATTTCAACCATCTGCCACTGGCCGATGGAGAGATATTTCAGCGGCGTCTGGGGATCGACGTCCAGACCCAGGTGTTTAAGCTGCAGCCCCGCTTCATAATTAAGTAGCGAACGATTTACCACGCCGCCTTTGTGCGGGAGCTGTCCTAAATAGATGTTTTCCGCCACGGTCATCTCAGGAATGAGGTGCAGCTCCTGATAGATGATCGCAACCCCGGCATTGAGCGCCGCCGTGGTATCGGCAAACGCCACCTCTTCGCCGCGAATGGCCAGCGTGCCGGTCGTAGGTGCATAGTTGCCGCTGAGGATCTTCAACAGCGTGGATTTCCCCGCGCCGTTTTCCCCCATCAGGGCGTGAACCTGGCCGGCATAGCAGTCGAAGCTGATATCGGTCAGCGCGTTCACACCGGGGAAAGTTTTCCCGATGCCGCGAAAAGAGAGATACGGATCAGACTGTCGCATAACGTCTCCGTGATTCCTGTAGTGTGTACGTCTGGCCCCTCACGAAGCATGAGGGGCACAATCACCGCGTATTACTTACCGCCCAGCCCTTTTTTCGCCAGCTCCTCTTTGAAGTTGTCGCGGGTAATCAGCACCACGTCGGTCACTTCGGTAAATTTCGGCGGTTCGGCCCCTTTGGTTACCCAGTTGTAGAGCATCTCACTGGATTTGTAGCCGTGAACGTCCGGGCTCGGCAGCAGAGAACCGTAGAAGCCAGTAGCCTGCGCTTTGGACAGCTCGCTGACGGCGTCAACGCCGTTGATGCCAATCCCGATCACGTCAGGCGCTTTGAAGCCCTGGCCTTCCGTCGCGCGTACCCCGCCCAGCACGGTGTTGTCGTTCATGCCGACCACCAGCCAGTGTTTGACCTCCGGATGCTGGACCAGCATAGAGTTCGCGGCGTCGAAAGCGCCCGGGATATCGTTGGATTTGGTTGGGACTTTATAGATCTGTTTTTCCGGGAAGCCGGCCGCTTTCAGCGCATCCATTGAACCGGTAGTACGACGACGGGCGGTGTCCAGCTCGTCAGCCGTGATAGCCATTACCGCGGTCTCTTTGACATCCCAGCCGCGCTTTTGCATCTCTTTATAGAGTTCCTGGCCCTGGCGTTCGCCGATTTTGGTCGCCGCCATCATGACCAGCGGGACGGTGTCCATCGGCTTGCCTTTGGCGTTAACGAACTGATCGTCAACCGCGATGACCTTCATATCGTAACCGCGCGCTTTCGCCGCGATTGCCGACCCCAGCTTTGGATCCGGGGTACAGATAACGAAACCTTTTGCACCGCTGGCCGCCAGGCTGTCGATGGCGTTCAGGGTTTTTTCGCCGTCAGGCACGGCGATTTTAATGACTTCAAAACCTAAATCTTTCCCGGCTTTATCTGCGAATTTCCACTCAGTCTGGAACCAGGGCTCTTCGGGCTGTTTTACCAAAAAACCGAGTTTTAAATTCTCAGCGATAGCGGATTGTGACATAACGGCAGCCAGACCGATGGCCGCCAGCGCTTTAGTAAATTTGTGCATGGTAAACTCCAGCTTTAGCATTCTTTTCTGTAGGGAATAAGTGCGTGCTTCTTATTTAATCGGACTTAAAACAAGGCATTAGCGCTTACCTCGTCATAAGCGTTATTGCTGGTGATAGTTTTAGCGGGAAATTAATCATCCATAAGAGAGCCCCATCACACCGCAGAATTACAGTAATTGCGTACATAAATTCAGCGAAAAATGACATAATAAAGGCGGGATTTGTCAGACAAATAGAAAGGGGTTAAGCAGAATTATCCATAAGATTAGCCAAGATATCCCTGATGCCTCTCAGCGGGCAAAACGCAGCTGGCGTTAAAGGGGTTCAACATGTTTTTCATCAAGAATGTACAACGCACCTGTAAAAACGTTATTTCGCAGAAATTGATTTAGCGCAATTTTATTGGCACATCATATATTCGAAACGATTAAACCGTATTTCTCTTTTTCTCGGAGTAATATTCCAATTTAATATTCCCGAAAGAGTAACAGTGTGCCTTAATGGTAAAAACCCTTAATTATTAGCTTATTAAGTCACATTCAATTCATGGCGAGCTAATTGTATTTATGTACTATATTAAACTTTGTAATGTATGGTAAATACAGCCTGATTAAGAGTTTTCTTAGACTCAAGACAAGGGTATGCTTATTTATATCGAACACAGGAAGTGAATTTCGGTCGACTTCGGTCACGGCAGAATGTCTATTTCTGCTCTTTTCTTCGTATTTGCCTGGCGCTCAGGTTAAGCAACGGACATCACGTCCCACAGTCAATAAGGATATGAGTATGGCTACCCAAACGATGATGCAAAAACTTAACGCGCAGATGAACCTTGAGTTCTACGCCTCGAACCTGCACCTTCACTTAAGTGCGTGGTGTGCCGAGAATAGTCTTACGGGGTCTGCTACATTCTTTCGCTCGCAGGCGCAAAGTAACGTCACCCATATGATGCGTGTCTTCAATTTTCTGAAAGCCGCAGGGGCAAATCCTGTCGTTAAAGCCCTTGATGGGATCAACGAAAACTACTCCTGCCTGGAAGAACTGTTTCAGAAAACGCTTGAAGAGTATGAGCAACGCTGCAGCACGCTCAGCAAACTGGCCGATGAAGCCAAAGCGCAGCAGGACATTACGACGCTCAAATTCTTACGTGATATGGACAAAGAACAGCAGCAGGATGGCATGCTGCTGAAGACGCTGGCGGATGAGATCCATAATGCGCAGCAGGCGGGTTTATGTCCTGAGCAAACCGACCGTCATCTGCTCGACATTGTGGCGGTACAGCACCACTGAGTTTTTTAATCTGCTCCAACCGGGCTGAGGGTTTCCCAGAAATTTATTAAACTGAAGCGATGAGTTTTGTATCAGGCAAGTGAATAACTGACAGTGATGTCCTGGTCCGGCTGTAAATCGCCGAAGCGGCGATTTACAGCCGGGAGCCCGGGTCGCCAGGGCGGCGGCGATTGAGCCGCCCTGGCACGTTCACCGGTCATGTCGTTAAAGAGTAGCAAGGAACATGAAGTGAACGGAATGACCACCACAGCCGTATGTTCCCCCTCACCCCAGCCCTCTCCCTCAAGGGAGAGGGAGTCGTCCGTGCAGGTATTGTTTTGTGGGGATCCCTCCTCCCACCTGAGGCAGGATTACTTTTCCCATCTCCAACCTTCTGCTTTTGCTGAAATTTAACAAATCAGATCTGGCTCCCAATGATTAACCACACAACGTGTGATGATTTATTTAGTTACATAATCATTGACGAGGGAGCATCATGATCACCATTGAGTTTGTTGTCATTCTCCTCTGCCTGCTGACGGGTACGCGTTTCGGCGGTATGGGGCTGGGGTTAATCAGCGGCATTGGTCTTTTTATTTTATGTTTTGTCTTTGGTCTGCAACCGGGTAAACCGCCGGTTGACGTTATGCTGACCATCCTTGCGGTGATAGGTTGTGCGGCTACGCTGCAGACTGCGGGCGGCCTCAACGTCATGATGCAGTTTGCTGAACGCCTGCTGCGCAAACACCCGCAGCACATCACCCTGCTCGCCCCTTTCACCACCTGGATGCTGACCTTTCTGTGCGGCACCGGGCATGTGGTCTACACCATGTTCCCCATCATTGCGGATATCGCCCTGAAAAAAGGGATCCGCCCGGAGCGCCCCATGGCCGTGGCGTCGGTGGCATCACAGATGGCGATTACGGCATCCCCCGTTTCCGTTGCCGTTGTGTCGCTGGTGTCCATCCTGGCGGCCCAGCATGGGATCGGCCACGCGTGGGGGATCCTGGAAATTCTCGCCGTGTCGGTTCCCGCTTCGCTTTTCGGCGTAGCCATTGCGGCCCTGTGGAGCTTACGCCGTGGGAAAGATCTGGCTGACGACATAGAGTTTCAGGAAAAGCTGAAAGATCCTAAGCAGCGCGAGTTTATCTACGGCGGTACGGAGACGTTAATGAATCAGCGTTTCCCTAAACAGGCCTACTGGTCCACGTGGATTTTCTTTGCCGGTATTGCCGTGGTCGTTTTGCTGGGGGCATTCCCGGAACTGCGCCCCGCCTTTGAAGTGAAAGGCAAAATGACGGCGCTGTCGATGAACCTTGTCATTCAGATGATGATGCTAATTGCGGGCGCCGTGATGCTGATGGCCTGTAAGGTTAATGCGTCGGCGATTTCCAACGGCGCGGTGTTCAAGGCCGGTATGGTCGCGATCTTCTCGGTGTTCGGCGTGGCGTGGATGAGCGATACCTTTTTCCAGGCGCATCTCGACGAGTTAAAGCTGGCGCTGGAAGGCGTGGTGAAGAGCCACCCGTGGACGTATGCCATTGTGCTGTTTCTGGTGTCAAAACTGGTGAACAGCCAGGCGGCTGCGCTGACGGCCGTTGCGCCAATGGGCCTCATGCTGGGCATCGACCCGAAAATGCTGATCGCCTTTTTCCCGGCGTCCTACGGCTATTTTGTCCTGCCGACCTATCCCAGTGATTTGGCCTGCATCGGCTTTGACCGTTCAGGCACCACCCGCATCGGTAAATTTATCATCAACCACAGCTTTATTCTGCCTGGGCTGATTGGAGTAAGCTGCGCGTGCGCGGCGAGCTACCTGCTGGTCCAGACGTTCTTTTAACAGCATCAAAGGGCGACACGTGCCGTCGCCCCTTTCCCTGCTTTAGTGGGACTCACCCTGCGGCGTGAATCGCAGCTCAATCAGCGCGATGGCTTTCTGGATCGCACGAAGCGTAACCGGGTCAGCGGCAGCAGGATGGCTGGCGAAATCGATATTTTTCAGCTGCGTAGACATCTTCTCGCGCACTTCAACCGGCGCAATCACGTCCAGAACATCAAGGATTTGTTTGATAACCAGCTGACAGGCAACAACGTCAGAGACCAGTTCCTGATCGGCGCTCAGGTTTTGTGACATGGGTTTTCTCCTTATTTAAAGGCCGCCATAGTAGCAAAACACGCCCCCTGACATCTTCCCTTCATCGCCTGCAGGTACAAAAAAACCCGCCGAAGCAGGTTTTTTTATCAGAACATGGCGCCTGGCGGCACGTCTTTGAACGTGCGGCAGTAATTGGCCCACATGCTTTTCAGGATTTTGCGCAGTTTCACGATGATGCTCCATTAACTTGTTATACAACTTTATTGTCAACGTGCTTATAATATGACCACCATCACAAAAATCAATCATTTTGTGATGCTAATCACATCCTTATCAGGATTTGGCCTGATAGCGCTCCCCTCTCACCCGTTGCGAAGAGTGAGGGCAGATTGTCCGGCTATTCCAGGCATTGCAGCGGGCATCTGCGGGTACGATAAGGTATTTCCATCCACTCAGAGCAAACCATGAAAAGAGTCATTGTAGCCGGCACAATCCTGCTGCTCGCGGGGTGTAGTATCAACCGCCAGGCTGAAGTCAGCAGCCGCGACGCGCCGAACGGCATCGTCCGTCTCGACTACGGCCAGGCAGCGCTGCAAAATGCGTATTCCGATGAGTATGTGAATAACGGCACGGCAGCAAAAGCGTGTCAGAGCATGGGGTATGCCACTGCCTCAGCCTATGGTCAGCCCATTAAAACCTGCACCCTGACGAGCGGCTCTTTGTGCCTGAACGAGAGCGTGACTATCCAGTATAAATGTATGGGTTACGCCGTTAACCCTAAGACAAATAATCCCTGGTATTAATCAACGCTGCCAGCGTTTGCTGGCAGTTTATTTCATTACGAACAAAAACAATTCTCATTAATAAATTATAAAAATCGCCAATGCGTTTTATTCCCATTCGTATTTTAAATAAATAAAATAAAAAATTTACGTTTTGCAAATAATTAAATAACAAATTATAGTGTCGCTCATTGTGAACCAGAAATAATAATCCGGAGCGTCACCATGCTGAAAACTGAAATGATCGACAAGCTCAACGCACAAATGAACCTTGAGCTTTTTTCATCCCTGCTCTACCAGCAGATGAGCGCCTGGTGCAGCTATCACAGCTTCGAAGGTGCGGCCGCGTTTTTGCGTCGTCACGCTCAGGAAGAGATGACCCACATGCAGCGTCTGTTTGATTATCTTACGGATACGGGCAGCCTGCCGCGCATTGAAACCGTGGCTTCACCTTTTGCTGAGTATAATTCTCTCGATGAACTGTTCCGCGCCACCTACGAGCACGAGCAGCTGATCACGCAGAAAATTAACGAACTGGTCCATGCCGCGATGACCAGCCAGGATTATCCAACCTTTAATTTCCTGCAGTGGTATGTCGCTGAACAACACGAAGAAGAGAAGCTGTTTAAATCCGTACTGGATAAATTGTCTCTGGTGGGGAAATCCGGCGAAGGTCTTTACTTTATTGATAAAGAACTTTCCACCCTCGATACGCAGAATTAATTTCAGCGCGGTGCCGAAAACCGGCACCGCGTTAATTTACATACACCCCGCACAGCTGGTGCAGCGCCAGTCATGAGGATTCACCGCCTGGTAAAAATAGCGGTAGCTGGACGTCTCCAGCGGAATACCCACCTCGAAGAACATATCCGTTAACCAGTCGACATTCTCAACTATCCACTCATCTTCATGTAAGCCTTGTGCAAAGGTTTCATCTTCAGGATCGATAACCGAATAGATTGCCCAGGTGCCCATATCCTTTTCGCGGCGGGACTCGGGAAGTATCAGGGGTTGGTTCTGCCAGCTGATTATCCAGTGCCCATGGCACAACAGGTTACCTCCCCGACTCCATGCCGCGGTAAAGGGATTCTCTCCAGCCATAAAACCCTCACTTAATTTGATAATTTATATTTATTGTTTACGTTACGCCGGAATATCGCCCAGCAATATTGCCCTTATGAAGTAGGCATCCACCTAAAAAGGATCAGAGCACCAATAATCCGTAAATTATTCATTACACTACTTGTAACGGTGATTTGACGAATTACGGCTTTTCCCTTACTCTGCGCCGCAGATTTTGTCGCGGTTAAGCATCGTTGTAGAGGAAAGCGTGAAAAACAGAACCCTGGGAAGTATTTTTATCGTCGCCGGAACGACAATTGGCGCAGGAATGCTGGCCATGCCCCTGGCGGCCGCGGGCGTGGGATTTGGCATGACCCTGCTGCTGCTGGGTACGCTCTGGGCGCTGATGTGCTACACCGCCCTGCTGCTGCTTGAGGTTTACCAGCACGTCCCCGCCGACACCGGTCTGGGTTCGCTTGCGTCGCGCTATCTGGGACGCTACGGCCAGTGGATAACCGGCTTTAGCATGATGTTCCTGATGTACGCCCTGACCGCCGCCTATATCAGCGGCGCCGGGGAACTCATCGCCTCCAGCGTCAACGACTGGTTTGGCTCTGACATTACCCCGGCGACGGGGGCTATCTTCTTTGCGCTCATCGGCGGCGGCGTGGTCTGCGTGGGTACATCGCTGGTCGATCTGTTTAACCGCTTTCTGTTCAGCGCCAAAATTCTCTTCCTGATTATCATGCTGGTGCTGCTGGCCCCGCACGTGCACAAGGTCAACCTGCTGACGCTGCCGCTGGAAAAAGGGCTGGCGCTTTCCGCGATCCCGGTCATTTTCACCTCGTTTGGCTTCCACGGCAGCGTGCCGAGCATCGTCAGCTATATGAACGGCGATATCCGCAAGCTGCGCCGCGTCTTTGTTATCGGCAGCGCGATCCCGCTGATCGCCTATATTTTCTGGCAGCTGGTGACGCTGGGCAGCATTGACTCTTCGACCTTTATTGGGCTGATGGCGCAACACGCTGGCCTGAACGGTTTTCTGCTGGCACTGCGCGAGGTTGTTACCTCCCCGCACGTGGAGCTGGCGGTACACCTGTTTGCCGACCTGGCGCTGGCAACCTCGTTCCTGGGCGTGGCGCTCGGCCTGTTTGATTACCTCGCCGACCTGTTCCAGCGTCGCAATACCGTAGCCGGACGGTTACAGACGGGGGCGATCACCTTCCTGCCGCCGCTGGGTTTTGCGCTGTTTTACCCGCGCGGGTTTGTGATGGCGCTGGGGTATGCGGGGGTGGCGCTCTCTATCCTGGCCCTGCTGCTCCCTTCCCTGCTGGCATGGAAGAGCCGCCAGCAGCATCCGCAGCAGGGTTACCGCGTGGCGGGGGGAAAACCGCTGCTGTGCGTTGTGTTTGGCTGTGGGGTGGTGATTATTCTGGTGCAGGTATTGATTGCAGCCGGGATGCTGCCGGAAGTGGGTTAAATAAAAAAGGGGCTATCATCAGCCCCTTTTTTTATCAGTGCAAACAGCAGCTCTTAAACTTCTTCCCGCTGCCGCAAGGACACGGATCGTTACGTCCGACCTTCGTGCCGTTCACCGTCGGCTTCTTCACTTCCGGCTGCTGCGGATTGTTTACCCAGTATTGATATAAACGCAGTGCCGCAGGCTGGATACGCTCGATGCTGGCAATATATTCCTCTTCGGACAGTTCATCCAGCTTTTCGCTGTTCTCTTCCGTCCCGTGCAGCGCAACCACGTCAAGATCGGCCTTCAGGGCTTCCGGCAAGGCTGACCAGTCCGTCAGCGCCACGCCGCGCATGTAGCCATAACACCACTCTTCCACCACGGTATAGCTCTCACCGTCCACGTCGTTATAGCCGAACATAGGTTCAAACTGATCCGGGTACTCGCTCAGGCGCTCGGCAATATCGTTCATGTGCTTAAAGCAGAGATCGATAAAACGGTTCATTTCCCGATCGTTTTTCCAGCGCGGGATATATTTCTCGCCGCCCCACACCGCCACCAGCCAGGCATCTGGCTCAACGACAACAGGACCGGAAAGCACCGCGGTTAGCATGCCGTCCAGTTCGGACACGTCAATCACGGACGCATCATCATGACCGTAAGACATTAACGTCTCTTCAAGCCACGCCATTTCGCTTTCATTCAATGGGCCTTCAGTCATCGCTGACACTCCTGCAAAAGGAAACGATCCTAACACATATCTCACGCCTCTCCGGGCTGAAGTTTAGGTCTTTATTGCTGCAAAAACGTGCAAATCGTGACCTTTGCACAACTTATGGGCTTTATTGTTAACGATATGTGATCTCCGCTGTAATTTCTTCTCCTCCCGCAAGGCGGCATAACGCGGCGCTCTATACTCAGACATGTCACAAGCCCGTCAAAGGGTTAACCATTCTGGCAACGTTTTTGCTTAATGTTCTTCGCGCGACGCTGCGCAGGGATACCTCGCCGTACATGCAGGATGCCGTCTGTATCTTGTTCGTTTAGTGCATTTTGTTCTTGCTCGTGTTTCGGATTGGCTGCGCCGTCGGGCGTTCGGGTTTACGCCGTGGTGCAAAAACCTCTTTGCTAAGGAACATAATAATGTCGCTGAAATTTATCAGAACTCCTCTTTCTCTTGTGTTGGCCGGTTGCCTGGTGACGGCGTTTTCCGCCCGGGCAGATATTGTGATTGGCGTGGCCGGGCCGTTCACGGGTCCTAATGCCACCTATGGCGATCAGTACTGGCACGGCGCAACGCAGGCCGCTGAAGACATTAATGCCGCAGGCGGCATTAACGGCGAGAAAATCAAACTGGTTCAGGGGGATGATGCCTGCGAGCCCAAGCAAGCCGTGGCCGTGGCCAACCGTTTAGTTGACCAGGATAAGGTCAACGCCGTGGTCGGCCATTTCTGCTCCTCTTCCACAATGCCCGCCTCCGAGGTGTATAGCGACGCGGGCATTATTTCGATTACCCCCGGCTCAACTAACCCGCTGATCACCGAACGCGGCATGAGCGATATGTTCCGCATGTGCGGACGCGACGATCAGCAGGGTCAGGTGGCCAGCGACTTCATCATCGACAAGCTAAAAGCCAAACGCGTGGTCATCATTCATGATAAAGACACCTATGGTCAGGGCCTGGCTGACGCCACCAAAGCGGCGCTGGCGAAGCGCGGGGTTCAGGACGTGATGTATGAAGGGTTATCCCGCGGTGAAAAAGACTTTAACGCGCTGGTGACCAAGATCGGCGCGCAAAAACCGGACGTCGTATTCTTCGGTGGCTGTCACCCGGAAGCCGGTCCGCTGGTTCGCCAGATGCGTGAACAGGGCGTGCAGGCGAAATTCTTCTCCGGCGACTGTATTGTCAACGAAGAGATGGTGACCGCCGCGGGCGGCCCGCAGTACACCAACGGCATTTACATGACCTTCGGTAAAGATCCGCGCCTTATTCCGGACGGTAAAGCGGTTATCGAGAAATTCCGCGCTGGTAAATTCGAGCCGGAAGGTTACACCCTTTACTCCTATGCCTCCGTACAGGCGATTGCCGCAGCCTTCAAGGCCACCGGCGGCAAGGACTCTGCCAAAGCCAGCGAGTGGCTGAAAGCCAATTCCGTCGACACGGTGATGGGCAAAAAAGCCTGGGACAGCAAAGGCGATCTGAAAGTGTCTGACTACGTGGTTTACCAGTGGGACGACAAAGGAAAATATAAGGAAGTGCAGTAACGGGACGGAGTCACGCTCAACGTCGGCGGGCCTGCCCGTCGGCGCGTAATAAACATCCGGCTGCGCGCATCGCGCAGCCTATAAAACGAGCGCGCTAAGATGAGTACATTCTTCCTGCAACAGTTAATCAATGGCTTAACGCTGGGCTCCGTCTACGGTTTAATCGCCATCGGCTACACCATGGTGTACGGCATTATCGGGATGATCAATTTCGCCCACGGCGAAGTGTATATGATTTCCGCCTATCTCTGCGCCATCGGCCTGGCGCTGCTGTCGTTCTTCGGTCTGCAGTCGTTCCCGCTACTGATCCTTGGGACGCTGGTGTTCACCATCGTGGTCACCGGAGTGTACGGCTGGACCATCGAACGTATCGCCTACAAGCCGCTGCGCAACTCCACGCGCCTGGCGCCGCTGATCTCCGCCATCGGGATGTCGCTTATCCTGCAAAACTACGCGCAGCTTAGCCAGGGCCCGCGCCAGCAAGGGGTACCGACCATGCTGGATGGCGTTATTCGCCTGCATCTGGGCGACGGGTTCGTGCAGATAACCTACACCAAAGTGTTTATTCTGGTTGCCTCGTTTGCCGGCATGCTGGTGCTCACCTGGATTATCAACCATACCCGGCTGGGCCGGATGTGCCGCGCGGTACAGCAGGATCGTAAGATGGCCTCCATTCTGGGCATTAACACCGACCGGATTATTTCGCTGGTCTTTGTGATCGGCGCGGCGATGGCCGGTCTGGCGGGGGTGTTGATTACCATGAATTACGGCACCTTTGATTTCTACGTCGGGTTCGTGATCGGCATTAAAGCCTTTACTGCAGCGGTACTCGGCGGCATCGGCTCCCTCCCCGGCGCCATGCTCGGCGGCCTTATCCTGGGCGTGGCGGAAGCCCAGTTCTCGGGCATGGTGAATTCGGACTATAAAGACGTCTTCTCGTTCGGCCTGCTGGTCATGATCCTGATTTTCCGTCCTCAGGGGCTGCTTGGGCGCCCGATAGTGGCCAAAGTGTGAGGGAGAGAATGATGACATCACACGGTTTTTCACTTAAACGTTGCATCCAGGACGCGATTTTTTCCGGGCTGATTGCACTGATTATTTTCGGCCCCATTGCGGGCGTGGTGCTGGACGGATACAGCTTTAACTTCGCCGGGCAGCGACTGGCCTGGATGGTTGGCATCGTCATGCTCGGGCGTTTTCTGTTGAGCGCTTTTTTAGGTACCGCCGCGGGCGCCCGTTTTCAGGCGCGCTTCGAAGTCGATAGCGCGGGCGTATATGTCCGGCCGCCGGAATATAAAAGCCGCATGCGCTGGATTATTCCTCTGGTGATCGCCCTTGCGATTTGCTTTCCATTTGTCGCCACTAAATATGTGCTGACCGTCGCCATTCTCGGACTGATCTACGTGCTTCTCGGCCTGGGGCTGAATATCGTCGTGGGTCTGGCCGGCCTGCTGGATCTGGGATATGTCGCTTTCTACGCAATTGGGGCGTACGGTCTGGCGCTGGGATACCAGTATCTCGGCTTAGGGTTCTGGAGCATGCTGCCGCTGGCGGCCATCATGGCCGCCGCCGCAGGCGCCCTGCTCGGTTTCCCGGTACTGCGCATGCACGGTGACTATCTGGCCATCGTCACCCTCGGGTTCGGGGAGATCATTCGCCTGATACTGAACAACTGGCTGACCTTCACCGGCGGCCCAAACGGCGTCTCGGCCCCTCCCCCCACCTTTTTCGGCCTGGAATTTGGACGACGCGCGAAAGAAGGCGGCGTGCCCTTCCACGAATTTTTCCACCTGACCTACAACCCGAACATGAAGTTTATTTTTATCTACGCGGTGCTGTTCCTGGTGGTGATGCTGGTGCTCTATATCAAGCACCGCCTGACGCAGATGCCGATTGGTCGGGCGTGGGAAGCGCTGCGTGAAGACGAAATTGCCTGCCGCTCGATGGGGCTGAATCATGTTCTGGTTAAGCTCTCCGCCTTTACGCTGGGCGCGTCGACCGCGGGCATTGCCGGGGTGTTCTTCGCCACCTATCAGGGGTTCGTGAATCCCACCTCCTTTACCTTCTTTGAATCGGCGCTGATCCTCGCCATTGTGGTGCTGGGCGGGATGGGCTCGACGCTTGGCGTGGTGCTGGCCGCCTTTGTGCTCACGGTCACGCCGGAACTGCTGCGCAGTTTTGCCGAGTACCGCGTCCTGCTGTTTGGCATGCTCATGGTGGTGATGATGATCTGGCGTCCGCGCGGTTTGATCCGCATTAACCGCAGCGGGTTTGCCGTGCGTAAGGGCGTCGCGCCATGAACGGAACGATATTGCGCGTTGAACATCTGATGATGCACTTCGGCGGGATTAAGGCGTTAAACGACGTCAACCTGGACGTGCAGCGTGGCTCAATTACCGCCCTGATTGGGCCAAACGGGGCGGGAAAAACTACCGTGTTTAACTGCCTGACGGGCTTCTACAGGGCCTCCGGCGGCAACATTTTATTTAATACCCGCCATAAAACGACCAACGTTATTCAGGTGCTCGGACAAAAATTCCAGCCGGGAGACTGGATTAACCCCGCGCAGTTCGGGCAGCGTCTTTTCTACAAAATGTTCGGCGGAACGCATCTGGTCAACCGCGCAGGGCTGGCGCGCACGTTTCAAAATATCCGTCTTTTTCGCGAGATGTCTGTCGTAGAAAACCTGCTGGTTGCGCAGCATATGCGCGTTAACCGCAATCTGCTTGCCGGGATCTTAAATACGCCGGCATACCGGCGGGCGGAAAGCGACGCCCTGGACAGGGCCTTCTACTGGCTGGAAGTGGTGGATCTGGTGGAGTGCGCCAATCGCCTGGCGGGAGAGATGTCGTACGGCCAGCAACGGCGTCTGGAAATTGCGCGAGCAATGTGCACCGGGCCGGAAATGATCTGTCTGGATGAACCCGCCGCCGGGCTTAACCCGGTTGAAACGCATAAGCTCAGCAGCATTATTCGCTTTCTGCGGGATCATCATGACATCACGGTACTACTGATTGAGCATGATATGGGGATGGTGATGGAGATTTCGGACGACATTATCGTGCTCGACCACGGGGATGTTATTGCCAGGGGAAAACCCGAGCAGATCCAGCATGATGAAAAGGTTATTGCCGCCTACCTGGGTACGGATGAAAGCGAGGTCACCCTATGAGCGAACCGCTGCTGGCATTTCGCGAGGTGGACGTGTTCTACGGCGTCATTCAGGCGCTGAAGCAGGTTTCCCTCGAGGTCAATAAGGGTGAAACCGTGGCGCTGATTGGCGCAAACGGCGCGGGTAAATCGACATTGCTGATGTCCATCTTTGGCCAGCCCCGTATTCGCAGCGGACAGATCCTTTTCGGCGGCGAAGATATCAGCCATAAATCCACCCACTACGTCGCGTCCGGAGGCATTGCGCAGGCGCCGGAAGGCAGACGAATCTTCCCGGATATGACCGTTGAAGAGAATCTGCTGATGGGGACCATCCCCCTCGGCAGCCAGTTTGCCGCTGAGGATATGCAAACCATGTTCGACCTCTTCCCGCGCCTCAAGGAGCGGCGCAAGCAGCGCGCGATGACCATGTCCGGCGGGGAACAGCAGATGCTGGCGATCGCCCGGGCGCTGATGAGCCGTCCGAAGCTGCTGCTGCTGGATGAGCCCAGCCTGGGCTTAGCCCCGATTGTGGTGAAACAGATCTTCCAGACGCTGCGCGAGCTGGCCCGCAACGGTATGACTATTTTTCTGGTGGAGCAGAATGCGCACCATGCGTTGAAGCTGTCTGACCGGGGGTATGTGATGGTTAACGGACAGATCCGGCTGAGCGGCAGCGGTGAAGAGCTGCTGGGGAATCAGGAGGTGAGGAAGGCGTATTTAGGTGGGGTGTGATTTGATATCTGCCAAATGGGCTGATTCCGTGATGGATCATTTCGGCACATATGGGATAGAAGAACTGGAGTATACGTTAGTCGATATCGCCTCTTTGTTTGGATTGCTTCCGGCAATTCTTACAGGTTTCTTAGTAAGAAACGTAGTAAAAAGAATGTGATTTATGAGCCTTCAGGCTTAGCCGCGAAGGCTTTTTTGACCCGGAAACGCAAAACCCCGAAAGTTGGATACCTAACTTTCGGGGCTCACTTCATTTCGGTGGTTACACGATAACGTCGTTAAATAAAACTATCGTCGTCATTGCTGTAGTCGTCATCTACATCGTCATTCTGCCAGACGTCGTTATTACTGCCTAACGGATCGTTCTGGTTGAGGAAACGGGTGTCAGAGATGTTATTAACCTCGCCGTATTGATTACCGACAAACGGTTCGCCACCGACGGGCATTGTCGGTTCTTCGATGATGTTCACGATCTCTTCCGGCCGCGACTGATGGAACATGCTGGTAAGCATCTCGGCAAGCGCTATGCCACCGGCCACGCCAGCGGCTGTCTGGAGCGCGCCAGCCATAAAACCGCCGCCGCGAGTAGCTGGCGCCCGAGAGTAATCCTGCGCCGGTGGCTGTTGCGGCTGGGCATTCCAGCTGTTGTCAGGCTGCGGGTTATTTTTCCCGCCACCAAACAGGCCGCCGAGGAAACTGCCGCCCGTCAAGGGTTTACTTTTTTGCGCGGCTAATTCGCTTTCAAGCTCCTGAACCCGGGCCTGTAGGCGTTTCAGCGCCGCTTCCTGAATCAAAATCGACTGCGCCATATAGTAGGGGGCCGCAGGCTGCTGTCTGACAAATTCAGCGATCTGACGCTCTGCATCTGCATCCCGTTGGCTGTTTTGTTGTCCGGTCTGTTTTAGACGCTCGAAAAGGCCGTTGATAAGCTGCTGTTCTTCATATTGCATGACAATAACCTTCCGCTCTCCAGGGTGGATACCAACCAGTTTATCAGCGGCGGCAACCTGTGTCTGGCGAGTGAAATGTTTGTTTAAGATTGGTTGCAGGTTAGCTGAAAATCGCCCTGCTTTCTGGGCTTGTTATTAGAGAGTCAGGCTTAACCTTCTGGTATAACAGCAAATTCTCGGGCACAGCAGGATCGGGACGATGATGAGATACGATCACTTCGCCCTAAGCCAAAGGCACAAAAAAACCACCTTTCGGTGGTTTCACGACACTGCTTATTGCTTTGATTATTCTTTGTTTCCCATGGTACCCGGAGTGGGACCTGAACCCACACAGCGCGAACGCCGAGGGATTTTAAAAACTATAAGAGAGCCTTACGCATCATAAGCTTATGATACGTAAGACTCTTTTATATGGTAATCGCAGGTAATCACTGGTGATGGTTGCACTTCTGCTGCCACTATTTTCGGAGAGCTAAATCCAGTTTTTCTCACAATCCAGCGGAAGATCAAGCGTTTGAATGGCTGCTTCAAAATCCGCGTCTACATGGCGTCGACGCTTCGACAAAAGTGTAACTCTACAATTCACCATCAACTCGGTGGGGCTTTTGCATTTTCTTTTTCGTAGTATCCTCATTATCATTCTGTCTGTTTCACAAGCAAAACCATAAGGAAGGTTTGAATTGGACAGCGCGAAATCTCTGGCAAAAAGGATGCTGAAAAGTCTGGATGTTGGCGATTCCGGTTTCCTGGCTTCTGTAGCCCAAGGAATGCTCTCTTTCCCGGTCAGTATGTATTACCTCGGATATGACTTCATGGACACGACTCATCGTCATTCTAATTTTGATGATCGAGTGAGGATGGCTAACATGCTCAAACGAGGGATATCGGTTCATCAGGAAGCTCAAAAAATAGTTAATGCCGTAATCAGAGAGTTCATGTCAAAAGTTAACATGGACAGTATTAAGGGTATTGCACAAAATTTTACAGGCGTAATGGCTGGTAAATTCATATTCGCTGAGCTAACCGGAGTAAAGCTAGGTGCTGCCGTATCGACACGTATTATGACCTCGTTCGCCGCTGGCGTAGTCATCGGAAGTGCTCTGACGATTGGCGCAGAAACATCGAGAGCTATCTATACGGCCAGAAAGCTTGAAAACCAAAACCCTGCACTCTACTACCGACTTAAAAGTATGGGTGATTTGGATCTTCTGTATTTTCTTGTTGAAGATAAATTGAAACCTTTTCTTGACGCATGCAGCGTAGCAGATGTAAACAAGCATGAATTTAACGAAGTGTGTAAATACTTTTTTGGTGGATTATGAACACTCAGGACATTATCAAACTAATAGCATCCAGAATTCTGCGCGGGTTGGGGATGGGAATTGCTTCTGCGGGCCTATTGTCCTGTATTTATTTCTTTTCATTTTCAAAAGACGAATCCCGTTTTATCTGGGGCGCAGCGTCTGGTGCTCTCATTGTACTTGGTTACTTTATATACCGAATTGCGATACTCAAGGTATTTGACGAACGTTGAAGACCTCAATTGCTCTTACTCCAGCAAAAAGCCCACCGATTGGTGGGCCTGGCGTTAGAGGGTCAGGCTTGACTGCTTCCTGCCATAATTAGATCATGGAAAAGCATCTGATGGGATGAAATCAGCTGGTAACCTATAGCGTGGTACGCGTTTGGTTGGTGTTCGAGGGACAGTAATACCCTCTTTCTCTGGCGAAGCCGAATGGCGAAACAATGGCAATGGCGAAAAACAGATAATAAAAAACCACCTTTCGGTGGTTTATACGACACTGCTTATCATTGATTTTATTCTAGTTTTCCCATGGTACCCGGAGTGGGACTTGAACCCACACAGCGCGAACGCCGAGGGATTTTAAATTCTACGCAGGATCAATGTGTTACATAGCAACTCATTGCAACACTATGCGGAGATTGACTATCCATCTTTGCAGTAACATGCACAAAATGGATAGTTGTGGATAACGTTGAGCTCAGAAACAGCACAGATAGATAGAATCACCCAAATAGTTCGTTATATCTGTGACCCGTTCCTCGTTGTCTCTCCTAATTGCTGCCAGTTTACCTTTCCGCTCAGTAGGTCGATCAAGCCCCCTCACAACCAGACAGGCAGAAGAGAGACATTCATCTCAATGGCCTGCACGTCATGATTAAACTAATTGATAATATTAAAAAATTGATGAGCAACCGACTGATAGTTAGTTATATCTGAAACATTACTTACTGCATACAGGCTGAATATCCAGCCCCTGGTAAGCATAGCGCTCCAAGGGGGACTTTGCGATGAAGGATATTATTACAGCGTAAATTCGTTTCCAGGTTCAGTGCTCAGGTTATTTACTATATAAGCATCTATTCTCTGATCATTAAATCGCCAGCAGTCAATGGCAAGATCCATCAGCAGGCGTTGCCTTGCTGTGATGCTTTCCGCGGACCAGTCTTGATATTCATAACCATATTTCAGCTTAAAGCGATTTAATGCAGTGTTATCACCAATTGAGTACTGGGAGTGGAGTAATCGAGTCATGATGATTTCAGAGTTTAAATATTCTTTTTGTTTTTTCAAAAACCAGTCTTCACTCAAATCATTGCAGTTATTGACGGACTGGTTAATTGTACCCTCTAATAATGTTACATTACCAAGCTTGTAGAGATAACTTGTTCGATTTGCATCAGAGAACTCCCCATCTTCAGGGACGTTCCGTACCGTCTGAGGAAGAATATGCTCAATTTGCATCTGCTGAATAGCCTGCTGGCTCTTTTCCGGAAAACCGCAAAGATGGCGGATGTGATTCTCTAATCTACCCAATACATAACGTTGGCGATACTGAGGGGTAAAATTATAGTCATTAATAATTGAGAATCGTTCTTTAAATTCATCTAAACGCTCCACAACAAAAGGTATAAGTGTTGCTGAAACAACATTTGCAATCTCTGCTTTCGTTTTCACATCCCGAAGCTTTACAGCCCATTGAGTAAAGCGTTGCTCATACGTCTTCGATTGAATAGCCATTGTATTTGTAAAGAATAAAAAGCTCTCAAGTTGAGCACCTAAGAAATCCATTACATCATCAGAACAACTAATGTCCAATGCCATTAGTAAAACCAAATGCTGACGTGAGCGATATTTATTAATATATCCAATGTTACTTACATTTGGAAAACGGGAATTTTCGCGCCAGTAGGCTGCTTCATTTGTTGCATTGACCAGGTTAGCGTATCGTTCTGATAATTTTTCCAATTCTTTGACGAGAACCATAGGGTGTGTCTTATACTGCAACGACAGTTCCCCCTCAGCTGAAATGATCCATTTATATATATCATCTTCACGCAAAATCCCGTGATGATATCGTGCCATCAGAAAGTAACGTAAAAAACGAAGCGGGTTATCACTTTCGCCGCAAGATTCAAGGTTATTAGTGATGGATTTCCATGTTGTCTTTATTGCCGAAAACTGTTCTTCTTTTATCTGACTGAAAATCAAATTTTTAACAAGATCCATAGCATTAAGGCTGGCACCACGCTGATTGATCGTTTCGAAGATCTTTAATGCGCTACTTAAGTTCTCTGATTCAATGACAACCAGCTCAACTTTTGTTAAAAAAAAGCGAGCGAAGGAGATTAATCCATTCAAGCTATCTTGCAATTGGTATTTAAGATAATCACGAATGTGATCATACGCGTCAGCCATTTTTTTTACTGAAGCTGTTTCCGCAAAGGTATTGGTTTGCCCTTCAATTAACCGCGAAATAAACCCTCGACTTTCTTCATATTGAAGATCTAGTCTAATTAGATTTTCCTCACTATTAATATCATAACTAGAGAGCCATTCCTCAATAGTTTTCAGATATTCCAGCCCTTTTTTGTCAAGTGTATCCAATCTATCTTTTAATAGATCCCGTAAGGCACACATAGTGATGACAATAGTGGTCAACCGCTGCTGTCCGTCAATAACATCATGCTTTTCCCCATTCTTGACGATAATAACAGAACCGAGAAAATAACCATTTTGATCTTTCTGCTCTGGTTGGTATTCATCGTCTAAATCCATGATAAACTGTTCAACCTGATCATCAACCTTCCATACATACTCACGTTGATAATCGGGAACTAAAAAATAATAATCGCTTAATTTTGATATGTTTTTTACATCAGCTTCTATTTTCATTTTATATCCTTACATAGCTGGATGAATACCACAGATCATACTGATCCCAGATCCAATTCACAAACGAACAGGAGAGTAGACCCCTTCTACATTACAGCTATCTCCGTCATCAAAAATCAACTCTCCTGCACTATAACCATCCATGGACAAAATAGCCTTTTCATTGAGAGCCAGACTAAGGCACATTGATGTTTTTATCATATTATCTGTACCATAAACCTCATACCAGTTATCTTCTTTTTTAGAAACCTCTACCTCATACTTTCCTGAGCCAATATTAACCATGCTAAATACATTATCTACATCACATGAATCCTTGCTATCTGTAAAAATTATTTTTTTATCATAGCCATCAACCCTGAGATATGCGTCTTCAGAATAAGCATAAACATAACAATATTTAGTATTAACAAAAGCATCCTTCCCAGTAATTTGATATAAATTACTATCCTTTCTTGTGACATTTATTTCCCACGTATTGGCATGAACATAACCTGGAGTCAAAAACAGGGTTAATAAGAACAGTCCAATCTTGGCTTTAAAGTTTCTAACAATTTTGAAAAACATAAAACCCCTTCTTATATAGTTCTGTAATATTTTAATTTAGCTGGGCTCTTACTACATATCAGCCAACAACATCCCCGCCATTCCGTCGAGCCGTTTCTTGACCTTTTCCCACCCCGGCATAACCTGCCCCATCAAGCGGTAAAACTCCTCGCTGTGGTTGTGCTCAGCCACATGGCATAGCTCATGCAGCAAGACATAATCGATGCATTCTGAGGACGCTTTCACCAGCCATGGATTCAGGGTCAGACAGCCTTTTGCAGAACAGTTACCCCATTGCGTTTGCATCGCCCGCAGACGTATCGGCGGACGCTCACTGACCCAAAGGGTCTGGGGTATCAATAAATCAAGCCTGCGTTGAAAAACATCTCTGGCACGTTCCCGATACCATTCGGCCAGCAACGCTTTTACCTTTTCTGCCGATTTGTGTCTGACAGTCACTTCCAGACGCCCACGCAACATTTTCACTCGTTGCGGTACAGTAGCGTCTTCTGTCACTTTCAACTGATATTGCTTACCGAGATAATAATGGCTTTCTCCGCTGACATACTGACGCGGAACAATGTGTGTCTGTTGCTCCCTGAAATCACGCAGTTGCTGGTATATCCAGCGACTTCTTTTTTTCAGCGCAGACAACAGCTCGTGCTCCGGTGTTTCTGGAGGTACAGAGACAATAACCCGGCAGTCCGGATGCACCTTGATGAGCACCCTGCCCTTAACGACCTGACGCGAAACACACTGTACGACGATGACCTCATCACCATAGACAATGCGTAACGCTTTCATTGATGGCGATTCTTTTTCACTCATGATTTCATCAAACCAACGCGCAGTATCTGGATGATGGTTTCCACAATACGGTTAACCTGATTCATTCCGGCACCAATTTCCCGGCAGGCCGTAAACAGCAGTGGTAGCAGACTTGTCTTAACGACTTTCTCAATGTCCTGGGGGTTCAGGGAGTTTTCTGCCACCGCTTTGACGATAATGTTGTCCACTTCAAAAGCCAGCTTCGTCCACTTATCCTGCACCTGAACGTCGTTTACCGCAAAAACCTCAGGTAGCTCTTTTTTAAATACACCGTAATACGCCTGAGCATGCTTGTTTACCGCCAGTGCATCCGGGATATCGCTGAGCTTACGGGCTTCAACCTGTTCTTCAAATTCACGGAATAAGAGGTATTGTTTCAGTGGATGGTCGAACAGTTTTTCTGCTTCTTCGATAGCCATGCGCAGGAGTTTGGAAAATGCCTCCTGAGCGTACGGGTCATCACTCAGCTCCTGCTCAATCATCTTCGTCACACGGGTTTTAATGATGTCGGTTTCATTGCGGGTCTTATTGTTATCCCACTCTTCGGGCTTTTCGCTCTTGCCCATTTTACCGACTTCATACACGCCATCCGGTTCACGAACCTCAACGCCGGTGACATGCTTATCCAGTAGTTTTTTCACCTGCTCAGCGTAGTCGTCATAATTGACCTGCTCTCCACTGACCTGCATCGCCCACTGGCGCAGGCTGGACATCTGTTTTACGGTTTCTTTATAGAGATTTCGGTCTTGTTCCGTAAAGCTCTTGTCGGTGAAGAAGGTAGCGGACTGCAGTGCCACTTTCAGGCATCCGGCAAAGGCCGTTAACGCCTCGAAGAAATCATCACGGGTTTTCTGATGGATATCGACCATCTCTCCGTCACGTTCTTCCATTTTAGGCACCAGTACCGCACGTAACTGCTCAGTATCATTTTTGTTTTTAACACCGGCAAATATGGCCCACAGCTGGTTATACAGATGCGGTAGACGCTTGTATTCAGAGCTCATGGCGCTGTACAGCCCGTCAATATCTTTGATATCGTATCCGCCCTGAGTTCGGGAGGCGAGGTCCTGATATTTGCCGATAGTCGTGTCCAGCTCAGCCAGAATACCGCGATAATCAATCAGCAGACCGAACTTTTTTAGTGGATTCAGTCGGTTCACCCGCGCAATCGCCTGGATAAGGTTGTGGGACTTAAGCGGCTTGTCGATATACAGCACGGTATTCTTCGGCTCATCAAACCCGGTGAGCAGTTTATCAACGACTATCAGCAATTTGAGCTTCTCATCGGTATCGAAACGACTGATGACATTACGGGTATACACAGACTCATCCTGCGTGCCGACATTATCCTTCCACCATTTCGTCACTTCCGGCAGTTTGCTTTCATCCACTTCGGTATTCCCTTCCCGGGTATCCGGCGGGCTGATAACTACTGCTGACTCAAACAACCCGGCTTCATCAAGATACTTTTTATATTTGATGGCGGAAATCTTGCTGTCGCAGGCAAGCTGGCCTTTCAGCCCCTCATCAATATTCTTCGAGAAGTGTGTGGCGATATCGAGTGCGATCAGCCGGATGCGGTCATCTGCACTGTAAACCTCACCCTTTCGGGCATATTTACGCTTAAGGTCGGCTCTTTGCGCTTCGCTTAATCCATCGGTAATACGGTCAAACCAGGCATCTATTGCCCGGTCGTTTACCTCAAGATCAGGAATACGTTCCTCATAGAGCAGAGGCGTCACGGCCTGATCTTCTACCGCCCGCTGCATGGTATAAGCGTGGACAATCGGCCCGAATTTATTGGTGGTCTTATCTTCTTTCAGCAATGGCGTACCGGTAAACGCAACAAAGGCGGCGTTCGGCAGAGCCAGTTTCATACGAACATGGTTCTCACCCCCCTGGCTACGGTGTCCTTCATCAATCAGAACGATGATGTCGGGGCTGGTATTGACGCATTCAGGCAATTTTGTCGCTGAGTTAAATTTCTGGATAAGGGTGAAGATAATGCGTTCTTTACCAGAGCCAATCTGCTGTGCCAGTTTCTGGCCAGAGGTCGCCATTGCTTTGGCCTTATCATCCTTTCCGGCCAGTTCGCCACCAGAAGCGAAAGTGCCGCTGAGCTGCCCTTCAAGATCGACACGGTCCGTCACCACCACAATGCGACACTGCTTCAGGCTGTCATGAAGAATCAGCGCCTTACTGAGGAACACCATGGTGTACGATTTACCGGACCCCGTGGTATGCCAGATCACACCACCTTCTCTGCCCCCGTCCGGTCTGCGGGTGCTTATGCGTTCCAACAGCCTTTTAATCCCGAACACCTGCTGATAGCGGGCGACAATTTTCCCGGTCTTTTTATCAAACAGGGTGAAAAAGCGGGTCATCTCCAGCAGACGTTCCGGTGAAAGCAGGCTGATGAGCAGCTTATCCTGCCCGCTGACGGCCAGTTCACCAGCAGCTATTAACTGTTGGTACCAGTCGAGATCGGCTGAAGGACGATGATCAAACAACGCATGAATTTGTTCAGTCGATAACTTATGGTTGCGCAGCGCATACATCTGCGCGTAAGTAATATCTTCTTCGCGCCATGCCGCCCAGAATTTCATTGGTGTATGACAGGTACCGTAGCGCCCGTCATGCCCGTTAATCGACAGTAATATCTGGCTGTAAGCAAACAGCTGCGGGATTTCGTCGTTGAGCTGATTGCGGATACTCTGGGATATCCCTTCGTCAATGGTTGGCCCTTTCTTGCCGTGACCCGCCGGGCTTTTCGCTTCAATGACGGCCAGCGGGATACCATTCACAAAACAGACAATATCCGGTCTGCGGGTTTCGACGCCGCCTGACCGCAATACCGTAAACTCTTCAGTAAAATGGAACTGGTTATTTCCCGGGTGCTCCCAGTCAATCAGCGCAATCGTGGAGTTCACCTTTTTTCCATCGACAAACTCGGTAACCGCGATACCGTAGAGCAGATGGTTATACATCCGCTCATTCGCTTTCAGCAGTCCTTCATTCAGCGCCGGTGAACAGACTTGTGATATCAGGTTATCCAGTGCTTTTTCCGATAACTGGCAGGTTTTGCCACTCGCCATAAAGGAACGCTTCGACAACACCTCACGCAGAACCGGACGCAGTATTACTTCATCCTGTTTATAGCCCCGGTAATCCATAATCTGTTTCGGGGGTATAAACGTCCAACCTAGGCTGGACAGTAGCGTCAGCGCCGGGATTTTGGCGCTGTATTCTTCCTGGAATTTTGGCGTGTACGTCTGGTTCATTAGCTTTCCTTGTTCTTAGCGTTAAGCGCTCACGGCTTCTTCAGCGTCTACTTTGACACGCCGTTTTCCGGTCAGTAACTGCTGCATCAGCGCTTTTTTCTCGTCTTTGAGGCAGGCGAGTTTTTTCTCCAGGATGGAGATTTCAGCATCGGCAGCGGACAGGACGGAGGCGATTTTTTGTTGTTCTTCAATCTCTGGCGCTTCAAAAACCATTTTTTGAAACATTGGTAACCTTAAGGATTTTACCGTTGACCCTACTGCTTGACTAAGAAAGTAAGCCTTAAGATAATCGATCATATAGAACAGGAACTTCCCCGAATAACCATCAAAATCCATTATGGCGTAGGTTCGTTGATGAAGATCGAATTTACCAATGAAGTATTTTGGTACAAACCTCTGCCCCTCACCTGGAACTATAATTGCTTCAGAGTCAAATAGATAAATGCTGCTTGTTCTAATATCCTCAGAACGATCGAAGAAAGTATATTTTCCATCCAAAGTGGAATCCTGCCTATTAGAATTACCGGTTGTAATTTTGGCAATATCTCCCAGAGTAGTTTCTTCCCATTTTTTAGTAAATCTCCCCCCATTATCACGCATTAAACGTTTCTTCCCGGTAAGCAATTGCTGCATCAGGGCTTTTTTCTGCTGCTGACTGTTGGCGAGCAGCTTTTCCGTCACCGAAATCGCCTTATCCCAGGTTAACAGAATTTGAGATATTTTATCTTGTTCATAAATAGCAGGAGTTTTTATGTTTAACGCTCTAATATCAGAAAGGTTAATTCTAGAAAAGGTAGAACCACCTGCACTTTTTGCTATCTGTCGCTGGACTAAATCTGATTGTAATGTGTAGTAAATAAACCGCCAATCTGCATGGATTGGTTTAATTAAGACAGTGTCTTGCCCTAATACAAATGGCTTTTTGGAATCCACATAGCTAACAACACCGACAGACTGGTTACGACTCATAACCAAATCACCTTGTTCAACAACACAGTGATCCATCAGAGAGCGATATTCTTCTTCTGTAACTCTTTTTACAGGTGAAATCAGATCTAAGGCTCCCCATTTTATCGTCCCCGGTGAGACAAGTGGTATTCCCGATTTAACGTACTCAGGAGTCCTGTGTTTGCAATCGATTATCGACGCAACCGATGAGAGTTTCTGAGATGACCACCCCTTAGGAATCATAACCCAACTCCTTCAGATACCCCGCCATCTCCGTTTCCAGCTTCGCCAGTTCCGCCTTCAGTTGCTCGCGTTCGGCGCGTACGGCCAGCAAATCGACCTCGTCTTCTTCTTCAAAGGTATCGACATAGCGAGGGATGTTGAGATTGTAATCGTTGTCCTGAATCTCTTTCAGGCTGGCAAGATAGGCGTATTTCTCGACGTTATCGCCATCACGGTAGGTCTTGACGATTTTCTCAATATTTTCTTCGCTGAGCTGGTTCTGGTTTTTACCTGCCTTAAATTCGCGGCTGGCATCGATAAACAGCACCTTGTCATCCACTTTCTGTTTTTTGAAAATCAGAATCGCAGCAGGAATACCCGTACCGTAGAACAGTTTTTCAGGCAGGCCAATTACCGCATCGAGTAGGTTTTCATCAATCAGTTTCTGGCGAATTTTGCCTTCGCTGGAGCCACGGAACAGTACGCCGTGTGGTACCACTACCCCCATACGACCCGTTCCCGGTTTAAGGGTTTCTATCATATGCGAGATAAAGGCGTAATCGCCTTTAGTCTTCGGCGGCACACCGCGACGGAAACGACCAAACTTATCGTTCTCGGCCTCATCATGGCCCCACTTGTCCAGACTAAACGGCGGGTTAGCGGTCACGATATCAAACAGCATCAGGTCGCCATTTTTATCGAGCAGCTTCGGATTACGAATGGTATCGCCCCACTCGATTTTATGGTTGTCTTCGCCGTGAAGGAACATGTTCATTTTCGCCAACGACCATGTAGACCCAATCGCCTCCTGACCGAACAAGGCATAGTTACGACTATCATGCCCGGAGACAATTTTACGTCCGCACTTCATTAACAACGAACCAGAACCGCAGGCCGGGTCACTGATGGTGTCACCGGGTTGAGGATCAAGTAACTCAGCAATCAGGTCAGAAACTTCCGGCGGGGTATAGAACTCCCCGGCTTTCTGCCCACCGCTGGCGGCAAAGTTTTTGATCAGGTATTCGTAAGCATTACCGATAACGTCCAGCGTACCGACACGACTCGGCTTCAGGTTGAGATCTTCACCGGCGAAGTCTTCCAGTAGCTGACGCAGGATTGTGTTTTTCTGTTTTTCTTCGCCAAGACGATCGGTGTTAAACGAAATATCCTGGAACACGCTTTTCCCGGCATCTTTCAGTTTGGTTCCGTTAGCTTCTTCGATTGCATGCAGAGCCTGATCGATACGCTCACCGTTACCCGGCTCATGGCGACGTTCGTACAGCGCATAAAAGCTGGCATTTTTTGGCAATTCAAAACGCTCGTTAGCCATCATCGCTTCAATTAGTTCCGGCGCATCGCCATACTGTTCTTTGTATTCGTCATAGTGATCCTGCCAGACATCTGAAATGTACTTAAGAAACAGCATGGTAAGGATAAAGTCTTTATAGGCATCAGCACTGATGGTGCCACGGAACGTATCACACGCGGCCCACAGGGCTTTGTTGATCGTGTCCTGACTGATTTTGTCGTTCATGAATCATCCTGGTATGAAGAAAAGCTGGCGATGCAGGGCTTAGCATCGTAAAAAACTGCGTTAAATGATACCTCAAGACACGCCCCTGAACACACCAGAATCGCAGTATCTTGAAGGGAATTGTCCACTTGATACCGACAGATGACTTACGGTGCCCTCATGTTTACAAGTTAATAAATTCTAATAATATTAGCATGATAGACAAGATTTGAGCTATGGTGTAAAACTGCCGTTGGGGTAAATAGCCTACTCATGCTCTTGTAATCACAGCACCACCTTGCACACATCCATCAGTAAAAGGGTATCTAACCTGAATAACAGAGGCACATTATGTTTGAAGACTATCTTGAACACCCCGACCGGCATCCTAAAAATGCTCAGCTCCTCGCTAAATATCAAAATGATATTGATAAATTATCCGAAATTTTTACTGAGGATGATTTACTACATCTGATGACACAGGAACAACCGGATGGCATCCGTAAGATGCGTCCCTCATTAGCATCTATCGAGATATTCGCAATATCCGCATCAATGTCCAATCAGATTAATTTTTTTCAGAATACCGATTATCTTGAGAAATGGTGCGCACTACAATGTAAGGAATTCGAAGTGCTGGCTATTAATATCTACGGTCGTACATCGATTAAACAAAATAAAATACCAGATAAAACACTAAAGGAAATTGATGTATTTCTGGAGATATTGCTGGATAAGGCATCAAAAGACTCGACATATCCGTTTTCCACATTTCTAACCACCCTCAATACTCTTGTGGATGAAAAAACATATCAAAATAGTGAACTCGTCCATTGTGATGGAAAGGCTTCAGTGCTCAGCCATAACAGCACCCTCAAGGATACATGTGAAAATATCACTAAATATATCACCTCGTCAGATTTCATGAATTCTCTCCCGAAAGTTTCAAACCTGGCCCCCAGGGATACTGCCCTCCTTTTCTTTGCACGATTTTGTGATGAGTTTTATTTCACTTTCCTATTTAAAACAATAGACCTAATGAAAAATGATGGACTTATCAAAAATAACTATCTCAACCACCCTAACATGATTCAATTGATTACTCTTGCAATGATACCCTGTGAGGTTATGCGACCTGTTATTAATGAAAAGGGCTATACAGCCACTTTAACCAGCCCTGATAAGTTCGTTTTTAATGAAACCATTCCCCGAAACAAAGAAAACCTGACAGGGATCCAAAAAAACATAAACCAGATCTTATACAAAACCTATATTTACATTGCACTGCTTATCTTCCCAGAATGGAAACCCACAGCCAAAGAAATCATCCTTTTTCTTGAAGGAAAGAGCCTCGCTGTTAAAAAAAATGGCCCAACTATTAAAGGATTATTGGACTTAAAATCGACAGCGCTTGGACTACCTTCAAAGATTAACGATGTAGGTCGTCTCAGCAAAGAGGAATATGTCACCCGATTACTATCACTTGCTCAGACTAAATGAACTCATAGCGTCACGGCCCGCAGAGAAAGGCCATCTGTAGATAAAAAAACACAGTTCTAAATTGAAATGATGAACTGTGAAAACGACAACTCGCAATTATCTCACCTGACATCGTATTTTTCCTGGCACACATTCACAGGAGAACTACGATGTCCATTATTAATCTGCGTTTCAGCACTAAATCACTTCAACAACTGCCACATCCGAAGACAGGTTGTCAGGAATACCGTGATATTCACTGCCCCCATCTGCGGGCACTTGTTTATCAAAAAAGTATCACTCTGGCATTTCGGGCGACCATCAACAATCAACGTATTTATGAAACACTGGGCACTTTTCCACTCATCGGTGTAGAAGATGCCCGCCTGCATACTATGACTCTACTCGGTCGCATAAAGCGCCTTGCCATACAGTCCCGCCGTTATACCGTTGAACAGGCTATCAACGACTTATGGCTTCCTGATATGCAGCTATATAAGAAAAGCCCTCAGTCTGAACTGTCGAAGCTCAATCGTTACATCCTTCCCTTCTGGGGACAGCGTCGCCTGCGTGATATTACTGCCGGTGAAATCGAAAAATTCGCGGCTGACCTGCGTTCAACATTACGTCCGGCAACCATAAACCGCCTCCTGGCACTGCTCTCTAAGATATGCTCTCTGGCTGTACGTGCTGAATGGATAAATCATTCTCCGATGACCCACGTTCGTTATCTGAAAGAGAACAACGTCCGGTATCGCACCCTCTCTGCCACTGAAATCCCATTATTTATTGCTGCCGCTGAAGCACTGAATACGCCCGCTGCTGATGCCATATTGCTCGCACTTTATACCGGCATGCGCATTGGCGAAGTTTGTACCCTGAAATGGGATTACTGGCATCCTGATGCACAGCAGTTACTTCTCCCGGATACGAAATCAGGGCACCCATTCACCTGCCCGCTTGCAAAGCCCGCAGTGTCCATTATTCAGCGACAGGAACAACTGGCACTCAGTACGAGCTGGATTTTCCCTCGCCTTACTGACGCCACTCGTCAGTTGAGCTATCCGCGTGAAACCTTTGCCCGTATCTGTCGGGATGCCGGTATAGCAAACCTGCGAATGCACGACCTTCGCCGGACGTTTGCAACCCGCGTGCTACAGGCAACCAGCGATATCGCCATGGCCTCCCGGTTACTGAATCACCATTCACTCACTGCCACCCGCCGCTATGCCTTTCATAATACAGCGGACGCTCAGGCGGTAGTGTCACAAGTGGTTGATACATTTAAATAAAAAATCTGACGGCATGAGCTGTGAGTTTTATGCCGTGTCATCACACTGCGCCGCTCGTATGGTTAGAGCACACCACTGACTGACAGAACCTTAACTATTTTTTGCTCAGAGGAGCCCCGTTATGTACATCACCAGTAAACAGCTTGCTCTCCGCTGGGGCATTTCACCCAGCACGATTGCCAGCGATATCACCCGAAATCCGGCGAAACTCCCTCCGTTTATCAGGCTGGGCCGTGCTATTCGATTTCCAGTATCTGAGGTGGAGGCCTGGGAACGGCAGCAACTCACGAACATCCAAATTTCACGTTAATAACATTACTTCCTGATAAGGCGAAAAAATTATGACAACCTCAACAACACTCAGCACTGATTACCTGGTGAACTCAAGCGATAAGATCATCCCTGTCTCTGATGTCAGTGGCATCGGTATCGTTGAAAACCGCCTGTACTTTATTGGCCGGGCAAGCCGCGCACTGCACATTGAGCATTTTGATTCGGACGAGGCTGCGAAAGCCGCATTTACCGTCTATGCCAGCATTTTCAAAAGCGGTCTGTCTGACGAGGCTATTTACGAAGGTAATCACTGCATTGCCCGACTGAGATTCGTATACGGCATCAGCCTGTTTCAGAAAGACGAGCAGGCTATCCTGATGCTGATTAACCGCTATGGCGGCACCCTCGTCAGCGAATCAGCCAAATCTGACACTCTTGATGATGCATTTCAGGAACTGACTACCGCTCTTGGCGGTCGCGAATTTGAAGCAATGCGCTTCCGTTGGTTACATGCAAATTGCCTTATCTCCTCACGACTCCTGCCGATGGTAGAAAAGACCCCGAATGGCGTGGTTATTAAAGTAAGCGATAAGTTTGTTTCGTTCGTCGCGACCAATGACGATGAACACAAAGAGCAACTTTTTGCTGAGATTCGTACAGCTCTCATCTGATTTCCCTCCTGAATTCACGGTGCCTGTAGTGGCACCGCTCACCTGAATAAGAGAAACACCAATGATTGACATGAATGCACTGCTCGCGAATGCGGCGGGTGTGACGCAACCTGTCGCCCACACCGCTAAAACGCTTGATAACTTTCCGTTAATACCGCAAAAATCAAAAAAACGGCTGGACGTCAGTAGCCAGTTACATCTTGATATCGGCTTTGACACTGAATACGTCTATAACCCTGCAACAAAACAAAACGACATTCTGTCTTATCAGAGCTATGTCGTGCTGCCTGATAGAACGGGTGTTCCCGGAATCCTGTACCCCGCCAGCGCCCACAAAAAAGATCGCCTGTCGCTGAAAAACTTTCTCGCGAAAACCCTGACGCCGCTATTGAAGAATGAGCAGATTAACGAATGGCCGGGTTCGATTACGCTGTATGCTCATTTCCTGCGGGCTGATGTTGCCTCGTTTTCCGATTTCTGGAGCGATCACAAAATACTGCTGAAAGGAATTCGCAGCACTGTCAGCAGTTTTAAAAACCGTTACGGCATAGATTTTGATGAAGTCGAAAATCGTCGTGAAAAAAATAGCCTCATCACGTTTGATAAACGGACCAGCCCGCCCCATTGCAGCAATGTGACGTTCACCGATACGTTGTTGATCACTCCGGGTGGGATGGGGCTGGCGGAATGTGGCCAATTACTTGGCCTGCCAAAACTAACTATTCCAGCCCCTTATTCAATCAGCGATATGCGCCAGTATTTAAAAGGCGATCGACGCGGTTTCGAAGCTTATGCAGTTCGTGATGCCGAAATTGCCGTGCGCTATGCCTTACAGGTGAAATCGTTCTGCACTGAAAGTCTGATGATTGAGCGAGTCCCCACCACGATTGGTGCGATGGCTGTTTCCCGGTTTCTCAAGACCATTAAGGAAAGCGGCCAGTCTCCTGAAGTCTGTATGGGTACCCGGACAATATCGCAACAGTGCTGGAATCCGGATACTCATGGATTCAGAACGTTAAAATCGACGCAGAGTATACCCGCAAGGGAACTCTATGAGACGTTCGCCATAAACTGCTATCACGGCGGTCGAAATGAGTGCTTTATGATGGGCATCACCCCTGAAAGCCAATGGTATGACTACGATTTGGCAGGCGCATACACCACAGGCCTGTTAGATGTTTTGCAACCCGATTATGACAATCTTTATACGAGCCAAAATCCTGAGGAATTTTGCGGACATACCATGGGATTTGCGCTGGTCAGTTTTCGATTCCCCGACACAGTACGTTACCCCTGTCTGCCTGTCAGAACAGACCAGTATGGGTTGTTTTTTCCCTTGACGGGTGAGTCATGGGCGACCGCCCCGGAAATAGCCCTCGCACTGTCTCTGGGTGCGGAAATAACTATTCAGCACGGTATTATAATCCCATGGCGTCAGTATAAATCTGATAATGCCTCGTCCCCGACAAAACCAGCAAGCTCCGTGTTTTTACCCTTTGTGCAACAGGTACGCGAAAATCGTAATCGCCATGATAAAGGGTCTCTGGAGGAAAAATTCTGGAAAGAGATCGGAAATTCACTGTATGGAAAACTCGCTCAGGGTCTTCACGCAAAGACTGCATTTGATACCGCCCGTGGGCTGAACAGCCCTCTGCCGCCTTCGTCAGTCACCCAGCCATTTTTTGCTGCACATGTCACGGGATTTGTCCGCGCGGTGGTGGGCGAGTTGATGAATGCACTTCCGCCGAATGCAATAGTGGTCAGTGTGACTACAGATGGTTTTCTGACAGATGTCTCTCTCGAGAATATCGATATGTCTGGTCCGCTATCTTCACGTTTTCAGGCGTTATGCGACATTGCGGATCCGGGCTCGTCTATGCTGACCTGTAAACATCAGGTCCGACAACTGGTCGCCATGAAAACCCGGGGGCAGTTGACCTATAAGGAATCAGAAGGCTTCCCAATCGTCCACGCACGTGCAGGCGTGAAACCCCCTGCTGATATTCCACGCGACGGCTATAACCGTTATATGGTAGATCTCTATATGAACAGGGCTCCGGGTCAGAAACTTCGCAGGGGGTCACTCATTTCAACCCGTGATATGTGGTTGAATGAAAGCGATCTGGTCGCTGTTGAGTCCGAGATCAGGTTAAACCTGGAATTCGACTTCAAACGCCAATTGATAACACCCACGATGAATGAAGGGCATTTGTTAATGCATTCCCGTCCGTGGGATGATATGTCACAGGCACTTAAGCAACGCCAGCTTTTCGATGACTGGCGGCAGACACATGCTTTGAAAGATGAAGCCGACTGGGAAGACTGGTGTGATTTTCTCTATTGCAGAAACGTTTTTACCCCTCTGAAACTGAAAGTAGGACAAAATCGAAGCGATGACGTCCTTGTTCGCCTTTTCCTGCGGGCCCTGGCTCAACATCAATGGGGGCTCACGCTGGACGACAGAAAGCGACAAACCAGTGTAGAGATAGCTGCATGGCTGGTCGAAGCAGGCTACTCTGTGACATCCAGTGATGTTAAAAATGCAGGTCGGGCTAAGCTCCCACCCATTATCTTTGGTTCTCTGACTTCCCGAATGGCTCACCTGATGGACCATATAACGCTGAAATATCCTGGCTTCGCATTGCCCTCGGTAGTTTTGTAAATCCTTCACGCTGAATACCTGTTTGCTAAGCCCACGCTCCCTGTCGTGGGCGTTACTGTTTGGTAGATAATGAAGCACCGGTAATAAAGCTGCTTCCCGCAACCACCGCAATATGGACAGCATGAGTCCACAAAAAACATGATGAAAATATATCACTGAATTTTATGGTTTTTATTTTTTAGAAATCCTGCTTCAGCCTGGACTCATCCTGTCCACCACCCTGCTGAAAATATCCTTCCAGCTTCAATAAATTGGATGCCTGAATGGATAAGCATGACAAACTTGGGTATCGCCTTGGATTGATACTGACTCGCCTTAACAACGGTGAATCGGTCACGGTGAGTGGGCTCGCTGAAGAGTTTAATGTCTGTGATAAGACCATCCGGCGTGACCTTACGCAGCGGCTGGCTTATCTCAACCTTCTTCGCAGTGGTAAGAAATATCACCTTCCCGTTGGCGTTCTGGGACAGCGCAGCAATACGGACTTGCGCCGCTTTACGCGTATTCTGGGTATTGAAGGGTTATTTCCACGCTGGGATGACCGCCTGTTAGGCATATTGCTGGGCAATGCCGAAAATAATCCGTTTCTGATCAAACAGCGTCCCTACGAAAATTGTGGGGTTTTTATGTCTACGTTGAATACATTGTCAGACGCGATTCGCGGCAGCAAAAAAATAAGCTTTATGTATAAAGCGAAAAGTTACAGCGCCATTGAACCCTATCGTCTCGTCAGTGACAGAGGGATCTGGTATCTCGCTGCCATTGAGGGAGGAGTGCTGAAAAGTTTCGTTATTTCAGCGATGAAACAGGTTCTCCCCAGTAACATGTCATTTGCCATGTCGCCGGAAATTCATCTGCAAATCGAGAATGCGGAAAGTATCTGGTATGGCGCAGAGCTTACTGAAGTACTGATGTCAGTTTCTGCACGTGTAGCCCCGTGGTTCTTGCGCCGCGCGCTGTTGCCGGGTCAGGAAATTATTCACACTTCCGCAAGCGGTGATTTGCTCGTGATTTCACGGGTGGCTCACTTCGGCCAAATTATCCCTCTCATCAAATACTGGATGCCCGAGGTTGAAGTTCTAAAACCAGCATCGATTCGTAATCAGGTTACGCAAGACATACGCCTTGCCCTGAAACGATACGAGCAGAATGAAAGTACGGAATCAACCGGAGATACCTCTAATGAATAAAGATGAAAAAGCGCTCGAGAATTTTTTCGAAAACATAGCAACGGACTTACTCAGCGGTCTTCTTGACGCCAACGATAATGAACAGAATGCGCATCTTAAAGCCTGGCTTGACGCGCCATTCAATGTAGTTCCCGAAAACCTACTCAGGCATGCCGAGATGATTTGCAATCACTTCAGTGCTGGTGAAAACGGTCATTTGTTAATGCACGGTATTGATGATCAACTGGCCGCAATGAACCTTTCCCGCAAGGAACGCTTCAGCCCTATGAAAAAAGGGATCGTCGGTTACGCGGCACCCCGTGATCTGGAAAAAGTGAATGCCTTGCTAAAAGTAATTATTTCTTATTACGAGTGTGCGTTAATTAAAGCGAGAATGGAGAATGGTGCTCAAGATGAATAATACAGAAACTAAAAATCGAAATCCTGTGAAGGATGCTCTTGAAATATTACCTGAAAATATCAGGGACAGTATTGCCCGACGCATCAATGACGTTATCAGTTATGAGCCGGTCATTGGCATTATGGGAAAGACCGGAGCCGGGAAGTCCAGCTTATGTAATGCGATTTTTAAGGGTGATATTTGTGCAGTCAGCGATGTGGCCGCCTGTACCCGTGAAACGCAGGAAATGCGCATCCAGTTTGGCAAACGCTCAGTGCGGTTGATTGATATTCCGGGTGTGGGCGAAAATGCTGAGCGTGACGCTGAATATGAACAACTTTATCGTGATCTGTTACCACAGCTGGATCTGGTTCTCTGGGTGATTAAAGGCGATGATCGCGCCTTTTCTGCGGATGAACATTTCTACAAAAATGTGCTGGCCCCTGCTGGCGGTGAGGCTAAAACACTGTTTGTGCTTAATCAGGTCGACAAAATTGAGCCATTCCGTGAGTGGGATGTTGTCAACGCCCGGCCTTCTCCATCCCAGATGCAAAATATCCTCGATAAAGAAGCATATATCACACAGCGATTTGGGTTTACTGACCATCCGGTGATCGCTGTCGCCGCCAGTGAGGGATACAATGTGACCCATTTGGTGGAGGCAATGGTTCGTGCGCTCCCAAAGCACGCTCAAAGCGGCGTCGCTTCTCAGGTGAGAGACGAGCACAAAACCCGTACAGTTACAGAAGAGGCAACGGAAGGATTTGGTGATACCGTTGATCGCGTTCTTGATGATATTATTGATAATACCCTGCCAGCGCCTTTGCGCGTGGTGGTGAAAGCTGCCAAAAAAGCTGTAGTCAGTGGATTGAAAAAAGCCTGGAACTGGATCTTTGACTAACATCGCTAAAAAAAGTAACGGGAGCAGCTGCTCCCGAATTGTTTACACCTCGTTATTCATCAGAATTTTACAATCCCTGCTTTAATTGCAAGACGGACACATTTATTAGCCTCCTGCATAATGACGTCCTGCGGATATCTGTTTACTTCCCTATACCCATCAGATTTAGTCATACTGCCTTCCATTCCGGCATTATCAAGAATGGCCTTCCAAGCATCCCGAACTTTCTTTGAGTCTTTTTAACCTACGCCACCGGAGAGCGTTCCAAATAGCTCTTTGGCATTGCTGTTGAGATTTTTGTATTCCGCTGCATTTGGATCCAGTAACATCGCCATTTGGGTTGACTGGCGGGTTGCTTCATAACAACGTCCTGCTGTATCAAGCGAAACAGAAGCGGCTATTGAGGTGACAGGTATAATGGCCACAAGACTTCCCGTAATTATATTTTTCATATCATGATTATCCACTTAGGTGCGCGAAGTTATCTGTTCTGGCTACTTTCTGTTTGATGGGGTTTGGTAGAATGCTACACACTTATCTGCAAACGCTGCCTGCTGGTATGCCCGAGGCAGATCATTCTCCAGCGCTATGGTATTTTCATTAATCGACTCTTCGTCAACGCCATAACGCTGTAGCTCTCCTCCCAAATATTCATAAATTTCAGCTGTAAGTTTTTTATCTGACTGCATGAGTTGCCTGTTTGTATTGTCCATCACAAGATAACAGGCCACACGATTATTTACCTGAACAAGCCCGGCATGCGCCTGTGACAGAAAACCTGTGAACAACATAGCCACAATTATTTTTCTTTTCATCCTACATCCTTAATTAATGGGATTTATTTGGTTCATTTCAGAGCCTAATGCAATGCGAGGACAGGTTATGTCCATGTAGAGAAAATTATTTGCATATTCCTTGCCTGACTCGATCTCTTATCAGGGGAGCCAACTTCACTTTCCCGGGAGAAACTGTTTCAGTTACTGTTTCAACCCTCAATAAGTCACGTCGCCCTGTCCGACGGGAAACCGAAAACTGCTGGCAAATATCATTAACCGACAGAGAATTACCGGTATAGAGCTGGAGCAATATCCACCCCAGTCTTTCAGCGATCTTCTCGCCTCGTGACTGACGCATCATGGGTACCTTTATGGTTTCGTTTTAACAATCCATCGGACAATTCATCACCTAACATGCTGTAATTTCGATATTCTTTATGCGGTGTAAAACTGCCGTTGGGGTAATAGAGTAATCGTTATCACCATGTCACTGATGAATGCGCCATTTAGGGCTAAACCACGAGGGATCTGAGATCCCCCGTGTCTGCACTTGTTTATGCGAACAGCCAGGAAAAAGAGACATCATCTCCATGCTGTGATGCACGCCACATGCAGTAGATTACAAAGCCGCCCGCTTTCTTCCTGTTCATAACGGGTCAACAACTTTCCACAGTTACCGTTACTCGGTAAATCCCCATAGAGAGATATTCCATAAAATTACGCTCCCACAGGGACCAGAGTTCATTCTTCTCAGATACCAATGAAATATCTCCAAACAGATAATGGAAGACGTAATGACCCGACCAGCAAAAATCTATTTCCTTTTCCAGTTCCGGGTAAACTCGTCCCATGTAACTAAAGTCTGTGACATAATCGAAATACCATTCGTTATCCTGACGGATGAACCGCATTTCAACCGGATGAAATCCGCCGTATTCTGCACTGTAGTCCGGATCACGAAAATTCATGACCACAGCCCTGACCGATGTTTGCTGAGATTGTTCTGCCAGAAGCGTAGCGATGTGCTGCTGAAATAATTTGGTGACAGGCAGCGTTAATCCTGCCTGTTTTAGGGCATACTGTGTTTGCATAATAGATTTTCCTGTAAAAGGTGAGTAGAGATGTGTAGTAGTTTCTGGTTGTATAACAGTTCTGGTAAAGAATTAATTCTTCGCAATCCTTTCTCAATCGCCAACCTTACTGAGTGTTTTAAGACGCGCCCGCCAGTCAGCATATAAAACATGCGTAAACAACTTCTCAGGGTGCGCCTCAAGCAGACATATATCCGGTGAGCGTAAAACAGCGGCCAGGAAACCGGCATTATTGGCACTTGCCCCTTTAAAAAGGGTTCTGAATACACCAGATTTGAAGCCCGTTGTCGGTTGTACTTCGAGCACACTTTCAATCTTAGAAAGAGGGATCCAGTCTTTAGAAAACAATCCGCCGCTGCCATTTGCCAGGAGGCGCAGATAGAGATCATTATCTTTTTCAGACATTGCCAGTTGCCATGTCAGCATGCCACTGGCTTTAGGGCTGATTTTTTCCGCCTGTCCTGATTCAATGAGCAGCTTATAACTCTCTTCAGGTAATATTTGCCCGTTTTCAGTGATACCTTTTTCAATATCACTTAAATCATTATTTAACTCCAGCTCCTCGTATTCATTATTATTTTTTCCTGACTTTGATTTTCTCATTTTCATCTCCTGATTTTAATCTGATTTACAGACGGGATTCCGCCATAGACATTAATTTATCAATCCCGCCCAGAGGACAATTGGGATGAAACAACAGATAAATACCATTTCCATTATCTTCTGTAATTGATAGCATCAAGTAATATTCATCTGTCAGATGGACCACGAACTCAGGGTTTGCAATTAAATGATGAATTACATCCAGTACGTGTCGTTTAATATCTTCGGGAACATCACCGGGTTCAATGTACATTAATGTTACACCCACCTCGCCCCAAAAATTCATTGCGGAAAGTTCATCATCAAATGGAAGTATCAGTTCTTTTCTCAAGACAGACATAACTGAATCGGGAAGAAGGAGCGACGGCAGGTCTTGCCAGTTCGAGATAAATTTCATTGAATAATCCTCATAAACAAAAAACCCGATACGTTTTAAGTATCGGGGTTACATAGACAGGGTAAAGAATCTGGAATTGCCTTCAGTGGTCATCTATATTCTTTCATAATATCCACAATCCTTGCAGATAAGCACTGGCGCATTATTCATTTCACGCTGTTCAAGGAATCCAAATAGACGCTGTATCGCCCTGATGATTTCTTTAAGCAATTCTGGTAATTGCTCCAGGCTAATATAACCGGATGTCGATGTCAGAAACCGGTCATCGCGAGTCACCTTTGCTATATTTCCGGCAGTTTCTGTGACTGTATTCCGACTACCGCACTTAGGGCACTTTAACGGCATAATCATTCTCCACGTTTAAGAGATGCAAAAATCACTGTTCTTTACTGGTAGCTACGGGGGGTAAAAGAAGGTCGGTAACACCCTGCCCGGTCTGACGCATTCGCTCTGGTGTCAGTTTTGCGTAGCGCTCCGTACTCTGAATACTGGCATGCGCAAGCTGGGCTTTAACGTCATACAGACTGTACTGTCCGCTGGAGACAAGTAATGATGCGACGGAATGGCGCGTAGTGTGGAAACAGACTTCACTTTTATCTATCCCGCACTCTGCCAGTATTTTTTCATAGGCCCACCGGGGTTCTGATATTGGTTTTCCATTATCTTTTACGGCAAACAGATAGGGGTTGCTGCCAGCCCGTGGGATCGAATCAATAATGGATAATGCAACATCACTGAGATACACAGTTCTGCTGCGACCATTCTTAGTATAAGGAATGAATAACGACCTGTTATCTCGATCAATGTGTTTCTGCATGACGTTAAGCATTTCTGATTTGCGGGTGCCGGTTAACAGCAGCATAGCGATCAGTCCCCCGGCAGCTTTATTGGGGTATCGAGACGCAGCATCAAGGATCCTTCTGATCTCATCAGCGTCAAAAAAGCGCGTCCGCTGATTATTCTCCTTCAGCAAAGGGATCTTATCGGCTTCATTCTTCTCTAAGACATCCTGTCGTAGCGCATAACGCCCCATAGTTTTCAGAATAGCCAGTGCCCTGTTACAGGTAGACGGTGCATACTGCTGGCCGTGAATACGACCCTCAAGCATGTCGAAAAGCACCTGCTGGATTTCCCGGGCCCGAAGGTCACAGTAACGTATCTTCCCCAGACGAGGTTCAATGTATTGCGTGAAACGCTGAACATCCTTATCCCAGGACTTTTTATGGCGCTTGATGAACGGAACATAGGTCTGGTGAAAAAACTCACTAAGCGTTGGCATAGCACGATAATTATCGCGTTCTGCCTTAGGGTCATTTCCCAGTGCAATCGCCTCCTTGTGACGACGGGCTATCTGACGGGCTGTCCCCACATCAATTTCAGGGAATCTGCCAATACTGATACTTTTTTTGGTACCGTGGAATGTGTAGCGCAGGAGGAAACGTTTGTTACCCGTTCGACCTGAGAGGCATTTGAGGCCAATGACCTCGGTATCAGATACCTCAAGCTCTGTAGATCGGGTATCTGTGTTTGCCGGAAGGGCTTTGATGGATGAATTGGTGAATCGGAAGGATTTTTGCATATTTATCCTCATATATCTGATTGATATCATGAAAATAATATATATCTGAAGGTGTTTTTATTACGGGGCAGGATTGAAGAATGGAAAGGCTATTAGACGCGTACAAACGGATATTACAGGAAGTTGACGCCCAGTCATTTAACCTGAATGAAGATAAATACTCAGGCGTCTTTTTACCCGTGCCGTTTGAAGAATACTGGCATTCACCGGTAAAAATCATGCTGGTTGGACGTGAAACCGCTGGCTGGAATACGCTGAATGGTAAGAATACGATATCACGGGTGTTGGGACTTATGCCTGACGTCACCATCGGGCAGGTGGTTGAAGAAGCTGTAGATCGTTACAGGAAACATCTTCCGGTACAAAATTATGGCACCACCAACCTCAAATCACGTAGCCGCTTCACGCAATATCATTTCAGGCTGGCCCGGGAGCTTAATATTCCTCCTCAGGCTATCGTGTATGCCAATCTACTGGCGTGGGATTACGACGGACTGACCCCTCTCAATCGCCCTCAAAATGAAGTGCAGGAAGTCATATTAGCCTCGCTGAAGCTGCTGGCGGTACAAATTAAACACCTTGAGCCTGATTTCATGATCTTTGCATCCGGAGCCCGGAGAACAGACTACATCATTAAACAGGTGCTTACTGAGCTGGGCGGTTATGAGACTTCTTCAGTCATTCCGGGGAAGCTGTGGGAGTTCAAAACAGGTAATACAATCTGTTTCAGAATTGCCCATCCAAGGGCTATGCGCGGACACCAGAAGTACAGAGATGAGGTGATTGCACGAATTAAGCAACTTTGTACTAAGGGCGGCTAGAGCATTACAACTTGCTCAGCAGGCCACCCTTCCCGGAAGAGTACCGGAAAACAGGCAAAGCGGCCTGGTTCTCTATGCTGGAGGCGACACGTTCGATTCGGCATTGCCAGGCTGGAGATTGCGGCTCATTGCACCCCGTGAGCACAGGATATGCACAGGGCGTGAATTTCAGGCACAAAAAAACCACCCGTAGGTGGTTTCACGACACTGCTTATTGCTTTGATTATTCTTGTCTTTCCCATGGTACCCGGAGCGGGACTTGAACCCGCACAGCGCGAACGCCGAGGGATTTTAAATCCCTTGTGTCTACCGATTCCACCATCCGGGCTCGGGAAGAAAGTGGAGGCGCGTTCCGGAGTCGAACCGGACTAGACGGATTTGCAATCCGCTACATAACCGCTTTGCTAACGCGCCGTAAAACTTTTTAAAGTGACACCCGCTACTGCGCATGTCTTTAATCTGGAGCGGGAAACGAGACTCGAACTCGCGACCCCGACCTTGGCAAGGTCGTGCTCTACCAACTGAGCTATTCCCGCAGAACATCAAGTAAACATCTAACCACTTGATTTCATTATCGTCCGGCTGACTGTGCCGCCGTTCGATGCGTTGCATTCTACTGATATGACGTTATGAGTCAACGTTATTTTTTGCATCCCCGGATCGTTTGCTGAAAATTACGGCGAAACGATCACTGATCAAGCAAATCCCCGCGCGCAGCGTTCAAATATTGCAGCATGGACCACAGCGTCAGCACTGCCGCCACCCACAGCAGACCAATTCCCGCCCATTCAACCCAGGCGTTCGGACGCCAGAGCATCCAGACCAGCGCCGCCATCTGCGCCGTCGTTTTGACTTTACCAATCCACGAGACCGCCACGCTGCTGCGTTTGCCCAGTTCCGCCATCCACTCGCGCAGCGCAGAGATAATGATCTCGCGGCCGATCATGGTTGCCGCAGGCAGCGTCACCCACCAGGTGTGATAGTGCTCGGCCACCAGCACCATGGCGATCGCGACCATCACTTTGTCCGCCACCGGATCGAGGAAGGCGCCGAAACGGGTGCTTTGATTCCAGCGGCGCGCCAGGTAGCCATCAAACCAGTCTGTTACCGCTGCGATAAGGAAGATCAACGCGCAGGCGAAGGGTGCCCAGACAACCGGCAGGTAAAATGCCAGTACAAAGAACGGGATGAGTACGACACGGAAGAGAGTGAGCAACGTAGGGATATTATATTGCATAGTGACGGTAACTATTTGTTGTCAGTAAAATTTAGCTCTATGTTGCTACAGAGCCCTCAATGTTTCAACGAGTAGTAGATCTTTTCTGCCAGCCCTTGCGAAATACCCGGCACTTTTGCAATTTCCTCCATGCTGGCGTTGAGTAATCCTTGCAATCCGCCCATATATTTCAGCAGCATCTGGCGACGTTTTGGCCCCACGCCTTCAATCGTTTCCAGGCTACTGGTGTTTTTCACCTTCGCCCGTTTTTTGCGGTGACCGCTGATGGCATGATCGTGTGATTCATCGCGAATATGCTGGATGACGTGCAGCGCCGGGGAGTCCGGCGGCAGGCTGAAGCCCTCACCTTCCGGCTCGAAGAACAATGTCTCCAGACCGGCCTTACGATCGGCCCCTTTTGCGACACCCAGCAGCAGCGGATGGTTTTTATCCCAGCTGACATCAAGCGATTCAAATACCGCTTTCGCCTGGCCGAGCTGCCCTTTCCCGCCGTCAATCAGGATCACATCCGGGATTTTGCTCTCTTCTATGGCTTTACCATAGCGACGACGCAGCACCTGATTCATGGCCGCATAGTCATCGCCCGGCGTGATCCCGGTGATGTTATAGCGGCGATACTCGGCGCGCAGTGGGCCATTCGCATCAAACACCACGCAAGACGCCACCGTCTGTTCCCCCATCGTGTGACTGATGTCGAAACACTCCATCCGTTTCACTTCCGGAAGCTTCAGCAGCGCCGCCAGGGCCGCTAAGCGCTGGTGCACCGTCGACTGCTGCGACAGCTTAGTGGTGAGTGCCGTCGCTGCGTTGGTGCGTGCCAGCTTCAGATAACGCGCACGATCGCCGCGCGGTTTTGTTTGAACATTGACCCGACGGCCCGCCAGTTCAGAGAGCGAATCGGCCAGCAGGGTTTTATCGTCAAGATTAAAATCGAGCAGGATCTCAGAAGGCAGCGTGCGCATCTGGCTTCCCTGCAGATAGAACTGGCCGACAAAGGTTTCCACCACTTCACCCAGTTCGGTACCGCCGGGCACTTTCGGGAAATAGCTGCGGCTGCCGAGCACTTTGCCCTGGCGAATAAACAGAACGTGCACGCAGGCCATCCCGGCGTCAAAGGCTACGCCGATGACGTCGAGATCGTCACCGGTATTCGAGACAAACTGTTTCTCAGTGACTCTGCGCACCGCCTGGATTTGGTCGCGGATACGCGCGGCCTCTTCGAACTGGAGTGCGGCGCTGGCTTTTTCCATGCGCGCGATCAGCTGCGTTAAGACCTGATCGTCTTTTCCGGCTAAGAACAGGCGCACATAATCCACCTGCTGGGCATACTCTTCTTCACTTACCAGCCCTTCCACGCAGGGCCCCAGGCAGCGTCCAATCTGGTACTGCAGGCACGGGCGCGAGCGGTTACGGTAAACGCTGTTTTCACACTGGCGGATCGGGAAGATTTTTTGCAGCAGCGCCAGCGTTTCTCGCACGGCATAGCCGTTAGGGAACGGCCCGAAATATTCGCCCTTGGCGTGTTTTGCACCGCGGTGCATGGCGAGGCGCGGATGGGTGTCGCCGCTCAGAAAAATAAACGGGTAGGATTTATCATCACGCAGCAGGACGTTATAGCGCGGCTGGTAGAGCTTTATATAGTTGTGCTCAAGCAGCAGCGCTTCTGTCTCGGTGTGCGTGACGGTGACATCAATATTCTGAATGAGTGAGACCAGCGCTTCGGTCTTACGGGAAGCCAGGTTACTGCGAAAATAGCTGGAGAGGCGTTTTTTAAGATCTTTTGCCTTCCCCACGTAGATAACCGTACCGCCAGCGTCATACATGCGATAGACGCCAGGCTGGCTGGTTACGGTTTTCAGAAATGCTTTTGAATCGAACACATCACTCACTGACTTAACAACGTCTCCGCATTACACAAACCGTGCCGGATGGCCAGGTGCGTCAGTTCGACGTCGCCGTGAATGTTCAGTTTACTGAACATCCGGTAACGATAGCTGTTCACCGTTTTCGGGCTGAGATTCAGCTGTTCCGAGATCTCATTCACCTTCTGACCTTTGGTGATCATCAGCATAATCTGCAATTCACGCTCGGACAAACTGGCAAACGGTGATTCTGTTTTCTCGGGCTCTATCTGACTCAGCGCCATCTGCTGGGCAATGTCGGAAGCAATGTAGCGCTGTCCGGCAAACACGGAACGGATTGCATTGACGACTTCCTGCGGCGCAGCACCTTTACTCAGGTAGCCCGCTGCGCCCGCCTGCATCACTTTCGCGGGCAGTGGGTTTTCGGTATGTACGGTCAGCATGATGACTTTTGTATCGACAAAGGTACGCGCGATTTTGCGTGTTGCTTCAAGACCACCGATACCGGGCATATTCATATCCATCAGTACCACATCGGCCGAGTTTGTGCGGCACCATTTTACCGCATCTTCGCCGCAGCACGCCTCACCGGCAACTTTAATACCTTTAATATCTTCAAGAATGCGTCGTATCCCTGCGCGCACCAGTTCGTGGTCATCAACAAGAAGGACGTTGATCAAAGGAAATGTCTCCAGAATAGGGATAACGCTACTGAGTGATAATTTGGTTTATATTAACGGTTTTCCTCACAAGATTAAAACGTTAAAAAACCGGCTATTCGATTTTGCTCTCGTTTTTGGAAATTAGGCTGTACAGTCCGTGGAAAGAGAGACCATGCATTCAGGGCTTTTGCAGCTTTTTTTAAGCATCTGTATTCAAAAAGTTACAAAAAACTTGCAGGCTTTTCCTGCAAAAAAACAGATCTCAAATTTTTGTAACAATAATTAACGGCAAGCGAACCGGGCATAAACAATTAATAGCCTTTGACGAAGGTACAGTTTACCGGTACGTTCTGTTTACGCAATTAAACATCCACGTAAAAGTACAAAAAACAACCGCTGCATTTTTTGCTTCAGCTTGTGGTATACTCCGCCGCCTTGACTTTCGTCGTCGCGCTTTAGCGCCGTTAAATAATGAGGAAAATAAATGAGCACACCTGAATTTGCCACTGCGGAGAATAACCAGGAACTGGCACAGGAAGTAAACTGCCTGAAAGCACTGCTGACGCTGATGCTGCAGGCGATGGGCCAGGCGGATGCCGGTCGTGTGATCATTAAAATGGAAAAACAAATCGCGGAGATGGAAGACCAGGCTGAATCTGCGGTATTTGCTAACACCGTTAAGCAAATCAAACAAGCCTACCGCCAGTAACAAAAAACGGCTGGATGCAGTGCATTCAGCCGTTTGTTCGTCTGTCACGCAGAACGTAGTATCCTGTCAGATCAGTCCCGTTGCCGCCGCGTAGCACGCAATCTGGGTTTTGTTGGGCGCGTTGAATTTCTTCTGCATATTTTTCTGATGGAAGTTAACGGTATTCTCAGAGATAGAGAGAATGATCGCTATTTCCGCTGACGTCTTCCCTTCCGCAGTCCATTTCAGAATTTCGCGCTCGCGTTTGCTGAATTTCATTTCGGGTGGCATAACCATCCCATCTTCAAAACGCATCAGAGAAGTTAAGGCCATTTGCACCAGCATTTGCAGCCTCAGTTCTATTTCCTCACGGGCAAAAGGCCCTTCCTGTACACTAGTACGAGAAACAGACAGGAAGCCAAGCGCATGATTAGGCAGCATCAGGCACTGCGTTATTCCCGCGCGTAAACCGTGGTCCTGGGCGCTATGCCATAATTCCTGCGCCTCGGCAAATAATGCGTCTGTCCAGGGCAAATGACCCTGGATGAAATTTTCCGCTTTTAAAACAGGATCGATAGCGAAATAGTTCGCGGATTGATATTGCGCCATCCACGGCTTTGGATAAGTGGTCTGCAAAGAGATTTTAGGGCGCGTAAAGGGCACGGGATGTCGCACGCAGAGCGCGTAATAATCGAATTCCAGCGCCTGAGTTTGCCGCTCTAACTCCCGATATACCTCATCGGTATTCGTCAATTCCTGAAACCGGAGGGAGCAATCCCGTCGCCAGGTGAAAAAGTCTGAATCCTTCATACTTACTAAATGAAGCCTCTGAAAAGATAATCATTATTATGGTGAATATAACCTAACACATAAAACTTTTTTCTAACTACAAAATATCGGCATTAGCACAATTAACTTTACTATTGATAAGGTTTATCCGGGCCGGATGGAATAAAAAAACAAACGACTGCCCCCGAAGGGAGAATAATTTGCTCCAGCCTAACTTTCCGGAGCAAATTAGTGCAAAAATTCTACTGCATAAGGAATTTTTCAAGGAACTGACGGGTTCTCGGCTGTTGAGGGTTAGCGAACAGGCTTTTCGCTGGCCCCTGCTCCACAATCCGCCCCTGATCCATGAAAATGGCTCTGTCAGCAACATCGCGCGCAAAGCTCATCTCATGCGTCACGATCACCATCGTCCGTTTCTCCTGCGCCAGCTGGCGAATGGTGTTCAGCACCTCACCCACCAGTTCCGGATCGAGCGCAGAGGTCGGTTCATCAAAAAGGATCACATCAGGGCGCATCGCCAGCGCGCGCGCTATCGCTACGCGCTGCTGCTGCCCTCCCGACAGACGGCGTGGATAGCTGGTCTCTTTCCCCGCCAGCCCGACTTTAGCGAGCAGTTCACGCGCGCGTACCGTCGCTTCCTCTTTCGATTCACCTTTTACAATCACCGGCCCTTCAATAATGTTCTCCAGAACCGTACGGTGAGGGAAGAGATTGAAGTTCTGGAATACAAAGCCGACATGCTGGCGCAGGCGGCGAATTAACCCTTTCTGCTGGCTGATGGATTTCCCGGTATCAATCGTTATCTCCCCAACCCGAATCGTGCCGCCTTCCGGCTGTTCAAGCAGGTTAATACTGCGCAGCAGCGTTGTCTTTCCCGAACCGCTCGGTCCGATAATCGCCACCACTTCACCCTGCTCTACTTCAAGATCGATCCCGTGGAGCACCGTTTGACCGTGGAACTTTTTCACCAGGTTTTTGACGTCGATAGCACTCATTTTGGATCACGCTCCTGGCGGTTAAGCTGGTTTTCGAAGTAGTTTTGCAGAGCAGAAAGCACCGTCGCCATCACCCAGTAAATCAGCGAGGCGGCCAGATACATGGTAAAGACTTCAAGCGTGCGCGAAGTAATGAGCTGCGCCTGACGGAACAGTTCCGGTACCTGAATCGTTGCCGCAAGGGAGGTATCTTTCACCAGACTGATGAAGCTGTTGCTGAGTGGCGGAAGCGCCACGCGGGCCGCCTGCGGCAGAATGGCTCTGCGCAGCGTCTGCCATGGCGTCATCCCGATACTGGCAGCAGCCTCCCACTGCCCTTTGTCAATGGAGGAGATCGCCGCTCGCAGGGTTTCTGACGTGTACGCCGCGGTATTGAGCGACAGACCAATCATCGCTGCGGGGATCGGATCCAGCTCGATACCAAACTGCGGCAAGCCGTAGTAGATCATAAAGAGCTGGGCGATAAGCGGCGTGCCGCGAAATACGGAGATATAAAAGCGCGCCAGCCAGCGCACCGGCAGGATGGGTGACATGCGCATTAATGCCAGCACAAATCCCAGCACCAGGCCGAAGAACATCCCGCCGATACTGAGCTGTAACGTAAATACCGCTCCTTTCAGCAGATACGGCAGAGAATCAATAACCAGTTGAATACTTTCTTGCATTATTATTTTTCGACCTGATTTTTAGACATGAGGATGGTAGGCAAACAGCGCAGGCGCCCCGCCGGTATGGACAAATAAAATCGGCCCTTCATCCTTAAAGCGTTTCTGCGCAATGCCGTCAATCAGTCCGGCCATCGCTTTGCCGGTATAGACCGGATCGAGCAGTATCCCCTCGAGGCGCGCCAGCAGCTTCACCGCCTCCATGCCCTCTTCGTTAGGCGTGCCGTAACCCGGCGCAAAATAGTCGTCCCAGAGCAGAATGTCGGCCCTGGCCTTCAGCTCCAGCTGCTCGGCTACCGCCTGCTGTAAGGTGACCACTTTCGGCTTCTGCTCGGCGACGCTGCGGGACACCGTCACGCCAATCAGCTCGACGTCCGGCAGCAGTTGTTCCAGCCCTACCGACAGCCCGGCATGCGTGCCCGCGCTTCCGGACGCGACAACCACGGAGGAGAGGCTTACCGCGCCTTCGCACTGCTGCGCAATTTCCAGCGCACTCTCCACATACCCCAGCGCGCCCAGCGCGTTCGAACCGCCGACGGGGACAACGTAGGGGCGGAACCCCTGCGCTTCCAGACGCGTCGCCAGCTCGTCGAGCTGGGCGGCCGGATCGGTCAACGCATCCACCATTTCGACCTGCACGTTAAACAGGTCCAGCAGCAGACGGTTGCCGTTGGTGAGATAGTTTTCTGCCCGCGTGCCAATCGGGTTTTCCAGCAATGCCACGCAGTGGAGCCCGAGCTTTGCCGCCACTGCCGCCGTCTGACGAACGTGGTTGGACTGGATAGCCCCGGCGGTAATGAGCGTATCCGCGCCTTCGCGCAGTGCATCAGCCGCCAGAAACTCCAGCTTGCGCAGCTTATTGCCCCCCATCGCCATCGGCGTCACGTCATCACGCTTAATAAAAATATCGCGCCCTAAATAATCAGAAAATCGCGGCAGGTACTCCAGCGGCGTCGGCGCGCCGATGAACTCCAGGCGGGGAAAGCGCGTTAAATTCTGTAGTGACATGGGTTCTCCGGTAACTCTGACAAAATGTGATATTTTTCATTATGCACGCAGACGCGAAAGAAATAAAAAAGGCGCTTTTAAAAGCGCCTTTTTTTACGGCAGAAACTTATTTCGTGACGTCTGCACCGAACCACTTCTCGGAGAGCGCTTTCAGGCTGCCGTCTTTTTGCATGTCGGCAATCGCGGAATCAATCGCTTTGACCAGGTCTTCGTTACCTTTACGAATGGCAACGCCTGATTCCTGACGAGAGAACGCATCACCCGCTACCGCCAGGGTATTGTTGGTTTTCTTCACCAGATCCAGCGCGGCCAGGCGGTCAACCAGAATGGCGTCGATACGGCCCACGCGCAGATCCTGGTATTTCGTAGGGTCATCATCATAAGTGCGGATATCCACGCCCTGCACGTTCTGGCGCAGCCACTCTTCGTAGTTGGTACCCAGACCGACACCGACTTTCTTCCCTTTCAGGTCCGCGGCAGTTTTAATTCCGCCTTCGTTGCCTTTCTTCACCAGCGCCTGAATACCGGACACGGTGTACGGCGTAGAGAAGTCATATTTCTTCTTACGCTCGTCAGAAATGGTCACCTGATTAATCACCACATCAATACGTTTGGAATCCAGCGACGCCAGCATACCGTCCCATTTGGTCGGTTTCAGTGACGCTTTAACGCCGAGGTGCTTCGCCAGTTCTTCAGCAAACTCCACTTCAAAACCGGTCAGCTTACCGTCATCGCCCTGGAAGCTGAACGGAGGATAGGTTCCTTCCAGCCCGACCAGCAGCGTACCGCGCTCTTTTACTTTATTCAGCAGGTTTTCTGCGGCGAACGTTTTCACGCTCATGCCCGCAACCAGCGCAACGGCCATAACACCCATCAGCGCCTGACGACCCAGAAGTGCAAATTTCATAAATACCCCGATATAGTGGAATTTTTACGTAGTGTAGAGAAATCGCCTGCCACGTCAAAGGCGACTGCGCTACATCTTATTCTTTTTTAATATATATCAGAAGTTGTTCCGGCGTGGGCTTTCTGCTTTATGGCACCCGGCATTTGCACCTTGTATTGCGCATACTTGCGCAGCGCAATTCGGTAGTTATTGGTGCTGGTCGCAGGCAGCCACGGCTCCAGATTTTCATCCAGATAACCGGTTTTCAGCAGATCGCGAGAAATATTGTTTACGGTCAGATGTTGCCCAAGGCGGCGCAGGCGAACGACATATTCGCGAACGGTGCCGTGGCTCATCTCCGTTTGTTCAAACAGGAACTGCTTGAAGCCGATAATATCGAAGAAGTCGCTTTGCTCTTTGCAGTGGAGATCCCCACAGAAACGGCAAAGCGCCACCCACTCTTTTTGCTCTTCGAGCCATGCTGCTTCGTCCATCAACGTGTCGAGACGCGAAATCGCAATCTTATTGACGATTTCGCCCCGGCGAACCAGCGTGATACGATCGAGTAACTTGTTACAGTGGGCGCAATGCGTCTGGCTGTGTTTAAAGTCTTTCAGGTAGCGGCTTAAAGGCCGTCTTTTAGATTGCTGCACCGTCATGATAACTCCTGGTTGTCAATACGTTGTGCGGCATTTTTAAGGTGAATCAATCACCTATAACTTACCCAGCTTGGTTCGTAAGCGTTTAATGGCCTGGCTGTGCAGCTGGCTCACCCGCGACTCTCCCACCTCCAGAACAGCGCCAATCTCTTTGAGGTTAAGCTCTTCCTGGTAATAAAGGGTCAATACCAGCTGTTCGCGTTCAGGCAGAGCTTCAATAGCCTCCATGACGCGCTGGCGTAAATTCCCTTCCATTAAATGGTGTAACGGGTTCTCCTGCTGGTGCTCGTCCGTCACCAGCTCGATGCTATCGCCATGCTCTTCTCGCCACTCGTCATAAGAGAAGAGTTGGCTATTATTGGTATCGAGCAACATCTGACGATACTCTTCAACAGCAATGCCAAGACGTTCCGCCACTTCGGTTTCCGTTGCGTTACGTCCCAGTTCCTGTTCCAGTTGCCCCATCGCATGCGCCACTTCGCGCGCGTTGCGGCGAACGCTGCGCGGCACCCAGTCTCGGCTGCGCAGCTCGTCCAGCATCGCACCACGAATACGCTGAACTGCGTAAGTCGTAAATGCCGTTCCTTGCAGAGCGTCGTATCGGTCAACTGCATTCAATAACCCGATACCGCCCGCCTGTAGCAGATCGTCGAGTTCCACGCTCGCCGGCAAGCGCACCTGGAGGCGCAATGCTTCGTGACGCACCAGCGGGACATAACGCTGCCACAGCGAGTGTTTATCCATTACACCTTCAGCGGTATAGAGTGAATTCACGATAAACAGCCCTGCGTTAGTTGAGTTATCGGCATGATTATCCGATTCTGCAGGGCGTTCAATTGGATGAATAATGGGTGAAATGGGGGGTTATTTTGAGATTAGAACAGGAAATTCTGCAGCCAGTCGTTTTTCCTCTACTGGCTTGCTGAACATTTTATTGTACCATTTAGTGTTTAACTGTATATTTGCTATGGATTTTTTCCAGCATCCGGGTAACTTTCTTTGTGTTCTCAATAGTAATATCTGCAGGCACGAAACCACGCTTTTGTTTAAACCGTTGCAAAGCAACTGTAACTATTGCTCTGAAAGTGAGCTCGCCTGAAATTGTAGATTGCTTAGTGCTCCATCCCTCATCGCCAATATAGTCTTGTGAATCTGCTATATCTGCAAAATAACCAAACGGAGGATGCATGCCAGCATCTATGACCGCAATGGTATGGTCTACATGTTCAAGCGCATTATAGAAACGTTCATCCATGAGCCCCACTGTATCAAGCGCCAGCGCGGTGTAGTAGCTAAATGCCCCGACACAGGAAGGGAACATAAATAGTTTTTCTCCGGCATAATCGCAGCGCATCCGTAAGAGTGGCTGCCCCTGCTGATTAACATTCAGTAACCCATGCTGACTGAAATTGAAGTGTTGTACCCCCGTGAGGCGGGACATTTCAATGTAGCGATGAAAAACATCATTCCGTTTGACAAACACGTCATCCTCAATGAGGAAATAGTGATCAACGCCCTTCTCTCGCAGGTAAGATAGCGCCCGATTTTTGCTGCATCCTACCCCAAGATTCTCTTCATTCAATATATAGTGGCAATCCAGACCGGAATACTCAGGAAAATGTTGTCCATCATTAATAATGACCAGTTCATCAATACATTGGCGCGGAAGAGAGTTTAATAATTTAAGCAAACCGTCTTTACGATTATAAGTGACGATCCCCACTCCAATTTTTTCACCTTGATACATACATCATTTACCTATTCTTCGTTTCAGACACCGCCAGTTTCTGGCGCTCTTCCCCTGGGTACAAGCATTAGCCTATCCATGCACGCTGCCAATCATCCAGACCGCCATCTCTTAACATCCAGTCGCGATGCACTGCTTTGCGCAGTTCTTCACCAGCCTTCTCAAGCGCGTTCCAGTCGTGAATGTATTCACGAACTGCAGCAATCCACGCATTAGGGGTATTTTTTACCCGATGAACGGGCAGGCCACAGCGATAAGGCTCGATATCCGTGCAGATAATGGGGAATCCGCAACTTCCCAGTTCTAAGAGACGTAGATTACTTTTACATTCGTTAAACAGATTCTGTTCGAGCGGGACCAATGCCAGATCAAGATCAAGTTCACTCAGCTTTTGCGGATAATGCTCAAAAGGCACAGGTAAATGGAACTCGCACGCGACGCCTTCAGGCTTCATCCCCATAAACACCCATTCCACTTCATCTTTTAATTCAGAAATGATCGGTAATAATATTTCGAGATCGCCCGTATGGCTCGCCCCCCCCGCCCAACCTACACGCGGTTTTTTACCGCGGCGTTTAGCGGACTTGAGGTTCCCCCACAGTTCTATATCCAAGCGATTTTTGGCCACGCGGATATCCGAATGAAAACGAGAATAGGCTTCAGCCAGCGGCTCAGTTGATACGACAACCCAGTCAGCCTGGGCCAGAGCCGAGGTCAGTCGATTCTGGATGTCTTTTGGTACATTTTCCCTGAAGATATTTTTCTCAGGGACGTCTAAATAGTAATCATCAAATTCCATAATAATTTTGGCATTACAGACCTGACGATAGCGTTGTACTGTCTGGGGAATATCATCGGCGATAGGCACTTCAAGGATCAGGCGATCGGGCTGGAACTGCGCTACTTCCATCACCGTAGGCAGGCCGAGGATCAAACCTCCATCAGCCTTCAACTCTTGCTGAAGCGCGTGAAGAGGTTTAATGACGCGATAATTTCCGCATCCTGTCCAGTTAATGTGGGTCCCCATGATCACAGGTAACGGCTTTCCGGGCAGCGCATGCGGTAAGCGCGACATGCGTGTGTTCAGGCTGAATGTCGACCCGAGACGATTCATATTTGGATTGTAATAAGGATCACGTGCCAGTTCTGCTCCCCACTTCTCCAACAGCACATCATTGCATGCTTCATCCGCATGAGTAGCGACTGCAAATTTTTCAGGGAACAAACGCGAAGCTCCGCCAAGGTGCTTAACTCGGCTAAACGGTGTCCATAGGGTTATATACCCTTGCGCTTTCGCTTTTAATGCCAAATCAACGTCAGCATAGTAGATCGGGAAATTCTCCTCATCGAATCCGCCAAGCTCATCAAATACGTCTTTACGCACCATCATGCATGCTGCACTTACTGCATGAGCGCCCCGAGGGATCTTCAGCCGGCTAAGGAAGCCAGTGTCATCCGGTGAGCTCCCTTTCCCACAGACAACCACGCCGTCATTGATGCCTGTAATATACCCACCATGCTCCAGCGTACCATCCGGATATTCAAGTTTACTCCCGACAATAGCGACTTCCGGGCGTTGAGTGAGTTCGACTAAAGCCCCCATCCAGTTGCCATCGTGAATTTCAATATCATTGTTCATGAACAACAGGTACTCACCTGTTGCATAACGGCTAGCGTAGTTGTTGATAGCAGCAAAGTTGAATGCAGTTTCCCAGCGCAGAACTCTAATTTGAGTCAGTTGCATCGACTCTAGCTGATCCAGATACCTTCTCGCATCCTCATCAGTTGAACCATTATCAACAATGATGATTTCATACTGATGGTAAGCAGTTTTCTCCATCAAAGAATCAATACAGCGCTGGAGCAACACCAGACGGTCCCTGGTCGGAATAATCACCGACACCTTCGCGATAGCGGGAAGTTGATACGTCACGAACTGGACGCCAGGCTCTTCGCCGAATGCGATCGTTGCACGTATGCCGCAGCGTGAGAGATGTGCGGCGGTGATAATTTTCATTTCATCAATGATAGCGGGTTTTTTACACCATTCGCTCATACTGATGGTTCTGGCGACCAGCGCCTCAGGAATATGACCGACCGCGAACGGTCCTTCTTCTTCAATTAATTTCCAGCAAAGATCGATATGACTGAGATACAGGCAGTCTGGATTAAATCCATTGCGCCGACGTAATGCATCTGTCGAAATAAAGGCACTGGAGCCGATATAAGGATGCGCACGCAACATATCTATATCGCATTCCGGCTTAAGAATTAAGCCATCTTCCTTATCATCACGGATAATGAGTTCATCAAAATACCAAAACGCCTTCTGCGGATCCCGCATCGTAAACTCGGCACAGGTAAGTAGTGCATGCTCTTCCAGGATATCGCCTGCCTCTATAATGAGCAAATTAGCGGATGCGATCCCGTCCACCGCCAGATTCAGATCACCCACGAAGCGTATTGTCGAATCGTCAGTAATAGAATGCGATGATTGCTTACCTACGACGATGAGTGAATCGGCAGTTAATGTCTGGTTATTAACAGAGCGTAAACTCGCACGCAGCTTATCTCGTTCGCCTTCACGATCGATGATTATGACCGAAATACTGGCGCAGGCAGGGAAAGACTGAAGCAACGTACCTATAATTGCGGAACGCAATGATGTCGGTTTTCTATCATTCATCCAGCTACCGACTGACCGCGTTGTTTCTTCCCCGAAACTGTCCATAACCTTGCGGTGAAACTCGAGATTGCGGTACTGTTCTTGCGAAATTTTTAATACTTTTGGCGCAGGCAGACGTTCGAGTATCCGTCCAACACAGGCGTCTAAAGAAAGCTGCGCGTTTGCTTCAGCCCGGTATTCCCAAGCCCATTGGGCTGCCTGAGAGTAACCGTCAAGGATCTCTTTTATCCAACGGTTTTGGTTAGCGATTTTGGGAGCACCTGTCAGTGCAAAGTGATAATCACTGCGTTCCAGCAGATTTGCTTCTGTTAGATAACCGTGTGAGGAAATACCGTCTGATATCACAACTGGTAAACCCATGCCCATGGCAAGTACAACTCGGGCTTCATCACCAATAATAAGCTGATATTGTGACAGCAACGCTGGCGTTACAGGACCTGGCGCAGAGTCGAGATTATAGTAATCCAGTTCAATATTTCTGGTCTGGAATGACTCGGTGAGCTCAACTAAATTTTTATTATACCCACTGGAGATCAGCAGTGCTTTTTCGAGTTTATCAGTGAATACACCTGAGGCAGACGCAAATTGATTATTAACGGTGAGCGGGAAAATCTTGATTCGAGGTTGTTTAATTCCCTTTTCAACTAAGCGGACATAGCTAGCGGTAGAGCAGGCAAAACTGTTGCAGGAAAGCGCATTTTCCACATCAGCGCCGTAGGGTAAATCATAATCAGCGTAACTGTAAAAGTGATGGAAGAAGACTCTGGAAACCCAGTCTCCTTGCATAAAAATCGTGTTCAGCTCGGCGGGTATATAGCCGTTAAATATCCACATCAGGTCATAGAAAGCGTGCAACTGACCATCGGGTTGTTCCAACAAGCGAATGGTTTTATTTTCGTTTATAACATTCAAATTGTTGAGCCAATACCGACCCGTGGTTTTGGCAAAAACATCGACCTGCCAGTTGTGACGATGAAAATATTCTATCAAATCAAAAAAGATACTCTCGTGTTGACCATAGTGTTCAAACCTGTCAATGGTAAGTAAAATTTTGCGCATAATATTTTCAAGTCTATCAACATTTAATTGGAGTTGGAGAATATAACAAAAACCCGGCAACGCCGGGTTTTTGAATATTAAGGACGTAAGAATTAACGCAGCAGAGACAGCATAGACTGTGGAACCTGGTTTGCCTGAGACAGAACAGAAGTACCAGCCTGTTGCAGGATCTGTGCACGTGACATGTTAGACACTTCGGTTGCGTAGTCAGCATCCTGGATACGAGACTGTGCTGCAGACAAGTTAGTTACTGAGTTGTTCAGGTTGTTAACGGTAGATTCGAAACGGTTCTGCATTGCACCCAGGTTGCTACGCGCACCGTCGATACCTTTAAGCGCAGTATCAACTGCGTCAATAACCGCTTTTGCAGTGGTGTTGTCGCTGATAGATGCCGTGCCGCCGGACAGGGCAGTACCAGATGCCAGAGAGCTGAGCTTAGCATTGATCAGAGAGTCAGAACCGATGCTGATGGTATCGCCAGCTTTGGTGTTTGCACCAACCTGAATGGTTACGCCGCCGCTCTGAGAACCATCCAGCAGGTTTTTACCGTTGAAGTTTGCAGCACCTGCGATACGGTCGATTTCAGACAGACGCTGGTTGATCTCGGTGTTGATGGAGGTCATGTCAGTGTCTTGGTTAGTGCCGTTTGCTGCCTGTACGGACAGTTCACGGATACGCTGCAAGTTGGTGTTAATTTCGTTCAGGTTGCCTTCAGCAGTCTGAATCATAGAGATGCCATCGTTGGCATTACGAGCAGCCTGAGTCATGCCCTTGATCTGAGAATTCATGCGGTTAGCAATCGCCTGACCAGCAGCATCGTCTTTAGCGCTGTTGATACGCAGGCCAGAAGACAGACGCTCAATCGCGGTACCCAGAGCAGACTGAGATTTGTTCAGGTTGTTCTGAGTAGACAGGGATAACAGGTTAGTATTGATTACTGACATAATTTAATTCCTTCAAATTGGATTCTAGGGTCGGTGCTTAACACTCACGGCGTCTCTCACCGTCAAAAAGGTTATCGACGAACGTTTTGAAGACTTTAGAATTTTCATTGAATTTTTTTTAACGAGTTAATTTGTAAGGAAAAAATTTAAATCACCATACCAAAAACAGAATTATTTATGGCGTTCATCTTTGTCGGGCTATACGCAATACCCTAGGGCTGCATCCTTCATACCGTTAACGAAGAGGGTATATGCCGAGGAGAATACCGCTTATTCAACCGATAATTTTCTTAGCTAATGGTTAAACTATTTTCTCAAGCCGCCGATAACTAGCTGAAACTACCATTGACTAAAGGAAACAATCTAATGGCAAGTGCAACAATCAGTAGTCTTGGCGTAGGCTCAGGTTTGGATCTACAGACGCTCTACACGAATCTTGAAAATGCTGAAAAAACAAAATTAACGACAATAACGAATCAGCAAACCTCTTATAACGCGCAACTCAGTGCGTTCAGTAAGCTGCAAAGTGCGATGCAAACGCTCAATACCGCCACTGCAGCGCTTTCTAAAACTGATACATGGAACGCAACAGCCGTAGGATCGACCAATAACTCCTTCACGGCAACCACAGCCACGGGCGCTACCGTCGGTAGCTATACCGTTCAGGTCAAAGCGCTGGCAAAAGCGCAGGTACTGACCACTGCCAGCCAGACTAGCGCGACTTCACCGTTAGGCGCGACAACGGGTGCAACCCGTACAATAACCATTGCACAAGCCGGCTCAACAACGCCGCTGACCGTTACACTCGGCGATTCCGATACCTCATTAAATGGAATTGCCAGCGCGATTAACAAAGCGAACGGTAACGTTACTGCTACCGTCGTTAAAGCGAAAGACGGTGACTATACTTTAATGCTGACATCAAAAACATCTGGTACAGCAAATGATATGACGGTGAGCGTCTCAGGTGACAGCACATTACAAAACGTCATTGGCTATGATTCATCGACTCACACAGGGGTGATGAATCAACAGACGGCATCCCAAAATTCGCAAGTCATTATCAACGACATTACGATTGAGCGTTCAACTAACACGATTACTGATGCCCTACCGGGTATTACCCTGAGCCTTAAAAATGAAAGCACGAGCAGTGAAAATCTAAATATCACCCGTGCTGCTGACACCACACAGAAAGCCATTACTGACTGGGTAACGGCCTACAACGCTTTACAGTCCACCATTACGTCCGTCACAAAATATGTAAAGGTTGATGCCGGTGAGAGCCAGTCCGCAAATAATGGCGCGTTAATTGGTGATAGTACGGTACGTTCGGTGCAGTCGCAGTTACGTGGATTATTAACTGAGGTGCAGTCAGGCTCTTATGCAATCCTGGCTCAGCTTGGCGTGACGCAGGATACCGCAACGGGAGCAGACGGTTCATTAGGCAATCTTAAGGTTGATTCCAGCAAATTGAGCAAGGCGTTAACGGATAATCCAGAAGCGGTACAGGAATATTTTGCCGGTGATGGCAAGACAACCGGACTCGCGACACAAATGGGTACGATGCTCACGAATATGTTGAGCACAACAGCGGGCAAAGAAGGGATTATCAAGAATGCTACTGATGGTATTAACACGACACTGAAAACGCTTGACAAACGCTATGATGCGATGGAAGCCAATATAGAAGCCACAATGGCGCGATATAAGGCGCAATTCACTAATCTGGATACGTTGATGAGCAAAATGAACAATACATCCACCTATCTGAAACAGCAATTTAGTTCCTCTAGCAGTTAAGGAATAATCATGTACTCACAAATTGGTGCACGTGCATATCAACAAATTGGTCTTGAAAGTGCGGTAATGAGTGCAAATCCGCATCAACTTGTGACCATGCTATTTGACGGGGCACTCAGTGCCCTTGTCCGTGCCCGGCTTTTCCTCAACGAAGGTCGTATTGCCGAGAAAGGGGAAGCACTGTCGAAAGCAATAAATATCATCGACAATGGTTTAAAGGCTGGCTTGAATATGGAGATCGAAGGTCCGCTTTCCGCGAACCTTGCTGCACTGTATGACTATATGATTCGTCGTCTGTTACATGCTAATTTACGTAATGACGAAGGGGCTATCCTCGAAGTTGAGGAATTATTGAATAACATTGCTGACGCGTGGAAACAAATTGGCTCTAATGTCTCCTCTAACCAGGATAATCTTTAATGAACACCCCCAACTCTGTACTTAGCGCCTGGCAGGCGCTACATAATCTCAGCCTTTCCATGCTTAAGCTGGCTAAAGCCGGTCAATGGGACGATCTAATCACACATGAAATTACTTATGTTCAACTTATTGAACATATATCGCAGAATCCAATAACATCAGCTCCGCGGCCTCACATCGAACAGGCCAGATTGTTGCTTGAAAATGTGCTTAAAAATGAAAGCGAACTCAAAGAGTTACTGGCTATGCGTATGGAAGAGCTCCGCATTCTTATTGATCAAACCGGCAAACAGCAATCCATCACGTCTACCTATGGAAAGCTGTCAGGGAATATTCTTTATCCAGAAAGTTTTACCCGCGACACACAACTATGATTTCTTCATCCATACTCCAGAAGTCTGCCAATGGCTTCTGGAGCAAGGATGATGAAAAACCCCACCCTGTTACAATGTTTTCACTGGTACTACCCTGCTGGCGGTGAATTGTGGCGAGAGGTCACGGCGTTAGCTCCCAATCTTAACGAAATCGGCATCAACATGATCTGGCTGCCGCCCGCCTGTAAAGGGGCATCCGGCGGGTATTCTGTCGGCTATGACACCTATGACCTGTTCGATCTTGGCGAGTTTGACCAGAAAGGCAGTATCGCCACGAAATACGGCGACAAGGCGCAGCTGCTGGAGGCCATTGATGCCCTCAAAAGCAACGACATTGCCGTGCTGCTGGATGTGGTGGTCAACCACAAAATGGGCGCCGATGAAAAAGAGCCCGTGCGCGTTCAGCGCGTGAACGAACAGGACCGCACGCAAATCGATGACGAGGTCATTGAGTGCGAAGCCTGGACTCGCTACACCTTCCCTGCCCGGGCCGGGCAGTACTCACAGTTTATCTGGGACTACAAATGCTTCAGCGGCGTCGACCATATTGAAAACCCCGATGAAGACGGCATCTTTAAAATCGTCAACGACTACACCGGCGAAGGCTGGAACGATCAGGTTGATGATGAGATGGGCAACTTCGATTACCTGATGGGCGAAAATATCGACTTTCGCAACCACGCCGTGACCGAGGAGATCAAATACTGGGCCCGCTGGGTCATGGAACAGACGCGCTGCGACGGTTTTCGTCTGGACGCCGTTAAGCATATTCCCGCCTGGTTTTACAAAGAGTGGATTGAGCACGTCCAGGAAGTCGCCGACCAGCCGCTGTTTATCGTGGCGGAATACTGGTCCCATGAGGTGGATAAACTTCAGGCCTATATTGACCAGGTCGAAGGCAAAACCATGCTGTTTGATGCCCCTCTGCAGATGAAATTCCACGAGGCGTCACGTCAGGGCCGGGATTACGACATGAGCCAAATCTTCACCGGCACCCTGGTAGAAGCCGATCCGTTTCATGCGGTCACCCTCGTCGCGAACCATGACACCCAGCCTCTGCAGGCGCTTGAAGCACCGGTCGAAGCCTGGTTTAAACCGCTGGCGTACGCGCTGATCCTGCTGCGGGAAAATGGCGTGCCGAGCGTCTTTTATCCGGATCTTTTCGGCGCCAGCTATGACGACGCGGGAGGAGACGGTGAAACGTACCATATTGATATGCCGGTCATTGAGCAGCTTCACGAGCTGATCCTCGCACGCCAGCGTTTTGCCCACGGCGTGCAGACGCTGTTTTTCGACCATCCAAACTGCATCGCCTTCAGCCGCAGCGGTACGGAAGACGATCCCGGGTGCGTGGTAGTGCTGTCGAACGGGGATGATGGTGAAAAAGTGATTTGTCTTGGGGAAAACTACGGCAACAAAACGTGGCGGGATTTTCTCGGCAATCGCGAAGAAACCATCACCACGGCGGCGGATGGCGAAGGGACGTTTACCTGTAATGGGGGAAGCGTCAGCGTTTGGGTGATAGAGGATGCGCTGTAGTACTGGCAAAGTGCGGCCTGATGCCCTCACCCCGTCCCTCTCCCACAGGGAGAGGGCGCAAACACCAAAAACGGCAACGAGGTTGCCGTTTTGCTTTTAACCGCAGGGTAAGCGTCAGCGCCACCCTGCAATAAACGGCTACGGTTGTTTACTCTCGAGCGGATTCTTGCTCAGGTAATCGGCACACTCAACCGTTGGGCGGTCGACCTTCTGCAGTTCCAGCCCGTCGTACTCAAGCGTCGAGCCGTCGCGCTCCAGCGGATAGATATCCAGCTTACGCGTCACGTTGTAATAACTGTCTGAACGCAGCATGATTTTACCCGGCACGGCAATCACGCGCTGCCACTGACGGCAGTCCAGCGTATCGCCCTCTTCCGTCACCACCAGCGTGGCAATCGCCTTCGGGCTGACCATGTTGCTCTGCGGCCCTTTCGACTGCCAGTATCCGGCCAGATTTGCCGGGACAGGATGTTTGATCACATCTTGATAGTTATCCACCTGGACACACCCGGCAAGGATTATCAGAGCGCCTGTGACTGCTAACTTTTTCATGAAAAATCCAGGTTAATGAAAAAATTCATTTTGGCATTAAAACGCGCGCAACTCTAGTCAGAACCCTTTATGAAATAAGAATTACCTATTGCAGATGACTCATAGACTTTATGCCACACGTACGACGCGAGTCAGTTGATCATTTTGATCGCGAAGGAAATCAACTTTCGCCTCATTTTTAGGATGGTGAGCCAGATAATCATCAAACTGAATATGTTCTACTGTGTATCCCAGCTCAAGAATAAAGGTCATCAATGCCTCACGCTGTTCCTTAAACCAGGGTAAATCCCATGCTTCGAAAGAAAAGGGAGGGAAATTATTATGCTCAAGGAATCCGACGGCACCTTTTAAAACTTCCAGTTCCAGGCCTTCGACATCAATCTTCAAAAATCGCGTTTTCTGTTCAAACAGAACATCATCAAGTTTGATAATTTGAACGACATCTTTTTCTCCGCTCATCGCCGCCTCTACTCCCGTGTTTGAACGATATTGCTCAATCATGGAAAAACCACCAACGTTATACATTTTATGGTAGTCAGGTACTGGCAACTCAAGTATCCCATTTGCCGCACCAACCCCTTTGTTCAGGGCTGTTACATTATTGAGACGATTGAGGAAAATATTTCCGCAGAGCTGATAATACACAACCTTTTGTGGTTCGAAAGAATAAATATGGCCATTTTGCTCATTCAGCATGAGTGCTGTAGGTATGGTATACGCCCCCAGATTTGCCCCGAGATCGAACACTATAGGCTTATCAAAACCTCTGGTGAATTCACCTGTAATAGCAAAAAGCCAGTTTTCCCAGTTGTCCTGGGTAAAGAGGTGATTGGAAATGACATCATTGCCAAAGGTCAGAAAGCTACCTTGTGATGAGTTAACGACGTGAACTCTTGGTAACATAAGTAATCCTGTAAACTTTCTTTGTAAAAAGAAACTACGTCTGAAATCTCGGTAAGACATTTCACTGCCTAAACCTGCATCCCCATCACTTCCTGATACGCAGACACCAGCTTGTTACGCACCTGGATCCCCATTTGCAGAGAAACCGAGGCTTTTTGCAAATCGGTCATCACATCATTCAGCGCCACGCCCGGCTCACCGAGGGTGAACTTTTCGGCCTGAGTGCGCGCGGCGGTCTGGGTATCACTGATACGGTCAAGAGCGGCATGCAGTTGCCCCGCGAAGCTGATGCTCGGCTGCTGATCTGCCACATTCTGATTACGGGCCGTCATCGCCGTTGCCTGCAACTGACTGATTACCCCTTCAATGCCCTGTATAGCCATGACTCTCCCCTGGATGGTTTTTTACGCGGTCAAGACTAACAGCTTGTCAATAAGATAATGGCGGTAAATAGCATGAAAAAACCAGGTTATTTGACGCATAGAAAATCACGAATCATCAAATAATGGCAGGGCCATCAATATGGAACTTTTGTCGTGTTTGCCGACCCGGGAGTCAGTTTTGTTTCTCTACACGAATAACGTAAACCACCAGGATTTAAGAGGTGCGCAATGAGTGCAACAGCATCGACAGCGCCGCAGAATAAATCACTCGAGTGGATGAACCGCCTTCGCGCGAATCCTAAAATCCCGTTGATCGTGGCAGGCGCTGCCGCAATTGCGATCCTTGTAGCGATGGTCCTGTGGGCGAAAAGCCCTGATTACCGGACGCTCTACAGCAACCTTTCCGATCAGGATGGCGGCGCCATCGTCACCCAGCTTACCCAGATGAACATCCCTTATCGCTTTGCCGATAATGGCGGTGCGCTTGAAGTACCGGCAGATAAGGTGCACGAGCTGCGTCTGCGTCTGGCTCAGCAGGGGCTGCCGAAAGGCGGTGCGGTTGGCTTTGAGCTGCTGGATCAGGAAAAATTCGGTATCAGCCAGTTCAGCGAGCAGGTGAACTACCAGCGTGCGCTGGAAGGTGAACTGGCCCGCACCATTGAAACGTTAGGCCCGGTGAAGAGTGCCCGCGTGCACCTGGCGATGCCTAAACCTTCTTTATTTGTCCGCGAACAGAAATCACCTTCGGCTTCCGTTACCGTGAACCTTGAGCCTGGCCGCGCGCTGGACGAAGGGCAAATCAGCGCGGTGACGCACCTCGTTTCCAGCGCCGTCGCCGGCCTGCCGCCGGGTAACGTGACGCTGGTCGACCAAAGCGGTCACCTGCTGACGCAATCCAATACCGCCGGTCGCGATCTGAATGATGCGCAGCTGAAGTATGCCGCCGATGTCGAAAACCGTCTCCAGCGGCGTATTGAAGCCATCCTCGGCCCGGTGGTGGGTAACAGCAACGTGCACGCGCAGGTTACCGCGCAGATCGACTTCGCGAATAAAGAACAAACTGAAGAACAATACAGCCCGAACGGCGATGCGGCTCAGGCGGTGATGCGTTCACGCCAGATCAATTCGAACGAACAGATCGGCGGTGCCTACCCGGGCGGCGTGCCGGGCGCGCTGTCTAACCAGCCTGCCCCGGCTAACGCGGCACCGATCTCTACGCCGCCGGCCAATCAGCAGAACGGTCAGCAAAATAATCAGCAGACCACCTCAACGACCAGTAACGCCGGTCCGCGTAGCAGCAGCCGTAACGAAACCACGAACTACGAAGTGGATAGAACGATTCGCCACACTAAACTGAACGTTGGCGATATTCAGCGTCTTTCCGTTGCGGTAGTGGTGAACTACAAAACGCTGGCGGACGGCAAACCGCTGCCGTTGACCGCCGAGCAGATGAAGCAGATTGAAAACCTGACCCGTGAAGCGATGGGTTACTCCGAGAAGCGCGGCGATACCCTCAACGTGGTGAACTCACCGTTCAACTCGGTTGATGAGACCGGCGGTGAACTGCCGTTCTGGCAACAGCAGGCGTTTATCGACCAGCTGATGTCCGCAGGACGCTGGCTGCTGGTGCTGATTGTCGCGTGGCTGCTGTGGCGTAAGGGCGTTCGTCCGCAGCTCCAGCGCCGTGCTGAAGCCGAAAAAGCGGCTCGCGAGCAGATGAATGCGCGCCAGGAAACGGAAGAAGCGGTTGAAGTGCGCCTCAGCAAAGATGAACAGTTGCAGCAGCGTCGTGCTAACCAGCGCATGGGCGCTGAGGTGATGAGCCAGCGCATTCGCGAAATGTCAGATAACGATCCGCGCGTCGTGGCGCTGGTCATCCGCCAGTGGATGGGTAACGAACATGAGTAATACGCTTACGGGCACCGATAAAAGCGTCATCCTGCTGATGACCATTGGCGAAGATCGCGCGGCAGAGGTGTTTAAACATCTCTCCCAGCGAGAAGTGCAAATTCTCAGTGCGGCCATGGCCAACGTGCGTCAGATCTCCAACAAGCAGCTGACCGAAGTGCTGGCAGAGTTTGAACAGGAAGCCGAACAGTTTGCCGCGCTGAACATCAACGCCAACGACTACCTGCGCTCCGTGCTGGTCAAGGCGCTGGGCGAAGAGCGTGCCTCCAGCCTGCTGGAAGACATTCTGGAAACGCGCGATACCGCCAGCGGTATCGAAACGCTCAACTTTATGGAGCCGCAGAGTGCCGCCGACCTTATCCGCGACGAGCACCCGCAGATTATCGCCACCATCCTTGTCCACCTCAAACGCGGTCAGGCGGCAGATATTCTGGCGCTGTTCGAAGAACGCCTGCGTCACGATGTGATGCTGCGTATCGCGACCTTCGGCGGCGTCCAGCCGGCCGCGCTGGCGGAGCTGACCGAAGTGCTGAACAACCTGCTCGACGGTCAGAACCTCAAGCGCAGCAAAATGGGCGGCGTGAGAACGGCGGCGGAAATCATCAACCTGATGAAAACGCAGCAGGAAGAGGCCGTCATTACGGCGGTTCGCGAATTCGACGGCGAGCTGGCACAGAAAATCATCGACGAGATGTTCCTGTTCGAAAACCTTGTCGAAGTGGACGACCGCAGCATCCAGCGCCTGCTCCAGGAAGTGGACTCCGAGTCGCTGCTTATCGCCCTCAAAGGCGCCGAGCAGCCGCTGCGCGAGAAGTTCCTGCGCAACATGTCTCAGCGTGCGGCCGATATCCTGCGCGACGACCTTGCCAACCGCGGCCCGGTTCGTCTGTCTCAGGTGGAAAACGAACAGAAAGCCATTCTGCTTATTGTTCGTCGTTTGGCGGAAACCGGCGAGATGGTGATTGGCAGCGGAGACGACACCTATGTCTAATGAGCTGCCCTGGAAGCGCTGGACGCCGGACGATCTGGCGCCTCCCCTCTCCGAGTTCACGCCGGCCGTCATCGCAACCGAAGAGCTTGACCCGGACGTCGAGCAGCCCGAGCTGACCGAAGAGGAGCAGCAGGCCCAGATGCTGGCGCAGCTGCAAATGCAGGCGCACGAGCAGGGCTATAACGCCGGTCTGAACGAAGGCCGCCAGAAAGGCCACGAGCAGGGGTATCAGGAAGGTCTGGCGAAAGGGTTAGAGCACGGTATCGATCAGGCGCGCCAGCAGCAGGCGCCGATCCATGCCCGCATGCAGCAGCTGGTCAGCGAGTTTCAGCACACCCTGGACGCGCTGGACAGCGTGATTGCCTCGCGACTGATGCAGATGGCGCTGGAAGCCGCGCGTCAGGTCATCGGCCAGACGCCCGTGGTGGATAACACCGCGCTTATCAAACAAATTCAGGGTCTGCTTCAGCAGGAGCCGCTGTTCAGCGGGAAACCTCAGCTGCGCGTCCATCCGGACGACCTGCAGCGCGTTGAAGAAAGCCTGGGCGCGACGCTTAACCTGCACGGCTGGCGCCTGCGCGGCGACCCGTCGCTACATCACGGCGGCTGCAAAGTCTCTGCCGATGAAGGCGATCTGGATGCCAGCGTCGCCACCCGCTGGCAGGAACTGTGCCGCCTGGCGGCACCGGGAGTCGTCTGATGACCGCGCGCCTCACCCGCTGGCTCACCACTCTCGACAACTTTGAGACGAAGATGGCGCTACTGCCATCCGTTCGTCGTTATGGGCGACTGACGCGCGCCACCGGCCTGGTTCTCGAAGCCACCGGCCTGCAGCTTCCGCTGGGCGCGACCTGCGTCATTGAGCGTCAGGATGGTCTGGAAACGCGTGAAGTTGAAAGCGAAGTGGTCGGGTTTAACGGCCAGCGCCTGTTCCTGATGCCGCTTGAAGAGGTGGAAGGCATTCTGCCCGGCGCGCGCGTGTATGCCAAAAATATTTCTGGCGACGGGCTGCAAAGCGGGAAACAGCTGCCGCTTGGCCCTGCCCTGCTGGGCCGCGTGCTGGACGGCAGCGGGAAACCGCTCGACGGACTGCCCTCCCCGGACACCACCGAAACCGGCGCGCTGATCACCCAGCCGTTCAACCCCCTGCAGCGTACCCCTATCGAGCATGTGCTGGACACCGGCGTGCGCCCGATTAACGCCCTGCTGACCGTGGGACGTGGACAGCGTATGGGCCTGTTCGCCGGCTCAGGCGTAGGCAAATCCGTCCTGCTCGGCATGATGGCGCGCTATACCCAGGCCGACGTGATCGTCGTGGGGCTGATCGGCGAACGTGGTCGTGAAGTAAAAGACTTTATTGAAAACATTCTGGGTGCGGAAGGCCGCGCCCGCTCGGTGGTCATCGCCGCACCGGCAGACGTGTCGCCGCTGCTGCGCATGCAGGGTGCCGCGTATGCTACCCGTATCGCCGAAGATTTTCGAGACCGCGGCAAGCACGTGCTGCTGATCATGGATTCCCTGACCCGTTACGCGATGGCGCAGCGTGAAATCGCGCTGGCCATCGGTGAGCCACCGGCGACCAAAGGCTACCCGCCTTCGGTCTTCGCCAAACTCCCTGCGCTGGTGGAACGCGCGGGGAACGGCATCAGCGGCGGCGGCTCCATCACCGCGTTCTATACGGTACTGACGGAAGGCGATGACCAGCAGGACCCGATTGCCGACTCCGCGCGCGCGATCCTTGACGGTCATATTGTGCTGTCGCGTCGTCTGGCCGAAGCCGGACACTATCCGGCCATCGATATTGAAGCCTCTATCAGCCGCGCAATGACGGCGCTGATAACCGAGAAGCACTACGCCCGCGTGCGTAACTTCAAACAACTGCTTTCCAGCTTCCAGCGCAACCGCGATCTGGTCAGCGTGGGGGCGTATGCCAAAGGCAGCGACCCGATGCTCGACAAGGCGATTAGCCTGTGGCCACAGCTGGAGGCATTTTTGCAACAAGGCATTTTTGAACGCGCCGACTGGGAAGATTCAATTCAGGCACTGGAGCTGATTTTCCCGCAGGTGTAACACAGGTGGAGGGCGAAGGTCATGGCGCAAAACAGCGCGTTATCAACGCTGAAAGATCTGGCTGAAAAAGAAGTTGATGATGCCGCATTGCAGCTAGGCGCAATGCGACGCGGGTGCCAGCAGGCTGAAGAACAGTTGAAGATGTTGATCGACTATCAGCATGAATATCGCACCAACCTCAATACCGATATGACACAGGGCATTGGCAGCCAGCGCTGGATTAACTATCAGCAATTTATCCAGACGCTGGAGAAGGCGATAGATCAGCATCGCCAGCAGCTTAACCAGTGGACCCAGAAAGTCGATACCGCGCTCAATTTCTGGCGCGAGAAGAAGCAGCGGCTGCAGGCCTGGCAGACTTTACAGGACCGACAGATCGCGGCAACGACCCTGGCGGAAAACCGTCTGGATCAGAAGAAAATGGATGAGTTTGCCCAGCGCGCATCAATGAGGAAACCGGAATGATCACACTGCAACAACTGCTGATGAGCGACAGCGACCTGTCAGGCGGCACGCAAACGGGGAAAGGCGCCGACGGTGCACAGGATTTTCTTTCTCTGCTGGCGGGCGCCCTCTCGGACGCAACGGGCAAGGGCAAAGATGCGCCGCTGACCCTGGCCGATCTGAAAGCCGCCGGCAGTAAGCTGTCGAAAGTGGCTCAGGACGCCAAAGGGGATACCACCCTGCAGGCAAAAATTGCCGACCTGCTCTCGCGCCAGCCCGCGCTGAAAGGCGATGAAACGTCGCCGATCGCGTCGCTTGATACGCTGGTTTCCGGGCTGGTGCCGCTGTCTAAGGGCGACGCGCTGAAGACGCTCAATGCGGCAAACGGCAAAGATGACGGTAAGAGCGACCTGAGCGAAGAAGAGCTGGCCGGATTAAGCGCGCTGATGGCGATGCTGCCGCACCAGCAGCAAACTACCGCCTCTCGCGTGGCAGGCAACGAGAGCGTATCCGCCACCTCAACGCTGAATTCCGCGACGCTTTCGCAAAACGGCGCGGGCCAACCGTCCCTGAACGCGCCTCCGGGTAGCCATGATAAAGCGCAGAGTTCTACGCCTTATCAGAGCCAGGTGAAAAATAACGAGCCGGCCCTGCAGGGCAACGCGCCTGCTACACCGGCCGTGGCCGCGGCGGCAGAGAAGCAGGAGCTCGCCAGTTCGTCCTCTTCATCATCACCAACGGCTACCCTGGCACCGATTATGTCCAGCCATGTGACCAGTCAGACGGCCGCCACCGTTGCCATCGCGCCGGTGTTAAGCCAGCCTCTGGGGACCCACGAATGGCAGCAGTCCCTGAGCCAGCATATCACCCTGTTCACCAAACAGGGCCAGCAGACGGCAGAGCTGCGCCTGCACCCGGAAGATCTGGGTCAGGTGCAAATTTCGCTTAAGCTGGATGACAATCAGGCCCAGCTGCAGATGGTCTCTGCACACAGCCACGTTCGTGCGGCGCTGGAAGCCGCGCTGCCGGTACTGCGGACCTCACTGGCGGAAAACGGCATTCAGCTTGCGCAGAGCAGCGTCAGCAGCGAGAGCTTCGCCGGGCAGCAGCAGTCCTCATCCCAGCAGCAGCACCAGGCTTCGCGTTCCGGCAACACCGGCGGTTTTAATGAAGAGAGCGATGAGTTACTGCCTGTTCCTGCCGCCCTGCAGTCCGCAGCGCGCGGTAACAGTGCCGTAGACATCTTCGCCTAAACGCCAGAGGTAGCGTGATTATCCCCGTCTTTTCCACGCTTTGACGACAGCAGGACACGGGATAATCACCTTATTAAGCTGTACCGAAACAGGAAGCTCGTATCAGATGACTGACTCCGCTATCACCAAAAAAAGTAAGCGTTCCATCTGGATCCCGCTGCTGGTGTTGATCACGCTCGCCGCCTGCGCTACCGCGGGCTATAGTTACTGGCGTATGCAGCAGGAACCGACCACCGCTGCAGCCAAAGCTGAAGCACCTCCTCCGCCGGCTCCAGTGTTCTTCCCGCTGGATACCTTCACCGTCAATCTGGGTGATGCGGATCGCGTGCTTTACGTTGGCATTACGCTGCGCCTGAAAGATGAAGCCACCCGTTCACGTCTGAACGATTACCTTCCTGAAGTGCGCAGCCGCCTTCTGCTGCTGTTCTCTCGTCAGGACGCTTCGGCGCTGGCTACCGATGTGGGTAAGCAAAAGCTGGTCGACGCCATTAAACAAACGCTGGCGACCCCGCTGGTAAACGGCCAACCTAAGCAGGAAGTCACTGACGTTCTGTATACAGCATTCATTCTGCGGTAACGACATGGGCGACAGTATTCTTTCTCAGGCAGAAATCGATGCGCTGCTCAACGGCGACAGCGATAACAATGATGATCCGCAACCGGGTATTGGCGGCGATAGCGATATTCGTCCCTATGACCCGAATACCCAGCGTCGCGTGGTACGTGAACGTCTGCAGGCGCTGGAGATCATTAACGAACGTTTTGCACGTCAGTTCCGTATGGGGCTGTTTAACCTGCTGCGTCGTAGCCCGGATATTACGGTCGGTGCGATCCGCATTCAGCCGTATCATGAGTTTGCCCGCAACCTGCCGGTGCCGACCAACCTTAACCTGATTCATCTGAAGCCGCTGCGCGGCACCGGCCTGGTGGTGTTTTCGCCAAGCCTGGTGTTCATCGCGGTGGATAACCTGTTCGGCGGCGACGGGCGTTTCCCGACCAAAGTAGAAGGTCGTGAATTCACCCACACCGAACAGCGCGTCATTAACCGCATGCTGAAGCTGGCGCTGGAATCTTACAGCGACGCGTGGAAAGCGATTAACCCGCTGGAAGTGGAGTACGTCCGTTCTGAGATGCAGGTGAAATTTACCAATATCACCACCTCCCCGAACGATATCGTCGTTAACACGCCGTTCCACGTGGAGATCGGTAACCTGACCGGCGAGTTCAACATCTGCCTGCCGTTCAGCATGATCGAACCGCTGCGCGAGCTGCTGGTGAACCCGCCGCTGGAGAACTCCCGCAACGAAGACCAGAACTGGCGTGAAAACCTTGTCCGCCAGGTCCAGCATTCGCAGCTTGAGCTGGTAGCGAGCTTCGCCGATATCCCGCTGCGGTTATCTCAGATCCTGAAATTACAACCCGGTGATGTTTTGCCGATAGAAAAACCCGACCGCATTATTGCCCATGTGGATGGTGTCCCCGTGCTGACAAGCCAGTACGGCACGATTAACGGTCAGTATGCGTTACGCGTTGAGCACTTGATCAACCCGATTTTGAATTCGCTGAATGAGGAACAGCCCAAATGAGTGACATGAACAATCCGTCCGATGAGAACAGCGGAGCACTGGACGATCTGTGGGCTGACGCGTTAAACGAGCAAAAAGCACCCCCGGCCAAAAGTGCAGCGGATGCCGTATTCCAGCAGCTCGGCGGCGGTGACGTCAGCGGCACGCTGCAGGATATCGACCTGATTATGGATATCCCGGTTAAGCTGACCGTTGAGCTGGGACGCACCCGCATGACCATCAAAGAACTGCTGCGCCTGACGCAGGGTTCCGTGGTGGCTCTTGACGGTCTGGCCGGCGAGCCGCTGGATATTCTGATCAACGGTTATCTGATTGCCCAGGGTGAAGTGGTGGTGGTTGCCGATAAATACGGCGTACGCATCACCGATATCATCACCCCGTCTGAACGTATGCGTCGTCTGAGCCGTTAAGCATGAAAACCCAGGCAACAATATCACAGCCTTCTGCCGTTCCCGGCTCGCCTCTGCTCCAGGTGAGCGGGGCATTGTTCGGTATTATTGCCTTTATTCTTATCGCCGCATGGCTGGCTAAGCGCTTTGGCCTGGCGGGTAAAACCGCCGGTGCCCGCGGCCTGAAGGTCAGCGCCAGCACCACGCTGGGTCCACGCGAGCGCGTGGTCATCGTAGAGGTGGATGACGCGCGCCTGGTCCTGGGCGTCACGGCCTCAAACATCAGCGTATTACACAAGCTGCCGCCCGCCCCTGTTGTGGTGGACGAGCGCGCAGACGCCCCTGCGGATTTTCAGTCCGTCATGAAGAGTTTGCTTAAGCGTTCCGGGAGATCCTGATGCGCCGTTTGTTATCCCTGACGCTTGCGGGCGTTGGCCTGTTTGCTCCCGCGGTTTATGCACAGCTGCCCGGTCTGGTCTCCACCCCTCTCGCGGGCGGCGGACAAAGCTGGTCGCTTCCGGTGCAGACGCTGGTGTTCATCACCTCGCTGACGTTTATTCCGGCCATCCTGCTGATGATGACCAGCTTCACCCGCATCATCATCGTCTTTGGTCTGCTGCGAAACGCGCTTGGAACTCCTTCCGCACCGCCAAACCAGGTTCTGCTTGGGCTGGCGCTGTTTTTGACCTTTTTCATTATGTCGCCGGTTATCGACAAGATTTATACCGACGCCTATCAGCCGTTCAGCGAAGACAAAATCTCCATGCAGGAGGCGCTGGATAAAGGCGCTCAGCCGCTGCGAGAGTTTATGCTGCGCCAGACGCGCGAAGCCGACCTGGCCCTCTTTGCCCGCCTGTCCAACACCGGCGAGCTGCAGGGACCGGAAGCGGTGCCAATGCGTATTCTTCTGCCTGCCTATGTCACCAGCGAGCTGAAAACCGCGTTCCAGATCGGCTTTACCATCTTTATTCCGTTCCTGATTATCGACCTGGTGATCGCCAGCGTCCTGATGGCGCTCGGGATGATGATGGTGCCGCCCGCGACCATTGCCCTGCCCTTTAAGATCATGCTCTTTGTACTGGTCGACGGCTGGCAGCTGCTGGTCAGTTCGCTGGCGCAGAGTTTCTACAGTTAAGGAACGGCAATGACACCCGAATCGGTCATGATGATGGGCACGGAAGCGATGAAAATCGCGATTGCCGTTGCCGCGCCGCTGCTGCTTGTCGCGCTGGTTACCGGTCTGATTATCAGTATCCTACAGGCCGCCACGCAGATTAACGAAATGACGCTGTCATTCATCCCGAAAATCATCGCCGTGTTCGTGGCGATTATCGTGGCCGGGCCGTGGATGCTGAACCTGTTGCTGGACTATATGCGCAACCTGTTTACCAATCTGCCGTACATCATCGGCTGACCTGACGATGCTGCACTTCACCAGCGACCAGTGGGTTCAGTGGCTCGGCGTCTATTTCTGGCCGATGCTGCGCATCATGGCGCTGATATCCACCGCCCCGATTCTCAGTGAGAAATCGATACCCAAGCGCGTCAAGGTGGGGCTGGGCATTATCATCTCCATTATCGTCGCACCCTCTCTTCCCCCCGTGGATATTCCGATCTTCTCGGCGAACGCGGTGTGGGTGGCCCTGCAGCAGGTGATGATTGGCGTCGCCGTCGGCTTTACCATGCAGCTCGCCTTTGCCGCGGTGCGTACCGCAGGGGAACTGATCGGCCTGCAGATGGGGCTATCGTTCGCCACGTTTGTTGATCCCGGTAGTCATCTCAACATGCCCGTGCTGGCGCGCATTATCGATCTGCTCGCCATGCTGCTGTTCCTGTCGTTCAACGGCCATCTGTGGCTTATCTCCATGCTGGTAGATACGTTCCATACGCTACCGATTGGCGAAAATCCGGTGAACAGCAACGCTTTTCTCGCGCTTACTCGCGCTGCGGGGCTGATTTTCCTCAACGGGCTGATGCTGGCGCTGCCGATCATCACCCTGCTGCTGACCGTCAACCTGGCGTTAGGTTTACTCAACCGAATGGCGCCGCAGCTTTCAGTGTTTGTCATTGGTTTTCCGCTGACGCTGACGGTTGGGATTTTATTAATGTCATTACTGATGCCACTTATCGCTCCCTTCTGTGAACATTTATTCGGCGAGATATTCAACCTGTTAGCGGATATTGTCAGCGAGCTGCCACGCAAATAATAGCCCTCACTGTTGCTATTGTCTTTCTGAGGATATTCCTAAAATAAAACGCGTAAAACATCTTCCAGGATATATCTGACGCGGTTTAATTGTTTCTAACCATCTCACAATACTTAATATTTACTTTACTTTAAGAAGATTCCTGGCAAATTATACGTAACTTTACGGGATAGTGAGTCCGCCTGAAAGTCTTTGTCATGCTCACAGGTTTATTATTTTTTTCCATCCCGTATGGCTGTTTTGAGCTCTCAGGCAGATGGTGAATTATCGTTACGCATTGAGTGAGGGTATGCCATGTCAACGATCATTATGGATTTATGCAGCTACACCCGGCTAGGGTTAACCGGGTACCTGGCAAGCAGAGGGGTAAGAAAGAGAGACATCAACGATGCACACACCGTTGACGAACTCGCAGCCGCTTGTGACGAACTAAAACCAGGCGTGGTGTTTATTAATGAGGACTGTTTCATTCACGATCCAGCCAACAGTCAGCACATTAAGCAAATCATTAATCAGCATCCAAAAACCCTGTTTATTGTTTTTATGGCGATCGCGAATATCCATTTCGATGAGTATTTGTTGGTCCGTAAAAATTTATTGATCAGTTCTAAATCGATTAAACCCGAGTCGCTGGATGACATTCTGGGTGATTATTTGAATAAAGAAGTTAAAAATGTAGGAGCGGTTAACTTACCCACCCTATCATTAAGCAGGACTGAATCAAGTATGCTGCGAATGTGGATGGCGGGACAAGGAACTATTCAGATCTCTGACCAGATGAATATTAAAGCGAAAACCGTTTCGTCACACAAAGGAAATATTAAAAGGAAAATTAAAACGCATAATAAGCAAGTGATCTACCATGTGGTACGCCTGACCGATAATGTGACGAACGGGATTTTCGTTAACATGCGTTAGTCGCTTAAGACCTGTGCACCCTACCTTTGATCTCTGGCCTGGCCAGAGATTTTTGCTTCTGGAGAGGTTGTCGGGCACGCGGTGTGCTACCCGACGCCGTGCTACTCCGCCTTCTCGACAAAAATACCGTCCGGATGCCCCAGTTCGTTAAAAAACCAGATGCCGAGCGGGTAGTCTTCAAGCGATACCAGGTACATTGTGCCTTCGCTAAACTCTTCAATTGCCAGCACCACACCCGGGCGGCGCGGCCCACCGTCCGTTTTAACGGTTACCCGATCGTTGACCTTCATACATTCCTCCTCTGGTTTTGAGCCAGTGTAGAACAAAACGCAAAAACGCACATCGCCGCCCGGTGTGAATGGCGTTTTTATGCACAGTCTATACTTACCGTTGGACACGGTTGAATGAGGAACCCCGTAATGAAGACCGATAAAGAGTACAGCGACACCATCAAGCGCGAAGTCGAGGTGGATGTCGATGCCCTGCTGGCCGCCATCAATGAGATCAGTGAGTCAGAAGTCCGCCGGTCGGACGACAATTCGGACCGCGTCATTGTCAACGGAAGGGATTATCACACCTATCGCGAGCTGGCGGAGGCCTTCGAGCTTGATATTCACGACTTTAGCGTGTCTGAAGCCAATCGGTAGGGCGAAAAAAATCCCGGTCATGGGGATGACCGGGATCAAAACTTGCTTATGCAAGAAGCACTTGAAAATTCGTTACACCAGGAAATCTGATGTACATGCCACACTATCCCCAACGAATTTGGCTGACAAGCATATATTCTTACGATGAATATAATATTTTTAACATAATGCTTTTAGTTATGAGCAATAACACACGCCGAATGCGGGTTTGCCTGGGGAATCCCTCTTATCTGCGGTTTTCGCCTCAATCATTTTTTAGGAATTTTCTTAGGGCGAAACGCATCTGTTACCAGGAGTCGCTATGCCTTCACTGCGGGATACATTGCTGATTTTCTCTGACCTGGATGGTTCACTGCTGGATATTCACACCTATGAGTGGCAACCCGCCATGCCCTGGCTGGACAGGCTGCTGGATAATCAGGTTCCGGTCATTCTTTGCAGCAGCAAGACCGCGGCAGAGATGCTGGATCTCCAGCTGGATCTGGGGCTTGAAGGCTTGCCTTTTATTGCCGAGAACGGCGCGGTGATTCAGCCTGACGTGCGCTGGGATAAGATTCAGCGCCAGATCAGGGGGATGACGCACCGGGATATTCGCCCGCGAATCGAGCAAATTCGCCTGCAGACAGGCTATAAATTCACTACCTTTGACGACGTGGATGAGCACGTTATCAGCGAGTGGACCGGACTGACGCGCTACCGTTCGGCGCTTGCCCGCAAGCATGAAGCGTCCGTCACGCTCATCTGGCGCGATACCGACGAGAAAATGGTTCAGTTTGAAGAGGAGCTGGCGAATGTCGGACTGAAATGCCTGCAGGGCGCGCGCTTCTGGCATGTGCTGGACGCCCGCTGCGGCAAAGACGTTGCGGTAAACTGGCTAATTGAGCAATACCGCGAGCTGGAAGAGATTGAACCCACCACGCTGGGGCTCGGCGACGGTCCCAATGATGCGCCGCTGCTCGACAGCGTTGACTTCGCGGTAGTGATTAAGGGCATTAACCGTGAGGGCATCACGCTACGGGACGATAACCCCGCCCGGGTTTATCACACCCGACAGCCCGGCCCGGAGGGCTGGCAGGAGGGGCTGGATCATTTCCTTTCTTAATCCCGCCAGACGACCCGGTTACGCCCGCTCTGTTTGGCCTGATACAGCCGGACGTCCGCCACGGACTGCAGCTGTTCAAACTCGTAGTTTCCCGCTTCATCCGCGCTGCTGACCCCCAGCGACGCGCTGACGCGCAGGGTCGTGCTCTTCTTCACCAGGATCTCCTTACTGTTGATGCGGCAGCGAATACGGTCCGCGACGCTTCTCGCCTCCTCCAGGCCGATCCCCGGCAGGACGACGCAAAACTCTTCCCCGCCTACGCGCCCTGCCACATCATTCTTGCGTAACGCGCTGGCAATCAGCCCTGCCGTGTGGGAGAGCACCTTATCCCCGGCCTGATGGCCGAAGCGGTCGTTGATGTTTTTAAAATGGTCGAGATCGATCTGAATCACCGAGAACGGCAGCGACTGCTGGCGACAGGTTTCCGCCAGCAATTTTGCGCGGTCGAACAGCGCGCCGCGATTATTCAGCCGGGTAAGCGGGTCATGCCAGGCCTGCCACTGGAGCGAGTGCTGAAGCGTGTACATGTTACTCACCATGCGGCGGATCACCAGCCACGAGATCAACAGCATGGCGGTAAAGAGCGCCCACATCAGCGCCAGCACGATACTGATGCTGCCGAAGTCGTCCTGTACCCCTTCGTGCAGGGTGTGGATCCGCAGGACAACGCCGTCGAAGTGATCGAGCCGCTCCCAGCTCACAAAACGGCTTCCGAGGCGGATCCCGCCGCCGGTAGCGTGCTCAATCGCCTGCGCAATCTGCGCCGTTTCGCGTTCGTCAAAATGGTTAACCGCGTTTTCCGTATGGGCAGAGGTGGCGATCATATTGAGCCGGGTATCGTACAGCTGATACTCCCCTTCCGTTCGGTCTTCCGTCGCATCGGCCAGCAGACGCTGCATGGTGCCCAACGTAAAATCCATCGCCACAACGCCATACCAGTAATGATCGAAATAGATGGGGACGCTGGCGGTAATCGTACGTTCATCATTGGTCCAGGATGACGGGGTAGAGATAAACCAGCGCACCGCGCGCGCGCGATTGTTCCGCTCTGACTGCTGGGTAAACCAGGACTGCGTGACAAGATGGTAATAGCGGGAGGTAATGTCGCCCGCCTGGTCCGGCGTATCCGTGGAAATGAAAAATCCCGCGCGGGAGACGTAGATCACGCGCGCTTCCGTTTGCGCTCTCGACGACGCCAGCCTGAGCAGATACCCCACTTCGAGCGCGGCAGAAATTTCATGACTGATGCGCTCAGCATCCCGATTCAGAAGCGTGGTTTTATCCACGAACACATCCGAGACCCCGTTTATGGGAAGCGTGCGCTTTTTATCAACGGCAATCTGCCAGGTTGGGAGCATGCGGACGGTATTAAAGCGTGATACCGCATCCTGTAAGACTTCAAAGGCCAGCGGCGTCTCGATCGCATCATGCATGCCCTGACGGAAAAACAGCATCCTGTCCACGCTGTTCTGCAGCTGCCGGTCCAGAGAACTGGCCACCGTATCCAGATGATTGCGCTGGCTGGAGATGTAGGCCTCTTCCAGTACCACCACTTCACGCCAGGTCAGTAGGGTGGAAAATACCAGAACCACCAGAAAACAGAGATTAACAATCAACCCCGGATTGCTACGCTTATGCAGCCATTGCAAAAAGGATTCTCTTACAACAAAGGTATCGCGCTGCACACACACTCCCTGATCGCTGCCTTACACCCGGTACTGGAGATAAAAACGCCCGGCAAAGCCGGGCGTTATGTGATTAAGCCTTGTCCCGCTGGTGCTGCCCGTCCCCCGGCTGAAGCTCATCTTCACGAAATGCTTCCCGCTTGATGCCATAGCCATCGTGCCACCGACATTCCACCATTCCGCTGGAATAGCCGGTCACAATCATACGTGGGCCGCCCTTCTTAGGCTTAACTTCATCACTGACCAAAAAGACCATACCTGCCTCCTGTATCAGGGTGAAACTGTTTCAATTTAGACGAGGAATGGTCTTTTTGCATCCCACAACGGGTAACAATTAGTGCGACGTGCCGCGTATTTTTTCAACCAGCTTAACTGCCGCAACCACGATAGCGCCAATGATAAAGCCCAGCACCAGATTCAGCAGCGTGGGCAGAATTGCCGCGACAACGGCCCCCTGCGCCGAGGAAAAATGTTCGATAGCATGGTGCAGCGGCGCGATACCGTGAACCACGATCCCGCCACCCACGAGGAACATCGCCAGCGTGCCTACCACCGACAAACTCTTCATCAGCCACGGGGCCAGCACCAGCAGGCTTTTGCCGATGCCTCTTGCCACCGCGCTCGTTTTCTCTTCCAGCCAGTAGCCAATATCGTCCAGCTTGACGATCAGTCCCACCAGGCCGTAGACGCCGACGGTGACCAGAATGGCGATGCCGGAGAGGATCAGAACCTGATTCAGAAGCGGCGCGTCAGACACGATGCCCAGCGTAATGGCGACAATCTCCGCGGACAGGATAAAGTCGGTCCGAATAGCGCCTTTGACCTTATCGCGCTCGAAGGTTTTCGGATCCTGAGCGGCCAGCGCTTCAAGACGCTGCTGGCGCATCTCCGGCGTATCGCTCTGCTTGCGCGCGCTAAAGGAGTGCAGGACCTTCTCTACGCCCTCGAAGCAGAGAAACGCCCCGCCAATCATCAGCAGCGGCGTGATGGCCCAGGGAATAAACGCGCTGATCAGCAGCGCCAGCGGCACCAGAATCACCTTATTCAGGAAGGAGCCTTTTGCCACGCCCCACACCACCGGCAGTTCACGGTTAGCTCTTACCCCACTCACCTGTTGGGCGTTAAGCGATAAATCATCTCCCAGCACGCCTGCGGTTTTTTTCGCCGCCAGTTTCCCCATCACTGAAATATCATCCAGTAAGGTCGCAATATCATCCAGCAATGTTAATAAGCTACTTCCTGCCAAAATCTTAATCCTTCATTTTTTGGTAATTAGGTGAATAGTATGGAGCAAAAGCGCAAACCCGGAAACACCCACCTCGCGTCAACAAAAAATTCACATCAGCTACACAATTAAAGGGCTCGCCAGCGCGATAGTTTTCGCGTTTACTATCAGCGACCTTTTTATTTCGTCGTGAGGGATTATGCGTTTCCGGCAATTGCTACCGCTCATTGGGGCACTCTTTTCGCTGTACATCATCTGGGGCTCAACCTACTTTGTCATTCGCATCGGCGTGGAAAGCTGGCCGCCACTGATGATGGCTGGCATCCGCTTTCTCTCGGCTGGCGTGCTGCTGCTGGCCTTCCTGCTGCTGCGCGGGCATAAGCTTCCCCCGCTGCGCCCGATGATGAATGCCGCCCTGATCGGCCTGCTGCTGCTGGCGGTGGGAAATGGGTTTGTAACGATTGCCGAGCACCAGAACGTACCGTCCGGGATCGCCGCCGTGGTCGTTGCCACCGTACCGCTATTTACCCTCTGCTTTAGCCGCCTTTTTGGTATCCGCACCCGCAAGCTGGAATGGCTGGGGATTGGTATTGGCCTTGCCGGTATCATTCTGCTGAACAGCGGCGGTAACCTGAGCGGGAATCCGTGGGGCGCAATCATCATCCTGATTGGCTCGATGAGCTGGGCGTTTGGTTCCGTCTACGGTTCGCGTATCGAACTGCCGACCGGCATGATGGCGGGGGCGATTGAAATGCTTGCCGCCGGAATTGTGCTGCTACTCGCCTCCACGCTGACGGGAGAAAAGCTGACGACCCTGCCGCCTCTGTCGGGCTTTCTGGCGGTAGGCTACCTGGCGCTGTTTGGTTCCATCATCGCCATTAACGCCTATATGTTCCTGATCCGCAACGTCTCCCCGGCTGTCGCGACCAGCTATGCCTACGTCAACCCGGTCGTGGCCGTGCTGCTCGGAACGGGATTGGGGGGAGAAACGCTCTCACCTGTGGAATGGATTGCTTTAGGGATCATCGTGTTTGCCGTCGTGCTGGTCACCCTGGGCAAATATTTACTGCCCGCAAAACCTGTGGTCACGCCTTGCGAGGTGGAGAAACCTTAAGCAGGTGAATACCCTGCGTGTCGATCTGCGCGGTCTGGCCGCCGCCGCAGATCCACTCTTCCAGCCGTTCGGTCAGATCGGTATCGTTCAGTTTTAATCTGCCTCTCAGCGCGCACTCCCAGACGATCAGCACCCGCCAGCCCTGCGCAATCAGCGCGCTGAGATCCCGGCGGTCGCGCTCGACGTTCTTGCCAATTTTATCCAGCCAGAAATCGGTGCGCGTCGCGGGGACTTTAAACAGGTAGCAGTCGTGGTGATGCCAGAAACAGCCGTGGGTAAAGATGATGCACTGCCAGGCGTCGATGACGAAATCCGGGCGACCCGCAAGCGCGGGATCCTGCACGCGGAAATCAAACCCCGCCTGCGTCAGCAGCCCGGCCAGGCGCTTTTCGATGGCGGTGTCACGCGTGCCGATGGCACGCATATTTTTGCTGCGCGTGGCCTTATCGTGAACATCCGTCATTGACGGCCTCACCCTGACGGAGTGCCACCGCCTGTCTGATGCGCGAGGCCAGCAGTTTTGCCACGGCCGCGAACGCGGGAACCACCACCGAATTACCAAACTGGCGGTACGCCTGAGTATCCGAAACCGGAATGCGGAAGCGGTAGCCCTGCGGGGTCTCAAATCCCATTAACCGGGCGCATTCCCGCGGCGTTAAGCGTCGCGGACGGTGACGCTGGTTGTGCGGATCGTCGAAATCTTTTTCACCCAGCGCCTTGTCCCAGCCTCGGTCGATCAGGATCTCTGCCCCGTCCTTATAGTATCGAGCGGACAACGTGCGGGTCACGCTGTGCGGATCGTTGGGGTTTACCATTCCAAAACCGAAGCCGTTGCCCTTCGCCTGATGTTTCTTGGCATAGCGGTAGAGGTATTTCCACAGCACCGGGGTAAGAATAAATTTCGCGTCAACGACAGGTTCCAGCAGATCGGCCACGGTAGGACGACGCTCTGGATACAGAGACGGGATATCCCGCAGGGTGAAATCACCCTTGAGATTGAGGTCGCGGCGGAACCCCACCAGCACGATACGTTCGCGATGCTGGGGCAGAAAATGTTTCCCATCAATGATTTTGGGATCGTCCGCGCCCATGTCCTGCGAGTCGGCAACGTCATAACCCAGCTCATCCAGGGTCTGCATGATAATGCGGAAGGTTTTTCCGCCGTCGTGGCTCTTTAGATTTTTGACGTTTTCCAGCACAAAGATGGCCGGGCGGCAGGCATCGATGATGCGCGCCACATCAAAAAACAGCGTTCCCTGGGTATCGCAGGCAAAACCGTGGGCGCGTCCGAGTGCATTCTTTTTGGAGACACCGGCCAGCGAGAAGGGCTGACAAGGGAAGCCGGCCAGCAGCACGTCATGCGCCGGGATCGTCTGACGAATATGCTCGGCGGCCTGTTCATCGCTCACGCCGCTTTTATGGCTCAGGGTCACATCGCGGATATCCGCGTTGAAATGATGCTCGTGCGGATCGCAGTACCAGTTGGCCTTGTAGGTCCGGACGGCATGCTTGTTCCACTCGCTGGTAAACACGCACTGTCCGCCGATAGCTTCAAAACCGTGTCGGATACCGCCGATACCGGCAAACAGATCGATAAAGCGGAAGGCATAGTTCGGATGCGCGGCAGGAGGACGCGGAAGCAGGTTTTGCAGATAACGAAACTCGCCTTCACTCAGGCGACGCCCTGCGCGTTCGCTGGTCAGCAGACGCTTAAGGATCGCCGGGCTCCAGTGGCTCTCGCCGTGCGCCACCAGCATATTGGCCAGCGTTTTAGCATCATAGATATCCAACAGCTGGTGCAGCAACGCCTGCACCGTTGCCGTTGATTTCTCAGCCTGCTCGGGCGCGGGCTCTGTCACTGATAGATTTTCCTGCATTCTTTTAACCGGAGAGTAAAGACTGGGAACAGATTACCACAGTTCAGTTGCGCAAACTGCGACGGAAGCGGCTCAACACCTGGCTATCCAGCCCGATGCAGTCGCCGTGTAATTCGGCACTGAGTTTCGCCATAAACTGGATCAGGAAATCGGCATTGTGACGTGCCAGCTCGCGGCCCATTTCCGTTTGCATTGTATCAGGCAATCGCAGCAGCTTGGTCTGAAAATGGTCGAGGGCAAACGCACGATCGTCAAGGATACGCGCATCGGCAAAGGGATCGTCAGCATCAAAAAGCGGCACGCCCAGCGCGCCCGAGACGGCAAAGACGCGCGCCAGACCGATAGCGCCTAACGCTTCCAGTCGGTCTGCGTCCTGCACAATTTTGGCTTCCATGCTCTGCGGCGCAATCCCGGCGCTGAAGCTGTGCGCCTCAATCGCGTGCGCGACGCTGGCTGCGTGCTCTGGCGGAAAATCAGGGAAGTCGCGGCGCAGAATGTCACACGTCCTGCGCGCTGCCATCTGGGATGACCGGCCGCGTTCGGGATGGTTTTTCGGCAGGCTGACAATATCGTGGAAATAGCATGCGGTCAGGATCACCAGCGGCTCCACCGCCTGGTCAGCCATGATTTTTTGCGCCGTCATCCAGACCCGACGAAAATGCGAAATATCATGTGCGGTATCGTCGGTGCTGTGGTTTTCCTCGAGCCAGCGCTCAAATCGCTGCTGCCACCGGAAAAGTTCCATCGTCATATCCTGTTGTTTAAAATTGCATGAATTATAACATAGATAAATTAAATCAATTTAAAAATAGAATCACGAAATACTTAATAATAATTACACCATATAAATTCAATGAATTAATTCACAGGAAAAATAAAGAGATTAATAGAAATATCTGGAAATGTTTATTAGAATTTAATTACATTTATTTTCGAAACTAAATAACATTCCCTGGAATAGTATCAAGTCTGTAATTACGGAGGGTGATTACATATATTCATGTAAATTATATTTAAAGGGAATATATAATGAAAAGAAAAGTTCTGGCAATTGTGGTACCCGCGTTATTAATGGCAGGCGCAGCCAATGCGGCTGAAATGTACAACAAAAACGGCAACAAAGTTGACCTGTACGGCAAAGTCGACGCGCGTCATACCTTCTCTGACAACCCCGGCGACGACGGCGACGAAACCTATGTGCAGGTTGGCTTCAAAGGCGAAACCCGGATTGCTAACGACCTGATCGGTTACGGTCAGTGGGAATACAAAACCTTCGCTAACGATACCGAAGGCGCGGGTAACAAATCGTTCAACCGCCTGGCGTATGCTGGCCTGAAATATGGCGAATACGGCTCATTTGATTATGGTCGTAATTACGGCGTCATGTACGACGTAGAAGCCTGGACCGATATGCTGCCTGTATTTGGCGGTGACTCTTACACCTGGACCGATAACTTTATGAACGGTCGTGCTAACGGTCTGGCCACCTACCGTAACCAGGATTTCTTCGGTCTGGTTGAGGGTCTGAATTTCGCGCTGCAGTATCAGGGTACGAACGAAGGCCAGGATGCAACAGAAGATCAGGAAGGCACGAAAAACGGCCATGACGATGTTCGTTTCCAGAACGGCGACGGCTTCGGTATGTCTACCTCCTATGACTTTGCTGGCGATCTCTCAGGCCTGAGTCTGGGTGCGGCGTACTCGTCTTCTGACCGTACTAACGAGCAGGTTGCTTACGGCAAAGCCGCGAAAGGCATAGGTTATGCGGGTGGCGATAAAGCTGAAGCCTGGACCGTGGGCGCAAAATACGATGCAAACAGCGTTTACCTGGCGATGATGTATGCGGAAACCCGCAACATGACGCCAATCGGTAACTTTGGTATCGCCAACCAGACCCAGAACTTTGAAGCGGTAGCCCAGTACCAGTTCGACTTCGGTCTGCGCCCTTCCCTGGCATGGGTCTACTCAAAAGGTAAAGACCTGGACGGTAAAGGATTCAATCCGGATCTGGTTAACTACATCGACCTGGGCATGACGTACAGCTTCAACAAGAACTTCTCCACCTATGTTGACTACAAAATCAACATGCTGGATCAGGACGAAGCGCTATATGATGCATACGGTATTTCCACCGACGACATCGTTGGCGTAGGCATGACCTACCAGTTCTAATCCCCAAAATACCAAAGGCCGCAACTGCGGCCTTTTTTATATCTTCACTTTAAATTACGGCGCTTCCTGCAGCGCCACGCGAATAAACCCGTTATTCTGCGCCAGCAGCTCATGGGCTTTCCATGCATCCAGCCCTGTCAGCACCATCAATACCGCCGTTTTACAGTTATGGTTACAGCTCGCCAGCGCGGCTTTTGCCTCGGCCCGTGTGCATCCCCCCGCTTCCATTACAATCGCAATTTGCCGTTCAGCCCATTTGGTCGCGCTTGCCTCAAGATCCACGCGCAGGTTGCTGTAAACCCGTCCGGTGCGGACGGCCAGCCCGGTGGCGATCATCGCGAGGATCATTTTTTGCGCGATCCCCGCTTTAGTGTTGATATAGCCTGCGACGACATCGGCCCCCAGCTCCGGAGCGATAACCATGCTTGCCAGCTGCGCGGCTTCGCTTTGCGCATCACCGGTAACAATGGCGACCGGTGAACCCAGCGACCACGCATGGCGCATTGCCCCCCAGACCCACGGCGTTTTTCCGCTGACGGTCACGGCCAGCATCATATCGTGTTCACCAAACTTGATGGCCTGCAGATCGGCAACGCCGCGCTCGTAGCTCCCTTCCCCTTCTTGTGCCGTAACGGCCATAACAGGAGTTTTGCCCGGCGCATATTCATCGGCAACCTGTTGCGCTACGCGCCCTGACGGCCCCGCGCCAGCAACAATCAGGCGACCGCCGTGGCTGAGCGTCGCGGCGGCGTTGTCCACCACGCGGGCAATAGCATCTAGACAGGGGGTAATAGCAGCAGAAATGAGTGCATCATCCTGGTGAATGACTTTCAGCATGTCCAGCGTGGACAATCTATCAATATTCATCGTGCTGGCGTGCCGTCTTTCCTTGACCGAACCGGTAAGCATAACGCTCATAAACAGCCTCCTTATTATGAGTACCCACACACTATAAAGTGTTTTATATAGACGACCTGCGAGGAGGGTCACGAAAAGGGGACCAAATCCACGCCTTTACATGGCTTTAAGAAAAGCGCGTCATCGGCGATAATTACCCCTTTCTTAATTATCGCGGAGTGTTGATGAGCGATTTGCAGCCTTTCCTTACGACGCGTAAGCGCCCCATGAAGCTGAACACCCTGGTCACGCTGATGGTGTGCGCGATTATTGCCTCTGTGCTGCTGGTGGTTTTTGCGCTCTACTCCGTGCAAATCACCCGGGCGACCCGCGATGATGTTAAAGATACGGCTCTGGGTATCGCCAGAACGCTGGCCAACAGCCCGGAGATCCAGCGCGGCCTGATGCAGCCACCCCAGGCGGACATCATTCAGCCCATCGCCAAAGCCGTCACCCAACGCAACGATCTGCTGCTCACCGTGGTGACCGACATGCGGGGAATTCGCTACTCGCACCCGAACGAAGCCCTCATCGGCCTGCACTTTATTGGCAACGACCTGGAACCTGCGCTGGAAGGTAAAGAGAATGTCTCCGTAAACCGTGGCGCCCTCGCCGAAGCGCTTCGCGTCTTCACCCCCGTTTACGACAGCCAGCACGACCAGATCGGCGTGGTGGTAGTCGGTATCTCCCTCAAAAAAGTGGAAGATCAGATTGCCCGCGGACGGCTCAACGCCGTCTGGACCATTTTGTTCAGTATATTTATGAGCTCCATGGCGATTTGGGGTCTGGTGCGGGTACTGAAACGCATCCTGTTCGGGCTCGAACCTTACGAAATTTCCGCCTTGTTCGAACAGCGTCAGGCGATGCTGCAGTCGCTTCGCGAGGGGGTGCTGGCCGTCGATATTCACGGGCGCGTGACGATGATCAACCAGACCGCCAGAGAAATATTGCTTCTCCCCTCCGGCAAGCAGACCGAAAACGCCAGCGCCCCCCTGCTGGCCAGCCTGCGCGAAGTCTCAAAGACGGGCGCCGCGCGCCAGGATCAGGAGATCAGCTGTAACGGGCGTCTATTGCTGTGCAATATGGTGCCCGTTAAAAGCCAGGATCGGGTGATCGGCGCCATCACCACCTTCCGTGATAAAACGGAAATCAGCCAGTTGATGCAGCGTATTGATGGCATGGTTAACTACGTCGATGCCCTGCGCAGCCATACGCACGAGTTTATGAATAAACTGCATGTGATCCTGGGCCTGCTGCACATGAAGCGCTACGACAAGCTGGAAGAGTACATCATCCAGACGGCACATAATTACCAGACGGATATCGGTACGATACAGAGCAAGGTAAAATCCCCGGTTATTGCCGGGTTCCTGCTGGGTAAAATCAATCGGGCGAAAGAAGCGGGCGTCACCCTGACGCTGGCGGATGAATGCCAGATACCGGATACCGCGAGCGAAGAGCAGGTCGCGGTGCTGATCACCGTGCTGGGTAACCTCATTGAAAACGCGCTCGACGCGATGGAAGGACAGCAGGAAGGTGAGATCGGCCTGCTGCTGCATTATCAGAACGGCTGGCTCAGCTGCGAAGTGAGCGACGATGGCCCCGGCATTGATCCCGCTCAGCTGGAGGCTATTTTTACAAAGGGCTTCTCAACAAAAGGTGAAAACCGCGGCGTTGGGCTGTTCCTTGCTCGCCAGCAAATCCAGAACCTCGGCGGCGATATCACCGTCGAGTCTGAGCCAGGCGTATTTACCCAATTTTTTGTTCACATCCCCTGGGATAGCGAGAGGAATATCGCGTGATAAATGTATTAATTGTCGATGATGACGCCATGGTAGCCGACCTCAACCGTCTGTATGTCAACCGTGTTGAAGGTTTTAGCTGCTGCGGCGTCGCCTCCACGCTAAACCAGGCCGAGGCCATAATTAATAACCCCGGGCACCCTGTCGATCTGGTGCTGCTGGATGTCTATATGCAGCAGGATAACGGGCTGGATCTGCTGCCCGTTATTCGCGCATCCGGGCGCCCAATCGATGTGATTATGATCTCGTCGGCTGCCGACGCCGCCACGATCCAGACCTCTATCCATTACGGGGTGGTGGATTATCTGATCAAGCCGTTCCAGTTCCCGCGCTTTGAAGAGGCGCTGAACGGCTGGAAGGCAAAGCACAGCCTGATGGGTTCGCACCAGTATTATGAGCAGGCCGACGTCGACCGGCTGCTCCACGGTGGGGCGCCGGAACTGGCGGACAGTAAAAAGCTGCCGAAGGGGTTAACGCCGCAAACGCTGCGCACGATTTGCCAGTGGATTGACGCTCACCCGGAGACGGAATTTTCTACCGATGACCTGGCTAACGCCGTCAATATCTCCCGCGTATCCTGCCGTAAATACCTGATTTGGCTTGCGCAAATCAACATTCTGTTCACCAGCATTCACTACGGTGCCACCGGGCGTCCGGTGTATCGCTATCGTCTCCAGCCGGAGCAGACCGGCCTGCTCAAGCAATACTGTCAGTAACGCGGTAGTCGTTATCCAGCAGGGTAAAACGGAAGTGGTGCATCGATGAGATCACCACTTCTTTTGTTTTGGTCACAAAAATCGCTTCGATATCAGGACGAGAGCGTAGCACAGCGCAGCCCTTCTCTACTCCCATGCCGTACATCAGCGTGGTCCAGATATCGCCGTCAATAGAGTCTTTCGAAACAATCGTCACGCTGTCCAGCTCGTTGTCCAGCGGATAGCCGGTGCGCGGATCGAGAATATGGTGATAGCGCTTGCCGTTTTGCTCAAAGTAGCGCTCGTAGGTTCCAGACGTCACGACGGACAGGTTCTCTACGGTCATCGTGCCGATCAGTGCATCACCGGCGAACGGTTTTTTCAGCCCCACGCTCCAGCCCCCTTCCGGTGAGCCTAACGTCTGAATGTTTCCACCGAGGTTGATCAACCCCAGCTCGGCGCCCTCTTTATGCAGGTAATCACGCACCCTGTCGGCGATATAGCCTTTGGCAATGGCCCCCAGATCGATCTCCATCCCCGCACTGGTCAGAAACACGCTGCTGCTGGCCTCATCAAGAAGGACATCTTCAGGACGGGTTATCGCCAGCAGCGACGCAATTTCCTCCGCAGGCGGTACGCTGTCCCCCTGAAAGCCAATTTTCCAGCGCTTCACCAGCGGACCTATCGCCAGGTTAAAGGCGCTGTCCTTGAGCAGGCTTGCCGCTTTTGCACAGCGGACCAGCTCAAACACAGGCCGGCTGACGGTAACCGGATGCTGACCAGCGGCATGATTGATGTCCATCACCTGCGAGTGTGCGCGGTTGACGGTAAGCAGATCTTCATACTGTTTGATCAGGCGAAACACGCGGGACGCGAGGGCTTCATCGTGGGAGAAGAGTTTCAGGAGAATGGGTGAGCCCATCAGGACGGCGGAGTAGCTGTAAACGCGATGGTCATCAGGCATGACTGGAGTCCTCAGATGTAGCCCCGGCAGGCACCGCGCCGCCGGGGAAAATGCCGGATAACGCTGCGCGTATCCGGCCTACAACACAGGGGCCTTACTGCTTTTTCGAACGCATAGCCGCCTGATGTCCTGCAAGCGTACCAAAAATAATGATATCTGCCACTGCGTTACCGCCGATACGGTTACCGCCGTGGATCCCGCCGACCACTTCACCCGCCGCAAACGCGCCTGGCAGCACGTTGTGGTTGCTGTCCAGCACGCAGGTTTCGGTGTTTATGGTCACGCCGCCCATGGTGTGGTGCACGCCCGGCGCAATCTGAATGGCGTAGAACGGCCCTTCATTGATAGGCGCGCGCAGCGCGGTGGTACGACCAAAATCGTCATCATGCTGTTTTTCAACGAAGCCGTTGTAACGTTCCAGCGTCGCGAGGAAAGCGTGGTAATCCATACCCAGCGCTTCAGCCAGGGCTTTAGGCGAGCTGGCGCTGGTCACGAAACCTTTTGCGATGTACTCATCCGCGGCTTTGTTTTTGGCACGTACGTGCTCGTCAAAGACGATGTATGCGTATTTCTCCGGCAGCGCGATGATTGACGCCGATACCTTATCGCGGGTCGACATTTCGTTGTAGAAGCGCTCCCCTTTCTGATTGACCAGAATCGCCCCGCCGCCGCGAATGGATTCGGAAATCAGGTACGAGGTGTTCTGCTCAACGGTTGGGTGAATTTGAATTTCGCCCATATCCACGGTACCCGCCCCGATGCGCTCCAGCAGCGCGATGCCGCCGCCGGTTGCCCCTTTGTGGTTGGTGGTGACGAACCCTTCCAGATCCGGACGATATTTCACCACCATCTGGCTGTTGGCGCTGAAGCCGCCGGTAGCGACAATCACGCTTTTGGTTGCAACGGTGACGGTTTCGTTCTCTTCGGTGGTCAGACGTACGCCGGTCACTTCGCCGTTCTCGAAGATGATGTCGCTGACGGAGGTATCCAGCATCACCTCGATGTTGCGTTTGTTGACGTTACGCACCAGGCCGCTGATCAGGTAGCCGCCCACCGCAGAACCGTCTTTTGGACGGTGAGTACGGTCGATGCTCATCCCGCCGGTGGTGGTGATGTCGTTCAGCATGATGCCGCGCGTTGCCAGCCACTCAATTGCCTGCGGCGCGTTTTCGACGAAGCGACGCAGCAGTTCCGGGTTGTTCTTGTTGCCGCCGCCTTTCAGGCTTTCCTGATAGAACAGCTCTTTGCTGTCCTGAATGCCCTTCACGCGCTGGAAGCGGGTTTCGGCGGCGTTCATACCGGCAGAGGCTTTAATGGTGTTCCCGCCGATGGTCGGCATTTTCTCGACAATCAGCACGCTCGCGCCTTCGTCGTGAGCCTGGATCGCTGCCGCCAGACCGGCGCCGCCGCTGCCGACAACGACCACGTCCACGCTGCGGGTTTCGTTCGGGTCGACGCCCTCTTCCGCGGCCAGCGCTTTGCTGGATTTCAGCATCGCTTTAGAGACCGCTTTCTTCACCGCTTCACTCTGGCTGGTTGCGCCGGTGATGGCATCCACGTGCGGGGTGTTGGCATCCAGAATGCGGGCACGGATCTCTTCAAAGCTGGTCACAAACTCAACGTCTTCGCTCGGGCCGGAGGCCAGCTCAATGTCCGCAATGCGGTCGGTTTCCAGACTGACATTAATCACCAGTTCGTTAGCGTCATCCTGCACTTTCTCAGCAAAGGTACCCGGTTTGAATTTGGATTCGCCCATGCTCATGTCGCGGATCATCGCTTCTACCAGCGAGAAGCGCCACAGCGGTTCAGGAATGCTGAGCTCTTCGCGTTTGGTGCTGTCCATAAACAGCTCCAGGCTTTCCCCGGCCGCAATGCGGTCTGTCCAGTCCGGATAAGCGATGGTGGCGCGGCCAACGGCAATCAGGTCGTAACCGTGATCCAGCGCTTCATTCACATCGGAAGCATTCACCACGCCGCCCACGCCCATGACCGGAACCTGCGCCAGCGTTTCAGAACGCATCGCGCAGTATTTTTCGATAAGCGGAGTGGGATCCTGAGTGTCGACAATGGAAGGACGCAGGGTCGCGCCGACGGAGAAGTGCAGATAGTCCACGCCGCGCGCCGCCAGTTTTTCCAGCAGGTACATGGTGTCGTCAAAGCGGATGCCCGGGACTTCCATCTCTTCAGGGGAGAAGCGGTAGCCAATAATAAACGCGTCGTCCGCGTACTGGCGCACCATTTTGTGGGTAATGTCCAGCACGGCCAGCGGGAACTTCGCGCGGTTATCGCGGCTGCCGCCCCACTCGTCATCGCGCTGGTTTGAATTCGGTGAGTAGAACTGCTGAATCAGATAGGTGTTTGCCCCGTGGATTTCCACGCCGTCGAAACCGGCCTGGATGGCGCGACGCACCGCCTCACCAAACTTGCCGATCATGCCTTCCACTTCTTCTGCGGTCAGAGCAACCGGCGTTGCGGCACCTTCACGCGGCGCGGCTACGGCGCTCGGGCCAACCGGGGTGCGGCCACCGATCAGTTTCGGGTCAACCATGCGGCCGCCGTGGTAGATCTGCAGTAGCGCCTTAGATCCTTTGGATTTAATGGCTTCTGCGATTTTCGCCAGCCCGGCAATTTTCTCATCATTATCAATACCGATGGCACCCGGGAAGGCGAGACCGAGATCGTCGACGAAGCAGCATTCCACAATGATGGTGCCAATGCTGCCGGAACGGGCACGATAGTACTCCACCAGCTCGCTGGTGACGGTGCCGTCAAAATAGCCGGTACAGGTTGTCATAGGGGCCATTAACAAACGGTTTTTCAGTTCAGTACCATTCGGTAATGTGAAAGGGCTAAGAATGCGTTCGTTAGTGCTCATAATAGAAACTCCAAACTTTTAAAAATTAAGAATTCGTTATCGGATTGATTTTTATTTCGTCGTTATTTGCCGATGTCATGATATTAATATAATGATTTTTTTAGTTTCTAAAGTTATTACGTTAGTTAAAAAACTATTTAATCTCTTCGATAACACAAATAACACATTGGTGTTAGCGACTGTAATTCAGCCATTCACAATAATTTAAAATTCGTTAAATGATTAATGGTAAAACCAATTCACCAAAACAAAATTAAGACCAATAAAAACAATGCACTACAAACACACCAAAATCTAACCTGTTAAAAAAATGATAAAAAATATGCCAAAAACAGGCAATAACCACATACGCCAGAGTGGTTATTAATAAAAGCATAAAAATAACGCTGCAATTCTATTTTTTTGATCGCGATCAATAGTTATGGCATTCAAAAGCGCAATATAAAAACATCATCATTTTTTAATTTAGCGCACACGAAAACGCGTTAAATCGCTATTACTGAAAATACAAGAAAGCACCTTTAATAACTAAAAAAAGCAAAGAAACTAAATAAAGTGCTTTTTCATTGTGACCGAATTTTTGACAACTTAAGACGTGAAACTATGAATACAAAAACTGCTGTAACGCCCCCTGTGGCGAACCAGGCATCAAATGGAAACGCAAAACGATTGCTGATGATGGCGCTACCCGTCATCGTCGCCGTACTGCTGCTGTTTGTTCCCGTTCCTGAAGGCTTGCCGCCTTACGCATGGCACTACTTCGCCATCTTTGTCGGCGTGATCGTCGGTCTGATCTTCGAACCGCTGCCGGGTGCGGTGATCGGCCTGACCGGCGTGGTCGCCATCGCCCTGTGCAGCCAGTGGGTGCTGTTCAGCCCCGATCAGCTGGCTGACCCGAAATTCAAACTGGCGGGCGCCTCCTTTAAATGGGCGGTGAGCGGGTTTGGTAACTCTACCGTATGGCTGATTTTCGGTGCCTTTATGTTCGCCGCAGGCTATGACAAAACCCGCTTCGGCCGCCGTCTGGCGCTGATTCTGGTGAAGTACCTCGGCCGTCGCAGCCTGACGCTCGGTTACGCCATTACGTTTGCGGACCTGCTGCTGGCACCGTTCACCCCGTCCAACACCGCGCGCAGCGGCGGGACCATCTACCCGATTATCGCTAACCTGCCGCCGCTGTACGGTTCAAAACCTAATGACCCAAGCGCGCGTAAGATTGGTTCATACCTGATGTGGGTGGCGATCACCGCCGCCTGTATCACCAGCTCAATGTTCCTCTCCGCCCTCGCGCCAAACCTGCTGGCCCTGGCGCTGGTGAAAAGTACGGTTGGGATTGATATCTCCTGGGGCACCTGGTTCCTCGCCTTCCTGCCGCTGGGTATCCTGCTGATTCTGACCATGCCGCTGCTGGCCTACTGGTTCTACCCACCTGAAGTCAAAGTGAATAACGAAGTGCCGCTGTGGGCGACCCGCGAGCTGGAAAAACTGGGCAAACTGTCCCGCAACGAAATTCTGCTGCTGGTGTTCGTTTGCTGTGCTCTGCTGATGTGGATCTTCGCCGCCGCGTGGATTGAGCCTGCCATGGCGGCCCTGCTCATCGTCGGTCTGATGCTGTGGACCGGCGTGCTGGAGTGGAACGATATCACTGGTAACAAGGCCGCATGGAACACCTTCGTCTGGTTCGCTACCCTGGTTGCGCTGGCGGATGGCCTCTCCTCTACCGGCTTTATCAGCTGGTTAGGTAAAGAAGGCGGTCTGCTGATGAGCGGTATCTCTCCGGGCGTGGCGACCATCGTTCTGCTGCTGGCGTTCTACCTGCTGCACTACCTGTTTGCCAGCACCACCGCGCACACCACGGCGCTGCTGCCAGCGATGCTGACCATCGCCTCCACCATCCCTGGCATGAATATGGAAGTGTTCGTTCTGCTGATGGTGACTTCGCTGGGCGTGATGGGGATCATCACCCCATACGGTACTGGCCCAAGCCCGATTTACTACGGTAGCGGCTACCTGCCAACCAAAGACTACTGGCGCCTCGGCACCATCTTCGGTGCCATCTTCCTGGCGGCCCTGCTGCTGATTGGTTATCCGTGGATGTCCATGATGTTCTGATTCCTGACCGCCGGACGTTTCCTCCGGCGGTTTTATTTTTGTGGAGCAATACTATGTCGAATAAACCGTTTTTTTATCAGAACCCCTTCCCTCTTTCCCATGACGACACCGAATACTACCTGCTGACCAAAGAGCACGTCTCCGTTGCCGAATTCGACGGTCAGGAAGTGCTGAAAGTGGAGCCGGAAGCCCTGACCCTGCTGGCGCAGCAGGCCTTCCACGATGCCGCGTTTATGCTGCGTCCTTCCCATCAGAAGCAGGTTGCCGCCATTCTCAACGACCCGGAAGCCAGCCAGAACGACAAATACGTTGCCCTGCAGTTCCTGCGTAACTCTGAAATTGCCGCAAAAGGCGTGCTGCCAACCTGCCAGGATACCGGCACCGCGATCATCATGGGCAAAAAAGGCCAGCGCGTCTGGACCGGCGGAGGTGACGAAGCGGCGCTGAGCCAGGGCGTGTATAACACCTACATTGAAGATAACCTGCGCTACTCGCAGAATGCGGCGCTGGACATGTATAAAGAGGTGAATACCGGCACCAACCTGCCCGCGCAGATCGATCTCTACAGCGTGGACGGGGACGAATACAAATTCCTGTGCATGGCAAAAGGCGGCGGTTCTGCCAACAAAACCTACCTCTATCAGGAAACCAAAGCGCTGATCACCCCGGCGAAGCTGAAAAACTACCTGGTTGAGAAGATGCGCACCCTGGGCACTGCGGCCTGCCCGCCTTACCATATCGCGTTTGTGATTGGCGGTACGTCAGCGGAAGCCACGCTGAAAACCGTGAAGCTCGCTTCCACGCGCTACTACGACGCGCTGCCGACGGAAGGTAATGAACACGGCCAGGCGTTCCGCGATGTTCAGCTCGAACAGGAACTGCTCCAGGAAGCGCAGAACCTCGGCCTCGGCGCGCAGTTCGGCGGTAAATACTTCGCCCACGATATCCGCGTGATCCGCCTGCCGCGCCACGGCGCTTCTTGCCCGATTGGCATGGGCGTCTCCTGCTCCGCGGACCGCAACATCAAAGCGAAAATTAACCGCGACGGGATCTGGATTGAGAAGCTGGAACACAACCCGGGCCAGTATATTCCTGAATCACTGCGCCAGCAGGGCGAAGGCGACGTGGTGAGCATCAATCTGGACAAGCCGATGAATGAGATCCTGGCGCAGCTTTCCGCGCACCCGGTCTCTACCCGCCTGTCGCTGAACGGGACCATCATCGTGGCGCGCGATATTGCCCACGCGAAGCTGAAAGAGCTGCTCGACAACGGTGAAGAACTGCCGCAGTACGTTAAAGATCATCCGATTTACTACGCAGGCCCGGCCAAAACGCCGGAAGGCTACGCGTCCGGCTCACTCGGCCCGACCACGGCTGGCCGTATGGACTCGTATGTGGACTTACTGCAATCCCACGGCGCGAGCATGATCATGCTGGCGAAAGGCAACCGCAGCCAGCAGGTAACCGACGCCTGCCATAAGCACGGCGGCTTCTACCTGGGCAGCATTGGCGGCCCGGCGGCGGTGCTGGCGCAAAACAGCATTAAGAGCCTGGAATGCGTCGCATATCCGGAGCTGGGAATGGAAGCCATCTGGAAAATTGAAGTCGAGAACTTCCCGGCGTTTATCCTGGTGGATGACAAAGGCAACGATTTCTTCCAGCAGATCCAAAACAAACAGTGCGCGGGTTGTTCACAGCGCTAGGTTGAGACAGGCCGGGTGGCGCAACGCTGCCCGGCAGTCGCAGAAAGTCATGCGCCTGCGTCATGTCACAAAACCGTGATATCAGCCACTTAGCAAAACGTGGTGAATAAAAAATCAATTAATTGTTAAGTTATTGTTGTCATTAATTGTATTTATCCCGCGAAGGCTATTCATGCAAAAAGTGCATCAGCCGATGCGGCATTTGCGCTTATCTAATTCCTCATCCTGATCCAGTTTTCAGAAACAGACGCGTAAAACGTCAACAATAAAACTGGAGATAACCATGTTTTCCTCAACCTCACCTGCAACCGTACGCTCGAAAGCGGGCGCGATACTTCGCGTCACGTCCGGCAACTTTCTTGAGCAGTTCGATTTCTTTCTGTTCGGCTTCTATGCCACCTATATCGCCCACACGTTCTTCCCGGCGAGCAGTGAATTTGCGTCTCTGATGATGACCTTCGCCGTCTTCGGCGCGGGCTTTTTGATGCGTCCCATCGGGGCCATCGTGCTTGGCGCCTATATCGACAAGGTGGGGCGCAGAAAGGGACTGATCGTCACGCTCTCCATCATGGCGGCGGGGACGTTTCTGATCGTGCTTATCCCCTCTTATCAAAGCATCGGTCTGTGGGCGCCGCTGCTGGTGCTGACGGGCCGTCTGCTGCAGGGCTTTTCCGCCGGTGCGGAGCTTGGGGGCGTCTCGGTCTATCTGGCTGAAATCGCCACGCCGGGCCGCAAAGGGTTTTACACCAGCTGGCAGTCCGGCAGCCAACAGGTCGCCATTATGGTCGCCGCGGCGATGGGCTTCGCCCTGAATGCCCTGATGGCGGAGAGCGCCATTCGCGAATGGGGCTGGCGCATCCCATTCCTGTTCGGCTGCTTAATCGTGCCGTTTATCTTTTTCCTGCGCCGCAAGCTGGAGGAGACGGAAGAGTTCAGCGCGCGCCGCCAGCATCTGGAGATGCGTCAGGTCTTTAAAACGCTGCTTAGCAACTGGCAGGTGGTGGTCGCGGGCATGCTGATGGTAGCGATGACCACCACCGCGTTCTACCTGATCACCGTCTACGCTCCCACCTTTGGTAAAAAAGTGCTGATGCTGAGCGCGTCGGACAGCCTGCTGGTCACGCTGCTGGTGGCGGTTTCTAACTTCATCTGGCTGCCGGTGGGCGGTGCCCTGTCGGACCGTTTCGGGCGCAAGCCGGTGCTGATTGCCATGACCCTGCTGGCGCTGGCGACCAGCTACCCGGCCCTGACGCTGCTGGCGAACGCGCCCAGCTTCTCGATGATGCTGAGCGTGCTGCTGTGGCTCTCCTTCCTCTACGGCCTCTATAACGGCGCGATGATCCCGGCCCTGACGGAGATCATGCCTGCCGAAGTGCGCGTGGCGGGCTTCTCGCTGGCTTACAGCCTGGCAACGGCGGTATTCGGTGGCTTTACCCCGGTCATGTCCACCGCGCTGATTGAATACACCGGTGACAAAGCTTCGCCTGGCTACTGGATGAGCTTCGCCGCGGTGTGTGCCCTGCTGGCCACGCTCTACCTCTACCGCCGCCGCGCGGTATCGCTGCAAAACACCGTCAAGTCACAGGGGGCGGTATGAAACGCACTTATCGCTATACCGCCAGCGCGCTGGTGCTGATGTTCCTGAGCGTGAACGCCTGCGCTCAGGATGTGAAGGTCATGATTTCAGGCGGCTTCAAAGCCGCCCTGGAAAAGCTGGCCCCTGAATATGAACGCCAGACCGGGGATAAAATCGTGATCATCCCCGGCCCCTCAATGGGCGCTACGCCGCAGGCGATCCCAAACCGCCTGGCGCGCGGCGAGAAGGCCGACGTGGTGATTATGGTGGGCGATGTGCTGGAGAAGCTCGAAAAAGCCGGCCAGACCCGGACGGGTTCGCGAACGGAACTCGCGGACTCCCCCGTTGGCATGGTGGTGAAAAAAGGGGCGGATGTCCCTGATATCAGCAGCGAGGCGGCTCTGCGTAAAACGCTGCTGCAGGCCAGCTCCATCGCCTACTCTGACAGCGCCAGCGGCAGGTACGTCAGCCAGACGTTGTTCAAAAAGCTGGGGATTGAAAAGGAAGTGGCGGATAAAGCGACAATGGTCGAGCGTATCCCGGTCGCCTCAGAAGTGGCGAAAGGAAAATACACCGTCGGTTTCCAGCAGGTGAGCGAGCTGCTGCCGGTTCAGGGCGTCACCTTTATCGGGAAAATCCCGGATAATCTGCAGTACATCACGCGCTTCGCGGGTGCGGTCACCCGTCACGCAGAATATCCCGCGGAGGGGAAAGCGCTGCTAACCTATCTCGCCTCACCGCCCTCCAGGGACGTCATCCAGAAGACGGGAATGATCCCCGTTACGTCCGGCGATACTGCTCGGTGATCTGTTTTTCCAGTTCAGCCGCAATATAGGACTGGATGCGCCCCCGGCGCCGGATAAGCCCCACGGTGCGTTTGACCTCCGGCGCCACCAGCGGCAGATGCGTCAGCAGCGTGTGCTCTGACGTCGGCATTGACATGGCGGGAACGGCAGCAATGCCGATCCCCGCCTCTACCATACCGAGCATCGTGGTAACGTGGCGCGTTTCGCAGACGCTGGGGCGTTCGGGAACGATATCCCCCAGCATCCGATCGAGCAGGTTACGGTTACCTGACGTTTTATCGAGGGAGATATAATCCTGCTGGTAAAAGGCCTGCCACGTAAGATGACTCTTCTGCGCCAGGGGGTGATCCTTTCGGCACGCCGCAACATAGACATCCTCCACCAGCGGAAAAAATTCGATGTCAGACGGCAGGTTTCCTGCGAAGCTGATACCAAAATCCGCCTGGCTTCGGGCCACGGCGTCAATCACATTCCCCGCGCTGCTGTCGATGAGCTTAATGCGAACGCGCGGATAGCGAGACTGAAAACGACGGATCACATCGGGCATAAAGTAACAGGCCGCGGACGGGACCGTGGCAACCGTGATCAGCCCCGTCCGCTCTTCGCTGACCTTATCGACATCCGCCAGCATTGACTCAACGTTGTCGAGCAGCTGCGCGGAGCGTTCAGCAAAGTTTTGCCCGTATAACGTTAAGGCCACGCGGCGGGTGGTACGGTCAAACAGCCGGTTTCCCAGCGCGGCTTCCAGCTTTTCAATCCTGCGGCTCAGCGCCGACTGGGATAAGCAGATAGATTCAGCGGCGACACGGAAGTTACCGTATTCCACTAACGCTCTGAAAGCATAAAGATCGTTAAGGTCAAAATTCACGGGCATAGCGTCTGGATGTCCTGTCGGGGAATACGCAGCAAAGTCAAAAATAATAGCGTCTTATTGACCCACCGCAACCGGCGCGGTGTTGAAATATGTCAGAGGTCGTTGAGATGCAGGCGAATATACCCGGCGCGGTCGGCAAGGGCCTGCCGCTCCTCTTCCTTCATGTCCGCAAGCTGTTTAAAGACGATGCCCAGGCGGGGATTGTTACCCAGACGCGCCTGGTTGCGCGCAAAGAAATCCCAGTAAAGGGCATTGAAGGGGCACGCCAGCTCTCCGGTACGCTGGGTGTGCTGATACCGGCACCCCTGACAGTAATTACTCATCTTGTGAATGTACGACGCGCTCGAAACGTAGGGCTTACTGGCCAGCAATCCGCCATCGCCAAACTGGCTCATGCCGAGGGTATTGGGCAGCTCCACCCATTCAAAGGCATCAATATAGACTCCCAGATACCATTCATGAACCGCCTGCGGCGACAGGCCGCTGAGCAGGCTAAAGTTCCCGATGACCATCAGGCGCTGGATATGGTGGGCGTAAGCCTCGGTGAGCGACTGTCCAACGGCATGCGCCAGGCAGCGCATCTGCGTCTTGCCGGTCCAGAACCAGTCCGGCAGCGGGGCGTGCTGGTCTAAGGCATTCAGCTCCCGATAGCCCGGCATCTGCGACCAGTAGATCCCACGCACGTACTCCCGCCAGCCGAGAATTTGTCGGATAAACCCTTCAACGGCAGGCAGCGGCGCATGGCCCGAACGCCATGCCTGCTGGGCGGCAGCCACCACTTCCCGCGGATTAAGCATTTTGGTGTTCAGCGCGAATGAAATTAACGAGTGGAACAGAAATGGTTCCTCAGCGTGCATCGCGTCCTGCCAGGCGCCGAACCGGGGGAGCACGTGAGCAATAAATTCATCCAGCCTGGCTTTGGCTTCCGAACGGTTGAGCGGCCAGCGAAAATTCCCGGCCTGCGGTTCGCCGAAGGTCTTTACGCCGCAGCGCTGGATCTCCGCCCATAAGGCTGAATAATCGTGGCGCGGACGCGAATCCTCCGGCGCGGGCGGCTCGCCGGACCAGCGTTTGCGGTTTTCGGCATCAAAATTCCATTTTCCCCCTTCCGGCTCGCCTTCTGAGGTTAACAGTACACCGTGCTGACGACGCATTTCCCGGTAAAAGTACTCCATTCGCCAGCTTTTGCGCGTCGCAAAGAACGCGCTCACCTGTTCACGGGTAGTGAAGAAATGCTCGCTGCTGACGCAGGCCGTTTCGACGGACGCCGCTTTCGCCCACGCCTGCAGCTGCGTATCCAGGCGCCATTCGTCGGGCTCCTGCCATATCACCCTGTCGGCGCCGTAATGCGCGACAAGCGCGTTGAGATTGTCTTCCAGCGCGCCGCGGTTTGAGTCGTCAGAGAGCCGGACATACCTCACCCGATGCCCCTTCTCCTTTAACGCAGTGGCAAACGCGCGCATGGCCGCAAAAATGGCGATCACTTTCTGAGCGTGATGAAGCACGTACGCGGTTTCTGCCCGCAGCTCTAGCATCACGTAAATGACATTTGGATTGCAGGCATCAAACCAGCTGTGGTGCGGATTAAGCTGATCGCCGAGGATCAGGCGCAGTTCGGTCAACGGTGGCTCCTGCGACAGCGCTCGGAACAGTATTTGACCTCATCCCAGCATTTCGCCCATTTCTTGCGCCACGTCATAGGCCGCTGGCAGTGCGCGCACGCACGGCTGGGCAGACTCTGCTTGTTACCTTTGAAATCGCTCATCTTTTCAATACCGTACTGATTTCTTCACTGAACCTGTGGGCTAAGGCTACGACAGACTTCACAAAATGAAGGTGATGCCCGTAAACCGCTACCCACCGCTACGTACGAATGATAGTTTATTCAGGCTGGAATTGTCGCAGTGAGCGATTTTCTGGCATCTTAACCAAACCTGACTTTCCCATTTTTGTTCAAGTGACGAGTTTGCGAGCAAAGCGATGATAAAGTGGCCCTGGAAAACGAATGAAGCTGGCCGGGATATGGCGCTGCCATGGGATGACGCGCTGACGATCCCTGTTCTGGCTAATCTTAAGCCGGATGAACAAGCGAAACTGGTTCAGCTGGCGGATCGTTTTTTACAGCAAAAACGTCTGGTTCCACTGCAGGGTTTCGAACTCGATCCCCTGAAAAACGCGCGTATCGCCCTGCTTTTCTGTCTGCCGGTGCTTGAGCTCGGCATTGAGTGGCTGGACGGTTTCCACGAGGTGCTTATCTATCCCGCGCCGTTCGTGGTGGATGACGAATGGCAGGACGATATCGGGCTGGTGCACAACCAGCGCGTGGTGCAGTCCGGACAAAGCTGGCAGCAGGGGCCGATTATCCTGAACTGGCTCGACATTCAGGACTCGTTCGATGCGTCCGGTTTTAATCTGGTTATCCATGAAGTGGCGCATAAGCTCGATACCCGCAACGGCGATCGCGCCAGCGGAGTTCCGCTGATCCCGCTTCGCGAGGTGGCGGGCTGGGAGCACGATCTGCACGCGGCGATGGATAACATTCAGGATGAAATAGACCTGGTGGGCGAAAGCGCGGCCAGCATTGACGCCTATGCGGCAACCGACCCGGCCGAGTGCTTTGCGGTGCTCTCGGAGTATTTCTTCAGCGCGCCCGAACTCTTCGCGCCCCGCTTCCCGGCGCTGTGGCAGCGTTTCTGCCAGTTTTATCAGCAGGATCCGCTCCAGCGTCTGCGGCAAAATGAGGAGTCTGGCGGCCATTCCTCCCGCCAGATCCATTAAGGCTTTTCAGAAGGGGTCCGCTCGGTTGAGCGTACCCCTATGCTCAACGCTAAAAACAGCACTGCCATTCCCCACGCGGCCACCGTCAAAGACTGCTCGCCGTAAAAGCGCGTCACCACGGGCACCAGCAGCGCGCTGACGCCGTAGCCTAACGTGTGGCTGGTGGCGATGACGCCCGCCCCTTTCCCGGTGGTCAGCCTGTCGTTCAGCAGAAGCTGGTAGCCCGGCGTGGCCATCGCCGCCCCGAGTGAAGTGATAACAATCCCCACGTAGAACAGCGTTAAACCCGCGACGGTCATCAGCCCAAGCCCGGCCACCATCAGCACCGCCGCGATGCAGAGCAACGTCACCGGGGTGAAATGCTGCGGGCGGACCACCAGAAACTGCGCCGCGAGCGTGGCCAGCGCGGCCAGGCTCAGCAGAAGCGCAACATGATGGCTGATCTCCCGGGCGTTGCCCTCCAGCAGGGGGCTAAGATGCGGTGACAGGCCAAGCTGCATCAGGCTCACCAGCGCCGCCAGCAGCAGCGCCAGCAGCAGGAACGGCAGCATCGAGGCCTGCAGGCGGGTCGCCTGGTGCGCCACCGGCGGCAGCGGCGGGTCTGCGGCTTCGCGAAGCACCAGCAGCAGCGCGATTAACGGCGCGATCGCCATTAGCCAGAGCGGCGCCACCGGGCTGACGCTGAGCATTAGCGCCGCCAGCGGCGGGCCGAGCAGACGTCCGCAGCTGAGGCCGGAGCTTATCGTCGCCAGCGCCGCCATTCTTTTCTCCAGCCCCGCACGCTGAATAGCCCACGTCTGGGCCGCAGGCACCAGCCCCGACACAGTCAGTCCGTAAAGCAGACGTGAAAGAATCAGCCCCGCCAGTCCCCAGAAAGTATCCAGCCTTCCGGCCGCCATCGCCCAGACCACCAGTGCCATGACGGCGAAACTGGCCAGATAGCCGCTCAGCGAGGCCAGCATCACAGCCTTACACCCCCGCCGCTCGCTCTGGCGCCCCCACCAGGGCGAGGCCGGTAAAAAGAGCATGGATCCGAACATCAACAGCCCGGCCCAGACGGAGAGCGACAACCCGGTCAGGGTCACCAGCTGCGGGAGCATCACCAGCAGACCGTTTTGCCCGATGCCGAGTAACCCCGCAGAGAGCGCCAGGGGCCAGTTAGCTTTTGAAGTGACGTTCTCCGTCAAGGTTTCAGAGTCAGCGCGCATGAGAATGTGAACATAGTGTCAATAAATGTGTGGAAATTATGAAGTTTATGAAAACAAATATTGCAAAAATGGTTGCGACTGTAAACAGAATGAATATCATAACGAGAATTATTATCAATCATGGAATGAGGTACACCTATGCGTGCTCTGCCCCGCTCTGCCGGTACAGACGTTGCAGCCCAGTGTTTTTTAAACGCCCTGTTGCGCGAAACGAAGGACTGGCGCTATCTCCCCGCTACCGCTGCGGATGCGTTACCGAACATTCATATCCCGCAGTCCCAAACCCAGGCGCTTCGGGTTCCGGTACGCTATTTCTCTCCCACCCAGCATCATCAGTACCGTTTCCCGGCAACGCTTATTCAGAACAACAGCGATGACGGTGACGCCGTCACATTTGACCAACTGGTTGATTTAATTCTTGAAAAACCATCAGTTAAAGGATCGCTGGATGCCGATACGCTGGCGCGTTTTAAGCAGCGCGTTCTCGAAAGCCATGCGCACACCTGGCAGGCGATCGATCTGCGCCACAGCTGGGCAAACCTGCGCGATAAGCCGCTGACGTTTGCCGACGCGGAACAGGCGCTGCTGGTCGGCCACGCGTTTCACCCTGCACCGAAGTCGCACGAGCCGTTCAACGAAACCGAGGCGCGTCGCTATCTGCCCGATTTCGCCTCCCGCTTCCCGCTGCGCTGGTTTGCCGTTGAGAGCACGCTCGTTGCCGGCGACAGCCTGAACGTCTCCCTGCGCGAGCGTCTGCTGCGCTTCGCGGCCCAGAGCGCGCCTGAGCTGCTCGGCCACTTCACCGACACCCGCTGGCTGCTGCCGATGCATCCATGGCAGGCCGACTATCTGCTGGAGCAGGACTGGTGCCAGCGTCTGGCGGAAAACGGTTCATTGCAGGATCTGGGCGAAGCGGGCGCGCAGTGGCTGCCTACCAGCTCCTCCCGCTCGCTGTACAGCGAAACCAACAGCGACATGATTAAGTTCTCCCTCAGCGTGCGCCTGACCAACTCCGTGCGCACTCTGTCGGTCAAAGAGGTTAAGCGCGGAATGCGCCTGGCGCGCCTGGCGAAAACGGAACGCTGGCAAGATTTACAGGCTCGCTACCCAACCATGCGCGTGATGCAGGAGGACGGCTGGGCGGGGCTGCGTGACGAAAGCGGCGTTATTCAGGAAGAGAGCCTGATGGCCCTGCGCGTCAATCTGCTGTTCGATACGCCAGACACCCAGACCAACGTGCTGGTGAGCCTGACCCAGGCCGCGCCGGACGGCGGCGACAGCCTGCTGGCTTCCGCGGTGCGCCGTCTGAGCCAGCGTCTGGATTTACCGCTCGCCCAGGCCGCCCGCTGCTGGCTGGACGCCTATTGCGACCGCGTGTTGCTCCCGCTGTTCAGCGCCGAGGCGGACTACGGTCTGGTCCTGCTGGCGCACCAGCAAAATATCCTCGTTGAGATGCAGCAGGATTTCCCCGTCGGGCTGATCTACCGCGACTGCCAGGGCAGCGCGTGGACCGAAGGGGCCGACGCGTGGCTGAATTCAGCGGGCGAAACGGAGGTGGAAAACCGCTTCGGTGAGAGCCAGCTGCTGCGCTACTTCCCTTATTACCTGCTGCTGAACTCTACCCTTGCCGTCACCGCCGCCCTCGCCGCTGCCGGTTTTGACAGCGAGGAGAACCTGATGTCCCGCGTGCGCGACGCGCTGGCCGAACTGCGCCGCACGGCGAAGCAGACCCGATGCCTCGACTACGTGCTCGACAGCCCGACCTGGAACTGCAAAGGCAACTTCTTCTGCTACCTGCACGATCGCAATGAAAACACCATCGCCGATCCGGCGGTGATCTATTTCGACTTTAGCAACCCGTTTTACAAGGAGAAGGCGTAATGGCAATCGCGAATATCGTCCATTCCGGCTACGGCTTTCGCTGCACCGCAACGGATCGCGCGCTGCCGCTGACGTTGGGTCTCGACGGCAGCGCGGTGCTGGAGCGTCTGAATGGGCTCCCGGACGGCTGGCTGGTCGAAGCCCTGGATCAGCTGTTTGTTGCCGCACCCGCGCTGACCGGCATTACCCTCCCCTGGGCGACCTGGCAGGATGCCCCCCAGGCGCAGGCGCTGTTTAGCCTGGCCCACGGGGACTATCTGGCACGCGAAACCTTCTGGCAGCTGCCGCTGTGGCTGAAAGGCGAACGGCCGCAGGCCAGCGGCGGGATGCAGTTTGATGAGAGCCGTCAGCTGTACTTCCCGCTGCGTCCTCACCGCCCGCAGGGCGAAATATACCGTCGCTACGATCCGCAAATTAAGCGCACCCTCAGCTTCCGCGTGGTCGACGTGGCGCTGGACGGCGAGCGCTTTACCCAATGGATGAATAACCCGCGCGTGAACGCCTTCTGGGAGATGGCGGGCCCGCAGGCGGAGCAGGAAAGCTACCTGCGCCGTCAGCTTGACTCGACCTACTGCTACCCGGTTATCGGCTGCTTCGACGACCAGCCGTTCGGCTATTTTGAGCTCTACTGGGCGGCAGAAGATCGCATTGGCCGCCACTACCGCTGGCAGCCGTTTGACCGCGGGCTGCACATGCTGGTGGGCGAAGAGAACTGGCGCGGCGCGCAATACATCCGCAGCTGGCTGCGCGGCCTGAGCCACTATCTGTATCTCGATGAACCGCGCACCGCGCGCATCGTGGCCGAGCCGCGCTTCGACAACCAGCGCCTGTTCCGCCATCTGGCCTCCGCCGGTTTCGACACGGTGAAAGAGTTCGACTTCCCGCACAAGCGCTCGCGCCTCATCATGAGCCAGCGCCACCGCTTCTTCAGCGAGGTGGAACTGTGAACGCGCTCTGGCAGAAAGTGAACCGCGAGATGGTGGCGAAGATCCTCGCCGAGCTGGAGTACGAACGCACCCTGCGCGCTGAGCCGGTTTCGTCGGACGGCTGGCGCATCGCCATGGGCAACGAGTCCTGGCAGTTTCGCGCCGCGCGCGGGATCTGGGGCTGGCTGCATATCGACCCGGACAGCCTGATCGCCGCCAGCGGCGATGCCGTCGAAGCGGAAAGCGCGCTGCTGCAGCTGGCGACGGTGCTGGAGATGAGCGACGCGCAAACGGCAGAGCATATGGAAGATCTCTACGCCACGCTGCGCGGCGACATGCAGCTGCTGCAGGCGCGTGAAGCGCTGGACGCGGACGCGCTGATCCACCTCGACCCGGACGAATTACAGTGTCTGATGAGCGGTCACCCGAAGTTTATTTTCAACAAAGGTCGCCGCGGCTGGGGCCTGGACGCGCTGCGTCAGTACGCGCCCGAGTATCGCGGACGTTTTCGCCTGCACTGGGTCGCCGTTCAGCGGGAGCATCTGGTCTGGAGCAGCGACGCCGATTGCGAGATCAACGCTCTGCTGGCGAGCGCCATGGACAACGCCGAGCGCGCCCGCTTTGACGCCCGCTGGCAGGCGCTGGGTCTCAACGACGGCTGGCTGCCGGTGCCGCTGCACCCGTGGCAGTGGCAGCAGAAGATTGCCATTCATTTCCTGGCGCAGCTGGCGCGCGAAGAGATGGTTGAGCTGGGCGAATTTGGCGACGAGTATCTGGCGCAGCAGTCCCTGCGCACGCTCACCAACGCCAGCCGTCGCGCGCCGTATGACATCAAGCTTCCGCTGACCATCTACAACACCTCCTGCTATCGGGGCATTCCGGGCAAATACATTGCCGCCGGGCCGCTGGCCTCGCGCTGGCTTCAGCAGCAGTTTGCCACCGACGCCACGCTTGCCCGCTCTGGCGCGCAGGTGCTTGGCGAACCCGCTGCCGGCTATCTGTCGCATCCGGGCTATGCCGCATTGCCGAAAGCGCCCTACCGCTATCAGGAGATGCTGGGGGTGATCTGGCGCGAGAATCCGTCCTGTTATTTAGAAGACGGTGAACAGGCGGTGCTGATGGCCGCGCTGATGGAAACCGACAATGCCGGGCGCCCGCTGATCGACGCGTGGATTAAACGCTCGGGGCTAAGCGCCGACGCATGGCTGGAAAAGCTGTTTGAGGCAACGGTGATCCCGTTCTATCACCTGCTCTGCCGCTACGGCGTGGCGCTGATCGCCCACGGCCAGAACGTGACGGTGGTGATGAAGGATTACGTCCCGCAGCGCATCCTGCTGAAGGATTTCCAGGGCGATATGCGCCTGGTGGATGAGGATTTCCCGCAGGCCCAGAGCCTGCCGGAGCAGGTGAAGGCCGTGACGGCGCGCCTGAGCGCGGATTACATCATTCACGACCTGCAAACCGGCAACTTTGTGACGGTGCTGCGCTTTATCTCGCGCCTCACCCTGCAATGCGGCGTGAGCGAAACGCGCTTCTACCAGATTCTGGCCGGAGTTTTACGGGAGTATATGGCGGCGCACCCGGATCTGGCAGAGCGCTTCGCCAAATTCGATCTCTTCAAGCCGCAGATTATTCGCGTGATCCTCAACCCGGTCAAACTAACCTTCTCCGAACACGACGGCGGCAGCCGCATGCTGCCGAACTACGTCACCGACCTTGATAACCCTCTTTTTCTCGCCTCCCGGGAGTCAGCGCAATGAAAACCTATGATTTCATCGGCATTGGTATTGGCCCGTTTAACCTCAGCATCGCCGCTCTGGCCGAAGGGCTGGACGGCTTTAGCTCGCTGTTCCTTGAGCGTAAACCGCACTTCTCCTGGCACCCGGGAATGATGGTGCCGGACTGCCACATGCAGACCAGCTTCCTGAAGGATCTGGTCAGCGCCGTGGAGCCGACCAACCGCCACAGCTTCCTGAACTATCTGGTGCAGCGCAAAAAGTTCTACCGCTTCCTGACCACCGAGCAGCGCACCGTCTCCCGCGAAGAGTTTGCGGACTACCTGTGCTGGGCGGCGGATAACCTCACCAACCTGGCCTTTAGCCAGCAGGTGCAGCAGGTGAGCTTTGATGAGAAAAACGGCCTGTTTGAGGTGGTGACCCAGCGCGACCGCTTCCTGGCGCGGCACGTCTGCGTGGGGATTGGCAAACAGATCAACCTGCCTGACTGCGTTACAACGCAGGACGATACCTGTTTCCACGCCAGCGAGATGATGCTGCGCACGCCGGATCTCACCGGCAAGCGCGTCACCGTCGTCGGCGGCGGCCAGAGCGGGGCCGACCTGTTCCTGAATATCTTCCGCGGCGAATGGGGCCAGCCGCTGAGCCTGAACTGGGTATCGCGCCGCAATAACTATAACGCGCTGGATGAAGCCGCCTTTTCCAACGAGTATTTCACGCCGGAGTACGTGGACAGCTTCTCCACGCTGGGCGAAGAGGCCCGACGTCAGATGCTGCACGAGCAGAAGATGACCTCCGACGGCATCACCACCGAGTCCCTGCTGGCGATTTACCGCGCCATGTACCACCGCTTCGAAGTGCTGCGTGAAAAACCCTGGGCGCACCTGATGCCGTCCCGCTCGGTGACGGCCCTGACGCGCCAGGAAAACGGACATCGCCTGAGCATTCAGCATCACCTCGACGGCGGCCGCGAGCAGCTGGATAGCGACGTGGTGATTTTCGCCACCGGCTACCGCGCCGTGCAGCCCGCGTTCCTCGCGCCGCTGTCTCACCGCCTGCATCTGGACACGGACGAAGCCTTCTGCATTAACAACGATTTCACCCTCGAATGGGACGGCCCGCAGAGCAACCGCCTGTTCGCCGTGAACGCCGGGATGCACCGTCTCGGCATTGCCGAACCCCAGCTCAGCCTGATGGCCTGGCGCGCGGCGCGAATTCTTAATCGCGCGCATGCCGACGAGCCGTTTGAGCTGGCCACCACACCCGGCGTTATCCACTGGCGCACAACCACCAGCCCGGACAGCAGCCCGGTTTTTAAATCATTAGCAAAAACCACCGAGTACTGACACACACAATCAGGATCAACATAACAATGAAACGTTCTCATCTTTGGGTTTTAAATCCTTGCTTGCTTGCAATGCTTTCTACCTCTGCGTGGGCGGAAGAACAAAAGGAAGAAAATATCGTTGTCTCCGCCAGCCGCGCGCACCGCAGCGTGGCGGAGATGGCGCAGACCACCTGGGTCATTGAGCGGGCTGAAATTGAGCAGCAGGTTCAGGGCGGGAAAGAGATTAAAGAGGTGCTGGCGCAGCTGATCCCGGGCATGGACGTCAGCAGCCAGGGCCGTACCAACTACGGCATGAACCTGCGCGGCCGCTCCATGATGGTGATGGTGGACGGCGTTCGCCTGAACTCGTCCCGCAGCGACAGCCGCCAGCTGGACTCTATCGATCCGTTCAACATTGACCGTATCGAAGTGATCTCCGGCGCCACCTCGCTCTACGGCGGCGGCAGCACCGGCGGCCTGGTGAACATCGTCACCAAAAAGGGCCAGCCGGATACCGAGGTTGAGTTCCAGACCGGGGCAAAAAGCGGGTTTAATAGCCACAACGATCACGATGAGAACGTGTCGGCAGCCGTAAGCGGCGGCAACGACAACGCCTCCGGTCGTCTGTCGGTGTCCTATCAGCGCTACGGCGGCTGGTATGACGGCAAAGGCAACGAGGTGATTATCGATAACACCCAGACCGGCCTCCAGTATTCCGACCGTATTGATGTAATGGGCACAGGCACCATCAACATTGACGATCGTCAGCAGCTGCAGCTGACGACGCAGTACTACAAGAGCGAGTCCGACGGCAAGCATGGGCTGTATCTCGGGAAGAACTTCTCGGCGGTAACGGGCGATGCGACCGCGTACAACAAAGATAATATCGATTCTGACCGCGTACCGGGTACCGAGCGCCATCTGATTAACCTACAGTATTCCAATACCGACTTCTGGGGCCAGGATCTGGTCGCGCAGATTTACTATCGCGACGAGAGCCTGACCTATTATCCGTTCCCGACCCTGACCAAAGGCGTGGTGAGCAGCATCGGCGCGTCCCAGCAGAAAACCGATTTTTACGGCGGCAAGCTGACGCTGAACAGCAAGCCGGTGGACGATTTAACGCTGACCTGGGGTGTGGATGCCGACCACGAAACCTTCGATGCCAACCAGCAGTTCTTTAACCTGAGCAAGGCCGCTGCGAGCGGCGGCATGGAGTTGGATAACGCCTACAACGTGGGCCGTTACCCGGGCTACAGCATCACCAACCTCGCCCCGTTCCTGCAGGCCAGCTACGACATTGACGCCATCACCCTGAGCGGCGGCGTGCGTTATCAGTACACCGAGAACAAGGTAGACGACTTTGTCGGTTACACCCAGCAGCAGGCCATCGCCACCGGGAAAGCCACCTCCGCCGATGCGGTGCCGGGTGGGAAAACCGATTACAATAACTTCCTGTTTAACGCCGGGATCCTCGGTCGCCTGACCGAACAGCAGCAGCTGTGGTTTAACTTCTCCCAGGGCTTCGAAATTCCGGACCTGGCGAAGTACTACGGCTCCGGCACCTATCAGCTCAGCAACGGTCACTATCGCCTGCTGAACAGCGTCAACGTGAACGACTCGACGCTGGACGGTATCAAGGTCAACGCTTATGAGCTGGGCTGGCGCTACACCGGCGATAACCTGCGCACGCAGGTCGCGGCGTATTACTCGCTCTCGGATAAAACCATCACCATCAACAAGACGGATATGACCATCAACCTGGAAGACGACAAGCGTCGTATCTACGGGGTGGAAGGTCAGGTGGACTATTTCTTCACCGACAGCGACTGGAGCACCGGTGCGAACTTTAACGCCATCAAGTCTGAAACCCGCGAAAACGGGAAATGGGAGAAGCTGACGGTCGACAGCGCCAGCCCGTCGAAAGCCAGCGCCTGGGTCAACTGGGCGCCGGGCGACTGGACCCTGCGCGTACAGAGCACGCAGACCTTTGACGTGTCAGACTCCGACGGCAAGAAGATCGATGGCTATAACACGGTCGACTTCCTGGGCAGCTACGCCCTGCCGGTGGGTAAGGTCAGCTTCAGCGTGGAAAACCTGCTGGACAAAGACTACACCACCGCCTGGGGCCAGCGCGCGCCGGGGCTGTATAGCCCAACCTACGGTGCGCCGGGGCTGTATACCTATAAAGGCCGCGGACGTACCTTTGGTCTGAACTACTCCGTACTGTTCTGATCCTGAGCGCCGCCTGCGGGCGGCGCATTTTGCTGTGTAATTTCAACGCGAATTTGCTATAAAATCAGCGATTTGCTGAAATTGTCGGCAAACGAAAGAAAAGTGCGTTTTCACCCTTTGACAAGGCGTACCGAGGTCGCTACTATGCGCCTCGTTCACACGATTCCTCTGTAGTTCAGTCGGTAGAACGGCGGACTGTTAATCCGTATGTCACTGGTTCGAGTCCAGTCAGAGGAGCCAAATTTGAAAAGCCTGCTTTTAAAGCAGGCTTTTTGCTTTTCTGCGTTCGGATAATTTGCCGTATGGCAAAAAGCTCCTGTCGCTTAGGGCAGCCTGGCAATCACCTTAATCTCAAACTGGAATCCGTACAGCCACGTCACGCCGATCCCAGTCAACGTAGGGTAAGGCGCTTCCCCCCAATATTCTGGCAGGATACTCCAGATTGCGTCGAGGTTTGACTCAGGATCGACGACAAAGAGGGTAACGTCAACCACGTCATCGAACGTGCAGCCCGCAGCTGCGAGAACAGCATTAAGGTTATCGAATGCCAGCCGGATCTGCGCGTTGAGATCCTCTTCAGGCGAACCATCCTCCCGGCTACCTACCTGTCCCGAAACAAACAGGAAGCCGTTAGATTTGATGGCGGGTGAATAGCGATTACGCTCGTAGAGCGCCTGTCGTCCTAATGGAAAAACGGCTTCGCGTGTTGTCATGTTTGTGCCTCTGTAATGGGGCGAAATCTGCCCGGTGAACATAAAGACACTTTACAGGTGCCAGATCGGGCGGATAAACAAGCGACTTTGTTCATCATTGTTTGTAATATCCAAACAATCTGCGAAAAGAGAGGACCTGGGATGGATCGTTTCGATGCGATGCGCGCCTTTGCTCGCGTAGTGGAGGCAGGCAGTTTCACCAGGGCTGCCCAAACGCTTCATATGAGCAAAACCACGGTGACGCAGCTTATTCAGCAGCTCGAAGCTCGCCTGCGCGTAAAGCTGCTCCATCGCACCACCCGCAGGCTCGGTGTGACTCCTGATGGCGCGGTCTACTACGAGCGCGTCATCCGCCTGCTGGCGGACATGGAAGATGCTGAAAACAGCCTGTCCAGTGCGGCAATTACGCCCAGAGGACGGCTACGGGTAGATGTGCCCACTCCTCTCGCCCGCCTGGTGCTGGTGCCCGCGCTACCGGCTTTTCACGCGCGCTACCCTGATATCCAGTTCGACATGGGCGTGAGTGACCGGGTGGTGGATCTGATCGGCGACAACGTGGATTGCGTCGTGCGCGGCGGGGGAATCAATGACCAGTCCCTGATCGCACGCCATGTTGGCGATTTGCAAATCGGTGTTTACGTCGCACCGAGTTACGTGGAACGCCTCGGCGCCCCTGCGCACCCGCGAGAGCTGGAAAACACGGACCATCGCATAGTGGGATTCTTGTCCTCACGCACCGGTAAGATTGATCCTCTGGTACTGAACGGTGAGAGTGTACGTATTGAAATCACGGGAAGCTATGTGCTTGCAGTGGATGATGGCAACGCCTACCTCGAAGCCGGGCTCGCGGGATTAGGCGTGATTGCGCTACCCGTCTATATGGCGGCAGCGCATCAGGCATGTGGTTCCTTGATTCCGCTATTTGAAGACTGGCGTATTGATCCAATGCCCCTGTATCTGGCATTTCCGCCGAACCGCCACGTTAACGTCAAACTGCGCGTTTTTATTGATTGGATCGTTGAATTGATGCAGCAGCATGTCCCCACTTCTACCCATAAGTAACTGCATCTATTCGTTCATCACCGCGAGTGACGGTCATGCTGGCGGTTTTGAAGCAGGTTTTTTTGCTTTTCTGCCCTACAGCACGAACTCATAGTGCGAGCCATCCGGCAGCTCCACATCAAGCCGCAGCTTTCCGCCCGCCGCCTCAACGTAGCGCTTGAGAGAAGAGAGTTTCAAATCGCGCCCGGGCTTTTCCATTACCGCAACGGTAGGTTGCCTGATACCCAACGCCTGCGCCATTTCTACCTGCGTTTTTTGTACTTTCTCGCGTAACTCAGCAAGATGAATGTTGAGCAAAATATCCGTTGCTATCGCCTGAGCGCTGGCGACAACCTCCGGCTTTTCATCCGCTATAAGCTGCTCAAGGGTTCTTCCCATCGCGCTATTCCCTCTCTTTTAATGTATTCAGCCAGTGAGTGAATTCCCGGTCAGCAACGAGAAGCATCTCATCGTAGAATCGCCTTTCATTGCCGACCTTATTGCCCGCACAAAGCACGATACCCGTGCGGTTTGGATCAAAGGCGAAAAACGCCCGCAAGGGATCGCCCTTACTCTGAATACGTAGCTTTTTCATGTTGCTGTGACGAGAGCCTTTAAGCGTATCGGCGTAGGGTCTCGATAAACCCGGCCCCTTCTCTCGCAAAACAAGCAGGGCTGCAAGTACGCTGGCGCGTTCGGTATCTTCAAGCGAAGTAAACCAGCGATCAAACCTGTCCGTCGTGTTAATTGCCGACACAAGGCCTCCCATCCAATATAGATCAAAAACTATATACATGCAAAGCTATAGCGATGATTATGCAGAGATGGAAAAGCAGAATCTTGTGGGGTTACGGAAAGACTGAACGCGTGCCGGAGTAATTCTGTGTATCCCTTGTTGGATATTCATTTTGTTACGAGCAGCATCGAAAAAAGTTCAGCAGCCCGTCAACTGCCGCCAGACCGCCACCTCCTCATCCAGCCATGCGACAAAAAGAGCCACCTCCGGCTTCGTCTCCGTTGACCGCGCTGTCACCAGCCAGTAAGGCCAGGGATACGGCGCGGTAATGGAGGTTAGCTGGATCAGTTCCCCCCGGGTGATGGCATCCTGAACCAGAGAGCGGCGCTCCAGCGCGATCCCTTTCCCGAGCCGAACAGCTTCGATAATGATATTGGAGTCGTTAATGCATAAACCGCCAGGCACGATCTCTTTCTCCAGCCCCGCATTCACGCACCACGTTTTCCACGACTCCATGGAAAAAATAATATGACTTTTTGCAATCTCAGCCGGCGTAGCGGGCAACACACCGTCGTTATAGCCAGGCGCGGCCACCACAATAAGCTCATCGGAAAAAAGGTACTGGCTTTCACTCCCTTCCCAGTTTCCCTTCCCCATTCGTATCGCGATATCTGTTCCTTCCTGCTGCAGGCTGGTGACCGTCAGGCTGGCCAGGATCCGAAGGGTGATAAGCGGATATTTCGCCCGAAAGCGTTCCAGACGCGGCAACAGCCAGTGGCATCCAAAAGACGGCACCATCGCCAGCGTCAGCTCCTGCTTTCTCGGCTTCACCTGTACGAGCCGGGTGGCATCCGCAATATGGTTCAACGCCTCGCGTACCTGTAAGGCATATAGCCGCCCTTCTTCGTTGATCTGCACCCCGCGTCCCTGACGGATAAAGAACTTTACGCCCACCATCTCCTCCAGCAGTTTGATCTGCTGGCTGATTGCGGAATGGGTAACGTGGAGTTCTTTCGCCGCCAGCGTCACGCTGCCAAGACGGGCGACGGCTTCAAAGCTTCGCAAACTGGCAATGGGTGGAAAATCCGACATGAAAGCTCTCCCTTATCCGCGCTGGATGTATAACGGCAACTTGCCAACATGTCAGTAATACTAACCTTTACGGTAAGATACGGAAGATATTCGCCAGGAAGTTTATATTGTACTGTCTGTTCATCCTCTTCAATGACGCGTTATTTCACAGAGACAGGAAAACGGGAACGATGATTAAGCTTGTTGGCATGATGGATTCACCTTATGTACGGCGCGTGGCGATCTCCCTTGAGCTTTATGGCGTTGAGTTTGAAAGCCAACCGCTGTCGGTCTTTAGCACTTTCGAAGCGTTCTCCCGAATCAACCCCGCGGTAAAAGCGCCCACGCTGATTCTGGATAACGGAGTACGTTTGATGGATTCGTCGCTGATACTGAATTATTTCGAGGCTCAGGCCGCACCCGAGCGGAGGCTCCTGCCCGTCGCGCCGGATGCGCTGGCAAACGATCTTCAGACGCTGGGCTTTATCCTCGCCGCCGCGGAGAAAGCAGTGCAAAATGTGTATGAACACCACCAGCGCCCGTTGGAAAAGCAGCACGCTTTATGGGTCGAACGCATTACAACCCAGCTGCTGGCGGCCTGCAGGGAATGGAATGCCTTACTGAAGACGCGTCCGGCCTCCGCCGATCCCGATCAGGTTGCCGTCACGAGCACGGTTGTCTGGACGTTTATTCAGTCGATGATTCCGCACGTCGTTAACGCAGCGGATTTTAGAGAGATTCAGGCGGCTGCCGAATCATTTGAATCACAGGCGGTCTTTAAAAAATATCCGTTCAACTAAGCGATGAGCCCGGTCAGCGCAGCGCTACCGGGCAAACCAGCGCCTAAATCTGATAATCAATCGCCACTTCTTCCGGTTCCATCACCTGGCGTTTAATCTCATCCACCGAAAGCCCGGCGTTGCAGAGCTCGATAAAGCGCCACACGTAGTTGCGCTGCAGCTGCCCGCGCTTCAGGCCAAGCCATACGGTGTTAGCGTCAAACAGGTGACGCGTATCAAGACGCACCAGGTTCCCGTCCTCGCGTTCTCCGCTGGACTGTTCCGCCACCAGACCAATGCCCAGACCCAGCTCGACGTAGGTTTTGATCACGTCAGAATCCTGCGCGCTCAGCACCACGTCCGGCGTTAACCCTTTGCGGTTGAAGGCTTCATCAATACGCGAGCGTCCGGTGATCCCCTGGCGGTAGGTAATGAGCGGCCATTTCGCAATGTCTTCCAGCGTCAGGGGAGAGACCTGATTGAGCGGATGATCGACCGGGAGTAATAAGCTGTGGTACCAGCGGAACCAGGGGAACGCCACCAGCAGCGGGTCGTTGCTCAGGCGTTCGCTGGCTATGCCGATATCCGCCCCACCGTTTTGCAGCAGCACTTCAATTTCCTGCGGCGTGCCCTGGATAAGCTCCAGACGGACGTCGGGGAAAAGTTCGCGGAACGCTTTAATCACCGGCGGCAGGCTGTAGCGCGCCTGGGTGTGGGTGGTGGCGATGGTGAGTACGCCCGAAGCGTCATTGGTAAAGAGATCCGCCAGACGACGCACGTTGCTGGCCTCGTTGAGGATCCGCTCAGCGATGGTGAGCAGAGCCTTACCCGGCTCCGTCATGCCGAGCAGCCGCTTGCCGCGACGGATAAAGATCTCGATGCCCAGCTCCTCTTCCAGCTCGCGGATATGGCGGCTGACGCCGGACTGAGAGGTATAAAGCATATTGGCGACCTCGGTCAGGTTGTAGTCCCGCCTGGCCGCCTCACGGATAATTTTAAGTTGCTGGAAATTCACGATTCACTCCGGCGCATCTGACATAGCTCTATTGTTAGAGTCAGCCGCGCTGCAGAACAAATAATAAAAACCAGCATCTTATGCTTTTATGGAATATCAGCTCACGAGCAGGAGTTCACGGTTCTCAAGCGACGGCTTGCTGACCAGCGACATCAAAATCTCTTTTACCGCCTGCGCCTGCGGCGACAGCGAACCGCGTGCAGACATGTTCAGCGACAGCGGCAGGCTCATCGAAGGCGTGGTAATGCGCGCCATCCAGCCGTTCGCCGCGCTGCACAGCGAGCGGGCTGCGGATTCCGGCAGAACCGTCACACCCATTCCGCTGGCAATGGCCGCGGTGAGCGTGGAGATTGAGTCAATTTCGCCGATGATTTTGGCCGTCAGGCGGCGCAGTGAGAACGCTTCGTCCACGCGCACGCGCACGGCGCTGTAGTCGCGCGGCAGATAAAGGTTCATCTCTGCCACGGCGGTAAGGTCTACGCTCTGGCCCGGACAGTCGCGGGTGCCCACGAGGTAGAGATCTTCTTTCAGCAGCGGCTGGCTGGTGATGCCGGCGACCGGGGAGCGATCGTAAAGGACCGCCATATCCAGCTGGCCGTTGAGCAGTTTGTCATTCAGCACGGAGCCGCTGTTTTCGTGCAGGTAGACCAGCACCTCAGGCAGCTCGGCGCGAACGGCCTGCAGCAGCGGCATGGTAATAGAGGACGCGGCAGTTCCCGGCGCCAGGCCGATAGAAACGTGTCCGCTCAGGGTCTGGCCCACGTTATTCACCGCCAGCTGCGCCTGTTCACACTGGCGAAGGATGGTGCGCGCATGGGTATACAGGATCTTGCCTGCTTCCGTTGGCGTGACGCCGCGTTTGGTGCGGATCAACAGCTGCTGATCCATCTCGCCTTCCAGAGTAGCCACCTGCTGGCTCAGCGCAGGCTGCGCGATATGCAGCACTTCTGCCGCTTGAGTCAGGCTGCCGATATCGACGATTTTTACGAAGTATTTCAGTCGTCTTAAGTTCATTTTGCCCCCTGTTCGAAATGCTGTGCCGGAACCGGCTGTCGTTGTTGAACAGGTTTTGCAATATAAATGCCACTTTTACCAGGCGGTCTAAATTGTTCGCTAAGCGCCTGAAAATAAGGAAACCTAATTACAGAGGGGGGTTTTATTACCGAAACAGCAGTTTATGATCTGCCCCATTAGGGGTATGCCCGCACCATGACGGTGCATTCCGCTGCCAAAAACATCACTTTGCCGATTTTGTCAGCAAACGATCAAAAGGCTTTGATCCACCCTTTGACAAGGCGAACGCAGGTCGATAATATGCGCCCCGTTCACACGATTCCTCTGTAGTTCAGTCGGTAGAACGGCGGACTGTTAATCCGTATGTCACTGGTTCGAGTCCAGTCAGAGGAGCCAAATCTGAAAAGCCTGCTTTTAAAGCAGGCTTTTTGCTTTTCTGCATCTCGAAAATTGTCGGGTGGCGGCTTCGCCTTACCCGACCTCCGGGGCTCGTGTGTGCCCCCTCTCCCGTGGGAGAGGGTTGGGGTGAGGGCACCAGACCGCACTATGCCTTTACATGCCGAACTTCACCGGCATCCCGGACCGCCGTTCCAGTTCGGCTCCTGCCCCCTCGTTTATCAGCTGCGTCCGCTGCGCGGCGGAGATGGGCAGCGGCACTTTCCGGGTCGATTCAAATTCCGCTCGGTTGCGTGATAATGGCTCGTGAACTTCCACCCAGCGGCTACCGTCCGGCTCGGTGGTGACTTTAACCGGCCTGTCGATAAGCTGCACGCGGGTGCCTACGGGAACGTTATCGAAAAGATACTTGATGTCGTTATTACGCAGACGAATACAGCCCTGACTTACCCGCAGCCCGATGCCGAAATTCGAGTTTGTGCCGTGAATGGCATACAACCTGCCGATATAAATGGCATACAGCCCCATCGGGTTATCCGGCCCGGCGGGTACGAATGCCGGAAGCGTTTTCCCTTCTGCCGCATAGGCACGGCGCGTGTTCGGCGTCGGAGACCAGGTTGGCCCCTCCTGCTTACGCTCAACGGCCGTCACCCAGTTACGCGGGGTTTCGCGTCCGGCCTGACCTATGCCGATGGGCAGAACTTCAACGGTATTACCGCCAGGCGGATAATAGTAGAGACGCATTTCCGCAGCATTCACGATAATGCCCTCGCGGACGGTGTCGGGCAAAATCAGCTGCTGAGGGATCACCAGCCGGGTGCCGGATTTAGGCAAAAAAGGATCTACGCCCGGGTTCGCTTCCAGCAGATTGCTCAGCCCCTGCCCGTGCTGCGCGGCAAAGGCTTCCAGAGGCAGCGTGTTACCTTCAGGAACGGTGATGATAATCGGGGTTCCCACCAGACGACTGCCTTCCGGCGGAAGCGTATAGGTTACGGCAAACGCACCGGGTACAGCGGCACACAGCGTAAGGACGAACCAGGTAAGTCGAATCATAGTTTTCTGCGCTCAAAAAAGAGAAAGCCCGGACTCAGGCAGGCTTTCTCAGTTTACGCTATTACGCTTCGGTTTTGCGCCACCTGCGCGTCAGCACTTTCTCCGCCTCGACAATAAGGAACATCACAAAACCAATCAGGAAGGTGATGACCCAGTAGCGGAACGGCAGCGCTTCGGTGCCAAACAGCATCTGCATGAACGGTGCGTAAATGATAAGAAGCTGTAGCGCCAGCAGTACGCCGCTCACGATCCAAATCCCTTTATTCGCCAGCAGGCCTTTGCTCAGCGAGAAGCCGTCATTCACGCGGCAGTTAAGCATGTAGAACCACTGCGCGGTCACCAGGGTTTGCAGCAGCACGGTGCGGATAAATTCCGCCGAATAGCCGCGCGGCTGTAGCCAGGCTTCCAGCACGAAGGCGCTAATGGCAATCATCAGACCGACAAACACCACGCGCCAGATGGCATAGCCGTCCATCACATGGAGATTAGCCTTGCGCGGTGGCCGGTTCATGATGTCCTTCTCACCCGCTTCAAACGCCAGGCCAAACGACAGCGTTGCTGACGTGGCCATGTTCATCCACAGGATCAGGACCGGCGTCAGCGGGATCAGGTTCCCCGCCAGCAGCGCGATGATGATCAGCAGAGCCTGCGCGATGTTGCTGGGGATAACGAACAGAATGGTCTTTTTCAGGTTGTCGTAAACCCGGCGTCCCTCGTGCACCGCGCTGGCAATGGTGGCAAAGTTGTCATCCGTTAACACCATGTCGGCGGCCTCCTTGGTCACTTCCGTCCCCTTAATCCCCATGGCGATACCCACATCCGCCCGCTTGAGCGCCGGGGCATCATTTACGCCATCCCCGGTCATGCCCACGACTTCCTGCTTACTTTGCAGGGCCTGCACAAGGCGGAATTTATCCTCCGGGCTGGTTCGGGCGAAAATATCGTACTGCTGCGCGGCGTCGCTCAGCTGACGATCGTCCATCGCCTCCAGCTCACGTCCGGTAACAGCGCTTGCGGCGTTACCAATCCCCAACATTTGCCCAATGCTCATGGCCGTTTGCGGGTGGTCGCCGGTGATCATTTTCACGCGGATCCCGGCCTGCAGACAGTCGGCAATGGCGGTAATGGCCTCCGGACGCGGCGGATCCATCATTCCGGCAATGCCCAGCAGGATCACGCCGTCATGCAGGTCCGGGTGATCCAGCTCGCGTTGCCCCTCGCGGGCAGGTTTCCAGGCCGCGGCCACCATGCGCAGACCTTCCCGGGCATACTCTTCAATCTTCCCTTCCCAGTAAGGCTGATCGAACGGCTGCAGCCCGTCATTCGTCTGCTGGTACTGGCAGAGGCGGAACAGGACGTCCGGCGCGCCGGTGATTAAAATCACCTCTTCATCACCCAGCCGGTACAGGGTGGACATGTATTTATACTGTGAATCAAACGGGATTTTGCTGCGCATTTCGGTATCGACCGGAGGGAGCGGGATTTTCGCCGCCAGCACCTTCAGCGCGCCCTCGGTTGGGCCCCCGGTGATTTTCCACAGCCCCTGCTCGTCTTTGATCAGCTGGCTGTCATTACAAAGGTCAATGGTGCGCAGGTAGCGTTCCAGCAGGGAACCCTGCGTCACGCTGACGGGCGTTGGGTCATCTACGGGGTGAATATTCCCCACCGGTTCGTAGCTGTCGCCCTCCACGCGATAGGTCGTGTCAGCGGTTATCACCGCTTTGACCGTCATTTCATTCATCGTCAGGGTGCCGGTTTTATCCGAACAGATGACCGTCATCGCCCCCAGCGTTTCAACCGTAGGCAGCTTGCGAATGATGGCCTTGCGGCGCGCCATGGCCTGTACGCCAAGCGAAAGGATGATGGAGATGATGGCCGGCAGGCCTTCCGGCACGGCGGCAACGGCGAGGCTGATAAGCGACAGCACCAGTTCAGAAACCGGCATATCCCGGAACAGGAGGCTAAAGACAAACAGCGCCACCATCATCACCAGGATAGTGATGAAGATGGTCTTACCGAGCTTGTCCATCTGCACCATCAGCGGCGTGCGGTGCTTTTCAATGTCGGACATCATCTGATTGATGTGGCCCAGCTCGGTCTCCCCCCCGGTTGCTACCACAACGCCTTTACCGCCGCCGGAGCTGACGGTGGTGCCCGAGTAGAGCAGATTATACCGGTCACCTAAGGGCAGTTCCCCGCTTAACGCATCGCTGTTTTTCTCAACAACGGTGGATTCGCCGGTCAGGATGGCCTCCTCCACGCGAAGGTTATGCGCTTCAATCACGCGCAGGTCCGCAGGGATACGATCCCCGGCGCGGATCACCACGATATCTCCCGGGACCAGCGCCGTAGTGGGGATCGTTTCATGATTCCCCTGTCGTACCACCACGGCTTCGCTGGAGAGCATATTGCGAATGCTCTGCAACGATTTTTCAGCATTGCTCTCCTGGATATGGCCAATCAGCGCGTTAATGATGGCAACCCCAAGGATCACAAACATGTCTACCCAGTGGCCCATAAAGAGCTTAAGCAACGCGGCCACCAGCAGCACGTAAATCAATACGTCGTTAAAATGCGCCAGGAAGCGCAGCCAGGCGGGTTTGCCCTTTTTTTGCGGTAACGCATTCTCACCGTGCTGCTGAAGTCGGGCTGATGCCTCTGTGCCGCTGAGGCCTTCCAGGGTGGAGTGAATATTCGACAGGGTTTCGTCAACGGTTTGTTGATAATACGGACGTTCAGGTTTTCCTGTTTTCATCGTTCCTTCCTCAGGTTCTATTCAGAAATCACCTTGCTTCTCTGTAATTAACGAATAACGAAAACAGGAACATGAGCGTAACGAACAATACTTGCCGCCTCAGATCCTAACAAATGGGTTTGAATATTTGGATTTCGCGAGCCGACAATAATCGCGCCGACGGCAAGTTCATCCGCCAGCTTAATAACCTCATCACGAACATTCCCGCTACGGACGTGGAGATGAACACGCTCTTCTGGCAGATTTACTTTTTTGACCAGGTCAGACAGCTTTTCTTTCGAATTATTAATCATATATTCATCCATTTTGCGCGCATCTGAAATAAAACCACGCGTCAGTTCGGCTGAAAACTTGGGCATGACGTGCAGCAAATGAATGTCACCCGATGCGCTTTGCGCCAGAAACTGTGCATGCTGCAACGCCTTATCCGCCAGGCTTGTCTCGTAGACATCCACCGGAACGAGAATGTTTTTATACATATCGAGCATCCTTTTTATAACCAACACGAGAGTGAATGAAGCAAAAAAACGCATTAAATGCAGGGGGTTGCCCTTAATGCCAGCTACGGTAAAAAAGATGGATAATATTAAACGTAGCACAGGAATATCAGGTTTAGCGCTTCCCCACTGATAATGGTTATTTAACATTTATCTTTTCGCCGACTATGCTCATAGTCAGCCACCGCTTCCGGCTCATGGAGGAATGTATGTATGGTTTAAGCCTGATCCGCCTGGGTATGTTTATTGCACTTGCCATTATCGCCAGCACGGCGATTGGTTTATTTACCTATATGGTCGTCACTGTTCTGGCAGAATAGTGGCACCCCCTGTCCAGGTGATGGAATAAATAAAACAGTTATTTATTAGGGGAATACAGTGAACCGCTACCTCTCTCTTTTACCGTTCGTTTTGTTAACGCTCACGGCGTGCGACCCGAAACCGAAGCAAGCCGCCCCCCTGCCCAGGATGGTAAAAGTGGCGGAGGTGACGGTTCCCGGTCACGCCCGGCAGCGCGTTTTTCCCGCCCGCATTGAATCGGGCGATGCCACAGACCTTTCCTTCAAGCGCGCCGGTCAAATTGAAGCGCTCGATGTGCGTCAGGGCGCAGCCATCAAGCAGGGGCAACAGCTTGCCAGACTGAACGCCCGTGAAGCCCAGCAGCGGGTTAACGACAGACAAACGGCGGCGACGCTGGCCCAGAGGCAGTTCGATCGCTTCCAGACGCTGGCGGGCCGTCAGGCGATTTCGAAAGCAGAAATGGACGTGCAGCGTGCGAACCGCGATTCGGCGAATGCGGCGCTACAGATTGCCCGGGAAGAGCTGAATCAGATGACGCTCGTCGCCCCCTTCAGCGGGACGGCGGCCAGCGTACATGTCCGAAACCATCAGGTGGTGTCTGCCGGTCAGCCCATTGCCACGTTAACCCGTACCGATCTGCTGGACGTGGTGTTCAGTATCCCTGAAAACCTGTTTAAGGCCTTTGATATCCGCAACGCGCAGTATCGCCCCGTGGTGAAAATTAACGCCATGCCGGATCGGGAATTTACCGCCGTCTACAAAGAGCATTCGGGCAGCAGCGACAGCAATACCCTGACCTGGCAGGTGATACTGACCATGCCGCGGCCAGATGATTTTCCCGCCGTCGGCGGCGTAAGCGGTACGGTGACCATCAATTTAACCAACCTCCCGGCGGGCGCGGACGCTCAGGCGCTGGTCGTACCGGTTGAGGCAGTCTTTAACCCGAACAACAGCCCGCGCAACGAGCCGCACGTCTGGGTCGTGACGGGCGAAGGCGACGCGCTCCATCTCGAAGACCGCAAGGTCAGCGTGGGGCAAGTGAGCACCGAAGGGGTGGTGATTACCAGCGGGCTTAAGGCAGGCGAACGCGTGGTGGCCGCGGGCGTTGGGGAGCTCCATGCTAACCAGCCGGTACGTATCTGGACGCGTGAACGGGGACTGTAATGGATATCTCTCGTCAATTTATTAATAACCCTGTTCGCGTCTGGCTAACGATCCTGCTGCTGGGCATCGGGGGTATTTTTGCCCTGTTGAATATCGGCAGGCTGGAAGATCCCGCCTTTACCATCAAAACCGCAGTGGTGGTCACCCACTACCCCGGCGCATCCGCTCAGCAGGTTGAAGAGGAGGTGACGCTTCCGCTGGAGAATGCCCTTCAGCAGCTGCCTTATCTGGACAACGTGAGCTCCATCTCTTCAAACGGTCTGTCGCAAATCACCGTTAACATCGCTTCTCGCTATCACTCGAACGAGCTGCCGCAGATTTGGGATGAACTGCGACGCCGCGTAGGCGATGCCTCGCGTCAGTTTCCGCCCGGCGTCGTCACGCCCTTTGTGAATGACGATTTCGGCGACGTGTTCGGCTTCTTCTTCGCCATTTCCGGAGATGAATTCAGTAATCCTGAACTGGTGAGATATGCGGAGCAGCTGCGCCGGGAGTTAATTCTGATACCCGGCGTCGCGAAGGTCGCCATCGGCGGGGCGATTAGCCAACAGGTCAACATCGATATCTCCCTGACCAAAATGGCCGCGCGCGGCATTACGCTGAACCAGCTTTCCGCCCTGCTCAACAGACTTAACGTCGTTTCCAGCGCAGGAGAAATCACCTCCGGCACCGAATCCATTCGCCTGCACCCGACCGGTGAGTTCGAGAATCTTGATGAACTGGCGGATATCATCATCACGCCTTCCGGCACCGGGGCGGCGACGCGTCTGCGGGATATCGCCACGCTGTCGCGCGGGCTGAACGAATCGCCGGCCAGTATCTACCATGCCAACGGCAAAAAAGCCGTCACCATGGGCGTCTCGTTTATTCCCGGCGTGAACGTTATCGACGTGGGCCACGCGCTGGAGGCGAAGCTAAGCCAGATGTCGGCGGAAAAACCGGCAGGCATACAGATAAATCTGTTTTACGATCAGGCAGCCGAAGTGGGCCACTCCGTTAACGGTTTTATTATTAACTTCCTGATGGCGCTGGCGATTGTCATCGGCGTGCTGCTGATCTTTATGGGCGTACGCAGCGGGATCATCATCGCGGTTTCTCTCGCCCTTAACGTGCTGGGCACGCTGCTGATTATGTATCTGTGTGGCATTGAGCTACAGCGCATCTCGCTCGGGGCGCTGATTATCGCCCTCAGCATGCTGGTGGATAACGCCATCGTGATTGTCGAAGGGGTGTTGATTGCCCGACAGCAGGGCTCGCCACTGCTGACCGCCGTGAACTACATCATCCGCCGCTCCGCCCTGCCGCTGCTGGGGGCGACGGTGATTGCCATACTGGCGTTTGCCCCTATCGGGCTGTCGCAGGATTCCACCGGGGAATATTGTAAATCCCTGTTCCAGGTGCTGCTGATTTCCCTGATGCTGAGCTGGTTCTCGGCGCTCACCCTCACCCCGGTGCTGATTAAGTGGTGGTTGTTTAAAAACGACAGCGCGCCCGATAAAACCGACGAGTCAGATCCTTACGACAAACGCCTCTACCGCGCCTACCAGCGCCTGCTTAACGCGCTGCTGCACCATAAGGCACCGACGCTCATTGTGATGGCTGCGCTGCTGGCAGCCTCTGTCTGGGGCTTCGGCGCCGTGCGGCAAAATTTTTTCCCGTCGTCTAATACGCCGATTTTCTTTGTCGACCTGTGGCTACCCTACGGTACCGATATCAAGTGGACTGAGAAAATGACCAGCGATATTGAAAAGACGATCAATGGCCAGCCGGGCGTGGAGACCACCGTCTCAACCATTGGTCAGGGAAGTATGCGCTTCATTCTGACCTACAGCGGACAGCGCCAGTACAGCAACTATGCGCAGATCATGGTGCGCATGGACGACCAGCGCAACATCTCCGCCCTAACGCGCCACGTTGACGAGTACATCGCGCGAAACTATCCGCAGGTCAACGCCAGTACCAAACGCGTCATGTTTGGCCCCTCCGGCGACAGCGCCATTGAGGTGCGCATTAAAGGCCCCGACCCTGACAGGCTGCGCCTGATTGCCAGCCAGGTGGACGACATCCTCACCCGCGACCCGGCCACGGGCAGCGTCAGGAACGACTGGCAAAACCGCAGCAAGGTGATCCGCCCACAGTACGTTGCCGCCCTGGGCCGTGAGCTTGGCGTAGATAAGCAGGACGTTGATAACGCGCTGGAGATGAACTTCTCCGGCAGCCGGGCGGGGCTGTACCGGGAAGGCAGCGACCTGCTCCCGGTCGTGGTGCGCCCGCCTGAGAGCGAACGGCTGGACGCCAATCACCTGAACAACGTGCTGGTGTGGAGCCAGACGCGGCAGCAGTATATCCCGCTGAGTAACGTCGTCAGCCGCTTCTCGCTGGAGTGGGAAGATCCGCTCATCCTTCGACGCGACCGCTCGAGGGTGCTGACGGTGCAGACGGACCCGGACCCGCTGAGCCAGCAAACCTCCGGGGACATTCTCGCCCGCGTGAAGCCGCAGATTGATGCCCTTAGCCTGCCACACGGCTACAGCATCGAGTGGGGGGGCGACGCGGAAAACTCCAGCGAAGCGCAGCAGGGGCTATTCACTACGCTACCTCTCGGGTATCTGGTGATGTTTGTTATCACCGTACTGATGTTCAGCTCGGTAAAAAATGCCGTCGCCATCTGGCTGACCGTGCCGCTGGCGTTGATTGGCGTCACGCCTGGATTCTTGATTACCGGTATCCCGTTCGGCTTTATGGCGCTGATTGGCCTGCTGAGCCTGAGCGGCATGCTCATCCGTAACGGCATCGTGCTGGTGGAAGAGATCGAACAGCAGAAAACGCAAAAGGACCAGCACGAGGCGATCGTGTACGCCGCCACCTCGCGCCTGCGCCCTATCCTGCTCACCGCTTTCACGACCGTACTGGGCCTGGCTCCGCTGCTGCTGGACGTTTTCTTCCAGAGCATGGCCGTTGTCATTATGTTTGGACTGGGATTTGCTACAATCCTGACGCTGCTGGTACTCCCCGTGATTTATGCGTGTTTCCATCGTAAGGACGAAGCCAAACAACAATGAATGCGACAGGGCTGAACATTATCAAAACGCTGGGCTGTATGACGGCGGTCACCTTCTTCACCATCTATAATACCTGGGATCATTATGATTATGACTATCACTGGATCCTGGGGTTTTTAACCTTTATCTCGACAATTGCCACGCCGCTGTTTTTTGTGGTTGCGGGCTATCTCGACGGACAATCCCGGCACGGCACCCGCTGGCAGCTGGGTAAAATTAAAAGCCTGGTGATTGTTTTTCTGTTCTGGATAACGATCTACTACCTGTGGGAGCCCTATCAGCGCGGCTATTTAATCCAGCCCTGGTTCGTGTTTGCGTTTGTGGTGATTTACACCTTCCACCCGGCGGTGGAGTGGCTCAGCCAGCGGCGAGCGCTGTTCTGCGGCGCGATTGCCGCCCTGCTGCTCTTTTCCTACGGATACGATCTGCTATCGGCGCTTTATCCTGAAACGCATGTCCTTTCTCTTTCACCACAGTATCGGCTGTGGACGTGGCTGCTGTTTTATCTGACGGGGCAACTCTTCTGCGACCCGAAAGTCGCCGAGTGGATTAGCCGCAAAAATGTGGTCAGGGCGGCGGTTGTCGCCATCCCGTTTATCTACCTCTTCACCTGGTTTTACGAGCGCCACTTCTTCTTCGCGCTGTTCAAGGCGGACAGAAACGCCTTTATTCTCACCGGCTCTCAAATTTACATTTTGATCATCGCGCTGGTGATTGCGGCAAACGGCGTGCGCTTTCGCCGCAATGCTGAATTTAAAGAGTCCATTCTGGCCGCCATCAGCAAAACGATGACCGGCGTGTACATTGTGCATTACTCGGTGTTTCATCTGCTGACGGCGCTCATACCGGTGACCTCTCTCGGTATGAAGCTGGCGCTGATTGTGCTTACGTTCGTCACCTCTGTTCTCTTCTCCATGCTGGTATTGTCTAACGCCGTGGCAAAAAAGGTGATCACCCTTTAAAAGCCTAAGCGCAGCCAGGCAAAAAGCACGTTGCCGTTGTTATAGGTTCCAGGAATATAGGTGAACTGGACGGTAACGCGCTTGTAGCCGGCAGAGAACAGCGGGAAAATGAACGGTAGCGGTACATAGTTTGCAAAATCATCTCGCGCCGTGATTCCCGCTGCAGCACCGAGCCCAAGGCGGAAATCTTTGGCATTATCCAGATACCAGCCCTTCTCCCAGCCATAGCCCATCGCGGGCTGCCATTCGTTGTGCGAGTCCTTGAACATCATCGCGAAAAGCGCGCTCCAGTTGCCCTCTTCGTTATAGCGGGAAACGCCCAGGCCACCGCCCCACGGCATTTCGTTGTACTTATCGGTTTTTTCTTTGTCGTACATAAAGCGAGCGTGCCAGCTCAGAAACGGCAGGTACAGATCGTAACGTTGAGGCTGCTCCCAGGTTTGCGAAATATCGTCCGTCAGCGCGTTCCACCAGCCGCTGATACGCTGTTCACCATAGACGTTGGGCTCCGCATGAAGCGGTGCGACGAATAAAAACAGAATCATCCAGAATGCCGAAAAGGTGCGTTGCATCGTTATTCCCTCAGCTTAACTCACGCGCGGTCACTATTACTGTAAACCATTCAACCTGTAACGGAGCCAGAAGACACAATTATCTCGCTGCAGGCGAAGATGAAATTTATTTATTCAGCACCTTCAGGAAAGATAAAAACGTTTTCTCGGGCGTTTTGTCGCGGTAGTCTCATAGGTTCCGTTTATATAACGGCGCAATGTGAGTGACCTTTTCTTATACCAATAATTAAAAATTAGTACGGACAGGACAACTATGGACTCCACCCTCATCTCCGATCGTCCCAACGAGGAGACCCCTTCGCTCAATCGTGCCCGCCGCGCCGCACTCGGCAGCTTCGCGGGTGCCGTCGTCGACTGGTATGATTTTCTGCTTTACGGCATTACCGCCGCGCTGGTGTTTAACCGCGAATTCTTCCCCCAGGTCAGCCCTGCGATGGGCACGCTCGCCGCGTTTGCCACCTTCGGCGTTGGCTTTCTGTTTCGCCCGCTGGGGGGTGTGATCTTCGGCCACTTCGGCGACCGTCTCGGCCGCAAGCGCATGCTGATGCTCACCGTCTGGATGATGGGGATCGCCACCGCGCTTATCGGTATTCTCCCCTCGTTTGCCTCTATCGGCTGGTGGGCACCGGTACTGCTGGTCACCCTGCGCGCCATCCAGGGCTTCGCCGTAGGCGGCGAATGGGGCGGTGCGGCGCTGCTGTCCGTTGAGAGCGCGCCGAAGCACAGAAAAGCGTTCTACAGCAGCGGCGTACAGGTCGGGTACGGCGTAGGCCTTCTGCTTTCCACCGGGCTGGTATCGCTAATCAGCCAGCTTACTACCGACGAGCAGTTCCTGAGCTGGGGCTGGCGCATTCCGTTCATCTTCAGCATCGTGCTGGTCATCGCTGCGCTGTGGATCCGTAACGGGATGGAGGAGTCGGCTGAGTTTGAAAAACAACAGCTGGAAAAACCGCTCGCCAAAAAGCGTCTGCCTGTGATGGAAGCGCTGGTTCAGCACCCTGGCGCTTTTCTGAAAATTATCGCCCTGCGCCTGTGCGAGCTGCTGACGATGTATATCGTCACCGCGTTTGCCCTGAACTACTCGACGCAGAATCTCGGTCTGCCGCGCGAGCTGTTCCTGAATATTGGCCTGCTGGTCGGCGGGATCAGCTGCCTGACAATCCCCTGCTTCGCGTGGCTGGCGGACAGGTTTGGCCGCCGTCGCGTTTACATCACCGGGGCGCTGATTGGCACCCTCAGCGCCTGGCCATTCTTTATGGCGCTGGAGGCGCAGTCGATCTTCTGGATTGTCTTCTTCGCCATCATGCTCGCCAACATCGCTCACGACATGGTGGTGTGCGTGCAGCAGCCGATGTTCACCGAGCTGTTTGGCGCAAGCTACCGCTACAGCGGCGCGGGCGTGGGCTACCAGGTGGCAAGCGTGGTCGGCGGCGGATTTACGCCGTTTATTGCCGCCGCGCTGGTGACCTTCTCCGGCGGCAACTGGCACAGCGTGGCGATTTATCTGCTCGCCGGCTGCCTGCTGTCGGCGGCAACGGCGCTGCTGATGAAAGAGACGAGCCACCGCTGATCTCCCTTTTGTTTCACAGGCGTGTGACATACTATCGGGTAGAGTCGCACACCTGTGGAACAAGGAGACAGAGATGAATAATAAGGGCTCCAGCCTGACCCCGGCTCAGGCGCTGGAAAAACTCGACGCGCTGTATGAACAGTCCGTCAACGCGCTGCGCGGCGCCATCAGCGAATATATCGAAACAGGGAAACTTCCCGACCAAAAGGCCAGAACCGAGGGCCTTTTTGTTTATCCATCGCTCTCTGTGACCTGGGACGGCAGCGCCAGCAGTAATCCCAAAACCCGCGCCTACGCGCGCTTTACCCACTCCGGCTGCTACAGCACCACCGTCACCCGCCCTGCGCTGTTCCGCCCGTATCTTGAAGAACAACTCACGCTGCTGTACCAGGATTACGGCGCGCACATTGCCGTTGAGCCCTCCCAGCATGAGATCCCCTATCCCTACGTGATTGACGGTTCGGCGTTAACCCTTGACCGCTCCATGAGCGCGGGGCTGACCCGCCACTTCCCGACCACCGAGCTTTCACAGATTGGCGATGAGACGGCCGACGGGATTTATCATCCGGCAGAATTTTCTCCCCTGTCGCATTTTGATGCCCGCCGGGTCGATTTCTCCCTGGCGCGCCTGCGCCACTACACCGGTACGCCAGTCGAACATTTCCAGCCGTTCGTGCTCTTTACCAACTACACCCGTTACGTCGATGAGTTTGTCCGCTGGGGCTGCAGCCAGATCCTAGACCCGGAAAGCCCGTATATCGCGCTGTCCTGCGCGGGCGGGATCTGGATCACCGCTGAAACCGAAGCCCCCGAGCAGGCGATCTCCGACCTGGCGTGGAAAAAGCACCAGATGCCCGCCTGGCACCTGATCACCGCAGACGGTCAGGGCATCACCCTGATTAACATCGGCGTTGGCCCGTCAAATGCCAAGACCATCTGCGACCATCTGGCGGTACTGCGCCCGGACGTGTGGCTGATGATTGGCCACTGCGGCGGCCTGCGCGAAAGCCAGCTGATTGGCGACTACGTGCTGGCCCACGCCTATCTGCGCGATGACCACGTGCTTGATGCGGTCCTACCGCCGGATATCCCAATCCCGAGCATCGCCGAAGTACAGCGCGCGCTGTACGACGCCACCAAAGAGGTCAGCGGCATGCCGGGAGAAGAGGTTAAACAGCGCCTGCGCACCGGTACGGTCGTCACAACGGATGACCGCAACTGGGAGCTGCGCTACTCCGCCTCCGCGCTGCGCTTCAACCTGAGCCGCGCGGTGGCGATCGATATGGAGAGCGCCACCATCGCCGCGCAGGGGTATCGCTTCCGCGTCCCTTACGGCACGCTGCTGTGCGTCTCCGATAAGCCGCTGCACGGCGAAATTAAGCTGCCGGGCCAGGCCAACCGTTTCTATGAAGGAGCTATCTCAGAGCATCTGCAGATTGGTATTCGTGCAATTGATTTACTTCGCGCGGAGGGCGACAAGCTCCATTCGCGCAAGCTGCGCACCTTCAACGAGCCGCCGTTCCGCTAATCACGATAAGGAAAAACAATGTCCAGCACAAGACCGCTCTCTGCCCTGCGCCACTGGCTTGAGGCCAGCCAACTCGACGGGATGATCGTCCCGCGGGCGGATGCCTGGCAGAGCGAATACTGCGCGCCTTACGACGAAAAGCTGGCCTGGCTGACGGGCTTTGACGGTTCGGCCGGCGTGGCGCTGGTGCTGAAAAACAAAGCGCTGCTGTTCGTCGACGGGCGCTATCAGGTTCAGGCGCGCGTTCAGGTCAATACGGATGAGGTTGAGATTCACCATCTGCACAATGAGCCGCTGGCAGAATGGCTGGCAGAAAACGTTGAGGCGGGAACCCGCATTGGCTTTGATGCGATGTTAATGACAAATTCAGAGTTTGAGCAGCTGTCAGCCACGCCGTGCGAGCTGGTGCCGCTGAAGGCCTCGCCGTTTGACACGCTATGGACCGATCGCCCTGCCGCACCGGCGGGGCTTATCCGTGAAATGCCGGTTGAACACAGCGGTGAACGCAGCGCGGACAAACGTCAGCGCGTCGCCGCCGTGCTGGCAGAACACAATGCTGATTTCCTCGCCGTGACGCTGCCGGATAACATCGCCTGGCTGCTAAACGTGCGTGGATCAGATATCCCCTTTAGCCCGGTTCCTCTTTCCTTCGCCCTGCTCAGCCGTGATGGTAGCGTTGAGTGGTTTGTTAACGACAATAAGCTCAGCGCACTGCCTGACGGTGTGCGCAGTGCGTTCGCCGTTGCCCCGCAGGATACCTTTATTGAACGCTGCCAGCAGATTGCTGAAGGCAAACGGGTGATGATTGATGCCGATTCCGCGCCGGTGGCCCTGCGCTTCGCCGTTGAGCCACAGGGAGAAATTGTCTGGCGGACCGATCCCATCACCCTGATGAAAGCGACTAAAAATCCGGTCGAGCTGGCAGGCTATCGCAAGTGCCATCACCAGGACGGGGCCGCGTGGGTCAACTTCCTCGCCTGGCTGAGCCGTGAAGTGCCGCGGCGCGAGGCGGCAGGAAAACCGCTCACCGAGCTGGACGCGCAGGCGCAGCAGCTTGCGTTCCGTCAACAGCAGCCCGGGTTCATCGAGCAGAGTTTTGCAACCATCTCCGCCTCTTCGAGCAATGCGGCGATGTGCCACTATCACTCGAGCGAGGCCAGCAATAAGCCTATCGGCCATGACCATTTTTACCTGAACGATTCCGGCGGCCAGTATGTTAACGGCACCACCGACGCCACGCGTACGCTGGCGTGGGGGAAAGTCGATCCGCAGCAGCGCCTGCACTACTCCGCCGTGCTGAGAGGCTTTCTGTCGCTCATTACCCTGCAGTTCCCTTCCGGGACTCAGGGGCATCAGCTGGATGCGTTTGCGCGTCGCCCGCTGTGGGAGATGGGGCTGGATTACGATCACGGTACGGGACACGGCGTGGGGCACCAGCTGCTGATCCACGAGAACCCGCATCGCATCGCCAAAAAGGTCAATCCGTGGCCGCTGGTGGCGGGCAATATCATGACTATCGAGCCGGGCTACTATCTGGGCGACAGCCACGGTATTCGTATTGAAAATCAGGTGGAGATTGTGGAGAGCCGTCCGGGGTTCTGCAAATTTGCCTCGCTGACGCTGATCCCGATCGACTTAAGTCAGGTTGAGCTGCATCTGCTGAGCGAGCAGGAAAAGCAGTGGCTGGATGCGTATCACCGGCAGGTACGCGAGGTGCTTTCACCTCTGGTGAATAGCGATGCGCGTCCGTGGCTGGTGGAAGCGACAGCGTCGATTGGTGTGTAATTTCGTGCGGTCTGGTGCCCTCACCCCAACCCTCTCCCACGGGAGAGGGTGCACACACTAAAAACGGCAACAAGGTTGCCGTTTTGCATTTCCCTTGCGCAGAAAAGCAAAAAGCCTGCTTTAAAAGCAGGCTTTTTAAATTTGGCTCCTCTGACTGGACTCGAACCAGTGACATACGGATTAACAGTCCGCCGTTCTACCGACTGAACTACAGAGGAATCGTGTGAACGGGGCGCATATTATCGATGCTCCCCCATGATGTCAAAGGCAGAATGCATATTTCCGATCGTTTGCCGAATTATTCTCCACTTCGCGCAATTGTCAGGCATTCTTTCGCGGATATTTCCACAGCCAGCGCCCGCTGACCATCCGCCAGTAGAACAGCGCGCCCCGCACGGCCCAGTCGAGGAACATCCCCAGCCAGACGCCGACCACCCCCCATCCGAGCATCACCCCGAGCGTATACCCCGCGACAACGCGACATCCCCACATGCCGAGCATCGATACCCACATCGCAAAGCGGGCATCGCGCGCTCCTTTCAGCCCGGCGGGCAATACCCATGAGGCCGCCCAGATGGGCATAAAGGCCGCGTTGAGCCAGATGAGGATCTTAACAACCTCTTTAACGTCGTCTTCGTGGGTATAGAACGAGGCCATCAGCCCGGCAAACGGCGCGGTTCCCCAGGCGATCAGCGTCAGCCCAATGGTCGACAGCCAGAACACGTGCCGCAGCTGCCGCTCCGCCTGGCCTATCTGCCCTTTCCCGAGCCGCTTACCCGTAATAATGGTCGATGCCGAACCCAGCGCGTTACCCGGCAGGTTAATCAGCGAGGCAATAGAGAAGGCTATAAAGTTACCGGCGATAACGTCGGTGCCCATCCCGGCGACAAACATCTGCGTGAGCAGCTTCCCGCCGTTGAATAACACCGATTCAATGCTGGCGGGAATGCCGATCCCCATCACTTCCCAGATAATGGCGAAATTAAAGGGGCGGAAATAGCTTTTCAGCGTCAGACGCAGCGAGGGGGTAATCCCCGCCATCAGTACCCCGATGATGGCTGCCGCACCGATATAGCGTGAAATTGTTAATCCCAGTCCGGCACCGACGAACCCCAGCCCCTCCCACGAGAACACGCCATAGATAAGCACGCTGCTGATAATGATATTCAGGATATTCATCCCGCCGTTGATCAGCAGCGGAATTTTGGTGTTGCCCGCCCCGCGCAGCGCGCCGCTGCCAATCAGCGCAATGGCCGCCGCCGGATAGCTTAAGACAGTCATTTCCAGGTAGGTCAGCGCCAGGTCTTTAACCTCGTTCGTGGCCTCCCCGGCGACAAAATCGATAATCTCTTTACCGAAATAGTGGATCACCGCCGCCAGAACGATCGAAAAAATGGTCATGATCATCAGCGACTGGCGGGCCGCCTCGCGTGCACGTTTGGGATCAAGCTTGCCGAGGCTAAAGGCCACCACCACCGTCGTCCCCAGGTCTATGGCGGCAAAGAACGAGATCACCACCATGTTAAAGCTGTCCGCTAGCCCAACCCCAGCCATCGCCTCTTTTCCCAGCCAGCTCACCAGGAAGGTGCTCAAAACCCCCATCAGCAGAACGCAGGTATTTTCCAGGAAGATAGGCACGGCAAGAGGGGTGATTTCACGCCAGAACAGGACACGATAGCTTTTACGTTTTGCATACCATGGCGTGCGAGTTATCGCCTGGCGTAAGGAGGCAGTGACGTTCAAAATGGACCTTAGCGAGAAAAGTTGAAACTCCATTTCAAATGATGGGGGACAAATGCTAATCCTGCAAAGTATTTTCCAGAAAAAGATGTGTGGATTTACAACAAACTGACGACAGAATCAGCAATCAGTCGATTTTCCCTAAGATCAGGTTTGACAAATCTTTTTTCGCCGCTAAGATAAGCCTCCACAACGATTCCTCTGTAGTTCAGTCGGTAGAACGGCGGACTGTTAATCCGTATGTCACTGGTTCGAGTCCAGTCAGAGGAGCCAAATTTAAAAAGCCTGCTTTTAAAGCAGGCTTTTTGCTTTGCGGATGAGGGAAAATGAACGCTCTGTTTGTCTACGGCACGCTGCGCCCGGGCCACTCTAATGCGCATATTCTTGAAAACATCGGCGGCGAATGGCTGGCCGGTTCCGTATCCGGCACGTTTTACGAACGCGGCTGGGGCGCCGCGGCGGACTTCCCGGGAATTGTGCTCCACCCTGACGCCCCCCGCGTCGAAGGCTATCTGTTTATCTCGGATAACCTTGCCGCAAACTGGCAAATGCTGGACGAATTTGAAGACGGCTACGATCGGGTTGAGGTCACGGTGACCACTCTTGAAGGCAAGCAGGTTGAGGCCTGGATTTATCAGCTACAGCCGCGTTCTGAATCATAAAAAAAGGCTCTCTGTCATCAGAGAGCCTTTTTCACTATTCGCTGCGATTACTCGCTTTTTGCTTCGCCGTTTTTGATTTCGCCCATCACTTTCAGCTTTTTAGAGATGTCACGACGCTCTTTGGACAGCTCAGCATTTTTGATGATGTAGTCATCAACGCGGTCTTCATAGTCGCTCTTCATGCTGGCGATGATGCCCTGAATAGCTTCAACGCTCATACCTGGCTTGATGTAGTCGCTCAGGTTGTCGAGCAGCAGAACACGTTTCTGGTTGTCACGGATCTTCTTCTCAACGTCCTGGATTTCACGCTGCAGCTTGTTTTTGCGGCGGAACAGGCGGACGAATTCCAGAACATCCTGGAACGAAGGCTTGGTAGTTTCCATTTTTACACCCCTGATAATGTGAGATTCGGATTCGTTAAGGCAACCGTTGTAACAATAACCTTACTGACAGCGGCTGCGAATGACAATGAGTATATCGTTTAAAGCTATCATAACCCCAATTGCTGCTGAATCGAAGCAGCAGGCGTCACATAAGCCTTTTATTTGCGCAGCGCCCGGCAAATAAGGTGCGATAACAGCTCAAGCTGCCGCGCCAGTTCCATGCTCAGCCAGACGTAGCCATGAATAGGCGTTTCCGCCACGTTATCGCTCTGGCGTTCATTGATTAACTGCTTCAGCTCCGCGACGATCTCATTCAGCCGCTCGCTGTTGGCCAGTATCGGCTGCGGGTTCCCTTCATAGAGCGCATGGGCAATGGTCAACAGCGTTTGCTGCGTCATCTGCTGGGTCTCTTTGAGAGTCTGTGCATTAAGCATCAACAGATGACTGGGACGCGAGGCCCAGTGCGCGTTGATCTGCAGTTCAAGCATGCAGACCAGGTTGCGGCTTACCGTCTGGATGGCTTCGAAAATCGATTTCTGAATATGGGTTTCTTTGCTGGCAGGCGTGATCAGGCCGCGCATTTTGACCACATCGTTGAGGATCGTTTGCAGATGCTTTTCCAGCCGGGGACGTTCGACCAGATTCGGGGAAAAACCGGCCTGATAGACGCGGTTAAAGGCGGTGACGTAGTTCGCCATCTGAATACGCCAGTGCAGAAAAGCCCGCTGCGGCCAGATACCGGTGAAGAGCATGGCCAGCAGTGACCCCAGGATGACATCCCCGCTTCGCCACAGCGCCGTGGTCATATCCCCGGCGGGCGCACCGACAACCACCGCGAGAGTAATCCCAATCAGCAAGGCCTGATACGGTCTTTTGCCCAACGCCAGCCAGCCGCACAGGAACATGGCGGCACCGCACCATGCCAGCATCACCGGAAACGAGATAAGCTCCAGCTTAAGGGCAATAAGCCCAAGGGCCGAGCCTAAAACCGTCCCGCCAATTCGCTCGAAGGCGCGCGGAACAACGTTCCCCCAAAACGAGATGGGCCCCATTACCACTACCAGGGTGATCAGCGGCCACGTCCCTTCCGGAACATCCAGCAAACGGACCAGTACAAACGTCAATACGAAAGCCAGCGCGATGCGACACCCGTGCACCACGCGGTAATGTTTGTACAACCGAATTTCAAAAGGGGTTAATGATTTGTCGGGACGCACACCCGCTCTCCAGCTACACGGCAAATCACAATTGTACTGTGTTTTCAGCCGGGCGGATCGCTCCCGGCTGAAAAACCCTTCATTTAGCAGGCTTAAGCCGTTTTATGCTCTACCGCGATATACATTTCGATATCCCAGTAGCCGTCTGCATTGCCGTCATTAAGATAGCGCTCGAAGCAGGGTTTGAGCGCCATCTGGTACTTATTGTCCTGCAGCAGGGAATTAAAGAACTGATACCACGGCGTGGCGAAGTCGTAGTTTTCCACGCGCGCCGTCGCCACGGCATAATCCCCGGCCGCGATTTCCGTCATCATGACGCCCTCGCTGTTTTCCGGAATAACGAAATCGTCCGGCACCGTAACGGCCGTATCGCAGCGCAGTTTTTCTGCCGGGACCTCATCGGGGTTATCGTAATAGACCGCAACCCACTCCAGCGGCTCAATGTGGCGCCCGTCCACCCACATCACCAGCTGTTCAAAGCCCTGTTTAACCGTTTGTTCCCACGGTCCGACCAAATGAAAACCGGCAATCTTACGTTTCTGTTGCTGCTTGATGCTGTAGTCCATGCTGCCTCCACTTATTACTGTATATTTATACACTATAAAGCTGGATTACTATTATCGGCAAACGAGGAGTGTTTATTATGTGAGCAGACTCGCAACCCTGCCAGTCTGCCCATCAGCGGTTAAAGCGTGTGGTGGAGATAATCGCTCATGCGAGAGAACAGTCCGCCTTTATCAACGGCTTCCAGCGTCACCAGCGGCCAGTGCGCCACCACCTTGTCGCGGTCATAGAGCTGGATCTCCCCGACCCTCTGATGCGCAGCAATCGGTGCTTCCAGCTCTTTTTTATCCAGCACGTATTTAGCTTTGATGTTCGGCACTTCCGCTTTCGGCAGGGCCAGCCAGAAGTCCTGGTCGGTACCCAGTTTCACCTGCTCCTTATCGCCGTACCAGATACGCTCTGTCCCCACTTTTTTACCGCTATGCAGGATCTGCACCGTATCGAAGTTCTGCTGCCCCCAGTGCAGCAGTTTTCGGGCCTGGTCTTCACGCCCCTTCGGGCTGTCCGCCCCCATCACCACCGCGATTAAACGACGCTCCCCGTCAACGGCGGAGGCAATCAGGTTAAAGCCCGCTCCCGAGGTGTGCCCCGTTTTAAGCCCGTCCACGTTCATGGTTTTATCCCACAGCAGGCCGTTACGGTTTTGCTGGGTGATCCCGTTCCAGGTCAGGCTCTTTTCGCTGTACATATGGTAAAACTCAGGCTCGCCGTGAATGATGGCCCGGGAAAGTACGGCCAGGTCATAGGCCGAGCTGTGCTGGCCCGGCGCGTCCAGCCCGTGGACGGTTTCAAAGTGCGTATCGCGCAGGTTCAGCTTCTGCACGTAGTCGTTCATCATCTTCACAAACTGTGGCTGACCGCCCGCCACGTGATCGGCCAGCGCCACGCAGGCGTCATTGCCGGAATCGACGATCAGACCGCGGCTTAAATCACGCACCGAGACGCGATCGCCCTCTTTCAGGAACATCAGCGACGAGCCGTCAAAAACCGGGTTGCCTTTTGCCCACGCGTCACGCCCGACGGTGACAATGTCGTCCGGCGTAATGCGATGGCTATCAATGGCCCGATCAACCACATACCCCGTCATCAGCTTGGTCAGGCTCGCCGGATTGCGTTGTTGATGTTCGTTGCCCGCCGTTAAGATCTGACCAGTCGTGTAGTCCATCAGCACCCAGGAGCCAGCCTGAATGGCCGGAGGCTGCGGCGAAAAATCCAGTGGTTCGGCCGCAAAAGCAGATGAGACACTCGAAGCGAGTAAAGAAACAGCAATAAACAGACGGCGTTTCAACGGTATATCCTCAGGTCATTAAAAATCGATGACCTTTTTACGGGAGTTCTGATGTCGTTACCTGGCTTAATTGCAAAAAAATGTGACAGAACGCAGATTTTTCTCTGAAGCTGGCGCGCAAATTTGCGTCACGGCGGTGCTTTTTATTCGGTCTGAACCGCACGATCGTTTACCATAGTGACGTCATTTTTTAACAGGATGGTATTACTGGTGTCTGACTCTGCCGCTCGCCCGACTTTTTTATTTCATGACTACGAAACCTTTGGCACGCACCCGGCGCTGGACCGACCGGCGCAGTTTGCCGCCATTCGTACCGACGACGAATTCAACATTATTGGCGAGCCTGAGGTCTTTTACTGCAAACCGGCTGATGACTACCTGCCGCAGCCCGGGGCGGTCATGGTCACCGGGATCACTCCTCAGGAAGCGCGCGAGAAAGGCGTTAACGAGGCAGAATTCGCCCGACGCATCCACGATCTGTTTACCGTCCCCAATACCTGCGTGGTCGGTTACAACAACATCCGCTTCGATGACGAAGTGACGCGCAACGTTTTTTATCGCAACTTCTACGATCCCTATGCCTGGAGCTGGCAGAACCGTAATTCACGCTGGGATTTGCTCGACATCATGCGCGCCTGTTATGCCCTGCGTCCTGAGGGCATTAACTGGCCTGAAAATGAGGAAGGGCTGACCAGCTTCCGGCTGGAACACCTGACGCGCGCCAACGGCGTCGAGCACAGCAATGCCCACGACGCGATGGCGGACGTCTATGCCACCATTGCCATGGCGAAACTGGTGAAAAACGCGCAGCCCCGGCTGTTTGAGTATCTGCTGAGCCACCGCAGCAAGCAGAAGCTCATGACCCTTATCGACGTACCGCAGATGAAACCCCTGGTGCATATCTCCGGCATGTTTGGCGCCTGGCGCGGCAATACCAGCTGGGTTGCCCCGCTGGCCTGGCATCCGGACAACCGTAATGCGGTCATCATGGTGGATTTAGCCGGCGATATTTCGCCGCTGCTTGAGCTCGACAGCGACAGCCTGCGCGAACGGCTTTACACCCCGAAAAATGAGCTCGGCGATCTGCCTGCGGTGCCGGTCAAACTGGTGCATATCAATAAATGTCCGGTACTGGCGCAGGCGAATACGCTGCGCCCGGAAGATGCGGACAGACTGGGCATTAACCGGCAGCACTGCCTCGATAACCTGAAAGTGCTGCGCGAAAACCCGCAGGTGCGCGAGAAAGTGGTTGCTATCTTTGCCGAGGCGGAGCCGTTCGTGCCGTCTGAAAACGTGGATGCCCAGCTCTACAACGGCTTCTTCAGCGATGCCGACCGCGCGGCGATGAATATCGTTCTGCAAACCGAGCCGCGTAACTTACCGGCGCTGGATATTACTTTCGCCGATAAACGCATCGAAAAGCTGATGTTTAACTACCGCGCGCGTAACTTCCCCGGCACGCTGGACGAGGCAGAGCAGGATCGCTGGCTGCAGCATCGTCGCAATGTCTTTACCCAGGAGTTTCTTAACAGCTATGCCCAGGAGCTGGAAATGCTTTATGGCCAGTATGAAGGGAATGCTGAGAAACAGGCGCTGTTGAAATCCCTGTTCCAGTACGCTCAAGAGATTGTCTGAGCGAGGGGTATAAAAAAAGCCGGAGGCGATGTCTCCGGCTTTTTTTTGCCCGCTGGCACAGGCCTACGGGTGTGTCGTTTTGTAGGCCGGGCAAGCGCTAGCGCCACCCGGCGAGTCATTACGCGACGTCTTCGTACTGTGGAACCGGGTTACGGAAGCTCTTCGTGACGCAGGCCAGGTAAATCAGGCCGATACCCGCCCAAATCAGGCCAAGCACCATCGAGCTCTCTTCCAGGTTAACCCACAGCGCGCCCACGGTCAGGGCACCGCACATCGGCAGGAACAGATACTGGAAGTGATCTTTCAGCGTCTTGTTACGCTTTTCACGGATCCAGAACTGAGAGATAACCGACAGGTTAACAAAGGTGAACGCCACCAGCGCACCGAAGTTAATCAGCGCCGTTGCCATCACCAGGTCAAAGTTAATCGCCAGCAGCGCAATGGCACCGACCAGGATGATGTTCATCGCCGGGGTACGCCAGGTTGGATGAACGTAGCCGAAGAAGCTTTTCGGGAATACGCCATCGCGGCCCATCACGTACATCAGACGCGCAACGCCTGCATGCGCGGCCATACCGGACGCCAGTACGGTAATGGTGGAGAAGATCAGCGCGCCAACCTGGAACGCTTTACCCGCAACATAGAGCATGATTTCTGGCTGAGACGCATCCGGATCCTTGAAGCGGGAGATATCCGGGAAGTACAGCTGCAGGAAATAGGTCGAGAAAATAAAGATCAGACCGCCAATCAGCGCTGTCAGGAAGATTGCACGAGGGATCACGCGCTCTGCATCTTTCGTTTCTTCAGACAGGTTGCTGATGCCGTCAAAACCGGTAAAGGAGAAGCACAGAATGGTTGCCCCGGTAATCATCGGGATCACATGCGCATCACCAGACCAGAACGGTTTGCTGCTCGCCAGCGTACCAGCGCCTTCGCCGTGGAACACGCCATAGATCACCATGCCAAGAATAACGGCAATCAGGACAACCTGAAGCACAACGATCACGGAGTTAAAGTTGGCAACGGACTTAATGCTGCGCAGGTTAAAGGCAGTCATGAAGGCCACCAGCGCCACGACGAACATCCAGGATGGAATCGACGGCACCAGCGCTTCAAAATAAATTTTTGCCAGCAGAATGTTGATCATCGGCGCGAACAGATAGTCGAGCAGCGAAGACCAGCCCACCATAAAGCCAACTGTCGGGCTGATGGATTTCTGGGCATAGGTGTAGGCGGAACCGGCAGACGGATAGCGACGCACCAGTTTACCGTAGCTCAGCGCGGTAAAGAGGATCGCAATCAGCGCGAAGCCATAAGCCGTCGGCACATGACCGTCTGTGAGGCCTGATACGATACCGAATGTATCGAACAGCGTCATCGGTTGCATATAGGCAAGGCCCATCATAACAACCGGAATCAACGTAAGCGTTTTACGTAATTCCACGCGAGAGGTGTTTGGAGTTGCGTTATGCGACATAGTTATTCTCCTTTACGGTGATAACCGCCACGTAAGCGAAAAATTGCCCCATTTCTTTCTTCCTCAGCGACAACAACTGTCGGATTTTAGTAAATATCTATCCGGTACGAAGCCCGGCCTCTTGGTTTTTAGTTTCGTTTCGTACATGCAAAAAAAAATAACCGACGCCTTTTATATCGTCGATTATTCATTTGGTTGCAGCGGCCGCATTTTGCCCCACATCGGATACAAAAGGCAATACTTTGCAAAGCATGGGACAATTTTCTTTTTACTAACTGGCTGATTTCTGGACGCCGGGCTGAGAGTAAACGGCGGCGATAGCACTATTTGCTAAAATCTCGTCTCGCCACCAGGCGCTTGCAAGCCCGGCAGTTTGTTCATTCCAGCCTACCCACACCGATTCATTATTGCTTTGAGCAAGTACCTGTTTTTCAACAAGCGCGCCGCTGTCAATAAACCGCTGCGCCAGATAGCGAGGTAAATAGCCGCAGCCCAGGCCGCTTATTTGCAGTTCCAGCTTGGTTTTAAAGTCGAAAACGGTAATGGCTTCCTGCTCATCAAGCAGCTGCGAGGAGACCGAGCATTCCGGACGAGAGCTGTCCCCGACCACGATTGCGCGGTAGCCTTTAATCACGCGACGGTTAAGCGGCTCGGGTTCCTGAGCCAGCGGGTGATGGGGCGCCACGGCAAATACCTGCTCCAGCACGCCCAGCCGGGCAAAACCAAAATCACTCAGTTGGGGAGGCTCATGGAGCGCACCGACGAAAATGTCCGCCCTGCCCTGCGTCAAGGCCTCCCAGGAGCCACCCAGCACACCGTTGATAAAGATAAGCCGGGTCACGCTGTGGTGTTGATAGAAGGCTTCAATCAGCGGCGTCAGGAGTGAAAACGGAAAGGTATCATCCACGCCAATAACCAACTCGTTTTCCCAACCCTGATGGAGTTTTACGGCCTGTTTTTCGAGCTCACGAACGGTATGGAGGACTTCACGGCCTTTTTCCAGCAGCATCTGTCCGGTACGGGTGAAACGTGCGCGGTGTCCGGAGCGATCGAGGATCTGGATATTGAGATCGCTTTCCAGTTTTTGAACGGTATAGCTCAGCGCAGATGGGGTTTTGTAGAGCTTTGCTGACGCAGCGGCAAAGCTCCCCTCTTTTTCCAGAGCATCCAGAATAATAAGAACATCCAGCAGCGGTTTCATGCTCGCCCCCTTCTGGTGCGCGATCGTCTCCGCTACGGGTCTTATTCCATGGGCATCACCAGCGGATCGGGATACTGATACTCAAACCCCAGCTCATGACAAATGCGATTGCCATCAACAATTTTGCCTTTACTGTCATCCTTTGCCTCACCGAAAACCGGCGCCGCCAGGCCCAGCTGACGTGCCATCAGCGGGTAAAACGTGCTGCGCGCCGGATGAGAAGGTGCACATATATTATAGATGTGTCCACCTTTCGGAGCCTGTAAGAGTAGCTCAATCGCGCCTACAACATCGTCAAGATGTACAAGATTGACGACATGCTGGCCGTCTGGCGCAGATTTACCGGCAAAAAAGCGTCCCGGATGGCGGCCTGGACCCACCAGCCCCGCCAGACGTACAATATCGACCTGCGTGCCGGGAAGATTATGCAGCCAGTCTTCCAGCTCTTTCAGAACCTGACCGCTCGCCGTCACGGGACGGCGCTCGGAACTCTCTTTCACCACGCCCTCAACTTCGCCATACACCGACGTCGAGCTGGTAAAAATGATACGCGGAACATGGTGCGCCAGCGCGCTGTCGACGATCTCCTGCATCGCCTGCAGATAAAACGACTCGCCCGGGCCACTGCGCCGCGCGGGGAGCGTGATCACCAGCGCATCGACGTTCATCAGCGTGTCCAGATCGTCAGCATCACACACCAGCTCCGGTTCAAGGCGCAGTTCAATGCCGTCAATACCGCACATGCGCGCTGCCTCTACCCCGTCCGCCGTGGTTTTGCTCCCGGTCACCTGCCAGCCTTTTGCGGCTAATGACATCGCCAGCGGCATTCCCAGCCATCCTAAACCGACAATCGCGACCTTTTTCATGCGAATTCTCCTGACTCTTACTCGTCTTTTATAAGGCTACGCCAGCCCGGCAGAACACACAATTCATAGCATCAATATGAAATGAATTAATGATCAAAAAAAGCCCTTGCAATATGTCGTACAACTGGTTTAGGTTAAAAGACATCAAATGAATAAGCATTCATCGAGAATTTATATGACACGCGTTCAATTTAAACACCACCATCATCACCATCATCCTGACTAGTCTTTCAGGCGATGTGTGCTGGAAGACGTTTGGATCTTCCAGTGGTGCATGAACGCATGAAAAAGCCCCCGGAAGATCTTCTTCCGGGGGCTTTTTTTTGGACCGAATTCAGACAGGTTAAAACAGGTTAACGAGGAATAAAGAATGTTAGATAACTCACGTTTACGCATAGCTATTCAAAAATCAGGCCGTTTGAGCGACGATTCACGCGAACTGCTGGCCCGCTGCGGGATTAAAATTAACCTGCACACCCAGCGCCTGATTGCTCTGGCTGAAAACATGCCCATCGACATTCTGCGCGTGCGTGATGACGATATTCCAGGCCTGGTCATGGATGGCGTCGTTGACCTCGGCATTATCGGGGAAAACGTGCTGGAAGAAGAGCTGCTGACCCGCCGCGCGCAGGGCGAAGATCCGCGTTACTTCACACTGCGTCGTCTGGACTTCGGCGGCTGCCGCCTGTCCCTGGCTACGCCGGTTGACGAAGCGTGGGACGGCCCGGCCGCGCTGAACCGCAAACGTATTGCCACCTCTTACCCTCACCTGTTAAAGCGTTATCTCGACCAGAAAGGCGTGCAGTTTAAATCCTGCCTGCTGAACGGCTCCGTTGAAGTGGCGCCGCGTGCGGGTCTGGCGGACGCCATCTGTGACCTCGTCTCTACCGGGGCGACGCTGGAAGCGAATGGTCTGCGCGAAGTGGAAGTGATCTACCGCTCTAAAGCGTGCCTGATTCAGCGTGACGGCGAGATGGCCGACACCAAACAGCAGCTGATCGACAAATTGCTGACCCGTATTCAGGGCGTGATTCAGGCGCGTGAGTCTAAATACATCATGATGCACGCCCCAACCGAGCGTCTGGATGAAGTGATTGCCCTCCTGCCGGGCGCCGAGCGCCCAACCATCCTGCCGCTGGCGGGCGATCAGCAGCGCGTGGCGATGCACATGGTGAGCAGCGAAACCCTGTTCTGGGAAACCATGGAAAAACTGAAAGCGCTGGGCGCAAGCTCCATCCTGGTGCTGCCTATTGAGAAGATGATGGAGTAATGGCCATGAGCTTTAACACAATCATCGACTGGAATACCTTTAGCGACGCACGGCAGCGCGAGCTGCTGATGCGCCCGGCGATTTCCGCCTCTGAGAGCATCTCACGCACCGTGGCGGAGATCCTGGATAACGTCAAAGCCCGCGGCGATGACGCGCTGCGTGAATACAGCGCAAAGTTTGATAAGACGGAAGTCGGCGCATTACAGGTTACCGAGCAGGAAATCATTGATGCCAGCAATCGTCTGGGTGACGACATCAAACAGGCGATGGCCGTCGCGGTGAAAAACATTGATACCTTCCACACCGCGCAAAAGCTGCAGACCGTGGATATTGAAACCCTGCCCGGCGTGCGATGCCAGCAGGTCACGCGCCCGGTTGCGTCCGTCGGCCTCTATATTCCCGGCGGCTCTGCGCCGCTTTTCTCCACCGTACTGATGCTGGCGACTCCCGCGCGGATTGCCGGGTGTCAGAAAGTGGTGCTGTGCTCGCCGCCACCGATTGCCGACGAGATCCTCTACGCGGCGAAGCTGTGCGGCGTGCAGGCGGTCTATAAAGTGGGTGGGGCGCAGGCGATTTCTGCCCTGGCGTTCGGCACGGAATCCATTCCTAAGGTCGACAAAATTTTTGGCCCGGGCAATGCGTATGTGACCGAAGCCAAGCGCCAGGTCAGCCAGCGTCTGGACGGCGCGGCCATCGATATGCCTGCCGGCCCGTCTGAGGTGCTGGTGATTGCCGACAGCGGCGCAACGCCGGACTTCGTCGCCTCAGACCTGCTTTCTCAGGCGGAACACGGCCCGGACTCGCAGGTCATCCTGCTGACGCCGGATGCCGATATGGCGAAACGCGTGGGCGAAGCCGTGGAGCGTCAGCTTGCCGACCTGCCCCGCGCCGACACGGCACGCCAGGCGCTAGCGGCCAGCCGCCTGATTGTGGCGCGCGATCTGGACCAGTGTATTGCGATCTCCAACCAGTACGGCCCGGAGCACCTGATCATTCAGACCCGCAACGCGCGCGATCTGGTTGACAGCATTACCAGCGCGGGCTCGGTGTTCCTCGGCGACTGGTCACCGGAGTCCGCGGGGGATTACGCCTCCGGCACCAACCACGTGCTGCCCACGTATGGCTACACCTCTACCTGTTCGAGCCTGGGCCTGGCGGATTTCCAGAAACGCATGACCGTGCAGGAGCTCTCCCGCGAAGGTTTTGCGTCACTGGCGTCTACTATTGAAACCCTGGCCGCCGCCGAGCGGCTGACCGCCCACAAAAATGCCGTTACGCTGCGCGTTGCAGCCCTGAAGGAGCAAGCATGAACATTGAAGAATTAGCCCGCGAAAATGTCCGTCGCCTGACGCCTTATCAGTCCGCGCGTCGTCTGGGAGGCAAAGGAGATGTCTGGCTGAACGCCAACGAATTCCCGACGGCGGTGCAGTTTGAGCTGTCGCAGCAAACGCTGAACCGCTATCCGGAGTGTCAGCCGAAGGCCGTGATTGAAAACTACGCGCACTATGCGGGAGTGAAGCCGGAGCAGGTGCTGGTCAGTCGCGGCGCTGATGAGGGCATTGAACTACTGATCCGCGCCTTCTGCGAACCGGGCAAAGACGCGGTGATGTACTGCCAGCCGACCTACGGTATGTACAGCGTCAGCGCGGAAACCTTCGGCGTGGCGTGCCGCAACGTGCAGGCGCAGGAGAACTGGCAGCTGGATTTGCAGGGCATTGCCGACAATCTCGATGGCGTAAAAGTTGTCTTTGTCTGTAGCCCGAACAACCCGACCGGACAGATTATCAACCCGCAGGATATTCGCACCCTGCTGGAGATGACGCGCGGTAAAGCGCTGGTGGTGGCAGACGAAGCCTACATCGAGTTCTGCCCGCAGGCGACGCTGGCTGGCTGGCTGGAAGAGTATCCGCACCTGGTCGTGCTGCGTACGCTGTCAAAAGCCTTTGCCCTTGCGGGTCTGCGCTGCGGATTCACCCTGGCGAATAAAGAGGTCATCGACCTGCTGCTGAAAGTGATCGCCCCGTACCCGCTCTCGACGCCGGTTGCCGATATTGCGGCACAAGCGCTGACGCCACAGGGGATCAACGCGATGCGCGAGCGCGTGGCGCAAATCCTGGAGGAACGTCAGTATCTGGTGACCGCCCTGAAGGATATCCCTTGCGTGGAGCAGGTATTCGACTCGGAAACTAACTACATCCTGGTGCGCTTCACCGCATCGAGTGCCGTATTTAAATCTTTATGGGATCAGGGCATTATCTTACGAGACCAGAATAAACAACCTTCCCTGAGCGGGTGCCTACGCATTACCGTAGGCACACATGCAGAGAGCCAGCGCGTGATTGACGCCCTGAAAGCGGAGAAAGTATGACCCAGAAGATCCTTTTCATCGATCGTGACGGCACCCTTATTTCGGAGCCACCAGCCGATTTTCAGGTCGACCGATTCGACAAGCTGGCTTTTGAGCCGGACGTGATCCCGGTGCTGCTCAAGCTGCAAAAAGCAGGCTTTAAGCTGGTAATGATCACCAACCAGGATGGTCTGGGTACCGACAGCTTCCCGCAGGCAGACTTTGACGGCCCGCATAATCTGATGATGCAGGTGCTGACCTCTCAGGGCGTGGTATTTGATGAAGTGCTGATTTGCCCGCACATGCCGGCCGACGAGTGCGACTGCCGTAAGCCAAAGGTGAAGCTGGTAGAGCGCTATCTGGCTGAAGATGCGCTGGATAAAACCAACAGCTATGTTATCGGCGATCGCATCACCGATATTACGCTGGCGGAAAACATGGGCATCGCGGGGCTGCGCTACGACCGTAACAACCTTAACTGGGTGAAGATTGGCGAGCAGCTGACAAAACGCGACCGCTATTCCCACGTTGAGCGCAACACCAAAGAGACGCAGATTGATGTGAAGGTCTGGCTGGACCGTGAAGGCGGCAGCAAGATCCACACCGGCGTCGGTTTCTTCGATCACATGCTGGACCAGATTGCCACCCACGGCGGTTTCCGCATGGAAATTACGGTAAAAGGCGATCTCTATATAGACGATCACCACACCGTAGAAGATACCGGCCTGGCGCTGGGTGAAGCCCTGAAGCTGGCGCTCGGCGACAAGCGCGGCATTAACCGTTTCGGCTTTGTCCTGCCGATGGATGAGTGTCTGGCGCGCTGCGCGATGGACATCTCCGGCCGTCCGCACCTGGAATACAAAGCTGATTTCACCTACCAGCGCGTGGGCGATCTGAGCACCGAAATGGTGGAGCACTTCTTCCGCTCACTGTCCTACACCATGGGCCTGACGCTGCACCTGAAGACCAAGGGCAAGAACGACCACCACCGCGTGGAGAGCCTCTTCAAAGCCTTTGGCCGTACCCTTCGTCAGGCAATTCGCGTAGAAGGTGACGCCCTTCCCTCGTCGAAAGGAGTGCTGTAATGAACGTGGTCATTCTGGATACCGGATGCGCCAACCTGAACTCCGTCAAATCGGCGATTGCGCGCCACGGCTATGAGCCGGCGGTGAGCCGTGACCCGGACGTGGTGCTGCGCGCCGACAAACTCTTTTTACCGGGCGTGGGCACCGCGCAGGCGGCGATGGATCAGATTCGCGAACGCGAGCTGGTCGACCTGATCAAAGCCTGTACCCAGCCGGTGCTGGGCATTTGTCTGGGCATGCAGATCCTGGGCCGCCGCAGCGAAGAGAGCAACGGCGTCGACCTGCTGGGCATTATTGATGAAGACGTGCCGAAAATGACCGATCGCGGCCTGCCTCTGCCGCATATGGGCTGGAACCGCGTTTACGCCAAAGCGGGCGACCGGCTGTTTCGCGGCATCGAAGACGGCGCGTATTTTTACTTCGTGCACAGCTACGCCATGCCGGTGAACGTGAATACGATCGCTCAGTGCACCTACGGCGAGGCGTTCACGGCGGCCGTACAGAAAGACAATTTCTTCGGCGTGCAGTTTCACCCGGAGCGCTCTGGCGCCGCAGGCGCGCAGCTGCTGAAAAACTTCCTGGAGATGTGATGATTATTCCCGCATTAGATTTAATTGACGGTACGGTTGTCCGTCTGCATCAGGGCGATTACGGCCAGCAGCGCGACTACGGAAACGACCCGCTGCCGCGTCTGCAGGATTATGCCGCTCAGGGTGCGCAGGTACTGCACCTGGTGGATTTAACGGGCGCGAAAGACCCGGCGAAACGCCAGATCCCGCTGCTTAAACAACTTGTTGCGGGTGTTGATGTGCCCGTCCAGGTCGGCGGCGGCGTGCGTACGGAAGATGACGTTGCGGCACTGCTGGACGCTGGCGTGGCCCGCGTAGTGGTGGGTTCAACCGCCGTGAAAGATCCTGAGGCCGTGAAAGGCTGGTTCCGCCGCTTTGGCGCCGATGCCCTGGTCCTGGCGCTGGACGTTCGTATTGATGAACAGGGTAACAAGCAGGTGGCCGTTAGCGGTTGGCAGGAAAACTCCGGCGTAACGCTGGAAGAGCTGGTCGATATTTATCTTCCCGTCGGCCTGAAGCACGTGCTGTGCACGGATATCTCCCGCGATGGCACGCTGGCCGGTTCTAACGTTTCGCTGTACGAAGAGGTCTGTGCGCGTTATCCGCAGGTGGCATTCCAGTCTTCTGGCGGTATCGGTGATATTGGCGACGTGGCCGCGCTGCGCGGTACCGGTGTGCAGGGCGTGATTGTGGGACGGGCCTTACTGGAAGGCAAATTTACGGTGACGGAGGCGATTCAATGCTGGCAAAACGGATAATCCCTTGCCTGGACGTGCGTGACGGCCAGGTGGTGAAAGGCGTGCAGTTCCGCAACCACGAGATCATTGGCGACATCGTTCCGCTGGCAAAACGCTATGCCGATGAAGGCGCCGACGAGCTGGTCTTTTATGATATCACCGCTTCCAGCGATGGCCGCGTGGTCGACAAAAGCTGGGTGGCACGCGTGGCGGAAGTGATCGACATTCCATTCTGCGTGGCGGGCGGGATTAAGTCCGCTGACGACGCCGCCAAAATTCTCTCCTTTGGCGCCGATAAGATTTCTATCAACTCCCCTGCCCTGGCCGACCCGGAGCTCATTACCCGCCTTGCAGATCGTTTTGGCGTGCAGTGCATTGTGGTTGGGATCGACACCTGGTATGACGCCGCAACGGGCAAGTACCACGTAAACCAGTACACCGGGGATGAAAGCCGCACGCGCGTGACGCAGTGGGAAACGCTCGACTGGGTGCAGGAAGTGCAGAAGCGTGGCGCGGGCGAGATTGTCCTCAACATGATGAACCAGGACGGCGTGCGTAACGGGTATGACCTTGAGCAGCTGAAAAAAGTCCGTGCGGTCTGCCACGTTCCGCTGATTGCCTCCGGCGGCGCGGGCACCATGGAGCACTTCCTTGAAGCCTTCCGCGACGCCAACGTGGACGGCGCGCTGGCCGCGTCCGTGTTCCACAAACAGATTATTAATATTGGTGAGTTAAAAACGTACCTGGCCGGCCAGGGCGTGGAGATCAGGGTATGTTAACAGAGCAACAACAGGCGCAGCTGGACTGGGAAAAAACTGACGGATTACTGCCGGTGGTTGTCCAGCATGCCGTCTCAGGCGAAGTGCTGATGCTGGGGTATATGAACCAGGACGCGCTGGCGAAAACAATCGACAGCGGCAAAGTGACCTTCTACTCGCGCACGAAACAGCGCCTGTGGACCAAAGGCGAGACCTCGGGTCATTTCCTGAACGTGGTCAGCATGGCGCCTGACTGCGACAACGACACTCTGCTGGTGCTGGCAAACCCAATCGGTCCGACCTGCCATAAGGGCACCAGCAGCTGCTTCGGTGAGACGAGCCACCAGTGGTTGTTCCTGTATCAACTGGAACAGCTGCTGGCAGAGCGTAAAACGGCGGATCCGGAGAGTTCCTACACCGCGAAGTTGTACGCCAGCGGAACCAAGCGTATTGCGCAGAAGGTGGGTGAAGAAGGCGTTGAGACCGCGCTGGCCGCGACCGTGCATGACCGCGAGGAACTGACGAATGAAGCGTCTGATTTGATGTATCACCTGCTGGTGCTGCTGCAGGATCAGGAACTGGATTTGACGGCGGTGATTGAGAATCTTAGAAAGCGTCATAAATAAAAAACCGGGGATTTTCCCCGGTTTTTTTTAATCTGCAAATCAGGCTTTTGGCTTATAGTTGCGTAATGCGTTACGCCCTAATACCACACCGGAACCAATCATTCCGCCCAGCAGCACGGCAAGGATCAGCACAATGGCTTTTTTCGGGCTGTCACGACGAACGGGCAGATCCGGTTTCATGACGTAACGGTAGACGTGTATTGTGTCCGGCTTTACGTTCAGGTTTTGGATGTCCAGCAGGTTTTGCCTGGTCTGATAGTATGCAGCAGAAAAGACCAGGGGACGAGAGGCTTCGTTTTCAATCATCGATTTCAGCCCTACGCTTCCCAGGAGGAACATTGTTTCCTGTGTCACATCCTGAGTTTGTTGAATCTGTGGCGAGGAGATTTTCGCCGCCTCAGCGTTTTTCAGCGCTTCGGTAATTTGTTTAATACGCAGGTCTTTCTGCTCCTGAGCGACCTTCTCCTGGTTTACCAGAGAATCGTTCAGGGTTTTAATCTGCTCTTTGATGCTGTTTTGCAGGTCAACCGTGAGCTCTTTGGAAGTTTGCTCATCAACCTGCTGGATATATTGCGCAAGCTGCTTCTGCGCCGCTTCTGCGGAAGTACTGGTATAGGAAACACTCAACGGGAGCGATTCCCCTTTAACAGCAGGCTCGATTGTCAGTTTTTCAGGTTCGTCCTGATTTTCCAGTGCCTGTGCCAATGCAGAGAAGGAAGAATTGAAACGACCAATAGCGCGTGTTTGAACATCAAGCATTGAGGGTGCAGCGCTACCGTAGAGGATATTCAACGCATTAGAATATGTTGCAATTTGAGCGACATCAGGTTGCGCAATAATTGCGCTTGAGGTCCACTTTTCTTTCGCGAAAGTAAGATAACCGACAGCAAGTGTAATAAAAACAACAACAAACGTTGCTATCATCCACTTCCCACGCCACAGCTGCAGCATTAAATCAAGTAAATCAATTTGCTCAGGGTCATTGCTTCGGATGACCTGGCTATTGTTGTTGTGCGTCATACATTCCCTAACAGATGAAAAAGGGCAAACATAATTGTGTTTTCATAGTTTATCTATTGCTGGGGATTTTTCTATAAGAATACGATGAGTTATATCGGAAAGATGCGTTATGTAACTCACCCCCTTCGCGCTATCATAGTCACCATGTGATGCGTTATCGCATCTGTAAGCGTTGGGTATTTGAGGAAAGATATGAAATTTCTGGTAACGGGTGCAGCGGGTTTTATCGGTTCGAATGTCAGCAAACGCCTCATTGAGGGCGGTCATGAGGTTGTCGGTATTGATAACCTGAACGACTATTACGATGTTAATTTAAAGCTGGCACGTCTGGAACGGCTACAATCTGAGCGATTCACCTTCCACAAGATGGAATTAGCTGACCGGGAAGGTATGGCTGCGCTTTTCGCTGACGAGAAGTTCGATCGCGTTATTCACCTGGCCGCACAGGCAGGCGTACGCTACTCCCTGGAAAATCCGCATGCGTACGCCGATGCCAACCTTATTGGCCACCTCAACGTGCTGGAAGGCTGCCGCCATAACCACGTTCAGCATTTGCTGTATGCCTCATCCAGCTCCGTATATGGCCTCAACCGTAAGATGCCCTTCTCCACTGACGATTCCGTAGATCACCCGGTTTCACTCTATGCCGCGACCAAAAAAGCCAATGAGCTGATGTCGCACACCTATTCGCATCTCTACAACCTGCCGACCACCGGACTGCGCTTCTTTACCGTATACGGTCCGTGGGGACGCCCGGACATGGCGCTGTTTAAGTTTACTAAGGCGATGATTGAAGGCAAAAGCATCGATGTCTATAACTACGGCAAGATGAAGCGCGATTTCACCTACATCGATGATATCGCTGAAGCAATTATCCGCCTGCAGGATGTTATTCCCCATCCTGACGCAAACTGGACCGTCGAGACTGGCTCACCGGCAACCAGTTCAGCACCTTACCGCGTTTACAACATCGGTAACAGTTCGCCAGTAGAACTTATGGATTACATTACCGCGCTGGAAGACGCGCTGGGTAAAAAAGCGGAGAAAAACATGCTGCCTCTCCAGCCAGGGGACGTACTGGAAACCAGCGCAGATACTAAAGCGCTCTATGACGTGATCGGTTTCAAACCGCAAACCTCGGTTAAAGACGGCGTGAAGAACTTCGTTGACTGGTACCGCGAGTTTTATAAGGTCTGAAAATAAAAAACCCGGCAAATCAGCCGGGTTTTTTATTTTAACGTAATAGAATTAGTCGCTACCGAACAGATCGCGGGTATAGACTTTGTCAGCGACGTCAGCCAGCTCTTCGGCCATGCGGTTCGAGATGATGACATCCGCTTCCTTCTTAAAAGCATCCAGATCGCGGATCAGGCGGGAATTGAAGAACTGATCTTCCTGCATGGCCGGTTCATAAATAATAACCTCAACGCCTTTCGCCTTGATGCGCTTCATGATCCCCTGAATGGAAGAGGCGCGGAAGTTATCGGAACCGCTCTTCATGATCAGACGGTACACGCCGACCACTTTCGGCTGGCGCGCAAGAATAGAATCGGAGATGAAATCTTTACGCGTCCGGTTAGCGTCAACAATCGCCGATATCAGGTTATTCGGCACAGCCTGGTAGTTTGCCAGCAGCTGCTTGGTATCTTTTGGCAGGCAATAGCCACCGTAGCCAAATGACGGGTTGTTATAGTGGTTGCCAATACGCGGGTCGAGGCAAACCCCTTCAATAATCTGGCGGGTGTTCAGCCCAAGACTTTCTGCGTAGCTGTCGAGCTCATTGAAGTACGCGACTCGCATTGCCAGATAGGTGTTTGCGAAAAGCTTAATCGCCTCCGCTTCGGTGGAGTCCGTAAACAGCACCGGAATATCTTTCTTCACTGCGCCTTCCTGCAGCAGTGCGGCAAAGCGTTCAGCGCGCTCAGAACGTTCGCCAATAACGATACGGGAAGGATGCAGGTTATCGTAAAGCGCTCTCCCCTCACGCAGGAACTCTGGCGAGAAGAAGATATTATCAATACCAAACTTTTCTTTGATGGATTTGGTAAAGCCGACAGGAATGGTCGATTTAATAACCATCACCGCATCAGGATTAATCGCAATAACATCTTTGATAACCGCTTCTACGGTTGAGGTGTTGAAGTAATTGGTTTTTGGATCGTAGTCAGTAGGCGTCGCAATGATGACGTAATCCGCATCGCGGTATGCATCTTCTTTATCTGTCGTGGCGCGGAAATTCAGCGGTTTGTTGCTGAGATAGTCCTGGATTTCTTTGTCGACAATCGGCGATTTCTTCTGATTGAGCATATCCACTTTGGCCTGCACGATATCCAGCGCAACCACTTCATGGTTCTGAGCAATCAGAATGCCGTTAGAAAGACCGACATACCCTGTTCCGGAAATTGTTATTTTCATTCGCTAATGACTTCTTTTAGTTAACTGTATTGATGGCCGGCAGACCATCGCGATAAACATAACTGTTGGGCTTTGTACCTCCTGGCAAACAGCACTGTCAAGGCAAACCAGGAGTAATCACAACGAGGGGGATGAGATTCAGACTACTTCGAATAATGCGCGGCATTTTTTGCATAAAAAAACCCGGAGACAGGCTCCGGGTTTGATGAAAGCGAGTAAGTTAACTTATTCCATCCATTCGGTGTGGAACACGCCTTCTTTATCCGTGCGCTTGTAAGTATGCGCGCCGAAATAGTCACGCTGTGCCTGAATCAGGTTGGCAGGCAGAACGGCAGCGCGGTAGCTATCGTAATACGCCACCGCAGCGGAGAAGGTTGGAACCGGGATACCGTTCTGTACAGCGTAGGCAACCACGTCACGCAGCGCCTGCTGGTACTCGTCTGCAATCTTCTTAAAGTACGGTGCCAGCAGAAGGTTAGCGATACCTGCGTTTTCAGCATAGGCATCGGTGATTTTCTGCAGGAACTGCGCACGAATGATGCAACCCGCGCGGAAGATCTTCGCGATCTCGCCGTAGTTCAGGTCCCAGTTATTCTCGTCAGACGCCGCACGCAGCTGTGAGAAGCCCTGGGCGTAGGAGACGATTTTACCCAGGTACAGGGCGCGACGAACTTTCTCGACGAACTCAGCTTTGTCACCGGCTGGTTTAGCCTGTGGGCCTGACAGCACTTTAGAAGCCGCAACGCGCTGCTCTTTCAGAGAAGAGATATAACGCGCAAAGACGGATTCGGTGATCAGAGACAGCGGCTCGCCCAGATCCAGAGAGCTCTGGCTGGTCCATTTACCGGTACCTTTGTTCGCTGCTTCATCCAGGATCACATCAACCAGGTATTTACCTTCTTCATCTTTCTTCGTGAAGATATCTTTGGTGATGTCGATCAGGTAGCTGTTCAGCTCGCCTTTATTCCACTCGGTAAAGGTTTCAGCCAGCTCTTCGTTAGAGAGATTCAGGCCGCCTTTCAGCAGGGAGTATGCTTCTGCAATCAGCTGCATATCGCCGTATTCGATGCCGTTGTGCACCATTTTGACATAGTGACCCGCACCGTCTGGACCGATATAGGTCACACACGGCTCGCCATCTTCAGCAACAGCAGCGATTTTGGTCAGAATAGGCGCTACCAGTTCGTATGCTTCTTTCTGGCCGCCAGGCATGATAGATGGGCCTTTCAGCGCGCCCTCTTCACCGCCGGAAACGCCGGTACCGATGAAGTTGAAGCCTTCAGCGGACAGCTCACGGTTACGACGAATGGTGTCCTGGAAGAAGGTGTTACCGCCATCAATGATGATATCGCCTTTTTCAAGGTAAGGCTTTAGGGAGTCAATTGCAGCATCGGTACCCGCGCCTGCTTTGACCATTAACAGGATACGACGGGGCGTTTCCAGAGACTCAACAAATTCTTTTACCGTATAGAAAGGAACGAGTTTCTTGCCTGGGTTTTCGGCAATTACTTCTTCAGTCTTATCACGGGAGCGGTTGAAAACGGAGACGGTATAACCACGGCTTTCGATGTTGAGCGCCAGGTTGCGCCCCATCACAGCCATACCGACAACGCCGATCTGTTGCTTGGACATTACATACTCCTGTCAGGTGTGGTCACTGTCGGGTAACCCCGACAGATATAATTTGCAAGAATCTTAACTCATAAATCAGGGACAGAGGTAGGCATTTGTGGCCTTGATCACGCCAGACGACACAAAACGGGATATATCAAATCCACACAAAAGGTGCAGGTATATTTTATTTATAAATGAACTAAGTCACAATATATAATAAACTCGATTACGTATTATGTTTTTTATTAATTGCTTTTTGATAAAGTTCAACCGTTTTATTATACATTGCGTTGAATGAGAAGTTTTCAAGGAAAAATTCATTCCCTGACTTGCCTAATTCAACACGTAAAGCACTATCATTAATTAAGTCAGCGAGTCTGTTTTTGATAGCATCAATATCTGCACGAGGAACGAGATATCCCGTTTTGCCATCAATGACAGATTCAGAAACGCCACCAACGTCTGATGCTAAAACAGGCAAGCCTGCACGCATAGCCTCGAGAATACTGATAGGAAAACCTTCCCAGTTAGAAATTAACAGGAAAATATCACTGTCTGCCAGCAAGGCATCAACGTCTAAACGTTCGCCTGTAAACAGTACATTTTCGCTAATTCCAAGATCCTGTGAAAGCTGTTTCATCTCATCTAACCTGGGGCCTTTTCCTACCAGCGTCAACGCCCAGTTTCTTGTTTCTAATCGACTCAACGCTTTCAATAGGCTTTCATGATCTTTTTGTTCTGAAAAACGAGCTACCGAAATCAACTTCACTACGTCATGAGTATGGTAAACATGAGGAGCAGCACTTTTTAACGGCACGCCATTATGGATCACCGTTTGCTGACTGGCAGACGCAACGTTATGTTCGATTGCAAGTTGTTTATCTTGAGCAGAGACTGTGATTATTTCATCAGTAATTTTACTGAATAATCGTTCAATAACAATGTACAAGCGACGTTTCTTATCATGAACACCATTTGCGAATGACCAACCGTGTACGGTGAAAACAACAGGAATTTTCAGAAAAAGAGCTGCCAACCTCCCTACAATTCCAGCTTTAGAAGAATGAAGTGCAATAACATCCGGAGAAAATTCTTTTATAATCTTGCGTATAATTAAAGCGCATTTAATATCTTTATAAGGCGATATTTCCCTTACCAGCTCAGGGATAATGTGAACTTTCACATTTAATGCGCGAACATCATCAACCAGAGCGCCTTGCTCTCCAACGATTAACTCAACTTGATGACCATCCTTTACTAAACCAGATGTCATATCACGCAAATGAGTCTGAGCCCCACCGATTTCATTCGCGCGTGTAATTATATAAAGAATTTTCATAGTTTTTGAAACAGTCCGATAAGTATATCGTTACTAACGCTCATTAACTTGCAACGAGACAGCTACACCTGGTATTAATGTCTTTTGAATGGTCCAAATCTTCCAGAAAGACCATCAGAAATACCGTAAAAGATCATCATCAACGTTTTCTTTTTTTCTTTATTAAGAATTAAAGATATTGCAGCACGAGCAAAATTCAGGAAAACCTCACGAACTTTATAACCCACTGGAATATATGACTTTCTGATCATAAAGAAGCTATTTCTGACCAAAAAGTAACGTCGCATTGGGCTATGAACAGATATTTTACGTCCTAACAGATTCAGCCTTGAATCACCAATCGTGTGAGCCATTGACGCCTGATTAGTCATTGCAACGCGATACCCTAATTTTTTAGCACGCAGAGCCCACTCCACATCAATATAATCCACGAACAATGCTTCTTCCATTTTACCAACTTTCTCGTAAACTTCAGAAGAAAAGAAAGAGCCAGATGCAATAACGTAGGTGACATCTGTTATTTCTTCTATTGGCGTTCGTTTAATAAATGGACCGATGTAATTAGTGCCCCAATAAAATTCGTTTGTGTGCGGATCATAAAAAGAAGGACCCAGGATACCAACATTATTCTGGGTGTACATCTTACTCATGGCACTGATGAAATTAGCACCTAATACACTGTCTTGATCAAGAAGTAATAAATATTCGGCACCGCGAGATATAGCATTTTCTATCCCAATGTTTTGCGCATGCGAAAGACCCATATTCTCGGGAAAACTGATCAGGACGAAATTAAATTTTTCTGCTAAATCTTTTATCTCTTCGTAATTTCGAGAGCCGTTATCAATTATAACAGCACTGTCTATTTGGCCTTGCAAAGAAAGAAATTGCTTTTCTAAGCAAAGTATATCAGGATTAAATGTTACAGTTACAGAACTAATCACGACCAATCACCTATTAATTTTTTTTGTATTTTTCAACAGTATCTTTTACTGCATTCAAATAACCATATCCATTTTTTTTATCCGGCTCAAGATACGTACCCTCAGCCCATTCATTCCATGCATTTATGAATAAGAATGGAACATTAGCAGCAATAGATTTTTTATAAAGTTTATCGAAATTATTCTTAAATACCTGAGGATTACTTCCTTTCATCACGAGTGATTTAGTTTTTTTCCTTGGCGTATTATCCCAATCAACGAATGCACCTGAATAATGTGTTTCACTAAAATCCTTTTCAAGGATTTTATCCCAAATTGATTGATAAGATAATATCTGCTCAACGTAATTTGTTTTTAATTTTTCATTAGAAATACGTTTTATTCTTCCGATCACTTTTCGCAATATCGGTTTAAGTTTCCCCATATTGTGTTCAAAAGTACACATTGGTTCAAAATTTAACTCGGCATCAAAATCTAGCTTACGATGATCTTGAGCGAATGAGGTAAGTGTTGACACAAAATGTATATCACCGAAAGACGTTTCTTTTGCTAGTTTCCGCCAATACTGAATCCACTCATTACACTTTTCAAAGCTAGCAGAACGATATAACAGAAATACAGGCTTACCATTATGTTTAATGTATCTTTCGTCTTCGAAAAATGGCTTAAGATAGTTAAAGTGATTTAGCCAGTCTGATTCGTCACCATAACTTTGGGGCATGATAACATCTCGATGACTACCATCCCAACTACGCGTCCATGGCTCGTTAGCCCATGAAAAAAGGAACGGGAGATGTATATCTTTGTTCTCCAGTAAAAGTTCAGCTGGTTTGTCCAGTAAACGCTTACCATTAAACCAGTAATGATAAAAACAAAAACCATCAATATTATGCTTTTTTGCAAGTTCCGATTGCCATTTTAATGTTTCTACATCGAGCAAATTATAATAATAATCGTTCAGAGGTTCTCTGGGCTGGTTATGATTTTTAAAAAGAGGCGTAGCCTTTTTAACATTGACCCATTCGGTAAAACCTTCTCCCCACCATTTATTATTTTCTTCAATCTCATGAAATTGCGGAAGATAAAATGCTAACGTTTTCAAAAATTGCTCCTTATATTTCTATAACAAACTACAAACAAATGAACTGATAACGAAATCAGGAAATAATCCCAAAAGAAGGATAACTGCACCGGCAAAAACTGATGAGAAAAGAAAATAACAATCAAAGCAAACAGGGAGTTGAAGTTAAGGAATGAGTTCTTATTGATAAAGCAATTGTGATTTCTCGATACAATATATCCAAACAACATACTGAGTACAGCTAACCCTATACTGCCGAAATACAGGAAGGGTAATAACAAGGATGTATAAAAGGCATTAAAATAACCAGCACTACCTAGCAGAACGAAATCTTGTACTTTTGTGAAGAAAGCGCTTTGGTCATAAAACTTAGCGCCAAGTATACCTAAGAATGAAAATGGACTAGAAAGCTCATACAAGATATCAGTATCACCGCTATCAATTGCATGAGTAAAAAGTGAGTAACCTGCAATCGCATAATTGCGAGTATTAATAAGGCTTTGACTTAAGTCGCTATCACCTCTAAAAGTGAATATGGCTAATAACAAAATTAAAAATACAGCCAGCGCAAAAATAACCTTCTTCAGAGTCATTTTGCTATCATAGCAATATAATATTAATATTGCTGCCAGCACCGGGGCGAAAACATAGTATCTTGAAATCAAGATACTTTCTTTTCCTACCAACATTAAAAATGAGAAAAATAAGATTGCAGATTTATTTTTATTAATCTTCAAATACAAACCATAACTAATGCCAAAAAGCGGCACCAGAGTTGCAAATACAAATAAATAAGCTGCAAATGCTCCATAGTATTCTTTTATTGATTGATCTTTAAATAAACTTTCTCTGTATTCTGCGAACGAAATACCACTCGTCACTATATTTTTAAACAGGAACGCCAGATAAATCAATATGAAGAAGTTGATTGCAAGTAAAATTTTTACCTGCAAGGAAATATTAAAGAGCGATTGATTATTTATTAGATTATCTTGCTGATAAAATCTTGTTGTTTTATTACCTATATAGCATCCTAAGAAAAAATATAAATAAGAAACAATTAGGATCATCAAACCAGAATCAAATGTGATGTAGAGACTACTTTGTGAACCCCATAATACTAATGCAAAGACAACATACAGGCATAAATAAAAAGATGGATTTCTAGGTCTTCGTTTAATCATCTTGAATTCTTTTCGCTATTAAAACTCACCAAGACAAAAATAGCCGAAACAATTATTTCTGTAATAATCACGCTAATTGTCACGCCATATGTTGGAGTCAGATGCATTAATAGTATAGAAACTATAATATGCATAAAACTCACAGCAAGATATGTTTTCCTGACAACTTTTGTGAAATGATTAGGTATTAACCACCATTGTCCATATACAACGCCCACTGAAACGATAAATGGCAAAGGAGACATCATCAACAATATCATCGACGATATTCGATATTCTTCACTGTAATAATAAAGTGATACAGGGTATCCTATGACAGCCATTGCGACCGATATTAACAATCCGAACGCAATAAAGTTCTTGCCATACAAGTGCCAGATTTCATTGAGTGTTTTTCCTTCACTAATCAATGAACTGACTCTTGGGAACATCGCTTGCTGAACAGGACTCATCAAACCTTGCGCTGCAGTTCGGATTTTATCTGCTGCTGAGAAATAACCTGCCAACGTCGGGCCACCAAAATATCCTATAATTAATATATTTAAAGTCGTATAAAAACTTATAGTTATATTAGATACAAAAAGGTCAAATCCCTTAGATAAAACCGAATAGATTTCTTTTATTGGAACTCTTGTAAATTTGGCCAATTTTTGTTTTTTTATAAAGAAACAAGCCAAAATACCTGAGATAAACATCCCTGATGATTGGCTTATAACGGCCATATTCATATCTTCAGGCGTTTTTACTAAAAAGAAAATCAGAATAAGGGAGACGAATTTTGCAATGGTTGTACATATTGCAATACCCTGCATTTTTTCAATCCCTTGAAATAACCATACAGGGAATAAAACTGTACCTATTACGGATATCATCCCTAACAGGATCAGATAAGAGTATATACTCGCACCATTAATAATTACATATAAAGCAAAAATACATGAAACTATCAGTAATAACGCTAACTTAGCAGCAGTTACTGCTGTATAAATAGAATCAACTTTGGATTGATTATTCTTATTAACTGAAACCAGTAACGTCGCACTAAAGTTAAAGCCATAATCAACAAAAATTATAATGTATTGTAGCCACGCCTGGACCATAGCTACAATTCCAAAATTTTCAGCCCCTAACACTCGCATTAAATATGGGAGGGTTAACAAAGGGAATAAATAGTTTGAAGCCTGAACAAAAAATAGCAGTATAATGTTTTTTTTCACTGGTATGATACACTCAGTAATGTGAAAAAAGCCTGTATGCTATTTACAGGCCTGAGTAGAAATTAATAGTCTGAATCTTTAAAAGCTTTACCAGCAAGATCTTTCGAAGACAAACTCGGTGAACAATCGTGGCTGACAGGCCATGCAATGTTCAGTTCGCTGTCTGACCATAAGATTGAACGCTCATGTTCAGGAGAATAATAATTAGTTGTTTTATACACAAATTCTGCTGTATCGCTCAGAACATAAAATCCATGAGCAAATCCCTCAGGGATCCATAATTGTTTTTTATTTTCTGCAGATAAATGTACGCCAACCCATTTCCCATAATAGGGTGAGTCTTTACGAATATCGACAGCGACATCGAAAACTTCACCGACGACACAACGGACTAATTTACCTTGAGCATAGGGCTGTAGTTGGTAGTGCAAACCACGAAGTACATTTTTGCTGGATTTAGAGTGATTATCCTGAATAAAATTCACTTCTTTACCAACGGCTTCGTTGAAAATTCGCTGATTGAAACTTTCCATAAAGAAACCACGATCATCACCAAAAACTTTCGGCTCAAAAATTAGCACATCGGGTATTTCTGTTTTAATGATATTCATTAATTAATAACCTTTGATCATTTTCAGTAAATATTGTCCGTATTGGTTTTTTGACAACGGAGCAGCGAGTTTTTTAACCTGCTCATCATCAATAAATCCTTTGCGGTAAGCAATTTCTTCAGGACAAGCCACTTTCAGCCCCTGGCGCTCTTCAATAGTTGCAATGAAGTTACTCGCTTCAATCAGGCTCTGGTGAGTCCCTGTATCAAGCCAGGCAAAGCCACGGCCCATCATAGCCACGGAAAGCTTTCCTTGCTCCATGTAAATACGGTTAATATCCGTGATTTCCAGTTCACCACGTGCTGACGGTTTTAAATTCTTCGCCATCTCAACGACACTGTTATCGTAGAAATAGAGTCCCGTTACTGCATAATTACTCTTCGGTTCCAGCGGTTTTTCTTCGAGGCTGATGGCGGTACCATTTTTATCAAACTCGACAACACCGTAACGCTCAGGATCGTTCACGTGATAGGCAAAAACCGTTGCACCATTTTCTTTATTAACCGCTGCATCCATCAATTTAGGAAGGTCGTGACCATAGAAAATGTTATCCCCCAACACCAGGGCGCAATCATCGTTACCAATGAATTCTTCGCCAATAATGAAAGCCTGCGCCAGACCATCCGGGCTTGGCTGGATTTTATATTGCAGATTCAGCCCCCACTGGCTTCCATCACCCAGAAGTTGTTCAAAACGCGGTGTATCCTGCGGAGTACTAATAATTAAAATATCTCGAATACCAGCCAGCATTAGCGTTGAAAGCGGATAGTAAATCATCGGCTTATCATAAATAGGCAATAATTGTTTACTAACAGCCATTGTCACTGGATACAGACGAGTGCCAGAGCCACCCGCCAGAATAATACCTTTACGCGTTTTCATTTCATCATCTCTATAGTCATAAGATGCCCACTCCCAGGCATCCCGATCATTATTAAATCGCTGTCGCTGTAAACCACTCATTCAGCATACGCTTAACCCCCACGTCCCACTGAGGCAGTACGAGGTTGAAATTCTGCTGGAACTTTAACGTATTGAGGCGCGAGTTTGCCGGACGTTTTGCAGGTGTCGGGTACGCGCTTGTTGGCACCCCATGAAGCTGGGTTAATGCCAGTTCCATTCCTGCTTTACGCGCTTCTTCAAATACCAGCGAGGCATAGTCATACCAGGTTGTCGTGCCACTGGCAACCAGATGATAAATTCCTGCCACCTCAGGTTTATTAAGGGCAACCCGAATAGCATGAGCTGTGCAGTCTGCTAATAATTCAGCACCCGTAGGGGCCCCGAATTGGTCGTTAATAACAGACAGCTCAGAACGCTCTTTTGCCAGTCGCAGCATGGTACGCGCAAAATTATTCCCTTTACCGGCATAAACCCAGCTAGTCCGAAAGATCAAATGGCGTGAGCAATTTTCACTTAAGGCTTTTTCACCCGCAAGTTTGGTCTCGCCATACACATTAAGCGGCGCTGTGGCGTCCGTCTCAAGCCACGGCGTATCGCCATTACCCGGGAAAACGTAATCTGTAGAGTAGTGAACAACCCAGGCCCCCAATATTTGGGCCTCTTTGGCAATCGCCTCGACACTCGTGGCATTCAGCAACTGAGCAAATTCAGGTTCTGACTCGGCCTTATCGACGGCGGTATGTGCAGCCGCGTTGACGATGACATCAGGCTTAATGCGGCGCACCGTTTCTGCAATGCCTTCAGGGTTGCTGAAATCACCGCAATACTCCTGCGAATGGACGTCAACCGCAATCAAATTGCCCAGCGGTGCCAGAGCACGCTGTAGCTCCCAACCCACCTGACCGGTTTTACCGAACAGAAGAATATTCATCAGGCGCGATCTCCATAGTTTTCTTCAATCCAGGACTTGTAGCTGCCGCTTTTCACGTTCTCTACCCATTTTGTGTTCGCCAGGTACCATTCTACGGTTTTACGAATGCCACTTTCGAAAGTTTCCTGAGGCTTCCAGCCCAACTCCTGACCAATTTTCTCTGCATCAATCGCGTAGCGACGATCGTGACCCGGGCGGTCAGCCACATACGTTATCTGGTCACGATAGGAACCTTCCTTCGGCACGATTTCATCCAGCAATGAGCAGATGGTATTTACCACATCAAGGTTCTGCTTCTCATTGTGGCCGCCGATGTTATAGGTTTCGCCAATCTTGCCCTGGGTTACCACGGTGTATAACGCACGGGCGTGATCTTCTACGTACAGCCAGTCGCGGATTTGGTCTCCTTTACCGTAAACAGGCAGGGCTTTACCCTCCAGGGCATTGAGAATGACCAGCGGGATAAGTTTTTCCGGGAAGTGATATGGACCGTAATTGTTAGAACAGTTAGTCACAATGGTAGGGAAACCATAGGTACGCAGCCAGGCACGGACCAAATGATCGCTGGACGCTTTAGAAGCAGAATAGGGACTGCTTGGGGCATAGGCCGTTTTTTCAGTAAACAGCGGCAGTTCAGCTCCCTTGGCCATTTCATCCGGATGCGGAAGATCGCCATAGACTTCATCTGTTGAGATATGGTGGAAACGGAAAGACGCTTTTTTATCAGCATCTAACGCTGACCAGTATTGGCGGCTTGCTTCCAGCAGTACATAGGTACCAACAATGTTAGTCTCAATAAAGGCTGCCGGGCCGGTGATCGAGCGATCAACGTGGCTTTCGGCGGCCAGGTGCATCACCGCATCCGGCTGGTGCTCTGCAAAAATACGCGCCATGGCATTGCTGTCGCAGATATCGGCATGTTCAAAATGATAACGTTCGCTGTGCGAGACTTCGGCCAGCGATTCAAGATTCCCTGCATAAGTCAGTTTATCGACGTTAATAACAGAATCTTGCGTATCATTAATAATGTGTCGTACCACCGCAGACCCAATAAAGCCTGCTCCACCAGTGACCAGAATTTTCACGTTTATTTCGCTCTTAATGTTATCAGAAACAATTAATTAGTTGCTGTCGCCCAGGTAACTATTGATAAGCTTCCAGGGCGGAGAAACTGACAATCTGCTATTTTAACTTACCTTTACATTCCAAAGTAAATCGCAGATACCGTCGGTTGGATTAAATGCTGCAGGTGCCTGTAAAAGTATCTCTCGCACGCGCTCGTAGTCGAACTGACAGCAGGCGTTGTCGAGGTCACGGAGAATAATGCTCATCTCACTCCACGGCAACATCACCTCGTTAGCAGTCCTGATACGCGGGTGCTGCGTAACGGATACATTGTCGCCGATAAGTAACTCTTCATACAGTTTCTCACCAGGCCGCAGACCCGTTGTTTTTATCGCGATATCACCATAAGGGTTTTTATCATCGCGAACGGTAAGCCCTTGCAACGTAATCATGCGATGCGCAAGGTCGATGATCTTGACGGGTTCCCCCATATCCAGAACAAAAACATCGCCGCCCGTGCCCATGGCTCCCGCCTGGATAACCAATTGAGCCGCTTCAGGAATAGTCATAAAGTAACGCGTGATATCTTCGTGAGTCAGCGTCACCGGTCCACCTGCAGCAATCTGTTTTTCAAATAACGGCACAACTGAGCCTGATGAGCCTAACACGTTGCCGAAACGAACCATACTGAAGCAGGTTTTACTGGATTCCTTCGCCAGCGCTTGCAGCACCAGCTCCGCCATGCGCTTGGTCGCCCCCATGGTGTTGGTAGGGCGAACGGCTTTATCAGTCGAAATTAAGACAAAGTTTTCAACACCGCAACTTGCCGCGGCCTGAGCGCAACTCAACGTACCAAAGATATTATTGCGCACGCCATCAAGTACGTTGAACTCGACAAGCGGTACATGCTTGTACGCCGCAGCATGATAAATTGTGTCGACGTTGAATGCTCTGATTAACCTTTCGAGATGCTCTTTATCCTGAACGTTTCCGAGGATTGGATAGATTTTAACTTTAAAATCCTGACCCAGATTCAGGTTACGCAGTTCGGAATCAATGGAATAGAGGGAGAATTCGGACAATTCGAACAGAATAAGCTGGTTTGGCTTATTTTTAATTATCTGTCGGCATAGTTCAGACCCTATAGACCCCCCTGCCCCGGTAACCATCACTGTTTTCCCGTTGATATTACGGGATATCAGTTCCGGAATGGGTGAGACAGGATCGCGGCCCAGCAGGTCTGTAATAACGACTTTCCGCAAGGAATCAATACTTGCCTTCCCTTCCACCAGATCGACCATTCCCGGGATCGAGAGCACTTCACACGGCAGACCTTCCAGGGTTTTAATGACTTCGTTTTTTCTGGCCCGGCTTGCGCTTGGCATGGCCAGCAGAATTTTCTTCGCTTCGTATTTCTCAACCAGCCAGGGCAGTTTTTCTGGTGCGAAGACGCTTACTCCGTGAATCACCTGACCTTGCAGGGCGCGATTATCGTCGACAAAAGCAACGGGGTAATATTCGTCCATCTGGCTCAGCGCAGGCAGTAATTGACGACCCGAAGCACCTGCACCATAAATAACTACCCGAGTGCCCAGATTCAACCCACGATTCACCAACATCCTCATTCCAAGCCGTGATCCGGCAATAAGCAGCAGACCGAATGAGAAATAGATAAAAGGAATCGTTCTCGGCAAATAGAGGTTGGTATAGAACGCTGCGATAATAAGCAAAATGGACGATATGACCATCCCCATCGTTACTACTAATAATATCTTGGCAGTAATATAACGGATTACGGCCCGATACAGTCCTAATTTAACAAATATCGCCAGAGTGACGAAAATTATTGAAAATATAAATAACCAATGCGCCGTACTATATATTGGAGTCATTGAATCGATACGTACCCAAAATGCAAACCAAAATGCACATAAGAGCAGTACAATATCTATGGAAAGAGTAATAATTCGTTTGATTGCTCTGGGTAAAGATATTAAATAATTTAGCATACTAAAAACTGGTCGCCTCACTAAAGCTTGCATTCAGTTTATAAAATAGTACCAGCAGGACACACTGAGTAATCGTCTACTTTAGTATTATAACCGCCCACTGTCCCCGCCTGGAGAAACGCTGATTTCCCAATCACAGCGCTGCCCGCAAGATGGACACCAACACCTAAATGAGCGAAATCACCAAGAATGGAATCGTGATCTATTGTCGAGTGGCTATTCACAATCGTCGCCAAACCTAATTTTGCGTTGGCACCCACTACAGCTCCCGCTAACACAACAGTTCCCTCAGCAAGGGTCGCCGATGGACTGACAAAGGCAAAGGGATGTATAAGCGTTACAGGATGAATACCTAAGTCGAGCAGTTGCTGATAGAGCTGCTCTCTGACTTTATTGTTTCCGATGCCAATAGCGACATGACTGACCTTACCGATATGTAACTGAAGCTCGGAAATTTTTCCGACAATCAGCTGGTTAATTTCCTGGCAGGCAGAGGTATTATCGTCGAGGAAAACGATATCCCTATATCCCAGCAGTCTCGCTGTCTCGTACAGCGTACGACCATGACCACCTGCGCCCAAAATCAATAAGTCATGCATTGACGTTGCTCTCTTTGTCTTTAACGCCTGCACCACATATTAGTGCAACAACGAGAAGCGGGAACCAGGCGATGAGCAGCCCCACAAGACCATCAATTTTGCCTGAGGCAATAAAAAAGGCAATGGGGAAGAGCCACAGCAGATTGACGGCAATCGCCAATGATGTCACCGGAACGTGACTGCCATATTTTCTTGCGAGGATTTGGTAGCCATGGCTGGCATGTGCTTCATAGACCTTTTTACCTGCTACGAGCCTCCTCATCAAAGTTGTTGTGGCATCGACGATAAATACGCCCAGCAAGCACAACTCAGCAATAAAGAAATGCGAGTCAACTTTCGCAATGTGCAGGATCATCAGCCCGATGGTTATCCCTAGAAAACCACTTCCGGCATCGCCCATGAAGATTTTTGCTTTCGGAAAGTTCCAGACAATAAAGCCAGCCGCGGCACCGATAAGAGCAAGCGTTATCGGAAAAATACTTCCAGGCGCGTCCGTATACTGGTTTACAGCAATCAACATTGCACTACATGCGGCAAATGTTATTGCTTCAGCGCTGGCTAATCCATTAATTCCATCCATGAAATTATACAAATTCAACATCCAGACCAGATAAACACAGCCCAGAATCATACCAATCCAGGATAAGGAAAGATCGTAACCAAACAGCGTAATGACAGGGAAGGATCCCAGGAAATAGATGCCAATTGCTGCTGCCAGGAAATGCATCAATAGACGCCAGCGTGCCGCAATATGACCATGATCGTCAAGGAAACCGATGATGGCAACAATTCCCCCTGGAATAAACAACCCCAGGAAGCTCTCCAACGTAAGCGTATGATTAAGATAAAATCCTACTAAAGCAGCCAGGAACGTCAGGACGATCGCTACCCCACCACCTCGCGGGGTGGGTACAGAATGAGAACTTCGCTGGTTAGGGCGGTCAATAACATTATGCTTTAAGGCATACCCCCGCAATCCCCAAGTCAGTGCGTATGAGACAAAAAAAGCGAATATCACCATCCCAAAATTCATCATTATTTATTACCTTCGATATAATATTTCGCCGTTTTTTTCATCGTTTCATAAAGCGTTATCGGGGGCGTCCAGTTTAAATGTTCCCGAGATTTAGAGGCATCGACTTCCAGATCGCCAAACAGCTGATCGTAAATACCTCGTTTACCAACAGTAGAAAGTAATAACCTGAAGATACCCGTTGGGAAAGAGATCAGTTTCGCTTTAATGCCCATTCCTGAAGCAAAGGCATTAATCATATCTTTAGTTGAAGGACGTTCTGCATCTGCAAGTAAATAGAGTTGATTTTTAGATTTCTCATTCACCACGCATTCGCTGATGAAACTGACGACATTATCCAGAGACGCCAGCGCTCGCTTGTTCCTAACATTTTTAAATGGCAACGGTAGGTTTTTAGAAACCATTTTTAAAAGACGCTGTATATTACCCGGTGCATTTTCACCACAAATCAATGCAGGGCGGACAATGGTGATCGCCATATCGCTTTCTGCAAATTGATTAAGTAGACTCTGCTCAGCTTCTCGCTTGGAAATGGCGTAATCGGAAGTGGGTTGTGGCTCCGAGGCCTCAGTAAATGGGATCCCTGAGGTGGCATTACCGTTAACGCCGATTGAGCTTACAAATATAAAATGTTTAACCCCACTGGTCGCAGCATCTCTCGCTAATTTCATCGTCGCGTCGTGATTGACACGGCGAAATTCCGCTAAAGCGTCCTGAGCATCATCATTAAGGATATGCGCTCTTCCCGCAGTATGAATGACAGTGTCGCATCCCTGAAGAAGATTTATCCAGTTGGTATCGGCTGAGATATCACCCAGGTTGTAAATTCCCTGTTCAGTGTTCTCCTGCTTGCGCGTTGTTAATATCACCTCGTGTCCTGATGATTTCAACGTCCGGACTAAAGCAGTACCAAGAAACCCGGTTCCGCCCGTCACCAATACTTTCATTGATATCCCCTATCTGCTCTATCTGATATTTTTTGCCTGCGAAGAGTGCAGGATCGCGAGAAACTGTATAGGCCACGACTGCCCGTTCTATATTCAATTGCGAATACAAGGCACGCTACCGCCCCTGGCTTAACAGCTACCAGTGCACTGAGCGATGTCTGATTAAATGATTTTTCTTGTCTGGATACAGACAAAAAACTGGCGTTAATTGTCGTCCTAAATGACCTCAGAAACAAGCACAAATCGCTACAAAGCGATCCGTATTTATACCCTGTAACCCACTGTAATCATGGAATTAATAACAAAAAGCGGCAGTCATTATTTTGGTGTGATGAAATCTAACCAAAATAATGACTGCCGCTTGTTCAAGTCGTGGCTGGAATATCAGTCGTTTGCGAGCAACTTCTCAATACGGGTTCTGAACTTCGCCCCTTCCTTGAGGTTACGCAGTCCATAATTCACGAACGCCTGCATATACCCCATTTTCTTACCGCAGTCATAGCTGTCGCCGGTCATCAGCATAGCGTCTACGGACTGCTTCTTCGCCAGCTCGGCAATCGCGTCGGTCAGCTGAATACGGTCCCAGGCGCCTGGCTCGGTTTTTTCCAGCTCGGCCCAGATATCCGCGTTCAGAACATAACGCCCCACCGCCATCAGGTCCGAATCCAGCGTCTGTGGCTGATCCGGTTTTTCGATGAACTCAACGATGCGGCTCACCTGCCCTTCCGTCTCCAGCGGTTCTTTAGTCTGGATCACAGAGTACTCGGAGAGATCGCCCTTCATGCGTTTCGCCAGCACCTGGCTACGACCCGTTTCATTGAAACGAGCCACCATTGCCGCCAGGTTGTAACGCAGCGGATCGGCAGATGCCGTATCAATAATGATGTCCGGCAGCACGACGATGAATGGGTTATCGCCCACAACCGGACGGGCACACAGGATAGAGTGGCCCAGGCCCAGCGGCTGCGCCTGACGCACGTTCATGATGGTCACGCCAGGGGGGCAAATAGACTGCACTTCCGCCAGCAGCTGGCGCTTAACGCGCTGCTCAAGCAACGCTTCGAGTTCGTAAGAGGTGTCGAAGTGGTTTTCTACCGCATTCTTGGAGGAGTGCGTAACCAGGACGATTTCTTTGATCCCTGCAGCAACAATCTCGTCGACAATGTACTGAATCATTGGCTTGTCGACGATCGGCAGCATCTCTTTAGGAATGGCTTTTGTGGCTGGCAGCATATGCATGCCCAAGCCTGCTACCGGAATGACTGCTTTCAAATTAATCATTATTTCTTCCACCTTAAAATGGTTGACGAATTATAGCTCTTAAACCTGTTTTCGCCAGCATGATTTGCCGTAATCCTCAGGTAATGTTACGCCTTAGCCCTACAAATTTCTGTAGTTGTAATCTGAATAGATCACGCTTCTTTCCCAGGAATAGTCTCAAAACAGCTAATTGTCGATTATCTGTGCGGAAGCGCAAAGTTAAGCTTTTCCACGTTCACCACCTGCTGGTCGACCCGGTCAATATCCACCGAGCTTTGCCCCTTCTCATTCACCGCTTTAATGTTCGCCAGCGACAGCAAGGTCTCATCTTTAGCCATAAATTTACCCCGAACATCCTTGCGCAGGTCGAAGTTAATCTTCAGGGCGGGACCCACAGCGGCTTCCTGCATCACATTGATGTTGCGTAAAAAAAGATGCTGCGGCTTGTTGTGCAGTTCAAGCGTAGCACGCTGCATTTCCACGTTGGTTATCGCCACAAACGATGTGGCGTTACCGGATGAAATCTGTATTCCGCGCAATTTATACGCAAGCTGTCGATTATCGAGATGAATATTGTTGAGCTTGAAGTTCTGCGGGATGGACAAATAATCGCCTTTTATCACCCCATAGCCGATTAACATTCCGGCGCTGTTCACCATATCGACATTATCAATAATGAAATTATCACAGCCATAAATGGCCACCGTGGCGTTATCTATTCCCGCCTTTTTACTGAAATCGGGGGTAATATTTTTGGCTTTGATATTGCGGATAACAAAATGCTTACCGTTTTCAACGTGCACCAGCTGGCGACAGTTGCTGCCGGTGATGTTGGCCACCACGAAGTTCTTGACGGTTTGCTTCTCCGGATAGTCATTATCGTAGGTGCTGCCGGCGAGGCCAATGCCAATGCCCCAGTTGATCTTGCCGTTGGTGCAGTTGATGTTGTCGATGACATGATCGGAGATCAGGATATTGCGATCGTTGATGGCGACGTTCCATTCGATCGCATCCCCCTGCAGATGGCTAAATTTACTGTTGGTGATGCGGGCACCGTCCACCTGGTTGTGGAACCCCTGGCGCAGGATGGCGTAGTTGGCCTGACTCACGCTGATGTTATCAATCAGCAAATTACGCATCACGCTCGGTTTCTTGCCGCCGATGTAGATCTGCGTCACCGGGCCAAAACCGCTCATGGCCAGCCCTTTGATGACGCAGTCAGAGCCGCGAACGTCGAGCGTAATGTTCTCCGTGCGACCGGCACCTTCGCCTATCACTTTGCTACCTTCCTGCAGAACAAAGCGGCCGCGCCCGTTGCCGGTTAACGCCCCGCGGATCAGCAGCGTTTTACCGTCGGGAATGAAAATGCCCGTATTGATGTTTTCGCAGGTGAGCCCGGCGGGGACCACGACGATGTCGCCGTCATTGAACGCCTGCTTAAAGGCGGCGATCCAGTCGTTGTTATTGTACTGATTAACAGAGACCGTTCTGCCGCTTGCCGCCCGCGCGATGCGTGACGACAGCAGCGGCGTGGCCGCCAGAACGGAGAGAGAAGAGACAAAAGTGCGTCGGGTAATCTTTTTCAGCATACATCCTCGGCGTTACAACGTTTGCAGCAGGCTCGCTAACTGGCGGTTAATCACCTGCTGGTTAAAATCGGTTTCCACTTTTTGTCGGGCGTTCTGGAGCACGGGCTCCAGCTCCTGCTGGTCAATATCGCTGAAGGCTGCTAATCGGTCCGCAAGGGCCATCGCGTTATTCTCCGGCACCAGCCAGCCGGAATGGTCAGACTTAATCAGCTCCGGGATCCCACTGTGCAGGGTTGATACCACCGGAATACCCACGGCCATCGCCTCCATCAGCGCCACCGGAATGCCTTCCATATCGCCATCGGCGCCCGTTACCGAGGGCAGCAGAAACACATCCGCCTCGTCGAGCATGGCCTTGACCTCGTGGCTCGGCTTGAAGCCCGGCATCTCTACGACATCTTCCAGCTGATACTGTTCGATAAGCGTGCGCAGACGACGCTCCCACGGCCCAATGCCGAGAATGCGATAGTGGAAATCTACCCCGCGCGCTTTCAGCTGGCGGCAGGCTTCAATGGCTACATGGAGGCCTTTCTTCTCGGTCAGGCGAGCAACGGAGATGATCTGCAGCGGTTTTCCCGGCACCTTGACAGGACGGCGTGTGAAGCGCGTTAAATCCACGCCCATACGCGAAACGGCAATTTTCTCTCCCGGGCAGCCCATGTTTTTCAGGCGTCCGGCCCACAGGTCGCTGATAGGCAGCATCATGTCGCCGCGCCTGAACAGCTGCTGATACTCCGGCGTGTAGTGGTTCAGCACTTCGCGGCTGGAGATATCGATACCGTGGAAGATGGTCGCAATTTTGCCGTCAATCACGCCCAGCTCGCGCAGCTTCGCGGCTGTGACGCCTGCCGGGCCAAAGTGGGCGATAAACACGTCGGCACGATACGGCTGGGCGGTTTGCCCGCAGATGGCCGACAGGATCAGATTGCGGGATTCGGACCCATAGCGGGAAACATTCAGCGCCCGCCACGTCGACGCGCGGTGGATCCCGCGCAACGTCTGGCTGGCCCGGTGGCGCAGCTTGCTCAGCTTTCCGGACGGCTCATCCTGCAGCCAGCGGGTTTTCGCCTCCAGCCCATACTGGGTATACGCCGCATGGGTATTTTTGGTATCGCCCTTTTGCAGGGCGATAATCTCCACGTCATATCCCATATCGATAAACGCGGTGATTTGGTTCAGGACAAACGTTTCAGACGACAGCGGAAATTTCAGTAAGAAGAAACCAACCTTCATTTCCCCTCCCGCACGCGGTCAAGTACCGATTTCACCATCCCAATGCCCTTCTCGCGCTCGGCTTTCACCGCCACGGCCAGGCGTTCATTGATCGCAGGCAGCTGGCCGAGCGTATCCCCCACCATCGCGCCAAGGGAACCATCCAGGAGATGACGAATATCCACGGCCATTTCCGGCATACCGAGCTGCTGCATGATGCCTGCTGATTTGTGTTCGTAGTTGATGGCAATGGCCGGCGTGCCAAAGTTCATGGAGATAATGGCGGAGTGCAGCCGCGTGCCGACGGTCAGGTCGCAGGCGGAGAGCAGCTTGCCCATCTCCAGGTCGTTCAGTTCGTCCATCACCACATGATAGCGGGACGGATCGTTAACCAGGCTGCGCAGGTTCAGCGCCACCATGCGGTCGTCTTTGTTGTAGCTGTCGATGCCGGTGCAGGTGGAGAGCGCCAGCACCTGGTACCCGCTGTCCAGCACGCGGTTCACCACGTCGGCGAAGGCTTTCTCATACGCCGCCTGGGTCGTACCTAAACGTTTATCAAAGGGCGCCAGCTCGCGCAGGGTTATTGCGACGGTTTTCTGTTTCGACGTCACGTCGAGCCAGTGCTGCACCGCGTAGCTCGGCTGGAAGCTGTCGTCCTGATGATCCACCAGCCACGCGGTGTCCACGCCGTGCTCAACTTTTGAGGTGTCAATTTCGCTGCGCTTCATCATGTCGAGGCTGACCGACTCGCGCAGGATCAGCGCGTCGCAGTGGCCGAAGACGTAGTTTGCGAGCTGGTTAAACTGCGGATCCTGGAATGGCCCGACGCTGTGGCCAATCATAAACAGCGGCTTTTTCGCCATAAAGGTACAGAGCGCATGCTCAAACTGCGGCACGCCGTAGAGATCGACGAAGAACGATCCGCCGACCTGAATAATGGCGTCGTAGCCGGACAGCAGACGGACAAAATCGGTAAAGCCCTGCGCGATCGCAATGTTGCGCAGCTTGCCGGTATCGGTCACGCGGGAAAGCAGCACCTGGTGCTGGTAGCGACGACGCAGCACTTTCTTCACGCGGCCCATCACGCCCGCGGCGTTATTGTGCTGTTTCATCTGGCTGTAGAGCGGGTCGCCCATCACGGGGCGGTTCAGTAACCAGGATGAGCTAACCGGATAACGGCTCATCACGTCCACTTCGGTCTCAGGCTTAAGGGTGTTAATTGCATCCAGTAAACCGCGCAGGATGGCGCTGTCGCCACGGTTGCCGCAGGTATGGTTGCCAAGAATTAATAATTTCATAATGGCCTCTTAAATAACTAGCCTGCGCGAAGCAGCGTTTTCATTTTTTCGTTACGGCAAAACTGGCGCTTCATCTCCACCACCAGCGCATTGCGTGACAGCACAATCATCACGCCAAATGCCAGCGCGCCCGCGGCAACCTGCACCGCCAGCAGCGCGGCCAGCGGCAGGTGACCGCTGAGGATGATGCCCAGGCCGTAGCTCACCGCCAGGGTCGGCAACGAGAGATAGAACGGCAGCCACAGGCTCAGGATGTACTGACGGTAGCTGGAGCCCAGCACCGGCTTGATCATGATGAAGTAGCTCAGAACGGTATTGACTACCTGCACCAGCAGGAAGCCCAGCGTGACGCCGATGGCGCCCGCCATATGCCCGCCGACGATAATCGCCGGAATAAACAGGAAGGTTTTGAACACGTTGAACTTAAAGCTAATATCGACGCGCGCTTTTGCCATCAGCAGGGAACCAATCGGATTCCCCACGGAGCGCAGGAGCCCCACCACGCACAGCAGCTGCAGGATCGGGATGATGCCGATCCACTTCTCGCCAAACACCAGCGGCACGAAGTTGCTGGAAACCACCATCAGCCCCAGCAGCACCGGGAAGTTGATAATCCCCACCACGGAAAGCAGCTTGTAGAAGTTTACGCGCAGCTTCTCGGTGTCGTCCTGGATCTTGGCGAAGGCCGGGAACAGGACGCGGGTGATGATCGGGTTCAGCTTCATCGGCGGCACCACCGCGACGTTGTAGGCCAGGTTGTAGCCCCCCGCCACGCTCGCGCCAAGAATACGCGCCAGCACCAGCGTCGACAGGTTGGTATTCACATAGTTGATAATGCTGTCCGCCGTCAGCCACGCGCCAAAGCGCAGGTTGGACGAGACGGATGCGAGAGAGAAATGCAGCCCGGGACGGTAGATCTTGCGGCCAAAGTAGCCGAACAGCAGCGTACGCACGGCAGAGTTAACCAGGTAACCGAGGATAGCGGTCATCGCCAGCGGCCAGAAATGGGCGCTCACCACGGTAAAGGTAAAGCCCGCCAGCACGGCACTGGTCTCGATCATGCCGATCTTGTTGAATTCCAGCTCTTTCTGCATCAGCGCGCGGAACTGCTGCCCGTGCGGGATCACCACGAAAGCAAACGACAGCGTGCGCATCAGCGGAGCCAGATCCGGGTTGTGCAGCACGCTGGCGATGGTATCGCTCAGCAGGAACACCAGCACGAACACGAAAATCCCCAGCCCCACGTTCAGCCAGTAGAGCGTGGTTAGCTCCAGATGGCTGATCTCTTTGCGCTGGATAATCGAATTGGCGATACCAAAATCAGACAGCGTATCGGCCAGCGCGATAATCACCAGCGAGACGGTCAAAAGGCCGAACTGGTGATTATCAATAATGCGCGCCAGCACGGTCATCTGCACCAGACCGAGGCCAATGATGACGATGGTCGCCATCGCTGACCACTTCGCCCCGCTGATGGTTTTTTCACGTAAGCTCATCTTAGTACGCCGCTTTGTTCACGAAACCTTTGAAGATGGTCAGAAAAACAATCTTGATATCGAACCAGATACTCCATTCACGGATGTACTCCAGATCGAATTCGATACGTTTTTCCATTTTTTCCAGCGTGTCGGTTTCGCCGCGCCAGCCGTTGATCTGCGCCCAGCCGGTAATGCCCGGCTTCACCTTATGGCGCAGCATGTAGCCTTCAATCAGCGAGCGATACTGCTCGTTGTGCGCCACCGCGTGCGGACGCGGGCCAACAATCGACATCCCACCGGTGAAGACGTTGATAAACTGCGGGAGCTCGTCCAGAGAGGTGCGGCGCAGGAAGTTCCCCACGCGGGTGACGCGCGGATCGTTCTGCGTCGCCTGGGTCACCACCTTGTCATTTTCCATCACCTTCATGGAGCGGAATTTCCACACCATAATCGGCTTACCGTCCATACCGTAGCGGGTCTGGCGGAAGATAACCGGGCCGGGAGAGCTCAGCTTCACCGCGAGGGCAATGCAGCACAGCACCGGGGAGATGAGCAGTAAAATCAGCGACGAGAGCACGATATCTTCCGCGCGCTTCAGCACGCGGTTAATGCCCGACAGCGGGGTGTCGTACAGCGGTACCACCGGCACGCCGTTCACTTCTTCAATGCGTGAATGGAGGATGTTAAAGGTAAAGACGTCCGGGATCAGGATCACCGAACAGGTGGTGTCCGCCAGCTCGCGCATCAGCTGCTTGATGCGGGATTCGTCTTTCATCTGCATGGCGATGTAGACGTTATGAATTTTGCCGGCTTTCGCGTCTTCAATAAGCTGTTCGTAATTGCCCGCCCAGTCCGCAGGCACGCCGCCCGGCTTCGCGTCGTGGTAAATCCCGACCACTTCAAACCCTAACCACGGCTCTTTGCGGAAGCTGTCGAGCAGGACCTTACCAACCGGCAGATCGCCCGCTACGGCAACGAAGCGACGGTTATAGCCCCGGTTGCGCAGCCAGCCCGCGCCGAAACGGATCAGGGAACGGCAGACCACCATGCCGAAGCTGGTCAGCAGATACCAGCAGAGATAGGTGACGAGGCGATTATCAAAATCATGGCTGAAAGCCACCAGGCCCGCGCTGAAGATCAGGCTCAGGGTCCAGTTCTGCAGCAACAGCATCAGTTCAGTGGTCATTTTGACGCCGCGCCACGAGCGGTAGAAATCGGTCATCCCGCCGATCATCTGAAACACGACCAGCGCAATGAGTGCCATCAGCAGATGCATATATAAGAACGGCAGCCCGCCGATCCGACACACCGCCCACAATCCACCGACCATGATGGTGATATCAGAAAAACGCTGCACCATAGAGATTAACGATGCATTCGTTCTCGCTCGTTCGCGTTTTTTTAGATTCGTCATCGTTGTTCCTGTATTCGGTTCCCCCTCCCACCGGGAGGGGCAAGTATTACTGATTCAACAGCGCCAGAATGTCCTTCGTTCGGGCTTCCATCAGCGCGGTGTCAGCACGGGACTCCACGTTCAGGCGCACCACCGGCTCGGTATTGGACGAGCGCAGGTTAAAGCGCCACTGCGGGAACGCCATGCTGATGCCGTCCGTACGGTCAATTTCCAGCGCGTGGATCGCAAAGTGCTGCTCCACGCGGGCAATGGCCTCGGCAGGCTGCGCCAGCTTGCTGTTGATCTCCCCGCTCGCCGGGAACGCCGCCATGCGGTCGCGCACCAGCTCGCCCAGCGTCTGCCCCTTCAGGCACAGCAGCTCGGTGACCAGCAGCCACGGGATCATCCCGCTGTCGCAGTAGGCAAAATCACGGAAGTAGTGGTGGGCGCTCATCTCGCCGCCGTAGATGGCGTCTTCTTCGCGCATGCGCTCTTTGATGAAGGCGTGGCCGGTTTTGGACATCACCGGCGTGCCGCCCGCCGCTGACACCACGTCGACGGTGTTCCAGGAAAGGCGCGGGTCATGAATGATTTTCGCACCCGGGTTTTTCTCGAGGAACGCTTCCGCCAGCAGGCCGACAATATAGTAGCCCTCGATGAACTGCCCTTTCTCGTCGAACAGGAAGCAGCGGTCGAAGTCACCGTCAAAGGCGATGCCCATGTCCGCGCCGTGCTCAATCACCGCGTTGCGGGTGTCGTCGCGGCACTCCGGCAGCAGCGGGTTAGGAATACCGTTCGGGAAGTTGCCGTCCGGGGTGTTGTGCACTTTCACGAAGGTCACCGGCACGTTCAGGGCCTTAAAGCGCGCTTCCAGGGCATCGACAACCGGGCCGGCCGCGCCGTTGCCGGAGTTGATGACCAGCTTCAGCGGCTTGAGGTTCGCCACGTTGATGTAGCCCAGCAGGTGGTCGATGTACTCTTTCTGCAGGTTGATTTTTTTGTAGCTGCCGCGCTTCGCCTCGTTCACTGGCGGGAAGTCGTTGGCTTCCGCCAGACGTTGCACGTCGCGCAGGCCGGTGTCGCCGCTGATAGGGCGCGCGCCCTTGCGCACCAGCTTCATCCCGTTGTAGTCCATCGGGTTGTGGCTGGCCGTCACTTCGATACCGCCGTCCACGCCCAGGTGGAAGGTGGCAAAGTAAATCTCTTCGGTCCCGGAAAGACCGATGTCCAGCACGTCCACGCCCGCGTCCTGCAGCCCTTTCGCCAGGGCCAGCTTGAGGGATTCACTGGTCAGACGCACGTCACCGCCCAGCACGATGGTCTGCGGTTTTAAATATTCGCCGTACGCGCGGCCAATGCGCCACGCGATGTCTTCATTCAGCTCTTCGCCCAGCTTGCCGCGAATATCGTAGGCTTTAAAACAGGTTAATTTTTCCATGATGACCCCTTTTTCAGGCAACAGTCGGCCCTGACCACTTAATGGCCAAATTGATTTTTTTGTCATTCGCAGGCCCGGTAAGCGCAGCGCCACCGGGCATAATGCAGAGTGCTACACCCGCCCGTAGCGGTCCTGGAAGCGCACGATATCGTCCTCTTCCAGATACGAGCCGGAGCGCACCTCAATTAAGTCGAGAGGAATTTTCCCCGGGTTCTCCAGACAGTGTGTCGCCCCCAGCGGAATATAAATGGACTCGTTTTCACCCAGCAGTTTGACTTCACCGTCGATAGTGACTTTGGCGGTACCCGCAACCACCACCCAGTGCTCGGCGCGGTGATGGTGCATCTGCACCGACAGCCCCTCGCCCGGCTTCACGGTGATGCGTTTCACCTGATAGCGGTCACCGGAGTCAATGGAGTCATATTTCCCCCACGGACGGTAGACTTCGCGGTGAATATGGTGCTCGTGACGGCCATCGGCCTTAATTTGTTCAACCACTTTTTTAACGTCCTGCACGGCGTTACGGTCGGCAATCAGCACGGCGTCCTTTGTCTGGACAACCACCAGATCCTTCACCCCGACCGTGGTCACCAGGCCGGATTCGGCGTAGACGTAGCTGTTTTCCGTTTTGTGGCTAATAACATCGCCGTGGTGGACGTTACCCTCCGGGGTATGGGCGCTGATCTCCCACAGGGAGGACCAGGAGCCGACATCGCTCCAGCCCGCATCCATCGGTACCACGACGGCGTCCGCCGTACGTTCCATCACCGCATAGTCAATGGACTCTTCCGGGCAGGCGAGGAACGCCTCTTCATCCACGCGGATGAAGTCGAGATCCGGGTCCACCACCGCCATCGCTTTCTCGCAGGCGTCCAGAATATCCGGGCGGTATTTGCGCAGCTCTTCCAGATAGCGTCCGGCGCGGAACAGGAACATCCCGCTATTCCAGTAATACTCACCGCTGGCGACATACGCCTGCGCGGTTTCCAGATTCGGTTTTTCAACAAACTGCGCCACGTCAAACGCCACGCTGTCACCTTCACCCGGCGTCACGCTGCCGCGACGAATATAGCCATATCCGGTTTCCGGCAGATCCGGCACGATGCCGAAGGTCACCAGCTTGCCGCTCTCGGCGTAAGGGATCGCCGCACGCACCGCGTCGCGGAAGGCGTCTTCCTGCTGGATAACGTGGTCTGCCGCCAGGACCAGCATCAGCGGGTCACAGTCCGGGCTGCTGCGTTTTGCCGCCAGCGCCGCCAGGGCGATCGCGGGCGCGGTATTGCGTCCGGCAGGCTCCAGGATGATGTTTTCGGTGAGCTTATTCAGCTGGCGCAGCTGCTCGGCAACAATAAAACGGTGCTGTTCGTTACAAATCACCACCGGGCTTTCACACTCCACGCCGTGCAGACGGTTTACCGTCGTCTGCAGCATGGTGAGATCCCCTTTCAGGCAGAGGAACTGTTTTGGATAGAGCACGCGGGACAGCGGCCACAACCGGCTACCAGAGCCACCAGCCATCACAACTGGATACAAAGTGGTTTGACTCATGATTTATCCCCGTATATCTGTAATAAATTGGCTCAGCACGTTCTCTTTTTCGAGCGTGCGTTCGGCATATTCACGTGCCACCGTGTTCACTTTTGGCATGGCAAGCGCTTGCTCAATTCCGGTTACCAGCGCCGGGACCGATTCCGGCTCCACGCACACGGCAATCCCCGGATAGCTGTCACACAGCTGGCCTAATTCTGTTTCGGCTTCTGCCGTGATCACCGCGTTACCGCCCACTGCCAGAATGTTGGTCAGCTTGGACGGCAGTACCGCGTCCGCGGCGCCGCGTTTTTGCACCACCAGATGGCAGTCGCCCATCTTCAGCAGCGCAGGCAATGCCTCGTAAGACTGAAGCGGGAAAAATTTCACGTTGGTCAGGCCGCGTTCCCTGGCCATTTTTTCCAGCCGCGCCTTTCCACCGCCCTGCCCGACAATCACAAACGTCCACGGATGTTCACTCAGCAGCTGGGCCGCTTCAATCACGCTTTCCAGCCCCTGCTTTTCGCCGATGTTGCCTGAGTAAAGAATGATTTTTTGATCTTCAGGCAAACCGAGCTGCGCGCGCAGGGTATGAGCATCTTGCTCAGTTACATCGCGAAAACGCGCCACTTCTGACCAGTTCGGGAAGAAAATGACTTTCTCCGCCGGGACGCCCTTCTCCTGCGCCTTGTTCATCATCGAGCGCGAGATAGTCGAGACGTAATCAACGTTGTGCAGGCCGCTGCGCTCAAACGCGCTGGCGAGCTTCGCGACCTTGCCGCCTTTACTCTTGCCTGCCATCCCCAGGCCCAGCATGGCGTCAACTTCGTAATCCTGTATGTGCAGCAGAGTGCGCGCGCCGGAGAGTTTGCCCAGCAGGCGCATGCCCGGCGTGCAAAACAGCGTTGGCACCACGCCGATGATGCGATCCGGCTTCCAGCGACGCTGCGCCATCAGCGGGAAGAAGCTGCTCAGAGCAAAGCTGCCGAGATGAATCAACCGCTTCAGCGTCGAGGGCTGCTTAGGCACATACAGGGGGCAGCGCCAGACGGTCGCTGCGCCCTCTTCGCGACGGTAGCGCCAGCTTGAGTAGCGCTCCCCCACTTTCCATTCCGGGTAGTACGGCGGCGCGGTAATGACCCGCACGTCATGTCCCTGGCTCGCCATCCACTCGACCATCTCGCCGGTGTATTTCCCGATGCCGGTTAATTCCGGCGAGTAGTTGATTCCGTATACGAGGATCTTCATAAGCCCGGCACCCCGGACTGACGTTCAGCGAGGAAATAGGCGCGACTGTTGTCATGCACATTGTCGCTGGCAAGCAGCGCCTCTGGCGTCTGCCAGCGGTAGTCGTCATGCTGAGAATCAGGCAGACGCAGGTCTGCCTCACTCACCTTCAGGCGGAACCCCAGCACGATGTAGTGCGTGGTGAACCCGGTGCCTGAAAAGTTATCGTCATAGAAGTGCTGCCAGACCCCGTAAAACTGGCCCGCTGCCATCGGCAGCTGCAGGCCCAGTTCCGCCAGAGTGAGACGCTCAAACGCATCGCTCAGCGTCTCATCCTTCTGTACGCGCCCGCCGGGCACGAACCAGAAGCCCTGTGCAGGACGGTTGGTTCGTTTCCCCAGCAAGAACTCGCCGCGTTCGTTCTCCACGATCAAATCAATTGAGATGAGCGGAGTGGAACGCACTACCGTGGCAAAATCTTCCTGACTTAAAAACATCGTTACCCCCGGAAGCGGTGCTGGTTTTCCAGAAACCACTGGTAGGTACTGGCCAGACCCTGCTCCAGTGACACCTCGTGATACCAGCCCAGCTGATGCAGACGGGTCACGTCCAGCAGCTTGCGCGGCGTGCCGTCCGGTTTCGTCGCGTCAAACACCACGCGGCCCTTGTAGCCCACTACCTGCGCGATGGTTTGCGCCAGCTCGCGAATGGTGCAGTCCACACCGGTACCGACGTTGATGTGCGACAGCATCGGCTCGGTGTTCTCCTGCCACACCTCGCGATCCAGCTCCATCACGTGAATGCTGGCGGCAGCCATGTCGTCCACGTGCAGGAATTCGCGCATCGGCGTACCGCTGCCCCACACCACCACGTCCGGCGCGTTCTCGGCGGTCGCCTCGTGGAAGCGGCGCAGCAGCGCCGGGATCACGTGCGAGTTGCTCGGGTGGAAGTTGTCGTGCGGTCCGTACAGGTTGGTCGGCATCACCGAACGATAGTCGCGGTTGTACTGGCGGTTGTAGGACTCGCACAGCTTGATCCCGGCAATCTTGGCAATCGCGTACGGCTCGTTGGTTGCTTCAAGCGTGCCCTGCAGCAGTTCGCTCTCGGCGATCGGCTGTTTCGCCATTTTCGGGTAAATACAGGACGACCCGAGGAACAGCAGCTTATTCACGTTGTGCAGATGCGCGGCGTGAATGATGTTGCTCTCGATCATCATGTTTTCGTAGATGAAATCCGCCGGGTAGGTGTTGTTAGCGACAATGCCGCCCACCTTCGCCGCGGCCAGATACACCTGGTCAATGCGTTCGTTAGCAAAGAAGTCCTGTACCGCGCGGCTGTCGAGCAGGTTCAGCTCGTCGCGGGTGCGGACAACCACTTCGACGTCACCGCGCTGTTCGAGCAGGCGTTCAATCGCGGAACCCACCATTCCGCGATGACCGGCGACAAAAATACGTTGTTTTGTCATTCTCAGGACTCCAGCGCGATGGCAACCTCGTAGCCATGAGACTTGAGCAGGGAGTGTTTTTTCGCTGCTTCAAGATCTTTGGCTACCATCTCGGAAACCATCTCCTGCAGAGTGATTTCTGGTTTCCAGCCCAGCTTCTCGTGCGCTTTGGTTGGGTCGCCCAGCAGAGTTTCCACTTCAGCAGGACGGAAGTAGCGCGGGTCAACCTGGACAATCACGTCGCCTGGCTTCACGCCCGGAGCGTCGTGGCCGGTCACGGAAACAACGATACCTTTCTCTTCCACGCCGGTACCTTCGAAGCGCAGTTTGATGCCCAACTGTGCCGCAGCCATTTCAACGAACTGACGTACGGAGTACTGCACGCCGGTCGCAATCACGAAGTCTTCTGGCTGTTCCTGCTGCAGCATCATCCACTGCATTTTCACGTAGTCTTTGGCATGGCCCCAGTCACGCAGGGAATCCATGTTGCCGAGGTGCAGGCAAGACTCCAGACCCTGCGCGATGTTGGCGATAGCGCGGGTGATTTTGCGGGTCACGAAGGTTTCGCCGCGACGTGGAGATTCGTGGTTGAACAGGATGCCGTTACAGGCGTACATGCCGTAGGATTCACGGTAGTTCACGGTGATCCAGTAGGCGTACAGTTTTGCTACCGCATACGGAGAGCGCGGGTAGAACGGCGTGGTCTCTTTCTGTGGGATTTCCTGCACCAGACCGTACAGCTCGGAGGTGGATGCCTGGTAGAAGCGAGTTTTCTTCTCAAGGCCGAGGAAGCGAATCGCTTCCAGCAGACGCAGCGTACCCATGGCATCAACGTCGGCGGTGTATTCCGGGGATTCGAAGGAGACCGCTACGTGGCTCATCGCGCCCAGGTTGTAGACTTCATCCGGCTGAACTTCCTGCAGGATACGGGTCAGGTTGGAGGTATCGGTCAGGTCGCCGTAGTGCAGGTGGAATTTCGGGTTCGCCGCGTGAGGATCCTGATAAATATGATCCACACGTTCGGTGTTGAAAGAAGATGCACGACGTTTAATACCGTGTACTTCATACCCTTTTTCCAGCAGGAACTCTGCCAGGTAAGAACCATCCTGCCCGGTAACGCCGGTGATGAGAGCGACTTTAGACATGTTTATATTCCTCTACTTATGAATTTAATCAGTTTCAACGCGTTCGCGTATCACCACTGCGGGGTTGCCACGGCAAATTTTATTTGCCGGTAGCGATTTAAAAACGCTGCTGCGGGCACCGACTACCGTGCCATCGCCAACAGAAACACCCGGTGCAACAAAAACATCCGTTGCCAGCCAGCATTTTTCACCTATCGCAACAGGCGAAGCGGTAATATCAAAATGCTGACTCATAAAATCGTGGCTGCCGGTGCACAAATAACATTTCTGTGAAACCACCGAATTTGCGCCAATCGTTATTTCGCCCAGGGTATATAACACCGCGTTATCCCCAACCCATGCGTAATCCCCAAGCGTTAATTTCCACGGATAGGTAATTTTCACAGAAGGTCGGATGACTACGTTTTTTCCGATTTTTGCGCCAAACAGGCGCAATAAAAAAGCTCGCCAGCGGTACATTATTTGCGGCGACCAGGCAAATAACGTTGCCTGAACGGCCCACCACAGCTGTACCTTAATACCGTTCCCGCCCCGAAAACCTTTCGGCACGGAGAAACCTTTTAAATCCTGCATTGCGTTTCCTTATATTCAGGCTTTGTTATATAAGGTTTTCGTTTTGCCTGTGGTACGCAGGCGTAATAAATAAGACAATTCCGCCCAAAACCCCGGCACGCGTAATATTTTACGCTGTACGTTTTTGGCGTCCTGGCACAATTCCAGATTATTAGACGTTGACACGCCGCCCATTGAGAATTCAGACACCAGCCCTTTAATTCGACGGAACGGATAACCTGATTTATACAGGCTGGCTGCCAGCGCATAATCGGATGACACTTTATACTGTAAATCGTAAGGCTGTTTTTTCAGCCCCTTTACCGGGAAGAAAATGGCCTGATGGCTGGCCGGCAAGCTGTGATAGATATACCAGCCTGGCTTCGCGCTGCGGCACACTTTATGTCCGTCGCCAAAATCGAGCAGCGCATCGCCAATATACATGGCGTCCTCTTTCTGGCGAGCCAGCTGACGGGCAAACAGCGCCACGTCTTCATGGAAAATATCGCCCGAGTTCAGGAAGATGGCATAACGGCCTTGCGCCATGTTGATGCCTTTATTCATCGCATCATAGATGCCTTTATCTTTCTCGCTGATGTAGCGTAAGTTGAACTCACCGTTGAGTTTTTCCAGAAACTCCGCCGTGCCATCGTTCGAGCCGCCGTCGACCACAATCCACTCAAAGGTGAGGCTTGGATCGCGCGCCAGGTTGCGCAGCGAGCGCCAGGTTTTTACCACCCCTTCGTAATTACGAAAAGCGACAGTAATGACGCTAAGAAACATAAATCACCTCATTTCGTCATACGTTCGTAATATTAAGCGCCTTGCGCAGAATAAACGGACAGACAATCAAGAAAGCATATTCCGGGCTAAATATTGACCCGGTAAAAAACAGCGACACCGGAGTAAACAGATAAAGCTGAACGCGAAAGTTCTGGTTATCACCAAACGCGTTAATCATCATTTTGAAAACTTTAAACAGATACCACAGGGTCAACAGTACGGCGAACCACGAAAAATAAATAATTAACAGATACAGACCATTGTCTATGGTTTTACCGACATCCGCACCGTTAAAGATTCCGAATGATGCAACATATTCGTAAAGTGAGCCGAATCTTACTACCCCATCAATATGGGTTAAGGAATAACCCACCATCACCAGTGGCCCAATGATGCGATAATAGGACGAAGACCCTTCCGTTCCCAAATCACCCAGACGTTCTGAGATGTACGGGAAGGCAAATATCACGCCTACCATAAATACCGTCAGGGAGATAATCGCCAGCGGCAGTTTGTTCTTAATCGCATCTTTGTTCAGGTACTGGAACGCCCACTCCAGCAGGTAAAACAGGATAAATGTCATTACCCCTGAGAACGATCCAGACAGAACAATTCCTGCAAGAATCATAGCATCGGTCTTAGGCGTTTTGATACCAAACTGTTTGATGCTGAGCCAAATTGAGATTAACGCCAGAGCGAAAAACGCCGGTTCAAAATAGAGGGCCGTAGTACGCTTCCCGCCAAACTTGATGAAGTTCAATACATAGCTGTTACTGTAAATGAGATATTTCGAAATTATCTCCATCAGGCTGCTGCCGCCGGTGAGAATAATTTGCGCCATCTCCAGTGCGGCAAGCATAACAATTAACGCAACGGCAATATAAAAGAACCTAAGGATTTTCCGATAATTGTGCGGAGAAATAGTTTTAAACCGAATACTCCAGACCATTCCGATAATAATAACAATATAAACAAACAGCATGGTCGACGTGACGTATTTACTCGCATCCAGCGACTGGCCAAAGATGTAGTTAAACAGCGTCAGGCCCGTGCCCAGACCTAAGGCAATCATCAGCTTCTTGAGGTTGATTTTATCGACATACAACAGAAGCAGAACGGGCAGGAAGGTTACGATGGTTATCGGGAAGCTTTCGCCGAGCTGGGCAATTTTGACGTTGACCAGCAGGTAGATCAGCGGCAGCAGCAGATAACTACAGATTCTGATAGAACGAGACATATTCCTCCAGCATCTGTTGTCCACTGTAGGCCTTGCGGCTGCGGTTGCGGAACGATTCCAGGTCTGTGCCAAAAACGATCTCAGCAATCTGCGCCTTCGGCAGCTGTACCAGCGGCAGGACCTCCTGCTCCGTGAAGGTTTTCCCGCCGGACTTTTCCAGCACTTCGCGCGCCGCATCGCTGTGGGTGGCGATCACCGGCACGCCGATAGAGAGCGCTTCGCAGAGGATCAGCGGGTAGTTATCCACGCGGGAGCTGAACACCAGCGCGTCCATTTCATTCAGCGCGCTCATCAGCTTGCGCTTGTCGGTCTCAAACCCGTGGTTCACCACGTTGGCCCCTTCGAACGGTGAAAACTTGCCGAAGGTGTGAAGCTCTATCTTGTCACCCAGCGCCATCATGTCGCGCACCAGCTGCTGGTTGGTTTTACCGTCGTAACGCAGGTCATGCGCAACGATAGCAATTTTCGGTTTGCCCGCGGTTTCGGCCACCGGAGTCAGCTCGGCAAGAATGGCTTCCGTCGCTACGTCGATGCCGTTGTTGATAATCTGACAGCGCCCTGCCCCGTACAGGCTGTTGAAGGCATCGGCCACGTGCTGGCTCGGGGAGATAAACGTACAGCCGAGCGAGAGCATGTCGCGGAACAGCTGACGCTTTCCGGCCACCAGCTGATGCGCGCGATCCACCTTCACCGGCGGGTAGTTGCTTAACGTCGGGCACTTCTGGCAGTTATCTTTCCAGCCTTCGCAGCCGTCGGTAAACGCGCAGCGTCCGGTCACGCTCCAGTGATCGTGCAGCGTCCAGACGAATCGGGTGTCGGGCTTGTGGGCTTGCACCTTCTGACAAAACGCCACCACCTCTTCCAGATTCAGCCAGTAGCTGTGCAGCACGTGAAAATGCAGCACAACCGGGCCGGTCGTGCGCGTCACGGTGCGGTAAAGGTTGTTCAGGTTGCCAAACAGATCGCGGTTAAACAGGCGGAACAGCGCAATGTTGGCAATCGAGGTCAGACGCGGCGTGTGCTTGTGCACCTGCGGGAAGTTATCGTGGCTGACGCTTTTCTTGCCGCCTTTGCCGTAGCCGTAAATAAAACGAGACTGTAGTCCTTTTTGCAGCGCGCGCTGGTGCAGATCCAGGGCCACGCCAGCCGCTCCGCCTTCTGCGAGGCGTACGTTAAATTGCAGAATGTTCATTTAATCACCTTCACGCGGGCTTTTTCTCCCACCACCAGCGCGTTATCCGGAATGCTGTCCAGCACTACGCTGCCAGCACCAATCGTGACGTTATTACCAATCGTAATGTCACCGATGATTACCACGTTCGCCCCCAGCTCGACGTTATTGCCGATGACCGGGCAGGCCAGGCTGTCAGGCCCGCGGTTGCCAATGGTGACCGCATGACGAATGGTGAAATCATCCCCGGCGACCACAAACTTGTTGATCACCACCGCATAGCCGTGATGGATGGTAAAGCGGCGGCCAATGGTGGCAGCGGCCTGAATTTCATAGCCAAAAAAGCATTCGGTAATGATGCGGTACAGCACCAGCACGGGCGCCGCCCAGATATTGTTCAGCACACTTTTCTTACGCCACACCGAGCAAAAGTGCGCGATGCGGTACGCCAGAACCATGCAGCACGGACGCAGGCTCCAGCTGTTAGCGCGGCAATCTTCCAGAAACATTATTTCCCCCGAAGTCCATCAGCCAGGCGCTTGCCGTTACGCACGGACAGCAGCGTCAGCAGCGTGCGCCAGTTCATGCGCTTATTGCGGATCTGATAGAGGGTAAAGAGCTGATATTTACGGCTGGCACGGTCAAATTTGTCCTTGTGCTTGCGGTAAAAATGGAAGTAGCCCGAGAACTTCTTCGGCGACGAGGTGATCTGCATCTCCCCGTGGTTGATGTGCAGGATCTGCGTGGCCTCTTCCACTTTCCACGGCTCGCCATACTCCACCACCATCCGCAGGAAGATGTCGTAATCCTGCGCGGCCTTCAGTTCGGTATCGAACAGGCACTCTTTAAAGCGCCACGCCCAGGTGAAGACCTGGTTACCAATGATGTTGCGCTTGTAAAACAGGCGTCGAGAGTACGGTGATTTCGGGTACAGCGGCAGGCTCGCGGGCTGCGAGTACACCTCGCCCTGACAGACATAGTCGTTGGCATACAGGAAAGCGTGCGTGACCAGCTGCTCTTTATGCGACAGGAAAATAGACAGGCGGTTCGGCGTCCATTCGTCATCGTCGTCGATCCCGGTCAAATACTGCCCTTTGGCCTGCATAATCGCCTGATTACGTACAGCGCAGGCGCCGGAGTTAATCGCGTTATGCGTATAGACCACCCGCGGGTCGTTGAGGTCAGTCACGAATTTTTGCAGCTGTTCATACGAGGAAGAGCAGTCATCCACGATGATCAGCTCCCAGTTATCGTAATCCTGTCGCAGGACGGATTTGATGGCGCGGATCGCCAGCTGCTGACGATTCCATGTCGGCATATAGATTGATACTAAAGGGCGTTGTGTGGTCATCTTTTCCCCTCACCCCGGCCCTCTCCCCACAGGGGAGAGGGTGAAAGGCAGCCAGTGGTTATCATTACGTTCGTCCCCCAAATCCCGCACCGAACTGTCCCCTCTCCCCTTTGGGGAGAGGGTTAGGGTGAGGGGGTGGGGTGTGTTTTGTTATTTACTGTCAGATTTATATTCGTACTCGTAATAGCCGTAATCCTGGTACCCGGTCGCGCGGCGGAAGATGGAGTTCAGGATCACCCCTTTCACCTCAATCCCGTTCTGCTCGAAGCGGCTCAGGCTGGTTTCCACCTCTTTCAGGGTGTTCACCGCGTAACGCGCTACCATCAGCGTGGTGCCCGCGTGGCGGCCAACGACGGCCGCGTCGGTCACCGCCAGAATTGGCGGCGTATCGATCAGCACCAGGTCGTAATTTTTGCTCGCCCACTCAATCAACTGGGTGAAACGTTCGCTCATCAGCAGCTCGGACGGGTTTGGCGGCACCTGACCGCGAGGGATCAGGTCAAATTTCGGCACCGTTGTAGGTTTCGCGCTCTGGCTGATTTCACCTTTACCGAGCAGAATTTCCGACAGACCGTTAACGTTGTTGGTGCCCAGCAGCTCGTGGGTGTAGCCCTTACGCATATCGCAGTCGATCAGCAGCACGCGCTTGTTGGTCTGGCTGACCACCGCCGCCAGGTTGGCGCAGACGAAGGTTTTACCAATCGACGGGCTGACGCCGGTTAACATCAGGACGTTGTTTTTGGCCTGCATCATGGCGAAGTGCAGGCTGGTACGCAGGCTACGGATCGCTTCGATGGCGAGGTCGGTCGGGTTACCCACCGCCAGAAGCTGGCTCTGTTTGTAACGCTTGACGCCCTTGATGGTTTTGACGCTGTCGCGGGATTTTTGCCACTCGGACAGCGGAATGCTGGCATAGACGTTGATACCGCTCTCTTCCAGCACCTGCGGGCTTTCGATACCGCGGTTGAACAGCGAACGCAGCAGCACGCCCACGATGGAGAGCATTAGGCCGAGAATAATGCTGCCGAGAATAATCAGCGCTTTCTTCGGCTTCAGCACGCCAGGCTGGGTAATGGCCGGGTCAACGATGCGCACGTCACCGACGGTACTGGCTTCGGTGATTTTCAGCTCCTGCTGCTTGTTCAGCAGCTGCATGTAAACCTGCTGTCCGGACTCCACGTCGCGGGTCAGACGCACGATCTCCTGCTGCGTTTTCGGCATCGCGGTCACGCGGTCATTGAGCTTCGCCTTCTCCTCTTCCAGCGTGCGGCGTTTCTCCAGCAGCGTGCGGTAGGCCGGGTGACGTTTGGTATAAAGCTTGGAAATCTCCGCCTCTTTGAAGGTCAGCTCGTTGAGCTGCGCGTCAATGTTGACCATCGAATCGAGGACCGATTTCGCCTCCAGCGGCAGGTCAACGGAGTCTTTATCCTGACGATAGGCGTTCAGCTTGTTCTCGGCATCATCCAGATGGCCGCGCACTTCCGGGAGCTGTTTCGCGAGGAAGGCCAGGCTTTTCGCCGCTTCTGCCGACTTACGCTCAACGTTCTGCTCAAGATAGTTGCGGGTAATGCTGTTCAGGATGTCGCGGATTTGATCCTTATCTTCACCAGTAAAGGTCATGCTCAGCACGCCGGTGTCCTTACCGTTTTCGGTGACGGTCAGGTTGTTTTGCAGATTGTTGATCATCCCCAGGGTGGAGAATTTAGTGACGGTGAATTCGCCGCCCTCCTGGGCGTTGATGGCGCTAACCATCATGCTGACGCCGTCTTTGGTCAGCATCTGCCCCACTTCGCCGCGCGCGCTAAAACCTGCGTCGCTGGTTAGCTGGTACTGTTTCGGGCCAAGCACCTTCAGGGTAAACGTCTGATCGCCTGCCCCTTTCGGCAGCACGAAGTCAGTGACTTTCACCGTGTCGTTGTTGCGCCCCATCAGACGATCCCAGCCGGCACCAAAGACCGGGAAGGTATTTTTGGTGACGGAGATATCGAGCCCGAGGTCGTGAACCGTTTTACCCAGCACCAGGCGTGACTGGATGAGCTGAATTTCGGCGTCGGATGCCGGCGGCTTGTTCGCCAGCGCGGAACCAATGTCCTGCACCAGCGAGTTGCCGGTATTCTGCTCGATCTGTACCAGCGCGTCGGCGCTGTAGATAGGGGTGGCGAACAGCGTATAGACGACGGCCGCCGCGGCGAACACGGCGGTAATGCCCAGCACCCACCACTTTGCCTCTACAACAGTGCCGACCAGGCGCCCAATATCAATTTCATCACTGCCCGAAGTCGGGGCGGCAGAAGGTCTCGTTTTTTCTGTCATTGTTATCCCTGCTGAACTTTCAGTGCCTGCGCCCACTGTTGGGCAGACTGGTCAAGTAAGGTGTAAACCGCCTCAAAGGCCTCATGGCTTTTGCGATACGGATCGGGGATTTCACGTTCATTGTCCCAGTGACCAAACAGCATCACCTTGCCGCGCATCTCCGGAGCGATATCGCAAAGCGCATGAATATGGCGTTTTTCCATCGTCAGGATCAGGTCATACTCCCGGCACATGCGGCCAGTGACCTGGCGGGCCACGTGGCCGTCGAGAGAGAGGTGATGATCCCGCGCCACGCTCGTTGCGCGCTCATCGGCACCTTTACCGACCAGTGCACCCAGCCCTGCCGAATCAACGGTCAGTTCGGGCTGGTAGTGTTTCAACAACCGTTCAGCCGTAGGGGAACGGCAAATGTTCCCCACGCATACCACCAGAATTTTGTTAAACATCGCGGATTACCAGGTATGAATGTCGCGCGCCGTATCCGTCATGTAGCGAACGCCACTGATGGTTGGCAGCAACTGGTTGATCAGACGGTTCCAGCGGGCAACCGGCGCGGTGGTGACATACACCACATCGTATGGCTGGAGACGGAACTCCGTTGCCATCACCAGAGAGGTCGCATCGGACATATCCAGCTGGTAGATGTTGGCAATCTTGCCTTTCGCACTGCCCTCACCTTTCAGCGGACGGATAACGAAGATACCGGTCGCGTTAGAGGTCGTCAGATCGATACCCTCAGCATTGCCCAGCGCTTCGGTCAGCGTCATACCGCTGAAGTCCATTTTGAGGGTGCTCTGTTTCTTCACTTCACCCATCACGAAGACTTTCAGATCGTCATTGCGCGGCACGTAGAGAATGTCGCCCGGATAGAGCAGGCGGTTCTGGGTCAGATCGCCGTTTTGCATCAGCGCCTGCAGCGAAATGCGCTGCTCCTTCCCGTTGTGGGTGAGCACGACGTTGCGCCAGTCAGCGCCGTCGGTTAACCCGCCCGCGGCGTTGATGGCATCCAGTACGGTCAGAGGAACGTTGGTGATGGCCTGCTGGCCGGATTTGTTCACCTGGCCGGAGATATAGGCTTTTTGCGAGCGGAATGCGGCGATATTAACGTCCACCTGCGGATCGGCGATGTACTGCGCTAAGCGGCCGGTAATATCACTACGTATCTCGGCAAGCGTTTTCCCTGCAACATGGACTTTACCAATGTAGGGATAGAACATGGTGCCATCTGACTGCACCCAGTTACCGGTGTCGCTTGAGCTTCGGTACTGGCCCGCTGGCGTGGTCAGTTCAGGGTGGTCCCAGACGGTCACGTTGATCACGTCACCCGGCCCCACGCGATACTGGTAGGACGCAATTTCCTGGTCCAGCGACATATTCGGCTGGGCAACATTCGGACGTGGACGTAATTGTTCGACCAGACGAGGCGTAAGTGGATAAACATTCACCATTTTGTCGAGATCAAAATCGGCATCCTGTTGCTTGATCACATCCTTACCCATTGTTGACATATTGCTGCCGGGAAAGACCGTGCAACCACTCATCAAGGTCACAGACACCAATAATGGCATCAATTTCATTTTGGATTTCATCATTGATTATTTATCACTTTGGCAGAGTAATTATCCTGTGCAATTTAAATAAGCTCGAGTCGTATTGGGTTTCAGCATGCAGTTAATCAAATAGAAATATAACTGGCATCAGTCCTAAAAAAAGCTTATTCATCCATTGGCTATTGACAGAATAATCGAGGCTGATTCACACGCTTTCAGGCACGCTACCGCCCTTGGCTTTCAGTTACCAATCCACTGACTAAACAATGTGTTATGGATAGACACCCTCTTGAGCAAGGTCTTCTGGAAATATATCAGTCGCTTGAGAAACCCGACGGATAATGAATAACCATCCCTGAAGACAGAACATTAATAGCAACACCGAGATTTAACATTTGATGCTGGGAGAATTGTTGCAGCTAACCTAATAGCAGGCAAGGAGACAACTGTCCTAATATTGGTTTTTAAGATTAATATTAAGAGCAAATTTTTGAACTTTTAGGATTTTCTTTATATTGACAAAATAAGAGTAAAAATCAGTCCCTGCGATATATCCTAAAATGCCTTCCTTGTAATTAAATATACGTATTTCGCTTATTTACACCCTATTGAGAATGCTCTCTTTATTACCCGTCGTATTAAGAGAAATCTCAGCCCGGCATTGCAATTTCCCCCAGCTTTATCCATGATCGAAGTGTGACATTCGTCATATAACAGAAGGTATTGCTATTACTATGGAATGGATTGCCGATCCCTCAATCTGGGCCGGGCTGGTTACGCTGGTCGTCATCGAGCTCGTGCTCGGGATTGATAATCTGGTTTTTATCGCCATCCTCGCTGAAAAACTGCCCCCTTCCCAGCGCGACCGCGCGCGCGTGACGGGCCTGCTGCTGGCGATGGTGATGCGGTTACTGCTGCTGGCCTCTATCTCCTGGCTGGTGACGCTCACACAGCCTCTGTTCTCCATCCACGGTCTGAGTTTTAGCGCCCGCGATCTGATCATGCTCTTCGGCGGGTTGTTCCTGCTGTTCAAAGCCACGGTGGAGCTCAACGAGCGGCTGGAGGGCAAAGACAGCGAGAATCCAACCCAGCGCCGCGGGGCGAAATTCTGGCCGGTAGTGGCGCAAATCGTGGTGCTGGATGCGGTCTTTTCTCTCGACTCGGTGATCACCGCCGTCGGGATGGTGGACCACCTTGCGGTGATGATGGCCGCGGTGATTATTGCCATCACGCTGATGGTCATGGCCAGCAAGGCGCTGACCCGCTTTGTGAACAGTCACCCGACCATCGTGATCCTCTGCCTGAGCTTCCTGCTGATGATTGGCTTTAGCCTGGTGGCCGACGGTTTTGGCTTCCATATTCCGAAAGGCTACCTGTACGCCGCCATCGGCTTCTCCGTCATGATTGAAGCGCTTAACCAGCTGGCGATATTTAACCGCCGCCGCTTCCTGTCCGCGAATCAGACCCTGCGTCAGCGTACTGCCGACACGGTTATGCGCCTGCTAAGCGGTAAGAAAGAGGATGCGGAGCTGGATGCCGAATCCTCCGCCATGCTGGCCGATCACAGCGACGGGCTGATCTTCGACCCGCAGGAACGACGGATGATCGAGCGGGTGCTTAATCTGAATCAGCGGACGGTCAGCAGCATCATGACCTCGCGGCACGATATTGAGCATATCGACCTGACGGCACCGGAAGAGCATATTCGCGCCCTGCTGGATAAAAACCAGCACACCCGCGTGGTAGTGACCGGCGGTGAAGAGGAAGAGGAGCTGCTGGGCGTGGTGCACGTTATTGACCTGCTCCAGCAGCAGCTGCACGGCGAGGCGCTCAATCTGCGCGTCCTGGTCCGCCAGCCGCTGGTTTTCCCGGAGGGACTACCGCTGCTTTCCGCCCTTGAGCAATTCCGTAACGCGCGCACGCACTTTGCCTTTGTGGTGGATGAGTTTGGTTCGGTGGAAGGGCTGGTCACACTCAGCGACGTGATGGAAACCATTGCCGGTAATCTGCCTAACGAGGTGGATGAGATTGACGCCCGCCATGATATTCAGAAAAACGCAGACGGTTCGTGGACGGCTAACGGCCATATGCCGCTGGAAGACCTGGTGCAATACGTGCCGCTGCCGCTGGATGAAAAACGGGAATATCACACTATCGCCGGTCTGCTAATGGAGTATTTGCAGCGTATCCCGCAGCCGGGAGAAGAGGTTCAGGTGGGCGACTATCTGCTCAAAACGCTGCAGATTGAAAACCATCGCGTGCAGAAGGTTCAGCTCATTCCGCTGCGGGATGAGGAAGAACTGGATTTTGAGGTTTAGGTAAAACAAAACGGCAACCCGGTTGCCGTTTTTAGTGTTTGCTCCCTCTCCCGTGGGAGAGGGCCGGGGTGAGGGCATCAGGCCGCAACGTCACCCGGCGCAACGGACATCAAAGCTTATCCAGCAGCTTCTTAACGTCCTTACCGTCCTGTGAATCTTTATTGCGTTCCGCCCAGCCGCTAAGCCGACGTTTCGCTTCATCCTGCAGATGCTTGCGCAGGATCTGATCCACCTCCAGACGGTAATTCAGGGCCTGCCATTTGCCGTATACGGTCAGCGGGACCGGCGTCTCTTTCAGGAAGTCGATGAGCTTGCTTTCACCCTGCCAGCCGGAAAGTACGCGCACGTTAAAGCGCGTGTCCGCGGTTTCTTTCACCAGATCCAGCTTACCTTCACCGGTCATTGATAAGAGTGAAGAAGTACCCTGCATTCCGTCGAGAGTAAGTTGTCCGTTGTCCAGCGTCAGGTCCGTGGTGAAGCTGTCGAGGCGCGTGGCGCTGTCGTAGTTATCCTGGGCCTTCACATCGCTGCTGCGCTCGACCGCCTGCTGCACCAGCTGCTGGAAGTTAAGCCCTTCCATACGGGAATTTTTCAGATCAAGATGCGCCTGTCCCTGCCACTCGCGGCGGAAAGCATCGGCATCAATTTTCGTGCCTGAGAAGTCACCCGCGAGCGTCAACTGCCCCGTCAGGGATATCGGATAATTAAACGCGTTCAGGATGGTGCCTATCTCAACGTTGTCGAGACGCGGCTGGAATTCGGCGCTGGCTTCGTCTTTACGGACGTCCAGCGTGCCGGGCAGCGAGAGGCTGCCTGCGCCCATCTTTCCGCTCAGCTCGGAGATCAACAGCAAACCGTTATGGTTAAACATCTGGCTGCTCACGTCGCTAAAATCAATGCCGCGCCAGCGCAGGCTATTGGCTTTCAGCAGAATATCCGCCGTGAACCCGCGCAGGGCGTTATAGTCAGGCTGATCGAGATTAGACGAGATTACCGGACGTGATACCGGTGCCTGGCTTTGCCCCGTCTGCGTGGCATCGCTGTCCGTGGCGCTGGCGGGCAGAGGCGGCAGCAGATTTTCCAGGTTGAGCTTGTCAAACTGCAGATTCAGCACCCACTTCGGCTTCTCTTCGAGCGTGACGCTCGCCTGCCCCTTCAGGCTACTGTCATTTGCCTGCAGGTTGAGATTATCCAGCTCCAGCTGCTTTTGCTCTTCGCGCCACACGGCCTGCAGCGTTCCCTGCCCTGTGATCCCCTGGGTGGGAAGATCGGCACCCGTCAGCTGCCAGTTCAGCTGCTGGATGTCGGCCGTAAGCTGGTGCGGATAGTCTGAGGCGTTCACATTAGCATTCAGCGACAGGGTCAAATCACGCTGATCGCGGTTCACGCGCCCGCTAAATTCCAGCGACGCAAGATGATGAGCATCCTGTTCCATCTGCAGGTTAATGTTGCGAATGGTCACCTGCTCCTGGTGCTCATGCTGGAAAACCAACACGCTATCGGCAACTTTCAGCTTGCCGATATCAAAGGACCAGCCGGTATCGGACGGATCATCAGGCAGAGTATTTTCGCGCGGCGCAACCGGCGCACTGGCATCACGCACGGCTTCGGTTTGCGGGGTGAGCTGGATCACCGCGCCTTTCAGCATCACCTGCTTAACCTGCAGCTGATGGGAAATGAGCGGGAACAGCGCCACATCAAGGCGCATGTTGTCTGCGGACACCAGCGGCTGGGCCGCCCCCGGCGCCGTGAGCGACATGCGGCCAGAGAGAATGCTGAGCTGCGGCCAGACGTGCCAGCGCAGCGGCCCGTCAAGCTTCAGTTGATAACCACTGCGTGCCTCGACCTGCCGCACCATGTAAGCGCGGAAATCGTTGGGGTTAACCAGCAGAACCAACGCCGAAAGGCCAGCCACCAGCACCACCAGCAAAATCATCAGCGTTGTCAGAACTCTTCTCATGGCATCCTCAATGGGCTAACGATCAGTCTTTATCAATACGGCTGGCAACCGCGCCCTGCTGGTCGCGATATTTTGCGTCCTGCCGACGGTTGTAAGGACGATCTGCCGGGCCTGACAGAGGTTCAAAGCTCAACGCGCCGATCATCATGCCCGGGCGCAGCGCCAGCGGCAATTTACCGGCATTGAAGAATTCCAGCACGATACGCCCCGACCAGCCAGGATCGATACGGTGCGCGGTCACGTGAACCATCAGCCCCAGTCGCGCCAGCGAAGAACGGCCATCAAGCCAGCCAACCAGATCCGGAGGCAGGGTGACGGATTCAAACGTCACCGCCAGGGCCAGTTCACCTGGATGCAGATAAAAAGCTTCGCCTTCATCGATTACGATTTCGTCACTCATCACGCGATCGAGCGCGGCGCTGACTTCGTCCTTCGGCCCGCTAAGGTCAATGAACGGTGCTGTATGGCCGCTAAAGGTACGGAATTTATTGCCTAACCGCACATCAACGGTCACGCCATTGATACGCTCAACGGGTGGACGTGGGGTAATAGACAAACGGCCTTCATCCAGCCAGGCTTCTATATCGCGATCACAAAGACGCATGGCACTTTCTCCTTTCATGCATCGTACCCTGAGGCGTTAAGCGCTCAGGGTAAAACCAGGTTATCTCTGAACGGTACACAATTCGCGCGGCTTATTCAAAAAACTGGCTGATTTTCGCTTTTAAGATATCAATAGCAATGCGGTTTTTACCCCCGCGCGGCACGATGATATCGGCGTATTGTTTGGATGGCTCAATAAACTGCAGGAACATCGGGCGGACCGTTTTCTGGTATTGCGCCATGACTGAGTCCATCGAACGGCCGCGTTCATTCACGTCACGCTTGATGCGACGCATCAGGCAGATATCCAGCGGGGTATCAACGAAAATCGAGAAGTTCATGGATTCGCGCAGGCGGGCGTCGGTCAGCAGCAGGATGCCTTCAAGGATAATGACCTTTTTCGGCTCGATACGGATGGTTTCCTGGGTGCGGGTGTGTTCTACGTAACTGTAAACGGGCAGCTCAATCGCCTGGCCGCTCTTGAGCGCTTCTAAATGCTGGAACAGCAAGCTGTGATCCATTGCATTTGGGTGGTCATAGTTGGTTTTGACGCGCTCTTCCATCGACAGATGGGATTGATCTTTGTAATAGCTGTCTTCGGGAATGACGCCGATATGCTCATCACCTACTTGTTCACGCAGTTCGCGATAAAGCGTACTGGCAATTAGACTTTTACCTGAAGCCGATGCGCCGGCGATGCCTATAATGACGCACTGATGAGACTTATCAGTCATAAATTTAGCGACCTGATTAACCTGGATGTTAAGGAAGGACGACGCCGGAGCGTCAAACGCGGCAATTATAGGGATTTCGCGGGCGTGATACCAGTCGAAAGCACAGGTTCTGCGAGACTGGCCGAAAAGTGGCGCTTTATTCCCTGAGTGAAATTTAAATGAACGTTTTTTCAGCGTTTAACCGTTTTTTTTCACGGAGCCTCTATTTAATAAGTCTGTGGTGTCAAATTCTGAGCGGTCACCATATGAATTGTAAATTGTTTGTACTAGCATAAACCAAATTATCTAATTCACGCGTTCGGACATCTTCCCTGACGGCATGGCGTCTCTGGATAAAGCGGTAATGAATAAACAATACCAGCGGGTTTTGGTTACCACCCCACATCCTTTAATACGACTTGTCTGTCTGGGCCTGGTCACCTTTATCTTTACCTTATTTTCCCTGGAGCTCACCCGGTTCGGCACCCTGCTGGCCCCGCTCTGGTTCCCCACCGCCATTATGATGGTGGCGTTTTACCGCCATGCAGGAAAAATGTGGCCGGGAATCGCCCTGGCCTGTTCGTTTGGCAATATTCTGGCCACCTGGATGCTGTTTTCGTGGGGATCGATAAGCTTCACCTACACCTCAATTAACGTGGTTGAAGCTTTTACCGGTGCGCTATTACTTCGCAAATTGCTCCCGTGGTACAACCCGCTGCAGAATCTGAATGACTGGATCCGCGTGGCCATCGGCAGCGCAGTGATACCGCCGCTGGTGGGCGGCGTCCTGGTGTCTCTGCTGGCGCCCGGCCCTGAACCCCTGCGTAATTTCTTCGTCTGGGTGTTGTCCGAAGCGATTGGCGCACTGGCGGTGGTTCCGTTGGGGCTGTTATTTAAACCGCATTATCTGCTGCGCCACCGTGACCCGAGACTGCTCCTGGAAACCCTGACCACGCTGGCCGTAACGCTGGCCCTCAGCTGGGCAGCCATCACCTGGCTGCCGTGGCCTTTCACCTGCGTTATCGTTTTGCTTATGTGGAGCGCCGTGCGCCTGCCGCGAATGGAAGCGTTCCTGGTGTTTCTGGTCACCGTGATGGTTGTGTCGCTGATGATTGCCCAAAACCCGGTGGCGCTGACAACCCAGCACGTCGGGGCGATGCTAAACGCCCCCTGGCTGCCGTTCCTGATGCTGCTCCTGCCTGCCAACGTCATGACCATGGTGATGTACGCCTTCCGCGCAGAGCGCAAGCACATCACCGAAAGCGAGGAGCGCTTCCGCAATGCGATGGAGTATTCCGCCATCGGTATGGCGCTGGTCAGCATTGAGGGCAAATGGCTGCAGGCTAACAAGGCGCTGTGCAATTTCCTCGGCTACAGCCAGACGGAGCTCCAGTCGCTGACCTTCCAGCAGCTCACCTGGCCGGAAGATCTGCACACCGACCTGGAACAGCTCGAACAGCTGGTCAACGGCGACATCAATACCTATACCCTCGAGAAGCGCTATTACACCCGCAACGGGGAAGTAGTCTGGGCGCTTCTTGCCGTCTCCGTCGTGCGCCATGCCGACGGCTCGCCGCTCTATTTTATCGCCCAGATTGAAGACATTAACGACCTGAAGCAGACCGAGTGGGTCAACAAACGCCTGATGGAGCGCATTACGCTAGCTAACGAAGCGGGCGGCATCGGCATCTGGGAGTGGGATCTGGAGCCAGACATTATCAGCTGGGACAAGCGGATGTTTGAGCTATATGAAATCCCGCCGCACATCAAGCCTACCTGGCAGCTCTGGCACGACACGATGCTGCCGGAAGATCGTGCCCACGCCGAGCAGGTGCTGCGGGACTCGCTGATTTCCCGCCTGCCGTTTAAGCTGGAATTTCGCATCCGCGTGAAGGAAGGCGTGCGCCATATTCGCTCCCTGGCGAACCGGGTGCTCAATAAGCAGGGTGAAGTCGAACGGCTGCTCGGGATCAACATGGATATGACCGAGGTGAAGCAGCTCAACGAGGCCCTCTTCCAGGAAAAAGAGCGTCTGCACATCACCCTCGACTCCATCGGTGAAGCGGTGCTGTGTACCGATATCAACATGAACGTCACCTTTATGAACCCGGTGGCCGAGAAAATGAGCGGCTGGCTGCAGACCGAGGCTATCGGCCAGCCGATCCTGAAGGTGTTGCACATCACCTTTGGTGAAAAAGGGCCGCTGATGGAAAATATTCACAGCGGCGATATGTCCCGCTCCGATATCGATCAGGACGTGGTGCTGAACTGCCGTACCGGCGGTAATTTTGATATTCACTACAGCATTACGCCGCTCAGCACGCTGGACGGGCAGAATATTGGCTCGGTTATCGTGATTCAGGACGTGACCGAGTCGCGCAAAATGCTGCGTCAGCTGAGCTACAGCGCCTCCCACGACGCCCTGACCCATCTGGCAAACCGGGTCAGCTTCGAAAATCATCTCAAACGCCTCCTGCAGACCGTTCGCGAAACGCGCCAGCGTCATGCCCTGGTCTTTATCGATCTCGATCGCTTCAAAGCCGTCAACGATACGGCAGGCCATGCGGCGGGCGATGCCCTGCTGCGGGAACTCTCTTCCGTGATGTTGACCATGCTTCGCTCCAGCGACGTGCTGGCGCGTCTGGGTGGGGATGAGTTCGGATTACTGCTGCCGGACTGCAATATTGAAAGCGCGCGCTATATCGCCGGGCGCCTGATCCACACGATCAATGACTATCACTTTATGTGGGAAGGCCGTCTGCACCGGATCGGCGCCAGCGCAGGTATCACGCTGATTGATGAAAATAACCATCAGGCGTCAGAGGTAATGTCGCAGGCGGATATAGCCTGTTATGCCTCGAAAAACAGCGGGCGCGGCATGGTGACGGTTTACGAACCCCAGCAGGAGCGGGATCACAACACGCGCAGCATGATGTCGCTTGATGAACAGTGGCACATGATTAAAGACAATCACCTGATGATGATTGCCCGCAGCGTCGCCTCCCCGCGCATCCCGGAAAGCAGTAATTTCTGGCTGCTGTCGTTACGCCTGTGGACCAGCCAGGGCGAAGTCCAGGAGGAGCATGCCTTCCGCTCGGGCCTGGCAGAGCCTGAGCTTTTACATGCCCTCGACAGACGGATCTTTAGCGAGTTTTTCCGCACCTCAGCCGCCCAGATCGCCAGTAAAGGCATGGGAGTGGCGCTGCCGCTCTCTGAGGCCGGTTTAGCCAGCGTAACGCTGGTCGATGAACTTCTCGACCTGCTGGATAAAAGCCCGATGCCGGGCCGTCTCCTGCATCTGGTTATCTCTGCCGACGTGGTGTGCAGCCCGGATAAGAACCTGCAGCGGAGTCTGCAAAAGCTTCGCCAGGCGGGCTGCCGCGTGATCTTCAGCCAGGTGGGTCGCGACATGAACGTCTTTACCCACCTGACCGCCAATATGGCCGACTATCTGATGCTGGACGCGGAGGTGGTAAGCAACGTGTATGGCAACCTGATGGATGAGATGATGGTGACCATTGTGCAGGGCCACGCCCAGCGTCTGGGGATGAAAACCATCGCGGGCCCGTGCAATCAGCCCATCATGATGGATACGCTCTCCGGCATCGGCATTGATTTTATCTATGGCGACACCATCGCCGAGCCGCAGCCGCTGGATCTACTGCTCAACACCAGCTATTTCGCCATCAACTGACGGTGCCCAGCCGTCGGTGTACCAGATGTGCAGCAGCGCGTAAGAGCGCCACGGCTGCCAGCGCTCGGCATAACGCCGAATTTGCGCGGGCGTCATCCCGGAAAAGCGTTGCTTAATCAGATAATCATCCGGCAGAAAGACATCTTTCGCCTGCCAGCCGCGCAGGGCCAGGTAGTTTGACGTCCAGCGCCCTATCCCCGGCCGCTGCTGTAGCGCCTTCATCCCGGCCTCAATATTCTCGGGCGGGAAAAGCGGAAACGTCCCGTCGATGACCGACTGCGCCAGATGAATTAACGACTCCGCGCGTTTTACCGGCATGCCCAACGCTTTCAGCGCCAGCGGGTCCGCTGCTGCCAGCGCGTCCGGCGTGGGGAAACAGAGATACCCAGGACAATCCGCGATCGGTTCGCCGCACAGCGCCACCACGCGCGACGTCAGTTTCGCCGCCATCGCCACGCTCACCAGCTGCCCGAGGATCGCCCGGACGCCCTGCTCGTACGCGTCCATCGCCCCCGGCAAACGCAAGCCCGGCCGGGCAGCACCGAGATCGCCCAGCGTTTGCGCAATGTGCTGCGGGTTGCAGGCGAGATCGAACAGGCGCTCTATGCGTTCAAGGCACGTCTGCGCAACCGGAATTAACCCCGGACTGAGCGTCACGGTCAGCGTATGGGTGGCGATATCCGGCGTTACGCGAAATATCCCCTGATGCCCTTCACAGGCAAAACTGCGCTCGTAGTAGTCGCGTGTGACGGTTTCAATGCCCATCACCGCACGCGCGCCGAGAAAGCCAAACATCCACTGCCAGTCGTAAGGGGGTTGCCAGTTCAGGGTGTACATCGTCTCTCCTTTTGGGTTCTCCACAGCATAAACGGAAAGGTCCTGTTTCGCCTTGCTTTCATATTCCTGTTGTCGCCATGAAGACATTTCGTTAAAGTCTCGCCCCTTCTCACTGGCATGGGGATTCATCGTGTTTATTGGATTCGACTACGGTACGGCAAACTGCTCGGTTGCGATTATGCAAAACGGACAGCCACAGCTTCTGAAAATGGAAAAAGAGAGCACGCTGCTGCCGTCAATGCTCTGCGCGCCGACGCGTGAAGCGGTAAGCGAATGGCTGTTCCGCCACCATCAGGTTCCGGCCACGGCGGCGGAGACCCAGGCGCTGCTGCGCCGGGCGGTCAGCTTTAACCGTGAGGAAGACATCGACGTTTCGCCGTCCAGCGTGCAGTTCGGCCTCTCTTCGCTCGGGCACTACATTGAAGATCCTGAAGAGGTTTACTTCGTTAAGTCGCCAAAATCCTTCCTCGGCGCCAGCGGACTGAAGCCGCAGCAGGTGGCGATGTTCGAAGACCTGGTGTGCGCGATGATGCTGCATATTCGCAATCAGGCGCAGACGCAGGTTTCCGATGCGATTACCCAGGCGGTCATTGGCCGCCCGATCAACTTCCAGGGGCTGGGCGGCGACGAGGCCAACCAGCAGGCGCAGGGGATCCTTGAACGCGCGGCGCACCGCGCAGGCTTCCGCGACGTGGTGTTCCAGTACGAGCCGGTTGCCGCAGGGCTGGATTTTGAAGCCACGCTGACGGAAGAGAAGCGCGTATTAGTTGTGGATATCGGCGGTGGCACCACGGACTGCTCGCTGCTGCTGATGGGGCCGCAGTGGCATAACCGACGCGATCGTGAAAATAGCCTGCTCGGGCACAGCGGCTGTCGCGTAGGCGGTAACGATCTCGATATCGCGCTGGCATTCAAGAGCCTGATGCCGCTGCTCGGCATGGGCGGGCAAACCGAAAAAGGTATCGCCCTGCCGATCCTGCCGTGGTGGAACGCGATTGCCATTAATGACGTGCCTGCGCAGAGTGATTTTTACAGCACCGCCAACGGCCGCTTCCTTAACGATCTGGTGCGCGACGCGCAGGACGCCGAAAAAGTCGCCCTGCTGTATAAAGTGTGGCGTCAGCGCCTGAGCTACCGCGTGGTGCGCACTGCCGAAGAGAGCAAAATAGCCCTTTCCGACCGTGCTGAGCATGCGGTCTCCTTGCCGTTTATCAGCGACGATCTGGCCACCGCGATTTCGCAGGACGGGCTGGAGACGGCGCTCGCGCAGCCGCTGCAGCGTATTCTTGAGCAGGTACAGCTGGCGCTGGAGAACGGCAAAGAGAAGCCGGACGTGATTTACCTGACCGGGGGTAGCGCCCGTTCGCCGCTGATCAAGAAAGCGCTGGCGGAACAGCTGCCGGGCATTCCGATTGCCGGTGGGGATGACTTTGGCTCCGTCACCGCAGGTCTGGCACGCTGGGCGCAGGTGATGTTTAGCTAGCATTGTTGCGGTGCGGTCCGGTGCCCTCACCCCGGCCCTCTCCCACAGGCAGAGGGCGAAAACACCAAAAACGGCAACGGATGTTGCCGTTTTGCGTTTACCTCCATTCAGACCATTCCTGACAGTCTTCCATATTTCCTCCATTTTTCCGCTGTGTTAGCTGACTAAACTAGTATCATTCCCCGAAGTCTTCAGGATGAGAACGTATAACGATGAAAGGCAGTAACAAATCCCGCTGGGCAATCGCCGCTGGTATCATTGTGGTGGTCCTTGCCGCCGCCTGGTACTGGCACAGCCAATCCGCGAACTCCGCAGCCCCCGCGGGTGCAAATAGTCAGGCACAGCGCCCGGCAGGCGGAGGGCGTCACGGCATGCGCGGCGGCGCGCTGGCGCCGGTACAGGCGGCGACGGCAGTGAATAAAGCCGTTCCTCGCTATCTTACTGGCCTTGGGACCATCACCGCCGCCAACACCGTGACGGTGCGCAGCCGCGTCGACGGCCAGCTGATGGCCATTCACTTCCAGGAAGGTCAGCAGGTTAAAGCGGGCGATCTGCTGGCCGAAATAGACCCGAGCCAGTTTAAGGTCGCCCTCGCCCAGGCGCAGGGGCAGCTCGCGAAAGACAAAGCCACGCTCGCCAACGCCCGCCGCGATCTGGCCCGCTACCAGCAGCTTGTGAAAACCAACCTCGTATCTCGTCAGGAGCTGGACACCCAGCAGTCGCTGGTCAGCGAAACGCAGGGCACCATCAAAGCCGACGAGGCCGCCGTGGCCAGCGCCCAGCTGCAGCTGGACTGGAGCCGCATCACCGCGCCGATTGACGGACGCGTGGGCCTGAAGCAGGTCGATATCGGCAACCAGATCTCCAGCGGCGACACCACGGGCATAGTGGTCATCACCCAGACCCACCCGATTGATTTAGTCTTTACCCTACCGGAAAGCGACATTGCGACCGTGGTGCAGGCGCAAAAATCCGGGAAGGGGCTGGTGGTGGAAGCCTGGGACCGCAGCAACAAGCAGAAGCTGAGCGAAGGTTCCCTGCTCAGCCTGGATAACCAGATCGACACCACCACCGGCACCATCAAGCTGAAGGCGCGCTTTAACAATCAGGACGATGCCCTCTTCCCGAACCAGTTCGTCAACGCGCGTATGCTGGTCGCGACCGAAGAGAACGCGGTAGTGATCCCCACCGCTGCGCTGCAGATGGGTAACGAAGGTAATTTCGTCTGGGTACTTAACAGCGACAATAAGGTCAGCAAGCACCTGGTGAAAACCGGTATCCAGGACAGCCAGACGGTGGTCATCGCCGCCGGCCTTTCCGCAGGCGACCGCGTGGTCACCGACGGCATTGACCGTCTGACCGAAGGGGCCAAAGTGGAAGTGGTTGAACCTGCGAAACAGGGAGAGAAATCCTGATGCAGGTGATGCCCCCAGGCTCTACAGGCGGGCCGTCACGCCTCTTTATCCTTCGTCCTGTCGCCACCACGCTGCTGATGGTGGCGATCCTGCTCGCCGGGATTATCGGCTATCGCTTCCTGCCCGTGTCGGCGCTGCCGGAGGTGGATTACCCAACGATTCAGGTTGTCACTCTCTATCCCGGAGCCAGCCCGGACGTTGTGACGTCCGCCATTACCGCCCCGCTGGAGCGCCAGTTCGGCCAGATGTCCGGGCTAAAACAGATGTCCTCCCAGAGTTCCGGCGGGGCATCCGTCGTGACGCTGCAGTTCCAGCTGACGCTGTCGCTGGACGTCGCCGAGCAGGAGGTGCAGGCCGCCATCAACGCCGCCACCAACCTGCTGCCGTCAGACCTGCCCAACCCGCCGGTCTACAGCAAGGTGAACCCGGCCGATCCGCCAATCATGACGCTTGCCGTCACCTCCTCCGCCATGCCGATGACCCAGGTCGAAGACATGGTCGAAACGCGCGTGGCGCAGAAAATTTCACAGGTCTCCGGCGTCGGCCTCGTCACCCTGGCGGGCGGCCAGCGCCCCGCCGTGCGCGTGAAGCTTAACGCGCAGGCGATTGCCGCGCTGGGCCTGACCAGCGAAACCATCCGCACCGCCATCAGCAGCGCCAACGTTAACTCGGCAAAAGGCTCGCTGGACGGTCCAACCCGCGCCGTGACGCTCTCCGCCAACGACCAGATGCAGTCCGCCGATGAATACCGTCAGCTGATTATTGCCTACCAGAACGGTGCGCCGGTGCGTCTGGGTGATGTGGCGACCGTCGAACAAGGGGCGGAAAACAGCTGGCTCGGCGCCTGGGCGAACAAACAGCAGGCGATCGTGATGAACGTCCAGCGCCAGCCGGGCGCAAACATCATTGAAACCGCCGACAGTATTCGCACCATGCTGCCGCAGCTGATCGAAAGCCTGCCGAAATCGGTCAACGTAAAAGTGCTTTCCGACCGTACCACGAATATTCGCGCGTCGGTCACCGACACCCAGTTCGAGCTGATGCTGGCAATTGCGCTGGTGGTCATGATCATCTATCTGTTCCTGCGTAACGTTCCGGCGACCATTATTCCCGCCGTCGCCGTACCGCTCTCGCTGGTCGGCACCTTTGCGGTGATGGTGTTCCTCGATTTTTCGATTAACAACCTGACGCTGATGGCGCTCACCATCGCCACCGGGTTCGTGGTGGATGACGCTATAGTCGTCATCGAGAACATCTCGCGCTATATCGAGAAAGGCGAAAAACCGCTGGCCGCCGCGCTGAAGGGCGCAGGGGAAATCGGCTTTACCATTATCTCGCTGACCTTCTCGCTGATTGCGGTGCTGATTCCGCTGCTGTTTATGGGCGATATCGTCGGGCGGCTGTTCCGCGAGTTTGCCGTCACGCTGGCGGTCGCCATTCTGATCTCCGCCGTGGTGTCGCTGACCCTGACGCCGATGATGTGCGCCCGCATGCTGAGCCACGAGTCCCTGCGCAAGCAAAACCGCTTCTCGCGCGCCTCCGAGCGCATGTTCGAGCGGATTATTGCCGCCTACGGACGCGTGCTGGCGAAAGTCCTGAACCATCCGTGGGCCACGCTCGGCGTGGCGCTGGGAACCCTGGCGCTCAGCGTGATGCTGTGGATTTTCATTCCGAAAGGCTTCTTCCCGATCCAGGACAACGGCATTATTCAGGGCACGCTTCAGGCCCCGCAGTCGGTCTCTTTCGCCAGTATGGCCCAGCGCCAGCAGCAGGTGTCTGAGATCGTTATGAAAGATCCGGCGGTCGAGAGCCTGACCGCCTACGTGGGCGTCGACGGCACCAACCCGTCGCTCAACAGCGCGCGTCTGCAGATCAACCTTAAGCCGCTGGATGAACGCGACGATCGCGTCAACGCCGTCATTGAGCGTCTGCAAAACGCCGTCGCGCGGGTGCCGGGCGTTGAACTTTACCTGCAGCCGATTCAGGATTTGACCATTGATACTCAGGTCAGCCGCACGCAGTACCAGTTCACGCTGCAGGCCACCTCGCTGGACGCGCTCAGCACCTGGGTGCCGCAGCTGGTGAACAAGCTTAACACCCTGCCGCAGCTCGCCGACGTCAGCAGCGACTGGCAGGACAAAGGGCTGGCGGCGTACGTGAACGTCAACCGCGATACCGCCAGCCGTCTGGGCATTACCATGTCAGACGTGGACAACGCCCTGTACAACGCCTTCGGTCAGCGCCTGATCTCCACCATCTACACCCAGGCCAACCAGTATCGCGTGGTGCTGGAGCACAACACGGACAACACGCCTGGCCTGGCGGGGCTGGACTCGGTGCGCCTGACCAGCAAAGACGGCGGCATTGTGCCGCTGAGCGCTATCGCCACGGTGGAAGAACGCTATACCCCGCTGTCGATCAACCATCTGGATCAGTTCCCGTCCACCACCATTTCCTTCAACGTGCCGGACAATTATTCTCTCGGCGAAGCGGTGGAGGCCATTCAGGCTGCTGAAAAAGAACTCAGCTTCCCGTCCGATATTCAGACCCAGTTCCAGGGCAGCACGCTGGCGTTTCAGGCCGCGCTGGGTAACACCATCTGGCTTATCGTCGCGGCGGTAGTGGCGATGTACATCGTGCTCGGGGTGCTGTACGAAAGCTTTATCCACCCAATCACCATCCTCTCTACCCTGCCGACAGCGGGCGTGGGGGCGCTGCTGGCACTGATGCTGGCGGGCAGCGAGCTGGACGTCATTGCCATCATCGGCATTATCCTGCTTATCGGGATCGTGAAGAAAAACGCCATCATGATGATCGACTTCGCCCTGGCCGCCGAGCGCGAGCAGGGCATGTCGCCGCGCGACGCCATCTTCCAGGCCTGTCTGCTGCGTTTCCGTCCGATCCTGATGACCACGCTGGCCGCCCTGCTGGGCGCGCTGCCGCTGATGCTCAGCACGGGCGTCGGCGCGGAGCTGCGCCGTCCGCTGGGTATCGGCATGGTCGGCGGTCTGCTGGTGAGCCAGGTGCTGACCCTCTTCACTACGCCGGTGATCTACCTGCTGTTTGACCGTCTGGCGCTGTGGACCAAAAGCCGTTTCCCGAAACGTGAAGAGGAGGCATAAGTGAAGTTTTTCGCCCTCTTCATTTATCGCCCGGTGGCGACGATATTAATCTCGCTCGCCATTACCCTCTGCGGCGTGCTGGGCTTCCGGCTGCTGCCGGTGGCCCCCCTGCCGCAGGTGGATTTCCCGGTGATCATGGTCAGCGCCTCGCTGCCGGGCGCGTCACCGGAGACCATGGCCTCGTCGGTTGCCACGCCGCTGGAGCGTTCGCTCGGGCGGATTGCGGGGGTCAACGAGATGACCTCCAGCAGCTCGCTGGGCAGCACGCGCATCATTCTGGAGTTCAGCTTCGACCGGGATATCAACGGCGCGGCGCGCGACGTGCAGGCGGCCATCAACGCCGCACAAAGCCTGCTGCCGAGCGGGATGCCGAGCCGCCCAACCTACCGCAAGGCCAACCCGTCCGATGCGCCGATCATGATCCTGACGCTGACCTCGGATACGTACTCGCAGGGGCAGCTTTACGACTTTGCGTCTACCCAGCTGGCGCAGACCATCTCACAAATTAACGGCGTCGGTGACGTGAGCGTCGGCGGGAGCTCCCTGCCCGCCGTGCGCGTCGGCCTAAACCCGCAGGCGCTGTTCAACCAGGGCGTGTCGCTGGATGACGTGCGCTCCGCCATCAGCACGGCCAACGTCCGCAAACCGCAGGGGGCGATTGAGGACGGCAGCCACCGCTGGCAGATCCACACTAACGACGAGCTGAAAACCGCCGCGGAATATCAGCCGCTCATTATTCACTACAACAACGGCGCGGCGGTGCGCTTGAGCGACGTTGCCAGCGTTACCGACTCGGTGCAGGACGTGCGCAACGCCGGGATGACCAACGCGAAACCGGCCATTCTGCTGATGATCCGCAAGCTGCCGGAAGCGAATATTATTGAGACGGTGAACAGCATTCGCGCCCGTCTTCCGGACCTGCAGGAGACCATCCCGGCAGCAATCGATCTGCAAATTGCCCAGGATCGCTCCCCGACCATTCGCGCCTCGCTTGAAGAGGTGGAGCAAACGCTGATTATCTCCGTCGCGCTGGTGATCCTGGTGGTCTTCCTGTTCCTGCGTTCCGGTCGCGCGACGCTTATCCCGGCGGTGGCCGTGCCGGTCTCGCTGATCGGTACCTTTGCCGCCATGTACCTGTGCGGGTTTAGCCTCAACAATCTGTCGCTGATGGCCCTGACGATTGCCACTGGCTTCGTGGTGGATGACGCCATCGTGGTGCTGGAAAACATTTCCCGCCACCTGGAAGCGGGCGTGAAGCCGCTGCAGGCCGCGCTGCAGGGCACGCGCGAGGTGGGCTTTACGGTGCTCTCCATGAGCCTGTCGCTGGTGGCGGTATTCCTGCCTCTGCTGCTGATGGGCGGGCTACCGGGCCGGCTGCTGCGCGAGTTCGCCGTCACCCTCTCCGTCGCCATCGGCATTTCGCTGGCGATCTCCCTAACGCTGACGCCGATGATGTGCGGCTGGATGCTCAAGCGCAGCAAGCCCCATTCGCAGCCGCGCCGCAAAGGCTTTGGTCGCTTCCTGATGGCCATGCAGGAAGGCTACGGCAAATCGCTGAAGTGGGTGCTGAACCATACCCGGCTGGTCGGCCTGGTGCTGATCGGTACCATCGTGCTCAACGTCTGGATGTACATCACCATCCCGAAAACTTTCTTCCCGGAGCAGGATACCGGCGTGCTGATGGGGGGGATTCAGGCGGACCAGAGCATTTCGTTCCAGGCGATGCGCGGCAAGCTGCAGGACTTCATGAAGATCATTCGTGAAGACAAAGCCGTGGATAATGTCACCGGCTTTACCGGCGGGTCACGCGTCAACAGCGGGATGATGTTTATTACCCTGAAACCGCGCGGCGAGCGCAACGAAACCGCCCAGCAGGTGATTGACCGCCTGCGGGTGAAGCTCGCCAAAGAGCCGGGGGCAAACCTGTTTTTGATGGCCGTTCAGGATATCCGCGTCGGCGGCCGTCAGGCGAACGCCAGCTATCAGTACACGTTGCTCTCGGACGATTTAGCCGCCCTGCGCGAGTGGGAGCCGAAGATCCGCAAGGCGCTGGCCGCCCTGCCGCAGCTGGCGGACGTCAACTCCGATCAGCAGGATAACGGCGCCGAGATGGCCCTGACCTACGACCGCGAAACCATGTCGCGGCTGGGCATTAACGTTGAAGCCGCCAACAGCCTGCTGAACAACGCCTTCGGCCAGCGCGAGATCTCCACCATCTACCAGCCGATGAACCAGTATAAGGTGGTGATGGAGGTCGATCCGCGCTACACCCAGGACATCAGCGCTCTGGACAAAATGTTTGTGATTAACAACGACGGCAAGGCGATTCCGCTCTCCTACTTTGCCAGCTGGCAGCCGGCCAACGCGCCGCTGTCGGTGAACCACCAGGGGCTATCGGCGGCGTCGACTATCTCCTTTAACCTGCCCGCCGGTTCGTCGCTTTCTGAAGCCAGCGACGCAATTAACCGCGCGATGACGCAGCTTGGCGTGCCGTCCACCGTGCGCGGCAGCTTTGCCGGCACCGCGCAGGTGTTCCAGGAGACGATGAATTCGCAGGTGATTTTGATTCTGGCCGCCATCGCCACGGTTTATATTGTGCTGGGCGTGCTGTACGAGAGCTACGTTCACCCGCTGACCATTCTCTCGACGCTGCCGTCGGCGGGCGTTGGGGCGCTGCTGGCGCTGGAGCTGTTCGGCGCGCCGTTCAGCCTGATCGCGCTCATCGGAATCATGCTATTAATCGGCATTGTGAAGAAAAACGCGATCATGATGGTCGACTTCGCGCTGGACGCCCAGCGTAACGGCAATCTATCGCCGGAAGAGGCCATCTTCCAGGCCTGCCTGCTGCGTTTTCGTCCGATCATGATGACCACCCTGGCGGCGCTGTTTGGCGCGCTGCCGCTGGTTATCTCGGGCGGCGACGGCTCCGAGCTGCGCCAGCCGCTGGGGATCACCATTGTCGGCGGCCTGGTGATGAGCCAGCTGCTGACGCTGTACACCACGCCGGTGGTCTATCTGTTCTTCGACCGCCTGCGGCTGCGCCTCTCGCGTAAAAACAGAACCACGGTGACCGAGTAAATGACCGATCTCCCCGCTAACGTTCGCTGGCAGCTATGGATAGTCGCTTTCGGCTTCTTCATGCAGTCGCTGGATACGACCATCGTCAACACCGCCCTCCCCTCCATGGCGAAAAGCCTGGGGGAGAGCCCGCTGCATATGCATATGGTGATTGTCTCCTACGTGCTGACGGTGGCCGTGATGCTGCCCGCCAGCGGCTGGCTGGCGGATAAAGTGGGCGTGCGGAATATCTTCTTTACCGCCATCGTGCTGTTTACCACCGGCTCGCTGTTCTGCGCCCAGGCCAACACCCTCGACCAGCTGGTGATGGCGCGCGTGCTGCAGGGCGTCGGCGGGGCGATGATGGTCCCTGTCGGGCGGCTAACGGTGATGAAGATCGTGCCGCGCGAGCAGTACATGGCGGCGATGACCTTTGTGACCCTGCCCGGCCAGGTGGGGCCGCTCCTGGGCCCGGCCCTCGGCGGCATTCTGGTGGAGTACGCCTCCTGGCACTGGATCTTCTTAATCAATCTTCCTGTTGGCATCATCGGCGCCATCGCCACCCTGACGCTGATGCCGAACTACAAAATGCAGACGCGGCGCTTTGATTTCTTTGGCTTTATCCTGCTGGCGGCGGGCATGGCCACGCTTACCCTGGCGCTCGACGGGCAAAAAGGGCTGGGGATTTCGCCCCTGACGCTGGGGATGCTGGTCGTTATCGGCATCACCGCCATTCTGTGGTATCTGCGGCATGCCAGAGGTAACGATAAGGCGCTGTTCAGCCTGAGCTTGTTTAAAAACCCTACCTATCGCCTTGGCCTGTTCGGCAGCTTCGCCGGGCGCGTCGGCAGCGGCATGCTGCCGTTTATGACGCCCGTTTTCCTGCAAATCGGAATGGGATTTTCGCCGTTCCACGCGGGCCTGATGATGATCCCGATGGTGCTCGGCAGCATGGGAATGAAGCGCATCGTGGTACAGGTGGTGAACCGCTTTGGCTATCGTCGCGTGCTGGTGACCGCCACGCTGGGGCTGGCGCTGGTGAGTCTGCTGTTTATGGCCGTGGCGCTGATGGGCTGGTACTACGTTCTGCCGCTGGTGCTGTTCTGCCAGGGGATAGTCAACTCCATGCGCTTCTCGTCGATGAATACCCTGACGCTGAAGGACCTGCCGGACGATCTGGCGAGCAGCGGCAACAGCCTGCTGTCGATGATCATGCAGCTCTCGATGAGCGTCGGGGTGACCATCGCGGGTTTACTGCTCGGCATGTACGGCCAGCACCACCTCAGCGTCGACACGCCGGTGGCGCATCAGGTCTTTTTGTATACCTATCTCAGCATGGCGGTCATCATCGCCCTGCCCGCTTTCATCTTCGCCAGAGTGCCGGATGATACCAGCAAGAACGTCGTGATTAGGCGCGGCAAAAGGAGTGGTTCATGAAATTCTGGCGTCCGGGCATTACCGGCAAGCTCTTCGTGGCGATATTTGCCACCTGTATCGTCCTGCTGATCACCATGCACTGGGCGGTGCGGATCAGCTTCGAGCGCGGTTTTATTGATTACATCAAGCATGGCAATGAACAGCGTTTACAGGGCTTAAGCGATGCGCTGAGTGAACAGTACGCCCAGCACGGCAACTGGCGTTTTCTGCGCAATAACGACCGCTTTATTTTCCAGATCCTGCGCTCGCTGGAGCACGATACCGGTGACGATCGCCCGGGGCCGGGCATGCCGCCGCACGGCTGGCGCACCCAGTTCTGGGTGATTGACCAGGACATGCGCACGCTGGTGGGTCCGCGTGCGCCGATACCGCCGGACGGCACCCGTCGTGCGATTAAAGTCAACAATGCGACAGTCGGCTGGGTTATCGCCTCTCCGGTGGAGCGCCTGACGCGCAACACCGACATCAACTTTGACCGCCAGCAGCGCCGGACAAGCTGGCTGATTGTCGCCCTCTCCACCCTGCTCGCCGCGCTCGCCACCTTCCCGCTGGCGCGCGGCCTGCTCGCTCCGGTGAAACGGCTGGTGGAAGGGACGCACAAGCTCGCCGCCGGGGATTTCACCACCCGCGTCGATACCCGCAGCCAGGACGAACTGGGCAAGCTGGCGCAGGACTTTAACCAGCTCGCCAGCACGCTGGAGAAGAACCAGCAGATGCGCCGCGACTTTATGGCCGATATCTCCCACGAGCTGCGCACGCCGCTGGCGGTGCTGCGCGGCGAGCTGGAGGCCATTCAGGACGGCGTGCGCCAGTTTACGCCAGAATCGGTGGCCTCTCTGCAGGCGGAGGTGGGCACGCTCACCAAGCTCGTGGACGATCTCCACCAGCTCTCCATGTCCGACGAAGGCGCGCTGGCCTACCAGAAGGCGCCGGTGGACGTAATTAACATTCTGGAAGTGATCAGCGGCGCCTTCCGCGAGCGGTTTGCCAGCCGCAACCTGAAAATCGACCTCTCCCTGCCGGACAGCGCGGTGGTGTTTGGCGACAAGGACCGGCTGATGCAGCTGTTCAATAACCTGCTGGAAAACAGCCTGCGCTACACCGACAGCGGCGGTGGGCTACATATCTCCGGCAGGCAGGAAAACGGGCGCTTTGCCCTCACCTTCGCGGATTCCGCCCCCGGCGTGCAGGACGCGCAGCTGGAAAAATTGTTTGAACGTTTTTACCGTACCGAAGGCTCCCGCAACCGCGCCAGCGGCGGTTCCGGCCTGGGGCTGGCGATTTGCGTTAACATCGTTGAGGCGCATAATGGCACGATCCGCGCCGCCCATTCGCCTTTTGGCGGGGTTAGCATTACAGTAGAGTTACCTCTGGAACGGGATTTATCGAGAGAAGTATGACCGAGTTACCGATTGACGAAAACACGCCGCGCATTTTGATCGTGGAAGACGAACCCAAGCTTGGGCAGCTGCTGATCGACTATTTACGTGCGGCCAGCTACGCCCCCTCGCTGATAAGCCACGGCGACCAGGTGATGCCATACGTGCGCCAGACCCCGCCGGATCTGATCCTGCTTGATTTAATGCTGCCGGGCGTTGACGGGCTGACCCTGTGCCGGGAAATTCGTCGCTTCTCCGACGTGCCGATCGTCATGGTCACCGCCAAAATTGAAGAGATTGACCGCCTGCTGGGCCTCGAAATTGGCGCGGACGATTACATCTGCAAGCCCTACAGCCCGCGTGAAGTGGTCGCCCGCGTGAAAACCATTCTCCGCCGCTGCAGGCCGCAGCGCGAGCTTCATGTGCTGGACGCCGAAAGCCCGCTGATTGTCGACGAAAGCCGCTTCCAGGCGAGCTGGCGCAGCAAGCTGCTGGACCTGACCCCTGCGGAGTTCCGCCTGCTGAAAACCCTCTCCCACGAGCCGGGAAAAGTCTTCTCCCGCGAACAGCTGCTGAACCACCTGTACGACGATTACCGCGTGGTGACCGACCGCACCATCGACAGCCACATTAAAAACCTGCGCCGCAAGCTGGAGGCGCTGGACGCCGAGCAGTCGTTTATCCGCGCGGTGTATGGCGTGGGGTATCGCTGGGAAGCGGATGCGTGCAGGATAGCGTGACCTTTCGACGCTGAAACCCGCCCCAGGGCGGGTTTTTCTTTTCTGGAATCAATTCAGGAATCAACCATACTCTTTTTACCGGTTCGCTTGCTTAAAACTGGTGCCTCTCACTTTACTTTCGATCAAGGAGTTCCTATGTCTGGTTGGTTCGAATTAAGTAAAAGCAGTGATGGTCAGTTCAGGTTTGTGCTGAAGGCGGGTAACGGAGAGACCATTCTTACCAGCGAGCTTTACACCAGTAAAAGTGCCGCCGAAAACGGCATTGCCTCCGTACGCACGAACAGCCCCCTGGACGAGCGCTATGAGAAGAAAACAGCCTCTAACGGTAAGTACCATTTCAATCTCAAGGCAGGCAATCATCAGGTGATTGGCAGCAGTCAGCTTTATGCAACGGAACAATCGCGTGATAAGGGCATAGCCTCGGTCAAAACTAACGGGTCCACTCAGACGGTAAAAGACAACACCTGACAACACGAAGCACGCCGGGATAGCGGTGACGCGACCCGGCGCTTTACCTCCCTGCCCCGCAGCGCTACAATGCCCGCCCTTAATGTGGGGGATCTCCCCTTACCGCTGCACCTGGTGCATGCGGATCTGACCTGTCATCAGAACGAGAACAAACATGTTTAAACCGGAACTCCTTTCCCCGGCGGGAACGCTGCAAAATATGCGTTACGCTTTCGCCTATGGCGCCGACGCCGTGTATGCGGGCCAGCCGCGCTACTCGCTGCGCGTACGTAATAACGAATTCAACCACGAGAACCTGCAGCTCGGCATCAACGAGGCGCACGCTCTGGGTAAAAAATTCTACGTGGTCGTGAACATCGCGCCGCACAACGCCAAGCTGAAAACGTTTATCCGTGACCTGAAGCCGGTGGTCGATATGGGGCCGGACGCGCTGATCATGTCGGACCCGGGATTAATCATGCTGGTTCGGGAGAACTTCCCGGAGATGGATATTCACCTCTCCGTCCAGGCTAACGCCGTCAACTGGGCGACGGTGAAGTTCTGGAAGCAGATGGGGCTGACCCGCGTCATTCTGTCCCGAGAGCTTTCGCTGGAAGAGATCGAAGAGATCCGCACCCAGGTGCCGGATATGGAAATCGAAATCTTCGTTCACGGCGCGCTGTGCATGGCCTACTCCGGCCGCTGCCTGCTCTCCGGCTATATCAACAAGCGCGACCCGAACCAGGGCACCTGCACCAACGCCTGCCGCTGGGAATATAACGTCCAGGAAGGCAAAGAGGATGACGTCGGCAACATCGTGCATAAGCACGAGCCGATCCCGGTGACCAACGTCGAGCCTACGCTGGGCATCGGCGCGCCAACCGACAGAGTGTTTATGATTGAAGAAGCCAAACGCCCGGGCGAGTACATGACCGCCTTTGAAGACGAGCACGGCACCTACATCATGAACTCGAAAGATCTGCGCGCCATCGCCCACGTCGAGCGTCTGACGCAGATGGGCGTGCACTCCCTGAAGATTGAAGGCCGCACCAAATCCTATTACTACTGCGCGCGCACCGCGCAGGTGTACCGCAAAGCCATCGACGATGCGGCGGCCGGTAAACCATTCGATACCAGTCTGCTGGAAACTCTGGAAGGCCTGGCGCACCGCGGCTATACCGAAGGCTTCCTGCGTCGTCATACCCATGACGACTACCAGAACTACGAGCACGGCTACTCCGTTTCCGAGCGCCAGCAGTTTGTCGGTGACTTTACCGGCGAGCGCAAAGGCCCGCTGGCGGCCGTGGCGGTGAAAAACAAATTCACCAAAGGCGACAGCCTGGAGCTGATGACCCCGCAGGGCAACATGAACTTTACGCTGGAACATCTGGAAAACGGCAAAGGCGAAGCGATTGACGTGGCGCCGGGTGACGGTCATACCGTCTGGCTGCCGGTTCCGGAAGAGGTGGAGCTGAAGTTCGCGCTGCTGATGCGTAACTTCAACGGTGAAAGCACCCGAAACCCACACGGCAAATAGTTAATCAGGGAAATTTTTTCGCGCTGGGATAATTCTTAGAATCGGATCACATACCGCTTCGTTCAATACGGGTATTATCCCCCCGCTGAAAAACATAACCCATAAATGCTAGCTGTACCAGGAACCACCTCCTTAGCCTGCGTAATCTCCCTTACGCGGGCTTATTTTTTTGTATCGCAAGCCTCTCCCGCGTATCAGGTGCGACACAGACACAAAAGAACGCCCTTAGCATCAGGAGTGGTTTGATACTCCGGATATGAAATCCATGTACAATGACTGACGGTTTTTAATCGAAATTATCAAAAAGGAACATGAGATGAGCAACTATATTTTTGAAACACTTGGCGACTACAAAATTTATATAATGTTCTTTTTAGCGATATTATTTTTTATGAAGCTGCCTAGCATCAGTTTCTTTACAGGGATGATTTTAAAATTATTCCGTATTAAATACTCTGATAGAGAATATGTCGAGTATGACGAAAAACTTTACAACCAACAATTATTCAGATTAAAAAACGGTGTGAGAGTTGCCTCTGCTGACGATGCAAAATTAATATCCAGGGCTTTAAACGAAGGAAAAATTGAACGTTCAACATTGCGTTTTACCGGGTGGTTTGGCGCGGTGGGCGTCAAGAGAACGATGCGTCTGGAATCTTTCAGCACCACATTTTTTGGTGTCCTTTTCATTTTCACCGCTTGTGGCATCCTCTACGATGCACCGTACATGAAAGCAGGTTATGTCACATACAATGTCAGCAATAGCGAAAAATTATATATTTCTAAACACCGGGTATATGATAAAAAGAATAATAACTCTTGGAACAAATTTGAATGCCTTAAAATCATCAAAGATGTAACATCCGCTCAGTACCTTAAAGATGCATGTATTTATATCACTACTAATGACGTTGACCTTCGAACTGAGTTGCAGGAGGCAATCCAATATGAATCAACCGGCAAAAAAGTTCTCGCGGCACTCATAGTCGCCCTGAGTACAATAGGCGGGTTGATAATTGTAGGTTTTACTAACTTCGTTAAATTAAATAAAATCGTTTGTGATTTAAAAGGTATAAAATAGCGAGTAAGTGAACAGTTAAAAACACAGGGTACGCACAAGTTTCATCCTGTTCTTACCCGCTTTTTTCCTCTCTGCTATACACTCTTACTAACGCTAAAAAAGGGAGCAGCGCGGATGGCAACCTATCCAGACAGTTTATTGATTCTCAACGGCAAAAGCGCGGGCAACGATCTGTTGCGTCAGGCAATTCACGGCTTGCGCGACGACGGCGCGCGCATTCACGTTAGGGTTACGTGGGAAAAAGGCGACGCGGCACGCTATATCAATGAAGCCCTCGGGCTTGGCGTTGAGACCATCATTTCCGGCGGCGGCGATGGCACTATCAATGAGATTGCCTCAGCGCTAATCGACCTACCCCCGGCAAACCGCCCGGTGATGGGCATTTTACCGCTCGGCACCGCCAATGACTTTGCCACCAGCGCCGGGATCCCGGAGGAGTTAGAGAAGGCGCTCCAGCTGGCGATCCTCGGCAAAGCCACCGCTGTGGATATTGCGCAGGTGAATGATAAAACTTGCTTTATCAATATGGCGACGGGCGGGTTTGGCACGCGCATCACCAGCGAAACGCCGGAAAAGCTGAAGGCGGCGCTGGGCGGCGTGTCATACCTGATCCACGGCCTGATGCGCATGGACACCCTCAAGCCTGACCGCTGCGAAATTCGCGGCGAGGATTTTCAGTGGCAGGGTGACGCGCTGGTAATTGGGATTGGCAACGGACGTCAGGCGGGCGGCGGACAGCAGCTCTGCCCGGAGGCGCTGATTAATGACGGACAGCTTCAGCTGCGTATTTTCACGGGCGACGGCCTGCTGCCCGCGCTGTTTACCACGCTGACGCAGCCGGAAGAGAGTCCAAATATCATCGCCGGGAAATCGGCGTGGTTTGAAGTGAATGCTCCCCACGGAATGACCTTTAACCTCGACGGAGAGCCGCTGAGCGGGACGCAGTTCCGCATTGAGGTGTTGCCCGGTGCGCTGCAGTGCCGACTGCCGCCGGACTGCGTGCTTTTGCGCTGATGTTTCGCACGGTGCGCGATGATGCCCTCTCCCACCGGGAGAGGGAGATGGAGCCGTCAGGCAATCGTGACTTTGCTATCCAGATAGACGTCCTGAACCGCATTGATCAGCTTCACGCCGTCGGCCATCGATTTCTTGAACGCCTTGCGGCCAAGGATCAACCCCATGCCGCCCGCACGTTTGTTGATCACCGCCGTACGCACCGCGTCTGACAGGTCGGTATCACCGCCCGCCGCGCCGCCTGAGTTAATCAGCCCCGCGCGGCCCATGTAGCAGTTCGCCAGCTGGTAGCGCACCAGGTCGATCGGGTTATCGCTGGTCAGCTTGCTGTAAACGCGATCGTCGGTGTAGCCAAAGTTCACCGCTTTATAGCCGCCGTTATTCTCGGCCATTTTCTGCTTCACGATATCCGCGCCGATGGTCGCCGCCAGGTGGTTCGCCTGCCCGGTCAGGTCGGCGGATACATGGTAATCCACGCCGTCTTTCTTGAACGCGTTGTTGCGCAGATATGCCCACAGTACGGTGACCATGCCCAGCTCGTGCGCACGCTCAAACGCCGCGGAGATCTCTTCAATCTGACGACGGGACTGTTCGGAGCCGAAGTAAATCGTCGCCCCTACCGCCACCGCGCCCATGTTGAACGCCTGCTCGACGCTGGCGTAAAGGGTCTGGTCATATTCGGTTGGGTAGCTAAGGGTTTCGTTGTGGTTCAGCTTCACGAGGAATGGAATGCGGTGGGCATAGCGACGCGAAACCGAGGCCAGCACTCCGTAGGTCGACGCCACGCAGTTACAGCCCGCCTCAATCGCCAGCTCAACAATGTTCTTCGGATCGAAGTAGAGAGGATTCGCCGCAAAAGAGGCGCCCGCAGAGTGCTCAACGCCCTGGTCCACCGGCAGGATTGAGAGATACCCGGTGCCGCCGAGCCGCCCGGTGTTGTAGAGCGTCTGCATATTTCGCAGGACCGCAGGCGGACGGTTGTTATCGATCATCACGCGGTCAACGTAGTCGTGACCAGGCAGATACAGCTGGTCGGCTGGAATGGTCATACAACGATGCTGTAAAAGGCTGTCGGCGTCTTTGCCAAGCAACTGCGCAATATCAGTCATGTGATACTCCCGTAAGTCCGACGTCGTGTCGGTGTGTGTTTATCCAGTCCCATCTTTTATGGGCAGACTAAGCCTGGTACCGACTTAACAGATTTTCCACCTTTTGCATTTTTTTTCAGCACAATCTGCTGGCTCGATTCGTGTACAACAAAACTGTTACATTGATCAAACAATCGCCACAAAGGTATTTAAAAGGTATTATTGAATGGTATGTTAAAGGCGTACCCTCTCTGACATGCAGGATTAAAAAATGAAAACGAAAGTCCAACTGTCATTCATGATGTTTGTTGAATGGTTTATCTGGGGCGCGTGGTTTGTGCCGCTGTGGCTGTGGCTGAGCAAAAGCGGTTTTACCGCGGGGGAAATTGGGTGGTCTTACGCCTGTACCGCCATTGCCGCGATCCTCTCCCCGATTCTGGTCGGCTCACTGACGGACCGCTTCTTCGCCGCGCAGAAAGTGCTGGCGGTGCTAATGTTTGCCGGCGCGATTCTGATGTACTTCGCCGCACAGCAAACCCAGTTCAGCACCTTCTTCCCGCTGCTGCTGGTTTACTCCCTGACCTACATGCCCACCATCGCGCTGACCAACAGTATTGCCTTCGCGAACGTGGATGACGTCGAGGCCGATTTCCCGCGTATCCGCGTGATGGGCACTATCGGCTGGATCGCCTCCGGTCTGGCGTGCGGGTTCCTGCCGCAGATGCTGGGCTACAGCGATATTTCCGATACCAATATTCCGCTGCTGATGACGGCCGCCAGCTCCGCCCTGCTCGGCGTCTTTGCCCTGTTCCTGCCGAACACCCCGCCGAAAAGTACCGGCAAGCTGGACTTCAAAGTGATGCTCGGGCTGGACGCGCTGATCCTGCTGCGCGACAGAAACTTCCTCGTATTCTTCTTCTGCTCGTTCCTGTTCGCCATGCCGCTGGCCTTCTATTACATCTTCGCCAACGGCTATCTCACCGAAGTGGGGATGAAAAACGCCACCGGCTGGATGACGCTCGGCCAGTTCTCCGAAATCTTCTTTATGCTCGCCCTGCCGTTCTTTACCAAACGCTTTGGTATTAAGAAGGTCTTACTGCTGGGCCTGATTACCGCCGCCATCCGCTACGGGTTCTTCGTTTACGGCGGAGCGGAACAGTACTTCACCTACGCCCTGCTGTTCCTCGGCATTCTGCTGCACGGCGTAAGCTACGACTTCTATTACGTCACCGCGTACATCTACGTGGACAAAAAAGCGCCGGTGCACATGCGCACCGCCGCGCAGGGCCTGATTACGCTGTGCTGCCAGGGCTTTGGTAGCCTGCTGGGTTACCGCCTGGGCGGCGTGATGATGGAAAAAATGTTCGCATACAAAGAGCCGGTGAATGGGCTGACCTTCAACTGGGCCGGAATGTGGACGTTTGGTGCAATCATGATTGCCGTGATTGCCGTGCTGTTTATGCTGTTTTTCCGCGAATCGGATAAAGAGATCGCCGCAATTGAGGTGGTTGATAGCGATGCCGCGCTGACACAAGGGGAAGTTAAATGAAACAAGAACGTGTTCTCGGTGCCCTTTACGGGCAGGCGTTAGGGGATGCGATGGGCATGCCGTCGGAGCTGTGGCCGAGAAAGCGCGTCAAGGCGCACTTCGGCTGGATCGACCGCTTTTTACCCGGCCCGGCAGAGAATAATGCGGCCTGCTATTTCCAACAGGCAGAGTTCACCGACGATACCTCAATGGCGCTGTGCCTGGCGGACGCGCTCATCGAGTGCGACGGGGAGATTAACGCGGACGTTATCGGCAAGCATATTCTGCGCTGGGCGCTCGATTTCGACGCGTTTAATAAGAACGTGCTCGGCCCGACCTCCAAAATCGCGCTTAATGCGATTCGCGACGGCAAGCCGGTTAGCGAACTGGACAACAACGGCGTAACCAACGGGGCGGCGATGCGCGCCTCCCCGCTGGGCTGCCTGCTCCCGGCCACGCGTCTGGAACACTTTGTTGAGCAGGTGGCGCTGGCCTCCAGCCCGACCCATAAATCCGACCTCGCTATTGCCGGCGCGGTGGTGATTGCCTGGGCGATTTCCCGCGCCGTCGACGGCGAAAGCTGGCAGAACATCGTCGATGCGCTGCCGGGTATCGCCCGCTACGCGCAGGAGGCGAAAACCACCACCTTCAGCGCGTCGCTGGCGGCACGTATTGAGCTGGCGCTTAAGACCGTACGGGAAGCCAACGGGGTTGAGTCCGCCAGCGAGCAGGTTTACCAGCTTGTGGGGGCCGGAACCAGCACCATTGAGTCCGTTCCGGCGGCCATTGCGATGGTCGAACTGGCGGGAACCGACCCAAACCGCTGCGCCATTTTATGCGCCAACCTGGGCGGCGATACCGACACTATTGGCGCGATGGCGACGGCCATCTGCGGCGCGCTCCATGGCGTGCAGGCGATTGACCCGGCGCTCAAAGCCGAACTCGACGCTGTCAACCGGCTCGATTTCGGCCACTATAGCGAGAAACTGCTGCATTACCGGGAGCAAAGGGAGGGCGTATGAGTTCATTTGCCCAACGTCTCGACACCCTGCACGCCACGCGCCCGGTGACGGTGCTGGGCGCGGCGGTGATAGACGTCATCGCCGACGCCTACGCCCTGCCCTGGCGCGGGTGCGATATCGAGCTCAAACAGCAGGGCGTGAATATTGGCGGCTGCGCGCTGAATATCGCCATCGCCCTGAAGCGGCTCGGCATTACAGCGCAAAACGCCCTGCCCGTTGGTCACGGGGTATGGGCGGACATCATCCGCAACGCCATGGCGAAGCAGGATCTGCACAGCGCCATCGAGGCCGAAACCGGCGATAACGGCTGGTGCCTGGCGCTGGTGGAGCCAGACGGCGAGCGCACCTTTATGTCCTTTAGCGGCGTGGAGAACCAGTGGCAGCAGCGCTGGCTTGATGTGCTTAACATCCCGTCGAAGAGCCTGGTCTACTTATCCGGCTACCAGCTGGCCTCGCCGTGCGGCGAGCTGCTGACACGCTGGCTGGAGGGGTTGCGGGACGTGACGGCGTTTATCGATTTCGGCCCTCGCATCGCGGATATCCCCGACGCGCTGATGGCGCGGATTATGGCCTGCAGGCCGATCGTGTCGCTCAATCGTCAGGAAGCGGAGATCGCAGCCGAACGACTGGGCGTAGCGGCTGAAAACCTGGGTGCGGAGTGGCAGCAGCGCTTCGGCGCCGCGCTGATTGTGCGTCATGATAAAGACGGCGCCACATGGTATGACGGTGACGTCTCGGGCGTTGTTCCGGCGTTTCCGGCGACGGTTGTGGACACCATTGGCGCTGGCGACAGCCACGCGGGCGGCACGCTTGCCGGGCTGGCGGCGGGATGGTCACTGGCAGACGCCGTTCTGCTGGGGAACGCTGTGGCGTCCTGGGTAGTCAGCCACCGCGGCGGGGACTGCGCCCCGACTCGTGAGGAATTACTCCTCGCACACAAAGACGTATAGATCGCTGCGACAGTAGCTGATGCTGTACTCAATCGGCCGGTGCTGTTGGTCAAGCGCAACCTGCTTGATCACCAGCACCGGTATTTTTTCGTCCATCTTAATGTGCGCCTGAAACTCGCTGTCCGGCATGCGGGCGCTAACCCGTGAACGGGTGCGCTGCGGGAAGATATTCTGGCTGCGGAAGTAGTCGTACAGCGAAATGCCAATCGCATCCGGATCGGGAATGAGGCCAACCGGCACCCAGGACTCTTCAATCGACACCGCATCGTCATCCACATAGCGAATGCGCTTGAGCAAAAAGACCTCGCTGTCCGGAGGAATCGACAGGTGGTTTGCGACCTCTTCCGGGCACTTCACCACCCGCTTGTTGACCCACAGCGTATTAGGCTTTTGGCCGCGCAGCACTACCTGCTGGGAAAAACCGCGCGCCTCTTTCAGCGAATATTCAAAGATATTGTTGATTTGCGTGCCATAGCCACGGGAGCGCTTCACCACGCCCTCTTCCTCCAGCGCCTGCATCGCCTTTCGCACAGTGATGCGCGACACCCCGGTTAACTGGCTCAGATCGCGCTCGCCGGGCAAAATATTCCCGTGCTCCAGCACCCCGCTGCGCACCGCGTTTTTTACCGTTTCGGCAAATTTCAGGTACAGCGGCGTGTTGTCAGGCGCGGCGATCCGTTCATTCAGTTGAGCGATTAACCGGGTATGCGCTTGTTCCATCTCTGTTTTCTCAGGCGTGGTGTTTCCTGCCAGTATACTGGGTTACCACCATGCATGAAAATGATGAACCGGTCCAATACCGTGACCCACTTCCAGAGTATCGGCTTTTGCCAGCGCCGCCGAGAGCCAGGTTTTCGCTTCGCGCACCGTATCGGCCCAGCCGTCATGCCGCGGGCGCAGCGCCGCCAGCGCGGCGGAGAGCGTGCAGCCCGTGCCGTGGGTGTTTTTGGTCTGCACGCGCGGCGCGGTAAAGCGTACTTCGCCGTCGCGGGTAAACAGCCAGTCCGGGCTTTCGGCATCATCCAGGTGCCCGCCTTTCATCAGCACCGCGCCGCAGCCCATTGCCAACAGCGCGTTTCCCTGCGCTTTCATCTCGCGTTCAGTTTGCGCATGCGATGTGCCTAACAGCGCGGCGGCTTCCGGCAGATTGGGCGTGATAAGCGCCACCTGCGGCAGTAGCTTTGTACGCAGCGTCTCCACGGCGGAGGCGGAGAGCAGCGGGTCGCCGCTTTTCGCCAGCATGACGGTATCCAGCACCACGTTTTGCACCTGATAGCGTTTAAGCCGCTCGGCCACCGCTTCCACAATATCCGTCTCGGCCAGCATGCCGATCTTGGTGGTATCGATGCGCACATCGCTGAACACAGAATCCAGCTGCGCGGCAACAAAATCCGGCTCGATACGATAGACCGACTGCACGCCGCGCGTGTTTTGCGCCACCAGCGCGGTAATGACCGAGCAGCCGTACGCGCTAAGGGCCGAGAAGGTTTTGAGGTCGGCCTGGATACCCGCGCCGCCGCTGGGATCGGTGCCGGCAATGGTCAGGGCGTTAATCCGTTTCATGCCTGCTCCTCCAGCGTATAGAGCGCATCCAGAAACGCGCTGGCAAAACTGCCGGGCCCACGTGACTGCGCAACGGCCACCGTTCCGGCTCGCTTCATCCATCCGCAGGCGGCAGCGACGTTATCCATCCGGTCGCCAGGCAGCGAGCAGCTCGCCGCCACAACCGCAGAAAGCGCGCATCCGGTTCCCACTACGCGCGTCATCAACGGATCGCCGCCCGTTATCGTGCGGGTGCGTTGCCCGTCAGTGATGTAATCCACCTCTCCGGTGACGACCACAACGGCATTGGTCTGGCGAGCCAGCGCCTGTGCGGCGGGCGCCGCGCTGGCTGCGGTATCGGTTGTATCGACGCCGCGTCCGCCCGCGCTCATTCCGGCAAGGGCCAGAATTTCGGAGGCATTGCCGCGAATGGCAGCCGGTTTCAGGGCAAGGATTTGATGGCAAAAACGGGTGCGGAACGTCAGGGCGCCCGCGGCAACCGGGTCCAGCGTCCAGGGCTTGCCTGCAGCCACCGCGCTTTCTATTGCCCGACGCATCGCCTGGGCACGCGGCGAGGTCAGCGTACCAACGTTAATCAGCAGCGCATCGGCGATGCCGGCAAACTGTTCAGCCTCTTCGGCCTCAATCACCATCGCGGGTGATGCGCCAAGCGCCAGCAAAACGTTGGCCGTGAAGGTCTGTACGACATCGTTGGTCATACAGTGGGTCAGCGGAGAACGGGTTCGGAAGTGGTGTAAAACGCGTAAATCGAGCAGGTCAGGCTGCATGGGTTCGCTCCTGCCTTGCGTGAAGAAGCGATGACCGGGAAGGCATCTGACTTCCCTACGCTGGCATTATCCAGATCAGGTAATACGGGTATTTCTCAGCCTTCACAAAGAAGGGCACCCCGAGTCAAAATACTTTTAAAACAGTAAGTTATAAAACTCATTAACGTTATGTAGTGTAACCGCGGGCCCAGGCCAGGCGCAAGGAGTTTCGATTTATCACGCCGTTTGTCACAGCGGAAATCTCCAGACGCTCTTTCCCGTCATTTGCCAACATTTATTACGCTTTAGTTAATTCTGGTTCAGTAATTGTTAATACGTTATTGAAAAACTTTATTACGTGCTCATTCCGCTTTTATAAGATAGATAAACTTCTTTCGCATGAAAGAATAAGAAAGTACTAATTTATTTAACTCTATTAAACATTTGTACTTTCATCAATAGCTTAACGCTTCCCTTGATTTATCGCACAATCCATAAGTTAATGTATACATTAAATAAACCTCCTCGATACAGCACCCTGCCCTTTCATTTATTCATATCATTTATGATTTAGATCAAAATTATCAATTTGGGTTTAATCGATAGTTTATTCACGCTACTAAAAAAGGTCCGGGCATCGAATATCCAGTATTGACATACGGAAATACAGATATCCACACGCCACTAAAGCCAAAACTGTTCTGCTTAATTTTGTTTTTTTATACGTTAATATGTGAGTCCTTCGAATGAAACTTTTCAATAAATCTGTTATTCCTGTTTTTGTATTTGGGGTGGTCGCCGGTAGCGCCATGAATATTACCAACGCTGCTGCTGCCGTTTGGGATGACGCATCAATCACAGATATTGTGAATGACCATCAAGACCAAATTACGCAAAACAGGGTCGATAGTATTGCTCGCGATCTCTCAACTGAAAATCGCTTAACGCAGGTGGATAGCGACCTTCAATCCACTAAATTAGGTGTTTTGGTTATTGAGCAAGCCACAAATGACGCTTACCAAAAAGCCTTGCTTGCTAGCGCGCTTGCAGATACTGCCAATCAAAAAAGCGATGCGGCTTTACAGGGCGTTATGACGAACGGCACAGAAATTATCAATATGGAAAACGTTAACAAAGTGCAAGATAACCGTCTTGACAGCCTGGAAAATGCCCCTAAACCCACTAACGGCGTAGATGGTAAAGATGGCGTGACGACCACCGTGACGCACATGCAGGTAGACGCAGCAACGCAAACTAAAGTGGCTAATAATACCCAGGCTGTTACCGCCACCGCTCAGGAACTTCAGGCAACAAAGCAGACGTTACAGGCAATGAATAACAACACCAATCAGCAATTCAAATCATTGCATGAGGAAGTGGATAATAATAAGAAGCAGGCCAACGCCGGTATCTCGGGCGCCATGGCGATGGCAGGTTTACCGCAGGTACAAACGAATCAGCATGTTATGTTCTCTGCTGGCGGTGCAACGTACAATAATGAAAGCGCCCTTGCCGTCGGGGCATCCGTTAACTTTAGTTCACATGTCATCGCGAAAGTGAGCTTCTCTGATGATACCGCCAATAATATGGGGGCGTCAGTTGACGTCGGAATGGGCTTTTAACTAAATACAACTTAAGCATTATTAACTGACGCCGTTAAGTTAATAACCCGCTTGCCTCCGGCAAGAATAGCGATGACAGAAAAAACATGCTCAGACATATCATTATTTCAGCGACCCTGTATCTGATGCTCATTGGTGTCGGTATTTGGATCGGCATGATGTACGTCTCTTATTATCTGTGCGTTTTATAAGGTGGACAAAAGTTTAGCCATGAAAACTCATTTAATATGGATTGCACTGATGTTGACGGTAGCGACAACACCGGCTCATGCGATTAACGCGCACTATCGTGCTCAATTAGAACGTTCAGGATGTACTGAGATGAATGCGAATGACGGCTCTTGTGATATTCACAAAACAAAAGCCCAAAATGCGGCACAGCACACAACAGCTGCGGTCCACGACCCTTTGCGTGAAGCCACTTTCACATCGGATGCGGTTAACGCCACGATTTCAAACGGCTTTCTTGACGCCACCATTAACGGCAAAAAGGCCATCGTGAAACGTCTGAATACTCATTTCTATGAGATTCACGGTAATGGTTTTGTTATATCGCTAAGCCTTGATGAGAACGGCATTACGGCGGCGTCCTGGAATAAGACGACGGGGCGTAACCACGGCATTTTGCAGGTGTCGCAGAAATAAAGCTAACAAGGAGGCTGTCTGCCTCCTTTTTGGTCAGCGAATGGCACGATTTGTCACACTCTTTTTTATGAATTTACAGTCGGGACAGAACACACGTAACTGTCTGTTTTTCTTTATCATAAAGCGCAATTTTCTTTCTTAAAAAGGGGATATCTCTTCCCCTGAGCGCCATGTCACAAAACAGTAAACAAATTAACCATTGAGCCCCGTGGCAAAAGGCTCTATATTGGCGGCGTTTTTTTCAGGCCCCCATCTGTTTTTTAACTTTTTATTCAATCGTGGCTCATAACGAAGCGGCGGTTGTAGGAGTGATATGATGACGGATAAAGTCCGTATTGACACCGTAGATGCCCACAAAAGCAACGAAACCTATCTGGCCCGTCAGGCCGAGTTTGAATCTAACGTCAGGAGTTATCCGCGCAAACTGCCTTTAGCCATCACTAAAGCAGAAGGCGTGTGGATCACCGATGCAGATAATAAAGAATACCTTGACTGTTTAGCAGGCGCGGGGACCCTTGCGCTTGGCCATAACCATCCTGATGTGCTGAAAAGCATCCAAAATGTCATTACCAGCGGCTTGCCGTTACATACACTGGATCTGACTACGCCTCTGAAAGACGCGTTTTCTGAATACCTGCTCTCTCTGCTGCCTGGTCAGGGCAAAGAGTACTGCCTGCAGTTCACCGGTCCATCCGGTGCTGACGCCGTTGAAGCGGCGCTGAAGCTGGCGAAAAAAGTGACCGGTCGTAGCGGTATCATCAGCTTCTCTGGTGGTTACCACGGTATGACCCACGGCGCGCTGTCCGTGACCGGCAACCTGTCTCCGAAAGAAGCGGTTGACGGTATGATGCCAGAAGTGCAGTTCATGCCTTACCCGCACGAATACCGCTGCCCGCTGGGTATCGGTGGTGAAGCGGGCGTGAAAGCGCTGACTTACTACTTCGATAACCTGATCAACGACGTTGAAAGCGGCGTGCGTAAACCTGCTGCGGTGATTCTGGAAGCCGTTCAGGGCGAAGGCGGCGTGAACCCGGCTCCGGCTGAGTGGCTGCAGCGCATCCGTAAAGTGACTCAGGAACACGGCATTCTGCTGATCCTCGACGAAGTTCAGGCTGGCTTTGCCCGTACCGGTAAATTCTTCGCCTTCGAACACGCGGGCATTGAGCCAGACATTATCGTGATGTCTAAAGCCGTAGGTGGCGGTCTGCCGCTGGCCGTGCTCGGTATCAAAAAGCAGTTCGACGCATGGGCGCCAGGTCACCACACCGGTACCTTCCGCGGCAACCAGCTGGCGATGGCAACCGGTCTGACGACGCTGAAAATCCTGAAAGACCAGAACATCGCAGGCAAAGTGGCTGCACAGGGCGAATGGCTGAAAGGCCAGCTGAAAGAGATGGCGAAACGCTATCCTGTTATCGGCCACGTGCGCGGCCTGGGCATGATGATCGGTATTGAGATCGTTAAGCCACACGAAGCCGCTGACCACATGGGCTGCTTCCCGGGCGACGGCGAGCTGTCTGCACTGATTCAGAAGAAGTGCTTCGAAGCCGGTCTGATTCTGGAGCGCGGTGGCCGTAACGGTATCGTTCTGCGTCTGCTGCCGTCTCTGCTGATCAGCGACGAAGAGCTGAAAATCTTCCTGGATAAATTTGAGCAGGCACTGCTTGCTGCGGGCGTTCGCCCGGCGTAACCGGAGTTATTGATTACGATGTCTGATTCAAACCCAATTTTGTTCTCCTCTGCGCAGAGCATTGAAGCTTATCAGCAGGCGATCGAACAAAGCACTCAGGCTGTGATGCAGTGGCTGAAACAGCCTGAGATGTACCAGGGCAAAACGGTCGCAGAACTGCGCGACCGTATTAAGCTGGAATTCAACCCGAAAGGGCTGGGCAACGAAGCGGCGATTGAACGCGCCGTGGAGTTCTTCCTGAAAGACAGCCTGTCCGTTCATCACCCGCAGTGTGTGGCGCACCTGCACTGCCCAAGCCTGGTGGTAAGCCAGGCGGCGGAAGTGCTGATCAACGCCACTAACCAGAGTATGGACTCCTGGGATCAAAGCCCGTCCGCAACCATTATTGAGATCAAGCTGATCGAGTGGCTGCGTACCCGCGTGGGTTATCAGGCCGGCGACGCAGGTGTCTTCACCAGCGGCGGTACCCAGAGCAACCTGATGGGCCTGATGCTGGCTCGCGATGCGTTCTTCGCGCGTCAGGGTCACTCCGTTCAGCAGGACGGTCTGGTGGGAGATCTGCGCAAAATTCGCGTGCTGTGCTCCGAAAACGCACACTTCTCCGTGCAGAAAAACATGGCGCTGATGGGTCTGGGCTACCAGTCCGTGGTGCAGGTGAAAACGGACGAATTTTCCCGCATGGATCTGACCGATCTGGCGGCGAAAATTGAGCAGTGCAACGCGAACGGCGAGCAGATTCTGGCGATCGTCGCAACGGCAGGTACAACCGATGCCGGTGCTATTGACCCGCTGCGTGCAATTGCAGAGCTGGCCGCTAAGCAGAACATCTGGGTACACGTTGATGCGGCCTGGGGCGGCGCGCTGCTGATGTCTGAGCAGTATCGTCACTACCTGGACGGCATCGAGCTGGTGGATTCCGTCACCCTGGACTTCCACAAGCAGTTCTTCCAGACCATCAGCTGCGGCGCGTTCCTGCTGAAAGAAGCGCGTCACTATGAGCTGATGCGCTATCAGGCGGCCTACCTGAACTCTGAGTTCGACGAAGAAGCGGGTGTGCCTAACCTGGTGTCCAAATCTCTGCAGACCACCCGTCGTTTTGACGCGCTGAAGCTGTGGATGAGCCTGGAAGCGCTGGGTCAGGAGCAATACGCGGCGATCATCGATCACGGCGTGACCCTGGCGCAGCAGGTTGCGGCCTACGTGAAAGAGCAGCCTGCTCTGGAACTGGTTATGCAGCCACAGCTGGCAAGCGTTCTGTTCCGCTTCCGCGGACAGGTTCAGATGGATGACGCGGGCATCGCCCTGTTGAACCAGAAAATTGGTGATGCGCTGCTGGAATCCGGCCGTGCGAACGTTGGTGTGACCGAGCACAACGGCGTCACCTGCCTGAAGCTGACGCTGCTGAACCCAACCGTGACGCTGGAAGATATTAAAATCCTGCTGTCTCTGGTTGAGCGCACCGCGCAGGAAGTTCTGGCTAAGTAATACAACACCCCTCTTCCGCCGGGAGAGGGGTTATTTTTATACGCCTGCCCACCACATCCTTAATTTTAATCCCCAGTAGCTCGTCCAGCCTGTCGTGGTGCTGACCACATTCCCCTTCGACACAATGACCAGCGTCGGCGTTACGCTCACCTGCCACTGCTGCGACAACGCACCGTTTTCATCGTTTATCACCGGCATTTTCAGCTGTTTCTTTTCAACCCAGCGCTCAAGCTTTGCGTTATCACCGGAACGCATAGCAATACTAATCACGTTCCCGCCCTCTTCTGCCAGCTGATTAACGGAAGGCGTCGTGAAACGGCATATGCTGCACCAGGTGGCCCAGACGTAAATCAGCAGCGGGCGTTCCTGACTCAGGGCCGAGATATCGTGAATGTTACCGTCGATGCTCTGCATTGGTGTTGCGCTAAAACTGGCGGGGAGTGTCGGTTTTCTATATTGATCAACGCCCCACACCACGACCAGCGTCAGCAGAACGAGTATGATCCCTTCCCGCGCCCAGCGGCGCAGTCGGTTGATTTTGCGGTTATCCATTGTGACCTCATGTTTCAATGAAGGTCATCTTAACGGGCAAAACGCCATCACGCTGTAAAGAAGTGTCGCGCCAGGTTTACTCCTGGGTATAACCGTAGTCGTAATGGCTATATCCCGAGTTGTAATAAAGCACGGCAGATTTCACGATATCATTGAGGATCGCGCCATTCACCTGCACGCCCATTTGCTGCAGACGCTTCAGGCAGTTCTCGATCTCCTTGACGTTAGTTTTACCAAAGCGGGCGACCAGCAGAGTGGTTGCCGCCGCTTTGGCTATCAGCAAGGCATCCGTTACGGCAAGCACAGGTGGGGTATCGACAATCACGATGTCATACACTTTGTCTATCTGCGACATCACGGTCTGGAAGCGTTCACTCATGAGCAGCTCAACGGGATGTGAAGGTTGGGGTCCGCAGGTCAATACATCAAAACCGCCTTTCTCAACGCGTTGAACAGCCGCCTGCCATTCAACGTCTCCTCCGAGCACGCAGGATAATCCCCGATGATTGCTCAGTTTGAACACATTGTGGACATATCCCTTGCGCATATCCGCATCAATAAACAGCACACGCTGTCCAGCCTGAGAGGCAATCGACGCAAGTGACGTACTAACCAGCGTCTTTCCGCAGTCCTGCGTGGGGCCTGACACCACGACGATCCGGTTTGCGGCATCCATCATTGTAAAATGCAGGCTGGTGCGCAACCCGCGCACCGCCTCGACAAACATGTCTGCAGGACGGTCAATGGGCAGAAAAGGGATGTTCGACGTCCTATGCTTCCAGTGGGAATCAAACAGGTTTCTCCTGCGCAGGTGCGTTTTTTTCCAGAGCCACACCGAGCGCGGGAGCGTCGCCAGAAGCGGTATCCCCAGCACTTCCAGTTGTTCAGACGAGGTAATGCCCCGCTTAAAGGCTGAGCGGACTAAAACCGTTCCAGCAGAGAGCATCAAGCCCATCAGCATACCCAGCACGATAATGAGCGCTTTGCGCGGCTTGATTGGGGCCGGCTGCGTCACTGCCGGATCAATAATCCGCACGTTCCCGATAGCGCTGGAGCGCGAGATATTCAGCTCTTGCTGACGCGTCAGCAGCTGCAGGTAGATGGTTCGTCCGGATTCAACGTCGCGACTCAGGCGTAAGATTTCCTGCTGAGTGGAAGGCATGGATGAGACGCGGCTATTCAAACGTGCGCGCTCACGCTCAAGCGTTTGTTTCTTCTCCAGTAAAGCACGGTAGGTGGGATGGTCCTTTTTGAAAAGCTGGGAAACTTCTGCTTCGCGAAACGTCAGTTCGTTAAGCTGGTTTTCCACGTTAACTACCTGATCGAGAACCGACTTTGCCTCCAGAGACAAGTCGACAGAATCGCGCTGCTCTCTGTAGGCATTCAGTCGCGCTTCGGCTTCATCCAGCTCCCGGCTGATCTTAGGTAATTGATCCTGTAAAAACGTGAGGCTGCGGGAATCTTTCGCTTCCTGACGCGCAATATTCTGGCTAAGAAAATTTTCAGCAATCGTATTAAGCACCGTGGCGATTTTGCCAGGGTCTTCACCCGTTAACGTTAATGCGATCATACCACTCTGTTTCGACGACTCAACAACCGTAAGCTTGTTCTGAATGGCGTTGATCGCGTCAAGCCTTGCTACGGTTTCGAGGGTAAACTGGGTGCCGGGTTCCGCGCTGAGGGATGTCACCAGAAGCGATATGCTGTCTTTAGCCAGGGTTTTTCCCACAACGCCGTCTGCCTCAAGCGTTTTTCCCTCAAGATGATACCGCCCATGCTCCTGAACGGTGAGTATTAGCGTTTGTGGCTTCCCTTCCAGAAGAGGAATATTCAGCGCGCCAATCGTTATTTTGTCGGATTTACCTCCCCGCACGTGCTCCCAAAAAGGCCCAATTACAGGCAACACTCGCCGCTTAACGTTATAAGTCAGCCCTAACCGATCGACGGTTTCTCCCAGAATCATTCGTGATTTGAGGAGTAAAAGTTCTGGCGCGACATCTGGCGAGAGTTCGGCCCCGAACGAGGCCAGGTTCTTGAGCAGCGAGTTATCCTGCTTCGCTTCAACCTGTACCAGGGCATCAGCCTGATAAACTGGTGTGATGCTGAACGCGTAGATCCCTGCACATAACGTGAGCAGGAGCGTGACGCATGCGATCGTCACCCGGTTATCAAACATCTCAGCAAGCAACTGAAGAAGATCGATCTCATTATTCTGCGGTGTCGCAGCATTATATTTGTCTGATTTAGAAGACGACATTACTGCTTCATTCCTTGTTGACTCAAACGACGAGCCCATTCCTGACTGGCTTTTCCCAATTGCTCGAAAACATATTCATAGGCTTCACGACTTTTGTGGTACGGGTCGGGAATTTCCCTGGTTTCCAGCCATTGTCCAAAGAGCAACGATTTTCCCCGGTTCTCCGGGGCCATAGCGGCTATGTAACGGAGATGTTCCGGCTCCATCACCAGAATCAAATCGGATTTTTGCAACAGGCTGCGCGTAATTTTGCGGGCAACATGACCTTCCAGCGAAACACCATGACGCCGGGCCACAGCCTGCGCAGTCGCATCCGCCGGATACCCTTCAAGCCCCAAAATCCCTGCCGAGGTCACCTGCTTGCCGGGCAATTGCTGACGCAACAGCCGCTCACCCATCGGTGAACGGCAAATATTGCCGGTGCAGACCACTAAGATTGACTGGAACATTACTGCGGCCACGACCTAATGTAACGAACGGTTTCGGTCAGGTCATGAACGCCGCTGATGGTAGGCACCAGTTGGGAGATCACGCGATTCCAGCGAGATAACGGTGCGGTGGTGACGTAGACAATGTCATACGGTTCCAGCTGGAATTCCGTACCCAGCACCATGGCTGACGCATCTTCCGCATTCAGTTGAAAGATGTTGGCAATTTTGTCCGTGTCGCCTTTTTTAGATACCTGCCGAATAACAAAAATGCCGGTTGCATCTGCCATATTTTGGTTAATTCCACCGGCATTTCCCAGGGCTTCGGCCAGCGTCATACCGCTACGATCCATCTTAAGCGTACTCTGCTTGACCACCTCGCCCATCACAAACACCTTCAGCGCGTCGTTCCGGGGAATAAACAGGATATCGCCAGGATAAAGCAGCTTGTTTTGGGTCAAATCGCCATGCTGCATCAGCGCATAGAGCGAAAGGCGGGAGTCCTTGCCATCATGCGTGAGCACGACGTTACGCCAGTCGGCATCCGCAGAAAGACCGCCAGCGGCGTTAACCGCATCCATTACCGTCAGTGGAATATTGGTTATGGGTTGTTGGCCCGATTTTTCGACCTCTCCGGTGACATAGACTTTTTGGGAACGAAAGGCGGCAATGCTAACGTCCACCTGCGGGCTCTCAATGACTTTATCCAGTCGCGCTGTAATCTCTTCACGTACCTGTGAAACCGTTTTTCCCGCCACCCGCAACTTACCGACGTAGGGATAAAAGAGCGTACCATCGGCGTTGACCCAGTTGCCTGCATCGCTCGCACTACGATATTGTCCCGCGGGCGTCGTTAATTCAGGGTGATCCCAGACGGTGACCGTCAGGATGTCGCCTGTGCCAATGCGGTATTCCCAGTTTTTGATCTGCTCATCCAGATTAGGATTTGCCTGAGATTTCGATACCGCCGGACGTAGTTCTTCAATCAATCCCGGCGTCAGAGAAAAAACTTCCACGCGCTTATCAAGCTGATAACTGGCGTCTTCCGCAGCAATGACTTTTTTCCCGGATACACTTAAGTTCTGCCCGGGGGAAAATACACACCCTGTTAATTGGCTAACAGTAAGAAATAACAGCGAAAATGCAGTTGTACCTTTCATTATATAAAAATTTCTTTTTAACGTTGCGTTCATCGTCAGTCTTGCAAAAAGACTTAGAACAAGCCTTTGAAATTCAATAAATTATTATTCAGCAATATGAAATTCTGACAGTGTAAGATGTGACCAAATCGCTCTTCAGAAAACAAAAGCAATACTCATCCTTGTAAGAAAAACGGAATTAAGACCGCTTCACACGAAGGCAATATTAAATCTTCTTCTGCAGGAAAGCATTCATACAACAGTCCAATTTTAACGTTAAAAATTATTTTCAGAATTAATTGGTAAAATAATAAATATTAAAAATATAAAGCACAGATAATATTCACCACAATAATAAACATCATCCACGTCGACTACACAAAACCGTGTACTTTTGTTACATTTTTTTCAAACATACCTTGTGTTGATACTTAAAATGGACTGTCTGCTCCGCTTTGCACGACTTGCAGACGACAAGTATCTGTAACGATATCACTGGAGAAAAAATGGCTAAGCGTAAATTGCTGCTTCTGGGTGTATTACTGTCTCTGGCGGGATCCGCATTCGCTGCCCCGCAAACGGCCGCTGCGCCATCCGGCATCAAGGCCTATGAAGAACAAGAGTTCATCGCTGACTTTACGAAATTCAAGATTGGCGACACGGCGCCGGCGCAGTATCAAACGCCGGAGTACACCATCAAACAGTACCAGTTACGTAACCTGCCGGCTCCGGATGCCGGAACCCACTGGACCTATATGGGTGAGAACTACGTGCTGATCGGCGATGCTGATGGCAAGATCTACAAAGCCTACAATGGAGATATTTTCTATCACCGCTAACGCAATTGTGATTCGCCCCTGGCAGGAAAGTGACCGCCCTTTCCTGCGCACGCTCTACCTCCACGCCCGGCGTGAAGCCTGGCCATGGCTGGACAGTGCAGACTGGCAGCTTGAAGACTTTGACGCGGTCACCCGTGACGAAGTGATTTGGGTTGCCACGCAAAACGGCCATCGACTGGGTTTTGCTTCCATCTGGACGAACGATAATTTTCTGCACAACCTCTTTGTTGACCCGCAGTATCAAAGCCACGGCGTCGGGAAAATGCTCCTGGAACAGGTGCAGAAGACGTTTACCAGTATGGGTTCGCTTAAGTGTCTGGTGAAGAATGCGCGGGCTGTCGCGTTTTACCAGCGGCACGGCTGGCACATTGAGGCGACGGGGGATTCTCCGGACGGAGAGTATTATTTGATGCACTATCGGTTGGGTTAAAGTCGGGTGGCGGCTTCGCCTTACCCGACCTACGTGATAGTGCCAGTTGTAGGCCAGGTAAGCGAAGCGCCACCCGGCAATTCAACGCGAAGGCGTTACACCGCGCGGAACGCGATTTCGCCCGGGATCACTTCGCCCTGCCAGTAAAGCTGCGCCGCAACGCGACCCGCTAGCTGACGATACATCTCTGCAAATTCGCTGTCCGGACGTCTGACCACTGTCGGCTTTCCGCTGTCCAGATCTTCACGGAGGGTAATGTGCAGCGGCATCTGCCCCAGCAGCTGAGTGTGATACTTCGCAGCCAGTTTTTCTGCACCACCCGTACCGAAGATAGGTTCGTGGTGACCGCAGTTGCTGCAGATGTGCACGCTCATGTTCTCGACGATACCGAGCACCGGCACTTCCACCTTCTCGAACATCACGATGCCTTTTTTGGCGTCGATCAGCGCAATATCCTGCGGCGTAGTCACGACGACCGCCCCCGTGACCGGAATGTTCTGCGCCAGCGTCAGCTGAATGTCACCGGTGCCCGGCGGCATGTCCAGCACCAGATAATCCAGATCCGGCCACATCGTCTCCTGCAGCATCTGCAGCAGCGCTTTGCTGGCCATCGGGCCGCGCCAGACCATGGCGTTATCGTCGGTCACCAGGTAACCGATCGAGTTGGTCGCCAGACCGTGAGCCATAATTGGCGCCATATGGGTCCCGTCCGGCGAGGTTGGGCGCTGGTTTTCCGCGCCCAGCATGTTCGGAATAGACGGACCGTAGATATCGGCATCCAGAATACCGACCTTTGCCCCTTCCGCTGCCAGCGCGAGCGCCAGGTTAACGGCCGTAGAGGATTTCCCTACCCCGCCCTTGCCCGAGCTGACGGCAATGATATTTTTCACGCCGTTCACGCCAGGCTGGTTTTTCACGCGCTTCAGCGTGGCGATGCTGTGGCTCAACTTCCAGTCGATCGCCTTCGCACCGGTAATGCGCAGCAGCTCAGAGCTGGTCTGCTCTTTCAGCGCATCAAAGGCGCTGGTCCAGACGAACGGCATCTGCAGCTCAATGTGCAGGGTATCGTCCAGCCAGGCAACGTGGTGTAACGCTTTCAGCGTAGTGAGATTGTGCTTCAGGGTTGGATGCTGAAAGTTAGCCAGCGTCCCGGCGACCATTGCTCGTAAGGCTTCCGGTGATTTGGCCTGGGATTGAGAACTCATCCCGACTCCTTTGTAGTTGTTCTGAAAAAAGACGTGTAATTACCAAGTTTACCCCAGAGGTAACAATTATTCATTTATGGATTAATGCCCTTATCACTTGGCGTAGTTATTACCTTTCGGGTAACATCAAAAACCCTTTTCACAGTTAAAAGAAGTAATGCCTACTATGACTCAAGTCGCGAAGAAAATTCTGGTAACGTGCGCGCTGCCGTACGCCAACGGCTCAATCCACCTCGGCCACATGCTGGAGCATATCCAGGCTGATGTCTGGGTCCGTTACCAGCGAATGCGCGGCCACGAGGTTAATTTCATCTGTGCGGACGATGCTCACGGCACGCCGATCATGCTGAAAGCGCAGCAGCTGGGGATCTCCCCCGAGCAGATGATTGCCGAAATGAGTCAGGAGCATCAGACCGATTTTGCTGGCTTTGACATCAGCTATGACAACTATCACTCCACGCACAGCGAAGAAAACCGCGAGCTGTCGGAGCTGATCTACACCCGCCTGAAAGAGAACGGTTTTATCAAAAACCGCACCATCTCTCAGCTTTACGATCCGGAAAAAGGCATGTTCCTGCCGGACCGTTTCGTCAAAGGCACCTGTCCGAAATGTAAATCCCCGGACCAGTACGGCGATAACTGCGAAGTGTGCGGCGCGACCTACAGCCCGACCGAGCTTATCGAGCCGAAATCCGTGGTTTCCGGCGCCACGCCCGTCATGCGTGACTCCGAGCACTTCTTCTTCGACCTGCCGTCCTTCAGCGAAATGCTGCAGGCGTGGACCCGCAGCGGCGCGCTGCAGGAGCAGGTGGCGAACAAAATGCAGGAGTGGTTCGAATCCGGCCTGCAGCAGTGGGATATCTCCCGCGATGCGCCGTACTTCGGCTTTGAAATCCCGAACGCGCCGGGCAAATACTTCTACGTCTGGCTGGACGCGCCAATCGGCTACATGGGCTCCTTCAAGAACCTGTGCGACAAGCGTGGCGACACCGTCAGCTTCGACGAATACTGGAAGAAAGATTCCACGGCAGAGCTGTATCACTTTATCGGTAAAGACATCGTTTATTTCCACAGCCTGTTCTGGCCGGCGATGCTGGAAGGCAGCAACTTCCGCAAGCCAACTAACCTGTTCGTACACGGCTACGTGACGGTGAACGGCGCGAAGATGTCCAAGTCTCGCGGGACGTTCATTAAGGCCAGCACCTGGCTGAACCACTTCGACGCGGACAGCCTGCGCTACTACTACACCGCGAAGCTCTCTTCCCGCATCGACGACATCGACCTGAACCTGGAAGATTTCGTGCAGCGCGTGAACGCGGACATCGTCAACAAGGTGGTGAACCTGGCCTCCCGTAACGCGGGCTTTATCGCCAAACGTTTTGACGGCGTGATGGCGGCTGAACTGGCCGATCCTGACCTGTACAAAACCTTTACCGACGCGGCAGCCACCATTGGCGACGCGTGGGAAACCCGTGAGTTCGGCAAAGCGGTGCGCGAAATCATGGCCCTGGCTGACCTGGCGAACCGCTATGTGGACGAGCAGGCACCGTGGGTTGTCGCGAAACAGGAAGGCCGCGATGCCGACCTGCAGGCCATCTGCTCCATGGGCATCAACCTGTTCCGCGTGCTGATGACGTACCTGAAGCCGGTTCTGCCACAGCTGGCAGCCCGCGCCGAAGCGTTCCTGAACACCGAACTGACCTGGGATGCCATGGCGCAGCCGCTGCTCGGCCACAAGGTGAACACCTTTAAAGCGCTGTACAACCGCATCGAGATGAAGCAGGTTGAAGCCCTGGTGGAAGCGTCTAAAGAAGAGGTGAAGGCGGCTTCGGCACCGGTCACCGGCCCGCTGGCAGACGATCCGATTCAGGAGACCATTACCTTTGACGATTTCGCCAAAGTTGACCTGCGCGTGGCGCTGATCGAAAACGCGGAATTCGTGGAAGGATCTGACAAGCTGCTGCGCCTGACGCTGGATCTGGGCGGAGAGAAGCGTAACGTCTTCTCCGGCATCCGTTCAGCCTACCCTGACCCGCAGGTGCTGATCGGTCGTCAAACCGTGATGGTGGCGAACCTGGCGCCGCGCAAAATGCGCTTCGGCATCTCTGAAGGGATGGTGATGGCCGCAGGCCCTGGCGGGAAAGATATCTTCCTGTTAAGCCCTGACGAAGGCGCGAAGCCTGGCCAGCAGGTGAAATAACAAAAAAGCCGGAGATTCTCTCCGGCTTTTTTTATGGCGTTTTGTTTTCTCCCTCTCCACGTGGGAGGGGGTCGGGGTGAGGGCATCAGGTCGCACCCTACCGCCTTTACGCCTTGGGGTGATGCACCCGGTGGGTCAGCCCGCGCAGGAAATTTCGCAGAAACTGATCGCCGCACTCGCGGTAATTTTTATGATCCGGCGCGCGCATCATGGCGGTCACTTCCGGCACGGATACGCGGTATTTTTGCTCCGTCATGATCGCCACGATATCGTCCGTTTTCAGCGAGAACGCGATGCGCAGCTTTTTCAGTACCGTGTTGTTGTTCACGCGACGCTCCAGTGCCAGTTCTGGCGCAGCCGGATCTTTGCCACGCTTATCGTAAATCAGGCCGTTCAGGAAACCCGACAGAATAATGTCCGGGCAGCGAACGAAGCCCTCTTCGTCTTCTTTGGTCATCCAGGTATCGAAACCTGCAGACGTGGATTCCATGTGCGACAGCGCAAGAATGCGCACCATGTCATTATTGTTTGCTTTCAGGGTGTAGCGCAGGCTACGAAGAATGTCGTTACTTAGCATAGAGCCTTCGAATGTCGATGATGCAATGGCGCGCAGTGTACCAGTTTTACAGCCCAATCGCCTCTTTCAAACTCTTGAGATAGCGACGGCTGACGGGTACCGTTTGCCCGGCACGCAGCACCAGCTCGGCCTGGCCGTTATCTTCCAGGCGAATCTCTTTCAGGTGCGCCATGTTCACCAGATACTGGCGATGGCAGCGGATCAGCGGCGTGCGGCTCTCCAGCGTGCGCAGGGTCAGCTCGGTAAATCCTTCATTCCCTTCCGCGCTGGTGACAAACACCCCGCTCAGGCGGCTGCTGACAAACGCCACATCATCCATCTGCAGAAGATAAATCCGGCTGTGCCCGGTGCAGGGGATAAACTTCAGCAGCTGCTGGTTTTCCGGCAGCAGCGTGACGTCCTGTACGGTTCGCTCCTGGCGTAAACGGGTGAGCGTTTTTTCCAGACGCTTCTCTTCAATCGGCTTGAGTAAATAGTCAAACGCGTGCTCCTCAAAGGCCTTAACGGCATATTCGTCGAACGCCGTCAGAAACACGATATAGGGGCGATGCGCCGGGTCGAGCATGCCGACCATCTCCAGCCCGCTGATGCGGGGCATCTGAATATCGAGGAACAGCACGTCCGGGCGCAGCTTGTGCACCGCGCCGATGGCCTCAATGGCGTTCGCGCACTCACCCACAATCTCAATATCTGGCTGCTCCTGCAGCAGAACGCGCAGGTTTTCTCGTGCCAGCGGCTCGTCATCCACGATCAGCACTCTTAACATGCGTTTTCCTCCAGCGGCAGTCGTACGGTAATACGGGTAAATCGGTCTGGCTCACAGGCGACGCTAATCCCACAGTCGTCGCCAAAATGGGCGCGCAGGCGTTTATCCACCAGGCTCATCCCCAAACCGCCGGAGGCGGAAGGCTGATAAAGCCCGGCATTATCTTCAATATCCAGCACCAGATGGTGGTTGAAACGGCTGGCGGCAATGGTTATCTCCCCCGTTCCCAGAAGCTGTGACGTGCCGTGTTTAATGGCGTTTTCGACAATAGGCTGCAGGGTAAAGGCCGGGAGATGCTGATACGCCAGCTCGTCCGGAACGGAGAGCGACACCTGCAGGCGCGACTGGAAACGCGCCTGCTCGATCTGCAGATAGGCATTCACGTGCTCAATCTCATCGGCGAGTGTCACGATCTCGGACGGCCGTTTCAGGTTCTTACGGAAAAAGGTCGACAGAAACTGCACCAGCTGCGCGGCCTGATCGCTGTCGCGGCGGATCACCGCTTTGAGCGTGTTGAGGGCATTAAACAGGAAATGCGGGTTGACCTGAGCATGCAGCAGCTTAATTTCGGACTGCGTCAGCAGGGCTTTCTGCCGTTCATATTGCCCGGCGAGGATTTGCGCGGACAGCAGCTGGGCTATCCCCTCCCCCAGCGTGCGGTTGATGGAGCTGAACAGACGGTTTTTGGCCTCATACAGCTTAATAGTCCCCATAACCCGCTGATTTTCCCCGCGCAGCGGAATTACCAGCGTGGAACCCAGCTTGCACTGCGGATGCAGCGAACAGCGGTAAGGCACTTCGTTACCGTCGGCATACACCACCTCACCGGTTTCGATGGCGCGCAGCGTATAGGCTGAGGAGATCGGTTTACCCGGCAGATGGTGATCGTCCCCGGTGCCGGTAAAGGCCAGCAGCCGCTCGCGGTCGGTTATGGCCACCGCGCCGATATCCAGCTCTTTGTAGAGCACCTGCGCGACCTTCATGCTGTTCTCTTCGTTAAACCCCTGGCGCAGGATCCCTTCGGTCGAGGCGGCGACCTTCAGCGCCGTGGCGGAAAACGCCGAGGTGTACTTCTCAAACATGGCGCGCTTGTCGAGCAGAATGCGCATAAACAGCGCCGCGCCTACGGTGTTGGTGACCATCATCGGGGCGGCAATACTGCTGACCAGATGCAGCGCATCCTCAAACGGACGGGCAATGAGCAGAATGATCGCCATCTGCGCCACTTCGGCCACAAAGGTAATGGCACCGGCGGTAAGCGGGCTAAAGACTTTATCCGGGCGGCCGCGTTTGATCATGTAGCTGTGCACCAGCCCGCCGAGCAGCCCTTCCACGATAGTGGAGATCATGCAGCTGAGCGCCGTCATCCCGCCCATGGAATAGCGATGCAGCCCCCCGGTTAAGCCGACAAGCCCACCGACGACGGGACCGCCCAGCAGCCCGCCCATCACCGCGCCGATAGCGCGCGTGTTGGCAATAGAGTCTTCGATATGGAGACCAAAATAGGTCCCCATAATGCAGAAAATAGAGAAGGTAACGTAGCAGAGCAGCTTATGCGGCAGGCGTACGGTAACCTGCATCAGAGGGATAAACAGGCGCGTTTTGCTCATCAGCCAGGCTATGACCAGAAACACGCACATCTGCTGAAGCAACAGCAGCACCAGATTAAACTCGTACATACTCAAAACCGCACACGCTAAAAACGCGTAACATACACTGATGCGGGTTTACTTTCTTTGAAGCATCCCAAAAAAGCGCAAAATCGTGTCCGTTATCACACCTTTTTCTGAATATCGCGCATGCTTCGCATTGTTTGTTCAAAAATCAATCAATCCTTCCTGGTTCGTCAAAGTGGGTCTACAGTTAAGCTGGGAACGCGTAAGCCAGGGGGCGAATATGGCGCTTTACACGATAGGTGAAGTGGCACTCCTTTGTGATATCAATCCCGTTACCCTACGGGCGTGGCAGCGACGGTATGGATTGCTTAAACCGCAGAGGACCGACGGTGGGCATCGCCTTTTCAATGAGGCCGATATCGACCGCATCCGCGAAATTAAAAGCTGGATCGACAACGGAGTGCAGGTCGGCAAAGTGAAGTCCCTGCTGAGCCATAATGACCCGGACACGCAACACCTCTGGCGCGAACAACAGGAAACATTGTTGAGACTCCTCCAGGCGGGCAATCTTCAGCGCCTGCGCGGATGGATAAAAGAGCAGGGTCGCGATTATCCGGCGCAAACGCTGATCTCCCATCTTTTCATTCCGCTCCGGCGACGCCTGCAGTGCCAGCAGTCCACCCTGCAGGCGCTGCTCAGCATGCTCGACGGGGTGCTGATCAACTACATTGCCGTCTGCCTTGCCTCAGCGAAGAACAAGGCCGGAAAAGATGCGCTGGTTGTCGGCTGGAACGTGCACGATACCACCCGCCTGTGGCTGGAAGCGTGGATTGCGACCCAGAAGGGCTGGCGCGTGGATGTTCTGGCGCACTCGCTGGCGCAGCTCAAACCTGAGTTTTTCGACGGCCAGACCCTGCTGGTCTGGTGTGGAGAAGTGCCCTCCGCCTCGCAGCAGCAGCTGCTGACGGAATGGCGTGAGAATGGTTACCCGGTCTATTCCCTTGGCCCGGATGAGCCATAACGGCATTTAATGGTTCATTAACAGCTGCGCTTCACCGTATAATTGTTCCGTTAACAACAGGAGCACATGATGAAGGCAACCAAACTGGCCATTATTACCCTTTTTGTCCTGATGGCCGTGAGCGGTATCGGCGGCGTGATGCTGGCAGGGTACTCGTTTATTGTTCGCGGCGGTGTCGGCTGAGGTAAAGCGTCAGCCGCTCAAAAAGGCGATCGACGACGATGGCCGCCAGCGCGACCAGCACCGCCCCCTGCACAATATAAGCCGTATTAAACCCGCTTAAGCCGATAATGATCGGCGTCCCCAGCGTATTGGCACCGACCGTCGACGCAATGGTCGCCGTCCCGATGTTAATGATGACCGACGTGCGGATCCCGGCAATAATAACCGGCGCCGCAAGCGGCAGTTCAACCTTGCGCAGCCGCTGGCCGCGACTCATCCCCATCCCTTCTGCCACGCTCAGCACTGACGCCGGTACCGCCGCGAGGCCCGCCAGCGTGCCCTGCAGCACCGGCAATACGCCGTATAGAATCAGCGCAATGATCGCCGGCTGCTGACCAAAGCCCATCACCGGAACCGCTATCGCCAGCACCGCCACCGGGGGAAACGTCTGGCCAATCGCCGCTATCGTCTCCACCAGCGGGCGAAACTCCCGACCCGCAGGCCGCGTGATCGCGATGCCCGCCCCCACGCCCAGCACGATCGCGACAGCGCTTGAGAGCGCCACCAGCCAGAGATGCGCCAGGGCGAGATTAATAAAGCTCTCCTGCTGATAAACCGGCCGCGGCAGCCCCGGAAAAAGAGTGTTAAACAGCGCCGCGCTGTGGGGCATCAGAAACAGTAAGGCGACAAAGAGCGCTACCAGCCAGAGGAGCGGATCACGCAGTGCATTCACGCGTCACCTCCCCGGCTAGCAGATCGCGAAAATGTAAGGTTCCGCATGGCGTACCGCGCGAGTCCGAGACGGGCAATACCTCGCACTGGCGCGCGACAAACGCCGAGAGGGCATCCCGCAGGCTCATCTGCGCCTGCAGCGGTTCGCCGCTGACCGGCACCTCCTCCCGACGCATATAGTCGCTGACCGTCCGCAGGGAGAGCAGCCTCACGCCCAGCTCGCTGCGGCCAAAAAACTCGCGCACAAAGTCGTTCTTCGGCCATGTTAATAGCTTAAGCGGCGAGCCCTGCTGCACCACTTCGCCATGATCCATCAGCACCAGATGGTCGGCCAGGCGCAGGGCTTCATCAATATCGTGCGTCACGAGAACGATCGTGCGCCCGAGAATGCGGTGAATGCGGGTCATCTCCGCCTGCAGCGCGCCCCGTGTGACCGGATCCAGCGCGCCGAAGGGTTCATCCATCAGCAGCACCTGCGGGTTAGCCGCCAGCGCGCGCGCCACGCCCACGCGCTGCTGCTGGCCTCCGGAAAGCTGGTGCGGATAGCGATCGCGCAGCGCGGGCTCCAGGCCCAGGAGCGCCATGAGTTCATCCACCCGGTCAGCGATTTTTGTCCGCGACCATTTCTCCAGCTGCAGCACGGTGGCGATGTTCTGCGCCACCGTCCAGTGGGGAAACAGGCCGATAGACTGAATGGCATAGCCCATCCGGCGACGCAGCTCCAGCACCGGCAGGCTGCGGATCTCTTCTCCGGCAAAGCGGATCACCCCGCTGTCATGCTCAACCAGGCGGTTGATCATCTTCAGGGTGGTGGATTTTCCCGAGCCCGAGGTGCCAATCAGCACGGAAAACGCCCCCTCGGCAAAGTTCAGGTTCAGATGGCTCGCCGCCGGGCGACCGGCAAAGGTTTTACTGACATCATGAAATTCAATCATTGGCTCTTCTCCTGAGCAGCGCGAGCCATAAGGCAAACAGCGCGTCGACGACAACCGCCAGCGCAATCGTGGGCACCACGCCCAGCAACACAAGATCGAGGGCACTGCTGAGCAGCCCCTGGAACACCAGCGCGCCAAAGCCGCCCGCACCAATCAGCGCCGCAATCACCGCCATGCCGACGGTTTGTACCACCACCACCCGCAGGCTGCGCAGCAGCAGGGGCAGCGCCAGGGGGAGCTGAATTTTCCAGAAACACTGCCGCGCGCTCATCCCCATCGCATGGGCGCTTTCAAGCACATCCGGCGCGACCTGGCTCAGGCCCGCGACCACGCCGCGCACCAGCGGCAGCAGCGCATACAGCACCAGCGCGATAAGCGCGGGCGTTAACCCCGTTCCGGCTATGCCAAGCGTTCCCAGCACCGGAAATGACTTCACCAGCCCCGCCAGCGGGGCAATCAGCAGGCCAAACAGCGCGACGGAAGGTATGGTCTGGATCACGTTGAGCACGGCAAAGACCCCACCCTGGCGTGAAGGATGACGATAGCACCACATGCCGAGCGGTATCCCGATCAGCAGAGCCGGGATCAGCGTGCCAAAAAGGATCGTCAGGTGTTGCGCCAGGGCATCATCAAACACCTCCTGACGGTTGGCGTACTCTTTCAGCAACGAGAGATTGTTCAGCTCACCGCTGAACAGCAGGAACAAGGGAATACACCATATCTGCGCGTTGAGCACCCAGCGCCAGACGGCGCTGGAGATGAGTCGACGAATGGCATCGCTGCTGGCCAGCAGACACAGCGCCAGCCACAGCCAGAGGCCGCTGCCCACCGTGGTTCTCGCCAGCGGGCTTTCCGCCGACGCCATATGCGTCGCCGCCTGCCCGGCTCCCCAGAAGAGGAGGATAAACAGCCCTTCAGCAAGGAACAGCGTCAGCCACTGCGCCGTGCGCCCTTGCCAGAGCGATAGCGCAACCCACGCGCCCAGCGCCGCGGCCAGCCACCACGGCGTGAACGCCCACACTTCCCAGAGATAGCGCCCTTCCCCCGACATCAGGCGGTTTGGGGCAACGTTGACAAACGGTAACGCGACCGCCGCGATGGCCACGCAGGCCAGCAGCAGCAGTACGCGGTTATGACATTTTATTGGCACAGCCCTTTCCCGTTACTTCACAAGCCCTTGTTGTTTCAGGAAGTCGGCGGCCACTTTTTTGGCATCCAGCCCCTCGACGGCAATGCTGGCGTTCAGCTGCTGCAGCGTTTTTTCATCCAGTTTTTCGAAGACCGGTTTGAGCCAGTCGGCAATCTCCGGATAGGCTTTCAGCACCGACTCACGTACGACCGGGGTCGGAGCGTAAATCGGCTGTACGCCTTTTGGATCGGTCAGGGTTTGCAGGCCGAGCGCCGCAACCGGGCCGTCGGTGCCGTAGGCCATTGCCGCGTTAACGCCGGAAGTTTGCTGCGCCGCCGCCTTGATGGTTACCGCCGTATCCCCGCCCGCCAGCGAGAGCAGCTGCGCCTGGTCGAGCTTGAAGTCGTAGGCTTTTTCAAACGCCGGGAGCGCGTCAGGACGCTCGATAAACTCCGCGGACGCAGCCAGCTTAAAGTCGCCCTTCTCTTTCAGATAGCGGCTGAGATCCGCCAGAGACGTCAGCTTACCTTTCTCCGCCACGTCCTTGCGCACGGCGATAGTCCAGGTGTTGTTGGCCGGGGCCGGCGTCAGCCAGACCAGCTTGTTCTGTTCCGCGTCGAGTTTTTTGACTTTCTCATACCCGGCTTTGGCGTTTTTCCATGCCGGATCGTTTTCATCTTTGAAGAAGAATGCCCCGTTGCCGGTGTATTCCGGATAGATATCCAGCTCGCCGGAGGTGATCGCCCCGCGCACGACGGGCGTGGTGCCGAGCTGAACTTTATTGACGGTTTTCACGCCGTGGCTTTCCAGCACCTGCAAAATAATATTGCCGAGCAGCGCGCCTTCGGTATCGATCTTTGAGCCCACTTTTACCGGCTCCGCCGCCTGTAACGGCAGGCTTAGTGCCGCCAGCAGCACCGCAGATCCCAACATCCCCTTTGCAATCGTCATTCCGCTATCCTCATTTTTTTATCGCCTTTTTCAGAGGCTTGAGAGAAAAGCGTAGCTTAAAACAGCGGATTTACCCGGCAAAATGCCTTTTTAGCATAACGTAAGACGCATCCCCCGGAAGTCGGGGGATGCAAAGGAGGGAAGGTTACAGCAGCTCGAACTCGCCTTTATTCACGCGGGCGGAATCCACCCCGATAAAGACGTTAAACTTGCCTGGCTCCGCATCGTATTTCATCTGCTGGTTCCAGAACTTCAGCGCCTCCACGTCAATCGGGAAGCTGATGGTTTGGGTTTCGCCAGGCTTCAGATTGACCTTCTCGAAGCCGCGCAGCTGCTTAACAGGACGGCTCATCGAGGCGGTGACATCCTGGACGTACATCTGAATTACCGTTGCCCCTTCGCGCTTGCCGGTGTTGGTCACCTCAACGCTGGCGGTAACTTTGCCGTCACGCTTCAGGGTCGGCGCCGACATTTTCACGTCAGAAACCTTGAAGGTGGTGTAGCTCAGGCCGTAACCAAACGGATACAGCGGGCCGTTAGCTTCGTCGAAGTAACGGGACGTGTACTTGTTCGGCTTATCGGCGTTATACGGGCGACCGGTGTTCAGGTGGCTGTAGTAGACCGGGATCTGCCCGACGGAGCGCGGGAAGGACATCGGCAGCTTGCCCGACGGGTTGTAATCACCAAACAGCACGTCGGCGATGGCGTTACCGCCTTCGGTACCGGCAAACCAGGTTTCCAGAATGGCGTCAGCCTGCTGGTCCTCTTTCACCAGCGCCAGCGGACGACCGTTCATCAGCACCAGCACCAGCGGCTTGCCGGTGGCTTTCAGGGCGGCGATCAGATCGCGCTGGCTCTGCGGGATGGTGATGTCGGTACGGCTGGAGGCCTCGTGCGCCATACCCTGCGCTTCGCCCACAACTGCGACAACGACGTCAGACTGTTTCGCGGTATTCACCGCCTCGTCGATCATCTCCTTCGGCGTGCGCGGATCGACCTTCACCGCTTCCTCGTACTGGTTGAGGAAGGTGACGATGTCTTTGTCGTTGGTGACGTTCGCCCCTTTGGCGTACACCACTTTCGCGTTATCACCCACGGCACTCTTAATCCCGGTCAGCACGGTCACGGACTGATCGGCCACGCCTGCCGCAGACCAGCTGCCCATCACGTCGCGCTTGCTGTCGGCCAGCGGGCCCACTACGGCAATGGTGCCGGATTTTTTCAGCGGCAGCGTGTCGAGGCGGTTTTTCAGCAGCACCAGGCTTTCGCGCGCCACGTCACGCGCTTCTTTGCGGTGCAGGCGGCTTTCAGCGTTGGTATCTGCCGGGTCAGAGTCTTTCGGGCCCAGGTGGCTGTACGGATCGTTAAACAGCCCCATGTCGTATTTCACGTTCAGCACGTGGCGCGCGGCATCGTCCAGCTCCGCCATCGTTACCTTGCCGCTCTTCACCAGCCCCGGCAGGTATTTGCTGTAATACTCGTCGCTCATGCTCATGTTGATGCCGGACTTGAGCGCCACGCGCACCGCGTCTTCCGGATCGGACGCGGTACCGTGTTTAATCAGCTCTTTAATCGCGCCGTGGTCAGAAACGGTGATGCCCTTAAAGCCCCACTGGTCGCGCAGCACGTCTTTCAGCAGCCAGGAGTCAGAGGTCGCAGGCGTGCCGTTCAGCGAGTTCAGCGCTACCATCACCGCGCCGCTGCCCGCATCCAGCCCCGCCTTGTACGGCGGCATGTAGTCGTTGAACAGGCGCTGCGGGCTCATGTCGACGGTGTTGTACTCTTTCCCGCCTTCAACCGCGCCGTAGGCCGCAAAATGCTTCACGCTGGTCATCACCGAGTAGCGGTCCGCCGGACTTTTGCCCTGCATCGCTTCCACCATGGTTTTACCCATTGTGGCCGTTAAATACGTATCTTCACCAAAGCCTTCCGACGCGCGGCCCCAGCGCGGATCGCGCGAGACGTCCACCATTGGCGCCCAGGTCATGTTCAGGCCGTCGTCCGCCGCTTCATAAGCCGACACGCGCCCGACGGTTTTCACCGCGTCGAGGTTAAAGGAGGAGGCTAAACCGAGGCTAATTGGGAAAACGGTACGCTGACCGTGCACCACGTCATAGGCAAAGAACAGAGGAATTTTCAGGCGGCTGAGATCCATCACCTGATCCTGCATCTTGCGGATATCCTGGCGGGTGACGGTATTAAAGATGGCCCCAACCTGCCCGTCTTTGATCATCTCGCGGATGGCCTCTTTCGGGTTATCCGGACCGACGCTGATAAGACGCAGCTGGCCGATTTTCTCATCAACCGTCATTTTCTTGAGCAATTCAGTGACAAACGCGTCCCGTGCTTCAGGCGTGAGCGGGTGATTACCAAACAAATCCTCTGCCAGCGCAGGTTGCAGCGCCAGGCTGACGGCGACACCTACAGAACATAGCCATTTCATGTCGTTTTACTCTCTCATCAATAACCGCCGGACGATCTCGGCCATACCGTGCGAAAAGCGCAGTGTGCCACAAACCCTCGAAACGTTGCAGGGTTATTCTCTGATTTTTCTCGTGAATACTCGACCGCTTAACAGTTAATCGCGCTATGCTTTACAGCGAGAAATTTGCCCCACCACAAGGAGTGGAAGATGACTTCTGTTCGAAGAAACGATAACACGGCTTTTATTAACGAACTGTCGCGCCTGGTTGGCTCCTCTCACCTGCTTACCGACCCGGCCAAAACCGCCCGCTACCGCAAAGGTTTCCGCTCCGGTCAGGGTGAGGCGCTGGCGGTGGTCTTCCCCGGCACGCTGCTGGAGCTGTGGCGCGTGCTGAGCGCCTGCGTCGCCGCCGACAAGATTATTTTAATGCAGGCCGCCAATACCGGCCTGACCGAAGGCTCCACGCCGAACGGCAACGATTACGATCGCGACATCGTGATTATCAGCACCCTGCGCCTCGACAAGCTGCACCTGCTGGATAAAGGCGAGCAGGTGCTCGCGTTCCCCGGCACGACGCTCTACTCCCTGGAAAAAGCGCTTAAGCCGCTGGGCCGTGAGCCGCACTCGGTGATTGGCTCCTCCTGCATTGGCGCCTCGGTGGTCGGTGGGATCTGCAACAACTCCGGCGGCTCGCTGGTGCAGCGCGGCCCGGCCTACACCGAGATGTCGCTGTTTGCCCGTATTGACGAAAACGGCAAGCTGACGCTGGTGAACCATCTGGGAATCGATCTCGGCGTGACGCCAGAGCAGATCCTCAGCAAGCTTGACGACGATCGCGTGAAGGACGAAGACGTGCAGCACGACGGCCGCCACGCGCACGATCACGACTACGTGACCCGCGTGCGGGATATCGACGCCGATACGCCGGCGCGCTACAACGCCGACCCGGACCGCCTGTTTGAATCCTCCGGCTGCGCCGGGAAGCTGGCCGTGTTTGCCGTGCGTCTGGATACCTTCCCGGCGGAGAAAAAGCAGCAGGTGTTCTACATCGGTACCAATCAGCCTGAGGTTCTGACCGAAATTCGTCGTCATATTCTGGGCGAATTCACCCATCTGCCGGTGGCGGGCGAGTACATGCACCGGGACATTTACGACATCGCCGAGCGTTACGGCAAAGATACGTTCCTGATGATCGACAAGCTCGGCACCGACAAAATGCCGTTCTTCTTCACCATGAAGGGACGCACCGACGCGATGCTGGAGAAAGTGTCGCTGTTCAAACCCCACTTCACCGACCGCTTTATGCAGAAGCTGGGCAACGTTTTCCCGGCGCATCTGCCGGAGCGAATGAAAACCTGGCGCGATAAGTACGAGCATCACCTGCTGCTGAAAATGGCCGGAGACGGAATTACCGAAGCGCAGTCCTGGCTGACCGAATTCTTCAAAACCGCCGAAGGGGATTTCTTTGCCTGCACGCCTGAAGAGGGCAGCAAAGCGTTCCTGCACCGTTTTGCCGCCGCAGGTGCCGCCATTCGTTATCAGGCGGTGCATTCCGAAGAGGTGGAAGATATTCTGGCGCTGGATATCGCCCTGCGACGTAACGACACCGAGTGGTTTGAGCACCTCCCGCCGGAAATCGACAGCAAGCTGGTGCATAAGCTCTATTACGGCCACTTTATGTGTTATGTCTTCCATCAGGATTACATCGTCAAAAAAGGGGTCGATGCGCACGAACTGAAGGAGCAGATGCTCGCCCTGCTGCGTGAACGCGGCGCACAATATCCTGCGGAACATAACGTCGGGCATCTTTATAAAGCCCCTGACGCACTTAAGCAGTTTTATCGCGAGAATGACCCTACAAACAGCATGAACCCCGGCATTGGTAAAACAACGCGGAAGAAATACTGGAAAGAAGAGGCAGATGCGGAGCAGCGCGTAACGCAAGCGTCTGATTAATTCCTACAGCCAAATTTGAGAGATTGTTTAGCGTGCCTTAATCGTAATAGAGTAACCGTCTGACGCCGGAGGAACGTTTCTCCGGTTTTCTATAACGAGGAGCAGGCACATCATGTCGGCTATTGATGTTTTATCCGAGACCGAACTGGAAGTGCGCGATGCCCTTCCCGATGATGTGCATGCCATCGCCGCCATCTATGCCTGGCATGTGCTGCACGGGCGCGCGTCATTTGAAGAAGTCCCCCCTACCATCGACGAAATGCGTCAGCGTATGAAAAGCGTGGCTGAGAGCGGTTTGCCGTGGCTTATCGCGCTGTATCGCGGCATCGTGGTGGGCTACTGCTACGCCACGCCCTACCGCCCGCGACACGCCTACCGCTATACCCTGGAAGAGTCGATTTACGTGGATGCCAGCATCACCGGGCGCGGTTTTGGTTCGGCATTAATGGATGCGCTAATCGCCCGCTGCGAGCAAGGCCCGTGGCGGCAGATGATTGCCGTTGTGGGAGATGGCAACAATAATGCCGGCTCATTGCGGCTGCATAAAAAGCATGGCTTCGTGATTGTCGGTCAGCTGCGCAGCGTAGGCTATAAGAAAGGTGACTGGCGGGATACGGTGATTATGCAGCGCTCGCTCAACGATGGGGACTGGACACTACCGGAATAAACGCAAAACGGTAACCTGGGTTACCGTTTTTAGTGTTTTCTCCCTCTCCCTGTGGGAGAGGGTCGGGGTGAGGGCATCAGCGCACACAAACGGCTCAGTCGTTCTGCGCCGTCGCCATCTGTTCCGCTTTCTGCTTTTTATACGTCAATGCTGCGGCCGGAACGGGCTGCACTTTCCCGGTTTCAATCCAGGTACGCAGGCGGCTCGCGTCCGCGAAGTGGGTATATTTGCCGAAGGCATCCATCACCACCAGCGCCACCGGTTTACCGTTAAACACGGTGCGCATCACCAGGCAGTGTCCTGCCGCGTTGGTAAAGCCGGTTTTGGTTAACTGAATATTCCAGTTATCGCGGTATACCAGATGGTTAGTGTTGCGGAACGGCAGCGTATAGGCCGGGTTCGCAAAGGTCGCCATCTCTTCACGGGTGGTGCTGAGCTGACCAATCAGCGGATACTGTTTGCTGGCAATCAGCAGTTTCGTCAGATCGCGGGCCGTGGAGACGTTGTTGATCGACAGTCCCGTCGGTTCAACATAATGCGTATTGGTCATCCCCAGCGCTTTGGCTTTTGCGTTCATCGCGCGGATAAAGGCGTCGTAGCCGCCCGGATAGTGGTGCGCCAGGCTCGCCGCCGCACGGTTTTCAGACGACATCAGCGCCAGCAGCAGCATATTTTTACGGCTGATTTCACTGTTCAGACGCACGCGAGAGTAGATCCCCTTCATCTCCGGCGTATGGCTGATATCCACTTTCAATTTTTCGTCCAGCGGCAGATGTGCATCAAGCACCACCATCGCGGTCATTAATTTGGTAATCGAGGCTATCGGGCGCACCAGGTCCGGATGGCTGGCGTAGATCACCTTATTGGTGTTGAGATCGACAATCATCGCGCTGCCGGACGCAATTTGCGGCTGAGCGGCAGCGGCGGTCACCGCAGGCGTTTTAGCGACGGCCGGCACGGCAGCGGACGCGCCCAGCAGCAGCGCCAGGCTAAGTAAAGAGACTCGGAATTTCAGCATGGTGAGACTTCTGATAATTATTCACGCACGTCATGACGTACACCGCCTGTATCAACGGATAAACACAGGCTGGCTTCGGCATCATAGCGGTCACCGGGCGTTGTCGCCAGCGGATAATCGTGAACAGATGCTGCATTGCTGGCATTTACGCCAGCAATGCAGTGAACTCAGAAGAGACGGTATCCGTAACCCCAAAGAATAACCGTCAGCGCCAGTAGCGCCTCCAGTACCAGCACCCCAATAGCGAGTGTTGAACTGGAAAAACTCAGGCCTTCTTCTTTATTGATATTCAGGAAGGTTGGAACCCCCAGATACAGCAGATACCCGGTGTAAAAGAGGGCAATAGTACCGATCAGCGCGCACAGCCAGACCAGTGGATAGAGCGCAACAATACCGCTTAAGAACAGCGGGGTCGCGACATATCCGGCAAAGACCATACAGTGCGCCAGCGATGGACGTTGCGGGTAGTTACGCGCCATCCAGTGAATGACACGCCCCATTACCGCCACACCCGCCAGCATCAGGCCATAAAAAACGATGGCCAGATAGAGCCCGGTAAACCAGGAAAGCTGAACAACGGTGCCGTCACCGAAGTTCCAGCCGATTTGTGTTGTTCCGATAAAGGCGCATATTACCGGCACCGCAGCCATCAGCAGCACGTGGTGCGTGTAATGATGCGAGACCGTTTCGTTCTCACTTTTAATGACATGCATCTCACGATCGGGATGGGAGAAAAGTCCCCAGACATGGTTCATAGCGCCCCCTTGTTGTCGGCCCGTCAGCGATACCTTAAGTATAATGCAGGCTTTAGATTATTTTCTGTACAGTGGGAAATTTCCGTTGATTTCCCCGCTGTTGATTCATGGGGTATATGATTAAACGAGGTAAGCAGAGGGAGATTACATTTACGTAATGGATATTAACGCACTCATTGAACAATATGGATATGCCGCGCTGGTCGTCGGTAGCGTGGCAGAAGGTGAAACCATCACGCTGTTAGGCGGCGTCGCCGCGCATCAGGGATTGCTGAAATTCCCGCTGGTCGTCGCAGCGGTCGCGCTCGGTGGAATGATTGGCGATCAGCTGCTCTACTTTCTCGGGCTGCGCTTCGGGCCCACGCTGCTTAAGCGTTTCGCAAAGCATCAGAAGAAAATTCGTCGCGCTCAACGGCTCATTCAACGTCATCCCTATCTGTTCGTCATCGGCACGCGCTTTATGTATGGCTTTCGCATTATCGGGCCGATACTGATTGGCGCCAGCCATCTGCCGCCAAAAATTTTCCTGCCGCTCAATGTTCTTGGTGCGATTGCCTGGGCGATGATCTTTACGACGCTCGGCTACGTAGGGGGCGAAGTGATTGGCCCGTGGCTGCATAATCTCGACCAGCATCTGAAGCACTGGGCGTGGCTGATTCTGGTGGTGGTGGCGGTGATTGGGGTCAGGCTGTGGCTGAAGCATCGGGAAAAGACGCGGAATGAGGAGTAGCCGGGTGCGGCCTGATGCCCTCACCCTCTCCCACAGGGAGAGGGGAAAACTACCCCTCCTGCTTAAACTGCGGGTTCGCCAGCATAAAGCCCCCGTCAACAATAAACGATTGCCCCGTCGTGTAGCTGGCGTCGCTGTCGCACAGCCATGCCACCAGGCTGGCTATCTCTTTGGTGTGGCCCGGCCGCGCCAGCGGGATTTCCGGCATTGAACCCTCCTTCACTTCGCTGTCGTCCATGTCGTTCATCGGTGTGGCAATGGCGCCCGGCGCGACGGCGTTCACCAGAATGTTGTGCTTAACCAGTTCCATCGCCATGGATTTGGTTAACCCGCCGAGCGCGTGTTTTGCCGCCGTGTAGGCGCTCGCCTCTGGCAGCGGCGTGTGCTCATGCACCGAGGTAATGTTCACAATCCGCCCCCCTTCCCCTTGCTTCACCATCTGGCGGGCGGCAATTTGTGAACAGAGAAACGCGCCGTCCACGTCGACGGTGAAAATGTTCCGCCAGTCGTCAAACGGCATCTCAAGGAACGGCGCTTTGGTCATCGCACCCGCATTGTTGACCAGCACGTCCAGCCGACCAAAACGCGCAATCAGCGTTTCAATACCCTCTGCGCCTTCCGGCAGCGTGCTTAAATCAAGATGGATAGCCTCTGCGCGCTGCCCCTGCGCTTCAACTTCGCGGCAGGTTTCCAGCGCTCCTTTTTCATCCGAGTGCCAGGTGACGCCAATATCAAACCCGCGCTCTGCGAGCATCAGCGCCGTGGTTTTACCAATCCCGGAATCCGATGCGGTCACTATCGCTACTCTGGTCATACTCACCTCCTGAAAAACTGCAAAGAGGTAAGTATAGATAATGACCATTTTTAGCCATGATGATAACCGCCGCCCAGCGCCGAGGTGAGCTGCAGCGTGGCGTCGACATACTGGCCTTTCAGCATCAATCCGGCGAGGTCTTGCCTGAGGGCCGGGATCCTGGCTTCACTGACCCGCGAGCCCGCAACGATCCCCGCGCTGAAACGCGCCTGCGCCAGCGCCACAACCCGCGCCGCATCTTTTTCAACCTGCTGCTGATGGCGGTTCTTCGCCGTCAGCGTTTCGACTTCGCTGGCCGTGCGCGCCACCTGATTGACCGCTTCGACCACCGCTTTGTTGTAGTTTGCCACCGAGAGATTATTTTGCGCCTGGGCGATATCCAGACTGGCGTTCAGCCTGCCGCTGTCGAAGATCGGCAGCGTCAGCCCGGCGGTCACGCCCATCTGCTGCGCTGAAGCGCGAAACAGATCGCTCAGATGGAGGGCATCCTGCTGTAGGAACGCCATCAGGTTCACGTCAGGATAGAAAGCCGCTCTCGCGGCCTCCACCTCGCTCATAGAGGCTTCGATATACCAGTGTGCCTCCTGAAGATCCGGGCGGCGTGCCAGCAGTTCATAACCGAGCGTCGACGGTAGCGCGGCGTCGACCGTCGGCAGCGCATGCCGCGTAAGCGTTACGGAGGAAGAATTCGTCAGCGCGACCAGACGCGCCTCGACGGCTTTCATCTTCCCGTTGACTTCTGCCAGCTGCTCTTCGGTTTTGTTGGCGTTGATATCAGTTTCCACCCCCTCCACGGAGGAGGTGATCCCATGCTGATACAGTTCGCGATCGGCACCAATGATGTTGTCCTGCTCATGTTTGATCTGCGCGAGAACCTCCCCCGCGGCGGCCTGAGTTTGCCACTCCCAGTAGAGCCGCGCCACGCTGCTGGCCAGCAGCTGGCGGGTTTGCTCCAGCTCCGCTTTTTGCGCATTCACTTTGCCAATCCGGGCCTCGACCCGGGCGCGATTTTTTCCCCACAGATCGAGTTCCCAGCCTGCGGTCAGGCCAAAGGTGCCGTTGGTGTACCACGGCCCGGTGGTGCCTGCAGCCGGGTCGGTAAAGGCAAAAGGCCCCATCAGCCCTTCGGCGGACATTTTCTGGCGTTCCGCATCGGCGGAAAAATCAATCTGCGGACCGTCAGCGGCCATCGCGGCTTTGGCCTGGGCTTCGGCAAGCGTAATGCGCTGACGGGCAATCTGCATATCCGGTGCATCGCTCAACGCTTTCGCAATCAGCCCGTTAAGCTGGGGATCGTTATACGCTTTCCACCACTCATTTTTCGGCCAGTCCTGATGATTCAGAACCGTATTCACCGACGCCGCCGCGGTTTGCGTTTTAAGGGGAGATACCGTGGCATGTTCAGGCGCACAGGCTGCCAGAATAAAAGCGAAGGGAGCACTCAGAGATAAAATAAGAGAACGTTTCATTACGCCATAAACTCAAAAAATAAAGGCGCACGTTACGCTCGATATCGTTCATTTTTTTAGTAACGCGTGGCAATCCGCAAATTGTCATACATTTTAATACCCGGAAATTTATTCCCAAAGAGAATGATTAAATCCAATGCATTCACGCCAAATATAAATACGCTGCTACACTTATTCAGGACATCCATGAGCGGGAGAAAGGAATGAAAATATTACTGTGGGTTATTTTAATTATATTTCTGATAGGGCTCTTAGTGGTCACCGGCGTATTCAAGATGATTTTCTGATCTATTTGCCCGGCTCTGCGCCGGGCAAGGTTCCTGATATCAAACTTTCAGCGAAGCCCCTTTCGTAGCAATAACCTCTTTATACCAGTAGAAACTTTTCTTACGGCTGCGCGCCAGCGTGCCCTTTCCGCTGTCATCGCGATCGACGTAAATAAAGCCGTAGCGCTTAGAGAGTTCAGCTTTAGACGCGCTCACCAGGTCGATTGGCCCCCAGCTGGTATAGCCAATCACCTCAACGCCGTCGTCAATCGCTTCACGCACCTGCACCAGGTGGTCGTTAAGGTAGCTGATGCGATAGTCATCCTGCACCACGCCGTTCGCATCCGGTTTATCCTTCGCCCCCAGGCCATTTTCCACGATAAACAACGGCTTCTGATAGCGATCCCAGAGCACGTTTAACAGGGTACGCAGGCCGATGGGGTCAATCTGCCAGCCCCATTCGGAACTTGCCAGATGCGGGTTAGGCACCATGCTCAGGATGTTGCCGCGCGCCTGCTGGTTGAGGGCCTCATCCGCGGTGACGCAGCCCGTCATGTAGTAGCTGAAGGAGATAAAATCGACGGTCGATTTCAGCGCCTCGCGGTCGGCATCCGTTACCTCAAGCTGAATACCGTTGTCGCGGAAGAAGCGCTGCATATACCCCGGATAGGCGCCACGGCACTGCACGTCGCCAAAGAATTGCCACGCGCGGTTTTCCTGCAGCGTCTCCAGAACATCTTCCGGTTTGCAGGTCAGCGGGTACATCAGGCCGCCCAGCAGCATGTTGCCGATTCTGGCATCCGGGATAATCTCGTGGCAGGCCTTCACGGCCAGCGCGCTGGCCACCAGCTGATGGTGGATCGCCTGATACACCTCCCCTTTGCTGCTGGTTTCCGGCAGGCCCACGCCGGTCATCGGCGCGTGCAGAGACATATTGATCTCATTGAAGGTCAGCCAGAGCTTCACCTTCTCCTTGTAGCGCGCAAACACGGTGCGGGCGTAGCGCTCGAAGAACCCAATGGTCTGGCGGCTGCCCCACCCGCCGTACTGCTTCACCAGCCCCCACGGCATTTCGTAATGCGAGAGCGTCACCAGCGGGGTAATGTTGTGCGCGGCCAGCTCGTCAAACAGCCGGTCGTAAAACGCCAGCCCCGCTTCGTTAGGCTGCTGCTCGTCGCCGTTCGGAAAAATACGGGTCCAGGCAATGGAGACGCGCAGGCAGCTAAAGCCCATCTCAGCGAACAGTTTGATGTCTTCCGGGTAGCGGTGATAGAAGTCGATGGCGACGTCCTTGATGCCGCTGTCGCCCGCCACGCGCTCAACCACCGGGCCGAAGACACCCTGCGGCTGAACGTCTGAGGTGGACAGCCCTTTCCCCTCCTCCAGATACGCGCCTTCTACCTGATTCGCGGCAACCGCGCCGCCCCATAAAAAATCGTCCGGGAAAGTTTTCATCACGTTCTCCTGTTATTGATGGCTTACGCTGAGTAACGGCGCACCGGCACTGACGGACGTTGCCGCCACGGTCACCACGTCACGATACTCATCGCTGTTACTGATAATGATCGGGGTCGCCAGGTCGTATCCGGCATCGATAATCGCCTGTCGGTCAAACTCCAGCAGCAGATCGCCGGGCTGCACCCTGTCGCCCACCTTCACGTGGGCGGTAAACGGCCTGCCGTCGAGCTTCACGGTGTCGATCCCCACGTGGATTAACACTTCAATACCGCTGTCGCTGAGCAGGCCGATGGCGTGTTTGGTCTGAAACAGCGAGGCCACCACGCCGGCAAACGGGGCCACCACTTTGTTATCGGAGGGAATAATCGCGGCACCGCTGCCCAGCAGGCCGCTGGCAAACGTGGTATCCGGCACCTGGTCGAGTGCCAGAACGGTGCCGGTCATCGGTGCCAGCACATCGTTTTCACCCGCTGGCACAACCGCCTCGGGCGCTGCGCGTCCCGGCATGCCCGCCACCAGCGTCAGGCCGCAGCTCAGCACCAGCGCTACCGCGGTGCCGATCACGCCGCCCCACAGCGTGGCGTTTACCCCGCCCGGCGGAATCATCTGGGCGATGGTAAAGATATTGGCGAAGCCGAAGGAGTAAACTTGGGTATCGCTGAAGCCGACAATCGCGCCGCCGATAGCTCCCGCCACGCAGCCAAAGATAAACGGGCGGCGCAGCGGCAGGTTTACCCCATAAACGGCCGGCTCGGTAATACCAAATATCCCTGCCGTCACCGATGAACCCGCCAGCATTTTCTGACGGGCATCGCGGGTACGCAGGAAGATCCCCAGCGCCGCCCCCACCTGACCAAACACCGCGGGCAACAGCATCGGCAGCATGGAGTCATGCCCCAGCACCGCCAGGTTGTTAATCATCAGCGGCACCAGCCCCCAGTGCAGGCCAAAAATAACGCAGACCTGCCACAGCGCGCCCATCGCCGCGCCCGCCAGCCACGGTGCCAGAACGTAAATACTCTGATAGCCGTTCGCCAGCATCTGGCTCAGCCAGGTCGCCAGCGGCCCGATAACGAGGAAAGTCAGCGGCACGGTCACGCCCAGACAGATCAGCGGCGCGAAGAAGTTTTTCATCGAGGACGGCAGCAGCCTGGTGCTCTGTTTTTCCAGCCAGCAGCTCACCCACGAGGCGAGAATAATCGGGATCACCGACGAGCTGTAGTTAAACCAGGTGACAGGAATGCCCAAAAAGGCGTCCGATACCGCGCCCGGCTGCTGGCTGGCGTTAAACGCCGCAATCATCATCGGATGAGTGAGCGCCCCGCCGATCACCATGGTAATAAACGGGTTGCCGCCGAATTTTTTCCCGGCGGTATAGCCCAGCACCAGCGGGAAGAAGAAGAACAGCGCGTCGCTGGCGGCGAACCAGATTTTATAGGTGCCGCTTTCGGTGGTGAGCCAGCCGCAGACAACTGCCAGCGCCAGCAGTCCTTTCAGAATACCGGAGGCCGCGAGAATGCCGATAAACGGGGTGAAGATCCCGGAGACGATGTCAATCAGGCGGCCCAGCAGATTCCCTTTTTCTCCCTTCTCTTCCACGACGGGCGCGTCATCGGTAAGGCCTGCCTCATTGCGCACCGCCTGCCAGACGTCGTGGACGTGGTTGCCAATCACCACCTGAAACTGGCCGCCGCTTTCCACCACCATGATCACGCCCGGGTTTTTCTTGAGCCCTTCCGCATCCGCCCGTTGATTCTCTTTCAGTTTGAAGCGAAGCCGTGTCGCGCAGTGTACAAGACTGACGATGTTCTCTTTTCCGCCAACGTGGCCGAGAATATCCTTCGCTAAAGCCTGGTATTCCATCTCGATTTCCTTACATCCGATGCCTGCAGGCACCTGTTGACTGAGTACAAAAAATAAAAAAACCCGAGAACGTCCTTCTTACGAAAGCCGCGCTCAGGTTTTGCCTGCGTGATGCAGTAACAATCCTGTTTTGAGGCTTAACGCCCCTCTTTTCTCACCCGCTCGATATGAATGGCGAGGAACATAATTTCTTCGGTCGTCAGCTCACGCTGATAGCTTTTGTTCAGGTGCTGGGCGATTTTCTCGGCGCATTTCCACGCTTTCGCGTAGTTGTCTTTTACCGCCGTATGCAGCGAGACGTCGTCATCTTCCACCACGGTGCGGGTGAGCATCCGCTGGGCAAAAAACTTCAGGTGGGTGACGAAACGCTGATAGCTGAGCGAGTCTTCATCGTACTCAAGCTGCAGCTGATACTTCACCAGCTGCAGGATCTCCTGCATCACCCGCGTAACGTGCATCACTTCCGGCATTTCGCTGTTCAGCTGCGCGGTGACCAGATGCAGCGCGATAAACCCGGCCTCATCCTCCTCCAGCTCGACGTTCAGGCGTCTGGCGATAATGGCCCGCGCCTCCTGCCCTAATTCGAACTCCTTCGGATACAGCCGTTTAATATCCCACAGCAGCACGTTTTTGATGGCCAGCCCGTTCTTCTGCCGCTCAATCGCAAAGTAGCAGTGGTCGGTGAGGGTGATATACAAACTCTCCTGCAGCTTGCCCAGCCGCTGCGCCGCCAGCGCGATGATGCGGTCGCAGGTGGTCATTACCTCCAGCGGAATTTGACTCAGCAACTCCCCGAGTCGACGCACCAGTTCATCGCTTTGTAACGCAAACACCTTTTCAACCAACGCGGTATCCAGCGCTTCACCGACGCGCTTCTGAAAGGCCAGCCCACGACCCATCACCACCTGTTCGCGCCCGCGCTCATCCTGAACAACCACCACGTTATTATTGAGTATCTTGGCGATTTTCATCTGAACCCCAGAAACAAAAAAACCTGACCTCCGGCAGATGCCAGAAAATCAGGTTTTGCCTGCCTAAGCAGTAACAATCCAGTTCTGGCACTCTATCAGTTTCATTCATAGCCTCAATGCATCACGCGTCAGAAACGTGACGCGGATCGACATTGCTAGAACGTCACGACAGTTTTCAGCTCCGTCACCCAGGCATCCTGCGTCCGGGATACGCCGCCGGGATGGTGCCAGTACTGAATGCCCGGCTGCAGCTCCAGCCACGACACCGGACGGAAGCGATAATAAAACTCACCGTTCAGGGAGTGGCCCGGCACCGGGTGATACGCCGGATCGTTATAGTCCGACACGCCGCTCAGGCTGTTCATATAGCGCTGGTTGCGGGCGTACTGGCTGCTCATATCAATCCAGGTCAAGCCAAAGCCAATCCAGTCTTCCGGTCGCGCGTCAAACATCCCGCGGTAGCGCAGCGAGGCGGCGTAAACCTGGTGCATGTAGTTGGTACTCTGATCCGCAAGGCTCATGCTGAAAGAGGTGCTCAACCCGCGATTCGGATCATCCTGATGCTGCGTAAGCTGCTGGTTCAGCCCGGCGTACATGAACCAGGTCCGGCTGTGGGTATCAAAGCCGTTCGGGTCCGTCGCGCCCGCACCGCCGGATTTGCCGCGATAGAGATCGGTTTGCGGCGCGTTGGTAAACACCACGCCCAGGTTGTACGCGCCCGGCAGGCCGTTAATCAGCGGGCGCGCTTCGATTTCAACCGGCAGTAAAACCCCTTTGCTGCCCTTCGTCGACCAGCTCCAGGCGTGGCTGCGGCTGGAGGCCTCGGGATTTTGCTCCATCACGCCACCTTTTAAGGTCAGCGTCGGCGTTAATTTATACGCAAGCGTGGTGCCCCAGGTGTGAACGTTCCAGTTGTTCCACGTCAGCGAGTTGGCTGACTTGCCGCCGCACTGCGAAAGCAGCTGGAAATCACAGGGGATGATTTGATCGAAGGTTTGCACCTTGTTCATCATCCCGATGCGCCAGGTCAGACGCCGGTCGTCAAAGCTGCGGGCAAAGGTCAGCCAGCCCAGGCGGGTAATGGACTGTCCGCCCCAGCTCTCTTGGGTCAGATCGTTAAAGTTAACGCGCGGGTCCTGCACGCGTTTGGTGGTGAGGTCGTCATTGTGGTTACGGTTGACGATATTCCCTTCGATACGCGCGTCCGGGATACCGGTCCAGCGCTCAAGATCCTGGTTGAAGGTCAGCGCAAACTGGTCAATATAGGCCACGTGGGAGTCGTGGTTATAGCCACCGCCTCCGTTCCAGCCAATTTCATTCAGATATCCGAGATTCCAGGTAAAACCGTTATCGTTGAGGATTTTACGTATGCCGAGCATATCGCCCAGAACAGGCTCCGGAGGAGCCTCAAAACCTAATACCGTTCCATTCCAGTCCTGCGCCACCGACAGCGGGGATATCGTCAATAAGGCGAGCGCATAGAGTTTATTTTTATATGCCATGATAACAACCTGTGATTGAGTATTTTGTGCGTAACCGGCCGCAGGAAATTTTTCTATTTCCTGTCGATATTTCATTTTTTAAAATCAGTAAAAAGCGCTAAGCCAAATTTCTCTCCTGAGTAAACGAGAGGCAAAAAAAAACCTAAGCGCTCCACAGCGAAAATGCTGTGAAACGCTTAGGTTTTGCCTGTTAGCCAGTAACAATCCTGCGTTGAAAACAGTGGCACCTTAACACCGTCGCGCCACGTTGAAAACCAGAACTGTTTTCTGCTTTAAAAAAGTGTGAGCAATTTAACGCTTATTATTTTGACTGAATCACCCGGGCAATATCAGACGAAGTCTGTAATGTCCGAATCTCCTGAAATAATCCCAGCGCTTCATCGTACTCTTTGCGTAAATAACTCAGCCACTGTTTAATTCGCGCGACGTGATACAAACCGGTATCGCCCTGCTTTTCCAGTCGGCTGTATTTTTGCAGCAGCGTAACGACGTCTGCCCACGGCATTCGCGGCTCGTTATATTTCACCACCCGGCTGAGGTTCGGCACATTCAGGGCGCCGCGACCGATCATCACCGCATCGCAGCCGGTGGCCTGCAGACAGGCCTGCGCGCTCGCGTAGTCCCAGATTTCACCGTTGGCGATCACCGGAATGGAGAGGCGCTTGCGGATCTCGCCGATCGCCTGCCAGTTAATGCGCTCGGCCTTGTAGCCATCTTCTTTGGTGCGGCCATGCACCACCAGTTCGGTGGCCCCGGCCTGCTGCACCGCATCGGCGATTTCAAACTGCCGCGCGTCGCTGTCCCACCCCAGGCGCACCTTCACCGTCACCGGCAAATGCGAAGGCACGGCCTCACGCATGGCCTTCGCGCCGCGGTAAATCAGCTCAGGATCTTTCAACAGGGTCGCCCCGCCGCCGCTGCCGTTAACCAGCTTCGACGGACAGCCGCAGTTGAGATCCACCCCGTAAGAGCCCAGCTCAACCGCGCGGGCGGCGTTCTCCGCCAGCCATTCGGGATACTGGCCGAGCAGCTGAATACGCACCAGCGTACCGGAAGAGGTCCGGCTCTGGTTGTGCAGCTCGGGGCACAGGCGGAAGAAGGATTTTACCGGCAACAACATATCGACCACGCGCAGAAATTCCGTCACGCAGAGATCGTAATCGTTCACCTCGGTCAGAAGCTCGCGCACGAGGGAGTCGAGCACACCTTCCATTGGGGCCAGTAAAACACGCATAGCAGTACCTGTGGAAAAAGACGCGCTATAGTATCTGCTCTGTATGTATGTGGAAAGCGCGACTTTCCATTCTGGAATGTCTGGTATGCTCAAATTTCATGATGTGATCCGTGGCACATTTTTGAGTTTAATTGTATGATGAATGCGTTTCAGCAAGGACTATCACCATGAGCAAATCATTGAACATTATCTGGCAATATCTGCGCGCATTCGTCCTGATTTACGCCTGCCTGTATGCCGGGATTTTCATCGCGTCGCTGCTGCCGATCGTCATTCCCGGCAGCATTATCGGTATGCTGATCCTCTTTGTTTTGCTGGCGCTGCAAATCCTGCCCGCAAAATGGGTCAATCCCGGCTGCTTCGTCCTTATTCGCTATATGGCGCTGCTTTTTGTGCCTATCGGCGTCGGGGTCATGCAGTATTTTGATTTGCTCAAGGCCCAGTTCGGCCCGATTGTGGTCTCCTGCGCGGTCAGTACGCTGGTGGTTTTCCTGGTTGTGAGCTGGAGTTCGCATCTGGTGCATGGCGAACGTAACGTGGTCGGGGAGAAAACAAAAAAATGATGGCCAATATCTGGTGGTCGCTGCCGTTAACCCTGGCGGTGTTCTTCGCCGCGCGCAAGCTTGCCGCACGTTTCAAAATGCCGTTGCTGAACCCGCTGCTGGTGGCAATGGTGGTGATTATTCCGTTCCTGCTGCTCACCGGCATTCCCTACGAACGCTACTTTGCCGGCAGCAAAATTTTAAACGACCTGCTGCAGCCTGCCGTTGTGGCGCTCGCCTTTCCTTTATATGAGCAGCTGCACCAGATTCGCGCCCGCTGGAAATCCATCATTACCATCTGTTTTGTGGGCAGCCTGGTGGCGATGATCACCGGCACGTCGGTAGCGCTGTTGATGGGAGCCTCCCCGCAGATCGCCGCCTCTATCCTGCCTAAATCGGTGACCACGCCTATCGCGATGGCGGTCGGTGGCAGCCTTGGCGGGATCCCGGCCATCAGCGCGATGTGCGTCATTTTCGTCGGTATTCTCGGGGCGGTGTTTGGTCACACCCTGCTGAACGGGATGCGTATTCATACTAAAGCGGCACGGGGGCTGTCGATGGGGACCGCCTCCCACGCCCTGGGCACCGCCCGCTGTGCGGAGCTGGATTATCAGGAAGGGGCGTTTAGCTCCCTGGCGCTGGTGATCTGCGGGATTATCACCTCCCTGCTGGCCCCGTTCATTTTCCCGCTGATTCTGGCGGTGATGGGCTAAAATTTGCGATGCGTCGCGCAAATTTCATTTTGATTTCATAAGTTGCATACATAATGAGAAGTGGATCACATATAAAGCCCTGACGGCTCCGTAAACTACCGATCCATTAACCTTTATGAGGCATACGCCATGCACCCACGTTTTCAAGCTGCTTTCGCCCAGCTTGCAGAGAATTTGCAGTCAGCCCTGGCTCCCGTTCTGGCAGATGCACACTTCCCCGCCCTGCTGAACGCGGAGCAGGTCACGATGCTGAAACAGGCAACGGGACTGGACGAAGACGCGCTGGCTTTCGCACTGCTTCCTTTGGCCGCCGCCTGCGCGCGGGCCGATCTCTCCCATTTTAACGTCGGGGCCATTGCGCGCGGCGTCAGCGGAACCTGGTACTTCGGTGGCAATATGGAGTTCCTGGGCGCGACCATGCAGCAAACGGTTCACGCCGAGCAGAGCGCCATCAGCCACGCCTGGCTGCGCGGTGAAAAAGCCCTGAGCGCCATTACCGTTAACTACACCCCCTGCGGCCACTGCCGTCAGTTTATGAACGAGCTGAACAGCGGGCTGCAGCTGCGCATCAATCTGCCAGGCCGCGCGCCGCATACGCTGGGGGACTATCTGCCTGACGCGTTTGGCCCGAAAGATCTGGAGATCAAAACGCTGCTGATGGACGAGCAGGACCACGGTTACGCCCTGTCCGGCGATGACCTGAGCCAGGCGGCCATTCGCGCGGCAAACAAAAGCCACACGCCGTACAGCAAGTCACCAAGCGGCGTGGCGCTACAGTGCCGCGATGGCCGGATCTTTAGCGGCAGCTACGCGGAAAACGCCGCGTTTAACCCAACTCTGCCACCGCTGCAGGGCGCGCTTAACCTGCTGAGCCTGAACGGCTATGACTATCCGGACATTCAGCGCGCTATTCTGGCAGAAATTGCCGATGCGCCGCTGATTCAGTGGGATGCGACCGCCGCGACGCTTAAAGCGCTGGGCTGCGCGACGATTGACCGCGTACTGCTTGCGTAATCCTTCCGGCGGGCAGAAATGCCCGCCAGTTTGCTGAAAAACCCCTCAGTTGAGTCGCTGTTTCTTGCGCTAACCAGGCGGGTAAAGTAGCCTGAGTTAAATTTCATCCACGAACGAGCCATCTCCATGTTAAAGCGCGTTTTTTACAGCCTGTCTGTCCTGGTCGGCATACTGCTGTTGATCGTGCTGGGTCTCGACCGCTGGATGAGCTGGAAAACCGCCCCCTACATCTTTGATGACCTGCAGGACCTGCCATATCGTCAGGTTGGCGTGGTGCTCGGCACCGCCAAGTATTACCGCACCGGCGTGATCAACCAGTATTACCGTTACCGCATTCAGGGCGCGCTGAACGCCTACAATAGCGGCAAGGTGAACTACCTGCTGCTGAGCGGCGATAACGCCCTGCAAAGCTACAATGAACCGGTGACGATGCGGAAGGACCTGATTGCGGCGGGCGTGGACCCTGCCGATATCGTGCTCGACTACGCCGGATTCCGCACCCTGGACTCCATCGTGCGCACGCGTAAAGTCTTTGACACCAACGACTTCATCATCATCACCCAGCGCTTCCACTGCGAGCGCGCGCTGTTTATCGCGCTGCATATGGGGATTCAGGCGCAGTGTTACGCGGTGCCGTCGCCAAAGGACATGCTGAGCGTGCGCGTCCGTGAGTTCGGCGCGCGCTTTGGCGCCCTGGCCGATCTGTATATCTTCAAACGCGAACCGCGCTTTTTAGGCCCGCTGGTGCCGATTCCGGCGATGCACGAAGTGCCGGAAGACGCGCAGGGTTACCCGGCCGTCACGCCCGAGCAGCTGCTGGATATGCAGAAAAAAGAGAAATAACAGGGCCGCCTTTATACTTTCTTTACGCCGGGCCTGACGCTTTTTACCTCCCCTTTACGTCGGCTCTTTTAAGCTGAGTTCACTGCCGCTACGGCTTCATTGAAGAATGACTATGAACTCAATAATGAATGCGTTTTTCCTCAAAAGTCTCCGCCCGTATTTTAACTTTCCCGGTTTATCACTTCCTGGCGCACTCAATTCCGGTCTCTGGCTTGATGAAAAAATTGATGCCCTGCAGCACAACGTTTCAGTGGAAGTGGCAGATTATCTGGAACGTTACCCGCAGACGAAACATGTAGACGTTTACCTCAACGATATCAACGGCACGATGCGCGGCAAGCGTCTGTCGGTGGAGAGCATGCTGAGCCTGGAAAAAGGCTGTTATTTTCCCCTTTCGGTCTACTCGATGGATCAGAAAGGAAAAATCGCCGCCCCGCTTCATGATGAGCCGGACCGACTCTGCGTTCCTGTCGCCGGCTCCCTGCGCCCCTGCCCGCAGGATCCGCAGCACAACGCGCAGATCCTGCTGACGATGAAAGACAGCGACGATACCCCCTGCCCGCTTGAGCCGCGCGTGATACTGCAGAACGTGCTGGCCCGCTTCCACCAGCACGGCCTCTTCCCGGTGATTGCCCCGGAAATCGAGTTCTATCTGACGGGGCATGACGATCGGGATCCGCAAAATCAGGGCTGTTTTCATATGGATACTACGACGGCCCATGCGGTACTGTTTGACGAGCTGGAACAACTGGCGCACCTGCAGCGCATCCCGCTGTCCGGGATCGTGGCGGAAGCCGAGTCCGGTCAGTACGAATTAAACCTGAAGCACAGCCATCGCGTGGTTGAGGTCTGCGATAACGTGCTGGCGCTTCGTCGCCTGACCCGTTACGTTGCCGAGAAGCACGGCCTGCAGGCCAACTTTATGGCTAAACCTTTCAGCCAGCTGTCCGGCAGCGGCCTGCACTTCCATTTCAGCCTGAACAATCGTCACGGCGAAAACGTCTTTGCTTCCCCGGTGAACGCGCTTAACAGCATGATGCGTTTGTGCATCGCGGGGCAGCTGGCGCTGATGCCCGCCTCTGTCGCCATTCTTGCGCCGGGCGTTAACGCGTTTCGTCGCCTGCGTAAAAACCTGACGGAGCCCGTATTTAACTCCTGGGGCTATAACACCCGCTCCGCCGCCCTGCGTATTCCCTGCTCGGATGACCACAACCGTCGTATCGAGTACCGGCTGGCCGGGGCCGATGCCAATCCGTATCTGGTGGCAGCCACTGTCCTGACCGGTATGCTGTACGGGCTGGAAAACACCGACGACGAGGATTTGCCCGAACCGCAGCACGATCGTCCCGAGCTGCCGCTGTTTCAGCAGGAGGCGATTGAGACCTTTGCCCGCTGTCAGTACCTCACCGACAGCCTGGGCGACGCCTTTTCTGAACAGTGGGTCGCCTGCAAACTCTCTGAACTCGACTGGTTTGAGCGCATTGTGACCCGAGAGGAGTCACAGCTGGCATAAGGCATAAAAAAGCCCGCTCGGTGAGCGGGCTGGATAACGCGAGGAGCAATTACTTCTTACGCGCGTACTTCAGTGAATCCAGCGCAACCGCGAAGATAATGATGGCGCCTTTGATGATGTACTGCCAGTACGGGTTCACGCCGATATAGGTCAAGCCGTAGTTGATGACGGTGAAGATGATCACACCGGTCACCACGCCCAGTACCGTACCCACGCCGCCGCTGAAGGAGACGCCGCCCACCACGCAGGCTGCGATCGCATCCAGCTCGTACATGAAGCCAAGGTTGTTGGTTGCAGAGCCGATACGACCCGCTTCCAGCATCCCGCCGAAGGCGTAGAACACGCCGGACAGGGCATAAATGATGAGCAGGTTCAGGGCAACGTTCACGCCGGAGACTTTCGCCGCTTCCGGGTTACCGCCGATTGCGAAGATGTTTTTACCGAAGCGCGTTTTGTTCCACAGGATCCAGACGAAGGCCACCGCAATCAGCGCATAGAAGGTGATATACGACAGGCGGAAGCTGCCCAGCGCGATGAACCCTTGCGTAAAGGTCGAGAAGCCGCTGTCAAAACCCGAGATTGGGGAAGCACCGACAAAGTCGTAGTACAGGGAGTTGATACCGTAAACGATGATCATCGTACCCAGCGTGGTGATAAACGGCGTCACGTTCAGGTAGGCGATGATAATACCGTTGATCAGACCAATCACCGCACCGATGGCGCAGACAATCAGGATCACCACGAAAATCGGCATGGTGGCCATTTCCGGGAAGACCTTGTTGGCGTTTTCCATCGACTGCAGCAGGGTTGCCGCGATAACCGCCGCCAGCCCCACCTGACGACCAGCAGAAAGGTCGGTCCCCTGGGTTACGATCAGGCCCGCCACGCCCAGCGCAATGATAATACGCACGGAGGACTGGGTCAGAATGTTACTCAGGTTCAGCAGGCTTAAGAACGTAGGGTCCTGGAAAATGATGATAGCCAGCAGTACTAAAAGAACAACGTAAATACCGCCTTCTTTCAGGTAAGTGAGAAAACTTTTTTTATTTAACGCACTCATGAGGAGCCCCTGATCTTAAAGGTGCAAAGACGCAAGACGCAAAATTTCGTTTTGCGTTGTCGTTTTGGTGTCAACAATACCGGCGACGAGACCATTGCTCATAACCAGAATACGGTCCGTGATCCCTAACAATTCCGGCATTTCGGAAGAAATAATAATGATCCCTTTATTCTTTTTCGCCAGCTCGGCAATCAGCTGATAAATTTCAAACTTCGCGCCGACGTCAATACCGCGGGTCGGTTCATCCAGCATCAGAATTTCTGGCTGGGTTAATAACCAACGGCCGATAATCACTTTCTGCTGGTTACCGCCTGACAGCGAACCAATTTGGGTGCGATGGCCTGGCGTTTTCACGCGCATGGAGTCAATCACCCATTGGGTATCACTCTTCATGCGGGAGTTATCCAGCAGCCCGACTTTGTTTTTGTAATTGCGAATGTTAGAAATTAACGAGTTAAAGTTAATATCCAGATAAGCATAAATACCGGTCGACCGACGCTCTTCCGTCACCAGCGCGAAACCATTATTAATAGCTTCGTTGGCGTTGTGGTTGTTAATTTTCTTACCGTGCAGCGTAATGGTGCCTTGAGCCTTCTCACGGATACCAAACAGGGTTTCGACGATATCGGTACGTTTTGCCCCGACCAGGCCGGCAATCCCCAGGATTTCACCTTTATGCAGGTCGAAGGAGACATCGCGTATAGACGGCTGACGTAACGAGGTCAGGTTGCGCACTTCCAGAATCACTTCACCCGGGTTGTTTTCTTTGTCAGGGAAGCGCTGGTTCAGGGAACGGCCGACCATCATGGCGATGATCTTGTCCATGTCCAGCCCTTCCAGCGGCTGCGTGGCAATCCACTGACCGTCGCGCAGGATGGTGATCTCATCGCACAGCTGGAAGATCTCTTCCATTTTGTGGGAGATGTACACAATGCCGCAGCCGCGATCTTTTAGCTTACGAATAATGGTAAAAAGGTGGTTAACCTCTTTTTCCGTTAATGACGATGTCGGTTCGTCCATGATGACGATTTTCGCATCATAGGAGAACGCTTTGGCGATTTCGATCATCTGCATCTGGGAGACGGATAATGTTCCCACGCGGGCGCGCGGATCGATATCAATATCCAGCTCGTCGAAAATCGCTTTGGTGTCGCGATACATTTTGTCCTGATCGACAAAGACACCTTTGGTTGGATAACGTCCCAACCACATGTTATCCATAACTGAACGCTGCAGCACCAGGTTTAATTCCTGGTGAACCATCGAGATACCGTTTTCCAGTGCTTCTTTCGCTGAATGGAAATCGATCTCTTTCCCCTGAAAAAGAATGCTGCCAGAATCTTTTTGATAGATCCCAAAAAGACATTTTAATAATGTTGATTTACCCGCACCGTTCTCCCCCATTAAAGCATGAATAGAGTGAGGACGAACTTTTAAATTAACATTATCGAGTGCCTTAACGCCGGGAAATGACTTGTTGATACCGCTCATTTCCAACAGGTATTCACCGGATGACTGAGTTGTTGTGCTGACCATAATTATACCTTGTTGGCCTCGCATATCGCGTTATAAAAGGGCGCAACGAATTGCGCCCAGTGGAGACAGTACCGCTAAACTTATTTACCGATAAACTCAGCCAGGTTGGACTGGTCTACGCCCACGTAAGGTACGCGAACGATTTTGTTGTCAATTTTCCAGTTGGTGCCATCTTCCGCGCCTTTGCCATCGGCGAGGTTTTTCGCCAGATCGAAGGTGGCTTTCGCCTGGTTGTTGGCATCGTTCAGCACGGTACCGGCCATCGCACCGGATTTAACCAGCGCCAGCGCTTCTGGCAGAGCATCTACGCCGAACACAGGAATGGAGGATTTGTTGTGTGCTTTCAGCGCTTCTACCGCACCCATTGCCATCGCATCGTTGTTCGCGATAACCACTTCGATTTTGTTCGCGTTAGGGCCGGACAGCCACGCGTCCATCTTATCTTTCGCCTGAGCGGTATCCCACATCGCGGTATCTAACGCCAGCTGCTGGGTTTTCAGACCCTTGTCGTTCAGCTCTTTGATAACGTAAGTGGTACGGGCTTCAGCATCCGGGTGACCGGGTTCGCCTTTCAGCAGCACGAACTGAATCTGACCGTCTTTGTTAAGGTCCCAGTTCGGGTTCGCCGCCCAGTGTTTCGCGATCAGATCGCCCTGAATAATACCGGACTCTTTGGAGTCGGTACCGACGTAATACGCTTTGTCGTAGCTATCCAGCGCTTTACGGGAAGGTTCTTTGTTGAAGAAGACGATTGGCACGTTCTGGCCGCGCGCTTTTTCAATAACCGTGCCTGCTGCAGCCGGGTCAACCAAGTTGATGGCCAGGGCTTTCACGCCTTTCGCCAGCAGAACGTCGATCTGGTCGTTCTGTTTGGACTGGTCATTCTGGGAGTCGTTCATCAGCAGCTGAACGTCTGGCGCTGCTTTCGCATCTTTCTCAATCGCTTTACGCACAACAGACATGAAGTTGTCGTCGTATTTATAGATGGTCACACCAATACGGGTATCCGCAGCGTGCGCTGCTGCACCAAAAAGCATGCTTGCCATTACAGCAGACAGGGTCAACACCTTCTTATTCATGGTATCTCCGGTTTTTTTATGCAGGGTAGTTCTTGTGAATAACGATCGGCGGGCAGGTGTTAATAAAACGTTACTGACAGCCGAAGTTCACTTATAAAATTTCTATCTTCCGTGTTCGGTAACGCTCCAGAAATGCGTTTTATTCGTTGTTTGCGGCACATTGGCTATAGTGAAAGTGAATAATCACTGTTACATAGCGTTTCAGCCCCTAAAACGCTGACATCATAGTCAGCACCTTGTTAAGATACTGTGAATTTACTCACAGATTGAAAACGGTTACATCACCTGATCTAATCAGTTAGTGATCGGAACCACAATTTGCCGGGCCGCGACGGAGTGGCGACGTACTAAAGTCGGCATGAAACAGTGCGTTGCGCCCGGATCCAGCAGCCCTGCCGCTCCCTGTAATGCCAGCTCAGTCGCCAGTTTCGCCATAGAGGCAATGGGGTAGCGCACCGTTGTCAGCTGCGGGTCGGTGTAACGGGCAATCGGGATATCATCAAAACCAATGAGTGACAAATGCTGTGGCACCGCAATGCCGTTATCTTTCAGCGCCGCCAGGGCGCCTGCCGCCATGCTGTCGTTATAGGCAAACACCGCAGTAAGCTGCAGATTGCGGCCCAGCAGCTCCACCATTGCCGCCTCGCCGCCCTGCATGTCCGGCGTACCGGTGCCCGTCCAGCTTTCTGACGGCGTAATGCCGTGCTCTTTCAGGGCGTTTTGCCACCCCTCGCGCCGCAGGTCGTCATCTTCAATATGATGGCTGGAGGCCAGATAACCGATCCGCTGATGCCCGTTGTTGATGAGCATTTTCGTCGCCATCATGGCGCCGCTGACGTTATCCAGCCCGACGCAGCGGTGGGCATAGCCGGGGACGATGCGGTTGATCAGCACCATGCCCGGGATCTGATCCATAAAGCCGGTTAGCTCTTCATCGCTCAAAGCTTTTGAGTGGACAATCAAGGCGTTACAGCGCTGACGGATCAGCACTTCAATGGCATGTCGCTCCTTTTCCGCCTCATGATAGCTATTGCCGATCAGGACATATTTCTGATGCTGCTGGGCCACCACGTCGACCGCTTTGACCAGCGCGCCGAAAAAGGCATCCGAGACGTCCATCACCACCACGCCGATGGTGTCGCTGACCTGCGTCGCAAGCGCCTGGGCATTGGCATTTGGCCGGTACCCGAGCTGGGTCACGGCTTTCATTACGATTTCACGGGTTTCAGGGCTGACCAGCGCGCTATTGTTCAGCACGCGTGAGACGGTAGCCACAGAAACGCCCGCCTGACGGGCGACGTCACGAATGGTGATCATATTCACCATCCTTCAAAGGATTGCAGCAACTCACAGACACCCCCTGTGTTTAGCAAGGTGGCTATTTTGGCAGCGAGAGAGAGGGGACTACGTGAAGAAGCTCACACTCATGAAAACGCTTACATCCGTTTTGTTAATGATTGTGATCCAGATCGTTATCTGGATGTGTTCCTCAATGATACCCCTGAAGCATGTGCGGTTAACTGACGCCACACCCACTCCAGCGGTCCCTGGCGGAAATAGCGTAGCCAGAGAACAGAAAACGCCAGGTTAATCACCCAGACCGGAATAACAAACGCCAGCAGCGTGAGGCGGTCGAATTTCATAAACAGGCCAAATCGATAGAAAAGCGTGGTGCAGAGAAGCGTTTGCAGGAGGTAATTGCTCAACGCCATGCGGCCCACGCAGGCGATAGCGCTGACGATCCACAGGCGGGAAAGCGTTGGCCAGAAGCCATAGATCAGCGCCGCGTAGCCGATGGTCTGGAACGGCGCGCTCAGTTCGCGCGGCACCTGGAGCAGGAACGCGCACCAGCGGTAATCCCAGTGGATGTGCCACTGCGTGATTATCGCCGGGAGGTTAATCAGCACGCCGATCAGTACCAGCCCGACACCCGTTCGCCGATAGTGACGCAGGCTGAACTCCCCTTTCAGCCAGCCGGTGCGCATCAGTGACGCGCCCATCAGCATCATGCCCGCCAGCTGCCAGCCGTATTGCGCCCCCAGCGCAAGGAGGTTATCCCCCAGCATATCCGCGCGGTTGCTTATCGCTTCCGTACCGCCCTTCAGCTTCCAGTACTGTTCGTACTGCAGGTTAGCGGCATCCGGGATCCAGGAACGGTTTGTCGCTTCGCCGGAGATCATCCCCAGCAGCAGCAGGACCCCAAGCCCCATGACGTAGAGCATCACGCCGGTGTTAAACAGGCTTTTTACGCTGTGCGCATCGCGAATCAGACGCCAGCAGATGAGCCCGACTAACCCATACGCGAGAAGAATATCGCCGTCCCAGAAGAACAGGCCGTGGATAAAGCCGAGGAGAACCAGCAGCGTCAGGCGCGACTGGATCCAGCGCGTACCGCGTTTGAGGAGGAGTTGCAGACCTGCACCAAACAGCAGGGCAAACAGCGTGAGGAATTTAACCTGCGCGAAGAGATCGAGGACAGCCCAGGTCCAGGCATCGCTGCGCGTGATGTCGCCATACCAGGCAGGATTGAGGTAAGCCGCCTTCGGCAGGCCGAAGGCGCTGATATTAAGCAGCAGGATACCGAGAATGGCGACGCCGCGAACAAAATCGAGCGTGACGTTTCGCTCCATGGTTCCTGCCCTGTAAGACTTAGTTGTGGTGACGTACGGCGCGCAGGAACTCCTGGCGGGTATTCTGGCTAGATTTAAACAGGCCGCCCAGCGACGTCGTGGTCGTTGCACTGGTCGCATCACGCACGCCGCGCGCCTTCACGCAGTAGTGAACCGCATCGATAGAAACGGCCACGTTATTGGTGCCCAGCAGCGTTTGCAGCGCGGTCAGGATCTGCTGCGTCAGACGCTCCTGCACCTGCGGACGCTGGGCAAAGAACTGCACGATGCGGTTGATCTTCGACAGGCCAATCACCGTATCTTTTGGGATATACGCTACGGTCGCTTTACCGTCGATGGTCACGAAGTGGTGTTCGCAGGTGCTGGTCAGCGTGATATCGCGTACCGTCACCATCTCGTCCACTTTCATCTTGTTTTCAATGACGGTGATTTTCGGGAAGTTGGCGTAATCCAGCCCGGAGAAAATTTCGTCGACGTACATTTTCGCGATGCGGTGCGGCGTCTCCATCAGACTGTCGTCACTCAGATCGAGATTCAGCAGCTCCATGATCTCGGTCATATGACCGGCAATCAGACGCTTGCGGGTTTCATTGTCCAAATCCTGTACGGGCGGACGCAGTGGCGTTTCAAGACCGCGCGCAACCAGGGCTTCGTGGACCAGGGCAGCTTCTTTACTGAGTGATGACATTTTGTTCTCCTGCAGGTGTGGCGTCTTTTGCCCTCGTTGTGGCAAAAGTATGCGCTCATTGTGCGTGAGGCGACGCACATAATCCAGTATTCACGACGATAATTATTGCAATTGCTGTTGCCTTTCAGCGTGACGATTCCAGACCAGCGCTCCTCCAGCGAACAGCGCAATGCCCGCCAGGCCAAGCGCGGGCTCCAGCCGGTGGGTAAGCCAGGTTGATAACGCCGAGGTGACAGGCCCAATCAACTGACCTATTGCATACCCGGTGGTGAGCAGGCCGGCCATATAGCGCGTGTGGTTTGGCGCCAGCTCGCGACCGTACAAAAGCGAGAGCTGCACGGCACACAAAAAGCCGCCGCCCACCAGCAGCCCGCCCGTCAGCAACCCGCCAATCCCCGGCAGCAGCCAGGCCGCCAGCACGCCCGCCCCCTGTAACCACAGTACGATAGCCAGCCTGCGGTTAGCCGTTGAGGTGTGGCGTAAAAGAATACTGAGCGCTATCCCCACCACGGCGGCGATACCAAAAATCGGCCAGACGAACTGCGCAAACAGGCTGCCGGGAAAACGCACCGCCGCCATTTGCGACAGGAAGGTCGCGGGGAGGATATAGCCAAACCCGGCCAGGCTATAGCTCCAGACCAGGCGTTTTAAATCCGCCGTCAGCACCAGCGGCTCGGGTGCAGTGCCCGGTCGATGGAGCTGACCGGATCGCGGCAGGTAGCGCGCCACCAGCGCAATCAGCACCAGCGCCAGCACGCCATAGATTTGCCATGCCGCCCCGGCCGACAGGGACTTCGCCTGGATATAGACGGCGAGCAGCCCGCTCAGGGCAATGCCCGCTCCCGGTCCGGCAAATACGGCAGCGCTCAGGCCCGGTTTACCCAGCTGCCCAAGCCGTTCGTTAGTCCAGGCGGCAATCAGTACCATCGACCAGCCGCTCATGCAGCCAATCACAAAGCGCAGCAGGCCGTGTATGACGGCGTTGTCCGCCGCCGCGGAGAGCAGCGTCAGCGCCACCGCGCCGGTGATGCCAAGCCAGAGGCGCGTTTCCACAAAGCGGTGCGCGCGCATGGCATCCCATGCGCCCACCAGATAGCCCAGATAGTTCATCGCCGCGACCAGACCCGCGCTGGTCAGCGTAAGCTGTCCGGCAGCAATCATGAGCGGTACCTGAGGCGTAAAGGCAAAGCGCCCTATCCCCATCGCCACCACCAGAACGACAAACCCACTGAGCGCAATACGCAGCGCCATGACCGCTCCAATTGTTAAAGAAAAGTAAATTTATGATGCAGCATCTGGGCGTCAGGCGAAAGTGAAAGTTACTCACAGGTCAATGAAAAGGCTGTATTATGGTTTTTATGAATACGCATTCTCATTAAGGAGCCCTGCATGGAACTGCTCGAAGAGCACCGTTGTTTTGAAGGTCGACAGCAGCGCTGGCGGCATGACTCCACCGTCCTGAACTGTGCGATGACGTTCAGCATTTTCCTGCCGCCGACGGAAAATCCGCCGGTTCTGTTCTGGCTTTCAGGCCTGACCTGCAACGACGAAAACTTCACCACCAAAGCGGGCGCGCAGCGTATTGCCGCCGAGCTGGGTATTGCGCTGGTGATGCCTGATACCAGCCCGCGTGGCGATGATGTAGCCGACGATGCAGGATACGACCTGGGTAAAGGCGCCGGGTTTTATCTCAATGCGACCGAGCAGCCCTGGGCGCACCATTACCGCATGTATGACTACATTCGCGACGAGCTGCCCGCGCTGATTCAGTCCGGGTTTGCGGTAAGCGACCGCTGTGCCATCAGCGGACATTCTATGGGCGGTCACGGGGCGCTGATCATGGCGTTAAAAAATCCGGGAAAATACGCCAGCGTGTCGGCGTTTGCGCCAATTGTGAGCCCAACGCAGGTACCGTGGGGGCAGAAAGCCTTCGCGCACTATCTGGGTGAAGATGAAGCAAAATGGCAGGAATGGGACAGCTGTGCGCTGATGCTGGCCAGCAGCTCGGCAAATGCGATCCCGATGCTTATCGATCAGGGCGATGCGGACCAGTTCCTCGCCGGACAGCTGCAGCCTGCGGTGCTGGCAGAAGCGGCACGCCAGAAGGACTGGCCGCTGACGCTGCGCATTCAGCCGGGGTATGACCACAGCTATTACTTCATCGCATCCTTTATTGAGGATCATCTCCGCTTTCATGCGGAGCATTTGTTTGGGTAAGTGCGGCTGCGTGCGCTCTGATGACCTCACTCTGGCCCTCTCCCAAAGGGAGAGGGAACAAACACTAAAAACGGCAACTTACGTTGCCGTTTTGCTTTTACCCTGGCCGCATCAGAACTTATAATCCACGCCCACAAAGTAGCGACGGCCGTCTTCCGTATAGCTGTAATCGTCGCGGCTCAGATCTTTATCCAGCAGGTTCTGCACGCCAGCACGCAGCTTCACGCTTTTCGTCGCCTGCCACGCGGCGCCGGTATTCCAGATGACATAGCCACCCGGCGTTGGTGCACTGCTGGTCAGCGCGCGTTTCTCACCGGTGTAGTTGCCCTGAACGTAGAACGACCAGTCCTGCGTTGCCTTCCAGTCAACGGTACCGTTGGCGGTGTGGAACGGCAGATCCGACAACGGCTTGTTGCCGCCGTTGCTGATATCACGACCGTCGTTATAGGTATAGTTAAGGGTCAGTTTCCAGTCGTCCGCCAGCGGGAATTTCAGCTCGGTTTCCACCCCGCGGATGCGCGCCTTGTTAACGTTGTAGTAGCGGAAAATTGGTTCTCCGTCCGCATTCAGTCCAACGTAGTTAGGGTAGCCCTGGGCCTGTTTTGCATTGGCCGTACGGCTGATGCTGATGCGGTCATCCACGTTATTCTGGAAGGTGGTGACGCTGGCCTGCACGCCCTCTAACCAGCCCTCTTCCCCGCTGTAGTACAGTCCGAATTCGAAGCTCTCGCTGGTTTCCGGTTTCAGATCCGGGTTACCGACTATCTCACAGGCACCGCGACACGAGCCGGTGACCCAGTCCGGGCTAAGCTGGAGCAGCGACGGCGCTTTAAACGCGGTGGCCCAGCCCCCTTTCACCGTTACGGTATCGGTCGCGTTGTAAACCAGATAGGCGCGCGGGCTCCAGTGATCGCCGTAGGTATCATGGTCATCCATACGGATGCCGGTGGTCAGCGCCAGAGGTTCAAAGATACGCCACTCATCTTCAAGGAACAGGGCATACTGGCTTGTCGACGTACTGCTGCTGGAACCGCCCGTCAGGTTGACAGGATCCTTCAGCTTATCGTGACGCCATTCGCCGCCGAAGGTCATCAGCTGGTTGATTTCGCCCAGCGGCAGCACGTATTTTCCGTCCACCGTGTTGCTCTCGGAGGTGATAGGATTGCTGTTGCCGGGGTTTTTGTTATCCACCTTTTCGCCGTAAACCTTCAGCTCGCTGTTGCCGACGCCCCAACGACCGTTGTGGCTGAGAGAGTAGTTCTGACGCTCAAGGCGGTTTTTGTCGAGGGAATCCGAGTCGCGATCCTGACGGTCGAAACCGTAGCCCGCCGTAAAGTCGTGATTTTCAGACGGCGTCCAGGCGAATTCCACATTCGCATCGCGGCTGGTGAAGCCTTCAATGCGCGGCGTTTCACCGCTCGCCGTGGTGGAGGATTTCTGCTGACCGTCTTTCTCACGCTTCGCGAGGCTACCGTAGGCTTTCAGCCCCAGCAGGCCGTCAACCAGCGGACCGCTGGTATAGAACTGGCCGTTGTACGTGTCTCCACGGTCGCGGTGTTCCTGAATCGTGGAATCGGCGCTCAGGGTGCCCGTCCATTTCTGGCCGATTTTTTTGGTGATAATGTTCACCACCCCGCCCAGCGCATCGGAACCGTACAGAGAAGACATCGGTCCGCGCACCACTTCGATGCGTTCGATGGCGTCAACCGGCACCCAGTTGAGATCGAAATCATTATGGCGGAATACCGCGTTACGCGAGTTAACGCGCTTGCCGTCGATCAGGATCAGCGTATAGCTGCTGTCCAGTCCACGAATACTTACCCCTTTACGGTTGTCCCCTTCGCTCGTGAGCTGAACGCCCGGCACCTCCCGTAACACATCTTTCAGATTCTGAACGGGTTTGCGCTGCAAATCTTCCTGGGTAATTACGCTGATGCTTGCCGGTGCGTCTTTCAGGTTTTGCTCGGTCGCGGAGGCCGTTACAACCATTGTGTCGCCGGATTCCGCTGCGATAACAGGCAGGGCCAGGGACATTGCGGACGCACAAAGTCCTCCCCTGACGAAGGGATTCAACCTAAACATTCCATATCTCCATGAGGTAAATACAACTAAATCAAATCATCATTGCTCACAGCGTCTTCCTTTCCGCCCACGTCTGCGGTGGGTCGGTGACACGCTTATTTTTGATAACGATAAAGAAAACGATAATTATTATCAATTAAATTGTTAAGAAATATATCTTTGTTTCAGGATGCGGGCATAAAAAAACCCGCTCGAATGAGCGGGTTAAAAGAGAGGAAGTGCGATTATTGTTTAAATCTTTCCGGGAATTCCATTTCACTGTAGCGAACGAAGTGTGTTCCTTTCGTCAGCTTGTAGCCAAACCAGATGACGAGGAACAGCGGAATACCAATGTAGGTCGCCGTCACGGCGCCCCAGTCAATGGTGTCCGCCAGGAACGCTTCATAGTTCTGTCCCAGCGTAATGATCAGGCACAGAATGAAGGCGAAAATAGGACCCAGCGGGAAGAAGCCGGAGCGATACGGCAGCGAGTTAACATCGTGACCCTGCTTGACGAAGCCGCGGCGGAAACGGTAGTGGCTAATAGCAATCCCCAGCCAGGCAATAAAGCCCGTCATCCCGGACGTGTTAAGCAGCCACAGGTACACCGTCTGGTTGCCAAACATAGAGGTCAGGAAGCACAGACCGGCAATCACCGTTGTGGCATACAGCGCGTTACGCGGTACGCCGCCACGGGACAGCTTCGCGAAGATACGCGGGGCTTTACCGTCGCATGCCAGCGTGTAGAGCATACGGGTGGACGCGTACATCCCGGAGTTACCGGCTGAAAGCACAGCGGTCAGGATAACGGCGTTCATCACTGCCGCAGCTGAAAGCAGACCGGCGTGCTGGAAGACCAGCGTGAACGGGCTGACGCTAATGTCTTTTACGTCATTACGCAGCAGGCTTGGATCGGTGTACGGGATGATCAGGCTGATAATCAGGATCGCGAACACATAGAACAGCAGGATACGCCAGAATACCTGACGGACCGCACGCGGAATATTTTTCTCCGGGTTCTCTGACTCACCGGCGGCGATACCAATCAGCTCAGTCCCCTGGAAGGAGAAGCCGACAATCATCGCCACGCCAATCATCGCCGAAAGGCCACCGGCAAACGGCGCATCGCCTGTTGTCCAGTTACTCCAGCCCGCAGGTTCTGCACCTTTGAAAATACCAACGATCATCGCCACACCGACGACGATAAAGATGATGACGGTTGCCACTTTGATCAAAGAGAACCAGTATTCCGCCTCGCCGAAACCGCGCACGGAGATGTAGTTCAGCAGGAAGATGACGGCCAGGAACAGGGCGCTCCAGATCCAGCCCGGCGTATCCGGGAACCACCAGTTCATCACCAGCTGTGCGGCGACAAGGTCAACGGCGATAGTGACCGCCCAGTTGTACCAGTAGTTCCAGCCCAGCGCGAAGCCGAAGCCTTCTTCAACGTATTTTTGACCGTAGGTCGAGAACGAACCGGATACCGGCATGTACGCGGCCAGTTCGCCGAGACTGGTCATCAGGAAGTACACCATCAGGCCAATCAGGATATAAGAGAAGAGCGCCCCACCCGGGCCTGCTGCCGAAATCGTTGCGCCAGAGGCAACGAAAAGACCTGTACCGATTGAGCCGCCAATGGCGATCATCGTCAGGTGACGCGCCTTGAGTTCACGACGTAGCGTGGGCGCTTCTGTGGTTTTAATTTCTGAAACCATATGAAAATGCTGTCCATTTAATAAATGAGGCGCGATTGTAGCAGACGATCCGCGTTCCTTCCGGCAGAAATACTCAGTTATAAGAGAGCTTCATGACTCGGCCAGGATTATAAGTAAAGCATAAAAATGTGGGGTGACAGGCGCGCGTAGCACCGGTAAGCGAAGCGCCACCGGGGAACGTTAAATGGTGCAGTAGCGCAGAAAACGCTGCAGAGAGCTGGAAAGGTGTTTCTGACGATGATGGATGCACCATAGCGTGCGCACTAGCTTCGGCAATGGAACCGGAATTTCAACCAGCGACCCCGTTTCAAGCTGTTCGGCAATGACGCGCCGGGAAAGACAGCTGATTCCCAGGCCGTGACGCACCGCGTGCTTGATAGCCTCAGAGTTCCCCAGCTCCATCCCTAGCTGGAAATGTGGCAGATGGGAAAGCAGCAGATAATCGACAATTTCACGCGTGCCGGAGCCCTGCTCGCGCAGGATCCACTGCGCCTGCGCCAGGCGCTCCAGCGTCACCTCGCCCTGCAATAACGATGAGGCCGGGGATGCAAACACCACAAGTTCATCCTCCAGCCAGGGCTCGGCAATGATATCGACGTTATGGCAGGGCCCTTCGATGAGGCCGATATCCACCCGGAAATCGATCACCGCGTTGATAACGTCCTGGCTATTGCCCACGCTCATCTCCAGCGGCAGGGTCGGGAAATCCCGGCGGTAGCGCGCAATCACTTCCGGCAGAATGTAGTTCCCAATGGTGCTGCTGGCGTAGACGCGGATCGCACCGTTGTCTTCGCGGAACAGCTGTTCGATTTCGATAGCCTGCTCCAGCAGCGCCAGCGCGCGTGGATAAAGAAGACGACCGTGCTCGTTGACCACCAGACGCTTCCCTACCCTGTCGAACAGCTGCACGCCCAGCTGTCCTTCTAGATCGGTCAACGCCGCGCTGACCGCAGACTGCGAGAGCGCCAGCATTTGTGACGCCTGGGTCGTCGAGCCGCTTTTCAGCACCTCGGCAAACACTTCCAGCTGACGCAATGTAATGTGCATGGTTGCTTACCACTTATATAGATTGATTATAAGTATATAATCAATTTTATTTTTAAGCCAGAGCGCCGTAACCTTTAGCCAGACAAAGGAGAAGGTTATGTCAGAAATCACCTTACAACATCATCGTACAGTGTGGCACTTCGTGCCGGGCCTCGCGCTTAGCGCAGCAGTGACCGCCGTAGCATTATGGGGCGGCAGCATCCCGGCTATCGCGGGCGCAGGTTTCAGCGCGTTGACGCTGGCCATTTTGCTGGGCATGGTCGTGGGAAATACCGTTTACCCACACATCTGGAAATCCTGCGACGGCGGCGTGATCTTTGCCAAACAGCACCTGCTGCGTCTCGGGATCATCCTTTACGGCTTCCGTCTCACCTTTTCGCAGATTGCGGACGTGGGCGTGAGCGGAATCGCTATCGACGTCCTGACGCTGACCAGCACCTTTTTGCTGGCCTGCTTTATCGGCCAGAAAGTCTTTGGCCTGGATAAGCAAACCAGCTGGCTGATCGGTGCCGGGAGCAGTATCTGCGGGGCCGCGGCGGTGCTGGCAACAGAGCCCGTGGTTAAAGCCGAAGCCAGCAAGGTAACCGTGGCGGTGGCGACGGTGGTGATCTTCGGTACTCTGGCGATCTTCCTCTACCCGGCCATGTATCCGCTGGTTGCCCACTGGTTTAGCCCGGAAACCTACGGCATCTATATCGGTTCGACCATGCACGAAGTGGCCCAGGTGGTGGCGGCAGGACATGCTATTAACCCTGAAGCCGAAAACGCGGCGGTGATTGCCAAAATGCTGCGCGTAATGATGCTGGCACCGTTCCTGATTTTCCTTGCTGCGCGGGTTAAACAGCTTGCACCGGCGGACAGTAATCAGAAAAGTAAAATCACCATTCCGTGGTTTGCGATCCTGTTTATCGTGGTCGCTATCTTTAACTCCTTCCACCTGCTGCCCAAATCGGTAGTGGATATGCTGGTGACGCTGGATACCGTACTGCTGGCGATGGCCATGGCGGCCCTGGGGGTGACTACACACGTCAGCGCGCTGAAAAAAGCCGGTGCGAAGCCGCTGCTGATGGCGCTGGTACTCTTCATCTGGCTGATTGTCGGCGGCGGCGCGATTAACCTCGCGGTCCATAGCCTGATGGCATAAACCATCTCGTCCTTCTCCTGCTAACCCGCTATCATAAGCGTTTCGGGTTAGCAGGAGTTTTTTTATGAAATATGTTGGAGCGCACGTCAGCGCTGCAGGCGGCCTTGCGAATGCCGCCATTCGCGCCGCCGAAATCGAGGCGACCGCTTTCGCCCTGTTCACCAAAAACCAGCGCCAGTGGCGCGCCGCGCCGCTCACCGCTGACGTGATTGATGATTTTAAAGCCGCCTGTGAGAAGTATCACTATGGGCCAGGCCAGATCCTTCCCCACGACAGCTACCTGATCAACCTCGGTCACCCGGTTGAAGAGGCGCTGGAAAAATCCCGCGAGGCGTTTCTTGATGAAGTACAGCGCTGCGAACAGCTGGGGCTGACGCTGCTGAACTTCCATCCGGGCAGCCATCTGATGCAAATCGATGAAGATGCCTGCCTGGCTCGCATTGCCGAGTCCATCAACATCACGCTGGACAAGACCAAAGGCGTCACCGCGGTAATTGAGAATACCGCCGGTCAGGGCAGCAACCTCGGCTTTAGGTTTGAACATCTGGCGGCGATTATCGACGGCGTGGAGGACAAATCCCGCGTTGGCGTATGCATTGATACCTGCCACGCGTTTGCCGCCGGATATGACCTGCGCACCACCGAAGCAACGAAAAACACGTTCGATGAGTTCGAGCGCATCGTGGGCTTTAAGTACCTGCGCGGAATGCACCTGAACGATGCGAAAAGCGCGTTCGGCAGCCGCGTTGACCGCCACCACAGCCTGGGCGAAGGTAACATCGGCCACGATGCGTTTCGGTTTATTATGCAGGACGCCCGCTTCGACGGTATTCCGATGGTGCTGGAAACCATCAATCCGGATATCTGGGCAGAAGAGATAGCCTGGCTGAAGGCACAGCAAACCGCTGAACAGGCGGCATAAAAAAAGCCGGGTGCATAATGCAACCCGGCTTTTTTATAGGTCGGGTAAGGCGAAGCCGCCACCCGACACCTTGTTTACGCTGCTTTCGCCACAACTTCCGCTTCAGGACGTTTCAGCACTGCGTATGACAGACCCGCCACCAGCGTACCGGCAACGATGGCCAGCAGGTAGCCCAGGACCGGGGTGATAGCGCCTGGGATCAGCAGGACAAACAGACCGCCGTGTGGTGCCATCAGCTTCGCGCCAATCGCCATGGAGATCGCACCCGTCACTGCACCACCCGCGATACAGCACGGCAGTACACGCATTGGGTCACGAGCCGCGAATGGAATCGCCCCTTCGGTAATGAAGCACAAGCCCAGAACCAGCGCCGCTTTGCCGCCTTCCTGCTGCGCTTTATCGAACTTACGACGGGCAATAATCGTCGCCAGGCCGAGCGCCAGAGGAGGTACCATACCTGCCGCCATGATGGCTGCCATTGGCGCGTAGGTCTGGGTACTCAGCAGGCCAACACCAAAGGCGTACGCCGCTTTGTTCACCGGACCACCCATGTCGGTACACATCATGCCGCCGAGGATTGCACCCAGCAGAACCGCGTTCGCGGTACCCATGGTTTGCAGCCAGTGGGTCAGACCCGCCAGAATGCCCGCAACCGGCTTACCAATCAGGTAAATCATCGCCAGACCGACCACCAGGCTGGAAATCAGCGGGATGATCAGAATAGGCTTCAGCGCTTCCATACTCTGCGGCAGCTTGAGCTTCGAACTGATGAGCTTCGCGACGTAACCGGCCAGGAAGCCCGCGATAATACCGCCGATAAAGCCAGAACCGGTGCTCACGGCCAGCATACCGCCGATAAGGCCCGGCGTCAGGCCAGGACGGTCAGCAATGGAGAAGGCAATAAAGCCTGCCAGAACGGGGACCATCAGCGCGAACGCGGAACCGCCGCCAATCTGCATTAACGCAGCGGCCAGCGTGCCTTGCTCTTTAAACGCAGTAATACCAAATGCGAACGAGAGGGCGATACACAGACCACCCGCAACCACCATCGGCAGCATGTAAGACACGCCGGTCAACAGATGGCGATAGGCGCCTGCAGACTCTTTCTTACCTTCCGTCGCGGTTTGACGCGCGCCGGTAGCCTGATACGGCTTCGCTTCTACCAGCGCTTTATCAAACTCCTGCGCGGTCTTTTTCAGCGCCAGGCCGGTAGACGTGCGGTACATTGGCTTACCGGCAAATTTTGCCAGGTCCACTTCGATATCCGCCGCCACGATAACCAGATCGGCTTCAGCCACTTCTTCAGGGGTGATCGCGTTGCCGGCACCGACGGAGCCGCGCGTTTCAACTTTTACCCACCAGCCGCGTTTTTTCGCTTCGGTTTCAATGGCTTCTGCCGCCATAAAGGTGTGAGCCACGCCCGTCGGGCAGGCCGTCACCGCAACAACGCGTTTCGGACCCGTGGCCGCAGCCGGTGCCGTCGCGACAGGCGCGCTGTAGACAGACGCGTGCCCTTTCGCTTCGCTCAGGAAAAGTTCCGGGTGTGCCACCGCGCGATTAATATCGCCCAGCCACACTTTCTTGCCGTTCAGCGCACTGTCAGCCGGGATTTTGTCGCCCAGTACAATGGCCAGTTCTGCATCGCCTGGATTATCGATAATGTCCAGATGTGCTTTTTGTGCCGCCGCGCCCAGCAAGGTCTTCGCCATATAGGCGCGGGCCTGTCCGAGACCGGAGTCAATGATCAGCAGCGTTTTCATTATTCCTCTCCTGCTGTTAGTTAAAAGGTTTTAAGTCAACGCGCGCCATCATCGCGGCTAACTGGGTACGATCGGTAATACCGACATTGCTCTGGCTTACGGCCAGGGCAGCAACGGCGGTGGCAAGACGTAAAGTATGTTCACTGGATTCACGCATCAGCAGACCATAAATCAGGCCGCCAACCATGGAATCCCCTGCGCCAACGGTGCTGACAACTTCCATTGACGGCGGTTTGGCGATCCATTCGCCAGACGCGTTAACCCACAGCGCGCCTTCTGCACCAAGAGAGATCACCACGTGAGCGATACCCTGCTCGCGCAGCGCATGGGCAGCGTCAATCACATCTTTTAATTCTGGCAGCTTACGACCCGCCCAGATCTCCAGCTCGCGGCGATTCGGCTTCACCAGCCACGGAGAGGCTTTCAGACCCGCAACCAGCGCGTCGCGGCTGCTGTCAAAAATGATGCACGGGCACTGGCTGCGCAGGCGCGTCATCCAGTCGGTAAACGCTTCCGGGCTGACGCCGGACGGCAGGCTGCCGCTGACGCAAACCATGTCAAACTGACCGAGCCAGGTCAGAGAGTCGTTAACAAAACGCTCCCAGTCCGACGGCGTCACTTCGAAGCCAGAGAAGTTCAGATCGGTCACTTCACCGTCTTTCTCCGTCAGCTTGACGTTGATGCGGGTACGGCCCTGAACAATCTGAAAACGGTTGGCAATGCCCAGCTCGCTGAACAGCTGCTGGAAACCATCCTGGTTATCTTTACCGAGGAATCCACCCACGGTGACGTCGATACCGAGATCCTTGAGCACTTTCGCGACGTTAATCCCTTTACCCGCAGCATGCAGGCCAGTGGTACGCACGAGGTTGACTTCGCCGCGCTCAATTTCCGGGCAAAATCCTACCAGGTCATAAGCCGGGTTCAGCGTAATAGTCGCAACACGTCTGCTCATTATGCGCCCTCCCCCAGACCCGCCGCGATGGCGTCGCCAATCGCTTTCAGCGCCTGTTCAGCATCGGCACCCTGCGCGGTGAAACGCAGACGATGTCCTTTCTTCACGCCCAGCGCGACAACTTTCATCAGACTACGGCCGTTGGCCGGTTTGCCCGTGCCGTCAAGATTCGCCACGGTGATCTCACTCTCGAATTGTTTAATGGTATTCACCAGCATGGTGCCCGGACGGGCATGCAGGCCGTGCTCGTTGCGTACCACGAACTCAGCGGTCTGCACGTCTTCGGTCGGCGCATCATCACTGGTCAGAAGTGCCAGCACGGTGGAGGCATCAGCGTTCAGCAGTTTTTCAGCTTTGTTGTTCAGCAGCAGATCGCCCAGACGCTTCAGCACGGAAACCGGCTGATCGTCGTTCATCGCCACGGTCACCAGCATGGCCGCACGCTCGCCTTCCACGTCAAACGCATTGGCCGCGCGGCTCACGGCGATAGCGCTGCGCAGGTTGCCTTCAGCACTGTCGTTCAGCCAGATACCCTGACCCAGATTCAACGGCTTATCGTTAATCACGCGCGTCACAAACGTGGCATCCGCCGCGCCGGCTTCTTTCAGACGACCCGCGTTCAGCGCCTGCAGCGTCACCAGATCGGAGGCAATCACGTCCAGCGTCAGCGTTTCATTATCCAGTTTCAGCGCTTCGCTCTGTTTTTCGCCCATTAGCAGGGCGCGCAGCTCTTCAGCTGTGGTAGCGGACTTGAGCTGCTCAGCCACGTCGTCATCGCTCAGGACATGCGTCAGCTGACGCAGCAGGCCTAAGTGTTCGTCGCTGCTGGCCGCGATACCGATAGCCACATACGCCACCTGACCGTCGCCCCAGAGCACGCCCTGCGGGAACTGAAAAACCTGAACGCCGGTTTTCAGCACCTGATCGCGGGTGTCGGTTGTACCGTGCGGAATGGCAATGCCATTGCCGAGGAAGGTTGAGGTCTGCTGCTCGCGGGCCAGCATGCCGTTTACATAGCCGTCCGCGACGTTACCCGCCTGCACAAGCGCAGCGGCAACCTGGCGAATAGCCTCTTCTTTATCCCCGGCCTGAGCGCCCGGGTGGATATCCTGAACAGATAACTGGAACATGGTTCTCCACTCCTGCTGAACTTGAATCGTTTCAGCTTTAATGAGAAAAAATGCGCTAGCCTGCTCCGTTTGTTAAAACAAGATAGCGCTGAAACGTTTCAAAAAGTCTTGCGCTTTCTGCAATGTCTTGCAAGTAAACTCGTATTTCTGATATCAGAATTTAGAGATACAGCACATTTCTTCTTCATTGAGCTGAATTTTGCTGAAGTTCAGCAAGTCAGTTTCAGCTAAGGTCAGCCGACGAGGATGCAAGATGAAATGCCATTTTGATTTTTCGTGGCATCATTGACCGCACCCACTGTTTATTTTTTAGCTGACGGCGTACACTCCGCCCCTCTCTGCTACTCGCTAATTATAAAACATGCATAACACCCCTGCGGCCGTCTCGCCGAAGCCCTTTGACTTGACCTCAGCGGCCTTCCTGATTGTTGCCTTTTTCACGGGCATTGCCGGCGCGTTACAGACGCCGACGCTGAGCTTATTTCTGACCAATGAGGTTCATGTTCGTCCGGCAATGGTCGGCTTCTTTTTTACCGGAAGCGCCATCATCGGCATCCTGGTCAGCCAGTTTCTGGCGGGACGATCCGACAGAAAAGGCGATCGTAAAAGCCTGATCGTTTTCTGCTGTCTGCTGGGGGTCATGGCCTGCGTTCTGTTCGCCTGGAACCGCAACTATTTCATTCTGCTCTTCGTCGGGGTATTCCTGAGCAGCTTTGGCTCAACGGCGAACCCTCAGCTGTTCGCCCTTGCCCGCGAACACGCCGACCATACTGGGCGTGAAGCGGTGATGTTCAGCTCTGTCCTGCGTGCTCAGGTGTCGCTGGCGTGGGTGATTGGTCCGCCGCTGGCCTACGCGCTGGCGATGGGTTTTGGCTTTACGGTGATGTACCTGAGCGCGGCAGTCGCGTTTGTGGCGTGCGGCGCGCTGGTGTGGTTCTTCCTGCCGTCCATGCGCAAAGAGCCGAAGGTGGCAACGGGCGTGCTGGAAGCGCCGCGCCGTAACCGCCGCGATGCCTTGCTCCTGTTCGCGATCTGCACGCTGATGTGGGGCACCAACAGCCTGTATATCATCAATATGCCGCTGTTTATTATTAATGAACTGCACCTGTCGGAGAAGCTAGCGGGCATCATGATGGGCACCGCGGCCGGGCTTGAGATCCCGACGATGCTCATTGCGGGCTATTACGCAAAGCGCTTCGGAAAGCGTTTTTTAATGCGCATCGCCGCCGTCGCCGGTCTGCTGTTCTATATCGGTATGCTGACGGTAAATACGCCGGGGCTGTTGCTGGCTTTACAGCTGCTGAACGCCATCTATATTGGCATTCTCGCCGGGATAGGTATGCTCTATTTTCAGGATCTGATGCCGGGCCAGGCAGGCTCTGCCACCACGCTTTATACTAATACCACCCGCGTGGGCTGGATTATCGCGGGCTCAATGGCCGGTGTCGTTGCAGAAATCTGGAACTATCACACGGTGTTCTGGATTGCGCTGTTGATGTGTACCCTGACGATCGGCTGTCTGGCGAGAATTAAAGACGTTTAGGGCGCGGTGAGCGCTTCCAGCTCAAGAAGGTACGTCATCGCCTGCCCTCGCGTGCTGCCACACATTTCGGCAGTGGGCTGAAGCCCGGAGCACACTTTCGGGCGCAGCGGTGAGCCAAAGATCATGCACAGGTTCGTTTCCGAGAGCTGAACGCAGCGGGTATTGGCAGGCTTGCCCTCCGGCATTCCTGGAATGGGGCTTGAAATGGACGGTGCAGTACAGCACGCGCCACAATCGGGACGGCAATCCATAAATGCTCTCTTTCGCTGACGATCGCCCGCGCAGTCGGGCATCGCGCGCACAGTAACACCTTTTGCGTATTGATAGCAAAAGCCACGAATTCCTCTTGCCTGAAAGGCCGCGCGCGAGTAATTTGGCGCGATATTTTTTACCTCCCGTAAACAGGATTACTGCAATGCCAAGAGCGAACGAAATAAAGAAAGGTATGGTGCTGAATTACAACGGCAAACTGCTGATTGTGAAAGATATCGACATTCAGGCACCCAGCGCCCGTGGTGCAGCAACGCTGTACAAAATGCGTTTCGCCGATGTGCGTACCGGCCTGAAGGTGGAAGAGCGCTTTAAAGGTGACGATATCGTCGATACCGTGACCCTGACCCGTCGCTACGTTGATTTCTCCTACATTGACGGCAACGAATACGTGTTCATGGATAAAGAAGACTACACCCCGTACATCTTCACCAAAGATCAGATTGAAGAAGAGCTGCTGTTCATCCCTGAAGGCGGCATGCCTGACATGCAGGTCCTGACCTGGGACGGCGTGCTGCTGGCGCTGGAGCTGCCCCAGACCGTCGATCTGGAAATCGTTGAAACCGCACCTGGCATCAAAGGCGCATCCGCAAGTGCCCGCAACAAACCGGCTACCCTGACGACCGGCCTGGTTGTGCAGGTGCCGGAATACCTCTCCGCTGGCGAGAAAATCCGCATCCATATCGAAGAAAAACGCTATATGGGTCGCGCCGACTGATTGCGGCGTTTTTCGGGTGGCGGCTTCGCCTTGCCCGACCAACAAAAACACAAAAACCGGCTTTCAGGCCGGTTTTTTTTTTTGTAGGCCCGGTAAGCTTAGCGCCACCGGGCAACAGCGCTTACAGAAGCTCCGGATACTTCGTCATCTTCAGCGCCAGCTCGACGCCGCGCACTTCCGCCATCCCTTTAAGACGGCCAATCGCCGAATAGCCTGGGTTGGTTTTCTTACGCAGATCGTCCAGCATCTGGTGGCCGTGATCAGGACGGAACGGAATAGGACGCACATCGCCAATCTGCTTGCGACGCGCCTCTTCCGCCAGAATGGCGTCTACCACCGCCACCATATTCACATCGCCGCCCAGGTGCGCCGCCTCGTGGAAGGTTTTTGGGTTCTCCTCGCGGCAGGTCGCACGCAAGTGCGTGAAATGAATGCGATCGCCAAAGGTTTCAATCATCCGCACCAGGTCGTTATCCGCCCGCACGCCGTAGGAGCCGGTACACATGGTGAAGCCGTTATAGATGCTGTTTACCGTCTCTTTCAGCCACTGCATATCTTCAATTGTGGAAACAATGCGCGGCAGGCCGAGGATAGGACGCGGCGGATCGTCCGGATGCACGGCGAGGCGTACACCTGCCTCTTCAGCAACCGGCACGATAGCGCGCAGGAAATACGCCATGTTTTCACGCAGCTGCTGCTTATCAATATCGCCGTATTCCGCCAGGCGCGCGCGGAACTGATCCAGGGTATACCCCTCTTCAGCTCCCGGCAGGCCCGCAATGATATTACGGGTCAGCTTTTCGATGTCTGCGTCACTGGCGGCGTTAAACCACGCAAGCGCCTGCTGCTGCTCTTCCGCAGTGTAATCCGCTTCGGCACCGGGACGTTTCAGAATGTGCAGCTCAAACGCCGCGAAGGCGATCTGGTCGAAACGCAGCGCTTTCGAGCCGTCCGGCATCTGATATTCAAGATCGGTACGCGTCCAGTCGAGGATGGGCATGAAGTTATAGCAAACCGTATCAATGCCGCAGGCCGCCAGGTTGCGAATGCTTTGCTGATAGTTAGCAATCCAGGTCTGGTACTCCCCGGAATGGGTTTTGATGTCTTCGTGAACCGGGATGCTCTCTACCACAGACCAGGTTAACCCCTTCTCCGCCAGCAGCGCCTGACGCTGTTGAATTTCTTCAACCGGCCATACCTGACCGTTAGGAATATGATGCAGCGCCGTGACGACACCCGTTGCGCCAGCCTGGCGCACATCATCAAGAGAAACCGGATCGTTCGGCCCGTACCAACGCCAGGTTTGTTCCATTGCCTCACCCTCTAAAGTTGTTATACCAATATGCGTTACTGCAATGACGACTACCATACATGTTTGCCGCCAGGGGTCAATATACCGTCTCACATTGATTGATCAAACTCACAGAACGGGGATATTTACGGCTCACCAATTTTATTTGCTGTCATATAACTTTACACTGGCATTGTTAATTAATGGTTAATCAGGTGTGTATCTCATGAAGACAATTGCCTCCACCGCCCTTCCTGCCCGGGTTCAGCAACCTCGCTACGATCGCGCGCAATTACGCTCACGCATCGTCCATTTTGGCTTTGGCGCGTTCCACCGTGCGCACCAGGCATTGTTAACAAATCGGGTGCTGAATGAAAAAGGCGGCGACTGGGGTATTTGTGAGATTAGCCTCTTCAGCGGCGACGTGCTGATGAGCCAGCTGCGCGCGCAGGATCACCTGTTCACCGTGCTGGAGAAAGGGGCAGAAGGCAATGAGGCGATTATCGTCGGTGCCGTCCATGAATGCCTGAACGCAAAGCTGGACTCTCTGCCCGCCATTATTGAGAAATTTTGCGAGCCTCAGGTCGCTATTGTGTCGCTCACCATCACGGAGAAAGGCTATTGCATCGATCCCGCGACCGGGAAACTCGATCTGCACAACGCCCGGATAATCCATGACCTAGAAAACCCCTCAGAGCCACATTCCGCACCCGGGATCCTGGTCGAAGCGCTCCACCGCCGCCGCGAGCGCGGCTTGCCTGCGTTTACCGTGCTCTCCTGCGACAATATCCCTGATAACGGGCACGTGGTGAAAAACGCGGTGCTGGGCATGGCGCAAAAGCGTTCCGCAGCGCTTTCTGAATGGATTGACAGCCACGTGAGCTTTCCGGGGACGATGGTCGACAGAATTGTGCCCGCCGCGACGGAGGCCTCGCTGGCGGAAATCACCGACGCGCTCGGCGTTGAAGATCCGTGCGCCATCAGCTGTGAACCGTTTATTCAGTGGGTGGTGGAAGATAATTTTGTCGCCGGCCGTCCGGAGTGGGAAGTAGCGGGCGTTCAGATGGTGCTGGATGTTCTGCCCTGGGAGCAGATGAAATTGCGCATGCTAAACGGCAGCCACTCTTTCCTGGCGTATCTGGGATACCTCGCGGGCTACGCCCATATTAATGAATGCATGGAGGACGCTGCGTTCCGCGAAGCCGCCCGTCGGCTGATGCTGGACGAACAGGCGCCGACGTTACGCATTAAGGATGTCGACCTCACCGCCTACGCAGATAGCCTGCTGGAGCGCTTTGCCAACCCGGCACTCCAGCATCGGACCTGGCAAATCGCGATGGACGGTAGCCAGAAGCTGCCCCAGAGAATGCTTGACGGGATCCGCGTTCATCTTGAGCGAAATACACCGTGGTCGCTGCTGGCCCTGGGCGTGGCCGGCTGGATACGCTACGTCAGCGGTACCGACGACCATGGCAATGCGATTGACGTTCGCGATCCCCTCAGCGATAAAATCCGCGCCATCGTTGACGCCAGCAGCGATACCGACCGCGTTAACGCGCTGCTGGGGCTGAGCGAGGTCTTTGGTCACGATCTCGCGCAAAACAGCGCGTTTGTGGAGGCTGTCAGCCAGGCATACCAGCGCATCACCCGCCACGGCGCGCGTCAGGCTGTTATCGAAACGTTAAATGTTTAACGATTATTGCGCTTAACGCGAACGGATGAGATCTCCGTTCGCCCTTCCCCTTCTCACCGGTCACGTTTTTCGCCAGGATAGAGAGAATAGTGTTATAGCATCACCATTCTCATCTGGAGCGCATGTGACCAAAACCAACCTCATCACCGGTTTTCTCGGCAGCGGTAAAACCACCTCAATTCTCCACCTGCTGGCAAATAAAGATCCGGCCGAGAAATGGGCCGTGCTGGTCAATGAATTTGGCGAGGTGGGCATTGACGGCGCGTTGCTGTCATCCAGCGGCGCGATGATTAAAGAGATCCCCGGCGGATGCATGTGCTGCGTCAATGGCCTGCCGATGCAGGTCGGGCTCAATACGCTGCTGCGTCAGGGCAAACCTGACCGCCTGCTGATTGAACCCACCGGGCTGGGTCACCCCAAGCAGATCCTCGATTTACTCACCGCCCCGGTTTACGAGCCGTGGATCGATCTGCGCGCCACCCTGTGCCTGCTCGATCCGCGTCAGCTTCTGGATGACAAGGCGGTGGCCAATGAGAATTTCCGCGATCAGCTCGCCTCGGCTGACGTTATTGTCGCGAATAAAGCAGATCGCGCCACGCCTGAAAGCCAGGCCGCGCTGGACGCATGGTGGCAACATTTCGGCGGCAACCGCACGCGGGTGCAGGCCACACAGGGGAATATTGATAGCGCCCTGCTTGACCTTCCTCGTCTGAATCTCATCGAGCTGCCTGCCAGCGCGGATCATTCGCACAGTCATCCGGTTAAGCAGGGTTTAGCCGCTCTCAGCCTGCCGGAACATCAGCGCTGGCGTCGTAACCTGAACAGCGGCCAGGGATATCAGGCCTGCGGATGGATATTTGATGCTGAAACCGTTTTTGACACCATTGGGATCCTGGAGTGGGCCCGACTTGCTCCCGTCGATCGCGTGAAAGGGATCATGCGCACCCCAGACGGGCTGGTAAGGATCAACCGTCAGGGTGACGATTTCTTTATTGAAACGCAGAATGTGGCGCCGCCTGACAGCCGAATAGAGTTAATTAGTGCGGTTAACGCCGACTGGAATGCCCTCCAGTCCAGCCTGTTGAGGATTCGTTTAAGTTCGGGCGGCTAACGTTGCCCCAGTTTTCACTCTATGCAGAACGTTATGACAACTCGATTTCCCCTGATATTACTGCTTAATGTCGCCGGTCTGGCGCTTTTCTTCTCCTGGTATATCCCGGCGGATCATGGTTTCTGGTTCCCGCTGGATTCTGCCATTTTTCACTTCTTCAACCAGGAGCTGGTGAAGAGCAACGCGTTCCTGTGGCTGGTGGCAATTACCAACAATCGCGCCTTCGACGGCTTCTCGCTGCTGGCCATGGGCTGCCTGATGCTCTCTTTCTGGCTGAAAGAGGATAAAGCCGGGCGTCGGCGTATTCTCACTATCGGTCTGGTAATGCTGCTGTTTGCCGTCGCCATTAACCAGCTGGCAACCGCGATTATTCCGGTTAAGCGCTCAAGCCCAACGCTATTCTTCACCGATATTTATCGCGTCAGCGAACTGCTGCATATTCCAACAAAAGATGCGTCGAAAGACAGTTTCCCCGGCGATCACGGTATGATGCTGCTTATTTTTTCCGCCATTATGCTTCGCTATTTTGGCAGAAAAGCCTTTGCCATAGCCCTGATTATTTTTGTGGTTTTTGCCTTCCCGCGCGTAATGATTGGCGCTCACTGGTTTACCGATATTGCCGTCGGTTCGCTCTCCGTGGCGCTGATTGCGCTGCCGTGGTGTTTAATGACCCCACTGAGCGACAGGATAATAGCGCTGTTCGATCGCTATCTTCCCGGCAGGGCGCAACAATAATTAAACAAATAACTAACCTAAATTAACGTGAGCTATCAGGGATCGACATGATCCCTGATAGCGTTCTCGCCGCGATCGTTTCTCACTGTCATATTCCTGTCATCACATTCATGATAAAAATGAATCAATTACGCGATTACGCGGCGGATCTGCCGGTATTTTGAGCATTTCCATGTTTTTACTTTCTGTATCACATTTTCTTATAAAAAAAAGGCTTTTTTTACTCGCATTACCCCAGGCAATCGGTTAATCTCGAACTCGTTTTGCCCCATAGAGATAATTATTTCAATGGCAAATAATTTTGTGCGCTGAGCCACAAATGTGACCAGAAAGAATTGTCTCAATGTGAACAGATAATTAGTCTCGTCACGTTTGGCATTTTTATAACGATATTTGTCGTTAAGGACTTCAAGGGATAATAAACAAAATGGTCAAATCTCAACCGTTTCTGAGATATATCTTACGGGGGATCCCGGCGATAGCAGTCGCGGTACTGTTGTCTGCATGTAGTACATCTAACACCGCAAAGAATATGCATCCTGAGACGCGTGTTGTGGGAATGGAAGATTCCTCGTCACTGCAAGCCTCTCAGGATGAATTTGAAAATATGGTACGTAATCTGGACGTGAAGTCCCGCATTATGGACCAGTATGCTGACTGGAAAGGCGTGCGCTATCGTCTTGGCGGCAGCACAAAAACAGGTATTGATTGTTCCGGTTTTGTACAGCGTACGTTCCGTGAGCAATTTGGGTTAGATCTTCCTCGTTCAACCTATGAACAGCAGGAGATGGGCAAGTCGATTTCACGTACTAAACTGCGCACCGGTGATTTAGTCCTGTTCCGTGCCGGTTCTACAGGTCGACATGTTGGCATCTACATTGGTAATGACCAGTTTGTACATGCCTCCACCAGTAGCGGTGTGACCATTTCCAGCATGAATGAACCGTACTGGAAGAAGCGCTACAACGAAGCACGCCGCGTACTGACCCGCAGTTAATATGACTATTGTATCGTTGGTTATCCCTTGGCTGGCGATATGATGAAAAAAAGCACTGCTTCGGCAGTGTTTTTTTTTGCCCGTTACACTGAATACATCCAGCGGCATTTCAGGAATCACGACGTCTATGTTCACCCGCTATTTCTCCAGCAATCGCAAAATACTGATCCTCAGCATCATCACAGGCCTGATCGCCGCCCTGCTCCTGGGTTCGTTGCAATTTTTCTGGAGCTACCACAAGCGGGAAGTCAAATTCGACACCCTGATCCACGATGTGAGCATCTATATGAAGAGCTATTTCGATGAGTTAAAAAATTCTATCGATGTGCTCCAGCCGCTCACGTTAAACAGCTGTCACGACGTCAATCAGGAACTTACCTCGCGCGCTGCCTTTAGCGTTAACGTTCGCGCATTTCTGCTGGTCAGAGACAAAATGGCGTTCTGCTCTTCTGCCACGGGGCCGATGAATGTCCCCATGGAGGAGCTGATCCCCGAGCTGCACATCGACAAACAGATTGATATGGCGTTACTTCCAGGCACCCCAATGTTGCCCAACAAGCCAGCGATTGCCATCTGGTACCGTAACCCGCTAGTGAAGGACGGCGGCGTCTTTACCTCGGTGAATCTCAATCTGACGCCTTACCTGCTCTACACCGCTCGCCAGGACGAATTTGCCGGTATTGCCATCATTATTGGCGATCATGCGTTGTCAACGCGGTCCAGCACGCTGGTGCTTGCGCATGATCTACATGAAGCGCCGGCCCGTACCGCGACGCTGAAAGACGTTCCCCTGACCATCAACCTGTATGCGGACGCATGGACCAGCGATGAAATCCTCTACGCGCTGTTCTTTGGGCTGGTATGCGGCATTTGTGCCGGATCGCTCAACTACTATATCCTCAGCATTCGCCTCAATCCGGGTAAAGAGATTTTAAGCGCGATTAAGCGCGGTCAGTTTTATGTGGTTTATCAGCCCGTCGTCGATGCTAAATCGCTCCAGATGACCGGGCTTGAAGTGCTGATGCGCTGGAAACACCCGACGATGGGGGAAATTCCGCCGGACGCGTTTATCAACTTTGCCGAAGCGCAGAAGCTGATTGTCCCGCTGACGCTGCATCTCTTTGATCTTATCATTCACGATGCGCCAGTGTTACAAACCCTGTTACCTCCGGGGGCAAAGGTGGGCATCAACATTGCGCCGGGGCATCTGCATGCAGAAAGCTTCAAAGACGATATGCGCACCTTTAAAGCGTTACTGCCGCCGGATTACTTCCAGATCGTACTGGAAATTACCGAGCGCGACATGCTCAATCATCGGGAAGCCAACAGCCTTTTCGAATGGCTACACAACGAAGGGTTTGAAATCGCCATTGATGATTTTGGCACCGGCCACAGCGCGCTGATTTATCTTGAGCATTTCACCATGGACTACCTCAAAATCGACCGCGGTTTTGTTAATGCAATTGGCACTGAGACCGTGACGTCGCCGGTGCTGGATGCCGTCCTGACGCTGGCAAGACGACTGAATATGTCGACCGTCGCTGAAGGGGTGGAAACGCCGGAACAGGCCGCCTGGCTACGCGAACACGGTGTTAATTTCCTGCAGGGATACTGGATTAGCCGCCCGATGCCGCTGGCGCAGTTCCGCGAATGGCGGCCTGATATTTCGCCCGGGGGTGATTAATTTCACATTGCCCGTGACGTCACTTATTATTCAGCTTAACCGAGTCGGACTGTAAAAGAGGGAGCCGCCGCGAGATGCTTATGCGCTTCATGTTGCTGATGTTGGCACTAACGAGCCTGTCCAGCCAGGCGCAAGCCATCAAAGAAAATATCGCCTTCGCGGTGATTGGCGAGCCGAAATATGCGGTCAATTTTACGCACTTCGATTACGTTAACCCTGCCGCGCCGAAGGGCGGAAAGGTCACGCTTTCCGCCACGGGAACATTCGACAACTTCAACCGCTTCGCCCTGCGCGGCGTGGCGGCCGCGCGAACGGAATCGCTTTACGATACGCTCTTCGTCACCTCGGATGATGAGCCCGGCAGCTACTATCCGCTTATTGCCGAGAACGTGCGTTACGCCGATAACTTCGCCTGGGCGGAGATCTCCCTTAACCCTCGAGCTCGTTTTCATGACGGTACGCCGGTTAAGACCAGCGACGTTGCGTTCACCTTTCATAAATTTATGACCGAAGGCGTTCCCCAGTTCCGCATCGTGTATAAAGGCGCGTCGGTCAGAGCCATTGCGCCGCTTACCGTGCGCATCGAGCTGAGCGAACCAAATAAAGAGAACATGCTCAGCCTGTTCTCGCTGCCGGTGATGCCGGAATCGTTCTGGAAAAACCACAAGCTGAGCGACCCGCTTTCCACGCCTCCTCTGGCTGGCGGCCCCTACCGCATCACCGACTGGCGCATGGGGCAATATGTCGTCTATTCCCGCGTCAAAGACTACTGGGCAGCCAATCTGCCGGTAAACCGCGGACGCTGGAACTTCGACACCCTTCGCTATGATTACTACCTTGACGATAACGTGGCGTTTGAAGCGTTCAAAGCGGGGGCCTTCGATTTGCGGGTCGAGAGCAGCGCCAAAAACTGGGCGACCCGCTATATCGGCAAAAATTTCGCCAAAGGCTATATCGTCAAAGACGAGCATAAAAATGAGTCTGCGCAAGACACGCGATGGCTGGCGTTTAATATTCAGCGTCCGGTATTTAATGACCGCCGGGTGCGTGAGGCCATCTCCCTGGCCTTTGATTTTGAGTGGATGAACAAAGCGCTGTTTTACGGGGCTTACAGCCGCGCCAACAGCTATTTCCAGAACACGGAATATGCCGCGCGCGATTACCCGAAAGCCGACGAGTTGATTCTGCTGGCCCCCCTTAAAGCAGAGGTACCGCCAGAGGTGTTTACAACGGTGTTTCAGCCGCCTGCTTCAAACGGTGACGGCTACGACCGCGACAATCTGCTCAAAGCCAGCAAGCTGCTGGATGACGCGGGCTGGCATCTGAAGAATCAAAAACGTGTTGATGCCAAAACGGGAAAGCCTCTCAGCTTTGAGCTGCTGCTCTCGTCCGGGGGCAACGACCAGTGGGTGCTGCCGTTTAAGCACAATCTTGAGCGGCTGGGCGTGACCATGAACATTCGCCAGGTGGATAACGCGCAGATCACCAGCCGTATGCGCAGCCGTGATTACGACATGATGCAGCGCCTGTGGCCCGCCCAACCATGGCCCAGCTCGGACCTGCAAATCTCCTGGGCCTCCAGCTACATCGACTCCTCGTACAATGCGCCGGGGGTAAAAAGCCCGGCGATTGACGCGCTGATTGCGAAAATCGTGGCGGCGCAGGGGGATAAAGAAAAGCTCCTGCCGCTCGGGCGCGCCCTCGACAGGGTCTTAACCTGGAACTACTACATGCTGCCGATGTGGTATATGGGCGAAGATCGCCTTGCGCGCTGGGATAAGTTCTCCGTGCCTGCCGTGCGCCCTGTCTACTCCCTGGGCTTTGATACCTGGTGGTATGACGTTAACAAAGCCGCCAGACTTCCCGCTGAGCGGCGATAAGGAATCATCATGGTTGCCTATCTTATCCGTCGTCTTCTGCTGGTCATCCCCACCCTGTGGGCCATCATCACGATTAACTTTTTTATCGTGCAAATTGCTCCCGGCGGCCCGGTCGATCAGGCGATTGCCGCCATTGAATTTGGCAACAGCGGCGGCATGCCCGGCGGCGGCGGCGGTGAAGGCATGGGCGCAAGCCATGCGCGAACCGGCGTAGGGAATATCAGTGAAAGCCATTATCGCGGCGGACGCGGGCTGGATCCGGAGGTGATCGCCGAGATCACCCACCGCTACGGCTTTGACAAACCGATTCACGAGCGCTATTTCAAGATGCTCTGGGATTACATCCGCTTTGATTTTGGCGACAGCCTGTTTCGCAGTGCGTCAGTATTAACGTTGATTAAGCAAAGCCTGCCGGTTTCGATAACGCTGGGGCTGTGGGGAACGCTGATTATCTATCTGGTCTCTATACCGCTCGGGATCCGAAAAGCGGTGTATAACGGCAGCCGGTTTGATATCTGGAGCAGCACGTTCATCATTATCGGCTACGCCATCCCGGCGTTTCTGTTTGCCGTCCTGCTGATTGTCTTTTTTGCCGGGGGGAGTTATTTCGACCTCTTCCCGCTGCGGGGGCTGGTCTCCGCCGATTTCAGCTCCCTGCCGTGGTATCAGAAAATCACTGACTATCTCTGGCATATCACGCTGCCGGTGCTGGCCACGGTCATCGGCGGGTTCGCGGCCCTGACCATGTTGACCAAAAACGCCTTTCTCGATGAAATTCGTAAACAGTACGTCGTCACGGCCCGCGCCAAGGGCGTGAGCGAGAAGCAGATCATGTGGAAACACGTGTTCCGCAACGCCATGCTGCTGGTGATCGCCGGATTTCCGGCCACGTTCATCGGCATGTTTTTTACCGGCTCGCTGCTGATAGAGGTGATGTTCTCGCTCAACGGCCTGGGGCTGCTGGGCTATGAAGCTACCGTGTCGCGCGACTATCCGGTGATGTTTGGCACACTCTATATTTTCACCCTGATTGGCCTGCTGCTGAATATCATCAGTGATATCAGCTATACGCTGGTCGATCCCCGAATCGATTTTGAGGGCCGCTGATGTCGCGTTTAAGCCCCGTCAACCAGGCCCGCTGGGCCCGCTTTCGCCACAACCGCCGCGGCTACTGGTCGCTGTGGATTTTTGCCGTGCTGTTTGCCTTAAGCATGTGTTCGGAGCTGATCGCCAACGACAAGCCGTTGCTGGTGCATTTTAACGACCGCTGGTACGTGCCGGTTATCGCCAACTACAGCGAAAGCGACTTCGGCGGCCCGTTTGCAACACCGGCGGAGTATCAGGATCCGTGGCTTCGCCAGCAGATCGAACAGCACGGCTGGGCGCTCTGGGCGCCGGTGCGCTTTGGCGCCAACAGCATTAACTTTTCCACCACGACGCCGTTCCCTTCCCCGCCCTCCGCGCAAAACTGGCTGGGAACGGATGCTAACGGCGGCGACGTGCTGGCGCGCATCCTGTACGGCACGCGAATCTCGCTTCTCTTTGGGCTGATGCTGACAATATTCTCCAGCGTAATGGGCGTCGTGGCGGGCGCCGTTCAGGGCTACTACGGCGGGAAAATTGATCTGTGGGGCCAGCGGGTGATTGAAGTCTGGTCAGGCATGCCAACGCTGTTCCTGATCATCCTGCTTTCCAGCGTGGTGCAGCCCGGCTTCTGGTGGCTGTTAGGCATCACCGTCCTGTTCGGCTGGATGGCGCTGGTGGGCGTGGTGCGCGCGGAGTTCCTGCGTACCCGCAATTTCGACTACATTCGCGCCGCGCAGGCGCTTGGCGTGAGCGACCGGGGGATTATCTTCCGCCACATGCTGCCCAACGCGGTAGTGGCAACGCTCACCTTCCTGCCGTTTATTCTGTGCAGCTCGATCACCACCCTCACCTCACTGGATTTTCTTGGTTTCGGGCTACCGCTGGGTTCCCCGTCGCTCGGCGAACTGCTGCTGCAGGGTAAAAACAACCTGCAGGCGCCGTGGTTAGGCATCGCCGCCTTTCTTTCCGTGGCCGTGCTGCTGTCGCTGCTGATTTTTATTGGCGAAGCCGTGCGCGATGCCTTCGATCCGAACAAGGCGGTATAAAATGACCCAGCCTCTTCTCAATATTGATAACCTGTCGATTGCTTTTTCCAAGCAGGGCGAGACGCGCACCGTGGTCACCGACCTGTCGCTGAAGATCCAGACCGGTGAAACGCTGGCCCTGGTGGGCGAGTCGGGTTCAGGCAAGAGCGTTTCGGCACTCTCTATCCTGCGCCTGTTGCCGTCCCCGCCGGTGAGCTACCCGCAAGGGGATATTCTGTTTCACGGCAGCTCGCTGCTGCATGCCGACGAACATACCCTGCGCGGTATTCGCGGCAACAAAATCGCCATGATCTTCCAGGAGCCGATGGTTTCACTTAACCCTCTGCACAGCCTCGAAAAACAGCTTTATGAAGTGCTCTCCCTGCACCGAGGGATGCGCAAAGAGGCCGCGCGGGGAGAAATTCTGGATTGTCTTGAACGCACAGGCATACGCAATGCGCCCAAACGGCTGAATGATTTTCCGCATCAGCTCTCCGGCGGCGAACGCCAGCGCGTGATGATCGCCATGGCACTGCTCACGCGACCCGAGCTGTTGATTGCCGACGAGCCTACAACGGCGCTGGACGTGACGGTACAGGCGCAAATATTGACGCTGCTGCGGGAGCTGCGTGACGAGCTGAACATGAGCCTGCTGTTTATAACGCACAACCTGAGCATTGTGAGAAAGCTGGCCGACAGCGTCGCGGTGATGCAAAACGGACGCTGTGTTGAACAGAATACGGCGTCCGCGCTGCTGAGTGCCCCACAGCACCCCTATACGCAGCGCCTGCTCGACAGCGAACCCTCCGGCGACCCGATTCCTCTCGATGCGGACAGCACGCCGCTGCTGCGCGTTGAGGATCTGTCCGTCTCGTTCCCGATCCGCAAAGGTATTTTGCGACGCATCGTCGACCAGAATCCGGTGCTGAAACACATCCGCTTCTCGCTGCGCCCGGGAGAATCTCTGGGGCTGGTGGGTGAATCCGGTTCGGGCAAAAGCACCACCGGTCTGGCGCTGCTGCGCTTAATTGCCTCGCAGGGCGAGATCCTCTTTGACGATATGCCGCTGCACCGCTGGAACCGCCGCCAGATGCTGCCCGTGCGGCCCCGCATGCAGGTGGTGTTTCAGGATCCCAACTCCTCGCTTAATCCACGGCTCAGCGTGTTACAGATTATCGAAGAGGGTCTGCGCGTACATCAACCCGGCCTGAACGCTCAGCAGCGAGAGCAGGAAGTTATGCGGGTGATGGCCGAAGTGGGCTTAGATGCCGGGACGCGCCACCGCTATCCGGCTGAATTCTCCGGCGGGCAGCGCCAGCGTATCGCCATTGCCCGCGCGCTGATCCTGAAGCCGGAGCTGATTATTCTGGATGAACCGACGTCGTCGCTGGACAGAACCGTTCAGGCGCAGATCCTGGCCCTGCTGAAAGGGCTGCAGGAAAAGCACAGGCTGGCCTATATCTTTATCAGCCACGATCTTCAGGTGGTGCGGGCGCTATGCCATCAGGTGATTGTGTTGCGACAGGGAGAAGTGGTCGAGCAGGGTGAGTGCCAGCGCGTATTTAGCGCGCCAACGCAGCGCTACACGCGCCAGCTGTTGTCGGCAGACTAGCGGTCAGAACGGGTACTGGCCGGAGAAAGGCTCCGCGATGGCAACGCCAAAATTCTTCAGACGGCAGGTGGCGGCAAACTCGTCCTGGCTCTTCACAAACAGGCACGGCTCACCTTCACACTCCAGCACGGAGCTGTCCACTTCGATATCCGTCAGGGCCTGACTGAGACGCTCCATCACCCGCCATGCATTTTCGTCGCTCGGGCTCAGCAGCTTGAGTGCCACAAGGCAGTTTTCACAGCCCGCGACGTTTTGCGGAATCGGTTCAACTTTCGAACCTGCAAAACCCGTCGACCAGCGATAGCTCTGGGGCAAGCGATGGACAATGGAGAGTTGTAATGTATTCACGTTCGTTCCCCGGAAGCAAAATTTACTTCACAATTTATTTACATTTATAGTAACACATCATCGCCAGCCTGCACTATTCAGCGCTTTTTTATCCGTTTCCTGGCTCGCGTCGGCGCTATATGTACCCGTTTCTGCGATCTAACTCAACCTTTTTGAATACAATGATGTGACTTTTTACACAAATAGATTTTACATAAAATAAACAAACACGGAATAAACGAACGGGGGTTTGGTTGATATGCATCAACAAAAAAGGCCCTGCCGGGCCTTCTCTGTGTTTTAGTGGGCCGCTTTTCGCGGTCGACTGGCGTAAAGATAGAAGAGTATCGAGCTGGTTGCGCAAAAAGCCATCGCCCACAGCATGGGCCATGCCGTCGTAAAGGTGGCCATCGAAAGCAACGCGCCAACGATAGCGCCGATGCCGAAGCGGAACGTCCCTGCCAGAGATGATGCGGTCCCCGCCATGTGCGGGAACTCATCCAGGATCACCGCCATCGCATTGGATGACACCATCGACACGCAGCCGACAAAAGCCGCCACGCCGACCACCAGCGCCCAGAAGCCCACGCCCAGAAACGCGCTCACCACCAGCCAGATCGCCATCACAAACTGTATCCACAGCCCGGCGCGGAACATGTTCAGAGCCCCCACCCGCCGGACAAAGCGGCTGTTGATGATGGTCATGATGAACAGGAAGACGATGTTAAGCGCAAAGTAATAGCCGAAGTGCTGCGGCGAAACGTGGTTCAGTTCGATGTAGACAAACGGCCCGGCGCTCAGGAAGGAGAACATTCCGGCGAAGCTGAACCCGCTTGCCAGCATATAGCTGAGCACGCGCTTGTGGCGAAACAGCGAGGCAAAGTTGCCGATGGTGGTACGGATGTGGAATTTCTGACGGCGCTCGACGGGAAGCGTTTCATCAATAAAGAAGAAAATCATCGCGGAGGCCAGCAGCGCGGCCAGGGCCAGGATCCAGAAAATCACATGCCAGCTAAACCACACCAGCACCGCACCACCGGCCATCGGGGCCACCAGCGGCGCAATCGTCGTCACCAGCATGACAAACGACATCATGCGGGAGAACTCTTCTTTCGGGTAGATATCGCGCATCAGGGCGTTAATCACCACGCTTGCCGCTGCCGCCGCCAGACCGTGGAAGAAGCGCATGATAATCAGATGATCGATGGTCTGCGCCAGCGCACAGGCCACCGCTGCGGCTGCAAAGACCAGCGTCCCGCCCAGAATAACGGGCTTGCGTCCAAGGCTGTCCGCCATCGGGCCATAAAACAGCTGGCCGAGGGCAAAGCCGAGAATATAGGTGCTGAGCGTCATCTGCGCGCTGCCCGCCGGGACGCCAAACTGTGCAGAAATCACCGGCAGCGCAGGCAGGTACATATCAATAGACAGCGGCATCAGCATGGCCAGCAGGCCAAGAATGAAGACGATTTTGAACGACGAGTGTGGCCTGGTGGTCACAGAGTTCTCCTGAAATTAGTGCGAAGGCAGACCGACGCTGGCGATCTCTTCTTCCGTTAACGGGCGATATTCGCCTGGCGCCAGCTCGGGATCGAGTTCGATCGCACCAATCCGCTCACGATGCAGGCCAACAACGTGGTTCCCCACCGCGGCAAACATACGTTTCACCTGATGGTAGCGCCCCTCGCTGATGGTCAGGCGGACCTCCGTCGGGGTGATGACTTCGAGCACCGCCGGTTTGGTCAGATCTTTTTCATTATGCAGCTGAACGCCTTTCGCGAAGTGCTCTGCCGTGTCATCCGACACCGGCGACTCCAGCGTCACGAGGTAGGTTTTCTCGCAGTGGTGTCGTGGAGAGGTGATGCGGTGCGACCACTGCCCGTCGTCGGTCATCAGCACCAGACCGGTGGTGTCGATGTCGAGGCGGCCTGCGGCATGCAGCTTGTGCGCCACCGGTTCGTCGAGGAAATAGAGCACCGTCGGGTGATCCGGATCGTCCGTTGAGCAGACGTAGCCTTCCGGCTTATTGAGCATGAAGTAGCGCGGACCGTGCTGCTGGGTCAGAGGATTGCCGTCATACTCCACCTGATGGTCAGGTTGCAGTTTGAACGCGCTGTCTCTCACAATGTCGCCATCCACGGTAACGCGGCTGGCGCGAATTTCGCGCCCGGCAATAGCGCGGCTTACGCCGAGTTGCTGAGCGATAAACTTATCAAGTCGCATGAAATCTTTTTAGCCTTAATGGTGCAGGAAGTCGGACAACAGGTCCGATAAAAGAAGCAGTCTGGAACGGTTCAGTATAATGGTCTGGTTGCGCCACTCAAGGGAAAAAGTTTCGTGGCATACTATGTGCGGAATAACGAAACCGAGACCCCATGACTTTTACACTTCGTCCCTATCAGCAGGAAGCCGTTGACGCCACCCTCGCCTGGTTCCGTAAACATCGCGAGCCGGCGGCGATTGTGCTCCCGACCGGCGCAGGCAAAAGCCTGGTCATTGCCGAACTGGCGCGTCTGGCCCGCGGCCGCGTGCTGGTGCTGGCGCACGTTAAAGAGCTCGTCGCGCAAAACCATGCCAAGTATTGTGCGCTTGGGCTGGAAGCCGATATTTTCGCCGCCGGGCTAAAGCGTAAAGAGAGCCACGGCAAAGTGGTGTTTGGCAGCGTGCAGTCGGTGGCGCGCAATCTGGACCTGTTTCGCAACGAATTTTCGCTGCTGATCGTCGACGAGTGTCACCGCATCAGCGATGACGACGACAGCCAGTACCAGCAAATCCTGGCTCACCTGAAAGCGGTGAATCCTCACCTGCGCCTGCTGGGCCTGACGGCAACCCCGTTTCGTCTGGGTAAAGGCTGGATCTATCGTTACCATTATCACGGCATGGTGCGCGGCGATGACAAGGCCCTGTTTAGCGACTGCATCTACGAGCTTCCGCTGCGCTACATGATCAAACATGGCTACCTGACGCCGCCTGAACGGCTGGATATGCCGGTGGTGCAGTACGATTTCAGCCGCCTGCAGGCGCAGAGCAACGGGTTATTCAGCGAAGCGGATCTTAACCAGGAGCTGAAAAAGCAGAAGCGCATCACGCCGCATATCATCAGCCAGATTGAGGAGTTTGCCGCGACGCGCAAAGGGGTGATGATTTTTGCCGCCACCGTTGAGCACGCGCGAGAAATCACCGGATTACTGCCCCCCGGCGACGCGGCGCTCATCACCGGCGAGACGCCCGGCCCGGAGCGCGACCGCCTGATTGAGGCCTTTAAAGCCCAGCGGTTCCGCTATCTGGTTAACGTGTCGGTATTGACCACCGGCTTTGACGCCCCGCACGTCGACCTGATCGCCATTTTGCGCCCGACCGAATCGGTCAGTCTGTATCAGCAGATTGTTGGCCGCGGCCTGCGTCTGGCCCCGGGAAAAACCGACTGCCTGATTCTGGATTATGCCGGTAACCCGCACGATCTCTATACGCCTGAGGTCGGCGCGCCAAAAGGGAAAAGCGACAACGTGCCCGTGCAGGTCTTTTGCCCTGCCTGCGGGTTTGCCAACACCTTCTGGGGAAAAACCACCGCCGACGGTACGCTGATCGAACACTTTGGCCGCCGCTGTCAGGGCTGGTTTGAAGATGATGACGGGCATCGCGAGCAGTGCGATTTCCGCTTCCGGTTCAAAAACTGCCCGCAGTGCAACGCCGAAAACGACATTGCCGCCCGCCGCTGCCGGGAATGCGACGCGGTGCTGGTTGACCCGGACGACATGCTGAAAGCGGCGCTAAAGCTGAAAGATGCCCTGGTGCTGCGCTGTTCCGGCATGGCGCTGCAGCCCGGCGCCGATGAAAAAGGCGAGTGGTTGAAAATCACCTATTACGACGAAGACGGGGCGGACGTCAGCGAGCGCTTCCGGGTTCAGACGCCTGCCCAGCGAATGGCCTTCGAACAGCTGTTTATCCGCCCGCATACCCGCACGCCGGGCGTGCCCCTGCGCTGGATCACCGTGGCCGATATCGTGCGCCAGCAGATGCTATTGCGCCATCCGGATTTTGTCGTCGCCCGTAAGAAAGGCCAGTTCTGGCAGGTGCGCGAGAAGCTCTTTGACTACGAAGGTCGCTTCCGTCGCGCCAACGAATTGCGAGGTTAGCGGGACTTTTCATTGATGTGAGGGGCATTTGAGTATAAAATGCCGCCCGCTTCACATCCGTGAGGCAGAACACTCACCTGCTGCTGGGTCGCCTGTAGTAGGGTTTTAAATACAGAGAGAAATCAATGTTCACTATCGAAGCAGAAGTACGTAACGTGCAGGGTAAGGGTGCGAGCCGCCGCCTGCGTAACGCTAACAAGTTCCCGGCTATCGTTTACGGTGGCGAAGCTGCTCCAGTTGCAATCGAACTGGATCACGACAAACTGTGGAACCTGCAGACCAAAGCTGAATTCTACAGCGAAGTTCTGACCATCGTTGTTGGCGGTAAAGAAGAAAAAGTGAAAGTTCAGGCTGTTCAGCGTCACGCGTTCAAGCCAAAACTGACTCACATCGACTTCGTTCGCGCGTAATCGCAAACTCGTCGAAAAAAAACCCCGCTTCTGCGGGGTTTTTTTATGGCTGTTATTTCCCACCCGAGGTGCGGCGCTGAAGCTGATCGCGCAGGTTCGGCGGCGTACCTTTAATGGTCAGCGTATCGGTGGCCGGATCCCAAAAGATGCGTTCACCCAGCAACATCGCGTCAAAGTTGATGGTTAACCCACCGCCGCTGCCGGCAAACTTGGTTAACTGACGCAGCGTACTGCGATCGGCCGGGAAGCTCTCTTCAAGCTCATAGCCTTTCTCCGCGGTGAATTCCTGGAAGCTGACTTCGCTGACGCCCGCCAGCTCTTTTGACAGGGACTCCAGCTCGATCTCCTCCCCTGCCTGCAGCTGTTCGTTGCAGTAGCTGTAGACCTGCTGACGCACGGTCTGGCGCTCAGATTTATCGAGCTGCGCTTCAGCCGTGAAGTCGTCAACCGCCTGGAGCAGCCCTTTGTTCTGCGCCTTGGCGTTAAGACCTTCGCTGGCACCGAGGAAATCCATAAAGAAATCCGCCACTTTGCGGCCCACGCGCCCCTTCAGGAATGTCAGGTAGCGGGTCGACTCCGGGTTGGTTTCCCATTCGGTCAAATCAATACGCGCCACGATATCCGCATGGTTAATGTCCAGATAGTGCGTCGAGCTGATATCCAGCTGCTCGTTCACGCGCATGCTGCTTAAGTTATTCAGCACGGTAACCAGCAGATACTCGACCGCCAGGTAGCGATAGTGGCAGAACAGCACGATCCCGCCGTCGGCGAACGGATATTTCGCCAGTTCGTCGCGCAGACGCCCGGTTGCGGCACGGCTAAACGCCAGGAAATCCTCTTCGCCCTGACGCTGCAGGCGCAGACTATCGGCCAGTTCACTCTCTTCGTTGAACAGGCCATAGGCTTTATTTTTGGCGCTATAGACGCGATGCAGCTCTGCCATCATCTCCACCACGGTCGCCGTGGGTTCCAGTAACGAATCGCGCAGCACCACTTCAAGGGTTTGCTCATCACGCTTGATAAGCTGGTGCAAGGCAATCTGGTTGATTTCCAGACTCATGATAAACTCTCCTTTTAGACCGGGCGGTATTCAACCACCACCAGGACATGTGTGCAACAACAGATAAAAAAGGGGAAAAAAAGCTGTTGCTACGGTAATATGTTGCCCTTTCATCAACAAACTGATTTTGATTTATGCCACAACATTCCCGCTACAGTGATGAACACGTTGAACAACTGCTCAGTGAGCTGGTCAACGTACTGGAAAAACATAAAACGCCGACCGATCTCTCCCTGATGGTTTTGGGAAATATGGTCACCAACCTGATTAACACCAGCGTTGCTCCGGCTCAGCGTCAGGCGATCGCAAAATCGTTCGCCCAGGCTTTACAGTCGTCCGTCAGCAACGACCCGGCCCATTAAGGGATACGAACAACAGTTTATGGTGACGAATCGTCAGCGCTACCGTGAAAAAGTCTCCCAGATGGTCAGCTGGGGGCACTGGTTTGCCCTGTTCAACATTCTGCTGGCGACGGTCATTGGCTGTCGTTATCTGTTTGTCGCAGACTGGCCAACAACGCTAACCGGGCGTATCTACTCCTGGATGAGCGTTGTGGGTCACTTTAGCTTTTTGGTTTTCGCCACCTATCTGCTGATCCTGTTCCCCCTGACGTTTATCGTCATGTCGCAGCGTCTGATGAGGTTCTTGTCCGCCATCCTTGCGACGGTCGGGATGACGCTGCTGCTTATCGACAGTGAAGTGTTCACCCGCTTCCACCTGCACCTCAACCCCATCGTCTGGGAACTGGTGATTAACCCCGACCAGAACGAAACGGCCCGTGACTGGCAGCTGATGTTTATCAGCGTCCCGGTGATCCTGTTGATTGAGATGCTGTTCGCTACCTGGAGCTGGCAAAAGCTCCGCAGCCTGACCCGGCGACGCCATTATGCGAAGCCCGTCGCCGCGCTCTTTTTCGTCTCCTTTATCAGTTCGCACATCATGTATATCTGGGCGGATGCGAACTTCTATCGCCCTATTACCATGCAGCGCGCGAACCTGCCGCTCTCGTACCCGATGACGGCCCGTCGCTTCCTCGAGAAACACGGCCTGCTAGATGCGCAGGAGTACCAGCGCCGTCTTATCGAGCAGGGTAACCCGGAAGCCGTCAGCGTTCAGTATCCTCTGAGCGACCTGAACTACCGCGATATGGGGCGCGGGCAAAACGTCCTGCTGATCACCGTCGATGGCCTGAACTATTCCCGTTTCGAGAAGCAGATGCCGGCGCTGACCGCTTTCGCGAGTCAAAACGTCTCGTTTACTCAGCATATGAGCTCCGGTAACACCGCCGATGCGGGCATCTTTGGCCTCTTCTATGGCATTTCAGCTGGCTACATGGACGGCGTACTGTCTACCCGCACACCTGCGGCGCTGATCACCGGGCTGAATCAGCAAGGCTATCAGTTAGGGTTGTTCTCCTCCGATGGCTTTAACAGCCCGCTCTACCGCCAGGCGCTGCTGTCCGATTTCTCACTGCCGACGGCGCAAAAACAGTCCGACGCGCAGACCGCCAGCCAATGGATAAACTGGCTGCAGCGTTACGCCCAGGAAGATAACCGCTGGTTCTCATGGGTTGCCTTTAACGGCACAACGCTTGCTGACAGCAATAAGAGTGACTTTGCGCGCCGCTACGGTCGCGCGGCTGGCGATGTTGATGCGCAGATAGGCCGCGTGCTTGATGCGCTTCGCGAGTCGGGCAAGCTGGACAATACCGTGGTGATCGTGACCGCGGGCCATGGCGTGCCTTTAGGTGACGAGACGAAGAGTATGAGCTGGTCTCGCCCGAATCTGCAGGTTCCGCTGGTGATCCACTGGCCAGGCACACCGGCGCAGCGCATCAATATGCTCACCGAGCATAAAGATGTGATGACAACCCTGATGCAACGCCTGCTGCACGTCAGCACGCCAGCAAACGAGTATTCGCAGGGGCAGGATCTCTTCAGCGCCGCGCGCCGCCACAGCTGGGTGACGGCAGCGGGGAATAATACGCTGGTGGTGACCACGCCGAAGCTGACGCTGGTGCTGAACAGCAACGGGAATTATCAGACGTATAATCTGCAGGGTGAACGGCTGAAAGATCAGAAACCGCAGCTGAGCCTGCTGCTTCAGGTCCTGACGGATGAGAAGCGCTTCATCGCTAACTGATTAATAATAAACCAGTTAGCGACAGATTCCCTTGCATTCAAAACGGAATCGAGTAGTATTCTTTTTATGCGTCGGCACGTAGCGCAGCCTGGTAGCGCACCGTCATGGGGTGTCGGGGGTCGGAGGTTCAAATCCTCTCGTGCCGACCAAAAACACACTGAAAACCAGCCTGATGGCTGGTTTTTTTATTTCGCCTCGTCCGGCGTTTTGCGCAGATACACAAGCGTAGCCAGACAAATCACCGCTCCGGCATAAAACGTATATTCCGCGCCAAACGTTTCCCATATCGCGCCGGCTGCCACGCTGGCGATTAATAATCCCACGCCGCTTACCAGACTAAAAATACCGAAAGCCGTGCCGCGCAGATCGCGCGGTGCGGTTTTAGCGATCATTGCCGCCAGTAATCCCTGGGTCATACCCATATGTATTCCCCAAAGCGCAACGCCTAAAATGACTCCCATCCAGTGGCTGCTCAGCGCCAGAACAACATCTGCGCCAATCAGCACCATTAGCCCCCACTGCAGAAGTCGGGTGTGGCTCATGCCATCAGAAAGTTTGCCAAAAGGGTAAGCCGAAAGGGAATAGAGTACGTTCATGACCACCATCACCAGCGGAATAAGGGCCAGAGGAACGCCCGACTGCTGCGCACGAAGGACGAGAAAAGCCTCGCTAAACCGGGCAAGCGTGAGCACCGCACCAAGGCCAATCACCCACCAGCACGCTTTACCCAGCCGCCTTAAATTCTCTCGTTTAATGGGATTAGTACGTTTATGTTCGAGGGGAGTTTTCGGCTCCTGAAGGCCGAAATAGAGCAAGGCAACTGAAAGCAGACCGGGGATAAGAGCTATCCAGAAAACAGTGCGAAAATCATTGTCCAGCAACAGCATTAAGCTTACGGCCAGTAATGGGCCAAGAAATGCGCCTGTGGTATCCATTGACTGACGCAGGCCATATGCCGCACCACGCATTTCCGGCGGCGTGACGTCTGCAACCAGCGCATCCCGCGGGGCGCCCCGTATTCCCTTCCCCGTACGGTCCATGAGACGTGCGCCTAAAACCATCCCGGAAGAGGACGCTAATGCGAAAAGGGGTTTGCTTAGGGCCCCCAGGCCACACCCTAACAGGGCCAGCCCCTTACGTTGACCCAGGTAGTCGCTGATCGCCCCCGAAAAGACCTTAATAAAAAGCGCAGTGGCCTCCGCCAGCCCTTCAATCAGGCCGATTAACAGCACGCTCGTACCGAGGGTGGTCATCATAAAAAGTGGCAGCAGGCTGTGAATACTCTCTGACGAGATATCCATCAGCATACTGACGCCCCCCACAACCCAGACGCCTTTGGGGATCTGGCTGAGCACTGGAAATCTGGAACGCATCTACCGCTCCTGCTTTAAAAACAGTTGCCTGAATGCTTACAGGATAGGATATCGCGGATTAAAAAAACCTGAGGAGAGTGGGATGAGACCATAAAAAAGCCATCCGGCAGGATGGCTTAGCTATTGCGAGTCAGCGCTTAATGCTTCTCACGTCCGCCCAGGAAGAAAATGCCCAGCGGGATGGCCAGCAGAACGGTGAACACCAGGCTGTAGACGAAGATCATCGCCGACTGCAGGACATACATGCTGGTTGTCCAGGCAGAGAGGGGGATATTGTACTGTTCGATAACGCCAACAATGGTTGCCCGCCCCACGCACGCGGCAGCAATCATAAATACGACCAGCAGCGCCAGGAGGAACTTGCGGCCTTCAGGCGTTTTCAGTTTTGCACGAACCATCTCTCTTCCCTTTTACAGATGAATAACAATATACAGGGTCTAAAATAACACGAACTGACACCTGACTCCACACCAGCATAAACAACCACTAAACAGGCAAATTAAAAGCGTATAACGCTACCCATATTGAAAATGTAAGTAAATAACACCGTTCATTCATCGTTGTTATGTTAACCTGCGCAGGATCGTTTTGACATAAAGGAATGACAATGAAAAACGCACCTAAATTTGCCATCGCCCTCATTGCCGCCGCGTGCGTCAGCAGCAGCGCTTTCGCCAGCGAAACTCCAAAAGAGCAGCCGCTGGAAAAAGTGGCTCCTTACCCGCAGGCGGACAAAGGGATGAAGCGTCAGGTGATTCAGCTGCCGGTTCAGCAGGATGAAGCGAACTTTAAAGTGGAACTGTTAATTGGTAAGACGCTGGAAGTGGACTGCAACCAGCACCGTCTGGGCGGTCAGCTGGAAAGCAAAACCCTGGAAGGCTGGGGTTACGACTATTACGTCTTTGACAAAGTGACCTCTCCGGTCTCCACCATGATGGCCTGCCCGGACGGCAAGAAAGAGAAGAAATTTGTAACGGCGTATCTGGGTGACAACAGTCTGCTGCGCTACAACAGCAAGCTGCCGATCGTGGTCTATACGCCTGAAAACGTAGAAGTGAAATATCGCATCTGGAAGGCTGATGAGAACATCGGACAAGCCGTAGTACGTTAAAAATAAGTCGGGTGGCGGCTTCGCCTTACCCGACCCGGAAAGGGTGCGCTCTGGTGCCCTCACCCCAACTCTCTCTCACCGGGAGAGGGAGAAAACACTAAAAACGGTAACGGATGTTACCGTTTTGCTTTTACCTTACAGCGCGATATCCGCAACCGGTTTGTTTTCCGGCTGAGGCTTCAGCTCCGCTTTTGGCGCAGCATCCGCAGCCTGTGGCTTGATGTATTGCAGCTGCAGTACGCGGCTGGTGTATTCCAGCTCCTGCTCCGTCGCGCTCACGTTGCCGTTCAGCTTCGTGCCGTAGGATGGAATAATGGTTTTCAGCTTTGCCTGCCATTCCGGGCTGGCGACTTTGTCTTTAAACACTTTTTCCATCAGGTGCAGCATGATTGGCGCAGCGGTAGACGCGCCCGGCGACGCCCCCAGAAGCGCGGCAATGGTGCCATCCTTATCGCTTACCACTTCGGTACCCAGACGCAGCACGCCACCCTCTTTCGGATCGCGCTTGATGATCTGTACGCGCTGACCCGCCTGCCACAGACGCCAGTCTTCTTTCTTCGCCTGCGGATAGTACTCTTTCAGCGCCTCGAAGCGGTCGTCGTCAGAGAGCATCACCTGGCTGATCAGGTATTTCACCAGGTCGAAGTTATCCAGACCCACATCCATCATCGGCTTGACGTTAGAGGTGGTCGTGGCGCTGAGCAGATCCCACAGGGAGCCATTTTTCAGGAACTTCGTGGAGAAGGTCGCGAACGGCCCAAACAGCACCACGCGTTTGCCGTCAAGCATACGGGTGTCGATGTGCGGAACAGACATCGGCGGTGCGCCAACGGAAGCCTGGCCGTACACTTTTGCCAGATGACGGTTCACCACTTCCGGGTTTTCTGACACCAGGAACTGACCGCCGACCGGGAAGCCCGCGTAGTCGTCAGCTTCCGGAATACCGGACTCCTGCAGCAGCTTCAGCGCCGCGCCGCCCGCACCGATAAAGACAAACTTCGCCTTAATGACGTGCTCGGCTTCGTTGTTTTTCAGATCGGCAACGGTCACGCTCCAGCTGTTATCCGCGTTGCGCTTGAAACCGCGCACTTCGGTGCTGAGCTGCAGGTTGAAGTTCTCTTTTTTCTTCAGAGACGTCACCAGCTGACGGGTAATTTCACCGTAGTTAACGTCGGTACCAATTTCGGTACGGGTCGCCGCCACTTTCTGGTTCGGGTCACGACCTTCCATGACCAGCGGAGCCCACTCTTTAATCTGCGCGTGGTCTTCAGAGTATTTCATCCCGCGGAACAGCGTGCTCTGCTGCAGAGCGGCGTAGCGCGCGCGCAGGAAGTTGACGTTCTGCTCTCCCCACACAAAGCTCATGTGCGGCACGGTGTTGATGAAAGAGTGCGGGTCGTGCATCACGCCGCTGTTGACCTGATGAGACCAGAACTGGCGAGAAACCTGGAATGCTTCGTTGATCTCTACCGCCTTCTCGATACTAATGGAACCGTCCTTTTTCTGCGGCGTATAGTTCAGTTCCATGAGTGCCGAATGTCCGGTACCGGCGTTATTCCATCCGTTCGAACTCTCCTGCGCCACGCCATCAAGGCGCTCGACCATGGTCATAGACCAGTCCGGCTGCAGTTCTTGCAGATAGGTTCCCAGCGTGGCGCTCATGATACCGCCACCAATTAAAAGGACGTCCGTTTCCTGCTCTTTTGGTGCGTCAGCTTTCGCCGCCATGGAGACGGTGTTAAGCCCCACGGCCAGAGAAAAGAGCATGGCAGTCATTTTTTTCATAATTTATGCCTTAGTGTAAAAGTGCTTGATGCGTGGAAATTGCAGGTGAAAAAAGCTGCGGGGGCACGGTAACAACTTTTAAATATTGTTTAAAGGTTACGAAATTATTGTAATTGTGAAATTTAATGATGGATTGTTTGTGAGGAATTATCGATGCGTCTGGTAAAGCGCGGTTTTACTGGCTAGTATGTTGCGTTTTGTGATCGCGCGCACGGAAGCCTGCCCTAACCAGCGAACTGTTATGTCCTTACCCCATTCTGCTGTATCCCCCGAAGACCGCGTGGCCAACGTGCTGCGTTCCCCAAAGCAGCTGACGCGTGAAACGCTGGCAGGCGTGATTACCGCCCTGGCGCTGATCCCCGAGGTTATCTCATTTTCGGTGGTGGCGGGCGTTGACCCGAAGGTCAGCCTGATCGCCTCCGTGGTGCTGTGTCTTACCCTGTCGGTACTGGGTGGCCGCCCGGCGATGGTCACGGCAGCGGCCGGTTCCGTGGCGCTGGTCATTGGCCCGATGGTGCATCAGCACGGCGTACAGTACATTCTTCCCGCCGTGCTGATGGCTGGCGTGATTCAGATTCTGTTTGGCGTGCTGGGCATGGCAAGACTGATGCGCTTTATACCCCAGTCGGTCATGACCGGGTTTGTTAACGCCCTGGGCATTTTGATCTTCTTCGCTCAGGTACCGCATTTCTGGAGCCGAAGCCCGGTGATTGTGGGCCTATTCGTCCTGACGCTGCTGATCGTGCTGTGGGTGCCGCGCTATATCAAAAGCATCCCTTCCCCGCTGATTGCGATTGTTGTGCTTACCTTGTTTACCGTTTCAACCGGTCAAATCCTGCCGACCGTGGGCGATGAAGGCTCCATGAGCGGCGGTTTGCCGGGTCTTACCGAGCTGCTGGTCCCGCTCAATGTGCAGACGCTGAGCATTATCTGGCCGTGCGCGCTGAGCATCGCGTTTGTCGGCCTGCTGGAATCCCTGCTGACGGCAAAGCTGGTGGATGAGCTGACCGCAACGCCGTCGAGCAAGCGCCGTGAGAGCATCGGGCTGGGCGTGGGTAATATTCTGGCCGGATTTTATGGCGGAATTGCAGGCTGCGCGATGATCGGACAAACCATCGTCAACGTGGAGATGGGGAAAGGTCGAAGCCGCATTTCAACCTTTGCGGCGGGCATCGTGCTGCTGATCCTGGTGACGGCGCTCAGCGACGTGATGGCCAAAATCCCGATGGCGGTGCTGGCGGGTATTATGGCGATTGTCGCCGTCAAAACCTTCAGCTGGCACAGCCTTCAGCCAGCCACGGTGAAAACGGCCCCGATTGCAGAAACGGTCGTCATGCTGGTCACCGTAGCCGCCACGGTATCAACCGGCAATCTGGCGATTGGCGTGCTGGGCGGGATTATCGTCATGGCACTCCTCCCCGCCCGCATTAAGCGTCGGCTTAAAGCAGAAAAATCGTCGCCAGCCCAAGAAAAATAAAGAAACCGCCGGTATCGGTGATGGCGGTGATCATCACGCTCGACCCGACCGCGGGGTCGCGGCCCAGTTTGGTCATCGTCAGCGGGATAATCACGCCCATTATCGACGCTACCAGCAGGTTCAGCACCATCGCCAGCATCATCACGCCGCCCAGGGCCATATCGTCGTACAGCCACCAGGTGATGCCGCCCATAATCCCGCCCCACACCAGGCCGTTAATTAGCGCGACGCCCATCTCTCTAAAAATGAGCCACGAAAAGTTACCTGGCTGAATGTTTTCCAGCGCCAGCGCGCGAACGATCATGGTTATAGTCTGGTTTCCGGTGTTGCCGCCGATTCCGGCCACAATCGGCATCAGCGAGGCCAGCGCCACCAGCTGCGAAATGGTGTGTTCAAACCCGTCGATCACGCGGGAGGCGATAAACGCGGTGCACAGGTTAATGGCCAGCCACGCCCAGCGCGTTTTTACCGCCTTGCCGACGGAGGCATGGACATCATCTTCGGCGCTAATCCCGCCGAGCGCGCGCAGGTCGTTGTCGGTTTCTTCATAGACCACGTCAACGATCTCATCGATGGTCAGACGCCCCATCAGTTTGCCGACGGAATCCACGACGGCGGCACTCACCAGGTCGTCACGCTCGAAGGTACGCGCCGCTTTCTCCGCATCGTCTTCCGGGGAGAAGACCATCGGCTCGTTTTCCATCACCTCGCTCACCTTCCGCTGGGTGCTGTTAAGCAGGATGGTTTTCAGCTCAAGTTCGCCAAGCAGGGTTTTATCCCGGGAGGTGACAAACAGTTTATCGGTGTTGTCCGGCATTTTGCCCAGGCGACGCAGATAGCGCTGCACGGTACCGAGCGTCACGTCCGGTCGCACCGTGATAACGCCGAACTCCATGATCGCGCCGACGCTGTTTTTCTCGTAGTGCATCACCTGACGCACGCGCGCCCGCTCCTCCGCAGGCAGTGACGCCAACAGGCGGCCGGTCAGGTTTCGCGGCAGGTGCTGAACGAGGTAAATCTGCTCGTCGATATCCAGGGTTTGCACCGCGTCGAGAATATCCCGATCGCTCATCTCGTCGATCAGGTCGTCCCAGACGTTTTCGGAGGCCTCAAGCAGCACCTGCCCGCGCTCGTGATCCTGCACCAGACGCCACAGGGCGTGACGCTCTTCCGAGGGAAGCGCTTCAAGGGTATCCGCCAGATCCGGCGGGGGTAAATGAGCAACCAGCGCACCTACCTCAGCAATATCGTCGGTCAGGGTGCCGACATCATATTGCTCAGCCAGGGTGAGTTTGCCTAAAAGCGTAGAAGTGACCGCTTTATCGGTCGTGAGAAGCCAGATGAGTCGCGCGCGCTCCTGGTCACGCTGTCTGGCGCTGTTTTTCTTTAATACCGACATCAATCATAAATCCATTAAATGAGTTGGGGTTAAGCATAGCGCGGGGATATGTAAATAAGAATAAACAACGGGACGGGATGGGGAAAAAAGCGGCATTACGGCCACGATCTATCCCCTCTCCCTGTGGGAGAGGGTTAGGGTGAGGGCATCAGGCCGTACGCGCTACCGCGTCACGCGAGGCCGCATCTCGATCTTCACCGGTCAGCTCGCTCAGCTTGCCGTCGCGCATCTCCAGCAGGCGGTCAGCATGAATGAAGTAGTGATCGTCGTGGCTGATGGCGAAAATGGTTTTACCCATCTCCTGCATCAGCGGCAGCAGTACCTGATAAAACTCGCGGCGGAAATGCGGGTCCTGATCCGCAGCCCACTCGTCCAGCAGGATGATGTCACGCTCTTCCGCCAGCGCCAGCAGCAGCGCCACGCGCTTTTTCTGCCCTTTGGAAAGCTTCAGATTGAGAATTTTACCTTCCTGAAGTTCCAGCTTGTGCGACATCTGCAGCTGCGCCAGCCATTTTTCCACCAGCGCCGGATTGGCCTGTTGCCCTTCCGGCCCCAGCAGCCGATCGAACAGCCAGACGTCGGTGAACACCGCCGAGAAAAGCTTACGGTAATCCTCGGGCTTCTCAGCGCTTAGCGCCTTGCCGTCCAGCAAAATCTCGCCCGACTGCGGCTGATAGAGTCCGGTCAGCAACATCGCCAGCGTAGATTTACCGCTGCCGTTACCGCCGATGAGGAACAGCAGTTCACCGCGGCGGATCGTCAGGTTGACCGGTCCCACGGAGAAAGCGCTGTCCTGATAGCGGAACTTGACGTTACGCAGCTCCAGCGTCTGCCAGTTCGGGAAGGCCTGCGGGCGTGGGAATTCGGCCTTGAACGGCGCGAGATCGAATTTTTTGAGCTTATTAAAGGCCACCTGCGCACTCAGTAAGGTGGGCAACGCGCCGACCGCCGAGAGCAGCGGCGTGCGTAAAAACAGCAGCGTCAGCGAGTAAGTTGCCGCTACGTTGGTGTCGGCCCAGCCCAGGCCATTCGCCATCCAGAATACCAGGCCAATGGCACCCAGCATCATGATGTTTGACCAGTTCACCGCGCTCAGGTGGAAGGTGTCGGCGCGAATAATATGATGACGGTATTCGCGCGCGTCCGGGATATAGAGATGATTAAAGATATGCTCGGCGCGCTCGCGGTTCAGGGTGAGCTCTTTGCGCCCTTCCAGCACCGTCTGGTAATCGTTATAAAGCTTATCTTCGGTTTCGCGCAGTACCGCCATGTGTTTATAGACGCGCGACACCAGCATAAAGCCGCCCCAGATGGTAATGACAATCCACAGCGCGGTCACCGCCAGCATTTTGCTGGAGAGCCAGGCGAGATAGGCCGCCGAGCCAAAGGTCAGAATGATCCCCTGCACCAGCTCCGGCAGACGAACGAACGCGATGGTAATGGCGCGCACGTCGCTGGTCAGCCCCGCCAGCAGGGAGGCGCTGCCGAGCTGCTCAACGCGCTCTACCTGAGTATCGAGGATCCGCTTGATAAACTCACTGCGCAAACGGAAAACGAAATGGTGCCCGAGCGTGGTCAGTGCCAGCTGGGAACCGAGCGTAACCGCCATCAGCAGGAGCAGCAGGCCGAGAAACTCCGGCAGAACGGAGAGCGAAGTGTCGGTCATTTCAATCAACCGCACGTTAATAAACGCGATCAGGCCAATCCCCAGCGCGGCGCTGGCAAGGCTTAACGCCATTACTGCGATGAAGGGCCAGCGATACTGACGCCAGACGAGGAGAAGTAGTTGCATGCAGGCAATCCGGACAATAAAAATCAGCCAGCAGTGTAAACTGCCCTGCGTGTACATCAAGAATAATTCTTATTTTAGTTTACTGTGCCCCGCCTGACGGAAGGTCAGGTTGAAACGGTACTCGCCCGTGAGCGGGTGAACCCCGGGCTTCAGCGGCTGAATGCCGTGATAATAAAGCCGCGACTCCCTGCCCCACACCACCACATCGCCATGTTCCAGCATAATGCGCTTGAGCGGGTCGTTGCGGCGTAATCCCCCAAACTGGAAGACGGCAGGCAAACCTAACGATACCGAGACGATAGGCGCGCGAAGATCGGGTTCATCCTTATCCTGATGCAGCGAGAGCTTTGCGCCAACGGCATAGCGGTTAATCAGGCAGGCATCGGGCCGAAAATCAGGATACTCGGCTGCCCCGGCGGCCTCATGGCAAAGCGCCTGAAAAACCGCAGGCATCGGAGGCCAGGGCTGGCCGGTCGCAGGATCGTTCGGGGCATACAGATAGCCCCGCTCGTTCGTCGCCCAGCCCAGTTCGCCGCAGTTGGCCATGGCCACCGACATGGTGTAGCCGCCCGGCGTCACCATATGGCGAAACGGTGAAACCGCTGTGACTTCTTCAATTCCAGCAAGCAACGCCTCCGCACGGGAGAGAGCAAAGCGACGCAGAATAACCGCCCCCGGCGCAAGCGGCTCCTGCCAGGGTTCAGCATCCGCAAAAAGATCGAGCATTATCCCTCCTGACGTTTCGCCTCACGTTTCAGTAATAGCGCCTTTCGCGCCGAGCCCCAACGGTAACCCGACAGCGCGCCGTCGTTCCGAACCACGCGATGACAGGGGATCACAATCGCCAGCGTGTTTGCCGCACAGGCTCCGGCAACGGCGCGTACCGCACTGGGCTGGCCAATCGCCTGCGCCACCTGCCGGTAACTTGCCGTTTCGCCGCAGGGAATGTTGCGAAGGGCCTGCCAGACGCGCTGCTGGAACGCGGTTCCGCGAATATCCAGCGGCAGCGCAAGTGGTACATCGCGGTTATCAATACTGGCAATCACCTGCTGGATCCGCTGTGCGAAATCCTCTTCCAGCGGCGCATGCGCTGCTTTTGGAAAATGCGCGGCAAGCTCTTCGGCTAATTCTTCATCGCTGTCACCCAGCAGGATCGCGCAGATCCCCCGCTCGCTTTCTGCAACCAGACAGCGTCCTAACGAGCAGTCGCTGATGGCATAACGCACTGCCGCATCCCCTTTGCGGTACTGCTTCGCCGTCATGCCCAGGGCATCGTTGGCTTTGCGATAATAGCTGCTGCTGTCGGGAAACCCCGCCGCCAGCACGGCGTCGGTAATTTTGTCTCCCTGTGCAAGCGCGGTGCGCAGGCGCTGGCCTCGCGCCGCCTGCTGCCAGGCCTTTGGCGTCATGCCGGTCACGGACTTAAACAGACGGTGGAAATGGAAAGGACTCATGGCGACCTGCTGCGCCAGCCCCTCCAGGGTTAGCGTGGGATCCTGCTCCAGAAGACGGCAGGCGTGTTCCACTTTTGCCAACTTCTGCGCCTGCGGATCGCGTTTGTCCGGCATGCAGCGCTTGCACGGGCGAAACCCTGCCTGAACGGCATGGTGGGCATCGGGATAAAAGCGGACGTTTTTACGCAGCGCGTGGCGGGCGCGGCATGACGGGCGGCAGAAAATACCCGTCGTCTGCACGGCGAAGACAAACTGTTCGTCAGCGAGCGGATCGCGGGCCAGCACGGCCTGCCAGCGATCCTCATCGGTAATAAAGGTTGAGTTTCTCATTATCGGCTCCTCTTATAAGCATACATAGAGCCTGCCTGAGTGCCACTGATAAAAAACCCGCAACCTTGCTTTTTAATTTTTGTCGCGCACCAGGAAGCTATTGAACTGCGGCGAGCTCCAGGTTTTGAACCCGTCGCCCTCTTTGGTGATCATATAAACCGCCAGCCCTTCCTGGCGAACCACCTCTTTGGCTTTTTCCGGGCCGAGAACCATTAAGCCAGTATCCCAGGCATCCGCTTCCAGCGCGGTTGGGGCGATGACCGTCACCGAGACCAGGTTATGCGTGATGGGACGCCCGGTCTGCGGATCGATAACATGGGAAATACGCTTCCCGTCAAGCTCGTAATAGTTACGATAGCTCCCGGAGGTACTGATGCCATGTCCGTTGATATCCACTATCGCCTGTACGGCATTTTGCCGATCGGTCGGCTTTTGAATCGCTACGCGCCACGGCTTATCGCTGGCGTTCATCCCCCGGCTGACTAGCGCGCCGCCCACGGAGACCAGATAGCGGGAAATGCCTTCCTGGGCCATCAGCGCTGCAAGATGATCCGCCGCATAGCCTTCCCCTACCGTCGACAGATCGACAAACAGATCGGGGATATCCTTTTGCAGGTACTGTTGTCCGTACTGATTGATCACCGTCAGATGCTGCAGCCCTGTCCGGGCGCGGGCGTCATCAATGGCCGCCTGTTCGGGCGTGGTCACCGGCTGTTTGTTAGGTCCAAATCCCCAGAGGTTTACCAGGGGTCCGACGGTCACATCCATCGCGCCGTTGGTTTTATAACCCACGCGTATAGATTCGGTCACGATATCGGCCATCGCCTCGCTCACCGGCCACAGGGAGGTGCTGGTGGAGAGGTTAAAGCGCATCAGCGCCGAGTCATTTTTATAGGTTGAGAGCAGCTGATCGTCGGCATCCAGCTGAGACTGGATTTTGCCGCGTAGCTCATCTGTGCGTGTTTTATCGAGGTTCATCACGCTGACGCGCCAGAAGGTGCCCATCGTTTTGCCTTCGAGCACCGTCGCGGCGGGTGCGTCGGCTTTCGCCACGGGCGCGGAATCGTCACACGCGGTCAGGAAAAAAAGCATAGCCAGAAAGCTGGCGCGTAAAAAAGTCATGTCCATTCATTATTATCCTCATGCCAGGGCGGCAAGAGTACACCAAAACGGGTGAGTTGTTCGAATCTGCGAGACACAAAAAAGGGGCCAGCAGGCCCCTTACGTCACACGATGAAGCGATTAGAACTGGTAAACCAGGCCCAGCGCTACGATATCGTCAGTACCGATACCCGCCTGACGGGTGAATTCATTTTCATCAACCAGGTTGATTTTGTAATCCACGTAGGTGGACATGTTTTTGTTGAAGTAGTAAGTCGCACCAACATCAACATATTTCAGCAGATCCTGATCGCCGTAACCTTCGATGTCTTTCCCTTTAGACTGCAGGTAAGCCACGGACGGACGCAGGCCGAAGTCGAACTGGTACTGAGCAACCACTTCGAAGTTCTGCGCTTTGTTAGCGAAGCCGTAAGCGGTAGTCGGGCTGCTGCCGTTAGAGGTACCGAAACGGGTTGCGTTGTAGGTCTGAGAGTACTGCGCTGCCAGATAGATGTTGTTGGCATCGTATTTCAGGCCACCAGTATAGACTTCTGCGTGATCGCCATTACCGTATACGCCCGGTGCGTTCTGGTCAGCGGTACGTTTGGAGGAGGACATCGCACCACCTACGCTGAAGCCTTCGCCAAGGTTATAGGTCAGGGATGCACCGTAGCCGTCGCCGTTCTGTTTCAGGGTGCTACGACCGGTGTCGTTTTCACCGCTTACGCTGCCGTTTTTACCCTGATACTGCAGGGCAAAGTTCAGGCCATCCACCAGACCAAAGAAGTCCTGGTTGCGGTAGGTCGCCACGCCGTTAGCACGGGACTGCAGGAAGTTGTCCGCACCGTAAGTATCGCCGCCAAATTCTGGCAGAACGTCGGTCCAGGAGGTTACATCGTAGATTACGCCGTAGTTACGACCGTAATCGAAAGAACCCGCGTCAGCGAATTTCAGACCCGCGAACGCCACACGCGTCCAGGCCTGGTTGTCGCTTTCAGAGGTGTTGCCCTGGATCTGGTATTCCCACTGGCCGTAACCGGTCAGCTGATCGTTAACCTGAGTTTCGCCTTTGAAGCCAAGACGCATGTAAGTCTGGTCGCCGTCGGCACTCTTGTCGTCAGAGAAATAGTGCAGACCATCGACTTTACCGTACAGATCTAATTTGTTGCCATCTTTGTTATAAATTTCGGCCGCATTTGCTGCGCCTGCCACCAGGAGTGCTGGTACCAGGAGGGACAGTACTTTAACTTTCATTTTATTAACCCTCTGTTATATGCCTTATAATTGCCACTGCTTACTGGTTAACCCTCATTAACCAGTCGGCAATTTCATTCTCCGCAAAATTACAGAATAATCCAATGCGAATATGATACGAAAACTTTGAAGATGTTTCATTTACCTATCAACATGTTTCAGAATGTAAATATCGAGGAACTTTTACAAAGCACAAATAGCTTAGAAAATTAGCACTTATAATCAAACATGAAAATCACAACATACAAATCAAATAGTTACAATAAAACCCATTACAGCACTGAATGACAAAACAAGATTGCACCTAATCTCTAAAATAACTCTCGCTATCATCATTAACTTTATTTATTACCGTCATTCAGTTTTGAATGTCTGTTTATCCCTAATTGAACCGGATGCTTCGCATTCGGTTTTTTTTTACCTTTCTTTACGTAACTTCTCTTTTTTTGTGCTACCGCACCGTAATTGTAACGACTATTAACTAAATTCTCTTCGGGTATTCTTCGAAGTCCATAAATTGGTACAAGACTTAATTTCTTGTTAATTCGTGCTATTTATTGACGGCGTGGGTCGATTATTTGTACGCGCATGGCGAGTTTGTACATGTTTTCTGCACTCCCCGCCGCCGATATTGTCCGGAGAAAAAGTCGCCTCTTCCCGGACAGTCGCGCTGGAAATTCAGTTATTACCCTTTATACTGCCCTATCGCCACAGAGCACGACCATAACGGGTTAAAGATATCAATGAGTCAGACTGAAACTACCGCCCCGAGCAAATTCTCCCTTCTCCCCGGGAGCATCACCCGTTTCTTTCTTCTTTTGATCGTTGTGCTGTTAGTCACCATGGGGGTGATGGTACAAAGCGCGGTTAACGCCTGGCTGAAGGATAAGAGCTATCAGGTCGTGGATATCACCCACGCCGTGCATAAGCGCATAGACACCTGGCGCTACGCCACCTGGCAGATTTACGACAATATCGCGGCTGCCCCGACCTCCTCGTCCGGGGATGGACTTCAGGAGACGCGACTTAAGCAGGATGTCTATTATCTCGAAAAACCGCAACGTAAGACCGAGGCCCTTATCTTTGGCTCTCACGACAGCGCGACGCTTGAGATGACGCAGCGTATTTCGACCTATCTGGATACCCTCTGGGGGGCCGAAACGGTACCGTGGTCGATGTACTATCTGAACGGTCAGGACAACAGCATGATCCTGATCTCTACGCTGCCGTTAAAAGATCTCTCGTCCGGCTTTAAAGAGACAACCGTGGGCAGCATCGTCGATTCCCGCCGGGCAGAGATGCTGCAGCAGGCGAACGCCCTTGATGAGCGTGAGAGCTTCTCTTCCCTGCGTCGTCTGGCCTGGCAAAACGGTCATTATTTTACCCTGCGCACCACGTTCAACCAGCCAGGGCATCTGGCGACGGTGGTGGCCTTCGATTTACCGATTAATGATTTAATCCCGCCGGATATGCCGCTCGACAGTTTCCGCCTGGAGCCAGACAGCAGCACCCAGAACATGCGTGCGGCGTCCGACAAAGAGGCCGCAGAGAGCGTATCGATCTCCTTTAACGGCTCGAAAATCGAAATTGCCTCATCGCTGAACTCGACCGGCATGCGTCTCGTGTGGCAGGTGCCGTTTGGCACGCTGTTGCTCGACACCCTGCAAAATATTCTGCTGCCTCTGCTGCTAAATATCGGTCTGCTGGCGCTGGCGCTGTTTGGCTACAGCACCTTCCGTTTCCAGACGGGGCGTCAGAGCGACGCCTCTGCGGTTCCGGCCGGTACCAACAATGAGCTGCGCGTATTGCGTGCACTGAATGAAGAGATTGTTTCCGTGCTGCCGCTTGGGGTCCTGGTTCACGACCAGGAGGCGAATCGTACGGTGATGAGCAACAAAATTGCCGACCATCTGCTGCCTCATCTTAACCTGCAGAACATCACCACCATGGCGGATCAACACCAGGGGGTGATTCAGGCCACCATCAACAATGAACTGTACGAGATCCGTCAGTTCCGCAGCCAGGTGGCTCCCCGCACGCAAATCTTCATTATTCGCGACCAGGATCGCGAAGTGCTGGTCAATAAAAAGCTCAAGCAGGCGCAAAGGCTGTATGAGAAAAACCAGCAGGGGCGCGCCGCATTTATGCAGAACATTGGCGATGCCTTCAAGCAGCCGTTAAAAACGCTGGCGACCCAGGCGGCGGCGTTAAACACCTCTGAAAGCCACCAGCTTGCCTGCCAGGCCGATTCGCTGGTCAGAATGGTTGATGAGATCCAGCTGGCGAACATGCTGGAAAATGATTTCTGGAAGGGAACACCAGCCCTCTTCTCCATCCAGGATCTGATCGATGAAGTGGTGCCGGAAGTGCTGCCCGTCATTAAGCGCAAAGGGCTGCAGCTGCTGATCAATAACAATCTCCCTGCGAATGACGAACGCCACGGCGATCGCGAAGCGCTGCGCCGCATTCTGCTGATGATTATTCAGTACGCCGTGACCACCACGCAGATCGGCAAGATCACCCTTGAAGTCAGCACCGAGGAGTCGGCAGAAGATCGTCTGACGTTCCGCATCCTGGATACCGGGGAAGGCGTCACAACAAGTGAAATTGATAATCTGCACTTCCCGTTCCTGAATGACACGCAGAGCGATCGCTACGGCAAGGCCAATGCCCTGACCTTCTGGCTGTGCGATCAGCTGGCGCGTAAGCTTGGCGGCCACCTGAATATCAAAGCCCGTGAATCCCTCGGCACCCGCTATTCTCTGCATGTGAAAATGGCGGTCAATCCGCAGGAAGAGGATGAAGAACGTCTGCTGGATGACGTCGTGGTGATGGTCGATGTGACCTCGAACGAGATCCGCAATATTGTCGTTCGTCAGTTAGAAAACTGGGGTGCGGCCTGCATCACGCCGGATGAAAGACTTGCAAGTCAAGAATTTGATCTGTTTTTAACTGATAATCCGTCTAATCTTACTGCCTCCGGCTTGCTTTTAAGCGATGATGAGTCAGGCGTGCGGAAAATCGGCCCTGGCCAGCTGCGCGTCAACTTTAATATAAGCAATGCGATGCAGGAAGCTGTACTACAACTAATAGAAGAGCAGCTGGCGCAGGAAGAGATAACGGAGTCACCGTTAGGCGGCAATGAAAATGCCGAGCTTCACGCCAGCGGATACTATTCACTCTTTGTTGATACAGTACCAGATGATGTTAAGCGGTTGTATACTGAGTCCGCTGCGAATGATTTTGCAGCGCTGGCACAGACAGCACACCGGCTTAAAGGGGTGTTTGCCATGCTTAATCTGGTTCCCGGCAAGCAGTTATGTGAAACGCTGGAACATCTAATTCGTGAGAAAGATGCCTCTGGCATTGAAAAATACATCAGCGACATTGACGCCTACGTCAAAAGCTTGCTGTAGCAAGGTAGCCTTATACATGAACAATATGAACGTAATTATTGCCGATGACCATCCGATTGTACTGTTCGGTATTCGCAAATCACTTGAACAGATCGAGTGGGTGAATGTAGTCGGTGAATTTGAAGACTCTACAGCACTGATCAATAACCTCCCAAAGCTTGATGCACACGTGCTCATTACCGATCTCTCCATGCCTGGAGACAAATACGGTGATGGGATCACGCTCATCAAATACATCAAACGTCACTTCCCGGATATCTCGATCATTGTTCTGACCATGAACAACAACCCGGCGATCCTGAGCGCGGTGTTGGATCTGGACATTGAAGGGATTGTGCTGAAACAGGGCGCCCCGACCGATCTGCCAAAAGCGCTCGCTGCGCTGCAGAAAGGCAAGAAGTTCACCCCTGAGAGCGTCTCTCGTCTGCTGGAAAAAATCAGCGCGGGTGGCTACGGTGACAAACGCCTGTCCCCGAAAGAGAGTGAAGTTCTGCGCCTGTTCGCAGAAGGTTTCCTGGTGACCGAGATTGCCAAGAAGCTGAACCGCAGCATTAAAACCATCAAAGCGCAAGGATGCCGTTTTCCGCCGTCAGACGATTTTCGGCAATATACTTCAGCTCCTTCATCACGTCAGACGTTCGCTGAATGTAGCGCTGGGCCTGGTCGGAGCTTAAGTTAAACTCCTGGCGGATCTCCGCTTCTTTCTGGTGCAGCGCGTTAACGATGTAAAACACCGAGAACAAGGCCACCAGCAGCCAGAGCAAGAGCGCCAGCGCCCGAAACAGATAGCGAGAAACTTTCAGCGTAGTACGAAAGGAGACGAGGTATTTCAAGGGGGCGAGGCTCCGCCGTCGGGGTCAAAAGAATGTGGTTAAGGTAGCGGTAAACGCGCCAGGTCGCAACGTTGACTTATCTGCTTGTGCAAAAGAAAAGGGCCGGAATCCGGCCCTTTTTTGCATCAGGAGACATTACTCGTCAGCGTCATCCGCTACGTCATCGTCGGTGTCGGCTTCCGGCGCGATATCATCATCGCCTTCCGCAACGCTACCGTCGATGGAATCGAGCTCTTCGTCATCCACCGGCTCAGCAACGCGCTGCAGACCCACCACGTTTTCATCTTCCGCTGTACGGATGAGGATCACGCCCTGGGTGTTACGCCCCACCACGCTGATCTCAGACACGCGGGTACGCACCAGCGTACCGGCATCGGTGATCATCATGATCTGGTCGGCATCGTCTACCTGCACCGCGCCCACAACGGAACCGTTGCGCTCGGTCACTTTGATAGAGATAACGCCCTGCGTGCCGCGAGACTTGGTTGGGTATTCCCCTTCCGCCGTACGTTTACCGTAACCATTCTGCGTCACGGTCAGAATAGCCCCTTCACCGCGCGGAATAATCAGAGAAACAACGCTGTCTTCGCCAGCCAGTTTGATACCACGAACGCCCGTAGCGGTACGCCCCATTGCACGGACGGCGTTCTCTTTAAAGCGCACCACTTTACCGGCCGCAGAGAACAGCATCACTTCATCAGAACCGGAGGTCAGATCCACACCGATCAGCTCGTCGCCTTCGTTCAGGTTCACCGCGATGATCCCGGCGGAACGTGGGCGGCTGAACTCGGTCAGCGCGGTTTTCTTCACGGTACCGCTGGCGGTCGCCATAAAGACGTTCACGCCCTCTTCGTACTCGCGTACCGGCAGGATGGCGGTGATACGTTCGTTCGCTTCCAGCGGCAGCAGGTTGACGATTGGACGGCCACGCGCCCCGCGGCTCGCTTCCGGCAGCTGATAAACTTTCATCCAGTACAGACGACCGCGGCTGGAGAAGCAGAGGATCGTGTCATGGGTGTTCGCCACCAGCAGGCGGTCAATGAAGTCTTCTTCTTTAATACGCGCTGCAGACTTGCCTTTACCGCCACGACGCTGTGCTTCGTAGTCGGTCAGCGGCTGATACTTCACATAGCCCTGGTGAGACAGGGTGACCACCACGTCTTCGCGGTTGATCAGATCTTCAATGTTGATATCAGAGCTGTTCGCGGTGATTTCGGTGCGGCGCGCATCGCCGAACTGATCGCGGACCAGCTCCAGCTCTTCACGGATCACTTCCATCAGACGCTCTGCGCTGCCCAGGATATGCAGCAGTTCAGCAATCTGTTCCAGCAGCTCTTTGTATTCGTCGAGCAGTTTTTCGTGCTCAAGGCCGGTCAGTTTCTGCAGACGCAGATCCAGAATCGCCTGAGCCTGCTGTTCAGTCAGGTAATACTGACCGTCACGCACGCCGAATTCAGGTTCCAGCCACTCTGGACGCGCTGCGTCATCGCCCGCACGTTCCAGCATCGCGGCAACGTTACCCAGATCCCACGGACGGGAAACCAGGGCTGCTTTCGCTTCCGCCGGGGTTGGCGCACGACGGATCAGTTCGATGATCGGGTCGATGTTGGCCAGCGCAACCGCCAGCGCTTCAAGGATGTGCGCACGGTCGCGCGCTTTGCGCAGTTCGAAGATGGTACGACGGGTCACCACTTCACGGCGGTGACGCACGAACGCGCTCAGGATCTCTTTCAGGTTCATGATCTTCGGCTGACCATGGTGCAGCGCAACCATGTTGATACCGAAGGAGACCTGAAGCTGAGTCTGGGAGTACAGGTTGTTCAGCACAACCTCACCCACCGCGTCGCGTTTGATCTCAATCACGATGCGCATACCATCTTTGTCAGACTCGTCACGCAGCGCGCTGATCCCTTCAACACGTTTTTCTTTTACCAGCTCGGCGATTTTTTCAATCAGACGCGCTTTGTTCACCTGATACGGGATCTCGTGAACAATGATGGTTTCACGGCCGGTTTTAGCGTCCGCTTCCACTTCAGCGCGGGCACGGATGTAAATCTTGCCGCGGCCGGTGCGGTACGCTTCTTCAATACCGCGACGACCGTTGATGATCGCCGCCGTTGGGAAGTCCGGACCCGGGATGTGTTCCATCAGCCCTTCAATGCTGATGTCTTCATCGTCGATATAGGCCAGGCAGCCGTTGATCACCTCGGTGATATTGTGCGGCGGAATGTTGGTTGCCATACCGACCGCGATACCGGATGAACCGTTAACCAACAGGTTCGGGATCTTGGTTGGCATCACATCTGGGATGCGCTCGGTGCCGTCGTAGTTATCGACGAAATCAACGGTCTCTTTTTCCAGGTCGGCCATCAGCTCATGAGCGATTTTCGACATACGGATTTCCGTATAACGCATCGCCGCAGCGGAGTCGCCGTCGACTGAACCAAAGTTACCCTGACCATCTACCAGCATGTAACGCAAGGAGAATGGCTGCGCCATACGAACGATGGTGTCATATACGGCGGTATCACCATGCGGGTGATATTTACCGATGACGTCACCGACGACGCGGGCAGATTTTTTATAGGCTTTATTCCAGTCATTGCCCAATACGTTCATGGCGTATAGTACGCGACGGTGTACCGGCTTAAGGCCATCGCGGACGTCCGGCAGCGCACGGCCAACAATGACCGACATCGCATAGTCCAGATAGGAGCTCTTCAGCTCTTCCTCGATGTTAACCGGTGTAATTTCTCTCGCAAGGTCGCTCATCTAACCGCTATCCCTCTACTGTATCCCGGATTCAAAGGTCGCAAATTATAACACAGCCGAGGTGATTGAGGTAAACCTATACGCTTTATTCACGGGGATTGCCTGATATACTCCTTTGTCTTGCTAAATAAGGAGTAAAAGCGCCCATGAATGCCGAAAAATCCCCGGTGGCTCACAACGTTGACCACGAAGAGATTGCCAAATTTGAAGCGGTGGCGTCCCGCTGGTGGGATCTCGAAGGTGAGTTCAAACCGCTGCATCGCATTAACCCGCTGCGTCTGGGCTATATCGCGGAGCGTTCCGGCGGTCTGTTCGGTAAGAAAGTGCTCGACGTCGGCTGCGGCGGCGGCATCCTGGCTGAGAGCATGGCGCGCGAAGGGGCGAATGTTACGGGCCTGGATATGGGCTTTGAACCGCTCCAGGTTGCCCGCCTTCACGCGCTGGAGTCCGGCATACAGGTGGAATACGTGCAGGAAACCGTGGAAGAGCACGCGGCAAAACACCCCCATCAGTACGATGTGGTGACCTGCATGGAGATGCTGGAGCACGTACCCGATCCGCAGTCGGTGGTACATGCCTGTGCAAAACTGGTGAAGCCGGGCGGCCAGGTCTTCTTCTCAACCATCAACCGTAACGGTAAAGCCTGGCTGATGGCCGTCGTTGGCGCGGAGTATGTACTGCGCATGGTGCCGAAAGGGACGCACGACGTGAAGAAATTCATCAAGCCTGCGGAGCTGTTAAGCTGGGTTGACCAGACGTGGCTCAAAGAGCAGCACATCACCGGCCTGCACTACAATCCGCTAACCAATAAATTCAAACTCGCACCGGGCGTTGATGTTAACTATATGTTGCACACAACCGCCAAAAACGACTAACGTCATTCGTTATTCTTATAAAGATTGCGCGACATCATGTTGCGCAATTCTGACCTCCCGTTGAAGAAATCAGCACTCGATCAAATTTTGAATTTTTTTTCTTAATTATTGACATGTCTTCCAGGCCTTACGGTACGAGGACTTAGCCTTTTTTACCCTTTCACAACCTCAATTTAACGCCAAAATCAACCCTTGTGCTGAAAAGATTCGATACTAGAATACTCACCATATAGCGTTTTTCTTATCGCAAACCCCCTACATGTAGTATTTATCCACAGAGTTAGTCACAAGACGGATCTGTGGATAAACGGGGGATATTTTTTATTTCACGGACAGGTAAAACCCACATGAATCAGAGTCTGCTGGTGACAAAGCGCGACGGTACTACCGAGCGTATCAATCTGGACAAAATCCATCGAGTTCTCGACTGGGCAGCAGAAGGACTGAACAACGTATCTATCTCCCAGGTTGAACTGCGTTCTCACATTCAGTTCTACGACGGCATCAAAACGTCTGATATCCACGAAACGATCATTAAAGCAGCGGCAGACCTCATCTCCCGCGAAGCACCGGATTATCAGTACCTCGCTGCACGTCTGGCGATTTTCCACCTGCGTAAAAAAGCCTACGGTCAGTTTGAGCCGCCGAAGCTTTACGATCACGTGGTGAAAATGGTTGAGCTAGGCAAATACGACACGCATCTGCTGGAAGACTATACGGAAGAAGAGTTCGAGCAGATGAACGGGTTTATCGATCACTGGCGCGACATGAACTTCTCCTACGCGGCGGTGAAGCAGCTCGAAGGCAAATACCTGGTTCAGAACCGTGTAACCGGTGAGATCTACGAAAGCGCCCAGTTCCTCTATATTCTGGTGGCCGCCTGCCTGTTCTCTAACTACCCGCGTGACACCCGTCTGGAATACGTGAAGCGTTTCTACGATGCGGTATCCACGTTCAAGATTTCTCTGCCGACGCCAATCATGTCTGGCGTGCGTACTCCAACCCGTCAGTTCAGCTCCTGCGTACTGATCGAGTGTGGTGACAGCCTGGATTCCATCAACGCCACCTCCAGCGCCATCGTGAAATACGTCTCCCAGCGTGCCGGTATCGGCATCAACGCCGGTCGCATCCGTGCGCTGGGCAGCCCGATTCGCGGCGGTGAAGCGTTCCACACCGGCTGTATCCCGTTCTATAAACACTTCCAGACGGCCGTAAAATCCTGCTCTCAGGGCGGCGTGCGCGGCGGTGCTGCGACCCTGTTCTACCCGATGTGGCACCTGGAAGTGGAAAGCCTGCTGGTCCTGAAAAACAACCGCGGCGTGGAAGGCAACCGCGTGCGTCACATGGACTACGGCGTGCAGATCAACAAGCTGATGTACACCCGTCTGCTGAAAGGCGAAGACATCACCCTGTTCAGCCCGTCCGACGTTCCGGGCCTGTACGACGCGTTCTTTGCCGATCAGGACGAGTTCGAACGTCTGTACACCAAATACGAAAAAGACGACAGCATCCGCAAGCAGCGCGTGAAGGCGGTAGACCTGTTCTCCCTGATGATGCAGGAACGTGCCTCTACCGGCCGTATCTACATCCAGAACGTGGACCACTGCAACACCCACAGCCCGTTTGATCCAGTAGTTGCGCCAGTGCGCCAGTCTAACCTGTGCCTGGAGATCGCCCTGCCGACCAAACCGCTGGAAGACGTGAACGACGAAAACGGCGAAATCGCGCTGTGTACGCTGTCCGCGTTCAACCTGGGCGCGATTAAGAGCCTGGACGAGCTGGAAGAGCTGGCCGTGCTGGCGGTTCGCGCGCTAGACGCCCTGCTGGACTACCAGGATTACCCAATCCCGGCCGCTAAACGCGGTGCGATGGGCCGCCGTACCCTGGGTATCGGCGTGATCAACTTCGCCTACTGGCTGGCGAAAAACGGCAAGCGTTACTCCGACGGCAGCGCTAACAACCTGACGCACCAGACGTTCGAAGCGATTCAGTACTACCTGATGAAAGCCTCTAACGAGCTGGCGAAAGAGCAAGGCGCGTGCCCGTGGTTCAACGAAACCACCTACGCGAAAGGCATTCTGCCAATCGACACCTACAAGAAAGACCTGGATGCGATCGTCAGCGAGCCGCTGCATCTCGACTGGGAAGGCCTGCGCGAGTCCATCAAGACCCACGGCTTGCGTAACTCTACGCTCTCTGCCCTGATGCCGTCCGAGACCTCTTCGCAGATCTCTAACGCCACCAACGGTATTGAACCGCCGCGCGGCCACGTCAGCATCAAAGCGTCGAAAGACGGCGTGCTGCGTCAGGTGGTACCGGACTACGAAACGCTGGGCAACAACTACGAGCTGCTGTGGGAAATGCCAAACAACGACGGCTACCTGCAGCTGGTGGGTATCATGCAGAAGTTTATCGACCAGTCGATCTCTGCCAATACCAACTATGACCCGACGCGCTTCCCGTCCGGCAAGGTACCGATGCAGCAATTGCTGAAAGACCTGCTCACCGCCTACAAATTTGGCGTGAAAACCCTGTACTATCACAACACCCGTGACGGTGCGGAAGACGCGCAGGACGACATGGTACCGTCAATTCAGGACGATGGCTGCGAAAGCGGCGCATGTAAGATCTAATGAAGGGCGGGGATATCCCCGCCTTTATTTCGTAAGACAGGACACACTCATGGCATATACCACCTTTTCACAGACGAAAAACGACCAGCTCAAAGAGCCGATGTTCTTCGGCCAGCCGGTCAACGTGGCACGCTACGATCAGCAAAAATATGACATCTTCGAAAAGCTGATTGAAAAGCAACTCTCCTTCTTCTGGCGCCCGGAAGAAGTGGACGTCTCCCGCGACCGTATTGATTACCAGTCGCTGCCGGATCACGAAAAACATATCTTCATCAGCAACCTGAAGTACCAGACGCTGCTGGACTCCATTCAGGGTCGTAGCCCGAACGTGGCGCTGCTGCCGCTGATCTCCATTCCGGAGCTGGAAACCTGGGTGGAAACCTGGGCGTTCTCCGAGACTATCCACTCCCGCTCTTACACCCACATCATCCGCAACATCGTGAACGATCCGGCGGTGGTGTTTGACGATATCGTCACCAACGAGCAGATCCAGAAGCGCGCGGAAGGCATTGCCCATTACTACGACGAGCTGATCGAGATGACCAGCTACTGGCATCTGCTGGGCGAAGGTACGCACAACGTGAACGGTAAAACCATCACCGTGAACCTGCGCGCGCTGAAAAAACAGCTTTACCTGTGCCTGATGAGCGTCAACGCGCTGGAAGCGATCCGCTTCTACGTGAGCTTCGCCTGCTCCTTCGCCTTTGCCGAGCGCAAGCTGATGGAAGGCAACGCCAAAATCATCCGTCTGATCGCCCGCGATGAAGCCCTGCACCTGACCGGTACCCAGCACATGCTGAACCTGCTGCGCAGCGGTACGGACGATCCGGAGATGGCGGAAATCGCCGAAGAGTGCAAGCAGGAGTGCTACGACCTGTTCGTGCTGGCGGCTCAGCAGGAGAAAGAGTGGGCCGACTACCTGTTCCGTGACGGCTCCATGATTGGCCTGAATAAAGACATCCTGTGCCAGTACGTTGAGTACATCACCAACATCCGCATGCAGGCCGTCGGTCTTGACCTGCCATTCCAGACGCGCTCTAACCCGATTCCGTGGATCAACACCTGGCTGGTGTCCGATAACGTGCAGGTTGCGCCGCAGGAAGTGGAAGTAAGCTCTTATCTGGTCGGTCAGATTGATTCTGAAGTCAACACCGACGACCTGAGCAACTTCCAGCTCTGATGTCACGCGTCACGTTAAGTCTTTCCGGCACTGAGGTGCTGTGTCGGGAGGAGCACCCTTCTCTGCTGGTGGCGCTTGAGGCGCATCAGGTAGAAGTAGAGTACCAGTGTCGTTCCGGCTACTGCGGCTCCTGCCGCTGCCGCCTGGTCGCCGGCCAGGTGGACTGGCTGACCGAGCCGCTGGCCTTTATCAACGAAGGGGAAATTTTGCCCTGCTGCTGCCGGGCAAAAGGCGATATAGAGATCGAGATGTGATGTTGTCCTTATCCCCTCTCCCGGTGGGAGAGGGTTAGGGTGAGGGCATCAGGCCGCAGAGCCAGATTGTCGGGTGGCGGCTTCGCCTTACCCGACCTGCCAAACCTACTTCCGGTGAATGAATTCGACCGCTTTATCCGGGAAATCCGTAAACAGTCCGTCCACGCCCGCCTGGTTATACAACACCTCATAAAGCTGATTCACGTCCGTGGCATACGGCGGCAGCTGGTCTGCACGCACGGTATACGGATGTACCTGCATCCTGCTGGCGTGCGCCTCTTTCACCATCGCCGTCAGCTTCACGTGGCCCGGCGCTGAGCCTTCCGCCACCAGCATGTGGTAATCCGGCCCGATGCCGTCGGCGTACTGCGCAATCTGCTTCATCGCGCCCGGCTTAAACATCCAGTCGTAGTTATAGTTCACCCATTTGCCGTCCGGCTGCTTCTCCTGGGTTTCATTCCAGTCGGTATAGGCAATCAGCTGCACCAGATTGAGGTTCATCCCCATCTTCGGCTCCAGCTCGGTTTTGATGCGCTTCAGCTCGGCGGCGTCAAAACACTGCAGGTAGACTTTGTCCTTCTTGCTGGTGTAGCCGTACTGCTTCAGCACCTCCAGCGTCTTCGCGGCAATGTCTTTGCCTTCCTGATGGTGGAACCACGGCGCTTTGATCTCCGGGTAGATGCCGATATTTTTACCGGTTGAGTGGTTCAGCCCCTGAACAAACTCAATCTCTTCCTGGAAGGTATGGATCCGGAAGTCAGATTTGCCCATCGGGAAACGTCCCGGATAGACCTGCACCTTTTTGCCGTTTTCGATCTCGAAGCCTTCGGTAAACTTCAGGGAACGGATCTCCGCCAGGGTGAAATCAATGGCGTAGAAACGACCATCTTTGCGCGCGCGGTCCTGGAAACGCTCCGCCACGTCCGTCACGCGGTCCAGATAGTGATCGTGCAGGACGACCAGCTGGTCGTCCTTGGTCATCACCAGATCCTGCTCCAGATAATCCGCGCCCTGGGCATAGGCCATCGCTTTCGCCGGGAGCGTATGCTCCGGCAGATAGCCGCTGGCGCCGCGGTGGGCGATAACGATTTTATCCGCCGCCAGCGCGGAGCCTGTCATCAGGCCCGCCAGCAGCAGGCCGGTTGTTACGTAAGATAATTTCATCGCAATGCTCCTTATTGACGACGCGCCAGCACTTCCGCGTGGTGACGTTTCTCACCGATCATGACCACAATGAGCAGCAGTACCGCCAGCACGCTGCCGCCGATCATCACCATAAAGCCGCCGTCCCAGCCGAAGAAGTCTACGGTGTAGCCCACAATGGCGCTCGCCGCGACCGAACCGCCGAGGTAGCCGAACAGGCCGGTAAAGCCTGCCGCCGTGCCCGCCGCTTTTTTCGGCGCCAGCTCCAGCGCGTGCAGGCCGATCAGCATTACCGGACCATAAATCAGGAAGCCGATAACGATCATGCAGGCCATGTCTACTGATGGGTTGCCCGGCGGGTTGAGCCAGTAAACGACGGTCGCGATGGTGACCAGGGTCATAAAGAACACGCCCGTCGCCCCGCGGTTGCCTTTAAACACTTTGTCCGACATCCAGCCGCAAAGCAGCGTGCCCGGGATCCCGGCATATTCATACAGGAAATAGGCCCAGGAAGACTTATCCAGCGCGAAGTGCTTAACCTCTTTCAGGTAGGTTGGCGACCAGTCGAGGATGCCGTAGCGCAGCAGGTAAACGAACACGTTTGCCACCGCGATGTACCACAGCAGCTTGTTCGGCAGCACGTACTTCATGAAGATCTGTTTGGCGGTCAGCTCTTCTTCGTGCTCCTTGCTGTAATCATCCGGATAATCGTTTTTGTACTCTTCAATCGGCGGCAGGCCGCAGGACTGCGGCGTATCGCGCATCAGGGCGAAGGCAATAATCGCCACCAGAATGGCGCCAAAGGCAGGCATATAGAGCGCCGCGTGCCAGTCGTTGAACCAGGCCATCCCCAGCAGGAACAGCAGCGGCGGAATACCGCCGCCCACGTTATGCGCGCAGTTCCACACCGACACGATGCCGCCGCGTTCCTTCTGCGACCACCAGTGCACCATGGTACGTCCGCACGGCGGCCACCCCATCCCCTGGAACCAGCCGCAGAGGAACAGCAGCACGAACATAATCGCAATACTGGACGTCGCCCACGGCACAAAGCCCATGAACAGCATGACCGCGGCCGCCAGGATCAGGCCGGCGGGCAGGAACACGCGCGGATTCGAGCGATCCGACACGGAACCCATGATGAATTTGGAAAAACCGTAGGCGATTGAGATCCCCGACAGCGCGAAACCCAGATCGCCGCGGGAGAAGCCCTGCTCCACCAGATACGGCATGGCGAGCGCGAAGTTTTTACGTACAAGGTAGTACGCCGCGTACCCGAAGAAAATTCCCAGGAAAATTTGCCAGCGCAGACGGCGGTATAGCGGATCAATTTCTGCCTCTGGCAGACGCGCCCTGTGCGGCGCAGGTTTGAAGATACTGAGCATAACAGCCTCCGTGGCCTTGAATTGAATGGGCAGGTGGCTCGCACCTGAATTCCAGAGGCGGGGATGTTAAGAAATCACGGTGATTGTTACTGTGAATCAACGCACAGATTGTTACAGAAATATGACAGAATGCGCAAAAAAGCGCATGAAATCACGTTTCACTTTCGAATTTCGCGCGTTTATGTTCGAAATCAAACAAACCACACTATTGATATGGCTAAATGACAAAAAAACGAACATAGAGGGTAAACAATGACCATTCACGATCCTCGCTACAGCGATGTGATAATCATTGGCGGTGGCGCAACCGGCGCCGGGATCGCACGCGACTGCGCCCTTCGCGGCTTAAGCGTTACGCTGCTGGAGCGCCACGATATCGCCACGGGCGCAACCGGGCGTAACCACGGCCTGCTGCACAGCGGCGCCCGGTATGCGGTTACCGACGGTGAATCCGCGCGCGAATGTATTGCTGAAAACCAGATCCTCAAGCGTATCGCCCGCCACTGCATTGAGCCAACCAACGGCCTCTTTATTACTCTTCCCGAAGATGATCTCGCCTTTCAGGACACCTTTATTACCGCCTGCACTGCGGCGGGCATTCAGGCTGAGGCAATGGACCCGGCGCTGGCGCGGCGGCTGGAACCGTCGGTTAACCCGGCGCTTATCGGCGCGGTGAAAGTGCCTGACGGCACCGTCGACCCCTTCCGCCTGACCGCCGCCAACATGCTGGACGCCCGCGAGCATGGCGCGCGCATCCTGACCGGGCACGAAGTGACCGGCCTTATCCGCGAAGGTCACCGCATCTGCGGCGTGCGGCTTTTTAATGCGCAATATAATGAACACAGCGAGCTGTATGCCGCCGTGGTGGTCAACGCGGCGGGGATCTGGGGGCAGCGCATCGCGGAATACGCGGACCTGTCGGTGCGCATGTTCCCGGCGAAAGGCTCGCTGCTGATCCTCGACCACCGCATTAATAATCACGTGATTAACCGCTGCCGCAAGCCGTCCGATGCCGATATCCTGGTGCCGGGCGACACCATTTCGTTAATCGGTACCACCTCAACCCACATCGACTACAGCGAGATTGACTACAACCGCGTGACCGCCGAAGAGGTGGATATCCTGCTGCGGGAAGGGGAAAAACTGGCCCCGGTGATGGCGCAGACGCGTATTCTGCGCGCCTACGCGGGCGTGCGTCCGCTGGTTGCCAGCGACAACGACCCGAGCGGACGTAACGTCAGCCGGGGCATCGTGCTGCTCGATCACGCCGAGCGCGACGGCATGGACGGGTTTATCACCATCACCGGCGGCAAGCTGATGACCTACCGCCTGATGGCCGAGTGGGCGACCGATGCCGTCTGCCGCAAGCTGGGGAATACCGAAACATGCGTGACGGCAGACCAGCCGCTGCCCGGCTCGCGTCAGTCCACCGAAAAAACGCTGCAAAAAATCATCTCCCTGCCCGCGCCGCTGCGCGGATCCGCAATTTACCGCCACGGCGACAGAACGCCGCAGTGGCTCGGTGAAGGACGCCTGAGCCGCAGCCTGGTATGCGAGTGCGAAGCCGTCACCGCCGGTGAGGTGCAGTACGCGGTGGAGAGCCTGACGGTCACAAGCCTGCTCGATCTTCGTCGCCGCACCCGCGTGGGAATGGGTACCTGTCAGGGCGAGCTGTGCGCCTGTCGTGCCGCCGGGCTGCTGCAGCGTTTTCATACCACCACCGCCACCCAGTCGCTCGATCAGCTCAGCGCGTTTTTAAACGAGCGCTGGAAAGGCATTCAGCCTGTCGCCTGGGGCGATGCCCTGCGCGAAAGCGAATTTACCCGCTGGGTCTACCAGGGGCTTTGCGGTCTTGAGAAGGAGCAACGCGATGAAATTTGATACCGTAATCGTCGGCGGCGGGCTGGCAGGCCTGCTCTGCGGCATCAAGCTCTCGAAGCAGGGTCTTCGCTGCGCCATTATCACCCGGGGCCAGAGCGCCCTGCACTTCTCGTCGGGCTCGCTGGATCTGGTGGACGATGCGTACCGCGATAAGCTGCCGCCGGAGCACCCGTATCACCTGATTGGCGCCCAGCATATTGACCGCTTTGCGCTGGAAACCGAAGCGCTGCTGGCGGACTGCGGCGCGCGTCTGAAGGGAAGCGCCCGGCTCAATCACCAGCGCGTCACGCCGCTCGGCACCCTGCGCTCTGCCTGGCTCAGCCCGGAAGAAGTGCCCGTTGCTCCCTTCAATGCCGCACGCGTCCGGGTCGTGGGCATTAGCGGCTTTCTGGATTTTCAGCCCCATCTCGCGGCCGCGTCGCTCTGTCGCCAGGGCGTCAATGCCGAAACGGCAGAGATAGAGCTGCCTGAGCTTGATGTCCTGCGCGACAACCCGAGCGAGTTTCGCGCGGTGAATATCGCCCGTTTTCTGGATAACGAGGACAAATGGCCGCTGCTGTATGACGCGCTCAGACCGCTCAGCGATAGCTGTGATGCCCTGCTGATGCCCGCCTGCTTCGGTTTACGCGACAACCGGCTCTGGCGCTGGCTCTCGGATCGTCTGCCCTGCATGCTCGGCCTGCTGCCAACCCTGCCCCCTTCCGTACCCGGCATTCGCCTGCATACCCAGCTCCAGCGCCAGTTTGTCGCGCAGGGCGGCGTGTGGATGGCGGGCGATGAGGTGAAAAAAATCACCCTGACCGACGGCGCGGTGAGCGAAATCTGGACGCGCAACCACGACGATATTCCGCTTCGTGCCCGCTATACGGTGCTGGCAAGCGGCAGCTTCTTCAGCAACGGGCTGCTGAGCAGCCGGGAGGGCATCCGGGAAGCCATCATGGGGCTGGATGTTCGTCAGCGAGCCTCCCGCGCGGACTGGTATCAGAGCGATTTCTTCTCGCCGCAGCCCTGGCAGCAGTTCGGCGTGATTGTCGATAGCCAGCTGCATCCGCAACTTTCCGGGAAGCCCGCCAGTCATCTCTTTGCCATCGGCTCGCTGCTGGGCGGGTACGATCCCATTGCCCAGGGATGCGGTGGCGGAGTCTGCGCCGTCACGGCTCTGTATGTGGCAGAGCAGATTAGCCAGCGCACGGAGGCTGAACAATGAACGACACCCGTTTTGAAAGCTGCATTAAATGCACGCTGTGTACCACCGTCTGCCCGGTGAGCGGCGTGAACCCACGCTATCCCGGGCCAAAGCAGGCCGGACCGGACGGCGAGCGTCTGCGTCTGAAGGACGGCAAGCTGTACGACGAGGCGCTGAAATACTGCATTAACTGCAAACGCTGCGAAGTCGCCTGCCCGTCGGATGTGAAAATCGGCGATATCATCCAGCGCGCCCGGGCGCGCTACAGCACGCAAAAGCCGACGCTGCGTGACGCTATTCTGAGCCACACCGATCTGATGGGCAGCGTCTCGACGCCGTTTGCCCCGCTGGTGAATGCCGCGACCTCTCTCAAACCGGTGCGCCAGCTGCTGGATGCCACGCTGAAGATAGACCATCACCGCAGCCTGCCGAAATATTCTCACGGTACCTTCCGCCGCTGGTACAAGTCCGTTGCGGCGGAGCAGGCGCAGTACGCCGATCAGGTGGCCTTCTTCCACGGCTGCTATGTGAACTACAACCACCCGCAGTTGGGTAAAGACCTGCTGAAGGTGCTGAACGCCATGGGAACGGGCGTTCAGCTACTGAACAAAGAGAAGTGCTGCGGCGTGCCGCTGATTGCTAACGGGTTTACCGATAAAGCGCGCAGTCAGGCTCGAAGCAATGTCACCTCCCTGCGTGAAGCCATCGTCGACAAAGGCATACCGGTGCTGGCGACCTCGTCCACCTGTACCTTCACCCTGCGCGATGAGTATCCGCATCTGCTGGACGTAGATAACACCGGCCTGCGAAAGCACATCGAGCTGGCAACACGCTTCCTGTGGCGCAAGCTGGACAGCGGGCAGACGTTGCCGCTGGGGAAATTGCCGCTGAAAGTGGTGTACCACACGCCGTGTCATATGGAGAAGATGGGCTGGTCGCTCTATACGCTGGAGCTGCTGCGGTTAATCCCGGGGCTGGAGCTGACGGTGCTGGACTCGCGCTGCTGCGGGATTGCGGGAACCTACGGCTTTAAGCGTGAAAACTACGAAACGTCGCAGGCGATTGGCGCTCCGCTGTTCCGTCAGATTGAAGAGAGCGGCGCGGATATCGTGGTAACGGACTGCGAGACCTGCAAGTGGCAGATTGAGATGTCCACCAGCAAGCGCTGCGAACATCCCATCACCCTGCTGGCGAAGGCGCTGGGCTGAATATGGCCGGGGCAAAAGGCCCCGGCACAGGCGTTACTCCACGAACAGCGACTCAACCACGTTAATCCAGCCGTGCTCGCTGGCAACCTCTTTGCCATTCAGCCAGCGGCGCAGCATGTTCAGCGCCATCATGGCGCAAACCTCCTGACGCACCGCCAGGCTGTGGCGGGTGATGCTCATTTTTACCCGCAGGGCCCAGGTGCCTTCCGGCGTCGCCAGCGCGAAGTTAAGGTGTTCCTCGTCCAGCCCCCCGACGAACAGCGCCAGACCGGCAAAATGCTTCACCCTTCTCTCGGAAGCCCAGCGGGCGGTTTGCGCCAGGGTCTCCTGCTGGAACGGCACCACTTCGCTGGCCAGCAGCGGCGCGTTGACGCGCGACAGCTGCAGCGCCAGCAGGCCACCGGTGAACTGTTCGCTTAAGGTCACGCTCAGCTGACGCGACTGCAGATGCATCGCAATCTGCGCGGGCAGCCCTTCCGTCCCTTCAAAGATCAGGCTTTCGCCCGCCACGCGCTGCACCTCGGGCCACAGGGCCAGCATCGCCTCTTTCTGCTCGGCCGGGCCTGTCAGCTTGAGTTCAATGATCGGCATGGAGGAGCGGTAGCCCATGGAGACGCCCGGCGGCAGCGGGAGAGGGTCAAGGCTCTGGGCCAGATCGCTTTCCGAGCGGCCAAAGGTGGTCAGACGCAGGCACAGCGGCGGTTCAGGCAGGGTAAAACGATCGCGAAGGCGCGGCAGGATCTGCTGCTCGACCATCACTTTAAATTCTGAGGGCACGCCCGGCGTAAAGAACATCAGGCAGCGGTTCAGCTGCATGGCAAACCCGCACGCGGTACCCACCGGGTTATCGACCAGCTCGGCGCTGGCGGGAATTTCAGCCTGTTTGCGGTTGCTGGGGGCCATGACGCGGCCACGTTCGGAGAAAAAGCGCTCCATCTGCGAAAGCCACGCCTCGTGCAGCACCAGCCCTTCGCCTTTTGCGGTCGCGGCGGCCAGCGCGCTGAGATCGTCACCGGTGGGGCCGAGTCCGCCATTCACAATCAGCACGTCGCAGTGTTCGCTGCGCTCGCGCAGAATAGCGACCAGCGACTCAAGATTGTCGCCCACCGTATTGCGGCGCGTTAACGGTAATCCTTGCTCAAAGAAAAGATCGGCAAGCCAGGCAGCATTGGTATCAATAATTTGTCCATGCAGCACTTCGTCGCCGGTGGATAACATCTCCACGTTAATCATTATGTTCTCCCGCTTATTTGGTCAAAACACTATAGCGCAAACGCGGGGTGGAGAAGAGAGAAACTGGCGCGACAGAACGCCGCGCCGGAGTGATTAGAAGCCTGCGCTGACGCCCACGTACGGGCCGTCGGCCAGCGCGTTGTCGCGGTTGCCGTCTTTGCCGGCCAGGTTCAGATAGCGATAGCCCGCTTCGATGGTAATCGGACGCATGATGGTCCAGCGTGCGCCGGCGTTGGCCTCTTCATAGCTTTCGATACCGCTTGAGAGGGAGTCCGGCGAATAGTAGTACTCACCAAACAGGCCGAAGCTGTCGCCAATTTTCCACTGCAGGCCGCCGCCCACTGCCGCCGCGTACCCTTCGTCACCGTCATTTGGGTTGGTATAGATACCTTTACCGCCGACGGTGGCCAGGAACGGGCCAAGAGGAACGTTCAGACCCAGGCCGAGGCTCGCCGCGTCGCCGTCGTCATCGTTATGCGTCCAGCCGCCGGTCATCGCCAGACCGGAAGTCTCGGTACCCATGCCAAATCCCAGGTGGGTATAATCCTGACCCGCCGAGCCGTTAATGCTGATGGCGTTAGCCGCCGCAGATACAACCATCAGGCCGAAGCCCACTAATGCCACTTTTTTCATTGTCGTGATCCCGCACAATTATTATAAAGAAGTCCCAAAACCGCGAGATTTTAACCGGAGTCTCCCGGGGATCAAGCACTCTGCGTGCGGCAGGTCAGTAGATTGTAATTATTTGAAACGGCTATTATCCCTTCAGCGAGGCGTTCACCCACTGCTGCAACGCGCGGCGCGAGACTTTAATCCCGCCATTTTTGAGTTCGGTCGGCAACAGCAGCCAGCGGACGGGTTGCTCAAAACGCGCCACCTTATCCCTGACCCAGTCAGGTAAACAGCTGATATCCGTTCCCGGCTCGCACTCCACCACCGCCACCGGACGCTGTCCAAACTCGGCATCGTCCAGCGGGACGATAAACACCTGGTTAATCTGCGGATGGCGGGCGATAACACGCTCAAGGCTCTCCGGCTGGATCCCTTCTCCGCCGCTAAAAAAGAGGTTATCCATGCGGCCGAGGATCGTCAGGCGGCCGTCATGCCATTCACCGCGATCGCGGGTGGCGAACCATCCCTGCGCGTTGGTCAGCGGAACCAATTCGCCGTCCCGCCAGTAGCCTGAGGCCATACTCTCTGCCCGGATCCAGACCTCACCGTTAACTACCTGCACCTCTCTGCCCGGCAGCGCATAGCCTACGTCCGGCTCGCCGTCCGCCGCTTTTGCGCAGACGGTAGAGGCAAACTCGGTCAGGCCGTAGCCGCAGAAGGTGCGAATTCCCTGCTCGCGCGCCTGCTGCGTCAACTCCACAGGGATGGCGGCACCGCCCAGCAGCACCGCTTTCAGTGTGACAGGCTGACGGGTATTAAGCAGACGCCAGAGCTGGGTCGGCACCAGCGAGGCGTGGGTACAGTCGCGCAAAGCCTGCGCCAGCGGCTGTTTCTCGCGCACGGTTAACCGCGCGCCGGCCTGCAGCCAGCGCCATAAAATCCCCTGACCGGAAACGTGAAACAGCGGCAGCGAAAGCAGCCAGTCGTCGTCTTCGCCGTAGGGCATCAGCGCCAGCACGCCGCGCGCGCTGGCGAGATGGGCGTCGCAGGTATGCACCGCCGCTTTCGGCAGCCCGGTGGAGCCGGAGGTTAGCGTCATCGACGCCAGCCGCGCCGGCTGCCACGCAACGCGATATTCCCCCGCGCGCTCGCGCATGCTCAGGGCAGGAAGACCGTCAAAGGTACCGTCCAGCACCAGCGCAAAGCGCAGCGTCATCTGCGGGAGCAACACGTCCAGCAGCGGGCGAGGCAGCTGCGGATTAACGGGAAGAATACGCGCCCCGCACTGGAGCAGGGCCAGCCACGCAAGCAGGGTTTGCGGGTGGTTATGGGCCAGCAGCAGAACGCCGTTGCCCTCCTCCACGCCCTGCCGGTGAAAGCCTGCCGCAAGGCGGTCGATGCGCACGCACAGCTGTTGCCAGCTGAGCACCTCGTCGTTCAGCCTCAGGGCCGGTTTATCAGCAAACTGCGCGCGCCAGTGCCGCCACGGCCAGTCGGTAAAACTCATAACAACGGCTCCAGCGCCGTGACGTCGAGGCACGGCAGCGCGCTGTCCGGCCACGTGCGGATAAGCTGGGCCTGCATCAGGTTCAGCGTGTCGAGGCCGGGGATCGTATCCGGCGTTAGCCAGGCGGCAATGCGCGCCAGCTGGGTCAGCCCAAGGCTGGACTCAATCGACGAGCTGATGACCGCCGTCAGCCCCGAGGCGTGCGCCGCCGCGACCTGCTCGCGCACCTTCGCCAGGCTGCCGGTCAGCGTCGGCTTAATCACCACCGCGCTGACGCCGGGCTCGGCGATAAATTCAAAATCGTCCTCACGCAGGCTTTCATCCCAGGCGATGGCAATCCCCGTTTCGCGGGCAAACGCGCGCGAGTCATCGCGGGTTTTGCATGGCTCTTCCAGGAAAGCAATGCGGCTGCGGTACGCCGGGTTGACGTACTTTGCAAACTGCTGCGCCTTAAGCGGCGTCCAGGCGCGGTTAGCATCCAGACGCAGATGAAGGTCGGGGATCGCCTCCAGCAGCAGGTTAGCGACCATGCCGTCGCGCACCGCTTCGTAGAGACCGACTTTAATTTTCGCCACTTTCTCGCCCGGCATGGCGGAGAGCAGCGCGAACAGCTCGTCAGGATCGCCCGTACAGAGCGGTGCCGCGCGGTAGTTAGCCTCTTCCGGCAGGCTGTCGTCCAGCTCCGCCAGCGCGCAGCTGATACCAAAAGCCGCGGAAGGCACGTCCGGCAGCGCCGGATCCGCCCCCTCGCGCCACGCGTCCGCCCACGCCAGCAAGGCCGTCTGAGCGTCATCCAGCGACTCCTGGCTAAAGCCCGGCAGCGGTGAAATCTCGCCCCAGCCTTCCCGCTCGCCCTGCTGCAGATGCACGAAGAAGCCATCACGGGTTTTTAACCGCCGTTCACGCAGCACCACGCCCGCGTCCATCGGTATCTGCCAGCGGTAAACCTGCGCGCGACGCATTACGGATTCCGTTTGTATTTGCTGAAGTCCGGCTGGCGTTTTTCGTTAAACGCGTTGCGCCCTTCCTGACCCTCTTCGGTCATGTAGAACAGCATGGTGGCGTTACCCGCCAGCTCCTGCAGACCCGCCTGTCCGTCGCAGTCGGCATTGAGTGCCGCTTTCAGGCAGCGCAGCGCCATTGGGCTGTTTTGCAGCATTTCACGGCACCAGCGCACGGTCTCTTTTTCGAGATCGGCAATCGGCACCACGGTATTCACCAGGCCCATATCCAGCGCTTCCTGGGCGTTGTACTGACGGCAAAGGAACCAAATTTCGCGGGCTTTTTTCTGCCCGACGATGCGCGCCATATAGGAGGCACCCCAGCCGCCATCGAAGGAGCCCACTTTCGGGCCGGTCTGGCCGAAGATGGCGTTCTCGGCGGCGATGGTCAGATCGCACATCATGTGCAGCACGTGGCCGCCGCCGATGGAGTAGCCCGCCACCATCGCCACCACCGGTTTTGGACAGGTGCGGATCTGGCGCTGGAAATCGAGGACGTTCAGGTGGTGGGTACCCGCATCGTCCTGGTATCCGCCGTAGTCGCCGCGCACTTTCTGATCGCCGCCGGAGCAGAACGCTTTATCGCCTTCGCCGGTCAGGACAATCACGCCGATGTTGTCGTCATAGCGCGCATCCGCCAGGGCCTGAATCATCTCTTTCACGGTCAGCGGACGGAAGGCGTTACGCACCTGCGGACGATTGATGGTGATTTTGGCAATGCCGTCGGTGGATTTGTGGTAACGAATGTCGGTGTAGCCTTCGGAGCAGTCCTGCCATTCAACCGGGGCGTAAAGCATGTTTTCATCAGGGTAGATCATAGAGTGTCCTTTATTCGATAACGCATTATCTGAGCCAGACGCGCGATAACCGCATCGGGGTTTTCCCGGTGGGCGTTGTGTCCAGCGTTGGGAATGACATGGCGAACGGCGTTCACTTCCGCGGCAAGGGCCGCGAACTTCTCATCGCGTTCGCCATAGAGATAATCAAAAGTGAAATCACGTGCGCTAAGCGCGGCACGCAAATCTGGCTGCACGGCCAGCGAGGTCGCCTCGAGCATCATCGCCAGCGTCGCGCCGTTGTTCTGGCTGCGCAGGGTAATCAGCGCCTCGCGCTGTGCGGCCGTGAGGGAGGCGAACAAGGGCTGTTGATACCAGTCAGCGAACACCTTATCGAGCGGTTCGCTGCGGAAACGCGTTGCCCAGCGGCGGTCGGATTCCAGCCGCGCCTGTCGCGCATCGGCCGCCTGCAGGCCCGGATGCCCACCTTCAACAATCACCCCGAACAGCCCCTTCGGCTGCTGGCAGGCATGGAACATCGCAATGCGGCCGCCGAGGGAGTACCCGATGAGCCAGAATTTAAGTATGTTGTAACTAAGCAGAGTTTGAGTGAGCAACGTGCTCATCTCGTCAAACCCCGTCACGCCCAGATTCCGGGATCCACCGTGACCCGGCAGATCTAGATAGAGCCGGGGATAATCGTCGAGCCCTTCACCGACCCTCTGCCACTCGCGGCAATCTCCAGAAAAACCGTGCAAAAAGACCAGCCAGGGATAGCCTGTCTTACCGGCCTGCTGCACGCCCGAGAGGATCACAGCTGGCTCACCTGCGCCAGCAGGCTTTGCAGGGCCTGCGCACCGTCAGCCTCGTTCACCACCAGCTCAATCAGCGTCGCGCCCGGCTGTTTCCAGGCGCTGCTTAACGCCGCGTCCAGCTGTTCCCAGCTTTCCGGGCGATGGTATTTCAGGCTAAACATCGCCGCGGCGTGTTCGAACTGCACGTTCTGCGGCATCAGATAGAAGCGCTCGCGCTCGCTCTGGGGCGTTGGCAACAGGGAGAAAATCTGCCCGCCGTTGTTGTTGACCACAATCAGCACAAACGGGGCTGACGCCTGACGCAGCAGCGCCAGCGCGTTGAGATCGTAGAGCGCGGAGAGATCGCCCACGATCGCCAGCGTCGATTTCGCGCTGGCGCGCTGCACGCCCGCCGCCGTCGAGATCAGCCCGTCGATGCCGCTGGCGCCGCGGTTGCTGTACACCGGGTAGCCCGCGGGCAACTTCGAGAAAGCGTCAATCAGCCGCACGACCAGGCTGTTGCCGACAAACAGCTGCCCCTGTTCAGGCAGGTACTGACGAATGCGGTGCGCCAGCCCGGCTTCGCTAAACGCTTCACAATGCGCTTTGGTCAGTTCCCACGCCTGGCGCGAAAGGTCCGGTATAGCCACCGCCCAGGGCTTGCGTTTTTCAGCCGGATGAAGCGTCAGCCAGGCGTCGATGCTGCTGACCAGACGACGGCCGCGGTGGTGCGCCGGGTCAAGCCGTCCTTCCAGCGAATCCACCAGCCAGTACTCTTCCGGCGTGCAGGTGGCCTGCCACTGCAGTAACCGTTTGCCGGTTAAACTCGATCCAAGCTGGACCACAATCTGCGCCTGCGCAAGCTCGGTGACCGCTTTCGCGTTACCCAGCCAGAGATCGGCGCACGGCAGCGGCTGACCGGTCTGCGAAAGCACGTCGCCAATCAGCGGCCAGCCAAGGGTTTGCGCCCATTCGGCAACCAGTTTGCCTTCAGCGGCGCTCATGCGCCCGGCAATCACCACGCCGCGCTTCTGCCGCCAGAAGAACCAGTCGCGCTGTTTCGCGCTCTCAAGATGCATCTGCTCGCGCAGCCACGGTTTTTCACTCTGCCACCAGTCGCCGAGGGACTGCTGCCAGTCAAGACCCGTGTCGTCCAGCTCGCCGTACAGCGGCTCGGCAAACGGGCAGTTGATATGCAACGCCCCGCTGCGCAACGTCTCCATGGCGTGATCGACGGTGGAGACCAGCCAGCTTGCCGGAATATCCTGGGTGGGACGCGGTAACGAAATCGTCTGCGAAGGATGCGAAGAAAAGAGCCCCGGCTGGCGAATGGCCTGATTGGCACCGCAGTCGATAAGCTCAGGGGGACGATCGGCCGTCAGTAAGATCAGCTTTTCACCGGTTAACCCGGCTTCAATCAGGGCCGGATAGAGGTTCGCCACGGCGGTACCGGAGGTGACGATCACCGCCACAGGTTCTTTGCTGACTTTCGCCAGACCCAGCGCAAGATGCCCGAGACCGCGTTCATCAAAGTGGGTGTGGTGAATCAACGCCCGGTTTTCAGCGGCCGCCAGCGTCAGCGGCGTTGAGCGAGAACCCGGTGCAATACACACGTGCCTGACGCCATGGCGCGTCAGGGCTTCAAGGATCACCGCCGCCCAGCGTCGGTTAAAAGAACTTACTGACATGAGATTGTCCGGTATCAAGAATGCGACACAGTATAAATAATAGAAAAAATTGGAATTTTGATATGAATCGGGATTGCGCGAATCTGTATTAATCCCTTAGGAGCAGAGAGCGCAATCCGGCGGCTTTGTTTTCGATCTCCTGCCACTCCTGCTCCGGGTCAGATCCGCTGACAATACCGGCGCCGGCGTAGAGCCGCAGTGAGTCCTCCTGAACGCGCGCGGAGCGCAGCGCCACGCAGAACTCACTCTGTTCGGGGGATAAGTACCCGGCCGAACCGGCGTACCACTCGCGGTTAAAGGGTTCAACCTTCTGGATAAACTCGCGCGCGGGCTGTCGGGGTAATCCGGCAACGGCCGCGGTCGGCTGCAACATGAGCAGACACTGCTCGTCGTCGGCCTGTTTCAGCTCGGTCCAGATACAGCGGCGCAAATGCTGCACCTTACGCAGGCGTACCACCTGGGGGGGCAGTACCTCAAGCGTCTGCGTAGAGTGCTGAAGACGTTGGCAGATATCTTCCACCACCAGCATATTTTCGCGCTGGTTTTTATCATCATTCAGCAGCCACTCGCCGAGACGCTGCGCCTGGCTATCATCGCTATGGCTGGCGACGGTTCCCGCGAGCGCTTCCGTGCGCAGCAGCTTGCCGCGCCGCCGCCAGAGACGCTCGGGTGTAGAGCCGAGAAACGCGTTGCGGGCGTCGAATACCATGCAGAAATGATAGCAATGTAAATTGAGGGCGCGGCTGGCGGCCATTAGCGCGACAGGGTTAACGCGCTGCGTAAACTGCAGATCGGTTGCCCTGGCGAGCACCACTTTTTCAAAATCACCGCGCGCGATGGTCTCCGTCGCCCTGCGTATAAGCTTCAGCCATTCGGCCTGCTGCGGCTGATGGGTTTCGTGCTCAACCTGCACGGAGAGCGGACGGATAGATCTCGCAGGACGGAGCTGCTGTAAAAAATCCTGCGCGACGCGGGCATCCTCGACAAGCGAGCGGTCGCTCCACAGCTGCAGGCGCAGCGTGGCGTTGCCGGCGGTGCGTCGCCAGAGCAGTCGCGGTAAAAAGAGGCTGCCCTGTTCGGGATTAAAGGCGTTCAGGCCGCAGATGCGGGTATCACCTGCCGCGTTTTGCGCGCGCAAAAACTGCGAGGCTAATGCCAGAGAGGAAAATTGGGTGACCGCCCCCAGCGCGGCCAGCTCTTCATCGCCGTTACGCTGCTGCCAGTAAAACTGCGGATAACACTGCTGCTCGCCCAGCCAGGCGAGGGGATCGAAGGCGTCGTTTAACGGGAAAGAGACGTCGAAATGACGTATGCCGGGTGCTGCGGGTAACGCTTGCGAAAGCTGGGTACGCAGTTGCTCCAGCGCGAGGAAAATCGAATTCACGCGAACCTCTCCCTGTTAAAACCTCGTATTATACGGGGTACTGGCCATAAATAGCAGTACCCACGTATAGGGAGTGGTTAAGCGGCTTAACGACGGGCTAACAGCAGCCCCAGCACCAGCCCCACGGCAGCACCCACCCCAATACCCTGCCACGGTTTTTCATGCACGTAATCATCGGCACGATACACCGCTTTTTTGGCACGGTAGTAGTAAGTATCTGAGGCATGGCTGACGCGGTTTTTCACTTCATGCAGCGCCTGCTCGGCGCGGGCTTTTAGCTCAATATATTTCTGATCGGCAGGGTCACCAGAGGAACGTAACACCTCTTCCAGCGTTTCGCTCAGCAAGGCCAGGTCGTCGTCGATACGGGTATCCCAGGATTGAAATGACATATTTTTCTCCATGTTAGTACACCAGTCCGCTAACTATAGCCAACGACTCGCCATTACGCCTGCTTCGTTTCCCGCGCCATGCCGATATGCGGAATACCATCTTCATCGTATACCTCCGTTACCGGCGTAAAACCAAAATGGCCGTAGAAGGACTGCAGGTGCGCCTGCGCGCCCAGGTATAACGCCTTGTCCGGCCACTGTTTCCGGCACGCCTCCAGCGTTTTTTCCATCAGCTGATAGCCCAGCTTTTCACCGCGCGCCTTGCCGCTGATGATGACGCGGCCAATGACGACAGGCTCAAAATCGTCTTCGCTTTTCAGAATCCTCGCATACGCCACCAGCTCGTTATCCCGCCAGCCGAGGATATGGCGGTTCTCACCAACGAGGTCATCGCCGTCGATGTCCTGATACGGGCAGGTCTGTTCTACAACAAACACTTCACAGCGCAGCTTCAGCAGGGCATAAAGTGAATGAACGGTGAGTTCGCTATGATGTAAATCTTGCCACTGGATCATGTCAGTCTCCTTCCTGGGGTTCATCACGTTATACTAAACCCCTCCCCGTTCGGCAAAGGTCTGATTGCGTTATGGAACTGATTTTTCTGGGTACGTCCGCTGGCGTGCCAACCCGCTCACGAAACGTGACGGCGATCCTGCTGGATCTTAAGCATCCCACCCGCGGCGGGCTGTGGCTGTTTGACTGTGGTGAAGGGACGCAGCATCAGCTGTTACACACCGCTTACCACCCCGGCAAGCTGGATAAAATTTTTATCACCCATCTGCATGGCGACCACCTGTTTGGTCTTCCCGGCCTTCTGTGCAGCCGCTCGATGGCCGGTAACGCCAACCCGCTGACGATTTACGGGCCAGCGGGTATTCGTGAATTTGTTGAAACTACGCTACGCCTGAGCGGGTCATGGACCGATTATCCGCTGGAGGTCGTTGAGATTGCCGAAGGGCTGGTATTCGATGACGAGGATTATCGGGTTACTGCTCAACCGCTCAATCATCCTGTGGAGTGCTATGGCTACCGTATTGATGCGCATGATAAACCCGGCGCGCTGGATGCCGCCGCGCTGATGGCCGACGGCGTAAAACCCGGGCCGCTGTTCCAGCGTCTTAAGCACGGAGAGACCGTCACGCTGGAGGACGGACGCGTCATTAACGGCCAGGATTATCTCGCCGCACCGCAGCCCGGCAAAAAGCTGGCGATTTTTGGCGATACGGCCCCATGCCCGGCAGCGCTCACGCTGGCTCAGGGCGTGGACGTGATGGTGCATGAAGCGACGCTTGAAACGGCGATGGAAGAGAAGGCCAACGGCCGGGGCCATAGCTCCACGCGACAGGCGGCACAGCTTGCCCGTGACGCGGGCGTCGGGCGGCTCATCGTCACTCATGTCAGCTCGCGCTACGACGCGCGGGGCTGCGAAAAGCTGCTGGCAGAGTGCCGCGCGCTGTTCCCGGAATGTGAGCTGGCCGAAGATTTCGCTCAGGTTAGCGTTTAGTCCTTCATTTTTCCTTCAGGATGCCGATAACGATTAAAAGGTCAGCATTTCTCTCGAGGGTAGAATGGATAATTTCCAGAAAGATATTGATGACAGGGCGAATCTGACCCTGTCGAACCGTTTTGAACTGTTGCTGTTCCGTCTTGGCACCTCTCTGAACGAAAATAAATCTGAGCTGTTTGGCATTAACGTCTTTAAGCTGCGTGAAATTGTGCCGATGCCGGAGTTCACGAAACCCGCCGGGATGAAATCGCCGCTGATGGGAATGGTGAATATTCGCGATCAGGTGATCCCGGTGATTGACCTGGCCGCCGTGGCGGGCTGTAAGCCCACTACCGGGCTGAACATCCTGCTGATCACCGAATATGCGCGCAGCGTGCAGGCGTTTGCCGTGGAATCGGTTGAGAACATCATGCGTCTGGACTGGAAGCAGGTGCATGCGGCGGAAACCGCCGTCAGCGGTCGCTACATCACCAGCATTGCGTGTCTTGACGAGAAGACCGATACCAACGATCTGGCGATGGTGCTGGACGTTGAGCAGATCCTGTATGACATCACCCCGGCCAATCACGATCTGCACGCCACGAATCTAAAGACCACCAAATTCCATATCAAGCCAGGCGCTGTCGCTATCGTTGCAGAAGATTCCAAGGTGGCGCGCTCGATGCTGGAGAAAGGTCTGCAGGCGATGGAGATTCCCGCGCAGCTGCATATCACCGGCAAAGACGCGTGGGAGAAAATTGGCGTGCTGGCCGCACAGGCGCAGGCTGAAGGAGTTCCCATCACCGATAAGATCGCTCTGGTGCTGACCGACCTCGAAATGCCTGAGATGGACGGTTTTACGCTCACGCGCAAAATCAAAACCGACCCGGTATTGAAGGACATTCCGGTAGTGATCCACTCTTCCCTTTCCGGCAACGCCAACGAAGACCATATTCGCAAGGTGAAGGCCGACGGGTACGTGGCGAAGTTTGAGCTGAACGAGCTGTCGTCGGTGATTGAGGAAGTGCTGGACCGCTCGATGAAGAAGATTGACGGGCCGTTGATTAGCCGCAAGCAGCTGGCTTAAGCATGGTGCGGGCTGGTGCCCTCACCCCGGCCCTCTCCTACTGGGAGAGGGGGAAAACCATAAAAAAACCCGCCGAGGCGGGTTTTTTGTTTTTACATCAGCGGCATCGCTCGCTGCACGATATCAATCAGCGGCTGCGGATAGATACCGAAGATCAGCACCAGCAGTGCGGAGATAAGCACGACGATACCACCGGCGCTGTACTGCCAGTTGGTTGGGGCATCACGGTTGAGCTGCTGAGGCGCACTCAGGTACAGGCTCACGGCCACGCGCAGGTAGTAGTAGAGACCAATCGCGGAGCCGATAACCACGCCCGCGGTCAGCCACCACAGGTGCGCCTGCACACCGACGGCCAGCACGTAGAACTTACCGATGAAGCCAAGCGTCATCGGGATACCTGCCAGAGAGAGCATCATCACGGTCATTACCGCGGACAGGATCGGACGGTGCCAGAACAGACCACGGTAGGAGAACAGTGAATCGGCATCCGGGCCACGGTACGGGCTGGACATCAGGCTCACCACGCCGAAGGCGCCGAGACTGCTGAACAGGTAACCGGCCAGATACACGCCTACGGTTTCCATCGACATCTCGCCGCTCTGCAGCGCAATCAGCGCCACCATCAGGTAGCCCAGATGAGAGATAGACGAGTAGCCCAGCAGACGCTTGATGTTGGTCTGGCTCAGCGCCATCAGGTTACCGAAGATGATGGAGACGAACGCGATAATGCCCAGCACCACGCGAACCGCTTCGCTGTCACCCACAGGCGCGTACAGGAACAGACGCATGACCACACCGAAGATAGCGATCTTGCTCGCCGTCGCCAGGAAGGTCGACACCGGAGCCGGGGCGCCCTGGTATACGTCTGGCGTCCACAGGTGGAACGGCACCAGAGAGAGTTTGAAGCCGAGGCCAACAATCATCATGCCCAGACCTGCCAGCAGCAGCGGCTCATGCAGCATGCCGTCACCGAGGCTCTTGCCGAGCGCCATAAAGGAGAGGTTACCGGACTGTGCGTACAGCAGCGCAATACCAAACAGCAGGAACGAGGACGCAGCAGCAGACAGAATGGTGTACTTGATGCTTGCTTCCAGGGAGCGCTTCTGACGGAAGGCGTAACCAATCAGGCCGAACAGCGGCAGAGAGATCAGCTCAATACCGAGGAACAGCGCGGCCAGGTGGTTCGCATTCGCCAGCAGAATGCCGCCCAGCGCGGCAATCAGAACCAGCAGGTAAAACTCTTCTTTGTTGTCGTTGTAGCCTTCGAGCCACGGGTACGCAAAGGTACAGGTTGCCAGGCTCGCCAGCAGCACCAGACCGGTATACAGCATGGCGTAACCGTCAACGCGCATCAGCGGGGTGACGTCCATCGCCCCACCCTGGCCAACAAACCAGAGAGAGACTAACGCGGCGTTCAGGCCGATGACCGACAGCGTGGCATTCAGGAAGTGATTGCGTCGCCACGCAATGGAGAGCATCACAACCACCACCGTCAATCCGACGATCAGCAGCGGTAGCAGCGCGATCAGTTGTTGTGGAGTTATTGTCATGGCGAATTACGGCCTTGTAGTAGAAGCAGAATTAACAAACCACTGCTGGATGTTGCCCATCGCGCTATGCGAGGTATCCAGAATCGGCTGCGGGAAGAAGCCCAGCAGCACCAGCAGTACGACCAGCAGCAAGATGATGAACAGCTCACGCAGCGACATCCCCGGCAGTTCTTGTGCAGCAATTTCGCTCTTCGCTTTACCGAAGTAGGCGCGGTGCAGCATCGCCAGCGAGTACACGGAAGCGAACACCAGACCAAAGGTGGAGATCACGGTAATCACCGGTACCACTTTGAAGCTGCCGAACAGAATCATAAATTCGCCGACGAAGTTACCGGTACCCGGCATCCCCAGGGTAGCCACCGCGAAGAACATGGACAGCGCTGGCAGCCATTTAATTTTGCTCCACAGGCCGCCCATCATGCGCATGTCGCGGGTATGCAGACGCTCGTACAGCTGACCGCACAGGATGAAGAGGCCGGCTGCGGACAGACCGTGCGCAATCATCTGGATCACCGCGCCCTGGTACGCCAGCTGGCTGCCGGTGTAGATAGCAATCAGCACGAAGCCCATGTGGGAAACGGAGGTGTAGGCAATCAGACGCTTGATGTCGTACTGCGTGAAGGCCATCCAGGCACCGTAGAAGATACCGATCACACCCAGCCACATGGCAATCGGTGCGAACTCTGCGGAGGCATTCGGGAACAGCGGCAGTGCGAAACGCAGCAGACCATAGGCGGCCGTTTTCAGCAAGATGCCCGCCAGGTCAACGGAACCCGCCGTTGGTGCCTGAGAGTGCGCGTCTGGCAGCCAGCCGTGCAGCGGAACGACCGGCATTTTCACCGCGAACGCGATGAAGAAGCCCAGCATCAGCAGGTATTCAACGCCGTGGGACATTGGCGTCTTCAGCAGATCTTCGTAGTTGAAGGTCCAGGTACCGGTCGCGTTGTGGTGAACAAACACCAGCGCCAGAATAGCAATCAGCATCACCAGACCACTCGCCTGGGTATAGATGAAGAACTTGGTTGCCGCCGTGATACGCGTTTTACCGTCGGACGCCTTGTGGCCCCACAGCGCGATCAGGAAGTACATCGGCACCAGCATCATCTCCCAGAAGAAGAAGAACAGGAACATGTCGATGGCAAGGAACACGCCGATCACGCCGCCCAGGATCCACATCAGGTTCAGGTGGAAGAAGCCCTGGTATTTTTCGATTTCTCGCCAGGAGCAAAGTACCGCCAGAACGCCGAGCAGACCGGTCAGCACCACCATCAGTAGCGACAGACCGTCAATCGCCAGGTGGATCGTAATGCCGAAACGCGGGATCCACGGCAGGATGAACTCAGACTGCCACTGCGGAATGCCCGCAGACTGGGTCAGTGAGTAACCGCCCTGCAACCACAGTTGCAGGCCAAGCGCGAGCGTCAATCCCATGGTGATCAGCGCGATCCAGCGCGGCATCTTCACGCCAAAGCGTTCAGTCTGCCAGCACAGGAAGCCGCCGATGAAGGGAATTAATATTAGCCAGGGTAGTAACATGGCGATTTACATTCCTTTTTAAGGCCCCCAGCAGGGGCCTGATTTTCAACGAATTCGAATAAAATTCACTTAACGATCAACGCAACACCATCAGCAGCGCCAGCACGACAACCGCACCGATGCTCATGGACGCCACATACCAGCGCAGGTAACCGTTCTCGCTGTACAGCAGGCCTTTACCTGCAAAGCGGGAAAGGATCGCCGGGATATTCATCAGGCTGTTCAGTGGGTCGCGCTTCAGCAGCCACGCAATGCCCAGGAACGGCTTAACGAAGATCATGTCGTACAGCCAGTCGAAGCCCCACGCGTTGTACCACCAGGTGCCCAGCAGACGGCCCGGCGCACTGTTGGCAACGGCAGTCACCAGCGTACGTTTGCCCAGCCACAGCCATGCAGCGATCAGGATGCCCGCGATAGCGACCACACCGGAGGTGATTTCAAGCGTCAGAACGCGACCGTGCTCAAGCTCGGTGGTGTCTGGCAGTACGCCCTGCAGCGGTGGCACAATCATCGCGCCAACGAAGGTGGACAGTACCAGCAGCACAATCAGCGGCAGGTGGTGGGTAATCCCCTTCCCTGCGTGAGCGTGAATTTGTTCTTTACCGTGGAATACGATGAAAATCATACGGAAGGTATACAGGGAGGTCATGAACGCACCGACCAGACCCGCAACCATCAGATTGATATGACCATTCGCCATGGCACCCGCAAGGATTTCGTCCTTACTGAAGAAGCCCGCGGTGATCAGCGGCAGTGCCGCCAGCGCCGCGCCGCCTACCAGGAAGCAGACATAAACCAGTGGAATGGACTTACGCAGTCCGCCCATCTTGAAGATGTTCTGCTCGTGGTGGCAGGCCAGGATCACGGAACCAGATGACAGGAACAACAGCGCTTTAAAGAACGCGTGTGTCATCAGGTGGAAAATGGCTGCGTCCCATGCCTGAACGCCCAGCGCCAGGAACATGTAACCGATCTGGCTCATGGTGGAATACGCGAGAACGCGTTTGATGTCGGTCTGCACCAGCGCGGCAAAGCCTGCCAGCACCAGCGTGACCGCACCGACGATACCCACCAGATGCAGAATTTCCGGGGTCATCAGGAACAGGCCATGGGTACGCGCAATCAGGTAGACACCGGCGGTTACCATGGTCGCGGCGTGGATCAGCGCGGAGACAGGGGTTGGACCCGCCATCGCGTCGGCCAGCCATGTCTGCAACGGCAGCTGCGCGGATTTACCCACGGCGCCACCAAGCAGCATCAGCGTTGCCCACCACAGCATGTTGTTGCCTGCAGCGAAGTGCGCCGGCGCCAGTTCCACCATTTCGCGGAAGTTCAGCGTGCCCAGTTCGTTGTAAAGAATGAACAGCGCGAAAGCGAGGAAGACGTCACCCACGCGGGTCACGACGAACGCCTTCATGGCCGCTGCGCCATTCTTCGGATCGGTGTAGTAGAAACCGATCAGCAGGTAAGAACACAGACCTACGCCTTCCCAGCCCAGATACATCAGCAGCAGGTTATCGGCCAGCACCAGAACCACCATGCTGGCGATAAACAGGTTGGTGTAGGCGAAGAAGCGGGAGTAACCCTCTTCACCGCGCATATACCAGGAGGCGAACATGTGGATCAGGAAGCCAACGCCGGTGACCACGGAGAGCATGGTCAGCGAGAGGCCGTCCAGCACCAGGTTGAAGCCGATGTTGAAATCACCGACCGACATCCAGGTCCACAGCGGTACGCTGAAAGGCTGACGCCCGTTGTTAAAGAAGTCGATACCCGCATACGCCGTCACCAGCGCGGCCAGGCCAACAGAGCCCATGCCGACGGTCGCAGACAGATTCTCAGACCAGCGGCCGCGAGAAAACGCCAGCAGCACGAAGCCAATCAGCGGAAAAATAATGGTTAAGGCAAGCATGTTCATCCACGCAACTCACTTACTGAATCGATGTTCAGATTCTGGCGGCGACGATGGAGCTGCAGCAACAGCGCCAGGCCAATACTCGCTTCGGCAGCCGCGAGGCTGATGGCGAGAATGTACATCACCTGACCATCGGTCTGGCCCCAGTAGCTTCCGGCGACCACGAAGGCCAGCGCGGAGGCGTTAATCATGATTTCCAGACCGATCAGCATAAACAGCAGATTGCGGCGGATAACCAGACCGGTCAAACCCAGAACGAATAAAATCGCAGCGAGGATCAGTCCATGTGTTAAGGGGATCATGCGCGCTCCTCCGTTTTTCTTTTCGCGCGGTCGTCAGTGCGGTTGCTCAGCACCTCACCAGCACGCTCTTCGCGGCCAACGTGGAAAGCAACAACCAGACCTGCCAGCAGCAGCATTGAGGCCAGTTCAACCGCCAGAACGTATGGGCCAAAGAGGGTAATACCGACCTCTTTAGCGCCGATCGGCGTGCCGTCGATGCCCTGATCGTTGACGCCCAGAATGGCGTAAACAATCACCGCCAGCATGATGGCCGACAAAATTGCCGGACCAATCCACACCTGCGGTTTTAACCACTGACGTTCCTGCTCAATTTCAGAGCCGCCCAGGTTCAGCATCATCACCACGAACACGAACAGCACCATGATGGCCCCGGCGTAGACGATGATTTCCAGCGCACCGGCGAAGTGCGCGCCCAGTGCGAAGAACACCCCGGAAATGGCCAGCAGCGAAATGATTAAGTACAGCAGCGCATGCACCGGATTGGTGTGCGTAATCACTCGCAGCGTAGCCAGGATGGCGATAAGGCCACAGATATAAAAAGCGAATTCCATTGCCCTCTCCTTACGGTAACAGGCTCTTGACGTCGATAGGCTTAGCTTCGTTCTCTGCTTCGCCCTTATCTTTGCCGTCGATTGCCATACCCGCCATCCGGTAGAAGTTATATTCCGGGTATTTGCCCGGACCGGAAATCAGCAGATCCTCTTTCTCATACACCAGGTCCTGACGCTTGTACTCACCCAGCTCGAAGTCTGGAGTCAGCTGAATCGCCGTGGTTGGGCACGCTTCTTCACACAGACCGCAGAAGATGCAGCGTGAGAAGTTGATGCGGAAGAACTCAGGGTACCAGCGGCCGTCTACCGTCTCTGCTTTCTGCAGAGAGATACAGCCTACCGGACACGCTACCGCACACAGGTTACAGGCAACGCAGCGCTCGGAACCGTCCGGGTCGCGCGTCAGCACGATACGGCCACGGTAGCGCGGCGGCAGATATACCGGCTCTTCCGGGTACATCCGGGTTTCGCGTTTGGCAAACGCGTGCAGGCCGATCATCCAGATACTGCGTACCTGGGTACCGAAGCCTACCAGTAATTCTTTTAAGGTCATGGTCTATAGCCCCTTATGGCTGCTGCCAGAGAATGACAGCGGCCGTTACCAACAAGTTGACGAGCGTCAGCGGCAGGCACACTTTCCAGCCGAAGGACATTACCTGGTCGTAACGCGGACGCGGTAACGCTGCGCGAATCAAAATGAACATCATCATGAAGAACGCGGTTTTCAGCGCGAACCAGATGAACGGCGGTAAGAACGGGCCATGCCAGCCACCGAAGAACAGCGTTACCATCAACGCGGAAATGGTGACGATACCGATGTACTCGCCCACGAAGAACAGACCGAATTTCATACCGGAATATTCGATGTGGTAACCGTCCGCCAGTTCCTGTTCGGCTTCTGGCTGGTCAAACGGGTGACGGTGACACACCGCCACGCCCGCGATAGCAAAGGTAATAAACCCAAAGAACTGCGGGATAACGTTCCAGATGTCGGCCTGGTTGTTGACGATGTCGGTCATGTTGAATGAACCGGCCTGCGCCACCACGCCCATCAGGGAAAGTCCCAGGAACACTTCGTAGCTCAGCGTCTGCGCGGAAGCACGCATCGCACCCAGCAGCGAGTATTTGTTGTTACTGGACCAGCCTGCGAACAGCACCGCGTAAACCGCGAGGCCTGCCATCATCAGGAAGAACAGAATGCCGATGTTCAGATCAGCGACCACCCAGGTCGGGCTGACCGGAACGATAGCAAACGCCAACAGCAGCGAGGTGAAGGCGATCATCGGTGCCAGAGTAAAGATCACGCGGTCAGAGAAGCGCGGGATCCAGTCCTCTTTAAAGAACATCTTGATCATGTCCGCGACCAGCTGGAGTGAACCACCCCAGCCCACGCGGTTCGGTCCGTAACGGTTCTGGAACAGACCGAGCAGACGACGTTCACCAAAGCTCATGAACGCGCCGCAGGTGACCACCACCAGCAGAATAACAATCGCTTTCAGAATGCTCAGCAGGATGTCGATAAGATCCGGCGTTAACCAACTCATGCTTTTGCCTCCTGCAGATTATCAAGACGCGCACCCGCCAGAACCGGCGCGATGCCAGGCATACCCATCGGCAGACCCACCTGCCCTGCTGTCAGACCTTCGGAGATAATCAGCGGCAGGCTGATTGTCTGGCCGTCATAGCTAAAGGCAATGTTTGCGCCCGCGTTAACGCCAAGCTTCGCGGCATCCGCCGGGTTGAGCTTGATGTACGGCTGCGGCATACGAGTCTGGAAGACAGGTGAACGCTGGGACAGCTCGTCGCTACCGAACAGATGGTAGTACGGCGCGATACGCCAGCTACCGTCCTGCGCCTGGAAGCTCGCCGGCACGGTGGTGAAGAAGTCCAGACCGGTTTCGGAAGCTTCAATCAGACGCACGCCCGGATCGCCGTGGCGCAGGGAGCCACCCACTTCAGCCTGGAACTTGTTCCATGCCTGCGGGGAGTTCCAGCCTGGCGCCCATGCGAACGGGATTTGCGAACGCGGCGCAGACGGCTGGTTGTTCCCTTCCATGGAGAAGGCGAACATGGTGTCTTTATCCTGCGGCTGGCGCGGTTCGTGCACGCTGATGTTGGCGCGCATCGCGGTACGGCCGCTGTAGCGGTGCGGTTCACGCGCCAGTTTCTGGCCGCGAATGCGGAAGCTTGCTTCAGGTGCGGCATCTTTAATGCCTGCCAGCTGAGGCAGTTTTTCCACTACCGCGTCGATAACGTGGTCGAGCTGCGTCCAGTCCACTTCACGGCTCTGCACGGTGCTGTGCAGGGAGTGCAGCCAGCGCCAGCTTTCCAGCATCACGGTGTTGCTGTCGTAGTACGCCGGGTCGTAAACCTGGAAGAAACGCTGCGCGCGGCCTTCGTTGTTGATAACGGTACCGTCGCTTTCTGCGAAGCTTGCCGCAGAGAGCACCAGGTGCGCTTTATCCATAATCGCCGTGCGCTGATGGTCAATGACCATCACCAGCGGCGCTTTGGAGAGCGCGGCGTCAACGCGAGCGGCAGAGGCGTGGCGATGCAGGTCGTTTTCGAGCACCACAACGGCGTCAGCGGCACCGGATTCCAGTTCGCTTAACGCTTCTTCCAGCGAGCCGCCGCCGATCATGCCCAGACCAATGCTGTTCACCGCACGGGCAATCATGGTCACACCGACGTCCGCACCGCGGCCTTTCAGGGCTTTGGCAACGTTGGCTGCCGCCTGAATGATCTCGGCGCTACCGGCGTTGGTACCGGAAATAATCAGCGGTTTTTTCGCACCCGCCAGGGCCTGAACAATCACGTCGACCTTGTTCTGCAGGTCGCGATCCAGCTCAACGGCCGGCGAGCTGCTATCCAGCGCGTGGGCAATCGCAAAGCCAAGACGAGCCTGATCTTCAACCGGCGCGCAGTAGGTCCACGCCGCGATATCGTCCAGACGGGTGTTATCGACGTTGGTCACAAACAGAGGATGCTTCGCGCGCTGGCCGATGTTCAGGATCGCCGCAATCTGCCAGTCAGCCACTTTCTGCGCCGCTGCCATTTCACGTGCTTTACCCTTCACCGCCTGACGAACCGCCAGAGCCGCGCGTGCGCCCGTCTGCGTCAGGTCTTCACCCAGCACCAGGACCGCATCATAAGATTCGATTTCGCGCAGCGCAGGGGTATGAATACCGCCTTCACGCAGCACTTTCAGTACCAGCTGCAGACGTTCCTGCTCGCCCTGAGCGATACCGGTATAGAAGTTTTCCGCTCCAACCAGCTCGCGCAGCGCGAAGTTGCTTTCGATGCTGGCGCGCGGGGAGCCGATACCGATCACTTTCTTCGACTGACGCAGAATATCTGCCGCGCCCTGCATCGCCTGCTCAGCGTTCAGGGTAATGAAGTCGTCGCCACGGCGCTGAACCGGCTGACGCGGACGGTCTTTCAGGTTCACATAGCCATAGCCGAAACGACCGCGGTCGCACAGGAAGTAGTGGTTAACGGTGCCGTTGTAACGGTTTTCGATACGACGCAGCTCGCCGTAACGCTCACCCGGGCTGGTGTTACAGCCGAGGGAACACTGCTGGCAGATGCTTGGCGCAAACTGCATGTCCCATTTACGGTTGTAACGCTCGGAGTGAGTTTTATCCGTGAATACGCCTGTCGGGCAGATTTCTACCAGGTTACCAGAGAATTCGCTTTCCAGCGTACCGTCTTCCGGACGACCGAAGTAGACGTTATCGTGCGCGCCATATACGCCCAGATCCTGACCGTCTGCGTAGTCTTTGTAGTAACGCACGCAGCGGTAGCAGGCGATGCAGCGGTTCATTTCGTGAGAGATGAACGGCCCCAGGTCCTGGTTACGGTGGGTACGCTTGGTAAAGCGATAGCGACGGAAGCTGTGGCCGGTCATCACGGTCATATCCTGAAGGTGGCAGTTACCGCCCTCTTCACAGACCGGACAGTCGTGCGGGTGGTTGGTCATCAACCATTCCACAACGCTTTCGCGGAACTGTTTGGCTTCTTCGTCATCAATCGAAATAAAAGTGCCTTCGGTGGCTGGCGTCATACAGGACATCACCAGGCGACCACGCGTGTCTTCCGCGTTTTGATATTGCTTCACCGCACACTGGCGGCAAGCACCGACGCTGCCCAGCGCCGGATGCCAGCAAAAGTACGGAATATCGAGGCCAAGAGACAGACAAGCTTCCAGCAGGTTGTCCGCCCCGTTGACTTCGTATTCTTTGCCGTCTACATGAATCGTAGCCATTAGCATGCTTCCAGTTGGCTCGGTCGAAACCGAGCGTTAATCAAAATTCTTGTCGTTACCAGCGCGCTTTAAGCAGGTTCGGCTGAATCCCATTAATCGCATGGGTATTACTGAACGGCTGCTTGATACCTGCTTCGAACTCGTCGCGGAAATATTTGATCGCGCTCTGCAGAGGTTCGACGGCACCCGGTGCGTGGGCACAGAAGGTTTTACCCGGGCCTAAGAATCGACACAGCTGCTCAAGCGTCTCGATATCCCCTGGCTGGCCTTCGCCACGTTCGATTGCACGCAGGATCTTCACGCTCCACGGCAGACCATCACGGCACGGTGTACACCAGCCGCAGGACTCGCGGGCGAAGAACTCTTCCAGATTACGCACCAGCGAGACCATGCCGATCTCGTGGTCGACGGCCATCGCCAGCGCCGTACCCAGACGGCTGCCTGCTTTACCAATGCTTTCGAATTCCATTGGCAGATCAAGGTGGGCTTCGGTCAGGAAGTCTGTCCCTGCCCCACCCGGCTGCCAGGCTTTGAATTTCAGGCCATCGCGCATGCCGCCAGCGTAGTCCTCAAGAATTTCACGTGCGGTGGTACCGAACGGCAGTTCCCAGACGCCAGGATTTTTAACGCGACCAGAGAAGCCCATCAGCTTGGTACCAGCATCTTTGCTTGAGGAGATGCCCTGATACCACCCCACGCCGTTGGCGAGGATAGCCGGAACGTTACACAGGGTTTCAACGTTGTTTACGCAGGTCGGTTTACCCCATACGCCGGAGCTTGCCGGGAACGGTGGCTTGGAACGCGGGTTCGCGCGGCGGCCTTCCAGGGAGTTAATCAGCGCGGTTTCTTCACCGCAGATATAACGTCCTGCGCCGGTGTGCACGAACAGTTCAAAGTCAAAGCCGGTACCCAGAATGTTTTTACCCAGCAGGCCCGCTTCGGTGGCTTCGGCAATCGCGCGACGCAGGTTTTCCGCCGCTTCGATGTATTCACCGCGCAGGAAGATGTAGCCACGGTAGGCTTTCAGCGCAAACGCGGAGATCAGCATGCCTTCCACCAGCAGGTGCGGCAGTTGTTCCATCAGCAGGCGGTCTTTATAGGTGCCCGGCTCCATTTCATCGGCGTTACACAGCAGGTAACGGATGTTCATGGATTCGTCTTTCGGCATCAGACTCCACTTCAGACCGGTGGAGAAGCCCGCACCGCCGCGCCCTTTCAGGCCGGAGTCTTTCACCGCGTTAACGATGTCGTCCGGCGCCATGCCGCCAAGGGCTTTACGCGCGCCGGCATAGCCGTTTTTGCTCTGGTATTCATCGAGCCATACCGGCTGTTTGTCATCGCGCAGACGCCAGGTCAGCGGATGCGTCTCAGCAGTACGAATTACAGTTTTCATTTGTACTGCTCCAGCAGGTCAGGAATCGCTTCCGGCGTCAGATGGCTGTGAGTGTCCTCATCAATCATCATGGTCGGCCCCTTGTCGCAGTTACCCAGGCAGCAGGTTGGCAGCAGGGTAAAGCGTCCATCGAACGTGGTCTGGCCCGGCTTGATATTGAGCTTTTTCTCAATCGCAGCCTGAATGCCCTGATAACCGGTGATGTGGCAGACAACGCTGTCACAGTAGCGGATCACATGGCGGCCTACCGGCTGACGGAAGATCTGGCTGTAGAACGTGGCTACGCCCTCTACGTCACTTGCCGGAATACCCAGCACTTTCGCGATCTCATAGATCGCCCCATCCGGCACCCAACCACGCTGTTTCTGTACGATTTTCAGCGCTTCAATGGACGCCGCACGCGGGTCTTCGTAGTGGTGCATCTCGTGCTCAATGGCGGCACGTTCTGCTTCACTCAGCTCAAAAGCCTCGGTTTGTGGTTGTTGATTCTCGTGCATAATTAGCGGTCCACATCTGACATAACAAAATCGATACTACCCAGATACACAATCAGGTCGGAGACCAGACTGCCGCGGATGGCGGACGGGATCTGCTGCAGGTGCGCAAAGCTCGGCGTACGTACGCGGGTACGGTAGCTCATGGTGCTGCCGTCACTGGTCAGGTAGTAACTGTTAATACCCTTGGTCGCTTCAATCATCTGGAAGGATTCTTGCGCCGGCATGACCGGACCCCATGAAACCTGCAGGAAGTGGGTGATCAGGGTTTCGATATGTTGCAGCGTGCGCTCTTTCGGTGGCGGCGTCGTCAGCGGGTGATCCGCCTTGAACGGGCCTTCCGGCATGTTGTTGAGGCACTGCTCAAGGATGCGCAGACTCTGGCGCAGCTCTTCCACTTTCAGCATCACGCGGGTATAGCAGTCGGAAACACCGCCGCCCACCGGGACTTCAAAGTCGAAGTTCTCGTAGCCAGAGTAAGGGCGCGCTTTACGCACGTCGAAATCAATACCGGTCGCACGCAGACCTGCACCTGTCGTACCCCACTCCAGCGCTTCTTTCGCGCCGTAGGCAGCAACGCCCTGGGAACGGCCTTTCAGGATGGTGTTACGCAGCGCGGCTTTCTCGTAAGAGGCCAGACGTTTTGGCATCCAGTCGAGGAACTCACGCAGCAGACGGTCCCAGCCGCGCGGCAGATCGTGTGCCACACCGCCGATACGGAACCAGGCCGGGTGCATACGGAAGCCGGTAATCGCTTCGACCAGATCGTAAATTTTCTGACGGTCGGTAAAGGCGAAGAAGACCGGGGTCATCGCGCCGACGTCCTGAATGAACGTGGAGATGTACAGCAGGTGGCTGTTGATACGGAACAGTTCTGACAGCATAACGCGAATCACGTTAACGCGATCCGGCGTAACGATACCCGCCAGTTTCTCAACGGCCAGCACGTATGGCATTTCGTTGACGCAGCCGCCGAGGTACTCGATACGGTCGGTATACGGAATGTAGCTGTGCCAGGACTGACGCTCGCCCATCTTCTCAGCACCACGGTGGTGGTAGCCGATGTCCGGAACGCAGTCGACAATCTCTTCGCCATCAAGCTGAAGAATAATACGGAATGCACCGTGCGCAGACGGGTGGTTTGGACCGAGGTTGAGGAACATGAAGTCCTCGTTGTCGGTACCGCGCTTCATGCCCCAGTCTTCCGGTTTGAAGGTCAGCGCTTCCATTTCCAGATCCTGTTTGGCTTTGGTCAGCTCAAACGGATCGAATTCGGTTGCACGTGCCGGGTAGTCTTTACGCAGCGGGTGGCCGGTCCAGGTCTGCGGCATCATGATGCGCGTCAGATGCGGGTGGCCGTCGAAGGTCATGCCGAACATTTCCCAGGTTTCACGCTCATACCAGTTCGCGTTCGGGAAAAGTTTGGTGATTGTCGGCAGATGCATGTCGTTTTCAGACAATGCCACCTTGAGCATGATATCCGTATTACGGTCTATTGAGATCAGGTGGTAGAAAACGGAAAAATCCGCAGCAGGGAGACCCTGGCGGTGGGTACGCAGACGTTCATCCATGCCGTGTAAGTCAAACAGCATGACGTACGGTTTTGGCAATTTCTTGAGGAAATCGACAACTTCCAGCAATTGCTCACGCTTCACCCAAACAACGGGTACCCCGGTGCGGGTAGCCTGAACAGTAAAGGCATCCGGCCCAAAACGGTTGCGCAGTTCGCCAATGACTGGGTCATCCAGATGATCCCGGGTCTGCCAGGCGGCTTCTTGCGCGGTTAAGTCGGTCATATTGTTCACCATTGCAAATGGTCCGTGGTGACTGTTGAGCCTGGCTTCGCGCTATTTGAGTAGTGATATGCGAAGGTGTTCTCCAGGCCTACAGGCGCAAATTAAATTTCGTCAGGCGTACGCAGGTTGGTGACGGCAATACGTTCACCACGTTTACGCTCGCGCTCAGACTGCATGTTCGCGCGATACACACCCTGATCGCCAACAACCCACGACAGTGGGCGACGTTCTTTACCGATAGATTCCTGCAGCAGCATCAGCGCCTGCATGTAGGCTTCCGGACGTGGCGGACAACCCGGGATGTACACATCCACTGGGATAAATTTATCTACGCCCTGCACGACGGAATAAATGTCGTACATACCGCCAGAGTTTGCACATGCGCCCATGGAGATAACCCATTTTGGCTCCAGCATCTGGTCATAAAGACGCTGAATAACAGGTGCCATCTTGGTAAAGCACGTACCGGCTACCACCATCAGGTCAGCCTGACGCGGGGAAGCACGGAGTACCTCGGCCCCAAAACGCGCAACGTCATGCACCGCAGTGAATGACGTCACCATTTCAACGTAGCAGCAAGAAAGGCCAAAGTTGTAAGGCCAGATGGAGTTCTTACGACCCCAGTTGACCATATCGTGCATGGCATGTTCGAGCTTGCCCATGTACACGCTTTTATTGACTTCTTGCTCCAGGGGGTCGGTTACGATCTCCTGTTTTTGCAGGGGGTAACGGTCATTCTCACCGTTAGGATCTATGCGGGTGAGCGTATAATCCATCTTATTGCCTCGCTGTTACTGCTGACGATTAGAGATACTGTTTTCCGGGTTGATGTGTTCACGACGTGAACGCGCAGGCGTCCAGTCAAGCGCGCCAATACGCACCAGATAAACCAGACCGGCCAGTAGCACTAAAATGAAAATTGCGGCCTCGACAAAGCCCACCCAACCACTTTCGCGGATGGACGTTGACCATGCGAAAAGGTAAAGCGCTTCCACGTCGAAGATGACGAAGAACATGGCTACCAGATAGAACTTGGCAGACAGGCGTAAGCGAGCGGAACCTACTGAATCAATACCTGATTCGAAAGGTGTGTTTTTGTGCCTTGCACGGGCGCGACCGCCCAGGAACCAGCCGCCGACTAACATCAGGCAGCACAGGCCAATGGCTACAATAAGAAAGATTGCGAATGCCCAGTGATGAGCGATGACTTCTGTGGATGTTGACATACTCATTGCTTACTCATCAAAAGTGATACCAACGACACTGCTCTTGCTGGCAGATGGGCATCACATCGATTCATGGGGAGGAACAAATAACCTTACACTAACTGTCAGAAATGAGACGTAGACAGCAAAATGATGGGGTTTTTTACTCCTTTCTATAACCTATTGTCAACTTTAACAAAGGTTTCTTCACATTAAATTACATCGAGCGATTCTCATTAACATTTGGTGCCCTTTAACCCTGGTGGGTGCATGACTTTCCGTCAAATGTATGTTGTTGAATCGTGTCCGTTTCGGAAGTAAAAAAAATAACCCTCCTATTTTGACAGGATTTGCCAACGATTCCTCCCCCCAAATAGGAGTATTTTCTTGATCTGCGACACGCTTTTGTTAATTCAACATGGAAAACGGCAACATATTTCCTGTTTTTTTAACATGAGATGGATATGGGCGAAGTTAGAACGGAAAACGGACAAGTTTTAAGCAAAAGTATTCAGCTTATTGATAAATAAGAGAGTATCCTGAAAACCCTTGCGCCATAAGCGGGTATTATTGCGTAAAAAAAGCCACTGCATGTGAAAATCACACGAGTGGCTGTTTTTTACACTTACATTTTGTTACCAGAATATTGAGCTATCGATCACTCAAAATCCCCTTCGACGATCAGGGAGTCATCCCCCCCTTCGGAGGTAACGCGCTCGAACTGCCACGGGTTATGGTAATTTTCCATCGCCTCGAACACCACTTTTGCCAACTCGTTATGGCTGGACGAATTGTGGCAGAGCAGATACTCCGTATCCGGCAGCGCAGGAAGACCATCGGATTTCCCCAGAACGCGCAGATCGGGGCTCATCATCTCTACCGGACGGGCCGTTACGCCCAGACCGGCCTTCACGGCGGCACGAACCGCTGGCAGCGTGGAAGCCACATACGCCAGACGCCACGGAATGTTGGCCTCATTCAGCGCCGTGAGCACCATATCGCGGAACGGGCTCGGGTCATCCAGTAATACCAGCGGAACCGGCTCCCCTTTTTGCAGCACATACTCGGCTGCACAATACCAGTGCGTAGGCGATGTGCGCAGCGTCAGGCAATCAAACTGCCCGGGACGATGCGTCGTCACCACCAGGTCGACTTTATGCTCATTTAACATCTCAACCATAAAGGCATTACGTTTTACGCTAACGTCAAGCGCAAGCTTCGGATAAACCGAACTAATACGATTGAGAAGAAACGGCAATATAGTATCCGCTGACTCATCAGATGCGCCTAACGTTAGCACTCCTTGAAGGTTGCTAAACATTAATGACATACATGCTTCATCATTAAAGCGAAGAATTTTCCTGGCATAACCCAGTAGCTGAATACCGTGTTCCGTTAAGAGCTTATTACGTCCGTGACGTGCAAAAAGCTCTTTACCGACCAGCTGCTCCAGCCGCTGCATTTGCTGGCTAACGGCGGACTGAGTTCGGCAAACGGCGGCAGCAGCTGCTGCAAAAGTGTTGAGATCGGCGACCGCAACAAACGTTCTCAGCAGATCGAGGTCGAGATTCATTATCGGACGATTTGCATTTATCATATCTATTCACTTTCAGGTTGCTCGTGCGGAGCTGCCCGGGTTGAAGCTGTGTGTAACAGTTAAGCAATTCCCTCTGAAGGTTTTCCCTCGCATCCCGGCCCGGCAGACTGCCTGACAGATAGTTATTGTGCTGCTTTATATCAACAGTCAGAAAGCACGTTTCATGACGTTATTTTTATTCTCTTAAACGTTCAGGATATTTAGATGTTCGCAGGTTTATGTAAATTACATTAAAGGTATAACACCTTTTCTGCCATCTTTATCGCAGCGCTGTCAACGTAGCAGGAGATGTGCGACACATTCCAGCCAGAGATAACTCCAACAATAACAATCAATTAATTCGAAAAGCCAGTGCCAGATATACAAAATTCTTGCATCTGTCCTCTGCTTTCCTGAAAGACATCTTAACCCAAATCCACTTTATTTATAAGTCTTATTGCAATATTGAGGATTAAAGAAGAATGTTAAGCCTCTAAACTAATTTTATTAAAATTAACTAAAGTTGCATTTTATAGGTTAATAATAAATAAATTTTAATTTAGATTAAGACCATTCATTAATGGCACTTAACATTAATTTCACATGAGTAACTTTTAGCCACATTATGCTTTTACAGGAACATGTATCAAGCATTCAGGTTTTACGAAAAGTCACGCAGGGTGATTGCTACCCTTGTCAGGTTCACCACTTATTTTTCCCAGCACAATATACAGAATTTTGACAAATGAATAGCACGTTTAACCTATCATCGTGCTATGCGCACAACTTTAAGACAGTAAAAAAGCTAACGCACAGCGAAAAAGATTTATCAAAATTTTGCTTCCGGCACAAAATCTTCTACTGCACACCCTTCAAAACGAAGCGAGGGGGGAGTACATTATTCCGTGCTGACTTCCACGGCAGGGAGTGGCAATAATAGCGAAAAGGTTAAAGGTTCATGTCCCCTATCGAAAAATCCAGCAAGCTAGATAACGTCTGTTATGACATCCGCGGCCCGGTTCTGAAAGAGGCAAAACGCCTTGAAGAGGAAGGCAACAAGGTTCTGAAACTCAACATTGGTAACCCTGCGCCATTTGGTTTTGAAGCGCCGGATGAAATTCTGGTTGATGTGATCCGCAACCTTCCTACTGCACAAGGCTATTGCGATTCAAAAGGACTTTACTCCGCACGTAAAGCCATCATGCAGCACTACCAGGCACGCGGTATGCGTGATGTTACCGTTGAAGATATCTATATCGGCAACGGCGTTTCCGAACTGATCGTGCAGGCGATGCAGGCGCTGCTGAACAGCGGGGACGAAATGCTGGTGCCCGCGCCGGACTATCCGCTGTGGACGGCTGCCGTATCACTGTCGAGCGGTAAAGCCGTGCACTATCTGTGCGACGAGTCCTCCGGCTGGTTCCCGGACCTCGATGATATTCGCGCGAAAATTACGCCCCGCACGCGCGGGATAGTGATCATTAACCCTAACAACCCAACGGGCGCAGTATACTCAAAAGAGCTGCTGATGGAGATCGTCGAGCTCGCCCGCCAGCACAACCTGATCATCTTTGCCGACGAAATCTACGACAAGATCCTGTACGACGCGGCACAGCACCACTCAATCGCTGCGCTGGCTCCGGACCTGCTGACCGTCACCTTTAACGGCCTGTCTAAAACCTACCGCGTGGCCGGTTTCCGCCAGGGCTGGATGGTACTGAACGGTCCGAAAAAGCACGCCAAAGGCTATATTGAAGGGCTGGAGATGCTGGCCTCCATGCGTTTATGTGCCAACGTTCCGGCGCAGCACGCGATCCAGACGGCGCTCGGCGGCTATCAGAGCATTAGCGAGTTCATCGTTCCCGGTGGTCGCCTGTATGAACAGCGCAACCGCGCGTGGGAGCTGATCAACGATATTCCGGGCGTCTCCTGCGTGAAGCCGAATGGCGCGCTCTATATGTTCCCGAAAATTGACGCGAAGCGCTTTAATATTCACGACGACCAGAAAATGGTGCTCGATTTCCTGCTGCAGGAAAAAGTGCTGCTGGTTCAGGGTACGGCGTTTAACTGGCCGTGGCCGGATCACGTGCGTATCGTGACGCTGCCGCGCGAAGATGATCTCGAAATGGCCATCAGCCGCTTCGGGCGCTTCCTCTCCGGATACCATCAGTAATCTTAAAATCAGGCTACTTCGGTAGCCTGATTTGCATCTTCCCTCCCCTCCCCGCACAATGAACGCCTGTCGCAGTGAAGACAAAAGGTAACCTATGAGTCAGAGTCATTTCTTCGCCCACCTCTCTCGCCTGAAACTCATCAACCGCTGGCCGCTGATGCGCAATGTCCGCACGGAAAATGTCTCAGAGCACAGTCTGCAGGTTGCGATGGTCGCTCACGCGCTGGCCGCCATTAAAAACCGCAAATTCAACGGTCAGGTCAATCCAGAGCGCATTGCCCTGCTGGCGATGTACCACGATGCGTCAGAAGTGCTGACCGGCGACCTGCCTACGCCGGTGAAATATTTCAACTCGCAGATTGCGCAGGAATACAAGGCCATCGAAAAGATTGCCCAGCAGAAGCTGATTGACATGGTGCCGGACGAGTTGCGCGACATCTTTGAGCCGCTCATCGATGAGCATCAGTACACGGAAGATGAAAAGTCGCTGGTCAAACAGGCCGACGCGCTCTGCGCCTACCTGAAGTGCCTGGAAGAGCTGTCTGCAGGGAATAACGAATTTTTACTGGCGAAAACGCGTCTGGAAAAAACGCTGGAATCCCGCCGAAGCGAAGAGATGGACTATTTTATGCAGGTGTTTGTGCCGAGCTTCCATCTGTCTCTGGATGAGATCAGCCAGGATTCACCGTTGTAATCTGTTTGCCCCGCAGCGCTGCGCTTGCAGGGCCTACGGGTTGTTGGCCGGGTAAGGCGCAGCCGCCACCCGGCAAAATTATCAGAACGGGAACAGAACCGGTATTAATACCACGCACACCACCATCACCAGCACGGTGAACGGCACGCCCAGCTTCACGAAATCACTGAACCTATAATTCCCGGGCCCCAGCACCAGCGTATTCACCGGTGAAGAAACTGGCGTCATAAACGCCGCGGAGGCCGCCATTGCGACCATCATCGCAAAGGGATACGGCGACACGCCCATGGATTTGGCCATCGCCAGCGCAATCGGCGCCATCAGTACCGCCGTCGCGGTGTTGGAGATAAACAGACCGATGGTGGCGCACATGATAAACAGACAGACCAGCATCATGTACGGCCCATACCCGCCCCCAACATCCATTAAGCCTCTAACGATCAGATCCACCCCGCCGGTTTTTTGCAGCGCCAGGGCGAAGGGCATCATCCCGACAATGAGGATAATGCTCGGCCAGTGAATGGCTTTATAGGCGCTTTCGGCGTCAATGCAGCGGAATTTCCCCATCAACAGGCAGGCGATGATTGCCGCGACCGGATTGGGGATTTCATCGGTCAGCATCAGCGCCACCATCAGCACCAGACAAAAAATCGCGTGGGGCGCCTGGCTGTGCGCCGGGGAGGCGTCGCTCTCCTCGACAGGCATGTTGAGTACCACAAAATCGCGCCCTTTTTGCCCGAGCTGGCTTATCAGCTTCCAGTTACCGACAACGAGGAAGATATCGCCCAGCAGGATCGGCTCATCCACCACCGCCCCTTCCATCGCCACGCCATCGCGCTTCAGCCCCACGACATTCAGGCCATAGCGGGTTCGGAATCCCATTTCCCGCACGGTTTTGCCCAGCAGTTCCGATTCCGGGATCAGCGATACTTCGGCCATGCCGACATCCAGCGCCTGATCGGAGAAATACTCCCCGCGCAGCACCATCGGTTCCAGCAGCTGTTCGCTGCAAAACTCGCGCAGATCCACGTCCGCGGTGGACATATCAATCAGCAGGACGTCCCGCGCGCGGAATTCCGACACCCCGTTGACGTTGACGATCACCCGGCGAAAACGACGCCAGCGCTCCACGCCGATCACGTTCGCGCCATAGCGCTCACGCAGCTTCAGGTCGTCAAGACGCTGTCCCACCATCGGCGAGCCGGGGCGAATAGCCAGACGGCGCGCGCGCCCGGTGAGACGGTACTCTTTAATCAGATCGCGGAAGGTGCGTCGCTTCCACCCTTCTTTATTTTTGTCCTGTTTTTCACCTTTCAGGGCAAACCGGGTCAGCAGCATGTAGACCACGCCCAACACCAGAATGACCAGCCCAAGCGGGGTGACGCTGAAAAAACTGAAGCCCTGAAATCCTTCCCGGATAAGCTCGCTGTTGACGACCAGGTTCGGCGGCGTTGCCACCAGCGTCATCATTCCGCTGATCAAACCGGCAAAACTCAGGGGCATCATCAGGCGCGACGGCGAGATCTGCATCCGCATGGAGACGCTCAGCACCACCGGGATAAAGATGGCGACCACGCCCGTTGAGCTCATAAACGCCCCCAGCCCGGCGACGGTCACCATCAGGTAGATCAGCATTTTGGTTTCGCTGCTGCCCGCCACCCTCACCAGCCACGACCCCATGATGGTTGCCACGCCGGTACGCACCAGCCCATCACCGATAATAAACAGGGCGGCAATCAGGATAACGTTGGGATCGCTAAACCCGGAGAAGGCTTCCGGCAGCGTGAGCGTACCGCTCAGCACAAACGCGACGATGACAAACAAGGCGACGGCGTCCATGCGCACCTTGCCCGTTGCAAAAAGAAGGATGGCGATTAAAAGCAGGCTCAGGACCCAAATCAGTTCACCGTTCACAACATGTCCTTGTCAGTGGGGGATGAGGAATTTTGCCATAAAAAAGCCCCAGCAATGTGGGGCTATATCATGTGATTACATTTTTAGCGAGACGGTTACAACCCCGTCAGAGGCTTTCGAAACAGCCAGCGCCGTCAGTGAATCCAGCACAAAGTCTGCCTCCTCCAGACGGGGAGATCCCGCCGGAACGTTAACGGCGATAACGTGGCTTCCGGCGTTCAGCCCAGCCAGTACACCAGCGGCCGCATCTTCCACCACCACGCACTCTGCGGGCGCGAGGCCCAGCAGTTCAGCGCCCAGTAAAAACGCGTCGGGCTCCGGTTTACCGCGCTTTACGCGCTCCGCAGTGATAAACACTTCCGGCTTCGGTAAACCTGCCGCCTTATGACGGGCGTGGGCGACGGGAATGGAGCCTGAGGTGACGATAGCCCACGGGATCTGCGCCTCGTTCAGATGCTCAAGCAATTCGCGCGCGCCCGGTAACGCAGTAATGCCGTCCGTATCCGTGGCTTCAATATGTTCCAGGTATTTGAACTCCGCCTGAATTTCGTCCTCAGAGCGTCCGGCAAGGAAGTGCCGTAGCGAGGTGATGGCCTGTTTGCCATGGATAAAATTCAGCACGTCCTGATGGTCGATGCCATGTCGGTCAGCCCAATGGCACCACGAACGCTCCACAACCGGCAGCGAATCCACCAGCGTACCGTCCAGATCAAACAGAAAACCTCTACACTGCACACGCACCTCCGTCAGGCATTAATGATTTGTTGAATTTCGTTGCTGCTTAAATGGTACTGGCGCGGGCAGGCGTGCCACGCGCTTAGCATACGCTGATATTTTTCCCACATTGGGGTCTGCGCGTTGAAGCCGTGGGTGCCCGCGTCAAAGTGGGTATAACGCCCTTCTGTATTCACCATAAAGCGAACATAGCTCAGATAACGCGCTTCCGTTGCGGCATCAAAGCCTAAGAAAGTCACGCGGCGCTCGTCAATGGACTGCTGATCTTTGAGATTCGTCCAGGAGACGTGCAGAGCGTGATACATCTCCATAATGTCGATCACGATGCGACAGGTTTCTTCTTTCAGCTCGCCAAACTCGCGGTCCAGTTCGCGCATTTGCAAACCAAAACCGCGTTCGACGATGGTTTGCAGGCGGCTGTAGCGCGCAGCGTTATCGGGATCAAGCATAGTCATCATCTTGTACTGGTTAGACAAAATCAGACGTTGAGCATGGGTCATTTCCATCTTTCGACTCCTGTAGCGCATTGCACTTTAAAAAAAAGACACGGTAACTGATTGTTACTGTGCCTTCTTTTCGTCGTCGTTTCGATGATCAATCACAAGTCATCGAGGAATGTTTTATCCAGTTGCTTAAAAGCGCGCTTTAACGTGTCCGCCAGCGCCTGGTAGTCCGGCTTGCCTTCAACCGGGGCGAGCGCCTGCCCGGCCTCCTCCAGTTTTCCGCGCACTTCATAAAACCAGTGTAAAATAGATGGGGGAAGTGGCGTGATGGAGCGTTTACCTAACCACCACAGGCCCTGCATCGGCAGGCTTAATGCGAAGAGCGCCGTCGCGACGGCAGGGCCAAGCTGGCCGCCCAACGCAATCTGCCAGCACAGCGTAAAGACAGCGACTGGCGGCATAAAGCGAATCGCATAGCGCGTGGCGCGAATGGTGCGATTCTCAATGAACATCGGCGCAAGGCGCTTTTCCATCGGCCACGTCTTTGCGTAATGCTGTCCCCGACGAAACAGACTAAAGAAATTTACGGACGGGTTCTCTGGTGTCGACATGGCTGTACCTCAACTTCACATATAAAAATTAAAATTTTCGTGCAAAACCACAACAAGCTATGACAACGTTCAAAATATTTTGTCATCTCTACCCCGTATCGGGTATCCTGTGCCAGCCTGATAGGGCCTTAGACGAGAATCATTAACTCGTCAAATTATTGCATATTATGCCATTGGCTGAAAATTGTGCAAAATGGCATAAAATCATAGTTATTTCTTCCATCATGCCACAATGTTCGTTTGGCATGATGTTAATCATAAATGTCTGCGTCATCATGCGTTACGCTGTTAGACTCACTGACGTTTTTTTAGCCACGTATCAATAATAGGTACTTCCATGTCGAGTAAGTTAGTACTGGTTCTGAACTGCGGTAGCTCCTCACTGAAATTCGCCATCATCGATGCGCTCAACGGTGACGAATACCTCTCTGGTTTGGCCGAATGTTTCCATCTGCCTGAAGCACGTATCAAGTGGAAGATGGACGGCAGCAAACAAGAAGCGGCTTTAGGTGCAGGCGCCGCTCACAGTGAAGCGCTGAACTTTATCGTTAACACTATTCTGGCACAAAAACCAGAACTGTCTGCTCAGCTGACTGCGATTGGTCACCGTATCGTCCACGGCGGCGAAAAATACACCAGCTCCGTCGTCATCGACGAATCTGTGATCCAGGGCATCAAGGACTCTGCGTCCTTCGCACCGCTGCACAACCCGGCTCACCTGATCGGTATCGCTGAAGCGCTGAAATCCTTCCCGAATCTGAAAGACAAAAACGTGGCCGTATTCGACACCGCGTTCCATCAGACCATGCCGGAAGAGTCTTACCTCTATGCCCTGCCATACAGCCTGTACAAAGAACACGGCGTACGTCGCTACGGCGCGCACGGCACCAGCCACTTCTATGTGACTCAGGAAGCCGCAAAAGTTCTGAACAAGCCGGTTGAAGAACTGAACATCATCACCTGCCACCTGGGCAACGGTGGTTCTGTTTCCGCTATCCGCAACGGTAAATGTGTTGATACCTCCATGGGTCTGACCCCGCTGGAAGGTCTGGTGATGGGTACCCGTTCCGGTGACATCGACCCGGCGATCATCTTCCACCTGCACGACACCCTGGGCATGAGCGTTGACCAGATCAACAAAATGCTGACTAAAGAGTCTGGCCTGCTGGGTCTGACCGAAGTCACCAGCGACTGCCGTTACGTTGAAGACAACTACGCAGAGAAAGAAGACGCTAAACGTGCAATGGACGTTTACTGCCACCGTCTGGCGAAGTACATCGGCTCTTACACTGCGCTGATGGAAGGCCGTCTGGACGCGGTTATCTTCACCGGTGGTATCGGTGAGAACGCGGCAATGGTTCGTGAACTGTCCCTGGGCAAACTGGGCGTTCTGGGCTTCGACGTTGATCACGAGCGTAACCTGGCTGCCCGCTTCGGCAAGTCTGGCTTCATCAACAAAGAAGGCACCCGCCCTGCTCTCGTTATCCCAACTAACGAAGAACTGGTCATTGCGCAAGACGCGCACCGCCTGACTGCCTGATTCCACACCGCCAGCAATGCTGGCGGTGCTGTTTTGTAACCCGCCCAATTGCGGCGGTAACGAAAGAGGATAAACCGTGTCCCGTACTATTATGCTGATCCCTACCGGAACCAGCGTCGGCCTGACCAGCGTCAGCCTTGGCGTTATCCGTGCTATGGAACGCAAAGGCGTTCGTCTGAGCGTCTTTAAGCCAATTGCCCAGCCACGTGCCGGTGGCGATGCGCCAGACCAGACCACCACCATCGTTCGCAAGAACTCCAATCTGCCAGCGGCTGAACCGCTGAAGATGAGCCACGTTGAATCACTGCTGTCCAGCAACCAGAAAGACGTGCTGATGGAAGAGATCATCGCCAACTACCATGCTAACGCGCAAGACGCGGAAGTGGTGCTGGTTGAAGGTCTGGTCCCGACGCGCAAACACCAGTTTGCCCAGTCTCTGAACTTTGAAATCGCGAAAACCCTGAACGCAGAGATCGTTTTCGTGATGTCTCAGGGCACCGACACCCCAGAGCAGCTGAACGAGCGTATCGAACTGACGCGCAGCAGCTTCGGCGGCGCGAAAAACACCAACATCACCGGCGTGATCGTGAACAAACTGAACGCACCGGTGGATGAGCAGGGCCGTACTCGCCCTGACCTGTCCGAGATCTTCGACGACTCTTCCAAAGCGAAAGTCATCAAAGTTGACCCGGCTAAGCTGCAGGAATCCAGCCCGCTTCCGGTTCTGGGCGCGGTGCCATGGAGCTTCGATCTGATTGCCACCCGTGCAATCGATATGGCGCGTCACCTGAACGCCACTATCGTTAACGAAGGCGACATCAACACCCGCCGCGTGAAGTCCGTAACCTTCTGTGCACGCAGCATTCCGCACATGCTGGAACACTTCCGCGCTGGTTCCCTGCTGGTGACCTCCGCAGATCGTCCTGACGTGCTGGTTGCCGCCTGCCTGGCAGCGATGAACGGCGTGGAAATCGGTGCGATCCTGCTGACCGGTGCCTACGAGATGGACCCACGCGTCAGCAAGCTGTGCGAACGCGCGTTCGCCCCCGGCCTGCCGGTCTTCATGGTGAATACCAACACCTGGCAGACCTCCCTGAGCCTGCAGAGCTTCAACCTGGAAGTGCCGGTTGATGACCACGAGCGTATCGAGAAAGTTCAGGAATACGTTGCGGGCTACATCAACGCAGACTGGATCGAATCCCTGACTGCGACCTCCGAGCGCAGCCGTCGTCTGTCTCCTCCAGCATTCCGTTACCAGCTGACCGAGCTGGCGCGCAAAGCGGGCAAACGCGTTGTTCTGCCAGAAGGCGATGAACCACGTACCGTTAAAGCAGCGGCTATCTGTGCAGAGCGCGGCATCGCGACCTGTGTGCTGCTGGGTAACCCGGATGAGATCAACCGCGTAGCGGCATCTCAGGGCGTTGAGCTGGGCGCTGGCATCGAAATCGTTGACCCAGAAGTGGTTCGCGAAAGCTACGTTGCCCGTCTGGTTGAGCTGCGTAAGAGCAAGGGCATGACCGAAGCCGTTGCGCGCGAGCAGCTGGAAGACAACGTAGTGCTGGGCACGCTGATGCTGGAGCAGGACGAAGTTGACGGTCTGGTTTCCGGTGCGGTTCACACCACGGCGAACACCATCCGTCCACCGCTGCAGCTGATCAAAACCGCGCCAGGCAGCTCTCTGGTTTCTTCCGTGTTCTTCATGCTGCTGCCTGAACAGGTTTACGTTTACGGCGACTGCGCGATCAACCCGGATCCAACTGCAGAACAGCTGGCCGAGATCGCTATCCAGTCCGCGGACTCCGCGATTGCCTTCGGTATCGAACCGCGCGTGGCGATGCTCTCCTACTCCACCGGTACCTCTGGTGCAGGTAGCGACGTAGAGAAAGTGCGTGAAGCGACCCGTCTGGCACAGGAAAAACGTCCTGACCTGATGATCGACGGCCCACTGCAGTACGACGCCGCCGTAATGGCTGACGTTGCGAAATCTAAAGCGCCGAACTCGCCGGTTGCAGGCCGCGCTACCGTGTTCATCTTCCCGGATCTGAACACCGGTAACACCACCTACAAAGCGGTACAGCGTTCTGCCGACCTGATCTCCATCGGGCCAATGCTGCAGGGCATGCGTAAACCTGTGAACGACCTGTCTCGTGGCGCACTGGTAGACGATATCGTTTACACCATCGCGCTGACGGCGATCCAGTCTTCGCAGCAGCAGTAATGTTAAAAAGCCCGGTGGCGCTAGCGCTTACCGGGCAAGAAAGGCGACCACTTAACCGGTCGCCTTTTTTATTTACAGCAGCTCGCGCGCCGCCGATACAATGTCATGTGCCGTCAGGCCATACTCTTTCTGCAGAAAATCCTGCGTCCCCACCTGGCCGTAACGCTCCTTAACGCCCACCCGCCGCATCGGCACCGGGCAGGTTTCCACCAGCACTTCCGCCACCGCCGACCCGAGGCCGTTGTGAATGCTGTGGTTTTCACAGGTGACGATGCGCCCGGTCTTCTCGGCGTAGTTTTTCACCAGCATCCGGTCGATAGGCTTCAGGGTAAACATGTCGATGACCGCCGCGCTGACGCCCTCCTGCTCAAGCTGGCGCGCAGCTTCCAGCGCTTCCGACACCATGATGCCGTTGGCAATCAGGGTAATATCGGTTCCTTCGCGCAGCACGTTGCCTTTGCCGATTGTGAAGGTTGAGCCAGGCGCATACACGCTCGGAGCCTGCTTACGGATGGTCCGTACCCAGTAGAAGCCGTCGAGATCGATAAGCTGGCGCAGCACGTCCTCGAACATCACCGCGTCGGTCACCTCCAGCACCACCGAGTGCGCCAGACCGCGCACGATGCCCATATCCTCAAACGACATATGCGTTCCGCCGTTGTGGCAGGCCGTCACGCCCGCGTCTGAAGCAATCACCTTCACGTTGTTGCGCTGATAGTCCAGGGACATAAACAGCTGGTCAAAACAGCGGCGGCTGGCAAAGGCGGTGAAGGTGTGAACGAAAGGCTTGCGTCCGGTAAGCGACAGCCCCGCCGCCGTGCCGATGACGTTGGCCTCCATAATGCCGCAGTTAATCACGTGCTGCGGATAATCTCGCGCTACGCCGTCCATCGCCATCGAGCTCATCAGGTCTGCTTCGAGCGCAATGATGTCACTTCCGGCCTCAATCTGTTTTGCCACGAAGCCAGCGTAGACCTTACGCATCTCAACGGCGTCTTTCTGTCCTGCCGGTGCAACCTTAATCATGTGAAGCCTCCAGTTGGCGAATCGTCTCGTTGAGGGCCGCTTTGCTCTCCGCGGTCAATCGCAGGTGGTGCGAGTTGCTGAGCTGCTCCAGATACGGCACCCCCTGGCCTTTGATGCTGTCGAGGATGACGACTAACGGACGCGCATCGGCTGCCAGGATCCGCGACGTCACTGCCAGCAGACCCGGAATGTCGTCCCCCTTCACCGTCGCCACGTCAAAGCCAAAGGCGCGGAATTTCCCCTCAAGGTCGAACGCGCTGATGATCTCGTCCAGCTCGCCGTCGAGCTGCTGTTTGTTCCAGTCGACAAATACCGTCAGGTTGTTCAGGCGATGGTGAGCAATAAACTGGAATGCTTCCCAGCACTGCCCCTCGTTCAGCTCGCCGTCGCCGACGATGCAGAAGACCCGATTCGGTCGCCCGGCCAGCCTGTGCGACAGCGCCATACCGCCGGCGATGGAAATCCCCTGCCCCAGCGAACCGGTGGTAGCATCTACGCCGCGCGTTTTCAGACGGTCCGGATGGCTCGGCAGGCGCGTGCCGTTCTGGTTTAGCGTGCTTAGCTCTTCCACCGGGAAGTAGCCCTTGATTGCCAGCGTGCTGTAGAGCGCCGGGCCCGCATGGCCTTTCGACAGGACAAAATAGTCTCGCTCCGGCCAGTCCGGATCCGCCGGGTCGATTTTCATCACCGCGCCGTAGAGCACGGCCAGCGTTTCAACCACCGACATGCTGCCGCCATAGTGTCCAAAGCCCAGCTGCGTCAGAGACTTCAGCGTCTCAAGACGGATCTGACGCGCGAGTTCGGTTATCTCTTTCTCATTCATGATTTGGCTCCGGTGTTTTCCTGCGCGTTACCGCCTGCAGGTTTGTTTTTCGCGAAGATGTTGTACGCCACCAGCAGCGCAAACAGCGCCACGACCAGCCCGGTGATGGCCAGCGGCGACAGGAAGCGCGCCAGGTTGCCGAGCACAATCCCGACCGCGCCGAAGTCGGCGTCCGAGAAGGTGGTGTTGGCAAAACCAATGGCGCCCAGTACCGGCAGCAGCAGGACCGGCAGGAAGGTGATCAACAGGCCGTTGGCAAACGCACCGATCATCGCCCCGCGACGTCCACCGGTGGCGTTACCGAACACGCCCGCCGTTGCGCCGGTGAAGAAGTGCGGCACGACGCCCGGGAGGATCAGCACCCAGCTAAACTGACCGCAGATGAACAACCCCACAATCCCGCCGAGGAAGCTGAACAGGAAGCCAATCAGCACCGCGTTTGGCGCATAGGGGTACACCACCGGGCAGTCCAGCGCAGGACGCGCGTTCGGCACCAGTTTCTCCGAGAAGCCGGTAAAGGCCGGGACGATTTCTGCCAGAATCAGGCGTACGCCCTGCAGGATAATGAACACCCCCGCCGCAAAGGTGATTGCCATGATGATGGCGTAGACGAGGTAGTTCTGGCCGGCGCTGAAGGTAGCCTCGACGTACTCGCGCCCGGCGCTCACCGCCATGATCAGGTAGATAATCATCATGGTCAGGGAAATGGAGATCGAGCTGTCGCGCAGGAAGCTCAGATTCTTCGGCAGGTTCATCTCTTCGGTTGAGCGGGAGCCTTTGCCGACCTTGCTGCCAATCCAGCCCGACAGCACGTAGCCCAGCGTGCCAAAGTGGCCGAAGGCAATCTCATCGTTGCCGGTAATGCGCTTCATGTAGCGCTGCGCAATCGCCGGGAAGAAAGCCATGATCAGGCCGAGGATCAGCGAGCCGGTAAAGACCAGACCCACGCCCTCAAAGCCTGCTACCGTCAGGATCACGCCAATCATGCACGCCATGTAAAACGTGTGGTGCCCGGTCAGGAAGATGTACTTCAGGCGAGTAAAGCGCGCGACGATAATATTCGCCACCATGCCGAAGGCCATAATCAGCGCGGTCGCTGCACCGTATTTCTCCAGCGCAATTGACACAATCGCTTCATTGTTTGGAATAATGCCCTGAATCGTAAAGGCGTGCTCAAACATACCGCCCAAAGGATTTAATGACCCCACCAGCACCGTAGCGCCGCCGCCCAGCACAATAAAGCCGAGAATGGTTTTAATCGTCCCTTTCACCACGTCCGAAAACGCTTTTTTCTGCGCAACCAGACCAATAAGCGCAATTAAGCCGACCAGCACCGAAGGGACTTTTAAAATATCAACAACGAAATTCAGCGTTTCAAGGATAAACATATCCACCTCGCCTTATCAGGGTTATTGTCTTTCGAACCAGGCGCGCAGCTGCGCTTCAAGTTCGTTGATGTCGATGATGTTGTTAATCACCACCAGCTGGCTTTCCGGCACGCTGGCGCTGGCCGCAATGTCTTTTGCCATCACGAACAGATCGGCCGCGCCCGGCGTGGCCGAGGAGAGATCGGAATGTTCAACCTCAGCCTCAATCTCCAGTTTTTTAAGCACCTTTTTAATATTCATTTCGACCATAAAACTGCTGCCCAGGCCGGAGCCGCAAATAGCCATGATTTTCATTGTTGTCCCCTTATTTTGAGTAGAGCACGCCCCATCACGCTGTCGCGTAATGTTGTGAATAATCGGATTAAAGAATTAAATCAGAAGCGGTCAATAATCGTTTTAATTTCCTCCAGGGTATTCGCCTGATGCAGTTTCTCCATATCCTCGTCGCTGGAAAATAATTCTGCGAGTGCGGATATCATTTCGATATGGCTATGTTTATCCGGTGCTGCGAGCATAATAATCACATCGACAGGGTCAAACTCACCGGCACCAAACGAGACGCCCTGTTTTAGTTTTAATAAAGACAACCCCAGTCCTTTGGCGCCTTCCTCCGGCCGCGCATGCGGCATCGCCAGCCCTGGTGCCAGCACATAATAGGGTCCTAACGTGTGGTGCTGCTGGATGATGGCCGTGACGTATTCAGGCTCAATCACCTGCAAATCCAGAAGCGGCTTCGCGCACAGCTCCAGCGCCTGCGGCCAGTTTTCCACGCTATCCTGCAGCGCGATGGTTGTATCATATATCCATTTTTTGAGCACTTTTCACTCCCGCTACACGCTAAAGATGAGCAAACTTTATTCAACACATCGCTGGATGACTGCGATCGCGATCACAAAGATAGCGCTACCAATACTTAACATGCAGAAATGTGATAGCGCTATCAAATTGCAATCACGGCGCTAAATCACAGCAAAAAAAGGGATTTAAGGCGTATACTGCCTGTCACGTGAAGCGAAGGAAATGAAGAACGCGTCTGGTCAGCAGGAAGGTGTATGTCTCTAACCCGAAAACGGCGCAGTACTGGTAAAGTGACACTCGCCGATGTCGCACAGCTTGCCGGTGTGGGCACGATGACCGTGTCCCGTGCACTCCGCACGCCCGAACAGGTTTCCGATAAACTACGAGAAAAAATTGAAGCTGCCGTGCAGGAGCTGGGTTATATGCCGAATCTTGCCGCCAGCGCGCTTGCCTCGGCGTCATCGTGGACGATAGCCATGGTGGTGCCTAACCTCTCCGAAGCCGGCTGCTCGGAGATGTTCGCCGGGCTACAGCAGGTGCTACAGCCTGCCGGGTATCAGATCATGCTGGCAGAGTCCCAGCATCGTCTTGAGCAGGAGGAGAAGTTGCTGGAGACGCTGCTGGCGTCGAATATTGCCGCCGCTATCCTGCTCAGCGTTGAACATACCGACACCGTTCGCCACTGGCTGAAAAACGCCTCTATTCCGGTGATGGAGATGGGCGCCATGCGCGCCGACCCGATTGATATGAATATCGGGATTGATAACGTAGCGGCCATGTATGAACTCACGGAAATGGTGATTAAGCGCGGCTACCAAAATATTGGCCTGCTGTGCGCCAACCAGGAGCAGTGGATTTTCCAGCAGCATTTGCAGGGCTGGTACAAAGCCATGCTTCGCCACCATATGTCGCCGACCCGTGTAATTAACGCGGCGATGCCGCCAAGCTTCTCGACAGGCGCGGCACAGCTGCCTGAATTCCTGCTGGCGTGGCCGGAGCTGGATGCGCTGGTATGCGTCTCAGATGAGCTGGCCTGCGGGGCGCTGTACGAGTGCCAGCGCAGGCGAATCAAGGTGCCGGACGACCTGGCGGTGGTAGGTTTTGGCGATAGCGACGTGAGCCGCGTCTGTCAGCCGCCGCTGACGACGATGGCGGTGCCGCATCGTAAGATTGGAATTGAAGCCGGGAAAGCGTTGCTGGAGCGTCTGAATGACGGTGACTGGCGCGATCAAAAGCCCATCGCGTCCAGTCTGTGTCTGAGAGAAAGTTGCTGAATATTACTCAGCCTCTTCCTCTTTCTCTGATTTGGTCGATTCGTTTTTGGCGTTGCGGGTCATCCACAGCGCCAGCGCTTTTAACGAATCCGGCGTGAACTCGTCGCAGCGCGCGGTGATCTCTTCCGGCGTCATCCAGCTGACTTCACTCACCTCTTCTTCCTGCAGAGCGAACGGCCCGTGGGAGACGCAGCTAAACAGCCCGCCCCAGACGCGGCAGTTTTCGTCTTCGAAATAGAACTGGCCGTGCTCGGCAAACGGCACGCCGGCGATACCTAACTCTTCTTCTGCTTCTCGACGCGCGGAATCCAGCAGCACTTCATCTGCCTGGACAACACCGCCTGCGGTGGCATCCAGCATACCCGGGAGAAAATCTTTGGTGTCCGTGCGGCGCTGGACCAGAATTTTGCCCATACCGTCATGCACAACGATGTACGTTGCGCGGTGGCGCAGACGCTCCGCACGCATTTGTTCGCGGCTGGCCTGCGCGATCACTTCATTCTCTTCGCTGACAATGTCAACCCACTCTGTACTTGCCAAATGACTCTGCTCCACCATCGGGAAACCTTCTCTTCTAAGCGCTCTTTCGGCGCGTTTGCAGTTGAGGTGTAACTTACGGATTAATCGCTACCTGCGCAATAACTTGCTGATCATTAAGTGCGATAACGCGCAGGGTATTTCCATCCAGCATGCCATAGCTCGCTGGATAACCGCCTTTCGGTATGCTGACCGATCCCGGGTTGAAGTGATAAATCTCACCGCGCTTTTCAGCAACCGGAATATGAGTATGACCGTAAACCAGGACATCGCCAGCCGCGAGCGCCGGGAGATTATCCGGGCTAAAAAGATGCCCGTGCGTCAGGAACAGGCGGCTTTGTTTCAGCAGCACCTGCTGCCATGGCGCGGTAAGGGGAAAATGCAGCAGCATCTGGTCCACTTCGCTGTCGCAGTTGCCGCGAACGGCGATGATTCGTGAGGCGTACGGGTTGAGCTTTTCCGCGACCTGCGCCGGAGCGTAGCCGTCCGGCAGCGCGTTGCGCGGGCCGTGGTTGAGCACATCCCCCAGTATAATCAGCCACTGCGCGCCGCTTTGTGCAAACAGGGAAAGGACACGCTCGGTAGCGGGCAGCGATCCATGGATATCCGACGCAAACATCAGTTTCATCAGTCACTCCTCGGGAAAACAGACTGCCCCCATCATACCTGAAGCGTCCGGGCTTATCAGCCCGCGCGCCTGGCAGATAGTGCCACATAGCGCTGCACGGAGGCACGCTGCCACTGAAACGCGGCATAATCCACCAGCAGCTGCGGCACCTCATCGCCGTTGAGGATCAGGCGGTTTAGCATCAACGCAAGATCGGCGTCGGCAATGCACCACTCGCCGAACAGGTTCGGGTTGCCGTGTGCGAGGAGCGAGGTGGCGCTTTCAATGAGTTTTTGCGCGCTTTCACGACCTTCAGCGCTGAGCGCTGGCTTTTTCACCCCGGCGAACACGACGTCCGTTGAGCGTTCCACGCGAATTGGCACCAGATCGCTTCGCAGCCACGCCTGGATCTGCCGCGCCCGCGCGCGTTTTTGCAGGTCGTGAGGATAGATGCGCTCCCACTCGGGCGGCGCGAACCGATCTTCCAGATATTCATCAATCGCCGACGATTCGCTCAGGGCAAAACCGTCAATCTCCAGCACCGGCACGCGTCGGGTCAGGTCGTAACCCTGCCACTGTGGCTTGAGATGCTCACCGCCGTCGAGATCAACGGATTTCAGCGTAAAAGTGAGTCCTTTTTCGGCCAGCGCAACGTATACGCTCATAACATAGGGAGAAAAGAAATTCGCATCGGACCACAACGTGATTACGGGCTGGTTCATAACATCCTCATCGGCTGATCGGGTTTTTACTCAACATATAATCTCTTTGCGTCGCTGTCACTTGATGAAAACTCACGATTTACAACAACCACCTATACTCATTTGTCATGGCACCACTATTCGCATGGACAGGAGTTGAGAATGATCGACCTTTATTACGCCCCTACCCCAAACGGCCATAAGATCACCCTCTTTCTTGAAGAAGCCGAGCTGGATTACAGGATCATTCGCGTGGATATCAGCAAAGGCGAACAGTTCAGCCCTCTCTTTCTGGCTATATCGCCGAATAATAAAATCCCGGCCATTATTGATAACCAGCCGGCGGACGGGGGCAGGCCGCTGAGCCTGTTTGAATCCGGTGAAATTTTGCTCTACCTGGCGGAGAAAACCGGCAAACTGCTGAGCGGCGAACTGCGCGAGCGTCACCATACCCTGCAATGGCTCTTCTGGCAGGCGAGCGGGCTGGGGCCCATGCTGGGGCAAAATCATCATTTTACCGCTTACGCCCCGCAGCCCATTCCCTACGCGATCGAACGCTATCAGGTTGAGACTCAACGGCTGTATGACGTTCTGAACCGTCGGCTGAAGAAAACGCCGTGGCTCGGGGGCGATCATTACAGTATTGCCGATATCGCCTGCTGGCCGTGGGTGAATACGCATGAAAAACACCGAATTGACCTGGCCGCTTACCCGGCGGTGAATAACTGGTTTGAGCGCATTCGGACCCGCCCGGCCACCGAGCGGGCGATGCAAAAAATCCAGCAGATTTAACCCCCTATGAGGCTGGGTGCCCGCGAGCCTCTCATGTATGATGAGCGTGAAATACTGACACGGAGAAGACCTGCAATGTCACAGCCAGACGCTATTATTCGCATAAAAAATTTACGCTTGCGCACCTTCATCGGTATCAAAGAGGAAGAGATCGCCAACCGTCAGGATATTGTCATTAACGTAGTAATTCACTATCCCGCAGACAAAGCGCGGGCCAGCGAAGACATCAACGACGCGCTGAACTACCGCACAATTACTAAAAACATCATTCAGTACGTGGAGAATAACCGCTTCTCTCTGCTGGAAAAATTAACTCAGGATGTGCTCGATATCGCACGCGAACATCACTGGGTCACTTATGCTGAAGTTGAGATCGATAAACTTCACGCCCTGCGCTACGCCGATTCCGTCTCCATGACGCTAAGCTGGCGACGCCAGGCGTAACCCTGGAGGTTGTATGAAGATTTTGCTGACCGGCGGCACGGGCCTGATTGGTCGTCACCTCATTGCGCGTCTGCAGGCCTTGCATCACGACATTACCGTGGTCACGCGCAGCCCGGAGAAAGCGCGCCAGGTGCTGGGGGCGGGTATCGACATCTGGAAAAATCTGGCCGAGCAGCAAAATCTGGACGGCTTCGACGCCGTTATTAACCTCGCGGGTGAACCCATCGCCGATAAGCGCTGGACGGAAGAGCAAAAACAGCTGTTATGCAGCAGCCGGTGGAACATTACCGAAAAGCTGGTCGAGCTGATCCGCAATAGCCATACCCCGCCTTCGGTGCTGATTTCGGGTTCAGCGGTAGGCTATTACGGCGATCTCGGTGAGGTGGTGGTGACCGAGGAAGAGCCGCCGCATAACGAGTTTACCCACAAGCTTTGCGCCCAGTGGGAGCGTATCGCCTGTGCGGCGCAGAGCGATCGCACCCGCGTCTGCCTGCTGCGGACCGGCGTCGTGCTTGCGCCTAAAGGCGGTATTCTGGCGAAGATGCTTCCCCCTTTCCAGCTCGGACTCGGCGGCCCTATCGGCAATGGCCGTCAGTATCTGGCCTGGATCCATATCGACGATATGGTCAACGGGATTCTCTGGCTGCTGGATAACGATCTGCGCGGGCCGTTCAATATGGTTGCGCCGTATCCGGTGCGTAATGAACAGTTTGCTCACGCGCTGGGGCATGCCCTGCACCGCCCGGCGATATTGCGCGTGCCTGCCACGGTGATTCGCCTGATGATGGGTGAAGCGTCTGTGCTGGTATTAGGCGGGCAGCGGGCGCTGCCAAAACGGCTGGAAGCGGCCGGGTTTGCGTTCCGCTGGTATGAATTAGAAGAGGCCCTGGGGGATGTTGTGCGGTGAATATGTTACAGTGACAGGCCATGTTCCGAAGATATGGCGTAACAATGGCAACGATCACCACTCCCCGGCTTCACCTCACTCCTTTCGAACCCACTGACTGGGCCTTCTTCCGCTCGCTGCGTGAAGATCGCAGCATCATGCGCTACATGGCCGCCATCGCGCCGGAAAAAGAGACCCGCCGCGTGTTTGCCGCGCGGCTGATGGCGGAGCATGTCTTCGTGATCCGCTCTCTGGAGGACGATACGCCGCTGGGCGATATTGGCCTGCAAATCAGCCCTGAGAATAGTGAAGAGGCCGATATCGGCTATACGGTTGTGCCTGCCGCGCAGGGAAAAGGGATTGCCAGCGAGGCGCTGCGCGCGGTGTGTGATTATGCGTTCAACCAGACCGGCTTAAAGGCGATTAACGCGTACGTCCTGGCGGACAACGGCGGTTCGGTGCGCGTGCTGGAGAAAGCAGGGTTTGTGCGTACGCAGGTGCTGGAAAAGGCGTATGAAATTGACGGCGTGCGCTATGACGACTGGGTGTATCGGCTGGAGTATGCCGGCCGGCATCGGAATTAGTAGACCCGGTAAGCGAAGCGCCACCGGGCGATTAGGCTTCACTGCGGCCTGATGCCCTCACCCCGACCCTCTCCCACAGGGAGAGGGAGAACATCCAGCCCGCAGGCTCGGTAAGCGAAGCGCCACCGGGCGATTGGGCTGCACTGCGGGCTGATGCCCTCTTTACTTCAGAGATCCTTTGAGGAACTGCTGCAAACGCGGGCTTTGCGGGTTCGCCAGCACTTCGTCCGGGTGCCCCTGCTCTTCAATTTTCCCCTGATGCAGGAAGATGACGTGGTTCGAGACGTTTCGGGCGAAGCCCATCTCGTGCGTCACCACCACCATCGTTTTGCCCTCTTCGGCCAGCTTCTGCATGATGCGCAGCACTTCGCCGACGAGTTCTGGATCGAGCGCGGAGGTCGGTTCGTCAAACAGCAGCACTTCGGGCTCCATCGCCAGCGCGCGCGCGATAGAGACACGCTGCTGCTGACCGCCGGAGAGATGCACCGGGTATTTCATCTGCTGGCGCTCGTCGATACCCACTTTCGCAAGGTATTTCACCGCGCGCTCGCGGGCTTCCTGCTTGCTCAGGCCCAGCACCTGAATCGGCGCTTCCATCACGTTCTCCAGCACCGTCATGTGGCTCCAGAGGTTGAAGTGCTGGAACACCATCGTCAGGCGCGTACGCAGCAGTCGCAGCTGGTTCTTATCTGCAACCTTCAGTTGACCGTCTTTATCACGTACCAGATTGATATTCTGCCCGCTCACCACAATCGAGCCTTCACTCGGTTTTTCGAGGAAGTTAATGCAGCGCAGGAAGGTACTTTTCCCCGAGCCGGATGAGCCGATGATACTGATCACGTCGCCCGCATTCGCCTGCAGCGACACCCCTTTCAGCACTTCATGTTCGCCGTAGCGTTTGTGCAAATCAATAACGTTTAATTTGTTCTCAGCCATCATCTTTCTCAGTGCGTCGAAGAAGGTTTTATATGCTGCAACCAGCGTTTTTCAGCCTTACGGAACAGGCTTATCAGAACATAAGAGATAATTAAATAGAGCACCGCCGCAATGCCAAACGCGGTAAACGGCTGATAGGTCGCGGAGTTAATATCGCGCGCAATTTTGAGCAGATCCGGCACCGTCGCGGTAAAGGCGAGCGCGGTAGAGTGCAGCATCAAAATCACTTCGTTACTGTACGCCGGTAGTGCGATACGCAGCGCCGACGGCAGAATAATGCAGCGATAAAGCTTCACTGAGGAAAAGCCGTACGCGCGCGCCGCTTCAATCTCACCGTAAGGGACAGAGCGAATTGCTCCGGCGAAAATCTCGGTGGTGTAGGCGCAGGTGTTGAGCGTCAACGCCAGCACCGTACAGTTCAGGCCGCTGCGGAAGAACGCATTCAGCATCTCAGTGCCTTTTACGATCTCAAGCGTATACATCCCCGAATAGAACACCAGCAGCTGCACGTACAGCGGCGTACCGCGAAACACGTAGGTGAACAGCCAGATCGGGAACTGGATAAATTTATTGTTCGATACGCGGCCAATGGCAAGAAACACCGCCAGAATGCCGCCCATCACCACGGAGGAGATCAGCAGCCAGAGCGTAATCGCCACGCCGGTAAAGCGGTAGCCATCCGTCCACAGCAGCGACTTCCAGTATTCCTGAATAATCTCAATCACAGGTCAGCCCTCTTCACACCCACGGAGTAGCGACGCTCGAGCAGAAGCAGCACACCATTGGAGACGGTCGTAAAGACCAGATAAATCACGCCGCAGACCACCGCAAAGTAGAACGGCTCCCAGGTGCTCTTGCCCGCCAGCTGAGTCGCTTTCACGACGTCTTCCAGACCGAGCAGCGAGACCAGCGCTGTCGCTTTGAGGATAACCTGCCAGTTGTTGCCGATGCCCGGGAGCGCATAACGCATCATGGCCGGGAACATAATCCGACGAAACGTTTGTGAAGAGGTAAAACCAAATGCGGTTGCCGCCTCAATATGGCCTTTCGGCACGGCCATGTAGGCACCACGGAAGGTTTCGGTGAAGTAGGCACCGTAGATAAAACCGAGGGTAATAATACCGGCCACCATCGGGTCGATATCAATTTGTCCCATGCCCATCGCGTCCGTTACGCTGTTAAGCGCAATCTGCAGACCGTAAAAGATAAGCAGCATCAGCACCAGATCGGGAACGCCGCGAATAAGCGTGGTGTAGCCTTCAAATATGAGCGCCAGCGGTTTGTTAGCCGAAAGCTTCGCCCCTGCGCCCGCCAGACCTATCAGCACCGCCAGCACCACGGAGCTTATAGCCAGCTCAAGGGTGACAAGCGCGCCCTGTAAAATAACGCCAGAAAATCCGTACAGCATACCGCGAGCCCTGTCGTATCGTGAGTGGTGGAACCGTGTCTTTTCCCCTCCCACATCGGGAGGGGCCGCACGTTATTTGACGGGGCGATTAGCCGCCGTAAACATTAAAATCAAAGTACTTTTTCGCCAGCTTGTCGTAGGTGCCGTCAGCGCGCATTTCAGCAAACGCTTTGTTCAGCGCCTCACGCAGCTCGTTGTCTTCTTTGCGCAGGCCCATACCGGTGCCCACACCAAACAACTTCACGTCCTTAATAGACGGGCCGCCAAACTTGTAATCTTTACCCACCGGCGTTTTCAGGAAGCCTTCGCTTGCCGCAACTTCATCCTGGAATGCCGCATCAATTCGGCCTGCCGTCAGGTCAGCGTAGATATTTTCCTGACCCTGATAGGAGACGATTTCAATCCCCTTCGGCGCCCAGTGTTCGTTGCCGTAGGTTTCCTGCGTGGTGCCCTGCAGCACGCCGACGCGTTTGCCTTTTAGCGACTCCAGCGTTGGCTGAATATCAGAAGCTTTAGCCACCACCAGACGAGAATCGGCCGCGTAGAGTTTGTCGGTGAAGGCAATCTCCTGCTGGCGTTTTTCGGTGATGGAGAGCGAGGACATGATCACGTCGATTTTTTTCGCTTTCAGGGATGGGATCAGCGCATCCAGCGGGTTCTCAACGTAGGTACACTGTGCTTTGATGCGTTTGCACAGCTCATTGGCCAGATCAATGTCAAAACCGACCAGTTCACCCTTTGAATTCTTCGATTCGAACGGCGCATAGGTTGGATCGGTACCAATTCGGATTTTCTGCGGAATGGCTGCGAATGCCGCGGTGGCGCTGGAAAAGGCCAGTACCAGAGATAGTGACAACACGAGTTTTTTCATATTTATCCTCAACAAACTGTCTTCATACGGGATTTTTACGACGACGGGGTGGTGCTAATGTGCCATTAATCCCCTCAGTCAGGCAAAGATTAATGCCTTTCAGGCGGGAATTTTTGCATTATAAATGCGTAAGTATGCACAAAGCGATCCAGTACGGTGCAACACATGCACCGTACTGGGTCAACCGCTCCCGTAACGCACCTTTGCTGTGCGTTAGCGTCAGGTATTATTCACCGTATACGTTGAAGTCGAAGTATTTCTTCGCCAGTTTGTCGTAAGTCCCGTCTTTACGCAGCTCTGCAAAGGCTTTGTCGAAAGCGGCTTTCAGCTCGGTATCATCCTTACGCAGGCCAATACCGGTGCCGTCACCAAAGTATTTTTTGTCTTTTACCGACGGGCCAGCAAATGCATAGTCTTTACCCGCAGGCTGCTTCAGGAAGCCTTCGCTCGCGGCGACTTCATCCTGGAATGCCGCATCCAGACGGCCTGCCGCCAGGTCAGAATAAATCAGATCCTGGTTCTGATAGGCCACCACGTCTACGCCCTTCTCACGCCAGTTAGCATTGGCATAACCTTCCTGCGTCGATCCCTGAAGCACGCCGACGTGTTTGCCCTTCAGCGAATCGATGGTGGGCTTAATCGGGGAACCTTTCGCGGCAATCAGACGCGAATCCGCAGCGTAGAGCTTGTCAGAGAAGGCAATCTCCTGCTGGCGTTTTTCGGTGATGGAGAGAGAAGAGATAATGGCATCGATTTTCTTGGCTTTCAGCGACGGGATTAACGCGTCAAAGTCGCTGCCCACCCATGTGCATTTCACAGCAATGCGTTTGCACATTTCATTTCCCAGATCGATATCAAACCCCACGAAATCGCCTTTCGCATCCTTGGAAGAGAATGGCGCGTAGGTTGCGTCTGTACCGATACGAACCGTCTGTGGAAGCGCTGCGTAGCTACCTGCCGCCGCACTTAACCCCACGAGCAAAGACAGAGCCAGAACCGTCTTCTTCATACATTTACCCTCAAGTACCGTGATTTTATTATGTATTGTGTTGTGTTGCAGGCTTCATCTTGCAGGTCTTATGCCACATTGCCGTCTGGTCAAAACTTCGACGTTAAATATGTTAATAAAACGTTGCGATATTGCCTTAGTGGTGAAAGATAGCAGGTCTGCCGAACGAACCGGAAAGAGAAAAAGGGAAAAAACGAATTAAATGTCGAGGATATGATCGCCGTTGCATAATTGCCCTGAAACAGGGCAACGTCTCTTTTCATGCACTCTGTTTGTGCAAAGAATCAGGCACCTTGCCAGCGGGTGAAGAGATCTTCGGGCAGGTCGATGTCAAACTGATCCAGCACGCGGTTAACGGTCTGATTAATCACGTCATCCAGCGAGGTCGGGCGATGATAAAACGCCGGAACCGGCGGCATGATGATGGCCCCAAGTTCGGCGGCCTGGGTCATTAAACGCAGATGACCGAGATGCAGCGGCGTTTCCCGCACGCAGAGTACAAGAGGACGACGCTCCTTCAGCACCACATCCGCCGCACGCGTTACCAGGGTGTCGGTATAGCTGTTCACAATGCCGGAGAGCGTTTTAATTGAACAGGGCAGGATAACCATGCCGGCTGTTTTAAACGAGCCTGAGGAGATGCTGGCGGCGATATCACGGGCATCGTGAACCACGTCCGCCAGTGCCTGGACATCGCGCAGGGAGAGATCGGTTTCCAGAGAGAGGGTCTGCCGCGCCGCCTGGCTCATCACCAGATGGGTCTCGACTTCCGCCACGCTACGCAGAACCTGTAACAAACGTACGCCGTAGATCGCGCCGCTGGCGCCGCTGAGCCCAACAATGAGTCGTTTCATGATTTTCGCCCTTACTGATTTCAGGGCAGACTGTGCAGGATTTTGCGGGGAGTTGCAAGTGAGGGCATTCGCCCTCACCTGCCGGAGCATCAACCTTCGTTGTGCATCTCTAAGCTTTCGAGATCGTTCTGCAGCTGGACGGCTTTCGCATCGTCGTTGCGCAGCGAATCAAGATAGTCGAGGTACTGCTGGTCAACGTCTTTGGTTACGTAAATACCGTTGAACACTGAGCATTCAAACTGCTGAATTTCCGGGTTCTCGGCACGCACCGCGTCGATGAGATCGTTCAGATCCTGGAAAATCAGGCCGTCGGCACCGATGATCTGGCGAATTTCATCCACTTCACGGCCGTGAGCGATCAGCTCGTTGGCGGTTGGCATATCGATGCCGTACACGTTCGGGAAGCGAATCTCCGGCGCGGCAGAGGCCAGGTAGACTTTCTTCGCACCCGCTTCGCGCGCCATCTCGATAATCTGCTCAGAGGTGGTGCCGCGAACGATGGAGTCATCCACCAGCAGAACGTTCTTGTCGCGGAATTCCGCGCGGTTGGCATTCAGCTTGCGGCGCACGGACTTACGGCGCAGGTGCTGGCCCGGCATGATAAAGGTGCGGCCAACGTAGCGGTTCTTCACGAAGCCCTGACGGTATGGCTTATCCAGAATGCGGGCGATCTCCAGCGCGATATCGCAGGAGGTTTCCGGGATAGGAATAACCACGTCGATGTCGAGATCGTCCCACTCGCGGGCAATTTTCTCGCCCAGCTTCGTGCCCATGTTGACGCGCGCGCTGTAGACGGAAATCTTGTCGATGAAGGAATCCGGGCGGGCGAAGTAAACGTATTCAAACAGGCACGGGTTGCTGACCGGATTATCGGCACACTGGCGGGTAAACAGCTGGCCCTTCTCGGTGATATACACCGCTTCGCCCGGCGCAACGTCACGCAGGAACTCGAAGCCCAGGGTATCCAGCGCCACGCTCTCAGAGGCAACCATGTATTCGGTACGGCCATCGCCAAGGTCGCGCTTGCCGAGCACCAGGGGACGAATGCCGTTTGGATCGCGGAAGGCTACCATTCCGTGACCGATAATCATCGCTACGCAGGCGTACGCGCCGCGGATCTGGCGGTTGGTCGCGGCAATGGCAGCAAAGATGTTGTCTGCTTCCAGCGGGTAGTGACGGAAGTTATCCAGCTCGCTGGCGAACACATTGAGCAGGATTTCAGAATCAGAGGTGGTGTTAATGTGGCGACGTTTCTCTTCGAACAGCTTTTTACGCAGCTCATGCGCGTTGGTCAGGTTGCCGTTATGAGCAAGGGTGATGCCATACGGTGAGTTGACGTAGAAAGGCTGTGCCTCAGAGGCGCTGGAACTGCCAGCAGTAGGATAACGAACGTGACCGATCCCCATATTACCTTGCAGACGCTGCATATGGCGGGCTTCAAACACATCGTTTACCAGGCCATTCGCCTTGCGTAAACGGAAGCAGTTGTTTGCATCAATGGTGATGATACCCGCAGCATCCTGCCCACGGTGCTGAAGCACCGTTAACGCGTCATAAATCGACTGGTTTACCGGCATGAAACCGGCGATACCGACAATACCGCACATTCGTCTTTTCCTCGTTAAGCCACATCTCAGGGTTTATGCCCTGGGCAAAAAACTCGACGAGCTTTGCAGATAGTCAAAGAACCATCTGATGATGAAGCTGAACTCTGGAATGAGCTGCGATTTCTGCCAGTCTTCGCTTTTGGAGAACCCGGTGAAGGTATCCAGGAAGAACAGGATCGCGGCCACAATCAGCACGCCTCGCAACGCTCCGAAACAGATCCCGAGCACCCTGTCCGTTCCTGACAGACCGGTTTTCTCGACCAGCTGACCTATCACGTAATTCACGATAGCGCCGACAATCAGCGTTGCGATAAACAGCACCGCGATGGCAATTCCGTTTCGGACCAGTTCATCTTCAAAGCCCGTGAACCAGACAGACAGGTAAGTGTAGTAATGACTGGCGACAAAGAAAGCACAACCCCAAGTCACCAGCGATAACGCTTCACGAACAAAGCCACGGATCAGGCTAACCAGACAGGAAAAACCAATCACCGCAATGATGGCGTAATCAATCCAGACCATATGTGTCCCACGATTAAACGCCCTGTCATCCAGTTCGGGGCGAATTCTAACAGAAAAAGAAAACGTTTGCGTAGGGATTTCCTTCCCGCGCGTAAATAAAAAAGGCGCTGAAAAAATGTTCAACGCCGTGGCTTATCGCCTCTCTCTTAAAGGAGCAGGTCGTACTTAGTTTGCGCTGTAGCCCATCACCACACCGCTCAGGCCGGAGATCTGCTTCAGCTCACCCAGCGACCCTTTCAGTTTGTCTTTAGACGCTTCTGGCCCCACGAGGATACGGGTAATTTTACCCTGCACCGGCGTGGAAGGTGAAGTGTAAACACGGTATCCCGCACTTCTCAGTTTGCTCACGACCTCGTTGACTTTGTCGGCGTTTTTCAGCGCACCGAGCTGCACCACGTAGGCTTTACCCGTTGGGGCAGCAGCTTCCTGCTGCGCCGGTTTTGCTGGCGGTGGGGTTTCTGACGCCGCGGCGAGCTGTTCTGCCGTTTTATCGCGCTGCGGTTTCGGCTGCGGCTTCTCAACCGGCTTCGGTTTTTCAACCGGTTTAGGCTGCTCTACCGGCACCGGATCGATATCGCTGCTGCTCGCTGCCGCCAGGCGAGACGGATCGAGCGACGGTGCTGCGGCATCGCCCGCGCGCACCTCTTCCGCCGCGCCTTCCGGTGGCTGAGCAGGCAGCGCCTGCGTCGCCGCGGGCAGCATATCCGGCTCATCGCGGTCACCCGGTTTAGGCACCAGCGGAATAGCGGCAAACTCATCCTGATAATGCTTTTTCTGCCCGTCGAGCAGCCCGGGAAGAATAATCACCCCGAGCGCGACCAGCACAATGGTTCCTGTTAAACGGTTCTGAAACTTACTCGCCACCGGTTCTCCCCGCGTCCATCACTTCCATGACATGTGCCACCGTGTGGAATGAACCACACACCAGCACGGTATCTTCTGGTTTAGCATCCGCCATCGCGGCATGCCAGGCCTGAGCCACGCTACTGTAGATTGCGCCTTTGCCGAGATGTTCCATCAGCTGCTCGGCCGTCGCGCCGCGCGGCCCTTCCAGAGGAGCACAATACCAGCTATCGACCACACTCTCCATGCAGGCCAGCGTCCCGCCGATATCTTTATCATGAAGCATACCGATAACCGCCAGCACGCGCCCGATTTTTGGTAACGATTTGAGACGTCCCGCGAGATACGCCGCCGCATGCGGGTTATGCGCCACGTCCAGAATCAGGCGCGGTGACTCGCTGACAATCTGGAAACGCCCGGGCAGAATTGCGCTCTGAATGCCGTTGCGGATTGCCTGCTCGCTCACCACCAATCCGCTGGCGCGCAGTGCCGCCAGCGCGGTGGCCGCGTTCGGCTGCGGAACCTGCGGCAGCGGCAGGTTGTCCAGCGCACCCTGCCCATCGCTGAAGCGCCAGCCGTTATCCTGAACCTCATACTGCCAGTCAACGCCGCGGCGCAGCAGACGCGCGCCCTTCTCGTTTGCCACGTCAGCAATGGTGTACGGCATGTCCGGCTCGCCGACCACGGCGGGTTTATTCGCCCGGAAAATACCTGCCTTCTCGCGGCCAATGCTTTCACGATCCGGTCCCAGCCAGTCGATATGGTCCAGCGCGATGCTGGTGACCACCGCCACGTCCGCATCCACCATATTGGTCGCATCAAGACGTCCGCCGAGGCCGACCTCAAGGATCACGACATCCAGCTGCGCCTGTTTGAACAGCCACAGCGCCGACAGGGTGCCGTATTCAAAATAGGTTAATGAGATCTCACCGCGTGCGGCTTCAATTTCCGCGAACGACGCCGTATGCGCCGATTCCGGCAGCTCGCTGTTCTGCACGCGAACGCGCTCGGTGTAGCGGACCAGGTGTGGAGAGCTGTACACGCCAACTTTGTAACCCGCGGCCATCAGGACAGATTCCAGCGTGCGGCAGGTCGTGCCTTTACCGTTGGTGCCCGCGACGGTGAACACGAAAGGTGCCGGTTTGAGCACATCAAGACGCGCGGCGACCTGGCTTACGCGCTCAAGCCCCATATCGATGGTTTTACTGTGCAGGTTTTCCAGATAAGAAAGCCACGCGGCCAAGGGCGACGTGGCTTGGGGAATGCTTTTATTTTCCATAATGCCCGGTTGTCATTAACAGATTAGAAAGCAAAAGGGCAGCGCCAACCGGCCCTGCCCTTTTCAGTTATCAGGCCTCGGGTTCCTGATCCGGTACCACCACGCCTTCGCGCGGCTCATCCGGGTTCGGCGCTGGCAGATTCATCAGCTTCGCCAGGATGCTCGCCAGCTTCAGGCGCATTTCCGGACGGCGGACAATCATATCGATAGCGCCTTTCTCAATGAGGAACTCACTGCGCTGGAAGCCCGGCGGCAGTTTTTCACGAACGGTTTGTTCGATAACGCGAGGACCGGCAAAGCCGATCAGCGCTTTTGGCTCAGCGATGTTCAGATCGCCCAGCATCGCGAAGCTCGCGGAGACGCCGCCCATGGTTGGGTCGGTCAGCACGGAGATGTACGGCAGACCGCGCTCCTGCATCTTCGCCAGCGCAGCAGAGGTTTTCGCCATCTGCATCAGCGACATCAGCGCTTCCTGCATACGCGCACCGCCGGAGGCAGAGAAGCAGATCAGCGGACAGTTGTCTTCCAGCGCCTGCTCAACGGCACGCACGAAGCGCGCACCGACCACGGAGCCCATTGAGCCGCCCATAAAGGAGAACTCAAACGCAGCGGCAACAGCCGGCATCCCATGCAGGGTGCCTTTCATAACGACCAGCGCATCTTTCTCGCCGGTCTCTTTCTGTGCAGAGGCCAGACGATCTTTGTATTTTTTGGAATCGCGGAACTTCAGCACGTCTTTTGGCTCAAGTTCGCTACCCAGCTCTACCAGAGAGCCTTCGTCCAGCAGGCTATGCAGGCGGTTGCGCGCCGACATACGCATATGGTGGTCACACTTCGGACACACCTCAAGGTTGCGCTCCAGCTCTGCGCGGTACAGAACCTGACCGCAGCTATCACACTTCGTCCATACCCCTTCAGGAATGCTCGCTTTGCGCGTTGGGGTAATGTTGCTTTTAATTCGTTCAATCCAGCTCATTGATAACCTTTCTGCCTGAACCTGGTCGTATGCCAGTTTTGCTATAAGAGGCGAATAATGCCATTTTTGCCTCCAACAGACCATGAATGTTGCACATTAAAACATAACAGCCCGAAACTTTGGATAAAAAAGTGGTCGAACCGCCAGCGTGCATTTACTTCGCTTGTTTTGCCGCCGCACGTTTGTGACGAATGATTTCGATAACGCCCGGCAGTACGGAAAGCACAATAATCGCTACAATCAGTAACTTAAGGTTTTCCTGCACCACCGGGAGATCGCCAAACAGATAGCCTGCGTAGGTAAACAGCAGTACCCACAGCAGCGCGCCAACCACGTTGTATGCCGCAAAATGACGATAGGACATATGCCCCATTCCCGCCACAAACGGTGCAAATGTACGCACAATAGGCACAAAACGCGCAAGGATAATGGTTTTTCCACCATGGCGTTCATAAAACGCATGGGTTTTGTCTAAATAGCTGCGGCGGAAAATTTTCGAATCCGGATTGCTGAACAGCCGCTCACCGAATACCCGTCCAATCGTGTAGTTGACCGCATCACCGACAATGGCGGCAATCACCATCAGTATCACCATAAGGTGCACGTTCAGATCGTTAGTGGGCAGCGCCGAGAGCGCCCCGGCAACGAACAGCAGTGAATCCCCTGGCAGGAATGGGGTAACGACCAGTCCGGTTTCACAAAACAGAATGAGGAACAGAATGGCATAAACCCAGACGCCATACTGCGCGACCAGCTCCGCCAGGTGAACATCAATATGCAGGATGAAATCAATCAGAAAACGTATTACGTCCATATTGTCTAAGCCCTAATTGCACCTTTGTTTAGTCCGCTAAAAATAGCGGGCCCATTGGCGGTTTCGGCAGGTCAAATCGATCCGGATAGTCTACTGAGACCAGATACAATCCTTCCGCTTTCGCCGTGGCTGCCGCAAGCGTTCTGTCCTTCGCTGCCAGCAGGTCTGCAATCCAGCTCTCCGGCTGGTGTCCGGCACCCACTTCCATCAGGCTGCCCACAATATTCCTAACCATATGATGTACAAAGGCATTGGCTTTGATATCCACCACCACATACGCGCCAAAACGGCTGACGTTTATGTGCATGACGTTTCGCCACGGCGTGCGGGACTGACACTGCACCGCACGAAACGACGTAAAGTCATTTTCACCAATCAGACACTGCGCCGCGCGATGCATACGTTCCGCATCAAGCGGTTCATAAAAATGCGTCACGCCCTGGCTTAACACCGCCGGACGCAGGCGCTGGTTATAGATGACATAACGGTAGCGACGCGCCGTGGCGCTGAAGCGCGCGTGAAAATCATCCGGCACAGCTTTTACCCAACGCACCGCAATGTCACCAGGCAAATTCGCATTTACACCCAGCGTCCAGGCGGCATCCTTACGCACGGCGGTGGTTTCAAAGTGAACCACCTGCCCCGTACCGTGAACACCCGCGTCCGTACGGCCCGCGCACAGGACGTTGATCGGCTCGTTTGCCACCTGAGAGAGCGCTTTTTCCAGCTTCTCCTGGACGCTGCGCACCTCGTTCTGACGCTGCCAGCCATAATATTTACTGCCATCGTACTCAATTCCGAGGGCAATTCTATGGACCGGCTTTTGTTCCACGTCTGACATCAGTACAGGTACTCCTGCACCAGCTTTTCAGCGATTTTGACCGCCATCAGCGCGCCGCCGAAGCGAACGTTATCGGCAACGGACCAGAACTGAACCTGCTCCGGCATGCCGTAGTCGTTACGCACGCAGCCAACGGAAAGATGCGCGCTACCGGTGGCATCGCCAACCTGGGTCGGGAACTCGCTCTCTTCAGAGAGCACGATGTCTTCACCGCGGCCAAACGCGTCGCGCGCCTCTTCTGCCGCCAGCGGACGAAGGGCTTCAAAGCCGACCATCTGCGCGTGGCCGTAGAAGACCGGGGACTGCACGACGTTCGCGGAGATCATCAGGCCATCGTCCTGCAGAATTTTACGCACTTCATCGACGATACGACGCTCTTCGCGCACGGAGCCCTCGCGGTCCGGCAGCAGCGGCAGCATGTTGAACGCCAGCTGGCGACCAAAGAAATCATCTTCGTCAATCGGGATACCGTTCAGCAGCTTCGCGCTCTGCCCGGCCAGCGCGTCAACGGCCTTTTTGCCGTTCGCGGACGCGGACAGCAGGCTGGTGACGGTAATGCGCGACAGGCCGCCGTCGTCGATTAGCGGTTTCAGCGCGGTCAGCAGCTGGCTGGTGAGGCTGTTCGGAACCGCAATAACGTTACGGTTGCGGTAGTCAGCCAGCACAAACGGGTTCACGTCCGGCACCACCAGCGGCACATCCGCCTCCATTGAGAACAGACCGCTCAGGTCGATCACCAGGCAGCCTGCGTTAGTCGCCTCTTCAACGTACGCAGCCGTCGCTTCAGCGCCCGCGGCGAAAAACGCCAGCTGCGCCTGCGTCCAGTCGAACGCGGCCGCGTCCTGGACCATGACGGATTTACCGTTAAAACGCAGATGCTCACCTGCGCTGTCGGTACGGGCCAGCGCATAGATATCGCCCACCGGGAACTGACGCTCAGCAAGGGTTTCGAGCAGGGCTTCGCCCACGGCACCCGTGGCACCTAAAATGGCAATGTTCCAGCCTTCAGACATGGTGGTTTACTCCAGAAATAAAAAAGCGTCCCTGTCGGAGTATCCGACAGGGAGCATTAAGAAGACATTAATGCGCCGGGTGATGAACGGCGTTAAATCCCAGCTTATGCAGCAGCGTCGCCGCCGACGCGTCGTCGCACATTACATACAGGGAAGACCACTCGCGGCGCTCAACGTAGTTCTTGCGCAGCTTATCAAACTCACCCGGGATCCCCGCCACTTTACGCAGCAGCGCATCATCGCGGCGCACATCATACACCAAATGCACCAGCCTTTTCAGCGTTGCCTGATCGAGCGGGCCGTGCAGGGTAATGCGGCCAAATTCAGGCGCGGGGAGTAAGGTATCCAGCGCCACCTGCTGCGGATGGCCGATAAAAGCGCTGTAGGCTTCGAAGACCTGCGTGGTACCGCGTGCTTTGCCTTCCAGGGTATAACCGGCGATATGCGCCGTGCCCACGTCCACCTTGTTAAGCAGCTCAACGTTGAGATCCGGCTCCGGCTCCCAGACGTCCAGCACCACGCTGAGGTGTTGTCCTTCGTTCAGGCATGTCAGCAGCGCGGCGTTATCTACGACCGGGCCACGGCAGGCATTTATCAGAATAGTGCCAGCCTTCAGACGACGGATCAGCGCCCCGTCAGCAAGATGCAGCGACTTATACGGCCCCTCTTTAAACAGCGGCGTGTGGAAAGTCAGCACGTCACACTGTTCAACCAGCTCATCCAGCGAGCGGAAATCCCCGTCATCGCCGTTGTCTTTACGCGGCGGATCGCACAGCAGCGTGCGGATCCCTAACGCTTCCAGGCGCTTTTGCAGGCGCCCGCCGACGTTACCCACGCCGACAATCCCCACGGTGCGGTCCTTCAGCGCAAACCCGTCGCGCTCGGCCAGCATCAGCAGGGAGGAGAAAACGTATTCCACAACGGCGATGGCGTTACAGCCCGGCGCTGCGGAAAAACCGATTCCGGCCTGCTTCAGCCATTTATCATCCACATGATCGGTCCCTGCCGTTGCGGTTCCGACAAACTTAATCGCTTTACCGGCGAGCAACGCCTCATTTACTTTAGTCACCGAGCGCACCATCAGCGCGTCTGCGTCATCCAGTTCGTTGACCGGGATCGGGCGACCAGGGACAGCCTTAACGTTACCCAGGCGGCTAAACAGCTCACGGGCGTAAGGCATATTTTCATCAACGAGGATTTTCACGTCTGAGTACCTGTTTGAGAGGAAGAAAACCTGCCAAGTGTGCCATAATCTCGCCGCCAGGCATATATGTATGCCTGGTTTACGCTGAGTTTTGACTTTAAGGATTTTTGACGATGCAGCCCATTTCAGGTACGCCGCCACGCCCTCCGGGTGAAGGCCCTGTCACGCCAAACGTTGCCGGTGAACAACCGCTATCCACGCAACAGCGCACCGTGCTGGAGCGACTGATCACGCGCCTGATTGCGCTGACTTCACAGCAAAACGCGGAAGTCTGGGCCGGGGTAAAGCATGATTTAGGCGTGAGGAACGACGCACCTCTGCAGTCGCGCCATTTCCCTGCGGCCGAGCAAAACCTGAACCAGCGTATTAATACCGCGCAGCAGAACCACACCACGCGCCAGATTGTTGCTCAGCTGACGGAGCTGCTGGGCCAGGGTAATAACCGCCAGGCGGTGAGCGATTTTATTCGCCAGCAGTATGGTCAGACCGCGCTGGGCCAGCTGACGCCCGACCAGCTCAAAACCGTGCTGACCCTGCTGCAGAACAACGAGCTGTCAATCCCGCAGCCTCAGGTGCGCCCGGCAACCGAGCGTCCGCTGCTGCCAGCCGAGCACAACACGCTCAAGCAGATGGTGACGAAGCTGGCTGCGGCCACCGGCGAACCGACGAAGCTTATCTGGCAATCCATGCTGGAGCTGTCCGGCGTGAAGGCGGGTGAGTTAATCCCGGCCAAACAGTTTACTCATCTGGTGACCTGGCTCCAGGCGCGCCAGACGCTCAGCACCCAGAATACCCCTACCCTGCATACCGTCCAGGCGGCACTGAAGCAGCCGCTTGAGCCGCACGAATTTGAAGTCATCCTGGATTACGCCCAGCAAAACTGGCAAGCCACGCCGCAAACGGTACTGACCACCGCGCAGGTGCAGGATCTGCTCAATCAAATCTTCGTTCGCCGCGCCGAGCGCGAGGGCGGCGTGCCGGAGGTGAGAAACATTCAGCCGATCTACAGCCCGCTGTTTGCGCCGGTCGTCGAGACGTTCAGAACGCTCTCTGCGCGTCCGGGGTTGATGTTTATTGCGCTACTGATTGCGCTGGCGATTTTCTGGCTGGTTGCTTAACACTGCCGGGTGGCGGCTTCGCCTTACCCGGCCTACGGCTAGTGCGGTTGTAGGCCCGGTAAGCGAAGCGCCACCGGGCAAAAACTACGATCTGCGAAACGCCACCAGCGTGACCACGATCCCAACCACCGCAGAAACCGCACCGGCCAGAAAGACGGACGGATAGCCAAACGAGGTGGCTAACACCCCGGCCAGCGGTCCGGTTACCCCGTATGAGATATCCTGAAACGCCGCATAGCCGCCCAGCGCCGTACCGCGCACCTGCGGGGCCACGCGCTTCACCACTTCAACGCCCAGCGCCGGGAAGATCAGTGAACAGCCGCAGCCGGTTAGCGCCGCGCCGAGCAGCGCAACGGATGCCACGGGTGCATTCCACAGCAGCAGCAGACCGATAGTCTCAATCACCAGCGACGCCACCGCCATCTTCACGCCGCCGAAGCGATCCGGCATCCAGCCGAAGAAGACACGCATCAGCACAAACGCGCCGCCAAACGCGGTAAGCGTAAAACCGGCCATCGCCCAGCCGCGGCTCATAAAATAGAGCGAGACGAAGGTACCGATCACCGCAAAACCCACCCCCTGCAGCGCCAGGCCAAGACCCGGCTGCCAGATCTGGCCTACCACGCTCCACAGGGAAGGTCGCTCGCCTTTGTGCGCGGGCACCTTACGCACCGAGCCGTTAAACGCCCACGCCAGCAGGGGTAAAGCCATCGTGGTGGCAGCCAGCGCCGCAAACCCAAACTGGCTATTGATCAGCAGTCCAAGCGGTGCGCCTGCGGCCAGCGCGCCATAGATGGCCATACCGTTCCAGGACATCACCTTGCCGGAGCGTGCGGGCCCCACCAGCCCCATTCCCCAGGTCAAGGTGCCGGTCAGCAGCTGGCTTTCACCAAAGCCAAGGATTAAACGGCCCAGCACCAGCAGCGCAAACTTATACGCGGCATCTACCGGCAGGAGAGCAGCCAGCAGCCATGCGCCGCCCGCCAGCCCACAGGCAAACATTCCCTGTAACGCCGAGCGTTTTGCACCGTGCTGATCCGCCAGCCGTCCGGCGTAGCCGCGGGTCAATACCGTGGCTAAAAACTGAATGCCAACGGCAATGCCGACCATGGTGTTGCCATAGCCCAGCTCCTGATGAACGAACAGCGGGATCACCGGCAGCGGCAGGCCAACGGTCATATAGGTCAGAAATACCGCGAAAGCGATACGGAACAGCGAGACGTTCGCTGAAGGGGTTGTTTCTGTTTGAGTTACTGCAGTCATGCTTTACTCCGAAATGAAGAGTAAGGCGGGGAAATGCCACGCCCCCTCTACCTGATAATCAGGATTAAGGTGCGTTGGTTGACGTTAAACGCTTACGCATTATCGTGAGGATAATGTTGAGGGGTGAAGTTTGCCTGTGAGATCAGCCGCTTGTCAATGCATAAAAAAGGGAGCCTTATGGCTCCCTTCCGGAATCAAACGTAAAACTTATGCTTTCAGCTTACGCATAACCAGCGTGGCGTTGGTGCCACCAAAGCCGAAGCTGTTTGACATGACGGTGGTCAGCGTCGCGTCCATTGGTTTGGTCACGATGTTCAGGCCAGCAGCCTGCTCGTCCATCTCATCAATGTTGATGCTTGGCGCGATAAAGCCGTTTTCCAGCATCAGCAGAGAGTAGATCGCTTCCTGCACGCCAGCCGCACCCAGCGAGTGGCCGGTCATGGCTTTGGTCGCGGAGATCGCCGGGCTGTTGTCGCCGAAGACTTCACGGATCGCACCCAGTTCTTTCACGTCGCCTACCGGAGTAGAGGTACCGTGGGAGTTCAGGTAGTCGATTGGGGTGTCAACGCCGTGCATCGCCATCTTCATGCAGCGCACCGCGCCTTCGCCGGATGGCGCAACCATGTCGGCGCCGTCAGACGTCGCACCGTAGCCCACGATTTCAGCGTAGATATGCGCGCCACGTGCCAGGGCATGCTCCAGCTCTTCAACCACAACCATACCGCCGCCGCCCGCGATAACGAAACCGTCACGGTGCGCATCATAGGTACGGGAAGCTTTGTCCGGGGTCTCATTGTACCTGGTGGACAGTGCGCCCATCGCGTCGAATTCACAGGCCATTTCCCAGCCCAGCTCTTCGCCGCCGCCAGCAAATACGATGTCCTGTTTACCCAGCTGGATCTGCTCAACAGCATTACCGATGCAGTGCGCGGAAGTCGCACACGCGGAGCTGATGGAGTAGTTCACACCGTGGATTTTGAATGGGGTCGCCAGGCACGCGGAAACCGCAGAACCCATGGCTTTTGTTACCACGTACGGACCTACTGCTTTCAGACCACGCGGGCTACGCATTGCGTCAGCGCCGAATACCTGCGCTTTTGATGAGCCGCCGGAACCGGCGATCAGACCCACGCGCGGGTTGTTCTGATAAACCTCTTCGCTCAGGCCGGAATCTTTGATCGCTTCCTGCATGGAGAGATAAGCATAAATAGAGGCATCGTTCATGAAACGAACCACTTTGCGGTCAATCAAACCGGTGGTGTCCAGTTTGACGTTACCCCATACGTGGCTACGCATACCTGAATCTTTAAACTCTTCAGAGAAAGTGATCCCGGAGCGTCCTTCACGCAGAGATGCCAGGACTTCCTGCTGGTTATTACCGATGCTGGAAACAATGCCCAGGCCAGTAATCACTGCACGTTTCATTCAATACCTCTGTAAGTCGCACTATAGTAAGTTTCGAGTCGCACAATAGCGTACACTTGTACGCCGAACAAGTCCGATCAGACATTTTCTGCGGAAATTTGCACCGATGGACTCACATCGTTAAGATCGTGCCACTGCCTGTCAGACGAGTAACTTACGTGAAACAAAACGCTATACAACCCGCCAACCTCGAATTCAACGCTGAGGGTACACCTGTTTCCCGAGATTTTGATGATGTCTATTTTTCTAATGATAACGGACTCGAAGAAACTCGCTATGTTTTCCTCGACGGAAACCAGCTCAGCACCCGCTTCCCGGAGCATCCGCGGAGCCTGTTTGTGGTCGCGGAAAGCGGATTCGGCACCGGGCTCAATTTTCTGACCCTCTGGCAGGCGTTTGACCAGTTTCACGCTGCCCACCCTGAGGCTACGCTACAAAGATTACATTTCATCAGTTTCGAAAAATTCCCGCTCACCGCGCACGATCTGCGGCTCGCTCATCAGCGCTGGCCAGAGCTTGCAGCCTGGGCGGAGCAGCTTCAGGCGCAGTGGCCGCCCCACATCGGCGGCTGCCATCGTCTGATTCTGGACGGCGGACGCGTGACGCTGGATTTATGGCTTGGCGACATCAATGACCTGACCGATACGCTCGATGATTCGATGAATCAGACGGTGGACGCCTGGTTCCTTGACGGCTTTGCCCCCGCCAAAAACCCGGACATGTGGAGCCAGCATCTGTTTAGCGCGATGGCGCGGCTGGCGCGCCCGGGCGCAACGCTTGCCACCTTCACCTCGGCAGGCTTTGTCCGCCGCGGACTGCAGGAGGCGGGCTTTACCATGCAGAAAACCAAAGGTTTTGGCCGCAAGCGCGACATGCTGGTCGGCAGAATGGAGCAGACGCTGAATATCCCCGCCAGTGCACCCTGGTTTGCGCGCCGCGCCAGCGCATCCCGTGAGGTGGCGATAGTTGGCGGGGGGATCGCCAGCGCCCTGCTGTCTCTCGCGCTTCTCCACCGCGGCTGGCAGGTCACGCTCTACTGTGCTGACGACGCGCCAGCAAGCGGCGCGTCCGGCAACCGCCAGGGGGCGCTCTATCCGCTTTTAAGCGTGCACGACCCGGCCCTGTTCCGTTTTTTCCCGGCGGCATTTACCTTCGCTCGTCGCCTGTACGATGCCCTGCCGGTGGCGTTTGACCATGACTGGTGCGGCGTGACGCAGCTCGGCTGGGATGAAAAGAGCCAGCAAAAAATCACGCAGATGCTGTCGCTGGGTCTGCCTGACGAGATTGCCCGTGCGGTAAGTGCGCAAGAGGTGGCAGAGACCGCTGGCGTGGAAACCGGGTGTGGGGGCATTCAGTATCCGCTCGGCGGCTGGCTGTACCCGGCTGAACTGACCGCGGCAGCCATTGCCCTGGCGCAGTCGCGCGGGCTGACGGCGCATTATGCTCGCAAGGTTGAATCGTTGAGCCGGACAGAACGCTGGAATCTGCGTTTTGCCGATGGCAAAGAGGCGAGTCATGCCAGCGTTGTGCTGGCAAACGGGCATCACATCAGCCAGTTTATCCAGACAGAGTCATTGCCGGTTTATCCGGTCGGCGGCCAGGTAAGCCATATTTCCACCGCGCCTGCGCTCGGCAAACTGCGCCAGGTGCTTTGCTATGACGGCTATCTGACGCCGCAAAATCCGTCTAACGGCCACCACTGCATTGGGGCCAGCTATCATCGTGGCGAAACGGATATGCGCTACAGCGAAGCGGATCAGGCCCAGAACCGCCAGCGCCTGATTGACTGTTTCCCGGATGCGACGTGGGCGAAAGAGGTTGACGTCAGCGAGGGTGACGCGCGCTGCGGCGTGCGCTGCGCCACCCGCGATCATCTGCCGATGGCGGGAAATGTGCCGGACTATGATGCGACGCTTGAGGCCTATCAGGATCTTGCTGAACGCAAGGAAACGGCGGCGGCCTCGCCGGTGTATCCGGAGCTGTTTATGCTGGGTGGATTAGGATCTCGCGGGCTGTGTTCCGCGCCGCTGCTGGCAGAAGTATTAGCCGCGCAAATGAGCGGCGAGCCGATCCCACTGGACAGGGTTACGCTTGCGGGGCTGAATCCGAATCGATTGTGGGTACGGAAACTGCTGAAGGGGAAGAAGGTTAAGTAGGGTGCGGTCTGGTGCCCTCCCACGTCCCTCTCCCAAGGGAGAGGGACGTGAAACACTTACTTCGCTTTCGCCTGCTGGAACAAAGTGTCCCACATGCCTAACACCAGAGACTGATCGCGCGGAGAGAGCTCCCCGGCCTGAATGGCTTTCTCCAGACTGCGGGTCACTTCCTCATGAACAGCGTCGGCAGAGTGATCGTCACCTGCTTCCAGCTCGGCTACCGCGAGCGTCAGGTGACCACGCAGATAACCGCTGGCGAACAGCTCATCATCGCTGGCGTGTTCCACCATGTCATCAATTAACGCCAGAATGCGTGATTCAAATTCTGCGATCATCTTCTTTCCTCTGTTAAAGATCTTCCGGCCAAGGGAAGCATTCCGCCGTGATAACCGGCGTGTGGTAATAATTCTGTAAGGCCTCGATCAGGTGTGCCGGACGTGCCGGGATGCCTTTCTCAAGGTATTCCATCACCTGCGCGTGAACGCGGCGCTGGAAGACGATACGGTCTGGCTCGAAGTCGCCTTCGAGGTTGTCACAGCTGACGTTGAACGGGAAACCCGCCGCGACGCAGAATAGCCATTCCAGCGCCTGCGGTTTCACTTCCACATCTTCAAACTGGCCCTGAGTGGCGGCATCACGTCCGTCCGGGCAGTACCAGTAACCGAAGTCCACCAGCTCGCGCCGCGCTTTCCCCGCGATGCACCAGTGCGAAATCTCGTGCAAGCCGCTGGCATAAAAGCCGTGGGCAAAGACGATGCGGTTATACGGAACATCTGCATCAGCAGGAAGATAGATCGGTTCGTCGTCGCCTTTAATCAGACGGGTATTAAAATCGTCAGCAAAACAGCCGTCGAAAATCTCAATCAGCTGTTCGTATTTATGCGTACTGTTCATTAGTGCATCCCCAACCAGATGAGGATCTCCTGTCCATGGCTGTCATAAAGAAGTTTGGCGCTCATTACGGCCGAGACGATGACGATCATCGGGCGAATAAGTTTTTGTCCTTTGCTTAATACCAGACGCGAGCCCGCGCGAGCGCCCAGGAACTGCCCTGCCATCATCACAAATCCGGTTGCCCAGATAACCTTGCCGCCAATGATAAACAGCAGCAGGCCGCCGACGTTTGAGGTCGCGTTGAGCACTTTGGCATGGGCGGTGGATTTGGCGAGGTTAAACCCGGCCAGCGTCACGAACGCCAGCGCATAAAATGAACCCGCCCCCGGCCCGAAGAAACCGTCGTAAAAACCCACGCTGCCCCCGGCAACCAGGGCAAACGGCAGGCCGTACAGGCGACGCTGGCGGTCTTCTTCACCGAGCTTTGGCATCAGCAGGAAGTAAAGCCCGATGCAGATGACCAGAATCGGCAGGATCTGGCGCAAAATATCGGACTGCACGTGCTGAACCAGCAGCGCGCCCGACGTGGAGCCGATAAAGGTCATCAGGATATTGAGCTTCTGATCGGCCAGGCTCACCACCTTACGGCGGATAAAATAGAGCGACGCCGAGAGCGAGCCGCCGCAGGCCTGCAGCTTGTTGGTGGCAAGCGCCTGCGCCGGGCTCATGCCCGCCGCCAGCAGCGCGGGCACGGTTAACAACCCGCCGCCGCCCGCGAGCGCGTCGATAAAACCGGCCAGCATGGCCACAAAGAACAGCACCACCAGTAGCAGCGGTGACACCATAAACAGATCGACGAAATTATCCATTAAAGTACATGCTCATCCAGTAGCGCCTGGCAGGAAGGCGGCAACGGAGGCGGTGTCTTCTTCTCAGGCTTAGAGGTTCCAGGTTTTGCCGGTTCAAACCAGCTTTGCAGTTCGTAACCGCAACCATCGCCAGGCGGTGGCAGCGGCTGATCCTCACATTCCAGGCTGTTCGCCGGGCAGCGCAGACGAACGTGCATGTGCGCACGATGCTGGAACCACGGGCGCACTTTACGCAGCCAGTCGCGATCGGTTCCGGCATCCAGGCAGAGCTGCTGCTTGATGGCCGGGTTGACGAAAATCCGCGTGACGTCATTATCTTCTGCCGCCAGCTTGATCATGCTGGATACGTCCCGCGTCCAGAGTGATGGCACAACGCGCTTACCGTCGCTCGCCACCAGATCCAGCGCCTGCGGTTTCAGCAGTTGGGCGGAGGTCCAGCGGGCTTTCGGCAGCTGCAGGAAGATATCGACATCCAGTCCGGTCTGGTGGCTGGCGTGTCCACCGTTAAAACGGCCGCCGGCAGGCATCCCCATATCGCCAATCAGCATCGTGCCCAGCCCCAGGTTATGCACCTGATTGCCCAGCCGCTGGATGAACAGCACCAGATCCGGGTGGCCGAAATAACGTCGCTGATCGGTGCGCATCACCTGATAGGTATCAGACTGGAGAGGAAGCTCCTGGGCACCGACGATACAGCCGTTGGAAAAGGCGCCAATGGACTGCGCGCTCCCCGCCACCGGATGAGTGATTTTTTGCCATGGCGTCGCGGCCAGACTGGCTCCACTGGCAAGCAGCGCCAGCAGAGCAATTGCGGTTTTTTTCATGTTTACCAGCGTGGAATGGTGGTCGTCACATCCGCATTCTGCGCGCGCTGGCGCAGGAAGTGATCCATCAGCACGATCGCCAGCATCGCTTCCGCGATCGGCACCGCGCGGATCCCCACGCACGGATCGTGACGTCCTTTGGTGATCATCTCAACTTCTTCGCCATCGCGGTTAATCGTGTGGCCCGGCACGGTAATGCTGGAAGTTGGCTTCAGCGCGATATTGGCAACAATCTGCTGCCCGCTGCTGATACCGCCCAGGATGCCGCCCGCATGGTTGCTCTGGAAGCCCGCTTTCGTAATCTCATCGCGGTTTTGGCTGCCGCGAAGCTGAACCACGTCAAAGCCGTCGCCAATCTCTACGCCCTTCACCGCGTTGATGCTCATCAGCGCGTGGGCAATGTCGGCGTCGAGACGGTCAAATACCGGCTCGCCCCAGCCCGCCGGGACGCCGTCTGCCACCACGGTCACTTTCGCGCCAATGGAGTCGCCCTCTTTTTTCAGGCCGCGCATCAGTTCGTCCAGCGCCTCAAGCTTGTCGGCATCGGCGCAGAAGAACGGGTTTTGTTCAACCTGCTCCCAGTCCTTGATCGCCAGCGGAATGTCGCCCATCTGGGTCAGACAGCCGCGGATAACGATGCCAAATTTCTGCTGCAGGTATTTCTTAGCAATCGCCCCTGCCGCCACGCGCATCGCGGTTTCACGCGCGGAAGAACGTCCGCCGCCGCGATAGTCGCGGAAGCCATACTTTTGTTCGTAGGTGTAGTCGGCGTGGCCCGGACGGAAGACGTCTTTGATGGCGCCGTAGTCCTGGGAGCGCTGATCGGTGTTTTCGATCAGCAGACCGATGCTGGTCCCGGTGGTGCGACCTTCAAAGACGCCGGAGAGAATTTTGACCTGGTCCGGCTCGCGACGCTGCGTGGTGTAGCGAGAGGTGCCCGGGCGACGACGGTCGAGGTCGTGCTGTAAATCGGCTTCGGTCAGTTCGATGCCTGGCGGTACGCCATCAACGATACAGCCCAGCGCCAGCCCGTGTGACTCGCCAAAGGTGGTCACGCGGAATAACTGTCCAATACTGTTTCCTGCCATCACGGCTCCGATGTTGTTGTTTGTGTTTGAGCGTTGTGAAACGGGCCGAAGCCCGCTGGATTAATCTTTATAGATGCTGAAGTGTTCGCGCGCGTCGAGCAGCTGCGCTTTGGTCAGCATAAAGACGCCGTCACCGCCGTTGTCGAACTCAAGCCAGGTGAACGGCACATCCGGGTACTGCTCTATCAGATGTACCATGCTGTTGCCCACTTCACAAATCAGAACGCCGTCGTCGGTCAGGTAATCCGGCGCGCAGGCCAGAATGCGGCGCGTCAGCTTCAGGCCGTCAGAGCCTGACGCCAGACCGAGCTCCGGCTCGTGACGGTATTCGTTCGGCAGATCGGACATGTCTTCCGCATCGACGTACGGCGGGTTGGTAACGATCAGATCGTACTGCAGCGTCGGCAGATCGCGGAACAGGTCGGAGCGAATCGGCGTAACGTGATGGATCAGACCGTGCTCTTCAATGTTGTGCTCGGTCACGGCCAGCGCGTCGGTGGAGATATCGACGGCGTCAACTTCCGCTTCCGGGAAGGCGTAAGCACAGGCGATGGCGATACAGCCGCTACCGGTACACATATCCAGAATATGCTGCGGCTGATGGTTAATCAGACCTTCGAAATGGTTGTTGATCAGCTCGCCAATCGGCGAGCGCGGCACCAGCACGCGTTCATCGACATAGAACTCGTGACCGCAGAACCAGGCTTTGTTGGTCAGGTAGGCGACCGGAATGCGCTCGTTCACGCGGCGGATCACACGCTCAACGATGCGGTGTTTTTCGCTGGAGGTCAGGCGCGCGGTGCGCATGTCTTCAGGAATATCCAGCGGCAGATAGAGAGACGGCAGCACCAGCTGCACGGCCTCATCCCACGGGTTATCGGTACCGTGTCCGTACCAGATATTGGCGGCGCTGAAGCGGCTAACCGACCAGCGCAACATGTCCTGTATGGTATGCAGCTCGTTTACTGCTTCATCGACAAATATTTTATCCACTCTTTCCTCCAGGGCATGCTCGCATAATTTTCGGCGGCTAGTTTGCCATGAAGACGGCGATAAATCAGCAATGACGCGTACTGCTTGAGGTTAAAAAATGCGTTTAGTCGGGTACACTATCGGAAATACGAGATGAGAATGACGAATGAAAAAGAAAACATCGCTCAGCGAGGAGGATCAGGCGCTCTTCCGCCAGCTAATGACCGGGACGCGGAAAATCATGCAGGACACGATTGTCCATCGCCCGCAGCGCAAAAAAATCAGCGAAGTCCCGGTCAAGCGTCTGCTGCAGGAGCAGGCGGATAACAGCCACTATTTTTCAGATGAATTTCAGCCGCTGCTCAATACGCAGGGGGCCGTGAAGTACGTGCGCGAAGACGTCAGCCATTTTGAGCTGAAAAAGTTACGCCGCGGAGATTACTCGCCGGAGCTGTTTCTCGATCTCCACGGCTTAACGCAGATGCAGGCGAAACAGGAGCTGGGCGCGTTGATCGCGGCCTGTCGCCGCGAACACGTTTTTTGCGCCTGCGTGATGCACGGCCACGGTAAACATATTCTGAAGCAACAGACGCCGCTGTGGCTGGCTCAGCACCCACACGTAATGGCTTTTCATCAGGCACCGAAAGAGTACGGCGGAGATGCCGCGTTGCTGGTGTTGATTGAAGTGGAAGAGTGGCAGCCGCCAGAGTTGCCCTGACAGAATGGCGGGAAGCACATTGCCCCCGCCATATCGCACGTCACGTCAGATCGCTTTTGCCATCTTCAGGTTGCACGGGCTCATTTGCCAGTTGAAGACGCCTTTGCCCGTTTCGTCGAGAGAAACATTGGCAATGGCGGATGTCGTGAACATCGGCGGGGTCTCGCCCGGGCACAGCTCAGATACCAGATAGCCAACCAGTGGCAGGTGGGAAATGACCAGCGCGGAAGCGACACCTTCATTGCACAGCGCCTGAAGATAAGCGCTGACAAGGCCTACATCGCCACACGGGGTGAGTTCAGGCAGAACATCCACACTGGTCGGCAGGTTCATACACTCCCCTACCACCTCCAGCGTCTGTTCTGCACGCAGGAACGGACTCACCAGAACGCGTTCAATGTCCACTTTTTGACCGTTAAGCCAGGTCGCCATCAGACGAGATTCGTCGCAGCCGCAGACGGTCAAAGGACGTACTGAGTCACTGGCGGCATCGAGTGCCGCGTCGCCGTGACGCATGATAAAAACTTGCATATTGCACCGCTTTTGTTAACCAGAATCACCGGCGTTAACTACCCGCGATAAATGCTGAGAGGTAGAAAACCCGATGGCCGGGCATTGTGCCTGATCCATTCGGTGAATGAAACGCTGTTTTTTACCTCAATGGCGTAAGTATAGTCAATCTCTGTTTACAAAATCGCCAGAACAGGTCCATTCACTTCAGGATTTACCCTTCTTTGACCTCAGCTTACGAGGACAGTTTCCCTTGCAGGCCAAAATGTCTGGCCGCGTTCCGCCATCTGCAATAATTCGTCACACGGTGTAAACCGTGGACCATATTGCGAAGCCAGACGTTGCAGGATAGCAACCACTTCACCCGCGCCGAGCGTATCCATGTAACGGAACGGGCCGCCAAGGAACGGCGGGAAGCCAATGCCAAATACCGCGCCAATGTCGCCATCGCGCGCGCTCTTGATTACCTGCTCATCAAAACAGCGCGCCGCTTCATTGAGCATCATCATCACGCAGCGCTCAGCGCACTGAACGGCGGAGAGTTTTCCCTGACCCGTAGTCGAAATGAGTCCATATACCGAAGGGTCGACCTGTTTCCTGCTTTTACGCCCTTTCGCGCCGTAAAGATAGAAACCGCGTTCATTTTTTCTGCCTTTGCGATCGTCCTTCAAAATCGCAGAAACAATGTTTGCAGGTGGGCTAAAACGATCGCCATATGCGGCTTCAAGCACTGGTATAATTTTAGTGCCGGTGTCTATTCCCACCTCATCCAAAAGTTGGATTGGGCCAACGGGGAAACCAAACTTTACCAGCGCCTCGTCGACGTGCTCAATCTTCTCCCCTTCCGTCAGTAACCGCATTGCTTCATTAATGTAGGGAGCCAGAATGCGGTTGACGTAGAAGCCAGCTTTGTCCGCTACCACAATCGGGGTTTTGCCCTGTTTTTTCGCCAGCTTCACCACGGTGGCAACAGTTTGCGGACTGGTAGTCGCGTGCGGAATAACTTCCACCAGCGGCATTTTTTCGACCGGGCTAAAGAAGTGCAGCCCAATCACCTGCTCAGGACGCGCGGCTTTCGCCGCGATATCGCCAATCGGCAATGACGACGTATTGGAGGCAAAAATGGTATGCGGGGCGCAATGTTGCTCAACGTCTGCCACCATCTGTTGTTTAAGCGCCAGATCTTCAAATACGGCTTCAATCACCAGATCGCGGTGCGCAAAACCGCTGTAATCCGTCGTACCGGAGATCATCGCCAGGGTTTTATCACGCTCGCTTGCCTTGATATGGCGGCGCTTGACCTTTTGATCAAGGTTCTGCCAGCTGTACTGCAGGGCGTGGTTGATCCCCTTAGGATTAATGTCTTTGATTCGTACAGGCAATTTGCCTTTGCTGGCGGTAACAAAAGCGATACCACCGCCCATAAGCCCCCCACCCAGTACGCCAACGGCACGCAGCGGCGCAGGCTCAGCCTCGCTGCCCGGATCTTTTTTCACGTCCGTGCTGGCGAAGAAGATGCTGCGCAGCGCCTGTGACTGCGGCGTCATCGCCAGTTCGCCAAAGGCTTTGGCCTCCGCTGCATAGCCGCTGCTGCTGCCCTGCGACAGCCCGGTTTCGATCACTTCCAGGATCCGCTTTGCCGCCGGGTAATTGCCTTTGGTTTTTTGTTCGGTCTTTTTGCCCACCATGTTGAACAGGAGCGTTCTTCCCAGCGGACCGGCCAGCACGCGCTCGCGTACCGGCAGAGGACGTTTTGCCTGACGCCCTTTCAGCGCAAGCTCAACGGCGGCCTCCAGCAAAATGGACTGCGGCACGACGTCATCGACCAGACCGGCTTTCAGCGCCTGACGGGCACGCAGCTGTTTACCGGTTAAGATCATCTCCAGTGCCGTGCTAACGCCCACCAGACGCGGCAACCGTTGCGTTCCGCCGGAGCCAGGCAGCAGGCCCAGCTGCACTTCCGGCAGGCCCAGAATCGTTTTCGCATCGTCGGTGCAAATCCGGCTGTGACAGGCCAGCGCCAGCTCAAGCCCACCGCCCAGACAAGCGCCGTGGATTGCGGCAATGACCGGGATCGGCAGGCCGCCGATCTCCGCCATCACCTGCTGGCCCTGACGCGCCAGCTCTTCGGCTTCCAGAGCGCTTTGCGCCCGGGCGATCATGTTGATATCCGCGCCGGCGATAAAGTTATCCGGCTTGGCAGAGATAAAGACCAGACCACGAATCGCTTTGTTGTCGCGGATCTGCTTTAGCATCGCGCGCACCTGAACACCAAATTCGGCCTTCAGGGTATTCATCTTTTCATCAGGCACATCAATAGTGATAACGGCCACGTTATCGAGGCGAACCGTCAGATTAAATGCAGATGGCATATCCATTATTCAGCCTCCAGAACCATTGCTGCGCCAAGGCCACCCGCCGCACAGGCGGTAACGAGGCCAAACCCTCCGCCGCGGCGACGGAGTTCATGTAATGTTTGCGTGATCATCCTCGCCCCTGTGGCGGCAAACGGATGACCGTAGGCGATAGAGCCGCCCAGCACGTTGAATTTACTCTGATCCACTTCGCCCGTGGCATGGGCGCGGCCCAGCACATCGCGCGCGAAACGCTCGCTTGCCAACAGCTGTACGTTTGCCAGGGTTTGCGCGGCAAACGCTTCGTGCATATCAATCAGGGTTAAATCGGCCAGCGTCAGCCCCGCGCGCTCCAGCGCCAGCGGAGTGGACCACGCCGGACCTAACAGCATGTCCTGCCAGACATCAATGGCGGTGAAGGCATAGCTGCGTAAGTAGCCCAGGGGAGTGATGCCCAGCTCCTTCGCGCGGGATTCGGTCATCAGGATCACGGCGGCGGCGCCATCCGTCAGCGGCGTACTGTTCGCCGCCGTCACCGTGCCGTGCTTGCGGTCAAACGCCGGGCGCAGTTTGGCGTAATCCGCCAGCGTTGAGGTGCCGCGAATATTGTTGTCCTCCGCGAGCGGTTCACGGTAAGGGGGGATATAGGCGGTCATGACCTCGTCGGTCAGCTTGCCTTCCGACCAGGCTTTTGCCGCAAGCTGGTGCGAGCGATGCGCCAGGGCATCCTGCTGCTCGCGGGTAATGCCGTACGTTTTTGCCATCTGCTCGGCGGTATCGCCCATGCGCAGGCCGGTGGAGTATTCCGCTACGGCAGGCGGCACGGGCATGAGGTCGCGCAGGCGTAAACGCGAGAAGAGCTTGAGTTTCTGACCCGTCGTGCGGGCTTTATTGACATCCACCAGGATGCGCGCCAGCTTTTTACTCACGCCAATCGGCAGCACCGAAGAGGAATCCGCTCCACCCGCGATCCCGGCGCGAATCGTACCCGCCATCAGGCTTTCAGCGACGTTAGCCACGGCCTGGAAGCTGGTCGCGCAGGCGCGACTGACGCTGTAGGCATCGGTATGGACGTTCATCCCGGTACCCAGGACGATTTCACGCGCAATGTTGGGAGCTTCAGGCATCTGCACGACCTGGCCGAAGACCAGCTGTTCGATAACCTCCGGCGGAATTTCGCTGCGAGCCAGCATCTCCCCCACTACCATTTTGCCCAGGTCAACGGCCGGTATGCCATGAAACGCCGTTGCCTGACGCGCAAACGGCGTGCGCAATCCACTGACTATGGCAATGCGATCGCCCTGACGGGTAATAAGCGGTAATGCCTGACTCATAACACTCCCCTGTAAAAAATTTTCGCCAACATAAAGTGGTCTGACCTGATAATAGTCTTAACCATTTTTTTACATTCAGCCAATCGGGGAAACGAAAAAGTGCGAGCTAAAACACAGAGAAGAAAAAGAAAATGCCGGCGTGATAAAAGCAAAACGGTAACCCTGAGGTTACCGTTTTTGATGTTTGAGCCCTCTCCCGTGGCAGAGTGTTAGGGAGAGGGATCCGACCGCAGAAATTAACGCAGGCCCAGCTGGAAAATCAGCGTTTCCGCTTCGCAGGCGAAAACAAAGTCAATATCCAGCTTCACGCCGCCTTCCACTTCGGTAAAGGTTGACTTGATTTCACACGGATCGGATTCAACGTCACGCGCACGCTTGCTCAGCGCGGTCAGGGTCTCTTCCGCTTCAGCGTGGGTAGCGAACACGCGGCTGTAAGACGCGGTGCAATCGGAGTTGTCCATGATGGTCCCAACATCCATACAGCAGCAAACCGGGGTTTCATCAGCACTGCATTTACTCATAGCTCAATTTCCTCTGTATTCGCGCAGAGCGCGAGATAAACACGATGCTGATATTTTACGCCCCGGCGCGGGCTCTCTCCAGCCGTTAATGGCGCAAAACCGGTTAAGTGACCAATATCACACTAAAAAATGATCTAAAACAAAAACCACCCTTTTGGGTGAGTCGCGATGGTCACAATTTTGCCAACCAGATCTCGTTTCACGAAACATGTTTGAAAATATTAATAAACAAACTTGCAACATTCAGGCTGGTCGGACCTATACTCTGGCCACTGGTCTGATTTGTCTGTCATACCTCAGACCCTACACTTCGCGCTCCTGTTACGGTATGTAACAATTATTGAATAAAAATAACTCAATGAGGTTATGGTCATGAGCCAGAAAACCCTGTTCAACAAGACTGCGCTGGCAGTCGCAGTGGCACTCGTCTCCACTTCCGCCTGGTCAGCGGGCTTTCAGTTAAACGAATTTTCTTCCTCTGGCCTTGGCCGCGCGTATTCAGGGGAAGGCGCCATTGCTGATGATGCGGGTAACGCGAGTCGTAACCCCGCGTTGATCATGATGTTCGATCGTCCGACCTTCTCTGCCGGAGCAATTTTTGTCGATCCAGGTGTTGATATCTCGGGCCGTTCTCCGACAGGTGCCGATCTGAAATCGGATAACATTGCCCCAACGGCATGGGTTCCAAACATGCACTTTGTGGCGCCGATTAACGACCAGTTCGGCTGGGGCGCATCCGTGACCTCTAACTACGGTTTAGCAACCGAGTTCAATAACGACTATGCAGCTGGGGCGTTTGGCGGTAAAACCGACCTCGAAACCCTGAACCTGAACCTGAGCGGTGCTTACCGTCTGGATAATCACTGGAGTTTCGGCGTTGGCTTTGACGCTGTGTATGCTAAAGCGAAGATCGAACGTTACGCGGGCGATCTGGGCAAAGTCGTCGCTGGCTCAGGCGCACTTCCACCAGCCCTGGCACAGCGTGTGGCTGGTATCCCAGCAGATACTCAGATCGCTTATCTGAAGGGCGATGAGTGGGGCTTTGGCTGGAACGCCGGTATCCTTTATGAACTCGATAAAAACAACCGTTACGGCTTAACCTACCGTTCCGAAGTAAAAATCGACTTTGATGGAGATTACAAAAGCAGCCTCCCTTCTGCTTATAACCAGATCCTCGGCAACTTCGGTCTTCCGATGGGAACCAATGGACAAACCACTGGCGGCTCTCTGAGCCTGCACTTACCAGAAATGTGGGAATTGTCAGGTTATAACAAAGTGGCGCCACAGTGGGCAGTTCACTATAGCCTGACCTACACCAGCTGGAGCCAGTTCCAGGAGCTGAAGGCGACCAATAGCAACGGCGACACGCTCTTCTATAAAGATGAGAGCTTCCGTGATGCTTACCGCATCGCGCTGGGGACAACCTACTATATGGATGACAACTGGACATTCCGCACCGGTATTGCCTTCGATGATAGTCCGGTACCAGCAGACAAACGCTCTATCTCGATTCCCGATCAGGACCGCTTCTGGCTGAGCGCTGGTGCGACCTATGCATTCAACAAGGATGCTTCTATTGATGCGGGCATATCTTATATGCACGGTCAAAAAGTTAACTTCAAGGAAGGTCCGTATGAGTTCTCTTCCGAAGGTAAAGCCTGGCTGTACGGCATGAACTTCAACTACGCGTTCTAATCGCGCTGGAATCAAAAAAGGTGAGCATTGCTCACCTTTTTTATTTACTCCGAATCGATATCTTTTAGTTCGTTTTCGATCGCTTTCGCGTTTGGATTCTCTTCCGGCTTCAGCTTGCCGCCGTTGGCAATAAAGTCATGATTCTGGAAGTACGCTTCGCGCACCATAATGTACGGATCAGAAGACTGGCGCAGCAGACCATCAGAGTCGAGCAGTTGCGCGCGAGTTTCAATCCCTTCCACCGTCCATTTACCCACCGACAGCGGCCAGGTCAGCCACGACAGGACCGGATACAGCGTATCCACCATATCGCCGCCATCATCACGGAGGGTGAAACTACCGTAGAACGGTAAATGCACGTACGGACCATACCCGACGCCATAGTGTCCCATCGTACTGCCGAAACGGTGCGGCTGTTCACGCTGCAGCTTCTGGTTAGCCATACCTGCAACATCAATAAAGCCACCCATCCCCAGAATGGAGTTCAGGAAGAAGCGAGTAAAGTGGACCATCCCCTGATACGGGTCGCCCTGCAGGAAGTAGTTCACCATGACCGCAGGCTCTTCGAGGTTGCTGGTAAAGTTACTTAACCCGTTACGCGCGGGTTGTGGAACATAATCGCGCCATGCTACTGCCACCGGACGAACCACATACGGGTCCAGTACGTTGTAGTTGAAGCTATACATTGAGCGGTTAAATCCTTCGAGAGGATCGGAGCGTCCCGTTTGCTCCCCGGAGCTGGCGCAGCCCACAAGCATCGTCGCGCCAAGCGCAAGCGCCGACAGCCGAAGTTTCATAAATATCTCCCTGTTCAGTATGGCTATCGTTGATTGCCATCCGTAACGGAGCCGTTGACGCTCCGTCTGTAAACGTGCAAGTGATTGTAACAGCACGTTTACCGATGTCTATGAGCACAATTACGGGCAGTAACCACCGTGACTCTGATCTCAGCATAGCCTGGCTTTTGGAATTCGTTTCGCTGGCAATTTTATAATGTCTTTGAAAGAGATGTATCACCTTTGTTGTCATTGCAGCCAAATTAAGAGCATCCCCACAGGCATCCCGACAAAAGCCGCTACGCTTAACAGAAAGATCAACCTCCGGGAGCAGATATGAAAGATGTAGGCGAAGAAAAAATTGGCGAGAGCACTGAGGAGCTTGAAATTGAAAGCGAGGAGAAGGCGCGCGGCGAGAAGATAGAAATTGATGAAGATCGCCTCCCCTCCCGCGCAATGGCCATCCACGAGCATATACGCCAGGATGGTGAAAAAGAGATGGAGCGCGACGCGATGGCCCTCTTCTGGTCAGCCATCGCTGCCGGGCTATCAATGGGCGCATCTCTGCTTGCGAAAGGGATATTTCATGTGCAGCTGGAAGGCGTGCCCGGTGGTTTTTTACTGGAAAACCTCGGCTATACCTTCGGCTTTATTATTGTCATCATGGCCCGCCAGCAGCTGTTTACCGAAAACACGGTGACCGCCGTTCTGCCGGTGATGCAAAACCCCACACTCGGTAATTTCGGCTTATTGATGCGGCTCTGGAGCGTGGTCCTGCTGGGTAATATTATCGGCACGGGCATCGCGGCATGGGCGTTTGAATATATGCCGATCTTTGATGAACCCACCAGGGATGCGTTTGTGAAAATCGGCATGGACGTAATGAAAAACACGCCGGTCGAGATGTTCTCAAACGCCATCATCTCTGGCTGGATTATCGCCACGATGGTCTGGATGTTTCCTTCAGCGGGAAGCGCCAAAATTGTGGTGATCATATTGATGACCTGGCTGATTGCGCTGGCGGACACCACGCATATTGTGGTCGGTACCGTTGAAATCCTCTATCTGGTCTTTAACGGTACGCTTCACTGGAGCGATTTCTTCTGGCCGTTTGCCCTTCCGACGCTGGCGGGAAACATTTGCGGCGGAACGTTTATCTTCGCGCTGTTAAGCCATGCCCAAATTCGTAACGACATGTCGAACAAACGCAAAGCTGAGCTTAAGGCACGGGAAAATGATGATAAATCGACAAAAAAATCGACCTGAATGGTGACTCTTTGAGCAGTCAGGCGGCGATGCGCTTAACGCAAAGTGTAAATAAGGCTATACTCGTGCCGCCTCGTCCCCTTAGTTAAATGGATATAACGAGCCCCTCCTAAGGGCTAGTTGCAGGTTCGATTCCTGCAGGGGACACTTTACCCTCCCACTTTTTCCAGTACATTCGTTTGCCCACCGCCAGAATTCACTGAGCAGAAGAATCCTGTTTTATTTGAGCGTAACGCGTTGCCAGCTGTTTAAGACGCAACTCCAGTTGAGTCTTTTCTGCTTCAGGAAGCGCGTCTCCTGCTGGGTGCTGCGACAGGCGCCTGAGTTGTTCTTCAGCCGGTATCGTCTGGTTAAATGACTGTATAGTCGAAAAAACTACGGATTTAAGCTCGCTTACCGTGATGTATTTTCCTTTTTGCTCGTCCAGGCTACTCAGCCGATGACTCAGCTGTTGAAGCGTCATCATTCCCTGATACCAGCTGTTCATTGCGTCGACAGGTAACGCTGCCGCGTTAAATTTTTGCTTCCAATGCATTGTGAGCGGTTTCGCCTCCTCCGGCCATAATGTCTGGAGCTGCTTTAACAGCTGAAGGCTGTAGGAAATATTCCAGTCAGGAGGCAGTTTATCCAGGCGGGCAAGCTGCTGCTGCGTGTCTGTGATAAACGTGGACGGTAAAGTACCTCGCAGTGTTAACGCGTTTTGCTGCACAGGCGTGAGCGCTTCGGGTAACGGAGCCAGAGAGGCAAAAGCCTGAGTCGCCAGGGGGTCGGGTCTGGACAAAGAAACCCATCCCCACGCCACAGCGATACAAACCACCAGCGTGGAACACATCCCGGCAAAAAAGGGCTTCCACTGTCTGACAGACACGGGGGCTGTCGTGCGATCCTCCCCATTCGGCTGATTTTCCTGATGCACAACATATACCCATTTCACCTCTTCGATCGGTTCGGCTTTCTCCAGAGGCGATTCGCTATCGGGCTTCATGTTCACATTCAAATCGGACGTCTCATTACTGCTTTCCAGCCGTTCAGCATTTGAACGTATCAACGTTCGTAACGTATCGAGCTGGCTAAGGTGTTTAAGCTCAAGGCGCTGGAGCACCGCGCTCAGGCTGGTAAGTAACGCTTCAGCACGATAAAGCTCACTAAGATGGCTGCTGTTGAATGGAAGCATACGCATGCGCTGCTGCAGGCGCTGGCTCAGGCCGCTAAGGATTTCCATACGAGCGTGTTGTGTCTTCGGCCATAAAGTTTCCCACTGGCGGCTAATCAGGGCCTCCAGAATCGCCAGCCCTTCATTCAGGCCAGCTAATCCAGACTGGTGAGTACGGGCAAGGGTGTACCAGGCTGCTGTCTGCAACTCCACACCGTTCTGTTCAAACATTGATAGACAGAGTCTTTGGACATATTGCCAGTTCACATCAGGGCGAGCAGGATGTGTAAGCTTACTGAGTTCATCGCGGAGGGCGGCATAATCTGGCAGCGTACGCGGGTCGCCGCCGGTTTTTAACGTTATATGTTTGGTCATTCTGCAGGGCCTGCATATCCGTGTCGGTTAATATCGTCAGTTGATGTGTAAAGCAATTTTGCGTATAGAAACGCAATGACTAATAAAGGAATGTATGTTATTGCCAGGGCAGCAGCGCTAAAATCAGACCGAAAAAAACACCTTCATCAAATAGTTGTCCTGACTGAGGTGATGTATCAGGGGGAGTAAAGATCCAGTCATATACACTCCCCACCCGCATGAACAGGCGTCCTTGAGAAATCGAGCTGTACCCGGAAAAAAAAGTCACCTCGACACAGCCTGCAACTCCCTGTCCATACAGGAATATCGGCATAAACTTAACCGCCCGGTTACCATAACGCAGGACGATACCGGAAATATCAAAAGCCCCACCCTCCACCAGCAGGTCCGGAACATATACCGCCAGTGCCTCTGCATTCAGTCCGGTATCTGTCAGCCACGCGTCCATTTGATCCTGAAGCTGAGCCATTCGCTGGCGAAACGCTGCAATATCAGCCTGACTCTTGCTAACTGCGGGAACAGGTGAAGGTTGTCGCGCCTGCAGCTTCTTCAGGAACTGTGATTTTACTGACATGGTGTTATCTGACCTTATATACGGGGTGTTGTGTCGAGATACTGCTGTTGCCTGAGATGCCGCAACAGGACCCGTCCTTCGGGCATAAACTCAGTCCCGTAGCGCACCAGGCCAATCCCTTTAAGTTCAGCGTCAATGGCATAGCGCAGCTCGCCGGGAATGTTCTGATCCAGCAGAACAACGTCTATTTTTTTCAGGCGTGGCTCATATTTGAGCAGAACGGCAGACAATGTGCCCATAAGCTCATGAGCCGTTCCGGGCATCCCCTGCAGGATTTTTGTCATATCGGGCAGCCCGTAATCAGGCAGATGCGCCAGCGTGCCGGCGCGACAGTTGAGAACGCGCTGCATGTTGTCCAGAACCGAAAGGATGACCTGGTTTTCTTCACTGACCTGATGCAGATCGAACCCACCGGTAAAATTGCCAAATAGCGTCTCGTACAGCGAGGAACGGGGCGTCTCATTCATCTTTCAGTGCCTGCATGGTCAGCTGGTTGTTCCCCGCCTCAATGACGCGTGCCTTATCCGGATCAAGGTCATCCCGACTCATTACTACACGCCAGGTATTGTTCTCCTGGTCCGGTGACATAAACATCCCGGCCACCGCCACGTACTGCGCATTTTCCTCCATTGGCATATCGACCGTGACCGCCCCGCCCGGCTGCAGGAGGATATCTTTCTCCACCAGCAGGTCTGCTTTGATGACCTGACTGTCCTCTTTAAACAGTGACGGATAGTCAGTACTGTCGAACGTTTTGCGATCCTTAAGCTGGTAGATGCGCACCACCGTCGACAGTGCCACGCCGCCAGCATTGCTGTTAACGGCCTCACGGGCTCGAATATCCAGATGCAGGGCCTTTATCTGCTTATAAAAAATCGATTTGGTCACAGCAACGGTGCCATCTGTTACTTTTTGACTCAGCCCACAGCCAGCCAGCATCAAGGTGATACCAGCGGCCAGCGCAGCCAGAGGAAATTTACCAGCGGTAATCGCCATCTTCATCGGTCTCCCTGCGGTGAATATTTTCCTGTACCCGCTCATAGCGGCCAAGATTGATGGTTATGGTTTTGGAGTGCGTGACGGTGTTCGCTGCATTCAGCGGCCGCATCACTGCGGTGCGGCCCAGTTGCACTGCGCCAGCGTTGGGTTTACTGCTCATTGTCGCGTCCGGCAGCAGGCTACGGTCGACACACAGCTGCAGGCGTACATCGAAGCGGGAGCCAAGATAGACATGCAGCAGCGTCATCAGGTCCGTGTGGAGCTCCCCGCCCGGTATCTGAGCAGCCACCTGCTCTGGCGTGAAATCTTTCATGCTCTGAAAAGTCAGCTGAATAGAGTCCTCACCACCATCCTCGGACAGCGTATTTTTAACGGTTAGATTAAGTTTTGGGGAATATTCAGAAAGAACGCTGTCGAAATTATTTTTCGTGATGTTAACCTTCTCACGCTCAGATATTTGAGCAGACTCCTGACCATTACTGAAATCACCCGCAACCAGTAATTTCAACGGTAATTCCATTTTCTTACTTGCCCCGCCCGTATGCAGGTCAAGCTTCAGGTTTATACGTGCCTTAGGCACCTCATTTTGAAAACTGTCAGCCATTTCATCATCCCTCTGTGTTTTTGCTACGCCAACTTCACGGTATCGTTCTTGATGCGCAATATTAGAATAATGATCGACGTAAAATCAAATATGCAGATCATTTACCCTCAATAAGAAATTTCTTAAGAATTTTCCACTAAGACATTATTGCGAATTATCCTTTAGTCTTAGTAAAAGACACTGCCTTCTTCATGCAAAGCGAATATTTGTATCGTAAAAAGGATCACAAGCAGAGAGATGCTAATAAAACCATTTTGTTTTGATTTACATCACGGCATGATATCAAAAAAAGATGAATGAACAGCGACAGGTTATTGCGAGCAGATAAAAGACAGAGGTTAATGAATAAATACAAGCGACGAATTGATTTATGGCATGAATAATAGATAAGAATTTTCACAAAGAAAATTCTTATCTATTATTCGAAGGGAAAATAAAACGTATATTAAGGTCCGAAAATAAACACTGCTGCTCTTTTTTCGGCTCACTCCTGCTTACGCAAAGGCTTCAGTTCTCCCCTCAGGCATGAAAATCGCTCTCACTTCTTGAGCTTATACAGTGGAAAATCAAACACCTCCAGAATCGCCGCTTTTTTAATCAAAAACGAGTAATAGCACATATCGTATAACGGTGCTACATTACGCCGCCCACCCAAATCAGCAGTGGCCAGGCAACGCCGTAAAGTTCGGTAAAGCCTGCAACCATCACCTTGAAGAACGGTCTTATCGGCACGTCGTATCGCAAACTCTGCGCTACCTTTACAGGCTTCACATAGGTTCTACTATTTTGTCTCAATCCAAATTTCAACGTGCGTTTTTACACCCACGTTACTGGTTTACATGGTTTGGTCTTGGCGTGCTCTGGCTGCTGGTTCAACTTCCATACCCTGTCCTGCGCTTGCTGGGGTCAAAACTGGGCAGCGCTTCCCGCGTTTTTCTGAAACGTCGCGAATCGATCGCGCGTAAAAATATTGAGCTTTGTTTTCCGCAGTACAATGCCGAAGAGCGCGAGAAACTCATCGCGGAAAACTTCAAGTCTATCGGCATGGCGCTGCTTGAAACCGGAATGGCCTGGTTCTGGCCGGATGAGCGTGTCCGCAAATGGTTTGACGTGGAAGGACTGGATAACCTTAAACGCGCGCAGATGCAAAAACGCGGCGTGATGGTCGTCGGCGTTCACTTTATGTCGCTGGAGCTGGGCGGCCGGGTGATGGGGCTTTGTCAGCCAATGATGGCGACCTACAGACAGCACAACAGTGCGTTGATGGAGTGGGTGCAGACGCGAGGCCGCATGCGTTCCAATAAGGCGATGATCAGCCGTAATAACCTGCGCGGCATGGTCGGTGCCCTGAAGAAAGGTGAGGCCGTCTGGTTTGCGCCCGATCAGGATTATGGACGTAAAGGCAGCAGCTTTGCCCCCTTCTTTGCGGTGAAAGATGTTGCGACGACTAACGGCACCTTTGTCATTTCTCGTTTATCGGGCGCCTCCATGCTGACCGTGACGATGGTGAGAAAAGCAGATAAGTCAGGCTATCGTCTGCACATCTCTCCTGAAATGGCTAACTATCCGGAAAATGAGTGCGAAGCCGCGGCGTTTATCAATAAAGTTATCGAAACTGAAATCATGCGTGCGCCCGAGCAGTATCTGTGGATGCACCGTCGTTTCAAAACCCGCCCTCTTGGCGAAGCCTCACTCTATATTTAGCCCTTCATCAGGTTAGTTTCGCTAAGAAACTAACCTTTTCAATGACCTGTCTTCCCGCTGAGTAACTGTCTTTCAATGCGTCGCCCAAAGTGAATTTATTGCGAAGTGAAATCAAACTGTCGCCGTTCCACGACACTCGTAAGTGACGGAAATTATTTAAAAAAATCCCTCTTGTCACCTCTCATTTTTAAGCGTACATTAGCGCCGTCTGGCAACAGGAAAGCACAGAATTCTGAGCTGGAGTTAACGGCGTAACGGGAAAATTCTCATTTCCATTTTAACCGGATTTCAGTTCTCTATAATCAGGTGGACTCTGTTTTTAAATGCGTACCACAAGATACGCGGAGCGATGAAACGTGAAATATTTCTTTATGGGCATTTCGGTGATTGTTTTAGTCTGGGCCGGAACCTTTGCCCTGATGATCTAGTGAAGAACATGCTGTCAAAAAAACAGGAGCCATCGGCTCCTGTTTTTTTATGTCATGACGACGCGGGGTGTTCAGCGACGCTCTTTGAGGTCAGAAGACCGTCGGCCCGGAACATACTCTTGATGCCCCTCACCGCCTGACGAATACGGTCGCTGTTTTCAATAAGGGCAAATCGCACATGGGTGTCGCCATAATCACCGAATCCAATGCCTGGCGAGACACACACTTTTGCATCCTGAAGCAGCTTTTTAGCAAACTCCAGCGATCCCATCGCCGCATAGGGCTCCGGAATTTTTGCCCAGACGTACATGGACGCTTTCGGCATTTCCACCATCCAGCCCGCTTCATGCAACCCTTTTACCAGCACGTCGCGGCGGCGCTTATACTGGGCGGCAATCTCGTGAACGCACTGCTGGTCGCCTTCCAGGGCAGCGATAGCCGCGACCTGCAGCGGCGTGAAGGTACCGTAGTCGTGATAACTCTTAATGCGCGCCAGGGCACTCACCAGCGTTTTGTTACCCACCATAAAGCCAATACGCCAGCCCGCCATGTTGTAGCTTTTCGACAGGGTAAAGAACTCTACCGCCACGTCACGCGCGCCCGGGACCTGCATAATCGACGGGGCTTTCCAGCCGTCATAGACGATATCCGCATAGGCTAAATCGTGAACCACCAGCACGTCATAACGCTTGGCCAGGGCTACCACTTTCTCGAAGAAATCGAGTTCCACGCACTGCGCCGTTGGGTTCGACGGGAAACCGAGGATCATCATCTTGGGTTTCGGATAGCTTTCGCGAATCGCACGTTCCAGTTCGTTAAAGAAATCGACACCTTCCACCAGCGGCACAGAACGGACCTGCGCCCCGGCAATCACCGCGCCGTAGATATGGATCGGGTAGCTTGGATTCGGCACCAGCACCGTATCGCCGTGATCCAGCGTGGCCAGCATCAGGTGCGCCAGCCCCTCTTTCGAGCCGATGGTGACAATCGCTTCACTTTCAGGATCGATATCAACCTGATAGCGATCCTGATACCAGCGCGAGATCGCGCGGCGTAACCTGGGAATACCGCGAGAGGTTGAGTAGCCGTGCGTATCCGGGCGCTGGGCAACCGTGCAGAGCTTTTCAACGATATGCGGTGGCGTTGGGCCATCTGGGTTACCCATGCTGAAATCGATAATATCTTCGCCACGCCGACGCGCAGCCATTTTCAGTTCAGCAGTGATATTGAAAACATAAGGGGGGAGACGATCGATACGCGTAAAACGGCGTTCAGGACTGAATTCAGCCATAGATTCCTCAGATTAACGTTAGCGCCCGGACCGTCCGAGCGACGCTGCCACCGATGTGGCATGTTTAGAAAATAACCTGAAAAAAATCATGCTGTCGAGAGGGAAATGAAAAAAAAGCGCTCGACTAAAAACCGGAACCCGGCTGCGCCTAAAAGCGGAAGCCCCTGTTTCGGGATCGGCTGTCTGATAGCTGTTATTTAACAGGATGATATCAAACCAGTTACCTGATGATGCGCCGTTCAGAAAAAAACAGGACGCCTCGGTCATCGCCAGATAATCCCCTTTGTAAATTATGGTTTTTCCTCATTTGATAAACCTGACGGATAGCTGGTCAATACGCGCCAGGTTTTTTATCATGGTTCTTTCCCGTTTTCCCAGGTCTACTCGTGCACGAAATATTCACTATGCTGCTGGCGGTTTTTGACCGTGCAGCATTAATGCTGATTTGCCTGTTCTTCCTGATTCGCATTCGCCTGTTTCGCGAGCTGTTGCACAAATCGGCCCACTCGCCAAAAGAGCTGCTGGCCGTTACCGCCATCTTTTCGCTGTTCGCCCTGTTCAGCACCTGGTCAGGCGTGCCGGTAGAGGGTTCGCTGGTAAACGTGCGCATTATCGCCGTCATGTCCGGCGGGATTTTGTTTGGTCCTTGGGTGGGCGTCATCACCGGCCTGATTGCCGGGACGCACCGCTATCTGATTGATATCGGTGGCGTAACGGCGGTGCCGTGCTTTATCACCAGCATTATCGCCGGGGTGCTTTCCGGCTGGATCAGCCGCAAAATACCGAAAAAACAGCGCTGGCGCGCCGGGATCGTCGCCGGCATGGTGTGCGAAACGCTGACCATGATCCTGGTCGTCGTCTGGGCCCCCACCACCGAGCTGGGGCTGGATATCGTTTCGAAAATCGGTATTCCGATGATCCTGGGCAGCGTGTGCATCGGTTTTATCGTGCTTCTAGTGCAAAGCGTTGAAGGGGAAAAAGAGGCCAGTGCCGCCCGTCAGGCCAAGCTGGCGCTGGATATCGCCAACAAAACGCTGCCGCTTTTCCGCCACGTGAACGCGGAATCGTTGCGTCAGGTCTGCGAAATTATCCGCCACGACATCCACGCTGACGCCGTCGCCATCACCAATATTGATCACGTGCTGGCCTACGTTGGCGTCGGGGAGCACAACTATCGCGACAACGATGACACCATAAGCCCGACCACCAGACAGGCGATTAACTACGGTAAAATCATTATTAAAAACAATGATGAAGCCCACCGAACGCCGGAAATTCACTCGATGCTGGTCATCCCGCTGTGGGAGAAAGGCGTCGTGACGGGCACGCTGAAAATTTATTACTGCCACGCGCATCAGATCACCTCAACGCTGCAGGAGATGGCCATCGGCCTGTCGCAGATTATCTCTACCCAGCTTGAGGTTTCGCGGGCGGAACAGCTGCGCGAGATGGCAAATAAGGCAGAACTGCGCGCGCTGCAGAGTAAAATCAATCCCCATTTCCTGTTTAACGCGCTGAACGCTATCTCCTCGTCCATTCGCCTAAATCCGGACACCGCGCGCCAGCTGATTTTTAACCTGTCGCGCTATCTGCGCTACAACATCGAACTGAAAGATGACGAGCAGATCGACATCAAAAAAGAGCTTTATCAGATCAAGGACTACATCGCGATCGAGCAGGCCCGCTTTGGCGACAAGCTCACGGTCATTTACGATATTGATGAAGAGGTCAACTGCGTGATCCCAAGCCTGCTTATCCAGCCGCTGGTCGAAAACGCAATTGTTCACGGTATTCAGCCCTGTAAAGGCAAAGGCGTCGTCGCCATCAGCGTTACCGAAAGCGGCAACCGGGTGCGGATTGCCGTGCGCGATACCGGCCACGGGATTGATCCAAAAGTCATCGAGCGCGTGGAGTCTAACGAGATGCCGGGGAATAAAATCGGCCTGCTGAACGTACATCACCGGGTTAAGCTGCTTTACGGCGATGGACTGCATATTCAGCGTCTTGAGCCGGGCACCGAAATTGCTTTTTACGTCCCGAATGAGCGCTCGCGCGCGCATACGACGACATCACTATTGCCCCAGGTGGAGTAACCCATGAAAGTTATCATCGTAGAAGATGAATTCCTGGCTCAGCAGGAACTCACCTGGCTTATCAAAACCCACAGCCAGATGGAGATTGTGGGTACGTTTGATGATGGTCTGGACGTGCTGAAATTTTTGCAGCATAACCGGGTAGACGCCATTTTCCTGGATATCAATATCCCGTCGCTGGATGGCGTATTGCTGGCGCAAAACATCAATCAGTTTGCCCATAAGCCATTTATCGTTTTCGTTACCGCCTGGAAAGAGCACGCCGTAGAGGCCTTCGAGCTGGAGGCTTTTGACTATATTCTTAAGCCTTATCAGGAGTCGCGGATTGTCAGCATGCTGCAAAAGCTGGAGGCCGCCTGGCAGCAGCAAACCGCCCCCGCCAGCCCGACGGTACGCGAAAACGACACCATAAATCTGGTCAAAGACGAGCGCATCATCGTGACCCCGGTCAACGATATCTACTACGCCGAAGCGCACGAAAAGATGACGTTTGTCTATACCCGGCGGGAATCGTACGTGATGGCGATGAACATTACCGAATTCTGCAGCAAGCTCCCGGCTGCCCACTTTTTCCGCTGCCACCGGTCGTTTTGCGTAAATTTAAATAAGATCCGCGAGATCGAACCGTGGTTTAACAACACCTACATTTTACGTCTGAAAGATCTGGATTTTCAGGTGCCGGTAAGCCGCAGCAAGGTGAAAGAGTTCCGCCAGCTCATGCATCTGTAAAGAAAAAGCCCTCTCCTGCAGGAGAGGGCTTTGCGTCAAAGGATTTGACCGAGAACCTGACGCAGGTGAGCACCCGAGCCCAGCAGGCCTGGGTTATCATGCACGATCAGATAAACCGGAATGTCCTGCACGTAGCTTCTGAAGCGCCCTTTATCTTCAAACCCGCCGCGGAAGCCCGAGGCTTTAAAGAAGTCGAGGAAGCGCGGTACGATCCCGCCCGCGATATAGACCCCACCGAAGGTGCCCAGCGTCAGCGCCAGGTTGCCGCCGAAACGTCCCATGATCACGCAAAACAGCGACAGGGCACGACGACAGTCAATGCAGCTGTCCGCCAGCGCGCGTTCGGTGACGTCTTTCGGCTGCAGGTTTTCCGGCAGACGTCCGTCTGATTTCACAATCGCGCGGTACAGATTCACCAGCCCCGGACCTGAAAGAACGCGCTCGGCGGAGACGTGGCCGATCTCAGCGCGTAACTCTTCAAGGATAATGCCCTCTTCTTCGCTGTTAGGCGCAAAGTCAACGTGGCCGCCTTCACCCGGCAGGCTTACCCAGCGCTGAGCAACATGCACAAGATGCGACACGCCGAGGCCGGTACCGGCTCCGTAAACCGCAATCGGTTTGCCTTCGACCGGTTCAGCGCCGCCGAACTGGATCAGATGTTCAGGCTTCAGCATCGGGATCGCCATAGACACCGCGGTGAAGTCATTGATGATTTCAAGATGTGAAAAACCGAGGTTTTTTTTCATCTCGGCGATGGAGAATGCCCAGGTATGGTTGGTCATTGCGACCCAGTCGCCGGTTATCGGGCAGGCTATCGCGATGCAGCCGTCTTCAACGCTAACCTGATGCTCGTCCAGGTAGACGCGGACAACGGCTTCAAGGCTTGGATAATCCAGCCCGGAATAGGTTTTCGCCCGGGAAATCTCACCGCTACTAACATCGCACAATGCGAGGCGCGCGTTGGTGCCGCCCACATCACCTACCAAAGCATACTTTGTCATTCTTCTACTGCTCCGCTAAAGTCAGAATAAATCTTTGGGACACTGTAAATTCAAGGCGTGATAACAACAACGGCCATAAGGTGAATGCCCATGGATTATCGATCTTCGTCACAGAATAACTCTACCGTTTCAGCACCTTTTGCACTATTGCCATAAAGCTTAATGTGCAAAGTAACGTAATGCCGTTTTGTACAAGGAAATCATCATGCTCCACCCGCGAGCCAGAACCATGCTGTTGCTGGCAATTCCGGCGCTAATTATTGGCGTGGCCTCAAGTCTGGTGCTCATTGTCGTGATGAAAGTCGCGTCGGTGCTGCAAGCCATGTTATGGACGGCGCTTCCGACAAAACTGGGCGTCACCGCTGATTCTCCAGCCTGGATCGTTGTGATGCTGACGTTGACCGGTATTGCGGTAGGCCTGGTGATCCGCTTCAGTCCTGGCCATGCCGGCCCCGATCCGGCGCAGGAACCGCTGATTGGCGCCCCGGTTCCCCCTTCGGCACTGCCCGGGCTGCTCATTGCGTTGATTATCGGTCTGGGCGGCGGCATCAGCCTGGGGCCGGAGCATCCAATTATGGCGGTGAATATTGGCCTGGCGGTTTTCCTCGGTTCACGCATTTTGCCCCGCGTCGGCGCGCTGGACTGGACCATCCTCGCCTCCGCAGGCACCATCGGGGCGCTTTTCGGCACGCCCGTCGCTGCCGCACTGATCTTTTCTCAGACGCTCAGCAGCAATAACGACGTCCCGCTGTGGGATAAGCTGTTTGCCCCGCTGATGGCCGCAGCCGCCGGGGCGCTCACGACCAGCCTGTTTTTCCATCCCCACTTCTCACTCTCCCTCCCCCACTACGGCCAGATGCAAATAGCCGATATTTTCAGCGGCGCCATCGTCGTCGCCATCGCCATTGCGCTGGGAATGGTGGCGGTATGGTGTCTTCCTCGCCTGCACAGGCTGATGCATAAGCTCAAACACCCGGTGTTGATTCTGGGGGCCGGCGGTTTGATTCTCGGTATTTTAGGGGTAATCGGCGGGCCGGTGACGCTGTTTAAAGGTCTGGACGAGATGCAGCAGCTGGCCTTCAGCCAGGTGTTTAGCGTCTCCGACTATCTGCTGTTTGCCGTGATTAAGCTGGCCGCACTGGTGGTGGCTGCAGCCTGCGGTTTCCGCGGTGGACGCATTTTCCCGGTGGTCTTTGTCGGCGTCGCGCTGGGGCTGATGCTGCACGAGCATGTCGATGCGGTCCCGGCGGCGATTACCGTCTCTTGCTCTATTCTGGGACTGGTTCTGGTGGTTACGCGCGACGCGTGGCTCAGCCTGTTTATGGCTGCGGTGGTGGTACCGGATTCAACGCTTTTCCCCCTGCTCTGTATCGTGATGTTGCCCGCCTGGCTCCTGCTGGCGGGCAAACCGATGATGATGGCCTGGCGAAACGACAAGTAATCAGGCGCTATTGCGCGCTTCCAGCGCTTTGGTGATCGCCCCCAACAGCGGCGGGATATCCGCCTTCGGCAGCATCACCTCAATCAACGAGAGCCGCTCGTGGTGCGCCACTTTTTCAAGGACGTCCGCCAGCTGCTCCGCTTCACTGACCCGCCAGCACTGGGCCTGAGGATCAAGGCTCAGGGCCTGCGGGATTTGCGTCCAGTTCCATAGTGCAATATCGTTATATCGCTGTTCCGCCCCGTGAATCGCTCTTTCCACCGTGTACCCTTCGTTGTTAAGGACCAGGATGATGGGGTGTTGTTTATCCCGCAGCATCGAGCCAAGCTCCTGTATGGTGAGCTGCGCCGCGCCATCCCCCGTCAGCACAATCACGCGCCGGTTTGGGCAGGCGGTTTGCGCGCCAAACGCTGCGGCCAGGGTGTAGCCGATCGATCCCCACAGCGGCTGGACGATAAAATTCACATCAGCCGGAAGACGAAGGTCGATCGCGCCGAAGGCCGAGGTGCCCTGATCCGCAAGGATGATGTCTCCCGGGCGGATAAACGTCTGCAACGTTTTCCAGAAATTGTCCTGCGTCAGCGAGCCATCCGGCTGCGGATAGGCCATAGCGCTTTGAGACGACGGTGCCGGCGCATCGTGCACGTGCTGTTTACACAGCTCCACCAGCGTTTCGATTGCCTGAAGCATGGGGATGCCGGTAAACCAGACGGCACCAACGCGTGATGCATGAGGCTGAACTTCAATTGTTTGTGACGGGGTTAGCTGATGCGTGAAGCCGGCGGTCAGGGTATCGGTAAATCGCGTCCCGATGCACAGCACCGTGTCTGCCCCTTCAATCGCCTCTTTTACCGCCCCGGCGCTTGCCGAACCGCTATACGTGCCGTAAAACCCGGCGTGACGCTCGTCAAATATCCCTTTACCCATCAGCATAGTGGCGTGTGCCATCGGCACGTCCTTGACCCATTTCTGTAGGGCATGCTTCAGGCCGTGGCGCAGGACAAGGAAATCGGCCAGCAGCGCAGTACGCTTGCTCATGGCCAGCCTGTTCTCAGCGGCATCCCGAAACGCTTTCAGGCAGGCGCTATCGGCATGCGCGTGCCTGAGAGTGAGAGCGTTTACAGGAGGCGTGGCGGCTTTTTTTGCCACATCCGCAGGCAGCATCAGATAGCCGGGACGACGCTCCCGGAGCATGGTAGTCAATACCCGGTCAATCTCGTAACAGGCGTTTTGTTCGGTCAGAATCGCCTGTGCAACGGTGATCGGTTCGCTCATATGGTAAAAATGACGAAACTCACCGTCGCCCAGCGTATGGTGCAGCAACTCTCCTCTTTGCTGTGACGCCGTACCCGGCGCGCCCACAATATGCAGCACCGAAACGTGCTCGGCGTAGCTGCCCGCAATGCCGTTCATGGCGCTTAACTCTCCTACACCAAATGTCGTCAGCAGCGCGGCAAAACCCTTACATCGGGCGTATCCGTCCGCGGCATAAGAGGCGTTTAACTCGTTGGCACAGCCCACCCAACAGATATCCGGGCTGTCTATCACATGGTCGAGAAACTGCAGGTTATAGTCGCCCGGCACGCCAAACAGATGATCGGCTCCACAATCTGTAAGACGGTCCAGCAGGTAATCGGCGACGCAGTATGGGGTACGCATGAACAGGTATCCTTCTAATGTTGACCTCACCTTGAGTATTAAATAAGCGTGATAACTGTCCAGAATTGGCGATAAGAAGAGCATGGAAAGAATGCTTTACAAAAAAGGCTGCGCTATGCTGCTTTTTTTCGCGTTAATGTAAACGCATACACTGATTTTTTCTTCAGCGCCAGAGGTCATGAGAATGGGTTATCAGCCGGACAAAAATCGTTATCGGACAATGGAATATCGCCGCTGCGGGCAAAGCGGACTCAGGTTGCCCGCCATCTCGCTTGGGCTGTGGCATAACTTTGGCGACACCACGCTTATCGAAAACAGCCGTCAACTTTTACAGCGCGCGTTCGATCTGGGCATTACGCATTTCGACCTTGCCAACAACTATGGCCCGCCGCCGGGATCGGCCGAACGTAATTTCGGCCGTATTTTGCAGGAGGATTTCCTGCCCTGGCGAGACGAGCTGATCGTCTCTACCAAAGCAGGTTATACCATGTGGGATGGCCCTTACGGCGACTGGGGGTCACGCAAATATCTGCTGGCAAGCCTGGATCAGAGCCTGAAGCGCATGGGGCTGGAGTATGTGGATATTTTCTATCATCACCGTCCTGACCCACAAACGCCGCTGCTGGAAACCATGAAAGCGCTTGACCATGCGGTGCGCCAGGGAAAAGCCCTGTATGTCGGGTTATCCAACTACCCTGCAGAACTGGCCCGCAAGGCGATTGATATCCTTGACGATCTCGGTACGCCCTGCCTGATCCACCAGCCGAAATACTCTCTTTTTGAACGTGCGCCGGAAGAGGAACTGCTGAACGTGTTGCAGGAAAAAGGGGTCGGCTGCATCCCCTTCTCGCCGCTGGCCGGTGGACAATTGACAAACCGCTATCTGAACGGCATTCCGGCAGACTCACGCGCGGCAAGCGGCAGTCAGTTCCTGAACCCTGACCAGATCACCGAAGAGAAGCTGGAGAAGGTAAGAAAACTGAACGCCATGGCGGAAGAGCGCGGTCAGAAGTTGTCCCAGATGGCGCTGGCCTGGGTATTACGCCATGAGAACGTGACGTCAGTGCTGATTGGAGCAAGTAAAACGGCTCAGATTGATGACGCCGTGGGGATGCTGGAAAACCGCCATTTCTCTGCTGAAGAACTGGTCCGTATTGATACAATCCTGAACAGCTCAAAATAAAATCACTTTTAGCAAAAAGTGCTCTCATTCAGCAATTCGGAGTTGAGGCGATGAAACGAGGCTTTACCAACTCGTAATATTGCGTTAACAGGCTCCACAAGGGCCCCGATCGTGAAGGAGAAAGAGTATGTTCAGGTCACTGATTCTTGCAGCGGTATTACTGGCTTCAGCCCCGCTGATCGCCAATGCGGGCGAAATCACCCTGTTGCCATCAGTAAAATTACAAATTGGCGATCGTGACGACTACGGCAGATACTGGGACGGTGGCTACTGGCGCGACCGTGACTACTGGAACCGTCACTATGAGTGGCGCGGAGACCGCTGGTGGAAACATGATAACGGCAGACACCGCGGCTGGTATAAAGACAACGCGTATGAGCGCGGCTACCGCGAAGGCTGGAACGATCGTGACGACCGTCGCGGCGGCTGGGATCGCGGCGGGAAAGGACGCGGCCACGGTCATGGCCACGGTCACCATTAATGCAAAAAGGAGCCTCCCGGCTCCTTTTTCTTTTAGAGACCCAACGCGGTGCCAACCAGCAGCCACAGGTTCAGCGCCACCACCACCACCACGATGGCCCACCCGGTCCGTTTCACCAGGGTCGAGTTGACCAGTTCGCCCATCAGGTTTTTGTTGCTGGTAAAGATCAGCAGCGGCACCAGCGCCAGCGCGATACCAAAACTCAGCAGCACCTGGCTCATGACCAGAATTCGCGTAGGATCGAGCCCCATCAGGATCACGATAAATGACGGTAGCATGGTGACGGAGCGACGAACCCACAGCGGAATATGGAAGCGGACAAACCCCTGCATCACCACCTGGCCTGCCAGCGTGCCCACCACCGTAGAAGAGAGACCGGCAGCCACCAGGCTGAGACCAAATATCGTGGCGGCAGCATGGCTCAGTAAGGGCTCCAGCGTGAGATAAGCCTGGTCGAGATCGGCAATACCGGTGTGGCCGTTAAAGTGGAAAGCGGCGGCAGCGGTAGCCATCATCGCCAGATTGACAAACCCCGCGATGGTCATGGCAATCGCCACGTCCCATTTGGTGGCGGAGTAACGCTCTTTGCGCGTCCCACCGTGGAGATGCTGAGTCAGCGAGGAGTGCAGGTAAATCACATGCGGCATGATAGTCGCCCCCAATACCCCGGCAGCCAGGAACACCGCTTCCGAGGTTGGCAGGCTTGGGATTGCCATACCTTTACCGAGCTGCACCAGATTCGGCTGTGAGAAAATCAGCTCCACGATATAGGCCGCCGCGACAAACAGCAGCAGACCGCCGATAACCTTCTCCAGCGGCTTTTGACCTCGACGCTGCAGCATCAGGATCAGGAAAGTGGCAATCCCGGTCAGTACCGCCCCCTGCAACAGCGACACGCCCAGAATCAGTTTAAACCCGATCGCTGCGCCAATAAATTCAGCGAGGTCAGTGGCCATGGCTATGATTTCCGCCTGAACCCAATAGAGCCAGACGGCCGGACGCGGATAATGGTCGCGAATTTGCTCTGCCAGGTTTTTACCTGTGGCAATCCCCAGCTTTGCGGAGAGCATCTGAATCAGCATCGCCATCAGGTTTGCCCAGACGACCACCCACAGCAGCTTATAGCCGAAGCTGGCCCCGGCCTGAATATTGGTCGCAAAGTTACCTGGATCGATATAGCCAATGGCAGCGATGAACGCAGGTCCCATTAATGCGAACCGCAACTTGCGCGCGGCTCTGCCACTGCTACCCTCTACGCGACTGTTTGTCATTTCTGCCTCTGAAATATAGCCTTTGCTATGTTTAATCCTATCAAAATGAGAATGATTATCAAGATCATTTATGCTGTTTGCAGTGATTTCTCTGATAGCTTTGAACGATAGACGGGCGGGTAAGTGGGGCGATCTAACAGAAACTGAAATCGCGCGCGCTTTTGTGAAGACTAGCACACAAACTTAACTTTTCACTCATTTACCTAACATAACAAAAATGTATTGTGGATCACTATTTTTGAGACTCGTCACAGGATGTAACTATAGTGTGTCCTCGATCTCGTTTTCTTTTCGCTTGTTACATAGAATGTGCACGAAAATTAAACCTGCCTCATATTTGGAGCAAATATGGACCGCGTCCTTCATTTTGTCCTGGCACTTGTTGTCGTTACTGCACTTGCATTGCTGGTCAGCACAGACCGCAAAAAAATTCGTATCCGTTATGTTGTCCAGCTGCTGGTCATTGAAGTTTTACTTGCGTGGTTCTTCCTGAACTCCAACGTAGGCCTCGGCTTCGTGAAAGGCTTCTCCGAAATGTTTGAAAAACTGCTCGGATTCGCTAATGAAGGGACCAACTTTGTCTTCGGTAAAATGAACGACGAAGGCCTGGCGTTCTTCTTCCTGAAGGTTCTCTGCCCTATCGTCTTCATCTCCGCGCTGATCGGTATTCTGCAGCACATCCGCGTTCTGCCGTTCGTTATTCGTGGAATTGGTTTCCTGTTGTCCAAAGTGAACGGCATGGGCAAGCTGGAATCCTTCAACGCCGTCAGTTCCCTGATCCTCGGTCAGTCTGAGAACTTCATCGCGTATAAAGATATTCTCGGCAAAATGTCCCGCAACCGCATGTACACCATGGCGGCAACCGCAATGTCTACCGTTTCCATGTCTATCGTGGGCGCGTATATGACCATGCTGGAGCCAAAGTATGTTGTTGCGGCGCTGGTTCTGAACATGTTCAGCACCTTTATCGTTCTGTCGCTGATCAACCCGTACCGCGTTGATGCCAGCGAAGAGAACATCCAGATGTCTAACCTGCACGAAGGCCAGAGCTTCTTCGAAATGCTGGGTGAGTACATTCTGGCGGGCTTCAAAGTGGCGATTATCGTTGCCGCCATGCTGATCGGCTTCATTGCGCTGATTTCTGCGCTGAACGCCCTGTTCGCAGCGGTGCTGGGTATCTCCTTCCAGGGTATTCTGGGCTACATCTTCTACCCGGTTGCATGGGTGATGGGTGTGCCAGCTCACGAAGCGCTGCAGGTGGGCAGTATCATGGCAACCAAACTGGTTTCTAACGAATTCGTTGCGATGATGGATCTGCAGAAAATTGCCAGCACGCTTTCTCCGCGCGCGGAAGGCATTCTGTCCGTGTTCCTGGTCTCCTTCGCGAACTTCTCGTCCATCGGGATTATCGCGGGCGCGATTAAAGGTCTGAACGAAGAACAGGGCAACGTGGTTTCTCGCTTTGGCCTGAAGCTGGTTTACGGATCTACGCTGGTGAGCGTCCTGTCTGCTTCTATCGCGGCACTGGTGCTCTAACCTTTAGCGTTAAACAAAAACCGGGAGCCTGGCTCCCGGTTTTTTTATGCCCGCAATTCTTCCAGCGGCTGGGGTTTGCCTATCAGGTAGCCCTGCAGATAATCCACGCCGAAACGAAGCAGCATCTCCCGCTGCGCCGGTGTTTCGACGTATTCCGCTACGACGCACAGCGATTTCGTCTTCGCCAGATTACACATCGACTGCACGATCATCGCATCCATATCATCAGTACAAATGTCTTTAATAAAGCAGCCATCAATTTTAATGATGTCCGCCTGCAGGCGCCTGAGGCGCTCGTAGTTGGCGTAGCCGGTACCAAAATCATCAATGGCAATCCGGAAACCGTAATCCCGCAGCTGCTGAATATTGTGGATGCTGCAGCCTGAATTTGAGAAGGCCTGCTCTTCGGTAATCTCAATCACGACGGACTGAGGCGCAACGCCGTAGCGTTCAAAGAGCGCGCAAATCTCGGTCGCCACCTCTTTTTGCATCAGCGTGAGCGGCATCAGATTAACGGAGAAACGGGCGCCAGCCTGCGTTGAAGGGTGATCGCGCAGCCACAGCAGTAATTTCTCCATGACGCACATATCAAACCGGTGGCTGAGGTTGAACTGGGCAATCAACGGAATAAAGCGGTCAGGAGTGAAGATCTCTCCCTCGCTCTCCATACGCGCCAGAATTTCGTAGTAGCCGCTCCCGTCCGCCTTCTGGATCGGTTGCGCGTACAAATGGAACTGGCCCGCCTCCAGGGCATGCTTAATCCGCGCAAGCATCAGGACTCGCTCTGTCGTTTGCCCTGATGCCGCCTCGAGGCTATTCGTGAGCGCAAGCACGTTGTTTGTTGTTCCGCAGGATTGCTCGGCCAGCCAGCTCAGTTGCCCCAGCGTGTGGTGCAACTTTTCGCCGTTTTCCACCATTCCCCAGGACGCGCCAAATTCAATATCCAGCCCGGTGTTGTTCCAGAAAATCTTACGGCTGTTCAGCCGATCAACCATATGCTGTAAGCGCTCAGCGGTTCCCGGGCCCAGTAATACCAGCACAAGCTCGCTTCCGGGGAGCTGGAAGAGCGTCTCATCTTTTTGCAGGAGAGGCTGCAGCGACGTGGCGATCGTGCGTTTGCAGTGGACCCGCATCAGGATCCCATAGTGGCGACTCAAAAATTCCAGGTTATCCATACGCAGAATGCTCACTTTTGCATCCGGGTGAATCTCAAGATAATCCTCCAGCGCACGAATATTGGGCAATCCGGTCAGCGGATCGGTGAGCGCCCTCCCCTGCCAGCCCCGCTTAAGCCACTCGCTGCGCTGGTAAATACGCGACATATAGAGCAGGCAGATCGCGAACGAGATAAGCACGGACAGAATAAAAGAGAGCGAATGGCCCGATTCCACCCCGTTAAGGAAGTTGTAGTTGTAGGTCAACAGCAGGAGCGCAGATACAGCCCAGAGCAGAGAAATCAACGCATAGGTCAGTCGGCTTATCGCTAAGGTAAAAAGAATAAAAATCAGCGGCATCAAATAGCCCGCAATGACGGGAGATTCAAAAGGACCACATAAAATGATGAGAATGAAACTTAAAAGCAACAGCCAGGCAAAAATATATAATGAATTCTTGTGAAAAAACACGGGCTTCACGCTTCGTCGCCAGAAACTTATTGCATAACGAGGATTAATTATCATTCTTAACGGGTAATAGAACATCATGGTAAAAATCAATGCCGCACATATCAGGCTTTGTATATCCACAACGTTATAAATTACCGTTCCTTCACCGAAAAAGGTCGAAATTGTCACCGGAAAATCAAACAAATAGCCTGCCAAATACATTGACAGCTTAATCCCTATTGGCACCATAAAACCGAGCCAGAATATCCGTAATCCGATGTGCTTGTTAGGGATGCAGTAACGCCAACGCTTACCCAGCATGATACGCAGAAGGCCGCACGCCGCGAACAACGCAAAGGTCTGACAGAACAGTAATACTAAATATTGTAGCGGTGCTAAATTTATATAGAATAAATTAGTGACAGTAAAACCTAACAAAATGGGAAGAATAGCCCTGCGCCCAAATAGCAGGATTACCGCCAGCATCACGCTTAAAGGTAACCATGCTAAATAAACGTCGTGACCATTAACAATTGCGCGGGGAGAAAGATAACGGGAGACAGGCACCGCAATCAGGCATAAAGCCAGAGCAATCATAAATATCTTTACATTATTGTAAGCTTTTCTATTCATTAACCGGGGCGTTATTTTCCGAGAGAATTATTGACCGGATGGATAATAGGTTTATTAATTGCGCGAATCAAGTTCAAGTCTATTTTTAGACTGGTTAATTGATGCCGATTGAGGTGAGGTATGGGAATACCTTCTTTTTGATAACAAAATGCGGGAGAGTGTGTTACAAACACATAAAAAAAACCCTCGTCTTTTGACGAGGGTTTACAATTTTGGTGGAGCTAAGCGGGATCGAACCGCTGACCTCTTGCATGCCATGCAAGCGCTCTCCCAGCTGAGCTATAGCCCCACATGTTACTTTACTGACCGCACTCTGTTGGGTTCAGAGTTTGGTGGAGCTAAGCGGGATCGAACCGCTGACCTCTTGCATGCCATGCAAGCGCTCTCCCAGCTGAGCTATAGCCCCATCGTAAAGCTGTCATGTTGACGGGCGGCATAATATGAATTCCGCCGCGGGGTGTCAACGGCAAAATCAATCCCAGCCATTCAATCGCCGAAAAATCATGCAAATGAATCACTTTGCGAGCCTGCTCGCAGCCAGGAGTTAAGCCTGTCACGTTTTCACGTAAAACGGTGCTATAAAATGAGCCGTTAATTAACCCTACTGATATTCAGGAAATTGCATGATCAAGGAACGAATGACGCCAGAAGAGTTAGCCCTTCTCACTGGCTATAGCCGCCAGACCATCAATAAATGGGTACGCAAAGAGGGTTGGATTACGTCACCAAAACCAGGCGTCCAGGGCGGGAAAGCGCGCCTGGTACATGTGAACGACAAAGTCCGTGACTTTATTCGCAGCGCACGTCGGGCAAGCGAAACATCCGAACTGCCTGGAGGCAGCAGTCATGATAGTTCGCTTCACACGCTGCTCCTGACGCTGGCCAATGAAATGACGCCGGAAGAGCAGAAACAGATGACATCGCTGCTACTGCGGGAAGGGATTACCGGCTTGTTGCAACGTTTAGGGATTCGCGATCGGGACTGATATGAAAAAATTACGCAGCAAAATGACCACGGAAGAGCTGGCGGAGAGTTTGGGCGTTGCCAGACAAACGGTTAATCGCTGGATACGCCAGCAGGGATGGAAAACCGAAGGCCTCAACGGCGTGAAGGGTGGTCGCGCGCGGCTCATTCATATTGATGCGCGCGTGAAGGAACATATTATGAGCCTCCCTGCGATCCGTAACCGTCAGGCGGTTTACCATCTCGCTGAGGTCACCGCTTCATACAGTGAACCCTCTTCAAACCTGTCTCCGGGCATTATTGAGACGCTGGAGAGTATGACTCAGCCAGAACAGAGGCGTCTGGACGCCTTATTGAAACGCGAAGGCATACACGGTTTTCTTACGCGGCTCGGTATCGCGGAAAAAGAGGCATAAAAAAACGGCAGGTTCCCCTGCCGTTTTTTTATCTGAGACGTTATTACTGCTGATTTTCACGTTCAGCGATAAAGTCCAGCGCCTTGTTAATACGCGCCACGCTGCGTGATTTGCCGATCGCGTGAACCGTCACATCCAGCGCCGGAGACTGCCCCGCCCCGGTCACCGCAACGCGCAGTGGCATGCCGACTTTACCCATACCGACTTCCAGCTCGTCTGCCGTCGCCTGAATCGCTTGATGCACATTCTCAGCGGTCCACTCGGAAAGGGCCGCCAGCTTGTCACGCACCACTTCCAGCGGCTGACGCGCAACCGGACGGAGGTGTTTCTTCGCGGCGTCCGCGTCGAACGTATCAAACTCTTCATAGAAGTAGCGGCAGCTTTCGGCAATCTCTTTCAGCGTTTTGCAGCGCTCGCCGAGGAGTTTCACCAGGTCAGCCAGCTCAGGGCCAGTGCGGGTATCAATATTTGCCTGCTCAATGTGCCACTGCAGGTAAGTCGCCACATATTCCGGCGGCATGGTGTTGATGTAGTGATGGTTCAGCCACAGGAGCTTGTCGGTATTAAATGCGCTCGCTGATTTGCTTACAGAGCTCAGAGAGAACAGTTCGATCATCTCTTCGCGGCTGAAGATCTCCTGGTCACCGTGAGCCCAGCCCAGACGCACCAGATAGTTCAGCAGCGCTTCTGGCAGATAACCGTCGTCGCGATACTGCATGACGCTGACCGCGCCGTGACGTTTAGACAGCTTTTTCCCGTCGTCGCCGTTGATCATGGAGACGTGCGCATAAACAGGCACAGGGGCGTTCAGCGCCTTCAGGATGTTGATCTGACGTGGCGTGTTGTTGATGTGGTCTTCACCACGGACAACGTGAGTAATTTCCATATCCCAGTCGTCAACCACCACGCAGAAGTTGTAGGTTGGGGAACCATCGGTGCGGCGGATGATCAGATCGTCCAACTCCTGGTTGCTGAATTCGATCGGGCCACGGATCTGGTCGTCAAAGATCACAGACCCCTCTTGCGGGTTAGCAAAACGCACAACGCAAGGCTCATCAGCAGCATGCTCGCTGTGGTCATGGCGGCAGCGGCCGTCATAACGCGGCTTTTCACCATTCGCCATCTGCTCTTCGCGCAGCGCATCCAGACGCTCTTTGGAGCAATAGCACTTATACGCCGTGCCCGCGACCAGCATTTCATCAATGACGGCGTTATAGCGGTCAAAGCGTTTGGTCTGGAAATAAGGGCCTTCGTCCCATTCCAGATTCAGCCAGTTCATCCCATCCATAATGGCTTCAATTGCTTCCGGCGTGGAGCGCTCAAGATCAGTGTCTTCAATACGCAGCACGAACTCACCTTTGTTGTGGCGTGCGAAAAGCCAGGAATAGAGAGCGGTACGTGCACCACCGACGTGCAGATAGCCTGTCGGGCTCGGCGCGAAGCGAGTTTTGATTTTCATGAAATGGCCTTACGTTATAAAGATGCCGGCAATCGGCAAATCCTGGGGAAAAAACGATGGGCAATATTCTATCACTGTGGGGGGATTCCTCAATGTTGATCCCTTTATCGTGATCGAGTTTGCGATTTTTGTTTAGAAATCATGCGCCATTGCCCGTTTCGCGATCGTTTTGCTTAATTTTACGACGAACGAATAAAAACTTTAGAAAATGCGTTGACTCATTTTCAACTCTCCCTATAATGCGACTCCACACAGCGGGGGTGATTAGCTCAGTTGGTAGAGCATCTCCTTTACACGGAGGGGGTCGGCGGTTCGAGCCCGTCATCACCCACCATCTACTTCGGTAGACTCGCAGTGTAGATAAGAATTGAGATTGGGCGATTAGCTCAGTTGGTAGAGCATCTCCTTTACACGGAGGGGGTCGGCGGTTCGAGCCCGTCATCGCCCACCATTCTCACCTTATCGCAGTAGTTCCGAAATGGGCGATTAGCTCAGTTGGTAGAGCATCTCCTTTACACGGAGGGGGTCGGCGGTTCGAGCCCGTCATCGCCCACCATTCTCACCTTATCGCAGTAGTTCCGAAATGGGCGATTAGCTCAGTTGGTAGAGCATCTCCTTTACACGGAGGGGGTCGGCGGTTCGAGCCCGTCATCGCCCACCATTTCGGGTCGTTAGCTCAGTTGGTAGAGCAGTTGACTTTTAATCAATTGGTCGCAGGTTCGAATCCTGCACGACCCACCAGTGTAAAAAAGCGCCCTAAAGGCGCTTTTTTGCTATCCGCAGTTTGTCTACTTTCGACCTCCAGTAACGCATCATTAATACTGATTGCGTATCGATGTTACTCCCCGCCAGATATGGCAGTTTTGCTCAAGCTAATCCCGTTAGTGCCGATACCTCTGTTTTATAACGCGAGGAAAGACTATGACGACCATTCAGGCTTCAACCCAGATGATTCAAACCAGCAGCGGTGGGAGTGGTGCTTCTGGCAGTAACGACATCGCTTCCCAGATCAGCAGTATTATTGACAAGATCAAAAAGCTGACTCAGCAGTTAAAAGAGCTGGCGAACAGCACCGGCAGCGCTGATGAGAAGAAGAAGCAGCAGGAACTTATTCAGACCCAGATCAAAGTGCTTCAGGCGCAGCTCGCCTCACTGCAGCGCCAGCAGGCAGAAGAGGCCCAAAAGAAGCAGGATCAAAAGCTGGGCAAAGTGGAAGGTGTGAATAACCCTTCAGACAATAATCAGATTGATATCTACATCTAATCTTCTGATGCGTTAAACAGTGGGTCGCGTATGCGGGCTTCGGTTAATCGTTGTGCCTGGATACGCACCACTTCCCAGATAGCCTGCGCCGCCCCCGAGAGTGAGCGATTTTTTCGCCGCACCAGCATCAGCTTTCGCTCAACAACGGGCGCTAATCGCCTGACGGCCAGCCGGCTTCCCTGCGGCAGGGGAAGCGCCAGGGCGGGCAACACGCTGATGCCAATGCCGGCTTCCACCATGGGAAACAGCGTCGCCGGGTGACCAATCTCCTGCACGATCGTTGCTTTTACGCCCTGATTCACCAGCGCGGAATCAATCAGCGGACGACTGCCCGAGGCATAATCCTGTAAAACCAGGTTCGCGCCCGTCAGACACTGCCAGCTGACTTCCGGCAACGTGGCCAGCGGGTCGTCGTCACGGCAGAGCAGCAAGAATGGCTCGGAAAGTACGCTTTCACACGCCAGATCGCTCGCCTGGCCGGGATCGATCACAATACCAAAATCCACATCGCCCTGGCGGATGCTCTCCAGCACCCACTGCTGCGGCCTGTCATGCAGGACAAAATCAATATCCGGATAGCGGTGGCTTCCCTCGGCAATACACTGCGGGATAAGGTGCGCTGAGATCGTCTGGCTGGCCGCGACGCGCACGGTCCCCGAAAGCTGCTGCCCCAGCCTCCCCACGTCTCTGAGCGTGCTGTTTAGCTCATCCAGCAGCCGTTCGAGGCGCAGGGCCAGCTGCTGCCCCGCTTCGGTCAGCACCACTTCGCGCGTGGTGCGGTCAAGCAATTTCACCCCGGTCTGATTCTCCAGCTCTTTCACGCTGTGGCTGACCGCCGACTGGCTCAGGCCAATCTTCTCGCCTGCCCGGCTAAAGCTGCGGGCGTGGGCGACGGTGACGAAAATACGAAGCTGACGTAAGGAATAATTCATCTGTTTCATTCATGAATGGATGCAATAAATCAATTTTATTTCTCAAATAGAAAAAAGCACAATAGCGACATCTGATTTCAGGAGTCATTATGAAACTATTTCGTATTCTTGATCCGTTCACGCTTACCCTGGTGGTTACCGTTTTACTGGCCTCGTTTTTCCCCGCCCGCGGGGGCTTCGTCCCGTTTTTTGAAGGGCTGACGACGGCCGCCATCGCGCTGCTGTTCTTTATGCACGGTGCAAAACTCTCCCGCGAAGCCATTATTGCCGGCGGTAGCCACTGGCGGCTGCATCTCTGGGTGATGTGCAGCACGTTCATTCTGTTCCCAATCCTCGGAGTGCTGTTTGCCTGGTGGGCGCCGGTTAACGTCGACCCGGCGCTCTACACCGGTTTCCTGTATCTCTGTATTCTGCCGGCTACCGTGCAGTCCGCCATTGCCTTTACCTCTCTCGCGGGAGGAAACGTTGCGGCCGCGGTTTGCTCGGCATCGGCATCCAGCCTGTTAGGGATTTTCGTTTCCCCGCTGCTGGTGGGCCTGCTGATGAACATGCACGGCGCGGAAGGCAATCTCGAGCAGGTTGGAAAAATTTGCCTGCAGCTGCTGCTGCCGTTTGTCCTGGGGCATCTATCCCGTCCATGGACCGGGGCGTTCGTGGCTAAGCACAAGAAATGGATCTCAAAAACCGACCAGTCGTCGATTCTGCTGGTGGTCTATTCCGCCTTCAGCGAAGCGGTCGTTAACGGGATCTGGCATAAGGTGGGCGCAGGCTCGCTGCTGTTTATCGTGGTGGTCAGCCTCGTTCTGCTGGCGATTGTGATTGCGGTAAACGTATTTGTGGCACGCAGGTGCGGCTTCAGCAAAGCAGATGAAATCACCATTGTCTTCTGCGGTTCCAAAAAGAGCCTGGCGAACGGTATTCCGATGGCCAATATTCTGTTCCCGACCTCGGTGATTGGGATGATGGTGCTGCCGCTGATGATTTTCCACCAGATCCAGCTGATGGTCTGCGCGGTGCTGGCGCGTCGCTACAAGCGCCAGACTGAAAAGCTGGCGCAGAAAGAGACCCGCGCCGCGAAGGCTTAAGGACGTTTCAGGGGCTGAACCAGCTGGGTCAGCCCCTCGGTTTTGATCAGTAACGTGATAGCCATCAGCTCGCCCAGTCGCCCTGTCGGGAATTCATCCTTACGGGCAAACCACAGCAGATACTCCTCCGGCAAATCAATCAGCCTGCGGCCCTTGTATTTACCGAACGGCATCTCCGTATTGGCAATCTCAACGAGCTGTTCTTTCTCCACGTTACTCTCCTAACAGACGCATCATTTCCGCTTCGTCGATAACCTCAATGCCGAGCTCCTGGGCTTTCGCCAGCTTCGAGCCCGCCGCTTCCCCGGCGATCACCAGGTCGGTTTTCTTCGACACGCTGCCCGCCACTTTGGCCCCCAGCGCCACCAGGCGCGCTTTCGCATCGTCGCGTGAAAGCTGGCTCAGGCTGCCGGTCAGGACTACCGTTTTACCGGCGAACGGGCTGTCGATCTCTTCGGCGTTAACCACTACCGGCGCGGGCCACTTAATGCCCTCTTCCAGCAGCTTGCCGATAACTTCACGGTTGCTCTCTTCGGCGAAGAAGTTAAAGACGTGCGTGGCGACCACAATGCCAACGTCAGGGACTTTCTGCAGCTCGTCGATGCTTGCCTTTTCCAGCGCCTCCAGCGTACCAAAATACGCCGCCAGGCCCGCCGCCGTTGCCTCACCCACTTCACGAATGCCCAGCGCGTACAGGAAGCGGGCAAAGGTGGTCTCTTTGGCGGCTTCGAGCGCGTTAACCACATTCTGGGCTGACTTTGGCCCCATGCGATCCAGGCCGGTCAGTTTTCCTGCCGTCAGCCTGAAGAGATCCGCTGGCGTATGGACATACTCTTTCTCAACCAGCTGATCGATAATCTTGTCGCCCATGCCGTCGACGTCCATCGCCCGACGGGAGACGAAGTGCTTCAGCGACTCTTTACGCTGCGCACCACAGATTAAGCCTCCCGTACAGCGCGCCACCGCTTCGCCTTCCACACGCTCAACGTCGGAGCCGCACACCGGGCAGTGGGTCGGGAAGACGATCTCGCGCGTATCGGCAGGACGCTCTGACTCCACGACGTTAACCACCTGCGGAATAACGTCGCCCGCGCGGCGAATCACCACTTTGTCACCAATGCGCAGGCCGAGGCGTTCGATTTCATCGGCGTTATGCAACGTGGCATTACTCACCAGCACGCCCGCGACCTGCACGGGCTCCAGACGTGCGACCGGGGTAATCGCCCCCGTACGGCCAACCTGGAACTCCACGTCGCGAACGAAGGTCATCTGCTCCTGAGCAGGGAATTTAAACGCCACCGCCCAGCGCGGCGCGCGCGCCACAAAGCCCAGCTGCTCCTGCAGCGCCAGTGAATTCACCTTGATGACGACGCCATCAATATCAAAACCGAGCGTCGGGCGGTCCTCTTCCACCTTGTGGTAGAACGCCAGCACCGCTTCCGGCGAGTCGCAGAGCTGAACGCGGTTGCTCACCGGCAGACCCCACGCTTTAAACTGCAGCAGACGTCCGAGGTGCGTATCCGGCAGCTCGCCGCCCTCCAGAATACCGACGCCGTAGCAGAAGAAAGTAAGCGGTCGCTTCGCGGTGATACGTGGATCAAGCTGGCGCAGAGAGCCTGCCGCCGCATTACGCGGGTTAGCAAACACCTTTCCGCCGGTGCGACGCGCCTCTTCGTTAATTTTCTCGAAGCCCGCCTGGGGCAGGAACACCTCGCCGCGCACTTCCAGACGTGCGGGAATGTTGTCACCCTGCAGCTTCAGCGGGATCGCGCGGATGGTACGCACGTTGGTGGTGATGTCTTCGCCCGTTGTACCGTCGCCACGCGTTGCGGCACGCACCAGCACGCCGTTTTCGTAGAGAAGGCTGACCGCCAGGCCATCCAGCTTGAGCTCGCAGCACCAGGTGAGGGAGTCGCTGCTTTTCAGGCGATCCTGCACGCGCTTGTTAAACGCGAGGAAGCTCTCTTCATCGAAGACGTTATCCAGCGACAGCATCGGCACCTCATGGCGCACCTGGCTGAAAGCGCCCAGCGGCTCAGCGCCGACGCGCTGGGTGGGGGAATCCGGCGTGATGAGCTCTGGATGCTGCGCCTCTAACTCGCGCAGCTCGCGCATCAGGCGGTCATATTCCGCATCCGGGACTTCCGGCGCGTCCATAACATGATAGAGGTATTCATGATGGCGAAGCGTGGTTCGCAGTTCAGTGAGTTGTTTTTCGATTGAGTCCATATCGCACCATCAATGAGAAAAAACCCCCGACAGGCGGGGGTTGAGGAGGAGTTGAAGTAAACGCGACGATTACGCGTTAGCTTCCTTAACTTCGCGGATGCGGTCCTGATACTCGCGCAGCTTCTGCGGGGTCATCATTCGACGCTGATCGTCAAGCACCACGCCACCGACTTCGTCAGCGATGTGCTGAGCGGACTGCAGCATCAGCTTAAAGTTTTGCAGTTCGTCGCCGTAAGAAGGTACCTGCATAAAGATAGTGACGCCCGGGGTCACGAAATCACCGGTCATTTCCGGATCAAAGGTACCAGGGTTAACCATGTTGGCCAGGCTGAAAAGCGCCGGGCCGCTACCGTCAGGGCTCAGGTGGCGATGGAAAATGTTCATATCGCCAAACTTGAATCCTGCCTGTTGAATACTGTTGAGCAGCACATCACCGTTGAGATGGCTGCCGTGATGCGCGGCCACGTTCATGATGATCACCGCTTCTTTACGCTGTGGTTTTTCAACAACCGGCTCTGGCTCTACAACGGGCTCAGGCTCAACGTGCGGGGCCGGAGCAGGCTGAGGCGCAGGCTGTACGTGAACAGGCTGCTGCGGTTGTTGTACCGGCTGAGCAGGCTGTTGCTGCACGGGCTGCTGTTGAACCGGCTGTGGCGCAGCAGGCTGCTGATAAACAGGCTGTTGCGGCGGCTGGCGCACCGGTTCTTCCACAGGCTGCGGCGCTGGCTGGCGCGGCTGTGCAGAAGCATACGGCGGTTGATACTGGTGCTGCGAAGGACGAGGCGCTTCATGCTCCCCATGGCCTGCGCCGGGCGCAGTATTGACCCGATGAACACGAACTTCACCCACGCCGTCGTCATCGCTGCCGTCGATGTCATCTTCACTGTCATCGTCGTCACGACTGGACTTCATGCGCTTCAGTGGGCGATCGCGGAACATCGAGGAACGCTCTTTACGGCTGGTCCAGAAACCATGTACCAGTAAAGCGATTATGGCGATCGCGCCAACAATGATTAATATCAGACGCAAATCCTGCATCATTATATTCTCTGTTGTTCTAACACCTTGCCACCACGGCAAACATTTACTCACTAAGAGTATTTGCCGTTTACGTCAAGTGCAAGTGTGTGCAGAGCATTCACAGCATAAAGATGAAGGAAATCGTGCTTTTTGCTGGTTTTTCGAACATTTCCGAACTGGTCATTGCTCCGTAAGTGGATAATATAGGCGGGCAATTCCACTGGTTGTGTAAAAAGGAGTACAGCCTGGCTATGGTTTCAACATCTTCTTCTCCCCCGCGCAGCGGCGTCTGGTATTTTTCTCAGGGCTGGAAACTGGTCTCCCTGCCGGGGATTCGACGCTTCGTGATTCTGCCGCTGTTGATCAACATTATTCTGATGGGCGGCGCGTTCTGGTGGCTATTCACAAAGCTGGAGAACTGGATCCCGTCGCTGATGAGTTACGTTCCGGACTGGCTGCAGTGGCTTAACTACCTGCTCTGGCCGGTGGCGGTAATTTCCGTGCTGCTGGTGTTTGGGTACTTCTTTTCGACGATTGCCAACTGGATAGCCGCACCGTTTAACGGTCTGCTGGCGGAACAGCTTGAAGCGCGGCTTACCGGCGCGACGCCGCCGGACACGGGCGTACTGGGGATCATGAAAGACCTGCCACGCATCATGAAGCGCGAGTGGCAGAAGTTTGCCTGGTACCTGCCCCGCGCGATTGTGCTGCTTATCCTCTACTTTGTGCCAGGCATTGGCCAGACGGTGGCACCGGTGCTGTGGTTCCTGTTCAGCGCCTGGATGCTGGCCATCCAGTACTGCGACTATCCGTTCGATAACCATAAGGTGCCGTTTAAAGAGATGCGCACTGCCCTGCGCAGTCAGAAGGTCGCCAATATGCAGTTTGGCGCGCTGACCAGCCTGTTCACCATGATTCCCTTCCTGAATCTGTTCATCATGCCCGTCGCCGTCTGCGGCGCGACGGCGATGTGGGTCGACTGCTACCGTGCTAAGCACGCGTTATGGAAATAATGCAAAAATGTGTAAAGCAGGGGTGGCTTATGCCGCCCCTTATTCCATACTGATCCCCATTATTTCCTTGCAGTATATAGATATGCGAATTCCTTACTTCCCCCTACCTGCTCAACAGGTATGCTGGGTCGGTATCCCAATTTCATACAGTTAAGGACAGGCCATGAGTAAGATTTATGAAGACAACTCGCTGACTATCGGTCATACGCCCCTGGTTCGACTGAACCGTATCGGTAATGGACGCATTCTGGCGAAGGTCGAATCACGTAACCCGAGCTTCAGCGTAAAATGCCGTATCGGTGCAAACATGATTTGGGATGCTGAAAAACGTGGCGTACTGAAGCCTGGCGTTGAGCTGGTGGAACCGACCAGCGGTAACACCGGTATTGCTCTGGCCTATGTTGCTGCCGCACGCGGCTACAAGCTGACGCTGACTATGCCAGAAACCATGAGCATCGAGCGTCGTAAGCTGCTCAAAGCGCTGGGCGCGAACCTGGTGCTGACCGAAGGCGCGAAGGGCATGAAGGGCGCCATTCAGAAAGCTGAAGAGATTGTGGCCAGCGATCCGGCGAAATATCTGCTGTTGCAGCAGTTCAGCAACCCGGCTAACCCGGAAATTCACGAGAAGACCACCGGTCCGGAAATCTGGGAAGATACCGACGGCCAGGTTGACGTATTTATCTCCGGCGTGGGTACCGGCGGTACGCTGACCGGCGTGTCACGCTATATTAAAGGCACAAAGGGTAAAAAAGACCTGATCACCGTTGCCGTTGAGCCAACTGACTCACCGGTTATCACCCAGGCACTGGCGGGTGAAGAGCTTAAACCAGGCCCGCATAAAATTCAGGGTATTGGCGCAGGCTTCATTCCGGGCAACCTGGATCTGAAGCTGATCGATAAAGTGGTGACCATCACTAACGAAGAAGCCATTTCTACCGCGCGTCGCCTGATGGATGAAGAAGGCATTCTGGCGGGTATCTCTTCCGGTGCAGCCGTTGCGGCAGCACTCAAGCTTCAGGAAGATGAAGCCTTTACCAACAAGAATATTGTGGTTATCCTTCCTTCTTCGGGCGAGCGTTACCTGAGCACCGCACTGTTTGCCGATCTGTTTACCGAAAAAGAACTGCAACAGTAGTGCCAGCATGTTAATAACGCGTAAAAAAGCACCTTTTCAGGTGCTTTTTTGTGGCCTGCTTCAAACTTTTGCCCCTCCTGGCATTGCTTCACCCCGTTGGGTCTGGTATTTAAACCAGCAATTATTTTGATGCGTGAAATTAATCGGTGAATGAAATAGCCTTGCTGAATCGATTTTATGATTTGGTTCAAGTCTTGCTTTCGCTGCATAATGTTTAATGACGATCGAAACGTCAGCGCTAACAATACAGGCTAAAGTTCAGTCGCCAGGCTAGACTTTAGTTCCACAACACTAAACCTATAAGTTGGGGAAATACAATGTTCCAGCAAGAAGTTACCATTACCGCTCCGAACGGTCTGCACACCCGCCCTGCTGCTCAGTTTGTTAAAGAAGCAAAAGGCTTCACTTCTGAAATCACTGTGACTTCCAACGGCAAAAGCGCGAGCGCAAAAAGCCTGTTCAAACTGCAGACTCTGGGCCTGACTCAGGGCACCGTTGTCACCATCTCTGCAGAAGGTGAAGACGAGCAGAAAGCAGTTGAGCATCTGGTAAAACTGATGGCTGAGCTCGAGTAAGTTTCCGGGTTCTTTTAAATATCAGTCACAAGTAAGGTAGGGTTATGATTTCAGGCATTTTAGCATCCCCGGGTATCGCTTTCGGCAAAGCACTGCTGCTGAAAGAAGACGAGATCGTCATCGACCGGAAAAAAATTTCTGCCGACAAGGTTGATCAGGAAGTTGAACGTTTTCTGAGCGGTCGTGCCAAGGCATCTGCGCAACTGGAAGCAATCAAAACTAAAGCTGGCGAAACTTTCGGTGAAGAAAAAGAAGCCATCTTCGAAGGGCACATCATGCTGCTCGAAGATGAGGAGCTGGAGCAGGAAATCATAGCCCTGATTAAAGATAAAGGCATGACGGCCGACGCGGCTGCGCATGAAGTTATCGAAGGTCAGGCAACTGCCCTGGAAGAACTGGATGATGAATACCTGAAAGAGCGTGCGGCTGACGTACGTGACATCGGTAAGCGCCTGCTGCGCAACATCCTGGGTCTGGCCATCATCGACCTGAGCGCGATTCAGGATGAAGTCATCCTGGTTGCCGCTGACCTCACTCCGTCTGAAACCGCACAGCTGAACCTGAAAAAGGTCCTCGGTTTCATCACCGACGCGGGTGGCCGTACTTCCCACACCTCTATCATGGCGCGCTCTCTGGAACTGCCAGCCATCGTGGGTACCGGTAGCGTCACCTCTCAGGTGAAAAACGGCGACTATCTGATTCTGGATGCCGTAAACAATCTGGTTTACGTCAACCCAACCAATGAAGAGATCGATAAACTGCGCGCGGTTCAGGAGCAGGTTGCGACTGAAAAAGCGGAACTCGCTAAGCTGAAAGACCTGCCAGCCATCACCCTGGACGGCCATCAGGTAGAAGTGTGCGCAAACATCGGTACCGTCCGCGACGTTGATGGCGCTGAGCGCAACGGTGCGGAAGGCGTCGGTCTCTATCGTACAGAATTCCTGTTCATGGACCGCGACGCGCTGCCAACGGAAGAAGAGCAGTTTGCTGCTTATAAAGCCGTGGCTGAAGCGTGTGGCTCTCAGGCGGTTATCGTCCGCACCATGGACATCGGTGGCGACAAAGAGCTGCCGTACATGAACTTCCCGAAAGAAGAGAACCCGTTCCTGGGCTGGCGTGCAATCCGTATCGCGATGGATCGTAAAGAGATCCTGCGTGACCAGGTTCGCGCGATCCTGCGTGCGTCTGCTTTCGGTAAACTGCGCATCATGTTCCCGATGATCATCTCTGTTGAAGAAGTGCGTGCACTGAAGAAAGAGATCGAAATCTATAAACAGGAACTGCGCGACGAAGGTAAAGCGTTTGACGAGTCAATCGAGATCGGCGTGATGGTGGAAACACCTGCGGCGGCGACCATTGCGCGTCATTTAGCCAAAGAAGTTGATTTCTTTAGTATCGGCACCAATGATTTAACGCAGTACACCCTGGCAGTTGACCGTGGTAATGATATGATTTCACATCTCTACCAGCCAATGTCACCGTCCGTACTGAACTTGATCAAGCAAGTTATTGATGCTTCTCATGCAGAAGGTAAATGGACTGGCATGTGTGGTGAGCTTGCAGGCGACGAACGTGCTACACTTCTGTTGCTGGGTATGGGTCTGGACGAATTCTCTATGAGCGCCATTTCCATCCCGCGCATTAAGAAGATTATCCGTAACACGAACTTCGAAGATGCGAAGGTGTTAGCAGAGCAGGCTCTTGCTCAACCGACAACGGACGAGTTAATGACGCTGGTTAACAAGTTCATTGAAGAAAAAACAATCTGCTAATCCACGAGATGCGGCCCAAATTACTGCTTAGGAGAAGATCATGGGTTTGTTCGATAAACTGAAATCTCTGGTTTCTGATGATAAGAAAGACTCCGGAACTATTGAGATTGTTGCTCCGCTCTCCGGCGAGATCGTCAACATCGAAGACGTGCCGGATGTAGTGTTTGCTGAGAAAATCGTTGGTGATGGCATTGCTATCAAACCAACTGGCAACAAAATGGTTGCTCCAGTTGACGGCACCATCGGTAAAATTTTTGAAACCAACCATGCGTTCTCTATCGAATCTGATAGCGGTATCGAACTGTTCGTTCACTTCGGTATCGACACCGTTGAACTGAAAGGCGAAGGCTTCAAACGTATCGCGGAAGAAGGCCAGCGTGTTAAAGTTGGCGACCCGGTAATTGAATTCGATCTGCCACTGCTGGAAGAAAAAGCCAAGTCTACCCTGACGCCGGTTGTTATCTCCAACATGGACGAAATCAAAGAACTGATCAAACTGTCTGGCAGCGTCACCGTGGGTGAAACCCCGGTTATCCGCATCAAGAAGTAATTCTTGCCGCACAGAAAAATGGCGCCTTCGGGCGCCATTTTTGTTTATGCGGGGAGGATAAGCTCGTCGTAGCCTTTCGACTGGGTATAAAGCATCACGTCAGTCACCCGATCGCCGGCCATGCGGATAGCATCGGCAACGGTTTTCCCCTCTACAATTCCGCTCACCAGCTCTGAACAGAACAGGTCGCCCGTCCCTTTCAGATCGGTTTCTACGCGCGGATGCGCGCTGACGGTCACGCCTTCATTCGTCACCAGCACTACGTGGATGTTTTCCGGGTCATCGGCCACCGGCGCGCTGGTGATCGCCACCCATTTCAGGCTGTCGGAGAGCAGTCCCTGCGCCGCAGAGATGGCGCTCTCAGGCGTACGGCACGGTTTGCCGCTTAACACTTCCAGCTCATAGACGTTTGGCGTGATCCCCTGCGCCAGCGGCAGCAGGTGCTCCCGATACGCCTGCGGGATCTCAGGCTTCACGTACATACCGCTGTCGATATCGCCGATAACCGGGTCGACCAGCACCAGCAGGTCAGGATGCTGCGCTTTGACCGCCTTCAGCCATTGAGCCAGCAGGACGATCTGGCTGGCGCTGCCCATATAGCCGGTGGTGACCGCCTTAAGCTCGCGCAGGATCTCGCGCTCTTCCAGTGCCTTAAGATAGCCGCTGAACCACTCGTCGGGGATCACCCCACCATAAAACGTGTCGTAGTGCGGCGTGTTGCTAAACAGTACCGTCGGCACGGCGGTAACGTTCAGCCTGTGGGTACGAATATTCGGTACCGCAATGCTGTTCCCCACGCTGCCGTAAACCACCTGCGACTGCACGGCGACAATGTCGGTTTGCTGCGCCCGGGTGTTATCCCGGAATAGAATCATCTCCATGACGCTTAAATCCCCGCCCCCTGCGAATAACTCTCTTCACCAAAGACGCCGGTAGACAGATAGCGATCGCCGCGATCGCAAATAATCGCCACCACTACGGCACCCGGGTTTGCCTGCGCTACCCGAATCGCACCCGCTACCGCGCCGCCCGAGCTGACGCCGCAGAAGATACCTTCGCGCACGGCCAGCTCACGCATGGTATTTTCCGCCTCGCGCTGGTGAAGATCCAGCACCTGATCCACCAGCTGCGCATTAAAGATGCCGGGCATATACTCCGCCGGCCAGCGGCGAATGCCCGGAATGCTGCTCCCCTCTTCCGGCTGGAGGCCAACGATGGTGACGGCTTTTACCTGCTCGCGCAGAAAACGCGATACCCCGGTAATGGTGCCGGTGGTGCCCATGCTGGAGACAAAATGGGTGATACGCCCGTCGGTTTGCTGCCAGATTTCCGGGCCGGTGGTGGTGTAGTGCGCGTACGGGTTGTCCGGATTGTTGAACTGATCCAGCAACTTACCTTCACCGCGTTCAGCCATCTCCAGCGCTAAGTCACGCGCCCCTTCCATCCCCTGCTCTTTGGTCACCAGAATCAGCTCCGCACCGTAAGCTCGCATAGCCGCGCGGCGCTCCTGACTCATGTTGTCCGGCATCAGCAGCTTCATGCGGTAGCCTTTCAGCGCCGCAATCATCGCCAGGGCGATACCGGTGTTGCCGCTGGTGGCCTCTATGAGCACGTCGCCTGGCTTAATTTCTCCGCGTTTTTCGGCCTGGACAATCATCGACAGCGCCGCTCGGTCTTTCACCGACCCCGCCGGGTTATTGCCTTCGAGTTTGACCCAGATTTCGCTGCCGTTGTCCGGCCCCATGCGCTGAAGCTTGACCAGAGGAGTGTTGCCGATGGTGTGTTCGAGTGTATTCACGATTTTTACTCAATAAAAAAGCCGGGGCGCGCGCAGCGATCCCGGCCTACAAGACGCAGTGATAACTGTAGGCCCGGTCAGCGCAGCGCCACCGGGCGATAAACATCCTAATAACCTATCAGGCTGACTCCGCCAGAGCAATATCCTCGCGCGTCTCGATGCGCTCCTTCCCGTGATAAATCCGGGCATGCTGCAGCCCGACAAACAGGCGCTCACCCCGGTGCGGCGGCACGTCGTCGCGCATGACCACGGTCAGCGGCTCGGTATACCAGCCCAGCGGCTGTACCACCAGTTGGGTGTAGTGACCTTTAGGGCTCGCCTCCAGCACCTGCACCGGCAGCGGTGAATCCAGGCTGGTTCGACGGCTCACGTCCACTTCCCACGGACGCAGGAACAGATCGACCGGCCCCTGATGCGCGGAGGTATAGCCCAGCGGCCAGCGGTGCGCGCCCACGTGGAACTGTCCACCGCGAATAGTCCCCTGAAGACGGTTTACCTCGCCCATAAACTCCAGCACGAAGCGGGTCGCCGGTTCACGCCAGAGCTGCTCCGGCTCGTCAACCTGCTCAATGTTGCCCTGGCTCATGACCACCACGCGATCCGCGACTTCCATCGCCTCTTCCTGGTCGTGGGTCACGAAGACGCTGGTAAATTTCAGCTCTTCATGGAGCTGGCGCAGCCAGCGGCGCAGCTCTTTACGCACCTGCGCATCCAGCGCGCCGAAGGGTTCATCCAGCAGCAGAATTTGCGGCTCAACGGCCAGCGCGCGCGCCAGCGCCACGCGCTGTTTCTGCCCGCCGGACAGCTGGGCCGGGAAACGGTCCGCCAGGTGAGCCAGCTGCACCATCTCCAGCAGTTTGGTCACTTTGGCCTTAATGGTTACCGTATCCGGACGTTCGCGACGCGGCAGCACGGTCAGGCCAAACGCGATGTTGTCGAACACGGTCATGTGGCGGAACAGCGCGTAATGCTGGAATACAAATCCTACTTTACGATCGCGGGCGTGCAGGCGGCTCACGTCGGTGCCGTGAAAGCGGATGTGCCCGCTGGTCTGATGCTCAAGCCCGGCGATAATACGCAGCAGCGTGGTTTTGCCCGAGCCGGACGGCCCCAGCAGCGCCACCATTTGTCCGGAAGGGATATCCAGCGAGATATCATTCAGCACCTGGGTGCGACCAAAAGACTTCTTAATATTGGCAATCTCAATGCTCATGATTTCCCTCCTGATGCTGACGTTTTTCCTGATTTTCTAAACGCCACTGCACCACACTCTTCAAAAACAGGGTCAAAATGGCCATCAGCGTCAGCAACGCTGCGGCAGTAAACGAGCCGATGGTGTTGTAGTCCTGCTGCAGCAGCTCAATCTGTAGCGGCAGCGACAGGGTTTCACCCCGGATGGAGCCGGAGACGACGGAAACGGCACCGAACTCACCGATCGCGCGGGCGTTGGTCAGCACCACGCCGTAAAGCAACGCCCAGCGGATATTCGGCAGCGTCACGCGACGGAACATCTGCCAGCCGGAAGCGCCCAACAGCACCGCCGCTTCGTCTTCGTTGCTCCCCTGGCTTAACATCACCGGCACCAGCTCGCGCACCACAAACGGACAGGTCACGAAGATGGTGACCAGCACCATGCCCGGCCAGGCGAACATGACCTGCAGGTTATGTGCATCCAGCCAGCCGCCCAGCGGGCCGTTGGAGCCGTAAAAGAGCAGGTACACCAGACCCGCCACCACCGGCGATACGGCGAAAGGAATGTCCAGCAGGGTCAGCAGCAGCTGACGTCCCGGGAAGTTAAAGCGGGTTACCAGCCAGGCCAGCAGGGTCCCGAACACGAGGTTCACCGGCACGGTGATCAGCGCAATCAGCACCGTCAGCCAGATGGCATGCAGCATATCCGGGTTCGCCAGATTTTCCAGCGCGGGCATCAGCCCTTTGCTGAACGCCTGGACGAAGATATAAACCGTCGGCACGACGAGAATGAGGGCGGAAACCAGCACGCCCGCCCCAATCAGAAACCATTTACCCCAGTTGATGCGGGGTGCATCGTATCGCTTCAATTGCGTAACTTCCGCCATCAGTGACCTACCACACGTCGACCAAAGCGACTTTGCAGAGTGTTAATCGAGTACAGCAGCAGCAGCGAGGCCGCCAGGATCACCGAGGCAATCGCGCTCGCCGCCGGATAATCAAACTCCTGCAAACGGATGAAAATCATCAGCGAGGTTACTTCCGTTTTCCAGGCGATGTTCCCGGCGATAAAAATCACCGCGCCGAACTCACCGAGGCTGCGGGTAAACGACAGCGCAACGCCCGCCATCAGCGCCGGAGAGAGCTCCGGCAGAACCACCTTGCGGAAGCTCTGCCAGCGCGTGGCACCCAGCGTTTCCGCCGCTTCTTCGTATTCCGGACCCAACTCTTCCAGCACCGGCTGCACGGTACGGACCACAAACGGGATGCTGGTAAAGGCCATCGCCACCGCGATACCGAGCCAGGTGTAGGTCACTTTGATATCAAATTTCGCCAGCCACTCGCCGTACAGCCCGTTCACAGAGAAGAGCGACGCGAGGGTTAAGCCCGCCACCGCCGTCGGCAGCGCAAACGGCAGATCCATCAGGGCGTCAAGCAGCGTGCGGCCCGGGAAGCGATAGCGGGTTAAGATCCACGCCATCAGCAGGCCAAACACGCCGTTAAAAATGGAGGCAACAAACGCCGACAGCAGCGTCACCTTGTAGGCCGCCACCACCTGCGGGTTGGTGACCACGTCCCAGTACTGCGCCCAGCTCATCTGAGCAAGCTGCATCACCAGCGCGCTGAGCGGCAACAGCAGGATCAGGCAGACGAACAGCAGGCTTGTCCCGAGGCTTAAGGTAAAGCCCGGCAGCACGCGTTTTGTCGAAACTGCAAACATTACTTATGCCCCGCCGCCAGCAGTTTGTCTAACTCACCGCCGCTGGCAAAATGCGTTTTCATCACATCAGGCCAGGAGCCGAAATGATCTTCGACGCGGAACAAATCGGTCTGCGGGAACTTATCTTTCAGCTTGTTCATTACGTCCGGGTTGTTCACGCGGTAGTAGTAATCGGTAATGATGGTCTGCGCCTGCGGGCTGTACAGGTAGTTGAGATAGGCTTTTGCCGCTTTCTCGGTACCGTTTGCCTGCACGTTTTTATCCACCCACGCCACCGGGAACTCGGCCAGGATGTTGGTTTTCGGGATAACGACCTCGAAGCCCTGCGCTTCATACTGTTTGCGGATGTTATTCACTTCCGATTCAAAGCTGATCAGCACGTCGCCGAGACCGCGTTCCGCGAAGGTCGTTGTCGCCCCGCGGCCGCCGGTATCAAACACTTCGACGTTTTTCAGGAACTGGGTCATGAACTGCTCGGTTTTGGCTTTATCATTACCGTCAGCCTTGTCGGCCGCGCCCCACGCGGCTAAATAGGTGTAGCGCGCGTTACCGGAGGTTTTCGGGTTCGGGAAAATCAGCTTCACGTCGGAACGCACCAGGTCGCTCCAGTCGTGGATATTCTTCGGGTTGCCCTTACGCACCAGGAAGCCCATGGTGGAATAGAACGGGGAGCTGTTGTTCGGCAGACGACTCTGCCAGTCCGCCGGGATGAGCTTGCCTTTGTCATGCAGGATCTGCACGTCAGTCACCTGGTTGTAGGTCACCACATCCGCTTTCAGGCCCTGCAAAATCGCCAGCGCCTGCTTGGACGATCCGGCGTGGGACTGCTTGATGGTCAGCTTGTCGCCGTTATTGTCTTTAGCCCACTGCTGTTCAAACGGGGGATTAAGGGCGGCAAACAGCTCGCGGGAAACGTCATACGAACTGTTTAACAGTTCAGTCGCCTGCGCCTGTGCCACCAGCAGTAAACCTGCCAGCGCCAGAGTTCCTTTTTTCAGTACAGTAACGGCCATTGCGCACCCTTATAAATGTGATGACTATCTTATAGTCATAATATTTATAACGGGGATGAAAGGAGTAACGGTTTTATATACCGTTTGGTGATTTAGAAGCAGAAAAGGGAATAAGGGTGAGGCCTGATGCCTTCACCCCAGCCCTCTCCCGCAGGGAGAGGGAGAAAGGAAATTACAGCGCCAGCAGACGCTCAACGGACGGCGCAAAGTAATAGCCGCCGGTCACCGGTTTGGTGAAGCGCAGCATGGCGTCGCGCTTGCCGTCGGTATCACCGAACATGCTCAGCAGCTGCTGCTCAATGTTATACAGGCGCGCGCAGTACGCGCAGAAGTAGAGGCCGTGCGTGCCGCTTGCCGTGCCGTAAGGCAGGCTCTGGCGAACAATCTTCAGCCCTTTGCCGTCTTCTTTGAGATCAACGCGGGACAGGTGAGAGGTTACTGGACGGTCGTCGCCGTCGATCTCTTCGTTGGCTTCTTTAGTGCGGCCAATCATCATCTCCTGATCGTGCACGCTCATGCGGTTAAGCTGCTTGAGGTTGTGCTCCCAGCGCTGCACGAACACGTAGCTGCCGCCCGCGTCCACGCCGTCTTTGATCACCGCCACGTCGCGACGCGTCTCTTCACCCGCCGGGTTTTCGGTGCCGTCGACGAAGCCGCTCAGATCGCGCTCTTCCACCCAGCGGAAGCCGTGAACCTCTTCCTGCACCTCAATGCTGTCGCCAAAAGCCGCTACTGCCTCCTGGGCAACGGAGAAATTCACGTCGTGACGCAGGGAGAGAATATGGATCAGCACGTCGTATTGGGTCGCCGGAGCCAGACCTTTGCCGTAAGGGATGAAGTCTTTCAGCTCTTCCGCCCCTTCGCCACCGCTCAGCTGACGCCAGACGTTATTGCCAAAGGCAACAACGGCGCCGAGGTGGGCTTCCGGGAATTTGGCCTGGAAGGTTGCCAGCCTATCAACAAACGCTTTACTGGCCGCACGCAGGGCATCCACGTCCCCTTTAACATTGGCTTCAATCCAAATCGCCGCGCGGCAATGTTCTGGCAAAATGCCACTCTGAACCTGAGACATCGCTCCTCCTGAAATAAAGATGCCACGTCAGCGTGGCATTGATGGCGGCTATTATACCCGGATTTCAGCGAGGCGGTTTGTTCAGGCGCAAATTACTGCTTCCAGAGTATTTTGCTCACTTTCCAGCTCTTGAGCGTGTCGTCAGACGGCATCAGTCCTTCCGGACCGCTCCAGGTTCCGGTGAAGACATAGCTGATGTGCTGGCTGCCTTCAGCCTTACATTCCACCGCGACCTTGTCGTCAGACGGCAGGCTGGTGCAGTTGCCAAAAGCCTGCTTATAAAGTTCGCTGAACGACGTACCCACTTTTACACCGCTCGCCGTCGGAATATCTTCATCCATCACAGCGATACGGTTTACGGTGCCTTTGTCACCGTTGATCACCAGCGCAAGCTTGTCACCCTTCAGCGCTTCGTAATAGCGAACAATATTGCCATTCTCCGTTTTCATGCCGCTGCGCAGGCGGTAATCGCCGCTGAGCGCATCCTGAATAGCGTCCTGATCCAGCGCCGTCGCGGCGGTAATTTTCCCCACGCCCTGCTCGGTCACTTCCGTTGATGAGCCAAACCAGTTCCACGGATACGCGGCGGACCAGTTAATGGAGGAGAGCGTCGAACAGCCGGTCAACGCCAGCGGGAGAGCGCATAAAAATAAACGCAGCGATTTCATTGAAACGTCCTTTCTTGTTAAATCAACGCTTGTTGGAGTGCGACATCGGCAAAAAGTGCCGGATTAATCATTCTGATGCGCAAAACAGGCGCGAAGACGCGGGTTGGTCAGCAGCCACAGCAGGGCCACAATATCGGCAACCACCAGCGCAACGCCGGTGCCCGTCAGCGGTTCACCGTACCACCAGAGTACCGGCTGCCAGAAGAGCAGCGCAACCTGGGCGAGGACCAGCAGCCAGCGAAGCGCGCCCCAAAAACGGGGGATCGCATGCCGTCGTCCGCTGCATAAAAAAGCGACCACCGCCGGTACGCCCGGCAGCAAGCCGAGCCAGAAGGCGTCATGATCGGGATAAAAGAGATTCAGCAGCGTGTCGCCCTGCCCGCGCGACGCGGCGGCCATCACAAACAGCACCCAGGTCCGGGCCTGGAGCAGCAGAACGCACCAGAATAAAAAGGGCAGCCTGACGCGACCCTGCGCGTCATAGTCTGCCGGGTGGATCTCAGTACTCTTCATCTTCGATCAGACGCTTTCCTAAACTCAGCACGTCGGAATGCTCGTAGCCCAGGCGCTCATACATGCCCAGCACCACGTCGTTATCTTCCCGCACCATGATCTGGATTTTCGGGCAGCCACGGGCGATCAGCTTCTTCTCGAGCCGGTTCAGCAGCGCATTGGCGATGCCGCGGCCACGGTATTCGGGGTGGACGCCCAGATAATAGGCCGAGCCGCGGTGGCCGTCATAACCGCCCATGACCGTCCCCACAACCTCGCCGTTGACTTCCGCGACCAAAAACAGACTGACGTCGTGATTCACCTTACGTTCGATATCCATTTCCGGATCGTTCCACGGACGCAGCAGATCGCAGCGCTCCCAAAGGGTGATCACCTCTTCGAAATCTTCCTGGCGAAAAACGCGTATCTCCATGGTATTAACCGCCTTTTCGGGTTTAAAAACAGTGATTATGGCGCGAAGCTCGCCTTTCGCCAATAACCGGGGAAAATCTCGCCAAAATTTGGCATAATGTCACTTTGTCACGTATTGAAATGAAAAGTAAAACAATTATCAATATGGACTGTCGTAACGGGAAACACGATACGATATAACACCAGGACCCCATTTTTTAGTATTCAGGCCGCATGAGCACATTCAAACCATTAAAAGCACTCACATCGCGTCGTCAGGTTCTCAAAGCGGGGCTGGCGGCCTTAACGTTAACGGGCATCGCAAAGCAGGCTCAGGCAAAAGACGAGAGCACGCTCAAAACCAGTAACGGACACAGCAAACCGAAAACCAAAAAGCCGGGCGCGAAGCGCCTGGTGATGCTCGACCCGGGCCACGGCGGTATTGATACCGGCGCTATAGGCAAAAACGGGTCGAAAGAAAAACACGTCGTGCTGGCAATTGCAAAAAACGTGCGCGCAATTTTACGCAGCAACGGCATTGACGCCCGTCTGACGCGCTCTGGCGACACCTTTATTCCGCTGTATGACCGCGTTGAGATCGCCCACCAGCACGGTGCGGATCTGTTTATGTCGATCCACGCCGACGGCTTTACCAACCCTTCCGCGGCCGGAGCCTCGGTGTTTGCGCTTTCCAACCGTGGCGCCAGTAGCGCCATGGCAAAATACCTCTCCGACCGCGAAAACCGCGCGGATGAAGTCGCCGGGAAGAAAGCCACTGACAAAGACCACCTGCTACAGCAGGTGCTGTTCGACCTCGTGCAGACGGATACGATCAAAAACAGCCTGACGCTCGGCTCGCATATTCTGAAGAAGATTAAGCCGGTGCATCGTCTGCACAGCAAAGGCACCGAGCAGGCGGCGTTCGTGGTCCTGAAATCGCCGTCCATCCCGTCCGTGCTGGTGGAAACGTCCTTTATTACCAACCCGGAAGAAGAGCGGCTCCTCGGCACCACGGCGTTTCGTCAGAAGATCGCCAACGCCATCGCCTCCGGCATTATCAGTTACTTCAACTGGTTCGATAACCAAAAAGCGCACTCCAGGAAACGTTGATGAAACCCGATGCTCAACTGGTCAAAACCTTCCTGCTGCAGCTGCAGGATGAAATCTGCCAGAAACTCGCCGCCGCAGACGGCGGTGAATTTCAGGAAGATACCTGGCAGCGCGAGGCCGGTGGCGGCGGGCGCAGCCGGGTGCTGCGTAACGGCGGCATCTTCGAACAGGCGGGCGTGAATTTTTCCCACGTTCACGGCGACGCCATGCCCGCGTCTGCGACGGCGCATCGTCCTGAACTCGCGGGCCGCAGCTTCGAGGCGATGGGCGTCTCGCTCGTAGTGCACCCGCACAACCCGTTCGTGCCCACCAGCCATGCCAACGTGCGCTTTTTCATTGCGGAAAAACCGGGCGCCGACCCGGTCTGGTGGTTCGGCGGCGGTTTCGATTTAACGCCCTACTACGGCTTCGAAGAGGATGCCGTGCACTGGCACACCACCGCGCGGGACCTTTGCCTGCCGTTTGGCGAAGACGTCTACCCGAAATTCAAAAAGTGGTGCGATGACTACTTTTACCTGAAGCACCGCGACGAGCAGCGCGGCATCGGCGGGCTGTTCTTTGACGATCTCAACGCGCCTGATTTTGATACCGCGTTCAGCTTTATGCGCGCGGTAGGCGAAGGCTACACCGACGCCTATCTGCCAATTGTCGAGCGTCGTAAAAATACCGATTACGGCGTGCGCGAGCGCGAGTTCCAGCTTTACCGCCGCGGGCGCTACGTGGAGTTCAACCTGGTGTGGGATCGCGGGACGCTGTTCGGCCTGCAGACCGGCGGGCGCACGGAGTCGATTCTGATGTCGATGCCGCCGCTGGTGCGCTGGGAGTACTGTTACGAACCAAAAGAAGGCAGCCCGGAGGCTGCCTTGCGTGAGTTTATTCAGGTTCGGGATTGGGTGTAGCCCTTATCCCCTCTCCCTTTGGGGGAGGGTTAGGGTGAGGGTAAAAATTACAGCGGCTGCGTCTGCGCCTCAACCACCGCCAGCGCCACCATATTCACGATACGGCGCACAGAGGCAATCGGCGTTAACACATGCACCGGTTTCGCTACGCCCATCAGTACCGGTCCTACGGTCACCCCTTCAGAGCTGGAGACGCGCAGCAGGTTATAGCTGATACGCGCCGCTTCCACGTTCGGCATAATCAGTATATTGGCCGATCCCTTCAGCGGGCTGTCCGGCATACGTTCGTTACGGATGCTTTCCACCAGCGCGGCATCGCCGTGCATTTCCCCGTCAATCATCAGCTCCGGCGCACGCTCGCGCACCAGCTCCAGCGTCTGACGCATTTTGCAGGCCGCCGCGGATTTAGACGAACCAAAGTTAGAGTGCGACAGCAGCGCCACCTTCGGCTCGATACCAAAGCGACGCACGGTCTCGGCGGCCATCACCGTGATTTCCGCCAGCTCGTCCGGGGTCGGATCGTCGTTAACGTAGGTGTCCGCAATAAAGGTGTTGCCGCTTGGCAGCAGCAGCGCGTTCATCGCCCCGGCGGTATGGACGCCGTCGCGATAGCCGAAGATCTCCTGCACCACGCTAAAGTGCTCGTGGTAGTCGCCGATGGTGCCGCAGATCAGTGCGTCCGCCTCGCCGCGATGCACCATGATCGCGCCGATCACCGTCGTGTTGCTGATCACCGCTTTCTGCGCCTGCTCCTGGGTGATCCCCCGGCGCTTCATGATCGCGTAGTATTCGCTCCAGTACTCTTTGAAGCGCGGATCGGATTCGTTGTTAACGATCTCAAAGTCGACGCCCGGCTTAATCTGCAGGCCCAGCTTCTGGATACGCATCTCAATCACGCTCGGACGACCAATCAGGATCGGCTTCGCCAGGCCTAAGGTGATCAGCTCCTGGGTGGCGTGCAGCACGCGCGCCTCTTCCCCTTCCGCCAGCACCACGCGCTTCGCGTCGGCGCGCGCCTGGGAGAAGATCGGCTTCATGAACAGGTTCGTTTTATAGACGAACTCGGTGAGCTTATCGACGTACGCGTCGAAATCGTGAATCGGACGCGTCGCCACGCCGGAGTCCATCGCCGCTTTGGCAACGGCTGGCGCAATTTTAACAATCAGACGCGGGTCGAACGGTTTTGGAATGATGTAGTCCGGGCCGAAGCTCAGATCCTGATCGCCGTAGGCAGAGGCAACCACTTCGCTCTGCTCGGCGTGCGCCAGCTCAGCGATGGCGTGAACGGCGGCGAGCTTCATCTCTTCGTTGATCGCCGTTGCGCCGACGTCCAGCGCGCCGCGGAAGATGAACGGGAAGCAGAGCACGTTGTTGACCTGGTTCGGGTAGTCCGAACGGCCGGTACAAATGATGGCGTCTTCACGCACCGCTTTCGCCAGCGGCGGCAGGATTTCCGGTTCAGGGTTCGCCAGGGCCAGGATCATTGGCGCACGCGCCATCTTCTTCACCATCTCCTGGGTCAGTACTTTCGGACCCGAGCAGCCGAGGAAGATATCCGCGCCGTCAATCACGTCGTCCAGGGTGCGTTTACCGTCGTCGTCGACCGCGTACGCCGCTTTGGTTTCCGCCATGTTCGGCTCGCGGTCTTTATAGATAACGCCTTTGGAGTCGCAGACCACAATATTGTGTTTCTGCATACCCAGCGCCACCAGCAGGTTCATACAGGCGATGGCCGCGGCGCCTGCGCCAGAGACCACCATGCGCACGTCGGAGAGATTTTTCTCTACCACGCGCAGGCCATTAAGAATCGCGGCGGTGCTGATAATCGCGGTCCCGTGCTGGTCATCGTGGAACACGGGAATATTCATACGCTCGCGCAGCTTCTGCTCGATATAGAAACATTCCGGCGCTTTGATGTCTTCCAGGTTGATCCCGCCGAAGGTCGGCTCCAGCGCGGCCACCACGTTGATGAATTTGTCAGGATCGAGTTCGTCCACCTCAATATCGAACACGTCGATACCGGCGAATTTCTTGAACAGTACCCCCTTCCCTTCCATCACCGGCTTACCAGCCAGCGCGCCGATGTTGCCCAGCCCCAGCACCGCCGTGCCGTTAGAGATCACGGCGACAAGGTTGCCACGCGCGGTGTATTTGTAGGCCGCCAGCGGGTCTTTTTCGATTTCCAGACACGGTGCAGCCACGCCCGGCGAATAGGCCAGCGCCAGATCGCGCTGGGTTGCCAGCGGCTTGGTTGGGGAGACCTGGATTTTCCCCGGGACAGGAAACTCGTGAAAATCGAGGGCACTCTGTTTCAACTGCTCATCCATCTTATTTTTCCTTTCACGTATCGGTCAAAAGGGTGACGTAAGCGATCCTGATGCACACCCTGGTGTGCCGCCTAGTATCGCCTCAGGCCGCCTCCTAAACTTTGAAGGCAGCCAAACTCTCACCATCACACATTAAAAATTGTTATCAATTTATAACAGCCATGTTACCCGTCTCAAAAGCAATGCCTCCCCCGTCTGCTATGCTTTTTTGTTAAGTCCATCATGATTTTTTCAGAAGTGTGAACTAACGCACTCATCTAACTCTTTTATTTCCAAGGAGTAATCATTTATGAACCAGCTAGACGGCATCAAAAAATTCACCACAGTGGTTGCAGACAGCGGCGATATCGAGTCGATTCGCCACTATCAGCCGGAGGACGCGACCACCAACCCTTCGCTACTGCTCAAAGCGGCAGGGCTTGCCCATTTTAGCCATCTGATTGATGACGCCATTGCCTACGGTAAACAGCGCGGGAAAACGCAGGAGCAGCAGGTCGCCGAAGCCAGCGATAAGCTGGCGGTTAATTTTGGTGCGGAAATTCTTAAAAGCATCCCGGGCCGCGTCTCGACCGAAGTCGACGCCCGCCTCTCGTTCGATAAAGAAAAGAGCATTAATAAGGCGCGTCGCCTGGTGGAACTGTACGAGGAGCAGGGGATCGATAAATCACGCATTCTGATCAAGCTGGCCTCCACCTGGGAAGGCATCCGCGCGGCAGAGGTGCTGGAGAAAGAAGGCATCCACTGCAACCTGACGCTGCTGTTCTCGTTTGCCCAGGCGCGCGCCTGCGCTGAGGCGGGTGTGTTCCTCGTCTCGCCGTTTGTCGGGCGCATCTACGACTGGTATCAGGCGAAACAGCCGATGGATCCATACGTGGTGGATGAGGATCCGGGCGTGAAATCGGTCCGTAATATCTACGACTACTACAAACAGCACCGCTACGAAACCATCGTGATGGGGGCCAGCTTCCGCCGTACCGAGCAGATCCTCGCCCTGGCAGGCTGCGACCGTCTGACCATCTCCCCTAACCTGCTTCAGGAGCTACAGGACAAAGAAGAAACGGTGATCCGCAAGCTGGTGCCGACCTCCACCGTTCTGCCAAAACCAAAACCCATGACCGAAGCGGAGTTCCGCTGGGAGCACAATCAGGACGCCATGGCCGTGGAAAAACTGGCGGACGGCATCCGCCAGTTCGCCGTCGACCAGCGCAAACTTGAAGATCTTCTCGCCGCCAAACTTTAACCTTGCCACGGAGTGAACTATGTCCCGTAAAGAGCTAGCCAATGCCATTCGCGCCCTCAGCATGGATGCCGTGCAAAAAGCCAATTCCGGCCACCCCGGCGCGCCGATGGGCATGGCTGATATTGCCGAAGTGCTGTGGAACGACTTTCTGAAGCACAACCCCAATGACCCGACCTGGTACGATCGCGACCGCTTTATTCTCTCCAACGGTCACGCCTCAATGCTGCTCTACAGCCTGCTGCACCTTTCCGGCTACGATCTGCCGCTTGAGGAGCTGAAAAACTTCCGCCAGCTGCACTCCAAAACGCCGGGGCACCCTGAGATTGGCTATACGCCTGGGGTGGAGACCACCACCGGGCCGCTCGGTCAGGGGCTGGCCAATGCGGTTGGGCTGGCAATTGCCGAACGCACGCTGGCGGCGCAGTTTAACCAGCCGGACCACGAAATTGTCGACCACTATACCTACGTGTTTATGGGTGACGGCTGCCTGATGGAGGGGATTTCCCATGAGGTCTGCTCCCTGGCGGGCACGCTGGGGCTCGGCAAGCTGATTGGCTTCTACGATCACAACGGCATCTCCATCGACGGGGAGACCGAAGGCTGGTTTACCGACGACACGGCAAAACGCTTTGAAGCCTATCACTGGCACGTGGTGCACGAGATCGACGGCCATGACCCTGAAGCGGTGAAAAAAGCGATTCAGGAAGCGCAGAGCGTGAAGGACAAACCGTCCCTGATTATCTGCCGCACGGTCATCGGCTTCGGCTCGCCGAACAAGGCGGGCAAAGAGGAGGCGCACGGCGCGGCGCTGGGCGAGGAGGAAGTCGCGCTGACCCGGCAAAAGCTGGGGTGGAAACATCCACCGTTTGAGATCCCGAAAGAGATCTACAGAGCCTGGGATGCCCGTGAGGCGGGTGAAAAGGCCCAGCAGGCCTGGAACGAGAAGTTTGCCGCCTACAAAAAAGCGCACCCGGATCTCGCCGCCGAGTTTTCCCGCCGCATGAGCGGCGGCCTGCCGGAGGACTGGGACGATAAAACCCAGGCGCTGATTGAAAACCTGCAGTCCAACCCGGCGAAAATCGCCACCCGCAAGGCGTCGCAAAATACCCTGAACGCAATCGGCCCTCTTCTGCCCGAACTGCTCGGCGGCTCGGCGGACCTGGCACCGAGTAACCTGACCATCTGGTCGGGCTCAAAATCGCTTAAAGAGGACATTGCCGGGAACTACATCCACTACGGCGTGCGCGAGTTCGGGATGACCGCCATTGCCAACGGCATCGCCCATCACGGCGGGTTTGTGCCGTATACCGCCACCTTCCTGATGTTCGTCGAGTACGCCCGCAACGCGGCGCGCATGGCGGCACTGATGAAGGCGCGGCAGATTATGGTCTACACCCATGACTCCATCGGGCTGGGGGAAGACGGGCCTACGCACCAGGCGGTTGAACAGCTGGCAAGCCTGCGTCTGACGCCGAACTTCAGCACCTGGCGTCCGTGCGATCAGGTCGAAGCGGCGGTGGGCTGGAAGCTGGCGGTAGAACGCCACAATGGCCCAACGGCACTGATTCTGTCACGCCAGAACCTGGCGCAGATTGAGCGAACCCCGGAGCAGGTGAAGAACATCGCCCGCGGCGGCTACATCCTGAAGGACAGCGGCGGCAAACCGGACGTGATCCTGATTGCGACCGGGTCCGAGGTGGAAATTACGGTGAAAGCGGCGGAGAAACTGACTGCCGAAGGACACGCGGTGCGCGTGGTGTCCCTGCCCTCAACGGATATTTTTGATGCCCAGGACGAGGCGTACCGTGAATCGGTCCTGCCGTCCAGCGTCGCGGCTCGCGTAGCGGTGGAAGCCGGTATTGCCGACTACTGGTACAAGTATGTCGGGCTCAAAGGGGCGATTGTCGGCATGCGGGGTTACGGTGAATCCGCCCCTGCCGATAAGCTGTTCCCGTACTTCGGCTTTACCGTTGAGAACGTGGTGGAGAAGGCGCTGAGCGTGATCTAGCGCGGTCTGCGTTGCCGGGTGGCGGCTACGCCTTACCCGGCCTACAAAGCCGCCAAACCGTAGGCCGGGTAAGCAACAGCGCCACCCGGCATAAAACTAGCGCGTGATCCATAGCGTGGGCCAGGCATCTGGCCCGTTCCAGTTGTCGCAGCTGGGCTCCTCGGCGTAGCGCACCAGGCGGAAACGCTGGCCGTCAAAACGCCAGCGCGTCTGGATCCCGCAATCGCCCAAACCGCGCCCCAGCGCGAGCGTTGTCAGCTCGCGCGTCTTTTCATCGAAGCTGGCGTTCATCAACTCCATTTCGCTCCCGTCGCCTGACGGCGTAAACGGCAGACGCAGCCTGACGCTGCGTGCGGTGAACGGTTTTTTACGCGATACCAGCCACGCCAGATCGACCGTGTTATAGGCCCCCGCCTCGCAGCTAACGATCAGCAGCGCTTTGTCATCGGTTAACGCGGTGACGCGTACTTCCCGACGGTTAGGATCCAGCGAGCACTGGCTGGCGTTCATCCGCCCGGTGCCATAGTCCAGCAGGTCGTTCAGTTCGGCGTGGGAGAGCGGCGTCGGGGTCGGGTTGACGACCGCCACCTTTTTAAGGGCAGGAGCAGGCGGAACGCTTAACGGCGGATCGTCACCTTTCTTGATCCACGCGGTTTCGCTACCGACGCGCTTTTGCTGCGCATCAATGAACAGCAGCGCGGCTTTCAGACCGCTCAGTGAAATAACCTGCTTACCGTCGCTCAGGGTCAGGGCCTTCCCTTCCTGGATGTTTTTCAGAAAGGCGGTGATGGTGGCCGCATCGTCCGTTTTCAGATGCCAGGGCGTGAGCTGCCAGCGCTGTTTGTCCAGCTTCAGGGGAACGTTATCCAGCAGCAGCCGGGGGGCAATCTCTGGCTCTTTGACCGAGGGCGCATCAAGACCGCCGAGATCGATACGCAGCGTGGCGTCCGTTTTCGCCCCGGCGCTACGGGTGAGCGTCATTACCAGACCACGGTGTTCACCGGTATTGCGTGCGAGGCAAAAATTCTGGTTATTGCAGGTTACCTGCCAGTCGGAGAAGGCTTGCTGGGCAGGTGCAGCCCGCACCTGCGGCGCGAGGAGCACACAAAACAGGTAAAACAAAAAGACGCTGTAGCGCATGAATGACACAATCCCGGAACGAAAACGCTTAACTGGGCAGTATCTTCGTGTTCCCGCCGGGGCTGCTCAATCGGATTTATCAGATATACCCGAAAAACAGGCTATATCCGTTCGAAAGTGGTGTTCATCAGCCCGGTTGTCTGTAAATACTGCAGTAATATCACCGCTTTACCATCCCTGATTTCGCCTGAACGCATCATCTCCAGCGCCCGGGCAAAAGGAAGCTCCAGCACTTCGATATCTTCATCCTCCACGCCACCGCCGCGGTGAGTGCGCTGCGCGTCGCTGTATTCCGCGATGAAGAAATGCACAATTTCCGTTACGCCGCCCGGCGACATAAACAGCTCGAAGACCTTTTTGACCTCGCCCACTTCGAAGCCGGTTTCTTCCACGGCCTCTTTGCGGATACAAACTTCCGGCTCATCATCATCGAGCAGGCCCGCGCAGGTTTCAATCAGACGTCCGTCAGGGTTGCCATTAACCCATGTCGCCACCCTGAACTGACGGATCAGCACCACGCTCTGCTTTTCACGGTTATAGAGCAGAATGGTTGCCCCGTTGCCTCGGTCGTAGACCTCGCGTTTGTGGCGGATCACCTCACCGTTGTTACGCGTAAGGTCATAGGTGATGTTACGCAGGACAAAGTAGTTTTCAGAGAGAATTTTGTCTTTGATAACGTCAATTTTCAGGGTCATACGGGCTCCACAACACAATGAGTCGTCCTATACTACGCCGTGAATCCCGCTTTGTCGCCCGCCGGTTTAATGATGTTTTGGCGCGTTAACTCCAAGCCAGTCGAGTATCCCCTGCGCCGCATGACGTCCTTCCGCCATTGCGGTCACCACCAGATCCGCACCGCGTACCGCATCGCCTCCGGCGAAGATCTGTGGGTTAGTCGTCTGATAACGGTAGCGGCTCTCAACCGAAGCAACGATCCGCCCCCGGTCATCCGTTTCGACACCCTGCGCCTGCAGCCACGGCATCGCGTGCGGGTTAAAACCAAACGCCATGATGACCGCATCTGCCGCCATCTCGAACTCGCTGCCCGCTACCGGAACGGGCCGACGCCGTCCCTGCGCGTCCGGTTCACCGAGCTCGGTACGCAGCATCCGGATACCGTTGACCTTACCGTTCGGATCCAGCGTCAGCTCAACCGGCTGAACGTTAAATTCAAACGCCGCGCCCTCTTCTCGGGCGTTCTTCACCTCTTTCTTCGAGCCCGGCATATTGGCCTCATCCCGACGATAGGCGCAGGTTACCTTCGCCGCGCCGTGGCGTAACGCGGTGCGGACGCAGTCCATCGCGGTATCGCCGCCGCCAAGCACCACCACGTTTAAGCCATGGGTGTCGATGAACGGTTCGCTGGCCGTCGCCTCCAGCCCCATAACGTGTCGCGTGTTGCCCACCAGGAAAGGCAGCGCGTCATAGACCCCAGGCGCGTCCTCGTGCGGGATACCCGCCTTCATCGAGCGGTAGGTTCCCACGCCAATAAACAGGGCGTCGTAATCCTGCTTTAACTGCGACATCGACACGTCCTGGCCCACCTCGCAGTTCAGCTCGAAGCGGATCCCCATCGCGGTAAATATCTCTCTGCGCCGCGCGAGCAGCGATTTGTCCAGCTTGAATGCCGGGATGCCAAAGGTCAGCAATCCGCCAATTTCCGGATGCCGGTCATAGACCGTCACACTCGCTCCGCGGCGCGCCAGCACGTCGGCGCACGCCAGCCCGGCGGGCCCGGCGCCGACGATCGCGACTCGTTTACCTGACGGCGTGACGGCGGACATATCCGGTCGCCAGCCCATCGCCAGCGCCCGATCGGAGATATAGCGCTCGATGTTACCGATGGTCACGGATCCCGCCTCGTCACGTATTGTGCAGGCACCCTCGCATAATCGGTCCTGCGGACAGACGCGGCCGGTAATTTCAGGTAAACAGTTGGTCTGATGAGAAAGCTCGACCGCGCCGGCGATATCCCCCGCGTTGAGGCGCTCGATCCACTGCGGGATGTGGTTATGCAGCGGGCAGGTCCATTCGCAAATGCTGTGCTCGCCGCATTTCAGGCAGCGCGACGCCTCGCGGGCGGCCTGTTCGGCCCGAAACGGCAGGTAAATTTCGTTAAAATGGCCCACGCGCTCTGCGGCAGCGAGTTTATCGGGCTCGCCGCGTGGCGGGGTTGTTTGCATCTGCTGCAGTTTGGTGCGCGAAGCGTCTTCTCTGACGGCCTCCGCATGCCAGGGCTGCGCTTCCAGGCAGGCCGTGCGCTGGCGGCGCGATTTTGCCAGATTATCAAGGACAGCAGGCGTCGCCAGTGAGAGGACATCTGCCGGGCAATTTACGATACAGGCCGGGCCGCGTGGCCGCGTCAGACAGAGATCGCATTTATTCGCCGAGGCCTTCACGCCGCCGCTGTCGAGCGGGGTGACGATAATCTCCATCGTGCCAAACGGGCAGGCCACCGCGCAGGCCTTACAGCCGATGCATTTTTGTTGATTCACCTGTACGCTGTCATCGCATTTGCTGATGGCGCCGTTCGGGCAGCTTTGCGCGCAGGGCGCGTTTTCACATTGATGGCAGGTGACGGGGCTACTCTTCTCGCCGGCTCGCAGGACCGTAATACGGGGATGAAAATGGCGCTCGCTCAGGACGTGCTGCTCATCGTTGTGCGCCATCACGCAGGCCACTTCGCAGGCGCGACACCCGATGCACTGCTGGCTGTTAGCCATAATAAAACGATTCATAACCACACCTGTTTTTGGTTCAATAACCTTATTCTTTATATGAATATGGTATTTACGCATCACGGCACGATCGGGCAATGTTCAAATGCCCGGAATGCCGAATTATTTACAGTGAACCTGTAGCAGATCAATTTTATTCAGAGAGCCGTTCTGTGACCGTCAAACGACCCGTTTCCGGGAGCCTTGCCTGGGCTTTCTTTTCGATAATTGCCTTATCCGTGCTGACCAGCACCGTCGCGCTGCTGACGCTTGCCAGCAGCCAGCGTGACGCCGAAGCCATTAATATCGCGGGTTCGCTGCGCATGCAGAGCTATCGTCTGGGCTACGAGATGCAGCGCAACAGCCCTTCCCTTGCCGCGCATCGCGACAGCTGGCAACGGACGCTGAACGCGCCTGCCCTGCAGAAGCTGAACCGCTGGTACGTCCCGGACGATGTAAAAGCGCGCTACCAGCAGCTGCACGTGGCGTGGCTGGAAATGGATGCGCGCATCGCCCGCGGCGACAGCGCGTGGTATCAAACCCACATTGAGGATTTTGTCGGCCGCATTGATGCCTTTGTGCTCGCCCTTCAGCACTACACCGAACATAAAATTCAGACGGTGACCCTGCTCTCGCTGGCGGGCGCTCTCGGGATCCTGCTGCTGACGCTGTTTACGCTGCGACGCATCCGTCGCCAGGTGGTGTTGCCGCTTAACAATCTGGTGGCGGCCAGCGAACGGGTTGAGCGCGGGGAATTTACAACCCCGGCGCCGGATACCGCCCTGCCGAACGAGCTGGGCCAACTCTCCCGCGCCTTCAACCACATGTCCGCCGAACTGGCTACGCTCTACCGTTCGCTCGAAGCCTCGGTCGCGGAAAAGACGCGGCATTTGCATGAAGCCCACCAGCAGCTCGACATGCTGTTCAAATGCTCTCAGGCGCTGAATACCGGCCAGATAGACAGCCACTGCTTTCGGCATATCCTGCAGATTGTCCATGACTATACGCAGATGAATTATCTCGAACTGCGCACCAGCGACGACTGGCGGCTGTCTGAAGGGACGGAGTCACATGGCATTCCTCTGCAGCACCTGCCGGTACTGATGCAGGACACCCTTTATGGCGAGCTGCGCTGGCAAAGCGAGACGGACAGCGTTCCCCTTCCGCTGATGAGAAGCGTGGCGACCATGCTCGGGCGCGGGCTGTACTTTAACCAGGCGCAAAAACATTACCAGCAGCTGCTGCTGATGGAAGAGCGCGCCACCATTGCCCGCGAGCTGCACGATTCGCTGGCGCAGGTCCTGTCGTATCTGCGCATTCAGCTTGCGCTGCTCAAACGCGCAGTGCCCGAGGAAAATATCCCGGCGCAGACCATCATCACCGACTTCTCCCGCGAGCTGAACAATGCCTGGCAGCAGCTGCGCGGGCTGCTCACCACCTTCCGCCTGACGCTGAACCACGCGAACTTACCCGCGGCGCTGCAGGAGTCTCTCGACGTCCTTCAGAGCCAGACGCAGGCGAAGCTGCATCTCGACTGCCGTCTCTCCTCGCTGGCGCTGGACGCGCAAAAGCAGGTGCATTTGCTGCAGATCGTGCGTGAGGCCGTGCTGAACGCCATTAAGCACGCGCAGGCCAGCGAGATCACGGTCAGCTGCGTGACCGCCATGGACGGTACGCACAGCGTCAGCATTCGTGACAACGGCATCGGGATTGGCGAAGCCAGCGAGCCGCCGGGACACTACGGCCTGAACATTATGCGCGAACGCGCGCAGCGGCTCGGCGGGATGCTGCACTTCTCGCAGCCGCAAAACGGCGGCACGCTGGTCAGCGTGACGTTCCCGGCGCACGCGCCGTTAACGGGTAAATAACGGTAAAGGAGGACGCGCAGGAAAAAGCGCATGATAATTTACATTATCTCCTTTATTTCTCCACGTTTGGCCTGGGCCTTACCGCTAAAGTTATGCGGGCAATAAACAATAATGACGTGCAGCAAAACGAGGTCACTCTTTCATGGCGAATTTTTTCATCGATCGCCCCATTTTTGCCTGGGTGCTTGCCATCCTGTTGTGTCTGACAGGTGTCCTGGCGATTACTTCACTTCCCGTTGAGCAATATCCCGATCTGGCACCGCCTAACGTGCGCGTAACGGCAAACTACCCCGGCGCTTCCGCACAAACGCTGGAAAACACCGTGACGCAGGTTATCGAGCAGAACATGACGGGTCTGGATAACCTGATGTACATGTCCTCGCAAAGTAGCGCCACGGGCCAGGCGACGGTGACCCTGAGCTTTAAGGCGGGCACGGACCCGGACGAAGCGGTGCAACAGGTGCAAAACCAGCTGCAGTCGGCCATGCGCAAGCTGCCCCAGGCGGTGCAGAATCAGGGCGTGACCGTGCGTAAAACCGGTGATACCAACATTTTGACCATCGCGTTTGTCTCAACAGATGGCTCGATGGATAAACAGGACATCGCGGACTACGTCGCCAGTAATATTCAGGATCCTATCAGCCGTATCAACGGCGTCGGGGATATAGACGCCTACGGCTCACAGTACTCTATGCGCATCTGGCTCGATCCCAACAAGCTGAACAGCGTCCAGATGACGGCAACCGACGTGACGAATGCCATCAAGGCCCAGAACGCCCAGATTGCGGTGGGGCAGCTGGGGGGAACGCCGTCCGTCGATAAGCAAGCCCTGAACGCCACCATTAATTCACAATCTCTGCTGCAGACGCCGGACCAGTTCCGCAACATTACCCTGCGCGTGAATCAGGACGGGTCGGAGGTGCGTCTCGGCGATGTCGCCACGGTGGAAATGGGGGCGGAGAAATACGACTACCTGAGCCGCTTTAACGGCAATCAGGCCTCCGGTCTGGGAATTAAACTGGCATCCGGCGCAAACGAAATGGCCACGGCGAAACTGGTGCTGGACCGCCTGGACGAACTTTCACAGTATTTCCCGCACGGGCTGGAGTACAAAGTCGCCTATGAAACCACCTCCTTCGTAAAAGCATCGATTGAGGACGTGGTGAAGACCCTGCTGGAAGCCATCGCGCTGGTGTTCCTGGTCATGTACCTGTTCCTGCAAAACTTCCGCGCGACGCTGATCCCCACCATTGCCGTCCCGGTGGTGCTGCTGGGGACCTTTGCGGTGCTTTACGCGTTCGGGTACAGCATTAATACCCTGACGATGTTTGCGATGGTGCTGGCAATCGGCCTTCTGGTGGATGATGCCATCGTGGTGGTTGAAAACGTCGAGCGCATCATGAGCGAAGAAGGACTCTCGCCGCGCCAGGCGACGCGCAAATCCATGGGGCAAATTCAGGGGGCGCTGGTCGGTATTGCGATGGTGCTGTCGGCCGTCTTTATCCCGATGGCCTTCTTTGGCGGCACAACCGGGGCGATTTACCGTCAGTTCTCAATAACCATCGTCTCGGCGATGGTTCTCTCCGTGCTGGTGGCGCTGATCCTTACCCCCGCGCTCTGCGCCACAATCCTGAAGCCGCTGCACAAAGGAGAGCATCACGGTCAAAAAGGGTTCTTCGGCTGGTTTAACCGGATGTTCAACCGCAATGCCGCGCGATATGAATCTGCCGTCGGGCGAGTGCTTCACCGCAGCCTGCGCTGGATGATGATTTATGTGGTGGTGCTGGGCGGCATGGTCTGGCTGTTTATGCATCTCCCCACCTCGTTCCTGCCTATGGAAGACCGGGGCATGTTCACCACCTCGGTGCAGCTTCCGAGCGGCGCAACGCAGCAGCAGACGCTGAAAGTGGTTCAGAAAGTAGAGCAGTATTTCTTCACGAAAGAGAAGGATAACGTTGTGTCGGTCTTCTCCACCGTGGGCTCTGGCCCGGGCGGAAACGGGCAGAACGTCGCCCGCATGTTCGTCCGTCTGAAGGACTGGGACGAGCGCGATACCGAAACCGGAACGTCATTCGCCATCATTGAACGTGCGACAAAAGCCTTTGCGCATATTAAAGAGGCGCGCGTCTTCGCCAGCAGCCCGCCGGCGATAAGCGGTCTGGGCAGTTCTGCCGGGTTTGATATGGAGCTGCAGGATCACGCCGGTGCGGGCCACACGGCGCTGATGGCGGCACGCGATAAGCTGTTAGCGCTGGCGGGCAACGATCCTGACCTGACCCGCGTTCGCCACAACGGTCTTGACGACAGCCCGCAGCTGCAGGTGGATATCGATCAGCGTAAGGCGCAGGCGCTGGGCGTCTCGATCAACGATATCAACGACACCCTGCAAACGGCGTGGGGCTCGAGCTATGTGAATGACTTTATGGATCGCGGCCGCGTGAAAAAAGTGTATGTCCAGTCCGCCGCGCCGTTCCGCATGCTGCCGGACGATATTAACCGCTGGTTTGTCAGGAATAACGCTGGCGGCATGGTGCCGTTCTCTGCCTTTGCGACCTCGCACTGGGAGAGCGGTTCGCCGCGTCTGGAGCGCTATAACGGCTACTCTGCGGTTGAAATCGTCGGGGAAGCCGCGCCGGGCGTCAGTACCGGTACCGCTATGGATACCATGGAAAAACTGGTGCAGCAGCTGCCCGCCGGTTTTGGACTGGAGTGGACGGCCATGTCCTACCAGGAGCGTCTCTCCGGCGCGCAGGCTCCCGCACTTTACGCACTTTCTCTGCTGGTGGTCTTCCTCTGCCTTGCCGCACTGTATGAAAGCTGGTCAGTCCCGTTCTCAGTCATGCTGGTCGTGCCGCTTGGGGTTATCGGTGCGCTGCTGGCGACCTGGATGCGCGGCCTCGAGAACGACGTTTATTTCCAGGTGGGTCTGCTCACCGTAATTGGGCTATCGGCGAAAAACGCCATTCTGATCGTTGAATTTGCCAACGAGATGAATGCCAAAGGCCACGAGCTGATGGCCGCCACGCTGCACGCCTGCCGTCAGCGCTTACGCCCGATCCTGATGACGTCGCTGGCGTTTGTCTTTGGCGTACTGCCGATGGCGACCAGTACGGGCGCAGGCTCCAGCAGCCAGCATGCCGTCGGGACGGGGGTGATGGGCGGCATGATTTCGGCAACCATTCTGGCCATTTACTTCGTGCCGTTGTTCTTTGTGCTGGTGCGTCGTCGCTTCCCGCTAAAGGAACGCGCTGAGTAAGTGATTGAAATAAAAAAAGGCGGCTTTATCGGCCGCCTTTTTATTGTGTGATTAATTCACACTATGGTTATTTTACTTATTTTAGTGCTCTTGCAATTCTTACTGAATGTCATTTACGAAGCATGCCTTCGATAAAATCTTTCCAGTTCCCCAGTTCACGTTCAATCATAACAACCTCTCTTATTATTATGCGCATTCTACAAAAACGGACCATCATTGTGAAGACTATTTAACCAATTGCTGTGATTGTACCCCACGTCCTGCGGGGATTTATAATAAATATGAACGGAGAGGCCTCAATTTTTTGTGACGGCTAGCAATATTTTGAAATAACCCCACGGACGGGTGAGTTTTATTTTACCTACTGAGTTTATTCGAAATTTAAACCTTATGGACATCTATGCTTAAATGATGAAAGAATATTCAGCGTACAGATGTGAGTTGAATTAATAAGAAGTGTAAATCCAGACGATTCCTGAATGTGTTATATTCCACTTAAGGATATATCTTCGAATTTACTGAACATTTAATCATCATTAGGTCAAAAGGATTCACCATGATTGTGATGTACGGCATTAAAAATTGCGACACCATCAAAAAAGCCCGCCGCTGGCTGGAAGCAAACGGCGTGGAGTATCGCTTCCACGATTACCGTGCCGACGGGCTTGATGCAGAATTTCTGCATAGCGCGATCGGCGAACTGGGGTGGGAAGCACTGCTGAACACGCGCGGCACCACCTGGCGTAAGCTGGACGAATCTCTGCGCGCCAGCATCAACGACGCCGACAGCGCGGCAAAACTGATGCTCGAGATGCCGGCAATTATCAAACGCCCATTGCTCTGCGCGCCAGGGCAGCCTATGCTGCTGGGTTTCAGTGAAACCCTTTATTCCGACTTTTTTCGTTGAGGTGTAGTTTATGTCATGCCCGGTCATTGAGCTGACTCAGCAGCTTATTCGCCGTCCTTCCCTTAGCCCGGACGACGCAGGTTGTCAGGCACTTATGATTGAGCGCCTGCGTGCCATCGGTTTTACCGTTGAACGCATGGATTTTGGCGATACCCAGAACTTCTGGGCGTGGCGCGGCCAGGGCGAAACGCTGGCCTTTGCCGGGCATACTGACGTCGTTCCCGCCGGTGACGCGGATCGCTGGATCAACCCGCCGTTTGAGCCGACTATCCGCGACGGCATGCTGTTTGGTCGCGGCGCGGCAGACATGAAAGGCTCGCTGGCGGCGATGGTCGTGGCGGCAGAACGCTTTGTGGCTCAGCATCCAAACCACAAAAACCGTCTGGCGTTTTTAATCACCTCCGACGAAGAAGCCAGCGCCCATAACGGTACCGTGAAGGTCGTTGAAGCGCTGATGGCGCGTAACGAGCGTCTCGACTACTGTCTGGTTGGTGAGCCGTCCAGTACCGAAGTGGTGGGCGATGTCGTCAAAAACGGGCGCCGCGGCTCGCTGACCTGTAACCTGACCATTCACGGCGTTCAGGGGCACGTTGCTTATCCGCATCTGGCCGATAACCCGGTTCATCGCGCTGCGCCGATGCTGAGCGAGCTGGTGGGCATCGAGTGGGATAAAGGCAACGAATTCTTCCCGCCGACCAGCATGCAGATCGCGAACGTCAAGGCCGGGACCGGCAGCAACAACGTGATCCCGGGTGATTACTTCGTCCAGTTTAACTTCCGCTTCAGCACCGAACTGACCGATGAGACGATCAAGGCGCGCGTCGTCGCCCTCCTGGAAAAATATCACCTGCGCTACACCGTGGAGTGGTGGCTTTCCGGCCAGCCGTTCCTGACGCAGCGTGGCAAACTGGTGGATGCGGTGGTGAACGCCATCGAGCACTATAATGAAATTAAGCCACAGCTGCTGACAACGGGTGGCACCTCAGACGGACGCTTTATCGCCCGTATGGGCGCCCAGGTTGTCGAACTGGGTCCAGTGAACGCAACCATTCATAAAATCAATGAGTGTGTCAATGCGGCAGATTTGCAACTGCTGGCCCGTATGTATCAACGTATTATGGAGCAACTCGTCGCCTGACGAACGCTCTGAGAGGAATAGCGAATGGATTGGCTTTCAAAGTACTGGTGGATTCTGGTGTTAGTTTTTCTGGTTGGCGTACTGCTGAACGTGATTAAAGATCTTAAGCGCGTTGACCATAAAAAATTTCTCGCCAACAAACCGGATCTTCCCCCGCACCGTGATTTTAACGACAAGTGGGACGATGACGACGACTGGCCGAACAAGGACCAAAAGAAGTAATCGTTAAGTTTCCCCTCTCCCCGGGAGAGGGGAAACCTCACATAAACTCTACAATATCATCGTTATCCGGCTTACCGCCGCTGAGCGCTTCATCAAAGTAGTGCTTCGGTACGGTATAGCGCAAACGATCGAGCGCGAACTGCATGCTACGGTCGTCAATCGCGTGGCCCAGATCGTCCACGATATCCAGCGTCACGTCCCCACCTTCGCGAATCAGCGCTTCCTGGGCGGCAACCGCATGCGAGAGCTCAATCACCCGGTCTTCACCACCGTGGATCAGGTGGATCGTGGTCTGCGTGGTCGCGCTTGTCGGTAACGTCGCAAAGCGGCCGTTAAACGCGATGACGCGTGACGCCAGACCCGGCTTCGCTTTTACGCTTTCCAGCGACATGATTGACCCCTGCGAGAAGCCAATCAGCGCGGTCGCGTCGGCACCCACGCCGCTCTGCTGCTGCCAGTAGCGGACGATGTCGATAAAGGTGGGCATGATGGCGTCGATGCGAGCCTGACGATTCTCTTCCGTCACGCCCTGAACAGAGAACCACTGGCGTCCGTTCGGACCGCATGGCTCTACGCCACCGATGCTGACAATCAATGCCTCCGGAAAAACGGGCGCAAACCAGCTGCCAATCTGACCCATATTGACGGCATTATCGCCAACGCCATGAAACAGAAGCAGTAACTGTTTAGCCGGTTTGTCAGGGCTTTGAACAACAAAATGGTCGTGTTTCATGGTGGTCTCCTTAATAGATGACCTGGATTCTACGCCTCCCGACGTGAATGACCATGCCACTTTACTGAAGAAGTCATTGAAAAAATTGCCATTGCAAAATGTCTTCTTTCAACTGCTGGCAGCGCGGATAGTCAAGGCTTTCAATCGCTTGCGCAGTTTCACTCCGCAACGTTGCCAGCAACGCTTTTCGCCCGACGTCTTCCACTTTCCCTTCCATTTTCCCACGCAGGGCCGGAAGCGGCATGTCCACGGTTAACAACAGCCGCGTCAGCGCGGCAACCGAGGTTGAAAACGCCCGATGCGCAAAAGCAAACCCCGCCAGCTCCAGCCAGTCGTCCTTATTAAGGGTAGCTTCCCAGCCGTCTTCCACGGGGATCTTTTCACCGTTCCAGGCCGATAATACCCGCGCATCGCGCTTCAGACGCCGCTGTGCCTGCTCGCACAGCTGACGCCCGGCCTCGCTCTGCGGCCGCAACGCCATCGCGGTGTAGCATCCGCTGCTGGCTTCACGATGGCTGCCCATCCGCACCAGCACAAACCCGCATTGCTGCCAGAAACGCCAAAGCTCATCGGTATAGCCGAAGCTCACCGACAGATAATCTTCGCCGCTGGCGCTGCGAACAAGCGCCTGGCCAATCCCTTCCCGCTGACGGTGAGGATGTACGGCAATGCGGGTGACCCGTCGTCCTCTGAGCGTCGCCGCCAGCGGAGAGCCGCCGTGCGCCGCCAGAGACTGCGCCACCAGGTTACCGCGCGGACGCCGGTATCCTGCCCACACGGCGCGGCTAAGCTCAGGGGAGAGCCCGCCCTCCTCCACCAGCCAGAGCGCCCCGGCGATATCAGGGTCCGTTTCTGCAACGGCAAACTGCTGCCCGGGCGCGTCCATCATGCGGCGTAAATCGAGCGGCGAGGTGCGATAATGCGCCGCGCAGAGGAGCTCGTATACGCTCGCTGCAAGCGCCGGGCGGCGTTCCCAGGCCTCCGGGGTCAGGGAGGTTAAACGCACCTCTCCCTCCGGGCGGCGGTCGATCAGCGTATCGTCAAACAGCAGCGCGCTGGCGACAACCCGCTCAAGCGGGCAGCCCGCCGCCCAGCGTACCGGTGTAGATAAGCTGTAGCGCTGCAGCCCGGTAAATCGACCGCAGAATTTAAGCAGGAATCCCCGGCCCGTCCCTTCATAGCCCTGCACCGTGGTGGTCAACAACACGCGAGGGAAACGGACAGCCAGCTTTTCCAGCAGAGGTCCGGGGATAGCAGCGGCTTCATCAACAATCAGCCAGTCAGCCCGGCGTGAAGAGGCAAGCAGCGCGTCCGGGGCCATAAAATGAAAACGCTCTCCGGCGAAGCGGGCGATGATATCCGTCGCCCCTTTCGACGGCGCGGTAACCACGGCGCTGCCCGCAATGCGGTTCAGCAACATGCCTGCCAGGGCTGATTTTCCGCGCCCGCGCGCGGCGGTAACGGCCACGATGCCCTCCGCCATCCCCTGCAGCACATCCAGGATCTCAGCCTGCTCGCGCTGCGGTGCGCCGCTGGCAGGCTGCCAGTCTGGCGCGTCGGGTAAAGGCGGAAGGGAAAACGCGCGGCCCTGAAGCCAGACAATCGCGTCGGGATCGGCGGCAATCGTCCGGCAGAAATGGTGGACAAAATGCGGCGTGGCTATCGCTTCTGCGCCGTCGCTCCAGCGCAGTGAATCGCTGTCTGGCAACCCGGACCACGCGTCGAGCGGCGGAACCCGCAGCACCAGAAGGCTTCCGGCGCTTAGCGTTCCGCTCAGGGCGGCAAACGCGGCGACATCAAACCCGGCGCTGGCGTCAAAAACGGCATGCCGGAACTCGCGTCCCAGCAGACCGCTGATGGCTTTTGAAGGATGTTCGTCAAGCCTTACCCAGTCTCCGGGCAAGGCGTCACGCAGGGCCAGCGCCTGGGTTAACGTCCACTGCGCCTCGCCGCTGAGCACCACCAGCCGACGATGGCCGGTGCGCTCAAGCTCGCTTATCAGTTGTTCAAACTGCAGCATTACATCGCTTTGCCGAAGGTATTACACTGCGCCGGATCGCCGCTGTCGAAGCCGCGTTTAAACCAGCTATAGCGCTGCTGTGAGGTACCGTGAGTGAAGCTGTCCGGCACGACGCGCCCCTGGCTTTGCTGCTGAAGGCGGTCATCACCGATAGCCTGAGCGGCATTTAACGCCTCTTCAAGATCGCCGGATTCCAGCACGCCCTGCTGCTGCATGCTGTGGCCCCAGACGCCCGCGAAGCAGTCCGCCTGCAGCTCCATTTTAACGGAAAGGCGGTTCACTTCCGCCTGAGACGCATTTTGCTGGAGCTGGCGCACTTTTGGCTCAATCCCCAGCAGCTTTTGCACGTGATGGCCGACTTCATGCGCGATCACGTAGCCCTGGGCAAAATCACCGTCGGCGCCAAGCTTGCGTTTCATGTCATCGTAAAAAGAGAGATCGATATAGACGGTGCCGTCTGCCGGGCAGTAGAACGGCCCCATCACAGATTGCCCGGTACCGCATCCGGTGCGGGTTGCCCCCCGGTACATCACCAGCTTCGGCTGCTGGTAGGTACGCCCCATCTTCTCAAACAGCTGACTCCAGGAGTCTTCTGTTGTGGCGAGAATAACGGAGGTAAATTTGGCCGCTTCATCTTCATTCGGGCTGATGGAGCGCTGAGAATGCTGCTGCTGCTGCTGCAGCGGCTGACCGGTCATTAAACCGGTGAGATCGACGCCGTAGTACCCCGCGACTAAAACCATAATCAGCAGGATGATACCGCCCTTGCCGCTGGGTAACCGGAAGCCTGGCCCACCCATTGAAGGACCGCCACCGCCATCACTGCGTCTGTCTTCTACATTGTCACTTTCACGACGCCCTTGCCAGCGCATAACCACCTCGAACTATTCCATTTATAATAGCTATGATCGTAGGCGGTTAACGGCAAGATTACCATAGGAAACAAAGGTAAGACGCCAAAGGATGCAAACATCCTTTGGCAAGTGAGGAAGTTAGTCGAGCTTAACGCCTAAACGGTGAGCAACCGCTTCGTACGCTTCAATCAGACCACCCAGGCTCTGACGGAAACGGTCTTTGTCCATTTTATCCAGGGTTTCTTTATCCCACAGGCGGCTACCGTCCGGTGAGAACTCATCGCCCAGCACCACTTCGCCTTTGAACAGACCAAACTCCAGCTTGAAGTCAACGAGGATCAGACCCGCGTCATCAAACAGTTTTTTCAACACGTCGTTGGCTTTGTAGGTCAGCTCTTTCATGCGCGCCAGGTTCTTCTGGTTCACCCAGCCGAAGGTTTCGCAGTAGGATTCGTTGACCATCGGGTCGTGCATGGCATCGTTTTTCAGGAACAGGTCGAACAGCGGTGGATTCAGTTCGATACCTTCTTCAATGCCCAGACGCTTCACCAGGGAGCCCGCCGCACGGTTACGAATAACGCACTCAACCGGAACCATATCCAGTTTTTTCACCAGACATTCCGTATCGGACAGCAACGCTTCCATCTGGGTCGGGATGCCCGCTTCGGCCAGTTTGGTCATAATGAAGTGGTTAAACTTGTTGTTCACCATGCCTTTACGATCGAACTGCTCAATGCGTGCGCCATCCCCTGCTGACGTATCATTGCGGAACTCGAGCACCAACAGATCCGGGTTTTCCGTGCTGTATACGGTCTTCGCTTTGCCACGATACAACTCAGCTTGCTTCTGCATCTTCATTACTCCTGGTGTGATGATTTGTGTTCAAAACTGGGGATATTATGCCACGCACACGTTTGCGTAGCACTAAAATAAAAAGGGCTGGATTCACCAGCCCTCGTATTTATTTGCTGAATGCTGCCTGGAAGACAGCGACCAGCGCATCGTTCTGCGACTGGGTCAGCGTGTGACCTTTTGGATCGATAAACTGCAGACTGCTGCGGTTATCAAGGTCGCCTACCTGAATCTTGTAGTCACCGGAGGCAAGCTGAGGATCTTTCGCGCCCAGTTCCTGCCATGCGCTGTCGGAGAGCGGCTTATACGTTGCCGTCATGCTGCCGGTTGAACGCGTGCTGTCGGTCACTTTCATGCCCACTTTTTCCAGCGTCGCTGGCAGACGCTGCCAGGTCTGGTTAAACGGTGCACGCACCACCAGCATTGGCAGGCCGGTATCATCCGCACCGCTTTGTACATCGAAGGTCGCGCCGTTGCGGCTCTGCGCGGCGTTGGCGGCATCGGTAGCGGTCTTATCCAGACCCGCGGCAATCACGTTCAGCATTTCGGTGCTGTAACGCTGCAGGGACGCGGCATCCGCAACCGGTTTACCCGCCTGCTCCAGGTTCAACAGCTTAACGTTAACCGCCTGCTGGTAACCCTGTGGTTTAACGGAGACTTGATAGCGACCGCGGTACTGCTGGTCTTCATCCAGACGGTTCCATTCGATCCAGTCGGTGGTTAACGTCTGGCTGGCGTCATCGCGTTTATCGATGGTGTAGTTCTTCGACTGAATGACGCTGACAACCTGCGGCCACAGCGTGCTACCGCGCGCGCTCTCAACCATCAGAGACGCCGTATCACCGGTGAACTGGGTACGCGCCCCGTTGACCAGTGCCAGAGGCTGTGCTGGCGGACGAATATCAAGCGCTTTACCGACCGGGCCGCTGCCGTTGGTCACGGGAATATTATAATCGCCGTTCTGAATCGGCAGGATCATACCAGCCGGTGCGTGAAGTTCAGCAAGCGGGGTCGCATCCAGATAGGATTCATCACCGCTCACCTGGCGCTTGTAGCGCGAATCTGAACTACAGGCAGCGAGCAGCATAACAAGCGAAACACTCGCAACCTTCGCCAGGCGCGACTTCTGTACTGAATAAGCCATCAAATCTCCCTAAACTCTACAGCAAACCGGCATGCTTCAGCGCCGCCCTGACGATGTCACGACCGTGGTCGGTAATCGGTGTCATTGGCAGACGCAGCGTGTCGGATGCTACAAGTCCCAACTCCTTACATGCCCATTTCACTGGGATCGGATTGGGTTCGACAAATAATTTATTGTGCAGCGGCATCAGACGCTGATTAATGACACGCGCTTCATCAAAGTGACCGGCTGCGGCCAGTTTGCACATTTCTGCCATATCGCGCGCCGCAACGTTTGCCGTTACGGAGATCACGCCATGACCACCGAGCTGCATAAAGTCCAGCGCGGTCGCATCATCACCACTCAACAGGATAAAGTCGTCTGAAACCAGCTCTTTGATCTGATGAACGCGGCTTAAGTTCCCTGTCGCCTCTTTAATACCGATAATATTTTTTACTTCCGAGAGACGACCAACGGTTTCCGGCAGCATATCGCAACCGGTACGGGACGGCACATTATACAGAATTTGTGGCAAGTCAGTATGTTCAGCGATGGCTTTGAAGTGCTGGAACAAACCTTCCTGAGTAGGACGGTTGTAATAAGGGGTCACCGTCAGACAGCCAACGATGCCGCTGTCGTTAAAACGTTTGGTCAGGCTGATAGCTTCTGCGGTTGCATTAGCCCCTGTCCCCGCGATGACCGGAATACGTCCGTCCGCCAGTTCCAGGGTCAGCATCACCACATCGCCGTGCTCGTCGTGGCTCAGCGTTGCGGATTCACCGGTAGTCCCTACCGAAACGATCGCCGAGGTTCCGTTGGCGACATGGTAATCAATGAGCTTCTTCATGCTTGACCGGCAGACATTACCTTTTTCATCCATCGGTGTAACAAGCGCGACAATACTTCCCGTGAACATGAGCCATCCTCTGTGCGAACAAGAGCCTCAATGTTACGTTTGGAACTGTAATAAAAGCAAGCGACCTGAGGCTCTCAGGCGGTTGTATGCATGTTTTTTTTATGCTTTCCTTAGGAAGACTTAACCATGCAAAGGAAGAACAGGTTTGACAACCTCATCACAACATTACCTGGTTATCACTGCGCTGGGTGCCGACAGGCCGGGTATCGTGAACACCATCACCCGTCACGTAAGCAGCTGCGGCTGTAATATCGAAGACAGCCGTCTGGCGATGCTTGGCGAAGAGTTCACATTTATTATGTTGCTTTCCGGGACATGGAACGCCATTACGTTGATTGAATCGACCCTGCCGCTGAAAGGGGCCGAACTGGATTTGCTGATTGTCATGAAGCGCACCACCGCGCGTCCGCGTCCGGCACTGCCTTCTACCGTCTGGGTACAGGTTGAAGTGCCTGATTCTCCACATCTGATTGAGCGTTTCACGGCGCTTTTTGACAGCCATCAGATGAATATTGCCGAACTGGTTTCCCGTACGCAGACAAGCGATGACCATGGTCTTCCGGTGCTGTTTATTCAAATTACCGCGCACAGCCCTGCCTCACAGGATGCGTCAAATATCGAGCAAGCGTTCAAAGCCCTCTGTACAGAATTAAACGCGCAGGGCAGTATAAGCGTCGTCAATTATTCGCAGCACGAACAGGATGGAGTTGAGTAATGAACCCACTGAAAGCCGGTGACATCGCACCGAAATTTAGCTTACCGGATCAAGACGGCGAGCAAGTAAATTTGACCGACTTCCAGGGACAGCGTGTTCTGGTCTATTTCTACCCGAAAGCCATGACCCCCGGCTGCACCGTACAGGCCTGCGGCTTACGCGACAACATGGACGACTTGAAAAAAGTCGGCGTGGAAGTGCTGGGTATCAGCACGGATAAACCAGAAAAGCTGTCACGATTTGCTGAAAAAGAGCTGCTGAACTTCACGCTGCTTTCTGATGAAGACCATCAGGTATGCGAGCAGTTCGGCGTCTGGGGCGAGAAGACGTTTATGGGTAAAACCTACGACGGCATTCACCGCATCAGCTTCCTGATTGACGCTGACGGTAAAGTTGAACATGTGTTTGACGACTTTAAAACCAGCAACCACCACGACGTGGTGTTGAACTGGCTGAAAGAGAACGCCTGATAAACAGCAAAACGGCAACCCAGGTTGCCGTTTTTAGTGTTTTCCCCCTCTCCCATAGGAGAGGGTCGGAGTGAGAGCATCGGGCCGCACAAAAACTACTTCTCTTCCACCGCCGGCACATCCGGCCACGCGTGGACCACGGCTTTAATCAGCGTCGCCAGCGGAATCGCAAAGAACACGCCCCAGAATCCCCACAGCCCGCCGAAAATCACCACGGATAAGATAATCACGAGCGGATGCAGGTTCACCGCTTCGGAGAACAGCACCGGCACCAGCAGGTTACCGTCCAGGCCCTGAATAATCAGGTACACTGCAAAGCAGCTCCAGAACTCTGTGCCCAGCCCAAACTGGAACAGCGCGACCCCAACAACCGGAATGGTCACCACAAACGCGCCGATGTACGGAATCAGGACCGACAGCCCCACCAGCACCGCCAGCAGCAGCGAGTAGTTCAGCCCGAAAATCAGGAAGCCAATCCAGGTGGCTACCCCCACGACAATCATCTCCAGCACCTTGCCGCGAATATAGTTGGTGATCTGCTGGTTCATCTCTTCCCAGACCTGCCCTGCCAGACCGCGGTTGCGCGGCAGAATACGGCGCACGGCGTTGAGCATCTGATCTTTATCTTTCACCAGGAAGAAGACCATCAGCGGCACGAGCACAAGGTAAACCGCCAGCGTCAGCAGCCCTACCAGCGAGGCCAGAGAGTACTTCACCACCGAATCGCCCATCGTCATGATGCGGGCGCGCATATTTTCAGCCATCGCGTCGATAATTCCGGCATCCATCAGGGCCGGATAACGGCGCGGCAGCGTGGCGGCAAAATCAGACAGCTTGTTCAGCATGCCGGGCATGTCGCGGATCAGGTTAATTCCCTGCTGCCAGGCGACCGGCATCACCACAAAAGCCATTAACAGCAGGATGCCGACAAACAGCACCAGCACGATGCTGGTCGCCCAGCGGCGGGAACAGCCGATATGTTCCAGACGCGCCGTGGGCCACTCCAGCAGGTACGCCAGCACAATCGCCACCAGCAGAGGGGCAAGCAGGCCGCTGAAGAAGAACAGAATACCGAACCCGGCAACCAGAATAACCAACAAAGCAATGGCTTCCGGGTCGCTGAACCGACGCCGGTACCACTGCATTAACATTTCGAGCATACAACCCTTCCCTGAATCGAATGGCGGGAGTGAGACGGTGAATTGTATCTAACTGTCACAAAAAAGACTTTCGCTTTTTGTATCCCGATCGCAATCCGCAAAACCCTGATGAATGGGATTTTCTTCATGCTACAACACGGCTACACTCGCAGGGCAGCAGAGATGAACGATATGCCGGTTCATCGGTCAAATTAGCACATCCAACATACAGGACAGTGGTTATGTTCAGGCAATTGAGAAAAACACTGGTTGCAACACTGATTGCCGCGGTGACGGTCGGTCAGGTGTTGCCCGCTTTTGCTGACTCGTCCGATTCATTGCCGGACATGGGCACCACAGCAGGAAGCACGCTCTCTATTGGGCAAGAGATGCAAATGGGGGATTACTATGTTCGCCAGCTGCGCGGCAGCGCCCCGCTGATCAACGACCCTTTGCTGGTGCAGTACATAAACGGGCTGGGGATGCGTCTGGTAGCGCACGCCGACTCGGTAAAGACCCCCTTCCATTTCTATTTAATCAATAATGACGAAATCAACGCCTTCGCCTTCTTTGGCGGTAACGTGGTGCTGCATTCGGCGTTATTCCGTTACTCTGACAACGAAAGCCAGCTGGCCTCGGTAATGGCGCACGAAATTTCGCACGTAACACAACGTCACCTGGCGCGTGCGATGGAAGACCAGAAACGTAACGCTCCCCTCACCTGGGTGGGTGCACTGGGATCGATTCTGCTGGCGATGGCCAGCCCGCAGGCCGGGATGGCAGCGCTGACCGGTACGCTGGCGGGAACACGTCAGGGGATGATCAGCTTTACCCAACAAAACGAGCAGGAAGCGGACCGCATCGGGATTCAGGTGCTGCAGCGCTCGGGCTTTGACCCGCAGGCCATGCCGAGCTTCCTGGAAAAACTGCTCGATCAGGCGCGTTACTCTTCCCGTCCGCCGGAAATCCTGCTGACGCACCCGCTACCTGAAAGCCGACTATCGGACGCGCGTAACCGTGCAAACCAGATGCGTCCTGTGGTGGTCCAGTCTTCGCAGGATTTCTACATGGCGAAAGTGAGAACCCTGGGAATGTACAATTCCGGGCGTAACCAGCTCACCAGTGACCTGCTGGATACCCTGGCGAAAGGCAACGTGCGTGAGAAAAACGCGGCGCAGTATGGTCAGGCGCTCCAGGCGATGGAAGCCAGCAAATACGACGAGGCGCGTAAAGCGCTGCAACCGCTTCTGGCTGCCGACCCGAACAACCCGTGGTACCTCGATCTGTCGACGGATATCGATCTGGGCCAGAAGAAAACGGCCGATGCGATTAACCGTCTGAAGGGGGCGAAAGACGTCCGTACCAACCCGGTGCTGCAGCTTAACCTGGCGAACGCTTACTTACAGGGCGGTCAGCCTGGCGAAGCGGCGACCATTCTGAACCGCTATACCTTTAACAATAAAGACGATCAAAACGGCTGGGATCTGCTCGCTCAGGCGCAAGCCCAGCTCGGCAACCGCGATCAGGAGCTGGCGGCGCGTGCCGAAGGTTTTGCCCTGGTGGGCCGCCTCGATCAGGCGATTTCCGCGCTCAGCAGCGCCAGCTCGCAGGTCAAGCTCGGCAGCCTCCAGCAGGCCCGTTACGACGCGCGTATCGATCAGCTGCGCGGCCTGCAGCAGCGCTTTAAGCCGTACGAGAAGATGTAATAAAGGAGAATTCACGTCATGACAGACGCCGTAAAAATTTATCACAACCCTCGCTGCTCCAAGAGCCGCGATACCCTGAGCCTGCTGAAGTCTAACGGCGTGGAGCCGGAAGTGGTGCTGTACCTCGACACCCCACCTGACGCGCAAACCCTCCGCCAGCTGCTGCACATGCTGGGAATGGGCAGTGCAAGAGAGCTTATGCGCCAGAAAGAAGATCTGTATAAGTCGCTTAACCTGGATGACAGCCGCCTCACCGAGGCTGAGCTGATCCAGGCGATGGTTGAAAATCCAAAGCTGATTGAGCGCCCGATTGTGGTGGCGAACGGCCAGGCGCGCATTGGACGCCCGCCGGAAGACGTGCTCGAGATCCTCTAGTCCTTATGCCGCAGCGCTTCCAGAAAGGCCTGCGGCGTACTCTCTCCCAGCTTTTTCTGCGCTTTTCCGCGGTTGTAAAATTCGCACAGCTGGATCAACAGCTCGCCTGCCGGTTCGCTGTTCAGACGTGGAATGATTTCACATAGCGGCAGATCAACCTGAACGGCGGGATATTGCTGAGGATGCACTGTCACGGTGGTATTGCGTTTTTCAAGCTTCACCTTGAAACCAAAAGTCTCAACAGATTGAATATCTGCCGGACAGGCTTCCAGCGCGTCGTTCGCCCAGCGGGCCAGCAGCTGCGGAGAAATGCCCGCGTACAGCCGGGCGTAGCACCAGCCACTCACGGGTTCACGCGCCCAGAGCAGATACTGTTCTCCGCCATCGTCCATATGCAGCGACAGAGGCTGATAATGTAAAAGGAGTTTTTGCGGCACGATACCTGCCTTCAGCGCCTTTTTTCCCTGCAACGTCGCGCCCTTCTGCTTTATCGAAGCCGGTTTGAGGTAGCGGTTCAGGGTCGCTCGGGACACGGCGATCCCGAGTCCGCTATTGACCATCTGCAGCAGTTCGTCCAGCGGGGCGCCCGTGATATCCCGCAGGGCATTGACCAGCGCAACTTGTTCCTGTCTCAATGCTTTGTGTATCACTTTTGGCGTCGTGTGGTTATCCGAAACCTGCTCGCGGTTGCGCCAGCGCCTGACGGTAGTGACCGAAATGCCCAGCTCGGTAGCCAGTTCCCTGTCGCTTTTATCTGACTGCTGAAGATAGCGACGGATGCGCGGCGTCGTGGTGGCATTAGCATGCAGTTTAATTTCCATCGCAGGATCCTCAGAACCAATCTTATGAGATTTATACTACACCAGCGATTGCTTTGTGACCGATTTCACCTTTCGCTCGCCGCGCTTCACTGATAATCCCCAGACATAACATAAACCACCCCCCTCAATCTTGTACGGAGTTCACAATGAACAATGTTCTGGGATTTCTTGAAGCAAAACTGATGCCGCTGGCGGCCAAAACGGCCCAGCAGCGTCATCTCGGGGCCATTCGCGGCGCTTACGTGTCCTTCATGCCGTTTATCATCGTCGGCTCTATTCTGCTGGTGATTTCGTCGTTCCCGAATCAAGCCTACCAGCAGTTTATGTCTCAGGCCTTTGGTGAGAGCTGGAGCGCCATTATTGAAATCCCCTTCAACGCGGTGTTCTCCACCATGTCGCTGTTCATCAGCTTCCTGGTCGCCTTCCGCCTGGCGGAACACTACGGTGAAGACCGCATCTCCTGCGGTATCCTGGCGCTGGTCGCCTTTCTCATCCTGACGCCCTTTATCAAAGTGGCGGAAAACGGCGGTATTACCGTCATTCCGGTGGAGTGGATTGGCAGCAAAGGGCTGTTCGTGGCGATGATCGGTTCCCTGCTGTGGACGGAGCTGTTCTGCTGGCTCAAGCGCAAAAAACTGGTGATCAAAATGCCGGACGGCGTGCCTCCGGCGGTGCAGGAGTCGTTCGCCGCGCTGATCCCGGCCCTGCTGGTGATGATTCTGGTGCTGGGTATCCGCATCGTATTTGAAAACACCCACTACAACACCATCCACCAGTTTATTTACGAAGTGGTTGCCACGCCGGTGCGCCACTACGGCACCTCTTACTTTGGCGCGCTGATGACGGTATTCAGTATCACCATTCTGTGGTCAGTGGGCATTAACTCCGGCTCGATGATCAACGGCATCATTCGCCCGCTGTGGATGGAGAACCAGACCGACAACATCGCCGCGATTCAGGCAGGCACGACGCCGCCGCACATTATCACCGAACAGTTTTTTGACATGATCTGGATGGGCGGCGCGGGAGCCACGCTGTCGCTGGTGATTGCGATGCTGATTTTCGCCCGTAGCAAAAACATGCGTGAAGTGGCGCGCCTCGGCGCCGGGGCATCGGTGTTTAACATCAACGAACCGATCCTGTTTGGCCTGCCGGTGATCATGAACCCGATCATGCTTATCCCGTTCAACCTGGTGCCGCTGGTGCTGGTCACCGTGCAGTATGTAGCGATGAAGATTGGCGCGGTTGCCGTCACCACCGGGGTGTTTATTCCCTGGACGCTGCCGCCGGTTATCAGCGGCTTTATCGTTACCGGACACCTGAGCGGCAGCGTCATGCAGCTTATCAACCTGCTGATTGGCGCCATGCTGTACCTGCCTTTTATGCGTATCGTGGACAAACAGTACCGCGCGGCGGAAATGGCCACCGTTACGCAAACCGACACCACCCTTGCAAAACAGGAGTAAAGCATGTGGGGAATTATCGCGACCTGGAGAATGGCGCTTGAAGGCGTTACGGAGTCTGCGTCAGCGCTGGCTGCGGGAAAACCGGTCTCTGCAGCGGTGGTGGATGCAGTCGCCGCCGTCGAAGACTTTCCGTTTTATAAATCCGTCGGCTACGGCGGGCTGCCCACCGAAAATGGCGAGGTGGAGCTGGACGCCGCCTACATGGACGGCGATACGCTGGCGTTTGGCGCCGTGGGCAACCTGGTGGATATCGCCAACCCGGTGCGCGTGGCGCATGCGTTAAGCCGCCAGCGCTACAACAAGCCTGCTTGTCGGCCAGGGCGCGCGGGAATGGGCGCTGAGCCAGGGCTTCGCCGACAAAACCATGCTCACTGACCGCGCCATGCAGCACTACCGCAAGCGCTGCCGCGAGACGCTGGATAAGGGCTTAAGCCCTTACGACGGGCATGACACCGTCGGCATTATCGGACTCGATAAACAAGGGTCAATGAGCGTCGCCACCTCCACCAGCGGCCTGTTCATGAAGAAACGTGGTCGACTCGGGGATTCGCCCATTATTGGTTCCGGCTTTTACTGCGACAGTGAAACCGGCGCCGCCACCGCCACGGGCGTCGGTGAAGATCTGATGAAAGGCTGCACCAGCTACGAAATTGTCCGCCGAATGGCGCAGGGTATGACGCCGCAGCAGGCGGCGGATTCAGTGGTGTTCGAGCTGGAAGACAAGCTGATGTCGCGCTTTGGCCGCGCGGGCGATCTTTCCGTGGTGTGCATGAACAAGAGAGGCGAGTTCGGGGCCGCCACCAACATCAAAACGTTCTCGTTTGTGGTGGCGACGGCTCGCCAGCCCCTCACCGTTTTTCGTACCGAACGCCTGCGGGAGAAAACGCATTATTACGCCGTAGACGATGAGTGGATGCAGGCCTATGCCGCGCGGATCCGCGCGCCGATTGAGGAGTCATGATGATTACGTATCAGTTTATCACCGCGCTTTCTGACGCGGCTCCGCAAAGCCATTTGATTGCGTCCGCCTCCTGTACGCATTTTCCCGAAACGGCGCTTGTCGCGGAAATGCGCGAGTCTGCCAGCATCGCTGACACCCGCTTTGGCTGCGCCCCGTTTGCCCGGATCACCCTGCTGCCGGATGCCCTCTGGCAGGATAGCCTGACCGAAGGATTGCTGACGGCGCTGCGCCCGCTGCTGGCCTCGCCCGTCAGCCCCGAGCTGATACTGGACGTTACTGCTATCGACGATGTGGTGCTGGCGCAGGTGCTGCGTTTTCTCTTTAATCAGGCGCACAGGCTGAGCGACCTGAAGCTGAAGAAAACGGATGAATCGGCGGTGCGACTTGCGAACATCACCGCCCTCTGCCTGCCGGAACAGCAGGCAAAACTGGAGGGTGTTTTCCGCCAGCAGCAGGCCATCGCCCACGGCATGGTCGCGGCGCGACGTCTGGCGGATATCCCGTCCGACCGATGCACGCCGCAGTTTGTGGTGGAAGAGGCGCAAAGGCTCTGTGCCGCCTTCCCCGCCCTGCGCTGCGAAGTGCTGAACGAAAAGGCTATTGCTGAGCAGGGTCTGGGGCTGCTGCAGGCCGTTGGCAAAGGGGCGACCTGTCCGCCGCGCCTGCTGGCTATTCATTATGACGGCGTCAACGACGGCCCGGTGCGCTGCTATGTGGGTAAAGGCATTACCTTCGATACCGGTGGCCTGTGGCTGAAGGAAGGCGCGGGCATGTACACCATGAAATACGACATGTGCGGTGCGGCCAACGTGCTGGGGCTGATGCTCACCGTCGCAGAGCTGGCGCTGCCCGTGCGCATCATGGGCGTGCTGGCGCTGGCGGAAAACGCCATCGGCCCGGACGCCATGCAGCCCGGCACGGTAGCAACGGCCTGCAACGGCATCACGGTTGAAATCAACAACACCGATGCCGAAGGCCGACTGGTGCTGGCGGACGCCATCGCCTGGGCCAGCCAGCGGCACCCACAGGCTCAATATATTATTGATATAGCAACGCTAACCGGTGCAGTGGTTAAAGCGCTGGGGTATGAATTCAGTGGTTTAATGACGCAAAATGAGTTGATGCGCGATTTTCTCATCCGAGCCGGGAAAAGAAGCAGTGACGAAGTGTGGTCTTTACCCTTGGATGCCCGCTTGAAAAAGCAGACCGAGAGTACCATCGCCGATCTGTGCAACACGCCGACCAATAATGCAGCAATCAGTGCTTCGGCGGCGTGGCTGCTGCACCACTTTTGCCCGCCGACAATCCCGTGGGCGCATCTGGACATCAGCGGTACGGCGCTATGGCGCGAAAACGGACGGAGCGTGGCGTCGGGAAGACCGATTCCACTTCTGGTTGAGCATTTACAATACGATATTTTGATAATGGAGGAGATGATCAATAAGTACGGAAAATAACGGTTTTCGTAGGCCCGGTAAGGCGTAGCCGCCACCGGGCGAACAAACTCAAAGCTTAAGAATATCTTTCACGAACGGAATGGTCAGCTTGCGCTGGGCGGTAATGGAGGCGCGATCGAGCTGATCGAGCGTGTCAAACAGCGTGCGCATTTCGCGATCCAGCCGCTTGAGCAGGAAGCGCCCCACGTCCTCCGGCAGCTCAAACCCACGCTGCTTTGCGCGCAGCTGTAACGCCTGAAGCTTATCTTCATCCGACAGCGGCTGAAGCTTGTAGATTTGCCCCCAGTCCAGACGAGACGCCAGGTCCGGCAGCCCCAGATTGAGCTGTCTCGGCGGACGATCGCCGGTGATCAGCAGCCGGGTTTTGCCCGACTCCAGGATGCGGTTGTAGAGGTTGAAGATCGCCATTTCCCACGGCTCGTCCCCCGCCACGCACTCGATATTATCGATGCAGACCAGCGAGAGATGTTCCATTCCCTCCAGCACCTCAGGCACGAACCACGTACGCTTATCCAGCGGCACGTAGCCTACTGCATCACCGCGCGCTGAAAGCTCCGCGCAGGCGGCATGCAGCAGATGGCTGCGCCCCGCGCCTTCGCGTGACCAGATATAGATGTATCCGCTGTGATCCTGGCGCAGCACGTTTTGCAGTGCAGCCAGTAAAGAGGGGTTATCACCCGGCCAGAAACTCGCGAAAGTTTCGTCGTCAGGGAGATAAAGTGGCAGAGAGAGCTGTGCCGGTCCGTTCAGAAATACCTCAACCAGAGATCCTACGTAAAATCGGAAAGGAGTTTAACACGGAACCTGCAAGGAGAGAACCGGGCGATCCCTCGCCCGACTTTTCGATCAATGTGACGCTTTTTCGCTTTCGTCCGCGTCCAGTACCACCTCTTCAGGGCGGATCACCGAGATCAGCTTGAAGATCAGGCTCAGGCCCACGCCGACGATGGTCGCCAGCGCCATGCCCTTCAGCTCGGCCGCACCAATGTGCACCTTAGCACCGCTCACGCCGATGATCAGGATAACGGAGGTCAGGATCAGGTTTTGCGCCTTGCTGTAATCCACTTTGGATTCAATCAGCACGCGAATACCGGAGGCGCCGATCACGCCGTACAGCAGCAGAGAAACGCCGCCCATTACCGGCACCGGAATGATCTGAATCGCTGCCGCCAGTTTACCGACGCAGGAGAGCAGAATGGCGATAATCGCCGCGCCGCCGATAACCCAGGTACTGTAGACGCGGGTAATCGCCATCACGCCGATGTTCTCACCGTAGGTGGTGTTTGGCGTCGAGCCAAAGAAACCGGAAATGATGGTGGAGAAACCGTTCGCAAACATGGAGCGGTGCAGGCCCGGGTCGCGGATTAAATCGCGCTTAACGATGTTCGCCGTCACCACCAGGTGGCCGACGTGCTCCGCAATCACCACCAGCGCCGCAGGCAGAATGGTGAAAATAGCAAACCATTCAAAGCGTGGCGTATAGAAGGTTGGAAGGGCGAACCAGTGCGCCTCGGCAATCGGGGTGGTGTCCACCACGCCCATCGCGAAGGAGAGCGCATAGCCCGCCAGCACGCCGATCAGGATCGGGATAATCGCCATAAAGCCGCGGAACAGCACGGAGCCAAACACCGTTACGCCCAGCGTTACCAGCGAGATGATAATGGTTTTGGAATCCGGTGACTGACCGTCAGCAGGCAGCAGACCGGCCATATTCGCCGCGACGCCCGCCAGCTCAAGACCGATGACCGCAACGATTGCGCCCATCGCCGCAGGGGGGAACATCACGTCCAGCCAGCCGGTACCGGCTTTCTTCACAATGAAGGACACCACGCAGAACAGGACGCCACACATGATAAAGCCGCCCAGCGCGACTTCATAACCCAGCGGCAGCAGCAGCAACACCGGCGAGATAAAGGCGAAGCTCGACCCGAGATACGCCGGGATTTTGCCTTTACAGATAAAGAGGTACAGCAGCGTACCGATGCCGTTGAACAGCAGCACGGTGGCCGGGTTAATGTGGAACAGGATTGGCACCAGCACGGTTGCGCCAAACATGGCGAACAGGTGCTGCAAACTAAGCGGGATAGTCTGTAAAAGCGGCGGTCTTTCACTCACCCCGATAGCACGGCGCGTCATAGTGTTTTCCTCTGTGTAGTATTGTTGGTGTTTTATTCAAAAAAAAGCCGACTATCAAAGTCGGCTTATTTATCGTTATTCGATTATTTCGTACCAAAGATCTTATCGCCGGCATCGCCGAGCCCCGGGATGATGTACCCGTGCTCGTTCAGGCCCTGGTCGATAGAGGCGGTATACAGCTCAACGTCCGGGTGCGCTTTTTCCAGCGCAGCGATCCCTTCCGGAGCGGCAACCAGTACCAGTACCTTAATGCTGTTGCAGCCCGCGTTTTTCAGCAGGTCGATGGTGGCGATCATAGAGCCACCGGTCGCGAGCATTGGGTCAACCACCAGCGCCATGCGCTCGTCGATGTTAGAGACCAGCTTCTGGAAGTAAGGAACCGGCTCGAGGGTCTCTTCGTTACGGTAGATACCCACCACGCTGATACGCGCGCTTGGCACGTGCTCCAGCACGCCTTCCATCATGCCGAGACCGGCACGCAGGATTGGCACCACGGTAATTTTCTTACCTTTGATCTGCTCAACCTGCACCGGGCCGTTCCAGCCTTCGATGGTGACTTTTTCGGTTTCCAGATCAGAGGTCGCTTCGTAGGTCAGCAGGCTGCCGACTTCAGATGCCAGTTCGCGAAAACGCTTCGTGCTGATGTCATGCTCACGCATCAGGCCCAACTTGTGTTTAACGAGTGGGTGTTTCACTTCCACAATCTTCATTCTCTTTCTCCTCTGAGGTGGCGTCCGCAAAAAAATCGCGGGATTATACCGCTTTTTTCGGATTAGGCCATACCCATGTTGCTTGACGTATATCAAGCAAAGTGATTTAGAGACAAAAAAACCGGAGGCGAGACTCCGGCCTGGGGGCGGGGTTCTGCCCGGTGGCGCTGCGCTTACGCGGGCCTACGTGTAGTGTAGGTCGGGTAAGCGTTAGCGCCACCCGACAATTACAGGTTCTCGCCGTTGCTCGCAATCACCTGCTTATACCAGTCGAACGATTTCTTTTTACTGCGGTTCAGCGTGCCGTTGCCTTCATTGTCTTTATCCACAAAGATAAAGCCGTAGCGTTTTTTCATTTCGCCCGTGCCGGCAGACACCAGGTCGATACAGCCCCAAGGGGTGTAGCCCATCAGATCCACGCCATCTTCCACCACCGCTTTTTTCATCTCGCGGATGTGGGCGGCCAGATAATCAATACGGTACTGGTCGTTCACCGTGCCGTCGCTCTCCTGCACGTCGATCGCGCCAAAGCCGTTCTCAACGATAAACAGCGGCAGCTGGTAGTGATCCCAGAACCAGTTCAGGGAGTAGCGCAGCCCGACCGGGTCAATCTGCCAGCCCCAGTCGGATTTCTGGACGTACGGGTTAGAGACCAGGCTCTTGCTTTCGTCGTAATCCAGCTGCGGGTTGTCCGCCGTCGCCTTGGTGGCGAAGGACATGTAGTAGCTGAAGCCGATGTAATCGACGCAGCCCTGCTTCAGCGCGGCTTTATCCTCTTCGGTTATATCCAGCGCGAAGCCGCGACGTTCGAAGTAGTTGAGCAGATGCTGCGGGTACTTGCCGCGCACGTGTACGTCGGTGAACCAGTAGCGGCGATGCATGGCGTTCATCGCCATCATCATATCGTCCGGCGCACAGGTCAGCGGGTAGATAGGACACATGGCAATCATGCAGCCAATCTGCAGCGACGGGTTAATCTCGCGCCCCGCCTTCACCGCCAGGGCGCTGGCCACCAGCTCATAGTGCGCCGCCTGGAACATCACCGGTTCACGGTCTTCACCCGGCGCGTACTTCAGCCCGGAGTTCGTGAACGGCGCAAAGTCTTCGTGGAAGTTAGCCTGGTTGTTGATCTCGTTGAAGGTCATCCAGTACTTCACCTTATGCTGGTAGCGCTGGAACACCACTTTTGCAAAACGAACGAAGAAGTCGATCAGCTTACGGTTGCGCCAGCCGCCGTATTCGGTGACCAGATGGAAAGGCATCTCGAAGTGAGACAGGGTGATAACCGGTTCGATGCCGTACTTCAGGCATTCGTCGAACAGATCGTCATAGAATTTCAGGCCAGCCTCGTTAGGCTCAAGCTCGTCACCTTTCGGGAAGATCCGCGTCCAGGCAATAGAGGTGCGGAAGCATTTGAACCCCATCTCGGCAAAGAGTCTGATGTCTTCTTTATAGCGGTGGTAGAAATCAATGGCTTCATGGTTAGGATAATTTTTCCCCTCCAGCACGCCATTGGTGATTTCACGCGGCACGCCGTGCGCGCCCGCGGTCATGACATCGGCCACGCTCACGCCTTTGCCACCCTCTTTCCAGCCGCCTTCCAGCTGGTGCGCCGCAACGGCCCCACCCCACAGAAAATCTGCTTTAAATCCTGACATTCGCTTTCCCTCATTCTGCGTTATTTTCTGCAAAAACAATTACAGAAACCGGTTTCAGTTCGATGATGTGCAAAGGGAATAACCGTTGCAAGCAGTTCTCAGAAACCGGTTTCATTTTCGTGAACAGAGTCAAGTTTGGCTGCATTCACGGGGTGCACAGAAAAAAAGATCTCCACGTCCAGAATAGGCTCGCAAACGTTTGCCTGGACTGTTAGAATTGCGCCGATTTTTCTTACTAGCTATGCAATCGCGTGGGGATTTAAGCCGTGACCAACAAAACTTCTCTCAGCTACAAAGATGCCGGTGTTGATATTGACGCAGGTAATGCGCTGGTTGACCGAATCAAAGGTGTGGTGAAAAAAACCCGCCGCCCGGAAGTGATGGGTGGTCTGGGTGGATTCGGCGCACTGTGCGCGCTGCCGCAAAAATATCGTGAACCTGTTCTGGTCTCGGGTACTGACGGTGTAGGCACCAAGCTGCGCCTGGCGATGGATTTAAAACGTCACGACACGATCGGTATCGATCTGGTCGCGATGTGCGTGAATGACCTGGTGGTTCAGGGCGCAGAGCCGCTGTTCTTCCTCGATTACTACGCGACCGGCAAACTGGACGTAGATACCGCGGCAAGCGTGATTAACGGTATCGCCGAAGGCTGTCTGCAGTCTGGCTGCGCGCTGGTCGGTGGCGAAACCGCAGAAATGCCGGGCATGTATCACGGCGAAGATTATGACGTCGCGGGCTTCTGCGTCGGCGTAGTAGAAAAATCAGAAATTATCGATGGCAGCAAAGTGGCCGATGGCGATGTGCTGATCGCGCTGGCCTCCAGCGGCCCGCACTCTAACGGCTACTCCCTGGTGCGTAAAATCCTCGAAGTGAGCGGCTGTGATCCGCTGACCACCGAGCTTGACGGTAAACCGCTGGCTGACCATCTGCTGGCGCCGACCCGCATCTACGTGAAAAACGTGCTTGAGCTTATCGAGAACGTCGACGTTCACGCTATCGCTCACCTGACCGGCGGCGGCTTCTGGGAAAACATCCCGCGCGTCCTGCCGGACAACACCCAGGCGGTGATCGACGAATCGTCATGGCAGTGGCCAGCCGTGTTTAACTGGCTGCAGACCGCAGGCAACGTGAGCTCTCACGAAATGTACCGCACCTTTAACTGCGGCGTGGGCATGGTTATCGCCCTGCCGGCAAGCGAAGCGGATAAAGCGGTTAAGCTGCTGACTGAAAAAGGTGAAAACGCGTGGAAAATCGGTACGATTAAAGCTTCCGATTCCGAACAGCGTGTGGTCATTGAATGAAAAACATCGTGGTGCTCATTTCCGGCAACGGAAGCAATTTGCAGGCCATCATAGACGCCTGCAAGCAGAAGAAAATCAATGGCACCATTCGGGCAGTTTTCAGCAACAAGGCCGACGCGTTCGGCCTTGAGCGCGCGCGGGAAGCGAACATTCCCGCGCACGCGCTGGAAGCCAGCCAGTTCGCCGGGCGTGAAGCCTTTGACCGCGAGCTGGTGCATGAGATTGATGCCTACGCGCCGGACGTGGTCGTGCTGGCGGGCTATATGCGTATTCTGAGCCCGGCCTTCGTCGAACACTTCGCCGGTCGTCTGCTGAATATCCACCCTTCCCTGCTGCCAAAATATCCCGGCCTGCATACCCATCGTCAGGTTCTGGAAAACGGCGATGAGGAGCACGGTACCTCCGTGCATTTCGTTACCGACGAGCTGGACGGCGGTCCGGTGATCCTGCAGGCGAAAGTTCCGGTCTTTGACGGCGACAGCGAAGAAGACGTGACCGAACGCGTGCAGACCCAGGAACACGCCATTTACCCGCTGGTGGTCAGCTGGTTTGTCGACGGGCGTCTCGAGATGCGCGACGGTGCAGCCTGGCTGGACGGCGTGAAGTTACCCCCGCAGGGTTATGCGGCCGAAGAGTAGTTTGTTATGTCGGGTGGCGCTTCTGCGCTTACCCGACCTGCCTGATGCATTACCCGAATGTCCCCTCCCCAACCCTCTAAATTCCCCAACAAAAAAAATAACTGTCATACTTTTCTGGCACTGTTGGACATATCGTGGAAATGCTCGCCATAATAAGGACGAGACGGATTTACCACGTCCTGTGATTGAACTGGAGTGTGAGCTGTAATGGGTCAGGAAAAGTTATATATCGAGAAAGAGCTAAGCTGGTTAGCATTCAACGAACGTGTACTCCAGGAAGCGGCAGACAAAAGTAACCCGCTGATCGAGCGCATGCGTTTTTTGGGTATTTATTCGAACAACCTGGATGAGTTCTACAAGGTTCGCTTTGCCGAGCTGAAAAGACGCATCATCATCAGCGAAGAACAGGGCTTAAACTCGCACTCGCGGCATCTGCTGGGCAAAATCCAGTCCCGCGTGCTGAAAGCCGATCAGGAATTTGACGGCCTGTATAACGAACTGCTGCTGGAGATGGCGCGCAATCAAATCTTCCTGATTAACGAACGCCAGCTTTCCGTTAACCAACAAAACTGGCTGCGCCACTACTTCAAACACTATCTGCGCCAGCACATTACCCCCATTCTGATCAACCGCGAAACCGATCTGGTGCAGTTTTTGAAAGATGACTACACCTACCTTGCGGTGGAAATTATTCGCGGTGAATCTATCCGTTACGCGCTGCTGGAGATCCCATCCGACAAGGTGCCGCGCTTTGTGAACCTGCCGCCGGAAACCCCGCGCAGACGCAAACCAATGATCCTGCTGGATAACATCCTGCGCTACTGTCTGGACGACATCTTCAAAGGCTTCTTCGATTACGATGCGTTAAACGCCTACTCGATGAAAATGACTCGTGACGCCGAATATGACCTGGTGCACGAGATGGAAGCCAGCCTGATGGAGCTGATGTCATCCAGCCTGAAACAGCGCCTGACGGCTGAACCGGTGCGCTTCGTCTATCAGCGCGATATGCCGGACGCCATGGTGGAGATGCTGCGCGATAAACTGACCATTTCGCGCTATGACTCCATCGTGCCGGGCGGTCGTTACCACAACTTTAAAGACTTTATTGGCTTCCCGAACGTCGGCAAAGCCAATCTGGTGAACAAGCCGCTGCCGCGCCTGCGCCATCTGTGGTTCGATAAATTCCGCAACGGATTCGACGCCATCCGCGAACGCGATGTCCTGCTCTACTATCCGTATCACACGTTTGAGCACGTGCTCGAACTGCTGCGTCAGGCCTCGTTCGATCCGAGCGTGCTGGCGATCAAAATCAACATCTACCGCGTGGCAAAAGATTCCCGCATCATCGACGCGATGATCCATGCGGCGCACAACGCCAAAAAAGTCACCGTGGTGGTTGAGCTGCAGGCGCGCTTCGACGAAGAGGCCAACATTCACTGGGCGCGCCGTCTGACGGAAGCCGGTGTGCACGTCATCTTCTCCGCGCCGGGGCTGAAAATTCACGCCAAGCTGTTCCTGATTTCCCGTAAAGAGGGTGACGATGTGGTGCGCTATGCCCACATCGGTACCGGGAACTTTAACGAGAAAACGGCGCGAATTTATACCGACTACTCGCTCTTAACCGCCGACGCCCGCATTACTAACGAAGTGCGCCGGGTCTTTAACTTTATCGAAAACCCGTACCGTCCGGTGAGCTTTGACTATCTGCTGGTCTCGCCGCAGAACTCGCGCCGCCTGCTGTACGATATGATCGATAAAGAGATCGCCAATGCCCAGAAAGGGCTGTCGTCCGGCATCACGCTGAAGCTTAACAACCTTGTCGATAAAGGGCTGGTGGACAGGCTGTATGCGGCGTCCAGCTCCGGCGTACCGGTTAATCTTCTGATCCGCGGCATGTGCTCGCTGATCCCGGAACTGGAAGGCATCAGCGACAATATTCGCGTGATCAGCATTGTTGACCGCTACCTGGAGCACGATCGGGTCTATATTTTCGATAATGCGGGTGATAAACAGGTCTATCTCTCTTCGGCAGACTGGATGACGCGCAATATTGACTACCGTATTGAAGTCGCGGCACCGCTGCTGGATCCGCGTCTGAAGCAGCAGATCCTCGACATCATCGAGATTCTGTTCAGCGATACCGTGAAAGCACGCTATATCGACAAAGAACTCAGTAACCGCTATGTGCCGCGCGGCAACCGCCGTAAAGTGCGGTCGCAACTGGCGATTTACGACTATATCAAATCACTCGAGCAACCCGATTAACCTATGCCGATAAATGATAAGACCCCACGCCCGCAGGAATTCGCCGCGGTCGATCTTGGCTCTAACAGTTTCCACATGGTCATCGCCCGTGAGGTGGATGGCGCGTTGCAGATCATCGGTCGTCTGAAGCAGCGCGTACACCTGGCGGATGGTCTTGATGAACGCAGCATGCTCAGCGAAGAGGCAATGGAGCGCGGGTTAAACTGCCTGTCGCTGTTTGCTGAGCGCCTGCAGGGCTTCTCGCCCTCCAGCGTGTGCATCGTGGGCACCCACACCCTGCGCCAGGCCCTGAATGCCCCTGAGTTTCTCAAGCGGGCCGAAAAGGTGATCCCCTACCCGATTGAGATCATCTCCGGCAACGAGGAAGCGCGTCTGATCTTCATGGGCGTCGAGCACACCCAGCCGGAAAAAGGGCGCAAGCTGGTTATCGACATCGGCGGCGGTTCTACGGAGCTTGTGATCGGCGAAGACTTTGAGCCGCGCCTGGTGGAAAGCCGCCGTATGGGATGCGTCAGCTTCGCACAGATGTATTTCCCGGGCGGTAGCATCACCCGCGAGAACTTCCAGCGTGCGCGGATGGCGGCCGTCCAGAAGCTGGAAAACCTGGCCTGGCAGTACCGTATCCAGGGCTGGAACGTGGCGCTGGGCGCGTCAGGTACCATCAAAGCGGCGCATGAAGTGCTGCTGGCGATGGGTGAAAAAGACGGGTTTATCACGCCCGAACGCCTGACATTGCTGACCGAAGAGGTGCTGAAGCATAAAAGTTTTGACGCCTTAAGCCTGCCGGGGCTTTCCGACGAGCGTAAGGTGGTCTTCGTTCCGGGGCTGGCCATCCTGTGCGGCGTGTTTGATGCCCTCGCCATTAAAGAGCTGCGCCTTTCCGACGGCGCGCTGCGCGAAGGTGTGCTGTATGAGATGGAAGGCCGCTTCCGCCATCAGGATATTCGCAGCCGCACCGCACAAAGCCTGGCTAACCAGTACAACATCGACCGCGAGCAGGCGAAACGCGTGCTGGACACCACGGTACAGATGTACGAACAGTGGCAGGAGCAGAATCCGAAGCTCGCGCACCCGCAGCTTGCCGCGCTGTTGAAATGGGCCGCGATGCTGCACGAGGTGGGGCTGAACATCAACCACAGCGGGATGCACCGCCATTCGGCCTATATTCTGCAAAACAGCGATCTGCCTGGCTTCAACCAGGAGCAGCAAACCATGATGGCGACCCTGGTGCGTTATCACCGCAAAGCCATCAAGCTCGACGACCTGCCGCGCTTTACGCTGTTCAAGAAAAAACAGTTCCTGCCGCTTATTCAGCTCCTGCGCCTTGGCGTATTGCTCAATAACCAGCGTCAGGCGACAACCACACCGCCCACGCTGAAGCTTAAAACCGACGACCATCACTGGACGCTGAGCTTCCCGCACGACTGGTTCAGCCAGAACGCGCTGGTCCTGCTGGACCTGGAAAAAGAGCAGCAGTACTGGGAAGCGGTCACCGGCTGGCTGCTTAAGATTGAAGAAGAGAGCGCTGACGTCGCCGCGTAACGGTTCAGGCGTCCGCGCAGGACGCCTCTGCTTCCGGCAGTGACTCAAGCGGCACCGGTCTGCCAATCAGATAGCCCTGCACATAATCGATGCCTAGCGCGTGAACCGCGCTACGTATCTCTTCGCTTTCGACATACTCCGCCACCACCAGCATCTTTTTCATGCGCGCCAGATGGCAGATAGACGCCACAATCTGATAATCCAGACTGTTATTGACGATATTGCGAATAAAGCTGCCGTCAATCTTGAGAATATCCGCGTCCACGCTTTTCAGCCGCGCATAGCTCGCATAGCCGGTGCCAAAATCATCAATCGCAATACGTACCCCCATTTTCTGCAGCTGCCGGAGGATGTGTTGCGCCTGCTCCGCATTGCAAAAGGTGCTGCACTCCGTCACTTCAAAGATTAGCTGCCACGGCTCAATGGCGTATTTCGCCAGCAGGCGGCTCACCTCAAGCGGAAACTGCACCCGACACACGGTCGACGGGGCCAGATTAATGGCAAAGCGCTGGCCGGGCAGTCTTTCGCGATGCGCGGCGAGAAAGCGCAGGGTGTGCTCCAGCACCCACAAATCTACCCGGGAAGAGAGACCAAACTCCTGCGCGACGGGCAGGAACTGGTCGGGGGAGATCAATAGCCCGTTTATATCCGACATCCGGAGCAGGACTTCGTGATAGCAATCGCCACGCATGCCGCGAACGGGTTGAACCAGCAGGGTGAATTCGTCGTTATCAAGCGCCTTTTGCAGGCGGCTCATCATCGCGACCTTATCCTTCAGGTTGCGCTGCAAATGGACGGCACCCCGCTGCTGAAGATTTTCCGGATGGTTGGAGGAGAGCGAAAGGTCGGCAACCACGCCCAGCTCGCCCAGCACCAGGTAAAGATGGTTAACCGGGGACCGGACATAGCAATAGCTCACGCCCACCTGCGGCTGCAGCGGCATGCCGTCCCAGACAAAGCGGAACTGCTTGATATGCTCGTCCAGGGCTTCAATCCGCTGCTGGTGCGATTCCGCGTTGAGCCGTACCGCCAGGTCATACCCGGTCAGGTGATACACCAGCTCATTGGGCTGGAGAATGCCATTCACCCACTGCGCCAGCTGCTGCTTGTACTGAATCCGCAGCAACACGCCGTAATTTCGGCCCAGAATTTCCAGCTCCGGAATGCGCAGCAGACAGAGCGCCGACCACGGGTTTTTCGCCAGATCGCGCGACAGCGCCCGCAGGTTAGGCATATGGACGACCGGATCGAGCAGCGCCAGCCTGCGGGAGCGTTTGTTCGCCGCGCGCTGCCGGGTCGCCAGCATCGACATATAAATCACCACGAACGAGAAGACCAGGTAACTGGAAGAGGTGATCGCCAGCTGAATGTCATACCCCGGGTTCACCGGGATATAGCGGTAAAAATAGTGAATAGACACCAGCAGTATCGGCGTCCAGATAAGCGAAATCAGCTTATAGCCAAAACGCATCGCGCCCCAGAGCATCACCGGCATCAGCAGGGAAAGAGTGTAGTTGGTGGTGAAAATGGAGCTGTTCTCATTCATCGGAAGCAGCAGCAGCGAAAGCAGCCCGCCAAGCGCGATAGCCCACACCAGCAACTCAACGACCGTCACCTTTTTGTCTATCTCGGAACGGATCTGCGAGAGAAGGCTTTTGATATAGCGCGGATGTCGAAGCAGGCGGATCAGCAGATAGCTCAGCGGCACCCCCGTCAGACCGCTGACCAGCAGCGTCTGATAGTTGATGAGCGTACGAATATTGAGAGGATTTAATCCCGCAAGGCTCTGACGGCTCTCATACACACCTAAATACACCGCAAACTGAAACAGCACCAGAAATAGCGTCGCGGGGCAGAAGACTTGCCAGAAGATGCGCTGCGCCATCAGCCGCACGTCGCCGTACGCCGTCATATTCCGTCTGGGCGAAAATACCCGGTAGCCTCCCCAGCTGAGCACTAAAGGGACGACAAAGTGGAAGATCCCCGCGACGGTTTCAAACATCCCGACCGACGGGTAATAGCGGATAAACAGCGACAATACGATCCCGGGCAGCGCTTCCAGGCCAAAGAACATCATCAGCGAAAGCAATAATGAGAGGGGTAAATAATAGAGTGCCGCAATGCCGTCGCCCAGCTGCGTGAATGTATTCGCGATGCTCAGCACGGGAAGTAAAACCACAGGCAAAATAAGCGGTAATGCCCACCAGCGGTTTTCATTTTTTTTCAGGAAAGCCAGAATGTTCATAGATGCCCGGTTAAACCCCTTTCGCTCCAGAGGGAAAATAAAGACAGGCATCCAACCTGACGTACGCGCCGCCCGGCGGCGTGCGGGGCGAACAGTATGGAGGAAGGATTTTAAATATCAGGGCCGGGAAGCCGTTGACTTAAATCAAACTACTTTACGCAAATAACTTTTTGCGGCATTTTTTTGAAATTATTTTCTTCATATTATCAATATGGTAAATGCATTAATTAATTTCAATAACATTAATCAATGTAAACATTGACGGTTATTTACACACTTCAGAATTGACCCCATCTTCCCCCTGTGCCTTAATATCCTTGTCGCCCAAAAGGGCTTATCCAGGAAAAACAGAGTGAGTCAGGTCACGCGTATGCGCAAACGACATCAATTTAATACCCGAATGACCCGCATCATACTGCTCATCAGCTTCCTGTTTTTCTTTGGCCGCTTCGTTTACTCTTCAATTGGTGCCTGGTACCACCATCAGGACAAAACCCAGTCGCAGCAATCCAGCCTGACCGTCGACACCACCGATCGCTAAACTGCCGCAGGATGCTGCACGAGCCGAATAATGGCCGCGATCCCTTTGCTGAGGATTTTATCCTGTCGCATTACCACCGCCAGCTGCCGCTGCAGCATGGGCGTAAGCGACATCACGCATAGCCCTTCGCGATCGGCATCCTGTTCGACCGCCATTCGCGGCACAATACTGTAGCCCAGCCCCGCGCGAACCATGCGTTTGATCGCCTCGATGCTGCCAAGCTGCATCACCGGTGCGATCGCTAATCCATTAGCCGCAAACCAGCCATCGATCAGCGCCCGGGTACCGCTGCCTGATTCAAAGGCAATCAGCGGCTGAGCGTGCAGCGCCTCCGGGGTAAAGTCCCTGAAAGCATCCTGCTGCTCCCGCGACGCGATAAAGACAAACTCTTCGTCCATCACCGGCATGACGTCCAGCGCTCTGCCGCTCACCGGCAGCGTCACCAGCCCCATATCGAGCCGGTTCTCTTCGATGGCCCTGACGATGTCGAGGGTGTTGCCCGTCGTCACCCCCACGCTCAGGAGCGGATAGTCCTGGCGCAGCTTCTCCAGCAGCGGGGGCAGAAGATGGATGCAGGCCGTTGCCCCCGTGCCAAGCGTAATGGTGCCGCTCACATCGTGGCTGAATGCGCTCACGGACCGAATGGCGGCATCCACTGCCTGCTGAATACGCTCCCCATGCGCCATCAATGCTTCTCCGGCAGGAGTCGCCTTTATCCCTCGCCCGGTACGCTCCACCAGCCGCGTTTGCAGAAATTGCTCCAGCTGGCGTATTTGCAGGCTGACGGCGGGCTGGGAAATACCCAGCACATCCGCTGCCGCTGAAAAGCTGCCGCGCTGGATCACCAGACGGAACGTGGCGAGATAGCCCAGATTAAGCGTTGTCATTCAAAGTTTCTCTTATACCGCGCATAAGGTTGCTGCCCTGCCAGCACAATAGCGCGCGAGTTATGCTCAGGACAACTGCATAACGGAATGAAAAACAATGGAAACACCCGCCCTGCCACGCCGCCTCGCCCTCACGGCGGGATGTAATCAGCTTATCAACTGGGGGATCTCGTTTTATATGCCCGGCACCTTTGCAATGGCGATTTCAGCCGACCGGGGATGGTCATCACCGCAGATTTACCTCGGCCTGACGCTGGCGATGCTGGTGATGGCGGCGGTTTCTCCGTTTGTCGCCCGCCTGCTGGCACGCTTTGGCGGTCAGAAAGTGGTGATGAGCGGCACGTTGCTGATCGCCGCAGGCTGCGCAGGGATGGCGTATACCCAGACGCTTTTTGGCTGGTACTGCGCCTGGCTTATCGGCGGCACAGGGATGCGCCTGTCGCTGTACGACGCGCTGTTCGCCGCGCTGGTAAACCTCTACGGGCAGCAGGCGCGAAGAACGATCTCACGCGTCACGCTGGCGGGCGGGCTGGCCTCCGCCGTTTTCTGGCCGCTGGGTGATGCCCTGCTTCAGGTCATGAGCTGGCAGGAGGCGCTGCGCGTCTATGCTCTTTTCGGCCTGCTGAGCGCGATGCTGATTCGAACGCTTCCCCGGCAAAGGCTGACGGTGACGACAAAGGTCACCGCGCCGCCGCTGAACAACGAGCGGCATAACGCCTGGCTTTATGCCGCCTTCATTGCCCTCATCACCTTTGTCTCTAACGGCACATCCACCCATCTGCCGGAGTTTATTGCCCACTTTGGCCTGCCGGTCGCCATCGGCATGCTGTGGGGGATCGGCCAGACGGGCGCCCGCTCGCTGGAAGTGCTGGCGGGTGCCCGCTTAACCCCCTTCAAACTGACGCTTTTTACCGCGCTCGCCATGCCGCTCTGCTTTCTTCTGGGGATGAGCAGCGCCCTGTTTGCGTGGTGTGCAGCCGGGTTTGTGCTGGGCTACGGCGCCATCAACGGGCTGGTCACCATCGTAAAAGCCACCCTGCCGCTGGAGCTGTTTAGCACCGAAAGCTATGCCCGCCGCACGGGGATGCTGCTGATCCCCGGCCAGCTAATGGCGGCAGCCTCACCGTTTGCCTATGCGTGGCTGAATAAAACCCTGGGGATCGCGGGTGCAATGTGGGTTTCAACGGGGCTGACGCTGGTGATTGCCGGGCTGGCGATAGCGATTGTGCGCCGTCCACGCAGGCAAACTTTATCGCACTGTATCCAGAGCACCACGCTGACAAACGGGTACAAAACGCCGCCTCCGGCAAATATCTCCGATACATAAAAATGGTTTTCTTTCCCTGTCGCCATTCAGAACCGATGAGGAGAGAACCCATGATTCGTCGTTATGCACTTATCCCCCTGCTTGTCCTGGCATCTGTAGCCCATGCCCGGGCCACACCGCTGGACAACCTGAGCGCCGCGGACGTGAACGGCCCCGCCGCCGTTGCGCCGCTGGCGCAGCCGCAGCCGCAGCCGCCCGCAAAGCTGATAGTCGATCCCCCGCTTGCCGGGCCGCTGAGCAAAGGCGCGGTGTTTATTCAGTACCGTGCCGAAAACCTGCGCATCGAGCCGGTATTCGGCCCCGAAGCGCTCAAGGTTACCCCGCGCATCGGGCACATTCACGTGGTGGTGGATGACGCGCCGTGGCACTGGGCTGACGCCAGCGGAGAGCCGCTGATCCTGGTGGGGCTGCCCGCCGGTAAACACAAGGTGACAATTATTCTGGCCGACCCGACGCACAAGCCGCTCGACCACAAAACCGTTGAATTCACCGTCCCGCCCCACGCGGCGGTCCACCATTTTTAAGGAGTCTGAAGATGAAAGCACTGTCTGTAGTGACGGCAGGCCTGCTGGCGCTTTCCGCCAGCGCCTTTGCACAGAATAAAACCAGCGTGGTGCTGGTCCACGGCGCGTTTGCCGACGGCAGCAGCTGGAATAAGGTGATTACCCTGCTGCAGAAACAGCACGCCGAGGTCATTGCCGTCCAGCTCCCGCTCACGTCGCTTAAGGATGACGTTGCGGCCACGCGGCGGGCCATCGCCCGCGCCCAGGGTGACGTGGTGCTGGTGGGCCACTCCTGGGGCGGCACCGTGATTAGCGAGGCGGGCAACGATGCGCGGGTAAAATCGCTGGTGTACGTGGCGGCGTTCGCGCCGGACTCCGGCCAGTCGACGGTGGATCTGGCAGGAAGCTTCCCTGCCCCGCCGGGCAGCGCGGGCATTGCTAAATCGGCGGACGGCTATTTATACCTGCCGACAGGAGCCGTCAGAAAGGACTTCGCGCCTGACGTGAAGCCAGCCATTCAATATAAGATTGCGGCCACGCAGGGGCCGATTAAGGCCGAGGCGTTTGGTGAAAAGGTCGCCCACGCGGCGTGGCATGACAAACCGAGCTGGTATGTGGTCAGCAAGAATGACCGTATGATCAACCCCGATCTTGAACGGGCGATGGCGAAGACGATCCATGCGAAAACCGCCGAGGTGGCGGCAAGCCACGTGTCGATGGTAAGCCAGCCGCAGATCGTTGCCCGGACGATTGAGCAGGCGATAGGCGGTAATTAACCGGAGTGACTCATTCGGTCTTCTGCACTTCCGTATCCACCGGCAGCAGCGCAGTGCCGTCATGCGCTGCTGGCGCCATAAAGGGAACCGGCCTGCCCGTCCGCCTGTCAATCAGCAGCGAGTGACGCTCGCCCTGCGCAAACAGATTTTGCTCTCCCCACTGACGCAGCGCCACGATCACGGGGAAAAGACGTTCGCCTTTGTCGGTCAGAACATATTCCTGATAAGCCGTGCCGTCCGATGCTCCCTGTAACGTCAGGATTTCCGCCTCAACCAGCTTGCGAAGCCGGTCAGAAAGGATGTTGCGCGCCACCCCAAGGCTGCGCTGAAAATCCCCGAAGCGCGTCATGCCGTCAAACGCATTACGCACAATAAGAAGCGACCAGCGATCCCCGAGCAGGTCAACGCTGCGGGCAACGGGACAATATTCCTCTTTTACCGTATTTCGGGACATCACCTGTTTTCCTCGCAAAGGCCACTCTATAACTAGTTGCATTTTAAAACTGCTTAGCCTAGCATTCAACCAGTTTCATTTTAAAACCAGGTTATCACAGGCGAGGATTTTGAATATGTCACTGACGTCAGCCCTTCCTTCAGCCGACATGCCGCGCAGCATGGTCTGGCTGTTCGCCACCGCCAGCGGCCTAAGCGTGGCAAACGTCTATTACGCCCAGCCTTTGCTTGACGCGCTGGCGAACGATTTCGGCATCAGCCATGCGGCCGTGGGTGGCGTGGTGACCGCGACGCAAATTGGCTGCGCGCTGGCTCTTTTGCTTGTCGTTCCTCTGGGTGACAAAGTGGATCGTCGACGACTCATGGCAGTACAGCTGATTGCTCTGGTGGTGGCGCTGGTTTCCGTCAGCATGGCACAGTCCTCTTCAGCGCTGCTTATCGGTATGCTTGCGACCGGTATGTTGGGCACGGCCATGACGCAGGGGCTGATCGCCTACGCCGCCAGCGCCGCGTCGCCCCATGAACAGGGACGCGTTGTCGGCGCGGCACAGGGCGGCGTGTTCACAGGTTTGCTGCTCGCTCGCGTCTTTGCCGGTGGCATCAGCGATATCGCGGGCTGGCGCGGGGTTTATCTTTGCGCTGCCGCGCTGATGCTTATGATTGCGTTACCTCTGTGGTGGCGACTCCCCGCCCTGCCAGCCGTCACTGCCACGATGAGCTATCCGCACCTGATTGGCTCAATGCTCACGCTGCTGCGGCAGGAAAAAGTGCTGCAGATACGCGGCGTGCTGGCGCTGCTGATGTTTGCATCGTTCAACATTTTCTGGAGCGCACTGGTGCTGCCGCTGAGCGCACCGCCGTTTAACTTTTCGCATACAGCGATTGGCGCGTTTGGGCTGGCTGGCGCGGTGGGCGCGCTGGCGGCTGGCCGGGCAGGACGCTGGGCCGATCGGGGATATGCCCAACGCACCAGCGCGGCGGCGCTGAGTATCTTACTGTTAGCCTGGTGGCCCTTGTCGCTGATGGACCGTTCACTCGGGATCTTGCTTATCGGCATCATACTGCTCGATTTGGGCGGTCAGGCGCTGCACGTCACTAATCAGAGCATGATTTTCCGCACCCGTCCCGAGGCGCACAGCCGGCTGGTCGGGCTTTACATGCTGTTTTATGCCGTCGGCAGCGGGCTCGGCGCGCTCGGCACAACGATGGCGTATGCCTGTGCCGGCTGGCCGGGCGTCTGCCTGCTTGGCGCCTCGGTCAGCCTGCTGGCGCTGGTGTTCTGGTGGCTAACCCGCGCTAGCCACCGCTGTCCGCGGGATAATCCCGATTAATCCACGCGTGGTCCTCTTCCCAGGTGAACATCCATTTGCGCACCGGGCCGGCCATCACGTTGAGATAGTAGCTGTCATACCCGGCCATCGTCGCCACCGGGTGGTAGCCCTTCGGCACCATCACCACGTCACGGTTATAGACCGCCATACACTCATCCAGCGTTCTGTCGTCGGTGTAGACGCGCTGCATGCAGAACCCCTGCTCCGGGTTAAGGCGATGATAGTAGGTCTCCTCCAGGTAGGTCTCCTGAGGCGGGTTATCCGTGTCATGCTTGTGGCTCGGGTACGAGCTGGTGCAGCCCTCGTTGGTCCACACCTCCACCACCAGCAGGCTATCGGCGGGCCTGTCTTCCGGCAAAATGTTGTGCACGTAGCGCTGGTTGTGGCCTTTGCCGCGCGCTTCACCGTCGATATCCTGCGGGGCAATCAGCCGCGTCGGATAGGTGCCCTTGCCCGGCGCGGCGCAGACCGCCAGCTCCAGCGTCGTCAGCGCCTTCACCTGCACCGTCTCCTGCGGGGTGACGTACACCGCCCAGGGCTTGATGCGCTCGAACGGGCTCATCCGCTCGCCGATATCGTTAAACTGCGCGGAAGGCGTGCTGATGGAGGCCCGCCCGGCAACCAGCACCAGGCAGCGCTCTTCGCTGATGGCGGGCAGCATCAGCGTCTGCCCCTCCTGCAGCTCATACGCCTCAAAGCCGACGTAGCCCCACCCCGCGCTTTCCGGCGTAACGGACTGGGTGCGCCCCTCCGCGTTCGGCTGCTGCCAGCGTGATAACAGACGTGACATGTTCCCTCCTTAAATCAGTCCGGCGTCGCGGGCCAGACGGCTCAGGTTGTTATACCCCAGACGGGCGTAGGTCAGCGGATGGGCAATCGCCGGATCCTGCTCGGCCTCGACCACCAGCCAGCCGTGATAATCCTGCGCCTTCAACAGCCGCATAATCGGCGGGTAATCGACGCAGCCGTCGCCCGGCACGGTAAACACGCCGCTCAGCACCGCATCGAGGAAGCTGGTTTTGCGGTTTTTCACGTCCGCCAGCACGTCGGCGCGCACGTCTTTACAGTGAACGTGGTTGATGCGCGACGCCCAGCGCTGCGCCACCGCCAGCGGATCGGCCCCGGCAAAGGTGAGATGGCCGGTATCCAGCAGCAGTCCGACCGCCTCCCCGGTGTGGATCATCAGGTTGTCCACGTCCTCGGCGGACTCAATCACCGTGCCCATATGGTGATGGTAGGCAATCTGCACGCCCTGCTGCTGCGTATAGCGGGCAAATTCGGTGAGCTTCTCGCCGTACTCCTTCCAGCGTTCCTGCGGGAAGCGCGGACGCAGATGCACCGGGGTCTGCTGTTCGCCGTGAATGCAGCCGCTCACTTCCGCAAACACCAGCACCTTCGCCCCCAGCTCGCGCAGCAGCGTCAGGTGGGACTGCACGGCGGCGATCTCCTCCTCCACGCTGCGCTCCAGCAGGCGACCGGAGTACCAGCCGGAGACCAGCTGCAGGTCGTGACGCTGCAGGATGGGGCCAAGCAGGCGCGCTTCGCGCGGGAATTTATTGCCCAGCTCGAAGCCGGCAAAACCGGCCTCTTTACCTTCGCTCAGACAGGTCTCCAGCGAGGTTTCCGCGCCGAGAGAAGGCAGATCGTCGTTCGTCCAGGTCAGCGGGTTAATGCCTAATTGCACACTCATTGTCGTCTCCATTATGCGTGTCCGCGCTCGCGCCACCAGGCGATAAGCTGCAGGTAGTTGTCCCGGATGCGCGTCACCAGCTGCGCATCGTCAATATCGTGCTTCAGCCACGCGCGGGAGGCATCGCCAAACAGCGTGCGCCCCACGGCGAAGCCTTTTACCAGCGTCTGCCCCGCTGCGGCTTTGAAGTCCGCGCGCAGCTGTTCCGCCGGGGCGTCCAGGCCGAGGATCACCACCCCGCGGCAGTGCGGATCGCGGCGTTCGATAATCTCGCTCAGCGCCGTCCAGCCGTCGGCCGAGAGCGGCGGCAGCTTCCACCAGTCGGGATAAATGCCGAGGTTGTAGAAGCGGGAGATGGCGCGCAGGTAGAGCTCGTCGCTGCGCGGCATGCTGGCGGGCAGGATCACCTCCAGCAGCAGCTCGTGCCCGGACCGGCAGCAGGCGTGGTACACCTCGGCGATTTTCTGCTCCTGCTCCAGGCGCAGGCCGTGGGCATCTTCCGGGTGGAAGAAGACCAGGCACTTCACCACGTGCTCCTGCGGCCAGCTGATAAGCTGGGTGCCGATGTTGCCGTGCTCCATCTCCAGCGGCCTGGAGCCCGGCAGCTCGATGGGGCGGCCAATCCACCACCCTTCTCCGGTGATCGCGTTCAGCGCGTCCTGACCAAAGGTGCCGTCGCACAGCAGGCCGGCTTTGCCCTCCAGCCCGGCGCGGCTCGCCGCCTCGCGGCTGGCCTGCAGGATCAGCTGCTTCAGCGCGGGAATGCGCTTAAGCGACGCGCCGCACTGCATCGCCATATCCTCAAGCTGGCTGCGGTGATCGAAGGCCATCACGCACAGCTCCGGCCATTCGCGGCGGCGGGTGGTCACCCGGTGGAGATGGTTAAGACGCGGGTCAAGATCCGGGCGCGGAACATCTGCAGCGCGTAAAAGATAGTCATCCAGCTCGATTTTGCTCGGCATCGCCGGGGCGCAGCCGTGACGCGAGACCACCAGCGCGCCGCAGGCGTTGGCGTAGCGGCACGCCTGCTCCCAGCCCTCGTCGTTCAGGTAGCCGCGCAGCAGGCCGGACATAAACGCATCCCCCGCCCCAAGAACGTTCAGCACCTCCACGCGCACGCCGGTCACCGTCAGGCCGTCGTCCAGCCGGGACGGAATAGCGTCGGTATAGACCGAGCAGCCGAGCGCGCCGCGTTTGCAGACCAGCGCAGCGTCACTGACGGCGCGCACCTGCTCCAGCGCCTGCAGGGTATCCGTGCTGCCGCCCGCAATGTGAAACTCCTCTTCGGTGCCGACAATGACGTCGAAGAGGTGCAGCACCTCCTGCAGCTCGCGGGTGACCTTATCGGCGGCGATAAAGCGCGTTTCCCCGTCGCCTAAGGCGGTGAGCCCCCACAGCACCGGACGGTAGTCGATGTCCAGCACCGTGCGCACGCCGTGACGGCGGGCATAGCCCAGCGCCGTCAGCACCGCCTCGCGGGTCTGCGGATGAGAAAGGTGAGTCCCGGTGATGGCAAGACAACGTGCGGAGGCAATGTAGCTTTCGTCCACATCGCTGGCGGTAATCGCCATGTCCGCGCAGTTATCGCGATAAAAAATCAGTGGAAAGGTGTCCCGGTCTTTAATGCCGAGCAGCACCAGCGCCGTGAGGCGTTGTTTATCGGTAATCAGATGGCTGGTATCGCAGCCCACCTGGTTGAGCTCTTCCCGCAGGAAGCGGCCCATATGTTCATCGCCGACGCGCGCCAGCATCGACGAACGTAAACCCTGGCGCGCGGTGCCGTACGCCACGTTACCCGACGACCCGCCGAGATATTTGGCGAAGCTCGACGCGTCTTCCAGGCGGGCACCAATCTGCTGACTGTAGAGGTCTACCGCCACGCGGCCCATGCATATCACATCAAACTGCTTTTCCACGTTGATACCTCATCAGACAATGTCGTTCACATTCAGCCAGCGGCCTTCCTGGTGAGAGAGCGCGATCGCGTCCAGCACGCGCGACACCTTCCAGCCCTCTTCGAAGTCCGGCCACATCGGCGCGTCGGCGGCAATCCCGTCCACCAGGTCGCGCACCTCCACCGTTTTTTGATCGTTAAAGCCAATCCCGTGACCCGCGCCCATACAGAACGCGGCGTAGTCCGGGTGCGCCGGGCCGACGAGAAGCGTGCGGAACCCCTGACGGTTCACCGGATCGTCATGCAGATAGAGCTTCAGCTCGGCCATGCGCTCCTGGGTGAAGCTGATGGCGCCTTTCGTCCCGGTGATGACGTACGACAGCCCCATCTTGCGGCCGCAGGCAACGCGGGAGGTTTCAATAACCCCTTGCGCGCCGCCCGCAAAGCGCACCATCGCGTGGGCCTGATCCTCGTTTTCGACGGCAATCATTTCCGACGATCCGGCCTTCGCCGGGCGCGCCGGGACCACGATCTTCAGGTCGCCGCAGACCTGCTCGATCTCCCCGACCAGGTACTGGGCCATATTGACGATATGCGCCGCGAGGTCGCCCAGCGCCCCCAGCCCGGCGGTCTCTTTAAAGCAGTGCCAGTGAATGGGCGAGAGCGGGTCGGCCATATAGTCTTCGTTGTGGGTGCCGTAGAAGTGGATCACCTCGCCAATCTCGCCGCGCGCGATAATCTCCTTCGCCAGCTGCGCGGTCGGGTTCTTCATGTAGTTGAACCCCACCAGCGTTTTCACCCCGGCCCGCTTCGCGGCGTCGACCATCTCGCGCGCGTCGTGGGCGTTAAGCGCCAGCGGCTTCTCCGAGTAGACGTGCTTGCCGTGGCGGATCGCCTCCAGCGCCATCTCCTTATGCAGGTGGTTGGGTGAACAAATATCCACCACGTCAATAGCAGGGTCGGCCACCAGCGCCCGCCAGTCGCCGGTGGAGCGGTTGAAGCCAAACGCCTGCGCGCGCGCTGCCGCCAGCTCCGGCGTGACTTCCGCCACCATCTCGCGCACCAGCCTGCCGCGCAGGTTGAACACCGTCGGGGCCTGGGCGTAGGCGATAGCGTGCGCCTTGCCGATATACCCGGTGCCAATTAATCCAATACGAACCTCTTTCATCGTGATCCTCACAGTGCGCCGCGACGGCTCTTGGCATAGGTATCGAATGCCACCGCCAGAACGATAATTAATCCGGTGATAATCTGCTGGTAGTAGGCCGAGACGTTCATCAGCACCAGGCCGTTAATCAGAATCCCCATGATGATGGAGCCGATAATGGTGCCGCCGATCCGCCCGTAGCCGCCCATCAGCGAGGTGCCGCCGATCACCACCGAGGCGATGACGCGCAGCTCAAAGGAGATCCCGGCCACCGCCTCGGCGCTCCCCAGACGCGCGCTCAGAATGAAGCCCGCCAGCCCGGCCAGACAGCCAATCAGCACGTAGACGCTGACCAGCACGCGCTTGACGTTCACCCCCGCCAGGCGCGCCGCCTCCGGGTTACCGCCGATGGCATAGACGAAGCGGCCCCAGCGGGTTTTATGCAGCGCCAGATAGCCGCCGAGGGCGACGATGGCGAAGATCCAGATCGGAATGGAGATGCCGAGCAGCTCCCCGCGACCCCACCAGCGGTAGCCAGGGTCGAAACCGGCGATCGGCGCGCCGTCGTTAATCACCAGCGTCAGGCCGCGCCAGATGGTCATCCCGCCGAGGGTGACGATGAAAGGCGGCAGGCGCAGGCGGGTGACGCCCAGACCGTGCAGGAAGCCAATCGCCGTGCCCATGGCCAGACAAATCCCCAGACCAATCAGCCAGCTCATGCCGCCCCAGGCGTTCGGATCGACGGTGGTGAAGTTGTCGCCCTTGATCACGTACGCCGCGGTCATGGCGCAGACCGCCAGAATGGAGCCCACGGAGAGGTCAATCCCGGCAGTCAGGATGACGAAGGTCATCCCCACGGCCATGATCCCGTAGATGGAGACTTCGGTCAGGATGTTGAAAATATTGCGTTCAGAGAAAAAGTTGCTGTTCTGCGACTGGAAGAAGATCAGCAGCAGGATCATGAAAATCAACACCCCGAAGCGCTCGAAGAAGGCGATGGGATCGATGCGTCCGGCGCGTTTGACCGGGGCCTGCGTTTTAGAAATCATCTGCGTCATGAGAAACTCCGTTATGCCGCGTTCAGGGCGTTGTGGTTGATGGCCATCATCGTCATCAGCCGTTCTTCGTTAGCGTCGTCACCGTGGATCTCGCCGGTCACTCGGCCTTCGCTGAGGGTGATGATCCGATCTGACACCGCCATCACCTCAGGCAGATCGGAGGAGATCACAATCACCGCCACGCCCTTTTTCGCCATGTCAAACAGCACCTGGTGCACTTCCGATTTGGTCCCCACGTCGATGCCGCGCGTCGGCTCATCAACGATCAGCACCCGCGGGTTGAGCGCCATGCAGCGCGCGAGGATCACCTTTTGCTGGTTGCCGCCGGAGAGCTTGCGCACCTCCTGCGCGCTGTTGACCATTTTGATCTGCAGCGCCTTGCGGTAGGACTCAATCAGATCGTCCTCTTTGCGGGTGTTTACGAACCAGCGCCACTGCAGCAGCGAGGAGAGGCAGGAGAGCGACAGGTTGTCGCGAATCGACAGCCCCAGCACCGCCCCCTCTTTTTTGCGGTCTTCCGGCACCAGCGCCACGCCCTGATCGAGAGCATACAGCGGGTCGCGCGGCTGGTACGGCACGCCGTCCAGCTCAAAGCTGCCCGAGGTAAACGCATCAGCGCCAAACAGGCAGCGGGCCACTTCGGTACGTCCCGCGCCCACCAGCCCGGCAATGCCCAGAACTTCCCCGGCGTGGACGTGGAAGCTGATGTCGTGCAGGGCGATGCCGTGCGGATCCAGCGGCGGCTTTTCGCGGCTCAGCCCCTTTACCGCCAGGCGGACGGGTTTGTCCTCGTGATGGGTTTCGCTGGCGGGGCGGCGGTTAAAGGCCACGTCGCGTCCGACCATCAGGCGGATCAGCTGTTCAACGTTGGTCTCCGCCACCGCGCCGGTGCCGGTGAAGCGGCCGTCCTGGAAAACGGTGAAGCGATCGCAGAGCTGGAAAACTTCGTGCAGGCGGTGGGTAACGTAAATAATGCTCACGCCGCGGTTTTTAAGCTCCCGCACCACGCGGTGCAGGCTTTCCACCTCGCTGTCGCTCAGCGCGGCGGAAGGTTCGTCCATAATGATTAACCGGGCGTTGAGGGTCAGCGCCCGGGCGATCTCCACCATCTGCTGCTGGGCGACGCTCAGGCGGGCGACAGGCGTGGTCGGCGCAACGTTCAGCTGGAGGTAATCGAGAATGACCTGCGCCTCCTGGTTCACCGCCCTTTCGTCGACGATCAGGTTACGCCTGCGCGGCTCGCGCCCGAGAAACATGTTTTCCGCGACGGTCATGTTGGGCAGCAGGTTGAACTCCTGATAGATGGTGATAATGCCCTTGTTCTGGCGTTCCACCGGAGAGTCGTCCACCGGCAGCGTTTCGCCGTTGAACCAGATATCCCCGCGCGTTTGCGGCTGCGCGCCCGCGAGCGCCTTCAGCAGCGTGGATTTTCCCGCCCCGTTTTCCCCCAGCAGGGCGTGAATTTCGCCGCTACCGACGGTTAGCTGAGCGCTGCTCAGCGCCCAGACGCCGGAAAAGCTTTTTGCCAGGTCGGTCACTTTCAGTAAGGGTTGCGACATCGGTCTGCTCCTCCTTTAGAGTGAGCCGCCGCGCCAGCGGCGGCTGCGGATAAATCAGTTACCGGCCTCACCGATACGCTCAGCCTGCTGCAGGTTCTCTTTGGTGATCAGCGTCGGCGGGTAGTCGGCCCCGGTAATGGCTTTCTTCTCGCGCACGTTGGCCACCAGCTGGCTCATCGCCGTCTGCACCGCAAAGCCCGGACGCTGATCCGCCGTTACCGCCAGCCAGCCGTCGCGCACGCGGGCCAGCGCTTCCGGCACCGCATCAAACCCGGTCACGAGGATTTCGCCCGGCTTCACGCCCTGGCTCTGCAGGGCTTCAATCGCGCCCAGCGCCATATCGTCGTTGGCGGAGAGGATCACCTGCGGACGTTTCGGAAGCGAAGGCAGAACGCTTTCAACAATGCGCATCCCTTCAGAACGCATCCAGTTGCCGGTCTGATCGGCGACGATCTTGTATTTATCCCCGCCCGCCTTCAGGCTGTCGCGGATCCCTTTGGTGCGCTCAATATTGGAAGAGGAGCCCGGCTGGCCGGTGAGGAGAATGATGTCCGCGCCGTTAGGGAATTTGGTTTTGACGAAGTCGCCAATCGCCTGGCCGCCCTTGTAATTGTTGGCGCCGAAGTGCGGCACTTTTTTCTGGCTGTCGACGGATCGGTCAAGGGTGACCACCGGCAGCTTCGCATCCTGAATTTCATCCACCGCGCTGGAGACCGCGTTGACGTCGTTCGGGGAGACGATAAAGCCCTGCGCCCCGCGGGTGATGGCGTTTTCCAGGTCAGCTACCTGCTTCGGCGAGCTGCCCTGTCCGTCCAGCACCTGAAGCTTCACGCCCATCTCTTTTGCGGCTTTCACCGCCGTGCGCTGCATGTGAACTTCAAACGGCATGGCCAGGTTTGGCGTACTGAAAACGATTTGCTCGTTTTCGGCGAGTGCGGCCCCGGACGTCATGGCGATGAGGGCGGCTACGATCAGTTTTTTCATTATTATGTCTCTCTGTGTAGGGTTGTTGTGTTTAGAGGACGATCTCGCGCTGGCTACGCAGTGATTCCAGCGCTTTATCCGCAAGGTACAGCGCACGTTCACCATCATCGCCGCTGCAGTCAGGCACCGCTTCGCCGCGCAGGACCGCAACAAAGTGTTCCCATTCCGCGGCGTAAGCGGATTTGTAGCGCTGCAGGAAGAAGTGTTCAGGCAGCGCGCTGGTGCAGCCCTGTTTGCCGTAGTGCTGCACCTGGTTTTCCAGAATGTTGCCCGCGCACAGCAGCCCTTCGGAGCCGTGTAGCTCCAGGCGCTGGTCGTAGCCGTAAGATGAACGGCGGCTGTTGACGATGGTCGCCATCGCGCCGGAGGCATATTTCAGAACGATAAACGCGGTATCGATATCCCCCGCCTCGCCAATCGCCGGATCCACCAGGTTGCTGCCCTGGGCATACACCGACACCGGCTCTTCGCCCATGATGAAGCGGGCCATGTCAAAGTCGTGAATGGTCATATCGCGGAACATGCCGCCAGAGACGCGCACGTACTCCGCAGGCGGCGGAGACGGATCGCGGGAGATGATGAGCAGCGATTCCGGTTTGCCGATGCGCCCGGCCTGCGCGTCGGTTTTCACGCGGCGAAACTGCGGGTCAAAGCGGCGGTTAAAGCCAATGAACAGCGGCACGTCGTACTCTTTGACCACCTTCAGGCAGTCGCGCACGCGGGCGAGGTCAAGGTGTACCGGCTTTTCGCAGAAGATGGCCTTGCCGTGGCGGGCGGCCATTTCAATCAGATCCGCGTGGGTGTCGGTGGCGGAGGCGATCAGCACGGCGTGAACGTTAGGGTCGGTCATCGCCTCGTTCAGGCTCTGCTGACGGGCCTGATACTGCGCGGCGAGATGGGTGGCAAATCCCTGATTCGGGTCAACCACGGACCAGAGCGTGGTCGCGCCGTGGCTGGCGATGTTAGCTGCATGTACCTGGCCAATTCGGCCAGCGCCCAGTAAAGCAATGTTAAACATAACGGCTCCCGGTGTTGGTGAATGCTGTGAACTAACGACTCTATAAATAAAACATTTATTTCATTTTTATAAATAGTGAAAATTATGTTTTTGAGTGCGGGTTAACACTTTTGAGATGAATGAGATAAATTTTGTTATCAATCTCACAACATGGAAGAAGGTGCTGCTAGCCCCTCACCCCGGCCCTCTCCCCAAAGGGGCGAGGGGGAAAAGAGCGCACCGACCCTAACCCTCTCCCCATTGGGGAGAGGGTTAGAGTGAGTGGAAAATGAAATGAAAATTTCGTTACTTCGGGAAAACTCAATACTGACGGGCTTTTTTCACCTGCGCCTGCGTTTGCTCGGCGGCTTCACGCACGGCAGACGATTCCGCCACCTGCGCATCACCGGTTCGCCACCAGGAGGCGTAGTCGTGGGTCATGGTCTTCGGCAGCACCTTGATGTCCAGCAGCGTCGGGCCCGGATGGGCGCGTGACGCTTCCAGCGCCGCCAGCAGGCTTTGCTCATCGTTCACCCGCCACGCGCGGCAGCCGTAGCTTTCCGCGTTTTGCGCAAAATCGACCTTCACCAGCGGCCCGTCAAGCCGCCCGGTTTCCGGGTTGCGGTGGCGGTTTTCCGTGCCAAAGCTGCCCATGCCGTGCCCCATCTGCAGGTTGTTAATGCAGCCGAAGCTGGCGTTATCAAACAGCAGAACGGTGATCTTAATGCCCTCCTGAACGGCGGTTTGCAGCTCGGAGTGCAGCATCATGTAGGAGCCATCCCCCACCATGGCATACACCGGCAGTTCGGGTCTGGCGAGCTTCGCGCCGATGGCCGCCGCAATCTCGTAGCCCATGCAGGAGTAACCGTACTCCAGGTGATAGCTGTCCGGCGTTCTGACCTGCCAGAGGCGCTGTAAATCCCCCGGCAGCGAACCGGCCGCGCCCACCACAACGGCGCTATCTTCAATATGCTGGTTGATCAGCCCCAGCACCCGCGTCTGGGTCAGGCGGGTGTTGAGCGTCTCGCCGTATTCCGCCAGCTGCGTATCCATGTGCCCTGCCACTTCGGGTGCGTCGTCAGGGCGCCACTGGCGATCCCACAGGCGGCGGCATTCGTCGCGCCAGGCGGACTTCACCTGAGCGATCGCCTCTCCCCAGCCGCTGCGGTAATTCCCAAGCGCGTGGGTCAAGGCCTGCAGTCCGGTTTGGGCATCGGCAACCAGCGCGGTGGCGTCCAGCTTCATGGCGTCAAACTCGGCCACGTTCAGCAGCAGAAACTCAACGTCCGGGTGGGAAAAGAGCGCCTTGGAGCCGGTGGTAAAGTCGGTCAGGCGCGTGCCGATGCCAATCACCAGATCAGCTTGTGGCGCGAGCTGGTTGGCCGCCATTCCGCCCGTCACCCCTACGCCACCGAGGTTAAGTGGGTGGTCACTTACCAGCGCCCCCTTCCCGGCCTGGGTTTCGGCAAACGGCAGCTGCAGCGTCTCGACAAAGTCGCGAAACGCCTCATGCGCGCCGGAATAACGCACCCCGCCGCCGCACACCACCAGAGGGCGACGCTTGCGGGCGATCAGCGCCCGCGCCTGCGCCAGACGCTGCGGATCGGGCGGACGACGCTCGATGTGGTGCACGCGACGCGCAAAGAAGCTTAGCGGGTAATCCCACGCTTCCCCCTGCACGTCCTGCGGCAGGCAAATCGTCACCGCACCGGTATCTGCCGGGTCAGTAAGCGTTCGCATCGCGCTAAGCATTGCGCTCATCAGCTGCTCGGGACGGTTGATGCGGTCCCAGTAGCGGGAGACCGGGCGGAAGCAGTCGTTGGTGCTGATGCTGAGATCGTGATACTGCTCGATCTGCTGCAGTACCGGGTCCGGCTGGCGGCTGGCGTAGATATCGCCCGGGAGCAGCAGCAGCGGGATGCGGTTCGCCGTGGCGGTTGCCGCCGCCGTGACCATATTGGCGGCACCCGGCCCGACGGAGGAGGTGACGGCAAAGATGCGCTTACGGCGGTGCTGTTTGGCGAATCCCGTCGCCATATGGGCAATGCCCTGCTCGTTGCAGCCCTGCATGATGTGCAGATGTCCGGGGTCCTGCTCCAGCGCCTGGCCGATACCCAGCACGTTGCCGTGACCAAAGATGGTGGCGACGCCCTCTACGAAGGGCGTTTCGTTGCCGTCCACGCTGACGTACTGTTGATTAAGGAACCGGACCAGCGCCTGGGCCATGGTCATACGTTCGGTTTGCATAAAACCTCCTGTCAGCCCAGCGTTGGCATAGAGAACGCAGCGCCTGTCTCCTGCTGCATTTCCGGCCAGCGCGCGGTGATGGTTTTCATTCGGGTGTAGAAGCGCACGCCGTCGCTGCCGTGAACGTTGAGCGCGCCAAAGATCGAACGCTTCCAGCCGCCGAAGCTGTGGAATGCCATCGGCACCGGGATCGGCACGTTGACGCCCACCATGCCCGCCTGCACCTCTTCGCAGAAGCGGCGCGCGCAGCCGCCGTCGCGGGTGAAGATCGCTGAACCATTACCATATTCATGGCGGTTAATCAGATCCACCGCGCTGGCGTAATCTGCTACGCGCACCACAGAAAGCACCGGGCCAAAAATCTCTTCTTTATAGATGGTCATCTCCGGGGTGACGTTATCGAACAGCGTCGGCCCGACGAAGTAGCCCTGCTCGTGGCCCTTCACGCTGAAGCCGCGACCGTCCACGCGAAGCTTCGCCCCCTGCGCTTCCCCGCTGTCGATGTAGCCCAGCACCTTGCTGCGGTGCGCGGAGGAGATGAGCGGCCCCATTTCGTTTTCCGGCGTCTGGTCGAGCCCCGGCCCGACGCGCAGCGCGGCAATCTGTTTTTCCAGCCGGGCGCAGAGGTCATCGGCGGTTTTATCTCCCACTGCCAGCACCACCGAGAGCGCCATGCAGCGTTCGCCCGCCGCGCCGTAGGCCGCGCCCATGATGGCGTTGGTCGCCATCTCCATGTCGGCATCCGGCATCAGGATGCAGTGGTTTTTCGCGCCGCCCAGCGCCTGGCAGCGCTTACCGTGGGCGGAGGCGGTCTGGTAAATGTATTCCGCAATCGGCGTGGAGCCGACAAAGCTCACCGCCTGCACGCGCGGGTCGGTCAGGAGCACGTCAACGGACTCTTTATCGCCCTGCACCACGTTGAAGACGCCGTCCGGCAGGCCGGCCTCTTTCAGCAGCTGCGCCAGCGCGAGCGCCAGAGAAGGATCTTTTTCCGACGGCTTCAGCACGAAGGTGTTGCCGGTCGCCAGCGCAATCGGGAACATCCACATCGGCACCATCGCCGGGAAGTTAAACGGCGTGATCCCGGCGCAGACCCCGAGCGGCTGCATCAGCGAGTGGCTGTCGACGCCCGTGCCGACATTCGCCGAGTGTTCGCCCTTTTGCAGATGCGGGATGCCGCAGGCAAATTCCACCACCTCCAGGCCGCGGGTCAGTTCGCCCACCGCGTCGGAGAAGACCTTGCCGTGCTCTTCGCTGATGAGGCGGGCCAGGCGCTCCATGTTCTCTTCCAGCAGCGCCTTGAAGCGGAACATCACGCGCGCGCGCTTAAGCGGAGCATGGCGCGCCCACGCCGGAAACGCCTGCTGCGCGGCGGCAATCGCCTGCTCCGTTTCCTGCGCCGTACTCATCACCACCTGGCGGATCTGCTCGCCGGTGGCCGGGTTGAAGATCGCCTGAACGCGCTGGCCTGAACCGGTGACACATTCGCCGTGAATAAAATTCGCTACCGTCTCCATCCTTAACCTCTCGCTGTTGATACGTGACTGTTACCTGAACACTGTGTACTGAACACTATATATGAAACAAATATTCCATTTTAAGTTGAAATAAAATAAATGATGATTATTGTGATCAAGGATGGATTTTTATGTTAACAGCCAACAACACTGGTGCAGCGTGCGCTATTAAGGGATTTCGGGCGAGGAAATGACTGAAGCTTCTGTTTCATTTTTGCTGCCAGATGGATGGCCGACATTTAAAAGACGCGGTTTTGCGTTTAGAATCATATGACTGTATTTGGGGGATAACATGACGACAGCAACCAGCCTGAACGAACTGCAGCAGCAAATCCGCGATCGCTACGATAGCCTTAGCAAGAGGCTGCAGCAGGTCTCCCGCTACGTGCTGGATAACACCAACAGCGTGGCCTTTGATACGGTTGCCGTCATTGCCGAGCGCGCCGACGTGCCGCCCTCGACGCTGATCCGCTTTGCCAACGCCTTTGACTTCACCGGCTTCAACGAAATGAAACAGCTGTTTCGCATGAACCTGGTGGAGGAGACCGCCAGCTACAGCGACCGCGCCCGGCTGTTCCGCGAGATGGAGAGCGAGGCCGTGCCGGAAACGCCGCTCGATATTTTGCAGGAATTCGCCCGCTCGAACGCGCAGGCGCTGCAGCAGCTGGCCGCCCGCGCCGAACCGGAAATGCTGGAGCGCGCCGTGCAGCTGCTGGCCGACGCCGACACCATCTACATCGCCGGACTGCGCCGCTCCTTCAGCGTCGCGGCCTACCTCACCTACGCTCTAAGCCATCTGGAGTGCCGCCCTATCCTGCTCGACGGCATGGGCGGCATGCTGCGCGAGCAGATCAGCCGCATTAAGGCGCGCGACATCGTGGTGTCGATCAGCTTCTCGCCGTACGCGGAAGAGACGGTGATGGTCAGCGAAACCGCCGCCAGCGTTGGCGCGCGTCAGATCGTGATTACGGACAGCCAGATTAGCCCCCTGGCGACGTTCAGCGATCTCTGCTTTGTGGTGAAAGAGGCGCAGGTGGACGCGTTTCGGTCTCAGTCGGCAACGCTGTGCCTGGTGCAGTCGCTGGTAGTGGCGCTGGCGTATCGGCTGGGAGAGGGGAAGTAAGGCAATAAAAAAACCCCCTGCACAGGCAGAGGGTTTGGTTGTTAATTCAGCGGGAAATCATTCCCACTCAATCGTAGCCGGTGGCTTACCGCTGATGTCATACACCACGCGGGAAATACCGTTAACTTCGTTGATGATGCGGTTAGACACGCGGCCTAAGAAGTCATACGGCAGGTGCGCCCAGTGCGCGGTCATGAAGTCGATGGTTTCCACCGCACGCAGGGAAACAACCCAGTCGTACTTACGGCCATCGCCCATCACGCCGACGGAGCGAACCGGCAGGAACACGGTGAACGCCTGGCTCACTTTGTTGTACAGGTCAGCTTTGTGCAGCTCTTCGATGAAGATCGCGTCCGCGCGACGCAGCAGGTCGCAGTACTCTTTCTTCACTTCGCCCAGCACGCGCACGCCCAGACCCGGACCCGGGAACGGGTGACGGTAGAGCATATCGTACGGCAGACCCAGTTCCAGACCGATCTTACGCACTTCGTCTTTGAACAGCTCGCGCAGCGGTTCAACCAGGCCCATCTTCATCTCTTTCGGCAGGCCGCCCACGTTGTGGTGAGATTTGATGACGTGTGCTTTACCGGTTGCAGAGGCCGCGGATTCGATCACGTCAGGGTAGATGGTGCCCTGCGCCAGCCACTTCACGTCTTCCAGCTTCAGCGCCTCTTCGTCGAACACTTCCACGAACACGCGGCCGATGATTTTACGTTTGGCTTCCGGATCGTTCTCGCCTTTCAGCGCGTCCAGGAAGCGCTGCTCGCCTTCCACGTGAACGATGTTCAGACCGAAGTGGTCGCCAAACATGTCCATAACCTGCTGGGCTTCGTTCAGACGCAGCAGACCGTTGTCCACGAACACGCAGGTCAGGTTTTTGCCGATGGCGCGGTGCAGCAGCATCGCGGTCACGGAGGAGTCCACGCCGCCTGAGAGGCCGAGAATTACCTTGTCATCGCCAACCTGCTGGCGGATACGCTCAACGGCGTCGTCGATGATTTTTGCCGGGGTCCACAGGGCTTCACACTGGCAGATGTCACGCACGAAGCGCTCCAGCATGCGCATACCCTGACGGGTGTGGGTCACTTCCGGGTGGAACTGCACGCCGTAGAAGCGTTTTTCTTCGTTCGCCATGATGGCGAACGGACAGCTTTCGGTGCTGGCAACGGTCACGAAGTCAGAAGGGATGGCGGTAACTTTGTCGCCGTGGCTCATCCACACGTCCAGCAGCGGTTTGCCGTCTGCGGTCAGGGAGTCTTCGATACCGCGCACCAGCGCGCTGTCGGTGACGACTTCTACCTGCGCATAGCCGAACTCGCGCTCGTTGGAGCCTTCTACGTGGCCGCCCAGCTGCATTGCCATGGTCTGCATACCGTAGCAAACGCCGAATACAGGCACGCCAGCTTCGAACACGTACTGCGGCGCGCGCGGGCTGTTCTCTTCGGTGGTGCTTTCCGGGCCGCCGGACAGGATGATGCCGCTTGGATTGAATTCGCGAATCTGTGCTTCCGTGACATCCCACGCCCACAGCTCACAGTAAACGCCCAGTTCACGTACGCGACGCGCCACCAGCTGAGTGTACTGCGAACCGAAGTCCAGGATGAGAATGCGATGTTTATGAATGTTTTCCGTCATTGACGCTAATTCCGAGGCAAGTGAAACAGATGAAATAAATCGCCCGACACGAGGTCGGGCGAAGAAAAATCAGGAGCCCAGACGGTAGTTCGGGGACTCTTTGGTGATCGTCACGTCGTGAACGTGGCTTTCCTGGATACCCGCACCGCTGATGCGTACGAATTCCGCTTTAGTACGCAGCAGGTCAATGGTACCACAGCCGGTCAGACCCATACAGGAGCGCAGGCCGCCCATCTGCTGGTGAATGATCTCTTTCAGACGGCCTTTATACGCTACGCGACCTTCGATACCTTCCGGTACCAGTTTGTCAGCGGCGTTATCGGTCTGGAAGTAACGGTCAGAGGAGCCTTTGGACATCGCGCCCAGGGAGCCCATACCGCGGTAAGATTTGTAAGAACGGCCCTGGTAGAGTTCGATTTCACCCGGGGATTCTTCGGTACCGGCCAGCATGGAGCCTACCATTACGGCAGCTGCGCCCGCGGCGATCGCTTTGGCGATGTCGCCAGAGAAGCGGATACCGCCGTCAGCGATAACCGGAATACCGGTGCCTTCCAGCGCTTCAACCGCGTCAGACACCGCGGTGATCTGCGGAACGCCCACGCCGGTGACGATACGGGTAGTACAGATGGAGCCAGGGCCGATACCGACTTTCACCGCGCTGCAGCCAGCGTCAGCCAGGGCGCGAGCGCCTGCGCCGGTGGCCACGTTACCGCCAATGATCTGCAGATCAGGGTATTTGGCGCGGGTATCGCGAATACGTTGCAGAACGCCTTCGGAGTGGCCGTGAGAGGAGTCAATCAGCAGGACGTCAACGCCCGCAGCGACCAGCGCGTCAACGCGCTCTTCGTTACCGGCACCTGCGCCAATCGCAGCGCCGACGCGCAGACGGCCATGCTCGTCTTTACAGGCGTTAGGCTTACGTTCTGCTTTCTGGAAATCTTTAACGGTGATCATGCCGCGCAGGTGGAAGCTGCTGTCAACAACCAGCGCTTTTTCAACGCGTTTTTCGTGCATTTTTGCCAGCACCACGTCGCGGGTTTCACCTTCGCGAACGGTGACAAGACGCTCTTTTGGCGTCATGTACACGCTAACAGGCTGGTTCAGGTCAGTCACGAAACGCACGTCACGACCGGTGATGATGCCCACCAGTTCGTTCTCTTCGGTCACCACCGGGTAACCGGCGAAGCCGTTACGTTCGGTCAGGGCTTTCACTTCGTGCAGCGTGGTGGTTGGCAGAACGGTCTGTGGATCAGACACGATGCCGGATTCATGTTTCTTCACGCGGCGAACTTCTTCCGCCTGACGTTCGATAGACATGTTTTTGTGAATAAAGCCAATGCCACCTTCCTGTGCCAGGGCGATAGCCAGGCGCGCTTCAGTCACGGTGTCCATTGCCGCAGAGAGCATAGGAATGTTCAGGCGAATGGTTTTAGTCAACTGCGTGCTGAGATCGGCAGTATTCGGCAGAACAGTGGAGTGAGCGGGAACGAGGAGGACGTCGTCAAACGTCAGTGCTTCTTTAGCGATACGTAGCATGGGCAATATCTCTGACCTGGGTGGTTAAATATTGCCGTGGCATTATACAGAGCGTAACCGATTGCATCTACACTTTTTTATAAAAAAGCTTGCGATTGCCTCTCAGCAGGTTACTATCGACTGAATAACTTGCTGATTTAGAATTTGATCCCGCTCACATGTTATCCTCTCAATCCCCCTCAATTTATACCGTCAGCCGCCTGAATCAGACGGTGCGTTTGCTGCTTGAGCAGGAAATGGGGCAGGTCTGGATCAGCGGTGAGATCTCTAACTTCACGCAGCCGTCCTCCGGTCACTGGTACTTTACCCTAAAAGACGATACCGCCCAGGTGCGCTGCGCGATGTTCCGCAACAGCAACCGTCGCGTGACGTTTCGTCCTCAGCACGGCCAGCAGGTTCTGGTTCGCGCCAATATCACCCTGTATGAGCCGCGCGGCGATTATCAGATTATCGTCGAGAGCATGCAGCCCGCGGGCGAAGGCCTGCTGCAGCAGAAGTATGAACAGCTAAAAGCCAGGCTCTCTGCCGAAGGGCTGTTCGACCAGCAGTTCAAAAAACCGCTGCCCTCCCCCGCCCACTGCGTTGGGGTCATCACCTCGAAAACCGGTGCGGCACTGCACGATATTTTGCACGTGCTGAAGCGTCGCGACCCTTCCCTACCCGTCATCATCTACCCGACCGCCGTTCAGGGTGACGATGCGCCGGGCCAGATAGTTCGCGCCATTGAGCTGGCGAACGTGCGTCAGGAGTGTGACGTCTTAATCGTCGGGCGCGGCGGCGGTTCGCTGGAAGACTTGTGGAGCTTTAACGACGAGCGCGTGGCGCGGGCAATCTTTGCCAGCCTTATCCCCGTGGTAAGCGCCGTCGGCCACGAAACGGACGTGACGATTGCCGATTTTGTCGCGGATCTGCGCGCGCCTACGCCGTCCGCGGCGGCGGAAGTGGTCAGCCGCAACCAGCTGGAGCTGCTGCGCCAGATCCAGAACGTACAGCAGCGTCTTGAGATGGCGATGGACTACTTTCTTGCCAACCGTACCCGCCGCTTTACCCAGCTTCATCATCGTCTTCAGCAGCAGCATCCGCAGCTGCGTCTGGCGCGCCAGCAGACCGTGCTGGATCGTCTGCGTCAGCGCATGAACGTTGCGGTGGACGCGCAGCTTAAGCGCGCGGTATCGCGCCAGCAGCGCGTGACGCAGCGCCTGAACCAGCAGAACCCGCAGCCGAAAATCTATCGCGCGCAAACGCGGATCCAGCAGCTGGAGTATCGTCTGGCGGAGAGCGTCCGGGCGCGCCTGAGCACCACCCGCGAGCGTTTTGGCAATGCGGTGACCCACCTTGAAGCCGTCAGCCCCCTCTCCACGCTGGCGCGCGGCTATAGCGTGACGACGGCGACGGACGGCAAAGTGCTGAAGCAGACCAAACAGGTGAACGCCGGTGATGTCCTGACGACGCGTCTTTCCGACGGCTGGGTAGAAAGCGAAGTGAAATCAATTAAACCGGTGAAAAAAACGCGTCAGCGTAAAACCGGATAATTCTTCGCCGGTTACTTACTATACTGCTGCTATTCCCTTTTTTAATAAGGAGAGCAGCATGCCCCATCTTCATAGCGTTATTCCCCCTTATATTCTTCGTCGTATTATCGAAAGCGGTTCCGAGCCGCAGCAGCGCTGTGCCCGTCAGACCTTAACCCATGTCCAGACGCTGATGGCCCACATGCCGGGCAAACCCGCCGCGCCGCACGTGAATAAAGCCGGGCAGCTGGAGCGCGATATTTACGACGCGAAGCAAACCCAGGAGCTGCCGGGTACGCAGGTGCGTTACGAAGGCCAGCCGTCGAACGGCGATGTGGCGGTGGATGAAGCCTACGATTATTTGGGTATTACCCATGATTTTTTCTGGAAGGAATATCAGCGCGATTCGCTCGATAATAAAGGGCTTATTTTGACCGGCACCGTGCATTACGGCCGGGAATATCAGAACGCCTTCTGGAACGGTCAGCAGATGGTATTTGGCGACGGCGACGGGGAAATATTTAACCGCTTTACCATCGCCATCGACGTGGTGGCGCACGAACTCAGCCACGGTGTGACCGAGACCGAAGCCGGGCTTATCTATTTTGAGCAGTCGGGCGCGCTGAACGAGTCTCTGTCGGACGTGTTTGGCTCGCTGGTCAAACAGTACCATCTGAAGCAAACCGCCGATAAAGCAGACTGGCTCATTGGCGAAGGGCTACTGGCGAAAGGGATTAACGGCAAAGGGCTGCGCTCAATGTCTGAACCCGGCACCGCCTATGACGATCCCCTGCTTGGCAAAGACCCGCAGCCTGCGCACATGAAAGATTTCATTAAAACGCGCGAGGATAACGGCGGCGTGCATCTGAACTCCGGCATCCCCAACCGGGCATTTTATCTGGCCGCGGCGGCGATCGGCGGCTACGCCTGGGAAAAAGCGGGTTATGCCTGGTACGACACGGTTTGCGATCGCAATCTGGCGCAGGATGCGGATTTTGAGGCCTTCGCAAAACTGACGATCGCGCACGGAGAGAAACGCTCCGGCGGCGACGTTGGAGCGGCCATTAAACAAGCCTGGGAACAGGTGGGAGTGTTGTAAATGCAGGTTCCGGAACTGACGGATGACGCCGTGGTTGAGCTGGCCCGGGAAGGCGGCGTCGCTTTTATCCCCAGGCTGAGCGGACAGCGCACCATCGCGCTCTCCTCGCTCAATGAAGCCCAGCGCCAGCGCCTGGTGAGCATCCTGGAGCAGGCTTTTCCGCGCGGTCAGCCGCCGGGGCAAGCCTCTTCACCCGGCAGCGGCGACCAGCGCTATTTCCGCATCCAGATTATCTGGACCGGGCAAAATCAGGCGCACTACGCCGATATCGTCGTGCTGGTGCCGGAGCAGGAAGCGCCAGAGTCGCTGGTTGAGCTTTGGAAGAAAGGCGAAGGCTGCGTCTGCGATTAACCTTCGGCCCGAACAAACTCCACGCGTTTTTTAGAGATAAGGCCGTGGCCGTTCTGGCAGAAATAGTCCACCGCGCCGCAGGCTTTTAATACCTGGAGTGGCTGATGGCACTCCGGGCAACGGGCTACAAGCGCAATATCTTTATTACAGCTGTCGCAGTGCGCCACGCCGTTCTGGGGCTCCAGCGGTGACTGGCAATCCGGGCAGGTAATCGACATATTCTCTCCTGTTGGGTTTTACCGGGACAGGATAACTGCCCCGGTAGGCTGAACATTATCAGGCTTCAGCTGCCGGTTTAGTCTGCGCATTTTCCAGCATGCGGCGCACCGGAACAATAAGGACGATCAGTACCGCGGCACAGATCAGCAGCGCGATGGAGCAGCGCGCAAAGAGATCCGGCAGCATATCCAGCTGATCGGCCTTCACGTGGCCGCCAATCAGGCCCGCCGCCAGGTTACCCAGCGCGCTGGCGCAGAACCACAACCCCATCATCTGTCCGCGCATTCTCTCCGGCGCCAGCAGCGTCATGGTCGCCAGGCCAATCGGACTCAGGCACAGCTCGCCGAGCGTCAGCATCAGGATGCTGCCCACCAGCCAGAACGGCGATACGCCCGCTCCACCGCTGCTCAGCACGTTCTGTGCCGCCAGCATCATCAGGCCAAAGCCCGCCGCCGCGCACAGAATACCAATAACAAACTTGGTAATGCTGCTCGGACGAATGTTTTTGCTCGCGAGCTTCGGCCATGCCCAGCTAAACACCGGTGCCAGCAGGATGATGAACAGGGCGTTGATTGACTGGAACCACACCGCCGGGATTTCAAAATCACCAATCATGCGGTTAGTGTAGTCGTTGGCAAACAGGTTGAATGAGGTTGGCTTCTGCTCAAACGCGGACCAGAAGAACGCCGCGGAGATCAGCAGAATAAAGCAGACCAACAGCCTGGCGCGCTCTTTACGATTCAGGCCCGCAAAAACAAACAGATAAATAAAGTAGAGGGCAACGGATGCCGCAATCACGTAGACCAGCACGCTGGCTACCGCGACCGGGTTAATCACAATCACGCCCTGCGCAATCAGCGTCACGATCGTTGCCACGCCTGCCGCCAGCGCCAGCAGCCAAACGCCCACGCCGTTACGCTTCACCACCGGGCTGTTCCAGGTGGAGTCGAGGCCGACTTCGCCGTCATAGCGTTTCATCGCCGGAACGGCAAACACGCGGAAGATAATCAGCGCCACCAGCATCCCGATGCCGCCAATACCAAAGCCCCAGTGCCAGCCGTGGGTTTTAATCAGCCAGCCGGAAATCAGCGGCGCGATGAACGAGCCCATGTTGATGCCCATATAGAACAGCGAGAAACCGCCGTCACGACGCGCGTCGCCTTTTTTATACAGGGTGCCGACCATCACCGAGATACAGGTCTTAAACAGCCCGGAGCCAAGCACGATGAACATCAGGCCGATAAAGAACAGGTTGTTCCCCATCACCGCCGAGAGCGCAATCGACAGGTGACCGAGCGCAATCAGAATTGAACCGTACCAGACGGCTCTCTGCTGACCGAGCCAGTTATCCGCCAGCCAGCCGCCCGGCAGCGCGGCCAGGTACATGGTACCGGCAAAGATACCGACAATCGCCGAGGCGTTTTCACGCGCCAGGCCCATCCCGCCGTCATAGACGGTGGCGGCCATAAACAGGATCAGTAACGGACGAATGCCGTAAAATGAGAAACGCTCCCACATCTCGGTGAAGAACAGGGAACCGAGCGGATACGGATGGCCGAAGAACGTTCGGCTCTCTTTTTGATTAACAGTGGATTGCATAATTCTCCCGAAAGGTATGTCGTCGTGCTTGTAAACACCAGCAGGTACGCCGGCCAGTTACGTATCTGGCCGATTTTTTACATGCGGCGAAAAGTTAGTTAACCATTTGATAACCAGGCGCTAGTTTTGTCTAGTACCGGACCCTGGACTTTAAGATGAAAATTCGACGATTGTCTACTTTCTTAGATTTAAACTTGGTTAAAAGTGAATAGTGATTGACTTCACACAGAGAAAATCGGCGGTATGATTGGGCAAAAAAAAGCCCGCGATAAACGCGGGCTTTCGTGAAGCACGTAAAGCTTATTTGCTTTTCTTAATGTGCTTAATCAAGCGCTTACGCTTACGCATCTGGTTCGGCGTCAGGGTGTTGCGCTTGTTGGCAAACGGGTTTTCCCCTTCCTTGAACTGGATACGGATAGGCGTGCCCATCACGTCCAGCGATTTACGGAAATAGTTCATCAGATAGCGCTTGTAGGAATCCGGCAGGTCTTTCACCTGGTTGCCGTGAATTACTACGATTGGCGGGTTGTAACCACCGGCGTGAGCATATTTCAGCTTCACGCGACGGCCGCGCACCAGCGGCGGCTGATGGTCTTCTGCAGCCATATTCATGATGCGGGTCAGCATGGCGGTGCTCTGACGACGGGTTGAGCTGTCGTACGCTTCACGCACGGATTCGAACAGGTTACCCACTCCGCTGCCGTGCAGCGCAGAGATGAAGTGCACGCGGGCAAAGTCGATAAAGCCCAGACGGAAGTCGAGGGTCTCTTTCACCTGCTCGCGCACTTCATTGCTCAGGCCATCCCACTTGTTGACTACGATAACCAGTGAGCGCCCACTATTGAGGATAAAGCCGAGCAGAGAGAGGTCCTGATCGGAGATACCTTCGCGTGCGTCGATGACCAGCAGCACTACGTTAGCATCTTCGATCGCCTGCAGGGTTTTGATAACGGAGAATTTTTCCACCACATCGGTGATTTTCCCGCGCTTACGCACCCCGGCGGTGTCGATGAGGACATACTCACGCTCATCGCGCTGCATAGGAATGTAGATACTGTCACGGGTGGTGCCCGGCATGTCGTAAACGACCACGCGCTCTTCACCCAGAATACGGTTAGTAAGCGTAGACTTACCTACGTTTGGACGACCCACGATGGCCAGCTTGATCGGCAGGTCCTGCGGGTTGAAGTCGTCTTCAGGCTCTTCTTCGCCCTCTTCTCCGTCTTCGAACTGCGCCCAGTATTCAGCGTCTTCGTCCACCTCTTCCGGCGGGTTTACTTCGTCCACCCACGGCAGCAGAACGGTTTCCAGCAGGCTGGTGACGCCACGGCCATGCGATGCCGCAATCGGGTAGATCTCACCCAGGCCCAGAGACCAGAAATCCGCGACGGCCTGATCGGCATCGATGCCGTCAGTTTTGTTCGCCACCAGGAAGGTCGGCTTTTCGCGTGAACGCAGGTGTTTGGCAATAGCGGAGTCCGCCGGCATCAGGCCAGCGCGCGCATCCACCATAAACAGCACCACATCCGCTTCTTCAATCGCCAGCAGCGACTGTTCCGCCATGCGGGTTTCAACGCCGTCTTCTGTGCCGTCAATACCACCGGTATCGATACAGATGAACTCACGTCCTTCCACCTCTGCACGACCGTACTTACGGTCACGCGTCAGCCCCGGGAAATCCGCAACCAGCGCATCACGGGTGCGTGTTAAACGGTTAAAAAGAGTGGATTTTCCAACGTTAGGGCGCCCGACAAGCGCGACCACAGGTACCATGTTTGAAGCCTCATAAAATTCAAAATAACGTCGCTTTTGCGGCGTTTTTAAAAATGTCAAAACGGCTCCTGAGTGAACAGGAGCCGTTTAGTATACTACAACCGCCGGGTAATTAACGCGTGATCGCGTACAGCGTGCCGTCTTTTGCCTGAATCAGCAGTTTGCCGTCGGCCACAACCGGATCGGTCAGGAAACCAGAGCTGTCGACTTTTTGCTGTGCAACAAAGCGGCCGTTATCCGGATCGATCCAGTGCATATACCCTTCGCTGTCGCCAACCACCAGGCTACCGTTGTACAGTGCCGGAGCAGTCAGCAGACGGTGCAGCAGATCGCTTTGCGTCCACAGCGTCACGCCGCCTTCGGTGCTCAGAGCCAGCAGACGGTCGTTCTGATCGACCATATAGATGCGGTTGCCCTCAACGATGAAATCGTTCACAGAGCCCAGCTCACGTTTCCACATGATCTGGCCGCTGCGCAGATCCAGCGCGGTCAGGTTGCCGTTATAGGCCAGCGCGTAAACCACACCGTTAACGATGACTGGCGTTGTGTCTACGTCGCTCAGACGGTCAATTTCCGTTGAGCCAGTAGCCTGAGAGATACGCTGCTGCCAGATCATCTGGCCCTGCTGCATCAGCACTGCGCTCACGCGACCGTTGTCACCGCCCACAATGGCAGCACCAAATGCGGTAGCCGGCGCGGATTCGCCGCGCAGAGAGAGCGCAGGCATATCCAGGTTAACGGTCCATTTCACCAGACCGTCCGCTTCGTTCAGCGCCTGCAGCTGGCCGTTGCTGGTATGAATCAGCACCAGACCGTCGCTTACTACCGGACGAGACAGGGATTCACCCGCTACGGTTGTTTGCCAGGCAATGGAGCCGTCGCTGCTGTTCAGCGCATAAACCTGCGCTTTTTCGCTGCCCACGTAGACATGACCACCGGCAACGGTCAGACCGCCAGACAGCAGTGCAGGCTTACGGGAGAACCAGCCGTCTTTTTCCGCCAGGTTAACGGACCACACTTCTTTCCCGTCATCGGCGTTCACCGCTTTCACGGTACCTTTGCGGTCAGCGGCATAGACAACGCTGTCTGCATACGCTGGATGAAGGTTGGAATAGAAATCACCAATCCCATTGCCCACGGAGACATCCCACGCGGTGGATGGGGTAAACTGGTTTTCAACCGTCGGCAGTGGGGACATTTTCACAACGTCTTCTTCGCCACTGAACAGTGAACAACCACTCAATAACGTAACAGAAAGCAGTCCTGGCAGAAGTAATTTACGCAATTGCATCGGGTCCCTCTCAGACGGACAAATTATTTATTTTCATCTGCATCATTTCGCTCAGCGCAGGTGAAGCATTGCTCTCTACGCCAGCTTGCCACGCTTTACGCGCGCCAGCTTTGTCACCTTTGCTCAGCAGTGCTTCACCGCGCAGATCGGCAACGATGGCAGCAAAACCTTCGCCTTTGATGGTATCGAGCGTTTTCAGCGCATCGTCAGCTTTTTTCTGCTGAACCTGAATACGTGCCAGGCGCAGATTGATCACCGCTTTCAGGTTCTCATCGCTGGCCGCAGCAAGGCTCTGCGAGAGCTGTGCAGCGGCTTTATCCAGTTCGTTCTTATCAACGTACAGCTGAGCCACTTCCAGCGCAGCCAGTGCACCGTAGGTGTTTTTGTTGTCAGCCGCAAATTTTTCTGCCGCAGCCAGCGTTTGCGGCTGATCGGCACGAATTGCGCTCACGGTATTTTCATAGGACAGGGACGCGCCACGCGCGGAATCTGCCTGATGATTGTTCCAGTAACGCCAGCCCACCAGCGCACCGATACCTAAAATAACCCCAACAACCAGCGCTTTGCCGTTTTCAACAAAGAAGCGCTTAATCGCGTCGACCTGATCGTGTTCGTTCTCGTAAATTTCCACGCAGTCCTTCTCCTTAGCCCAATAGAGTGCGCAAGTGCGCCGCAACGCCGTCCTGCGTTACCGTTGTCTGCTCACCAGAGCGCAGGTCTTTCACCACCACTTCACCGTTAGCCACTTCGGACTCGCCCAGCACCAGTGCAATACTTGCGCCCCACTTATCGGCACGAGCAAACTGTTTTTTGAAGTTGCCGCCGCCATGGTTGGTCATCAGCTTAACGTCCGGCAGCGCATCGCGCACGCGTTCGGCAAGCTGCATCGCCGCAGACTGCGTTTCCGCGCCTGAAGCCACCAGGTATATATCGACAACGGAATCTGCTTTAAATTCCGGATTAACTGCCTGAACCAGCAAAACAAGTCGCTCAAGGCCCATTGCGAAGCCAACAGCAGGGGCTGCGCGACCGCCAAGTTGCTCAACCAGACCGTCATAACGACCGCCCGCGCACACGGTGCCCTGAGAACCGAGGCTGGTGGTCACCCACTCAAACACGGTGCGGTTGTAGTAGTCCAGACCGCGCACCAGGCGCTGATTCACGGTATAGGCGATGCCTGCCGCTTCAAGCAGCTTGCACAGGCCCGCGAAGTGTTCGCGAGATTCTACATCCAGGTAGTCACCCAGAGCAGGCGCATCGTTCAGCAGTGCCTGAACATCCGCGTTTTTGGAATCCAGAACGCGCAGCGGGTTGCTGTACATGCGACGTTTGCAGTCTTCGTCCAGCTTCTCTTTATGCTGTTCCAGGAACGCCACCAGCGCATCGCGGTAGTTAGCGCGGGCTTCCAGAGAACCGATAGAGTTCAGCTCAAGGGAAACGTGATCGGCGATACCGAGGGCGCGCCACCAGCGGGCGGTCAGCATAATCAGTTCGGCGTCGATGTCCGGGCCCTGCAGACCAAAGACTTCCACACCCAGCTGATTGAACTGGCGATAACGACCTTTCTGAGGACGTTCGTGGCGGAACATCGGGCCGATATACCACAGGCGCTGCTCCTGATTGTACAGAAGACCATGTTCGATGCCGGCGCGTACGCAGCCCGCCGTCCCTTCCGGACGCAGGGTCAGGCTGTCGCCGTTGCGGTCCTCAAAGGTGTACATCTCTTTTTCAACCACGTCGGTGACTTCACCGATCGCGCGTTTGAATAACGGGGTCTGCTCTACAATCGGCAAACGGATTTCGCTGTAACCGTAGCTGCCGAGCACCTGCTTCAGCGTGCCTTCAATGCGCTGCCAGATGGCGGTTTCGCCAGGCAGATAATCGTTCATGCCGCGGATGGCTTGAATGTTTTTTGCCACGTTTATTCTCTTTCTATATACAAAAAAAACCCAAAGAATGGGTTCAATCATACATGGGAAGCGGCACGCTTCCCATCACGTTATTTTTCAACCTGCTGGATGCTGATACGCTGTGTCTCGTCCATCATGGCGGCTTTGGCGCGGATGCGGGCTTCAAGCTGGTCGATCATGTCGCTATTATCCAGACGATCTTTACGAACGCCATCTTCATAGAGACCACTTTTCTTGTTACCGCCGGTCACGCCCAGGGTTGACACCAGCGCTTCACCCGGGCCGTTTACCACACAGCCGATGATGGAGACGTCCATCGGGGTGATAATGTCTTCCAGGCGTTGCTCCAGGGCATTCACCGTCCCGATCACATCAAACTCCTGACGTGAGCAGGTTGGGCAGGCAATGAAGTTGATCCCACGCGCGCGAATACGCAGCGACTTCAGGATATCGAAACCGACCTTGATCTCTTCGACCGGATCGGCCGCCAGCGAGACGCGCAGGGTGTCACCGATCCCTTCGGAGAGCAGCAGCCCCAGACCGATCGCAGATTTTACAGAGCCGCTGCGCAGGCCGCCCGCTTCGGTGATCCCGAGGTGCAGAGGCTGGTCGATCTGTTTTGCCAGCAGACGATAAGACTCTACCGCCAGGAACACGTCGGACGCTTTTACGCTGACTTTGAACTGATCGAAGTTAAGACGATCGAGATGATCGACATGACGCATCGCGGATTCGAGCAGCGCCTGTGGCGTCGGCTCGCCGTATTTTTCCTGCAGGTCTTTTTCCAGGGAACCGGCGTTAACGCCGATACGGATAGGAATATTTTTATCGCGGGCGCAGTCCACGACCATGCGGATACGCTCTTCGTTACCGATGTTGCCCGGGTTAATGCGCAGGCAATCGACGCCGTATTCGGCTACTTTCAGCGCGATGCGGTAGTCGAAGTGAATATCAGCCACCAGCGGAACGCTGACCTGCTGTTTGATCAGTTTGAACGCCTCAGCGGCATCCATGGTCGGGACGGAGACGCGAACAATGTCCGCGCCTACACGTTCTAATGCTTTGATTTGATTGACCGTCGCTTCTACATCGGTAGTGCGCGTGTTGGTCATCGACTGAACGGCGATAGGTGCCCCATCGCCGATTGGCACATTCCCAACGTAAATCCGTTTCGATTTTCTACGTTGAATCGGAGCCTGGTTATGCATGAAAAATCTCCCGCGTTGCCCGTCTGTTACTGTGCTGCTGATTGTTCGGCATTAACGGTAAGACGTGCAACCTGGTTAGTTCTGATAAAGCGGCTCAGGTCGACAGGTTTTCCTTGATACTGGATCTGTACCGCTGCCGGAGCGCCGATTTTAAGTTTATAGGGAGCCTGGCCGGTTAGGTTTAACGTGCCATCTTTACGCTGCAGGCCGCTGAACAGTTTTTTACCTGTCGCGTCAGTCACTTCCAGCCAGCAGTCGGCGCTGAAGTTCATCACCAGCGCGTTGGGATTGGCTGCTGTCGCCGTACCCGCCGGGCTGGTTGGCAGAGTCGCTGCGCTATTGTCCGCAGGCTGAGCAGCCGCAGGCGCATTCGCCGCAGTATCAACATTAGCCTGAGAAGGGGCAACAACCGCGTTTTGATCCTGAGCCTGCGGTGCAGCGGTGTTAGCCGTTGCTGCCGGAGCCTGTACAGCATCGGTCGCCGACGCGTCTGGCGCTGCGGTCTGTGGCTCGCTTGAGGAAGCTGCGCCGTCGGTATTCAGCGGCACGTTCTGGGCATTCTCACTTCCGGCCTGGTTGAGTTCGGCGGAGGATTGATCGGCCATGGTGGTGATCTCTTCCTGCTGGGCCTTGTGGTTTTGCCACCACCATGCGCCGGTCAGACCGATCACCACAAACAGCACCAGCCAGGTAAAGCTCATCAGCCAGCCATCGCGTTTTTTACGACGTTTCCCCAGGGAGAAAGTCTGCATCGGCGCAACTTTTGCTGCACGGACCGGTGCCTGCTTCTCCATCATTGGCAGTAATTCGTTTTCGGGGATATGCACCAGTTTTGCGTAAGAGCGGATATAACCGCGCAAGAACGTTGAAGCCAGATCGGCAGGTGCCTTATCTTCTTCAATATCGCGAACCGTGGAAACCTTCAGGCACAAGCGTTCCGCAACGGCTTGCTGGCTGAGTCCGAGTTGTTCACGGGCGTTGCGAAGACGAACGCCAGTGGAGAGTGCTTCATGTTGGTCGTGAGTGGCTTCAGTATTCATTCGCTACAACTACTGGTACGTGAAAAATAAGGGTTCAGGTGCCGGTGAGTCACAATGCCACCCGCACCGCGAAACTTCTGGTCAGTTAACCTTGAACAGAGAGTATAAGACTGTCAGCCCGGAGATGACAGTACAGCCCTGCCCTTACGGCTAAACTGTTGTTACGTCGTTACATACTGCCCGAAAGTCGGATGAAACGCACCGTAATTATTGTTCAGTCATCACGAATCTGACTGATTATTCAGTAAGAGTATGCTTCACGGCGCAGATAATGCGCCGTGAGTGCATAATAATCAAACAGCTTTAACCGCGATCGTCTCGCCCTGCATGCGTTTACGCAGGGTACGTTTGGTACGGTCAATAACGTCACCTGCTAGCTGTCCGCATGCTGCATCAATGTCATCACCACGGGTTTTACGCACGATGGTGGTGAAACCATACTCCATCAGCACCTTGGAGAAACGGTCGATACGGCTGTTTGAGCTTCGGCCATACGGCGCGCCCGGGAACGGGTTCCATGGGATCAGGTTGATTTTGCATGGCGTATCTTTCAGCAGTTCAGCCAGCTGATGCGCATGTTCGGTACCGTCGTTGACGTGGTCAAGCATCACGTACTCGATGGTAACGCGGCCCTGGTTGGCGTTGGATTTCTCCAGATAGCGACGCACCGCAGCGAGGAAGGTTTCGATATTGTACTTTTTGTTGATCGGCACAATTTCGTCACGAATTTCGTCGTTTGGTGCATGCAGGGAGATCGCCAGCGCAACGTCAATCATGTCGCCCAGCTTGTCCAGCGCAGGCACAACGCCAGAGGTAGACAGCGTGACGCGACGCTTGGACAGACCAAAACCGAAGTCATCCAGCATGATTTCCATCGCCGGAACGACGTTGGTCAGGTTCAGCAACGGCTCACCCATCCCCATCATCACCACGTTGGTGATAGGACGCGTACCGGTTACTTTTGCCGCACCGACGATTTTCGCGGCACGCCAGACCTGGCCGATAATTTCTGACACGCGCAGGTTACGGTTAAAGCCTTGCTGCGCGGTAGAGCAGAATTTGCACTCCAGCGCACAGCCAACCTGAGAGGAGACACACAGCGTGGCGCGGTCTTCTTCCGGGATGTAGACGGTCTCAACGCGCTGATCGCCTACCGCAATCGCCCATTTGATGGTGCCATCCGCCGAGCGCTGCTCTTCCACCACTTCCGGTGCGCGGATTTCAGCCACTTCCTTAAGCTTGTTGCGCAGGACCTTGTTGATGTCAGTCATGTCATCAAAATTGTCGCTGCAGTAATGGTACATCCACTTCATGACCTGATCGGCACGAAACGGCTTTTCGCCCATCTCTTTAAAGAACTCGCGCATCTGCTGACGGTTCAGATCCAGCAGGTTGATTTTTCCATTTTTATTGGGAACCGCAGGAATGGCGACTTCGGAGGTATTCACTAATTCAGACATAATATTTTCCGGCCTCGTTGTTACACGTTATGGCCCATGGAGGGTTGAATAGAAACGCCCCGGAAAGCAGTCTGCTCGTCCGGGGCGTTGCATTGTACAAAGTCTGGCGCAGGGATGCCACGTCTGGACGCGGCATTTACGAAAATAATGTGTAAACGAAACCGTTAAATTAACGGGTGCGTGGACACACTTCGCCTTCTGCGAAGAAGAAAGCGATTTCGCGTGCAGCAGATTCAACAGAGTCAGAACCGTGGGTACCGTTCTCGGTGAAGCTGTCTGCGTAGTCAGCGCGCAGAGTACCTGCCAGCGCGTTGTCCGGGTTGGTTGCGCCCAGCAGGTCACGGTGACGCTGTACTGCGTTTTCGCCTTCCAGCACGGATACCACGATTGGACCGGAGGTCATGAACTCAACCAGGCCGTCAAAGAATGGGCGACCTTCGTGCTCAGCGTAGAAACCGCGAGCCTGCTCAACGGTCAGGTGCAGCATTTTGGTGCCAACAATTTTGAACCCTGCTGATTCAAAGCGAGCGAAGATGCTGCCAATAACGTTTTTTGCCACCGCGTTTGGTTTGATGATGGAAAAAGTACGTTCAATAGCCATGATAACCTCTGTCAATGTTCTGTTGTTTTGCATACCTGAGTATGGTGTGGCGCGGATTATAATGAGCAATAGCGCCATTGCCTATGGATTCAGGTAACATTTTTTTAAAATAAGACGAGTTTTAGCAACAGCTCACATCTGAAAGCTGTTTTCAAATCACTGCAGCGTAAAATTCACCGTCGCGACCTGCCCGGTCTCATCCATAACGAGTAACTGATAATCGCCCGATTTATCAAGCAGTAATGTGTAAACTCTTCCCTTCACATTCAGCGGTTCACCGTTCAAAAACCACCAACGCTCACCGCTATTACCGGTCGCCTGAAGCGGCAGCGAAACGCGGGATTCCCCTGGAAGACGTTTGATGACGGCCCCTTCGCGCACGCCTGTCAGGATGAGTGGCGCAGGTGCGTCCTGCGACAGCGGAGGACAGGTGGCTGATGAAGGAGGGACCCGTACCGCGCGACGTTCGGTCGCCGGCAGCCAAGGCTCCAGCGGCAGCGGCCAGACATCAAGGACTTTTTCAGTTGCATCAGGGCAATCTGCCGCCACGCGTTTACCCGTTTTATCCAGCCAGACCGGGAAACGAATGCCGCGTATCCCTTCCTGTTCGGGCAATAGCAGCGTGGGCGGTTCACTCCCTTCCAGCAGCCAGGTCGACAGGCGACGCCGACAGTTTTCACTCCCTTCCGGCAGCGACTGGCCGCCCGGCCAGCAGATCACGCCCCGCCCGACGTTCTCCGGACGCGGGTCGCGCGGCAGGCGGGCCTCGTCTACCGATGAGCGTGACTGAAGCAGGTTATTTACCTGATTTAAGAGTGGAACCGCGCTGGCGAAACCAAACTGCCCCGCTACGGGCGTGCCGTCCGGTCGTCCTGTCCAGATGCCTATTACGTAACGGGCATTCAGACCAATCGCCCAGGCATCACGGTAGCCGTAGCTGGTGCCGGTTTTCCACGCCAGCGGCGCGATTTGCGGTAGCGCATTATCCGGCAGCGGCTGCGCCTCGTTCGCCAGAATACGGCGAATAATCCACGCCGAGCCTTGCGAAAGCAGCGGACGGTCAATGAGCGGAGCGCCCGGCCGTAAACGCAGCCTTCCCGCCTTACCGTGTCGGGCAAAGGCGCTGTAGGCCGCTGTGATATCCGCCAGCCGGGCGCCTGCCCCGCCGAGGATCAGGGACAGATTCGGCTGCGCCCCCGCGGGCAGGATCAGCGGCAATCCCGCGTTGCTCAGCATCCCGGCAAAACGTTTTGGCCCGTAGGCTTCCAGTACCTGTACCGCGGGCAGGTTGAGGGAGCGCACCAGCGCTTCACTCATGCTGACCGGTCCGTGGAACCCACTGTCAAAATTCCCGGGGCGATAATCACCGGTTTTTCTGGGAACGTCCTGGAGCAGCGAGGCGGGATGGATCAGGCCATCGTCCAGCGCCATACCGTAAATAAAGGGCTTTAACACCGATCCCGGGGATCGGATCGCATTGACCATATCCACGTGGCTGAAACGCGTGTCATCGTTAATATCCACCGAGCCGACCCAGCCGCGCACTTTCATATCCGTATGATCCACGACGATCATCGCCAGCGAGCTACGTGCCGGCAGGCGAGATTTCCAGTTCATCGCCAGCTCTTCCAGCTGCCGCTGTAGCCCGGCATCCAGCGTGGTGACAATTTTAGTGTCGCGGCTTTTGCCTAGCATCATGCGTGCAAAGAGCGGCGCCAGCTGCGGCATCTGCCGGGGCGCCAGCCATACCGATTCCTCCCATGATTCTTTGACCTGCTTCGCGGACCAGACGCCCTGCGTGACCATGCGGTCTAGCACTTTGTTGCGCGCCGCCTCGGCCCGTTCAGGCCAGCGGTCCGGACGCAAGCGGCTGGGTGCCTGCGGCAGTACCGCCAGCAGCGCCGCTTCGGAATAGCTGAGCTGCGACGGCGGTTTGCCAAGATAGGTCCAGCTTGCCGCTCCGACGCCCTGCAGCGTGCCGCCAAACGGAGCGCGGTTGAGATAGAGGGTGAGAATGTCTCGCTTGGAAAGATGCCACTCCAGCTGCATCGCCCGCCAGAGCTGACGAACTTTGCCGCCAAAGGTGCGCGGATGTGGGTCCAGCAGGCGTGCCACCTGCATTGTGAGCGTGCTTCCGCCAGAGACGACTTTGCCAGAACTGAGATCCTGCCAGGCAGCGCGCAGGACAGAAAGCGGGTTTACGCCAGGGTGATCCCAGAACCAGCGATCTTCATACTGGATCAGCGCCTCAAGGTAGCGGGGAGAGACCTCTTCAATGGTAACTGGGTAGCGCCAGATACCGTCGCTATCGGCAAAACGCCAGAGCGGCGTGCCCTTCTCATCCACCACCACCCGGGCGGGGTTAACCTCTTTCAGAGGCAACGGCCACAGGCGGTCGGCGGCGACAATCAGCCCCCATAAAACGAGAAGCGCTCCCGCCAGCCATAGCCAGCGGGAGCGTGTCAGACGTGCCATTCGCATATTACGGAACAACAATCAGCGGGCCGCTGGCCGCCCCCGTTGCCCGCCACTGCGGAACGTACATAGACTCCACCATCGGGACCGGCACCTGATAGGTTCCCGGCGTCACGGCGCGCGCCAGATAGACCAGCGTGACTGGCTGACCTTCATTTACCGGCACGGCGGCCACAAAGCGGTCGTCGCGGAATTCCATATGCTGAATGTCCGCCTGCTGCATCTGGCTGAGCAGGTTCTGTACTTCGCTACCGCTGTCCTGCAGGCTGGCGCTGCTGCTTGCCAGGTTCTGGTTTTCCAGCTCCAGACCCGCAGGGAGGAGATCCACCACCAGCGCATCCGGCACGTTCTGGCTGGCTTTAACTTCCAGCCACACCAGCACCAGCTCACCGCTCTTCAGGGAAGAGAGTGATTTAGTGCTGCCGTCGGTTGCCAGGATATGACGTTCAACCTGCAGCACGTTCGCGCTCGGCTGAGGCGCGTATTCCGGATAGCCGGTGCTGTCCAGACGCACCCACAGCGGAGTCGTGCCAGTATTGGCCACCTGCAGCGCGCCAAGCTGGTCGCCGCTCACGTTTTGTACCAGTGACTTATCGCCGCCAGATGCGGTCTCAGACAGAGAGGTTTTCGCCTGCCATGTACCGGACAAGGTTTGCAGCGAACGTCCGGCCAGGAACAGCGCATTGCTCTCCTGCGTTGACAGCCAGCGCTGGCTGAAGGCCTGTTCAGACAGAGCATTCAGCAGCGTATTCTGCGCATCCGGCAGCAGCTTGTACTCCTCCAGCAGGGAGAGCATCAGAGCGTTATCGCGAAGCTGGCTGCCGTAATCGGCCATCCAGGTTTTGCTGTCGTTACGCGGCGTTTTGAGTGCCAGGTCCAGCGCCTGCTGGCTGCGCGGTGCATCGCCCATCAGCTTGAGCGCCATGCCCAGCTGCATCAGCGGCAACCCGGAAGCCGCCTGCTCGTGGCGATCCCAGATTTCACGCAGCGCGCCCAGCGGCGCTTTTTGCTGACGTGCCAGCACCAGCGCGGCATAGGCCTGCACGGCGAACTTGCTGGCCTGAGTATCATCGCTGTAGCGAATGGACATCATTCCCGGATCCTGCAGGTAGCGCAGCAGGCGGTTATTGGCGTTATTCACCGCATCGGCAGGTACGCTGTAACCCTGCTCGCCCGCGCGCACCAGGAAGTCGGTCACGTAGGCCGTCAGCCAGTACTCTTCCGGGCCGTTTTTATCCCATAGCGCAAAACCACCGTCCTCACGCTGCATCTGCAGCAGACGGGAGATGCCAATATCAATCGCCGCACGGCGCTTATCATCGGTGTCGCCTTTGATGCCAAGTGCAGTCAGCTGCGCCGCGTTGGTGTAGAGCGACGGGAACAGACCGCTGGTGGTCTGTTCCAGGCAGCCATACGGATACGCCTGCAATTCGCGAATATAGCGCGCCAGGTTAAGCGGTGGTTTGCCGCTCAGCAGCAGCTGTCCCTGCAGGGTAGCAGGAGAGAAACCGTTACTATGCTGCGCCGGTGCGGTCCAGGACTCGCCGGTATTCAGCATGGCACCGGTATTCACCGTCTGCGCCGGGAATGCCGGACGCACGCCGATTTTCCAGCTCTTCTGCTGCGGGGCGAAGGTCTCACCCGGGAGCTGCAGGCCGGTCACCTGAGCGATTACTTCACCGTCACCATAACCGTCCAGCGCACGCACCGGAATAAACAGGGTGTTGCGTGCGCCAGGAGACAGCTGAATCGGCTGCGGCTGCCCCCCTTCCAGCGACAGTTTTCCTGTCGCGGTCAGGGCGACGTTCAGCGTTTGCGGCTGGTCGGTGAGGTTAGTGATATCCAGCGTCAGCCGCGAGGTATCCCCGCTTGCCAGGAAGCGCGGCGTATTAAGCTCGGCAATGACCGGCGCGGCCACCACAACCTTGCTTTCACTGCTGCCGAAATCGTCCTCCGTCCAGGCCTGCGCCATCAGACGCAGCTCACCGTTGAAGTCTCCTATCGGCAGCGCAACCGTGCCTTCTCCGTTGGCATCCAGCGTGACCGGCTGTGCCTGCTGGGCAATAATGGTGACGTGGTTCACCGGCGGCTTACCGCCGCGCTTAAGCTCATCACCGTCACCACCAAAGCGCAGCGCGGCCAGGCGGCCCTGCCCTTCGATGACCTGGCCATAGATATCGTAAATGTCCGCGCCATAGCGCTTCTGGCCGAAGAAAGCCTGCCACGGATCGGGCGTAACGTAATCGGTAATATTCAGCACGCCGCTGTCCACCGCAGATACAAGCACATTCACTTTCTGCGGCACCGCCCCCTCTTTCACGCTGGCTTTCACCTTCACTGAGAGCGTCTGGTTTGGACGCATTTTCTGCGGGTTATCGAGCGCAATGTTCAGACGGCGATTTTCGTCGCCCATCGGCAGATGCAGCAGGCCGACCGCGCGTTTCGGCGTGGCGGATTTGGATTTATCACCCGGACGTACCACCAGCGTGCTGAGGTAAAGATCGTGACGTTTCCAGGCTTTGTCGACCGGGATAGCGAGATCAAGCCCGTTTGCCGGTACGTCGATCTCTTTCCACCACAGCGGCCCTTCGCTGGACTCAATCATCGCATAGCCCTTACCTGCTGCCGGCGCTGCAATGTGCAGGTTAATGGTATCGCCTGGCTGATAGGCTGGCTTATCCAGCTTCAGCGTCACGCGGTCAGGGCGTGCAGCCCCTGTGCCGTCGCTGTTATCCTGCCAGCTGTATCCCGCCCAGAAGCGTACGCTGCTGACCATCTCATCAGGCGCTTTCACCTCCAGACGATAAGAACCCCACTCCACCGGGAAGGTGACTTTACCCGTCTCATCGGCCTTGAGAGTCAGCTCCTGCTCGCCTTCGACCAGGTCTTTCTGATCGAACTGAGACTGCCAGCCTTCGCTCTCAGACCAGTTCCAGAAGTAGTCGCGGCGCTCGCGGATCAGGCGAACCTGTAACCCGGAAACGGCCTTTTTCGCTCCGCTGGCATCGGCGTAAACAATGTCGAAGCTGGCGTTACCGTTCTCGTCAACAATCGGCTGGTTGACGGTGGTATCGGTGCGGTAGTCGTAAACGGCTTTACTGGCGAACTGAGGGCGGATACCCGGCAGCTCAGCCGCAGGCCAGATTGCCTGCTCGGTGCGACGCGTCACCGGACGACCGCCGGATTCCAGCAGGCTGGCCTGCAGGATCAGCTGCAGCGGAGAGTGCACCTCTTTCCACTGGCTTTCGGTAGAAACCTGTCCACGCCCCTGCTCATCAAGCGTAAGCTGAACTTCATCCAGGCTGCGGCTCAGGTTCTCCTCGGCGATATCGCCAAACTGGAAGCCCGGCAGCGCAGCCACCGCGTCACGCAGCGGACGCAGGAAAAGCTGGCCCTGCAGGGAATTACCGTTGGCCGGTGCGCCATACAGGTAATAGCCTACCACGTTAAAGTCCACGTTATCCTGCGGTGAAACCGGCGATTTTTGTCCGCTCAGGTTCAGCGCCATACGCTCGGGCATGAAGTCTTCGACGTGGAAGTCCCACAGGCGCTGCAGGTTATCGCCCGTGTTGGCGCGGATATGCCACATGCCGGTCTGCGCCCCGCTGTCCAGCGGATAGTTAAAGCGATAGAGCCCATTCTCTGGCTTGACGACAATCGTACGCGCGACCTGTCCATCCGGGCGCAGCACGTCAAGCTTCACGGGCTGATCGGGAAGCGGCTTACCGTCACTGTCGCGCAGTAAGCCGTTGAGGATCACTGTTTCACCCGGACGATAGAGATCGCGCGGGCCAAACATGAAGAATTGCTTGCTGTAGCCGGGGCTACCGGCAATATCGAACTCCGCCAGATCCAGCGCCGGAAGCTTGAGGTCAAGCAGCGTGGTCTGGCCGTCTTTGCTCGCCAGAATCAGCGCGGCTTCTTTGTCCGTTTCAAGCTTCGCATGACCGTCGGCATCGCTCTTCGCCTCAGCGAGAGTCTGGCCTTTGTCGTTCAGCAGCGTGACGGTCACGCCGGACTGCGCCGCACCGTTTTCCAGACTCTGAGTGAAAATATCCAGGCGGTTATGGTAACGGTGAGCGGACAGACCAATATCGCTTAAGGTAAAGAGCGTTGCGGCGTTGCTGTAGTTGTAGTGCCCCGCCTGGTTCATGACCGCGATGTAAACGCCAGACTGCTGGAGCGGTTTAATATCCTTCAGGGGCAACAGCAATTTTTCGCGCGTATTGCGCGCCGGATTAAGATCGAATCGACCGGTGTAAACCAGCTCCGCCATCTTCAGCAGGTTATCGGATTCCCAGTTGGTCAGCGAGTTACGGTACTCCCACTGGCTGACAAGGGAGGCCAGCGATTCCGGCTTCACGCGGTAAAAGTTGACATCGACATTGTTGACGTTGAGCGCCATCACCGGCAGACCTTCCACCACCTTACCCGGCAGCAGCGAGCCGCGGCTGGCAAAACCAACGGTGGGTTCAATGTCACGGGTGGTCAGGGCTTTTTCATAATCAATGCCAAACGTCGCCTTGTTCAGCGCCTGCAGGTCACGTTCAACGGTGACGACCAGATTGCGGTTAGGTTCCAGATGGCGCAGCCGAAGCTCTTTCAGGTTAGGCGCAAGTTCCCACGCCCCGTCAACCTTGCCGCTTTTCTTATCCACGACATGCACCGTTTTGGCGAAATCCTGATCGGGATTTAGCGGAACAGAAAAGGTCAGCACCAGCGTGGCGGCACCGTCGAGCTGAACTTCAGAGGTATCCAGCAACGTCAGCGCTTTTCCCTGACTCTGGGCAGCCAGTTTAGCCAGCGTGTCAGCATTGGGCTTTTCCGCGGCTTTCGGTGTCGATGCGGTGGATGCCGCGGGAGCCGCAGCCTGGGGTTTATCGTCGCTGTTATCACAGCCGACAAGCGTAAACGTGGTAAGCAGCGCAAGAGAAAGCGCGGCTAAGCGAAACGGTTTCATCCTTTATCCCTGGCCCATGGAGCCTGTTGGTCGTCGTCCGGATAAGTATTATCCGCAAGTTTCATTAATTCAAAAAGGCCAATTTTAAAAACTGGAAAGCGTCTCGCAGAATGGCATCACGTCGCTACGCCGTGATGGAACCGCGATCACAGCACATAACGTCACATGTTACCTTTCAAGTCATTTGTTTTTAAAACAAGAAGATAGCTGGCTAAGCTCGCCTGAAGGCTGCTAGTTTTATGACCATGACGCACCCCGAGTGCGCGGTTCAAAAAGAGAGAAAGCCATGAAACGAGCCGTGAACGCCCTACAAAATTTCGGAAAATCATTGTACGGACCGGTACTTATCTTACCGATCGTCGGTCTGTTTATCGCCTTTGGTAACGTGCTGGGTAACGGTAATCTCGCTGAATACCTGCCGTTTCTGGGCCATCCGCTGATTCAGCATATTGGTCAGCTTATCGCGAAATCTGCCGTGTCGGTACTGGTCAACCTCGCGCTGGTGTTTGCCGTCGGGATCCCGATTGGTCTGGCGACGCGTGATAAAGGCTATGCCGCGCTGATTGGTCTGGTGACCTTCGTCGTGTTCATCAACGCCATGAACGTCACGCTGCAGCTGCAGGGCGCGCTGGCGCCAGCGGCCCAGATGAAAGCGGCCGGACAGACCATGGTGCTGGGCGTGCAGGTGCTGGAGATGGGCGTTTTTGCCGGGATCCTGACCGGGGCGCTCTCCGGATATCTGTACAACAAATACTCCGGCGTACAGTTTAACGGCGCGATGGCAATTTACTCCGGCCACTGTTTTGTCGCCATCGTCATGCTTCCCGTCTCCATGCTGCTCGGCGTGGTGATGAGTGAACTGTGGCCGTTTGCCCAGCACGGCATTAGCGCCCTGGCGCTGGCCATCAAAGGCTCCGGGCCGTTTGGCGTGGCAATCTACGGTTTCCTGGAACGTATTCTGGTCCCCACCGGCCTGCACCATCTGGTTTATACCCCGTTCCTCTATACCGAGCTGGGCGGCACGCAGGAGGTTTGCGGCGCAACCTATCAGGGCGCGCGCAATATTTATTTCGCCGAGATGGCCTGCCCGGACGTGAAGCAGCTCAGCAGCACCGTGGTGTGGGACGCGCGCGGCATCAGCAAGATGTTCGGCCTGCCTGCCGCAGCCCTGGCGATGTATATGACCGCAAAGCCGGAGCGTAAAGCCATTGCGAAAGCCATTCTGATCCCGGCGGCGCTGACCTCGCTGCTGGTCGGCGTAACCGAGCCGATTGAGTTCTCCTTCCTGTTCGTCGCCCCGCTGCTGTTCGTGGTGCACGCGGTGCTGACCGGCATCGGCATGATGCTGTTCTCGCTGCTGGGCGTTCACGCCATCGGCGCCAACGGGATTATCGACTTTATCCTCTATAACCTGCCGCTCGGCACGGAGAAGTCCAACTGGCCGATGTACCTCGTGGTCGGGCTGATCATGTTCGCCCTCTACTTTGTGGTGTTCCGCTTCCTGATCCTGCGCTTCAACATGAAGACGCCGGGCCGTGAGGATGACGATCGGGAGACGCGCCTCTACAGCAAGCAGGAGTACCAGGCGAAGGGCAATAACGACGGGCTGGGCGAATCCATCGTGACGGGTCTGGGTGGCAGGGAAAACATTGAGGTGGTGGACAACTGCTACACCCGCTTACGCGTCACGGTGAAGGACGTCGCCATTATCGACGAGCCGCGGCTCAAGGCGACCGGCGCGAAAGGGATTATCAAACAAGGTAACAACGTTCAGGTGGTCTACGGGCTGCACGTCAAAAAAATGCGAGAAGCCGTTGAGACGTTTCTCTGAAAGGAGCTAAAGATGTTTACACCCCCATTCATTCTGTCGATTGCCGGCGGCGGTAGCACCTACACGCCGGGCATTGTGAAAAGCCTGATGGTGCGCCTGCAGGATTTCCCGCTGGCTGAAATCCGCCTTTATGACATCGACGAGGCGCGCCAGAACACCATTGCGCCCGTCGTCGAAAAGGTCATTCGCGACCACAGTCAGAGCATCAAATTTACCGTCACCAGTGACCCGGAAGTGGCGTTCAGCGGCGCGCATTTCGTCTTCGCCCAGATGCGCGTCGGCCAGTACAAGATGCGCGAGCAGGATGAGAAGATCCCGCTGCGCCACGGCGTGGTCGGGCAGGAAACGTGCGGGCCCGGCGGCCTGGCGTACGGGCTGCGCACGATCCTGCCAATGGTGGAGCTTATCGATCTGGTCGATCGCTACGCGCACGAAAAAGCCTGGATCGTGAACTACTCCAATCCGGCGGCGATCGTCGCAGAGGGCGTGCGCCGCCTGCGGCCAAATGCGCGGGTGCTGAACATCTGCGATATGCCGGTGGCCGCGATGCGCAATATGGGGGCGATTCTGGGTGTCGATCGCCGCAGGCTGGAGGTGGACTACTTCGGCCTGAACCACTTCGGCTGGTTTACCCGCGTGCTGGTGGACGGCGAAGACAAGCTTCCCGAGCTGCGTAAGCATATCGCGAAGTTTGGCCTGCTGACGGAAGATGCGGCCAAAACCGATCCACAGCATTCCGATCCTTCGTGGGTAAAAACCTGGCGCAACATTAAGCCGATCATGGACAACTTCCCGGAGTACCTGCCGAACCCGTACCTGCAGTACTACCTGATGCCGAACCAGATCGTCGAGCATCAGAACCCGGACTATACCCGCGCCAATGAAGTAATGGACGGGCGCGAGAAAAAGCTGTTCGCCGCTGCCGAAGAATACAAGCGCACCGGGATCCTGCCGGACGCCTTCCACGTGGGCGTCCACGGCGAGTTTATCGTCGATGTCGCCTGCTCGCTGGCCTTTAACCTGCGAAGCCGCCATCTGGTAATGGTGGAAAACCGCGGGGCGATTACCAACCTGCCTTACGATGCGGTGGTGGAAGTGCCCGCTTATATCACCTCCGAAGGCCCGGAACCGATTCGTGTCGGTCAGGTGCCGCTGTTCCATCGGACCCTTTTGCAACAGCAGCTCGCCTCTGAACAGCTGCTGGTTGAGGCGACAATCGAAGGAAGCTATGAGAAAGCCCTGCAGGCGTTTACCCTCAACCGCACCGTGCCGACCATGGAACACGCGAAAGCGATTCTTGATGAGATGATCGAGGCCAACCGCGACTACTGGCCAGCGCTGCAAAAAGCCTGGCAGGACGGCGAACCGGTGAAAAAATAGGGGCTTGCTCGCGAGTTGAACGTGGTTTGCTTGTCGGTGTCAGAAAAAACACCGACAATCCTTTTTTACGGAAAAGAATGGAGGCAACCCATGTCCACCTCATATTTTGTCGCCGCCGACTGGCTGATTGAGCACGGTGACGATCCGGAAGTTCAGATTATTGACGCGCGTATGGCCCCGGCCGGGCAGGAACACCTTCGCGATATGGTCGCGGAATACCGTGCCGGACATCTGCCTGGCGCGGTATTTTTTGATATCGAAGCCCTCTCCGATCGCAACTCTCCCCTGCCGCACATGCTGCCGCGCCCGGAAGCGTTTTCTGTGGCGATGCGCGAGCTGGGCGTCAGCAAAGACAAACACCTCGTTGTTTATGATGAAGGTAACCTCTTCTCCGCACCGCGCGCGTGGTGGATGCTGAAAAACTTCGGTGTGGAAAAAGTCTCTATTCTGGCGGGCGGGCTGGCGGGCTGGAAGCGCGACGAGCTGCCGCTCCAGCATGGTGACGTGACGCTGCCGGAAGGCGAATTCGACGCCACGTTCGACGCGCACGTGGTAAAACGTCTGACCGACGTGCTGGTCGTGAGCCATGAAAAAACGGCGCAAATCGTCGATGCCCGTCCTGCTCCGCGCTTCAATGCCGAAGCGGATGAACCGCGTCCAGGGCTGAAGCGCGGACATATTCCGGGGGCGCTGAACGTGCCGTGGGGCGATCTGGTGTTTGAGGGCGAGCTGAAAACCACCGACGAGCTGCGGGCTATTTTTGACCGTGCTGGCGTTGATTTACATCGTCCGATTATTGCCAGCTGCGGCTCCGGCGTAACGGCCTGCGTGGTGATCCTGGCGCTCGCCACGCTCGGCGCGCGCGACGTCACGCTTTACGACGGCGCCTGGAGCGAATGGGGTGCGCGGGACGATCTTCCTGTCGCACCCGCGAAATAATGGATAACCGCCTGGCCACGCTGTTAACGCGAGGTGCGTCGCTGACCCGCGCGGAGTATCGCGTCCTCGCCCACCTCACGGAGCACCCGATGCTGGTGGGCAACATCACGGTGCGAGAGCTGGCGCAGGCGACGTTCGTTTCTACCGCCACCATTATGCGGCTGTGCCAGAAGCTGGGGTTTAGCGGCTTTAGCGAGTTTATCTGGCACTGCAAGCAATTGCTCTCCGACACGCCGCATATTGCCGCCCAGGCGCCCTCCCTTCCAGAACTCCCGGTGCTGTTTAATCAGTTTATCGCCAACTATCAGCACACCTTCCAGTGGGTCACGCAGGAGAAGCGCCAGCAGTTTGCCGACCTGCTGCGCCAGAAAGAGAGCTTCTTTCTCTACGGGGCCGGTTTTTCCTATCTGTTTGCGGAGTACCTGACCAAGAAGCTGCAGGTGCTGGGCAAAACGGCGTTTATCTCCGGGCCGGGAGACAGCCGGAATATTTTCCTCAGCAACGCCTCACGCTATCAGGTGTTTATTGCCGTCTCGCGCAGCGGCGAAACGGAGCAGGTGCTGGATAAAGCGCGGATTGCCAAAAACGTCGGTATGACTATTGTCGCGTTTACCCGCGCCTCGGCCAATACGCTGGCGGGGATGGCGGACGTGCATTTTGCCCTCTATGACGAAGCGGTACACTTCGCCGCCGAAGCCGCGGGGGTGACGTCGTTTGAGTCGAATCTGGTGCTGCTGATGGATTTACTGCTGCTGGAAGCAACGGGGTGATATTCACCCCGCCGTAATCAGATGATGCGGTTGGTTTTGAGATCGCGCAGGAAGCCGCCCCAGCGACGCTCGTAGAACGGGGTGATGTGCTCGGTAATAAAGTGGCTGATGCCCTTTTCACCGTTCTTCACCTGGCAGATATCAATCGGCTCGTCGCCCGGCAGCGTGTCGGTCGCCACGCTTCCCGCCGCCTGAATGATGTCGTCGATATCGCCGTCCGCCTCAATACCAATCAGCAGCACCGGCTGCTCGTCCGCACGCTCTTTAATGGAGCAGAGAAACGCGCGCCGGACGGGCTTGAGCGTTTTGAACAGCGTCGTCAGGGAATCAATCATCTGCGCGGGTGGCTCGGCCACCTCAGAGAGCAGCAGCGTTTCGCCCCCTTCCAGCACTTCCTGCGTGCTGAGCGGGTTGCCCTCTTCGCCAATCAGGTGGCTGATTTCACGCGGCGTAAACTCTTTCCCGGTCGGCAGCTTCGCGTTGAGGAATAGCGTCTGGCCGAGCGTCATTTCAAACAGAGTACGCACCGGCATCACCACGAACGCCTGTTCATCTTCTACCGCTTTCTGAAGCGCTTCCAGCGAGGTGAAGAACGGGATCACCGACGTGCCGTCATCTTTCTCCCAGTGCAGCAGATCCAGCGCGCTGTCTTCTACGACCTGCTCACCTTCCGCGGCGGTACCCGGCACCCAGACGGTGGATTCCAGCAGGGTACGGAAAAATGCCGGACGGTGGGCGGGCTCGGTCGCCGCCTGCTCCAGCAGGGTTTCTAATTCGTTTTTGGTTTCGGACATAGCAATTCCAGATGATGCATTTCCCCACCCAACCCTCTCCCCGTGGGAGAGGGTTGGGGTGAGGGCAATGAAGATTACTCAGCCGTCAGCAGGTTCGCCACGGTACGCACGCCCAGACCGGTCGCGCCCGCGGACCACTGCTCTACCGCCGCTTTACGATACGTCGCGGAGCAGTCAATGTGCAGCCAGCCTTCGTGATAATTCTCAACGAAGTGGGACAGGAACCCTGCCGCCGTACTTGCACCCGCCGGGTACGCCGCGCTCGCGGTGTTGTTCAGCTCGGCAAAGTTGGACGGCAGCTGGCTGCGGTGGAACTCGGCCAGCGGCAGACGCCAGAACGGTTCGTTTTCCGCAGCGGCGCTTGCCAGCAGGCGAGCAGCCAGCTTGTCGTCAAAGCTGAACAGCGCATGGTAATCGTTGCCCAGGGCGGTTTTCGCCGCGCCGGTCAGGGTCGCCATGTCGATGATCAGCTCAGGCTTCTGGGCAGACGCGTCGATCAGGCCATCGGCCAGCACCAGGCGGCCTTCGGCGTCGGTGTTCATCACCTCAACGTTTTTACCGTTGCGGTAGCGAATGATGTCGCCCAGCTTGAAGGCGTTACCGCTCACCATGTTGTCCGCGCAGCACAGATACAGCTTCACGCGCTTTTTCAGACCGCGGGTGATGGCAAACGCCAGCGCGCCGGTGATGGTTGCCGCACCGCCCATGTCGGACTTCATGGAGTCCATGAACGCGCTCTGCTTCAGGCTGTAGCCGCCGGTGTCGAAGGTGATGCCTTTACCTACCAGGCAGGCAAAGACTGGCGCTGCTTTATCGCCGGTTGGGTTGTAATCCAGCGCCAGCAGGACCGGAGGACGCTCGGAGCCGCGGCCCACGGTGTGGATACCCATGTAGTTCTGCTCGCGCAGGTCTTCACCCTTGGTGATGCGGTAGGACATTTTGTCGCCCGCCACGCCGCACAGCAGGTCAACCGCGCGCTGCGCCAGCTGCTCAGGGCCTAACTCTTCCGCCGGAGCGTTAATGGTGTCGCGCACCCAGTCGATGATTTGCAGGCGGCTTTCCAGCTCTTTTTGACCGGCTTCGTCGAGGTTCGCCCACTCAATTTTGCGGCTGCCTTTCGGCCCTTTGTAACCTGCCCAGAATGCCCAGCTGCGGTCGGTGTCCCACCCTTCGCCTTCCAGCGAGACATGCTTAATGCCCAGACCGTCAATTTTACGCGCGGCGCGCTGGATCAGGCCCAAATCATCGTTGCCCGTCAGGTGCAGGGTAATACCGTCGTTGTTGATGCTGTAGCTGGCTTTTTCGCCCCAGCGCGCGTCGGCGGGCTGCGTAGAGAGCGTAATCTTCATCGCTTCGGTCATTTTATTTTTCCTTATTAGCAACTAGCAAACGGGCCGCCTGAAGGCAGCCCGTTTTGTTATTTATTCTGCTTCATCTAACCAGACTAACAGAATCGCCTCCAGAATTTTTTCATTGGATGCGTTTGGATCGTCGTCGAAATCCTCTAAATCGCAGATCCACTGATGCATATCGGTGAATCGTACGGTCTTCGGATCGAGATCCGGGTTCGCGTCGTAGAGCGCTTCGCCGATTTCACGGCTGTCTGTCCACTTCAGTCCCATATTAATGCTCGCGTGCGTGGTTGATGGTGTAGCGTGGGAATTCCACGACCAGATCTTCATCGGTCACCGCGGCCTGGCAGCTCAGGCGGCTGTCTGGCTCCAGACCCCATGCTTTATCCAGCATGTCGTCTTCGTCTTCGGTGCTCTCGGCGAGAGAGTCAAAACCTTCACGCACGATGCAGTGGCAGGTGGTGCAGGCACAGGATTTTTCACAGGCGTGTTCCACTTCGATACCTGCACGCAGGGCAACATCGAGAATGGTTTCACCGGTCTTCGCTTCCAGAACAGCGCCATCCGGACAGAGGTCCGCATGAGGCAAAATAACAATCTTTGGCATATTAAACCTCGTCCACGGACTGGCCTTTCAGCGCGACGCGGACAGATTTGTCCATGCGGCGAGCAGCGAAGTCCTGGGTTTGTTTATCAACGTTTTTAATGGCTTCTTCTATTGCGTCAGCGTCATTGCCTTCGGCCACGGCGCTTAAGCGCGCGGCAGCGTCGTCAATCACCTGGCGCTCAGCGGCGCTTAACAGCGCGGCGTCGGCAGCGAGCGCGCCGTTCAGGCTCTCCAGCACGCGTGCGGCTTCCACTTTTTGTTCCGCCAGCATACGCGCCTTCACATCCTGCTCGGCGTAGCTCATTGAGTCCTGAATCATGGAGGCGATTTCGCCATCGGTCAGGCCGTAGGACGGCTTAACCTGAATAGACGATTCCACGCCGGTGGATTTTTCCATCGCCGTGACGCTCAGCAGGCCGTCGGCGTCCACCTGGAAGGTGACGCGAATGTGCGCCCCGCCCGCAGGCAGCGCTGGAATTCCGCGCAGCGCAAAGCGCGCCAGAGAGCGGCAGTCCTGCACCAGCTCGCGCTCACCCTGCATCACGTGGATGGACATCGCGGTCTGGCCGTCTTTAAAGGTGGTGAACTCCTGCGCGCGCGCCACCGGAATGGTGGTGTTACGCGGGATCACTTTCTCCACCAGGCCGCCCATGGTTTCTAAGCCCAGCGACAGCGGGATGACGTCCAGCAGCAGCATTTCGCTGTCCGGCTTGTTGCCGACCAGAATATCGGCCTGGATCGCGGCGCCCACGGCAACCACTTTGTCCGGGTCGATGGAGGTCAGCGGCGTGCGGCCAAAGAATTCGCCCACGCGCTCGCGTACCAGCGGCACGCGGGTCGAACCGCCCACCATGACCACTTCCAGCACCTCGTTCGCCTCAACGCCCGCATCTTTCAATGCGCGACGGCAGGCCAGCAGGGTCCGCTTCACCAGCGGGGCAATCAGATCGCTGAACTGGTCGCGGGTGATATCACCCTGCCAGCCCGCAACGTTTACGGTAAACTTCTGCGCATCGCTCAGGGCGATTTTAGCGTCGATGGCCGCATCCAGCAGTTCACGCTGCACGCGCGCATCGCTGCGATCGCTGATGCCTGCCTGCTCGCGAATATAATCCGCCAGCAGATGGTCGAAGTCATCGCCGCCCAGTGCGGAATCCCCGCCGGTCGCCAGCACTTCAAATACCCCGCGGCTCAGGCGCAGGATGGAGATATCAAAGGTCCCGCCGCCAAGATCGTAAACCGCGATCACCCCTTCCTGACCGGAATCGAGGCCGTAGGCAATCGCCGCCGCCGTCGGTTCGTTCAACAGACGCAGCACGTGCAGGCCCGCCAGACGCGCGGCGTCTTTGGTGCCCTGGCGCTGTGCGTCGTCAAAATAGGCCGGAACGGTAATGACTACGCCGTCCAGATCGCCGCCGAGCGTCGCCGTAGCGCGCTCAGCCAGCGCTTTGAGGATGTCGGAGGAAACGCGAATCGGGTTCAGCAGACCGGCCGCGGTCGCAATCATCGGCAGGCCGTTTTCACTGGCCTGCAGCTGATACGGCAGATGCGGGTAGCGGGTCTGAATATCGGCCAGCGAGCGGCCCATCATGCGCTTGACGGAGCTGATGGTGTTGGCCGGATCGCGCGCGGCGTTAGCGCGGGCGTCATAGCCTACCGCGTGACCCTGCTGCTGGTAGTGGACCACGGAAGGCAGCAGATGGCGGCCCTGCTCGTCAGCCAGCGTTTCCGCCTGGCCGCTGCGCACGGTCGCCACGAGGGAATTGGTGGTGCCCAGATCGATACCCACCGCCAGACGACGCTGGTGCGGTGCGGCACTTAAGCCAGGCTCACTAATTTGTAATAAGGCCATAATTGCTTCCGAAATTAAAAATCGAGCAGCTTTTCTTCGAGTTGTTCAGCACTGCTTCGCAGTTTATCGAGAAAACGGAGTTTGCGCACAGTGTCTGCCGCCACGTCCCAGGTCTCGTTGTTCAGTTGCTCCACCATCTGCTGATGGCGGGTATCGAACATGCCCTTCACGCGCGTGATAAAGCTTTCCAGACGCGCTTCGTCTTTGGCCTGTTCAATCTCATCGAGCTCTTCGCGAAGCTCCAGCTGCTCCATCAGAAACGCCGTGTCGCGCACGGTGTGCTGTTCGCTCGCCAGATCAAAACCGTGGAGCGAGAGCAGATATTCAGCGCGCGCCAGCGGGTGGCGCAGCGTCTGCCAGGCCTGGTTGATGGTGGCAGAGTGGGAAACCGCAGCCAGCTGCTCTGCCTGAGTACCGCTCGCGAATTTGTCCGGATGGTACTGACGCTGCAGATCCTGAAAACGGATCGTCAACGCCTGGAGATCGATCGGGTATTGAGCGGGTAGTCCGAAGAGAGTGAAGTAATCCATAACAATCTCAGGGGTAGCCTGTTAGAACAAACCCCACGCGCAGCGGGTACGCCACGGTGGGGTTTCGGATGACGCGCGGTTAAACGTGGAAGCTTTCGCCGCAACCACACTCGTCTTTGACGTTCGGGTTCGTGAATTTAAACCCTTCGTTCAGGCCTTCTTTAACGAAGTCCAGCTGAGTGCCGTTGAGGAATTGCAGGCTTTTGCCATCGACCACCACCTTCACGCCCTTGTCTTCAAACACGGTGTCGTCAGACGCCGGTTCGTCAACAAACTCCAGTACGTAAGCCATACCAGAACAGCCGGAGGTACGTACGCCCAGTCGCAGGCCAAAGCCTTTACCACGGTTCGCCAGAAAAGAGCTTACTCGCGCGGCAGCGCTGTCGCTAAGGGTAATCGACATACTCAAACCTCAATTATTTTGCTTCACGTTTGCTTTTGTAATCCGCAATGGCGGCTTTGATCGCGTCTTCTGCCAGAATTGAACAGTGAATTTTCACCGGTGGCAGTTCGAGTTCTTCAGCAATATCCGTGTTCTTAATTGCCTGTGCTTCGTCCAGAGACTTGCCCTTAACCCATTCGGTAACCAGGGAGCTGGACGCAATTGCAGAACCGCAGCCGTAGGTCTTGAAGCGCGCGTCTTCAATGATACCTTCATTGTTGACTTTAATCTGCAACTTCATCACGTCACCACACGCTGGCGCACCGACCATGCCGCTTCCAACAGATTCATCGCTGTTGTCAAAAGAGCCAACGTTGCGTGGGTTTTCGTAATGATCGATGACTTTTTCGCTGTATGCCATGATTGAATTCTCCTTATGTACCGATTAGTGATGTGACCATTCAATGCTGTTCAGATCCACGCCCTGCTTGAACATTTCCCACAGTGGAGAAAGGTCGCGCAGACGGCCAATGGAGTTGCGAACCAGCTTGATGGTGTAGTCAATCTCTTCTTCGGTAGTGAAACGACCTAAAGAGAAACGGATAGAACTGTGTGCCAGCTCGTCAGTCATACCCAGCGCACGCAGCACGTAGGATGGCTCAAGGCTTGCAGACGTACAGGCAGAACCGGAAGAAACCGCCAGGTCTTTCAGCGCCATGATCAGCGATTCGCCTTCAACATAGTTGAAGCTGACGTTGAGGATGTTCGGAGCACCCTGCTCGAGATCGCCGTTCAGATACACTTCTTCCATATCTTTCACGCCGTCCCACAGACGGTTACGCAGCGTGCGCAGGCGTGCCATCTCGGTTTCCATCTCTTCTTTTGCAATGCGGTAGGCTTCGCCCATGCCCACGATCTGGTGAACAGGCAGCGTACCGGAACGCATGCCGCGCTCGTGACCGCCGCCGTGCATCTGTGCTTCGATACGGATACGCGGTTTACGACGAACGTACAGCGCGCCGATCCCTTTCGGGCCATAGATTTTGTGGCCGGAGAAGGACATCAGGTCCACTTTCAGCTGGCTCAGGTCGATAGGCAGTTTGCCCACGCTCTGAGTCGCGTCCACATGATAGATGATACCGCGCGCGCGGCACATTTCGCCGATGGTCGCGATGTCCTGAACGACGCCGATTTCGTTGTTAACGTGCATGATGGAGACCAGAATGGTGTCATCACGCATGGCCGCTTCGAGCTCTTTCAGATCGATAATGCCGTTGCTCTGTGGCGCCAGATAGGTGACTTCGTACCCTTCACGCTCCAGTTGACGGCAGGTGTCCAGCACGGCTTTGTGTTCGGTTTTGCTGGTGATGATGTGCTTGCCTTTTTTCTGATAAAAGTTGGCTGCACCTTTGATCGCCAGGTTGTCGGATTCGGTCGCGCCGGAGGTGAAAACAATTTCACGCGGGTCGGCACCGACCAGGTCGGCAATCTGATTACGGGCGATATCAACCGCCTCTTCAGCATGCCAGCCAAAACGGTGTGAACGGGAAGCTGGGTTACCAAAGTTTCCGTCCAGGGTCAGACACTGCATCATTTTCTCGGCAACACGCGGGTCCACCGGCGTGGTTGCGGAGTAGTCGAGATAAATCGGTAATTTCATTGCTCTATAAACTCCGTACATCGCTTCAATGCAAGGAATCAGGCAACCGGCTGGATGTACGACCGAGTACACGGGGCGAGTCTTCGCCCCGGCCTGATTCTGAAATACTTATCGTTTTATTACGCGCGCAGTTTGACGTCGATAGCGTCCTGCGCGCGGGTGCTGCGTTGGGAATCATGGCCGTGCTGACGGCCCGATACGTCCAGAACTTCCTGGTTATTCACCAGCTCACCGAGGGTGATGTTGTTGAGGAAGCCGGTCAAACGGTCGCTCAGATCGCGCCACAGCGCGTGGGTCAGGCATTTGTCGCCGCCCTGACAGCCGCCTTTACCCTGGCAACGGGTCGCGTCAACGGATTCGTCAACTGCGCTGATCACTTCGCCAACTGCAATACTGCCCGCGTCTTTACCCAGCAGATAACCGCCGCCTGGGCCACGAACGCTGGAAACCAGTCCATTTTTACGCAGTCTGGAGAACAGCTGTTCCAGGTAAGAGAGGGAGATCCCTTGTCGTTCAGAAATATCAGCCAACGGAACCGGGCCCGCTTCGGAGTTGAGCGCAACGTCCAGCATCGCGGTCACGGCATAACGCCCTTTAGATGTCAGTCTCATGTCTTACTTAACCTCAAACTCGCCCCTGCCCGGGGTTTTTTATTGTAAAATGGGGGTATTGCATAGCAGGGCCAAGTCTGACATTCCTGACTAAAATGGTCAACTATTTACTTGACTGTTTTAGTCAGGTATTTAACCTTCTGTGCCTTCATAACCCAGGTGCGGGCTGATGCCCTCACCCCGCCCTTCTCCCACAGGGAGAGGAGGAAATCGACACTACTCTTTATTCTTCTGCTCAATCGACGCAAGAATCCCGCGCAGGATGTTCAGCTCCTGACTTTCCGGACGCGCGCGGGTAAACAGACGGCGCAGCTTGTTCATCACCTGCCCCGGGTGGCCTTCGCGAATAAAGCCGGTTGAGAGCAGCGTCTGCTCCAGGTGACCGTAGAAGCGCTCAAGGTCATCCACCAGCGGGTAAGCCGTCTCTTCTTTTGGCTCGACCTCTTTCTCCTGCGTCGCCAGCCACGCCATTCGTACTTCGTAAGCGATAACCTGCACCGCCATCGCCAGGTTCAGCGAGCTGTACTCCGGGTTTGCCGCAATCGCGACGTGATAATGACACTTCTGCAGCTCGTCGTTAGTCAGGCCTACGCGCTCGCGGCCAAACACCAGCGCAACCGGTGCCTGTGCTGCTTCCGAGACACTTTTCAGGCCGCATTCACGCGGATCGAGCATTGGCCACGGCAGCGTGCGTGAACGCGCGCTGGTACCGACAACGAGGCTGCAGCCGGCCAGCGCTTCGTCAAGGGTATCGACGATCTGGGCATTGCCGATTACGTCGCTGGCACCAGCCGCCAGAGCAATCGCCTGAGAGTCAGGCTTCACCAGCGGGTTAACCAGCCACAGGTTCGTTAAGCCCATGGTTTTCATAGCGCGGGCAACGGAGCCCATGTTGCCGGTATGCGATGTTTCAACCAGCACAATTCGAATGTTTTGCAGCATAATTTTTAATGTCTGAATTCAGCGTCTGAAGAATATTCCGGCATATTATCATAAACGGGAGACATAATCCGATCCCACTGCTATACTCTGCGCCGATTTTCCTGTTCTTTAACATCCAGTGAGAGAGACCGATGCATCCGATGCTGACCATCGCCGTGCGCGCAGCGCGCAAGGCGGGTAATGTAATTGCCAAACACTACGAAACGCCAGACTCCGTAGAAACCAGCCAGAAAGGCAGCAATGATTTCGTGACTAACGTCGATAAAGCCGCAGAAGCGATTATTATCGAAACGATCCGCAAATCTTACCCGCAGCACACCATCATCACCGAAGAAAGCGGTGAACATGAAGGTACCGATCAGGATGTTCAATGGGTTATCGATCCACTGGATGGCACCACCAACTTTGTTAAACGCCTGCCACACTTCTCTGTGTCTATCGCAGTACGCATTAAAGGCCGTACTGAAGTCGCCGTTGTTTACGATCCAATGCGTAATGAACTGTTCACCGCTACCCGCGGTCAGGGCGCACAGCTGAACGGCTACCGTCTGCGCTGCAGCAACGCACGCGATCTGGACGGCACCATCCTGGCGACCGGTTTCCCGTTCAAGGCGAAACAGCACGCGACCACCTATATGAATATCCTGGGCAAACTGTTTACCGAATGCGCTGACTTCCGCCGCACCGGTTCTGCCGCGCTGGATCTGGCCTACGTGGCGACCGGCCGCGTTGACGGTTACTTCGAGCTGTCTCTGAAGCCGTGGGACTTTGCTGCGGGCGAGCTGATCGCACGTGAAGCAGGCGCCATCGTGTGTGATTTCACCGGCGGCCATAACTATATGTCTACCGGTAACGTCGTTGCGGGTAATCCACGCGTTGTTAAAGCCATGCTGGCAAACATGCGTGATGAACTGAGCGATGCGCTGAAGCGTTAATCCAGTTAGTTAAGCCCGGTGGCGCTACGCTTACCGGGCCTACAAAATCCCTCAGTACGCTAGAAAGGCCGCAATCCCCTTCCCACCGGCACCGCGCTCATCCACATCGTCACCGCCGCCACCAGCAGAATCACTCCGCCCGCCAGCGCAAGCGTTGTCCACCCTACCTGCCGCCACAGCACCGGCGTTTTATTGCCGCTCAGTTTGACCGCCAGCTGACGGAAGCTGTGAACCAGCAGCGCTAAAGACGAAATGGTGAGAGACGTTCCTGCCGCCATCGCCAGCGCAGAGAGCATTCCCCAGCCAAACACGCCAATCACCTTACTGAACAGCAGCACCATGATGGCCCCCGAGCACGGGCGCATGCCCATCGAGAGAACAATCATCAGCCGCGCGCGCCAGTCGTCGCCGTTCTGCAACTGTTCCTGCGTGGGCAAATGCTGATGTCCGCAGCCGCAGTGTTCATCATGAACGTGGTGCGGCGTAAATGTTTTGAATTTCGGTTTTTGCAGCAGCACGCGCAGCTTTTTCAGCGCCCGCCAGCAGAGGATCACCCCCAGCACGCCAACCAGCGCGTAGCTCCCCTTCTCCAGCCAGAAACTGCTCATGTGCAGCTGGCGCGCGGGAAGCTGCAACAGCGAAAGCACGACAACGACGAGCGCAATCGCCACGCTGCCCTGAAGCAGCGAGGAGGCCAGCGTCAGCCCGATACTCGATTTCAGCTTCGACGGATGGGTGGCGAGCCAGGTCGCGATCACGATTTTGCCGTGCCCCGGCCCCAGCGCGTGCAGAACGCCATAGATAAAGCTGAACGCCAGCAGGGATCCGCCCGCTTTGGTCGGGTTCTCCGCCACCGCCTTCAGCAGGCCGCTCATCTGCTGGTTGACCTCACGCTGCCAGACGATGCTTTTCATCATCACCTGCGGCCAGGCCTGCCATAGCCAGAGCGAACCGCAAACGGCGAGCAGGAGAAAGAGCGCAAGCGGCCAGAGGTGCAGCCAGCGGCGCGGTTTACGAACCGAAGAGGAGATCACTGACATTGTAACGTCACCTCCTGCGCGAACTGTTTACCCAACTCCATGTCCTCAGGGGGTGCATCTTCTTTATCAAGCGAGATAGCAAAGTTCAGCATCTCTTCGCTGGGCTTCGGGGTATGAACGCCAATTTTGCAGTTTTTTTGCAGAGCGTCCGGTAGCCGTACGTCGCCGTCTTTGTCATAGCGCATGTCGACATAGTAGGTAGGATCAAAGGTAGAAAAGCGGTACGTTTGCCCCGCCAGCGGCTGCGGATGCGCCAGCGGAAGCACAAACGTCAGCACCGCCTGATGCCCGTCACGCGTCATACCGTATTCCGTTGGCCGGTTCAGAAATTTGACCTTCTGCCCGTTGTGCCAGAATTCCGTGAAGTAGTGCTGGCCGAGCACGTTAGCCATCACTTCCGCCGCCAGCTTTTTCCAGATTTCATCGCCAGGCTTAGCGTTTCCCGCATCATAGAGCAGATCGGCCGAGGTGATTTCATCCATCGTCCAGCGCATCTTCAGGCCGCTCAGCTGCGTGCCGTCGGTAACCAGCTCGGTCTGGAGGTCAATAAAACTGTGAGGATGTGCGCTGGCGGTGAAGCTGATAACCGCCAAAAATAACGCCATCGCACTTTGTTTAACTGTTTGCATCAATTCCTCACGTCAAAAATTCTGTGATGTTCCCCAGCAATCCTGAGTGAAAGGCCTGCCGGCGCGCTTTTCAGCGCTCATCCTTTAGCTATTCTTATCAAACATTCACACTGGATACCCGACAGATGATGACGACGCTTGAAATTCCATCTGTGCTTTCCAGTTCGCAGCGCCGCTGCCAGGTGCTTTTGATGCTTTACCTGCCCGATGCTGCCGTCACCGCACAGAGCATAATTGCTGCCAACGGGGTGGACGACGCGATGGCACGGCAAGATATAGCCGAGACGCGCGATGAAATCCAGCGCTATCACCGGCTGGACATCGTCACGCACCACGACGGCAGCTACCGGATTGAAGGCACAGCCCTGAATCAGCGTTTATGCCTGCTGCACTGGCTGCGCCGGGCGCTGCGGCTTTGCCCGCAGTTTGTCTCGCACCAGTTTACCCCCGCATTAAAAACCGCGCTTAAACAACACGGCATTGCGCGGCCGCTTTACGATGATGCGAACCTGCGGGCGCTGATCGGCTTCTGCTCCCGCAAGCTGCAGCGCCAGTTTGAATGCCGCGACGTCCAGTTTTTACAGCTCTATCTGCAATACTGTCTTATTCAGCACCAGCTCGGGAATACGCCGCAGTTTTCTCACGTTCAGCGCAGCTGGACCCAGTCGAGAGGGGAGTATTTTACGGCCCAGGAGATCGTGCGTCACTGGAGACGTCGCGTGCCGCAGGGTGCGCACGGGGATGAACAGCTGTTTCTGGCCCTGCTGTTTATGATGCTCCGCACGCCCGATCCGGTGCTCGATAAACACCAGCAGGATCAGCGCTTGCGTCGGGCCATCGTGCGCATGGTCGCTCGTTTTCGCGCGCAGACCGGGATGAACTTCAGCGATGAGCAAGGGCTGACCGATCAGCTGTATATCCATCTGGCTCAGGCGCTGGACCGCTCGCTGTTTGAGATCGGCATCGACAATAGCCTGCCGGAGGAGATCCATCGCCTTTATCCCCGGCTGTTACGCACCACAAAGGAAGCGCTGTTTGAGCTGGAAGCGGAGTTTGGGCTGCGTTTTTCAGATGAAGAGATGAGTCTTGTCGCGGTGATTTTCGGTGCCTGGCTGATGCAGGAGACCGATCTGCACGAAAAACAGGTGATCCTGCTGACGGGAGACGATAAAGCCAGCGAGGATCTGATTGAACAGCAGCTTCGCGAGCTGACGCTGCTGCCGCTCAACATTCGCTATCTGACGCTGCAGGCTTTTCAGAAAGAGGGGGCACCGCGCGAAGCCGCGCTGGTTATCACCCCCTACCCTACCGTCCTGCCGCTGTTCTCGCCGCCGCTGATACATGCCGTTGAGACATTGAACGCGCAGCAGCAAGAACATATTCGCGCCATGCTGGAATCATAGCGAGGCGCGAGCGGCCACTTTAGGACGAACAACGATGGCGGGTAAGGCGACCATCGCCATCACCCAGAAGACCCCATGCCCCAGATGCTGGTAGAGGAACCCCGCAAAGACCGTCATGATCGCGATACTGCCCCCCATCGCGACCGCCGAATAGACGGCCTGCAGGCGAATAACGTCTCCGCCCTCGCGCGCTGCGATATAGCGCATGGCCGCCAGATGGCACACGGTAAAGGTGCCGCAGTGAAGGATTTGCGCCACTATCAGCCATGGCAGATCGGTCGTCCAGCCCATAATCCCCCAGCGCGCCACGCCGCACACGGCGGAAAGCAGCAGCAGGTCTCGCGCGCCAAAGCGGCGGAACAGCTTCTTGCTCAGGGCGAAGATAATGACTTCGGCCACTACCCCCAGCGACCACAGATAGCCCACTGCGGAAGCTGAGTATCCCGCCCCCTGCCAGTAGATGGCGCTGAAGCCATAGTACGCCGCATGCGCCCCCTGAAGCAGACAGACACACGCCAGAAAACGCCAGCTCTGGGCCACCAGGCTCCGCCAGGCGGGCCAGCCTGCGCTCTCCTGATGGCGGCTTTCCCCTTGCGGCATCACCGACGGACGCAGCAGCATGCCCAGCAGCATTGAGGCAATACCGATACTCAGCAGGGCGAGAATGGCGCGGTAATCGTAAAGGCTGACCAGTTTGCCCACCAGCGCGGAACCTATCACAAAGGCAATAGAGCCCCACAGGCGCACGCGGCCATAGTCCATGGTGATCTGCTTTTGCCAGGTGTTCGCCAGGGCATCCGTTAGCGGTACCAGCGGTGAGAAGAACAGGTTAAAGCCGACCATCACCACCATCAGCCAGGCAAACTGGTGGCTGACCCAGAAGCAGGCAACAAAGACCAGCGTCAGCAGAGCAAGAATACGCACGGCCTTGATCAGCAAGGAGGGATCGCTGACGCGCGGGGCAATTAGCAGGCTGCCGAGGAAACGCGCTACCAGCCCGGCCCCCAGCAGGACACCGATAGTCTCAGGAGTCAGGCCGATACCCTTGAGCCAGACGCTCCAGAAGGGCAGAAAAATACCGTAGCTAAAGAAATAGGTGAAATAACTGAGCGCCAGCCAGCGCGTGGAATGCAAGACCATGAATCCCTCCCGAAATCGAGGCCATAGTCTGGCGTTAAATCAAAGCCTGCGCAAGCAACTATTAACAAGTGAATAACACGCACATTTCACAGGGCCATGGCGGCCCTGCGAAACGTCTAGCGTACAAAGACCTGATTAATGCGTTTGGAAACCAGGAAGTAGGGGATCCAGATCGATGCGCCAACAATGGAGGAAAGCGCATTGCGAATATCAGCCGTATCCAGCCTTGCGTCGAAGAGCCAGGCTGGTATGCCCACAAAATAGAGCATAAAGACAACGCCCATTAAATAGTAGGGAATGATGATCTTACGGATACCCGACTTTCTTTTAAAGAAATACCAGCCTGCGGCCGCGGTCAGTGCCACATCAATTATCATTACCGCGATACCCACGGCCCCAAACAGGTTAATTCCCCCTGACTGGAAAAAGTGGAACATCGCCGCAAAGTAATTCCATGCTCCAATAGGCGTCATGATGAGGTTAATCATCAGGCCCGCCGCCGGGAGATAAAGCAGCCCGTTAATTTTCTTTTCGTCTACACGCTCACACTGATTACACAGCCCGGATTCTTTATTTGCCTCTTCTTGCTGACATGATATGCACTGCATAAATTTCCCTTGCCAAAGAAAAGAGACAATTTTACACGAAGTCTGAATTTAACATCACGCGAACGCCTGATTTATGAAGAAAAGCTGAATGGAAGACTATGGATTTGTGTATTAATTTTAGATTGGGTCCCCTGAAAAATGAGCCAGCTATGAACACTCTACGTTATTTAGATTTCGGTCAGTCACGTCACCTGCTGCTGCTGATTGGCCGCATCGCGCTTGTCGTGCTGTTTATTATCTTTGGTTATCCAAAACTGACGGGGTTTAGCGGCACCGTACAATATATGACCTCGCTGGGTGCGCCGATGCCCATGCTGGCGGCCATTATTGCGGTGGTAATGGAAGTGCCTGCCGCTATCCTGATCGTCCTGGGCTTTTTCACCCGTCCTCTCGCGGTACTGTTTGTATTCTATACCCTCGGAACCGCGGTGATTGGGCACCACTACTGGGATATGACAGGTGATGCGGTCGTGCCGAATATGATTAACTTCTATAAGAACGTCAGTATTGCTGGCGCCTTTATTTTGCTGGCGATTGTCGGACCTGGAGCCATTTCCCTCGACCGGCGTTAAGCCATAAAAAAGGCCGCAAGCGCGGCCTTTTTTATTTCTGCCAGGCAGAGGAATTATGCGTAAACCGGGAAGCGTGCGCAGATATCCAGAACTTTACCTTTGACGCGCTCGATAACCGCTTCGTCATTGATGTTGTCCAGAACGTCACACATCCAGCCAGCCAACTCTTTCACTTCCGCTTCTTTAAAGCCGCGGCGAGTTACGGCCGGAGAACCGATACGGATACCGGAGGTCACGAACGGGCTCTTCGGATCGTTTGGCACGCTGTTTTTGTTCACGGTGATGTTGGCGCGGCCCAGGGCTGCGTCAGCTTCTTTACCGGTCAGGTTCTTATCAACCAGATCCAGCAGGAACAGGTGGTTTTCAGTACCGCCGGATACCACTTTGTAGCCACGGTTCAGGAACACTTCCACCATCGCTTTGGCATTCTTAGCAACCTGCTGCTGATAAACCTTGAACTCAGGCTCCATCGCTTCTTTCAGCGCGACCGCTTTTGCCGCGATAACGTGCATCAGCGGGCCGCCCTGCGCGCTTGGGAATACAGCGGAGTTCAGTTTTTTGTACAGCTCTTCGTCACCGCCTTTCGCCAGGATCAGGCCACCGCGTGGACCCGCCAGGGTTTTGTGGGTGGTGGTGGTCACAACGTGAGCGTGTGGAACCGGGTTCGGGTAAACGCCAGCGGCAATCAGGCCCGCAACGTGCGCCATGTCGACGAACAGGTAAGCACCGATGCTGTCCGCGATTTCACGCATTTTTGCCCAGTCAACGATACCGGAGTAAGCAGAGAAGCCACCGATGATCATCTTCGGTTTGTGCTCTTTAGCCTGCTTCGCCATGTCTTCGTAGTCAATTTTACCGGACTCATCAATACCGTAAGGGATGATGTTGTACAGTTTGCCGGAGAAGTTAACCGGGGAGCCGTGAGTCAGGTGGCCGCCCTGCGCCAGGTTCATACCCAGAACGGTATCGCCCGGCTGCAGCAGCGCGGTGTAGACCGCGAAGTTAGCCTGAGAGCCAGAGTGCGGCTGCACGTTCGCGTAGTCAGCGCCAAAGAGTTCTTTCGCACGGTCGATAGCCAGCTGCTCAACGATATCAACGTACTCGCAACCGCCGTAATAGCGCTTGCCCGGGTAACCTTCAGCATATTTGTTAGTTAGCTGAGAACCCTGCGCCTGCATGACGCGCGGGCTGGTGTAGTTTTCGGAGGCGATCAGTTCGATGTGCTCTTCCTGACGTACTTTTTCCTGCTCCATAGCCTGCCACAGTTCGGCATCATAATCGGCAATGTTCATTTCACGCTTTAACATCCGCATCTCCTGACTCAGCTAACAAGTAAATTTTGGCCTGAAAAGGCAGTCCTGTTGGACGACGGGCAACAGTATAACTGATTAGTTCTGTGATAACAGGTCTTGACAAACGATTTTACGCAAACGTTTTCCTACCCGCCACGCAAGGGTTTGAGGAATAAAGCTCTCGCTCTTTCCAGCGGATTTCTTTTCAGGTTTGTGATGCATATTTTTCATCTTGCAAAGAACCATTTACAACGCAGGGGTATTTTTTATAAGATGCATTTAAAATACATCATTAAAGTCACATCAGAAGGATGCGCTCATGCTCGACGCTCAAACCATCGCTACCGTTAAAGCCACCATTCCCCTGCTGGTGGAAACCGGCCCTAAACTCACCGCCCATTTCTACGATCGCATGTTCACGCACAACCCGGAGCTCAAGGAAATTTTCAACATGAGCAACCAGCGTAACGGCGATCAGCGCGAAGCGCTTTTCAACGCCATCGCGGCCTACGCCAGCAATATTGAAAACCTGGCGGCACTGCTGCCCGCGGTGGAAAAAATCGCGCAGAAGCACACCAGCTTCCAGATCCAGCCCGAGCAGTACAACATTGTGGGTGGCCACCTGCTGGCAACGCTGGACGAGATGTTCAGCCCGGGCCAGGAGGTGCTGGACGCGTGGGGGAAAGCCTACGGCGTGCTGGCAAACGTGTTTATCAACCGCGAAGCGCAGATCTACAGCGAAAATGCCAGCAAGAACGGCGGCTGGGAAGGCACGCGCGCCTTCCGCATCGTTGAGAAAACGCCGCGCAGCGCGCTGATTACCAGCTTTGAATTTGAGCCAGTGGACGGACAGCCGGTTGCCGATTACCAGCCGGGCCAGTATCTGGGCGTGTGGCTGAAGCCTGAAGGTTTCCCGCATCAGGAGATCCGCCAGTATTCTCTTACCCGCAAGCCAAACGGCAAAGGCTACCGCATTGCGGTGAAGCGTGAGGACGGCGGTCAGGTATCCAACTGGCTTCACAGCGAAGCTAACGTGGGCGACGTGGTTCATCTGGCCGCGCCGGCGGGCGATTTCTTCATGGCCGTTGAAGCGAATACCCCGGTTACGCTGATCTCTGCGGGCGTAGGCCAAACGCCAATGCTGGCGATGCTTGATACGCTGGCGAAAGCCAACCACGGTGCGCAGGTCAACTGGTTCCACGCTGCGGAAAACGGTGACGTGCACGCCTTTGCTGATGAAGTGAAAACGCTCGGGGCGTCCCTGCCGCGCTTCACCGCGCACACCTGGTATCGCCTGCCGACGGATGCAGACCGCGCGGCCGCACGATTTGACAGCGAAGGTCTGATGAATTTAAGCCTGATGGAAGGGGCGTTTAGCGCGCCGGACATGCAGTTCTACGTCTGCGGGCCGGTGGCGTTTATGCAGTATGCCGCGAAGCAGCTGGTGGAGCTGGGTGTGAACAAAGACAACATTCATTATGAATGTTTCGGGCCCCATAAGGTGCTGTAATGAAAAAGCCCCTCGTTCGAGGGGCTTTTTTTTCGCCGGGTGGTTGCACCTTACCCGGCCTACAAAACCGTTGGCATTGTTAAATCGCGGCGTCGTCTTCTTCGCCGGTACGAATACGGATCACGCGCGCCACGTCAAAGACGAAGATTTTACCGTCGCCGATTTTGCCCGTCTGCGCCGTGCGGATAATGGTATCCACGCAGGTATCGACGATATCGTCGCTGACCACGATTTCAATTTTTACTTTCGGCAGAAAGTCGACCATGTACTCTGCGCCACGGTAAAGCTCGGTGTGGCCCTTCTGACGACCAAAACCTTTCACTTCCGTCACGGTCATCCCGGTGATGCCGACTTCCGCCAGCGCTTCACGCACGTCATCCAGTTTGAAAGGTTTAATAATCGCATCAATCTTTTTCATGGTGGGTCCTTAAACTCTTGCCTGTAAGCTGCCTCGTAATCGATTGCTCACAGTACCATACGGCATTACTCTTTAAAATCGTTTGCTTCCAGCTCGTGGCGCGACAGCAGCTTGTAGAACTCGGTGCGGTTGCGTCCGGCCATGCGCGCCGCGTGGGTCACGTTGCCTTTGGTGATCTGCAATAGCTTACGCAGATAGTTCAGCTCAAACTGATTCCGCGCTTCCGCAAACGTCGGCAGGGCCGTGTTTTCCCCTTCCAGCGCCTGCTCCACCAGCGCATCGCTGATCACCGGTGAGGAGGTCAGCGCCACGCACTGCTCAATCACGTTCACCAGCTGGCGCACGTTACCCGGCCAGCCTGCGGCCATCAGCCGCTTCATCGCGTCGGTGGAAAACGCGCGCACGAATGGTTTATGGCGATCGGCCGCCTGGCGCAAAAGATGGTTCGCCAGCAGCGGAATGTCTTCCGCACGCTCCGCCAGCGCCGGGATCTTCAGATTCACCACGTTCAGACGGTAGTAGAGATCTTCGCGAAACTCGTTGCGGGCCATCACTTTTGGCAAGTCGCGGTGGGTAGCGGAAATAATGCGTACGTTAATATCAATGTCGCGATTGCTGCCCAGCGGGCGAACTTTTCGCTCCTGCAATACGCGCAGCAGTTTGACCTGCAGCGGCGCGGGCATGTCGCCAATCTCGTCCAGGAACAGCGTGCCCCCTTCCGCGGCCTGGAACAGCCCTTCCCGGCTGCTCACCGCGCCGGTGAATGCGCCGCGGGCGTGACCAAACAGTTCAGATTCGAGCAGCTGTTCTGGAAGCGCGCCGCAGTTAATGGCGATAAAGGCGTTTTTACTGCGCGGGCTGGCGTTATGGATCGCCTGCGCCAGGATCTCTTTCCCGGTTCCGCTCTGGCCGTTGATGAGCACGCTGACGTCGGACTGCGCCACCATCCGGGCCTGTTCAAGCAGACGCAGCATAATGGGGCTGCGGGTGACGATGGACTCCCGCCACGCTTCATCCCCCGCCGGGGCGGCGTGTTCCAGCGCGCTGTCGATAGCCTTATAAAGCGCGTCTTTGTCCACCGGCTTGGTCAGGAAGCTGAAGACCCCCTGCTGCGTCGCGGCAACCGCATCCGGGATCGACCCGTGCGCCGTCAGGATAATCACGGGCATACCCGGCTGCTGCTTCTGGATCTCCGCGAACAGCTGCAGACCATCCATTTCGTCCATCCGCAGGTCGCTTATCACCAGATCGATTTTCTCGCGGCTGAGGATCTTCAGTCCTTCCAGCCCGCTTTCAGCGGTGACGACGCTGTAGCCTTCGCTCACCAGACGCATCCCCAGCAGCTTTAACAGTCCGGGATCGTCATCCACCAGTAAAAGATGGGCAGGTTTACGGCTCGTCATGCTTCACATCCTCTTGTTTCGGCGTATCGCTGTCCGGTGCAGCGGATGAACTCCCCGGCTGATATTTACGCGACGAGAGCTGCCTTTCGATATCCGTCAGGTTTTCCAGCTTGCGCGTCGTGGTATCCAGCTGCGTACGTAAATGTTGCTGCTGTTGACGCAGCGTATCAAGCTCGCTGTCGGTTGACTGCTGCAGCTTGCTGTAGCGGGAGCGCTCTTCAGAAAGCTGAAGCTGTAATGTCTGTCCATCGCGCCAGAGCTGGTATACCGGGCGTACCTGCACAGGAAGATTGACTACAAACGTGTCCAGCCGGGTGACATTGACGCGGCGTTCAACGGGGGTGATTTTCGCATCTGCGAGTAAAATTCCGCGCTTGAAAGCGTCCTGCCAGGTGTCGTCATCCAGCATCGCCGCCTTCGAGCGGGCGTCTACCGGCGCAAGACGCTGGGCGCAATCTATTCCTCGCAGCCAGAACAGCGGGTTGCTTTCAACGTCATGTCCTGACAGGTTCCAGATGTCGTCGCAGCGGGTTGAGAGGAAATCTGCCAGCTGGTTATCGGGCCATTTATCTTCTTGTTTATCGCTAATTGCACTTTGTGGCGCATGGGAAACACACCCTGCCAGAAATAAACAGGGCAGGCTCAGGCGAAGCGTGTTGCAGGAAAACACCGCGCGTACGGCGCGGAAAAAGACGTGTGACATACTCACCAGACATAGATTCATTTTATTGATTTTTCCGGCTCACGGGCAGTTCGATACGGAAGCAAACGTCTGAACGTTCGTCCGCGGCAATGTTTAGCTCACCCTGCATGCGTCGTATGCAGTCCCGGGCGATGCTCAAGCCCAGCCCGCTTCCTTTAACCGCGCCTTTCCGCTGATGACTCCCCTGGAAAAAGGGTTCGAAGATCATGGTTTTTTCGTCATCGGGGATCGGGGTGCCGGTGTTTGCGACGTCAATAAACACCCGTGAACCATTCGTATTACTTCGGATATAAATGTTACCGGATTCAGTACCATAGTGCACCGCATTGGAGTAAAGATTATCCAGAACGCTCATCAGCAACATGGGTTCAGCCAGGCACGCAGGCGCATTCAGCTCAACGCCGGTATGCATCATTTTAGCTCTTGCTGGCAAGCTGTGGGCGGAGATCACCATATCCACCAGCGGCTCAATTTCAACGTTTTCCAGTACGACCGCCCCGTCAGCCAGCTTGCGGTTGTAATCCAGAAGTTGCTCAATCAGCTTTTGCAGATTGCGGCTGCTGTTATCCAGGATCTCGACAATTTCTTTCTGTTCTGGCGTAAGGGGCCCGGCTACTTCGTCCGCCAGCAGTTCCGTCCCTTCGCGCATGCTGGCCAGCGGCGTTTTAAGCTCATGGGAGATATGGCGCAGGAACTGATGGCGCTGTGATTCGAGCCACGCCAGGCGCTCGGACAGCCAGATAATGCGCTGGCCTACGGATCGCAGCTCGCGGGGACCTTTAAAGGCTACCGTATCCCCGAGCGATTTCCCCTCCCCCAGACGGTTGATCATACGCTGAATGCCCTTCACCGGGCCGATGATCATGCGGGTAAAGAGCAGAACCAGCCCCAGGCTCACCAGGAACAGCACCAGCGCCTGCCAGCCGAAGAACTGGCCACGCTCGGCAATCTCCTGCTGGAGCTGCTGGCCGCGAGAGAAAATCACCGCGCGCGTTGACTGCACCATCTCGGTGTTGGCGCTGGCAAATGCTTCGAGGCGCGCGGCGGCGGCGGCATCCGGGCCGCTGTTGCTGCACTGCAGCTGCGCGAGATCGTTCAAATCCTGACGTAACGCCTGATACAGCTTGTCATCAGGCAAGACCCCCGCGTGAGCGTCCAGCATTTCGCTGTAGCGTTTACGCTGACTCTGATAAACCTTTTCCAGCGTCCGATCGTCAAGCACGCAATACTGACGATAGCTACGCTCCATCTCCAGCGCGGCGTTGGTCATTGCTTCACTGCGTCTGGCGTCGATGAGCGTCGTGCGGTTGGTCAAAGCCGCCTGCGCGCTCAGTGCGTTCAGGCTTTGCCACGCCTGCCAGGCAAGGATCAGCAGCGGCAGCAGGATCAGCAGGAAGGCCATCATGACGAGCTGCCGCAGGGAGCGGGGGAAAACGGGCCAGCGTTTCAACGCATTACTCTCTTTATGGGGATTTACGCAGAGCGTAACTGAGTCTGCCCTTCAGATACAACAAAGCCGGGTAAAAACCCGGCTTTGTCATGGAATGAGGCGGTGCCTAACTCGACGTTTCGCCCTGGCCTGATAAAGCATCGCTATGATCAGTAGTTGGACGGCAGGCACCTTTTTGTGCGTCATTCGAAGTTTATGTAGCGCGTCCCGAAGGGGCTGACATAAGAAGGTGAATGAGCCACTGGTTAATATTATGCAACACCCATGCCAGAATGCAAAACAAAATATTAACAGTTTGAAATATATGAGTTTTACTCGTTTAGCCTGTTAATTATCGGTTGAATGATTTCCAGGCTAAGTGTCGCTGTTAAGCAACACCTTAACGGGAACCTTTACTGCCACATATAAATCAATGAGTTAAATGTCGCCTTTTGGAGACAGTTGGATTACGGGTCTGTCGCGTAATTGCGACACAAATAAAAAAGCCCGGTGGAGCTTTCGCTTACCGGGCCTGGAAGGGTGTGTGGCTAAAACTTAACCCAACTGCTTACGCGCGTTGCGGAAGATACGCATCCACGGGCTGTCCTCGCCCCAGTTGTCCGGGTGCCAGGAGTTGCTCACGGTACGGAATACGCGTTCCGGGTGCGGCATCATGATGGTCGCGCGACCGCTTTCGCTGGTCACCGCCGTAATACCGTTGGCGGAGCCGTTCGGGTTAGCCGGGTAAGTTTCAGTCACCTTGCCGAAGTTATCGACAAAGCGCAGCGCCACCAGGCCTTTGCTCTCCAGCTGAGCCAGATGCGCAGCATCACGTACTTCTACCTGACCTTCACCGTGGGAAACGGCGATTGGCATCTGAGAACCGACCATTCCCTGCAGCAGCAGAGACGGGCTTTGGGTCACTTCCACCAGGCTGAAGCGCGCCTCGAAGCGGTCAGACTGGTTGCGCACAAAGCGCGGCCAGGCTTCGCTGCCCGGGATCAGCTCGCGCAGGTTAGACATCATCTGGCAGCCGTTACACACGCCCAGCGCCAGGGTCTGCGGACGGTGGAAGAAGGTTTCGAACTCGTCGCGCACGCGGCTGTTGAACAGGATGGACTTCGCCCAGCCTTCGCCCGCGCCCAGCACGTCGCCGTAGGAGAAGCCGCCGCACGCCACCAACGCCTGGAAATATTCCAGACCGGTACGTCCGGCCAGCAGGTCGCTCATGTGGACGTCGATAGCGTCAAAGCCCGCGCGGTGGAAGGCAGCCGCCATCTCAACGTGGGAGTTGACGCCCTGCTCGCGCAGCACGGCCACTTTTGGACGCGCGCCGGTCGCAATGTACGGCGCAGCGATATCTTCGTTAATGTCGAAGGAGAGCTTCACGTTCAGGCCTGGATCCTGGTCATTCGCTTTCGCGTTATGCTCCTGATCGGCACATTCCGGGTTATCACGCAGGCGCTGCATCTGCCAGGTGGTTTCCGCCCACCACATGCGCAGCGTGGTGCGGCTTTCGCTGAATACCGCGTGACCGTCTGCTTCAATCACGAAGCGGTCGCCCTGAACGGCTTTACCCAGATAGTGCACGCAGTCTGCCAGACCGTGCTTCGCCAGAATCGCTTCAACCGCGTCGCGATCCGCCGCGCGCACCTGAATCACGGCGCCCAGCTCTTCGTTGAACAGCGCCGCCAGACGGTCTTCGCCCAGCGTCGCAATGTTCGCTTCCACGCCACAGTGGCCGGTGAAGGCCATCTCTGCCAGGGTCACCAGCAGGCCGCCGTCGGAACGGTCGTGGTAGGCCAGCAGCTTACGCTGCGCCACCAGCGCCTGAATCGCGTCGTAGAAGCCTTTCAGCTGGGCCACGTCACGCACGTCGGCTGGCTTATCGCCGAGCTGGCGGTAAACCTGCGCCAGCGCGGTGGCACCCAGCGCGTTGTGGCCTTTACCCAGGTCAATCAGCAGCAGGGCGTTGTCTTCGGTCGCAAGCTGCGGCGTAACGGTGTGACGCACGTCTTCCACGCGGGCAAACGCGGTGATGACCAGCGACAGCGGAGAGGTCATCTCGCGCTGCTCGCTGCCTTCCTGCCAGCGGGTTTTCATCGACATGGAGTCTTTGCCCACCGGAATGGTCAGGCCGAGGGCAGGACACAGCTCCTCGCCCACCGCTTTCACGGCTTCATACAGGCCAGCATCTTCGCCAGGGTGGCCGGCAGCGGCCATCCAGTTGGCGGAGAGCTTGATACGTTTGATATCGCCAATCTGCGTCGCGGCGATGTTGGTCAGCGCTTCACCGACCGCCAGACGGGCAGAAGCAGCGAAGTCCAGCAGCGCCACCGGGGTACGTTCGCCGAGAGCCATCGCTTCGCCGTAGTAGCTGTCGAGGCTCGCGGTGGTCACGGCGCAGTTAGCGATAGGGATCTGCCACGGGCCGACCATCTGATCGCGCGATACCATACCGGTCACGGTGCGGTCGCCGATGGTAACCAGGAAGGTTTTCTCTGCCACAGCAGGCAGGTGCAGCACGCGGTTGACCGCTTCTGCCACGGTGATGCCCTGGCGATCCAGCGCTTTGCCCGCCGCTTTACGGGTGGTTACGTCGCGGGTCATCTTCGGCGTTTTACCGAGCAGAACGTCGAGCGGCAGATCGATTGGCTGGTTGTCAAAGTGGGTGTCGCTTAAGGAAAGGTGCTGCTCTTCGGTCGCTTCACCGATGACGGCATACGGCGCGCGCTCGCGGCGGCACAGCTCGTCAAACAGCGGCAGCTGGTCGGCAGCAACCGCCAGCACGTAACGCTCCTGGGATTCGTTACACCAGATTTCCAGCGGGCTCATGCCCGGCTCATCGCTCAGGATATCGCGCAGGTTGAAACGCCCGCCGCGGCCGCCGTCGCTTACCAGCTCCGGCATGGCGTTGGACAGGCCGCCCGCGCCCACGTCGTGAATGAAGAGGATCGGGTTAGCGTCGCCCAGTTGCCAGCAGCGGTCGATCACTTCCTGGCAGCGGCGCTCCATCTCAGGGTTGTCGCGCTGCACGGAGGCGAAGTCGAGATCCGCATCAGACTGGCCGGAGGCCATAGAAGAGGCCGCCCCGCCGCCCAGGCCGATGTTCATCGCCGGGCCGCCCAGTACGATCAGCTTCGCGCCGACGACGATCTCGCCTTTCTGCACGTGATCGGCACGGATGTTGCCGATCCCGCCCGCCAGCATGATCGGTTTGTGGTAGCCGCGCAGCTCTTCGCCGTTGTGGCTGTCCACTTTCTCTTCATAGGTGCGGAAGTAACCGTTCAGCGCCGGACGACCAAATTCGTTGTTAAACGCCGCGCCGCCCAGCGGGCCTTCGGTCATGATATCCAGCGCGGTCACGATACGCTCTGGCTTGCCGAAATCTTCTTCCCACGGCTGTTCAAAGCCCGGGATACGCAGGTTAGAGACGGAGAAACCGACCAGACCCGCTTTGGGTTTAGCGCCACGACCGGTCGCACCTTCATCACGGATTTCACCGCCGGAGCCGGTCGCCGCGCCCGGCCACGGGGAGATCGCCGTCGGGTGGTTGTGGGTTTCCACTTTCATCAGGATATGCGCGGGCTCCTGATGGAAGTCATAGCGCCCTGCTTCGCGATCGGCGAAGAAGCGGCCCACCTCGGAACCTTCCATTACCGCGGCGTTGTCCTTATAGGCAGACAGCACGTGGTCAGGGGTTTGCTCCATGGTGTTTTTGATCATTTTGAACAGCGACTTCGGCTGCTGTTCGCCGTCAATAATCCAGTCGGCGTTGAAAATCTTGTGGCGGCAGTGCTCAGAGTTAGCCTGCGCGAACATGTAGAGTTCGATGTCGTTCGGGTTACGGTTGAGCTTAACAAACGCATCCTGCAGGTAATCAATTTCGTCTTCAGCCAGCGCCAGGCCGAGACGCAGGTTGGCGTCAATCAGCGCCTGACGGCCCTGCCCCAGCAGGTCTACGCTCTGTACCGGCGCAGGCTGATGGTGAGAGAAAAGCTTCTGCGCGTCATCGAGAGAGGCAAATACGCTCTCCATCATGCGATCGTGCAGTTCAGCCGCAACCGCCTGCCACTGCGCGTCGCTCAGGGTAGAGGCTTCCACGTAGTACGCCACGCCGCGTTCCAGACGGTTAATCTGGCTCAGGCCACAGTTGTGGGCGATGTCGGTGGCTTTGGAAGACCAGGGGGAGATGGTGCCCGGACGAGGCGTCGCAAGGATCAGTTTGCCGGTTGGCGTATGGCTGCTCAGGCTTGGGCCATACTTGAGCAGGCGTTCCAGCTGTACGCGCTCCTCTGCATTCAGGGGGGCATTCAGGTCAGCAAAATGGACATACTCAGCGTAAATATTGCTTACCGGAAGGTCGGCCGCCTGAAAACGTGCCAGCAGTTTAGTGATACGGAAGGCAGACAGTGCAGGCGAACCACGCAGAATTTCCATCATAAGTCTCTCGTCTTCGAAGCGCCGGGGCGCTTACAGTGTGCGCAAGGGGGGAAAACGGGCGTCATTATAGAGAATCCTGAGCGCCGACGAAACCGTTTGCGTCGAAATAAAATTTGCACAGAGATTTAACAATAGATGTGACCTGTCTCTCTAATTGGTTGCCAAGTGGCGTAAGTTTACGCAAAATGCCGCTCATTCAATGGCAAACCTTATGATTAACATGGCTACAGCAAACTGAGGCAACCGGCGTCGCAGAGAATTAACTAATTGAAAAAATTAAAGATTAATTATCTGCTCATCGGCATTGTAACGTTGCTGCTGGCAGTGGCCCTCTGGCCTTCCATCCCCTGGTTCGGCAAAGCCGAAAACCGTATCGCCGCCATTCAGGAGCGGGGGGAATTGCGCGTCAGTACCCTCAACTCCCCGCTGATTTACAGCGACGTCAACGGCAAAATCATTGGTCTGGATTATGAACTTGCACAACAGTTCGCCGACTATCTTGGCGTGAAGCTTAAAATCACCGTCCGCCAGAATATCAACGAGCTGTTTGACGACCTCGATAACGACGATGCCGATATGCTCGCCGCCGGGCTGGTGTATAACAGCGAGCGCAGCAAGAACTACCAGCCAGGCCCGACCTACTACTCCGTTTCTCAGCAGCTGGTTTACCGCGTCGGGAGCCTGCGCCCGCGCTCGCTGGCTTCAATTAACGATCGGCAGCTGACGATTGCGCCCGGCCACGTGGTGATTGACGATCTGCGGGAGCTCAAGGAGAAGAAATATCCCGACCTGAGCTGGACGGTGGATCCGAAACTCGGCACGACGGAGCTGCTGGAGCAGGTAAAAGATCAGAAGGTGTCCTACACCATCGCCGATTCGGTCGCGATCAGCCTGTTCCAGCGGGTGCATCCTGAAATCGCCGTGGCGCTGGACGTCACCGACGAGCAGCCCGTGACCTGGTTTAGCCAGCTTGATGACGATCAGACCTTCTCTGCCGCGATGCTTGATTTCTTCAACACCATCAATGAAGACGGTACCCTGGCGCGTCTCGAAGAGAAGTACCTCGGGCACGGCGATGACTTTGACTACGTTGATACCCGCAGCTTCCTGCGAGCAGTAGACAGCGTCCTGCCGGATCTGCAGCCGCTGTTCGAAAAATACGCCCAGGAGATTGACTGGAAGCTGCTGGCGGCTATTTCGTATCAGGAATCCCACTGGGATACCCAGGCCACGTCGCCCACGGGGGTACGCGGTTTGATGATGTTAACCAAAAATACCGCGCTGAGCCTTGGCGTCAATGACCGTACCGATGCCGAACAGAGCATCAGCGGCGGTGCGCGCTACCTGCAGGATATGATGGCCAAAGTACCGGAAACGGTGCCGGAAGAAGAGCGGATCTGGTTTGCGCTGGCGGCCTACAATATGGGCTACGCGCATATGCTTGATGCGCGAGCGTTGACGGCCAAAACGAAAGGTAACCCGGACAGCTGGTCAGACGTTAAGCAGCGCCTGCCGCTGCTGAGCCAAAAGCCATGGTATAACAAGCTGACATACGGCTACGCGCGCGGGCATGAAGCCTACGCCTACGTGGAAAATATCCGTAAATATCAGATTAGCCTGGTCGGGTATCTGCTGGAGAAAGAGAAAGAGGCGACGGAGGCCAAACAGCTGGCTCAAAGTTACCCGGTCGTGGCGCCGGACGAGCTTAATCGTCCGACAGCTTCAATTCTGCCTTTTGCTGCTTTTTCTGCTGACGGCGCATTCGAAAGAAATCGCTTAATAGCCCCGAACACTCTGGTGCAAGCACCCCACCGATAGTCTTCACCTGGTGGTTCATACCAGGGTGACCCAGCACGTCCATCAGCGAACCGGCCGCACCGGTTTTTTCATCCCGCGCGCCGAAAACCAACGTCCCGATCCGGCTGTGCACCATCGCGCCGGAGCACATCACGCACGGCTCCAGCGTCACATACAGCGTGGTATCAAGCAGACGATAGTTTTGCAGCACCAGACCGCCCTGGCGAAGCGCCATAATTTCGGCATGCGCGGTAGGATCGTGGCGACCAATAGGCCGGTTCCACCCTTCGCCAATCACCTGATTGTTATGGACCAGCACCGCGCCCACGGGCACTTCGCCCTCGTCCCAGGCGCGTTGAGCCAGCGTCAGCGCGTGGCGCATCCAGTATTCATGATTGTGTACAGGGTTGGACAAAGGCGATACTCCAGTCGAAAAGCGGGCGGCATTATACACGCCAGTTTTAGAGAAGACTATTCGAGTTGCTGAAGTTCGCCTGATGGCGTGACGCGCCAGCGGTGCTGGCAAAAATAGAGCAGCGGGTTGTCCTGCTTGCTGTCGCTGTAGCCGCTGTACAGGCGCAGCGGCGTACCGATGCGTTTTTCCAGCTGAACCACTTTTTCATGCCCCAGGCAGCGCAGGGTCAGCACCCAGCCGCCGTAGCCGCGGCTAATTTGCGTGGCGATAAGATTCACGCGCGGAAGCCAGGGGGTATCAAAATAGACCTGCTCCACCAGCGTCTGCGGGGAGCCCGTAATCAGCCAGATGTCGGCATCGTTAGCGTCGAGGTAGCTGGTCAGGCGCGCCTGCACAACCGGAAAGGCGGCGACGTGGCCGCGAAACCAGTGCGCAAAATCCTTTTCGAGCTGCTTGAGCCGCGCTTCGCTGTGCCCAAAGGTACATCCCCACAGCAGCAAACTCATCGGCCATCGCGCCGCACGGCCTTTCACCAGCAGCGCGATACCGATAACCGGTAAGAGCGGCAGCACGAGCAGCGCATTCAAAGGCTGACGCCGCAGCAGGTAACGCATAAACGTACCAAACATATCCTGCTGATGCAGCGTTCCATCCAGATCGAAAAAGACAACGCGACGCGCGTGATTTGCCAAACCTTACTCCTCTGGGTCGTTGAAACCTAACAGCCAGGTAAACAGGAACCCGGCGATCACCGCTACTAAATAGCCTAACAGATAGAGCATCACTTTTCCGGTCACGATGGTTAATGCCAGCGGTAAACCGGAAAGCCCAAAGGTGATAACGGTAGCGACTTTCCAGTAGCTGATCAGCGCCCCGCCTACCGCGCCCCCCAGACAGGCGGCGAGGAACGGTTTACCCAGCGGCAGCGTAACGCCGAAAATCAGCGGCTCGCCGATGCCGAGCAGTCCGACCGGGAGCGCGCCTTTAATCATTTTTTTCAGACGCGCGTTGCGGGTTTTCATCAGTACGGCAATTGCCGCGCCGACCTGCCCCACCCCCGCCATCGACAGGATAGGCAGCAGCGCGTTATAGCCGTGCGCCTGTACAAGCTCGACGTGGATCGGCACCAGCCCCTGGTGCAGGCCGGTCAGCACCAGCGGCAGGAAGGTACCGGAAAGCACAGCGCCAACCAGCAGCCCGCCTCGGTCGATAGCCAGAGACGCACCGTGAGCGATGGCTTCAGAGATCCACCCGCCTAGCGGCTGGAGGGCCACAATCGCTACGCTACCGGTAATGAGCGTGGTCAACAGCGGGTTGAGAATCAGCTCGATCGAGCCAGGCAGAACCGCGCGCAGCCTTTTCTCGATCCAGCTCATCAGGATGACCACCAGCAGCACGGCGATCACCCCGCCGCGGCCCGGTTGGAGCGCCTCGCCAAACAGCGTGATCTGCGCCAGCTGCGGGCTGGACAAGATGCCCGCCATTACCCCGCCCATCGCCAGCGATCCGCCAAACACCTTCGCGGTATTCACCCCGACCAGAATGTTCATGATGGCGAAAACAGCGCTGCCGAAGATCCCGAGAATCCCCAGCAGGTTCGGATACTGCGTGGCGAAATCCCCCACAATATCCGGTCGCTTGAGGATGTTGATGATCCCGGTGATCAGGCCTGAGGCAATAAACGCCGGGATTAGTGGAATAAAGACGTTTGCCAGCTGACGCAGCGCATCGCTCATGGGGGCTTTGTATTTGGCCTTTGCCTGCGCCCTGGTGCGCTCCGCATCGTCCATCGACGCGCTCGCGCTAACGCCCATCAGCGCGCGCATGGCATCGACAACCTGCGCCGCTTTCCCCGGCCCGACGATCAGCTGATGCTGCTGCCCTTGTTTCACGTAGCCGCTGACGCCGGACAGCTGCTTAAGGCGCGGTACGTCAAGCTGGTCGTCGTTATGTACCTCGACTCGCACGCGCGTCATGCAGTTTTCGAGACGCTGAATATTTTTTTCCCCACCGATCCCCTGCAGGATATCGCTGGCGAGCGCTGCTGTTTTGTCCATAGACGCCTCTGTTAGTTTTCTAATGCCGCCCGTAAGAAGCCGTTATGCGCAGCGAGTTTGGCCCTCGCGGCCGCCGCATCCAGCCCGCTCAGGATCATCAGAATGGCCGGTTTAACATCGTGCGCGGTCTGCCTGAGCACCGCTTCTGCCTCTTCACGGCCTGCGCCTGTCGCCTCCATCACCATGCGGCAGGCTCTGTCCACCAGCTTGACGTTGGTGGCCTGCATATCCACCATCAGGTTCTGATAAACCTTGCCGAACTTCACCATCGCGCCGGTGGAGATCATATTGAGCACCAGCTTTTGCGCGGTCCCGGATTTCAGGCGCGTGGAGCCGGTGAGCGCTTCCGGCCCGACTACCGGAGAGATAGCGATAGCGGCCACCTGCGCAATCGGGGAACCCGGATTACAGGAGATGGCGACCGTCGTGCAGCCCGTCCGGTTGGCGTATTCCAGCCCGCCAATGACGTACGGGGTGCGCCCGGATGCCGCCAGCCCGACCACCAGATCCTTCGCGGTCAGATTCAGATCCTTCAGGTCATCCTCGCCCAGCTGTTTATTGTCTTCCGCTCCCTCAACGGCTTTCAGCAGCGCGCCGGGTCCACCGGCAATCAGCCCAACGACCAGACCGTGCGGCACCCCAAAGGTGGGCGGACATTCTGACGCATCCAGAACCCCAAGACGCCCGCTGGTACCCGCTCCCATGTAGATAATGCGACCGCCGGCCTTAAGGGCTTCCGCCGCCGCATCGACCGCTTTCGCCACCTCGGGTAAAGTCTCTTTCACTGCCTGCGCGACCAGCGTATCCTGTTGATTAAAGCGGTTAACCAGCTCCAGGGTGGAGAGCGCATCCAGATCCATGGTTTGTGGGTTACGCGTTTCAGAAACAAGTGAGCCAAGATTCATTTTTGTACCTCAAGAATTTTTAATTCATAATAATCACACTATAATGGAATATAAAATTCATTCAGGCGAGCAAAATTCGTATTTGCGCAGATAATCACATTTTCGCCAGGAGACCCTATGAACTGTTTAATTCGCATTCGCCAGCGTTATGCAGGCTTTGCCCAAAGCGACAAGAAGCTGGCGGATTTTCTGCTTTCTCAACCCGATCATGCACGCCACCTCAGCTCGCAGCAGCTGGCGAGTGAAGCCGGCGTGAGCCAGTCCAGCGTGGTGAAGTTTGCCCAGAAGATTGGCTTTAAGGGGTTCCCCGCCCTCAAGCTGGCGATCAGCGAAGCGCTGGTGAGCAACCCCAACCCGCAGTCAATGCCGGTGCATAATCAGATCCGCGGCGATGACCCGATGCGGCTGGTTGGCGAAAAGCTGATCAAAGAGAACGTGGCGGCTATGCACGCGACGCTCGACGTGAATACGGAAGAGAAGCTGCTGGAGAGCGTAGCGATGCTGCGCGGCGCGCGGCGCATCATCCTGACCGGTATCGGGGCGTCCGGACTTGTGGCGCGTAACTTTGGCTGGAAGCTGACGAAAATTGGGCTTAACGCCATCGTCGAGCAGGATATGCACGCCCTGCTGGCGACCGTACAGGCGATGGATCCTGACGATCTGCTGCTGGCTATCTCCTACTCCGGCGAGCGTCGAGAGATCAACATGGCAACCGATGAAGCGCTACGCGTCGGCGGTAAAATTCTGGCGATCACCGGTTTTACCCCGAATGCCCTGCAGCAGCGGGCCACGCGCTGTTTATATACCATTGCCGAAGAGCAGGCCACGCGCAGCGCGGCTATCTCGTCCACCAGCGCGCAAATGATGCTGACGGACCTGCTGTTTATGGCGCTGGTGCAGCAGGATCTGGAGCGCGCGCCCGAACGCATTCGTCACAGCGAAGAACTGGTAAAGAAACTGGTTTGACGCTTATAATGCCCGCCCGGTTTGTGTTGTTTCTGAGAATTTCCTGATGGCGCTGTTAATTACCAAAAAATGCATTAATTGCGATATGTGCGAGCCCGAATGCCCGAACCAGGCGATTTCGATGGGCGACAGCATTTATGAGATTAACAGCGACCGCTGCACGGAATGCATCGGCCACTATGAAACGCCGACCTGTCAGAAAGTGTGCCCGATCCCGAATACCATCCTGAAGGATCCGGCCCACGTTGAGAGCGAAGAGCAGCTATGGGATAAGTTTGTCCTGATGCACCACGCGGACAAACTTTAACTTTCGATGATCACCGTCGCGCTGGCATAGTGGCGTTCATCCGCGATCGTCACGTGCATGTGATTCACCCCCAGCTTTTCCGCCAGCTTTTGCGCTTCTCCCCACAGACGCAGGCTCGGTTTGCCCAGCTCATCGTTAAACACTTCGAACTGATTAAACGCCAGGCCGTTACGAATGCCGGTTCCGAAGGCTTTGGCCGCCGCCTCTTTTACCGCAAAGCGCTTTGCCAGAAAACGCACCGGCTGCTGATGCGCTTCCCAGATGGCCCACTCGTTATCGCTCAGCACGCGTTTTGCGAGGCGATCGCCGCTACGGGCGATCACCGCTTCAATACGGGCTATTTCAACGATATCGGTGCCTAAGCCCAGAATGGCCATTACTGACGCGCTTCCTGCATCAGGCGTTTCATTTCTGAAACCGCCTCTTTCAGGCCGCTCATCACCGCGCGGCCAATGATGGCGTGGCCGATGTTCAGCTCGTGCATTTCCGACAGCGCGGCAATGGCCTTCACGTTATGGTAGGTCAGGCCGTGACCGGCGTTAACCTTCAGGCCCAGGCTTGAGGCGTACGTGGCCGCTTTGGCAATACGCTCCAGCTCTTTGGCCTGCTCGGCGTCGTTTTTGGCATCGGCATAGCAGCCGGTGTGGATTTCGATATACGGTGCACCCACGTCGGCCGCCGCTTTAATCTGGGCGAAATCGGCGTCGATAAACAGAGAAACCAGGATACCGGCATCCGCCAGGCGCTTGCAGGCATCGCGCATTTTGTCGAGCTGACCGGCCACATCCAGACCGCCTTCGGTGGTTACTTCCTGGCGTTTTTCCGGCACCAGGCAGCAGAAATGCGGCTGGGTCTCGCAGGCAATCGCCAGCATCTCTTCGGTGACCGCCATCTCCAGATTCATACGGGTGTCCAGCGTCTGACGCAGAATGCGCACGTCGCGATCGGTGATATGGCGACGGTCTTCACGCAGGTGAACGGTAATACCGTCAGCGCCAGCCTGTTCAGCGATAAACGCTGCCTGAACCGGATCGGGATACGCCGTGCCGCGCGCATTACGCAGCGTGGCGATGTGGTCGATGTTGACGCCTAACAGTAATTCAGCCATGACAATCCTCGGTATTTTGGTTCATTTCTCTTCCCCTCTTCCCTCCGGGAGAGGGCTGGGGTGAGGGGTAAAACATTAACGTTTCGGCACAAACTGCCTGAATAATTCGCGGCTCTTTAAGGGCTTGCCGCCAAGATAAGGCTTGAGGGCAATCCGGGTAAAGCGTTTTGCTGCGCGCAGGGTGTCCAGATCGGGAAACTCGCGCTCATACAGCGCCCGGAGCTGGCGCCCGGTAAAGGTGCTGTTGTCTATCACGATACTGGCAATGAAGCCTTTTTCTTCGCGGTAGCGGTAGGTCATGGTGTCTTCTATCTCGTCACCGCTGCCCGCGCAGTGCAGAAAATCTACGCCGTATCCGAGGTGGCCCAGCAGCGCCAGTTCAAAACGACGCAAGGCGGGTTCGGGCGTGCCGGTTCCGCCAGCCAGCGCCTGGATACAGTGCAGATAATCGAAGAAAAGTTCAGAGAAGCGGGTCTCATGTTCAAGAACGCGTGAGATGAGTTCGTTGACATACAGACCGCTATAGAGCGTGATGCCGGAAAGAGGAAGCGCCAGGGAGACGGCTTCAGCGCTGCGCAGGGTTTTCACTTCCCCTCGCCCACCGAAGCGTACCAGCAGCGGCGTGAAAGGCTGTAGGGCACCTTTCAGGTTAGAACGTTTGGAACGTGCGCCTTTCGCAACAAGGCGCACGCGGCCCGACTCTTCCGTGAAGACGTCCAGCATAAGGCTGGTTTCGCTCCAGGGACGACTATGCAGGACAAAGGCGCGCTGCCATCCATCCATATGCTCNGCATAAGGCTGGTTTCGCTCCAGGGACGACTATGCAGGACAAAGGCGCGCTGCCATCCATCCATATGCTCGTCGTCTTAAGTTACTGGTCTTCGCCGTAACCGAGGCTGCGCAGAGCACGCTCATCATCGGCCCAGCCAGATTTCACTTTCACCCACAGTTCGAGGTGAACCGGCGCTTCGAACATCTCCATCATGTCCTTACGGGCTTCAATGCCGATGGTTTTGATCTTGGCCCCTTTGTTGCCGATCACCATCTTCTTCTGCCCTTCGCGCTCAACGAGGATCAGGCCGTTGATATCGTAGCCACCGCGCTCGTTGGTCTGGAAACGCTCGATCTCCACCGTTACGGAGTAAGGCAGTTCAGCACCCAGGAAACGCATCAGCTTTTCACGGATGATTTCAGACGCCATAAAGCGCTGAGAGCGATCGGTGATGTAGTCTTCCGGGAAGTGATGAATCGCTTCCGGAAGGTGCTTACGCACGATGCCCGCGATGGTATCAACGTTCAGACCGGTCTCAGCAGACAGCGGAACGATGTCGAGAAAGTTCATCTGGCTACCGAGCCACTGCAGATGCGGCAGCAGGTCGGCCTTTTCCTGCACGTTATCAACTTTGTTGACCGCGAGGATGACAGGCGTTTTGCCGTCACGCAGCTTGTTCAGCACCATCTCGTCGTCCGGCGTCCAGCGGGTGCCTTCCACAACGAAAATCACCAGCTCTACATCGCCGATCGAGCTGCTCGCCGCCTTGTTCATCAGGCGGTTGATGGCACGCTTCTCTTCCATGTGCAGGCCAGGGGTATCGACGTAGATCGCCTGATACGCGCCTTCAGTATGGATGCCGACGATGCGGTGACGCGTGGTCTGCGCCTTACGCGAAGTGATAGAAATCTTCTGCCCAAGCAGATTATTCAGCAGGGTGGATTTGCCAACGTTCGGACGTCCGACGATGGCAATAAATCCGCAATAGGTTTTATCTTCGCTCATTCCAGCTCCAGCATTTTTAACGCCTGTTCGGCGGCAGCCTGTTCAGCCTTACGACGGCTTGAACCTGTGCCCACCACCGGTTCACTCAGGCCACTGACCTGGCAATGGATGGTAAATTCCTGATCGTGCGCTTCGCCACGCACCTGTACCACCAGATAAGACGGCAGCGGCAGATGACGACCCTGCAAATATTCCTGCAGACGCGTTTTCGGATCTTTTTGTTTATCGCCCGGGCTGATTTCGTCCAGACGGGTCTGATACCAGTTCAGGATCAGCTTTTCTACGGTCTGGATATCGCTGTCCAGGAACACACCACCAATTAATGCTTCGACCGTATCGGCAAGAATAGATTCACGACGGAAGCCGCCGCTTTTCAGTTCACCCGGTCCAAGACGCAGACATTCGCCCAGTTCAAACTCGCGCGCGATTTCCGCAAGGGTATTACCCCGAACCAGCGTGGCACGCATGCGGCTCATATCACCCTCGTCCACACGCGGGAAACGATGATAAAGCGCATTCGCAATCACGAAACTTAAAATAGAGTCGCCTAAAAACTCGAGACGCTCATTATGTTTGCTGCTGGCACTGCGGTGGGTTAATGCCTGTTGCAACAACTCCTGATGATGAAAAGTGTAGCCCAGCTTCCGTTGAAGCCGATTAATTACGATGGGGTTCATGCGATACCAATAAATGAATGCGTCAAAAATGCAGCACACGAAACCGACCTGAGAAAACCAACGCGGTTTCGTGTGCCGTGGCACCCTTGCAGGGCCAACCTTAAACTTCGGGGGAATATTCTATACACAACGACAGGGGATGTCGTTAGTTCGAAGAGATTTATCGTGGAAATAATTCACGTAGCCGCTAATAAAAGCGGCTACGCGTTCATTTATTGAGAATTAATGGATTCCGCCGATACGATTCAGGCGTACACCGGTCGGCCATTCGCCTTCCTGCTTCTCAAAACTCATCCAGATGGCGGTGGCTTTGCCGACCAGATTCGCTTCCGGCACAAAGCCCCAGTAACGGCTGTCCGCAGAGTTATCGCGGTTGTCACCCATCATGAAGTAATGTCCTGGCGGTACAATCCAGCTAGCCAGCTGCTGGCCCGGCTGGCGATAGTACATACCCAGCTGATCCTGCGCGATTGGCACGGTGAGGATTCGGTGCGTCACATCGCCCAGCGTCTCTTTGCGCTCAACCAGACGGATGCCGTCCTCTTTGGTTTCACCTTTCGGTACCTGGAAGAATCCGCTGGTCGCTTCGCCGCCGTTACGACGGGCAAAGGTCTGCACAAAATCACTTGGCTCAACGTTTGAGTAGGTGATTGGCAGCGCGTTTTCACATGCGGTACCGGAGCTGCAGCCCGGCTGAACGGTGACTTCTTTCGCAACCGGATCGTAAGTCACTTTATCACCCGGCAGACCTACCGCGCGCTTGATGTAGTCCAGGCGCGGATCTTCCGGATATTTGAACACCACGATGTCGCCACGTTTCGGATGACCGGTTTCGATCAGCGTTTTCTGGTAGATAGGATCTTTAATGCCGTAGGCAAACTTCTCTACCAGAATAAAATCACCAATCAGCAGCGTTGGCATCATTGACCCTGATGGGATTTGGAACGGCTCATAAATAAACGAACGCACCACCAGAACAATTGCCAGCACCGGAAATACCGAGGCGCCCGTTTCCAGCCAGCCCGGTTTCGGGCCGACTTTCTTCAGGGTTTTCGCGTCAATCCCATCTCCAGTGGCTGCCTGTGCGGCAGCCTGACGTTCACGACGTTTTGGGGCGAAGATAAACTTATCCAGACACCACAGCAGACCTGTCACCAGGGTAGCAATGACCAGGATCAGGGCAAACATGTTCGCCATGCCAACTCCTTAGGGTTATTTGCCGTCTTTACCAACATGAAGGATGGCAAGGAATGCTTCCTGCGGCAGCTCGACGTTACCGACCTGCTTCATACGCTTCTTACCTTCTTTCTGCTTCTGCAGCAGCTTTTTCTTACGGCTGACGTCACCGCCATAGCACTTCGCCAGAACGTTTTTACGCAGCTGTTTCACGGTTGAACGCGCGATAATGTGGTTGCCAATCGCCGCCTGAATCGCGATATCGAACTGCTGACGCGGGATCAGATCTTTCATCTTCTCAACCAGCTCGCGGCCACGGTACGGCGCATTGTCGTTGTGGGTGATCAGCGCCAGCGCATCCACGCGCTCGCCGTTGATCAGCACGTCCACACGCACCATGTTGGAAGCCTGGAAGCGTTTAAAGTTGTAATCCAGTGACGCATAGCCACGGGAGGTCGACTTCAGACGGTCGAAGAAGTCGAGTACCACTTCCGCCATCGGGATTTCATAGGTCAGCGCCACCTGGTTACCGTGGTAAACCATGTTGGTCTGCACGCCACGCTTCTCAATACACAGCGTAATGACGTTACCCAGGAATTCCTGCGGCAGCAGCATGTGACACTCTGCGATAGGCTCACGCAGCTCCTGAATGTTGTTCAGCGGCGGCAGCTTGGACGGGCTATCGACGTAGATCACTTCTTTCGAGGTGGTTTCAACTTCATAGACTACGGTCGGCGCCGTGGTGATCAGATCCAGATCGTATTCACGCTCCAGACGCTCCTGAATGATCTCCATGTGCAGTAGACCAAGGAAGCCACAGCGGAAACCGAAGCCCAGCGCCGTTGAGCTTTCTGGCTCGTAGAACAGTGAAGCATCGTTCAGGCTCAGTTTACCGAGCGCGTCACGGAAGTTTTCGTAGTCGTCAGAGCTGACCGGGAACAGACCCGCGTAAACCTGCGGTTTCACCTTTTTAAAGCCTGGCAGCGCTTTGTCCGCCGGGTTACGTGCGCCGGTCAGGGTATCGCCCACCGGCGCGCCGAGGATGTCTTTGATGGCGCAGACCAGCCAGCCTACCTCGCCGCATCTCAGCTCGGTACGGTCAACCTGTTTTGGCGTGAAGATGCCCAGACGGTCGGCGTTGTAGACCTGTCCGGTACTCATTACCTTGATTTTGTCGCCTTTGCGCATGGTGCCGTTTTTAATACGCACCAGGGAGACAACGCCCAGATAGTTATCGAACCAGGAGTCGATAATCAGCGCCTGCAGCGGGGCATCCGGATCGCCTTCCGGGGCCGGAATATCACGCACCAGACGTTCCAGCACGTCGGTGACGCCGACACCGGTTTTCGCGGAGCAGCGCACGGCATCGGTCGCGTCAATGCCGACAATATCTTCAATCTCTTCCGCTACGCGCTCAGGATCGGCGGCTGGCAGGTCGATCTTGTTCAGAACCGGCACAACTTCGAGATCCATTTCCATCGCGGTGTAGCAGTTTGCCAGGGTCTGGGCTTCAACGCCCTGCCCGGCATCCACCACCAGCAGCGCGCCTTCACAGGCCGCGAGCGAGCGTGAAACTTCATAGGAGAAGTCAACGTGGCCTGGGGTGTCGATAAAGTTCAGTTGATAGGTTTCACCATCAGCCGCTTTGTAATCAAGCGTAACGCTCTGCGCTTTAATGGTGATACCGCGTTCGCGTTCCAGGTCCATGGAGTCCAGAACCTGGGCTTCCATTTCACGATCAGACAGGCCACCGCAAATCTGGATAATACGGTCAGACAGCGTCGACTTACCGTGGTCAATGTGAGCAATGATCGAAAAGTTACGTATGTTCTTCATATAGTTAAATAATTATGCCTTACGAATTCCTGGAGGCCGCTGTTCTTAGCCTGACGTTTTTCAGTGCGAAAACGCAGCATTCTACACTACATCCTCGCTACCTGGAAATGCACTTAGAGACTGGTATAGCGTGAAGAAAGGACGTTTTCTGTTTTAGGGTGTAAAAAAAGATAAAGCCCGATGGATCACCGGGCCTCAGAAGAGAGCGTTTCAACACGAAGCTGGTCTGGCGCCAGCCCAACGCTGAGAATGACAGGCTGCCACTCTTCGCGTGCGGCGAGCGTCGGAGAGAGCCCTTTGGCAAGCCAGAATCCCCCCACGCCACCCAATGCGGCACCGCACATAGCGGCCACATCGGTACCAAACAGCATCTGAAACAGGCCGCCCATGATAAACAGGCCGACCAGCGGAGAGAGATACACAAGCATAGCGGAGCCGAGCAGGCTGCCTTCCGCGATGCCCAGTTCCACCTTCTGCCCCGCCATCAGCGGCTGTTCGCTTGGCACAGAAATCGTGTGCGATGTTTGCGGCCCGAGCTTATTCAGCACGCGACTGCCGCAGCCGGCGCGGGATGCGCAGCTATTACATGAGGCTTTAACATCGCAGCTCACCAGCGCAATGCCGTTCTGCCATGAGACAACCGTCGCCCACTCTTTGATCATTGTGCAGCCCTGAATTTAATGCTGTCGGAGATGCGCTTCGCCGTCTGCGGAGGGAGTTCTCCCACAATGGTGATCTCTGCGTTATCGCGTACCGTTGTACTCACCGTACGGCGCCCGGTACGCAGCATTTGTTCAGCGCTATTTGCCGTTGCGCGATTAATATTCACCGAAAAGCTGAACAAACCATCCGAATAGAGGCGCGATTCTACCGGCGTTTCAATCGTTGGCAGCTGACGTCGGCTGCTGGACACTTCGCTAAACCCTTGCGGGATCCAGGCAGGTACCCAGTTGAAATTAACGGAATCCCCGGCAGGAACAGAAAGCAGCGGCGGCAGGCTGGCCTTAGCCAGATTCTGCATGCTGTTGCCAACCTGATTGTTCACGCTGAAGGAGATAACCCGGAACTGTTCCAGCGTTTCACCGTCACGGTCGAGCAGGTCAACACGCATGGGGAGTTTGGTTTCGGCATCAATCCAGACGATATAGCTGTAGCGCGTTCCGTCCCGGGCAACAACGCGAATTACCTCGCACAGTCTGTCCGCGATGCGGGTACGCCCTACCGAAATAAAATCGTAGTAAGGGGCAAGCCGTTTAAAGTCGGTGTAAATGAGTGACGGCAGGGAATCAACGATATAGTCGCCATTCAGCGTGAAAGGCTCCAGCCCTGGCTCGAAATAGCTGATTTCGTTACCACGCTGGACAACTTCCCGACGCGGGCCATCCATCTGTAAAAGCTGGGCGAGCGGCTGGTTATCAAGACGGGCATGGCGATAGCGTAACGACTCGACGCCCTGCTTGTTGATGCTGATAAATGCCAACTCGTAATTGAGTGACTGGCTGGCCAGATTCATTTGCTGCAACAACGCCCCGGATGATACATCAGCCGAGGCGTTGGCAGAGAAGAACAGGCTACCCGCCATCAGAGACATGGCGAACCAAAGTTGCTTCATTACTGCGATTGCGTTCCTAAAGTTTGGTTTCCGGGCACCTGCACAGCAGCTTGCTGTGTCTGCGCCTGCTCAAACTGAAGCTGTTCAGAGTGCAGACGACGCTGCAACTCATAATCCTGCAACATCGCATTAATGCGACGGCGCTGCTCCTGAACCTGCTGTTGCTGGCCGCCGCTGGCGGAAGCATCAGCCGGTACGCCCAGGCTTACCGGGCTAGCTTTGCCCATCATCGGCAGTGTGTTAAACACTGGCGCTTCTGGCTGCTGATTAGTTTCAGACTGAGTATTATAGTGCTGGACGCCAACAATAACTGCAAGCGATACGCATGCAGCCACACCCATTTGGGTAAGCTGGCTGGCCCACGGGCGCACCTTTTGCCAGAATGGCATTTTCTGCCACTGGTGAGGCGCGGGTTGAGCTTCAGGAATCAGCGGAGTGGTCTGATGAACAGGCTCATTCTCGATCGCCGCCATGACGCGGGCTGAGATATCGAAATGGAGAACCTCGCCGGTGTCACCGCGAAGGGTGTCACGGATGAGATGGTAACTCTCCCAGGTCTCTTGCATTTCGGGTGAATGAGACAGCTCGTTGAGCAGCTCACTATCCACCGTTTCACCATCCATTAAAGCGGAAAGTTTTTCTTTCTGCATGCCTAATACCTTTTCCAGTATCCCGCTATCGTCAACGCCTGATAAGCGGTTGAACTTTATTATCAATAGCTTCTCGCGCACGGAAAATTCGTGAACGTACCGTGCCGACCGGACAATCCATGATAGCGGCTATCTCTTCATAGCTCAGACCATCCAGCTCCCGTAACGTAATTGCCATACGTAAATCTTCCGGGAGCGACTCGATCGTGCGAAAAACGATTTGTCTCAGTTCTTCTGACAACATTAAGTTCTCAGGGTTCGAAATTTCTTTCAATGCGCCGCCACTTTCGAAGTTTTCGGCGTCGATTGCGTCCACATCACTTGAAGGCGGACGACGGCCCTGAGCGACCAGATAATTCTTTGCCGTATTGACCGCAATACGGTACAGCCAGGTATAAAAAGCACTATCTCCCCGGAAAGAATCCAGCGCGCGATAGGCCTTAATAAAAGACTCTTGCACCACATCAGGCACATCGCCTGACGGTACATAGCGGGAAACCAGGCTCGCCACCTTATGCTGGTAGCGCACCACCAGTAGGTTAAAGGCTTTCTGATCTCCCTTCTGGACCCGTTCAACCAGGACCTGGTCCGTTAACTGCTCGCTCATCCGAGGTAATGTCTCCCCAAACCTAAATTCCACGCGTTATCGAAACGCCACTCTAAAAATACCGCACTTTGAGCAAGCACCGTATTAGAGTGTCTGATCTTCAATAAGTTCCGTAACGCCTTTGTTTTTGTTCATCGCGCCGCAGACCGTTCATTTTCTCTCATTATAAGTCTGTTCACGATACGCACCACTTTCTGACAAGAAACATCTTTTTCCCGCCAGAAGAGTAACGCAACACAGGCTTTATTTCACCACAAAATCTGACGCTAACGATCTGCTTCGCAAAATAATTTCACTCATTTACCCTCCATTTACCTCCGCTTACGCGTTTAGCCATTGCGACAGCCTCTAAAAAAATACGTGCGATATATCGCATTCAGGTGCTATTCTGCCCCAACACTGTTTAGTAAATTAAACAACAATCATGAACACAACACCTGAACTCCATTGTGATGTACTGATTATCGGTAGCGGCGCTGCCGGTCTCTCTCTGGCGCTGCGCCTGGCCGAGCATCAAAACGTAATCGTTCTGAGTAAAGGACCGATAAGTGAAGGTTCCACGTTTTATGCCCAGGGTGGCATTGCCGCCGTGTTTGATGAGACAGACAGCATTGCGTCTCACGTCGAAGATACGCTCATTGCCGGAGCAGGGATCGTGGATGCACACGCCGCAGAGTTTGTCGCCAGCAATGCCCGTCACTGCGTTCAGTGGCTCATCGACCAGGGCGTCTTGTTCGATACTCAGGTTCAACCCAACGGTGAAGAGAGCTACCACCTGACTCGCGAAGGCGGCCATAGCCACCGCCGCATCCTGCACGCAGCGGATGCCACCGGCAAAGAAGTAGAAACCACGCTGGTCAGCAAAGCGCTGAGCCATCCTAATATTCGGGTTCTCGAGCGAAGTAATGCCGTTGACCTGATCATTTCTGACAAGATTGGCCTGCCCGGCACGCGTCGCGTGGTGGGCGCCTGGGTCTGGAACCGCAATAAAGAGAAGGTGGAGACCTGTCAGGCGAAGGCTGTGGTGCTGGCGACGGGCGGCGCCTCCAAGGTGTATCAATACACCACGAACCCGGACATTGCCTCCGGCGACGGTATCGCGATGGCCTGGCGCGCTGGCTGCCGGGTGGCGAATCTCGAATTTAATCAGTTTCACCCCACCGCCCTGTTCCATCCCCAGGCGCGCAACTTCCTGCTGACGGAAGCCCTGCGCGGTGAAGGCGCTTATCTGAAACGCCCTGACGGCTCCCGCTTTATGCCCGACTTTGACGCCCGGGGTGAACTGGCCCCGCGTGACATCGTTGCCCGCGCCATCGATCATGAAATGAAGCGTCTTGGCGTGGACTGCATGTATCTCGATATCAGCCATAAGCCAGCAGAGTTCATTCGCCAGCATTTCCCGATGATTTACGAGAAGCTGCTCAATCTTGGCATTGATTTAACGCGCGACCCGGTGCCCATTGTGCCAGCGGCCCACTATACCTGCGGTGGCGTAATGGTTGACGATCATGGACGTACTGACGTAGACGGTCTGTATGCTATCGGTGAGGTCAGCTATACCGGACTTCACGGCGCGAACCGTATGGCCTCTAACTCGCTGCTTGAGTGTCTGGTGTACGGCTGGTCGGCGGCGGAAGATATCACAAAGCGCATGCCTTACGCCCGCGAGACAGAGCACCTGCCAGCCTGGGATGAAAGCCGGGTGGATAATCCGGACGAGCTGGTCGTGATCCAGCATAACTGGCATGAGCTACGGCTATTTATGTGGGACTACGTGGGGATTGTGCGCACCACGAAACGCCTGGAACGCGCCTTGCGCCGCATCACCATGCTGCAGCAGGAAATTGATGAGTATTATGCCAACTTCCGCGTATCCAATAACCTGCTGGAGCTGCGCAATCTGGTGCAGGTGGCCGAGCTGATTGTCCGCTGCGCGATGATGCGTAAAGAGAGCCGCGGGCTGCACTATACCCTGGACTACCCGGATCAGCTTGCTGAGTCCGGCCCGTCGATACTCGCCCCGCAGGTTTACATAAACAGATAAAACGCCTGGGTCAGAGCAGTGTAATCTTCGGAATAACGCTGGTCTGGCCCACGGATCACCATCCGGTCATTAAAGCATTCACCCTCTTTTGGCGAGAGCGCCAGCAGCACGCGGTGCGGCAGTCGTCCTTCCGTATCCGAAATATCGGTACGCAGACGTAACGTCCAGCCGATCTCCTGCGCGATGCCGATAAACATGTTGCCGGTACTCTCAGGCAGGACCACACAGAAAAAACCTTCTTCGGAGATGAGTTCTGCCGCACTGGTGAGCAGCGCTTTATGATCGAGGGAGCCGGTATAACGCGCCTGTTCACGCTCGGGTGTCCCGCACTCAACGCCGGGTTCGTAGTAGGGAGGGTTGCTGACGATCAGATCGTAACGCGCGGTTTGTTCAGGCGCCCAGGCGAGCACATCTGCGCATTCCACTTTCATTCGGGCTGCCCAGGGAGATTCGGCCATATTGTCACTCGCCTGCTCTGCGGCCTGCGCATCCAGTTCGACGGCATCAATGATGACATGTTCTTCCGTACGCTGCGCCAGCATCAGCGCCACCAGCCCGCTACCGGTACCGATGTCAAGAATACGCTTAACACCTGCGACAGGCGCCCACGCTCCCAGTAAAATACCGTCTGTACCGACCTTCATGGCACAGCGATCGTGAGCGACAAAAAATTGTTTGAACGTAAAACCATCGCGGCGCAGCTGCGCTTTGAGTTGAGACATGTCAGGGCAACCTTCTAAGTGAAACTGGAGTAGCATAGGGGAAAGCGAAGTGGCCGAAAAGCGATATCCATACAAACAGATGAAGATTACAGCCGTAACGTCTATAATCAGCGCCCCACACAGAGGTAGAACATGACTGTAACGACTTTTTCCGAACTTGAACTCGATGAAAGCCTGCTCAATGCACTTGAGAGCAAAGGCTTTACACGCCCGACCGCCATTCAGGCAGCGGCCATTCCGCCTGCGCTTGAGGGCCGCGATGTGCTCGGTTCTGCGCCAACCGGCACGGGGAAGACAGCAGCCTATTTGCTGCCTGTGTTGCAGCATCTGCTCGACTTTCCGCGTAAAAAATCTGGCCCGCCGCGTATTTTGATCCTGACGCCGACGCGCGAACTGGCAATGCAGGTTGCCGATCACGCGCGTGAACTCGCGGCAAATACTCATCTGGATATCGCCACCATCACCGGCGGCGTTGCGTACATGAACCACGCCGAAGTGTTCAGCGAAAACCAGGACATCGTCGTTGCGACGACGGGCCGCCTGCTGCAGTATATTAAAGAAGAGAACTTCGACTGCCGCGCGGTTGAAACGCTGATCCTCGACGAAGCCGACCGCATGCTGGACATGGGCTTCGCTCAGGATATCGAGCACATTGCTGGCGAGACGCGCTGGCGCAACCAGACAATGCTGTTCTCTGCCACCCTCGAAGGGGAAGCGATCAAAGACTTCGCGGAGCGTCTGCTGGAAGATCCGGTGGAAGTATCGGCGACGCCGTCCACCCGTGAGCGTAAGAAGATCCACCAGTGGTACTATCGCGCGGATAATCTCGAGCACAAGGTCGAATTGCTGAAACACCTGCTGAAGCAGGAAGATGCGCTGCGCACAATCGTGTTTGTGCGTAAGCGCGAGCGCGTGCACGAGCTGGCAGAAATGCTGCGTAACGCCGGGATCAATAACTGCTATCTTGAAGGCGAGATGGCGCAGATCAAGCGTACCGAAGGCATTAAGCGCCTGACCGATGGCCGCGTTAACGTGCTGGTTGCCACAGACGTGGCCGCTCGCGGGATCGACATTCCGGACGTCAGCCACGTGATCAACTTCGATATGCCGCGCAGCGGCGATACCTACCTGCACCGTATTGGCCGTACCGGTCGCGCGGGCCGCAAAGGTATTGCTATCTCACTGGTTGAAGCGCATGACTACCTGCTGCTGCAGAAAATTGGCCGCTATGTTGACGAGCCGCTGAAAGCGCGCGTTATTGATGGCCTGCGCCCAACCACGCGTGCGCCGAGTGAAAAAATGACGGGTAAACCGTCCAAGAAAGCGCTCGCAAAACGTGCTGAGAGAAAAGAGAAAGAAAAAGAGAAACCGCGTGTGAAGCAGCGCCACCGCGATACCAAAAATATTGGTAAGCGCCGTAAGCCAAGCTCTGCCGCACCAGAGACGAAAACTGAAGAGTAAAAAAAAGCCGGGGAAATCCCCGGCTTTTTTATTCCCCCCTGCTGAAGCCGTTACAGGCTTTCAGTAAAGGTACGGGCGATAACGTCGCGCTGCTGTTCTGGAGTCAGTGAGTTAAAGCGAACCGCATAGCCAGACACGCGGATGGTCAGCTGTGGGTATTTTTCTGGGTGCTCAACGGCATCCATCAGCGTTTCGCGGCGCAGCACGTTAACGTTCAGATGCTGACCCCCTTCCACGCGCACTTCAGGCTGCACTTCCATAGGAACTTCACGGTACTCAATTTCGCCCAGTTTGTTTACCGGTACGATTTCATCTTCAGCAAAACCCGCTTTCGCAACGACGCAGCGCGCTTCGTTCTTCTCGCTGTCCAGCAGCCAGAAAGAATTGAGCAGATCGTCATTTGCAGCTTTAGTAATCTGGATACCTGTAATCATGTGTTGCCTCCCTTAGGCTACATTAACTGGTGTCGGCCTGTTGCGGCCAATTGGTAAAACCATTGTTTCTTGTGTGTATATATAACATTCACACCCCGGTGATTTATTGATTTAAATCAACAAAAACACCAACCATATAAAGAGTGTGGTTTGAATTTATTGTTTCAGATCAATTTCACAGTTTTACCAATTCAACTTACCCTGCATCTTTTCAAAATAAATTTAGCCACTTAGCACGTATTTCAGCGCGTAATTTTGCTCACCGGAGTGAAACAGGTAAGCTAGTCAGAGATTGAGATTCGCAGGAGAGCGAGATGACGACACCTTTAACCTGGCATGACGTGCTGGCAGAAGAAAAGCAGCAGCCTTATTTTATCAATACGCTCAGCACCGTTGCCGCTGAGCGTCAGTCCGGACAGACGATTTACCCGCCGCAGAAAGACGTGTTCAACGCCTTTCGCTACACCGAACTGAGCGATGTGAAAGTGGTCATTCTGGGTCAGGATCCCTATCACGGCCCCGGGCAGGCGCATGGGCTGGCGTTTTCCGTTCGTCCGGGCGTGGCTATACCCCCTTCTCTGCTCAACATGTATAAAGAGCTTGAAGCAACAGTGCCCGGTTTTACCCGGCCAAACCACGGTTACCTGGAAAGCTGGGCGCGCCAGGGCGTGCTGTTGCTGAATACGGTGCTTACCGTACGGGCGGGTCAGGCGCACTCGCACGCCAGTCTGGGCTGGGAGACGTTTACCGATAAAGTCATCAGCCTTATCAACGAGCATCGTGAAGGGGTGGTGTTTTTACTCTGGGGTTCTCACGCGCAGAAGAAAGGGGCGATTATTGACCGTCAGCGTCATCACGTGCTGAAAGCACCGCACCCGTCACCGCTGTCTGCGCATCGCGGTTTCTTTGGCAGTAATCATTTTGTTCTGGCGAATGAATGGCTGGAAAAACGTGGCGAAAAGCCAATTGACTGGATGCCTGTATTACCGGCAGAGAGCGAGTAGTTTGAGTTTGTATGCCCGGTTCACCGGGCATACAAAAAGCACAATGGATTATGCCTTATTCTGGCGCCACCATTCGGCCAGCAGTACGCCGGTCGCAACGGATACGTTCAGGCTTTCCACATTGCCTGTTCCGTCGATAGAGACGCTCAGATCCGCACTGGAGAGCGCCGCGTCAGACAGACCATCACGTTCCTGACCCAGCACCAGCACCATTTTGCGCGGCAGCGTCGCTTTAAACAGCGGCGTACCGGCATGGCTCGAGGTGGTCACGATGGAATAACCTGCTTTACGGAACTGCTCGAGGGCGTCCAGAACGCTGTCGCCGGTGATCGGCTGTACGTGCTCGGCTCCGCCTTCCGCAGTACGGATCGCTGCGCCGGATTCCAGCAGCGCGGCATCCTGCAACAGCACGCCTTTCACGCCAAAGTGCGCGCAGCTGCGCATCATTGCGCCCAGGTTGTGCGGGTTGCCCACATCTTCCAGCGCCAGCACGCAGTCATCGGCATCCGCCTGGCTGACCCACTGCTGCACGGTCGTGCCGTTACGCTTTTTGATCAGGAAGCAGACGCCGCCGTGGTGTTCAGTACCGGACGCTTTGGTCAGCTCAGCATCATCAACCACGTGGTAGGCTTTACGGTTCGCAGCCATCCAGCGCAGCGCTTCTTTGAAGCGCGGGGTCACGCTCTGGATAAACCAGGCGCGGACGATACACTCAGGACGGCTCAGGAACAGCGCCTGGCAGGCGTTCTCGCCGTACACGCGGGTCTCTTCCGCACGCTGACGGCGCAGCACTTCCGGGTCGATGAAGCTTTTACCGCTGATACCGCCGTGATCGGCTTTTTCCGGTGTCTCATCGCCAGGGGCGCGAGAAACGGTGCGCCACGGGGAGGCGTTATCACGTGAGAAGTCATCGCGCGGACGATCGTCGCGTGGACGGTCACTGCGTGGGCGGTCGGAACGCGGACGGTCATCGCGTTTGCGATCGTCACGTTTGCGGTCATCACCGCGGTTATTTCTGTCATCGCGGGCGGGGCGACGGCCACCGTCTGCACGAGAAGACGCCGGACGCCCGCCACCTTTTCCGGTACGCGGATTTTGGGTGCGTTTATCAGAGTCATCATCACTGCGGACATACATCACTTTGACCTTGCCGCTTTTGTTTTTCATTTCGTCGTTCATGCTTTTCTCCACCAGCGCTGCGCGAAGCGCGCAGATTACCCGATGTGCCAGCGCATAGCCATAATTTCGTACAAAAGCCTGTGACTATTGTTCTCATTGAATAAAACGCATTGTTGTTTCAAACAGGCTCATTGATAATATGTAACATATTAGAAACATTATCGGCGTTGTGCCGCTGTCCCACGGCTCTATCAGAGGTTAGTTATGAATACCGTATGTGCCAACTGTCAGGCTCTTAATCGCATTCCGGACGATCGGATGGAAGATGGTGCGAAATGTGGACGTTGTGGCCATGAATTATTTGATGGCGATGTCATTAACGCGACGGGTGCTACGCTGGACAAACTCCTCAAGGACGATCTTCCTGTCGTGATCGATTTCTGGGCGCCATGGTGCGGCCCATGCCGTAGCTTCGCGCCGATTTTCGAAGATGTGGCCGAAGAGCGCAGCGGAAAAATGCGATTCGTTAAGGTCAATACCGAAGCCGAACCCGAACTGAGCGCCCGTTTTCGTATTCGCAGCATACCGACCATTATGATTTTTAAAAATGGTGAAGTAATCGATATGCTCAACGGCGCGGTTCCAAAAGCGCCTTTTGAAAGCTGGTTAAACGAGTCTCTGTAACATTCTCGGGGCACGTCTTGTGCCCCGCTCCCGCCTCTGCGAAAATAGCGTTTTTCCTGCATTTCGCCCATGACTGATAACGCCGTTCTTAAATTACGCGCCGAACGCCTTGCGCGCGCCACCCGACCGTTCCTCGCCCGAGGCAACCGTATTCGCCGCTGTCAGCGCTGCCTGCTGCCGCTGAAGGTTTGTCTGTGCGAGACGCTGGCACCGAGTACGGCACAAAGCCGTTTTTGTCTGGTCATGTTCGATACCGAGCCGATGAAACCCAGCAATACGGGGCGTCTTATTGCCGATATTCTGCCGGATACCGCCGCGTTTCAGTGGTCTCGTACAGAACCCCCTCAGGCGCTGCTCGATTTAGTTACAAACCCCGACTACCAGCCAATGGTGGTATTTCCGGCGTCCTACGCGGGAGAACAGCGTCAGGTTCTTTCTGCGCCGCCGTACGGTAAACCACCTCTGTTTATCATGCTGGACGGTACATGGACCGAAGCGCGAAAAATGTTTCGCAAAAGCCCCTATCTCGACGCGCTGCCGGTCATTTCTGTCGATCTTTCCCGCGTCTCCGCCTACCGCCTGCGTGAAGCGCATGCTGACGGGCAATACTGCACCGCCGAAGTGGCAATTGCGCTTCTGGATTTAGCGGGAGATACCGCTGCGGCTGGGGCTCTGGGCAACCATTTCTCATGCTTCCGGGAGCGCTATCTGGCGGGAAAAACCGTTCATAAGGGCAGCGTCACAGCGCCCGAGCCAGAAAGCGTTTAAAATCATCAGGTCGCTTGCATTCACAGGAGGCCTGCATGAGCCAGCGAGGGTTAGAAGCGCTACTTCGTCCTAAATCCATTGCCGTTATCGGCGCATCAATGAAACCGGATCGTGCTGGCTATCTGATGATGCGCAATCTGCTGGCCGGGGGATTTAATGGCCCCGTCCTGCCCGTCACACCGGCATATAAGGCGGTTCAGGGAGTGCTTGCATGGCCTGATGTACAGAGCCTGCCTTTCGTGCCGGATCTTGCCGTACTCTGTACGAACGCGAAGCGCAACCCGGAGCTGCTGGAATCGCTCGGCAAGAAAGGGTGTAAAACCTGCATTATTCTCTCGTCTCCGCCTGAACAGAAAGCCGAGCTTCTGGCCTGCGCCAGCCGCTATCAAATGCGCATTCTCGGGCCAAACAGTCTGGGCCTGCTCGCCCCCTGGCAGGGGCTGAATGCCAGTTTCTCCCCGGTTCCAATCCGCAAAGGCAAACTGGCGTTTATCTCGCAGTCGGCTGCGGTATCGAACACCATCCTCGATTGGGCGCAGCAGCGTGAAATGGGATTCTCCTACTTCATTGCCCTGGGCGACAGCCTGGATATCGACGTTGATGAGCTACTGGATTTTCTGGCGCGTGACGGCAAAACCAGTGCGATCCTGCTTTATCTTGAGCACCTCAGCGACGCGCGTCGTTTTGTCTCGGCTTCGCGAAGCGCTTCGCGCAATAAGCCGATCCTGGTGATCAAAAGCGGACGCAGCCCTGCGGCACAGCGTCTGCTGCATTCTCATTCCGGCATGGATCCCGCCTGGGACGCCGCCATTCAGCGCGCGGGGTTGCTGCGGGTACAGGATACGCACGAGCTTTTTTCCGCCGTTGAGACGTTAAGCCATATGCGCCCGTTGCGCGGTGAGAAGCTAATGATTGTCAGTAACGGTGCGGCCCCTGCCGCGCTCGCGCTGGACGAGCTGTGGCGGCGCTTCGGCAAGCTGGCAACGCTGAGTGAAGAGACGCTGCAGCGCCTGAAAGAAGCGCTTCCGACCAGCGTGACGCCCGGCAATCCGCTTGATTTGCGCGATGACGCCAGCAGCGACCGCTATATCAGGGCGATATCCATTTTGCTGGATAGCCAGGATTTCGATGCGCTGATGATTATCCACTCCCCCAGCGCGGTCGCGCCGGGCAGTGAAAGCGCGCGCTCGCTTATTGATGCCGTGCGCAACCATCCACGCGGTAAATACGTTACCCTGCTCACCAACTGGTGCGGTGAGTTTTCCTCTCAGGAGGCACGGCGCTTGTTCAGCGAGGCCGGGCTGCCAACCTACCGCACGCCGGAAGGCACCATCACCGCATTTATGCATATGGTGGAATATCGCCGCAACCAGAAACAGCTGCGTGAGACGCCGGCTTTGCCGGGGAATCTGACGGCGAACACCGTCGACGTTCACCGGCTGTTGCAGCAGGCCATTGAAGAAGGCGCGACCTCGCTTGATACCCATGAGGTCCAGCCCATTCTGGGCAGCTACGGGATGCAAACCCTGCCGACCTGGATCGCCAGCGACAGCGCAGAGGCCGTGCATATAGCCGAACAGATTGGCTATCCGGTGGCTCTGAAGCTCCGCTCCCCGGATATCCCGCATAAGTCTGATGTTCAGGGGGTTATGTTATACCTGCGTACGGCGACTGAGGTGCAGCAGGCAGCTGATGCTATTTTCGACCGGGTAAAAATGGCCTGGCCGCAGGCAAGGATCCACGGATTGCTGGTGCAAAGCATGGCCAACCGCGCAGGAGCCCAGGAATTACGGGTGGTGGTTGAACACGATCCCGTCTTCGGACCGCTCATCATGCTGGGGGAAGGTGGCGTTGAGTGGCGCCCGGAGGAGCAGGCCGTGGTGGCGTTACCGCCGCTGAACATGAACCTGGCGCGGTATCTGATCATCCAGGCGATCAAAAGTAAAAAGATCCGTGGCCGGAGCGCGCTGCGCCCGCTTGATATTGCCGGGTTAAGCCAGTTCCTGGTGCAGGTCTCTAACCTGATTGTGGATTGTGCCGAAATCCAGCGGCTGGACATTCATCCGCTGCTCGCCTCGGGCAATGAGTTTACGGCGCTGGACGTGACCCTGGATATCGCACCATTCGAAGGAGACAGAGAGAGCCGTCTGGCGATCCGCCCGTATCCCCTGCAGCTGGAGGAGTGGGTTGAGATGAAGAATGGAGAACGCGCCTTGTTCCGCCCTATTCTGCCGGAAGATGAGCCCCAGCTGCGGGCCTTTATCTCTCAGGTCACGAAAGAGGATCTTTATTATCGCTATTTTAGCGAAATCAACGAATTTACCCACGATGATTTAGCCAATATGACCCAGATCGACTACGATCGAGAAATGGCGTTTGTTGCCGTTCGTCGCTCCGATAAGGGGGATGAGATCCTCGGCGTCACGCGTGCGATTTCTGACCCGGATAACGTCGATGCGGAGTTTGCGGTGCTGGTGCGCTCCGATCTTAAAGGCCTGGGTCTGGGGAGACGGCTGCTGGAAAAACTCATCAGTTATACGCGAGATCACGGATTGTTACGCCTTAATGGCATTACTATGCCTAACAATCGCGGTATGGTGACCCTGGCGCGAAAACTTGGGTTTGACGTTGATATTCAGCTGGACGAAGGTATTGTGGCCTTGTCCCTCAGTCTGAGATCATCAGACAAACGCGAGTAAGCTACTGGAAATGTTACCCACTTTGGACGGGACTGGTGGTATCATTGTCCGCTTATGTTGTTTGCATGGTACAGACAACCCTTCAATGAACAGAGAAGAAACGCACTGTGATGTTGTCAAAATTTAAGCGTAATAAACATCAACAACACCTTGCTCAACTACCGAAGATTTCTCAGTCAGTTGATGATGTAGAGTTCTTTTACGCTCCCGCTCATTTTCGGGAGACGCTTCTGGAAAAGATTGCCAGCGCCACGCGACGCATTTGCATTGTGGCGCTCTATCTTGAACAGGATGAAGGCGGGCGCGGGATCCTGAACGCGCTCTATGAAGCCAAACGTCAGCGACCAGAACTTGATGTTCGCGTGCTGGTAGACTGGCATCGCGCTCAGCGTGGCCGTATTGGCGCTGCCGCCTCAAACACTAATGCCGACTGGTATTGCCGTACGGCGCAGGAAAATTCTGGCGTTGATGTGCCTGTTTATGGCGTCCCGGTAAATACCCGTGAAGCGCTCGGCGTCCTTCATTTCAAGGGGTTCATCATTGATGACAGCGTGCTGTACAGCGGTGCAAGTCTGAATGATGTTTACCTGCATCAACTCGATAAATATCGCTACGACCGCTACCATCTGATCCGTAATCCGCAGATGGCCGATATCATGTTTAACTGGGTTGATAAAAATCTGGTCCATGGACGCGGTGTTAATCGCCTTGACGATCCCGAGCGTCCTAAAAGCCCGGAAATCAAAAACGATGTTCGCGCCTTCCGTCAGGAGCTGCGTGATGCGGTCTATCATTTCCAGGGCGATGCGAACAACGAAGAGTTATCCGTTACCCCGCTGGTAGGGCTCGGCAAATCAAGCCTGCTTAACAAAACGATCTTCCATCTGATGCCGTGTGCAGAGCAGAAACTTACCATCTGTACGCCGTACTTCAACCTTCCTGCCGTGCTGGTGCGTAATATCATTCAGCTGCTGCGCGACGGTAAAAAAGTGGAAATCATCGTTGGTGATAAAACTGCAAACGACTTCTTCATTCCTGAAGATCAGCCGTTCAAAATCATCGGTGCGCTGCCTTATCTCTACGAGATTAACCTGCGCCGTTTCCTGAGCCGTTTACAGTATTACGTAAACACTGACCAGTTGGTTGTGCGTCTCTGGAAAGATGAAGACAACACTTACCATCTGAAAGGAATGTGGGTCGACGATGAGTGGATGCTGCTGACCGGTAACAACCTGAACCCACGCGCGTGGCGACTGGATCTGGAAAACGCTATCCTAATCCATGACCCGCAGCATGAGTTAGCCGCAAAACGTGAACGTGAGCTGGAGCTGATTCGCACACATACCACTGTGGTGAATCATTACCGCGAACTGCAGAGCATTGCCGATTACCCGGTGAAAGTCCGCAAGCTTATCCGCCGCTTGCGTCGTATTCGTATCGACCGACTTATCAGCCGTATTCTGTAATGTCCAGGCCCTGCCACACGCAGGGCTTTTTTATGGAGCCCGTTGATGCGTATTCCTCTGTTACTGAGCGTCCTTTTTCTGAGTGGCTGTAGCCATATGGCCAACGATAGCTGGTCAGGACAGGATAAAGCCCAGCATTTCCTCGCTTCCGCGATGTTGTCTGCAGCCGGTAATGAATATGCGCAGCATCAGGGATACAGCCGGGATCGCAGTGCGGCAATTGGGTTGATGTTCTCAGTCAGTCTTGGAGCATCAAAAGAACTGTGGGATAGCCGCCCCGCAGGGAGCGGCTGGAGCTGGAAAGATTTCGCCTGGGATGTCGCCGGCGCAACGACCGGCTATGCCGTGTGGCAGATGGCGCGCTATTAAAGTCGAATGCCTTTCCCTTTGCGATGCAGCATCAGGGAAACAACAAAGGCCAGTGCACCCATTATCGTTACGTACCAGAAGAATGTCGTTTCACTTCCCCATGATTTAAGCGATAACGCAACGTACTCCGCCGATCCGCCAAACAACGCATTAGCTACCGCATAAGAGAGCCCTACCCCTAAAGCACGTACCTGCGCCGGGAACATTTCGGCTTTCAGTATTCCGCTAATAGAGGTATAGAAACTGACAATCACCATCGCCAGCATCACCAGCGCAAACGCGGCATACGGCGAAGTCACGTGCTGAAGGGCAGACAGAATAGGTACGGTACATAACGCCGACAGCCCGCCAAAAATCAGCATCGACGTTCGTCGACCGATTTTATCCGAGAGCGCACCGATAATAGGTTGTATGAGCATAAAGACAAATAGCGCCACGGTCATGACTACGCTGGCAACGTTTGCATGCATGCCGGTGGTGTTCACAAGGTACTTTTGCATATAGGTGGTGAACGTGTAGAAACTAAGAGAGCCGCCCGCAGTAAAGCCCAGTACCATAAGGAAAGCTTTGCGGTTACGCCATAACCCTTTGAATGTTCCAGCCTCCTTCAGCGTTCTGACTTCCTTCTGAGAGGTTTCATCTAACTGACGGCGTAGCCAAAGTGCGACAACCGCCAGTACTGCGCCCATCGCGAAAGGAATTCGCCATCCCCAGGCGTGAAGTTGTTCGTCCGTCAGGATTTGCTGCAGGATCACCACCACAAGAATGGCCAGCAGTTGACCACCAATCAGCGTGACATACTGGAATGAGGCGTAAAAACCTTTACGGCCTTCCAGTGCAATCTCACTCATGTAGGTCGCACTGGTACCGTATTCTCCGCCCACCGATAATCCCTGAAATAAGCGGGCCAGTAAAAGTAGCGCCGGTGCCCAGGTACCTATCGATTCATATCCCGGTAAGCAGGCGATCACCAGAGAACCAAAGCACATCATGCACACCGAGATCAGCATAGAAGTCTTACGGCCACGACGATCCGCAATGCGACCGAACAACCAGCCCCCGATGGGCCGCATTAAAAACCCTGCGGCAAAAACCCCCGCCGTTTGTAGCAGCTGCGTTGTGGTGTTGCCAGATGGGAAAAAAATATGTGCGAAGTAGAGTGAACAGAATGAGTAGACGTAAAAGTCGAACCATTCAACCAGATTCCCTGAAGAGGCGCTGACTATTGCCCATACCCTTCTTCGGGTATCACTGTTAGCCAGCGTCCCGTTTGATGTAATGCTTTCTGTCATTGTGATTATGCTCCTGCCATAAACAGCGGCGTATTGAGTCAGGAGACTCAATTACCTCGTAAATGAAATGTTATAATTTTGTTATAAATAACATTGCGACAGGGATCACACATTCCATTAGCAGGATAAGGGATTAAGAGGAAGGCCAGAGAGGATAAGCACAAAGCAAAAAACCCCGCACCTTACGGTGCGGGGTTCTTCTATTTGGTGCCTGGCAGTTCCCTACTCTCACATGGGGAGACCCCACACTACCATCGGCGCTACGGCGTTTCACTTCTGAGTTCGGCATGGGGTCAGGTGGGACCACCGCGCTAAAGCCGCCAGG